>OY969573.1:0-3933080 GCA_963701175.1 uncultured Solirubrobacteraceae bacterium | reverse complement strand
GACCCTGAAGGCGTATCCGCCAACACCCGAAACGCACCATTCACAGCAAACAAGGCGCTCGCGGGCGCGCTCTCGACGCCCGCCGGCGCCGCACCCACACCCGCCCGATTCGCCAGCGCCGAGGCCGCCGCCCGCACGAGCACAGCGCACCTCCGGCATCCCGCCACCCAGGACCGGACCGCGCTCACGGCACACCAGAGCAGCGATCCACACGGCGAGCGTTTCCGCGACAAACAAACGCCGAAGGTGCGCCCCGCTATTGACAGCGTATCGGCGTCTACGCTAGACTCATCAGCGACGTTTATCTCTGTAGCTGGATTGCAATCTGGAGGGGTGTGCGTACGGGCTACGAACAGCCTGGGGAGAAGGCGGCAGCGCCGTAGCGCGCGCCTTCGTTCGAGCCGGATATCCGGCTCCGTCGGCGGATCAGGGGGTTCCCTTGGACCCGTCGCCCCCGCGTGACCACTCACCACACGACTCACCGCGAAGGCGCGATGAGAAAGGAGCGAGGTAACAATGAGAAGACTCACCACGTTCGGCGCCGTCCTGCTGGCGGGGCTTGCGCTGTCGGCGATGCTGGCAGGCGGCGCGTACGCCAAATCGTACAAGCCGACGCTGATCCTCAAGGAAGGCGGCACGACGCTCGCCAACGGCGCTGGCCGCGTACAGCGGCTTCTACTCCGAGGGGTGCCACGTGAGGGGGCAGGGCAAAGTGACCGCCACCGAAAAGAGCAAGGATAAGGCGGCTTTCACGAGCAGCGACCCCTTTGAAACCGTATGTGTCGAAGGCGCGACGGCGACGGCGATCTCGGGGTACGTAACCTCAGCCGAGCTCTTCGACCGCCGGCGTGGCATCGTTCAAGGCTGACGTAACCGTCACGCTCCCGGGCTCCTGCGCCTACACGATCAAGAAGTTCACCGGCAACTTCACCCCCAGCGGCGGCGAAGTCAACATGGAAGTCCAAGCGGCGGGCAAGCTCGCCAAAGGCAGCCCGAAATCCTGTGCGAAGACGGAAACCTTGGCGGCCTACGTACAGGTTGGCAATTCTGAAAGCGAAGCCTTCACCGCAGAACTGAGCTAACCGCTCGCTCCTGCTGCCGGCCGTACCTTCAGTGAGGATACGGCCGGCAGCCTCGAGGTAATCCCGTATGCCGGTGCCCCGCAATCACTGAGGATGAACGAGCCAAGGGGGGCACGAGCACCGAGTTGCCTGCAGCAGTTTCGCGCGCGCCGCCACCGGCTGACGAAAGACAAGCGATGACCCGCAAACTACGCCTCATCCCGTTTCTGGCCGTCGCCGTGCTCGCGGTCTCCGCGTCCCCGGCCGTCGCGACCCGCGCGCTGCAAGCGCCGCCGTTCGGCGTCGAAAGCGAAGGCTTCTCCACTGCCTTCGCGAACCCGCCGTTCTCCGAAGCCGGCGTCGAAACGTTCTCCGAGCCGCCCAGCGAACCGTTCCTCGACCGCGGCGG
Organism: uncultured Solirubrobacteraceae bacterium; assembly: GCA_963701175.1. GTDB lineage: Bacteria > Actinomycetota > Thermoleophilia > Solirubrobacterales > Solirubrobacteraceae > Palsa-744. The sequence goes on along the minus strand of OY969573.1, from coordinate 3,931,610 downwards.
AGCGCCGTTCTGGCAGGGCGGCGGGCATCCCTTCGCGATGACCGCCACGATCGTCTTCAACCACGTGGTCGAAAAGAAAGCGGTCCTCGACTCGGGCTGGCCGCCCAAGGGAAAAGCTTCCCACCAGAGTCTCGGTTCCGACGGCCCCGAAGAGCCTCACCGCCGAGCTTTCCCCCGGCCTCATCTTTGACCCGCGGGCGACCGCCGCGCGCTGCGAACAAGCGAGCCTCAAGGACAAAGGGGCCTGTCCGCCGTCCTCGGCGGTCGGGCTGCTCGCCACCTACGTCAGCGGACCCCCCTACCGCGTGCTCGCGCCGCTCTACAACATGGTGGCCCCCGCCGGCATGGCGGCACAGCTCGCCTCAAACCTCACGGCGCTCGGATACACGATCTCCATCGACGGCCACGTGCGCACGATCGACGCGCTCCAGGGCGGCTACGGGCTGGAGGGCGAAGTCACCACCACGAGCGCCTCTGACTCCCAGCCGCTGTACGCCGTCGTAGCGACCCTGTGGGGCGACCCTTCCGCGCCCGTCCACGACGCCGAGCGCGGGCAATGCGCCGAGAAGCGCCGCCATCGACGAAAGCCGAAGGCAAGCTCACCGACTGCCCGCTGCAAGCCTCAGAAGCCCCTGAAACCGCGTTCCTGAGCATGCCGAGCTCCTGCCCCGCCGAACCCCTGCTGACGACCATCGCGGTGCAGCCCTGGACCCAGCCCGGCGTGTCCTTCCCCGCTCAGTCCAGCGCGCCGGCCGTCACCGGCTGCGCCGCCATGCCGTTCGAACCCACGATCGAAGCCCAGCCCGAAAACGTGGCCGCCGGCTCGGCGAGCGGCCTGCAGTTCGACCTGCACGTCCCCCAGAACGACAACGACAGCCCGGGCGCCCTTGCGAGCGCGAACCTGAAGGACGCGGTCGTGACGCTGCCGCCGGCATGAGCCTCGATCCCTCCGCCGCCGACGGCCTGGCCGGCTGCCCGCTGCTGACAGGCCTCGAAACCGAAAAAGAAGCACGCGAACTGGGCGGTGAAGAAACGGGCATCAACCTCCACTCCGGAGCGCCCGCGCACTGTCCCGACGCCTCCAAGCTCGGCACCGTCGAAGCCTCGACGCCGCTGCTCGAAAACCCCCTGCACGGAGCGATCTACCTCGCCGAACCCGCGCACAACCCGTTCGCCACGCCGCTGGCGCTGTACCTCGCCGTCGAAGACCCCGAACGCGGGATCCTCATCAAGCTCGCCGGGCGCGTCGAAGTCGGCGGCCAGGAAGGCGTCGCGGGCCTCGCGCCCGGGCAGATCCGCACGAGCTTCGAAAACGACCCGCAGCTTCCCTTCGAAGACGTCAAGGTTCACATCTTCGGCGGCCAGCGCGCGCCGCTCAGCACCCCGCCGACCTGCGCCGCGCAGCACACCAGCAGCCAGCTGACGCCGTGGTCGAGCCCCCAGGCCCCGGCCGCCACCCCGTCGAGCCCCTTCCAAGCCGGTGAAGCGGCGGGCGGCGCCGCGTGCCCGCAGACGCCCGCCGAACAGCCAAACGACCCCACGTTGCTAGCCGGCTCGCTGAGCACGGCCGCCGGCGCCTACAGCCCGTTCGTGCTGCGCGTCTCCCGCGAAGACGGCTCGCAGCCGCTGAAGGCGATCGACGTGACCCTGCCGGCGGGGCTGGCCGCGAGGATCGCCGGGATCGAACAGTGCCCGCAGGCCGCCATCGAAGCGGCCGAACGCCGCGGCGGCGAAGGAGAAGGCGCGCTCGAGCAGGCCCACCCCTCCTGCCCGCCCGCCAGCGAAATCGCGACCGTGGAGATCGCCGCCGGCGCCGGCGCCCCGATCTACCTGAAGGGTCGCGCCTACTTCGCCGGGCCGTACATGGGCGCGCCGTTCAGCCTCGCGGTCATCACGCCCGCCCTCGCGGGCGCGTTCGACCTCGGCACCGTCGTCGTGCGCGCGGGCCTGTTCGTCGACCCGCGAACCGCCCAGGTCACGGCCCGCAGCGGGCAGCTACCGACGTTCGTGCACGGCATCCCCCTCGACGTCCGCTCGATCGAACTGCAGAGCACCGCCGACCGGCTCATGCTGAACCCGACCAGCTGCGAAAAGACGGCGGTGAGCGCCACCGCGTTCGGGGAAAGCAGCGAAACATCGCTCTCGCAGGCGAACCTGTCGAGCCCCTTCCAGCTCGGCGGCTGCGAAAACCTGCCCTTCGAACCCTCGCTGCAGGCCTCCGCCCAGGGCCAGACCAGCAGCGCCACCGGCGCCGGGCTCGATCTCAAGTGGACGCTCGCGGCGGGCGACGCCAACCTCGCCAAGCTCGCCCTCACGCTCCCGCGCCAGCTGCAGGCGCGGCCGAGCGCGCTCGCCGACGCCTGCCCGCAAGCCCAGTTCGAAGCCAACCCCGCCGGCTGCCCGCAAGCGTCGGTGATCGGCGCCGCGAACGCGACCACGCCGCTGCTTGACGCGGCGCCGGCCGGCCCGATCTACCTCGTCTCCCACGCCGGCGCGGCGCTCCCCGCCCTGCAGATCGTGCTCCAGGGCGAAGGCATCGAGACGATCCTCGAAGGCCACTTGAACGTCGATGAAGGCGCCGTCAGTGTCACCTTCGACGCGATTCCCGACGTCCCGATCTCGACCCTCGAAGCGAGCTTCCCGCAGGGCCCGGACTCCGCCCTGCAGGCCGAACTGCCCGCCGGCGCGAACGGCAGCCTCTGCGGGCAGCCGCTGAGCATCCCCACCGCGACCGCCGCCCACAACGGCGCGGTGCTCACGCAGAGCACGAATGTCACGATCGAAGGCTGCCCCGCCGCTGCGATCGCGGTCCAGGGCGCGAAAGTCACCACGCAGACGCCCAAGCAGCCGACCAAGCAGCCGAAGCTCACGCGCTCCCAGCAGCTCGCGGCCGCGCTGAAGGCATGCCGCAAGCGCGACAGCGCCAAGAACAAGCATCACGCGCGCCAGCTTTGCGAAGCGCAGGCCCGCAGGCGCTACGGCCCGCCCAAGAAGAAGACGACGACCAAAGCCGCGAACAAGACATGACCCAGAGCGATCGACAGCCACGCGTGCTCGCCGCACAGCTCGGATCCCACGCCGCCCTGCTGGCGTGCCTGTGCGCGCTCGCCGGCACCCCTGCGGCGGCCCTCTCCGTCACCCCCGCCGACGCCGCCGGCACCTGCCCCAACGAACAGGTGCGCGAAGAACAGTCGAGCTTCAATGGTCTGCCGCCGTTGCCTGATTGCCGCGCCTACGAACAGGTCTCCGAAGTGGAAAAGGACGGCCAGGATGTGCAGGGCAAACCGGGTCTGGTGCAGGCTTCGCTCTCGGGTGACCGGGTGCGCTACTTCTCGATCAAAGGGATCGACGGATGCCCACCGGACGTGTTCGACATCTACCCCACGTACGTGAGCTCCCGCGGCGCCGCTGGCTGGTCCACGGCGTGTATCCATGAAAAGGTCGTCTTCGGCGAAGAACTGCAGCAGGCCCCCTTCGCCGAAGCGGAGAGCATCGCCGGGGTCGCCGCCGATGAAAAGCAGCTCCTCTTCCAGAGCGAACTGCGGCTGGTTGCCGGGGCGGTCGCGCAAGCCCCGAATGTCTACGAGCAGGACCTGGAAAAGCCGGCGGGCGAAAACCTCAGCCTGGTCGGGATGATCCCCGGCGAAGAACACGATCAAAGCTGCGAAGGCGCCGCCTGCGTGATCTCGCCGGGCGGCGCGCTCGCGGGCGCCGGCGCGGACGGGAACCTCAACGGCCTCAGCCAGCCGCACACCCCGTGCTGCGGCACCTACTCCCGTGGCGCGCTCTCGGCGGACGGCTCACGGGTGTTCTTCACGGCGCTGCCCTCAGAACGTGTCTATCTGCGTGAAGATGGGCAGCGCACCGTCGCGGTGTCCGCGGGCGCGGCGGTCTTTCGCGAAGCGACCCCCGACGGGTCCTTCGCCTTCTACACCGAAGGGGAAGACCTGTACCGCTTTGACGCGCACACGGGTGTTAGGGAACCGATCGCCGTTACCGCGGCGGGGACAGGTGACCTGACCGCCGGCTCAAACGAAGTCACTGGCCTTGCCGTCTCAGCCGGGGTGTTCCATATCGGGGAAGGCGTGTTCGGGGCGGGTTTGCAGGAAGGGACGACGGTTACGGCGGTGGGCGAACACTCGCTGGGGTTGAGCTTGCCGGCGAGCGTAACGCTCGCCGACGATTCGCTGTCGGGCACGACGCCCGACGTTCTGGGTGTGCTGGGGTCCTCCGCGGACGGGTCGGCCGTGTACTTCGCGGCCGGCGGGGTACTCGCGGAAAACACCCGCGAATACGAATACGTCAACGCGGCAGGCGAACACGAGAAAGCCAGCGAAGCGCCCGCGAGCGAACCGAAAGTCGCGAACCTGTACGAGTCCTACCAGCCACCGGCCGGGGCACCGGTGACGACGTTCATCGCAAGGCTCCTGGACGCAGGCGGCGAACGCGACGAAGGCGACGGACCGGACTGGCAGGACCGCCCCGCTGGCCCATCGCGCGAGAAAGCCTCGCGCGTGACCCCCAACGGGGAAACCGTGCTGCTCGGCTCGCGACGGCCGCTGACAGGGTATGACAACAGTGGCTGCGGCAGAGAAGGGTGCACCGAGTTCTATCGCTACCGGGCCGGGCCGGGCGGTGCGGTGGGACGCCTGACCTGCGTGTCGTGTAACCCCGATCCGGCGCTGGCGCCGGTCGGGGAACCAATCCTCGTAGGCGAAAGCGGCGCCGCCTCGGGGGGCGCCGGCGAACCGATCCTGACGCGCAACCTCTCCGAAGACGGCAACAGGGCGTTCTTTCAGTCTCCCGATGTGCTGCTATCGGGTGACACGAACAATCAGACGAACGTGTATGAGTGGGAGGCCGACGGCGAAGGCTCCTGCGACTCCGAAGCCCAGGATGAAGGCTGCCTGTATTTGATCTCCGGCGCCAGTGCAACGGGAGGGTCCTACTTCGGCGACGCGTCCGCCACCGGCGACGACGTGTTCTTCTTCACCCGCCAAGCACTCCTGCCCACGGACACCGATGAGAACGTCGATGTCTATGACGCTCACGCCGCCGCGCCCGTCTGCGAAAAGGGCGAACCGTGCGAAAAACCCGTCTGCGAAAAGGGCGAACCGTGCGAAGAACCCGTCTGCGAAAAGGGCGAACCGTGCGAAGAACCCGTCTGCGAAAAGGGCGAACCCTGCGAAACACCCCCACCACCGGCGTCGTGTGAAAGCGCCGAAGAATGCTGGCTCCCGGGGACGCAACCGCCCGTCGAGTCGTTCCCCCCGACCGCGACCTTCTCAGGGCCGACGTTCTCTGTGCCGGAAAACCTGGCCGCGCCCTTGCTAGCGATCGAAAACCCCCGTCTCGTGACACCGATCGAAAAACCCCCTCCCGCGACCGCAAAACCCGCGACGAAAAAGAAGCCCACCAGGGCCCAACAGCTCGCGGCGGCGTTGAAGGCGTGCCGCAAAGCGAAGCCCAAGCGCAAACGCGCGCTCTGCGAAGCAACCGCCCGCAGGCGCTACGGCGCAAGGCCCAGGCACAAGAAGAGCTGACCGCGTTGGCCTCAGCGCTTCACCGTGACCGCCGTCCGATCGCCACGACGGCGCCGGCTGCCACATCTCAGGCAGGCTCGGCGTGAGCTGGCGGCCTGCCCGGCGGTTCCGGACGCGTCGCGCTGCGCTCACTGCCGTGAGCGCCGGTGCGCTGCTGCTGCTCCTGGTTCCTGCGGGCGCCTTCGCGACCGAAGCGTTCATCGGCAGATCGGCCGCGGTTCGCCGGAAGCTGGGCGCCCAGGACGGCACGAGCGGGCCACCACCAAGTCGTTCACGTCGAGCTACACACTACGGAGGACTCCTGCTATGGCCGCCAAATGGGCCGACTACGCAATAACCGCAGTTCGCTTCAACGCAGCCAAAACCCACATCGACGAGGTCAAGCGCCGAAAAGACAACGGCGACAAGCTCGGCGACGCCACCGAGGCATCGCGTGCGAGTGTAGTCACCTCCATCAAATCCGGCACGACCTACTGCACGGCCACAAAGGACAGCGACGGCAAGTGGCAGAAAGGCGCCACCGTCAAAGTCGTCGAGATCGACGGCGTGAAGTTCATCAAAACCAAAGCCGACGCAATCAAGAAGGACAACCTCGACGAGCTTCCCACCTTCTGAGCAAGCTACGCCGGCGAGAGAATCTTGGCCCGCAGTCGGGCTGACACGCCCGCGATGAGCTTCCTGCTCCGGTGCCGCCCGTCGACGCGAGTCCTCGCCACCGGCGTGGCTGGGTGTTGGGCGCTCGTCCCGCTCGCCGGCTGCGGCTCGAGCGCCCGCCCGCACCCCAACACCGCACGCGCGCCCGCCCCGGCAAACCGCCTTGGCGCCCTGACGGCGCAGAGCACGCCCAGGTTTGAGAACCCCTCCTCCTCGGCGCCGGTTCGCAGTGGCCTGGTGCAGGTGGCCTACCGTAACTACACGATCGCCCCGGACACGCTGAAGGTGACGGCCGGCAGCACTGTCCGCTGGACCAACTACGACCCGACGCCTGGCAACGTCAGGAGCGTTTCCGGTCCCCAGCGCTTCGCCTCCGCCGACTTCACCGAAGGCGCAACGTTCGAGGTTAAGCTCACCAATCCCGGCGTCATCCACTACGAGTCGACGACCCAGCCGGCGACGATGAACGGCACGATCGAAGTGGTTAAGTGACGTTCCTTCCACCAGCCGAAGCCGTCTTTCGCGCTGCGGACGACGCAGCGCGGGTTGACTTACCTCGGCAGTTGGTATTTGGTTAGCGGATGCCCGACCAGGAGCCGCTCAGCAGGCTCATCATCGACCCATCGGTTCTGTTCAGCGACGAGGCTCTGGAGTGGCTCTCGGACCCCGAGCTTCGCCCGTGGCTTGTCGTCTCCGAGGCGCTGTCGCGAGATCTGAGCCGCGCCGAGCCAGCGGATTCTGCTCCCACTCCTTCGCCTGCGAGCGCGGGCTGGCCTTGCGCTCATCTTCGTAGTTGAACGAGCGAAAGAAGCGTACGTCGGAGCTTTGTCTCGCATCGCGTGAACGGCCGGAGCCGACGGCCGGCCCGCGCCCAATATAAACGCCGCCGCGCAGTCACCGCCCGCTCACTTCAGGCGCCCCCGCGATGAGCTCGATCGCAGCGGGCCGGGCTTCCGCCGGCGCCGGCGATAAACGTCGCCGAGGCGTCCGCCGAGGCCGCTAGGATGCAAACACATGTTCGTACACCGATCGAGAGACTGGAGGAGCCATGGCAGAGCCGCATGAGCGCGCGCAGGGAATGCACACCGACCGCACCCGCAACGAGGACGGGGAGCTGCGCCAGAAGCGCGGCGACACCCTTGTCGGGCACCTCGAGCGCGAGTATGGCGTCGATTTCGGCGTACGCAGCGACATGCGTCTGGACACGCTCAGGCAACAGACGGGCCTGACCTCGATCGAGGAGCTCCTGCGCTTCGCCCGGGGGCGCTAGCCCGTCTCTCCGCGCGGCGGCCAGCGCCGCGGCCGCCAGTCCGCACCGGTGAGAAGCCAACACGCCTGCTGCCGTGCTCGCCGTCCTGGCGCTGTCAGCGACGCTCGCGGTCGGCCTCTACGCCGAGTCCTGCGAGGGGACGTTCATCCTGCACCGCGACAGGCGAGCGCCGCGCCCCAGCTCGCGCTCGTGTTCGGTTGGCGCTCGTTAGCGTTTGGCCCGCCCGACACGCGCACCGTCGTCTCTGCGCAGCTGACCGTCGATGAAGGCGTTCGCGCCGCGGACCCCCAAGAATGGTGTCAGCCACAGGTGCGCGATGTACGCGAGCATACCCGCGATCTGCGGCTCGCCCGGCTCGCGCGCCTGCAGGTAGATCAGCTCGAACACGCTCGAGATCAACGCTTCCATCGCCACCCGCGAAGGCGGCCGCGCTGCGTCGGCGAGCCCTTCCTGCAGGAAGAACAGGAACGCCGTGTGGCTGTCCTCGATCCGCTGCACCGCCCCCGGACCGACCGCGTAGGCCTCCACGAACCCAACGTGCGCGACCAGCGGGTTCTCCTGCAACAGTCCCGTCAGCGCCCGCCCCGCCTCCCAGCTGCGCTCGGGCCACCCCTCGGCGGCGAAGAACGCTTTCGTCGTGACGTCCATCACCTGCTGGAAGCCCAGCTCGTGCACCGCCGAGAACGCCTCCTGCTTGTCGGAGAACAGGCGGTAGAAGACGCGCCCGTCGATCCGTGCGAGCTTCGTGATGTCCGCCACCGTCGTCTCCAGGTACCCCTTCTCCTCCGCCAGCCGCGCGGCCGCGTACAGGATCCGCAGGCGGTGATTTTCGGCGATCTCCGCCTCCGAGGCGCTCGGCCGTCCCGGTCCGAACACGCCCGGCATCTGCTGGATCGGCACCGCCGGCAGATGCTCGGAGCGCCTCGGTACCGCTACCGGCGCGAGCGTCTGCCAGCGCCTCCGTCCCTCCGGCGTCTCGTAGGCCGACAGCCACTCCAGCAGCTCGTCGGTCAGCTTGGAGACCGCCGTCTCGCCGCGGCGCAGGCGCATCGCGAGCATCCTGAACAGCCCTCCGAGAACCAGGCGCGGCTCCACGTCCGCCAGCACCACCGTCGCCTTCACGGGCTGCTGGACGCGCTCGACGGTCTCGGCGATCCGCGCAACCCCGGCGTCGCGTGCCGCCAGCGCGCCGTGGCCGCCGCTCATCGACTCGCCCGTCAAGAACCGAGCCTTCGCCGGCTGCTCGCTGGCGAAATCCAGCGTCGCCGCCACCGCACGATCGAGCGCCTGGTGCGGCTCGCCGTCCTGTAGCGCCGCTTCGACCGCCTCGGCCAAGCTGGCGTGCACGTCCTCGATCGTCGCGACGAAACAGTCGTCGCGGTCGGCGAAATAGTCATAGAAGGTCGGCCGCGACACGCCCGCCTCGGCGATCACCGCCGACACGTTCGCGCCCGCGTAGCCACGGCGGTTGGCGACCTGCACCATCCCGCTCAACAGTCGTTCGCGCTGTGTGCTCTTGCGTCCCTGGGGCGGCATCGCTGGAGGGGACGGCGGCGCCGTCGGCGCGAACCGTACCCGAGTTGACAGCGCGGATGTCGCCTCGGCCTCTGTGTCCACTAGCTGTCTGCCGCTCATCACGATCGCGCACCCCACCGCATCGCCGAACGCCGATGCACCTGTTTATCCTAACGCCACATGCAGCTCGCCGCACAGACTCACAGCCTCCGAAATGGAGCATTCGGCGCGAGGCCGTGCTCCATCCCGGACGCTGGGATATTGTCGGCGCTGGTGTTTATTGCTGCCCGTAACCGCCGTCTCACGCGCGCCGGCGCCCGGGCAGCGTCCAACAGCGGATTTCACCCGCGCGTCGCGGTTTCAGCCGCGGCCGGGCGAGCGGGCCCAGCCGCCGGGCGCTGAGGACAGTCGATGTCGGCCACCCGTCAGCGCGCGCCGTCGCGAGACCTCGCGCCCCCCGCGCGCTCCCGCCGCCAAGGCGAGCGGGAGCTCCAAGAGCTGCAGCGCACGCGCATCATGGCGGCGCTGCTCGCCGTGGTCCTCGCCGAGGGCTCGCACCGGCTCACCGTCGCGAAGATCGCCCGTCGTGCCCGCGTCTCACGCAGGACCTTCCACGAGCTGTTCCGCGACCCCGAAGACTGCTTCCTGGCGACTTTCGACACCGCGCTGAGCAGCGCGCAGGAGCTGGCGCGGAGCACCTACTCCAGCCAGCCGGGATGGCGGCAGGGCATGCGCGCCGCCGTGCCGGCGCTGCTCGCGCTGGGCGAGCGCGAGCCCGGGCTGGCCAAGCTCTGCGTCGTGCACGCCCTGTGCGCCGGCGAGCGGGTGCTCGAGCGCCGCGCGCAGGCAGTGCAGCGCCTCGCCAGGGCGATCCACACCGGCCGAGAGCTGACGGACACCCCGCCCGAGCTGGCGCTGCTCGGCGCCCGCACGCTCGCCGGCGGTCTGCTGGCGCTCGTCGAGGAGCACCTGCGCCGTCACCAGCACGCTCCGCTGAGCGACCTGCACGGGCCGCTGATCAGCATGATCGTGATGCCCTACCTCGGGCACGCCGCCGCCTGCGAGGAGCTGGCGCTCGCGGCGGCCGCACCCCGCTGCCCGCCGACGCTGACCGGCACGAGCGCCACTAGCGCGCCGCTCGCGAGGCTCGAGATCCGCCTCACGACCCGCACGCTGGCTGTGCTCGCCGCGGTACGCGAGCACCCGGGTGCCAGCAACCGCGAGCTGGCACGCCTCGCCGGCGTCCACGACACGGGCCAGATCTCAAAGCTGCTGCGCCGCCTCGAGCGCCACCGGCTGCTCGTAAACGACAACACCGCCCGCCCCAGGGCGCCCAGCAACGCGTGGCGGCTGACCGCGCTCGGCGCCCAACTGGCGAGCCTCGCCGGCGCCTGCTGAACGCGGTGAGCGCCGACCGGGCACCCAGGCGGATGTGAGCGTGGCGTCTTTCACGCGCCCGGCGGGCAGGACCCAACGCGAGCGACTGCTGGACGCGATGATCGCGGTCTGCGCCCAGGCCGGGTACGCCGACGCCGGCGTTGCGCGGGTGAGCGCCGCCGCGGGCGTGTCCACCGCGACCTTCTACGAGCACTACCGGTCCAGGGAAGACTGTCTGCTGGAGGCCTGCCGGACCGCGGCGGGGCGCCTATTCGAAGACCAGCCGCAGCCGCGCGCGCGCGGCGGCGCGGATCCGCTGCGGCTCGCGCTGGAGGCTCTGTTCGCGGCGCTACAGCGCGACGGCGACGCCGCCCGGCTGCTGTTCGGCGAGGCGCGGGCCGGCGGCCCGCGCGCCCGCGCCGAGCGCCAGCGGCTGCTGGGGGACTACGAGCGCACCCTCGAAGCGCTGTTGCACGGTCCCTCGTGCGCCAGGACGCTGGACCTCCCGGCCGCCGCGCTGCTGGGCGCGATCGGCGCGCTCGTCTGTGCTCGCCTGCGCGAGCAGGGCGCGCCGCAGCTCGACGGCCTGCTGGATGACCTGTGGCGCTGGGCCGGCTCGTATGCGCTGCCGCGCGACGCGCCGCGCTTCAGCGTCGGCGCGGGCACGCTCCTGGCGTGCGCACCGTCCCCGCCCGCCGAGGTTGCCGCGTGCTCGCGCGGGCTGCGCCCGCGCCAACACGCGCGCGGTCGCCACCGCCTGCCGGCGCTCGTCTCCGGACACATTCAGCGCACGCGGATCGCCAACGCCACCGCGCAGCTCGCGTTCACGAAGGGCTACGCGCAGATCACTGTCAGCGACGTCGTCGCTGCCGCCGGCACCGGGCGACAGATCTTCTACCGCCACTTCCCGAGCAAGCGCGAGGCCTTCATCGCCGCTCAGCAGCACGGCAACGTCGCTCTGCTGCGGGCCTGCGCGGATGCGTATTTCGCCGGCGATGGCTGGCCGGCGCGGGTCTGGAGCGCACTCGATGTCCTGACCGCCCTGGCGGCTGCCAAGCCGGCGCTCGGGTACGCGCGGATCGTCGAGGGCTACGCGGCCGGCCCGCTCGCGGCCGACCACGTCGAGCAGCTGCGCGGCGCCGCCAGCATCTTCCTACAGGAGGGCTTCGGCTTTCGTGCGCAGGCGCGAAAGCTCCCGAGTCTGTGCGCCGACGCGGTCGCCGGCGCGCTGCTCGAGCTCTTCCAACGCGACCTCGCCACCGGTGAGGCGGCCATGCTTCCGCGCCGCCTGCCGCTGCTGACCTACATCGCGATCGCCCCCTTCGCGGGCCCGCGGACCGCGGCGCGACTCGTATCCGAGCTGAGCGCCCAGGCCCGCCCCGCATGACGCCAGGCCCCTCGGCGCCCGTCGCCGGGCGCCCGCCGGGCCCCACACGCTCGTGCGCAAACGCCTACGCAGTCGTTTATAGCGACCCGCGCTGCACTGTCCGGTGGCTACCGATGATTCGCCGTGCCAGCCCAAGGCTGGGGTCTATTCGCGGAGTTTGGCGGTTTGCGACTTCCCTTACCCTGCCACACTTGATACGTTTATCGTATCTGCACGGCGTTGCTCCTTTCGTCGGCGCGGATAGATCCTCGAAGTGTGCCTCTCCCCTCAGGGGCCACTCGTACGGGCGCCGCGACCACTGCCCCGGTCGCGGCGCCCGTTTCATCCGCGCTGAGGTCCGACCCACGACTGCCGTCGTGCTGTTCCGCAACGGCGCGAGCACTGCGGGCCGTGCGACCTGGATATATAACGCTGACGGCGCCGTTTATGGGCGACCCGCCGCGGCATTGCCCCCCAAGCCGCGCGGGTAACCTCCGCCGCACGATCGCGCCAGTTTATTTGGGGCCGTGTGTGTCAGTCATGTGTGTTTGCTCCAGCTGGCTTGACAGCGAGTGGCTGGTCGAGCAGTATTCGCTCGCAGATGTTTATTGTCCTGCGGGGTTGCGACGGTCGATGAGCGCACGCCTGAATCAGGATGTGCGCGTGCGCCTGCTTGCGGCGCTCGCGGCGTCCGCGGGAGCTTCGAGGCGCAAGCCGCTGGCCGTGCTGGCGCTCTGGCGCGGCCGGGCAACGTAGGGGCGCAGCTGCGCGGGGGTGCGATGGCGACTCTAGGAGCACACGACCCGGCGCCGCAGCCGCCCTCGGCGGCGGCGGATCCCCCGCTCGCTGATCAGCACGCCGACGCGTACGATCCTCAGTTGCCTGTCGCTGATCGGCGCGCCGGCCTGTTCGGTGCGCTCTACCGCGTCTGCGGCCAGCATTCGTGCGTGATGCGCCCGTTGACTCGCGCGCTCTGGGGGGTCGACGTTTCGCCGCTGTATCGCACCATCAGGCTGATCGGCTCGTTGCAGGGTGCGTGCGTCGCCGACGTCCCCTGCGGCACTGGAGTGGCCTTCGGAGCGCTGGCACCCGGCCAGGATGTCCGCTATCTGGCCATAGACCCGGACCCCGACACGCTGAGGCGCGCCGAGCGGCGCGCGCGCCGGCGCTCGCTGACGCAGATCGACTTTCAGCGCGCCGAGCTGACGGCACTGCCGTTCGCCGACGGCGAGATCGACGTGTTCCTGTGCTTCGGCGCGATCCACCTGCTGGATGATCGCGACGGCGCGCTGGCGGAGATCGCACGCTGCCTGAGCCCGGGTGGCGTGCTGGTCGGGACCTCGTTCTTCTCGGACATCGGCGCCCGTGGGCGGCACCTGTTCGAGCTCGGTGCCCGCCGCGGGCATCCGCTGCCGCCCTCTCGCGAGCAGATGTACAAGTCGATGTACGCCTCGGGGCTGGTGGAAGGGACCTTGGGTCCCGACTATGGCTTCGCCAGCTTCAGGGCACGCAAGCCCCCCGACACGCGTGGGCCGGTTCGCAGCTCGCGCCGCGCGAAGGCCCGCTCACCTCGCCAGGAGCGTCGCCGGCCCTGATGCGCAGGGCACGCGGCCGAGCAATGAGCCCGAACGGGATGCGCCTCGATGTCTCCTACCCCGCCCGCCCGGCGTCGGTCCCGGCTGCCCGCGCCGCCGTCGCCGCGTTCGCCGCACGCAACGGGGCCACCGACGTGGAGTTGGACCGGGTCCGCCTGGCGGTCTCCGAGGCGGTCACGAACGCCGTCGTTCACGCCTACCCGCCGGGCAGCCCGGGACCGGTTCAGGTCATGGTGGCGCTCGCCGGCCCTGCGCTGTCGGTGATGGTTGCCGACGACGGCTGCGGCCTCGGCGCTGCACGCGAGACCCCCGGCCTCGGGCTGGGTCTGAACCTGATCGAGGACAGCTGCGACTCGCTCACGCTCGGCGCCAGTCGCTCCGGCGGCACCCGGCTCGAGATGCGCTTCCTGCTCTCGAACGCGGCCGGCGAAGCCGAGCCGTCCGAGACGCTGGCGCCCAGTCGCGTCGCGCCGCTGAACCCGTTGCGCCTGGCCGCGCTGTTGCGCGACTCCGCAGCCGAAGGCCGCACCTAGGGCAACCGCCTCGACTGCATGCCGAAGGCGGCTCCCGCCCCCGGCGCCTGCGCCGTCGCGTACTTGATCAGCGCGCCCATCGCAGTCGAGCTATCTGACGGTGAGCCGCTCGTGATCCACGCCATGACGCTACGCGACAAGTACACGCCACACTAAGAGCAGACCGGGCGATAGCGACTCTGAGAAGCCGCAGTGGCGCCCAGCTCACCAAGAGCCTGGCGGAGGCGCTGGCCGACGAGTCTGAGCGTGGATATGACCTCACGAAGGCTCACCACGAGCGCATCGGCGGGCCCTCACTCGGCACAGCCGGCGCTGCTCCCGGCGCCAGAAGCGCTCAGTCAGCGAGATCGCCCCGCACGGCGCTGGATGAGGAGTTGCAGGGCACGCGCCGAAGCGTGAGGCATCGCGGTCTCCCGTCCGCGGCATCGCGCATCCGACGCCTAGGATCATGGGCATGCGCGAACTGTCTGTCGGCCGCGACCAGCTGCGAGTAGCGCCCTCCGTAGCCGCGCACGACGACGCTCTCGGGAGCCGAGCGGTCGTTGCGCATCGCCCGGGTATGCTCGAACCCGTTCGAAAATGACCGACATCTCAAGGCCCAGATACGACCCTCAGGAGCTCGAGCCGCGCCGCCAGCAGGCGTGGTTGCAGCGCGACGCCGCCGCCACCCCCGCGTTGTCGGACGACGCTCCTCACATATACATAAAGCCCTCGGCCCCGTTTACCTCCGGGAACGTCCACATCGGGCATGTCCGCAGCTACTCGATCGGGGACGCCTACGCCCGCTTCCGCCGCGCCCGGGGCGACGACGTGTTGTTCTCGTTCGGGTTCGACGCCTTCGGCCTGCCCGCCGAGCTGGCGGCGATCACCGGCGGGGAGTCCCCCAGCGAGTGGGTGGGCAGCCGCGCGGTGCACATGAAGGGCCAGCTCGAGCGACTCGGCTTCTCCTTCGACTGGTCGCGGTCGTTCATGAGCTCCGACCCGGAGATGTACCGCTGGTCGCAGTGGCTGTTCCTGGTGCTGCTCGAGGCAGGGCTGATCTACCGGGGCACGGGGACCGTGGACTGGTGTGAGAACTGCCAGACGACGCTTGCCTCGATCCAGGTCGAGCCCGGGGGCACCTGCTGGCGCTGTCACGAGCCGGTGAAGCTGATCGGGCTCCCGCAGTGGTACCTGGGGATCAGCGCCTACGTGCCCGAGAACGACGCCCGCCTGGGCGAGCTCCAGGAGAGCGGCATCTGGGACGAGGTGGCGCTCGCCTCCCAGCAGTACGTGCTGGGACGCATCGACGGCGTCGAGCTCGAGCTGAGCGACGGTGGAGACTCGCTGGTGCTGTTCACCCCCTACCCGGACGCCCTCGGCCAGGCCCGCTTCGTGCTGCTCAGCCCGCGTCACCCCGCGGTGGAGACGTGGGCCGCCGGGGACGACGTCGCCGAGCAGCTCGAGCGGCTGCGCTCCGGTGGCTGGGAGCGCAGCGCCCGCGAGGCGGAGACGATCCCGGTGCTCGACACGGGTCGCACGCTGACCGGTCCCGGGGGGCGAGAGCTGCCGGTGGTGATCTCGCCGCTGGTGGACTCCCGCTTCGGCCCCACGGCGGTGCTCGGTGTGCCCTCCGAGGACCACAGCGACGAGGTGCTGGCGCGGCGCCTGGGGATCGAGCTCGACGACGACGACGCCGACGCCGGCGTGGCCGAGGTCGCCACCACGCCGGCCGTCCGTTACAAGGCCGCGGACTTCACGATCTCCCGGCAGCGGTCGTGGGGAACGCCGATCCCGATCGTCTACTGCGAGCGGTGCGGCACCGTCCCGGTGCCCCGCGAGCAGCTGCCGGTGCTGCTGCCGCTGGACGTGCGCCCGACCGGGACCGGCAACCCGCTGGCGGAGCTCGATGAGTTCGTGAACACGACGTGCCCTACCTGCGGAGGCCCGGCCAGGCGCGAGACCGACACGCTGGACTGCCACTTCGACGCGCTGTGGCTGTGGATCCCGGCGTGTGTCCCACCGCAGGAGCGGGAGGGCACGCTCGAGCAGATCCTGGCGCTCCCGGACCTGCGCCACTGGCTTCCCTCCGAGCGCCTGGTGGCGGGGTCCGACAGCGGCAACTTCGTGTTCGACCAGCGGATCGTGACGAAGGCCCTGCGGGACATCGGGCCGCTGGCCTTCCTGGCCGACGGGGAGCCGTTCGCGGGCTGCCTGTTCCACGAGATGGTGATCCGCGACGGGCGCAAGATGAGCAAGCACCTCGGCAACGTGGTCGACCCCGACGAGCTGGTGGAGCGCTACGGAGCCGACACGGTCCGCCTGGCGGTGCTGTACGCGGCCCGTCCCCAGCGGTCGTTGAACTGGAGCGACTCCGCGGTGCTGCGCTGCCACCGCTTCCTCAACGGCGTATGGGACTACACGCACGCGAGGCTGGCCGAGACCGACACCGCGAAGGCCGCGACCGGGGCGCACGACGGCGACGGCGGCGACGGGGGCGAGGAGGAGCGGGACAAGACCGAGCACCTGCGGGTCAAACTCGGCGAGTGGTGCGAGAACGGGGTGGGGCGCGTGACCGCCGACATGGAGCAGCTCGAGATGCACACCGCGGTCCGCGACGTGATGCGCATGTTCGACCGCATCAAGGACTTCGAGAAGCGGGTGCGAGCGCGCCAGCCGCAGCTGTCGAACGCGAACTCCGACGCCCTGCTGGCGGCGCTGAGGACCTTCGCCCAGGTGCTCGGGCCGATGTGCCCCCACCTCGCCGAGCAGCTGTGGGTCGACCTCGGCGGTCACGAGAGCGGCACACAAACGCCGTGGCCCGTCGTATCGTTCCAGGTACCGGCATGAGCACCCACACCGCACAGGCCCCCCCGGGCGCGAGGCAGCGGACCCGCTCGTGCGCGACGGGCCTGCGTTGACAGCGGCGGCGAGCGCCTTGCGCGACGCCCCTCCTCCGAGCGTCCGCAGGTCATGCGGCGCGTGAATATCACTATCGGCCCAATGAGCTTCCACCATGCCGACTGCGACGCGCAAAGCGACGTTCTGTACCTGCATGTCGGGGAGCCTGAGGTTGGGAGGGCGAGGAGACCCCTGAGGGTCATGTCGTCCGCTACGCGCCAGGTAGCGGTCGCATCGTCGGGCTGACAGTGGTTGGCGCCCGGGAGATCCTCCAGCGCGACGGCCACCTATAGGTGACGATTCCCGAGACCGTCGAGGCGACCGCCGAGACTCTCGCCCCTGCGCTGTCCGCTGTCTGACGGCTGCCGACCGGAGTGCCGGTTCGAAATAGATGCGCCCGCACAAGAGACGCCATCGCCGACACCGACCTTGAAGCCCTTCGCGACGCCCCGATCGAGAGCTTGGAGGTGCAAGCCCGCACGTCGTCTCTGCAAGCGCCCGCCGCCCGGTTTCGGTGACCTGCAAGCTGATCAGTCGCTGCGGACGGTCACGGTGTTGCTGTAGCCGCCGCCGTAGGGGAACCCGGCCTGGCCGGCGGGGACCAGTGCTCGAAACGGGAACGCCCCGGTGGCTCCTTGGAACTGGTAGACGCTCTTGAAGCGCCCGGATCGGCTGGTGCGCGGGGTGCGGAACGGCACCCACTGCCCGCGGTAGTGGACCAGTAGCTCCACCAGCACGCCGCCGTGGGGGATCGGCCCGGCGACCTGTCCTGTGATCGAGATCGTCCCGGTGGCGCTCGTGCGTCGTGGGGCAATCTGCAGCCGACCCCCAGCATCGACGGTCTCGGTGACGCTTGCCTGCGCGCTGTAGCCGGGGTCGCTCGCGTGCGCTCGGTACGCGACGCTGATCCTGCGTGATGGCCCCGCGGGGACGTGGACCGTGAAGCTGCCGTCGCCGCTGGTGGTCGCGCGGTCGATCACGATGGCGCTGCTTGCGCCCCGCGCCTGTTCACGGATATCCAACGTGGCGCCGGAGATCGCTGTGCCGGTGCTTTCCGTGAGCTGGCCTGTTAGCGTGAACGCCCTGCTCGCGAACGACCGCGAGATCCTGCTCGCTCGAGCGAGATGCAGCTGCGCGTCCTCGCTGGCTGGCGTCCCGTTGGGCGTTCCGAGCGCGGGGGTGAGCGCACCGGTGCCGTTCGTGGTGGCGCCGATGTTCGATGCCGTGGGTGGGGAGGGGACGGGGGCGCTGGGGGCGCTGGCGGTGGACGTGGACCCGTCGTTGTCGGCTGCTGTGACGAGCACGCGCAGGGTGTGCCCGGCGTCATCGGCGGTGGCGGTGTAGCCGGCGCTTTCGGCGCCGGCGATCGTCTGGCAGTTTTTGCCCTGCGTGTCGCACTCCTGCCACTGGTAGCTGTAGGCGATGGTGCCGGCACCGGCGGGTGCTGACCAGTGGCCGGGTTCGGCTGTGAGCGTGGATCCGATCGACGCCTGGCCTGCTGGGAGGATCGTGGGTGGCTGCGTGTTCGCTGGGGCGTTGTTGGTGGTGATCGTGCCGTCGTATGCGGTGGTGGCGTCTCCCGAGGCGTCGTCGACCACGAGTTTGAGCGCGTGCTGTCCGTCGGGCAGGCTCGTGGTGTCGAGCGTCAGGCTCCCGCTGGTGGACGCTGGGCATGGCTTGGGGTGAGCGAAGGAGCGTGTTCGGTCGTTTGTCTGTCCGAGGTTCTGGCACCAGCCGTTGTTGGCGTTCAGGACCACGGCCGGCTGGCTTTGCCCGTCGACGATTAGCTGCCCGCTGTAGACGCCGGGGCCGCTGTCGGCGGCGTTGAAGTCGACCTCGGCGCTGCCTGTGAGGGTGGCGCCCGAGACGAGCGGCCCGCTGATGTCGGTGACTGTCGGTGTGGTGGAGTCGTCGAGTACCAGGGTCGCGGAGGACACGTCGATGTGGGATATCGGGACCCCGCTGGGGCACGACCCGTCCTGCCCGTCGCAGGAGGCGTTCACCACGATCCAACTGACGGGATCCGGCGGGGTGCGGTTGAGCGCGCTGGCCCCCACCGGACCGGCTCCGAGGTTGCGGTAGTCATAGATCGGGTCGGTCTCGTCGGAGGCGTCGATGAACGCCTGTCCCACCCCGCTTGCGCCTGTCCCTCCGATCGCGTAGCTGCCGGCGACCTGGAGGTCGTAGCTGGCGATCGTCGCCCAGGACGGCGCGCTGAAGCTCCACTCGACGCCCGCGCCGTTGGAGTATCCGGCGGCGTTCCCCGCCAGTTCGAGCTCCATCGCGCCCGCGCCGCCGTTCGCGCAGTTATCGGCCGCCACCATGTCGTTGTCGGAGGTGCGTTGGATCGTCCAACCGTCGTTTCCGACGGCGTTACCGGCCGGGTCGTGACAGGTGAACAGCGTCATCTGGTCGGCGTCGGCGCCTGTCGCGACGGCGATCGCGAGGATCGCCGCCAGTGATACTGCGATGACGCTGGCGCGAGCTGCTTTTGATCGGCGACGGCGCACGTCAGTAGGTCGTCACGTCGAGGGTTGTGCTCTGCCCGCGGGTGTAGGGGAACCCGGCTTGTCCGCCGAACACCTCGCCCCGGAACGGGAAGCGACCGAGCGCTCCTTGGAACTGGTAGCTCACACGGAAGTTGCCGTCTGGGCCGGTGCGTGGTGTGCGCAGCGGCTCCCAGGTTCCGCGGTAGTGCACGAGCAGCTCGACGACGACTCCCTGCGCTGGGATCGGGCCGGAGACCCGCCCGCTGAGCGTGATCCTGCCCGTCGAGCTGGCGCGCATCGGGGTGATGTGCATCCGCACCCCAGCGCCGACGGTCTCCTGGATGGCTGCCTGGGCGCTGAAGGCGGGATCGTCCCAGAACGCGCGGTAGTCGACCAGGATCAGCCGCGACGCCCCCGCGGGGATGTGGACGCCGAACGTGCCGTCCGCGCGCGTGCTCACCCGGCTGATCGTGTGTGCCGAGGCGCTGCCTCGGATCTGTTCGCGCACTTCGAGGCTCGCGTCTGCGATCGGCGCGCCGCTGCTGTTCAGCAGATGGCCGCGGATCGTGAACGCGCGACTCGCGTACGGGCGTGTGATCGCGTTGGGGCCGGTGAGGGCCAGCCGCGCAGACTCACTGGCTGCTGCTCCGTTGGGCGTCCCGAGCGGGGCGCTCAACGCGGCGGGGGCGCTGCTGATGCTCGCGGGTTGCGAGGGCGCCGGCGGGGCGGCTATGGCGCCGGTGGCGGGACTCGCGGCGGATGTGGAGCCGTCGCTGTCGCTCGCGCTGACCAGCACCCGCAGCGCGTGCCCGACGTCGTTGGCGGTGGCGTTGTAGGTGTCGCCTTCGGCGCCGGGGATCGCCTGGCAGCCCGTGCCTTCCTGCCTGCAGTCCTGCCACTGGTAGCTGTACCTGGTGGTGCCGGTGCCGCTCGGGGTGCTCCATTGTCCGGCATCCGCGGTGAGTGTCGTGCCGGGTTGCAGCTGCCCGGACGTTGTGAGCGTGGGTGTGCTGGTGTTGGTGGGCGCGTTGTGTGTGGTGATCGTGTTGTCGTAGACGACGCTCGTGTTCTCGGCCGCGTCTTCGACGGTGACCTTCAGCGTGTGCGGTCCGTCGTGCAGAAGGGTGGTTTCGATCGGCACCTCGACGGACTCGCTCTGCTTGCATGGTTGGCTTGCGTCGAACATCAGGACCGTTCCGCTGATGCCGACCGGTGCGCACTGGCCGCTGTTGCTGTCCGGGGTGCCCGTGTAAAGCGTCTGCCCGTCGGCCTGGACGGTGATCGCGTAGACCCCTGGTCCGTCGGGGTCGGTCGCGGTGAGTGTGAGTTCGCGGCTGCCGCGCGCTTCGCCGCCGAGCAGCGTCCCGCCGATGGCGCTGGCGGCGGGTGTCGCGTCGTTGGCCAGCCGTAGGTCGGCCCACCACAGCTGGATCTGCGACCAGGCGCCGCTGCTGGCGCCTTCGTCGCAGCTGTAACCTTTTTCGCCTCCGCAGCCGGCTTCGAGGTACAGGCTGCCGCCGCGCCCTGACGGTATGTCCAGCAGGCCGGTGAAGTCGTTGGTGAACCCGGCGCACGGTTGAAGGCCGGCGGCGCACTGAAAGAACACGTTGGAGCCGTCGTACGCGTATTCGGGGGTGTAGGCGACGGCCGTGCCGGAGGCGTCGTAGCCGTGCCCGTCGGCGCTCATGCCGATGTCGAGCTGTCCCCCGTCGAGCGTGGAGCCGGGGGGTGGGGTGTACTGCAGCGTCTCGTGTGAGCCGACGGCGTCCAGCGCGTCGCTTGAGAGGATCGCGAAGGCGGGGCTACCGGGCCCGCAACCGGTGGAGTTAGTTGACCCGTAGCCGCCGCCGCTGGCGAAGCTCGACCATCCCTGGCTGCCGGCGGCGGTCTGGTTGGGGTTGATGCACGACGCCTGCACCCATCCGCCGGCGTACGCCGTGGGGCTGAGAGCGAGGATGCCCGCGCCGAGTACCGCCGCGCAGAGTCCGGCGACCCTGCCGCGGCGCGGCCAGCGGCGCACGCCGCGTGCGGGGGCGTCGTGGGTGCTGCTGCCCTTGGCCGGCATCCGTGCCGTGGTCTCCTTCTGTGCCCGTGCTAGGAAAGCTGCTTACGGGGGTTGTTGACCGTGGCGGTCGTGGCGCGGCCAGCGGGTTTCGTGCCGCTCATGGGCTGAACGGCCCTCCGCCTCGCTGTTCGCTCTCGCCGCTGGCGCTGCCGGCCGTCCCGCCGGTGGCGGTGCCGCTCGCGGTGCTCACGCCGGCGGGGGTGTCGGTGCTTGCCGTGCTGGCGCGCGCGGGTTCGCCGGGGCCGGATGGGCTACGGGCGGGGACGCCGAGGTAGGCGAATCCGCCGGGTTCGTGCGCGGAGCCTGACTTCCGCGGCTCTGCCCCCTGACTGCCCGCGAGGCGTGCGTGTTCGCCGGCGGCGTCCGTGGGCGCCTGTTCGACCGGCTCGACGGCGCTCGCGGTGGGCAGTCTCGATGCTGCGCCGGCCCTCCCGCTCCGGGTCGCGTTCCTCGGCCTGTGTGTTTGACGTTGGGGGTGCCGGAGTGCGTGTGTGGCTCCGATCGTCCCGCCGGCGAGGACGGCGACGGTGGCTGCTCCGGCGGCGAGCTTGGCGGCCACGCCGCCCCCAGCGAGCGTCGCCACGGCGCCTTCTCGGATTCCGCCGCCGGGCGGCGGGGCGCCGTATGGCGCGAGCCGCTGGTGCAGCTCGCGCACGCGCAGCTCGAGCTTCGCGAGCCACCCGAGGCGCTCGGCGAGGATCGGGATCGGCGCCAGCGCGGCCGCCTGGCCCTGGAAGCTGCGCCGTAGCCGCCGGGCGTTGGTCTTGTGCTGTTCGCGGCAGTGGGCGCACGCCTGCAGGTGCGCGTAGGCGCGCTGTGCGAGCTGCTCCTCGACGGGCTCGCCGGCCTGCATTGCGAGGATCGTCTGGGAGCGGAACCCGCATAGCCTGCCGGTGTCGTAGAGCAGCTGGAAGCGCTCGCGCTTGGCTTCGCAGCCGCGGGCCGCTTTGCGCGCCTCGTTGACGGAGACCGCGAGCAGCGGTGCGATCGCCCGGTAGCGCATCCCCTCTGCCATCAGCCAGAAGACGTGGCGCTCGAGGTCTGAGAGTTCGGCCAGGAACTCGGTGACGATCAGGCGGTCGTCGTCGAGCAGCGTCGCCAGCTCGGGGGTCCGCTGCGCTTCGCGTCGCTCGGCGGCGAGCCGCAGTTCGGGGGCGTGCTGGGCGAGGATCTCGCCGCGGCGGCGTTGGTCGCGGTGGTGGTGTAGCGCGCGGTGCTTGATCCCCCAGCGCAGCGCGTGACGCAGGTGCTCCTCGCTGTGGAAGCGGCGGCCCAGCAGCACCAGCGCGGTCTCTTGGTAGAGGTCCTCGAGCTGGGCGTGTCCGAGCCCGCGGCACTCGCTGAACGAGCGCGCGAGACGCAGCTCGCCGGCTTGCCATTCTCCGAGCGCGCGCCCCACGCGCTCTGCGCTGAGCCCGTTCGCGCTTCCTGGAAGTGCCTGTAATGCTTGCTGTCGGTTGTCTTCGCCCGCGGCGGCGGGGGGCGCCTCGTAAACATCCATCCGTGTTTATCTCCTGGTCAGCCTTGACCTTCGGGCATCTTGCACGACATCGCATATCTACGCAAAATGCGCTCTGTTATGCAAGTCTTCTTGCGGCTGTGGGTTGCTGTCCGATACCTCCGTCGAGCCAACTACGAGCTGCTTGAGTGTTTATCTTTCGCTAGCGGTGTGGCACCGCCACGGTCTCGAGCGTCGCCGCGACGCTCACCAACGTGGCGATCGCCGCGAGCCACAGCAGCCGCTCGCGGCCTGTGAGCGCTCGCTTGCGCTGCACGATCCAGCTGGCGTACCCGGCTGCCAGCGCCGCCCACTCGAGCGGCAGCTGGGGAATGTAGGGGATCAGCGCGCTGCCGTAGGCGCCGAGCGCTGCCCCGACCGGCAGCACGTTGGCGGCCATGCACGCGAGCACGGCGAGGTCCCGGCAGCGCCTGGCCCGAGCGTGGCGCGCCGCGCCGGCGAGCCCGAGCAGCAGTGGCCATGCGGCGATCGGCGTGTTGTGCGCGGCGAGCGTCAGCACGTGCCAGGGATCCGCTGGCGTTGGCGTCAGCGCCAGGCCAAGCATTCCCCGGGTGCTCGCCGCGAGCGCCCCGCCGGCGAGGGCGACCGCCGCCGCAGCGGTGAGCGTGACGCCGCACACGGCGCTGTAGGCGAGCAGCCACGCCCGGGTCGCGTCGACGAGGGGCCGCCGTGCGCGTGTGCGGGAGCAGGTTATGACTGCGGCAGCCATTGGCTGATGGCGTATCCGCCGGGGACGCTGGCGAGTTGGGCGAGCGTGACGTGGTAGGCGGCGGGGAGACCTTGGTACTGGCTGTCTCCTGTGGTCTGCTCGCGTGTGACGATCACCCACGTGCCGGGCTGTGCTTGGTCGGGCGCGACGCCGATGACACGCCCGGTGTTGTGTATGTGTCCCTGGCTGATGGAGCTGTCTGCTCGGCTGCTGGCGGCGGCCTGCTGCTCGGCCAGGCGCGCGGCGCCGACGGACATCGCGGCGAGCGTGTGCTGCTGTGCGGTGAGCGTGTCGTAGCTCCAGTTGATGTACAGCTGGGCGAAGGCGGTGAGCGCCGCGCGTGGCGTCCGCTGGACCTGGGCGGGTGCCTGCGAGGCGGCCGATGGCGCTGCCGGCGCTGCTGGTTCGCCGCTGCTCTGTGGCCCGGGCGTCGTGGTGGTGGACGCGGTGTCGGCGACGGGTGCGTCCGGGTTGCTGCAGCCACTCAGCGCGAGCGCACCGGCGAGCAGGCTCACGAGCAGCCCCGTTCTCGGTCCCCACGTGCTCATAGCCCGGGTGGGTGGCGCACGGTCCAGCTGGCCCAGTCGGGGACGGTGGGGGAGACGCGCCAGCGCGCTCCGGGCTTGCCGGAGTTCGGTCCGCTGTCGTAGGCGGCGTCTTCGACGGTGTCGAAGCGCAGCCCGGCGACGTACATGAACGCGTGCGCCGTGTTGGCGTAGATCGTGATGTAGCGGCCGGGCCCAGGTGCTCCGTAGCTCTCTAGCTCTGTCGAGTCCAGCGCGCTTTCCCCGAGTACGCCGCCCCAGTGCAAGAGGTAGGAGACGGCCGAGGAGCAGTCATACGCGGGCTGCAATGTGTCGAGTGAGGTGCCGTGTCCGGCCGCCGTAGAGGTAGGCGGTGCCGTACAGGCGGTTGCCGGCGGCCACCATCGCCTTGACCTGAGCGGGGGCCTGTTCGCCGGCGGCGGCGAGCCCGCTCGGCAGGATCCGTGTCCGCGTTCCTGCGACCAGCGGCAGCGGGATGTTGGTGGCGCCTTCGGCGAGCGAGCAGGCCGGTCCGTTGACTTCGGTGCTCGTCGCTTCGGCTGCTTCGGGGAGCTGTTCCAGCGCCGCGGCGGCGCCGGTGGCTGGCACCAGCTCGATCTGCACGGGGCTCTTGCTCACGGCGAGGGCATGGGCGGCCTGCCACCACACGTCGAGCCGGTAGGGCTGCCCGTTTTCGATCTGCTCGCCGGGTCCCTGCCCGTAGCCGATGTCGCGCTTGTACAGCAGCATGCTGCGCCCTGCGTGCGTCACTCGTAGCGCGGTGAGGTAGGGCAGCCGGTCGAGCGCGTTGGCGTCGTGGAAGGTGAACCCGCCGCCGTTGGCGGGGTTCCTGTCCATCACGGACAGCTCCGCGAAGGTGTCGGGGTGGGCGGGCAGGTATGACTGTTCGGGGTCAGGGATCGACCCGTAGTCGCCTGAGGTCGGATCGTCGGGTCCGCCGTACTCGGTGGCGCCGACCTCGTAGCTGCGCCCCGGGGCGAGCATCAAGCGGCGCGGCATAAAGCCCGCCGGCGAGCGCCCCGCCGCCGGCGGGCACGTTCACCACGCCCGCGGGTCCGCAAAGGGCTTCTTCCTGCTGGGCCAGGACGCCGGTGACCGCGGCTGCGACGAGCACGGGCAGCAGCACGACGAGCGCCGCCGCGCTCAGCAGCGCGCCCCTAATGCGGCGGCTTCTCAACAGCGCGAGGATGACTCGGGCTCCCATCACGCGGCCTGCTGGAGCTGGTCCGCGGCTGTCTGCTGCCAGGCGGGATCGGCGAGCAGCTCGAGTGCCGCCCACGGGTCGTCGCCGGCGTCTGTGAGTGCCTGGCGGCGAATCCGCTCGTCGCGGGCGGGGTCGGAGCTCGCGATCCAGTACTCGCGCGGCCCGACGGCGATCTGGATCGTGCCCTGCCCGCGGCTGCCGTTCATCAGGTAGGCGGTCGAGTGCTGGCCGCGGACGGTCTGCAGCTGGGAGATGGCGTCGATCGCCTCGTCGCTGAGCGCGAGCGTGTCCTTCATGTAGGCCAGCTCGCGCGTCTCCTGGCGTAGGAAGAGGCGCATCGCGGCGTTGGCGAGCAGCGCCTTGCCGTGCTCGTTGTCGAAGTCCGAGAGCTGCTGGCTGATCGCGATCAGCCACAGCGCCTGATGGCGGCTGCGGCGGCAGAACTCGTTGAACCAGCGCCCGGTGGCGGGCCGCTCGATCAGCTTCCAGGCCTCGTCGATCGCGAGGAAGCTGCGCCCGGCCCACGTGTGTCTGGGGCTCGCTCCGGCGAGATGCTCGCGGCGTGTGGCGGCGATCCGCGTGTTGACGTGCTCGCAGATCACGAATAGCGCGGCGGCGGCCTTGGCGTCGGGGATCTGGCGCGTGTCGAACACGACCAGTGGCGCGTCGGCGGGGATCGTGGTGGGCCGGTCGGTGAGGTAGCCGTAGGGCCCGTCGTGGAGGTAGTTGTTGATGCGCATCGAGAGGTTGCGCAGCGCCTCGGCGATCCCGACGGACCCGTCGGCGCGCTCGCGGTGGTAGCGGCGCTCGAGCTCCTCCTGCAGCAGCAGCTCGCGCGGTTCCTCGCCGGTCAGCGCGCAGCGTTCGTAGACCTCGCCGATCGCGAGGCCGAGCAGGTTCGACTCGAGGTCGGACAGGCCGTAGCTGTCGCGCGCGGCATGGTGCTCGCCGAGCAGCAGCGCGTGCAGCGCCAGCAGGTAGTCGACCTTCTCGGCCGGCACCCGCGCGGGGTCCTGGACGTCCCAGGAGTTGATCGCGTGCCCGTCGCCGCCGATCTCGACGCTGGCGGCGCCGGGGATCAGCGAGGCGAGGAACTCGAAGTGCCCTGCCCGGTCGATGATGAACCCGCCGGCGCCGTGGGAGATGGCGCGCGCGAGCAGGATGATCGTCGCCATCGTCTTGCCGGCCCCGCTCATACCGTTGATCGAGCAGCAGGTGGTTTGGGTGCTGCGGGGTCGAACGGGTCCAGGCGCTCGAGCGTGCGGCCCGGCAGCGCGTAGCCGAGCGGGATCCCGTCGGGGCTGCCGCACGATGTGCCGACGAGCGGGAAGCTGTCGCCGACGTTGCGGGTCACGTACCTGCGCTGCCGTCGCGCAGCGTCGCGTCCGAGTGGCAGCGTCGAGCACCACAGCTGCTCCTGCGCGAACGCGCCGTGTTGGACGCGCGCGTCGCTTGCCATCGTGAGCTCGCGCGCGGTGGCGGCGGCGAGCTCCGCGAGCGCCTCGGCGTCGCCGTCCGGTTCGCGGATCGCGAGGTAGATCGACAGCCGGTAGATGCCCGCGCCGGCGCTGGTGGTGAGCTCTTCGGTGAGCTCGGCGGCCTCCTGCTCGGCCAGGCGCGCGTCCGGGTCGAGTGGGCGCCCGCGCTGCTCGATCCCGCGGTTGACGCCGAACAGCCGCTTGTAGCGGCGCTTCTGGGCCATCCGTTCGCGGTAGCGCTCGGTCGCGTGGATGTGAACAGCGAGCGTGAACGGCCGTGGCGCCTGTGTCATGTGCAGCAGCCAGCCGAGCCAGGTCTGCTCGGGCGGCAGCGAGAGGTGCAGCACCTGCTCCAGGTGGCCGCCGATCCGCAGGTGGCTGCGCCGGCTGAGCTCGACGGCTGCGCTGCAGACCGCGTCGGCGATGAGCCTGGCGCTGGCGCCGGCCTGCCCGGCGTCCTCGCCGGCTTCGGGCGCCTGCACGGCAGCGGGATGCAGGAAGCTCGCCGGCAGGCCGCCGGCTTCGGCGTGCTGGGGGTCGAAGCGGGCCTGCAGCAGGTCGAGCACCTCGCCTCCGGCGAGCGCCCGCGCGGGCAGGCCCAGGGTTTCCAGGTCGCGTCGGATCCCCTCGCTGTGGCGCAGCGACTCGCGCGTGTTGCGCTCGTGCGCCTGCGCGGCGATCCGCAGCGGTCCTTTTCCTGCTCGCATGCTCGGCAGCCGGCTGCGCGAGGGCTGCCAGGGGCAGACGACGAGGTAGCGCAGTCGCAGCGGCGCGACCGTGTCGGCTCCCCGTCGGATCGACTGCTCCTGCGCGATGCCGAGCCCGCGCAGCGCCTGTGCGCGTCGGGCTTGGCCGCTGTCCTGTGCGGCGCCGGCTGCCTGCTCGCAGCGGTGTGTCTCCTGCGCGAGCAGCTCCTCGAGCGCCAGCGGGGTGGCGTGGAGGTAGAGCTGTAGCGACTGGCGGTCGGGGAGTCGCGCGGCGACCTGCGCGAACGCGGCGCCGACCCGCTCGGCCTCGCCGGGGTCCATCACGAGCGGGTTGACGGCTGCGGTTTGCAGGTAGCGCACGTAGCTGCCCTCGCGCGTGACGAGCAGCCCGTCCGGGGTGATCGCCTCGACGCCCAGCAGATCCGCGGTGGTGGCTCGCCTTCGTCGTATGGCCCGCCCGGCCGCCTGCTCGCCGACGCCTGTCCGCAGGCTCTTGCTGCGCAGACGCCAGCGGCACATGTCGCGCAGCAGCTGCCCGAGCGCCAGGCCGCCGCTCTCTGAGACGTAGGTCAGTGCGGCGGGCAGCCCGATCGTGAAGACGCACAGCGTGATCGCGGGCTTGGCGGGGACGTGCATGATGTGGATGACCGCGAGCGCGAGCGCGCTGGCGGCGATCAGCGCGCCCCACTGGCGGACCGTGAAGCCGACGAGCTTGGGGGCCTCGTCGAGCGAGCGGAAGGTGCGGTGGATCACGGCCGGCCCCGCGGCCTGGGCTTGCGCTTGGCGATCGGTGTGTGCGGCGGCGTTTTCGCCCCGGCCGGCGCCGGGCTGGGCGGCGGCGCCTTGCGCGTTTGCGGGCGCCTGCGTTCTTGCCGTGGCTGGGGGCGAGCCGTGGCGCCAGCAGGCGTCTGCGGCGCGGGGGCCGTGTCGCGGCGGGGGCTCGGCTTCGGCTTCCCCGCAGGGTGCATCTCCGGGGGGCGGGGTGGGGGTGGAGTGCTGCTCGTCCCCGTGCTGGGCTTGCCTGTGTTCCTGGTGGGCGGGGGGCCTTGGCCGTGCGGCACGAGCGCGGCTGCTGGCGGCGGGGGTGTGCGTCCGCCCGTGCGCGCGTAGTTTGCGTGGGCGGCCCGCGTTGGAGCGTTTGGCGCACGGGCTGCCTCGCTCGCGCGCGCCGCTGGCGCTGCGCTTGGCCGGCCGCTGTTGGCGCCGGCGCGCTCGTTGCGCTGGCTTGCCGATCCCTCGGTCGCAGTGGCCGCCGTATTCCGCGCCGTCGTGCCGGCGGGGTGGGCGGGAACCCTGGTGCCTTGGCGCG
Organism: uncultured Solirubrobacteraceae bacterium; assembly: GCA_963701175.1. Classification (GTDB taxonomy): domain Bacteria; phylum Actinomycetota; class Thermoleophilia; order Solirubrobacterales; family Solirubrobacteraceae; genus Palsa-744. Next base: position 3,902,852 of record OY969573.1, on the reverse strand, counting down.
CGCTCCTCCTGACTGCCGTGAGGGCTTCATGTGGCGCCTGGGTGAGGATCTTTCGCGCGTGCGTGAGCCGCGAGCGCACGCCGCGCGGCCTGCTCGCGCCGCTGACATCCCGACGTCTTCCCGTTGCTGGGTTCGCGCTGGAGCCGCCTGCCCCCGCGACCATGCCTGTTCGTCGCGCGGCGCCGGCAATGCCGCGGCGGGCGGTGCCGAGGGGGCCGCCGGGTGGCGCGCCGAGCGCGCTGGCGGCGCGACCGGCGCTGTGTCCGAGCGAGGGGATGCCTTCGAGGCCGACGGCTCTCAGCCGGGCGTGCGCGGCCCTGACGCGCTCGCTGCCCGGCATGCGGTTCGGCTGCTGGCCGCTGGTGCTTGCTTTGAGCGTTTGGCGGCTGAAGATGTGGCGGATCTCGCCGAGCAGCATCAGCGGCAGCCGCACGGCGATCACGAACGTGATCAGCCCGGCGAAGGCGGCGGCGACGTGCGCTGGCAGCCTGCCGCTGGCCCCGGTGAAGCTGGTTGCGTCCAGTGACAGCGCGCCGGCGGTCGCGAACAGGATCGTCCAGCCGAGCGGCACCAGCGCGACGGCGAGCAGCGTGTCCGCCCAGCTGCGCGCGAGGTGCGACAGCTCAGGGATCGCGGACACGGCGATCAGCGGCGGCCCGGCGACGATCAGCACCGCGAGCACGACGGTCATTAGCACCTGGGCGGCGAACAGCCCGGCAGCGAAGACGACGCCGATGATCACCAGGAAGGCGCCGAACACCCCGCCGGTGCCTGTCAGCAGCGCGCCGCCGAACAGCACGCCGATGATCCGCTGCAGGCCGCCGGCGACCGCTGGTAGCCCGAGGATGCCGTGGGTGAGCGTGTTGGTGGCGGCGACGGTCTGCTGGACGATCCAGCGGTAGGCGACCAGCACCCCGGTCACGGCCGTGCATCGCACGAGCGCCGTCGCGGGGTGTGCGGCGCCGGTGAGCCCGACCAGCCAGTAGCGCACGGCGCCGACGGCCAGCGTGACGGGCAGCAGCATCGCGCCGAGGTAGGTCATCTCGCCCTGCAGCTGGCTAACGTGGCTCCAGCTGCCGGGGTCGGGCAGCGCGACGAGCTGCTGGATGGTGGCGACGCTGCCGTGCTTGAGCCAGCTGGGGACCAGCGCCCCGGCGAGCGCGCCGAAGAAGCCGCCCGCGATCGCCTGGATGATGCTGTGCAGCGACGGCAGCCCGAGCAACCCGGCGGGCGCCAGCGTGGCGCCGCCGGAGGCCCAGGCGTCGGGCGCGAGCATCAGCCCACCGGCGAGCAGGACGGCCGCCAGGCCCGCGATCCTCCAGGCGCTGCGGCCGCGCATCGTGCCTCAGGCGATGATGCCGCTGATCGAGGCGAGGATCGCGAGCCCGACGAGCGTGCGGATCGCGACGTCGTGCGCGCGCGAGTGCCCGGCCATGAACATGATCCCGACGACGGCGATCACGAGCCCCATCGCGGTGCCACCGAGCCACACGAGGTTGCCCTTGAGCTTGCTGACGAAGTTGGCGATCCCGCCGATTTCTTCGCCCTTGAACGCGCCGGCCGCCTCGAGCGCGTGCGCATGCCCGCCGGTGAGCGCCGCGAGGGCGACGGCCACCGTGAGAACCGTGGCGGCGCACACGACGAGCACGCGCGGGCTTCTCGTGTCTGAGATGCGTGTCTGCGCCGGCGCTTGCGTGGCATCGTCCGGTGTCATCGGATTGCGTGTGCTCATGGAGAGAAGGGCCCTCCGTCGGCTGGCTGCGGAGTGGGCTGGGCTGCCGGCGTTGTGCTCGCCGGCGCCGTTTGCGTCGGTGGCGAACTGTTCGTGCTCCTGTTCACTGCCGACGCTGCCACTGGCGCCGCGGATGGCGCCCGTCGCCGCTGCTGCGGTGATGGCGCGGCCCGCCGCGGGCGGCTGCTCCGGCGTCCCGGGCGCGCGCTGGCCGCAGGCGCGCTCGGCGCGGGGACGCGGCGAGCAACGACCGCTTTGCGTCTCGCGGGCGTGCTCTGTGGCGCTGAGCTGGCTGTGCGGCCGCGTGCGGGAGCGCTAGCGAGCGTCGTGAGCAGCGCTGCCACGATCCAGGCGGCGATCATTGCGCTGACTGCGATCGTGACGATTCGGTGGCGGGCGGCCCACCGTCCCGCATCACGGAGAGCTCCGGGCGCTGCTCGATGTGGGTGGGCGCCTGGCCATCCGTGCGTCACTCCGATGCGACGGTTGAACAGCTCTTCGGTGTGAGCGATGTGGTCCTCGGGTGCCGGCTCGCCACCGAACGTTGGCGGCGGCGACTCGAACGGCTCGGCGGCGGGCGCACCCGGCTCCCACTCGGTTTGCTGAGACACGGCCGGCGCCGGCCACGCCGCGGGCGACTCCCCCCATGCGCTTGTGCGGTGCGCGTGTAGGGTCGGCTGCGGTGGCGGATCGAACATGCGTGACTGCGAGGTTTCGCTGCGCGCCGGCTTTCGCCGTGGCGGTCTGCTCGTTTCTGGCAGCGGCTTGCAGGGCTCTGGCTGGACGCTCTCTGGGGGCGCGTGCGAGGTCTGGTGCCGATCGCCGAGATCGCCGGTCGGTTCGTCTGCGTCCGGGGTCGCCTCGCCCGCGTCCGGCACAGCCACGTACAGCGTCACCATCCCGTTGCGGACCAGCTCGCTGCCGGCCTCTGGGTCCTGGGCGACGACGAGCCCGGTGAGGCTGGGCTCGCACCCGAAGGAGCGGTCCAGGCCGGGGCGCAGCCCGGTGCGGCGAACGGCCTGCACGGCGTCCGCCGCGGAGCCTCCCACGTAGTCGCCGACCGTCAGCCGGCCCGGAGGCCCGCCCCCGCTTTTGGTTCTGCGCTGCTCGGCCTGCGGCGCGCGCGCTGTCGCGGTGTCTGTCATCGGGTGTTCTGGCCGCCAGGTGCGGCGGGCGGCCAGCGAGTTGCCGACGTCGGGCGGCGACTTCTGTCCGACGCTCGACCGCCCGGGTCCGGGTCAAGGTCGTGCGGCGAACTCCCGGTAGCGCGCGAAGCGTGGATCCTCGAACCATCCGGGTGCGCGCACGACCGCGGGCGGCAGGTCGCGGTAGATCAGGATCGCGCGCCCGCGCGGGATCTGTCTGAGCCAGGGTGCGGGCGCGGCTCGGCGGTGTGCGACGTGGAGCGTCTGCTGTGAGCCGCCGTCGCTGGCGTTCGCGACCGGCTCTTCGCCGAGCAGCTCGCTTAGGTACCCGGTGCTGGTGGGCTCGGCGAGGGGAGGGATGAACAGCTGCGCGGTGCAGGCGGCGCAGATCGCGTCCCGCGCGGCGCGCCCGTAGCGCTGGTCGATCTGTGCGACCGACTGCCAGATCGTGGCGATCAGGATGCCGTGGTCGCCGCACTGCGACAGCCACGAGGCGAGGTTGCGCACGGGGGCGATGTTCGCCGCCTCGTCCATCAGGATCAAGAGCCGTGGCTGCAGTGCCCCGTGCCGGCGGGCGCGCACCACCGCGCGCTCGTAGATGGCGCTGAGCAGCGCGAGGATCACCGGCCGCAGCAGCTCCTGGTCGTGGCCGGCGGCGACCACGTAGATCGTGTTCGGCCTGCCGTCGAGGAACCCCTCGGGTGTGATGGCGGGGGCGGCGGCTGTGGCGAGCTGGGGGTAGCGGTATGCGCGCAGCAGGTTCAGCGCGCTCATCACGGTCGTCTCGCGGTTTCGCTCGTCGCGACGCCCGACGCCCTCGAGCTGATCGGCGGCAGCGTCAACGCCCGCGTTCTTGAGCGTGGCGATCGCGGCGCTGAAGTCGCGTGCGTCCAGCCAGCGCACGAGCTCGCTGATGGGGGCGCCCGCGAGCGCGGCGGCGTGCAGCAGCGGTGCCAGCATGCTCGCGGCCTCCTTGTCCCAGAACTCGTTGGCGGCGTTGGCCTGGTCGGGGTGCGCGGCGGAGGCGAGTGCCTCGCCTACGCGGATCGCGCCCGGCCAGCTGTGCGCCGGGATCAGCGGCGTGAAGGTCGCGCTGTCGACGTCGCCGAACGGGTCGTAGACCGACACGACCCCGAGGCGACGGCGTAGCGGGGCGGTGGCCTCGTAGATGTCGCGCTTGGTGGACAGGACCAACGCCGGGCCGTCGTGGTCGAGCAGCCACGGCACCACGAACCCGCTCGACTTCCCGGCACGCGGCGGTGCGATCACCATCGGCTGCACCTCTGGCTCGGCCGCCAGCATCCGCCGCGGCAGCCTTCCGCTGAATCCGAGATACGGCCGCCCCGAGGACGGTCCTGGCACCCACAGTCGCCTCAGATCCCCGGGGAGCGCCCATGTGCGCTGGCGCACCCAGCCCCGCTGCACGGCCTGGTGAGCGAGCGTGACGCGATCGTTGGCGAGCGGTGAGCCGCCGCGCCAGTCAGCCACGCGCCGCCGCGCGAGCCATGCTGCGCCGCACGTTACGAGGACGGCCGCGACGGCGACGGCGCCGTAGGCAGTGACGCTGGGCGCCTCGGCTCGCTCGCCGGCCGTCGGGAACGCCCGCCCGGGGGTGCTCCAGCCGCCACGTACGAGCAGCCGCCACATCGCGCGCGCCGCGTCGGCGTCCGGCAGACGCATCGGGCCTCGCAGCGAGCCGAGGCGCGCCGCCTCGGTCCAGCACCACGGCAACACCCCGCTGAGGAGCGCGCCCGCCAGCATCAGCCCCACCGCGCACAGCGCCATGCGCAGCGCTGGTCGCAGCCCGAGCGAATGGACCCTCACCGCGACCTCCGCCGGCATCCCGCGGCGTACCGCGCTGAGCGCGGCCTGAGGTTCGCGTGAGCTCTGGGTCGCATCGCTGCAAGTGACCGCGAGCGCTGGCGAACGGCGTCGGTCAGCGCCCGGGGTGGGTGCTCGCTGGCCGCGACCGCGCTCTGGTGGTCAGTGACCGTGAGCCGCAGGGACGCTCCTGTGGCCTGCAGCGAGGTCAAGGACGATGCACCGATCGCAATCGCATACGGGTGAAGGCCACGGCAGGTTGCGTGGCCCGGCCGGCTGTTCGGGCGGCCCCCGTTGCCCGGTGGCGCTTGGTTTCTTGCCTCATTTTCGACGCCGGCCGGCGCCGCGCTTCACACCCCGCAGTCGCCCTCTTCTGCGCTCGTGTGAGCCGGCAGTTGAGAGGCGCCGGCCGGCGCCGTCGGGCTGCGCAACCAGCACCACCAACCACAAAGGAGACCTGCAGTGAACGTCAACAAGTACATCGCGACCGGGCGCCTGACGAAGGACCCCGAGCTGCGCTCCTTGCCGTCCGGCACCAACGTCTGCGAGCTGCGACTCGCGGTCGACGGCATGGGCCGCGGCTTTGAGAGCGGCTACATCAACGTCAGCGTCTACGGCAAGCCGGGCGAGGCAGCCGCCGAGTATCTCAGCAAGGGCTGGCTCGTGGCAGTCGACGGACGCCTCGAGTTCATCGAGTGGGACACCGACACGGGCGAGCGCCGCCACGACTACACGGTCGTCGGCAATGTCGAGTTCCTCGCCGCTCCTCGCGTCGCCGAGGAGCAACCGCATGAGCCCGAGCCACCGCGCAGGCGCAGGACGCCTGTAGCCGCCTGAACGCGAGCCGGCCCGCGTCCCCTCACGGGCGCGGGCCCGGCCGTCGCCCGAGTCCTACCTACGACGATGGACGCAAGCTTCACCCATTCACCGCGTGCCGCGCAGCTTGCCTATTTGCAGAGCCTCACGGCAGCAGCGGTTGCCGGGCAATTCCTGGAGATCCGTTGGCGCGCGCGCGGCGGACCGATGCGCCGGCGCTTCATCCCGGCACGGCAGACCGAGGCTGCAGCCCGACTGCTGAGCCTCCTGGCGGACCGCAACGACGTGTACGTCGGGGTTGCGCTGCGAGACCAACGCGGCCACGGTGGACGCGCGGCGGTCAGCGCCTTGCAGCTCGCGTACGTCGACTGCGACGCACGCAGCGCGCCGCGGGTGGCGTCCTTCGCGCACCGCTCGAGCATGCTGATCGCGTCCGGCACCCCTGGCCACGTGCAGGCTTACTGGTTTCTGGATCGCAGCTATCCGCCGGCCGAGGTCGAGCGCTGCAACCGTCGCCTCGCGCTCGCGCTGGCTGGGGATCCCGCGTGCACGGACGCAGCGCGCATCCTGCGTCCACCGGGCACCTTCAACCACAAGCACAGCCCACCACGTCCGGTCACCCTGCTGGCGCTTCGCGAGCACGCTCGCTACACGCTTGCCGAGCTCAGCCACGGGCTGCCGGCGGACAAAAGGCCGCGAAGCACTGCAAGCTCGTCGCTGGGGCCTCGCCGCGGACGCACGCCGCTTGACCGACAGTTGTTGGCGATCCCTGCCGCCGAGTACGTGCGGGTACTCGCAGGGCGCCACCCGAACCGCGAGGGCAAGGTGGTCTGTCCGTTTCACCGCGACCGCGACCCAAGCCTTCAGCTGTATGGGGACGGAGGGTTCTATTGCTTCGGCTCGGGCTGCAACGCGGGAGGCACGATCTTCGACTTCGCTGGGCGACTGTGGGGAATCACCCCGCGCGGCGCGGGCTTCATCGAATTGCGTGAGCGTCTCATCTGTGAGTTCGGGTTGGCGAGCACGAGCGTGCGCTGTGCGGACCCGGCCAGCTCGCCTGACAGGCAGGTAGCGGGCATTTCTGCCCGCGCGGATTCGAGCCCACCCGCAGAGGCCAGCAGACCGGCTCTTGGGGGCGCGTCAAGCCCTGCGCTGCGCGTCGCCGACGGCGCCCCCTGACGGGGCAGGGCCTGACTCGCCTCGCCGGCCTGCTCCGGCCCGGCCGTGCTCGAACCCGCGACAGCAAGGAGTTACACATGAGTCCCTCGAGCGAGGCTCCCACACCGCGCCAGCTGCGCTACCTGCGTGCCCTGGCCGAGAAGACCGGCACGACGTTCGTCTCACCGTCGACACGTGCGCAGGCCAGCAGCGAGATCGACCGCCTCAGCAGACTCCCGCGCGAACCCCGGCGGCGAGACATCGTCGAGGACGACCGTGCGGTCTACGCCACCGCGGTCCAAGCTGAGGAGGTCGTGGGCTTCGGCTCCTCCGCGACCTGGCTGGTGAACCGCCCCCCACCTGCCAGCCGTGAGCAACCCCTTGAGCTTGCGCACTACAGCGTCAGCGCCGGCGAGCGTGTCCTGCACGCCCTCAGCACAGGCGGCAGCGTGAGAATCACCGACCGCCCCCGCGCGGGCGACGGACGCTCCTATCTGGTGGAGCGCGACGCCACCTCGAAGCAGGATGGCGAGCTGCCGGCGCTGCTCGCCGATTATCTCGAGCAGGCGCGTCGGCTGGACGACGTGCCGATGGCCAGCAGCGCCGTGCGCCGGGTCCTGGGGGAGGCGGCTGCGGATGTCTAGCGCCACCCGCACGAGTGGCGCGAGTCGCACCGAAGCCCGCATCCGTGCCTCAGAGAAGCCGCACGCTCCCGCACGAGCCTCAGTGCGTCGGCCACCGCGGGCTACGGACGCGACCGTCGGCCTCGACGTCGTGCCGCGCGACGAGGCGACACGCGGCCTGCTCGTGGTTCGTATCGAACGACTCGGGGGCTACCTGGCCTCCGGAGTTGGGGAACCGCGCGACGTGGTCGCCGTCGCGCGACCCGACGCGAGCGTGCTCGTGCTCGACTGCCTGGGCGGGACGCTGAAGGACGCGCGCCTCGTCGCGCAGCTCGCGCCCGATGAGCCTCACGACAACGCTCGCCTCGTCGCAAAGCTGTACCTGGCCGACCCGACCCGCGGCCGCTGCGTCTCGCTGAAAGCGCAGCAGCTCGCCGCCCGCGAGCCGTCCGAGGGCGCGGCAGCTATGGAGACTGTTCCTGACAGCGGCGCGCTCCTCGATGCACGCCGTTGCACGTACGCGATCCGCGAGGTGCCGGTCGAGCGCTTGGGGTTCGAGCTGCGTTGGACTCGCTCTCCGCACTGTGACCCAGACACGCCGCTGTTCGAGCCCGTCACCCTCAGGGACGTCGTTGGCGCGCTGGAGGCCTATGACGCGGCGCTGGCGATCACCTCTCGCACGCTCGCATTGATCCCTTCCGGCGGCTGTGTCTCGACGGTGCGGCTTCAGGCGGAGCTGCGGCGACTCCGGTGCAGCCCGATCGTGCTGAACCGTGGTCTGCGTGAAGCGGTGCAGCGGCAGCTGAGCCTCGGCTTGTCGATGAGCGAGATCGCGATGCGCTGCGGGCGCGTGAAGCACGATGCGAGGGGCAACGAGAGCGGCGAGACGAGCTGGCTCGGGCGTCGCCTCGGCCTGCTCCCGGAGGGTGGTCGGAGCGCGCCGACGCCATGGGTGCACAGCGACGTGCTCGCCCTGATCGCGAGACGCGGTCTCGGCGTCGCACCGCACGAGGTGGAGCTGTGAGCCCACAACACATCCGTGCGGCCCCGATCCCGTCCCATCGTCGCACGCCTCCGGCGTGCGCGGCGTCGGGGAGTCGGGCCCGCAGAGCGCAGGCCCTTCAACGGAAGGAGATCCTGAGATGACTCGACGTCAACTGACCGACGCTGAGCGCGCCGCACGCCGCCAGGCCGATCGTGACCGACTGGAGCAGGCGGCCCGTGCCCTGCTGAGCTCGGAGGGCTGGCAGCGCTGGGTGCGCGTTCGCTCCACCAACGGACTCGCCCGCTACTCGTTCGGCAACCAGCTGCTGATCGCGCTGCAGCGCCCAGACGCCACATATGTCGCGGGCTTCCGCGCGTTCCTCGAGCTGAACCGGTGTGTCCGCAAGGGTGAGCGTGCGATCCGGATCCTCGCCCCGATGAGCGTGCGCACAGGCGACCCTGCGACCGGCGACGCAGCCGGGGACGCGGACGCGGGGGAGCAGAGACGGATGCTGTTTCGCGCGGTGTCGGTGTTCGACGTCTCGCAGACAGACGCGCTGCCCGACCGTGAGCCGGTGCCGTTGGAGCCGCCGTCACATCCGATTGACGGCGATAGCCACGCACACCTGCTCGGGCCCTTGGCGGATCTCGCGATGGATCTCGGCTTCTCGGTGCAGTACCGGCCCCTCGAGGGCTCCGCGGAGGGCTGGTGCGACATGGGTAACCGCATGATCGTCGTGAACAACGAGCCGCCTGCGAACGCGCGCGTAAGGGTGCTGGTACACGAGATCGCTCACGCACTCGGTGTCGGTTATCGCGACTATGGCCGTCGCCGCGCCGAGGTGCTCGTTGACACCGTCACGTACATCGTCTGCGGCTCAGTCGGCCTGGATACATCGGGGTCGAGCGTTCCCTACGTGGCCGGCTGGGGGGAGAGCGGGGAGCTTGAGGCGATCCGCTCCTACGCGGAGACGATCGACGGAATCGCCCGACGCATCGAAGAGTCCCTCGCGGCGTGCGCTTCCGACGCACCTGAGCTCGCGGCCTGAACCCGTAGCGCGTTCTCGCGGAGGTCACGGCGATGCCGCTGTTCAGGACGCGCTTCGCGTTGCCGAGCGCTCTCCAGATGGCTGCCTGTGAGCGTGGGTCGGCGCGGCGGACCTGGCTGTAGCTGAGGCCGAGGCGGTCGTAGGCCGGGGCACTCATTGCTTCGGGTCACCCCCGACCCGCAGCAATTCGTCGCTGTATCCGCCAGCAAGGATGTGCTCGTCGGTGATGTGCAGCGCCTCACGCAGCTTCGCGACGTTCAGGTACTCGCCGCGCAGATCGGAGTGCAGCTCGGCCACGGCCTCGAGCTCAATGAAGCTTCCGAGCCCGGGAACCTCGTCGAGGTGGATGCGAACGTTGCGCCAGATCAGCAGGCGGCGGGACTTCTCGACTGCGATGAGGATGCCGAGAGCCGCAGCCAGCGAGTCCTTGAGAGCATCGGGGTCCTCGACCGGAACGATCCGATAGTGGCTCTCTCGCTCGATCGCCTCATCAGAGCGCTCGTAGTAGATGAGCTGAGCGTTGCGCTCCTGCTCGCGCAGCTTCAGGCGTCCGTTTGGCACCTTGAAGTACGTGTCTAGCTGCTGCAGCCAGCCGTGATCCTCGGCGCCCAGGTCGAGCGCCGCCCGCAGCGAGCGAGCCGGGTCGAGGTCCCGGGCCTTCAGCTCAATGTTGCGCGCCATCGTGCTCGCTCGTGGCTTGCTGAAGCTCGCTGATCGTGCACAGGCAGCGCAGCTCAAGTACCTCCTGAGCGAGGTTCTCCGCGCCACCCGTCTGACGGTCGATCACGCACAGCACACAGCGATCTCCGCTCCCTGCTCGCGCAGCTCGCGGCAGGATTCGACTACCTGCCCGCCAGAGGTGACGACGTCCTCGATCACCGCGAGCCGGCGGCCCTCTACCTGTCCACCCTCCACAAGGCGACGCGTGCCGTAGTCCTTCGTCTGCTTACGAACGAACAGTGTCGGCAGCGCCGATACCTGTGAGCAGACGGTAGCGAGCGGCACCCCGCCCAGCTCGAGACCGGCGAGCGCATCAACATCAGGCGGGAGCAGCGAGACCAGCGCCTCGGCAATCTCGCGCAGGAGCAGCGGATCGGACTCGAAGCGGTACTTGTCGAAATACTCGTGGCTTGTCACGCCGGAGCGCAGCGTGAACTCGCCACTCAGACGCGAGTGCTCCTGGATACGGCGCACGAGCTGCGCGGTCGCTGGCGGCCCCGCCACGGCTATGCCTGCGCTCCGCCGAGTCGTGGTCCGAGGTTCGGCGGGCCGCCCTGAAGTGCCAGCAGCAGCCGACGCTCGAGGTTGGCGCGCACGCTCGGCCAGTCCTCATCGATCACGCTGTAGTAGGCGGAGTCCCGTAGACCGACCCCGGACAGCACCCATGTGCTTGCGAAATATGCCCTCGAACTGCGCGGGGAGTGCCGCGAGCGCGGCGCGCGAGCGCTCGTTGCGAGCGTCGGTCTTGAACTCGACGCGCAGGCAACCGAGCCGTTCGAAGGCGTGCTCCAGCATGAGCAGCTTCGCCTCGATGTTGGCGCCGGTGCCCCACGCCGAGGGGACCAGCCATGTGGCGCCGATCTCGAGACCCCGGTGCTGTCGGCGCAACGTGTGATAGCGCGAGCTGCCGATCGGCTGACCGCTCGCGCGATCGAGCGTCGCGAACACGCATTCCCTGCCGGCTTCGGTCTCGGCGAGGCCAGCCTGAAACCACTGGGAGAAGAACTCCGGGCTCTGACCGACCGGGATCGTCCAGGTCCACATCTCAGGGTGCTGGGACGCCAGCCATAGGCCGTCCTCGTGGCAGGAATGCAGCGGTTCAAGCACGATCAACTGTCCGTCGAGTCGCGTTGTAAGCCCAGGCCAAATCGCAGGCGCTAGGCTGGAGCCCCGCTCGCCGGCGTCGCCGCACTGCGGATCTGCTCGCTTCACGGTACCCAAGGGGCGGGAAAGCTACCAGAGCAGCCAGTGCGTCCCTGTTTATCGGGCGCCCGTCGCACCGATGCTGTCCCGCACGGGCACCATCTGTGCGGCATGCGGGCGCACGCTCGTGCGCGTTTACCTCCGCGTTGATCCGGTCCTGAGCCACTTGAGCCAGCCGCCCCGGAGAACGACCTCGGACAACGACTGATAACCCGCAGCTTCAGGATGAGCACCATCTCCGCTGCTCACCTGTTCGTGCCACCCGTCGGAGCCGAGCAGCGGTTCGATCACGCTGAGGAATGGCACGGCTCGCGAGGCGCAGATCTCGCCGAACTCGCCCGACAGGCTTTGGATGCGCCGGTTCTGCTCGGCGTCGTCGACGGGCGCCGGGCCCACGACGAGCGCTGGCAGCTCGATCGCTGCTGCGCGCTCCAAGATCTCGCTCAGGGCGTCACAGGAGCGCTCTGGCTCGACGCCTTGCACACCCTCCTCGCGGGCGGTGTCGTTCGCGCCGAAGGATGTGACGATCCGAGTATCCGTTCCCGCCGATAGCCGCGCCCGGGTCTCCCGCCGCCAGCGTGACGCGACCTCAACGGAGGTCTCTCCTCTGATGCCGAGGTTGTACGCGGTCATGGGCAGACCGGCGGCGAACGAGGCCGCAACGACACGTCCGACCCAGCCGAGGCCCGTCGGGTCGCCGACCCCTGCCACCAGTGAGTCGCCAAAGAAGAGCACGCGTCTATCAACCACACGCGAGTTATACGAGCTAGCGACAGCCCACCTGTGGGAGCTCGTGAACGGGCGTCGCCGTGAGTCATCCCGAACGGGGTGATTTCAACCTGTTCGAGTGGTCTCCTCCGCTTGGTCGTGCCTACGTGCCTGGCCCCATTTTCGACGTCGCCGGCTAGGCGCTTCAACCCCCGCAAGGGGTTCCCCTTGCCCTTCGGTCTTCGGTTCCGCGCGCCGGTCGGCGTCGGTCTTGGGCTGCGTCACTAGCACCAACCAACCGAAGGAGAACAGCATGAACATCAACAAGTACATCTGCACGGGCCGTCTGACCAAGGACCCGGAGCTCCGCCAGGTCTCCGAGGAGATGAAGGTCTGCCAGCTGCGGCTGGCTGTCGACGGGATGGGCCGCGGCCGCGAGGTCGGCTACATCAACGTCAGCGTGTTCGGCAAGGCGGGCGAGGCCGCGGCGGAGTACCTCTCAAAGGGCTGGCTGGTCGCGGTCGATGGCCGCATCGCATACGGCCAGTGGGAGACGGAGTCCGGCGAGAAACGCCACGACTACGTGGTCGTCGGCAACGTCGAGTTCCTGACCGCCCCCCGTCCCGCCGAGGACCCAGCGCCGCCGAAGTCGGCGCGCAACGGTAGGAAGGCCGTCGCCGCCTAGGTGACCATCCTGGCCCGCACCCCTGAGGCGGGTGCGGGCCTTCGCGGTCGGACCCCCCGGACGCTCGGCCCATGCGACCCTGCCCGCTGGCCGTCACCTTCTGTCTGAGGCCGTTAAGCCCAACAGCAACGACCTGTCCTTCCGCACCCGCGGGCATCCGCCCTGCCGATTCTCGCACGCTCCGCGTGCGCGTCGGGCGGAGATGGCCCGCGACCGGCGGAGTCCCAAACGCGAGAGGAGTAACGATGTCCCAGTACAACGCAAACCAAGAGAGCAGGCTCGGTCGAGCTGACGCGTTCGCAGCCCTGGAACGCCTCGGTGCCGACCGCGCCGTCGTGGAGTTCAGCGGCGGCAACGACGAAGGTGGCCCCGACACGATCACGCTGTTCAATGGCGAGGAGACCCTGCGCACCCTGCCGACCTCGTGGCAGGCCGGCGATGACAAGCAGCATCTCGTTGCCGTGTCCGACGCGTTGAGCGAGCCCGTCTTCGAGGCTTATGGAACCTTCGCCGGCGACTTTGACGTGACGGGCGAAGTCATCTGGGACGTTCAATCCAAGTCGGTCCAGATGATCCGAGACGAGCGCTCGGGATACGACCACTTCGAGGAACTGCTCTGATGGCCGCCTCAGCGGAGCTGCGTCAGCGTGCCGTTGAAGCGCACGCGTCACTCGAGCGGGCGAGCACGGTATACCGCGCGGCCGCGCGTCTCTATCTGATCGCCGAGCTGCTTGAGATCCTGGCCAACAATCCCGAGATCGCCTCGCTGCACCTGAGCGCCCAGTACGAGTACGACGACGAGGGCGGCTACTTCCGTTGGCTCAGTGGCTCGGTTTCCCTCGAACCAAACGCCGTCGAGGGCGATGACCTGGACGACTCCTGGACGGAAGGTCTCGACGTGGAGCAGGAGGTCATCCTTGACCTCTTCAGGATCGAGGATGTGGGCGAGGCGACGCTCACGCGTGCCCAGCTCGAGATGCTTGCCGGCAAGGGCACGGACGGAGACCGAGCGCAGTAGCGATGGCCAACCCCTACCACCACGCTCTCAGCTCGCAGCGCAAATGGGGCGGTGGGACCGAGGATTACATCGCGATCCACACGTGGTTCGACGAGTCAAAGGAACACCACGGCGACTTCCGCCATCGCGCCCTCCGCCACCACTCACAGGGCATCTTCGAAGCCGAGAGGGTGTTCGGCCACACGATCACTCTCACCACCGGCCGCATGATCCCCGTCCGCTGGATCGGCGAGCAGCACGTCATCGAGGACTGCGGGCGAATCCCGACCCTGTCTGACTGGCTCCGCTGCATCCGACCGGAACCATGGATGAACCGCCCACGCAAGCTTGCCCGCGACCTCGGAGCGCCCACCGCAGTCGTGCGAGCAAGCGAATAGCGCACACCTCCATGGCCGCGTAGCGCAGCTACGACTGTTCTACGCCCTTACTTGTCTGGTCTTCACGGTCCCTGAACGCCTCAACCCTCGAGACTGATCCGCAGCACGGAACTTCCCAGGACCTGACGCGTGACTAGCCATATCATGCTCGAAGCCCGTGGTGCGAGATCCCGCCGAATTCAGGGACCGTGGCTTCTCGTCCGAGGAGGAGGAGGACTGGATCGCTGCTGTCTTTTGGGCCGAGACGGCCGTCGGATGGCGTGATGCGGGCTTCGAGCCAGAGGAGGCGCATCTCTGGGCCGAGACCGGCTTTGCGCCGCGGCAGGCAGCGAGCTGGCGAGCGCTGCTGACGCCTCTCAGCGACGCACGCAAGCGCTCGGACTCAGACGAGCATACGGACTGGCACATGTGGCGAGAGGTCATGGCAGCAGCCGCGAACTGGCGCCACGAGGGGTTCAGCGTCGCCGACACCGACCGATGGGTGAAGGCCGGCCTCCAGCTCCACGACTCGAAGCGGGCCGCCGGCTACCGAGCCGAAGGCCTCACCCCAGACGACGCCCGCAGCGCCCCAAGCGATCAGCACACTTCAACGTCTTAGCTTCGTCCTCGTCGCCCAAGCACCCGGCGCCGCCCTCGCAGACTCGACGCCACGAGGACATCGACCCTCCGGCCTGCTCGGTCAACACCGCGGCCGACGCGTGTGTGCTCTCGTGGACATCCGCTCCGATCACGATCATCCGCACGTCCCTTCATTCGATGGTCCTCGTTTGACTGGACCTCCGGCCGACAGGCCTTTCTCGGTGCGGTTGCCACGCTCCTATTAGGTCACGCCCCAGGTCCGAGGTGGTGGCGGACGACACGGCGAGCGTCGGTCGGGCCAGCACGGCCGACACACAGACTAAGAGTCAGCCCGACACCAGCCCAGGACCAAACCCGGCTCAACGGACGACAAGGCAGACGGCATTCCTTCCCGCCAGCTACGCGTCCGACGAGCCGGCCGCTGCGACCAGAAACAGGCTCCCGGTTCCCGGCGCAGGCTCCCCGTCTCCGCAAGCTGGCAAAAAGCACAGACTAGATGCACGACTGTGCGGGCGCTGTGCCAGCGCTGTGTCGGTTCGCTGGCCGCCTTGAGCGGGCGGAGGTCTGTAGCGGATGTGCTGACAGCCTCGAGCATCGGTGCCGCCAAGGGCGGCGGCTATGCCCGCTATCTGGAGTCAAAGACGATCGAGCCCCACCGTGGCGACTACTACCTGAACGCCGAGGGGGAGCCCACTCAGGCGCCCGGGCGCTGGCTCGCCGGGGCAGACACGCTCGCCCATCTCGGGCTCGACGACGGGCCCGTGGACGGGCGAGACTTCGTCGCGATGATGGAGGGCCGGCACCCTCGAACGGGTGGCTGGCTTCGCGCAGCGGGCGCGAACGGCGCTCGTGGCGGCGGGATCGACCTGACGTTCAGCGCCCCGAAGTCCGTATCCACTGTCTGGGCACTCGGCTCGGACACGCGCCGCCGCAACATGGAGGAGGCGCACGCGGCGGCGGTAGCGGCCGCGATGGAACACCTGACCGCGACGGTCCCGACTGTTCGCCGTCGTATTGGCGGACGCCTCCTCGAGCAACGGGCCAGGGACCTGATCGCCGCCGAGTACCGACACACGACGGCCCGAGGGGTGCTGGCTGGTGACGCTCCCGACCCGCAGCTGCACAGCCATGTGGTCGTGACGAGTGCCGTCAGGGATGACGGGCGCATCGTCGCGGTGGCGTCGCGTCCGGTGTTCCGTGCGACCCGTGAGGTCGGCGCCTACTATCGCCTGGCGCTCGCCGACGAGCTGTCAAGGCTCGGCTATGCGATTGATGCGGGGACGGGGAGGCACGGGCGCTACTTCGAGATCGCCGGCGTTCCCCGTGGTCTCGCGGATGCGTTCTCGGCGCGCAGCCGCGAGGTCGCGCGGGCGGCTGAGCGGTTTCGCGCGAAGTGGGGTCGCGAGCCGGAGCGCGGCGAGTTGCGTGCTCTGAAGCTCGAGAACCGCAAGGGGAAGGTGCTCCGCACCCGCGGCGACCTGCAGCGAGCTTGGAACGAGACGGCCGCGGGCTGCGAGCTCTCGCGGGGTGCCCTTGCCGACTTGCTCGCCTCCGCCGAAGGGTCACGCCACAATGGTGACCTTGAGCACCGTGTCGAGGAGCGCTTGACCGAGCGCGCCGCGACGTTCGAACCGAGCGAGTTTCGGACGGTGCTGTTCGAGCAGGCGGTTGGTGAGTGCTCGCCCGACGAGGCGCTGGGGTTCTCCCGGAGGATGGTCGCTGATCGCCGCGTCTTGCGTCTGGAGGCTGGCTTGATGACGACCCGGACGGTTCGCGCGCGCGAGCAGGCGATTGAGGAGCGCTTCTCCGCGTTGGCAGTTGCGGGTGGGCGGGACGTGGGGGAGAGAGCGCGGGCGGCGGCGAGCGACCAGGTCGCCGAGCGGATCGGGGCGCGACTGACCGCTGAGCAGCAACACGCGGCTGGCGTAATCACGGGTCCGGAGCGGGCGGCGGTTGTGATTGGGCCGGCCGGCACCGGCAAGGGTGTCGTGATCGACGCCGCCGCTCGTGCCGAGCAGCTCTCGGGTCATGAGACCTTCGGGATCGCGGTGTCAGGCTCGACCGCTCAGCGTCTGGGGCGCGACAGTCCCGCGCTGCTGGATCGCACCTTGACCCTAGACGCGCTGATCGCGCGCGTGGAGGCCGGCCGTGTCGACATCGGCCAGTGCACGACGATCTACTTTGACGAGGCCGGCATGGCGGACACGTCGCGCCTTGACCGGCTGACCGAGGTGGCGGCGCGGACGGGGGCGAAGCTCGTCGCGATCGGCGACGGCGCGCAGCTTCCCTCGATCGGCGCGGGCGGCATGTTCGACCGCCTAACGGCGCTTGCTCCATGCGCGGCGCTCTCGAGAGTGCATCGCACGCACGATCCCGGCGAGCAGCGCGCGTGGGCCGATCTGCGCGCCGGCCGCACCGATAAGGCAATCGCCCACTACCTCGCCGGCGGGCGCCTGCATGTGTCTGGTTCTCGTGACGAGGCGGTCGAGCGGGCCGTGAGCGACTGGGCGCGCCTGACTGAGACGCATCCGATCAGCGAGGTCGCGTTGATCTCTGACGCGTCGAACAAGGAGATCGCGCGCCTGAACGCGCGCGCCCAGCACTATCGCGCCGAGCGTGGCGAGCTGGGTGAGCTGGAGGTCGACGTGCCGGGGATGCACTACGGCATCCGCGCTGGTGACAGGGTGGCGATGATCGACCAGCACCATGAGCCTGGTCACCAGCGGATCGAGAACGGAAGTCTCGGCACAGTTGTGAACGTCAGCTATGACGGAGAGGTCCTGATCGAGTTCGATGCGACCGGCCAGCGCCGCACGCTGGTCGGCGAGGACCTGTCACGTGTCCGCTTGGGTTACGCGCAGCACATCCACCGTGCCCAGGGGGCGACGGTGACACGCACCCTGGTCGTGACGGGTGGCTGGCAGACCAGCAAGGAGCCGGCATACGTGGAGGCCTCGCGTTCGCGTGAGGGGACTGACTGGTACGTGAACCGGGAGGAGCTCGGCACCGAAGGACACGATGCTGACCGCATCGAGCGCTTCGCGGAGAATATGCGCCGCAGCCGCCGCCAGACGCCCTCGCTCGAGCATCGTGAGTTATCCGATCCGGCGGCCGACGTGGATCTCGGGCATGCGCTGACCCCCGATCGCGTTCCGCTCGGCGAGATCGGCCGCGCTTTCTCTGCCGTTGAGGATCAGCGACCTGTGACCGGCGGGATGCGGTGAGTCGCCGCTTTCAGATCGTCTTGTCCGACCCGGTCGCGACACAGCTGCACGAGCTCGCCCTGGGAGCCGGTGAACCACCGTCGACCGTCGCCGGCCAGTTCGTGCGCAGCGGCGTCTCGGAGGCGGCGAGAGACGGGAAGGTTCGCCCGCTGCGCGCCTCTGCGACCCTGACGGCGGCCAAGCGCGCCGAGCGTCCCCGCTGGTTTGAGCCCTATGGCGGTGACCCCGCTTGGCGCCGTCAGATGTGGGGTGCGATCGTCGCACTGCACGGCCGCTATCCGCGTCTGCTGGAACCTTTGAAAGACGGATGGTGGCGAGATGAGGTGCACTCAGAGATCCTCTGTGCGCTGGCTGTGTGGCGAGGCGAGATCGACGATGCCGGGGAGAACCCGCGCGAAGAGCTCGCTTTCCACCGCGAGCTCGCGGAGTACTCCCACGCGCTGCGCCAGCTCGGCGGCGGTGTGGCGAAGGAGTGGACGCCCGGAGCTCCACCGTCTGAGTGGCTTGCGGGATAGAGCCTTCCGAGGGGGGGTGGGAGACGACCGTGAAGTCCTGTGGGCATGCGAGCGCGCGTCCCAGCGTCACGACGCCAACGTGGGTTCGACGGCTATTCCCTTGGGCCGTGGCGGCTCCCTGATGGTCATCTACACCATGAGCTCAACGGCGCACCAGACACCTGATGTCGCTGAGGCGGCTGAGTCTTCTTCACTGCCCGACAGTCTCCTCACGGCCGAGGAAGTCGCGGCGCTGCTGCAGGTCACCTGTTCCTGGGTGTATGCCGAGACGCGAAAGCGCCGGATTCCTCATCTTCGGCTCGGGCGCTACGTCCGCTACCGTCGCAGCGCGCTCGAGCAATGGATGGACGAGGTGGAGCGCTCCTCCACGCGCCAGCACCTTTCGCGGGTGCGGTGAGCACGAGGCGCGCCGGCGCCAGCGCCCTCTCGCCGGACGCCGGTAGCATCCCGCCACCGACGGATACGGAGCTCATGGCCAGGCGCAGCTACGGGACGGGTCACATCTATGAGAAGTCGGGGTCCTACTACGGGCGCTGGCGCACATCCGACGGGCGCCTGCTGAACCGTCGGGTCGGGCCGGTTCGCGCACCCGGCGAGGCGAACGGGCTCACCCGTGCCAACGCGGAGCGCCAGTTTCGCAAGATGCAGGAACAGGAGCAGCTCGCGCCTCGCCCCGTCGCGGGGGCGCGCTCGCCGAGCGTGGATGAGATCGCCGGCTCGCTGCGCGAGCGCCTCGAGCTGCGTGGTGCGCGCAAGTCCTACCGCGAGGCCTGTGAGTACATGCAGCGTGTGCACGTGAGCCCGCTCCTCGGAGACCGCACGGCGAGCGAGGTCGACCGCGGCGACGTCGAAGCGTTTGGCCGGGCGCTCCTGAAACGTGGCCTGGCCCCGAAGAGCGTTCGCAACATCTTGGGGTTCCTGCATGCCGTCTTCGAGCACGGGATCGACGCCGGCTGGGTGCGTGAGAATCCGGTCCGGCGCGCCGAGAAGCCGGGACGCCGGCGGCGAGGGTCAAACCCGGACCTGCAGTTCTTGAGCGTCAGCGAGCTTGAGGCGGTGATCCGGGCGATCCCCAACGAGGTGGTGATCCGCGCGCCGGCGCCGACGCGCCGCGGGCGCGCCGGCCCGGCGCCACCGCCCTCGCCGGACGTCCTCGGTCCAGTTCTGCGTGTCGTGATCCTGACCGCAGCGATGACGGGCCTTCGCCAGTCCGAGCTGCTCGGCCTGCGCTGGCGCGACATCGACTGGGCGAGCCAGCGCATACGTGTGCGCAACACGTTCGTCCGCGGCGAGCATTCAGGCGAGGGCAAGTCCGATCTCTCCACGCGTCGCTCGGTACCGATGGCGAGCCGGCTGGCGGGGGACCTCGACCGTTGGTCGAAGCGGACGCCCTACCGCGGCGAGGACGACCTCGTGTTCGCCCACCCGCAGAAGGGCACACCTTTGGATCGCTCGAAGCTCAGCAAGCGCTTCAAGGCGGCGTGCGTGGATGCCGGTGTGCGTCCGGTGCGCTTTCACGACCTGCGCCACACGTTCGCGACGCGCCTGGCCGCGTCGGGCACTCCGATCCGCACGATCCAGGAGTTTCTCGGGCACGCTGACGGCAAGACCACGCAGATCTACGCGCACTACGCGCCGTCTGAGCGTGAGGTGCAGCTCGTCGACGCGGCTTTCGCGCCAGAGCTCGAAGGGGACACGGAGGATCGGGCGGGGGAGCCCTCGCGCGATCTCGGCGGCGACGAGGGCGACTCGTGACCACGTCGCAACATCAAGCCTGGGGAACAATTTGGGGAACAAATTGAGGAAAACCCAGGGGCACCCGGGGCCCAAAACCCCAATGAATACGGGCCATGAGCGCCCCGAGATACCCCCGTCGTCGGGTTGTGGTCCAGGCGGTCGGGGGTTCGAGTCCCCTCGCTCACCCCTCGGAAAGGCCACCTTGCCCCGTGGCGTGTTCTAGCTCGGCAAGGAGTTGCTCGACGCGGCTGCGGATCTCTTCGCGTATCTCCCGCACGGCCTCGACCGGCTGGCCTTTGGGATCGGGTAGGTCCCAGTCGATGTAACGCTTTCCTGGGATGTACGGGCAGGCGTCTCCGCAGCCCATCGTCACCACCACGTCGGCGCTCTCGCCCAGATCGCTGGTTAGAAGGCGGGGCCGCCGGCCGGCGAGGTCGATGTCCAGCTCACGCATGACTTCCACCACCTGCGGATGAACGCGGTCGGATGGCGTGGTTCCCGCGGAGAGGGCCGTGTGACGGCCCAGGCAGGCGCGCTCGAAGAGTGCTTGGCTCATCTGAGAGCGCCCGGCGTTGTGCAAGCACACGAACAGAACGGTTGCCACTACGTCTCGTCGGCGGCGGGTGCGGCGCGGGGGAGTCGAGGGTGCTCGCCGCGCACGAACTGGTATGCGAATGCGCCGAGCGGCGCGCCTGTCAGCGGCCCGGCGAGGTACACCCAGAAGTCCTTCCACTGTCCGGACACGAGCGCTGGGCCGAACGACCGCGCCGGGTTCATCGACGCACCCGTGAGCGGACCACCGAACAGCGCATCGAGAGCGATCGTCGCGCCGATCGCAATCGCCGCCGGGGCACCGGCCGCTCGTGTGTCGGTCGCCACGCTGAGGATCACGAGCATCAGGAGCGCACTCATGACGCCCTCGACGATCACCGCCCGTCCTACGGCTATCGAGGGCACGGTTGCGCCGAGGTCGGATGGCTTGGCAGGCCACACGAGCCACAGCAGCAGTGCGCCCGCGGTAGCTCCCGCGATCTGAGCCACGATGTAGGTGCTGGCATCCCGTCCCGGTAGGTGTCGGGTCAGGAAGAAGCTGGTCGTCACCGCGGGGTTGAAGTGGGCGCCCGAGATGTGGCCCACAGCGGCGATGCCCGCGAGGATCACGAGGCCGAACACCAAGCTCACCCCGACGGTCCCGAGCGTCCCGGTGCGTTCGCTGTTGGTGACGATCGCGCCGCACCCTGCGAACACCAGTGCGAAGGTGCCCAGCGCCTCAGCCGTCGCCCGTCTGAGCAGGCTCGGGGTGCTCACAGCGTGTCGAGCGGGACGCCGATGATCTCTAGCCTTCGGGTCAGTCCGCCGAGCGCAAAGGCCCGAATCTCCTCCGCCGAGGCGCCCAGCTCCGAGGCATCGGCGCCCTCTGGCACCGCGAGCGACTCCGCGACCGCGGGGAGCAGATCGCGCAGGGTTACGCGCACGACCTCACCCATCGCCGGGTCTTCGGCGACGGCTCGGCGCAGGCGCCAGATTCCGTATCCGATGTGGCGCTGCTCGTCGTGGTGGATTTTGGTGTAGCCAGCGACGAACCCCGGCAGCAGGCCGTGGCGGTCCATGAAGCCGGTCGAGAACTCGAAGGTCGTCAGCCCCAGCGTCGCCTCCAGGATCAAGTGGTAGATCGTCACGAAGGCGACCTTCGCGGCCATATCGCTGGGATTGGCAACGAGGCGAACGTGGGCGGCGACCAGCTTCTCATCGAAGATCGTCCGAAAGGCCGGCGAGACCTGCCCGCGGGCGCGCTCGACGTGCGCGGCTATCGGTGCGTGCTCGTCAACGACCTCGTCCTGATAGCGCGCGTAGAACTGCATGTGCCTGGCCTCGTCGACCTGCTGAGTCGCGAGGAACGTGACTTCCTCCTCGCTGCCGTCCGCGCCCACCAGGCCGGAGAACTTCGTCGTGATCCGCTCCTCGGCGACCATCAGCGAGCCAAGCACGAAGGACACGAGCGTCCGATTCTCCATCGCTGCCCACTGCCCATGATCGGGCGCGAGGTCTACTTCCCAGGGGCTCCACTGGGTTTCCTCCCAGTGCCGGTAGAGCGTTTGCGGGTCGTGCAGGTGGATCTCGTGAACGTCGCTCATGCCGAGGGCTCAGGGGTCTGCGTGTCGGCTGACATGGGCTCGCAGCCGCAGCTCTCCGCGTCGCTCACGCAGCAGTCCCCCTTCTCGCCTGGGTCGCAGCAGCTCGCCTGCTGCTCGCGCGAGCAGCACGCCGAACCGGGAGTCTCTAGCTCAGCCATGAGCGGAAGCCGTCCAGCGCAGCGGGATCGGCGTAGTAGAAGGCCCAGAGCCCGCGACGCTCGATGTGCACCAGCCCGGCGGTGACGAGCACCTTCAAGTGCTTGGCGAGAGCGGGTTGCGACATATCGAAGAGCGGCAGTAGCTCGCACTGGCACACCGCCTCCGGTGACGCCTTCCGCAACGCATCCACGATCCGAAGGCGCGTGGCATCCGCGAGCGCCTTCGTCACCGCGGCTAGGCGAAGCGCCGCCTCAGCGCTTAGGTCGGGTTCCACGAGCGGCGTGCAGCAGCCACCCGGCTGGCGTTGGCGCTCGGAGATCACGGGGACGGCCACCGTCATCGCCCGCAACGATACCAAGCTGAGTGGTTATGGATAGAGGCGAGGGCTGCCCGGCCTCGGTGAGGGCCTCGTGGCACGCCACGGAGCGTGCCCGATCTGCAGGCGCTCGCGGCGCAGCAGCATCGCCGCCGTCAATCGCGGCGGCGAAGACGCGATTACGAGACGCCGATGCCATGACCTGGGCAGATGGCCTGATCGTGCGTTGGGGGGTCTACCTAAACCAGACGAGGCTCGTGCTGTCGCCGCAGGCCTCGCTCAGAAGAGGGGTAAGGCGATGCGCCATGGATGATCGGTAGTCCCCGTCGGTCCTGCGATCAAAGGAGTCCGGGCACCAGCAGCGAAGTCAGCGCCATGCTGGCGGCCTTGCACTTCCTCACCGAACAAGTCTTCGGTGACAGCTACCTCGAACTTCTGACCCTCGCGGTCCTCGTGTCTGCCTTCGCGACCGCCTACAAACACATCGAATGCCACCAAAATGGCTGCCACCGCCTCGGACGATTCACGCACGGGCACCTCAAACTCTGCGCCCGCCATCATCCGCTCGTACCCGATGACGGCAAGATCACCGCCAAGCAGATAAACGAGGTGACGAAAATGCAAAATCCGTGACCCTCGCGTAAGAGGCGTCGGCGGGCGACTGGCCTCCCGGCGTAGGCGCCAGGCGCGCGCCGCACCCGCACCTCCTCGTGTGCTGCTTGGACCGGACTCGGCCGCCCCGTGGCGCTCGCTCGTCCGCGGAAGCAGTCGCGCCTGTCCAGCCGCAGGCGCTGAGCCCTCGTACCGGCTTAGGCCTCACGGCCTCCGAGGTAGCTACCCGTCGTCTCCGCGAGGGGTAGCCTCACCGTGCGCAGAAGCTGTACAGTGGCATCCAAGGCCGCTCTCGGCCGCTCTGCACGACCCTCTCGCGCAGGCCTTCGGCGGGCAATATCTGCCTCTCGATGACCTCGCGGTCGTTTCGCCCAAAGCGACAGGAGCGCGGTTACAAGCAGGACCCGTCCTGCACTTCGAGGTCTTGGGGGAGGTAGCGCACGATGCGAGCGCGGCTGGAGAGGCACGTGGGGGCAGCGAAACTTCCACGTCCGGTCAGGGAACGCCCGATGGTGAGGATGACCGGGTTAGCGACTCGATGGTTCTCAGCCGAACACGTCCTCGGCAAGTCCGAAGCTCGACACCGGCGACGACAGCTTGTCGCCCTATGCGCAGCGGCGGTCGCTGTGAGTGTCCTTGTTGCACCATCGGCCGCGACAGCCTCCACTCGCGACCGTTTGAGCGGGGTGGTGCGTGATGGCGGGGGTGATCCTGTGGGGGAAGGCGAGGTGGTAGCGGAGAATGTTGAAACGCATCAATATGCGAGTGCGCCGGTTGAAGCTGACGGCTCGTATTACTTCGAGCTGCCGGCTGGAGAGTATCGGGTCTCGGTTGAGGCTGGAGAATCGTCTAAAGCTCAT
This sequence comes from uncultured Solirubrobacteraceae bacterium, assembly GCA_963701175.1. Lineage (GTDB taxonomy): Bacteria > Actinomycetota > Thermoleophilia > Solirubrobacterales > Solirubrobacteraceae > Palsa-744. Next base: position 3,878,676 of record OY969573.1, on the reverse strand, counting down.
GGGGGTGTGAGCTTTACAATTACTTCCGAAACGTTTTCTGTGACGGAAGCGACTGTTGAGGATTTCTCGCTGCCGCGGCTCACTAGTGCGACTGTGCGCGTGGTCGACGCTGATGATCAGCCGGTCGCCGGCGTGAGTGTATCTCTGGGAGATGTGAGCCGGGAATTCGCTGGTGCCACTGAAGAGGGACTCGGGATAAAATACGGGGAGGACGATAGCGGGCAGTCCTGTATTACGCCGGACGCGGGCACTTGTGAATTTGTGCTGTTTGAAGGCAACAAGTTCTCCCAGTTTCAGTTCAAGCTGGAACGGCCGCACGAACTAGGCTTCGACGTCACCGGAGGAGAAGGAGAAGACACCGGTGAACCCACCGAAATCTTGGAGCAGCTACCGTTTGCGGCTAGTGAACTCGACCGTTTGAGCGGGGTGGTGCGTGATGGCGGGGGTGATCCTGTGGGGGAAGGCGAGGTGGTAGCGGAGAATGTTGAAACGCATCAATATGCGAGTGCGCCGGTTGAAGCTGACGGCTCGTATTACTTCGAGCTGCCGGCTGGAGAGTATCGGGTCTCGGTTGAGGCTGGAGAATCGTCTAAAGCTCATGGGGGTGTGAGCTTTACAATTACTTCCGAAACGTTTTCTGTGACGGAAGCGACTGTTGAGGATTTCTCGCTGCCGCGGCTCACTAGTGCGACTGTGCGCGTGGTCGACGCTGATGATCAGCCGGTCGCCGGCGTGAGTGTATCTCTGGGAGATGTGAGCCGGGAATTCGCTAGTGCCACTGAAGAGGGACTCGGGATAAAATACGGGGAGGACGATAGCGGGCAGTCCTGTATTACGCCGGACGCGGGCACTTGTGAATTTGTGCTGTTTGAAGGCAACAAGTTCTCCCAGTTTCAGTTCAAGCTGGAACGGCCGCACGAACTAGGCTTCGACGTCACCGGAGGAGAAGGAGAAGACACCGGTGAACCCACCGAAATCTTGGAGCAGCTACCGTTTGCGGCTAGTGAACTCGACCGTTTGAGCGGGGTGGTGCGTGATGGCGGGGGTGATCCTGTGGGGGAAGGCGAGGTGGTAGCGGAGAATGTTGAAACGCATCAATATGCGAGTGCGCCGGTTGAAGCTGACGGCTCGTATTACTTCGAGCTGCCGGCTGGAGAGTATCGGGTCTCGGTTGAGGCTGGAGAATCGTCTAAAGCTCATGGGGGTGTGAGCTTTACAATTACTTCCGAAACGTTTTCTGTGACGGAAGCGACTGTTGAGGATTTCTCGCTGCCGCGGCTCACTAGTGCGACTGTGCGCGTGGTCGACGCTGATGATCAGCCGGTCGCCGGCGTGAGTGTATCTCTGGGAGATGTGAGCCGGGAATTCGCTGGTGCCACTGAAGAGGGACTCGGGATAAAATACGGGGAGGACGATAGCGGGCAGTCCTGTATTACGCCGGACGCGGGCACTTGTGAATTTGTGCTGTTTGAAGGCAACAAGTTCTCCCAGTTTCAGTTCAAGCTGGAACGGCCGCACGAACTAGGCTTCGACGTCACCGGAGGAGAAGGAGAAGACACCGGTGAACCCACCGAAATCTTGGAGCAGCTACCGTTTGCGACCGTCGGTTCCGCCGGCTCGGAAAAGGGGACGGTGGAAGTGGGTGTGCCATCGGGAGACGTGTTAGAACACGTCGCAGCTGAACCGGCGCCCCCGGGCCTACCCGAAGGAGGGATCGCTGTCGTGGGTGCACTTTCGTACACCGTGAGCCACTTGCACCCCGGTGCGAGCGTCAACGTGACGATCGAACTGCCGCCGGGCAGCGATCCAACCAACGTCTACAAGTATGAAAGCGGAACGTACGTCGACGTCACCTCCCTTGCGACGATCAGCGGCGACACGCTAACCATGCACCTCACGGACGGAGGGCTCGGAGACGCCGACCATGAAGCAAACGGCGTGATTGTCGACCCGCTCGTGCCGGTGCGAATCCCGGCCACGAGTCGGCCTCAGAGCATCTCTTTCGTGTCCTCGGCTCCTACGAATCCAAACGTAGGAAGCGTCTACCGGGTGGGTGCGACTGCGACCTCCGGGCTAGCGGTGAGTTTCTCGATCGACCCGTCAAGCACCAACAAGAACATGCACGCTGAGCGGCAGCACGGTGGCCTTTGAGAAGGCCGGAACCTGCATCGTGGACGCACGTCAGGCGGGCAACAGCGAGTACGCCGCGGCACCGCAAATGCAGCAGGCGATCACGGTCACTGCAGCCAAGGCATCCACGGCCACGACCATCGCCCTGTCTCTTCCGACGATCGCCTATGGAAGCGAGCAGGTCGAGAAAGTCACTGTGACCACGACCGCGGCGGGCGGCGGGACCATCGCGGCCGGTAAGGCGACCATCAAGTCAGGCGCGAAGACAGTATGCAAGGCCACGCTCGTTGACGGGACCGGCAGCTGCTCGCCAAAGGTGAAGGCGCTGAAGGCCGGCAGCTACTTCGTGACCGCGACGTTCTCCAAGACCTCCAAGTTCGGCGGGTCAACATCCAGCGCGGCCAGCCTGGAAGTCACCTAGCGCACCGGGTCTGGCCTCCCCGTACGCCTGACATCGGTGGGGTTCCCGTGCAGGGGCGGTGGGACTCCGGCTGACGGCGGGCGCAGAAAGCGAGTACGCTCGGAGGGTTCCCGGCTGGAGACGACTCCCGTCGAGCTCGGGGCATGGACAGAGCGAAGGGGCAGAGATGCCTTCCGCAACGCATCCACGATCCCAAAACGCGTGGGATCCGCGAGCGCCTTCGTCACCGCGGCTAGGCGAAGCGGCGCCTCAGCGCTTAGGTCTGGTTCTAGAAGCGGCGTGCAGCAGCCACCCGGCTGGCGTTGACGCTCGGAGATCACGGGGACGGCGACCGTCATCGCAACGATACCAAGCTGAATGGCTATCGATAGAGGCGAGGACTGCCCAGGCGCGGTGAGAGCCTCGTGGCACGCCACAGGGCACGTCTTCGAGCGAACCTCAGAGCATTACAGCGCGCAGCCCAAACCACTGAGGAGCGGCGTTCTCGCTTGAGAGCAGCCCCAGATCGTGGTTGTGGTCCAGGCGGTCGGGGGTCGAGTCCCCTCGCTCACCCTCGGAAGTACCTGCTGACGCGGGGCTTTTCCTCGGCCCAGCCGGACGGCTCGGCACGCTTCGAGCGCGGAGCGCGAACGCAAGGGCGAACACGTGCCGTCGCGACCCGGCCACCGTGACGACCGTGGGTGCGCAACACGGACCGTCATCAGCGGTGGCTTGGTCGCCGCAAGACGTGGATCGGAGGCCACGTCTTGGAAACGGCTTCCGGTTAGCGAGGAGGTGTTGCTCGATACCGCTGATTAAGTTCCCACTCGGCGTTGAACTTGAACGACTGAGTCGCTTCAGGCGTGGCGGCATCTTCTTCCGATTCATTGCTGACCCGAGTGATGAATTGCTCGATCAGTGCGTGTTCCGCGGTTGCCATTGCGAAGTCTATGCCCCCTCCTTGGTCATCTTCAGCCCGGCGGCAAAGTCCGTGGCCGCGGTGCTCATCGCACCGACTCGTCCCGCTCGGCTAGTCAGCGCGGCGTCTGGCCGGATGCTCGCTCAGCCTGGAAAGCCGCAGCGAGTGTGGCGAGAGATGGTGGCCCGTGTCAGTCACTCAGCACGGACCACCATCCCTGCTACTTCACAGCGTAACGACTAGCCTTCGACCCCATAAATGGCGGTCGTTTTGAGTTTTTTCCCGCCGAAGATGGTCGACAGTTCTGCCGTGTTTTCGGTAATATTCTGGAAGCCGCCGAGGATGGATGAAATGCCCCCTTCGGCGGTGTTTTCCTTGCCGCCGCTGATCGAGGCGTCACCGTTCTTCGCTTTATTGAGAACGCCGCCGCTCACGGAGCTGGTGCCAGCGAGAGCTTCGTTTTCGGCACCGCCGAGCACCGAAGCCTGAATCCCGCTGGCAGTGTTCTTCCTGCCGCCGTTCACCGAAGCTTCTTTGCCAGTTGCTTTGTTTTCTACACCGCCATTGATCGCGGTGTATTCATTTTCAGCTTTGTTTTCCTTGCCACCCGTCACCGAGGACTCGGTGCTGCTGGACGTGTTGCCCCGCCCGCCGGTCACCGACGACTCGGCGCCGCTGGCCGCGTTTTCTCTGCCGCCGGTCACCGTATCAAAGCTTGCGACTGAGTTGAGCACCCCGAACACGACGCTGAACGGTCCTGTGTCCGTGTTCTCGGTACCGGCGATTATCGACGAGTAACTGTCATATGTCTGCTCGGCTCCGATTACAAGGTTGTTGGAGCCTTCCTGTTTACCGGGGGATTCGTCGTATCCGATATAGAGGTTGCCCTCTCCGTTCAGGGTCGGGTTGTTGCCTTCTCCGCTCTCGATCTGCACGTTGGCCCCAGAAACCTGGACCGTCGGCTTGCTGTCGATGCCGGAGGGCTCCACTTTGACGTATTTCAGGAGTGCTTTTAGTTCGCTTTCTTCCGAAGGAGTAAATGCCGCCGCCGATAGTTTTTCGTACTTGCCTTCAGGTTCGCCTCCCGCACGGTAGGTCCCAGCTGGTGCCCCCGTTGTGCATTCTTTTTCCGTGTAGGAGCCGGTATATACGGACTTGGTTTTGGTTTTCCCGTTCTGGGTGTAGGTCACTGTTTCCTTGCCGGCCTTGACGCAGTGCGTCGCAGCAAACGCGGATGCGCTTGCCACCGCCATCGCACATATCGCCGCCACGGCAACCAGGGTAAGGCCCATGAGCTTGATCGTTCGCATGAGACTGTCTCCATTTCCGAATGGTGCGAGCAAATCGTGTGTTGCTCGCGAGAAGGACGGTGCACAGCGCGCCGCCCAAAGGGACCGTCTGTGCTGCTAGTCGATGAAGGGCCTTTCATGGCGTAGATGCGCCATGGTTCGCAGCAGCCCGGCAATGGGAGGGTTCCTGCCACTGCTTTTCCAGCCCCCTTTGAGGTGTCCAGCGGTGCTCACGCTGAAATGCCCTCCCCTACGGACGGGCCACCGCTGGCTGATCGACTCGGACTATAACAGTGAGTGCGAGCGGTTGCTGTCCAATTCTGGACCTTCGCGGCAGGGCGGTGGAGAGTTGTCGCTCATGGCTCGGCGGCAGCGGGCTGGCTGGACGTATTCGATCTGTGTGCACGTCACCGGACCGCTTGTACGGAAGACTTGGCGGCGCCCGGCGTCCGCATCCAGCTTTGGCGCCCCTAGCAGTCGTGTATGTCGAACACGTGTGTCCTTATGCGAGACCGAGGCCACACATTTCCTCGCTTCTGTGTGGTACACCAATGACGCGGCGCCGCTAGTACTTCGTCCCTGCTCCGATGAAATAGGGGTACGTGACGTGGGTGAAGGTGGGTGGATGGCATGGACCGCCGGGTGTGTCCGGAGCGCGCCGCGACGGTTTCGGTCGCCAAAGAACGGTGCTCGTGCCCTTCGCCACCCAACCTGGACCGAAGAGCGGCGGCTCGGGCGAGGTGCTAAGGCCGACGCGCGTCCAGGCGACGTTCAAATTCCTCGACTGCCAGGACTCGCACGCGCCGTCAACGGCACGCCAACTCGGCGCGCTGCCGTTCTGGTGGCGCTATGGCAGCGTCCGTGCGCGGCCGTCGCAGGCTATCGCCGGGCGAGCCACCGTAGTCATCGGACGGCCTGTGTCTGGACCTTTCCGCAGATGAGGCACTTGCGCTCCAGGACATAGCCTTTGGCGCTGCCTTTACCCCAAGCACGGTCCCACTGGCCCCACTTGTGTTTGTGGAACAGCCTCGTCTTCGTAACGATGGTGCCACAGGCCCCGGGCGGCACGTCCGGGTCGCCGGCGGGCGTCGTGCCTCACGCTAGGCGGCGCGGCTGCCGCGGGCGCCGAGAGTGAGGCCGAGTTCGTCTAAGCGGGCGTTGCCGAGATCGGTGATGTTTAGGGCGCGATCTCTGGGGCGGCGTAGAAGCCACTTCTGGTCGAGCAGCGCCGTAAGGATCACGGAGCCGAGGCGGCCGGCAAGGTGGGGTTCGCGCTCGGTCCAGTCCAGGCATCCTCGAGCGGCCGGGCCCGAACCGGCTGGCAGCTCGGTGATGACCAAAGCCCTGAGGAGAGGATGGTCGAGGGTGCGGACATGGCCGGCCTCGCCGCGGACGAGCGGGTCTACGACTCCGTCGGCGACGAGCCGGCCGCATACGGCCACCGATAGGGCACCGCCCAGGTGGCTGTAACAGGCGCGTGCCACCTGAAGCTGAGTGCCGGTTCGCGCGGCGCGAAGCGACTCGACCGGGAGCAGCGGGGAGATAGCGGCTAGCGCCTCGATCGCAGTCGCCACCTCCGGGGAGGCGAGAGTGTGGAGCTTCTGGCGGCCGGACACGGTGACGGAGACGAGCCGCGCGTCGACCAAGCGACGAAGATGGGCCGTGGCCGCCGACGGGCGGAGCCTCGCGGCGGCGGCCAGGTCCCTGGCGGTATGGGCCTGGCCGTCCATCATCCGCAGCAACATGGCCGCGCGAGCCGGCTCGGCAATGGCCCGACCGGCTGCCGCAAGATCGTAGTCGGACGCTGGCACCGGGCAATCTTAGGGCAGGCACAGTTCACGCGGGCCTGGACTGTTCCCGTGCAACAGTACCGTTCATGAACGGCTCACACAACTCGAACAACCGCGACGTGAGGAAGAGCGCATGACTACCATCGCCGAGCAGGCGGCCGAGGTTTCCGCCGCCTCTGCTACCCACTTGCCAGCTGAGCTCGCTCGGGTCTTTGCCGATGAGCAGCGGGGATGGCGTGACCGCGGCGAGCCCGTCGGGGTCATAACCGCGGGCGACAAGCTCGCGGACTTCACACTCCCGGACGCCAACCGCTCCCCGGTCTCCCTCGGCGAGCTGGTGGCTGACGGACCGGCGGTGATCGTCTTCTACCGCGGTGGCTGGTGCCCCTATTGCAACCTCGCCCTCCGTGCATACCAGGCAGAGCTGGTGCCTCAGCTCGATCGCTACGGAGCTCGGCTCGTAGCCATTAGCCCGCAGAGCCCCGACAGGTCTCTGCGTACAAAAGAAAAGGCCGAGCTGACCTTTACCGTTCTTTCGGACGCAGGCGCCCAAACAGCACGCAGTCTGGGGATCGCGTTCGAGCCTGCGGACGACGTCCTCGCCGCGCAGCGCGAGCTCGGGCTCGACCTGAGAGAGTTCAACGCCTCGGGCTCCACCGACCTGCCGATGCCTACAGTCCTGATCGTCGACTCAGAGCGCATGGTGCGCTTCGCCGACACACACGCCGACTACACGGCCCGCACGGAGGTCGTGGAGATCCTCGCCGCCCTTGCGAACTTCAGCTCAAGGGACCTGTAGTCCTGGGAATGCAGTCGTCACAGCGGTGGTGCGGGGCAAACCACGGTCCACTGCGAGCGCCGGACCGACTTGGATCGCGTGCTCGTCGAACGATCAAAAGCAATAGCCTTGAGACGTGGAGCACGCCGTGGTGTGTATCTCTCGCCAGGACGGCGCCCGCGCGCAGGAGGTTGCACAGCTCGTGGCGAGCGAGCTTGGCCTTCGTCTCATCGACGAGGACATCCTCACGCGCGCAGCCGTTGAGGCCGGGGTCGAGCAGGAGGTCGTCGCCGATGTCGAGCGGCGGAAGTCACGCGTGGTGAGATTGCTCGAGGGTCTGGGGTCGTCGGGCACGGCGATGGGCTACGTCCCAGCGCCAAACATCGTCGGGGCCGATCAACCCGCGAGCGAGCAGCTGAGGGGACTGATCCAGTCGGTCATCGAGGAGATCGCCGCCGCGGGGAGCGCGGTGATCGTCGCGCACGCCGCCTCTCTGGCACTGGGACAGCGAGAGAATGTCCTGAGAGTGTTCGTCACAGCGTCGCCGCAGGTACGCGCGAAGCGACTTGCAGCCGGTCTCGCGGTGAGCGAGAAGGAGGCTGCGCGAACGGTCAAGCAGTCTGATGCCGGACGCGCGGACTACCTACAGCGCTTCTACGGCGTCAGAGCCGAGCTGCCGACGCACTACGACCTCGTCATAAACACGGACAAGCTCCCGCCCGAAGTAGCCGCCGGGCTGATTGTCCAGGCAGCCGCCGGACACGTCTGAGGGGGTACTGTCCCGCCGGCTTTAGGTCAAGTACGGCGCGCACCACGCTTCGCTGCTAAACGAGGTCGGGGGTTGCGTACTGCGCCTCGATCCGACCCGACGCCCGGTCGTCAAACCTCAGAACCGCGCCCATCGTTTGCTCCCTCTGTAGCGTGAGGGGGACCAAGAGGCGAAGAGCCGGCGACACGATCCTGCGTACGGGGAGGCTTTCACAAGACAAGCCGCTTGCCGGCCGTCGCGGAGTGGTTCGGTCACAAACTGCGCTCCTCGTTCGTGTAATGGATATGGAGCCGATGGCCCACGATGACCGAGAGCTGTTGCGTGCGGCCCGGCGCGGGGACGCAGAGTGCTTCGGAACGTTCTTTCGCCAGCACCACGCCGTGGTGCTGGCGTTTCTGGCTCGCCGGGTCGATGAGCCCGAGGTCGCGGCGGACTTGCTCGCCGAGACGTTCGCTGCGCTGCTCACGGTGGTACGTGATCCTCGGCGAGATCTTCCGGCGAGCCCGCCGGGCTGGCTGTTGGTCACGGCGAGGAATTTGCTGATCGATTGGCACCGGCACGGCATCGTTGCCGAGGCGGCACGCCGACGGTTCCAGCTCGTACCCGTCGCTCTGGACGACCGTGACATCGAGTTGATCGCCGAGGCAGGTCGAGACGACGAGCTGCTTGGGCGCATCTATGAGCTGCTGCCGGTCGAGCAGGCGGACGCACTTACAGCGCGCGTCATCGACGAGCTCGACTACAAGGTCATCGCTGGTCGCGCGGATACCAGCGAGGCCGCTATCCGAAAGCGCGTCAGTCGCGCGCTTGCCACCCTCCGAGCTGCAATGGGGAGCTAGACCATGTCGACCTTTGTCGATCGCCTTGAAACCGACCTCGTCCGCGTCTGTGATGCACCGATCGCTCCTCGGCGGTCATGGCTGGCTCCGCTGGAGCGTCTCTCGCGCCGCGGGAAGCTCCGGATGCTCGCCGTTCTGACCGCCGCTGCAGCGATCGCCACTCCCGCGATCGCGATCGGGGTGGCCCCGATCCTGCGCGACTTCTTGGGGCAGCCCGTGAGCACGAGCGCCGAATCCCCGCCGGCCGAACAACTCGCGCTGCTGGGCATCCTGCGCGATCCCCCGCCGGGGACCTACGTGGACCCCGCGACGCTCGGTTCATCGATTCTCCCGGGGGTTCACGGGATCCGCATGAACTACATCCGGCTGCTCCCGCCTGCACCGGGATTCCCGCGCCAGCTGCTGTACACCGTCGCCAGCGCCGACTTTGGGCCGGCGCGGTTCAACCCGGCAGTGGGCGCCTATACGCCCACCGAAGCCAAGAACCTGATCTGCGTCCAGCAGGTCGAAGTCGATGGCGTCGGCGGGGATTGCACCGACACGAGCGTGCTGACATCCGGACATTGGCGTGAGACCGCCGGCCTGGATGGGTACGGCCTCGTGCCCGACGGCGTCGCCACCGTCATCCTGCGCTACCCCGACCATCCCGCCCAGACCGAGACCGTGACGGACAACACCTTCTCGTGGCAGGGCTACCCCGCGCCTGCGGGGCCCGTCACTGGCGGCGGAGGCCAACCGAGTCCCGGTCCGACCCCGGAGGTCCCCGCCAGCATCGTATGGCTGAACGCCGACGGCGACGTTATCTCCACTCACGTCAACAGCAACGCCGCCTCCGACCGTCCTCACACGTGAGGAGTCGAGGAGGCATGGCCCCTCGAAGGTCGTCTTCGGCAAGGGCAGTAAGGCGGTGGCCGCTGCGGGCGTCGTCAGGCTCACGTTCACCCAGTCGCTGACCGTCAAATTGAAGGGGAAGTAGCCAGAGCACACTAGGCGCCTGTGGGAGCTATCACTGCTCGCGGTTAGGGCTTCCGCAGATTTGAACCGGTGGCGAGCGCGGGGTGAACGAGGCCCTGGCGGGTCTCGCAAGTCGCCCTTGTTTGCCGCCGGCCCACTCCGGGTATCTCCGCGGACACGCCGCGGTGGCGCCACCCGCCGCGGCACGGAGGAGGACCAGTCCCCGGCGACGTCTGTCGCCACGGGCGCCACGCGACCTGGAGGAACGATGAGAGCAGCTACCCGCAGTCCACGTCACCTCGGCGTGCTCGTCCTTCCCCTGCTCGTGCTCTGCGCGCTGGCCCCGGCGACCGCTGCCGCGAAGCACTCGCCGCCGGCCGCACCGCCGGCCGAATACCCCGAACCCCCGACCGAATTCAATCCCGTGGTCGAGGCACAGAACTTCTCGATCACCGAGCAGCGCCAAGCCCTCTACGACACACCCGAATACCAGACCCAGCTCACCGAACAGAGCGTCACCAACCTCGACGAAGCCACCACCGAACAGGCGGATGACCCCGAACGTCTCTTCACCGACGACCTCTGCTGGAACGGGGGCAACGGCTGCGCCGGCGACGTGCGGCTGTACGACTGGGAAAAGGACGGCGACGGGATCGTCCGTCACGTGCTGTTCACCTCCCGTGGCGGCGCGACGCTGTCGGGCCGGATCTGGGCGACGGTCAAGGGCCCGGCCAAACGGCCCGGCGTGGTGATCACGGACGGCTCGGTGCAGGCCGACGAACAGATGTACTGGTACGCCGCCCAGGCGCTCGCCAAGGACGGATACATCGTGATGACGTTCGACCCCCAGGGACAGGGCCGTAGCGACACGTTCGGCCAGTCGCCCGACGAAGACGAAGGGTTCCCTGCGCAGACCGACGGCCGCCCCTTCTACGACGGCACCGAGGACGCGCTGAACTTCTTCCTCTCGAGCGCCAAGCATCCGTATCAGCCGGTGCCGAGCTGCGAAACCGGCACCAGCCACGCGGCCAAGCAGAACGAACGCGTCGCGAAGGGGCTGGACGCCGCGTACAACCCGCTCTTTAAGGAGCTCAACGGCAAGGAGATAGGGCTCGCCGGGCACTCCTACGGCGCGGTCGGGGTCTCCTACATCGCGCAATGGGATCCGCGCGTGAAGGCGGTCGTGGCGTGGGACAACCTCGGGCCGCCGTCGCCCGAAGGCGCCGAAGTCCCGGGCGGCGCGGGCGGCTCGATGACGATCGGCGAGAAGGGCTGTCCGGCCGACCCCGCCGACCGCACGACCGTGCCGATCACGAAGCCGGCCCTGGGCATGTCGGCCGACTACGGCCTGCCGCCCACGCCGAACACATCCCTGCCGAACCCGCTGGGCAAGTCCAAGGAGTCGCTCGCGTACAGCGAAGCGGGCGTGGACAGCGGCGAGATCATCATCCGCGGCGGCTCGCACCTCGACTTCAGCTTCATCCCCAACCAAGCGTTCGGCGCTTCACTGCACGGGCCGGACATGATCGACTGGTACACGACGGCGTGGTTCGACAAGTACCTCAAGCATCAGCGCTCGGCCGACCAGCGCCTGCTCACCAACCGCTGGCGCGAAGAACCGCTCGAGGCCGAAGTCGATCCCAACCACGACGGCAACGCCTTCTCCTTCTACTACCTCTCACGGCTGGACATCCACCTGTTCAGCGGCGAAAAGTGGGATTGCGAGAACCTACGCAAAGGCTGCCCGGGGATGGTGGAGAAGGACGGCTTCAACGGCCCGTACTCCTACGCGACGATCGACACCACGCCGGAAGCCGACGAAACGCACTGAGGCCAGCAGCGACCATCCCGCACCTCGGCCGCGGGCGTCGGACAGCGACGTTCCCGCCGGGTGCCCTAATGCGACCGAAGCGAGACGGTGGCTGTGAGGTGACGTAGGACGTCGAGGCGTTGTGCCGTTCCACTCCCGCCGGCGACGACGAGCCAGGAATTACCCCGGCGGCTGGCGACGAGTTCGCCGTGCCAGTCCCCCGGTGCGGCGACCGTGCCGGGCGCGCCGGGCAGTCGGTGCATCCCCGGGATCGCCGCCGGCGTCCGTCCGGGATGTTGCGCGTCGAGGAGGACGGCCGTCTCGAGCGGCCAGCCGTGCAGGTAGTACTCGCTGTCGATGCAGGAGAAGAAGGCGCGTCCCATGATCCTTCCGGGGTAGGGGCGGATGTCGACGGCGACGTGGCCCCACTGAGGTTCGAGGCCTGCGAGGCCGTCACTGCGGAGCTGACACGGCCCCGGCGGCAGGGGCTGCGGCTTCTGCCACCATCGAACCCGGGAAATCACGCCGCCTTCGGAGGGATTCAGGTAGCCGATCGGTTTCGCGTCGGCACCGAGCGCGAGGCCCGCCGGAGCGCCTTCGGCGAAGAGATTGTGAGCATGGCGTGGGAAGGCGAGCTGGACCATCCGCATCCCGTAGGGGAGCCGTGCCAGCGTCACCACTCGTGCCGGCTGGCCCCCGAAGACCACGTCTCTGACGCGGTCGGACAGCAGCGCGGTGGCGGCTTCTTCGTGCTTACCTCCCCTCCACCCCGCCACCGCGCCGATTGCGGCCCCGCTCGGGCTCTCCTTGGGCAGGGTGCAGCACCCGCCACCGTCGGTTTCGATCACGGCCCAGCCGTAGGACCCGCCTTCCAGAGCCGGAGAGATGTGGGCTCCCAGGAGCCTCCGCCGATTCCTCGCCTGGAGCAATCCCCGAGGGATTCCCCGCACGGGATGTGATCGTGGCGCGGAGTCGAACTGGCCCGTCGCCCATCCGAGCAGGGCGCCGCCGGCGAGCACTGCCGCGACAACGCTCGCGACACGGCGACGGCGGCGGTGGAGCTGGCGCGCGCGAGCGTCACCGATGACGCCCCCGTCTGGCGTGGTGGCCGTCTCGGGTCGCAGCATGTTGAGGTCATCCGTGGCAATCTCAGCCATAGAAGCTAGTCTTTATAGCACCATACGGCCGGGGCGGCTTCACCCCGGTGTCCCGCTCCTGTCACTCGACGATGAGCCTCTGGGGGAGCTCGAGTGGGAGCCTCTACGGGAGCGTGACGGTGGCGTGGCCGACCGGGATTGCCGTGCTCTGCCCCGGCAGCCCGGGGACGGGCTCCGCTGCCGACGGCCCGTTCACGGTCACATAGCCGACGGTGACGGTGGTGATCCCGTGGCAGCGCGCGTTCATGAAGGTCGTGAAACGCACGTGCTGGCCGGCGTACAGGTTGGTCTGGGTGGGCCCGAACGTCCCCCCGCAGGCTTCCTGGAATCCCGGGTGCCGAGGGTCGCGGGGGATCGAGGTTTCGATCTCGTAGTGACTGTCGAAGTCGGTGACGGCCTGTCGGGCCGTGAAGTCGACGACCACCAGTCGCTCCGGTGGGCCGATCATCCTCAGGCGCTTGTAGCCGCGGGGGACGGGACCTTCGCAGGCGATCAGCGTGGCGCCACGTTCGCAATAGCGCTGGGCTCGCTCGAGCTGCACCGTGACCGGGCTGGCGAGCTGCGAGGAGGTGAGCTCTCGCTTCGGCCCGCTGGGCGCCACGTAGCCGACGTCGGGGCAGGACGGTTCGCGCACGGGACGGCGCCGGGGCTCGGGGGCGGGCAGCCGGCACGGCGGCGCCTTGCGGTAGCCGACCGCCACGATGGCTTCGTTGAAGGGCAGGGTGGGGGCGAAGGTGTAGTAGTGGCCGCTCCCGCGCACGCAGAACACCATTCCCGGTTGACAACGGGGTTCTCGGTGTGGGAGGACGACGAGGTAGGCGCCGGATGGGGAGGCCGTCGCGGATACGGTCGTGCCGCCCTTGGCGTCGCGGCTGGTGATCGTCCTCGCCTCTGGACCGAGCATCCCGTAGTACACGTCGCGTAGTTGCCCGGGCGGGCACGCCGCGGCCGGGGGGGAGGCCTTGTAGCAGCCGCCGGACGTGTCCTTGCGGTTGTCCAGCAGGCCGCTGGCGGGGATCCCGTGCGCCTGGACGTCGACGAAGCCGTCGCCGCGGCCGTCCTCGGTGGCGCACCCGAGGCCCGTCAGGTATCCGCTCGCGAGTGGGTGGAAGGCACCGTCGTCGTGGAACGCCCCGTCGCGGCCGAGCACCCCGACCCGGCCTCCCACGACGCGCCCGATCTGCAGGCAGAGCAGGCCACGAGAGGTCCTGGCCACGCGCACGCCCCAGGGGGGGCCACCCTGCGGATCGGCCACCCGCAGCGGCAGCACGCGAACGCTCGACGGGATCACCGTGCCTTCCCCTGCGTCTGGGGTCGCCTGCACTTCGCTGCTGACCGGTGCGCCGGTCTGCAGCACCCCGGTGGCCGCGAGCGCCGTGCCCCCTCCGAGCACGACGACGGCCGCCACCAGCGCCGGGCGCGGGCTCCGTGCCAGCAGCCGCGTGTGCCAGGGCAGATGCCTTCGCCGGCGAACCGCCTCGCTCAGTGATCGCTCGACGTGGTCGAAGTAGTCGCTCATCTCTCCTCCAGCTGCGATCTCAAGCGCCGCAGGCCTCGGCTCACGTGCTGCCTGACGACCTCCTGCGAGCACCTCAGCTCCTCCGCCAGCTCCTCGTAGGAGCGCTCCTCGACGACGCGTCCTCGAAGTGCCTCCCGGGTCGCCACCGGCAACCCCTCGAGCAACTCGAGCACCTGGTCGTCGAGGCTGCCGAGCTCGTCCACACGCTCGAGGTCGCCGTCCGTCAGCGCCCACGGCGCCACCCCGAGACGGCGGCGGGCCGAAGCCTCGATCCGCCCCCGGCGGCGGCTTTCGGCGAGCTTGTTCCTGGCGATGCCCAGCAGCCACGGGGCGACCGAGCCCCGCTCGCGCCGGTACCGCCTGGCGGCCGTCAGGGCGGCGGCGAACACCTCCGCCGAGAGGTCGGCCGCCAGCTCCCGGTTGCCCGTTTCACGCAGACACCAGCGCACCACCAGGGGCAGGTATCGCCCGTACAGCTCGGCGAACGCATCCTCGTCCCCGGCGGCCATCGCGGCCACCAGCTCGCCGTCACGGTCGTCGCTCGATCCGGCCATCCGATCCAAGTTTGCGCACCGAGTGGATTTGTGACACCCGCCGACGCGGCCGAAGGGAGCCCAGCTCGAAGCGGCCGGAGCTTAAGCCACCCGCGTGGTTACCGATATTGACCGTGTGAGCGTTCGTCGGGTTCGACGTGGAGCAGGATGGGCGGCTGTGCTGCTCGCTTGCTGCCTACCGGCCGGATGCGGCGCAGGCGCCACCGCGACGGCGGTTACGGCCTCTGACCCGCCGACGGCCGAAGCCCGAGCGGTGGCGTTCGCCCATGCCGTCAACCTCCGGGCCGGGGACCTGGTCGGGTACTCCAGCAGCGGCGGGGAAACGGAAGAGCCGAAGCCGGGCCGTTACGACCTCGAATACCACCGCTGCCTGGGCGCGGCGGGTCCCGCCCGTGGGATCGCGGCGATCTCGTCGCCCGAACTCGCTGCCGGGCGCCGCTTCGACAGCAAGCTGGTGATATCGAGGGTCGAAGTCTGGCCGACGCCCGGCCTCGTGGCCCTCCACGAGGCTCGATCTCGCGGCCCCCGCGGACGAGCGTGCCTGGTGCGGTTCCTCGAAGCGACCCACGCCCAAACCAACCGGGAACGCGAAGGGCGAGCGCAGATCGGCCCGTTCACCGTCGAAGTCGCGTCGAACCCCTTGCCCGGTGTCACGAGCAGCTCCCACACCAGGATCGATGAAACGCGTCTGCGCCGCAACGGGTCGGTCCTGCTCCACATCTACCGCGATCTCTACGGCTTCGCCACCGGCCCGGCGGAAGTGGAGCTGGAAGCCATCGGGTTCTCCCACCCGGTCCCCGCCGTCACCGAGCGAGCGGCGCTCCGTAAGCTGCTCGACCGGGCCAGGGCAAACGCCACCAACCTGCCGAGGTAGAGGTCTCGAGACGGATTCGCCGGTCGCGGCCGGCGGACCGGTCGGTCCCGAACGGAGCGCGGCTCAGCTGAGCGAGCGGATCAGGCCGACGAGCTCCTCGGGGGCGTATCCGTTGCGCCGCCCGACGCGGATGAGCTCTCGGGTCTTGGACAGCACGAGTCCCTGCTGGGGCGTGCCGGCGACCCGGATGCCGAGTCCGCGCCGGAACTCGAGCAGCCCTTCGTCGCGGAGTTCACGAAGCGCCCGCAGGACGGTGTTGGTGTTGACACCCATCACCGCCGCGAGGTCCTTGGCGGGGGGCAGACGGTCCCCGGGGCGGGCGTCGCCTTCGGCGATCGATCGCCGGATCTGACCCGCGACCTGCTCGTGCAGCGGAGTCGAGTCGGAGGTGTCGATGCGGGACAGCAAGACGCTAGTCATGCTAGCATCAACTTCTCCTTCGTCGCGCCCGCGTAGATGGCCGTCGCAACTCCCCCTCCGACCAAGAACCGCGAAGCCCCCGAGCCGACCGCCGGCGTGATCAGGGAGGCCAGGCGCCGTCGCCGGGTGCGCGTGGTGTTCCAGTCCGCCGTCCTGGCGTGCCTGTTCGTCGCCGGGACGACGATCGGCGTCGTCTCGCTGGGCGAGGGGGATTCGGCGACAAGCAGGCAGCCGCCGCGGGCCGCGATCGCTCGCCCCGATCCCACCGAAAAGCCGGTCCGGCTCTCGCCGTCACTCGACGGCGGTACCTACGGCTGGTGCGTGGGGCTCCAGCAGGGGCGCGGCGGACTCAGCGGCGGTGGCTGCGGTGCGCTTCCGGTGCGCTCGCGGCCGATCGTCATGACGCTGGGCACGGGGAGCGCGAAGGCCCGCACGTACTCGCTGTTCGTGTTGACGACACCGGCCGTCGCGTCGCTGCTGGTGAACGACTCCCGCCGGGTGCCCACCAGCGTCGTGCCGGGCCGGGCCTACGGCCTGCGGGCCGCACGGATCGTGCTGCCGGTGCATCTCGTCCGCTCACCGTCGGGGAGGTTGGGGCTCACCGCGCCGAAGGAACCGAGTCTGGTGGCGCTGGCGGAGGACGGCCGCCCGATCCCCAACGCGCCCCCGAGTCCGCGCCGAGGTATCAATCTGGCCGCCGACGGCCCCTGCACGCTGACCGCCTCGGGCCTGCCGGGGCTCGCGAGGCAGTGGAGTCACATCGCGGCGGCGATCGGTCCGTATCCGGAAGCGCTCACCGGGCGGGCGTTCTTCTCGTGCATCGACGTCGAGTACTACCTGCGCGGGTGGCCACTCGATGCCGCGCTGCTGCTGGACGCCGCGCACCCGGGGTCGGCGCCGGCCGCGATCCCCGGCCTTTGGCCGGTCCGCGGCCATGACGGGGTCTTCAACGGCCCGGGAGACTTCAAAGGCGAACTCACCGCGACCAGATTCGGGAACGCCTGGCTCGTGGTCGCCGGCGGAAGCGGCTCGGCACAGCGTCTGCAGCTGCTCTCACACCTGAAGGCCACGATCTCGCTGCCCACCACGTGACGCTCCTGGCCGACCCTCCGGCCCGCGAGACCTCCGAGCCGGTGGAGCCGCAGCAGGGCGTGATCGAAGAAGCCCGCCGCCGGGAGCGGGGTCGCCGTCTTCGCTGGGCCTCGATACTGCTCTCGCTCGCGGCGATGGCAGCCCTCGCGGCGGCGTTGACCTTGACGCAGGGGGCGACGAGGGCGCGCGAAGGCAGCCTGCATCTCCCGGCGGAACCCGCCGGTCCGGCAGCGGCCGATCTCCATCGCGCCGCAGACTCGGTCCTGGTCCGGGTCTCTCCCAATTTGACCGGTGCCGAAGCGGGCTGGTGCGTTCACCTCATCCTGCCGACGCTGATCACGGGCGGATGCGGACCTTTGCCGACCGCCACGACGCTCGTCCTGAGCGACGGCACGAGCTGGGGAAACGGTGCACGGGACGACACGACCGTCGCCGTGACCGCCCCCCAGGTCCGGAGCGTGGAGTTCGGCGATCGCCGTCGGGTCAGAGCGGTTCCGGCGCCGGGGCTCCCCTACGGCATGCGGATGGCAGTCCTTCACACGCGGCACAACCCAGATCCCCGCACGTTGATCAGGTCGGTCGCCGTGTTCGGCGTCGGCGGGGACCGGCTGGCCGAACGACGGGTGAAGGGCTCGGGCCTGGAATGGCGAATCTGGAATCCACCCGAGCCACCGGCGAGGGGGGCCTGCCACCTGCAGGTGACGGGCGGCTACGACGCGAAGACCGAGTGGGGCCAGGTCGCAGGATCGCTGCGCCCTTACCCCGCCGCGATCGACGGGCGCGGGTTTCTCTCGTGCATCGACACCGAGTACTACGTCCCGGGTCGGGGGATGCGAGCCTCGGTCCTGCTCGACGCCCACGCCCCCGGTCGCATCGCCCCCGCCACGATTCCGGGCCTTGCACCGATTACGGGGGTGCGCGGCTACCTCAACGTCTCCGATGCCTACGGCGCCGAACCTCTGACCGCACGCCGCGAAGGAGACGCCTGGCTCGTGGTCTCGGGCGGCGGGCGCGGCGCCGAGGAAGCGCGCGTACACTTGCTCCGCCATCTGCGGGCGCAGATCGGCAGCTAGCGGACCAGATCGGATGCCCCGGCAGCTGAAAGCGAAGACGGTGGGTCGTGCCTCTCTTCTCGCTCTGATCGCGGCGCTGTGTGGCGCCGCCTGGGCGTCGGCCGCTCCGATCGCGGCCGGGGCGACCCCGTTGCCCGGAGCCCTGGCCGCACGCTGCCCCAAGGCGGTACCCGAAGCCCTTCCCGGCGATGCCCTTGGTGGAGCCGCCGGGGCGGCACTCGACGAGGCCTCGACGATCTACAAAGACCTCGATCTGCGCGGACGGAGGGCAACGCAGGCATCGCTCGCCGCGTTCGACCCCGATCGCGGCGGCTTCGCTCGGAAATGCGGTCCCGCCGTATACGCCAGGACGGTCGTTGTGGATCTCGAATTCCCTGCGATGAAGCCGAGCTCGAGCCTCAGCCAGGGAGTTGTCCTCGTCGCCCGATTCCACAGCGCCTACCGCGTCTGGGCCGTGCTTCACTGAATCGGCTTGACCGGCCGACCGGCCGACCGGGCCCTACACCGCGCCAGGTCCTTCACAGGATCTTTTCGACCACTTCTTTGATGACCCCTTTGCCTTCTTTGGCTTTCTTTTCTTCGGTCGAGGATTTGCCTTCTTTGGCGGCTTTTTCTTCCTTGGCCTTCTTCGCTTCTTCTTCTTTCAGCTTCTTCTGTTCTTCCTTGGCCCGGAGTTCTTCTTCTTTGGCCTTCTTGGCTTCTTCTTCCTTCAGCTTCCTGGCTTCTTCCCTGGCCTTCTTTTCTTCTTCTTTGACCCTCTTGGCTTGTTCTTCCTTCGCCTTTTTGCCTTCCTTGGAACCGCTGCCTTCCTTTGGTGCGGCGGGCGTTCCTGTCGCCGTGGTTTCGCCGTTTGCTTCGGAGGACGTCTTGGTTGAGCCGCTCGTGGGGTCGGTCGCCGTCTGCGCGCTTTCGTTCGGCGCCTGCGCGTAGTCGTTGGCGCCTGTAGAGGTGCCGGCCGCCGGGGCGCCTGTCTGGGAGACCGCCGGCGTGCCGGCCTGTTGGGTGGTGGTGGTCGTGTTGCCCGCGGAACCCACGCCGTCGCCGCGCGCTGAGGTCGTCGGCAACCTCTCCGAGGAGACGTGCCTGTGGGTCGAGCCGTGGTGGACCGCCGCGTGCGTCGAGGTGGCGTATGCGTAGGTGGCTCGCGACTGCTCGTGCGAGGCGAAATCGGCCTCGGTGGCGTGCACACTGGTGTGGGCGTGCCTGCTCCGCGCGGGGGTGGGCTGCACGGCGGCGGTGACCCCGACGGCGGCCGCGGCAGCGACCGCCGCGACCTGGGCGGCGGAGGCCGCGCTCGCGGCGCCGGCGCCGACCCACGAGAAGATCTGGGAGGGCAGGCTCGTGAACGACGCCCACAGCGCCAGCGGGCGACGTCCCGAGTAGATCGCGCAGAACGCTTTCACGACCGCGGGGTCGAGCTGCGTGCCGGCCTCGTACTTGAGGATGTCGAGCGCCTTCTTGTGCGCGCGGGCCTGGCGGTAGGGACGCGCGGAGGTGATCGCGTCGAAGGTGTCAGCGACCGAGATGATCCTCGCCCCGATCGGTATCTGCTCGCCCACGAGGCGGTCCGGATAGCCGGTGCCGTCGAGCCGCTCGTGGTGATGGCGGACGATGGAGACAAGCTCCTCGTCGCCCAGTGCCTTCACCATTTCGGCGCCGTCCGCGGGGTGGCGCCTGATCACGTCGAACTCCTCGTCGGTGAGCCGCCCCGGCTTTCGCAGGATCGATGAGGGCGTGTAGACCTTGCCGACGTCGTGCAGGGCCGCCGCGGTCCGGACGCGGGCGACCGTCTCGCCGTCGAGGCCCATCCGCTTGGCGATCATCCAACAGTGCCGAGCGACGCGGCGGGAATGACCGTGTGTGTACGGGTCGGTGGCCTCGAGGGCCGCGCTCAGCTTCTCGAGCGACTCCGCCTGCGAGCCGGCCGTCCGGCCGTCGCCTGCTCCGCCGTGGGTCTCGGCCAGCGAACCCAGGACCGCTCGAGCCGACAGCAGTCGCCGCTCGCTGTTACAGCGCCGGAGGAACCCCCAAAGCAGAAGCTCTCCGAACAGCAGATCGCCGGGGCTCGCACGTTTTTCCCAGTAGGCGGTCCCGATACGCGACGCGGCGAGCGTCACAACCAGGGCCACGCCGAGGGTCAAGAACGGAGACCGGATGATGTCGTCGGTCCGAAGCCACCACACGAAGGCAGCAGGGAGGACGGCGACGAGGAGCGTCGCAGCGGTCACCCACCCGACGTACCGTTTGAACTCGACCCGCCCGGGCCGGCACGCCGGGGTGTTCAGCACGGCAGCGAGCTCGGGTCCACGCGCATCCCCATCGGCCGTCGAGGACGGTGGGGTCTCTTTCGACTCACATTCCCGCAAAGCGTTCACTTGCCTACCTTCCTCGAGTGGCTGGCGGCCGAGCTGTCTCGCCCCTGAGACCTCTAGCTTTGCGTCCCCGCCTCGCGACGGGTTTGCCATGAGCAGCGTGGATTGTGTGATCACTCGCTCGGCAGCCCGCCGCCGGTGTTTGAGCACCAGGACGAGCTACTGGACGATTGACCGAGCGCCGGTGTTGCTACCGCGGGTGTTGATCACCACGGACCATGCGAACCCCGGGGCGTCCCTCGCCGCCAACCGCTCCGCGATACTGGCGGAGCGATGTCGCCGGAGAACGTGGAGGTCGCCATGCGCGGGATCGCGGCCTTCAACGCCCGCGACGTGGAGGGCTTCGCCTCTCTGACCACATCCGACTTCGTCTGGTACCCGTCGATGGGTGCGGTCGAGGGACAAGCCTTCGAGGGCCGCCCCGGGATAGACCGCTACTTCGGCAATCTGGCCCACGCCTGGGAGGCGTTCCAGATCGTCCCCGGCGAGTTCCGGACGATCGCTGAGACGGTCGTCATGCTGGGCCGACTCAACGGCTTGGGCAAGGGGAGCGGCGTACCCGTCGATTCCTCACTCGGGATGGTCTTCGACCTGCGCGAGGGAGCGATTTCGCGCATCCGCGGCTTCCTCGATCACGTCGAGGCTCTCAGGGCCGCGGGGCTGGGGGAGTAGGCGGAGCCCGGCTTCGCGACAGAACCGCTCGCGGCGAGTCGTGGTCAGCCCGAGAGCTCGGAGCCCTCGCCACCCACGAGGCTGGAGCGGCCTACGTCGGTTTCGCCAAACCTGTGGCCTCGGGCTGGGCGCGGCGCCGCGAGCGGCGTTCTTCGCGCAGACGACGACGCAGCATTCGGCCTTCCGGATCTGTCTCCCGGTCCTCCCGGTAGACCTCCCAGATCATCTCCAAGAGCGTCAGCAGCAGTTCCATGGTCCGAGCATCGGCGCCGCGCGGGAGCGACCTTGAAGCCCTGCCTGCTCAGCGCACGGATTGCCCCTTGCATCCAACCTGACGGTCGGCTGCAATCGGTTTGTCAACGCACACATCCGCTTGCGTAGCCGCCTCGGCTCGGCGATCGGCGCCGCGGCTGCGTGTCGGCCCGACCGCGCTAGGCGACCGAGGCCCGGCGTTCCTCCTCTTCCCGGGCTTCCCGGTCCTCCTGCGCTTCCGCCCGCTGCCGGGCTTCTTCACGCGCCCGTGATTTGTCGAGCAGCACGGACTCGGCGTCCGCCAGCAGGTCGTACCCTTCGATCGTCAACCACAGCCGGCCGTCGCCGCCGTCTCGTTCGAGGTAGGCGAGCTCCTCGAGGTCGTCGATCAGCGCCTTCATGCTCCGCCGGTCGATCCCCAGCCGGCGGGCCAGCTCGGTCGACGTGGTGCCCTCGGGGCCGGGGGGCCAGAAGATCGGCACGTGCCTGGCGGACAGCTCGTTGGAACGCCTGCGGCGCCAGCGCTCCAGAATCTCCTCGGTGGTCTGCTCGTCGAGCAGTTCCTTGGCCAGCACCTTGGCCACCTTCCGTTCCCGCTTGCGGGTCATCCGCCGGCCCAGCAGATACAGCGCGACCACCGGAGCTACGAACGGGAGCCACTCCTCGACCGGGATGTTGCCGATGTGGGCGAGTACCACTGAACCTCGATTGTGCCGCACCCGGCGCCCGCCGAACAGGCTCGTGGGCAGACGGGACCTCCTAGACTCGCCGTCGGAATGAAGGCTCCCCGGCGGTTGCTGTTGCCAGCGGTGCTCGCGCCGTGCGGCGCGGTCCTCCTCTTCCCGACCGTCGCCGAGGCCCACGGCATCGTCGGTCGCGCCGACCTTCCGATACCGGTGTGGCTGTTCAGCTGGGCGGCCGCGATCGTGCTGGTCGTGTCGTTCGTGGCCCTCTCGACACTGTGGACCAGCCCCCAGCTCCAGACCGAACACCGCAAGCGGCTGCTCCATCTCCCTGCGGCCCTCGGCCTATCGGCGAGCGTCGTGGGGTTGGCCGTGTTCGCGCTCGTCGTCTACTCGGGGTTCGCCGGCAGCCAGGTCTGGTCGGTCAACTTCAGCGTCACCTTCATCTACGTGATCTTCTGGGTCGGGCTGCCGATCACCAGCGTGCTGCTCGGCGACGTCTTCGCGGTCCTCAGCCCGTGGCGGTCGGTCGCCCGGGCGATTCGGTGGGTCGGCCGGCGGGTGGCTCCCCGGGCCTTCGAGCGCCCTCCCTTCCGCTATCCCGAATGGCTCGGCCAGTGGCCGGCGATGGTGCTGCTCGTCGGCTTCGCCTGGCTGGAGCTGGTGTACGTCGAACGCGACAGCCCGGAGATCCTGGCGGCGCTGTCGGTGGGCTACTTCGCGCTGATGCTCGCCGGCATGCTCGCCTTCGGCGCGGAGGAGTGGGCGACCAGCGCGGACGGCTTCGGGGCCTACTTCAACCTGCTCTCGCGGATGTCGCCGCTGACGGTCGACGAGCACGACGACCTGTATTCGCGGCGTCCCCTCAGCGGCCTCACGGGCATGCCGGTGCGGTCCGGAACGGTCGCCCTGGCGTGCGCCGTGATCGGCACCACCACCTTCGACGGCTTCTCCAACGACGTCGTGTGGCGCAAGCTCGAGCCCCACCTGCAGAGCGTCTACTCGGGCCTCGGTCTCCATTCCACGCCCTCGATCGAGCTCGCCTACACGACCGGCCTGCTGCTGTGCGTCGTCCTCATCAGGCTCATCTACGAGCTCGGCATCAGGGGGGTGCAGACCGTCAGCCTCCGCTACACCAGGGCCGAGCTCAGCCGCGCCTTTGCCCACACGATCGTCCCGATCGGCTTCGCCTACGTGCTGGCGCACTACTTCTCGCTGCTGATCTGGCAGGGCCAGGCGATCCTCCCCCTGGCCTCGGACCCGCTCGGCAACGGCGCCAACATCCTCGGCACCTCCTCCGAACGGATCGACTACACGATCATCTCCTTCGCCGCGATCTGGTATGTCCAGGTGACCGCCCTCGTGGCCGGCCACGTCGGCGGCCTCACCCTCGCCCACGACCGCGCCCTGGCGATGTACCGGGACGCCCAGGAAGCCGTCCGCTCCCAGTACTGGATGTTGACCGTGATGGTCGCCTTCACCAGCTTCGGCCTGTGGCTGCTCTCGGCGGTGGGGACGTGAGACCCCTCCGGGCGCTGGCGATGGCGGCCCTGTTCGCGCTGGCCTGCCCGACCTTCGCCGGGGCCGAAAACGCCCTCACCAAGGAGAGCGGCAACCCGATCGACGACCAGGGCTCGAGCTACCACTACCGCACGTACATCACCTCGATCACGCCCAAGGTTCCGGGCCTCAGCGTCGAAGTGCTGGAGTTCGCGGACAGGCTGCTGCTCCGCAACGGGACCGGCAAGACGGTGACCGTCTACGGCTACTCCGGCGAACCCTACGCTCGCGTGCTCCCCAGCGGTGCCGCCCAGCAGAACCACGTCTCGCCGGCGGTGTACCTGAACACCAACTTCTACGCCGACGTGACCGTGCCCTCGTTCGCCAGCTCGACGGCGCCGCCGCGATGGGAAACGGTCGATCGCACGGGCCAGTTCGAATGGCACGACCACCGCATCCACTGGATGAGCCCGGTCACCCCGCCCGAGGTCACGGACACCGCCAAGCGGACGAAGATCTTCAACTGGACCGTCCCGATCAGGATCGGCGACCAGCCGGGAGCGATCCGGGGGGAACTGTTCTGGGTGCCGGAGAACTCCAGCGCCCCGGTGGCGGCGATCGTCGTGGGCGCCGTAATCGTCCTGATCGGCCTGGCCGCGGTCGTGGTGGTGAGGCGCCGGCGGGCCGGCGGGGGCCCTCCGGGTGCCCGCGAGGACCCGGCGGACACGACCTCGGAGGCCTGGTGAGGTGGCGTTTAGGCTGCTCTGCGAGACTTGCCCGCGATGAGCACTGAGGCGCCCGGCGGCATCCGACCGCCCGGTTCGCCCGAGGGCGAACCGGACCCACCGCCGTCCCCCGAGGGTCACCGCCCCGGCGGCCGCCTGTCCATGTACCTGCCGATCGCGATCATCGTGGTGATCGTCGCCGGCGGCGCCCTGCTGGTGGCAACCGGCTCGAGCAGCAAACAGCAGCTCCCCGCCGGTGCCAAGAGCCACCACAGCGCCAGCTTCGACGGCTCCGAGCTGCAGCCCGCGAACCCGGCGCCCGCCCTCTCCTCGCTCCACAACTACCTCGGTCAGCCCGTCAACATCGCCAACTACCGGGGCAAAGCGGTGTTCGTGACCTTCCTCTACACCCACTGCCCGGACGTCTGCCCGCTGATCGCCTCACAGCTCCACAACGCCCTCAGCGAGCTCGGGTCCCGCGACAGCGAGGTGCAGCTAGTGGCCGTGTCGGTCGACCCCCGGGGGGACAAGCCGCCGGCCGTCGCCCGCTTCCTGGCCGCGCATCAGCTGACGGGCCAGATGCAGTTCCTGATCGGCTCCGCGGCCGAACTCGCCCCGGTCTGGAAGACCTGGGGGGTGGGCTCGACCCAGGACGTGGGGAACCCGGAATTCATCAACCACTCGGCCCTCGTCTACGGCATCTCCGCCAGCGGCAAACTCACCACGATCTACCCCGCGAACCTGAACCCCAGGGAAATCGTCCACGACGTTCCGCTGCTGCTCGCCAGCTGAGCCGCAGGCGCGCAGGCCGCCCTCAGGCCCGGGTCCACGCGGGCTCTCCGCGCGAGCGGGTGTGCACGGTCAGCGTGACCGCCACGACGATTGCGCAGGCCACGCCGAGGGCCGCTGCAACCGACACCTGCAGGGCCAGCAGGCCACCGGTGACCGCTCCGAGCAGCATCGCCCCGACGGCCACCCCCCTGCGTCCGAGCTGCGCGCCCTGGCCGCCCACGACTGCCGCTTCGGAGGCGATGCCGGTCAACGTCCTCGTGAGCACGGTGGTCGTGAGCTCGGGTACGGCCAGCCGCTGGGCGGCGGCGTTCTGGATCCCCATCCCGAGCGCCAGCGGAACCAGCAACGCATATCGGGCGACCCCCGTGAACGAGCCGGATGCGGCCAACGAGACGACCAGCGCAGCGATGAACAGCGCGCTCTGCACGGCGCCTGCGCCGCGAAGCAGGTGGCCGCGGTGGGAGGGGGCGAGGGCACCGATACGGCCTCCCAGCAGGGCGCCCGCGAGGAACGCCGCCAGCGCCGCCAGCGATGCCGGCGCGGACAGGCCACCGGCCCCGGCGAGGGCGAAGCCGATGAACACCACGTTGCCGGTCATGTTCGCCACGAACACGTGCCCGAGCTTCAGGTAGCTGACGGCGTCGACCACGCCGGTGACCACCGTCAGCCCCACCAGCAGCGGAGAGAGCGGCCCGTGGCGGTCGCCCGCCGGGGGGCGCAAGGTGCTCGCCGCCTCGCTCAGAACGTTCATCGGCCGGGTCACCCTAGCGCCGAGGGTCTCCCTCCATCGCGCCTGTTCCCGGCGCGGCGGCTCACGGCCGGCACTTAGGATTGACCACATGGCGCCTCGTGGAGCCCCGCTGCTCGCCATCGCCGTGACAGCCGCCACGCTGGCGGCGGCGTCGGTCGCCCGGGCCGACGACGCCTCCTCGACGCGCGCCTACCTGAGCGCCGACTACGCGCTCGCCCATGCTGCCGACACGCGCATCCACGAGGTCGAATCGACGCTCGTGGGGCTGCTCGCCCAGGTCCGCGCCGAATGCCCGTCGGCGGCCAGGGGCTCGCCCGAGGACACCCAGTCCGAAGAACTCAGCGACGAGGTGATCGGCACGATGGTGTTGACCGCGATCCGCGTGGATCTGCCGGCGGGCAGGGCATACGTCAACGCCGTCCGGCCCTTGAGGTGGAGCAGCTCCTCGCTCACCCACTCGGTGCGCTCATACGCGGACAAGGTCGCGAGGATGATCGCGCTCCCGGTGCCGAAGTTGTGCCAGGACGTCCGCAGCTGGGCGGGCGCCGGCTTCACTTCTCTGTCCGCGGCGACGAAGCCGTTCGACTCCTCCTTCCTGGCCTCCTGGGTGTCGCCCGGGTTCCTCCCCGCCGGCCTGAAGCCCTACGAGACCGGCTCGCAGCGCGCGCTCGCCCGCGAGACCGAAAAGCAGGAAGGCAAGGTCGTCGAACTCGAAGCCCGCGAGGTCGAAACCTGGGGCAAGATCATGGACTCGCTGGAACTGCTGCCGTAGCTACTCGGTGAGGGCGGCGGCCATCTCCGCGAACACGCGAACGTATTCGTCGATCGCCTCGTCGGTGTGGGCCACCGACAGCGTCCACTCCTCCTCGCGGCCGGGCGTCATGTAGATGCCGCGGTTCATGTTCCATAGCCAGGCGAGGTCGGTCACGGCGGCGTCCTGGTTGGCCTTGAAGCTTTCGTAGTCGACGATCTTCTGCGGCGAGAAGGTCACGCACCCCTTCGAGCCGACCCCGACCGCGTACCCGGGGAGCCGGTGGCGCTCGATCACCTCCTGGCAGCCGCCGACGATGCGGTCGTTGAGCGCGTCGAGGTGCCGGTAGGCCGCGGGCGTCAGGACCTGCTCGAGGCTCGCCCGGGCGGCGGCCATCGCCAGCGGGTTGCCGTTGTAGGTGCCCACCTGGTAGACGCTCCCGTCCTCGACCACGCTCATCACCCGCTCGCTGCCGCCGATCGCCCCGGCCGGGAGCCCTCCGCCGAGGGTCTTGGCGAGCGTGACCATGTCGGGCTCGACGCCGAAGCGCTCGGTCGCGCCGCCGGCCGCGATCGCCAGGCCGGTCTTGACCTCGTCGAAGATCAGCACCACTCCCAGGCGCTCGGTGAGCTCCCTGACCGCCTCCAGGTAGCCCGGCTCGGGGAGCACCACCCCGAGGTTCATCATCGCCGCCTCCATGATCACGCAGGCCGGTGGACGGCCTTCGGAGAACAGCCGCTCGATGCGCCGCTCCATTGCCGGCGCGTCGTTGAACGGCACCGCTACCGTCAGCTCGGCGACGGCCTCGGGGATGCCGGCGCCGTAGGGGAGCGAGGCGAGGTCGTCGCGGTCGCCGATCTCGTCGTAGGGCACCCCGATCGAGACCATCACGGCGTCGTGGTGGCCGTGATAGGAGCCGAAGATCTTGACGATCGTGTCCCTGCCGGTCAGCGCCCTGGCGATCCTGATCGCGTCCATCGTCGCCTCCGAGCCCGAGTTCACGAACCGCCACCGTTCGAGCCCGAAGCGGGTGGCGAGGTCCTCGGCCACGGCGACGGTGTCCTCGGTGACCGCCGCGAAGTGGGTGCCGAGCGGCGCCCGCGCCCGCAGCGCCTCCACGATCGCGGGGTTGGCGTGCCCCTGGACCATCGAGCCGAAGCCGTTGTGGAAGTCCCAGTAGCGGTTGCCGTCGAGGTCGGTGACCGTCGCTCCCTGGCCGGAGACGAGGTAGATCGGCCACGGGTCCCGGAGCTGGTAGGAGGAGGCGACGCCCCCGCTCAGCGACCGCCGGGCGCGCTCGTACATCGCCTCCGATCCCGCGGTGCGGGCGTTCAGCTCGGCGAGCTCCCTGCGGGTGAGCTCCTCCACACGCTCGTGATCGATCTGGACCGTGCTGCTGGCAGCCATGACGGATGGCCTGTCTCTCTTCGCCGATGTACAGCGGCGCGAACTGCGCCGGGAGGCGCGGTCTGCCCCTCGGGTCCAGCTTAGCCGCCGGGCGGAGCCGTCAGCCGGTGAAGTGCGGGGTCTTGTGCGCCACGGTGACGGTGTGGGCGTGCTTCTTGGTGCTCTTTTTGGTGCCCAGCGTGCCGCCGGCGGGGTGGCTGCCCGAGCCCGTCGTCGAGCCCGACCCGGTGCTGCTCCCGAGCGTCCCAGAGGTGCCGGTGCCGGGTCCGCCGCCGCTGCCCGGGGGGACGCCGGTCGTTCCCGGCGCTTCGGGGTCCTTGACCTTGACTTCGACGGCGTTGCTTGCGACTTCGGCCTTGGTGCCTTCGGAGCCCGTGCCCGTGACGCTGGCGACGTTCGTATAGCGTTCCAGTTCCGGCATTTCGGTAAGCGTGTGGCTGCACGTGTAGACGGCCGAGGCGCCCGGCACCAGCATCCCTTCGAGCTTGTGCCCGCCTTCGCAGTAGATGTCGGTGAATTCGCTCAGATCGAGCGTGACGTTGCCGAGGTTCTTGGCGGTGACCTGGTAGAGGATCGTCTGCCCCAGCGTGGCTTCGAGTTTGGAGGCGGTGAAGCCGGTGCCGTTGCCCTTGACTTCCTGGGTCTTGGACAGCGACAGCCGCGCTTCGATGGCCACGGTGACGACCACCTTGTTCGATTCGTGGACCAGGGTCCCGCCTTCCGGGAAGTCGGCGGTGGCCGAGGCGACGTTGGTGTAGGAGCCCCCACCGCCGATCAGGTGGCCGCAGGTGAACACCAGCTTGGCGCCCGGCGCCACGGTCGCGCCTTCGGGCCCGCCCCCCAGCGTCCCGGGGTCACAGCCCGCGTCCATGAACGGGGCCACGGTGAAGGACTCGTTGCCGGTGTTGGAGATGGTGATCCGGTAGTCGACCGTCTGGCCGATCTTGCCGGTGATCTTTTCGGGGGTGAAGCCGGCGCTCGAGCCGGCGATCTCCTGTTCCTTGACGATCGAGAAGCCGGGCTTCGGTTCGTTGCCGCATTTGACGTGTTCCTTGTGCTTGCCGCTCTCGCCCACTGCGCCGTTGGTGCTCCAGTGGGCTTCGGCGCTGAGCTTGTGCATCCCGGCGGCGAGCGGTGCCGGGAGCGTGACGGTGTCGACCCCCGTGCCGCCGTTGAATTCGAACTGTTCCTTGAACTCCGAGATCCCGTCCGCGCGCAGGCGCTCGGTCACGACGTTGTTGGCTTCGACTTCCGGGAAGCCGCTGTATTCGAACGTGACGGTGTTGCAGGAGAAGACGATGTTGACCTTGCGCGCCGCCAGCGCCGGCGAGGCCAGCAGTCCGCTGAGGGTCAGCGCGCCCAGCAGGGCGAGCAGCAGCACGCGCCCGCGCACACGGCGCGGCCGTGTCTCGGCGCGGTCCCCCGCGGGCACGGCCCCCGGGTCGTATCTGGCGTCGCGGCGGTACCGACCGCTTCCCACGTCTCCTCCTTGAGGTTCCCCTCTGAACGAGCTGCCAGGTCGACGGCAACCCGCTTCAAGCCTTCAGCAGTCAGCCGAGAATACCACCCCGGTGGCGCCCCGATGCAAGGTCCGATTCGGCCTTCCCGGGGGTTTCGGGGCGGCCTAGGTGGCGATCCGGGCGAAGCGGCCGTACAGCTCCGGGAGCAGCGCGGCGAGGTTCGCGTACTCCTCCACGCAGTGGCGCGCGAGGGCCTGGGGCGCAGCCGCCGGGAGCATCCGGCGGCGCACCGCCGGGCGGTTGAGCAGGCCCTCCAGCAGCGGCCCCGCCGGGCCGTACGGGCGGATCGCCGCGCCGAGCCAGAAACGGCTGCGCAACAGCAGTCCGTCGTCCTCTCGCAGGAACACGTGGAACATCACCGAGTGGCGCACACGCCGACGGTCATCGCCCACGTGGGCGGCCAGCACGGTGCCGACGTGGGGCCGGTCGAGGGCGGCGGCGCTGACCCCCAGCCGCGAGGGGTCCTGGAAGGCGATGCGCGCGTGCACGATCCCCACGCCGACGTCCTCCACGGGGTGGTGGACGGCGCCCCAGTGGGGCTTGGCGCCGGGCTCGACAGGCGCTTGGAGGGAGTTGTCGAAGTGGGCCAACGGGTGCCAGATGCGATAACGGATCGCCTCCCGCGGGTGCCAGTCGAACCACCAGTCGACCATCTCGGGGCTGACGCCCGGCATCGGCGTGCGGGCGGCCACCTGGGCGGTGCCGTCGTCGAGCAGCCACCAGCCCGTCTCCACGGCCAGCGGCTCGGGGTCGAGCAGACGGTCGACCTGCTCCAGCCCGAGTGCCGTGGCCGGGTCGCACGGTCCCGCCGCGGCCGCCGCCAGGGCCTCACCGTCGGGGGCCGTCAGGGGCCGCTCCAGGTAGGCGTTGAGGTCGGGCGCGCTCACGACCCCGCCGGCCGGGGCCGGCCCATCCAGGGACAGAACAGCCCGTCGGGGTCATACCGCTCGCGGACCGCGTCGAGCCGGCGCAGCTGCTGCTCGCCGACGAACCTGGCCGGGCGCCGACCGAGGTTCTCGTCGGCCAGCTGGATGCCGCTGGCGAGCCCCTCCATCTCGCGCATCCGCTCGGTCGCCCAGCCCGTCACCGCGGGGTCGTCCGCGGGCTCCTCGCCCGCCCCGTAGAGGGCGATGTAGGTGTCGTCCTCGACGCTGTAGGCCATGTCGGGGCGGGGTGGGCTGGGGCCCCAGTTCATCCACAGCATGTGCGAGGGCCCGTGGGGCAGCGTGTCCGCGATCCGCCGCAGTCCGGGCAGCAGCTCCTCGGCCGGTGCGTGGGTCCACATGTTGTCGACCGCCCAGCGGGCGTCGGGGTAGATGGCTGCGCTGCCGGCGAACAGGTCGTCGAAGCTGACGGGCACGTAGGGGACCGACAGCTTGGCCTCGCCCAGCAGGGGGCACTCCTCGAGCACCGACAGATCGGCCCGTGCCTGCTCCTCGTCGGCGGCGAGCACCGGCGCGGTCATGGCGATCTCGGCCTCGCCGGCCTCGTCGCGGTGGACCAGCAGCATCAGCTCGATGCTGCGGGGCACCCGGGGCCCGATCTCCCCGACCCACCGGAACAGGTCCTCGAGCACCTCGATCGGGAACGTGTGCAGCGCGTTGGCCACCACCTCGGGGAGCGGGTGCAGGCGCAGGTGAAAGCCCGTGACGACGGCGCAGAAGCCGGGGCCCGAGCCCCGCGCGGCCCACAGCAGCTGGCTGTGGGTGTCCTCGTCGGCGCGGAGCGTCTCTCCGCCGGCGGTCACGACGTCGATCGCCTCCACGCTCATGCAGGCCGGGCCGAGGACCCTCCCGTTCCAGCCGAAGCCGCCCTGCAGCAGGTAGCCCCCCACTGCCACGCCCATGCAGTGGCCGACCGGGAAGAACAGGCCGTATCGGCCGAGCTTCGCCAGCAGCTCGGTGCCGTGGCAGCCGGGCCCCACGACGGCGCTCGCACGGTCGCGGTTCAGCCGCGCCCCGTCCAGACCGGAGAGGTCGATCAGCAGCACCCCGTCGCGCAGGTGGTTGGCGGCCCAGCTGTGTCCGCCGGAGCAGACCGTCACCTGCAGGCCCTCCCGGCGGGCGAGCCGGACCGCCGCCACCACCTCATCTACGTCCCGCGGGCGCACGATCACCTGCGGATGCCGATCCGGCAGCAGCCCGTTCCAGAGTGTGCCCCGGCGGGCCTGCTCGTATCCGTCCGCTCCTCGGCGCAAGGCACTCTCCGTCTGCGATCCCACCCGGCCTCCTCGCGGCTCGCGGCCCTCGTGCTCCCACGGCGCGGGGTTCGCGCCTGCGGGGCGCGCACACCGTACCTCGCCGCGGGCCGGGGCCTACGATGGGGCGGTGAGCGGCCGAGAGCAACGGGGGTCGGCCTCACCGGCGGGCACCCCCTGGGACGCCGGCACCTACGACCGCGTCAGCGACCCCCAGCTGGAGTGGGCGGGAGAGGTGCTGCGGCGCCTCGACGGCCTCTCCCCGGACGCCACCGTGCTCGACGTGGGGTGCGGCACCGGGCGCGTCACCGAGCTGCTCGCGGACCTCGTTCCCGAGGGGCGGGTGCTGGCGGTGGACGCCTCCCCGGAGATGGTCGAGCTGGCCCGTGCCCGCCTCGGGGGGCGGGCGGAGGTCTTCTGTCAGGACGCGCTCGAGCTGCGCCTGGACGGGGAGGTGGATGCGGTCGTGTCGACGGCCACCCTGCACTGGGTGCGCGACCACGAGCGGCTGTGGCCGACGTTGGCGGGGGTTCTGCGCGGCGGCGGGCGGCTCGAGGTCCAGTGCGGGGGAGAGGGGAACATCGCCCGCGTGCGCGAGACGATCGAGCTCGTCGCAGCGGAGTCGGCGCCGGAGCTCCTCGGCTTCTCGCCGTGGAACTTCGCCTCCGCCGAGGACACCGAACGGAGGCTGCGACGGTCGGGCTTCGAGCAGATCCGGTGCTGGCTGGCGGACCGGCCCACCAAGCCGGCGGACCCGAGCGCGTTCATCCGCACGTCGATCCTCGCCGCCCACCTCGAGCGTCTCGGAGCCGACCGGCGCGAGCCGTTCGCCGACGCCGTGGCCGCGAACGTGCGTCTGCCGCTCGACTACGTGCGCCTGAACGTCTCCGCGAGGCGCCCGGCGGCGGATCTGAAGGAGGCCGACCGGCAGTGGGAACCGCTTGCACAGCGACCGCCGATCGGCTAAACTTCATAAAGTCAGTCGACTTTACTGAGAAAGGACGATTTCGGGCGGTGGCAACGGATATGGGCATCGTCGACGTGCACCAGCACGTCTGGACGGATCCACTGGTACGCGAGCTGTGCCTGCGCGACGAGCTGCCGTTCGTCCGCCACGAGCACGAGCTGACGATCCTCTACGCCGCCGGCGAGCGGCCCTACGTGCTCGACGTCTCGGCCGGGGACCCGGGGCCGCGGACGGCGCTGCTGGATCGCGACGGGATCGGCCGGGCGCTGGTGTGCATCTCCAGCCCGCTCGGCATCGAGGCCCTGCCCCGCGAGCAGGCGCTGGGGCTGATCGACGCCTACCACGCCGGTGCCCTCGCGCTGGGAGACCGCTTCGGGGTGTGGGGGTCGCTACCGATCGACCGGCCGCAGGCCGCCGACGTCGACCGCGCGCTCGAGCTCGGCTGCGTCGGCGTCTCGCTGCCGGCGGGAGCGATCGGGACCCTCGAGGAGCTGGTGGCGATGCGCGCGGTGCTCGACCGCCTCCAGGAGCGCGGCGCGCCGCTGTTCGTGCACCCCGGCCCGGGCCGCACGACCGCCCCGGCCCAGCCGCCGGCCGCGCTCGGGGACCCGCTGTGGTGGCCCGCTCTGACCACCTACGTCGCCCAGATGCAGGCGGCCTGGCTGGCGTTCGCCGCCGCCGGGCGCCAAGCGCATCCCCACCTGCGGGTGGTGTTCTCGATGTTCGCCGGGCTCGCCCCATTGCAGGCCGACCGCCTGCAGGCCCGCGGCGGTCCCCACGTGAGGCTCTCGGACCAGAACACCTTCTACGAGTGCTCCTCCTACGGGCCCGAGACGTGGGCGGCGGTCGAATCGAAGGTCGGCGCCTCGCAACTGCTGTTCGGCTCCGACCGCCCGATGGCCCGCCCGGAGTCGATCCTCTGTGAGGGGCTGTCGTGGTGGCAGGTGGCCGACAACACCCGCCGCGCGCTCGGAGAGGCGGCCCCCGCGGCTCGCCTGCAGCGGCATCGCGGTGCCGGCCGTGAGGAGCCGCACGGACCCGGGGCCCGGGGCCTGGAGAGGCGTGGGGTGGCGGAGTCGCAGGGCGCCGAGGCGACGCCCCGGCGCGGACTGGTGCCGGCACCATGAGCGCCCGCTCCAACGGCCTGCGGCTGGTACCCCGGCCGCTCGGCCGCGACCTCACCCCCGAGGAGCTGCGGAGGTTCGCCGTGGAGCTCGCCGACCGGCCCGAGCTGTGGATCGAGCTCGTCAGCCATCGGGGAGCCGAACGTCACTACGAGGAGCTGGTCTCCGACGAGCACCTGACCGCGTGGCTGATCTGCTGGACCAACGACAACGACACCGGCTTTCACGACCACGATCGCTCGGCGGGCGCGGTGGCGGTGGTCGGAGGGCGCGTCCGCGAGGAGCGTCTGTCGCTCGACGGCCAGCCGCGCAAGCGGGAGTTCGGGGCCGGTGAGGCGTTCTCGTTCACCGCGGCCGACATCCACCGTGTGCTCCACTGCGGCCAGGATCCGGCGGTCACGTTGCACGTGTACTCACCTCCACTGCTGCGGATGGGCGCCTACTACCTCGACGAGGACGGCCTCCTCGCCCGCCGGGCGATGGCCCCGGAGGAGGAGCTGCGCCCGCTGGAGGGCGCCCGCGCGGCCTGACCGGCCTCGGCGGCGCCGGCCCGGCCGTGCCGAGGTCCCCGGACCGCCCCGAGCGTGTGGCCGATAGCCGGTATAACCCCGCCCGGTGGGTGAGCGAGTTGCGCTCGTCAGCGGCGGGGCCCGCGGCATCGGTGCGGCCGCGGCGCTAGCGCTCGCGCAGACGGGTCGCGAGGTCGCCGTCGGCGACATCCGCGCGGCGGAGGCCGAGGCGGTGGCCGAGCGGATCGCCGCGCTCGGCAGGCGCTCGCTGGCGGTCGTGCTGGACGTGACCGACGGCGCCTCGGTGGCGGATGCGGTGCGAGGAGTCGAGGCCGGCCTGGGGCCCGTCGAGGTGCTCGTGAACTGCGCGGGCTGGGACGAGTTCCGCTCCTTCCTCGACACCGACGAGGAGTTCTGGCGGACGGTGATCGCGATCAACTTCGAAGGCGTGCTGCGGACCACGGGGGCGGTGCTCGACGGGATGGTCGCCAGGGGCTGGGGGCGGATCGTCAACGTCAGCTCCGACGCGGCCCGGGTGGGCTCCTCGCAGGAGTCGGTCTACGCCGGGGCCAAGGCCGGGGTGATCGCGTTCACCAAGACCGTCGCCCGCGAAGCGGCCCGCGCCGGCGTGACCGCCAACGTCGTGTGCCCCGGGCCCACCGAGACCGGCATGCTCGCCGAGATGGCCGCCGGCACGCCCGACGCCGAACGGCTGGTCGCGGCGCTCACCCGGGCGGTGCCGATGCGCCGCCTCGGCCGTCCCGAGGACATCGCGGCGGCGATAGCTTTCTTCGCCGGTGAGGACGCGGGCTACATCACCGGCCAGACCCTGTCGGTCAGCGGCGGGCTGACGATGGCATGAGCGGGAGCAGCTGCAGTTGAGCGGGCCGCAGCTGACCGACGTCCGCTACGAGCAGTTGGACGGGCTGGCGTGGATCACGATCGCCCGGCCGCAGCGGCTGAACGCGTTCACGGCCCACACCGTCGAGGAGCTGATCGAATGCTTCAAGCGGGCCTGGGCGGCGCCGGAGGTGGGGGTGGTGGCGCTCACCGGCGAGGGGGACAGGGCCTTCTGCGTCGGCGGCGACCAGCAGCAGCGCCGCAGCACCGGCGACTACGGCCCCTCCCGCAGCGGCCTGTTCGAAATCGAGGAGCTCCATCGCGTGATCCGTGAGGTCCCCAAGCCGGTGATCGCGGCCGTCAACGGGCTCGCGATCGGCGGGGGCCACGTGCTGCACGTGATCTGCGACCTCTCGGTCGCCGCCGACCACGCCCGCTTCGGCCAGGCGGGCCCCCGCGTGGGCTCGTTCGACGCGGGCTTCGGCACCGGCTACCTGGCGCGCGTCGTGGGCGAGAAGCGGGCGCGGGAGATCTGGTTCCTGTGCCGCCAGTACGGGGCCGAGGAGGCCGAGCGGTGGGGGCTGGTCAACAGCGTCGTGCCGCTGGCCCAGCTCCGCGACGAGGTCCGCCGCTACGCCGAGGAGATCCTCGCCCTCTCGCCAACCGCGCTGCGCTTCCTCAAGCAGTCCTTCAACGCCGACAGCGAGCACCTCGCCGGCCAGGCGGCGCTCGCCTTCAGCGGTCTCGAGCAGTTCGTGGCCTCGGAGGAGGCTCAGGAGGGGATCAGCGCCTTCGACGAGAAGCGACCGCCCGACTTCGGGCGCTTTCGGCGCTAGTCCCCCAGGCAGCGCTGTGTGTAGCCGTTGGCGAACACGCGGCCGGGGTCGAGCCGGTCACGCATCGCCAGGAAGTCGCGGAAGCGGGGGTAGCGCTCGGCCAGGGTGGTGCTGGTGAGCATGTGGCGCTTGCCCCAATGCGGCCTGCCGCCGTACTCGCCCGCGATCGCCTCGACCGCCTCGAAGTAGGGACGCCATTCCATGCCCTTGTACTGGTGCACGGCCAGGTAGAAGGTCTCACGCTCGAACGAGGGGCTCAGCAACGCGTCGTCGGCGGCCACCATCCGGCACTCGACCGGGAACGCCACCGGGTAGCGTTCGCCGGCGACCCACTCGAGCACCCGCCGCAGTGCCTCGGGCCCGTGCTCGAGCGGCAGCGCGTACTCCATCTCGGTGAAGCGGAAGCGGCGCTCGCTGGAGAACACCCGGAAGCTGCGCTCCACGTACTCGCCCTCGGACACCAGTGGCGCCGCGACCCGGTTCACGGGCGGGATCAGACGGTGGAAGCGGCGCGTGAGACGGAACCCCCCTTCGGCCACCCAGTAGCCGAGCACCACCTCCGAGATCGCCTGCGTGAGCCGGCCCCGCGGGCGCGGGGGCGCGTCGGTGCGGTTGCGGCTGATCGTGCAGGCGTTGTCCGCGTAGGGGAACACGAAGAACTCGTAGTGGTCGTTGTCGCGGACGTCGCGGTCGAGGCTTCCGAGCACGTCCTCGAGGTCGCGCACGCGGTCCACACGGTGGAGGTTGAAGGCCGGCACGGTCCGCAGCGTGACCGCGCTGATCGCCCCGAGCGCGCCCAGCGACACGCGCGCTGCCAGCAGCCCCTCGGGGTCGCCGTCGGGGGTCAGCTCGAGCACCTCTCCGGCCCCTGTGACCAGCTCCACCGCCGCCACCTGGGCCGAGATGTTGGGCAGCGTCACGCCGGTTCCGTGGGTGGCGGTCGAGATCGCCCCGGCGAGCGTCTGCTTGTCGATGTCGCCCAGGTTCTCCTGTGCCCGGCCGCTGCGCTCGAGCGCCAGGCTGAGGTCGCGTAGCACGATGCCGGCCTGCACCTTCACGAGCCCGCCGTCGGCGTCGAGCACCCGGTCGAGCCCGTCGAGGTGCACCATCAGGCCGTCGGTCAGGGCGCACTCGCTGAACGAGTGCCCGCTGCCCGCCACCTTCACCGTGCGGCCCGCGGCCGCGGCGCGGGCGACCACCTCGACGAGCTCGTCGCGGGTGCGGGGCGTGACCTGCTCGACCGGGACGCAGGTCTGGTCGCCGGCCCAGTTGCGCCAGCTCAGAGGAAGCTCCTGCCCTCGCCGCGGTAGGTGGGCAGCTCCTCGGCGATCTGCGAGCCCTCGAGGAGGTACAGGCGGTCGAAGTGCTCGCATAGCTCGCCCGCCTTGACGTGGCGGAAGTACACGCGGTCTCCCAGTCGCAGGCTCGCGGCGGGGGCGCCGTGCAGCGGCGTCTGCACCTCACCGGTCCCCTCGAAGCCGTCGAGCTCGAGTCCCTCGGGTAGGTAGGGACGCGGCATCCGGTCGCGTCCGCCGACGCCCGAGGCGAGATAGCCGCCGCCCAGCACCGTCACCGTCCCCGGACCGGGCCGGCGCGTGACCGGCATCGCGAACATTGCCGCGGGCTCGAGGCGGAAGGCTCGGAACCCGTCGAACAGCAGCGGCGCGTAGAAGCCCGACCCGGCGGTGGCCTCGGTGATCGCCGGCTCACTCGCGACCAGCTGCAGGTCGCCGGTGCCGCCCGCGTTGACGAGCTCGAGGTCGGCGATCTGCCGGACGGCGGCGATCGCGGCGGCGCGGCGCGCCCTCAGCTCCCGGTAGGAG
Source organism: uncultured Solirubrobacteraceae bacterium (assembly GCA_963701175.1). Classification (GTDB taxonomy): domain Bacteria; phylum Actinomycetota; class Thermoleophilia; order Solirubrobacterales; family Solirubrobacteraceae; genus Palsa-744. The sequence continues at coordinate 3,840,588 of OY969573.1, read as the reverse complement.
ACGCTCTGCATGCCGTGGATCAGGGTCGAGCGCACCGCCCCGGCGGCCCGCCCGTCGCCGACCCCCGCGATGTGGCCCTCGTAGCTCATCATCGCAACCAGCGAGAACGTGCTCCGCCGCGAGATCTCTTCGGCCAGCGCGACCGCCTGGGCGACCGTGTGCACCGGTGTCCGCTTCGGGCCCACCTTCACCCGCCCGCCCGCCACCCACAGCGAGGCGTCGAAGTCGAGGCACACGCGGACCGGTCCCTCGCCCGCGACGGCCGCTTCGATCAGGTCGAGGTGCTCGGTCGAGTCCACCATCACGATCGGAGCGCCCGCGGGCTGCTCGCGGGTCCTGCGGGCGAGTGTCCGCAGCGCCCCGCGGTCGACGCTCGGGTAGGCCAGCAGCAGGTTCTCGAAGCCGGTCTCGTCGAGCCACAGGGTCTCGGGGAGGGTGTAGGTGAGCTGGCCCCGCAGGCCCGGGTAACGTTCCAGCAGCTGCTTCTGCAGACCGCGGCAGCGCAGTGACTTGGACGCCAACCGGATCGGCTTACCGGCCGCGCGGGCGAGCATCTCGCGGGCGTTGCAGTGCAAGGCGTCGAGGTCCACGAACGCGAACGGCGCCTCCAGGCCGGCGAACGCCTCGGTGTAGCGGGCGAGGCGACTCTCCGCGTCGAGGCCGGCGGCCGCCGGGCTGCTCGCCGGTGGGCTGCCCGCCGGTGGCCCGCTCGAACCCGCGCTCGCGCTCGTCGTCCCCATCATGGCCGACACTAGCGCCGCGCCGGACCCGACGGGCGGGCCGGGGCCCCACGGGCGGGCCGGAGCCCCGCGCCGGGGCACGGCGCACCGCACAGGCGCCGCACGTCGGGTCGCACCCGCATAGCCTGTGCCGACGTGGCCGCCGACGTCCTCGATCACAGCTCAGCCCCGCCGATCGCCGACGAGCGGACGCTGCGGGAGGCGGTGGAGCAGCTGGCGCGCCTGGACCGTACGCCGTGCTCGGCCGGGGAGCGGGAGGCAGCCGCGTGGGTCGCCGCGCGGCTGCGCGCCACCGGCCTCGCGGACGTGGTCGAGGAGGATGAGCCCAGCTGGGGTACGTTCCTGCCGCAGGTGACGGCGCTCGGTGCCCTCGGCGTGCTGGCCGCGGTGCTCGCCGCCGTCCGCCGTCCCCGGACGGCCCTCTGCTGCGCGGCGCTGGCCGTGGCCGGGATCGTCGACGAGGCCCAGAACGGACCCCGCCTGCTGCGCCGGGCGTTCCGCCGCCGACGCAGCACGGTCAACGTGGTGGCACGGGGCGGCGACCCCCAAGCCGGGCGCACGCTGGTCGTGCACGTGCACCACGACGCGGCCCAGACCGGGCGCTTCTACGACCAGAGCCTGATGATCGCGCTGCACCGCCGCCGGCCGCAGCTGACGGCGAGGCTCAAACGGCAGCCGCCGCAGTGGTGGCTCGGGCTGGCGGCGCCGCTGGGGGCGCTCGTGACGAGCATCACCGCTCGCCGTACCCCGGCGCTGCTGGGCGCGAGCGTCGGTTCGCTCGCCGTGGCCGCCGCCACCGACATCTGGCGCAGCCCCACGGTCCCGGGGGCGAACGACAACCTCTCGGGCGTGGCCGCCCTGGTCGCGCTGGCGGAGATGGCGCGTGAGCGCCCCCTCGGCGACCTGCGCCTGGTGCTGGTCTCGTGCGGGGCCGAGGAGACCCTCCAGGACGGCATCCGCGCCTTCGTCGGCTCCCACGGTCACGAGCTCGACCCCCACCGGACCTGGTTCCTGAACCTCGACGGGGTCGGCTCGGCGAACTTGGCGATGCTCGAGGCCGAGGGCCCGATCTGGATGGAGGAGCACACCGGCACGGACTTCCGCGACCTGATCGAGGAGGTCGCCCGCGAGCAGGGGGTCGAGCTCGAGCGCAGCCTGCGGGCGAGGGCCTCGACCGACACCGTGATCCCCAGCCGGGCCGGCTACCCGAGCGCCTTCATCGGCTCGATCACCGACTGGCGGCTGCCGGCCAACTACCACCTCATGAGCGACACCCCCGAGAACCTCGACTACGGCTCCGTGGCCCGTGCGGCGACGCTCGCCTACGCGGTCGCAGCCCGGCTGGCCGCGCCCCCGGCGGACGTGGCACGCTCCTAGACACCCCCTTTCGCCCACCGCATGCGCAAGCTCGCAGTCATCGTCGTGGCGCTGGTGGTCGTGGGCTGGGGCGTGGCGGCGATCGTCACCGGCTCGGCCGATCTCGGGCTCGAATCCGCCGCCGACGCGGCGCCCGAATGCCTGCCCGCGACGCCGGTGGGCTCGGCCGAGGTCGCGGGCGTGAGCGTCTCGCCGGCCCCCGGGAGCGTGACCGCGAGCCCGCACACGTCGATCAGCCTGCTCGGAGCGAGCCCGAGCCAGATCAGCCGGCTGAGGGTGGAAGGCTCGAGCAGCGGCGCCCACGCCGGGCGGCTGCGGGCCTTCTCACAGGGCGACGGGGCGAGCTTCCTGCCCGACGCCCCGTTCCGGGATGGCGAGCGGGTGACCGTCAAGGCGCTGCTCGCCGGGCCCTCGAGGCTCCTGAGCTACAGCTTCCGGGTCGACACGCCCCTCGATACGAGCACCGTCGCCTCGTTCCCCAACCCGGCGCCGGCCGCGCCCGACGTGCAGAGCTTCTACACGCTGCCGGGCGCGCACCCGCCGGTGCTGACGGTCACGACCCCCGATCACGACCCGGGCGCCGGCGAGGTCCTGACCACCAACGGCCCCGGCCCCGGCCAGTACGGCCCCCTGATCTACACGCCCGAGGGACGCCTGGTGTGGTTCGAACCGCTGTCCGGCGGCCAGGTGGCCGAGGACCTCAACGAGCAGACCTACGACGGGCAACGCGACCTCACCTGGTGGAAGGGCAGGGTGCTGTCGCTCGGCTTCGGCCAGGGAGAAGACATCGTGATGGACTCCCACTACCGGGTCGTGGCGCGGGTCCACGGCGGCAACGGCCTCGACGCCGACCTGCACGACTTCCAGATCGTCCCCGGCAACGTCGCCTACATCACGGCCTTCAACCCGATCCGCTGCGACCTGCGCGCCGCCGGCGGGCAGCGTGACGGCGCGATCATCGACACGGCCATCCAGGAGATCGACATGAGCACCGGCCTGGTCCGCTGGGAATGGCACAGCCTCGACCACGTCGGCGCCGGCGAGTCCGAGGTCGAAACGCCCAAGGACTCGAGCGCGTGGGACTACTTCCACCTCAACTCGATCGATCCGCAGGCGGACGGCGACCTGCTGATCTCGGCCCGCAGCACGTGGGCGGCCTACCAGCTCCAGGGCGGCAGCGGCCGGATCCTGTGGCGACTGGGCGGCACCGACAGCTCCTTCAAGATGGGCCCCGGGACCCGTATGGCCTGGCAGCACGACGGCCGCGTGCTCCCTGACGGCGAGCTGACCTTCTTCGACGACGGGTCCAACCCGCCGATCCACCATCAGTCGCGGGGCCTGCGCGTGGCGCTGGACATGAAGCACAAAGTCGCCCGGCTGGTGTTCGCCTACACGCACCCCGATCCACCGCTGCTGGCGTCCAGTCAGGGCAACATGCAGACCTTGTCGGACGGGGACGCGGTGGTTGGCTACGGCGGCGTGCCCTCGATCAGCGAGTACGCCCCCGACGGGAAGCTCGTGTTCGACGCCCACATGCCGTTCGACATGGCCTTCTACCGCGCATTTCGCTTCCCCTGGGAAGGGCGCCCCTCGACGCCCCCGGCGGTGGCGGCGAGCCTCAACGACACCGGCGAAGAGACGATCGTGCATGCGAGCTGGAACGGCGCCACGGGCGTCGCCTCGTGGCGGGTGCTGGCCGGCTCCTCACCCACGTCGCTGAAGCCCAGGAGCGAGATCCACTCGCAGGGCTTCGAGAGCTCGTTGACGCTGCCGGTGCGCTACTCCTACGTCGAGGTCCAGGCGCTCGACGGGGCCGGTCAGGTGCTCGCCGGCTCGAGCGCCGCGCGGGTGGGCAGCTACGCCGCCTCGCTCTGACGGGGCCCGTCAGTAGGCGGGTTTGCTGCTGTGACGCTTGGTCGTGGTGGTCGGCGTGGTGGTCGGCGAGGTCGACGGGCTGCTCGTCGTGGTGGGGCTGCTTTTGCCGCCGCACCCGGCGAGCACGAGGGTGGTCGCCAACGCTGCCAGGAGCGTTAGCATTGCGGTCAGTGGCAATCTGCGCATCGGCCGGGCTCCCATCGTCGCTCGAGGGCTCGGGAGCCCACCCTACCAGGCGCCCGTCGCGCTCCCGACTGCCCTTTTCCCCGCAATGAGCGTCGATACCGCGGCAACACCGAGGGCGGCCGAGCCGCCCCCGCAGAGCGGCGCCCGGGCCCCCCACTCGCGGTGGCTGCTGGTCGTCTGCTGCGTGGCCCAGTTCATGGTCATCCTCGACCTCAGCATCGTCAATGTGGCGCTGCCCCACATCCAGTCGGCGCTGGGGTTCTCCAATCCCGCCCTGCAATGGGTCGTGGATGCGTACGCGATCACCTTCGCCGGTTTTCTGATCCTCGGCGGCCGCGCCGCCGACCACTTCGGGCAGCGGCGGACCTTCGTGGTCGCGCTGCTGCTGTTCGGGATCGCCTCGCTCGTGGGCGGGGCCGCGCCGAGCCAGGGCGTGCTCGTCGGCGCCCGCGCGCTGCAGGGGTTCGCGGGGGCGCTGATGGCGGCCTCTTCGCTGGCGATCATCACCGGCTCCTTCCCCCCCGGCCCGCAGCTGCACCGGGCGATCGGGATCTGGGCGGCGATGAACGGCCTCGGTGGCGCCGCCGGGGTGCTACTCGGAGGGATCATCACCGAATTCCTGAGCTGGCGGTGGGTGCTGCTGATCAACCCCCCGATCGCGGTCGTGGCGGCGCTGGTGGCGTATTCGGTGGTGGCCGAACGGCGGGGCACCCGCGGTCAGGTTCCCTTCGACCTGGCGGGTGCGCTGACGTTGACGCTCGGGCAGATCGTGCTCGTGTACGGGGTCGTGGAAGCGGGCCTGAAGGGGTGGGGCACGTTCGCGGCACTGGGGCCGATCGCGCTCGGCCTGATCCTGCTCGCCGCCTTCGGCGTGATCGAGGACCGCGTCGCGCGTGCCCCCCTGATCCCCTTCAAGGAGCTCACCCGGCCGCTGAAGCGCGCCAACACGATCGTGCTGCTGTTCAGCTCGGCGCTGTTCCCGATGTGGATCCTCAGCACGCTCTACCTCCAGCAGGTGCTCGGGTTGTCCCCCCTCCACACAGGCCTGATCTTCCTGCCGATGACGCTGACGATCATGATCGTCGCGCGCAGCGCGGGCCGTTTGGTGAGCTCGCTGGGGGTGCGGGCGGTGCTCGGCAGCGGGCTGATCCTGATGACCGTCGGGCTGCTGTTGTTCACAAGGATCGCCCCCACCGGCAGCGGCATCGTGTACGTGATGATCCCCGGGATCCTGACGGCGGCGGGGATCGCGCTGTCGATCGTGCCCTCGACGATCGCCGCCACACAGGGCGCCAAGCAGGGGCAGGCGGGCCTGGCCTCGGGCCTCGTCAACACCTCTCGGCAGGTCGGCGGCGGCCTCGGCCTCGCCGTGCTGATCACGCTCGCCACCCAGCGGACATCGAACCTGATCGGCGGCGGCGAGCAGGTCGGCGAGGCACTGACCCACGGCTTCCGTCTCGCCTATCTGATCTGCGCCATCCTCTGCGGGGCGGCCGCGGTGATGACGTTCACCACCCTCCCGCGTGGCGAGGGGGTGACCCGCGCGGCTCGCGTGATCGCGATTCCGGTGGTCGGAGTGCTGGCGCTGTTCCTGGGGCTGACCGCCGCCTTCGCCGGCAACAGGGGCGCCCCCCTGGGCCGCTACACGACCGAGGCCACCTACAGCTACGTGACGGCTCCCTCGCTCCACCCGCCCCAGATTCGCCTGGCGAAGCAGGCCCCGGCCTCCGAGCTGGCGCCCGGCTACATCTTCATGACCAACTTCTACGACCTCAACGAACCCCCGATCCAGGGCCAGAGCGGTCCCCTGATACTCGACCGCGAGCTGCAGCCGGTGTGGTTCCAGCCGGTGCCCGAACGGGTCGTCGCCGCCAACCTCAACCTCCAGAGCTACCAGGGCAAGCCCGTGCTCACGTGGTGGCAGGGCAAGGTGACCAACACCGGCGCCACCGAAAGCGGCGAAGACGTGATCGTCAACCAGCACTACCAGACCGTGGGACGGGTCAGGGCCACCGGCGGCTGGGTGGTGACGGTGCACGAGTTCCTGGTGGACGGCGAACACGCGTGGGTGACGGTCAACAAGAACCTGCCGATGGACCTGTCGAAGTACGGCGGCGCCTACAACGGCGCGCTGATCGACTCGGCCGTACAGGAGTACGACATCAGGACCGGCAAGCTGCTCTTCGACTGGGACGCGCTCAAGCACATCTCGCTGAGCCAGTCCGAGGCATCGCTACCGACCAACGGCTTCCCGTGGGACGCCTACCACGTCAACTCGATCCAGCTGGTGGGGCGGGGAACGTTCCTGGTGTCGATGCGCAACACATGGGCCACGTACCTCGTGAACGCGCGCACCGGGGCGATCGAGTGGACGCTCGGGGGCAGGCAATCGGACTTCAAGTTCGGCGCCGGGGCGGAATTCCAGTGGCAGCACGACGCCCGCCTGCAGTCGCCCTCGACGCTCACCGTTTTCGACGACCACTGCTGCCAGCTGACCGGCGGCGGCTCGCAGGTCGAAGCCACGGCGCCGTCGCGGGGGCTCGTGCTGAACCTCGACCAGGCCACCCGCACCGCCACCCTGGCGGCGAGCTACGGAGCCGATCAGAAGATCGAATCCGCCTACATGGGTGACACCCAGCCGCTCGCCAACGGCAACGTGTTCGTCGGCTGGGGCAACGAGCCGTACTTCTCCGAGTACACCCACTCGGGAAAGCTGCTGTTCGAAGGTGAACTCCCCGGGCCGGACCTCAGCTACCGGGCCGCGATCGAGCCGTGGGTGGGCCTGCCGCTGACCTCCCCCGCAGGCGCCGCCGCCCGCGCCGGCGCCTCCACGACCGTGTACGCGAGCTGGAACGGCGCCACCGAGGTGACCGCCTGGCGGGTCCTCGGCGCGGCCTCGCCGGGGCAGAAGATGAAGGCGCTCGTGGCCTCGCACCCCAAGTCCGGCTTCGAGACCTCGATCGCGGTGCCCTCGGGCGAGGCGAGCTTCGAGGTCCAGGCGCTGGACTCCGCCGGGCACGTGCTCGGCACCTCCGCCGCGTTCGGCTGAGGCCGCCGGCCGCGCCCGTCGCGCTCCGGCGAGGCGGCCCTCAGGGCGTCACGATCGCGAAGTTCCGGTCCGGCGGGTCGAGCAGCCCGAGCAACTGCCCCAGGGCCATCGCGTCCCCGTCCACGGTCAGGCGGCCCGACCCCAGCAGCTGTTCGGGGGTGGCCCGGCCGAGGATCAGCTCGTTCAGGGCGCTGCGCTCGATCGTCATCGTCGCCTGTACCTGGTCCTCGGCGGGCATTCCCGCGCGGTGGCGGAGCACGCCGTTCTCGAGCACCAGCAGGAACTCCTCGGCCGTGTCGGGCAGCGACCAGCGCATCGCGATCCGCGTCTCACCGGCTCGGGGACCGTCGATCTGGATCGCGATCGCGTCCAGCAGCTGGCTCGTGGAGAGGCCGGAGAGGACTTCCGGGGCGATCGTCGCGGCGCTCCCCAGGACGCCTTTGCGCAGCTCGACGGCGGCGGTGAGGAAGAAATTGCGCCAGATCGCGTTCTCGGCGCCGAAGGCGAGCTGCTCGAGCGCCCGCGCCTGCAGCTCCTTCGCCTCAGCATTGTCGGGATCGGCGAACACAAGGTGGTCAACCAGCTCCACCACCCAGCGGAAGTCCCCCTCCTCGAAGGCCCCGCGGGCGTTCTGCAGCAGTTGCTCGGGGCCGCCCGCGAGCTCGACGTAGCGCACTCCGGCCGCCTGCGGCGGGTGGGGCCAGAGGTGGGCCGGGTTGCCGTCGAACCACCCCAGGTAACGCTGGTAGACGGCCTTCACGTTGTGGCTGAGCGAGCCGTAGTAGCCGCGGCAGTGCCACTCGCGCTCGAGTCCCGGCGGCAGCTCCAGCACCTCCGCGATCTCGCTCGCGACCAGCCCCTTGTTGAGCAGCCGCAGCGTCTGGTCGTGGATGTAGCCGTACAGGTCACGCTGCTTGGAGAGGAAGTCGGCGATCCGCTCGCGACCCCACCGCGGCCAGTGGTGCCCCGCGAACACGACGTCGGCGTCGGCGCCGAACATCACGATCGCGTCGTCGAGGTAGCGAGCCCACACGTGGGCGTCGCGCACCAACGCCCCGCGTGGGGTCAGCACGTTGTGCATGTTGTGGGTCGCGTTCTCCGCGATGCACAGCGCACGCTGCCGCGGGAACAGGAAGTTCATCTCGGCCGGCGCCTCGGTCCCGGGCGTGAGCTGGAAGACGATCTCGATGCCGTCCACCGTCTCTCGCTGGCCGGTCTCGGTGATCTCGAGCGTCGGCGGGATCAGGCTGACGGTGCCCAGTGAGGCCGTGTGCCCGAGGCCGGACCCCACCTGCCCGAGCGGCCCCTTCGGCAGCCACGCGCCGTACATGTAGCTGGCCCTGCGTGTCATCGCCGTGCCCGCGAACACGTTCTCGCTGACGGCGTGCTCGAGGAACCCCTCCGGGGCCAGCACCGGGACGCTCCCGGAGGCGACCTCCTCGGCCGAGACGATCCCGCGTGCTCCGCCGAAGTGGTCTACGTGGCTGTGGGTGTACAGCAACGCCGTGACCGGCCGCTCGCCGCGATGCTCGTGGTACAGCGCAAGCGCCGCCGCCGCCGTCTCGCAGCTGATCAAAGGGTCGATCACGAGCACCCCGCGCTCACCCTCGACGATCGTCATGTTCGAGAGGTCCAGCCCCCGCACCTGGTAGATGCCATCGGTGACCTCGAACAGGCCATGGATCGTGTTCAGCTGTCCCTGGCGCCAGAGGCTGGGGTTGACGCTCGGCGGGCACTCGCCCTCGAGGAAGCCGTAACCGTCGAGGTCCCACACGACGCGCCCGTCGGTGCCCTCGATGACGCCCGCCGCCAGCGACCCGAGCCGTCCCCGCTGCGCGTCGTCGAAATCGTCTCGGTCGTCGAAGGGCAGCTGCATCCGCACCGCCCGGTTGGCCTGCTCGATCCCTGCCGAGACGCTCCCCCCGGCGGCGTCGGCCGGACCCGCCATGCCTAGGCCGCCGTCGCCAGCGGAGGGCTCACGGCGGCCGGGGCCGCCAGCCGGAAGTCGATCTCGTCGTCGATCGGTCCGTGGCGGAGCAGGCGGATGTCCCTGAGGTAGTTCTGGTGAAGCCGCCAGGGGAGCGTGTCGGCCTGTTTGGGGAGCTGGTCCATCGAGCGCAGCACGTAGCCGGATTTGAGATCGAGCAGGGGGTAGCGGGCAATGCCCGGCGGTGGCCGGCGCGGCACGCACACCGGCGTGCCCGCCTTGTGCATGTGCGCCAGCAGCCGGCACACGTAGGCCGCGACGAGGTCGGCCTTCAACGTCCAGGAGGCGTTGGTGTAGCCGATCGCGAAGGCGAGGTTGGGAACCCCGCACAGCATCATGCCCTTGTAGGCGGTCGAGGAGCCGACCTCGACGGACCTCCCGTCGACCTCCAGCTCGAGGCCGCCGAGCATCATCAGCCGCAGCCCGGTGGCCGTGACGATGACGTCGGCCGCAAGCTCGCTGCCGTCCTCGAGGCGGACGCCGGTGGCGGTGAAACGGTCGATCGCGGCCGTCACGATCGACGCGCTGCCGTCCCGCAGGACCTCGAAGAAATCGCCGTCGGCAGCCATGCAGACGCGCTGGTCCCACGGGTTGTAGGTGGGGGAGAGGTGCGTCTCGACGTCGAAGTCCGGGGGCAGCTGGGAGGCGGCCAGGCGCCGGAAGCGCGCGCGCATGAGGCCCGGCGCCCGCCGGCAGAGCTGGAAGATCAGGATCATCAGGAGCACGTTTCGCCAGCGCACCACTTCATAGGCGCGCCGCGGAGAGATCCACCGCCCGAGCACTTCCGCGAGCGTGTCGCGGGCGGGCACCGGGACGATGTAGGTGGGCGAGCGCTGCAGCATCGTGACGTGCTCGGCACCTTCGGCCACCAGCGAGGGGACCAGTGTGACGGCGGTGGCGCCGGAGCCGATCACGACCACCCGGCGCCCGCGGCAGTCCAGCTCCGCGGGCCATTGCTGGGGGTGCACGACCTCGCCGGAGAAGTCCTCGCTCCCGGGGAACGCCGGGCAGTAGCCCTCGTCGTAGCGGTAGTAGCCGGTGCACATGTAGAGGAAGTTGCAGGTGAGGCTCACCTCCTCGCCGGTGTCGGTGCGCTGCGCGGTGACGCTCCAGCGGGCCTGCTCGGAGGACCAGCAGGCGCGGACCGCGCGGTGGCCAAATCGGATCAGCTGCTCGATCCCGTTGACCCTGGCGGTCTCGCGGACGTAGTTGAGGATCGAGGGCCCGTCGGCGATCCCGCGGGCGTCCTCCCAGGGGCGGAACGAGTAGCCCATCGTGAACATGTCCGAGTCCGAGCGGATGCCCGGGTAGCGGAACAGGTCCCAGGTTCCGCCGATCGACTCGCGCGCCTCGAGGATCGCCAGCGAGAGCCCGGGGAATGCTTTGCGCAGGTGGCAGGCGGCGCCGATCCCCGACAGTCCCGCCCCCAGGATCAGGACATCGAGCTGCTCTTCCGCCGCGGCGCCGTCGGGCGCCGGCGGCTCGGTCTGCGCTGCCACGAACTCCTCTTCTACCAGCCGCGGCGAGCGAGGGCCCGCGTCAGCCGCCGCGAGAGGACCGCGTGCCATGCCAGCAGGGCGGTGCTCGGGAGCAGGAACGCGGCCGGCCAGAACGTCCCCTCGCCGGTCAACATCCAGACTCCCACCACGGTCGCGTTCAAGGTCGCGTAGGTGGCGAGATGGAAGCGCAGCACCGTCGCCTGCAGGCGACGGGCCCGACGCAGGGCGAGCCACCGGAGCGTCTGTAGGGGCATCGCCCACACGTAGCCCGCCAGCTCGCTGCGCCTGACGGTCGTGTGGATCCGCTCGACCAGCGCCTCGAGCTCCTCGATGCCGAGGCGGCCTTCGCGGTAGCGCAGCTTGACCGCTCCCAGTGCCCGCTCGCGCTCGGCGAGGGACGGGCGCGTCCGCTGCAGTGCCCTCTGCATCGTGGCGAGCATCGAACACCAAGTATGGCGTGCCGTCGGCGGTCCCCGCCGGTAGGCTCTCGTGCTCGTGTCGGGGGCGGCCAGCTGATACCCGGCGGCTACTGGCCGCAACCATGGACCTGCGAGGACGGCGGGCCGAGGCGTCACGGCTGCGCCGAGGGGCAGCCGGGGCTGGGCCTGCGGGCGGGCGAGAGCCTGGCGGTGGCGGCCGTCAGGGACGCCTGGGCAACCGACGCGCTCGTGCGTCGCGAGCCGGGAGAGCTCTACGCCCTGCGCCACGAGATCCCCTGGGGCGGTCCCCAATCCACCGCCGTGGAGGCGTGGGTCGAGCGCCTGGACCCACGCACGCTCGCCGTCGCCGCCGCCACGCCGCGGCTTCCCGGAGGGCCGTTCTGGCCCGGGGGCATCGCCGCCCACCGCAACGGCAGCCTGCACATGGTGTTCGGGCGCTGGGCCCACAGGCTTTCGCCCGAGCTGGAGGTGCTCGCCTCCCACCGGCTCCCGGTGGAGCGCCCGTACAACTCGTTCGTCACGCTCGACGGCGGGGAGCTGGTGATGAAGGACTGCGACGCTCCCCGCGGCACCGAGCCCTCGACGGTGTCGGTGCTCGACCCCGACACGCTGCTCGAGCTGGCGGCGCCCCTGCGTCTGCCCGAGCCCTCGATCGCGAGGCTCTCGAGCGACGGCGAAAGCGTCATCGCGCTGGGGGCGAACACGGTCTTCCGCCTGCGCCTGGACCGCCGGGACGGCCGCCTGCTCGTGGACGAGCGCTGGCGTCCCAGCTACGGGCCGAGCCCCGGTCGCAGCTACGGCTGGGACCCGGTGATCGCCGAGCACCACGTGCTGTGGATGGACAACGGGCGCAACCACACCGACCGTGCGATGCTCGGGACGGGCTCGGCGCCCGACCCGGTCCGCCTGTGGTGGGTCCGCCACGACGACGAGTCCTCGATCGCCAGCGTCGAGATCTCCGGGCTGCCATACGGGACCGAGTCCAACCCGCCCGCCTGGGACCCCGCCGGCGGGGTCGTGGTCGCCTACGACGCCGGCAACGCGGTGCTCCGCGGCTGGCGGCTGGTGGGCGACGAGCTCGAGCCCCTGTGGCGGCGCGAGCACTTCGCCCACGCGGGGCATCTGATCGTCTACCCGGACACGCGAGAGCTGATCGCCGGCGACTGGCGCGACCGCGCCACGCCCGCCAACAGGCGGGTGCGCCACGCGCTGTCGGTCGCCAGCCGCCCGCTGTTCGGCGGCGTGGCGGCCGCACGCCGGGCCGCGACGAGGCTCGGTCACGACGAGCTCGTGGTGGTCGACCTCGACACCGGCGAGGACAAGGCCCGGGTCGCGGTGCCGTCCCCGATCCAGGGGTTCCTGTTCCCCGCGCCCGGGTTCGGGCGCGACGTCTACTACCAGTCGCTGTCGACGATCGCCCGCGTCGAGGTCGTGCCCTAGCGGGGCGCCGGCCACGCGGCGACGGATACGCGCACGCGCGAGCGCGGGGGGGCCACGGCCACCCGCGGGTGCATCAGCCCTTCACACCCAACACCAATCAGGAGGAAGTCCATGGCAGAGCAGGTCGTTCCCAACACCGACCCACGCGAGCTGCTGGCGGGGCTCGCGCCCGGCGAGCCCGTGGTGATGATCAACCTGCTCCACTTCAAGGAGCCGGACGGCGTCGGGCACTACCGCAGTTACGCGCAGGGGGTCGTCACCCACCTGGAGGCGGCCGGGGGCCGGGTGCTGTACTCCGGGAGCGCGAAGGCGTTCGTGATCGGCGACGGCGAGCGGCCCTGGTGGGACGCGATCCTGGTCGTCGAGTACCCCAGCCCCGACGCGTTCCTGAAGATGGTCTCGGACCCCGACTACCTCGAGGTCCACACGCACCGTGAGGCGGCGCTCGACCGCGCCGAGCTGATCGCCACCAACCGCTGGATGGGCTGAACGAGCGGCGCGGCAGACGCCACTGGCTAGGAGCCGGCGGCCACCCATTCGACGCGGGCCCGGTCGAGCTCCTCGAGTGAGCTGAGGACCTCGCCGGCGAGGTCCAGGTCGGCGGCCGGGGGCGGGAACTCGCGGTTGGGGACGGCGATCACCTTCATCCCAGCCGCCGCGGCGCTGCGGATCCCGTTCGCGGAGTCCTCGACCACCACGCACTGGTCTGCGGGGACGTCGAGCAGGCGGGCGGCCTCGAGGTAGACGTCCGGCGCCGGCTTGCCCCGCGCCACCTCTTCGGAGGAGACGGTAGCGGCGAAGCGCTCGGTCAGACCGGACAGCGAGAGCACGAGCTCGATCACGCGGCGGTTGGCCGACGAGGCCAGCCCCAGCGGCCAGGCCGCGCTGAGCGAGTCGACCGCCTCCACCGCGCCCGGGAGCAGCGGCAGGTGTCGTCGGTAGAGCTCGAGCAGCCTCCCGACGACGAGCTCGGAGATCTGCTCCGGCGCGAGTCGGACGTCGAGCTCGTCGTGCATGTAGGCCGACCACTCGGTCGAGCTCATGCCCATCATCGTGCGCTGGGCGTCATCGCTCCAGTGGCCGCCGTGTGCCAGCGCCACCTCCCGGCGGGACCGGTTCCACACGCCCTCGGAGTCGATCAGGACGCCGTCGAGGTCGAAGACGACGGCCGCGGGTCTCACGGCAAGCAGCGTAGAGTGCCCCGCCGTGCCGCCGCGACGACCGTCCGACTCGAGCTCGGTGCTCACCAGGTGGATGGGGATCACCGACGCCAACAACGCCGGCTTCGTCCACGGCGGGGTGATCATGCGACTGTGCGACGAGGTTGCCGGCCTCGCCGCGATCCGTCACTGCCGCGGACGCGTCGTCACCGCCGGGATGGACCGCATGACCTTCCTCGAACCCGTCCACGTGGGGCACCTGGTGACCTTCAGCGCCACCGTCAACGCCGCCTGGAGGACCTCGATGGAGGTCGGCGTGCGGGTCGAGTCCGAGGACGTACGCAGCGGAGAGGCCAGGCACTCCTCGAGCGCCTACCTGACGATGGTGGCGATCGACGACGGCGGGCTGCCGGTGGAGGTGCCCCCGTTGGAGCCCGAGACGGAGGAGGAGCGCCGGCGCGAGCAGGCGGCCCAGCTGAGGCGGGAAAACCGGCTGGCGGAGCGGGAGGCGATCCGCCTGACCCGCGCATCCGGCGGCTGAGCGACCGCGCCCGGGCAGGTTGCCCGGCGCGAGCCGGCGTCGGTCGGCGCTCAGTCGTCCTGGTCGGTCACGATCACCGCGCCGCTGACCGGGTGGAGCGTCTCCTCCACCACGTGCAGGCGGTACTCCGAGCTGCGCACGAGCAGCCGCGCGATCGCGCGCTGGTAGTCGGCGAACGCCGGCGAGCGGTAGTGGCGCTCGAGCGTCTCCCGATCGCTCCAGCTCTCGACCACGACGAAATGCCCGGGGTCCTGGAGCACCTCGGCGAACGTGAACCCCAGGCAGCCGTCCTGCGCCAGGGCCTGCTCGGAGGCGGTCAGCATCGCCTCCTCGGCCAACTGGCGATGGGGGATCTGCACATACACGTCGCCGACGCCGATGACCACCGCTGTGGACGTTAGCCGGACGGCGCCGGCGGCGGCGAACCGTCGGGCGCGCGCGACGGTTTCCGGCCGGCGCGCGCGACGGTCCTGGGCGCGCGCGGTAGCGCGCGCGGTACGCTCCCGCGATGGCGTCCGAGCCGAGGCTGATCATCGAGCTGCCCCGGGACGGCGCGGTCGAGCGCCAGCTTCAGAGCGCCGGCCTGGAGGCGATCGCGCGGGGGGAGGTGGCCGTCGAGGCCGGTCCGACCGACGAGGAGGGCAATCTCGAGGCGGCTGCGGCCGGGCAGGTGGTCCTGTCGGTGCCCTCTCCCGAGGCCCTGCGCCGCCAGGCCGAGGAACTGGAGCGGATAATCCTCCACGCGGGCACCGGCTCGGAGCCGCTCGTGATCTCCGTGGAGGCGGCCGAGGAGCTGCGCGAGGATGAGCTGGCCCCGGTGCTCGACGCTGCCGCACACGCCCGGCGCCCGGTGATCCTGCGCGTCGAGCGGGACGCCTGAGAAGGGCTCGTGGGGCGCGCCGGGCAAAGCGCCGCGGGTTCCGCTTCGCCGGCTAGCCGCCTTCGATCTCGCGCACGTCCTCGGGGCTCAGCTCGATGCTTGCCGCCGCCAGCACCGGGTCCACCTGCTCGGCCGAGCGGAACCCCACGATCGCTCCGTCCACGGCCGGGTTGACGAGGGTCCAGGCGACCGCCACCGCGCCGGGAGAGGTGTCGTGGCGCTCGGCCACTCGCCGCAGGCGCTCGACCAGGGCCAGGTTCTCCGACAGCTGCGGCTCGTTGAAGCGGGGGTCGCGCCTGCGCCAGTCGTCCGGCGCCAACTGGGCGACCCGCTCGCGGGTCATCGCCCCCGTGAGCATCCCCGAGCCCATCGGGGAATAGACGATCACGCCGATCCCCTCGCGCGCGGCGAACGGGAGCAGCCCCTCTGCGGCGTCTCGCTCGACCAGCGAGTACTCCGGCTGGAGGGTCTCCACCGGAGCGATCTGCTGGATGCGCCGCAGCTGGTCGGTGTTGAAGTTGGAGACGCCGATGTGGCGCACGAGCCCTTCTCCTCTGAGCTCGGCCAGTGTGGCCCAGCCCTGCTCGATGTCCTCGGGGGGAATCGGCCAGTGGATCTGGTAGAGGTCGATCGCCGCCACCCCGAGGCGCTCGACGCTCGCGTGAGCCTCGCGCATGATCGAGTCCCGCTGCAGGCTGTGGAGCACCCGTCGCCCGGGACCTTCCAGCAGCGAGCACTTGGTGAACACGAAGGGCGGCTCGGCCAGGCCCTGCAGAGCCCGTCCGACGAGCTCCTCGGAGTGCCCGAAGCCATAGGCGGCCGCGGTGTCGATCCAGTTGACCCCGAGCTCGAGCGCGCGGTGGATGGCGGCGAGCGACTGCTCGTCCGCCTGCGGCCCCCACCCGAACTCCCACTCGCCACCGCCGATCGCCCAGGCCCCGAACCCGAGTCGCGTGATCTCGAGACCCGTCGCGCCGAGCTCGGTCCTCTTCAGCGATCGCTCCGTCAGAGCCCTATACGGTAGCCGCTGGGGAATCGGGTAGCTTGAGACTGAGCCGATGCCGCCGGCAGAGAACACCACGGCCGCGACCGCCGTCGCCGCCGCCGTCCCCGTCACGGCTCGAGCGCTGATCCGCCGCTACGGCGAGGGCGCCACCGTGGTGGAGGCCCTGCGGGGCGTCGATCTCGACGTGCGCAGCGGCGAACTGGTCGCCGTGATGGGCCCCTCGGGGTCGGGGAAGTCGACCCTGATGCACCTGCTGGCCGGTCTCGACCAGCCCACCTCGGGGACCGTGACGATCGCCGGCACCGAGCTCGGCACGCTCGATGATGCCCACCTGACGCGCCTGCGCCGCAAGCACATCGGCTTCATCTTCCAGTTCTTCAACCTGCTGCCGATGCTCGACGCGGAGGAGAACGTGACGCTGCCGCTGGCGATCGCGGGCGAGCACGTCGACTCTGAATGGCTCGGCCAGCTGATGGACAAGGTGGGTCTGACGGCGCGCGGCAAGCACCGGCCATCGGAGCTCTCGGGCGGCGAGCAGCAGCGGGTGGCGATCGCGCGCGCGCTGATCACGCGTCCAACGATCCTGCTCGCCGATGAGCCGACCGGCAACCTCGACTCCAAGACCGGCGGGGAAATCCTCGAGCTGATGCGCGACTCGGTCGACGCCTACGGCCAGACGACGGTGATGGTGACGCATGACCCGCGGGCGGCCGCGATCGCCGACCGCATCCTGTTCATCGCCGACGGGCGAATCGTCAAGGAGCTCTCGGACGTGACGGCGGCGGAGGTCCTGGTCGTGATGGGCGAGCTCACGGCGTGATCCGGGTCGCACTGAAGGGCCTCGCCGGGCGCAAGCTGCGGGCGGCGCTGACGGCGTTCGCGATCGTGCTCGGGGTCGCGATGATCAGCGGCACCTACATCCTCACCGACACGATCAAAGCGGCGTTCGGGACCGTGTTCGCAACCGTGTATCAGCACACCGACGTCGTGATCAAGGGCAAGAGCGCCGTCAGCGGAGAAGAAGAAGAAGGCGGCGAAAGGCGTGCGGCGCCGGCGTTCTCCGAAGCCGTGCTCGCCAGGGTGCGCGCGCTCCCCGGCGTCGCGGAAGCCGATGGAGGCGTCGAAGACACCGCGCAGCTGGTGGGGCGCGACGGCAAAGTGATCGCCGTCGGCGGGGCCCCCGGCCTGGCCTTCAGCGTGCATCCGCACGGCAACCAACGTTTCAATCCGCTCACTCTCACGGCCGGCAGCTGGCCGGTCGGTCCCGAACAGGTGGCGATCGACGCGAACACGGCCAAACGGCACGACTACAAGGTCGGCCAGACGATCGGCGTGGTCGCCCTGGGTGCCGAGCAGCACCTGCGCATCTCGGGCATCGCGAAGATCGGCGGCGTCTCCTCGCTCGGCGGCGCGACGATGGCGATCTTCGAATTCGCCGTCGCCCAGAAGGTGTTCCACAAGCAAGGAGAGCTCGACTCGATCTCGATCGCGGCCGCCCACGGCTACTCGCCGACCCGGCTGGTCGAAGAGATCAAGCCGCTGCTCCCCCCCAACGCCCAGGTGCGCACAGGTGAAGCCCAGGCCAAGCAGCAGACGAAGAACACCAATGGCTTCCTCTCGATCATCCAGAACTTCCTGCTGGCATTCGGCGGGGTCGCGCTGTTCGTGGGCGCGTTCGTGATCGCCAACACGCTCTCGATCACGATCGCGCAGCGGACGCGTGAGCTCGCCACGTTGCGCACGCTCGGCGCGACCCAGCGTCAGGTGCGCCGCTCCGTGCTCGTCGAAGCCTTCCTGATCGGCCTGCTCGCCTCCATCGTGGGGCTGTTCCTCGGGCTGGGCCTTGCGAAGGGGCTGAACTCCCTGTTCGTGTCCTTCGGCATCGACCTGCCGCAGGCCGCGACCGTGTTCGCCACGCGCACGGTGGTGGTGTCGCTGCTCGTGGGGGTCGGGATCACGATGCTCGCGGCGCTGCGGCCCGCGATCCGGGCCACGCGGGTGCCGCCGATAGCGGCCGTGCGCGAGGGCGCCGTGCTGCCGACCTCGCGCTTTGCCCGCTACGGAAACGTCACCGCGTCGCTGACGATCGGCGCGGCCGTGGCGCTGATGCTGGTGGGCCTGTTCGCCGGCTCGTTGTCCTCGGGTACTCGCCTGCTCGCGATCGGCCTCGGCGCGGCCGGCTTGTTCGTGGGCGTCGCGATGCTCGCCAAGACGCTCGTGCCGCCGCTCGCGGCCGTACTCGGATGGCCCGGGACGAAGATCGGCGGCACCGCCGGCAGGCTCGCCCGAGGGAACGCGATGCGCAATCCGGCGCGCACCGCCTCGACCGCGTCGGCGCTGATGATCGGGCTGGCGCTGGTCACGCTGGTGGCGGTGCTGGCGGCGGGCCTGAAGTCGACGTTCGAGGGCGCCATCAACGAGCTCTTCCACGGCGACTACGCGCTCACCGCGACCAACAACTTCTCGCCGATCTCCACCGCCTCGGCCGAAGCGGTCGCGAAGGTACCGGGCGTCGAAGTCGTCTCCGGCGTCCGCGCCGGCTCGGGGCGCACGCCCGGCGGGAAAGTGAACGTCAGCGGCGTCTCGGGCGACATCAGCCGCGTGATCCACGTCAGGTGGCAGCACGGTTCGCCGGCGGTGCCCGCCGAACTCGGACACGACGGCGCGTTCGTGTCCAAGGACTACGCCAAAGCAGAACACCTGCACATCGGCTCGCCGCTGTCCGTCAAGACGCCGACGGGTAACACCATGCACCTGTACCTGCGCGGCATCTTCGTGGCTCCGAAGGGGGGCTCGCCGTTCGGCGACATCACGATCTCCACCGAACGTTTCGACGCCGAATACCAGAACCCGCAGAGCATCTATACGTTCATCGACATGGCCGGCGGCGCGAACGCCGCCAACACGCGCCGCCTGCAGGCGGCGCTGGCCGCCTTCCCGGACGCGAAGCTCCAGACCGAGAGCCAGTTCAAGGAAAACCAGGAGAAGGGCATCGACACGCTGTTGAACCTGCTCTACGTGTTGCTCTCGTTGTCGATCATCGTGAGCCTCTTCGGGATCGTCAACACGCTCGTGCTGACGGTCTTCGAGCGCACGCGCGAGCTCGGGATGCTGCGCGCGGTGGGGATGACACGCCGGCAGGTGCGCAGGATGATCCGCCACGAGAGCGTCATCACGGCGCTGATCGGCGCGGCGCTCGGGATCCCCGTGGGGGTCCTGCTCGCGGTGATGATCGGGCAGGCAATCGAATACCCGGCCTTCACGATCCCGGTCGGGACGCTCGTGGTGGTCGTGATCGCCGCGATCCTCGCGGGTCTGCTGGCTGCGATCTTCCCGGCCCGACGAGCTGCGCGGCTGAACGTGCTGCGGGCGCTGCAGTACGAGTAGCGCCCGTCCAGGTCCGCTTCGGCGGTGAGCCGGCGCTCGGGCGAAGCCGTCGCGGGGAGCTAAGCTGCGCGCTCGAGCGATGGCCGCAGGCACCGACACCCGCGACGAGCAGCTCGAGGCCGCTGCCTGGGACCTCGAGCAGCTGGTGGGCGCAGAAGGCGAGGAGGGCGCCCGACGGCGGCTGGCCGAGTCGCTCGAGCGTGCCCGTGTGTTCTCCGAGCGCTACTCCGGGCGCCTGGAAGAGCTCGACAGCGAGGGTCTGGCGGCGGCGATGGGCGAGCTCGCCGAGATCCAGGAGCTCGCGGCCCGGGGCGGCTACTTCGCGGCTCTCAGCTTCTCCACCGACACCGCCGACCCGAAGCGGGGGGCGCTGCTCGCTTTCGCCCAGGAACAGGAGACGGCGATCCAGACGGCGCTGCTGTTCTTCGAGCTGCAGTGGGCCGAGCTCAGCGACGAGCGTGCCGAGGAACTGCTGGCGGGGGAAGGCCTCGACTTCTGCCGTCACCACCTGCGCAGCGTGCGCCGCTACCGCGACCACCTGCTGAGCGAGCCCGAGGAGAAGGTGCTGACCGAGAAGTCGCTCACGGGGTCCGGCGCCTGGACACGGCTGTTCGAGGAGCTGACGGCGGCGATCAAGGTGCTCCTGCCGGACTCCCCCGAGGGCGAGCCCGTGGCCCTCGACGTCGCGCTCAGCCGGCTGATGAGCCCCGACCGCGAGCAGCGGCGTGCCACCGCCGGGGCCGTGACCGCGGCGCTGGCGCCGGGGCTGCGGACCCGGGCCTACGTGTTCAACACACTGGTGGCCGACAAGGCGATCGACGATCGCCTGCGCCGCTACCCCAACTGGCTGGCGGCCCGCAACCTCGCCAACGAAGCCAGCGACGAGTCCGTCGCGGCGCTGATCGAAGCGGTCCGTGGGCGCTACGAGATCGCCCGCTCGTGGTACCGCCTGAAGGCCGGCCTGCTCGGCGTCGAGCGGCTCGCCGACTACGACCGCATGGCGGCCGTGACCGAGGACGAGGTCGAGTACCCGTACGCGCGGGCGCGCGAGATCGTGCTCGACTGCTACACGTCCTTCTCCCCCGAGCTGGGGCGGGTCGCCGGCCGCTTCTTCTCGGAGAGCCACATCGACGCGCCGGTCCGCCCGGCCAAGCGCGGCGGGGCCTTCTGCGCCGCCGCCACGCCGTCGGTGTTCCCGTACGTGCTGTTGAACTACACCTTCCGTCGCCGGGACGTGCTCACGCTCGCCCACGAGCTCGGCCACGGCGTCCACTTCGCGCTCGCGGCCGGCCAGGGGATCTTCCACCAGACGACCCCGCTGACGCTGGCCGAGACCGCGTCGGTGTTCGGCGAGACGATCGTGTTCGGCAGGCTGCTGGCCGAGGACAGCTCCCCGGCCTCGCGCCTGGCGCTGCTGGCCGAGAACCTCGAGGACACGATCGCGACGGTCTTCCGGCAGGTGGCGATGAGTCACTTCGAGGAGCTCGTCCACAACGCCCGTCGCGAGCAGGGCGAGCTGTCGGTGGAGCGTCTGGGGGAGCTCTGGCACGAGAGCCAGGCCGAGTTGTTCGGCGACTCGGTCGAGATGACCGAGGGCTACCGCAGCTGGTGGTCCTACATCCCGCACTTCATCGGCAGCCCGGGCTACGTGTATGCGTACGCATACGGTCAGCTGCTGGCGCTGTCGGTGTACGAGCGCTACGAGCAGCTGGGGGAGGAGCTGGTGCCGAGCTATCTCGAGCTGCTGGCCGCGGGCGGCTCGCGCACGCCCGAGGAGCTCGGGCGGATCGTCGGCGTCGACCTCGCCGACCCCGGCTTCTGGGACGCCGGCCTGGATCTCGTCCAGCGCCAGCTCGAGCAGGCCGAAGCGGCCGCCCGCGACGCCGGACGCGTGTAGCTACAGCCCGAGCGTGCCGGCCACGTGGCCGACGAGCTCGAACAGCGGCTGGGGGATCACGCCGAAGAAGATCGTCGCCCCGCCGCACAGCAGCGCGACGAGCAGCACCTCGGGATGGGGCGAGTGCGCGCTGAGCGCCTCGGTGGGCTCCGCGTCGAGCTCGGGGGAACCGCCCGCGAGCACCGGCAGCGGACCGCCGGAAGTCGGCTCGGGCGGGGCCTCGGGCCGGCCCGCGGCAGCGGGCGCCTCGCGCATCCACATCGCCGCGATCACCGGCAGGTAGTAGGCCAGCGAGATCATCGACCCGACCACGATCACCACCCCCAGCCAGGCGTAGCCCCCGCTGACGACCGCGTCGATCAAATAGAACTTGCCGATGAAGCCGGCGGTGGCGGGGATGCCGGCGAGCCCGAGCATCGCGATCGTCAGCGGCCACGCCAGCAGCGGGCGCTGGCGGCCGAGGCCGGTGACCGCCGCGATGCTGTCGCCGAGGTCGGTTTCACGCTCGCGCGCGAGGATCACGGCGAAAGCCGCCATGTTCATGAACAGGTACACGGCGAGGTAGAAGACGGTCGCTTTCACGCCCAGGCTGCTCGCCACCACCACGCCCGCGAGCATGTATCCCACCTGGCCCACCGAGGAGTAGGCCAGCATCCGCTTCAGCGAGGACTGGCCGAGCGCCCCCACGTTGCCGACCAGGATCGTGATCGTCGCCAGCGCCGCGAGCGCGGGCGCCCAACTGCCGCGGGTGCCGATCAGGGCGACCTCGAACAGGCGGATGAAGACCCCCAGTGCCGCCACCTTGGTCGTGACCGCCATGAACGCGGTCACCGGCGTGGGGGCGCCCTCGTATACATCGGGGGTCCACTGGTGGAACGGCGCCACCGAGGCCTTGAAGGCGAGACCAGCGGCGCACAGCGCCACCCCCGTCAGCGTCAGCGGGTCGGTGGCGAGGCTCCCCTTCCCCAGCGCGCCGGCGATCCCGGCGAAGTCGGTGTGGCCGGTGGCGCCGTAGATCATCGCCAGGCCGTAGAGCAGCGTGGCCGACCCGACCGAGCCGATGATCAGGTACTTGAGCCCGGACTCGAGCGAGTGCTCGCGGCGCATTTCGGTCGCGCATAACACGTACAGGGGGATCGACAGCAGCTCCAGGCCGAGGAACAGGACGACCGTGTTCTGGGCGCTGGCCAACAGCGACATCCCCGCCAGCGATGTCAGCAGCAGCGCGTGGAACTCGCCGTGGGCGGCTTCGCGGGCGGCCAGCGAGCGCCACGCCAGCAGCACCGCGCAGGCACCGCCGGCGATCAGGATCACGCTCAGCACGAGTCCCAGGCGGTCGACCCGCAGCGCCCCGGCCGCGACGCCCTCGTGCGTCTGCCACTGCCAGATCGTCAGGCCGAGGGCGGTCGCGAGCGCGACCAGGGCGAGGACCGGCACGAGCGTCCGTCGCGCGAATGGCGAGGACAGCATCCCGACGCTGAGCACCACCACGGCGCCGCCGAGGAACGCGATCAGCGGCGACAGCGCACCGAAGTCGATGTGTGGGCCGCGCAGGTGGGCGACGGCGAGCAGCAGGCTCACGGGCGTGCCGCCGGGACGATGGTGGTGGACAGGACGGAGCCGCCGGCGCCGGTCACCGTGTGGACGGGCGCCAGTGCGTAGGCGCGCTGCCCGGAGGCCGCATTTGCGGGTGCCACGGCGCTGCGGACCGCCCGTTCGCTGCGGTGCAGGGCGAGTTGCGGGTAGAGCGCCAGGAACAGGACCACCGCGATCAACGGCGCCAGCACGGCACCTGCGCTGAGGGAGATCTCGCGTGAGTCCACCGACGGGCCGACGCGGTTGTGCATCGCGGTGATGAACAGCCGCAGCGCGTACACGCTCGCCAGCACGACCCCGCTGAAGGCGATGATCGCGAACACGAGCTTGGCGTTGAAGACGCCGAGCAGGATCAGGAACTCACCCACGAAGTTCCCGGAGCCGGGGATCGCCAGGGTCGCCAGCGAGACGATCAGGAACAGGCTCGCGAGCACCGGTGCGCGGAACGCGATACCGCCCATCTCGCGGATGTCCTCCGAGCCACCGGCGCGCCGGGAGAGCAGCACCACGATGAACAGCAGCGCACCCACCACGAGGCCGTGGTTGACCATCTGCAGCAGCGCCCCCTGGGCCCCCTGGGCGTTGAGCGCGAAGATCCCCAGGGTGATGAAGCCGAGCTGTGCGACCGAGGAGTAGCCGGCGATCAGACGCGCGTCGGTCTGGCTGAAGGCCTGGGCCGAGCCGTACAGGATCGAGGCCAGCGCGATTACGAGCATCAGCGTCTGGTAGTGGACCGAGGCGTGGGGCATCAGCGGCAGCACGATCGCCAGAAAGCCGTAGGCGCCGACCTTCGAGAGCACGCCCGAGAAGACCATCAGCACCTCGATCGGCATCGCCCGGTAGGCGTCGGGCATCCAGCCGTGCAGTGGGAAGGCCGGCATCTTCACCAGGAAGGCCGCGGCGAAGCACAGGAAGATCCAGTCCTGGGAGCCGTTCGGCAGACCCATCGCCTGCAGGGTGGAGAGCACGAAGGTGATGTGATGGCCGGAGTGCTCGGAGGCGATCACGCCGAGCGCGACGGCGCCCGCGAGCATCAGCAGCGAGCCCACGAGCGTGTAGATGACGAGCTTGATCGTCGCCCGTACGCGCCCTGGCTCGCGTCCCCAGCCGCCCGTCAGGAAGTAGAACGGGATCAGCATCAGGTCGAAGAAGGCCACGAACAGGGCCAGGTCCTGCGCCAAGAACGCGCCCAGGACGGCGGACTCGGCGAGCATCAGGTTGAAGTAGAAGAGCCGCGGGCGCTCCCAGGTGCGCAGCGTGGCGGCGAACACCGCCACCGCGAACAGCAGCGTGGTCAGCCCCAGCAGGAACAGGTTCAGCCCGGTCAGGGCGAGCTTGTAGTGGATCCCGAGTTCGGCGATCCAGACGACGTCGGTGACGTCCTGCAGGCCCCCGCCGGCCTTGAAGGAGGCGACGTAGGAGATCCACAGCCCGAAGGCGCCCAGCGCACCCGCCAGCGCGACCGCCGAGGGCAGCCACGTGCGGGCCCGCCCTTTGCCGGCCGCCAGCCCGGCGAGCGCTCCCAGCACGCCGGCCGCGGCGGGCAACCAGAGCATGATCGAGAGCGGTGCCATCGTCAGGTCTGCAGCAGGAAGTAGAGGCCCACGCCGGCCACGCCGACGATCAGTAGCGCCGCGTAGTAGCGCACGAAGCCGTTCTGCACCGCCCGCACCGCGGCCGAGCCGGCGCGCACGACCCCGGTCGTGCCGCCGATCAGCGTCTCGTCGACGAACGTGCGCTCGAACGTGTTCTTCGCGAACGACCCCGCCGCCCGTGTCGGTCGCACGACCAGCGCGTCGATCAACTCGTTGAAGTACCAGGCGTGGCTGAGCAGCTCATACACGCCGTTCAGTCGCTCGCGCACGCGCGTCGAGGTCCCGGGCTTTACCACCCACACGCGGTGGGCGATCGCGATCCCGATCAGTCCGAGCACCGTCCCGAGCCCGAGGCCGAACACCAGCAGGCCTTCTTTGGTCGGCTCTTCGTAGTTGCTGGTGTGCTCGAAGGAGCCCTGCAGGAAGGTGGTGATGACGCTGTCCACTTTCGGGATCTGCACGAGCCCGGCGAGGATCGCCCCGACCGCCAGCACGGTCATCGCCACCGCCATCGGCCAGGCCCGTTCGGCGATCGCGTGGGCCGGTCCGGGGAAGCCGACGTCGAGGTCCTCCTGTTCGCCGTTGGCCGGGTTGAAGGGGACGGGCGCGTGGTGGGGGTGGCCTTCTTCGAGCTCCCGCGCCTCCTTCACCGGCTCGCCGTGGAAGGCCCGGAAGATCATGCGGAAGGTGTAGATCGCCGTCAGCAGCGCGGCCAGATAGCCGAGCCCGTACAGCGCCCAGTGCCAGCCCCCGCGCTCGCCCGTGTCGAGCAGGATCTCGTCCTTGGAGAAGAAGCCGGAGAAGGGTGGCACCCCGGACAGCGCCAGGCCGCCGATCAGAAAGCACCCGTAGGTGAACGGCATCGCCTTGCGGAAGCCGCCCATGCGGTCGAGCGACTGCTCGCCGGCCATCGCCCCGATCAACGACCCCGCCCCCATGAACAGCAGCGCCTTGAAGAAGGCGTGGGTCATCAGGTGGAACAGCCCGGCGGCGTAGGCGCCCACCGATACGCCCATGATCATGTAGCCGATCTGCGACATCGTCGAATACGCGATCACGCGCTTGATGTCGGTCTGCACGAGCGCGATCGTGGCCGCGATCAGCAGCGTCGCGCAGCCGATCGTGGCGCCCACGTCCTGCGCCGCCGGGGCGCGTTCGAACAGCGGGTGCATGCGCGCGATCAGGTACACGCCGGCGGTCACCATCGTGGCCGCGTGGATCAGCGCGCTCACCGGCGTGGGGCCCTCCATCGCGTCGGGAAGCCAGGTGTGGAGCGGGATCTGGGCGGACTTCGCGAACGCTCCCACGAGCAGCAGCACGCAGCCCGCCACGAGGTCGCCGTTGTTGGGACTGAACCCGAAGGCTCCGTGTTCGGCGGCGTGGAAGGTGCGCAGGAAGTCGAGCGTATGGGTGTGCTTGAAGATGAAGAAGGTCCCCAGCACGAGCCCGGCGTCGCCGACGACGTTGATCACGAACGCCTTGATCCCGGCGGCGGTGGCGGTCGTGCGCCGGTACCAGAAGGAGATCAGCAGGTAGGAGGCGGCGCCCACGAACGCCCAGCCGACGATCAGGATCAGGAAGTTGCCGGCGAGGACCAGCAGCAGCATCGAGAAGACGAAGAAGTTCAGATAGGCGAAGTAGCGCGCGTAGCCCCGGTCGCGAGCCATGTAGGCGACCGAGTACAGGTGGATCATCGATGAGACGCCGGTGACGATCAGGATCATGTACACCGACAGCGGGTCGACCAGGATCGAGACTTCGGCGTCGACGCCGACGGTCGAGGCGTAGCTCCACAGCGAGGACACCAGCTGCCGGTGCTCGGGCGAGTGGCCCTGCAGCTTGATCAGGGTCGCTATCGCGGCCGCGAAGGAGAGCAGGATCGCGGCCGTCCCGACCCAGCCGGCCGCCGCGCCGATGCGCCGGAAGGAGAGGGAGATCGCGAGCGTTCCCGCGAGCGGGAAGGCGAGCACCAGCCAGGCGTAGGTGGTCGCGCCCAAGGTCCTAGCCCTGCAGCTCTCGCAGCTCGTCGACGTCGATCGGCAGCCGCCGGCGGTAGAGGGCCACGATCATCCCGAGCCCGATGCAGACCTCGCACGCGGCCACGGTCATCACCACCAGCGCCAGGATCTGACCGTCGCCGTTGCCCCACATGCGCGAGAATGCGATCAGCGCGAGGTTGCCGCCGTTGAGCATCAGCTCGAGGCACAGCAGCACCACCAGCGGGTTGCGGCGGACCATCACGCCCACGGCGCCGAGCGAGAACACGATCGCCGACAGCGCCAGGTACCAGGCGATGCTCATCGCTGGGCCCTATGCGTGCCGACCGCCTCGGCCATCGTCCCGGTCTCACGGGGGCGCACCAGACCGAGCGGTGTGAGCGTCTCGTCGCCTTCGTCCTCGCCGATGCCGCCCCGACGGCGGGCCAGCACCACGCCGCCGACGGCGGCGATCAGCAGCAGGAAGGAGGCGATCTCGAAGGCCAGCAGGAAGCGGGTCAGCAGCAGGTTGCCGATGTAGGCCGGGGTGCCGAAGGTGTGGGCTTCCCCGTAGGCGGTCGAGAACCCGGCGCCGTCGTGCCCGATCGCCTCGAGGCCGGTCCCCAGCAACGCGATCAGCAGCTCCACCAGCAGCGCTGCTCCCAGCAACGCGCCCAGGCCCCGCAGCCCCGAGGCCACCGGGCCACCGCCTGAGCCGCTCGAGGAGCCACGCAGGCGCTCGCCGATCGCGTCTCCCTCGCCACCCACGTAGGCGACCACGAACACGTACAGGACCATCACCGCGCCGGCGTACACGACCACCTGCACGGCCGCCACGAACTGCGCCCGCAGCAGCAGGAACAGCGCCGCCAGCGAGACGAGGTGCACGACCAGGGCCAGCACGGCGAAGAACGGGTCGCGCAGCAGCACGACCCCGACGGCGCCGGAGATCACGCCGATCGCCGCGATGAAGAAGAACACGCTGCTCATTCGTCCTCGTTCCGCAGCGGGGTCCGCTCGATCGGCTCGGCGAGCAGCATCTCCTTGGTGAAGATCAGGTCGTCACGGTCGTAGTCCGACATCTCGTAGTCGTGGCCCATCGTGATCGCGTCGAACGGACAGGCGGCCTCGCAGTAGCCGCAGAAGATGCAGTGCGCGAGGTTGATCTCGTAGACGGCGGCGTAGCGCTCGCCGGCCGAGACGCGGTCCTCGGGGGTGTTCTCGGCTGCCACCACGCGGATGCAGTCGGCCGGGCAGGCGGCCGCGCACAACGAGCAGCCGACGCACTTCTCCAGCCCGGTGTCCTCGAAGCGGTGCAGCTTGTGGCGCCCCCGAAAGCGTGGGAACACGGGCACCTTCTCCTCCGGGTACTGCACCGTCGTCGGTCCCCGGAAGATCTGGGCGAAGGTCGTCTTGAGCCCTCGCGCCGTCTCCCTGAAGGTGCGCCAGGTCCCACGCGTGGCCCCCGGCCGGGGTGAGCGCAGGACCTCGATCACGTCCTCGGCCGGTCGCCACTCGCCGAGCCGCTCCGGGACGGGTGTCTCGAGCGGCTGATCGGCCGGGGACCGTGCCTCGGCCGGGTCACCGGACGCGGGTGCCTGCGGCGAGTCGTCCATCAGTCGGTCGCCACGACGATGATCGCGGTCACCAGCGCGTTGAGCGTGGCCAGCGGCAGCAGCACCTTCCAACCGAAGCTCATCAGCTGGTCGTAACGGAGCCGGGGCAGCGTGGCGCGGACCCAGATGAACAGGAACGTGACGATTCCCATCTTCGCGAGCACCACGAACGGGTCGACCCAGCCGGGGGGGTGGATGCCGAAGGGCATCAGCCAGCCGCCGAGGAAGATCGTGGCGACCACGCCCGAGACCACCAGCACGTTGAGGTACTCGGCGAAGTAGTAGGACGCGAAGCGGCCCCCGCCGTACTCGGTGTTGTAGCCGCCGACGAGCTCGGCGTCGGCCTCGGTCAGGTCAAAGGGCGCGCGGTTGGTCTCGGCGAAGCCGGCGACGAGGAAGATGAAGAAGCCGACGCATTGGGGGAGGAAGAACCACATCCCGGTCTGGGCGTGGACGATCTGGGTCAGCGACAGCGTCTGCGCGGTGATGATCACGCCCACCAGCGCGAGGCCCTGGGAGACCTCATAGGAGATCAGCTGGGCGGCACCCCGCATCGCGCCGAGGAAGGAGTACTTGGATCCCGAGGACCAGCCCCCGAGCATGATCCCGTAGAAGGCGATCGCGCCGCACGCGAACAGGTACAAGGGCCCGATCGAGACGTCGATCCCGTACAGGCCGACCTGGGTGCCGAAGATGTTCTGGGTGTCCCCGAAGGGGATGATCGCGAAGGCCGCGCAGGCGGTGAGGATCGAGATCACCGGGGCCACCGCGAACAACATGCCGACCGAAGTCGTGGGCCGGAACTGCTCCTTGGTGAGCAGCTTGAGGATGTCGGCGAGCGGCTGCAGGGCGCCGAACGGGCCGACGCGGTTGGGGCCGTAACGATTCTGCATGCGGCCCAGGAGCTTGCGCTCGGCGAGCAACACGACCGGCACCAGCTGCAGGGCGACGGCGAAGATGATGATCGCCTTGATCACCTGGATCCACCAGTCTTCGGCGTAGTCGACGACCCCGAGCACCATCTCAGGCCGGCTCCCGCTCGGCGGCCAGGAACTCGAAGGCGGGGGAGAAGCGGACCTCGGGCGCGTCCCACAGCGAGCGGTATCCGACGGCAGCGCCGGCGCCATCGGCGCCGTCGGCCAGCAACGGCGCCGCGATCTCGGCCAGCGAGCCCGGGCCGGCGGCCGTGGCGGAGTCCGGATCGCCCTCCGGGAAGGCGTCCGCCGCCTCGCGGTCCTGCCAGCGCACCCCGCGCCCGCCGATCTCCTCGAGCGTCAGGCCGTCGTAGAAGGGGACCGCCTCGAACAGCTGCCGCGAGGCCATCGCGGCGCCGAGCACGTCGAGGTCTAGACCCAGCTGCAGCGCCAGCTCGGAGAGCACGTGCCACTCGGCGTCGACGCCCGCTGCCCGGGCGATTGCCGGGCGCAGCCGCTGCAGGCGTCCGTCGGGGTGCACGATCGTCCCCTCCTTCTCGGGGTACACCTCGGCCGGGAACACGACGTCGGCGTGATCGCGGATGCCCTCGGTCAGGAAGGAGCTGTGCGCGATCACGCTGCCGGCGCCGTGGAGCGCCCGCTCCCACTGCTCCCGCTGGTCGGGGAAGTCTTCGAGCGGGTCGGTGTGCAGCAGGTACAGGCAGGCCAGCTCGCCCCCGGCGAGACCGGCGGCGATGCCGGGAGCGTCGCGTCCCGCCACGCCCGCGCCCGGCTCGCGCAGTCCCGGTCCGGCGTTGGGCAGCACCCCGGCCTCGCGCAGGCCGCGGCCGTTGCTGGCGAGCGGCACTTCCAGCAGGCCCGCTCCGGGGGTGGCGGACAGCTCCAGCTCCTGCGCGATCGCCAGCAGCGCGCGCGCCCCGGCGGGGCCGTGCGGCCCGGCCGTCAGGCGCTCACCCCAGACCACCACGACCTCAGGTCGAGCCTCTGCGCCGCCCGCTCCGCTCGCGCCTCCATCGCCCCGCAGCAGCTGTGCCAGCCGCTGCAGCTCCGAGGGCTCGCAGCCCGCGGCCCCGGCGAGCTCCCGGGCGCGGGGATCGCCCCCCAGCGTGGCCGCCAGGGCGGCGGCGAAGGCGGCCCCCCGTCCGGGCTCGTAGCGCACCGAGAGGGCCGCGCTCTGCTCGAGCGTGCTCGCCTTCGGCGAGGCGACGGCGATCTTCAGTCCCCGCCGGCGGGCGCCCTTGCGCAGGCGCAGGTCGAGGATCGGAGCATCGTCGACCGGCTCGAGGTCGAGCACGAGAACGACGTCGGCGAACTCGAGGTCCGAGGTGCGGGCCTGCAGGGACGGCTGTCCGAGCGCACGGTGGAGGTCGAGCGGCAGCGCGCCGGCGCGACGAGAGTCGAGGTGGGGGGAGCCGAGCGCCTCGCGCATCAGGCGCGACAGCAGCAGGCCCTCCTCGTTGGTCGTGCCCGAGCCGGCCAGCGCCGCCGTCGCCGGACCCGAGCGCTTCAGCGCCGCGGCCGCCTGCTCCAGCGCCCGCTCCCACGCAACCGCGCGCAGCTGGCCGCCGTCGCGCACCAGTGGCCGGGTGACGCGCTCGTCGACGTGGAAGGACTGGTAGGCGAAGCGCCCCTTGTCGCACAGCCAGCCGTCGTCGACCTCGTGGTTGTCGCGCGCCAGCACCCGCAGCGTGCGCTCGTCGCGAACGGTGAGGGTGACGTTGCACTGCGACGGGCACATCGTGCAGACCGACCCGGCGTCCTCGATGTCCCAGGGGCGGGCCCGGAAGCGGTAGGGGCGCGAGGTCAGCGCCCCCACCGGGCACAGCTCGACGATGTTGCCCGCGAACGGGGCCACATAGGGGTGCCCGTCGAAGGTCGACACGTACGAGTGGGCCCCGCGCTCGAGCAGCACCAGCTGGTAGTCCTCGGCGACCTCCTGGGAGAAGCGCACGCAGCGGTAGCAGAGGATGCACCGCTCGCGGTCGATCGCCACCAGCGGAGACAGCTCCAAGGGCTTGACGAAGTGGCGCTTGGGGTCGACGAAGCGCGAGATCCCGGATCCCCAGCCGAAGGTGATGTCCTGCAGCGGGCACTCCCCGCCCTTGTCGCACACCGGGCAGTCGAGCGGGTGGTTGATCAGCAGGAACTCCACCACCGAGCGCTGGGCGATCTTGACGCGATCGGTCTGCGTGTACACGACCATCCCGTCCTTGACGCCCGTGGAGCAGCCGGTCTGCAGCTTGGGGATGCCCTCGATCTCGACCAGGCACATGCGGCAGGCGCCGACCGGGGACCCGAGCTTCGGTTCGTAGCAGAACACCGGGATCTCGACGTCGCCGTATTTGGCGGCGTCGACCAACATCGAGTTCTCGGGCGCGGTCACCTCGCGGCCGTCGATCGTGAACGAGATCATCCGCGGTTCGGGGCGTGGCATCCAGCTAGACCCTCCCGTTGGCTCGGCGCGCCCGTTCGATGTGGTCTTCGAACTCGTCGCGGAACTTGGCGATCATCGAGCCGATCGGCATCGCCATTGCGTCGCCCAGCACGCACAGGCAGTTGCCGATGATGTGCTCCTGCACCGAGGCCATGATCTCGAGGTCCATCGGGGTCGCCTCCCCGGTTTCGATGCGTTCGAGCATCGTCACCGTCCAGTTGGTGCCCTCGCGGCAGGGGGTGCACTTGCCGCAGGACTCGTGGCGGTAGAACTTCGCGACCTTCAGCGCCACGTCGAGGATCGGGGTCGCGTCATCGACCACGATCACCGCACCGGACCCCAGCATCGACCCCGCCTTGGCCATCGAGTCGAAGTCGTAGGGGACGTCGAGGTCCTCCGCGGTCAGCACCGGCGAGGAGGAGCCGCCGGGGAACCAGCACTTCACCTTCCGTCCTTCCGGGGGCCCGCCGGCGAGGTCGTAGATCAGCTCCCGCGAGGGGATGCCGAGTTCGACCTCGTAGTTGCCCGGCCGCTGCACGTGGCCGGAGACCGACACCAGCTTGGTGCCGGTGGAGCTCGCCACCCCGATCTGCGCGTACTGCTCGCCGCCCAGCCGGATGATCGCCGGCACGGTCGCCAGCGTCTCGACGTTGTTGATCAGGGTGGGGCCCTGGTAGAGACCCTGGTTGGCGGGGAACGGGGGCTTCAGCCGCGGGTTGCCGCGCTTGCCCTCCAGCGAGTCGAGTAACGCGGTCTCCTCGCCGCAGATATAGGCCCCGGCGCCGCGGTGCAGCACCAGCGACAGCGAGTGGCCCGAGCCGAGGATGTCCTCGCCGATGTAGCCGGCCTCGCGGGCTTCGGCCAGCGCCGCCTCGAGGGCGAGGGCGGGCTCGACGTACTCCCCGCGGATGTAGATGAAGCAGCGGCTCGCGCCGGCCGCATAGGAGGCGATCACGATCCCCTCGATCAGCATGTGGGGGTTCTTTTCGAGCAGTTCACGGTCCTTGAAGGTCCCGGGCTCGGACTCGTCGGCGTTGCACACCAGGTAGCGCTCGATCGCGCCCTTGGGCAGGAAGGAGATCTTCTTGCCCATCGAGAACCCCGCGCCCCCGCGCCCACGCAGCCCGGAGGCTTCGAGCGAGTCGAGCACCTGCTGGGGCTCCTCCGCGAGGGCCTTGCGCACCGACTCGTAGCCGCCCCGGCTGCGGTAGACATCGAGCGTCCGCAACCCGGGCAGGTCGATGCCGTCGAACAGCAGCAGGGGAGTGGCGGTCGCCATCTAGGCGCCTCCTCCCGGGCCCGCGTCCCCGGGGTCCGCGTCCCCCGGGCCGGTCGCGGGTGCGTCGGCGGCGCCGCCGGGCGGACGGCCGGCGTCCCCTCCTGCCTCGCCCGAGGACTCACGCCCACGGCGGTCGGCGACGGGGCGCCGGGAGAGGTGCCGGTCGGGGAGCACTTCGCGACCGGCCCGCAGGTCCTCGAGCAGGAAGGGCACGTCCTCGGGTGCGAGGGGACCGATGTAGGCGCCGTCGACGCTCGCCATCGGCGCTATGTCGCACGCCCCGAGGCACTCGAACGCGCGCACGTTGGCGAGCTCGCCGGCCTGCTCGCGGAGCGCCTCGAACAGCGCGTCCGCGCCCCGCAGCGAGCAGGAGATGTTGGTGCACACGTAGACGCTGTGGGTGGGCGCCGGGTGCTGCTCGAGCATGTCGTAGAAGGTGGCCACCGATTCCAGGTAGGCGGGGGTGACCCGCATCACGCACGCGACCTGCTCGAGGGCTTCGGGCGAGCACCAGCCGTAGAGCTCCTGGGCGGCGCGCAGCGCCGGCAGCACGGCCGAGTGGCGGTCGGGGTAGTCGCCCATCCTGGCCTCGATCTCCTCGCGCAGGCCGGCGGGCACGGGCACCTGCTCGGGGTCCGGGATCAGCGCCGGGTCCTTCTCCAGGTCGGCGGCCTCGTCCCACCCGGGCACGCGCGAGCCGTGCTCGAAGCGGCGAACCCTGGTCAGCTCCTCGGCGGCACGCGAGGACCGCTCCAACGAGGCGATCAGGCTGGCCGGGGCGCCCTCCTCGCGGGCGCTCACCGGTCGATACCCCCGAGGATCGGGTCGAGCATCGCGACCGTGGCGATCAGGTCCGCGATGTAGCTGCCCTCGACCATGTGCGAGAGCGCCTGGAGATTGACGAAGCTCGGGTCGCGCATGTGCACGCGGGCCGGCTTGGACGAGCCGTCCGAGCGCACGTAGCAGCCGAGCTCCCCGCGGGGGGACTCGATCGGCAGGTAGATCTCCCCCGGCGGGACGCGGAAGCCCTCGGTGACGAGCTTGAAGTGGTGGATCAGCGCCTCCATCGAGGTGGCGAGCTCGTGGCGCGGCGGCAGTGCCACCTTGCGATCGGTCGTGATGAAGGGTCCTTCGGGCAGCCCGTCGACCGCCTGCTCGATGATCTTCACCGACTCATAGATCTCGGCCAGGCGAACCGCGAAGCGGTCGTAGTTGTCGCCGACGGTGCCGACCGGGACCTTGAAGTCGAAGTCCTGATATGAGCAGTACGGGTCCGCCTTGCGCAGGTCCCAGGGGTGGCCGGCGGCGCGCAGCAGCGGCCCGGTTACTCCCAGCGACAGCAACGTCTCGGCGTCCAGCGGGCACGTCCCGCGCAGCCGCTGCAGCACGATCTCGTTGGAGTTGAGGATGTCGCCGTATTCGTCCGCGCGCGCGGGCATGTCGCGCAGGAACTCGCGCAGCCGGCGCTCGAACCCGCGCGGGATGTCCTCGAAGACCCCGCCGACCTGGAAGTAGCGCGTGTGCATCCGCTGGCCGGAGGACATCTCGAACAGGTCGAGGATCAGCTCCCGCTCGCGCAGGCAGTAGAGGAAGATCGACACCGCACCGAGGTCGAGCGCACTGGTTCCCAGCCAGATCAGGTGCGAGGCGATCCGGTTCAGCTCGAGGTGGATGACGCGCAGATACTGGGCCCTGGGCGGTACCTCCACCTCGGCCAGGACCTCGACCGCCGCGCAGTAGGCCATCGCGTTGAAGTAGTAGGCGAGGTAGTCCATCCGCTCGATCACGGGGATCACCTTCCAGTAGGACTTGTCCTCGGCGGTCTTCTCGATGCCGGTGTGTACGTAGCCGACGATCGGTTTCAGGTCCCGCACGATCTCGCCCTGGAGCGTGACCAGCAGGCGCAGCACGCCGTGGGTGGCGGGGTGGTGGGGTCCGAAGTTGAGCGTCAGCAGCTCTTCGTGGGTCTCCTCGGCGCCGACCTCGGCTATCTGCTCCTCGATCGGCGAGAGCGTGATGCTCTGCTCGCGGCGGCGGTACTCGGACAGCGTGGCGGGGCCGCTGCCCTCGCTGGAGGCGGGCCCGCTCACGCGCCGGCGCCGCTCGCGTCGCGCTCGTTGAAGGTGAACGTGACCGGTTCGCCGCCGACGGGGAAGTCACGTCGTTGGGGATGGCCCTCGTAGTCCTCGGGCATGAGGATCCGCCGCAGGTCGGGGTGACCGCGGAACACGACCCCGAACATGTCGTAGACCTCGCGCTCCTGGTGGTCGGCTGTCGGCCAGCCGGGTCCGGTTTCGCCCTCCGGGTACACGGAGTCGATTACGGGGTCATCGCTGTTGAGCATCACCTTTACCGTGATGCGGTCCACGCGGCCCATGTCGAGCAGCTCGTAGACCACGCCCAGTCGCGGCTCGTGGGGATAGTGGTCCACGCCGTGCACGCTGCACAGGAAGCGATATCCGCGGTCGCGCAGGCGCGCGAGCACCGCCCGTATGCGCTCCGGCTCGATCACCAGGGTGCCGCGGCCGCGGAAGAAGATCGTGTCGTTGACGGGGCTGCCGGTGGCGGCCCCCGGACCGGCTCCCTCGACCGCCCGCAATTCCTGGGCGATGAGCTCGAGGCCGGTGGCGTCAGGCAAGCTGTCCCCCCTCGGGCGGCACGCTCGCGGCCGCGCCGCGGCGGTCCTCGGCTCCGGGCTCGGGCAGCACCTCCTCCGTGCCGCGCGCCTCGTAACGCTCACGCCAGCCCATGTCGGGATCGGCCTGCACCATCTTGCGCAGCTTCAGGACGCCGTGCATCAAGCCCTCCGGGCGCGGGGGGCAGCCCGGCACGTAGACGTCGATCGGCAGAAACTTGTCGGCCGGGACGAGCGCGTAGTTGTTGAACACCCCCATCGAGCTGCAGCAGGCGCCCATCGAGATCGCCCACTTCGGCTCGAGCATCTGGTCGTAGAGCCTGCGGATGATGGGGGCCATCTTGATCGACACGCGGCCCGCCAGGATGATCAGATCGGCCTGCCGCGGCGAGGCTCTGAACGCCTCGTAGCCGAAGCGCGCGATGTCCATCCGCGGCCCCGCGGCGTGGAACTGCTCCATCGCGCAGCAGGCAAGCCCGAAGGCGAGCGGGAAGAAGGAGTTCGACCGTGCCCACGCGACCGCTTTGTCGAGGCTCGTCGTGAGCACGCGTTCGTGGACATGGCGTTCGAGCTCGTCCCCTTCGAGCAGCTCGGACCCACTCAGGTGGGCCGGCTGGTTGATGCCGAGCAGCTCGTTCCCGCGCAGCAGCTGGCGCGAGCTGAGCCGGGCCACCAGCGGACGCCCGTCGTCCGCGCCGCCCGCAAGCGGCGCCAACGGCTCGCGTTTCACCTCCAATCCAACGCCCCCCTTCGCCACACATAGACGAACGCGACGAACAGGAGCGCGATGAACACGATCGTCTCGGCCAACGCGTAGCTACCGAAGGAGCGCAGCTCGACCGCGATCGGGTAGAGGAAGATGACCTCGATGTCGAACAGGATGAACAGCATCGCGATCAGGTAGAAGCTGATCCCGAAGCGGAGCCCCCGCTTGATATCCGAGGGCAGCCCGCACTCGTACGGCTGGTGCTTTTCGGTCGCCGCCCGACGCGGGCCGAGCACCGAATTGAGAAATACGAAGGTGGCTCCTACCGCCCCGCCGAGAACGAGGAAAACGATCGCCGGGAGATAGCTTCTCAGCACCTGGGCGTGTTTATATCACTGCTTGTGGCAGGGTGTTACATAGTGGCAATCGGCTCGAGACCGAGCGGTGAATGAGGCGGTCCTCGCCGGCGCGCTGGTCCTGGCCGCGGTCAACCTGGCGCCCGCGCTGGTGGGCACCTGGGTGTGGAGCCGGGGCGACATCCGCGGCCGCGCGGCGCGCGGGTTCTGGGTCGGCCTGCGTGTGGGCCAGGGGTGCGCGGTGGCCTTCGCGATCGCGATCGCCGTGTTGGCGGCCAGCGGCCATCAGGCCACCGAAGGGCTGTTCTACCTGTACGCGCTGCTGCCGCTGGCGGTGGCGTTCGTGGCCGAGCAGCTGCGCGTGGTCTCGGCCCAGACGATCCTCGACCAGCGCGGCCTCGAGGACCCCGCCGCGGTGGGAGGGCTGCCCGAGGCCGAGCAGCAGCAGCTGGTGGCGGAAGTGCTGCGCCGGGAGCTCGGGGTGATGACGGTCTCGGCCTTCGTGGTCGCGGGCCTGGCCATCCGGGCCGCCACCACGGCTCACGGATTCTGAAGCGGCCCCCGGGGCGGCGCGGGATTCCCGTGCGGGCGCCGATGCGATGGCGGCGGGGTTCGGGTCCGGGCTCGCGCGCGAGGGCAGCGATTCCGGGGCCCCGGCGGTCGATATATTCCCCGCGCATGAAGCTCGCCGTGACCACGGTCCTGCTGGTGTGCGCCACGGCGTTGTCGGCCTGCGGATCCCAGGGCGTCCAGCTGAAAAAGAGCAACCCCTACTACGAGGGCGCGGTGCTGTTCCGGGAACGCTGCTCGGGCTGCCACACGCTGTCCGTGGTCGGCGCGCAGGGGTCGGCGACCTCGATCCCCAACCGCGTGAAGACCAACGGACCGAACTTCAACTTCCGCAAGGAGAAGGTCGAACAGGTGCTCTACGCGCTCCGCAACGGCGGCTTCTCCGGGGCGATCATGCCGCAGAACATCGTCGTCGGCCAACAGGCGCAGGCGGTGGCCGAATTCCTCGCGAAGTACTCCGGCCGCGACGCCAAGCACGTGCCGTCGACGGAAATCACGCTGTCGGACAAGTAGGCCTCGCTCGCCTCCGAAGCGGCGTGCTCGACCTCAAGCGCATCCGCGAGGACCCGGACGGCGTGCGCTCGGCGCTCGCCCGTCGCGGGGAGGGCGCGGTCGAGGAGCTGGAGGAGGTGATCCGGCTCGACGCCGACAGGCGCGCGCTGCTGCCCGAGCTCGAGGGGCTGCGGGCCGAGCAGAACGAGGCCAACACGCGCATCCGCTCGGCCTCCGACCCCGCCGAGCGCGAGCGCGAGATCGAGGCGATGCGGTCGGTGGCGGCACGGGTCAAGGAGCTCGATCAGCAGCTGGGGGAGGTGGAAGAGCGACTGCGGGCGGCGTTGGCCCCGTTGCCGAACCTGCCCGACCCCACCGCCGCGCCGGGGCCCGAGGACGAGCTCGTGCGGGAGGTGGGAAGGCCGCGGGAGCTCGGCTTCCCGGCCCGCGACCACCTCGAGCTGGCCGGCCCGCTGATCGACATGGAGCGCGCAGCCCGGTTGTCCGGTGCCCGCTTCGCCTACCTGCGAGGCGCGTTGGTGATGCTCGAGCTGGCGCTCGTGCGGTGGGCACTGGAGCTGCTCGCGGGCCACGGCTTCGAATCCGTGATCCCGCCGGTGCTGGTGCGCGAGCGGGCGCTGTTCGGCACCGGCTTTTTGCCCGACACCGAGCAGCAGATCTACACCCTGCCGGAGGACGAGCTGTACCTGGTGGGCACCTCCGAGGTCGCCCTCGCGTCGCTCCACGACGGTGAGATCCTGGAGCAGCAGAGCCTCCCGCTGCGCTACGCCGGTTTCTCTCCCTGCTTCCGCCGCGAGGCCGGTGCGGCGGGGAAGGACACACGCGGGATCTTCCGCGTGCACCAGTTCGACAAGGTCGAGATGTTCAGCTTCGTGGCCCCGGAGGAATCCCCCGCCGAGCACGAGCGGATCCTGGCGATCGAGGAGGAGGTGCTGGGGGCGCTCGAGCTGCCCTACCGGGTGGTGAACATCGCCGTCGGCGAGCTCGGCAACTCGGCCGCCAAGAAGTACGACTGCGAGGCGTGGCTGCCCAGCCAGGAGCGCTACCGCGAGCTGACCTCGTGCTCGAACACGACCGACTATCAGGCCCGGCGCCTGGACATCCGGGCCCGCCGGGAGCGCCCCGGCGGGGGGCGCTCGGTGGAGACCGTGCACACGCTGAACGGCACCGCCGTCGCGGTCGGCCGCACGATCGTGGCGCTGCTGGAGAACGGCCAGCAGCAGGACGGGTCGGTGCAGCTCCCCGCCGTGCTGGCGCCGTTCGGGGCCCCCGCGAGGATCGACGCGGCTGTCGGCGGGGCCTAGCCGGGCCCGCCCGAGCGGCGCCCCCGGAGACAGGACTCTGCGCGGCCGGGGGCGGCCTCAGACGCGGACGTGGACCACGACCGAGCGGGCTGGGCCGTGGGCGGTCGTGAGCGTCAGGCGGTAGGCGCCCGGCGCCAGTGGACCGGTCGCGAGCCTGGCGCTGTTGCGGCCCTTCGTGGCGGCGATCGTCTCGCGGCCGTGGAGGGCGTGCCAGTGGACCCGTCCGTGATGGAAGACGCGCCGCGAGAGCGTCACGTGCACGTGCACCGAAGTCGTGGCGGAGAACACGAACGCGAGCTGCAGGAGGCGGTGATGGGCGGCCGCGGCCCAGGACGCCGGCGTCAGCGACAGCCCCGAGATGGTCCCGGTTTCCGTTTCCGGCGCCTGGCCTTCTCCGCCTTCGCCTTCGCCCGGGTCGGGTTGGGGCCCGGCGGGGGCTCCAGCGGAGATCGGGGCCGGAGATGAGCCGCCACCGCCCGAGCCTTCCGAGCCGGCTGGTTTTTCGTCTGCGGGGGCTTCGCCGCCGCCCGGCTGGAAGGCGCTGATCCCGTCGGGCGTGCCCACCCCGGATGGTCCGTCGTAGCCGCTTGCGGCGAGGCAGATCAGGTGCCTGTTGCACTGCGCGGACTCCTCTTCGACGGTGCAGCCGGAGACCCCGGTGGAGGCGTTGAACGGCAGGTCGCATTCGCCGTTGGACCCGCTGGTGACGTCGTGCAGCGCTTTCGGGCTCGTCAGCGCTTTCGCGTAGACGGTCGAGGCCGGGTAGGAGACGCCGGCGGCGCCGCCCGCGAGCGCGAAGACCGAGGCGATGATGGGGGAGGCGAGGCTCGTGCCGCCGAGCG
Organism: uncultured Solirubrobacteraceae bacterium; assembly: GCA_963701175.1. Taxonomy (GTDB): domain Bacteria; phylum Actinomycetota; class Thermoleophilia; order Solirubrobacterales; family Solirubrobacteraceae; genus Palsa-744. The sequence continues at coordinate 3,800,767 of OY969573.1, read as the reverse complement.
TGCACCAGTGCAGCACGTGTTCCGTTTTGCCTTCCGTGTAGCTGGTTTCGCATTTCGTGCTGGTCGAGTCGGCGACGGCGACGCCCGTGTAGGGATCGGCGTCGGCCGACACATCGGCGACGGCCCGCGTGCCCGGACATCCCACCGAGGACCAGTCCGACAGCGACAGCTGCCAGCTGGGGGCGGGGAAGATCGTGCTGCAGCCCCCGCCGCCGGCGCCGTCGCCGTTCCACACCGTCTCGCCGGCCCAGCTGCTTCCGGAGCCGAGTTTCAGGCGTGTGCCGCCGACGGCCACGACGTGGGGGGACGCGGCCGGGAATTCCACCGACCCCGACGCGGAGGAGTCCCAGTCGAGGTAGCCGTTGTCACCGGCCGAGGCCGTGATCACGGTGCCGGGGTGATCGAAGGGGCCTTCGGCCTCCGCTTCGGTGGTCGTCCCTTCCTCGGGGCCGCCCCAGGAGTTGGAGATCTCGTTGGCGCCGAGGCTCTCGGCGGCACGCTCGGCGCTTTCGAGGTCGCCGTTGACCGGCAGGGTGGCCTCCGCGAGGACGATGTGACAGGACTGGCAGACGGCGTGGGCGGTCTCGATGTCGAGTGAGATCTCGAGGCCCCAGCCGGCCGCTTCGGCGGCGTCTTCCTGTTCGGCCTGGTCCCCGCTACGGGCGCTCGAGAGTTCGCCGACGGTTTTCGGGAACGGCAGGTTGGTCGTTTCGCCGTGCTGGTTGACCTGCTTGAAGCAGCCGTTTTCGGACGTGCACGCGGGCAGCGAGAACTGTTCGTCGTAGGTGCGCAGGTCGGCTTCGGCTGCCGGGTCGTTGTAGGCGTCCACGAGCGCGATCGTCTGGGCGCCGGCGGCGGTGGTGGGCAGCGAGTACGCGTCGTGGAGGTCTCGGGGGCGCAGGCCGAAGTCGCCTGCGGCGGGGGAGGGGGCGTCGGGCTGGCGCACGACGGCGAGGCCCAGCGGATGCAGGTGGGCGCGGGCGGCGGTCGAGCGCGCGACCAGCACCGAGGCCATGCAGCTCGGCCGGCCGAGGGACGGGATCGCACAGGCGGGGCGGGTCTCGTATTCGCCCGCGGGGAGCGGCGAAGCGGTGGCCGCCCCGGCCGACGGGGACGCGCTCGGGACCGCGGCGGAGGCGTCGGCGGCCGCAACCGCCAGGATCACGATCGCGCACGCAAGCGTCGGCGGGCCAAGGCAGGCGAGCATGGCCGTGAGCCGGCTGTTGGACAGGGGATGCCGCACCTTCAAGCGCTAGGTCGGCCGGGGCGGTGCGGCACTTGAGCGCAAGGCGCCTGCCGCAGCCCGATGGGCCGGCCTGCCGGTGTAACCGGATCGTCACAGGCTGGTCACGGCTTGCTCACGAGCGATCCGGGCGGCCGCGGGAACCTTCTCGCTCACCGGCGACGCGGCTCGTGGCCCGACCAGCCCGGCCGTGCACGGAGGGATGGGCGCCGGTGCGTGCAGTGCGCATCGAACGGGGCGGCTCCCGACGCCGCCCCGTTCGTCATCTAGGCTGTCGTGTGGGTCATGTCGAGGTCGTTCGGGTTTCTGATCGCCAGGAATCCGCCGTCACGCACGGCAGGGGTGCTGACCGCGACGGCGTTGGTGGCGGTCTGCACGCTGGTCGTCTACCCGCTCGCGCGGGTGGCACCGGTGGTGTCGCTGTCGGTCGTGTACCTGCCGGCGGTGCTGCTCGTATCGATCACGTGGGGCGCGTGGCTCGGCGTGCTCACGGGGGTGATGAGCGTCGTGGCGTTCGACTTCTTCCACCTCGCCCCGGTGGGCCGGCTGACGATCGGCGACTCGCGGATGTGGGTGGCGCTGACTGCCTTCGTCCTCGTCACCGTGCTCGCCAGCTCCGTCAGCGAGATCGCGCGGACGCGCGCCCGCGATGCCGAAGACCGCCGCGGCGAGGCCGATCTCGTCGCCGAGCTGGCACGGCTGCTGCTGTCCGGTAACAACCTCGTGCAGGCGCTGCCGACGGTCGCCGCCCGGCTCGCGGGGACGCTCGAGCTGCACTCCGCCGCGATCGAGATGCGGACTGTCGAGGGCGACCCGCGCACGATCGCGTTCCCCCTTCGCGACGGCGGGCGCACGATCGGGACGCTGCTGGTGGGTGCCGACTCCCCGCCGGCGAGCCTGCGGCGGCTGAAGGAGCGGGTGGTGCCGTCGCTGGAGGCGGTGCTGAGCCCGGCCCTGGAGCGCGAGCGGCTGATGGCCGGCGTCGTGGACGCCGCCGCCCTGCGCCGCGCCGACAACGTCAAGACGGCGCTGCTCCGTTCCGTGTCCCACGACCTGCGCTCGCCGCTGACGGCCATCTCGGCGGCCGCCGAGGCGCTGCAGTCGCAGTCGCTCTCGGAGGACGAGCGGGCCGACATGGTCTCCGTGATCGGGGGCGAGAGCCGCCGGCTGTCGCGGCTGATCGAGAACCTGCTCGACCTCTCCCGCCTGCAGGCCGGCGCCGCCCGGCCGCGGCGCGAGTGGTGCTCGGCCGAGGAGCTCCTCGGCGAGGCGGTCGGAGAGCTCGGGGGGGAGGACGGGCGATTCATCCTCTCCGTCGACCCCGAGCTGCCGCTCGTGAGCCTCGACCCGACGCAGATGGCACGGGCGCTGGTGAACGTGCTCGAGAACGCCCGCCGCCATTCGGCCGGGCAGCCGGTGTCCGTACGGGCCCGAGCCGTGCACGGCGGGGCCATCCCGCGACGCGCCCAGCCGAGCGACCGCGACGGCGCCTCCCCGACCTCGGTTGCGCGCGGCGATCGGATCGTGATCCGCGTCGTGGACCGCGGCCCGGGGATAGCTCCCGGGCAGCACGAGCAGGTCTTCCAGCCGTTCTACCGCGCGTCGGGCCCGGCCGACCACGGCGGCTCCGGCCTGGGCCTGGCGATAGCGCGCGGGTTCACCGAGGCCAACGGCGGGTCCCTGCACGTCGAGTCCCTGCCCGGCCAGGGGTCGACGTTCGTGTTCGAGCTGCCGCTCGCCGGCTCACTCGAGCCCGACCCTTCGGTCGCCCCGGGGCAGGCGTCGCTGTTCGGGCCCGCCGTGGCCGAGCCCGCATCGGTCGCGGGGTCCTCCGAGGCCGAGCCCGCGCCCGTGGCGGTCGCGGACGGAGCCGGCTCCGGCGTCGGCTAGCGCGTCGTGGGGGCAGAACGTGAAGAGCCGCCGGCCAAGCCGGCGCGGGTGCTCGTGGTGGACGACGAGCCCCAGATCCTGCGGGCGCTGAAGGTGGTGCTGCGGGACGCCGGCTTCGAGGCGGTGGCTGCGGAGGATGCGGCGCAGGCGTTGGACATCGCCGCCCTGCGACCACCCCAGGCGGCGATCGTCGATCTCGTGCTCCCGGATGAAGACGGGGTGGCTCTCACCCGCAGGCTGCGTGAGTGGAGCGAGATCCCGATTCTGGTGCTGTCGGCCGTAGGAGAGGAGGAGGAGAAGGTGAGGGCGCTGGAGGCGGGCGCCGACGACTACGTGACCAAGCCGTTCGGCGCCAGGGAGCTGGTCGCCCGCCTGAACGCCGCGCTGCGCCGCAGTGCTCCCGCCGAAGACGAGCCCAAGGTCATCGTCGACGGGCTCGAGATCGACCTCGCGTCCCGCTCGGTCCGCCGGGACTGCGAGCCCGTCCACCTCACCCCGATCGAGTTCGACCTGCTGCGCACGCTGGTCCGCAACCGCGGCCGCCTGCTGACCCACCGGGCGCTGCTGAGGGAGGTGTGGGGTCCCGGCTACGAGGAGGACATCCAGCCGCTGCGCACCCACGTCGCCAGGCTGCGGGCCAAGATCGAGCCACAGGGCGCCGCCGAGCCGCGGCTGATCGTCACCGAGCCCGGGGTCGGCTACCGCTTCGGCGCGTAGGGCACGGGCGCCCACCGCTCGGGCCCGATCGCGTGTGGGGATCATCGCCCCCTCCATCGGAATCAAGCTGACCGACCTGATAGTCCATAACCTGCTCGGAGGATGAAGCCAGCGCCTGCCGCTCCCGCCACACTTCCCCGCTGATGAGCGGGGACCTCGCGACCCGCGCCGAGGCGCCGACGGGCGCCCCCGGCGCCGCCCGGACCGGACGCCTGAAGGTGTTCATCGGCATGGCCGCCGGCGTCGGCAAGACCTACCAGATGCTGCTCGAGGGCCACGCCGAACAGGAGGCGGGGCGCGACGTGGTGATCGGCTTCCTGGAGACCCACGGCCGGACCGAGACGGAGAGACTGGCCGAGGGCCTGCCGATGATCCCCCGCCGGCGGGTCAGCTACCGCGAGACCGTGATTGAGGAGATGGACCTCCCCGCGGTCCTGCAGCGGGCGCCGGAACTGTGCCTGATCGACGAGCTCGCCCACACCAACGCGCCCGCCGTCGAGCACCACAAGCGCTACGAAGACGTCGAAGACGTGCTGGCCGCCGGCATCGACGTGCTCTCGACGGTCAACGTCCAGCACCTGGAGTCGCTCAACGACCAGGTCACGGAGCTGTCGGGGATCCGCGTGCGGGAGACGATCCCCGATGCGGTCGTCGCCCGCGCGGACGAGGTGGTGCTGGTCGACCTCACCCCCGAGGCGCTGCTCGAGCGCCTGCGGGCCGGCAAGGTGTACCCCCGCGAGCGCATCGACGCGGCGCTGAACAACTTCTTCCGGATCGAGAACCTCTCGGCCCTGCGGGAGGTGGCGCTCCGCCAGGTCGCCCAGGAGGTCGGCGCCAAGCGGCGGCCCACGGAAGTCATCTCCTCGCGCGAGGAGAGCCTCGCCGAGGGCACCCCGCAGGCGATCGGCGAGCGGCTGCTGGCGCTGGTCGAGCCCTACCCGGGGGCACAGCGGCTGGTGCGGCGCGCGTGGCGCTCGGCCCAGCGGTTGAACGCCGACCTCGACCTGCTGTGGGTACGCAAACCGGGCCAGCGGCTCGATGACGACAACGAACGCTCGCTGACCGCGCTCCGCCAGCTGGCGGCGATCCTGGGCGCGAAGATGTACGAGGAAGAAGCCGACGACGTGGCCGCCGCGGTCGCCGACTTCGCCACCAGGCAGGGCACGACCTACATCTTGCTCGGCCGCTCCCGAACCCCACGCGGACTGGCCCGCATGCGCGCGCCGCTCCCCCAGCGCCTGATGGCGAGGCTCCCCGGCGTCGACGTCCGCATCGTCGCCGACCGTGCCGTCCGCCAGAACGGCGAGCCCCGGATCGCAGATCCCAGGACCCTGTGAGCCGGCCCGCCATCATCGGGGTTGCGTGAGCCCCACCGCCATCATCGGGATCACATGAGCCTGCTCGCCGCCGTCAGCCCGCTCGCGATCGTCGCAATCGCGATCGTCTGCGTACTGGCCGGGGTCGTGGCCGGCTACTTCGCGGCGCCCCACGGGCGGCGCTCGCGGCGTACCGCCCCGACGGCGGTCAGGCGGATCCTGCTCCCGTTCACCGGGCAGGCGATCTCGCGGCGCTCGTTCGAGGCGGCGGTCCGCCTGGCGAAGGCCGAGAACGCCGTGATCATGCCCGCCTTCCTGGCCACCGTCCCGATGAACCTGCCGCTCGACACCGCCCTCCCGGCGCAGTGCGCGCGCGGGATGCCGTTGCTCGAGGCGATCGAGCAGCGTGCCACCGCCCAGGGGGTACCGGTCGACTCCCGCATCGCGCGGGGGCGCTCCTCGCGAGACGCGCTGCGCAAACTGATCGAACACGAGCACTTCGACCGCATCATCGTGTCGGCCGACGAAGACCCCCATTCCGGGCTCAGCTACGACGACCTGCGCTGGATGCTCGAGCGGGTTCCTGCCGAGATCATGATCCTCAGGCCCGCTCCCGAGGACACCCGCCGGATCTCGCTGGAGGCGGTCGGAGGGCATTTCTAGCGACTATCCTTGCGGCCGGGTGAGCCGGGAAGACTGGTCGGCGGCCAGCAGCCTGCCCGCAGGAATGGTTCCCGACCCAAGCCCACCCACACACCGATCCCGCCGCCCTGGCCGGCGCCCCCGGGGCTGAGACGTGCTCCGGCTGTCGGCCTACCGGCGGGAAGCGCTGCGCACGAACCTGTGGCTCGTGCCGGCGGTCCTGATCGTGCTGTCGGTGGCGCTGTTCGCCGGCACCTACGCGCTCGACCGGGCCGCCTACGACGAAGCCTGGCACCTGCCGTCGTTCGTGATCAGCGGCAACGCCGACGCCGCCAGGGAGGTCCTCACGGCGGTGGCGGCGGCGGTGATCACCGTCGTGACGCTGGTGTTCTCGATCACGATCGTGACGCTCACGCTCGCCTCGACCCAGTTCGGCCCGCGGATGCTGCGGAACTTCATCCGCGACCGCGTCACCCAGCTCACGCTCGGCGGTTTCGTGGCCACGTTCGTGTACGCGATCCTCGCGCTGGTCTCGATCGGCCCGTCCGACCACGGCGAATTCGTGCCCCACATCTCGATCACGGTGACGCTGGCCCTGGTCGTGATCGACGTCGTCCTGCTGGTCGCCTTCATCGACCACATCGCCAGCTCGATCCAGCTCCCCCGGGTGATCGGGAGCATCGCCGCGGACCTCTCCCGGGCGCTCCGGGCCGAGGCCGCCGACCAGCAGGCGGTGGGGCCGAAGGCCGGTCCCTCGCTGGGGGAGATGGTCGTCCGCCTGGATCAGGAGAGCGCGACCGTGCGCGCCCCCAGCAGCGGCTACCTGCAGTACGTCAGCATGCCCACGCTGATCGCGATCGCCGCCGGCCGCAACGCCGTCATCCGGCTGCTCCATCGGCCGGGTCACTTCGTCGTCGAGGGCGAGCCGCTGGCCGAGGTGTGGCCGCCCGCCGCGGCCGCGCCGGTGGCGAGCGCGCTCGGGGGCGCCCACGCGACCGGCCCCTACCGGACGCTCGCCCAGGACCCCTCGTTCGCCGTCGACCAGCTGGTGGAGATCGCGATCCGGGCGCTCTCCCCGGCGGTGAACGACACCTTCACCGCCCTCGCCTGCATCGACTGGCTCGGCGACGGCCTCGTCAAGATCGTCGAACGGCCGCGTCCCGCCCTGGTCCACCGCGACGCCACCGGGCGTGTGCGGGTGATCGCCGTGGTCGTCAGCTTCCGGCGGCTGGTGGAACGCTCCCACGAGAAGATCCGCCAAGCCAGCCGGGGGATGCCGGCGGTGATGATCCGCCAGCTCGACTCGCTCGCCAAGGTGATGGTCCGCGCCCCCGAGGCCGATCAGCGCGAGCTGCTGCTGCGAGAGGCCGACATGATCCTGCGGGTATCCGAGGAGTCGGTGCCGGAGCCCAACGACCGGGCCGCGGTACGTCGGCGCTACGACGTCGTGGTGGAGGCCTGCGCCGCATCGGGAGGGGCGTCCGGCGGGGCCACCGGCTGAGGAGCCCGGCGTAGGTCGCGCCCCGGACGTGGCGGCGGCCCGGCGGGCGCCGGGCCCGCGTGAAAGAGATGTTGCGGGCCGGGCGCAACCGGCGTGAGGCGCCCGACACGTGTTCTACGATCGAAGCTTCCCCGCCGCTCGCGCCGGCCAGGCCGGGCGGCCACAGTCCTCCGTCCCCGTCCCCCGCCCAGGATGATGACCAACCTCCTCACACCCCAGGCACGCCCGCTGCGTCGGCGTGCCCTCGCGTCCGTGATCGCCGCGGCACTCTGCGTCGCCCTCTGCCTGCTGCCCGCCAGCGCGGGCGCCGGCGGTCCCCGTGCCCGCGCCGCCTCGAGCTACCTGACCGGCATCGGCGACGAGCACACGGCGATGTTCACCCAGACCATCTACGAGCGCCTGCACACCAAGATCGTGCGCTACATCGCGCCCTACGACGCCGTCAGGCACCCCTATTCGCTGGACCTCGCGACGACCTTCATCCGCGATGCGGAAGCCGCCCACGAGCAGGTGCTGGTGGCCTTCTACCACTCGGAGTACACGCCCACCGTGATGCCGAGCATCAGTAGCTACCAGGAGGACGTGGAGAAATTCGTCAAGCGCTTCCCCCACGTGCGCCAGTACCAGTCCTGGGACGAGTCCAACCGCGGCAACGTCCCCCACGCCTTCTCGAGTCCCTCGGCGGTCGCCGCCGCCCGCTACTACCAGGCCCTCAAGCGCGTGTGCCTGGGCTGCACCGTGATCGGCCTCGATGTGCTCGATGCCTACGACATCGCGCCGACCCTCCAGTACATCGCCGAATTCAAGAGCGAGATCGGCCGCCTGCACACGGTCATGCCCTCGATCTGGGGCCTGCACAACTACTCCGACGTCAACCGCCTGCAGAGCTGGCGCACGCGCGACATCGTGCGGGCCTTCGGCGGTGGCGTGGTGTGGCTCACCGAGACCGGCGGGATCGTGAAATTCGCCGGCGAGTTCTCGAACGTCGACGGCTCGGGGCTGCGCCGCTCGGCCAAGGTCCTGAAGTACATGTTCAACCTCGCCGCCGCGATCCCGCAGGTCAAGCGCCTGTACATCTACGACTGGAGCGGCGGGACCGCCAGCACGCGCTTCGACGCCGGCCTCACCAACGCGCACAACCAGCCGCGCGAAGGCTATGAGGTGGTCTGCAAAGAGCTCCACGCGAGCGACTGCTCGAACGTGAAGCTCGCCGACAACTAGGCCGGCCGGCGCCCGTCACGGCCTCGGTGTCGGTAGCCCTCGTAACCGGTGGCAGTCGCGGAATCGGTCGGGCGGTCGCGCTGCGGCTGGGCGAGCAGGGCCACGACGTGGCGGTCGGGTACGGGCAGCGCCGCGAGCAGGCCGAGGCGGTGGCCGGGGAGCTGGCCGCGCTGGGTCGGCGTGCGATCGCGGTCGGCGGCGACCTCGCCGACCCCGCGACGCCTTCGAGGATCTTCGACGAGGTCGAGGGCTCGCTCGGCGCGGTCGACATCCTGATCGCGAACGCCGGCATCGGCGGCGCCCCCACCGGCCTGCTCGAGCTCCCCCTGGCGGACTGGGAGCGGACGCTGGCGGTCAACCTCACGGCCCCCTTCCTGCTTGCCCAGCGCGGGCTCGCGGGGATGCTGGAGCGCGGCTTCGGGAGGATCGTGTTCCTGTCCTCGGTGGCCGCCTACACCGGCGGGCTGATCGGCGCCCACTACGCCGCCTCGAAGGCCGGGCTGCACGGACTGGCCCATAGCCTCGCCCGCCAGGCCGGCGCCGCGGGCGTGACGGTCAACGTGATCGCCCCGGGGTTGATCGAGACCGACATGGTCCCGGCCGAGCCGGGGGTCCGCGAGCGCCTGGCCGCCACCAGGGCCGTCGGGCGGCTGGGGACGGCCGAGGAGGTCGCCGAGCTGGTGGTGGCCGTGGTCGCGAACGCCTACCTGAGCAACCAGTCGATCGTGATCGACGGCGGGACGCTCCCGACCTAGGGTGGCGATGGCCGCTCCCGACGCGGTCGTGCTCGGCGCCGGGGTGATCGGGCTGACGAGCGCCGTCACCCTCGCCGAGGCCGGCCTCGACATCGAGTGCTGGGCCGCCGAGCCCCCGGGCCTGACGACCTCACGGGTGGCGGGTGCGCTGTGGGCCGGGTCGCCCCAGGCGGCCGGCGGGGACGATCTCACCCGCTGGGCGGCCGTCTCCCTCGATGTCTTCCGCGAGCAGGCCCGTGACCCCGGCAGCGGCGTGCGGATCGCCCGCGGCGTGGTGGCCTCGCGCCGGCACGCCGCGGAGCCGGAGGTGATGTTCCCCGGGCTGCGCCTCGACCCCGTAGATCCCCCCGACGGCTTCGTGGCGGCGTTCTCGCTCCACGCGCCGCTGATCGACATGCCCCGCTACCTCGAGCATCTGCAGGCCCGCCTGCTGGCGGCGGGAGGCGCGATCACGATCCGTCGCGTGGACTCGCTGGCCGAGCCCGCAGCCGATGCCCCCGTGGTCGTCAACTGCACCGGCCTGGGTGCCCGCGAGCTGGCCGGGGACGACGCCCTCGAACCGGTCCGGGGTCAGCACGTGGTGGTCGAGAATCCCGGCCTCGAGGACTTCTTCATGGAGGACCGGGGCGCGGGGGAGTGGGCCTGCTGGTTCCCCCACGGCGAGCGCGTGGTTCTCGGGGGCGTCGCCCAGCCCGGTGCCTTCGACAGGGCACCGGATCCGGTCGTCTCGGCCGGGATCGTCGCGCGCTGCGCGGCCTTGGAGCCGCGGCTGGCGGACGCCCCCGTGCTCGAGGTGCTGGTGGGGCTCCGTCCGGTGCGACCGTCGGTGAGGCTCGAGCTCGAGCACCGGGAGGCAGGGTGGTGCATTCACAACTACGGCCACGGACGCAGCGGGGTCAGCCTCTCGTGGGGCTGCGCGGCCGCGCTGCCCGCGATGCTCGACGCGGCCCGTGCCGGGGGTCCCGAGCGGGGGTAGGCTGCGCGGCGAGCGCGGGTAGGCTGCGCGGCGAGCGCGTGGATCTCGCCGACTACACAGCCTGCGATGCGACCGAGCTGAGGCGGCTGATGGCCGCCCGCGAGCTCGATGGGGGAGAGGTTCGGGACGCCGCCCTGCGCGCGATCGCGGCCGTGGAGCCGCGCCTGAACGCGGTCGTCGGCGGTCCCTACGAGGACGCCCCGGCGGCGGACGGCCCGCTCACGGGGGTGCCGTTCGCCGTCAAGGACACGCTGCCGGAGTCGGGCCGGCCGCTCGGCTTCGGCAGTCGCCTGCTGGACGGCTACGTCGCCCGCCGGGCGGCGACGCTCGCCGAGCGTTTCGGCGCCGCCGGTCTGGTCTCCCTGGTCCGGACCGCGACGCCCGAGTTCGCGTTCAACATCGATACCGCCCCGACCGTCCACGGCCCGACCTTGAACCCGTGGGACCCGTCGCGCAGCCCCGGGGGCTCGAGCGGCGGCACGGCGGCGCTGGTGGCGGCGGGGGCTCTGCCGATGGGGCACGGCAACGATGGCGGCGGCTCGATCCGCATCCCCGCGGCCTGGTGCGGGCTGGTGGGGCTGAAGCCGTCGCGGGGCCGGGTCCCGATCGGACCGGCGGTGGGGGAGGCGGTGAGCGGGTTCGCGCACGAGTTCGCACTCACCCGCACGGTCCGCGACGCCGCCGCCCTGCTGGACGCCGTCAGCGGCCCGGCGCCGGGAGATCGCTACTACGTCGCCGCCCCCGATCGGCCGTTCACGGACTCGCTCGGCGGCGCCCCGGCGGGCCTGCGGGTGGCGGGGTGCACGACCTCGCCGTTCGGGATCCCGGTCGCCGACCCCGTGCGCGGGGCGGTCGAGGAGGTGCTGGGGGTGCTCGAGCGGATGGGCCATCACGTGGAGGAGGCCTGCCCGGTGGTCGAGGAGCGGCGGATGCGCGACTGCCTGGAGGCGATCTGGTCACTCGACCTGGCCGGGCTGGCGGCGACGTTCGCCCGCATCGGCGGGGTGCAGGAGCCGGCGGAGCGCGTCGAGGTGGCCTCCCGCGCCTGCATCCTGCGAGGACGCGAGCTGGGCGCACTGGAGCTCGAAGGTGCGAACGCCACCGTGAACCACGTCTCCCGACGGTGGGGCGTCTTCCTCGAGAGCCACGACCTGTTCGTGTGCCCGACCACCCCGGTGACCGCGCCGCCGTCGGGGACGCCCGCCCAGGACGACGAGCGCTTCGACACGGCCGCCGGCTGGATCGACGCCGTGTTCGACCCGAGCCCGTTCACCCCGCTGGCGAACCTCACCGGACAGCCGGCGATCTCGCTGCCGCTCGGCCGGGCTCCCGACGGCATGCCGATCGGGGTGATGGTGACCGCCCAGGCGCTGCGCGAGGACCTCCTGCTGGCGGTGGCGGCGGAGCTCGAGCGGGCGATGCCGTGGGTGGACCGTCGCCCGACGATCCACGCCGCGTCGAGTCCGGCCGTGGCCTCCTGAGGGCGACTCACGCCGGCCAGTCGACCTCGAGCATCTCGCCGTCGCCCCCCTCGGGCCGGGCACCGCCGGCGGCGATCAGCTCGAGTCCGTCGGAGCCGGCCTCGAAGGCGCGGACGACCGGCGGCGCGACCCGCAGCACGTCCCACCGGCGCAGGTCGCGGACCTCGTCGTCGAGTTTGACCCGCCCCGAGCCGGCGATCACGACGTAGACCTCCTCCTGCTCGCGGTGACGATGGCCGACGGGCGAGCGGAAGCCGGGCGCGTAGCGGAAGTAGCTCACGCCGAGCTCCGTCGAGTCGAGGTGACGGCGGGCCATGCGTCCCTCCACGGACGCCGTCCTCGCGCCGGCGCTGTCCTCGATCTCCTTCAGGTTCGTGAGGGTGTAGTCGGGCATCGGCTTCCTTTCGTTCGTTGCACGTGATCGACGTTGGCCCGCCCACGCGGGCGAGGCGAATATTGTGTCGAGGGCATGGACCCCGAGGGCAGGATCGTGGTCGTCACAGGTGCGGCCGGCGGCATCGGCGGCGAGCTCGCGCGTGGCCTGGTGGCGCGCGGAGCGAGCACCGTCGTGGCCACCGACCTCGACGGCGGCGGAGTCGGCCGCCTCAGTGAGGAGCTCGGCGGAGCGGTGCTGGCGCGCGAGCTCGACGTCACCGACGAGGCCGCCACGCTGGCCCTTGTCGATGAGGTCGAGTCGTCCGTGGGCCCGGTCGACATCTGGTTCGCCAACGCCGGCCTGGCCACCGGCACCGGTCCCGAGGGGTCGCTCGAGGACTGGGAGCGCCAGTGGCGGGTTAACGTGATCTCACACGTGCTGGCGGCGCGGGCGCTGCTGCCCCGCTGGATCGAACGCGGCGAGGGACACCTGATAACGACCGCCTCGATGGCCGGCATCCTGACGACGCTCGGCGACGCCGCCTACGCCTCCACCAAGCACGCCGCTGTCGGATTCGCGGAGTGGACCGCGATCACCTACTCCGCACAGGGGGTGAAGGTCTCGTGCGTGTGCCCGGGGGCTGTCGACACGGCGATGTTGCGGGCGGGCGGCGAAGGCGATGCCGCCAAGGCGAGCGCGGTCATCGGCGGCGGCGACGTGCTCCCCCCGGAGCAGGCCGCGGAGCGCATTCTCGAGGCCGTCGAGGAGGACCGCTTCCTGATCCTCACCCATCCGGAGATGCACGAGTTCGTCGTCGGCAAGGCGCAGGAGCCCGAGCGTTGGATCCGCGGCATGAGCCGCCTGTGGGCCCGGGCCCAGGCGCTCCTGGGGTGAGCCCGATGGCCGCGGATCTCGGCTCGCTCGAGTTCTGGGGCCTGCCCGCAGAGGAGCGCGACGTCTACTTCGCCGGGCTGCGCGACGAGGCCCCGCTGTCGCTGCACGAGCCCCCCGAGGACATCCTCGGCCTGCCCGACCAGGGACGCCAGAGCTACTGGGCAGTCGTCCGCCACGAGGACATCCGCCAGATATCCCGCGACCCACGCACGTTCCGCTCCGGCGACGGGGTCCAGTTCAGCGATGCCCCGCCGGAGTTCCTCGAGGCCTCCCAGTCGTTCCTGGCGATGGACGCCCCACGCCACACGAAGCTCCGCGGGCTCGTTTCCTCCGCCTTCACCCCGCGGCAGGTGGCCCGCATCGAGGACGGCATCCGGCTGAACGCCCGCCGCATCGTCGAGGAGGCCGCTCCGACCGGCGGAGGGGACTTCGTCGAGCTGATCGCCAAGCGGCTGCCGCTGGTGACGATCTCGGACATGATCGGGGTGCCCGACGCGGACCGCGAGCGGGTGGTGGCGGCGGCGGACGTGCTCGTCTCGGCCGCCGACCCGGAGGTTTTCGGCGATCGCGCCCCCGTGGAGGTGCTGGGCGAGGCGCTCTGGACCCTGACCGACTTCGCCACCCAACTCACGGTCGAGCGCGAACGGGCGCCCGGGGACGACCTGATGAGCGCGCTCGTTCAGGCCGAGGTCGACGGCGAGCGGCTCACGCACGCGGAGATCGCGGCCTTCTTCGTGCTGCTCTCGGTGGCCGGCAACGACACCACCAGGCACACCACCTCGCACGCGATGCGGGCCCTGACGGTCAACCCGGACCAGCGTGCGCTGCTGGCCGGGGATCTCGAGACGCGTCTGCCGGTGGCGGTCGAGGAGTTCGTGCGCTGGGCCAGCCCGGTGCTCACCTTCCGCCGCACCACCACCGCCGAGGTGGAGCTCCACGGCGAGAACCTCCCCCCCGGCGAGAAGGTCGTGCTCTTCTACCACTCCGGCAACCGCGACGAGCGCGCCTTCGAGGACCCGTGGAGCTTCGACGTCGCCCGTGAGCCCAACCGCCACCTCGGCTTCGGCGGCGGCGGGCCGCACTATTGCCTCGGAGCCTCGCTGGCGCGCAGCCAGCTGCGGTCGATCTTCACCGAGATCTTCCGCGTGATCCCCGACATCGAGGCGCAGGAGCCCGAGCTGCTCCGCAGCGCCTTCATCCACGGCGTCAAGCGCATGGAGGTCACCTTCACGCCGAGCGCGTGACCGCGGCGCCGGGGGCGGCGCCGGTCCTCCCCGCCCGCCGGGGGCTCGGCGGCGTAAGGTTGGGGAGGTGGCGGCCGGCAGCCGGGAACCCGTTGACCTGTTCGATCTCTGGATCGTCGACGAGGACCGCCAGCAGGAGCTCACCGACGGCCTCGGCGAAGTGGTGCGGACGCTGATGGCCAAAAGTCCCGGGTTCGTGTTCGCGACGGTGTACGAGAGCGAGGGCCGCGAGGTGCTGCTGCACGTGCGCACCCGCACGGCGGCCGACAGGCGCGCGATGATCGACGCGGCCGAGAACCAGCACGCCTACCGTCGGCTCCGCGCGATCGCCACGAGCCACGTCGGCTTCTACCGGCTCGTGGACACCATCGGCCAGGCCACACCCGCGAGCGAGGGATAGCCGAAGGTCCATCGCCCGCCCGCGGTCGGTGTATGTTCGTGAGGGTGGGCAGGCAGGGGCCATCACGCACGCGGATAGGCACCGTCCTACTGGAGCTGCTCGGAAGGCCCGGCCCTGATCAAGACCTACGCCGGCAAGGCGACGCCGTTCGGGGCCGGTCTCAAACGGCACCTGGCGAAGCTCGCCGCGGCCGAACGTCACCACGGCCAACGGTCGTGACACGGGCACCCTTGCGGGTCGGGGCCGCGGCGATGCTCGCGACGGCGGCGGCGATCTGCTGGCTCGGCCCGCTGAGCACATGTGCGCGGGCCGCCGCCCGCGCCTACATCCGCCTCGACCAGGTCGGCTACCAGACGAACGCCCCCAAGCGCGCCTACGTGCTGTCGACCAAGCCCGAGGCGGGTGCCTCGTTCACGGTCGTCAACCAGAGCTCGGAAGTCGTGCTCGGCGGCTCGGTCGGACCCGCCCTGGGGAGGTGGAGCGGGCGCGCGGGGGAGGTGTACCCGCTCGACTTCGACTCTGTGACGGCGCCCGGCACGTACACGATCGTCCTCGCCGGCAAGGCGCCCGCCACCTCGCCGCCGTTCGCCGTGGCGCCCGCCTCGCAGCTGTACGAAGCGCCGCTCGCGCGTGCGCTCGCCTTCTACGAGAACGAGCGCGACGGCCCCGAATACATCCCTTCGGCGCTGCGCTCGGCACCCGCCCACCTCAACGACCACGACGCGATCGCCTACGTGACCCCCAAGGCCGACGCCGAAGGGGTCTTCAAGGGCGAACTCCAGAGCCTCGGCGAACGGATCGACGCCGCCGGCGGCTGGTGGGACGCCGGGGACTACCTGAAGTTCGTCCAGACCACCAGCTACGCGGTCGCGCTGCAGCTCGCCGGCGTGCGCGACTTCCCCGCCGAGCTCGGCCCGCTCGCCGGCGCCTCGAACTTCTCCGCCGAGGCCCGCTTCGGCGTCGAATGGCTGCTGAGGATGTGGAACGACAGCACCGGAACGCTCTACTACCAGGTCGGGATCGGCTCCGGCAACGCCGAATTCGCCGGCGACCACGACATCTGGCGGCTGCCCCAGGAAGACGACACCTACGGCGGCTCCGATCCGCGCTACCGCTACATCCGCGAACGGCCGGTGTTCCGCGCCGGCCCTCCCGGCTCCCCCGTGAGCCCCAACCTCGCCGGGCGCGACGCGGCGGCCTTCGCGCTCTGCTTCCAGGTGTTCGCCGCCACCGAACCCGAACTCGCCTCGCGCTGCCTGCGCGCCGGCGAGCACATCTTCGACCTGGCCGACACCGACCCGGAGGGCAAGCTCCTGACGACCTTCCCCTACAGCTTCTATCCCGAGACCGAATGGCGCGACGACCTCGAGCTGGGCGCCACCGAGCTGTCGATCGCGCTAGCCGGTGGACCCGGGCTTCCCTCGGGCCTGCCCCACACCGAAGCCCGCTACTACCTCGAACAGGCGTCCCACTGGGCGGCGGCCTACATCGCGCGCTCGGGGACCGAAGGCGAAGGGCTCAACCTCTACGACGTCTCCGGCCTGGCCGACTTCGAGCTCGTCCGGGCGCTGCGCGAGCAGGGCGACCCCGGCGGGCTGGAAACCAGCGAAGCCGCCCTCCTCGGCGACCTCTCCGGGAAACTCGAACGCGCCGTAGCCCAGTCCCGCAGCGACCCCTTCGGGTTCGGCTTTCCGTGGGCCGAATCCGACACCGTCGCCCACGGGCTGGGGTTGTCGGTGATGGCCTCCGAGTACGACTACCTCGTCTCCGAACCCGCCTACCGCACCTTCTCGGAGCGCTGGCTGGCCAACGTGCTCGGCGCCAATGCGTGGGGCTCGTCGTTCATCATCGGCGACGGGAGCGTGTTCACCGACTGTCCCCAGCACCAGGTCGCGAACATCGTCGGCTCGCTGGACGGCTCGCCGCCGATCCTCGCCGGCGCCGTGGTCGAGGGTCCGAGCGACGAAAAGAGCCGTGGCAGCCTCCCGGGCATGCGCTCCTGCCCGCCGGGCGGGGGGGACGCCTTCGCCCGCTTCGACAACGCCGCCCGCTACCGCGACAACGTGCAGTCGTTCACGAACACCGAGCCCGCGCTCGACCTGACCGCTCCCTCGCTGCTCGCGTTCGCGTGGCAGATGGGCGAACCGGCCGAACTGGAAGCGGGCCTGTGAGCGGCCTCGCATGAGCGACGTCACGGTCACGATCGGCGATCGGCACGTGGCCACGGTCGAGATCCATCGTCCGCCCACCAACTACTTCGACGCCGCCCTGATCGGCGAGCTGGCCGACGCCTACGAGGCCCTCGACGCCGACCCCCGCTGTCGCGTGATCGTGCTGTGCTCGGAGGGAAAGCACTTCTGCGCGGGCGCCAACCTCGGCTCGCCGGCGAGCCCGGCGGACGAGCCCCGCTCGCTCTACCGCCAGGCGCTGCGGCTGTTCGCGGGCGCCACCCCGGTGGTGGCCGCGGTGCAGGGCGCGGCCGTCGGCGGCGGGCTCGGGTTGGCGCTGTCGGCCGACTTCCGCGTCGCCTCCCCGGGCTCGCGCTTCAGCGCGAACTTCGCCCGCCTCGGCTTCCACCACGGGTTCGCCCTGACCGTCACGCTGCCGGCGCTGACGGGCCAACAGACGGCGCTCGAGTTGCTGCTCACCGGCCGGCGGGTGCCCGGCGAGGAGGCCCTGTCGCTCGGCCTCTGCGACCGCCTGGTCGACGACGGCGAGGTCCGCGCCGGGGCGGCGGAGCTGGCGGGCGAGCTGGCCCGCGGCGCACCGCTGGCGGTCCGCTCGATCCGCGCCACCCTGCGGGAGGGCTTGGTCGACCGGGTCGAGGCCGCGCTCGAGCGCGAGGCCTCCGAGCAGGACCGGCTGCGCGAGACCGATGACTTCCGCGAGGGCGTGTCGGCCTCGATCGAGCGGCGGGAGCCCCACTTCAGCGGGGAGTGAGGCTCGCGTGCGGATCCGGGAGCGAGCCGCGGGGCCTGCGCCGCCCGGACGGCGCCCGGGGGCGCGCTGCAATACCGTGAGGAGCCGGTGAGCGTTCCCATGCCGGCATCGCCGGGATCCCTCGAGAGCCGAACGGGCGCGGCCGCCGCCTCGGGCCAGGGGCGTGCGGCGGCGTGGGTGGTGGACTTCAAGGACGGCTCACGGGAGCTGCGCGAGCTGCTCGGAGGCAAGGGGGCCAACGTCGCCGAGATGACCCGCGTGCTCGGCGCCGAGAAGGTCCCGGCCGGCTTCACCGTGACGACGGAGGCGTGCGTGGCCTACCTGCACTCGGGCGCGTTCCCCGAGGGCCTGCTCGACGAGGTCGCGGGGGCGCTCGCGCGGCTGCAGACGCTGGCAGGGCGGCGGTTCGGCGATCGCTCCGACCCGCTGCTCGTGTCCGTCCGCTCGGGCGCCCGCGAGTCGATGCCCGGGATGCTCGACACGGTGCTGAACCTCGGCCTCAACGACGACACCGTGAGCGGTCTCGCGGCCCGCTCGGGGGACGAGCGCTTTGCCTGGGACTGCTATCGGCGCTTCGTGCAGATGTACGGGAACGTCGTCGCCGGGATCCCCGGCGAGCGCTTCGAGGAGGCGATCGCGAGGGCCAAGGCCGAGCGCGGCGTGTCGCTCGACACCGAGCTCGACACCGGGGCGTTGCGGGAGCTGACCGCCGAGTTCAAGCGGCTGTACGAGTTCCCCGAGGACCCTCCGCAGCAGTTGCGCAGCGCGATCCGGGCCGTGTTCGACTCATGGCGGGGCGCCCGCGCCGTGGCCTACCGGCGCATCAACCACATCCCCGACGAGTGGGGCACGGCGGTGAACGTCCAGCAGATGGTGTTCGGCAACCTCGGCGAGCGCAGCGGCAGCGGGGTGGCCTTCTCCCGCGACGAGCTCACGGGAGCGCCCCGGCCGTCGGGGGACTTCCTCCCCAACGCCCAGGGCGAGGACGTCGTCTCGGGTGTTCGCACCCCGCGGGACCTCGCCGAGCTGCGCGACTGGATGCCCGAGGTCCACGACGAGCTGCTCGGGATACTGCGGACGCTCGAGCGTCACTACGGCGACATGCAGGACACCGAGTTCACCGTCCAGGAGGGACGCCTGTACATGTTGCAGACGCGCAACGCGAAGCGGCCCGCCCAGGCCGCGGTGAGGTTCGCCGTGGACGCCGTCGCCGAGGGCCTGCTCGACCGCCGGGACGCGCTGCTGACCGTGGATCCCTCGTCGCTGGATGCGCTGCTGCACCCGACCTTCGATCCCTCCGCCGAGATGCGGGTGCTGGCCCGGGGAGTGCCGGCGTCGCCCGGGGCAGCCAAGGGCGAGGTCGCGCTGAGCGCGCAGGCGGCGATCGCCGCGGCGGCCGAGGGCCGGGACGTGATCCTCGTACGCGCCTTCACCGAGGCCGACGACGTCGCCGGCTTCCACGCCGCGCGCGGGATCCTGACGAGCGAGGGCGGCAAGGCCAGCCACGCCGCGCTCGTGGCCCGCGGGATGGGCCGCCCGGCGGTGACCGGCGCCGGGGAGGTGGTCGTGGACGAGGCCCATGAAGTGGTGAGGATCGGCGACCAGATGCTGCGGGCGGGGGAGAGGATCGCGATCGACGGCAGCCACGGGACGGTCACGACCGACGACGTCCCGCTCGTGGAGCCGGAGATGTCCGAGCAGCTGCTGACCGTGCTCGGGTGGTGCGATGAGCTGCGCACCCTGGGAGTGCGTGCCAACGCCGACACCGATACCGACGCCCGCCGGGCGATCGAGCTGGGAGCCGAGGGAATCGGCCTGTGTCGCACCGAGCACATGTTCCTGGGCGAGCGCCAGCCGTTGATGGCGGCGGTGATCATGGCCGCCGACGAGCACGGGCGCGACGCCGCCATCGAACGCCTGGCACCCCTGCAGCAGGCCGACTTCGAAGACATCCTGCGGGTGCTCGACGGGCGCCCCGTGACCGTGCGGCTGCTCGACCCGCCGCTGCACGAGTTCCTGCCGCACCCGGAGGACCTGCCGGCGGGCTCGTCCGAGCGCCGCCGGGTGGAGCAGCTGCAGGAGTCCAACCCGATGCTCGGCACCCGCGGTGTCCGGCTCGGGCTGCTGTACCCGCGCCTGTACGAGATGCAGGTCAGGGCCCTGCTGAGGGCCGCCGAGCAGGTGCCGGGGAGCGACGTCGAGGTGATGGTCCCGCTGGTGGCATACGAGCGCGAGCTCGAGCTGACCCGGGAGCTGATCGAGCGGGTCGCTCGCGAGGTGGGCTTCGAGCGCTTCCGGGTGGGCACGATGATCGAGCTTCCCCGCGCCTGCCTGCAGGCCGACCGGATCGCCGAGCGGGCCGACTTCTTCTCGTTCGGCACCAACGACCTGACCCAGACGGCCCTCGGCTTCAGCCGCGACGACATCGAGTCGAGGCTGCTCGCCCGTTACATCGATATCAAGGTCCTCGACCGCTCGCCGTTCGAGACGCTCGACACGCCCGGGGTGGGGGAGCTGATCCGGATGGGCGCGTGGCTGGGGCGCAAGACGCGCCCGCAGCTGACGCTCGGCGTGTGCGGCGAGCACGGGGGAGACCCCGACTCGATCGAGTTCCTGAACTCGTCCGGCATCGACTACGTCTCCTGCTCGCCCTACCGGGTGCCGATCGCGCGGGTGGCGGCGGCCCAGTCCGCGATCCGGGCCCGTCAGGCCTGAGGAGCGCCGCGACGGTAGGGGTCGCGCGGGCCCCGCTCGTCCGAGAGCGAGTCCTGGGAGTCGCGCACGAGCTGCTCGATCGCGTCGGCCAGATGGATCGGCGCGATGTTGTAGTCGCCGCGCTCGACACGGATGCGGTGCGCCGTCAGCAGCACCTCGGCGTGGGTGTGGCCCGCCGGGGGTTCGAAGCGGTAGGCGGCGAGCTCGATCAGCAGGCCCAGCGGGTCCTCGAAGTAGATCGAGTCCATGAAGCCGCGGTCCTTGACGCCGCTGTGGCGGATCCCGCGCTCCTCCAGCCGCTCCACCGCCTGGGCGAAGGTCGCCTGGGAGAGCGCCAAAGCGAGGTGGTGGACGCAGCCGGGCTCGGTCGGGGTGCGCTCGGACTCGGGCGTGCGGCCCTCGTTGGTGAAGACGGTGATCAGACGGCCGTCTCCCGGGTCGAAGTACAGGTGGCTCTCGTCGGGGTTGTCGAGGTTGGGCTGCTCGAACACGAACGGCATCCCCAGCACCCCCTCCCAGAAGTCGATCGAGGTCTGGCGATCGGCACCGACCAGCGTGATGTGGTGGACGCCCTGGCTCTGGATCTTGCGCACGGTGCTCATCGTCCTTCCCGTAACGGTGTCACAGGATCTGCGCTCGGGGCAATCTGGGAGTGATGGCCGATCCCGAGACCTTCGTGGATTTCTACCGGGAGGAGGCCGAGTTCGTACTCATGTTTCTTACCCGTCGAACATTCGACGCCGAGGTGGCGGTCGAACTGACCGCCGAGACCTTCGCCCAGGCGTGGCGGGGGTGGCGGCGGGTCCGTTCGGACAGCCGCGAGGAGATGCGGGCGTGGCTGCTGACGATCGCCCGCCGGCAGCTGGCCCACTTCCTGCGCCGGGGACGCGCCCAGCGCACCGCCATCCGCCGCCTCGGGATCAGCGTGCCGGCGGTGCACGAAGACGACCTCGCCGCGATCGAGCGTGCCGCCGGCCTCGAGGGTGCCCGAGCGCTGCTCGACGATGCCCTGGAAGGGCTCACCCACGACCAGCGCGAGGCGGTCCGGATGAGGGTCGTCGACGACCTGCCCTACGACGAGGTGGCGCGGCGGCTGGGGGTCTCCGAGCCGACCGCACGTGCGCGTGTCTCCAGAGGCCTGCGGGCGCTCCAGGGCGCCCTGGCCGCCAGCGCGGTCGGAGAGTGGAGCGTCTGATGAGCCACCGCTTCCGCGCCCTGGAGGACCTCGAACTGGAGCTGCGGCGGGCGATCGAGCGCCCACGGTCCGGTCTGCGCCCGGCCAGGCGCCGGGGAAGCCGGCTGCTGCTCGCGACCGCCGCGGTGGTGCTGCTGCTGGGTGGCGCCGCGGTCGCGCTGGCCGCGTCCGGGGTGATCCTGACCGGCGCCGCGGTGCCCGCCTCGCGCCTGGAGAGCCCCGCCGCCGGCGCCGGCCTGCCCCAGCCCGGCAGGTGGAAGCTGCTGTCCCTGCGGGTGGCGGATCCCGGCGGCGGCCTGCCGTGGGGCATGCGCCTGGTGAAGACCACCAGGGGGCTGGTGTGCGTGCAGCTGGGACGGGTCCAGGAAGGCGTTCTCGGCGAGCTCGGGATCGACGGTGCCTTCAACGACGACCTCCACTTCCACCCGGTGGGTCCGGGCGTGCTGCCCACCTACACCGGTGGGGCCGCCGACGGGGGCGTGCTCAGCGAACGTGGCAGCTGTGTGATCGCCTACGGCGACGTCGTCGCCGCCGGGCAGGCGTGGGGCAGCGCGGCCGTGGCCGAAGTCTCGGGGGCCGACGAGAACGCGGCCTTCGCCGAAGTCGGGGCTCCCGGCGTGGCCCCCTCCACGCGACAGCTGCACGAGCCCGCCGCCCACCGGCGCCGGCTGGTGTACGGGATCCTCGGGCCGCACGCGGTCAGCGTGACCTACCGGTCGGGAGGCTCGCTGCACGTCGTCGATGTCGTCCGCGGCAGCGGCGCGTTCCTGATCGTGCTCCCGGACGCCTCCGGGTCCGAAGTGGAAGGCCACGGCGAGGCTCCCGGCACGGACACGCCGGGAGAAGGGCCCGGGACCGTCGGACCGATCGTCAGGATCACCTACGACGAGCACGGGCACACCTGCGAAAACGGCTCCGACGCCGAAACCGGTGGCCGCTCCCACGTGGCCCACCCGTGTCCGGCCCCGAACCCCTATCCGCCGGACCTGCGGGTGACGCCGCCGGGGAGCTTCAACCGCGTCGCCCACGCCAGGCTGGACGTCAGCCACGGGCGCGTGACGGGGGCCGAGGTCTCCATCCGGGCACCGTTTGCCGTCGCCAACGCGGCCTCGGAGTACACGCTCGAGAGCGAACCGTGCGGGCCCCGCGCCGAAGGACTCCGAAGCGCGGTCCTCGACCGCAACGTGGGGGCGGGAGAAACCGTCCACATGCATCTCGAATACCCCTTCGCCGAAGCCTGCACGAAGCGCGGCCTGACGGTCAACGTCCTCTACAAGTCCTCCGGGCCCGAAGCCAAACGCTCCTACGGGCGCACGCCGGGAGAACTGCTCATCGCCACCACGCGGATCCGGCTGCCGCGGGGCGACCGCGGGGCGCAGCCTCCGGGTCGCTCCAGGCGCCCGCGCCCCCCGGCGCCCTAGCCGCCCGACACACCCTGCCCGGTGGGCGCCTCGTGCCCGGTGGGGGCGCGCCAATATATTCCCGCCGTGGCGGATCCGCGGCTGTCCGGGAAGGTCGTGCTCGTGACGGGCGCCGCGGGCGGGATCGGCGCGGCGGTCGCGAGACGCTTCGCGCAGGAGGAGGCGCAACTGCTCGTCACCGACGCCGACGGCGAGCGGGCGGCCGCGCTCGCCGAGCAGCTCGGCGGGGACGCCTCGGGCCGCGCCCAGGACGTGACCAGCGAGCCGGGGTGGACCGAAACCGTCGCCTGGGCGCTCGAGCGGGGCGGCCGGGTCGACGTGCTGATCAACAACGCCGGCATCTTCCTCGCCGAGCCGCTCGCGAGCACCTCGCTCGAGAGCTTCAACAGGGTGATGGACGTCAACGTCGCCGGCGTGTTCCTGGGGATGCGCGCCGTCGCCGCCCACATGAGCGGGCGGGGGAGCGGGTCGATCATCAACGTGTCCTCGTTGGCGGGTCTCACCGGCGGGCCGCTGCTGACCGCGTATGCGGCCAGCAAGTGGGCGGTCCGGGGGATGACGAAGGTCGCGGCGCGGGAGCTCGCCCGCTCCGGCGTGCGCGTCAACTCCGTGCACCCGGGCCAGATCGACACGGACATGAACACGCG
The DNA here is from genome assembly GCA_963701175.1 of uncultured Solirubrobacteraceae bacterium. Taxonomy (GTDB): domain Bacteria; phylum Actinomycetota; class Thermoleophilia; order Solirubrobacterales; family Solirubrobacteraceae; genus Palsa-744. The sequence continues at coordinate 3,777,193 of OY969573.1, read as the reverse complement.
CCAGCGCGAAGCCACGCCGGAGCTGATCGACCGGCTCGTGCGGTCGATTCCGCTGGGACGCATCGGCACGGCCGAGGAGGTCGCCCACGCGCTCGTGTACCTCGCCTCCGACGAGAGCGTGTACACGACCGGCTCCGAGCTCGTGGTCGACGGCGGCAGCAACGCGTGAGCAGTATGTAATACTTAAGTAGTTGCTTCAGTATTCGCCGATGGCCGAGCCACCCGTGGACGTCGTCTTCCACGCGCTCTCCGACGCCAACCGGAGGGCGATGATCGACCGTCTCCTCGACGGCCCCGCGTCGGTCAGCGAGCTGGGGCGGACGCTGCCGATATCGCTGCCGGCGGTCGTACAGCACCTGCACGTGCTCGAAGGCTCCGGCCTCGTGCGCTCGCACAAGCTCGGGCGCGTGCGGACCTGCGAGGTCGAGCCGCAGGCCCTCGACGCCGCCGAGCGCTGGTTCAGCGAACGGCGGGCCGCCTGGGAGGAGCGTCTGGACCGTCTCGGCGAGTACCTCGCCGAGCACGGCGGCGAGCCCCCACTCCAAGACCAGTCCAAGACAAGGAGACGCTTATGAGCGACCGATCAGCAGCCCACGACACGTTCGTGATCGAGCGAACCTACGATGCCACCCGCGAGCGGGTTTTCGCGGCATGGGCGGACGAGAGTGCCAAGCGTCGCTGGTTCGGGCCGCCTGCCGGGGCCGAGGACTACCAGCTCGACTTCCGTGTCGGAGGATGCGAGCACCTGGCGGTGAGCGCCGGCGGCACGGTGTACACCTTCGACGCGGTCTACCGCGACATCGTCGAGGACGAGCGCATCGTCTACACGTCCCACATGCATCGCGACGAGCCGTTGATGAGCGTCTCGGTCTCGACCGTGGAGCTGCTCGCCGCCGGCTCGGGGACGAATCTGCGCTACACCGAGCAGTGCGTGTTCCTCGACCACCTCGACATGCCCCGGGAGCGCGAGCACGGCACGCGCGCGATGCTCGATCAGCTGGCCGAGGCCCTCGCCCAGGGGGCGGGGGTGTGAACGCACCCGCGCACGAGCACGCCGTAGCGGACGCGCCCGCGGGTGCCCGCGAGCGGTGGCTGGCCCTCTACGTGCTGTGCGTGGGGATGCTGATGATCGTCCTCGACGTGACGATCGTGAACGTCGCGCTGCCGTCGATCCAGGAAGACCTCCACTTCTCCACCTCGAGCCTGGCCTGGGTCGTGAACGCGTACCTGATCAGCTTCGGGGGCCTGCTGCTGCTCGCGGGCCGCGTGGGCGACCTGGTCGGGCGCCGGCGGATCTTCCTCGCGGGCGTCGCCCTGTTCACCTGCGCATCGCTGCTGTGCGGTGCCGCGCAGAGCTCGTCCTGGCTCGTGGCGGCGCGCTTCGTGCAGGGGATCGGCGGTGCGATGACCTCGGCGGTGATCCTGGGGATGATCGTGACGATGTTCCCGGAGCCGCGGGATCAGGCCAAGGCGATCGGGGTGTTCGCGTTCGTGGCCTCGGCCGGGGGCTCCGTGGGCCTGGTGGCGGGGGGCGTGCTGACGCAGTCGATCAACTGGCACTGGATCTTCTTCGTCAACCTGCCGATCGGCGTCGCCACGATCCTGGCCGCGCGGCGGCTGGTGCCCGACCTGCCGGGCATCGGACTGCGCGAGGGCGCGGACGTCCCCGGCGGGCTGCTGATCACCAGCGCCCTGATGCTGGGCGTGTACACGATCGTGGACCCGGCCGCCAAAGACGGCTGGGGCGCGACGAGCACGCTGCTGCTGGGCGCCGGCTCGATCGTCCTGCTGGTGGCGTTCTTCGCCCGCGAGGCCCACGCCCGCAGGCCGCTGATGCCGCTGAGGATCTTCCGCTCGCGCCCGATCGTGGCCGCGAACGTGATCCAGATGCTGTCCGTGGCCGGGATGTTCGGGATGTTCTTCCTGGGGGCGCTGTACCTGCGCCGCGTGCTCGGCTACGACGCGCTGCACATCGGGCTCGCCTTCCTGCCCGCCACGATCTCGATGGGCACGCTCTCGATCGGCTACTCGGACCGCATCTTCATGGCCCTCGGCGCTCGGCTGACGCTACTCCTCGGCCTGACGCTGGTCCTCGCCGGGCTCGCCCTGTTCGCGGTGGCGCCGGTGCACGCGACCTACGTCGCCCAGGTGGCGCCATCCCTGCTGCTGCTCGGGCTCGGAGCCGGAACGGCGTTTCCGGCGCTGATGAACGTCGCCATGACGGGAGCCACCCCGCGCGACGCGGGGCTCGCCTCGGGGCTCGTGAACACCACGGCCCAGGTCGGCGGGGCGCTCGGCCTGGCGGTGCTGGCGACCCTCTCGACCTCGCACAGCAACGCGCTCAAAGCCGGCGGCGAGTCCACCGCCTCGGCGCTGACGTCCGGCTACCACCTCGCCTTCTGGGTGGCCTCGGCGCTCGTCGGCTGCGCCCTGATCGTGGTTCTCACTGCGATCGACGGAGGCAGGGCCGTGCACGCGGAGGCCGTCGCCGATGAGCGTGAGGCCGCCGTCGAGCGCCGCCACGGGATCGGCGAGACGGGCGAGGTCGCTGCCGGCTACCCGCTGTCGTGAACCGGGCAGCGAGCGGCGGCCGCCGGGTTACGGGTCAGCCGTCGCGTCGCTGCTGGCGTCGCGCGGCGCGGTCCTCGCGGACGCGGCGGGTACCGAGGAGGTCGGCGGCGGCGGTACAGGCCCAGATGATCAGCGTGGCCGGGATGTAGGTGCCGGGACCGCCGATGTGCATGCCGCTGACGACCACGTTCGTGATCACCAGGGCGACGATCGTCGATGCCAGCGCGAGCAGGCCCGCGAGTGCCACCGACGGCTGACGGACGAGGACTTTGATCGCGATGAACCCGACGACCACGTGCGCGAGCCAGAACACCAGCGTCGCCTCGACGACCGCTGCCGCACTGAGCGAGAAGCTGCTCAGCACAGCGGTGGACAGCAGCAGCCCGATCGCGATCCCCGCGAGGGAGAACGCCAGCCTCATCGCCCATCTGCGGATCACGGCGTGAGCATACTTCGGCTCCGCCCTCCGGATCCCACGCCCACCTGGGGGACGAGAACCGTGCGCTCGCCGGGCCCGTCGGGGTGGACGCAGGCAGCTTCAACCTCGGCGAGGGGGTGGGGATCGCGTTGACGGCGATCGTGCCGGCCCGCAGCTCCTCGACCAGCGATGGCAGCTCGGCACGGTAGGCCGCGCCCGAAACCGACCCCTGGCCGGAGCCCTGTAGCCGGAGGTCGGCCGAGCGCAGGGCCACCGACGGGAGCTCGATCGTGGGGCCGGCGGCCACGACCTCGCCGGCCTCGAGCCGCCTGGCGATCTGCACCGCCATCGTGCCGGCGTTTCCGGTCGCCCCCAGCACCAGCACGCGCTGGCCCTGTTTGATCGGAACCCGCCGGCGCAGCGCGACCCACGAGGACATCGCGGGGTTCATCGCGGCTGCGATCTCAGCGTCACCGGCCTGGTGGACCGGGCCGAACAGCGGGGGCTGGTCGCTCGCATCCCGTCGCCGCAGGACGGGCGCTCGCTGCAGGTCACCCTTACCGACGAGGGTCGCTCGCTCGTCGGCGAGTTCACCGGTGGCTTCGAGGCCGACGTCGCGGAGTTGCTCGAAGGGCTCTCCGACCGACAACGCGCGTCGCTCACGCACCTGCTGGAACGGGTCGTCGACGGCTACGCCGCCCGGCGGGGGCTCGACCTCGCTGCGGGCGTGACGGAACGCGCCGGCGCCGAGGCGCGCTGAGTCAGCGTCCGGCGCTCGGTACCGGAGCGCCGAGGCCGTGGCGCGCGAGCGCCCGCTCGTAGCGGGCGCGCAGACGTCCCTCACGGGTCAGGATCGCCGGGGACGCTGCGCCTTTGATGATCGTGCGGAGTCCCGCGGTCGCGGTCGCGACCCCGTCGTCCCCTTCGTCGGGTCGCGCTTCCATCGTCAGCACGCCGGCCAGTGCCGCCATGATGAACCTCGAGGTCGCGCGGACGTCCATCGGCTCGAGCTCGCCCGCCTCGATCGCTTCCTCGATGTTCGTCATCACGTGCTCGAGCTGCTGGCGGCGGCGGGCGCCGATCGCGGTCGCGGCGGTGGTGTCGGCGGGAAACAGCCCCAGCGGCCTCAGATACGACAGCGACATCGCCTGGAACAGGGTCGGCTGCTCGAGCGCGAAGGCGAGGATCGCACCGGCCGCGGCGATCAGGCGTTCCAGTGGCGACACCTCGAGCGACCACGACGCGGCGACGTAGCGGTCATGGGCCGCCAGGGCGTCCTCGGCCAGCGCCTGTGCGACCCCGGCCTTGCTCTCGAAGTGGTTGTACACCGACGCCGGCGCGGTCCCCGCGGCCTCGGCGATCGCCTCCACGGTGGTGGCGCTGTAGCCCTCGCGTGCGAACGCGTTGCTCGCCGCGGCGAGGATCCGCTCCTTCGTCGCCCGTGCCCGTCGTGCGTGCCCGTTCTCCCGCGCGACGGGGGGGCTGCTGTGCTCGACGGCGGCCACGAAGGAAAGTCTAGAGAAGTCTCCAATCTTTTAGTAGGCTGTCGACATCGACGCCGGACAGGCCCGCCGCGCGGCGGTCCAGCCCCGCGAGGATCGCGTTACATAGGAGGTTTCAGTGGCGACCGTCGAACGTGACATCCGCAGCATCCAGCTGACCGAGGATGAGCTGTGGGAGGAGGGTCCTCCGCACGAGGTCTTCAAGCGGATGCGTGCGGAATGCCCCGTCCACCGCACCGACCAGTTCTTCAGCGAGCTCCCCGACGAGCCCGGCTTCTGGTCGGTCACCACCGCCGAGGACATCCACACCGTCAGCCGCGACTGGCAGACCTACTCCTCCGAAGTGGGAGGCATCACGGCCGGCGAAGTGCTTCCTCCGGAGCTCTCCCGCGCGATGTTCATCGGCATGGATCCCCCCAAGCACGATCGCGTCAAGGCGCTCTTCCAGGCCGGCTTCACCCCCAAGCGGATCGCCGCCCACGAGCAGCGCATCCGCGAGATCGCGGGAGACGTGCTCGACCGGCTCGAGGGTCGCGACCGCTGCGACCTCGTCAACGACGTCGCCCAGCCCGTCGTCGCACGGGTGATCGGCAGCTTCATGGGCATCTCCGAGGAGGAAGACGCGATCTGGGCCGAGCTCATGAACTCGATGCTCGGGGGCGGGGACGAGGACCTCAACCCGGACGGGATCGAGGCGATCATGGGCAAGCTGGTGCCCGACCTGTTCGCGCGCTGCGGGAGGTTGATCGCCGAGCGCCGCGAGCACCCCACCGACGACCTCACGAGCGTTCTCGTGCACGCCGAGGTGGACGGGGAGAAACTCGAGGAACACGAGATCGTGATGGGTTTCTTCCTGCTGATGGCCGCCGGCAACGACTCGACCAAGGCGACCTACTGCAGCGGCATGCGGGCGTTGATGGAAGACGAGGAGCAGCGCCGGCTGCTGCTCGAGGATCCCTCGCTGGTCCCCGACGCGGTCGAGGAGTCGCTGCGCATGTTCCCGGCCTTCGCCCACTTCCGCCGCACCACCACCCGCGAGGTCGAGCTCGGCGGGCAGACGATCAAGGAGGGCGAGAAGGTGGTGATGTGGTACGTGTCGTCGAATCGCGACGAGACCCGCTACGAGGACCCCGACCGCTTCGATCTGCGGCGCAAGGCCGAGCACCAGGCGTTCGGCGCCGGCGGCCGTCATTTCTGCCTCGGCACCGCACTTGCGCGACTGGAGCTGCGAATCCTGATCGAGGAGACCCTCACCCGCTATCCGCGGATCGCGATCGACGGCCACCCCGAGTTCGTCCGCTCGGCCTTCATCAACCAGCTGAAGACGCTGCCCGTGCGCCTGCAGGGCGAGCCCGCGACGGGCTGAGCCGGAGACCGGCGGCCGGCCGCCGCGACCCTCGGGCGCCGGCCGCAGGACGGTCGGGCGCGACGGCAGGACGGTCGGGCCCCCGCGGCTAGACGGAGGTCCGGGGCGCGAGCACGATCACGGGGATCGTGCGCTCGGTCTTCTGCTCGTATTCGGCGAACGCCGGAACCCGCTCGGCCTGCGTCCGGTAGAGACGGTCACGCTCCTCGCCGCGTGCCTCCTCGGCGTGGACGGGGATGGTCTCGGTGCCGACCTCGATCGTGGCGTCCGGGTTGGCCGTCAGGTTGTGGTACCAGGCGGGGTTCGTGGGGGCCCCGCCCTTGGAGGCGAACACCACGTAGCGTCCGTCGTCGGCCTGGTAGGCGAGGGGGTTCACGTAGGGCTTGCCGCTCCTCGCGCCGGTGTGGTGCAGCAGCAGCAGCGGGAGCCCCTCGAACTGGCCGCCGACGCGACCCTCGTTGGCTCGGAACTCCTCGATGATGCGAGTGTTGAAGTCCGATCGAGAGGTTGACATCGCTGGCTCCTGGACGGGGTGGCTGGGGGACTGGGTCGGGCGGCAGTCTATTGCCGCCTGCGCCCACGCCGCAGCCGCAGCGCCAGCGCTCCCCGCCGCGGATCGGGACCGCGGTGGCGCGCCCTGCGACGAGCCACCGCGCCCGACCTCGAACGGTTGCGGCTAGGCGGCCTCGGAGGCCGTCGTGGCTCCCACCAGAGCCCTGTTCTCGGGGACGAACTTGCTGGCGAGGAAGCTCGCTCCCTGCGGGTCGGTGATGACCGTCGTCCTCACCCAGGGGGCGTCGAACGGGGGCACCGTCACCTCGCCCCCGAGCGATGCGGCCCGCGTCGCGATCGCGTCCACGTCGTCGACGGCGAAGGTGATGCTCCAGTGCGGCGTCTCGTCCGCACGGCAGGAGACCAGCGCCGCCACGACGTCCTCGAACCCGGCCGGGGCGCCCACCTCGGCCATCCGCGCCCGCAGTTCGGGGTCACCGGCTTCGAGGTGGTCGCCGTAGCCCGGCTGGGTCCACATCGAGCTCCCCGCGCCGAGGTCGAGGGTGTCCCATCCGAAGACCTCCCGGTAAAAGGCCTTCGCCCGCTCGCGGTCGCTGGTGTGGAGGGTGTTGAAGTTGACGGACCCGTGCTCGTTGACGACGCGGGCGCCCTGGTGCCGCTTGGGCTCCCAGACGCGGAACTCGGCCCCGTCGGGGTCGGCGAACACGGCCATTCGTCCCGCCTCGCCGGTGTCGAAGGGCTCCGCCAGCACCTTCCCACCGGCAGCCCAGACCCGCTGAGCCGCCCGGTCGGCGCTGTCGGCCCGCACGTACGTCCGCCACGCGGGGGATCCGCCGGGCTGCTCCGGCTGGGTGATCGCGGCCACGTCGCCGCCGCCGATGCGGGCCACGAGGTAGGGGCCCGGTGACCCGGGGGGCGCCACGTCCTGCAGCTCCCAGTCGAACAGCCCGGCGTAGAACTCCGCCGCCGCTCGAGGGTCCGGCTGGTCGGTGTCCGCCCAGCAGGGCACACCGGGGATATATCCGTCTCGTTCGGACATCTCAGAAGTAGCTCCTTGTGTCGGGGGTGGGTGATAGCTGCTGACGATATGGACGGTTTAGGTCAAGATCAGTCCTAGATCTCCGCGATCATCAGTCCCGTGATCGAGACCTCGAGCCGCCTGCTGGAGCTGCTCACCCTGTTGCAGGGGCGACGTGAATGGCCGGGCAACGAGCTCGCCGAGCGGCTCGAGGTGTCCGGCCGCACGATCCGGCGGGACATCGACCGGCTGCGGCGGCTCGGCTATCCGGTCGACTCCCTCAGCGGCCCGAGCGGCGGCTACCGGTTGCGCGCCGGCACGGCGATGCCGCCGCTGCTTCTCGACGACGACGAGGCGATCGCGATCGCCGTGGGGCTCCGCACCGCCACCAGGGCGTCGGTCACCGGCATCGAGGAGACGGCCGTGCGCGCGCTGTTGAAGCTCGAGCAGGTGCTCCCCGCCCACCTGCGCCGTCGCGTGCGGGCGCTGGGGTCGGCAACGGTCGCGCTGCCGATCGCGGGCCCGACGGTCGACCCCCAGCACCTCACCCTGCTCGCCGCCGCCTGCCGCGACCGCGAGCTGGTCCGCTTCGCCTACCGTCGCCGGGACGGAACCGGCAGCCGCCGCGAGGTCGAGCCCCACTCGCTCGTCAACTACGGCCGGCGGTGGTACCTGGTCGCCTGGGACCGGCGGCGGGAGGACTGGCGGACCTTCCGGCTCGACCGACTCACGAGCCCCGCCGTCACCGGCGTGCGCTTCCCCGAGCGCCCGCTCCCGGCGAAGGACGCAGCGACCTACGTCGCCCAGAGCATCACCAACGCGCCGAACCGCTTCGAAGCGGTCGTCACGCTGGCGGCGACGTTCGAGTCCGTCAGCGCGCGGATGCCGTCACACTGGGGCTTGCTCGAGCCGCTGGAGGGCGAGAGCTGCCGCTTCAGGACCGGGGACGACGACCTCAACTGGCTCGCCCTGCGGATCGCGATGATCGGCGTGGACTTCGTCGTGGAGGAGCCACCCGAGTTGCTCGAGCAGCTGCGCCTGCTCTCCTCGCGTCTGGCGCGCGCCGCCGGCTAGGCCGGCGCCGCCTCGGGTGCGAGGCCACGTGCCGACAGCCACTCGGTGCAGGCTGCCGCCGACCGCCTCAGGTGCTCGCGCTGGTCGGGGCCGATGTAGTAGTGGTTGGCGCCCGCGACCCTCAGCTCGGACTTGTCCTCGCTGGAGAGCGCCTGGTAGAGCGCCGTCGAATAGCGCGGCGTGCAAACGTTGTCGGCGCCGTTGGAGACGACCAGCGCCGGCACGGTCACGTCGGCGGCGGCCCGTATCCCGTCGGCGTGGGCGTCGTCGATGCTCCACTGCGACAACCAGCTGCGCAGGCTGCAGTAGCGCGCGAGCCCGATCGGGCTGTTGTTGACGACGCGGGGGTCACCGAGGAAGGACGTCCCGGGCTCCCGTTCGTTGGGGTCGACGGCCGGGTCGAGCACGCGTGGATCGGCGAGCGTGCCGTGGACCACGAAGGCACGCTCGTCGTGCGGCCGGCCCTGCGCTCGCAGTGCGGACAGCTGTTCCCTCACCGAGCCGGTGATCCGGCGCACGCGGGCGAGCTGGGCCGCCTCATAGCGGGCGAGGAAGTCGGCCGAGTAAGGCGGCTGGTTGGGGTTGGCGGAGTCGTACAGGTCGAGCTCCGGGTCGCGCTCACCGGGATCGTCCTCGTCCAGGACCGACGGGTCGATGCAGTCGCACAGCACCCGCTGGCGGCTCGGATGGGCCGCGAGCAGCAGCATTGCGTCGGCGGCGATGAGGTCGTGCTCGACGAGGTCGGGCGGGTCCCCGGCGGGCGTCGAGCGGACGCTCGGCGCGAGGGCCTGCTGCTGGTAGAAGAGCGACAGCGCCCCGCCGCCGCTCCAGCCGCCGAGGACGATCCGCTGATACCCCAGCCGCTCGCGCGCGTGGCGGATCGCCTCGGCCAGGTCGATCACGACCTTCTCCATGATCAGTGCCGAGTCGTTGCCGCGGTAGCGGCTGTTCGCGTAGATCACGTGGTTGCCGCAACGGGCCAGCTCCGTGACCATCGGCAGGTACGCGCCGCCGCCGACCGGGTGGCTGAAGACCAGGACCGTGTCGGAGGGGAGTCCCTTCGGCACCAGCTGGTAGCACTCGAGGAACACGATTCCCTCGACCCCGCCGTAGGTGTCCTTGAAGGCCGCCTTCTCGGCGTAGGCGACGCCATAGGCGCGACGTTCGATCTCGTGACGGCTCACGGGCGCGATCGCCAGGGCGGCCGGATGCGGCGCTCAGGTGCCCATCAGGAGCTCGAGGATGTGCTCGTGCTCGCGCGTCTCGGCCTCGGTGGGCGCCCGCTCGGCGACGTGGATGAAGCCAACCCCCAGAACGAACGCCGCCCGTGCCCTCAGGCCGGCCTCCCGCGGCGGGAGCCCCGCGTCGCGGAACGCGCGTCTGACCTCGCGGTAGATCGAGCGGTCCGACGCCCGCACCCGGTCGGCCACATCGGCGTCCCACCGCGCCCACTCGCGAATCGCGCGCTCGAGGATCCACTGACGCGGCCCCGTGAGGTGGCGCATCATGCTCACCAGGCGCTCCTTGGGCTCGAGGTCCCGAAGCGCCTGCAGCGACGCCTGGCTGCGCCGCTGCTCCTCGGCCCACGCCTCCGCAAGCGCGTCGAAGTAGGCCTCGAGGGCGGTGAAGTGCCAGTAGAAGCTCCCCTTCGTCACCCCGAGCCGGCTGCACAGGAGGTCGATCTTCACCGACCGCAGGCCCTCCTGTGCGATCAGCTCGAGCCCTGCGTCGATCCAGTCCTCGACCGTCAGGGGGGAGCCGGCTCGCACCGGCGCGCGGGCGGGTGAGGCGGCGGTGGGGGTCTTCGCCATCGTGTCCGCCCGCGGTCCTCAGCCGTGGACGGCGAGCCCGGCTCGCAGCTCGGCCGTCGTCGGCACCGGCGTGAGTGACCATTCGTAGAGCTTGCGTCGCTCCTCCAGCCAGGGCGGCAGGCTCAGCTCGTCGCCCATCCGCTGCATGTCCGGCTCGCCGACGGCGAAGCCGGGCCCGCCGTGCTCGGCGATCTCGAACAGGACGCCGCCGGGCTCGGTGAAGTACGTCGAGCGGAAGAAGTGGCGGTCGATGATGCCGGTCGCGTCGGGGCACAGGGGGTCGACCCGCTCGCTCCAGGCGTCGATGTCCTGCGCCAGACAGCCCCACGCGACGTGCTGCACGACGCCCCCACCGAAGCTGCGCTTCTCGGGCGGCGCCGGGTCGATCTGGTACCAGCCACCACGCAGTTGCCCACGCGCCTCCCAGCGGTCCTCGGCAAGCTGCTCCATGCCGAGCGTCTCGGCCACGAAGCGGCTGCTCGCGCCGGCGTCGGTCGCGTAGGCGTGCACGCCGTCGAAGCCCTGCAGCGCGTACTCGGCCGGCACCTCGTGGGACTCGCCGGCGAGTGGCGGGTCGGGTGTGTGGGCGACGACGAGCCGGTGCCCCAGGCCCTCGTGGTCGCGAAAGTCGAGCGCGCCCTGCGAGCGCTCGGTCTCGCGGCCCTCTTCCTCGAGCCGCCGCTCCCAGAAGTCGAGCGCGCCGTCCTCGCCGACGCGCCACACGATCGTGTGCACGTTCCCGGCCCCGGTGCGGCCGTGGGGCCGGCCGCGGTACTCGAAGAAGCTGATGTTGTTGCCGTAGGAGGCCCGCTCGTCTCCGTAGAAGATGTGGTAGGTCGTCCTGTCCGCCTGGTTGATCGTCTTCTTGACGATCCGCAGGCCGAGCACCCTCACGTAGAAGTCGGCGTTGCTGGGTGCGTCGGCTGTGACACACGTGATGTGGTGGATCCCCTCGAGTTTCACGATCCTCTCTCCGGGGCGGCCACAGCGCGCGACCATAACATGAGGTACGTTCGGCCGCGACCCCGAGGAGAGGAGCGCAGATGGCCAACCGGATCGCGATCGTCAACGGCTACGTGCTCTCGATGGACCCCGGCGTCGGCGAGCTCGAGCGGGGCACGGTGCTGGTGGAGGACGGCCGCATCGCCGCCGTCGGACCCGAGCTCGACGCCGGCGACGCCGAGCTGATCGACCTCGACGGCGACATCCTGATGCCGGGGTTCGTCGACACCCATCGCCACACCTGGCAGACCCCGTTCCGGGGCGTGTGCGCCGACTGGACGCTCGAAGACTACTTCCGCGGGATCCGCATGACGGTCTCGCCGAACTGCGCCGCCGAGGACGTGTACGCGGGCAACTACGTGGGCGCGCTCGAAGCGCTCGACGCCGGGGTCACGACGGTGCTCGACTTCTCGCACTGCAACAACACCCCCGAGCACGCCGATGCGGCGCTGGCCGGCCTGCTCGACGCCGGGATCCGAGCGACCTTCGCGTATGGATACTTCCCCACGCTGGTGGCCGAGCCCGTGTTCACCGGGCACCAGCAGCGGCTCGCCGACGCGCGGCGGATCCGCGAGAAGCTCCCGGGTGACGACGGCCTGGTGACGATGGGGATCGCCCTGACGGAGTGCGGACTTGTCCCCTTCGAGCAGACCGCTGCCGAGGTCCGCTCGGCGCGCGAGCTCGCCGTACCCACGGTGTTGCACACCGGCTGCATGTGGGGAGGGCTGGTAACCCAGGGGATGCCCGAGCTGGACCACCACGGCCTGCTGGGACCCGATCAGGTGCACGTTCACTGCAACACGCTCGACGAGCGCGACTTCCGGCGGCTGGCCGACAACGGCTGCAAGGTCTCCTCCAGCCCGGAGACCGAGCTGCAGATGGGCATGGGTCATCCGGTCATCGGCCGTGCGCTCGCGCACGGCATGCGCCCGAGTCTCAGCTGCGACGTGATCTCGTCCAACTCCGGCGACATGTTCGCCCAGATGCGCCTCGGCCTGCAGTTCGAACGCGCCATGCGCAACGACCTCGACAACGCCGCCGGGCGGATGCCCGAGCGCCTCGAGCTGACCGTCCGCGACGCGTTGCGGTGGGGCACGGCCAACGGCGCGCACGCGATCGGCATCGAGGGGCGTATCGGGTCGATCACGGTCGGAAAGCAGGCGGATCTGATCGTGGTCGGGGGTGGGCGCCTGAACATGACGCCGATGGCCGACCCGATCGGCTGTCTTGTGGCGCAGGCGAACCCGTCGAACGTCAAGCACGTGCTCGTCGCGGGCCGCTTCGTCAAGCGTGACGGCGAGCTCTGCAACGTCGAGCTCGGGCGAGCGAGGGGGTTGGCGCAGGACGCCTGGGAGCGCGTCAGCGGGAGGATCTCCGACCAGGGCCTGCAACTGCTCCCGCCCGCACCCGAAGGCTTCGCCGACGCGATCAACACGGCCGCGGCCACGAACCTCGCCCGCGCCTGGACGATGGCCACCGACTGATCCGGGCGATGGCAGCCGACTGATCCGGGCGATGGCAGCCGACTGATCCGAGCGATGGCCGCCGACTGATCCGGCTTGCCTGCGGGCGGGCTCCGGTGCGCGGCTCGGCGCTAGAGGCCGTGCAGGAACTCGAGCAGCGCCGCGTTGGCCTCGGCGGGGTGGGTCAGGTTGGAGGCGTGGGGCGCGCCCTCGATGCGGACCACGCCGGAGCACCCGGACAGGCCCTCGCACAGCTGCTCGGCGAGCGCCAGCTCGATCGACAGGTCGGCGGTGCCGTGGATCACCAGCGCCGGGCAGTCGATCTCGCCGAGCCTGTCGGTGATGTCGTCGCGCTCGAACAGGCAGTCACCCGGCGCTTGCAGGGTCTCGCGAGGGAGCGCCCGCCACTTCTCGATCCACACCCGGTTGAGCTCCGGTTCGCCGATGATCAGGTTCGCGACCGTCTCGGTGAGCTGGTCCACGGGTCCCACCTCGAGCCAGGTCTTCTGCATCTGGCGGTAGCCGGGCAGCCGCTGCGGGTCCTCGACCCCGGCCTGGGTGTCGATCAGCACCAGCGCGCGGACGCGCTCGGGCGCCGTCAGCGCGGCGCGCATCGACAGGAAGCCGCCCTGCGACATCCCGCCGACCACGGCGCGATCGATGCCGAGGTGGTCGAGCAGCCCGAGACAGTCGGCGGCCGAGTCCCAGTAGGTGAACGGCTGGCCGTCGAATTCGGTCTCGCCGAAGCCGCGCTCGTCCCAGGTGATCACCCGGAACTCGGGGGACAGGGCCGGCAGCTGGGGCGCGAACATCTCGCGATCCATCAGGAAGCCGTGGGCGAGGATCACGGGCGGGCCGTCTCCGCCGCTGTCCTCGTATCTGATCCGCTGACCGTTGACCTCTGCGAACGCCATGTCCCCTCCTCTCCTCGGACGACGGCGGCGAGTGTATCCGACCCGTTCGCTCGAGCCGATGCCCGCACGGCGTCCGGCTCAGCTGAGCAGGAGCCCTGCGATCCGGTGGCTGCGGGATCGTCCCAGCACGGCGTTGGCCGCCTGCAGCCCCGAGATGGTCGCCGCCTCGATGCAGCCCGCGTTGAGACCGTTGTCGATCCAGTCGCCGGCGAGCACGAGGTTGTCGTATCCGCTCTCCTCGGCCCGCAGCCGATGGGCGTCGCTGCCCGGAGCACACTGGACATAGCGGTCCGAAGGGTCGATGTTGGCGAGGTAGAACTGGGTGTCGATCGCGCCCGGTCCGCGGTGGCCGTTGCGTCCGCAGAGAAGCTCCCAGCGAAACGAGCCGCCCGCCGAGGTAGCGGGCAACAGGTGGGGGAGCCCTCTTTCCAGGAGCTCGATCGCGTTGGCGCGGACGCCGGCCGCGTGTTCGGCCACGTAGGCGCGCCAGTCCGCCGCCGGCGGGTGTGGTGTGCTCAGCGTGCCGCAGAAGTAGGCGATCGCCCCGGGGCGGTCATCCGCGGGCCAGCCCTCGACGTCGATCAGCTGTGGCATCGACGCCCACGTGTGCAACGGCTGCTCGTAGGCGCTCACCGTCGCCCCCGGGTGGGGCCACCCGAGCGTCCGCTCGTCCTCCCGCAGCCATATCTGCACGGCCTGCGTCGCGGTGGTCTTGACGTGGTCGACCATCGCCCGCCACTCACGCCGATCTTCGATCAGCTCGCGGCACACGAGCGGCACCATGCCGAGCGAGATCGAGAACACGAGCACGTCGTAGTCGACCCCGTCGCGGAGCACGCGCGTGTCCGCATCCGGCCAGTCGCAGAAATGAGACTCGAGCGGCTGGCCTTCGAGCTCGGCGCCCGCATCGAGCTGGTCGACGAGTGGCGCCGCGGGGAAGCACGGAAGCCCGCCGACGCGGACCAGCGGCTCGTAACGCTCGCGGCCGTGCGCGAGACGGACCTGACGGCCGATCGTGACCGCGTCGACCCGCGTGCGATCCGCCGAGAGATGAAGGTCGTCCACGCGGTGGAAGAACTCGAACTCGACCCCGCGGCGGCTCAGCGCCTGATACAGCGGCGCGAACACGATGTCCCCCATGCCGGCCCCCATCTTCCAGAAGATCGCGCCGCGATACTCGACGAACATCTTCGTGGTGAGGAACACGGCGATGCCGGCGCTGACGCCGCGCCGGCTGCGCGAACGACCCCCTTCGGCGAAGGCGAGGTCGTAGAGCCCGCGCACGAAGGCGAAGTCGGCGACCTCGGCCGGAGCGCCGTGGCGGCTGATCCAGTCGAGGAAATCCTCGTCGTTCAGCGCCCTGAGTCCGCGCTCATCCGTGACGATGCCGTCCGCGAGCAGGCCACGCAGGGTGGCTGTGAAGACCGCCACCAGAAGCCAGGTGCGCCGCACATCGGCGTCCTCCTCGGCGAGCGCGAGGAGCGCCTCGTTCGTGCCGGTGAGTGCACGGTCCAACGCCTCGACCGACGCCGTCACGGCGATGCGGTCGAGACCTCCGCGCAGCTGCGCGGAGGTCTCGAGGATCGCTGCCAGCACGCCGGCGCGTAGTCCGCTTGCGACGGGGCCGGGACCCGGGGGAGGCTCGCACGAGCCGCTCATCGCGAGCACGCCCGAGGGCAACCCCTCCTCGGGGAGCGACCCGAGGAAGTCCATGATCAGCTGCACGACGCGACGCAGCACGTTGAGGCTGGTGAGCTCTCGACCGTCGCCCTCGGGCCCACCCGGCTCGAGGTCGTTGGGAGTGAACTGGCCGAGCCAGTGGTGCCAGCCGTCGAGCCGGCGGTCCTCGAGGCCCACCGTCCCGGCGGGCAGCATGGCCTCTCTCCAGGTCCGGATCGGGGCCCCCGGGTCGGTGCTGGGGCGGTCGAGCGCGGCGTAGCACTCCCGCAGGAGGCGGAACGAGTTCTGGTAGTAGCCCAGCCAGAGGTGCAGGCCGTGCTCCTCGATCCGTCCGTTCGAGCCTCGGCTGCTGGCACCCTTGCCCCCGAGCCGCCAGCCTCGCTGGTAGACGGTTATGGACCCGATCTCCTGCTGCCAACCGGGCTCACTGAGCCGCCAGGCGGCCGCCAGGCCCGCCATTCCGGCGCCGAGGATCGCGACGCGGGGCCGCCTCCCCGTCACGGCGGGGTCGACATGCGTGCTCGCGCCCGCTCGAGCTCGATGGTCCTGGCGTCCCGCGGGAACGCTGCGATCGCGATTTCGAGCGGCTCGCGGGCGTCCTCGCCGAGCAGCTCGTGCAGGTCGAGGGCGATCCGCAGCTCGAACGGTCGAGCCGCCTGCGATCGGGCCAGCTCCAGCGCGCCCCGCAGACCGGCGATCCTCGCCTCGGGCTCGGACTCCAGGTGCGCCGCCCGCCGTGCGGTCTCGGCGTCGTAGAAGCGCATCCCCGTCTCGGCGGCGAACCGCAGCGACTCGTCGTAGCGCAGGCGCGCACCCTCGTGATCGCCCGAGGCCGCCAGCAGCGCGCCACAGGTGGTGATGTAGAAGGGGAGGAAGACCCCCACCCCGCGTGCCTTCCAGACCTCGATCAGGCCGCCGAGAGCGCCCGCGTGCTCAACCAGCGTGCTCGTGTCGAGGTCCGCCGTGCGAAGCGCGACGATCCCCTCGAAGGCCGCGGCCTGGGTCGCGCCGAACAGCGCCCAGGTGCCGAACCCGTGCAACTCGCCCGCAGCCTGCGTGTCCCGCACCGCGGCGCTGGCGTCATCGAGCCGCCCAGACTCCATCCACATCCAGGCGCCGAACCAGTGGGTGTAGGCCACGCTCCACGGGCCCTGCGGGAAGTCGAGCGCCTCCGCGACCTCGCGGGACCTGGCGAGGCTCGCGTCGGCGCCGTCCACGTCAGCCGCCATGAAGCGGGCCACCGCGAGATACACGTACATCGCCGCCCTGGCGTTGTGGGGCACGAACCAGATCTGGGAGATGTCGCCGAGCTCACCGCTCTCGGCGAGCTCCTCGATCGCCTTTTCGAGGCTCTCGAGCGAGCTGGTGAAGCTCCCCGCGAACCAGTCCAGCATGCCGAAGCTGGCGAGGTTCTGGGGACGGAAATTGCCCCGCGACCCGGCCAGCGCCGAGCGCAGCGTGGTCGATATCTCGCGGGCGCGAGCGAGCTCCCCGCGGGACAGGTGGTAGGCCCACAGCGAGATCAGGGTGCTGAACCTGGCGGCGCTCCGCGAGTCGCCCTCGCCGAGCTCCAGGCAGCGTTTGTAGTCGGCGGCCGCGTCCGGGCTGGAGGCCCCCTCCTGCGACATCGCGAGGAAGCCCCTGCGCAGGCGCAGGTCCGCCTCCAGCTCGGCGTGGTCTCCGGCGAGCGGGTAAATCAGATCGATCGCGTGCGCGAGGTGGGCACGGGCCTCCTCGAGCGCGCCGCGCCGGCGCGCCGCTTCCGCCGTTTCCCGGTACGCCTGCGCCGCCTCCTCGTGTCGCTCGGCGAGCTCGAAGTGCGACGCCACCACGAGCCAGTCGCCGGGCTCCTCGCGCGTCAGGAGGTCGCTCAGACGGCTGTGGACCCTCCGTCGCCAGGACGGCGGCTGCAGCTCATAGGCGACCTCGCGGAGGAGCTCGTGTCGGAACTGGTAGGAAACCGGGCGATCGGCCACCGATTCCAGGATCTGCGCACGGAGGAGGGCCTCCAGCGTCGAGTCCAGCTCCTCGGCGGGGAGCGTGATCGTCGCGGCGAGCAGCGCGTGGTCGACCTCCCGGCCGGCGGCGGCGACCGCGGCGGCAACCGGGAGCGCCGCCGGCGTGGCGTAGAGCCGGGCCACCAGCGGCTCGTACAGCGCCGCCGGGACCGAGCCCGGCACCGGCGACGCGTGGGACGCAGGCGCCGTGCGCTGATCGCCGCTCGCGCGCACGAGCTCCTCCAGATAGAGCGGGATCCCGGCGCTGCGCACGGCCAGCGCGAGGCGCTCCTGGCCGGCGAGGTCCTCCCGCAGGGAGTCGATCAGCTCGAGCCGGCCACGTTCGGTGAGGGGCTTCAGCTCGATCACCTCCCACGGGCCGTCCTCGTCGTCACGCGAGGTGCCGAGAACGAGCAGGCCGGGCGTTCCGGCCTGCGCGAGCGTGGCGAGCAGCGCGCGGGTCGCGTCGTCGAACCAGTGCAGGTCTTCGGCCACGACGATCGCCCGCTCCCCGTCCGTGCAGGCGAGGATGTAGGCACGCGCGGCCTCGGCGATCTGCTGCTCCAGGACGTACCCTTCCGCGGCGACCGGCCGGTACCCGGCGCCGGGCGCGATGCCGAGGAGCGGCGCGAGCAGCGGGAGTGCGGTCGACGGGTCGAGCCCGACGTTGGCGATCTCGCCGGAGAGGCGCTGGAGGCGCTCGACGGGATCGGCGTCGCTGCTGATCGCGCTGCGGTCCTCGATCAGGCTCCGCACCGGATGGAACCCGGCGTGGACATGAAAGGGCGAGCCGCGCAGTTCCAGGACACGGGCGCCGCCGGCGGAAGGCCCGTCGAGGAACGCGGCCACGAGGCGAGACTTGCCGACGCCCGCGTCGCCCTTCAGCAGCACTCCCGTGACGCGTTCTCCCGCGCCGGCGCTGCTCTGGGCCCACGCCCGCCCGAGGCGCTCCAACTGGTCATCGCGCTCGACCAGCGGCGTCGCCCACGAGCGCTGGATCGGGATGTGACGCTCGCCGATGACGCGGAACGGCTGCAGCGGCTCGGGGACGCCTTTGACGATCTGGGGATCGCCGGGCTCGATCTCGAAGCGGTCCTCGACGAGCCTGCGGACCTCGTCCGAGAGCACCACCGTCCCCGGCGCGGCGATGGTCTGCAGGCGCGCGCCGACGTTGGCGGCGAGGCCGTACACCTCGCCGTCGTCGAGGTCGACGTACAGCGGACCGTGGTGAACGGCGACGCGGACCTCCAGCGACTGCTCGGCGTTGGCGTTGCCCGACGACAGCCGTCCCACCGCGCGCACGAGCGCGAGCCCGGCACGCACCGCGCGCTCGGTGTCGTTCTCGTGCGCGACCGGAAACCCGAACACGGCCAGGATCCCGTCCCCCGTGAAGTTGACGATGTGGCCCTCGAACTCGGTCTCGATCACCTCGCGGCAGACCGAGCGGTAGCTCGTCATCAGTTCCCGGTATGGCTCCGGCTCCCACCGTCCCGACAGCTCGGTGGATCCGACCACGTCGCAGAACATGATCGTCAGGCGGCGCAGCTCGCCGACCCGAGCGCCCAGCTCGTAGTCGCCGCCCGGGTTCGCCTCGCTCATGGGATCGTGATCCACACGGCTACACGGCTGGTTCCCGTGTCCGTGCTGGCTTCTACCTCCCCCACGTAGGTCCCGCCGCGAAGTCCGCTGCCGTCGGCACGGAGGGTGAATTCGGTGTCGTCAGAATCGAGCTGGTCGGGGACGATGCTCACGGCGTTGACTGGAAGCGTCACGCCGCCGGGACCTTTGGCGAGCGGACCGGCCAGCTTCAGCGCGGCCCCTTCTTCTGCTTCGAACTGTTCGGATTCGGCGCTGTAGGACCCACCCTCGAATCCCATCAGCGTGGTGAGGCTCTCGTACGCCCATTCCGCCCACAGCCCGGCGGCTTCGGCGGCGAGCGTCGCGCCCGCGGCCGCGTCTTCGGCCGCGCTGGTCGCGTCGTAAGCGCCGCCGTCCGCCTTCGAGGCCGCTTTTGAGGCGAGTTCGGTCCATTTTTCGAGCACCGAGGAAGCGAGCGTGGTGTAGCTCTGGACGAGATTGCTGATGGGCGATTCCACCGCTCAGCCCCCCCGTCGATCCCGCTTCTTGGGCCTGCTCCGGCGCCCGCCGCCGCCGAGGCCGCGTTCCCATGCCTTCACGGAGTCGCGCATCGCTCCGGCCCAGACGTCCACGGCGTCGTAGACGGGCGCGTAGGGGCCGGTCTGACCGCGACCGCTCGCACCACGCGTCGACTGGCGGCCCCCCGTCTTCTTCAACACCGAGATCGCCGATGCCCCGGGGAAGTCCGTGCCGCCTTCCAGGGACTTCCCGAACGCGGCGGCACAGGCCAGCAGTCCCGCGGTCACATCGGCATACCCGAGCGCGCACATGATCAATGCGACCTGGTCGGTGAGGAACGGATGGCTGAACTGGACGCGCTTGGTGGTGATGATCCGCAGCGAGCTGTGTTTGGTCTTTGACACCACGAGCGTGCCTTCGTCCACGAGGATGCGGTCCGTCGGCAGCGGCCGTCCCGGGGCGAGTTCGAAGTTCGCGACGGCGGCTTGCGGGTTCGTTTTGTTGGGTACCCACATGAACTCGAAAATGAGTTCGGTCTGCGCCCAGAATCCGGGTGCGTTCGGTTCGCCGCAGTGGGTGCTGACGAACTCGTTGTAGCGCCGCTGGCCCTTGGGCAGGCTGTTGTCGGCGACTTCGCTCATTTCGCACCAGAAGCTCCCCATGCACCGCTTCCAGTTGACGGGCTCGAGGAACCTCGTGGCATGTTCGAAGTCGACTTTGTCGGTTGTGAAGTCGGCCTCGATCGAGGCTACGGGCCCGTTGGCACCCGGGACCGTCAGTAGCCGGCCGGTGCACGGCCGCGGGAACATGCCGATTTCGTCTGGCATGAGGCCTTGCGCGAAGGCCGCCGTGACCACGTTTTCCCACCAACCCTTCGTCCCCGGGGGTTCGGGGGCGTGGAGGCCTGCTTCTGCTTCCGCGGTACCGACACCTTGTGCCTGTTCGCCTGCGAGCAGCCTGTAAAGAGCTTCCGCGTGTTCCTGGGGCCGTTTCCCTTCCGATGGTGTGCCAGTCGAGGACGTCCGCAGGACATTGACCGCGAGATCGCGGAGGTTGTTCTCGGGATCGCTCATCTGAGGGAATGCGCGGTGGGCGATCGCGACCGCGAACATCCGCCGGGCGAGCGGGCGGTGCTCGGCCTGTGTCTGGCCGAGTTCGGTGAGTGCCCTTTCGAGCTGCGCCGCCGGCCCGGTAGCTTTGGGTTTGGTCGGCCCGCTACCTTTGGCTTCGCTCGGCCCGCTGTCTTCGGCTTCGCCCGGCGCGATGTCTTCGGCTTCGCCCGGCCGGCTGGCTTCGGCTTCGCTCGGCCCGCTGCCCTCTGCGCCGGCCGGTTCGCCGAGCCACTCCTGGAACTCGTCATACCACTGCAGCTTCGGGTCCCGGTAGGGCGGTAGCAGCTGAGCCACCTGCAGGCGCGCCGCCCTGTCACGCTCGACGGCGCGGTCAACGGCTCCGTAGATTTCGACGATTGCCTGGGTCTCCGGCATGCGTCCCCCCTAAAGCTGCGTTTAATGTACTCCTCGCGGGCACGACAGGAAAGGGGGACTTGGCGGTGGAGGGCCAGCCGGACGCGAATGACGCCAAAGGACGCCGGCGCCCGGTGCCGCTGTTCGATCCGGTCGCCGGAATGCGGGCCATGGCCGAAGTACAGGCAGACGGCCTGCGCGCGGCGAGCGACCTGCTCGAACGGATGCTGGCGGGTGACAACGACGATCCTGCCGAGCCGCCGCCCCCGCGCTCGCGCGAGCGCGACTACAGGGCGCTTGTGGACGCCTGGGCCGAGCTGCTGCAGAGCGTCGCCGCCGGTATGGCCCGGCCCGTCGAGTCCGGCCCCGTCACCGTGCCCGTCGACTCGAGCTCGGTGGGGCCACCCGTGCGGCTGGTGCTCGAGCGCCCGCAGCAGGACGCAAGCGCGGATGCCGAGATCTGGCTCCACAACGGGACGTCCTCCGCGGTGGGCCCGCTGACGCTGTGTTGCGCGGCGCTGACGTCCCCCGCCGGTGAGGTGCTCAACGCCGACGTGGAGTTCGACCCTTCCGAGATCCCGCTGCTGCCACCCCGATCGAGCCGCGGCGTCGTGATCTCGGTCGCCCCCCGCCGCCGGCCGAGCCCCGGAACCTACCGCGGCACGATCCAGGCCGACGGGGCGCCCGCGCTGTGGCTGCCGGTCGAGGTGGCGGTGGAGCCGTGCTGAGCACAGACGGCACCGAGCTGGTCGAGGCCTACTCCGAGGACGTCAACCGGCTCGTGCGCCGCGCGATGCTCGACGCGATCCCCGACCGCGAGCCGCACCGCTGGCTGTATCGCGTCGCGCGGGTCTACCCGAGCCGGCCGGGCAAGGCGATCCGCTCGGCGTTGTGTGTGGCCACCTGCCGTGCGTTCGGTGGAAACGACGGACAGATTCTGCCCGTCGCCGTCGCGATCGAGCTACTCCACAACGCCTTCCTCGTCCACGACGACATCGTCGACGGGAGCGAGCGTCGCCGCGGTCGCCCCACCCTGCCGGCGGAGTTCGGCATCGGGCTGGCCTTGAACGCAGGTGACGCACTGGCCGTCCTGTCCAACCAGATCCTGCGTCGCCACGCGGCCTTCATGGAGGTCAACCTGGCCGATCGGCTCCTGCGCGAGTTCGATGCGATGGCCCTGCGCACGCTCGAGGGGCAGGCGACCGAGCTCGGCTGGCGGCGGGACGGCACAGAGCAGCTCAGCCCCGAGGACTACCTCGAGCTGATCATGCACAAGACCTGCTGGTACACGACCATGCACCCCTTGCGGGTGGGAGCGCTGATCGGCTCGGCGGGCAGCGCAGACCTGCGACCGATGGCGCAGTTCGGCTTCTTCCTCGGTGCCGCGTTCCAGATCCAGGACGACCTGCTGAACCTGCTGGGTACCGAGCGCGAGTACGGCAAGGAGATCAACGGGGACCTCTACGAGGGCAAGCGGACGTTGCCGTTGATCCACCTGGTGCGTAATGCCCGGCCCGGCGATCGTCAGACGATCGATCGCTATCTGCAGCTCGAGCGTTCGCAACGCACCGCCGCGATCGTCTCCGAGGTTCGCGCCCTGCTCGACGACTACGGGAGCATCGCCTTCGCGGCGGCTTACGCGAAGGGCATCGCCGAAGCCGCGTTGGACGCGTTCGAGACCGCGTTTGCGCCCGCCGAGCCTGGACCGGACCGGAGCTTCATCCAGGCGCTCGTCCCATACATGGTCGACCGTCGGGCCTGACCTCGGTCCGCTCGGAGGCCCGCAAGGACCCGCAGCGGGGCAAAGCGGCGCCGGAGAAGGCCCTAGCGCGAGCCGCGAGCCGGCTGCAGATCCTGGAGCAGTTCGACGAGCCGCTCGCGACAGTAGGTCCACTGTCTGCGGTTGCGCCCGCTGCCCGGGTGCAGGGTCTCCAGCAGCGCGAGCCCGCGCATCGTGGCGGTCGCCATCTCCAGCAGCCGCTCGAACCCGGGGCGCTCGGCCAGCTCGCCGAACAGCCGCCGGGCGACATGTGCGGTTTCCCGGTCGAGCCTGCGCTCGACGACGACCAGTCGCTCGCGCAGGTCGGGATCGGTGCGAGCGTGCGTCCACAGGTCGAGCGCGGCCTGGTAGAGCGGGCCGGCATACCCCGACCACAGCAGGTCCAGTCCCTTCACGATCCGCTCGCGGCCTTCGGGCAGCATCTCGGCCGCCTCGAGGAGGTTCTCCCCGCGGCGGGCGGCGAGGTGCTCCATCGCCGCCGCCACCAGCGCCTGGCGGGTCTGGAAGTGGTGCAGGTGGGCGCCGCGTGACACGCCCGCCCGCTCGGCCACGCGGCTGGTGGTCGTCTTGGCGTACCCGTCCTCGACGAGGCAGGCGATCGTCGCATCAAGCAGCGCCTGCCTGGTCGAGGCGCTGCGCGCCGCCTGGCTGCGCCTGGGGGAGGGGGTCGTCGTCGTGGCCATCTCTCACCTCGATGATACTTGCGTTCACGCATGAACGTTTCTGTGGTAGCGTTGCGCCCGCAGACCGCGAGCCCCGCAGACGGCGGGACGACGACCCCGGGAGGTCCCTCAGATGGCAGCCGCAGAGGCGCTGGTGTTCGACGCGATCCGAACCCCACGCGGCAAGGGCAAGTTCAACGGATCGCTGCACGGCACCAAGCCGGTCGACCTGGTGGTCGGCCTGATGCACGAGACGCTGATTCGCAACGACAAACTCGACCCCTCGAGGGTCGACGACGTGGTACTCGGCTGCGTCTCGCCCGTGGGCGACCAGGGCTCGGACATCGCCAAGACCGCGGCGATCAAGGCCGGCCTGCCGGACACCGTGGCTGGCGTGCAGCTCAACCGCTTCTGCGCCTCGGGCCTGGAGGCCGTCAACGTCGCGGCCCAGAAGGTCGCATCCGGCTGGGAGGACCTCGTATTGGCCGGCGGCGTGGAGTCGATGTCGCGCGTGCCGATGGGCTCTGACGGCGGCGCCTGGGCGATGGACCCGCAGACGAACTACGACACCTCCTTCATCCCCCAGGGGATCAGCGCCGACCTGATCGCGACGATCGAGGAGTTCAGCCGCGAGGACGTGGACGCGTATGCCGCGCGGTCACAGGAACGCGCGGCGGCGGCGGAGGCCGACGGTCGGTTTGCCAACGGGGTGATCCCGGTCAAGGATCTCAACGAGAATGTCGTGCTCGACCACGAGGAGTTCATCCGACCGGGCACGACGGTGGACACGCTCGGCGGCCTGAAGCCCTCGTTCGCCGCGATCGGTGAGATGGGGGGCTTCGACGCGGTTGCCCTGCAGAAGTACCACTGGGTCGAGAAGATCGAACACGTGCACACGCCGGGCAACTCGTCGGGGATCGTGGACGGCGCCTCGCTGCTGACGATCGGCAACGAGCAGACCGGTGCCGACATGGGCATGACGGCCCGCGCCCGGATTCTCGCCACGGCGCTGTCGGGGGCCGACCCGACGATCATGCTCACGGGCCCCGCGCCGGCAAGTCGCAAGGCCCTGAAGAAGGCCGGCCTGACCGTGGACGACCTCGACCTCGTCGAGATCAACGAGGCGTTCGCGGCCGTCGTCCTGCGCTTCGTCAGGGACATGGGGCTGGACATGGACAAGGTGAACGTCAACGGCGGCGCGATCGCGATGGGTCATCCGCTCGGCGCGACCGGGGGGATGATCCTCGGGACGCTGATCGACGAGCTCCACCGCACCGGTGGCCGCTACGGGCTGGCGACGCTGTGCGTCGGGGGCGGAATGGGAATCGCGACCGTCGTGGAGGCGATCTGATCATGGCCGAGAGCACCACCATCAAATGGGACCAGGACGACGACGGGATCGTCGTGCTGACCCTCGACGACCCGAACCAGTCGGCCAATACGATGAACCGCGCCTACGCGGAATCGATGGCCGCGACGGTCGATCGGCTGCAGGACGAGAGGGACGAGATCACGGGCGTCGTGATCACCTCGGCGAAGAACACCTTCTTCGCCGGGGGCGACCTCAACGACCTCAGGGCGGCCGGCAAGGACGACGCCCCCCAGCTCGCCGAGTTGGTGCGCGCCGGCAAGGCCCAGCTGCGTCGCCTGGAGACGCTCGGCGTCCCGGTGTGCGCAGCCATCAACGGGGCGGCACTCGGCGGCGGCCTGGAGATCTGCCTCGCCTGTCACCACCGGGTTGCCGTCGATGACCCGAAGGTGCAGATGGGCTTTCCCGAGGTGCAACTCGGTCTGCTCCCGGGGGCCGGCGGAGTCGTGCGCACGGTGCGCATGCTCGGCATCGCCGACGCGCTGCTGAAGCTGTTGATGCAGGGCCAGCGCCTGCGGCCCGCCGAAGCGCTCGAGGCCGGCATCCTCGACGAGGTCGTGGCCACTCAGGACGAGCTCGTCCCGGCCGCCAAGGAGTGGGTGAAGCAGCGCGCGGCGGCGGAGGAGCCGGTCGTCCAGCCGTGGGACATGAAGGGCTACAAGATGCCGGGCGGCACGCCGTCGAACCCGAAGCTCGCCCAGAACCTCCCGGCCTTCCCGGCCAACCTGCGCAAGCAGCTGAAGGGCGCCAACTATCCGGCCCCCCACCACGTCATGGCCGCGGCCGTGGAGGGCGCCCAGGTCGACTTCGACACCGCCAGCGAGATCGAGGGGCGGTACTTCGTCGACCTGCTCACCAGCCAGGTCGCCAAGAACATGATCCAGGCCTTCTTCTTCGACATGCAGGCGGTCACCGGCGACCGTGGCCGGCCCGAGGGTCTCGAGCCCTACCGGGCCCGCAAGGCGGTCGTCCTCGGTGCGGGGATGATGGGCGCCGCGATCGCCTACGTGTGCGCCAAAGCCGGGATCGAGGTGGTCCTCAAGGACGTCTCGATCGAGGCCGCCGAGCGCGGCAAGGCCTACTCGGCGGGGTTGCTCGAGAAGGCTGTCTCGCGTGGCCGCTCCAGCCGGGAGAAGGCCGACGAGCTGTTGACCCGGATCACGCCCACCGACCAGGCCGGGGTGGCGGCGGGAGCGGACCTCGTGATCGAGGCCGTGTTCGAGGACCCGGCCGTCAAGGCGCAGGTGTTCGCCGAGATCGAGCCCTATCTCGAGCCCGATGCGCTGCTGGGCTCGAATACCTCGACGCTGCCGATCACAGAGCTGGCCGAGGGCGTGACCCGCCCGAGCGACTTCATCGGGCTGCACTTCTTCAGCCCGGTGGACAAGATGCCGCTGCTGGAGATCATCAAGGGCGAGAAGACCAGCGACGAGACCCTCTACCGCGCGCTCGACCTCGCCCGGCAGATCAAGAAGACGCCGATCGTCGTCAACGACTCGCGTGGCTTCTTCACCAGCCGCGTGATCGGGACCTTCATCAACGAGGGGGTGGGGATGCTGCTGGAGGGAGTTCCGGCGGCCTCGATCGAGCAGGCCTCCAGCCAGGCGGGATACCCCGCTCCCGTGCTCCAGCTCAGCGACGAGCTCAACCTCAACCTCGCGCGCAAGATCCGCGACGCCACCAAGGCCGCGATCGAGGCCGAAGGGGGGGTGTTCCAGGATCGCGCCTCCTTCCAGGTGGTGGACCGCCTGCTCGAGGAGGGCCGCGGCGGCAGGCTCGCTGGCGCCGGCTACTACGACTACGAGGACGGCACCCCGCCGGGCACAGGCAAGCGCCTGGGCCTGTGGAAGGGGCTCAAACAGCTGTTCCCCGAGGTCGAGGACCCCTCGTCGCTGTCGCTGCGCGACCTCGAGGAGCGGATGCTGTTCATCGAGTCGATCGAGGCCGTCAAGTGCCTCGACGAGGGCGTGATCGAGACCGCCGCCGACGCCAACGTGGGCTCGATCCTGGGGATCGGCTTCCCCGGGTGGACCGGCGGCGTGCTCCAGTACATCGACGGCTACGAGGGCGCCGATGGCATCGGTCCGGCGGCCTTCGTGGCCCGTGCCCGCCAGCTGGCCGAGAGGTACGGCGAGCGCTTCGAGCCGCCGGCCTCGCTGGTCGAGCGGGCCGAGCGGGGAGAACGCTACAGCGACGTGGCGGCGCTGGCCGCGGCGACCGCGTAGGCCGGCTCGACCGGCCCGCCCGACCGAGGAGGAGCTCGATGTACGGATTCGCCCCCACCGACGAGCAGCAGGCGTTCGTCGAGGCCGTTCGCGATCTCGCGCAGCGCGAGTGCGGCACCCGCGAGCAGCGCGACGCCCTCACCAACCACAACACCGAACCGCACAACCCGGGCCTGTACAAGCGGGTCGCCGAGCTGGGCTGGCTGGGGGTGGCGATCCCGGCGGAGTTCGGCGGCACGGGCGGCGGTCTCGTCGACCTGTGCCTGTTCCTCGAGGAGATCGCCTACGGGCAGGTGCCGATCGGGGGCTTCTCCGTCAGCGCCATCAGCGCCGGCCCGTATGAGCGCTTCGGCACCGAGGATCAGAAGCAGGAGATCCTGACGGGCATCGTCGGCGGGGCGGTCGAGGCGATCGCGATGTCAGAGCCGGAGGCGGGCTCGGACGTCGGCAACCTGCGCTGCAAGGCCGAGCGGCGCAACGGCGGGTACCTGATCAACGGCCAGAAGACCTGGATCTCCGAGGCCCAGCACGCCGAGCACATCCTGCTCGTGTGCCGCACCGAGTCCAGCGGCGACAAGCACAAGGGCCTGACGATGCTCTCGATCCCCGCGGGCGCCGACGGCGTCGAGATCCGCGGGATCGAGACGATGGGCGGCAAGGTCGTCAACGACGTGTTCTTCAACGACTGCGAGGTGCCCGCCGAGCGCCTCGTGGGGGTCGAGGGCCAGGCCTGGATGCAGCTGATGAGTGGGCTCAACACCGAGCGTCTGATCATCGCCGCCCAGTCGACGGGTCTCGCCCGGCGCGCCCTCGACGACGCCCTGCAGTACGTCAAGGAGCGTCGCCAGTTCGGGCGCCCGATCGGCTCCTTCCAGGCGCTCAGCCACCGCCTCGCGGACCTCGCCACCGAGGTCGCGTGCACCCGCCTGCTGACCTACGCCGTCGCCCGCCAATGCGACGAGAACCCCGGCGTGCTGTTTCCCCAGGAGGCGTCGATGGCCAAGCTGAAGGCCACCGAGACGGGCAAGAAGGTCGCGCTGGAAGGCATGCAGATGATGGGCGGCTACGGATACGCGACCGAGTACGACATGCAGAACCACGTGCGTCTGAACCTCGTCTCGACGATCTACGGCGGAACCTCCGAGATCCAGCGCGAGATCATCGCCAAGACGAACGGGCTGTAGGCCGCCCGGTCGCGGTCGGCGCCGCCCGGTCGCGGGTCCGGCGCCGTCAGCCGGTCGCGGCCCAGCCCCGGGTCACGCCGGAGCCGGACTTGAAGTGCGAGGTCACCGTGCCGCTTGCCTTGTGGTGCGAGTGGAACGTGCCGGTGACCGTGTCGGTGCCCTCGCTTTTCCCTCCCCCCGGCGCCGGGATCTGGAGGGTCACCTCGAAGGTGCCCTTGCTGGAGATCCTGGCCGTGCCGTTGCTGGGGCTGCCGACGCCGCCGCACCCGCCGTTGCACTTGAACGGGGTCGACACGTCGAGGTCGAGGACCTTGCGGCCGTTGGCGGACACCTTGAAGGAGATCGCCACGACGCCGGCGGCGGCGCCGGTGCCCGCGTAGTGGCCGGTGTAGCTGGCGCCCTTGACCTGCTTGGCGGCGAACGCGACACCCGCGATCGCGAGCGTTGCCGCCAACGCGATCGCTGTCACCTTCGAGGCTGTTGCGTGGACTTGTCTGCGAACGAACACCGCCGGCTCCCGGCTCTCAGCGATCCCCTGGCGAGGCCGCCGATCATACCTCTGGGCCGCTCGAACCAGAGCCGCGGGCCGGCCGCTCGGCGGCGAGGAACCCCGCTCGCAGCGACACGATTAGACTCGCCCCACGGCCGGGGGCCCGCAGGCGATGCGTCCGCTGGGCCGGCCGGCAGCCCGCCGTCCTCGAAAGGAACGTCATGCTCGCCAGGATTCCTCGCCGCGGCGCACCCGCACTGTTGTGCGCCGTGCTCGCCGTGGTCGCCCTCCAGGTCCTCCCCGCCGCAGCGCAGACCGCCGCGCCCGCGGCGTCAACCGCGAGCACGCACGCGACCAGCTCCCAGGCGGCCGCCGTGGCGAAGGCCGTCAGGAGCAGTCACGTGGACGACATGGACAAGGTTCCCACCAAGCGCTACACGGTCACGAACGTACGCATCTCGACCGTGAGCCGGGCGTGGGCAATGGCCTCGATCGAGCCGACCAGGGCCTACCGCAAGACGTTCCAATCCGCCATCGCCGTCGCGGTCAGGCCCGCCGGCACCCGCGAATGGGTCGTGGTCGACATCGGCACCGCGCAGGTCGGGTGCGGGATCGCACCGGACGCGGTGCTCGCCGACCTGCTCGGATTGAAGGGCGGGGAAACGCCGTGTCCGACCGGGACGGGGATCTCCTGACCGTGGGACCCCGCCTGTCCAGGGGACGTCAGCCGCTCGAGCCCGGCGGGCCGACGAGTCGTAGCCGGGCCGTGAATCCGAGGTAGTCCCAGACCATCTCGGATCCCTCCCGGCGACGCCTGACCTCGATCGGCAGGCCGACGGGCCGCAGCACGTGCACCCCGTTCTCGTATGAGGCCACGACCCTGATCGGCGTGCGCTTGTCGAACTCGGCGACGTCGTGCACGCCGTGCTCCTCGGTGCCGTCACAGCGCATGTCGTGCACGATCCCGCCACCGGTCACCACCATCCGGTCACCGCACTGCTCGATCCGCTGGATCGTTCCGAGCGCCGGGTGACCCTCGATCCGCTCCCCGTCGGCCACGACCTCGACCACCCGCCAGCTGCCCCGCAGATCGGGAGCTCCGGCGACGATCGCCTCCGTGCATCCGGCCAGGATCGCGTCGGGGAACACCTCTCCGTAACCGCCGGGCGGGGTGTGGGCCACCGGGATCTCGGCCGCGGTGCGCGCAGGCACGCTCCTCACGACCACGAACCGTCAGGCCGCGACGGGCGTCGCGGCGCGCCCGCGGGGAACGGCTGCGGGAGTGCGGTGGGCGAGCACCACGGTCGCCTCGCGTGACGGTGTGATCGTGATCCCGCGTCGCGCCGCCCGTTCACGGGTCCCACCGTCGGGCGCGAGCGAGAATCGCGTGAGCGCCTCGCGCAGCACGGCCTGCATCTCGAGCATCGCGAAGCTCGCACCGATGCACCGCCGCCGTCCGGCGCCGAACGGCAGCCACGTGTAGGTGCCCGGGGGCGATTCGAGGAAGCGCTCTGGCCTGAAGGCGTACGGGTCCGGATAGACGGTGGGATCGTGATGCAACAGGTAGGCGGAGGGGAACAGCGTCGTCCCGACGGGATAGGTCCTGGCGCCGATACGAGCCGGCCTGTGGACCACGCGCGGCTCGGCGTTCGGGATCACCGGGCGGACCCGCATCAGCTCCTGGATCGTGGCCTTCAGCAGCGGCTCCCCCTCGCCCGCGTCGAGCTCGTCGCCGATCCTCCGCGCCAGCTGTGGGGTGCGCGCGAGGATCGAGAACGCCCACGCGAGCTGGGACGCGGTCGTCTCGTGGCCGGCGACGAGCGTCGTCACGAGCTCGTCCCGCAGCTCCTGGTCGCTGAGCGGGCTGCCGTCCTCGTGTCGCGCCTCCAGCAGCAGCGAGAGGACGTCGTCGCCGTGCTCGCCCGCGCCACGCCGTCGCTCGACGAGCTCGAAGATCAGACGGTCGGCCAGCTCCATCCGGCGCCGACGCCGACGGGCGGGCGGGGTCCGGGCCAGCGCCGGCAGCGTCCACAGCACCTCCACCGGTCTGGAGCCCGTTCCCAGCATCGTCGTCAATGCCTCCCTGATCGCTCGCAGCTCCTCGCCGCGCTCGAGACCGAAAACGACCCGCATGATGATCTCGAGCGTCACACGCTGAAGGCGGGCATGGAGCGCCAGCGGCCGGTCGACGGGCCATGACGAGACCTCCTTGGCGCTGTACTCGTCGATCAACCCCGACACGCCGCGGAGGGCCTCGCCGTGGAAGGGAGGGAGCATCAGCCTGCGCTGCTCGAGGTGAGCGTCCTCGTCGAGCACGATCACCGACGTCGGGCCCACCACCGGCTCGATCACTTTGGCTCCCTCGCCGGGATGGAGCACCTCGGGAGGGGCGGTCATCAGCTCCTTGACCTCCTGCGGGTCGGAGATCATCACGATCGGGCCGCCGCCGATCACCCGCACCGTGAAGCACGAGCCGAAGCGACGCCGGTTGCGCTCCAGGAAGGCGGTGTGGCGGGTCACGAAGCCGAGGGTCTGCAGGGCTGCGGGGAGCCTCGGTCCGGGCGGCAGCTCATCGGTCATCGGGCGATCCTCTTTTCCGATCCAGCCGTGCGGGGTAGCCCACACGGGAGTAGGCTCGGAGTGTAAGTCGACTGACAGGAGGAGAGATGGCTGAGAGCGTCTATCGAGTGACCGAGGTCATCGGCGTGAGCAGTGACTCGTGGGAGGCCGCCGCGGCAAACGCGGTCGAGGTCGCCGGGAAGACCCTGCGGGACCTGCGAATCGCCGAGGTGGTGCGTCAGGACTTGACCATCGAGGACGGCAAGGTGGCCGAGTACCGGGTGCGTCTGAACGTCTCCTTCAAGTACGAGTCGGGCAGCTGAGTCGATGCCCGAGACAGAGAGCGTGGGCACCCGCGAGCGCGCCGACGCGGGCGGCGTGGCGCCCCCGATCTTCGCCGACATCCTCTGCGCCATCGACGGCAAAGAGGGCGGCTTCAGCGCGGTCGAGCAAGCGGTGTCCCTGGCCGGAGCCGAGGGCCGTGTGACCTCGTTGTTGGTGACGTCCTACCGATCGGGGGGGCCGCACCGGTCTCCCGCGATCGGGCCGATGCGGGCGGCGGAGATCCTCGAGCACGCCGGGGAGATCGCGCGCGAGGCCGGCGTCCAGTACGTGGAGGAGGTCGACCCGGGGAGCCCGCCGGCGCGGGTGATCCTCGACTGGAGCGCGCGTTACGAACTGCTGGCGCTGGGGGCGCCCGCCAGCTCGTGGCCGGCGAGGCTCCTCAGCGTGGGAGTGGCGGACAAAGCGATCGGGGGGTTCAGCAACGCGTTGCTGGTCTCACGCAAGCTGGCCGAGGGTCGCAGATTCGGCGATCGGATCGTGGTCGCCAGCGACGGTCTCGACGGCTCCGACGGGCTCGTCGAGATGGTCGGCCGGCTCGCCCGCGCCAACCGCTCGGATGTGACGTTGGTCCACGCGCTCGGCCGCGAGCCGGTCAAACGGGGCAGCTCGAGCGAGCAGGAGCGCGCGGTGCAGGAGCAGGAGCAGGCGCTCGCGCGGGCATGCTTGCCGGGCACCAGCGAGCTCGTCGTCAAGCCCGGCCGGGCCGCCGCGGCGATCGTCTCGGCGGCGGCTGAGGCCGACGCCTCGCTGGTCGTGATGGGCAGCCGCAGGCTCGATGGCGTGCGGGCCCTGGGGGGCGTCAGCCGGCGGGTCGCGCACCAGGCTCCGTGCTCGGTGCTGCTGGTCCCGCCGGAGGCGGTGACGCACCAGCTCTAGATTGCTGTTCCCGCCGGCCGATCTCAACCGCGAGGAGCTCGAGCTCCAGCGCGAGGTGCGTGAGTTCCTCGCCGAGGCGCTGCCACGGGGGACGTTCCCGCCGGGGCTGGGGATGGGTGCGCCCCGCGACCGTGGGTTCTCGGCCGAGCTCGCCGCGCGGGGGTGGCTGGGGATGGCGTTGCCGGCGCGCTACGGCGGCCACGACCGCAGCGCCGTCGAGCGCTTCGTGGTGGCCGAGGAGCTGCTGCGGTGGGGGGCGCCCGTCGGGCATCACTGGGTTGCCGACCGCCAGACGGGCCCGATCATCAGCCGCTTCGGCGACGAGGAGCAGAAGCAGCGGTTCCTGCCCGCCATCTGCCGCGGCGAGGTGTCGTTCGCGATCGGCATGAGCGAGCCCCAGGCGGGCAGCGATCTGGCCGCCGTGCGCACGAGCGCGACCAGGATGGACGGCGGCTGGGTCGTGAACGGGACCAAGGTCTGGACCAGCGGCGCGCAGGAGAGCGACTGGTTCGTGGTCCTGTGCCGGACCGGGGAGTCCTCCGAGGATCGTCACGCGGGCCTGAGCCAGCTGATCGTGGACCTCCGTTCCGATGGCATCGCGATCACCCCGATCCCGTTCCTGTCCGGTCACAGTGACTTCAACGAGGTGTCGCTCGAAGACGTGTTCGTACCCGACGAGCTGGTGCTCGGGGCGATCGGCGAGGGCTGGGCGCAGAACACCTCGGAGCTGGCCCACGAGCGGGGCGGGCCGGAGCGGTGGCTGTCGACATATCTGGTCCTCGAGGAGCTGCTGCGCTCCCGTCCGGCCCTGTTCGAGACCGAGCACGCGAGGGCTGCTCTCGGCGACGCCGCCGCGCGGCTGTGGGCGCTGCGACGGCTGTCGCTGTCGGTGGCGCGGATGATCGACGCCGGCGGGGCACCGGCGGTCCAGTCGGCGCTGGTGAAGGAGATGGCGACCCGCTTCGAGCAGGACCTGCTCGCCCGCATCCAGGAGCTGGTCGCCCTCGAGCCCGTGCGCGACGGGGACACGTTGTTCGAACGCCTTCTGTTCGAGGCCGTCCTCTCCGGACCGTCGTTCACGATCCGTGGCGGCACCAACGAGATCCTGCGGTCGGTGGCCGCGAAGGGACTGGGCTCGCTGTGAGCGACTGGCTGCTCGTCGACGGCGTTCGCCGGCTGCTCGCCGACACCTGCACGCACGTGGTCGTCCAGGCGGCCGAGGAGGAAGGCTGGTCCGCAGGCGTGTGGGACGCCCTGGCGGGCGCCGGCTACGGATCGCTGGCCGGCCTCGAGCTGTCCGACGCGCTCGCGGTGCTCCAGGTCGCGGGCGAATATGCCGCGCCCGTACCCCTCGCCGAGGCCGCACTGGCGGGGTGGCTGCTGGGCCAGGCCGTCCCCGGGACGATCACGGTTGCGCCCGCGGGCGAGCTGCGACTCGAGCAGGGTCGCCTCAGCGGGAGCGCCCGGCGCGTCCCCTGGGGCCACGCCGTCGAGCGCCTGGTGGCGGTGGTGGGGGGGACGGCGGTTGTGGTGCCCGTGGCCGCGGCGGTGCGCGTGGAGCGCGCCACGAATCTCGCCGGGGAGCCGCGGGACACGCTCGTGTTCGAGGCCGCCGAGGTGCAGCAGGCTCGGCCGGCAGCGTGCGACCTGCAGCAGTGGGGGGCGCTGACGCGCGTGGCCCTGATCGCCGGTGCGCTGACCGCGATGGCACGCCTGACGGTCGCCTACGCGGGCGAGCGGCGCCAGTTCGGCCGTCCGATCGCCGCCTTCCAGGCGGTCCAGCAGCACCTCGTGGAGATCGCCCAGGAGGCGTCACTGGTGGTGGCGGCGGCGGACGGCGCGGCCCGCGCCCCGGAGGCGTTCGAGATCGCGGCCGCGAAGACGCTGGCCTCCCGCGCGACGGTCAACGCGACCCGCGCCGCCCACCAGGTGCACGGGGCGATGGGGATGACCCAGGAGTACCGGCTGCACCACTTCACCCGCCGCCTGTGGGCGTGGCGACACGAGTACGGCGACGAGCAGCATTGGGCCTCCCGCCTCGGCGGAGCCGTCACCGCGGCCGGAGCGGACCGGCTGTATCCGGTCCTCACAGGCGGGTCGAGGGCCACCTAGATGTCGCAGCTCAGGCGCGGAGATGTCCGCCTGCACTACGACGTTCACGGAACCGACGGCGACCGCCCGCCGCTGCTGCTGAGCCACGGCTTCTCGGCCAGCGGGCGGATGTGGGACGCCAACGTCGGGGCGCTGTCCGGCGAGCGCCGGGCGATCACCTGGGACATGCGCGGTCACGCCGACAGCGACGCCCCCGCCGGCCCCTCGGCCTATGGGGTCGAGCAGAGCGTTGCGGACATGGGTGCGCTGCTCGACCTGCTGGGCGTGCGGCGGGCGGTGCTCGTGGGGATGTCGCTGGGCGGCTACCTCTCGCTCGCGTTCCACGCGCGCCATCCGGAGCGGGTCGCCGCGCTGATCCTCCTCGACACCGGTCCGGGATTCCGCCGCCAGGAGGCCCGCCGGGAGTGGAACGCATACGCCGAGCGGGTGGCCGCGGCGATCGATCGGGACGGCCCGGCCGCGCTGGCGGACAGCCCCGAGGTCGGCGAGCACCGCGACGCCGCCGGCCTGGCGCACACGGCGCGCCTGGTGATGGCCCAGCACGACGCCCACGTGATCGAATCGCTGGCCACGATCGCCGTCCCCACGCTGGTGGTCGTGGGGGCGCTCGACACGAACTTCCTCGCCGCGGCCGACTACATGGCGGCCAAGATCCCGGGCGCCCGCAAGGTCGTGCTCGAGGGGGCGGGCCACGCCGCCAACATCGACGCGGCCGACGCCTTCAACGAGGCCGCGCTCGAGTTCCTGCGCCCGCTCTGAGCGCGCGAGCCCGACGAGGCCGGGGCACGCCCGCCGGGTGTTTGGCAGCGGACAATCACGGGTATCTCGATCGACTCAATGAGCAATCCACCTGCTCGGAGGACCGCGGTCCCTCGTGGGGGCGGGTGGACCGCGTACGGATACCCGAGTGAAGGAGAAGCAGAAATAGGACCCCGTCGCCTCACCGCGCTCGTCGGCACGATCGTGCTCACCTTGCTCACGGCACCGTGCGCCTATGCCGGCGCCGCCGAAATCGGAGAACCCGCCGACTGCTCGTGGGGGGTCCGCTCCAATCCCGACACGGTCAACCTCGCCTATCCCGACCTCGA
Source organism: uncultured Solirubrobacteraceae bacterium (assembly GCA_963701175.1). GTDB lineage: Bacteria > Actinomycetota > Thermoleophilia > Solirubrobacterales > Solirubrobacteraceae > Palsa-744. The sequence continues at coordinate 3,741,611 of OY969573.1, read as the reverse complement.
CGCCACCTACTGGGCGCACGTGTTCGAGCCGGTGCCGGGGGAGCGGCTGGTGGTCAAAGGCGAGTATCCCCAGGCCCGCTACTTCTCCTTCCACGTCTACGACGCCACCGCCGTGGCGATCGACTCGCAGTACGACCAGCAGATCGCCCCCGACGCCGGCAGCGCCAACCCGTTCGTGGCCAAGCCTCCGCGCCACGCTGGGGACTCCTACACCGAGTACGTCGACTTCGAACAGAAGCCCACCGACCCGGCGCCGAACACCCTCTACATCGCCGACACCCCCCAGGGCCTGCCGACCCCCGACGCGATCCTGATGTACCGCGTGTACGTGCCCCAGGACCCGAGCGAACTGCAGGGGAACGTGCCGCTTCCCCAGATCACGCTGCAGACCGCCGCGGGTGAAACGCTTGCGAGCTACGGCGATTGCGGGGGAGGAACGGTCGAAACCGGGGGGGTGCTGAACGAAGCGATCGCGAACTCCAACTGGCCGGGCGAAGTTCCGGCAGCGGAAATCCCCGGGGCGACCGATCCGCCGAGCTGGGCTCGTTCGTCGCTGAGCAACGAATACGCCGGCCTGTTCGGCAACCAGCAGAACGCCTACCTGCTGGCGACGATCTCGCGCCAGTACGGGAACATCGTGGTGATCCACGGCAAGGCACCGACCTTCCCCAACACCCGCGCCGGGCAGCCCGTGTACGGCAAGCACCAGGTCCGCTACTGGTCGTTCTGCGAGAACAGCAACACGACCCGGGTGATCTCCTGCGCGGCCGACTACGACGCCGCCGTCGAGGGCGGCTACTACACCTACGTGATCTCCGATCCCGACGAGCGCCCCGCCAACGCCACCGTCGCCGAGGGGGTGACCTGGCTCGCGTGGGGCGGGACCTTCCCCGATGGTCAGGTGATCTACCGCAACATGGTGCCCTCGCCCTCGTTTCCCCAGGCCGTCCAGTCGGTCGGCGAATCGAGCTCCCCGCAGGCGGTGATGGGCCCCTACTTCCCGGACACCGTCTACTGCACCAAGAGCACGTTCGAAGCCGGAGGCTGGAAGGCGTGCTCCGCGGGGTGATGGGCGGGGGAGCCGAGCTCCCGCCCGTCTACTGGTTAGTGGGCCGACGCCGGCCGCAGTCCCGCGAGCATCGCGTCGATCGCGACTGCCCAGCGGCGATCGACCGAGGTCCGGCTGCTGCCGAGCCGGTGTGAGACCTCGGCCTCGGCCAGGCCCTGGATCAGGGCCACCAGCCCGTGGGCGATGTCGGTCGCGTCGCCCTCGATGGCGCCGGTGTCGATGCATCGCTGGACCCGAGCAACGATCAGGGTCCTGACCGAGGCGCCCGCCTTCGCCTCCGCCGGCCCCGGGTCGAAGTCGGCGAACGGGCGCGAGAACATCACCCTCGCGAGCTGCGGGTGCGCGTTGATGAAGTCGCGGTAGGCCACCCCGAGGGCCCGTAGGTCGGCGACCGCGTCGTCGCTCTCGGGCGTCGCGGCGAGCTGTGAGTGGAGTGCCCGGAAGCCCTCGAAGAAGACCTCCCGCACGAGCCCCGCCTTGTCCCCGAACAGCTCGTAGACGGCCGGGGTGGAGGTGCCGGCGGCGACCGCCACGGTGCGGGTCGTCAGGCCCCCGGGGCCCTCTCGCGCCAGCACCTCGACCGCCGCATCCCGGAGTCGTCGCCTCAGCTCGGGCGTCCTCAGCTTTCTGCGCGCCATCGACGAGACGATATCGTGACGTTGTCACGAAATTCGCTAGAGTCGTTGCTCCCGCACCTCTAGGAGGCACGATGAGCGACCTGACGACCTACACCTGCGACGACGCAGTCGCGACGATCAAGATGGACGACGGCAAGGTGAACGTGCTCGGGATCCCGATGCTCCGCGAGCTCCACGCGGCCTTCGACCGCGCCGAGAGGGACGGTGCGAGCGTGATCCTGACCGGCCGCGAGGGCCGCTTCTCGGCGGGCTTCGACCTCAACGTCTTCCGCGACACGCCGGATCGGCTCGCCGAGATGATCACGCTCGGGGCCACGCTGTGCGAGCGGATCCTGGCGTTCCCGCGGCCGGTCGTGACGGCCTGCAGCGGTCACGGTGTGGCGGCGGGCTGCTTCATCCAGCTGCCGGCGGACCTCCGCCTGGGTGCCGACGGCCCTTTCCAGATCGGCCTCAACGAGGTCAAGATCGGCATCACGATGCCGTTGTTCGTGATCGAACTGGCGCGCTCCCGCCTGACCCCGTCGGACTTCGATCGCGCGGTCAACAGCGCCGTCATGTACACGCCGCAGGACGCTGTCCGGGCGGGATTCCTGGACCGGGTGGTGCCCGTCGGGGAGCTCCCGCGGGCGGCCCGCGAGGCGGCCCGTGAGCTGACCGGCCTGAGCGTCGAAGCCCATCGGGCGACGAAGCTGAAGTCGCGCGGACGCCTCATCGACGCGGTCCGCGCCGCGATCGAGCACGAGCTCGAGGTGTTCGCCTGACGCGCCGGCGCGCTGAACGGCCGCGGTGACGCCGGTCCCCATGGCAGCCTTACCGGGCATGCCACTGCCATGCACAGCGGGTCTCGCGGGCCCACGCCGGTGGTCTGCGATCGGCGGGACATCGGCGTGATCTGAGTGACGGACCGGCCCGGGTCCCACGGGGAGCGCGACCCGGCGCCGGGGCCGCCGGCCGGGCCGCGGCTGGGCGCGGGAGGAGGCGGGTCGGGAGACCAGCAGACGGTGGCGCTCGCGACCCCCTCGCTGCGCGGGATCGTGCGGATCGTGGCGATCGTGGTCGTCTGTGTCCTGGCCCTGTACCTGCTGTGGCGGGTCCGCACGGTGGTCCTGCTGGGGGCCATCAGCCTGTTCTTGGCGCTCGCGATGGTGCCCATCGTGGACGCGATCGAACGCCACGTTCGGGTCCCCCGCGCGGCGATCATCCTCGGCTGCTACGTGCTGCTCGCGATCGGGATCGTCGTAATCGGCTACGTCGTGATCCCGGACACCGTCAAGGACGTCGAGCAGCTGGCGCGGAACGCTCCCCGCTACGCCCGTGTGCTGCGCCAGAACGGGACCTTCCGCCACTACGACAACCGCTACCACATCACCTCGCGGCTGGTGCACGACGCCCAGCGACTGCCCCAGCTGCTCGGGCACCTGGTGGGGCCGCTGCAGCAGGTGACGGTGTCCGCGTTCAGCTTCGTCGGACAGCTCGTGACCGTGCTGGCGCTGACGTTCCTGCTCGTCCTCCACGGCCGCCAGTACGTGAACATCGGGCTCTCGCTGACCGGCCATCGCGAAGCCCACTACCGGCGCCTGATCCTCGAAATCGACAGCGCGGTCGCCAAGTACACCCTCGGCAACATCGTGATCAGCGTCCTGGCGACGGCTGCAACGTGGGCCGTGCTCTCGATCCTCGGCGTCCCGTACGCGTTGTCGTTCGGTTTCGTGGTGGGGTTCTTCGATCTGATCCCGCTCGTCGGAGCCACACTCGGCGCGATCATCGTGACGCTGGCCACGATCGGGGTGAACTTTCCCGTCGCGACGATCGTGTGGATCGCCTTCATCCTCGTGTGGCAGCGGTTCGAGGACTACGTCGTGCAGCCGTTCGTCTACGGCCGGGCGTTGCACGTGAACCCGATCGTCACGATCCTCGCGGTCCTCGCGGGCGCCACTCTGCTCGGAGTGCTCGGCGCGCTGATCGCGATTCCGACGGCGGCGGCGATCCAGATCGTGCTGGCGGACTGGTGGGCGGGGCGTGGGTCGCCCCGCGAGGCCCCGGTCGCCGCGGGCGGCCCGTCGACCTGACCCCGAGCTGGCGAGGAGGAGCAATGAAAGTCATCAGGAGCACCACCGCCGCGACCGCCAAGGGGCCGCCGGACTGGTTCACCGGCGAGGTCTACATCGACGCCGTCGCGGAGCCGTCCGGTCCCTACCGGCTGGCGGCGGCGAACGTCCATTTCGCCCCCGGCGCGCGCACGGCCTGGCACACCCACCCCCTCGGTCAGACGATCTTCGTGACGGAGGGAGTGGGGCGGTGCCAGCGCGAGGGAGGACCGATCGCGGAGATCCGGCCCGGCGACCGCGTGTTCTTCGAGCCCGGCGAGAGCCACTGGCACGGCGCCGCACCCGACCGCTTCATGGTCCACGTCGCGGTTCATCAGCTCGATGAGCGGGGCGAAGCCGTCGCCTGGGGCGAGCACGTCAGCGAGGACGCCTACCGCGAGGGCGTGGCCGCGACGGTCGCGAACGCCACCGGGGTCGACGCCGAAGCGGGCGACGGGGGCCTGATCAAGACAACCTGACCGCGGTCGGCCGCGGTCGGTAACCTGCCTCGGCCCGCATGACCCGAGTTCTCGTGGTCCAACACGTCGAGCCGGAGCGCCCGGCGCTGCTCGGGGAGGTGCTGCGGGAACGCGGCTGCCGGATCGACGTGGTCGAGGTCCACGGTGGCGAGACGGTGCCCCCGGAGCTTGCCCCCTACGACGCCCTCGTCGTCCTCGGCGGTCCGATGTCCGCCGGTTCGGACGAGGGCTTCGCCGGCCGCGATCGGGAGCTGGCCCTGATCGACGATGCGCTGCGGCGAGGGCGCCCGCTGCTCGGGGTCTGTCTCGGAGCACAGCTGCTCGCGGTCGCGGCCGGGTCCTCGATCCGCCCCGGCCGGGAGGCCGAGATCGGCTGGGGCTCGGTCGGGCTCGTGCCCGGCGCGAGAGCGGATCCTCTGTTCGGCGGGCTGGACGGCGAGGTGCCCGTCCTCCACTGGCACCGCGAGACGTTCGACCTCCCGGCGGGCGCCGTGCACCTCGCGCGATCCGACCTCTGTGCGGCTCAGGCCTTCCGCCTCGGCGAGGCCGCCTGGGGTCTGCAGTTCCACGTCGAGGTCGACCGGGCGGCCGTCGAGCGGCTCGTGGCCGCGTTTCCCGAGGACGCCGAGGCGGCGCCCGGCGGCGGGGCGGGCATCCTCGCCGACGCGGACAGCGCCCTGGAGCGGATGTCGGCCGTCCAGGAGGCGGTGCTCGGCGGCTTCGCGGAGCTCGTCCGAGCGCACTAGAGTCCGGCCCGTGCCTAACCCACCCCCGCGTGATTCGATCGTCGTGGGCACGGACGGCTCCGACACGGCCAAACGTGCCCTGGACGAAGCGATCCGGCTCGCAAAGGCCCTCGGCGGCGAGCTCCACATCGTCTCCGGCTACACACCCCTGCGCGGCGCCCGCGTCGCCGACGCACCCGAGGGTGCCGCCAGGGTGTTCGCTCCGCTGCCGGACTCGGAGGTCCAGGGGATCCTCGAGGAGGCGGCGGCGACGGCCCGCATCGCGGGGGTGCAGGTCGAGGTGCACGGCGTCCAGGAGGACGGCGCCGACGCACTGCTCGAGGTGGCCGGCGACGTCGGCGCGAGCCTGATCGTGGTCGGGAACCGCGGCATGCACGGCGCCAAACGGGTGCTCGGCAGCGTTCCCAACAAGGTCTCCCACCAGGCCCGCTGCAACGTCCTGATCGTCGCCACCGAGGACGCCTGAGGGCAGCCTTCGCGACCCGGATCCCTCGCGATCCGAACCTCGTCCGGCGGGGCAACGGCTCGCTGCGACCCGGCCTGGTCGGGCTGGGACGGCTATCCCGGCTTGACGGTCTCGGCCGGGCCGACGTTGCCGGCCGCGTCGATCGCCTGCAGGGTGAGCTTGCGCACCCGCCTCGGCAATGAGACTTCCGCGCTGAAGGTCGAGCCGCCCGCGACGGGATGCAGTCCGAGTTCGAGGTTGCGGCCGTTGACCGCCGTGCGGTAGGAGGCCGGCGTGCCACACGGCCCGTTGTCGCCGGGGGCGACGAACGACAGCCGGTACTTGTCTGAGCCGAGCGCCTGCAGGGCCATCCCCGAGGGTGCATCGGGTGGGGTTCCGTCGTGGTTGTAGTTGCCGCTGTCCTGTTCGTCGTGACGGAAAGTGGGCCACTGCGACTGGCAGGCGGGCGCCTGGGTTTGCCATTGGAAGAGGTAGCCTTCGCGTGTCATGTCGGCCATGCGCCCGTCCCACGCGAACGACGCCGGGGCGGCAAGCCAGCCGCCCGTCTCCTTGGGGAAGCCCGGCACGTCGAGGCCGCTCGCGCCGCTGTAGGCGTGCAGCAGGCCGAGGCCGGTGCCGGCGACGATCTCGTTGCCCGGTAGTTCGGGGTCGACCTTGGCGATGTCGTTGGAGCCGAGCAGCTGGTAGTCGTCGGTGATGGTCGGGAAGGCGGGCAGCGTCGTCCCGGTCGCGCCTTCCCAGGCCCCGATCAGGTGGTTGTAGGGGAAGTTCTGCCCGACCAGCAGCAGGTTGGCCGCCTGACCCAGCGAGAGCTCGTACTTAACGATGTCCGGCGTTCCCGTTTCGAGCAGTTCGCCGACGGTGGCCGACTCGAACAGGTTCAGCGCGCCGGTGCGGTCGGTCGCGTCGGAGGCGGCGCCGAAGGCGTCGGCCCCGATCTGGGGCAGCGTGCGGATCACCTTGCCGGCGGTGCTGAGCTCCTCGAGCGCACCGCCGGTGCTGGAGGCGACGATCACCGTTTCGCCGCCGACCTTGGCGATCGCGGCGTCCTGGCCGGGGCCGATCAGGGGGAGCTCTTCCTGGATCAGGCCCGGCATCGCGACCGGCCAGCCGGGCAGGATCTTGCCGGTCGCGCCATCGATCGCGTACAGGCGCCCACTCGTGCCGTCGACGGCGGCGGTGATGCCCGCGAAGCTCAGTTCGCTGCCGAACGCGGGCGCGCCGTACACCTCGTCGGTGGCGACCACGATGTCGTCGTGGCCTTCGCCGTTGAGGTCGCCGATGGCGGGGTCGTTGATCGACTCGGCGACCATCTGCGTGCCCGCCGCGACCTCCGCGGGGTCGATCAGCGCGACCGGGTAGCCGGGCACGGTTTCGCCGTTGGCGCGCCACGCGTAGAGGTGGCCGTCGAGGCCCGCATCGACGATGTCGGCCGGCTTGTCGAATCCTTCCAGGTGGGCGATCGAGGGCGTCGCCATGAAGCCGCACTTGGGGTGACTCGTTTCGCTCTCCAGCGCCGGCCCGCAGTAGTTCAGGTCGGAGGACACGGGGAAGCCCTTCAGCAGCGTCCCCCTTGCATTCCAGGCGTAGACGTGGATGCCGGACGCCGTGATCACGTCGGGGCTGCCGTCGCCCGCGAGGTCGTCGATCACCGGCGCCGTCGGCGGCTCGAGTGGCAGCCCGAGCTTGGCGAGGCCCGGCGAGCCGCTGTGTCCGAGCGCCGACTGCTGCACAGCGGTGTGCACCGGCCAGCCCTTCAGTTCCTTGCCGTCGGGCAGGATCGCGTGGATGTGGCCATCCTCGGTCGGAACCAGCAGCTCCTGTTCGTTGTTGCCCGCCAGGTTGGCGTAGCGCGTCGATGATTCGCCGCCGGCACCCATGAACTTCGGGTAGCCCGGTAGCAGCGTCGAGTCGGTGAAGCTGTCGAATACACGCCGGTCGATACCGGTGAGCGCGATCCCCTGGCCCTGTACCTCGAGCTGGACGGTGAATTCGTGCTGGAAGGGGTTGGGCTCCGCGGCGGCGAACGTCGGCCCGCCGGGGTCCGGCGGCACCACGTAGGTGGCGAGCGCTTTGCGGACCGTTTCCAGGTCGATCGAGCCGAAGTTCGTGACGGTCCCGCTCGATTCGCCTTCGCCGGCGGTCGTCCACGAGGAGGGTGCCTGGCCGGCCCCCCACATCAGCTTCCAGTGGAAGTGCCCGCCGGTGGCGAAGCGCGCGCGGGCGAGGCCGCTGATCTGGACGCTCGAGCCGGTCAGGGGGGCGTACCAGGCGGGCGAGTCGATGGCCGCCTCCGGCGGGATGTCGCCGGCCATCACGGCACCGACCGCGGCGCCAACGTTGGCGCGGCCCCAGCCGAAGTGGGGCGTCCACTGCTCGTCGGACGGCAGCGCCGGGTTGGCGGCTGGGTCGGCGACCCCCGCCCCCGCGGTGTTGCCTTCGAGTACCCGTTCGGCGGTCTGCTCGAGCAGCTCGCGCGTCTCGTCGGGACGCAGCGCGATGCCCTTGTCGAGCCCGGCGCTGACCACCAGGCCGGCCGCCCCGGCCGCCTTGCTGGTGTTCGGCGAGCCGGTCGGACCCTGCATCGAGATCGAGCTCTTGCCGCCGTACTGGGTGGTGTTGGCCCCGCGCAAGAACGTGCTCACGGGGATGTTCGAACCGAGGCACGCCTGCTCGCCGGTGAGGCCGCACAGGCCCTCGGCTTCGAGCCACTGGCTCGATTCCTCGCCCAGCCCTTCGGTGTCCGTGACGGTCCCCTGGATCAGCATCGCGTGGCCGTAGTTGGCGGGGTAGTTGTGGTCGGCGGTGTTCAGGTCATCGCCCGAGTAGGTCTGCACGACGCCGTGTTCGTAGGCGTAGTTGGAGGCCGCTTCGGAGAACGCGGAGTGGTAGAGGCTGCCGTTGGCACCCTCGAGCACCTTGGCGCCGTTGTCGGTCGCATAGACGATCCCCAGGGCGAAGTCGTTGGCGTCCGAGACGAAGGTGTCCCAGATGCGCACCGGCATGATCTCGCACTTCGGGCACACGCCGATCGAGCCTTCGCCGTTGTTGCCTTCGGCGCCCGCGTCGAGGGCGCGGTCGGTGCCGTGGTGGTAAGCGGCGAAGTAGCTCGAGAGGTCGCCCGGTTCGTTGTTGTTGTCGAAGAAGTTCCAGCCCGCGATGTCGTTGGCGAAGCCGTTGCCGTCGTTGTCGAAGTGCTCCCCCGCAACGCACTTCACGAGTTCGTGGGTGCTCTCGTCGATCTGGCAGTCGCCGAAGGCGTGGATCAGGTCCTGCGCGGTGATCAGGCCGTGCGGGCCCGTGCGGCCGGGATAGCTCAGACTGATGCGCGGATCCTGGGCCCAGTCTTCGGCATTCACGACGCCCGGCTGGCCGTCGCCGCCGGCCGCCGCGTCGCATTCGTAGGTGGCGCAGGACTGTCCGTCGGCGAGCTCCGGGTAGGGCAGCTCGCCGGTGTTGAGGTGGATCTTCAGGCGCAGGTCGCGTTCGCCCCAGTAGATCCCGTCGTCGAGGATCGCGATCACCACGTCGGGGCGCCCGCGCTCGGCCTTCCACGCCCCGGCCGCGTTGAACCCGGCCACCATCGGCTTGCCCGCGTGCGGGCCGACCTTGTAGATCGCGTTGGGCGTCAGTTCGGAGGGAAAGCCGAACAGGTCGAAGCGCTCGGCGTAGAAGTTCGAGGAGCGCTTTTCGGGCGGCTGTTTGGTGTCGGGCTCGGACTGGTCGTAGTCAGGGTCGTTGGGCGTGTCTTCGCGCTGCACGCTCCCGTAGGTGAACTGCTCTTCGGTTTCGTGGGAGCAGGGGTTTTCGAAGCCACCGCAGGACTGCGCTCCGGCGTCCCCGGTCAGCGGGCCCACGCCGGCTCCCAGCAATCCGCAGACGCTCACCGTCACCACCACGCTCGCGAGCCTCGCGACACGCGCCCACCGCCCCCGCTTGGTCATCTCCCACGTCTCCCTTTCCCGCTGCTCCCCCACGAAACGACGGGTGCTTGGTACCCGCCTCGGGGTGAGGGCAAACCGGCTCGATCGCCGAGGCCCCACAAATCACCGAGGACCTGCGCCACAACGGTGACGGGGGCCTATTCCGCCGGCGTCCCGCTCGCGACCGGCAGCAGCAGCGCCGTCCCGTGCCTGCCTCCGTAGAGGACCGTGTTGGTGGCCGGCGAGAGCGGCACGAAGGTCGTGTCCGCCGGTTCGCTGTCGTCGAAGTCGAGCGTCCCCGGAAGCGCGTTGGGCATGTTGTAGGAGGTCAGCCGCAGCTGCAGCCGGTCCCCGGCCGCGAACCTGTACGCCGTGGGCGCGATCGCGATTTCGTAGTCGTAGAAGGTCCCGGGATCGATCGCTTCGGGTGTCGTCAGCTTCTCGAGCGGCTGTTTGGGTGTGCTGCCACGGGCGAGCGCCCGCAGCGAGGCGCGCAGCTGGCCCTCGGCGACGATGCTCTGGGTGCCGTCGGGAGCGACGTCGGAGATCTTGGCGAACCAGTCGGTGTTGGTCGCGGTGGAGGAGGCGACGAGGTGAAGCGCGATCGGGCCGTCGATCGTCATCGGCGTCGACAGCGTCGGCGTTCGCCAGGTCAGGCCCTGCTCTTCTTCCAGGCGCTGGTCGATCGGGATGTAGGGGGTGATCGCGACCGTCCCCTGCTCGTCGAAGGTCATCGACAGGCCGGCGGCCGGATCGGTGACGTAGCTTTCGCTTCCGCCGCCGGCGGGCTTCGGTGACAGTCCTCCGCCGCCGAGGTACTCGTGCTCGAACGTGGTCGCGGGCGGCGGCCAGGAGGTCGTGTCGAGATACCGTTCGCCTTCCTGTTCGTAGACGCGCACCGGGGGCAGGCTGGGTACGTCCAGACCCATGAGGTAGCGCCGGAAGAACTGGATCTCCTGGGCTTCGATGTCGTCCAGGCCCGGCGGGTCGCTCTCGGGATCGAACGGAGCGCCGCAGCCTTTGTGCGTGCAGGGCCCGACGTTGAGCAGCGTTTCGACACCCTTGCGGCGGGCGAGCCGTTGATACATGCGGAGGTCCCCGGCCACGAACCCGTCGCGCCAGCCGTCGATCACGAACGCCGGGACCTTGATCTTGGAGGCGAGCGTGATCGGGGAGCGTTCGGAGTAGAACGAGTCCTGGTAGGGGTTTTCGAAGTACGCGAAGGCGATCGACCTGCTCGTCGCCTGTTCGTACTTGGCCGTCAGCGTGCCCGGGATCATGCTCGGTTCGGTGTTCGGTCCGGTCACTCCGAGCGAGGTCTGCAACCCCAGGTACTGGGCACCGAAGAACAGCGACAGGATGCCTCCGGGGTAGGCGGCGTCGTTGTAGAGATCTGCCAGGGCCTCGTCGGGGGCGATCGCGGCCAGGTGCCGGGGGTCCTGCTCGGCGGTGAGGTACTGCATGATCCCCAGGTAGGAGCCCCCGGACATGCCGACCTTGCCGTTGGACCACGGCTGCGTGCCGAGGAATTCGACCAGGTCGTAGCCGTCACGGGCCTCACGGGGGGAGAAGTAGTTTTCATCGAGGTTGCCCTGGCTGCCCCCGGTGCCACGGATGTCGACGGCCACGAACACGAACCCCCGGTCTGCGTAGGTGCCGGCGGACTCACACGAGCACTCGCCGTCGCGGCCGTAGGGGGTGAAGTCGAGCACGACGGGGAAGCGGCCGGGCGCGGGTTCGCTGCCGTTCTCGGACGGGAAGGTGATCGTGGCGCCGAGTTCCACACCGTCGTCCATCGCGATGAAGCGCTGTTCGGAGTAGGTCGAGGGATATGTCGCCGGCTGCAGTTCGCCGGGCGGGGGAGCGATTTCGGCGCGCGCCGCTCCCGGCAGCCCGAGCATCGCCACCATCAGCGCTGCGGCCACGGTCACCAACACCGCAAGGCCCGTCACACCACGACCATTCACGCCCGCGCGGGCGCGGGCGGAAAACCCAAGGTCCACCGCTCAACCCCTTTGCTCGATCGCCCGGCACTGGGGCGACGCCCGGCCGTATGCCGGGCCGGCACGCTGGGTACCCCTTCGAGAATGTCGGTAAACGTCGCGCCGGGGTCGGTTGCGACGGGAGCGCCCCTCAACAGGTCTCGGTCTCGGCCGTCCAGTAGGACGGCAGCGCCTCGTAGGGATCGGGCCTTTCGGGTAGGTTGGTGACGTAGACCGAACCGGTGTTGTCTTCGGCCGCCTTCGTGCAGTCGGCTTCCATCTGCGAGCCTTCAGGGGCCCCGAAGACGATGTTGGCGATCTGCTGGGGACGTGCCGCGAGTACCCAGGCGGGGGGCGAGTAGCGCGCGTAGGAGGTCGCCGATCCCTCGAAGGTGACGACGGTGTCGACGTCGTCGAGCTGCCAGGAGGTGACGGCGGTGTCGCCTGGGTTGCCGACCACCACGCCCGCTCGTTCGTGGACGTATTCGGCGAGTCGCCGGTAGTAGGTTTCGACCTTCGCCGTCGGGACTTCGGCCATCTCGTCGAGGAAGATCCCCTCGACCCCCGGGTACCAGCTGTAGTAATGGGCGATCGCACGCTCGACCGCGTTGAGCGAGCGTTTGCCGTACTTGGTGAACACGTAACCGATCACCCGCTGGGCGTGTTCCTCGCAGAACCGCATCGGTTCGGCGTACACCTTCGCCTCCCGTTTCACGGGGCCGTTGTCGGGATTGAGTATCACCGTCGAGCCGGGGGGCGCGTCTTCACACATCGTGTCCCAGGGATCGGGCGAGCCTTCCGGGCCGAAGTAGGCCGGGACCAGCTCGAGCGGGGCGGCGAGCGCCTGTACGGGTGCGACCGTCCACCCGACCCCCGAGAGGGCGAGGACGAGTGCCGCCGCGACCATCGAGCGGGTGCATAGCAGGCAGACGCTACGGACCCGATCCGAGAGGCGAGCGTACGCGCGTGACGGTCCCATCGGCGGAGCATACTTCCGGGTCCTCCGACCGCATCGGTGGGAGCGCGGGGGAGGCGCGTGGGGCTCCGGCGGGTGGAGGGCGCTCCCACCCGGGGTTCGTTCGGGCGTCGGTCACACGTGCTCGTGGACGCCGTGCCACGAAGCGACCTGCGTCTCGTGTGCCAGCCGGTCCTCGATCGCATCCTGCATCGCGGGGTCGAAGAACATGTAACGACTCCGTCCGGCCGACTTCGCCTCGTAGAGGGCCACGTCGGCGCGACGGATCAGGTCTTCTGCATCGGGGTCGCTCGCCAGGGCGATCCCGACGCTGGCGGACAGCGACACCGAACGCCCGCCACAGCTCTCAAGCTCGTAGGGTTCGCGCAGCAGCTCCAGCAGTCGCCTTGCCACGAGCTCGGGCTCACCTCCCTCACGGGGCCCGTCGAGCAGCACGAGGAACTCGTCCCCTCCCAGCCGCGCGGCCGTGTCGGACTCGCGCAGCACGCTCTGCAGGCGGGTCGCCACCGAGTGGAGCAGCTCGTCGCCGGCGGCGTGGCCGAAGCAGTCGTTCACCTGCTTGAAGCCGTCGAGATCCACGTACAGCGCCGCCACCTCTCCGCGTGCGCGCCGCGTGAGCAGCTGGCGTGCGCGATCGAGCGCGAGCGCGCGGTTCGGAAGCCCGGTGAGGGCGTCATGGGTCGCCTGGTGTTCGAGCTGGCGAGTCTTCTGCGTGACGAGATCCAGAGCCCGCTGGCGAGAGCGCGCGAGCACGACCACCAGACCGCACAGCATCAGCGTCAGGAGCACCCCTCCGAGCAGCACCGAGAGCCCTTGCAGGTCCGGTGAGAGCCCGGCGGCGACGGGCCTTCCGGCAACGCTGATCAGCCACGTGCCGTGCAACTGCGCCGAGGTCCGGCTGACGTAGGGGTGGGCACCCGGCGCGTGACCGTAGCTGCCGATCAGTTCGCGGGGAAGGCCCTTGTTGGCGTGGTAGAGCGTGATGTGAAAGCCGTGGAGGCCGCCAAGCGCTGTCTGCATCAGCAGCGGCACGTTGAACGAGCCCGACATCCACCCCAGCACCGCGGCGCGGCGCTCCGTGGGCGTGTCCAACGGCACGCCCCGTCGGTAGAAGGCTCCTTCGATGATCAGGCTGCTTATGTCGCCGAAGTGAAGCGGGTAGACGGCGAATTCCCCGGTTTCGGTGATCGCTCGGGTGGCCTGCGCGCGTGTGTCGCCGCCGGGAGAGGCCCGGTAGCCGCCGATCAGCGACGAGGGGTTGCACCAGTCGGTCTGCAGCAGCGGCGAGAGTTCGGGTGCGAAGGTGATGTTGGTGCTGCCCGCCGCGAGCAGGCAGTAGTACGGCCTGCCCGTGGGGGTGAACGGCTCGACGTCACCGCCGACGAACCTCCGGAAGGCGGGGTCGGCGTCGCGGCGTGCGAGAAACGCCGCCAGGTCGTTCGCGTCGACCTTGCGCGTGACGGTTGCGCCGAAGCCGAGCGGCTGCGCTTCGCGGTCTTCGAGTTCGTCGAACCACTGCTGCAGACGGGTGGGCGAGGCTTCGGGCTCCATCGTGAGGACCGCGCGCACGGAGCGGACGAAGTCGGTGTGGCGGCGCAGCAGCGTCTCCAGCGCACCGGCGACGTTGGTGGCCGTGGCCCGGAAGGACTCGCGTTCGACGGCGCGCGCGCTCGAACGCCAGGCGAGCGCCCCCGCCACCGAGGCGGCGATGCCGATCGCGAGGATCGCAGAGGCGATCCAGGGCCAGCGGAAGGCCCCGTGTGGGGTCGGCCTGTTGCTCCCCGCGAGCAGCACAGGGATTGATCGGAATCAACGACGGACAGCTTGATTTTCGGCATCGGCGGGCCGTCATCTGGACGCCGGTAGGCGATGAGCCGCGGTGGCCATTCCTAGAACAGGCGTCGAGTTGCCCTAATGGTGCCGCCGCTTGGTCCCGATGGGGCGTGTAGACATACAAACCGCACTGCCAAAGGCAAACCCGTCGCGAGGCGGGGACGCAAAGCAAGAGGTCTCGAAATCAGAGATGGCTCGGCTGCCAGTGAACGACAGGGAGGAAAATCCTGTGTTCACAATTTCGGCTCACGGTGCACGCAGGTCGGCGATGATCGCGGCTGGAGCGTGTGCCGCCCTTCTCACCTTCGGCATCTGTTCGGCGACGGCTCTTGCCGCCACCGAAGAAGTGCCGCCTGCCTCATCGGTGCCGCCTGGCGGCGCCGCCACGACGAACACCTCCTCGGCGACGGCCCCCGTCTCCGAAGAAGTGCCGACAGCGTCATCGGCGCCGGCGGTCAGCAGCGCCACCACGAACACCTCGCCGACGGCGTCCACCACCGAAGAAGTGCCGACGGCGTCATCGGCGCTGGCGGTCAGCGGCGCCACCACGAACTCCACCGAAGCGGTGGGGTCGGTGACGTCCACCGCTGCCACTACGGTTTCCGCGAGCTGTGAAGGACAGACCTTCGGCCAGCCGTTCGAGGCCTTCGGCGACGAAAACTATTACACCCTCGTCCCCGGCTCGCAGTTCAACGGACCGGAAGAAGGGTGGACGCTCTCGGGCGGCGCGAAGATCGTCAGCGTGACCCGTCCCGACGGGTCGAGCGGCGGCGTCCTGCAGCTCCCGAAAGGTTCCGAGGCAGTGAGCCCCCCGATGTGCGTCACCCTGCTGTACCCGACGGCGCGGCTCTGGGCGGCGGCGGTCGCGGAAACCCGTGGCTCGGTGAAGACGCAGGTCGTGTACTCGTCGGCGAAGGGCGTCGCGGTTGCCAGGACCGTCGCCAAACTCCAGCCGGAAGCCGCTTGGAGCCCCTCGGAAGCGTTTGAAGTGCGACCGGAACTCGGTGGCAACAAGGAAGGCCCGCGACCGGTCAGGTTCGTGTTCGCCGCCAAGAGCGACAAAGAACCGTTCGACCTCTACGACCTGTACGTCGACCCGCGGATGCGGTAGACCCGAGGACACCCTCTCTGTCTCGGTAGGTCCGAGGACACCCTGTCTGTCTCGGGCCCGGTGGGCCGGTGCATGGCGCCGGCCCACCGGCCTTTCCCGCCGCTGAGGACTTCTGCGCGTTCACCCCCGGGGCTGACGGCTTCGGGCGTGCGAGCACCGCGGGCGGCGACAGTCGCCGGCGCTCCGAGCTAGGAGAGCAGCTCGACGTATCCCTGGGTTCCGTCCACCCGGATCCGCTGTCCGTCGCGGATCAGGCGGGTGGCACCCTCCACGCCCACGACCGCCGGCAAGCCGTACTCCCGTGCGATCACGGCGCCGTGGGTCATCAGTCCTCCCGCTTCGGTCACCAGGCCCCCGATCGCCACGAACAGGGGCGTCCAGCTGGGGTCCGTGTAGGCGGTCACCAAGATGTCCCCCGGCTCGACCTCAGCCCGCGCCATGTCGAGGATCATGCGCGCCCGCCCCTCGACCGCTCCGGCCGAGACGGGTAAGCCGGGAAGCGCAGCGGCGGGAACATCCTCGCGCCGGTAGGTCCCCGTGACGACCTCGCCGTCCGAGGTCATCACCCGTGGCGGCGTGAGCTTGCGGAACGAGTGGAACTCGGCCCTGCGGCGGCCGATGAGCTCGCGATCGACTCGATTCGTGCGGACGCCGTCGTGGAGCTCCTGGAAGGTCAGGTAGAAGATGTCATCGCTCTGGTCGATCACGTCGGATTCGACGAGGCGGGCGGCCTCTCCCAGCAACGCCCGCTTGTAGACGAAGTAGCGGCTGACCATGCCGTACTTGGGATACTCCCGGTAGCCGGTGAACGTCCGCACGCGGTCGATCATCGCCTCGGCTTCTCGGGCCTTGCGCCCTCCGTCCGGCAGGGACCGCACGCGCCTCAGCAGCTCGTGTTGCTCGTGGTCGGCCGCCGCGCGTCCGTGCTCGACCCGTCGGGGGGCGGCGCCCGGCGCGTAGTTCTTCACGTGGCCGAGGATCGTGGGGAGGAGCACGCTCGGGCGCTCGCTCCAACGTGGCCTGGTGATATCGATCTCGCCCGCGCAGCGCATCCCGTAGCTGTCGAGGTAGCCCTGGATCGCGTCCCGCGCCTCCCGGCCACCCGCGAGCGACGGCAGCTCGTCCAGGAATCCGTCGTCTTCGACGTGCTCGAGGAACGCCACCACCTGCGGATGCGGGCGGATCACGTCGGCGACGTCCAGCAGGGCCAGGCCCATCTCCGCGGTGACGTTGTGGGGCGCGGACCGGGTGAGCGTGTCGGCCACGTTCCTCTCGCCGAGCCAGTCCTCGAGGTGCTCGTTGAGCCACCAGCTGGCGCGCATCGTGGCGGTGATCGTGTGAAGGCTCTCGGGGTCGAACAGGATCCCCCTCAGCTCCCGGACGTCCTCGAGGATGAAATCGAACAGCGCCGGTCCGGACTTCGTCCGTATGTCCCGCTTCAGAGTGGCAACGGAGCTCTCGCTGCGGGCGATGAGCTCGGCGACGATCGCCGGATCGGTCTCGATCGAGGGGTCGTTGTCGACCGAGGGCATCACGCCCGGCGGCATCTGTGCCGGTTCACCGCCGGGGAGCGCACGGACGAAGTCCTCGCGTTCGAGGAGGGTATGCAGCGCGTCCCCGATCAGCGGGTCTGACCTCCCCAACACCTCCATCAGCCCCTCGCGGGTGAGCGGCGAGGCCAGTTGCGGGGTCACGTCGACGAACAGCCGGCCGGCGGCCTCACACATCGGACGCGGAGTCGTCAGCAACCAGAAGGAGAGCCCCAGGGGCTTCATCGCGTCGGTCATCATCTGCTGGTGCCCGACGGAGACGTACACGTGGTTCTCGCCGTCCTCGGCGGCGGGGATCGGGAACAAGGTGGTGATCGGACGGCTCTGGACGATGCGGAAACCGTCCTCCACCAGGCACCACTCGATGTCCTGGGGGGAGCCGAGGTGCCCCTCGATCCGCCGGCCCAGCTGCTCGAGCGCCACGATCTGGGCGTCCGTCAGGACCGGCTCCCGCCCGTGCTCGGCCTCGAACGCCCGCTCCTGCGTGCCTCGGGCGGGCGACGGGCGGCTCGCGAGCTGCCCGCTGGCGATCGCCCTCACGAGGACCTCGCCGTCACGCACCTCGTAGGCATCGGCGTTCACCAGGCCTGAAACCAGCGCGTCGCCCAGCCCGAAGCTCGCCTCGACGTAGGAGACCTTGCGGTTGGAGGTGACGGGGTCGGCCGTGAAGAGGATCCCGGCCGCCAGGGGGGACACCATCTGCTGCACCACCACGGCCATCTGGACCTCCCGCCGACCGAGCCCCTGCTGCAGGCGGTAGGTGACCGCGCGGTCGCTGAACAGCGAGGCCCAGCACCGTCGTACGTGCTCGACGATCGCCGCCGCGCCGGTGACGTTCAGGTAGGTGTCGTGCTGGCCGGCGAACGATGCGCTCGCCAGGTCCTCGGTGGTCGCGCTCGATCGCACGGCGTAGGCGGCCCGTCGGCCGCACCCCGCGAGCGGGCGTGTGATCGCCGCCGCCAGATCGGAGGGGAGGGCGGCTCCTTCGAGGGAGCGGCGGATCTCGGCCGCGAGCACCTCGATCGTCTCGCGGTCGTCCGGCTCCAGGTCCGAGAGTCGGCCCAGGAGATCGTCGATCGGCGGGGCCTGCGCGAGCATCCGTGCGAACGCCTCCGTGGTCACGCAATAGCCGGGCGGCACCTCGACGCCCGGGATCCGGGAGAGCTCCGCCAGGTTCGCGGCCTTGCCGCCGACCAGTCCGACCCGGGTCGGATCGATCTGCTGAAGGTCCAATACGTAGGGGCCCATGGCTCGGTGGCCCGATCGCGGCCGAGGTGGCCGCCGAGACCGCCGGTCAGGCTATCCCGGCCGGGAGGCCCGATCGTCTCGGGCCCCCCGATACGCGCGGCGCCCCCCTCGGGCGCTCCGATCAGTGCTTGGTCTGCCTGATCGGCGTGAGGGGGTTGCCGGGGGCGATTTCCGAGCAGTCCTGCGGCGCCGTCAGGCCGGCGAAGCGTTCGGCCAGCCAGGGGGCGGTTTCAGCCAGCCATGGCGCGGCGCCCTCGATGTGGCCCAGGTGCGACCGTGCTCCCCGACGCCGCGCGGCGATTCAGTTACGGCGCAGGCGGTTACCCGGTCTTGTGCGTGGCCAAACGGGGGCGGCGACCCCCGGCCCGTGACCGTCGCCCGCCGGAGCTACGGCGTCCAGTTGTCGAGCGCGGGCGTCACCTGTAGCTCGTGGGTCATCGCCCGGGGGCTCTGACCGGCCAGGTAGACGACCGCGTCGGCGATGCTCGGCTGGTCGGCGGTGTGGGCGTCGCCCTCGCCGGAGCGGTCGATGCCGGCGTCGACCACCAGCAGCGCGACGTGGATCTGATCCCCGCGGAGCTCGAGGGCGGCCGCCTGGGTGAGCGCGCGAACGCCGAAGGCGCCCGCCGCCCACAGGCCACGTCCGGGCATCGCCCGCCGCGAAGAGCCGCCGGTCACCTGGATCACGGTCGCCGGACCGCCCTGTGCCGTCAGGAACCGCGCCGAGGCACTGAGGGCGCCGTAGGCCCCTCGGGCCGGCGAGGTCGTCCAGCGCTCGAAGCTGCCCGGATCGCTGTCCGCCAGGTTCCCGCCCCCGAACGGCCCCGCACCGCCGCCGGCGTAGGGAGAGGCGGCGTTGACGACCAGGTCGACCCTCCCGAAGCGGGCGCCCACATCCTCGAGAGCGGCGAGCACCGAGGCTTGGTCGGTGACGTCTATCTGCAGCGGATGTGCTCCGGCGCCGCGGACGCGGTCCAGGGTCTCGGCCGAGACGGCGCCACCCGCCACGTCCCAGCCGTCGTCCAGCAGTCTCTCGATGATCGCGAAGCCGAGGTTGCGCGCGCCGATCACCAGGGCGGCCGGCATCAGTCCCCGGTCCTGTCCGTCGTGGCGGAGGCTCTCATGGGCCCGATCCTAACCTCGAGCCGGGGCCGTGCCGCCGTCGGTCATGATCCCCAGCTGCAGGCACACCGGCCTCGAGCACCGATCGCGTGATCCGAGGATCACGCGCGCAACCAGCCCGTTGGCAGATCCACAGCGATACGAGACGATCCAGATCGCGGTCCGCGGAGCGGTCGGCGAGCTGACCCTGAACCGTCCGCAGAAGCTCAACGCGCTGTCCCGGCGGATGCTCGAGGAGTTGGGCCGGGCCGCCGCCTGGTTCGACTCCCGGCCCGAGGTCAGAGCCGTCCTCGTGAGTGGGGCCGGAAGCTCCTTCAGCGGAGGCGCCGACCTCTCGACGATGGGGTCCTCCGACGCCCAGGCGAGCCCCGAGCAGGTGCGCGGCGAGCTCGACCTCGGGCGGCGTACCACGGAGGCGCTTGCGGGTATGCGAGCCCTGACGGTCGCGGCGATCCAGGGCCATTGTGTGGGCGGCGGCCTGGTGCTGGCGGTGGCGTGCGACCTGCGGATCGCCGCCGATGATGCCCGCTTCATAATCCCCGAGGTCGATCTCGGGATCCCCTTGACCTGGACCGGGATCCCCCGCCTCGTCCGCGAGGTGGGTCCGAGCGTCACGAAGGACCTGGTCCTCACGTGTCGTCCGTTCGGCGCCGAGGAGGCGCTCCGGCTGCGCCTCGTCAGCCGCGTCGTCCCCGCCTCCGAACTCTACCCCGAGGCACGTGGCGTCGTGGAGAAGCTCGCCTCCCAGCCCGCGTACTCGCTCCACATCACCAAGAGCCACGTCGACGCCGTCGCCGAGCAGGCCGGCTCGACCGCCCGGGGGTCAGAGGAGGTCGACCAGTTGCTCGGCGCGCTGGGCGACGATGAGTCGATGCGTGCGATGGCCGCCTACCTGGGAAGGCGCACCGGCCGGGGCTCGTGAGCCGCTGGCCCCGGGCCTACTGGAAGTCGGTGACCGAGTAGACCTCGGATCGCTGCAGCACGAGCGGCTCGGGTGCCTCGTCCGGGTCTTCGCCGAGGTGGTGAACGGTGTACGTGCTGCGGCCGAGCTGGAAGATGGCCGCAACCGTGCGTCCGGTGGCGACGTCGGGCTCGCCCACCTGCAGCAGGCAGTCGCGCCCACTGCGCCGGCACTGCATGAGTTCGATGCGTCGCTTGCGGGCAACCGCTCCGGTGCATTCCTCGGCCTGGTCGAGCAGCACGCGGTACGCCTGCTCAGCCGCCGGGCTGCGGGCGGGGAGGGGCGGTATGAAGAAGCCCGCCATCAGCGTCGCTTCGAGCGCCCGGCGCCGGGCTCGCGAGGCGGGAACCGCCTGCGCTCGTCCGCTGTCATCTGGCGGATCACGAGCTTCCCCTTGGCCACCTGCTCGCGGATGTCGCGGAGCTTCTCTTCGCGCTTCTCCTGCTGGCGCAGCTGCATTGGGCTTGGCACGTCCTGCTCCTGCTGGCAGCGGCGCGTCGAAAGCTGCGCGCTCCATCGCTTATCGGGCCGAGCGAACCGGTCTCGCCCAGATCTCCCACCCAGCTTAGCGCGGATTGCTGCAAGCACCTCGGCGGCGCCTTCGCCGTGCCGCCCGTGAGTGGGCGGATCTGAGTGCCTGCTAGGTTGCGTGGGCAGCGGTCGAGGTCTTCGGCCGCGAGGTCAGCTCGCTTGAGTCCCGCAGGAGCGGTTCGGGTCAGCATCAGCCTCCCAACCCGCGGGCGCCAGCGAGCGCCGTAAGGAGCATCACACATGTCAAAGCAGTCCTTCGCCGAGTTCGGCGTCTCAAGAGCCGTCTGCGGCGCGCTGGCGCGCCGTGGCATCACTGCGCCGTTTCCCGTCCAGCGACTCGTCCTCGGGGACGCTCTGGCCGGTCGGGATGTCCTCGTCAAGTCGCCGACCGGCTCCGGCAAGACGCTCGCCTTCGGCATCCCCCTGGCCGAGCGCCTCAATCGCAGCGACGCGACGCCGGCCGCGCTGGTGCTCGTGCCAACCCGGGAGCTTGCCCGCCAGATCCTCGAGGAGGTGAACGACCTCGTCGTTGCGAGCGGCTTGAGGGCCGCCGCCGTGTACGGCGGCGTAGGGCTGACCGCCCAGGCCAAGCGGGCGGCGAAGGCACACCTGCTCGTGGCCACGCCGGGCCGCCTCGAGGACCTGCTCGGACGTGGCGCGTTCACGCTCGACCAGATCCGGATCCTGGTGCTCGACGAGGCCGACCGGATGCTCGACATGGGTTTCCGTCCCCCGATCGACCGGATCGTCGGCGCTTGTCCCCGACAGCGTCAGACGCTGTTCTTCTCGGCCACGCTCGATGGCGTCACCGGCGACCTGGCCGCACGCTACACAGCCGAGGCGATCGCCCATGAGCACGGCACGCCGGGCAGGTATGACTCAGCCCAGGTCGAGCATCGCTTCGTCCCGGTGCGCGACGGGGAGCGCCTCCAAACGCTGGTCGAGGAGCTGGGAGGTGAGCGGGACAGGGCGATCGTGTTCGTGCGCACCAAGCGTGGCGCCGATCGCCTGGTGAAGCGACTCGACGCGCACGGCGTGAGCGC
Organism: uncultured Solirubrobacteraceae bacterium; assembly: GCA_963701175.1. Classification (GTDB taxonomy): domain Bacteria; phylum Actinomycetota; class Thermoleophilia; order Solirubrobacterales; family Solirubrobacteraceae; genus Palsa-744. Next base: position 3,719,846 of record OY969573.1, on the reverse strand, counting down.
CGTCTCGATCCACGGCGACAAGTCTCAGAGTCAGCGCAGCAGCGCGTTGACGCGCTTCCAGTCCGGCCAGGTGGACACGCTGGTCGCCACCGACCTCGCCGCCCGCGGGATCGACGTCGACGGCGTCTCGCACGTGGTCAACTTCGATCCTCCGGCGGACAATCACGCCTACATCCACCGCATCGGGCGCACGGGGCGCGCCGGCGACAGCGGCGTGGGAGTGACCCTCGTCGGGCAGAGTGAGCGCGAGGAGGTACGTCAGATCGCCCGACGTCTGGGGTTGAGCCACGGTCTGGGGGGCACCGAGGAGCGGCCGCGGCCGCGGCCGAGATCACGGCGATCGCGGGGGCGTGAGCGCGCCGGACGATGATGACGACGGGAGCTTCGCTGCATCGGGCAGTCCCCGGATGCTGCTACCGTCTGCGGCATCAGACGGGCGACAGCCCGACACGCAGTGCCAGCGCTCGTAGCCATTGCTCCGCAATCTCCGCGTTCGCCGCACTATTACCGCAGGAGGCAGAATGGCTACTGGAACCGTGAAGTGGTTCAGCGACGACAAGGGCTTTGGCTTCATCACGCCCGATGACGAGTCAAAGGACCTGTTCGTCCACCACAGCTCGATCCTCGGAGAGGGCTACCGCTCGTTGCCCGAAGGCGCGAAGGTGACCTACGAGCCCGAAGCCGACGACAAGGGCCCCAGGGCGACCAAGGTTCAGCTGGCGTAACGACCTCAGGGCGCGAGCGGGACCGCTCGCGTGACCCTGGACCGCCGGCCGCGCACACGCGATACGCCGGTCAGACGCACCCGACCGCGGGTGGGCGAGCCCGTCGCCGGCGCACGACTGTACGCCCTCGCACCTCCCGAGAAAGGACGTGAAGGAACATGGGCTCAAGCGGCAAGAAGAAGACAACGATGGCAAAGCGTGACCGCGAGAACCGACTCCGTGAGCGTCGGGCGGACAAGAAGGCCAAGAAGGAGGCTCGCAAGCAGGCGTCCTCCGACAACCTCGACGTGGGTGGCGGTCCCGCGGGAACGGCTGAGGATGGCTATCTCAGCGATCCGAACGGCGAGCCGGCCTCGATCCCGGACGCCGCCGAAGAGGCGGTTCGAGCGCTCGGGCCGGACGATCCCGAGTCAGCCGACCCACGGGAGAAGGAAGTTGCGCTGCTGCGACTGCGCGACGCCCCGGACGAGGCGCTGGCGGTCTTCGAGGGCAAACTTCAAGAGGACGCGCTAGACGCGGGCGCCACCGAGCGGGAGATCAGGGACGCGCAGCGCACTCACCCGGGCCATGGCGCCTGAAGGCGGACACGGCGACGGCCGTCGAGGTGGGACGCGACGAGCAGGTCGCGCGGCGATGGACACTTGTTCCGGCGGACTGTTTCTGACGCCCGCGCACGAGTATCGAGCCTGAACCGGCTGCCCGTGGTGGGTACCGGGTACTTCCGGGGGCACGCGCAGCTAGGCTAGATGCCTCTATTGGGATGCGGTGGTCGGACCGGCCACCCGCAGACCAGGAAGGGGGACTCAGATGAGCCCCGTTGCGAGCCAGCCTGCGCAAGGCGTCGGGCGACATGATTCTGCCGTGGGCATCGTCGCCGACGGCGACGCGTCGGGGCAGCGCGCCAAGATGGCGTTCTGGCGCGAGATCCTCGCTCCCTACGAGCGGGCGAGCCGAGGACGTGCGCTGATGGACCTTGCCACCTCAGCCCTGCCGTACCTCGCCCTCTCGGCCCTGATGTTCGTGGCACTGAGTGTGTCGGTCGTCCTCGCCCTGGTGCTCGCGATCCCCACGGCCGTCTTCCTCGTACGGACGTTCATCGTCTTCCATGACTGTTCTCATGGCTCCTTCTTGGAATCCAAGCGCGCGAACGCCTGGCTCGGCATCGGGTTGGGACTGCTCCTGTTCTCGCCGTTCGCCCGCTGGCGACACGACCACGCCGTCCACCATGCGACGTCCGGTGATCTCACGCGACGGGGCACCGGGGACGTCCGCACGCTGACCGTCGCCGAATACGCCGCGCTGCCATGGCGCGGACGTCTGGGCTACCGGCTGGTGCGAAATCCCCTCGTGCTGCTCGTCGTGGGCCCGATCGTCGGTCTGATCGTGGGCCCGCGAATCGTCGCCCACGGCGCTCGCCCGCGGATGCGTCGCAGTGTGCTCGGCACCAATCTTGCGCTTGCGGCGCTGATCGGCGGCCTGTGCCTCGCGATCGGGTGGCGTGACTACCTGCTCGTGTTCCTGCCGCCTGCGCTGCTCGCGGGCTCGATCGGCATCTGGCTCTTCTATGTCCAACACCAGTTCGAGGACGCCTACTGGGAGAGCGGTGAGGACTGGGGGTACGCGGATGCGGCGCTACGGGGGAGCTCCTACCTGAAGCTGCCGGCGCCACTTCGTTTCTGCACCGGCAACATCGGCTACCACCACGTCCACCATCTCAGCGCGCGCATCCCCAACTACAACCTGCGCCGCGCGCACGAGGAGAATCCGATCTTCCACGATGTCCCGACGCTCTCGTTGTGGGACGCCCTACGCGCGTTCCGACTCAAGCTGTGGGACGAGGACCGCGGGCGGCTGGTGACGTTCGCCCAAGCCAGGGGTGCCGGGGAGGGTCAACCGGCACGCGCCTAATCAGCTTGGCAGGGGGTCTGCCTTCCCGTCCGGCTCGCGGCCGTTACCGTGAAACAGAACGAAGATCTCGACCGCGAGGTCGGGATCGATGTAGTTGTTGCTCATGAAGGCTGCCACGCGCCGCCCGCTGAGTCCCTCGACGAGGCTGATCGCCTCCCGCTCCATGGTTTCCTGGTACGCCCTGCGGATGTGCAGGACGGCGTCGGGCCTGCCGAATCGGACCAGGCTCTTCTCGCCTGCTGTGAGCGCGTCTCCCATCACACACACGATCAGGTCCTTGCTGAACGTTGTCCGCGCGCTCGTCGCACCGCGTCCTGTGATGCGATTGAGCAAGCTCACCATCCCGTCGGAGATGGCGGCGGTCATCTCGCCGTGCGTCCCGTGCTCCTGGCCCGTGCTGGGCATGCCGACCACTCCTCTGGACTCTCGAACGTTGGCACCGAGCGCAAGGGAGAGCCGATGGGACCAGTACGGACGGCGGCTGGTTCCACGTTAGCGGGTCTGGCTCGAGCGCAGTCGGCCGCCGCCGCGAGCGGGCGCTCGGGACGAGAGCTGGGCGACCGCGGCCGTCGCGGACCCCGAGGTGGGGGTCGAGGCCGAGAGCGCGACTCGCGCCGCCCGGCCGGCACCGTCGACGGGGTACCTCCGTATAGCATCCGTGACGGGTGCCCCGCCGGTTAGCCGACGGCCCGGAATATCGAGCGCCGAAGAGACTCGACATGGACCAACAGACCGACCCGCCAGCCCCGCAACGAGATGGCTCGACGCCAAGCACAGAGGTGGTGCTCGTCGGCGGGATCCGCTGCTGCGTGGATGGGCGCGCCGAGGACGTGGAGAGCCAGATACTCGACGCGGCCCGCGGATCGCTGCTCGAGCTGGTCTGGTTCACCGAGAAGGAGTCCGGCCAGCGCGTCGCGCTCAACCCCGAACACGTCGTACTGGTGCGCGCCGTCGCTTCCTAGCGTTCGGTGCCTGCTGGCCGGCAAGGCGATGTCCGACCGACGAGGCTTCGCGGTCCGGGCCGACGCGAGCTCGAGCCCGAGCCTCGAACCACGTTAGGCTCTCGTCCGTGCCGCCCGCCCCCTCCTTCGCCGAGAAGCTGAACGAGCAGATCGGAAACGAGTTCGCGGCCCACCAGCAGTACGTCGCGTGTGCCGTCTTCTACGACGCCGAGGCGCTGCCGCAGCTCGCTCGGTTTTTCTACCGACAAGCGCTCGAGGAGCGCGACCACGCGATGATGATGGTCCAGTTCCTGCTGGACACCGGCGCACGGATCACGACGCCCGGCGTGGAAGAGCCACGGTCTGCCTTCGAGAACGTGGTCGAGCCGATCGCCCTCGCGTTGGCCCAGGAGCGGCGCGTCACCGACCAGATCAGCGCGCTCGCGGCAACCGCCCGGGACGCCGGTGATTTCACCTCCGAGCAGTTCATCCAGTGGTTCATCAAGGAGCAGACCGAGGAGGTCGCGACGATGAGCAACCTGCTGCGTGTCGCCGAACGCTCACCCGATGATCCGGGTGCGATCGAGGACTTCATCGCCCGCGAGCAGCCCGGCGACGACAGCGTCGACCCGACCGCTCCCGCCGCCGCCGGGTCAGCCTGACCCGGCGCCCTCGGAGTGCATGCCGGGAAATAGGTCGGTCCCGACATCGCCATCCAGGCCTGGCGATTCGGCCCCGCAGGGAGCCCGGTGGTCCGCGGCATCGACGTCCTCACCCTGAGCGACGGTCGGGTGAGCGCCGTGCGCACGCTGATCGCCCCCTGAACGGGACCGCCGCCGGCCCGCGAAGTCGCCGCGGTCCGGCGCTCACGAGATCGTCACATAAAAGAGGAACCCGAGGGTAACGACGCCACAGTCCACGCGTCGGCGAGGGCGAGAGAGCAACCGAAAGGAGCCCGATTGCGACTGCCCGAAGATCTCCAAGGCCGGCAGCTGACCCGGCGCGAGTTGATGAGCTACTTCGGCTTGGCCGGCGCGGGCGCAGTCCTTGCGGCCCCGGCCGCCTCGTGGGCCGCCCGCGGGGCCGGCCGCCGGACCGTCGCCAGGGCGGCGAGCACGGCGGCGGCCGGATCGGACCTCGAGGCAGTCGAGCACATCGTCTTCCTGATGATGGAGAACCGCTCCTACGACCACTACTTCGGCGACTACCCGAAGGGCCGCGGGTTCAACGACCATCCCAAGCGCTCGCTCGGAGTCTTCGCCCAGGACTACCCCGGCGGCTCGGGTCTCGTGCCGCCCAACGTGCTGCTGCCCTTCCATCTGGACAGCACGGCAGGCCTCGAGTGCACCGACGATCTCACCCACGAGTGGGGCCCGCAGCATCTGTGCTGGAACGAGGGGGCGATGGACGCGTTCGTGACCACCCACACCTCCTCCCAGTACGAGGGCGCCAACGGCGCGATGACGATGGGCTACTACAAGCGCGAGGACCTCGCCTTCTACTACGCCCTTGCCGACGCCTTCACCCTCTGCGACGGCTACCACTGCTCGATTCTCGGGCCGACCCACCCCAACCGCTTGATGGCCAACAGCGGCACGATCGACCCGGCGGGCCTGCAGGGCGGACCGGTGACCGACACCAACGAAACCCCCGACCTGATGTGGAACTGCACCTGGACGACGATCCAGGAGCTTCTCCAGGACGCCGGCGTGTCCTGGAAGGTCTACAACCCGAGCAACGTCGGAGTGAGCGGCAAGTACGCCTCGCTGGCTCAGTATCCATCGTGGGCGCCGGAGCTGTATGACCCGATAACCAATCCGGAGGTGATGACGGTCTCCGACAGCGTGCTGCCGTACTTCACCGCCTTCCGCAACCCGCTCTCGCCGCTGTACCAGAACGCCTTCGAACCGACGTTTCCGAACGACTTCGTCTCCGATATCGCCGCTGGGTCGCTGCCGAGCGTCTCGTGGATCATCCCGCCGGTCGGCTTCGACGAGCACCCCTCCTCGTCACCCGCCAACGGCATGTACTTCACCTCGCTCGTGCTGGAAGCGCTCACGGCGAACACCGACCTGTGGTCCAAGACGGCGCTGTTTCTGATGTACGACGAGAACGACGGGTGGTTCGATCACGTGCCGCCGCCGACCCCTCCCGAAGGCACTCCCGGCGAGTATCTGACGGCAAGCCCGAACCCGGTCCAGGAGCCATCCCGGGAATCGGAGACGCTCGGCATCACGGGGCCGCTCGGGCTCGGGGTGCGCGTGCCGATGCTCGTCATCTCTCCGTTCAGTCGGGGCGGACACGTCGCCTCCGAGACCTTCGACCACACCTCCCAGCTGCAGCTCATCGCGGCGCGGTTCGGAGTCGAAGTGCCCAACGTCTCGGCGTGGCGGCGGGCGACCGTCGGCGATCTGACCTCGACCATGTTCCAGTCGGCGCCGAGGGCGAAGGTGCCGGAGCTGCCCGCCACGTCCATCCTCATGCCGCTCACCGGGGAATGCTCGGAGTTCGAACAGGACAGTGAGACCGGCGGCGCCTCCCCGACCGTGCCGACCAAGCAGACGATGCCGGTGCAGGGTGGCGGATCCCAACCCGCGTCGAGGTACTACCGCACGACCGCTGAGCAGGATGCGATCCCCGACGACGATCGCACGTCGCTGCGGTTCCGCTCGCCGGGCCCACACACGACCAAGTCGCGCCACAACCTGCTCGCCGCCCGGCCGCTGAACCGCGTGTGAGCGCCGGGACCGGATGGGCTCTGGCGCGTGACGTTCCGAGACGGTCCGAGGCTAGGGCGCGACCACCAGCCGGATCGGATCGCCCTCCTTCGTCGCGAGCCGCTCGACGCCGCGGACGATGTCGTCGAGTGGCATCACATCCGAGATCGAATCCGAGACGTCGAGTCGGCCGTTGGCGACGAAGCCGATCAACTGGTCCAGGTGCGACTTGTCGTACCCGAGGTGTCCCAACAACGAATGACAGCTGACGCCGAACTGGACGTTCGGCCCCAGCGATATGGAGTCGGCTGACAGGCCGACGATCACGAGTCGCCCGAAGCGCCCGAGGCACGCGTCCGCCTGCACGAGCACGCGATTGGCGCCGAATACATCGGCCGCGACGTCGAGTCCGAGCCCACCGGTGAGCTCCCAGACCTTCTCCACGACGCCGTCTGCCGTCGGATCCAGCGCGTGGTCGGCCCCTCGATCCAGTGCCCGCTGACGTGCGGCCTCGCTGGGGTCAAGCGCGATGATCGGCGAAGCACCCACCATCCGCGCCACCATCACGGCGTGCACCCCCAGCCCGCCGATCCCCCAGATCCCGATCGACTCTCCGGGTCGCAGATCGGCACGGTCCGTGAGGCCGGCGTAAGGAGTCGAAACGGCATCGGCCAGAATCGCCGCCTGCTCGATCGGAATGTGGTCGGGCACCGCGACGAGCGCCTGCCAGGGCACGACCACGTACTCCGCCCAAGCGCCGTCAAAGGCAAATCCCATGACCATCGGTGCCGCGCAGCTGTTCGAGGGATACCCCCGTAGACAGTTGGGGCAGTTTCCGCAGGGCTTGCCCGCAGCCATCAGAACACGGGTACCGGCGCTCCAGTGCTCGGGTACGCCCTGCCCCACCTGCTCGATGACCCCAGCGGGCTCATGCCCCGGTGTGACCCGCTCGAGCGGCGACGTCAGCGTCCCGTCGACCAGGTGCACATCAGAGAGGCAGATTCCGCAAGCCTGAACACGGACGAGCACCTCGCCGGGCCCCGGCTCCGGGTCCGGCAGCTCTTGGACCGCGAGCCGGCGATCGGTGGAGTCGAAAACCGCTGCGCGCAAGGGGCCCATCGTACAGCCACGGTCTGTGCTGACACCGACGGCGACCGAGACCCGCATGCAGGCCGGGCTTCCGCGCGCCGAGCGACCCTGGGATGGGACGACACCCGGCGCGGAAACCCTGGACGACCGGATGAACGGGCCCGGCCGACGCTAGATTGGAGCGATGGGAAAGCAGGCGGGCGTCGTGGTTTACGTGCTCGCGCTCGTAGCCGTCGTGGTCGGAGTGGACGTCTTGTTCTTCAGGCATCGCTTCTGGGAGCGCCTGATGGCGAACGTCGGGATCGTCCTCGTGTTCGCGGCGTTCTATCTGAGGTTTCTGAAGCGAGCGTGAGCGCCCAAAACGCAAGCGACGTCGCCGCTGCGCCCGGGAGCGACGCTCACCGGACCAGCGCGCGTGTGCTGGTGGTCTTCGAAGCAGGTCGCGGAGGCGCCGCGGCGCTGCGAGAGGCGGCCGAACTGGCGGCCGGCGGCGCGGAACTGTCGGTGGTGACGCTCGCGCCCCAGGCGACGCCCCTCAAATGCTGTGGAGGAGGCGGACCCGGCCCGTACAACTGCGCCGTGCGCGACCAGGCGGAGGAAGAGCTTCGTCAAGCGCGGAGCCTGCTGGGTTCCTTGGGCGAGCGTGCCACGTTCACACTGCTCGTGGGTACTCCCGAGCCGCCGCTTGCGGAATGGTCGGCGAACCGCGCCTTCGATGTCATCCTCGTGCCCGCTCGTCGGCTTGCGCGGGGTGGTGGTCGCCAAGCCCGTGAGCTACGGCGCGCGAGCCCGGCACAGGTACGTCTCGTACGGTAGCCCCGCAGCTGAAGCTGAGATCGGATCGCGCAGACGCCCCGGCCGCGATCTCTGCTCGTCACAGAATGGGGGCCTAATCCGACTCCTGTACATGACTGAGCCATCCCGTCGGGACCTCCGGTGGCGTTGAGCGCCGATGAGGTCGCGGAGCTCTACGACCGTCATGCGGAGGCGATCCTCGCGTTCCTGGTCCGCCGCACCTGGGATCCAGAGGTGGCGGTCGACATCCTGGCCGAGACGTTCGCTGTAGCGCTCGTGGGCCGTCATCGCTTCCGTGGCCGTGGCCGCGAAGCCGCTGGGGGGGCGTGGCTGTACGGCATCGCCCGCCACCAGCTGGCCGACCATTTCCGGCGAGAGGGCGCGCAGCGACGTGCGCTCGCGCGTCTTGGGATCGAGCGCCGCCCGTTGACCGACGTCGAGTACGAGCGCATCGAGGAGCTCGCTGGATCCTGCGAGCTGCGACACCGCGTCGCCGAGGAGCTGGACGCTCTACCGGTCGAGCAGCGCGAAGCGGTCCGTCTGCGGGTGGTCGAGGAACAGGGCTACCAGACGCTCGCGCGAACGCTCGACATCAGCCAGGACACCGCCCGCGCGCGCGTCAGTCGCGGTCTACAGGCCCTGCGTGCCGCCATCGATGCAGCGACCGCCCAGAGCCCACTCGACCTCGAGAGGAGCGCCGACCATGCCTGATAGCGCCGACCGCTTCGAGCATCTCCAAATCCTGCAGGAGTTGCGCGACGAGCTGATCGCCGCCGCGCACAGCCGAGAGGCCAATCGTCGTGCTGCGTTCGGCGCACGTCCATGGCCGTCGCGTCGGGTGAACGCGCTTGTGATCGCGGTGGTGCTCGTGCTGTCGGGCGGCGCGATCGCGGTGGCCGCCACAGGTGTGCTGAGTGGAAGCCCGGTGAGACAGCAGGGAAGGCTGAGCCCGAACGCCGGCATGGGCGTCCCCGCCGCCGGAGGGTCGCGTTTGCTGGCGCTCCGCGCAGCAGACCCGCAGGGCGGCCTGCCCTGGGGCATGCGGCTCGTGCACACCACCCGTGGAGAGGTCTGCGTGCAGATCGGCCGCGTCGAGGACGATCAGCTCGGCCAGCTCGGTATCGATGGCGCATTCCACGACGACGGCCGCTTTCATCCGCTCGCTCCGGACATCCTCCCCGAATTCAGCGACAGCGGCGACGTCGGCTGCAACGTCGCCGGGCTGATCCGCATCGGCAGCTGGCCAGGTGGGGACCGCAGCGCGGCCCCCTCGCCGGAACGCACCCGCTTCAAGCCGACACGCAAAGATCTGCGATTGATCTCATGGGGGCTGCTGGGACCACACGCCGTGAGCATCACCTATCAAACGGCCGCCGGCGTGCGGACCGGTCCGGTGGCCCCCGGGACCGGCGCCTACCTGATCGTAGGCGCAGTGAGCCATGTTCCCGACTCGATCAACGGGGGCGCGGAACTCTTGGGATGGACCTCGGGTCACGAGGTCGCCGCCGGGTTCCCCGCTCCCAGCGACGTAGCCGGCTCCATGATCGCGGCGACCTTTCGCTTCGGCTCGTTCACCTGCTCGATCGGGCACGGCGCACCGCCAGCCACAACTTGCCCGAGGCCTCGCCCGACGCCCGAGAACCCGTTCGCACCGACCCGCAGCCTGAACGAGCCGGTGCAGGTCGCGCTCAGAACACAGCCGCATGACAGCTGCAGCGCGTCCTATCTGGTCGACCCCTGCTACCGCGCCGAGATCGAATTCAAGGCGCCCTACGCGGTCACCAGCGCCGGCAGCGAATACTTCGTGCAGGCTAAATCGAGCTGCAATCACGCCCGCGCCAGCAGCTGGTCGTTCACCCAGGACATCCAACGGGGCGAAACGGTACGCACCCAATCATCAGGGCTGTTCAACTGCACCTCCGACGAATTCACGGTCCAATACATCAACAGCATCCTCGTCCCGGCAGCGGGCGGCTCACACCACGAATCGGTGATCGTAGGGACCATCACCCTGCGCCCACCGTCCGGCGGCTCGTAGGTCGGGCGGCCGGGCGGCGTCGCAGCCCCCGACTCCCACGGATCCCGGGCTTTTCGTCCGAGGCGAGCGCCCGCGCGGTCCTCGCTCGGAGGCCCACTTTGCCACGAAAGGAGGCGTCTGCACGGCCGGATCTATTTTTTTGTTTCGTATGTGAACTGGTCGGTGGTCGTGGTCGCGTTCGTGCCGGAAGAGGTAGTGACGGTGAGGCGAGCGCGGAGAAGCAGACCTCCGCTTTCGGGGACGAGGGAGCGTCTCACAACAGCCGTGACAGCCGCTCGCCTTGGACGAACGCCGGCTCGACGCGGCGCGGTGTAGGGTGGGCGTGGCCGTGGCAGCGGTGCTCCACATCCACGTTCATAACTTCGGGCCTGCGCGCCCGCGGCTCGCCATGCGAGCCGGTTTGTCAATCCAAGGGAGATGCGATGCGCTTGATGATGACGGTACAGATTCCGACCGAGGCCGGGAACGCCGCGATCAAGGACGGTAGCCTGCCGCAGATCATCGGAAGGGCGCTCGAGGCGTTGAAGGCGGAGGCGGCGTACTTCACGTCGACAGATGGGATGCGCACCGGTCTGATCTTTTTCGAGATGGCGGACTCCAGCGACATCCCCCCTGCGGCTGAGCCGTTCTTCCAGGGGCTCGGCGCCAAGATCACGTTCTCGCCGGTGATGAACGCCGAGGAGATGGGCGCCGGAGTCGGCAAGGCCATGCAGGCCGCGTAGCCGCGGCAGGCACTCCTTCCGGTCCCGGAGGCAACCTGTCGGGATCTCGGCGCAGGGGGGACCGGCACCAAGGTCCGCGTAGCTGCCTCCCCCGGGGCGCCACGGCCACGCACGAGGACATTGAAAAGGTCGTCACCGGTGCCCACACCACGAAGAGGTCCCGGCGAGAACCCCGGGATCTCGGTTATCGCCTAAGCTCGCGGCATGACGCACAAGGTCAAGTGTGGCTGGGGCGCGACCTGAGAGCGGGCGGTGGCGACGGGATCAAAGGAGCGGTACCCCGTGGCGGCACCCGAGGCAGCGCGCCTGGGGGCCGGCGACGGGCCGATCGAGATCGTCGAATACGACCCTCGGTGGCCCACCGCCTTCGTCGCGGAGCGCGAACGGCTGGGCCCGCTGTTGCCCGGCGTCCCGATCCACCACATCGGTTCGAGTGCCGTTCGTGGGCTCGCGGGCAAGGCCGTGATCGACATGATCGCGCTGGTGGAGGACCTGGAGGCGAGCAGCGCCACGGTCATGCAGCGGGCCGGATACGACCTGCCCGGGCAGTTCAACGCGGATCTCGTGCACCGACGCTTTCTCTGTTATCCGACGGCCGCCTATCGCACGCATCATCTGCACCTGGTCGATGTGCGCCAGGACATGGAGCAGTGCCTTCGCTTTCGGGACCGCCTGCGAGCCAACCCGCAGCTCGCGGCCGACTACGTGGCGTTGAAGCGAGCCCTCGCCGCAAACTACAAGGAGGATCGCATGGGGTACACCAAGGCCAAGACCCGCTTCATCGACGACGCCGACTCGCAGGCCGGGGTCTCGGCCGAGGAGGCGTGACGCAGCCGCGCACCCGCGTGCCACGGTAGCGTGCAGCTCGCCGGTGCCTTGCATCGCCGCTCGTATCGCCGCGGCCCGCTTTTCACCACCATCCCGAACGATTGAGAGACTATGGATTCCGACCGTCTGAAGACCATTCCGCTGTTCTCGTCTCTGTCGAGTGAGGCTCTCGACACCGTGAGCGTGTTCGCGAGCGAGACGTCCGTCTCGGCCGGCAAGCGGCTCGTGCACGAGGGCGACTATTCGTACGACCTCATCGTCATCGAGGACGGCACAGCCGATGTGATCAAGGGCGGCGAGGTGATCGGGTCGCTGGGTCCCGGGGACGTTTTCGGGGAGATGGGGATGCTCTCCGGCGGCAAGCGCACGGCCGATGTCGTCGCGACCTCTCCGATGCGTCTGATCACCCTCAGCAAATGGGACCTCCAGCGCATCTCGACCGAGGTCAGCGGCCAGCTACAGGCGCTCGTGCAGCAACGCCAGGAGCTCAACGAGGAGCGCACCCGGTCCTCGACCCCCGAGCTGTGATGCCGAGCGAGCGGCCGTGACGGTTAGTCACGAGAAGGCGACGGCGTTCGTCGAGGGCTATGGCAGAACGTGGGGGAGTTGGGATTTCGACGGTTTCGTTGACCTCTTCAAGGACGATGTGGTCTATGTGGAGCACCCCGTCAACGAGACCGTTGTCGGACGGGAGGCGATGGGACGCTACATCCGGCGGGAGCAAGCCGAAGCGGGCACAGTTCGCGTCCGCATGGGCAGGCCGATCATCGACGGGGATCGGGTCGCAGCCGAGTTCTGGACCGCAATGTCGAACCGTGATGGAGAGCCGGAGGAAACGCTCGCCGGATGCTTCATCGCACGGCTCGACGCGACCGACGGACGATGCATCCACTTTCGCCAGTATTTTTCCGAATTTGAGGGGCATCCCAGTCCCTTCGAGGGTTGGGGCGAGTGAGCACCGAATAGGGGTCGGGTGCCGCGTCCGCTGTGAGACTGCGGTCGGCGAGTGGATCCAGACCGACAATCGCAGCGTCCTGCGCCAGCTTGGAGCCGACGGGCGCTGAGCCGCCCCTCAGCACGGCACCGACAGGGGCAGCGGCAGGCAGTCCGAAACAGCCGGGAGGCAGCGGCCGAGAGCGGCGGAACGAGTACTCTTAGCATCGATGAAAGCAGTCAGGGGATCTGCTTCGTGACGATGGAATCAGCGCACCGGTGAGGATGCCGTGAGCGTGGCGGGGTGCCTGGCTCGCGGTGGCTGGCAGGGCTGTCACGAGCACGCATCCGGCTCCGAAACGGTTCTCGTCGCGCTCATAATTGCCGCTCTTTTCGGTGCATGCGTGGTGATCTCGATCGTTCTCAAGCGCCAGTATCGCCGCCCGAAGCCGGTCGCCGACCAGTGGCGGGCACTGACCGTGATGGGCGAGCTTTGTCAGCATGGCTGGCAGGCCAAGATCACGCTGTATGGATGGGGTGCGCCCGTGCCCGTTGATGCGCCGCCTGCACGGGCACCGCTCGTGGAGCTCGAATGGATGCAGTTCGACGAGGAGCCCGGGCGGGTCGCGGTGGCGCGTCGCGTTTGGGCGCCGACCATCGGCGAGGCACTACAAGCGATGGTCGATGACCGCCGCACGGACGTCACGCTCGAGCAGATCGAGCAGGCGGCTGGCCAAGCAGATGACGTGCAGTGGAACGACTGAGCTCGACCGCCACCTCTTTGCCCAGCCAATGACCTCACCGAACCTCGACCTCGTGCGATCGATCTGCGCCGAGTGGGAACGGGGCAGGTGCAGCTCGGCCGAGTGGGCGCATCCATAGATCGAGTTCGTGATCGACGACCTTCCGGCCTCCGGCAGCTGGAAGGGGGTTCACGCCGGCCGGCGTGGCGCGATTTCCTCGAGGCGTGGGAAGGCCACCAGATCGAGGTGGACGAGTACCGCGAACTCGACGAGGGCCGCGTCCTGACGCTCGGCGCATTCAGAGCGCGCGCGGCAAGACCAGCGGCGTGAACCTCGAGCAGCTGCGGACAACGGGAGCCAACGTGTTCTACCTCCGCGAAGGGAAGGTGATCAAGCTCGTCATCTACTTCGACCGAGTTCACGCACTCGCCGACCTCGGACTCGCGCCGAAAGGCGAAGCGCTCGATCAGCCCGACTGAGCCGGCGTCAGCGCGGAATCCGAAGCCCCGGGAAACTGACAAAAAGTGGTGGGTACACCCGGGAGCGGCAGGGCTCGACTGGAGACGCTCTCGATCCGGGCCTTGTCCGCCAGCCTCGTCGGCTCGGAAATGCGTTGGCGCCCAGGAGGAGCGCCCGGGTGCCGCCGTACAGGTATGCCACCTCGACGGCAGCCCGAGCTTTGGTGCGCGAGACGCTCGCTTCGCCGACCCTGGGGCGGGAGTTTGGTCGGCTGCCAGAGGCCGCCCACCAGTGGCGACAGTGCGATCTACGACCCGCCGGTGTGTTTGCGCTCCGAATCCTGCGCGATCACTCCGCAGACACTGGCGAACCCGAAGAAAATCGCCAAGCAGATAACCAGGGTAAGGATTGCGCCTCCAGCCATTTTCTGTCTCCTTCAGTTGCTCCAGATATAGGGCCAGCGCCGCCCCACCGGCAGACTGTCCCGCCAAGCATACCTGCGCGGCCCAAACGGCGAAGGGCTCCCCAGGAGCTGCCGCGTGGGGAAGGCCGCTTCCCGTCTGCGCTCCGCGCTCGTAGAACACGATGGCCCCGGGGGGCGTGTTCCCGTTCGCTTTGGGTACCGATTCGTGGGCGAGTGCCGCTCGCTGCCGGTCGGAGCCGTCGCTCGCGGCGCGGACTCACCACACTGATGCGCGCTTAGCGAGCGTGCGAGTGAAGGCCCACTCGCTCGAGCGAAGCGCGCTTTTCGATTCCCCGACGTGACCGTGCCGGCAGCCAAGATCGATGGCGAGCGGGTGCAGGGAACGCGGGCGATCGCCCGCGAGCTCGAGCGCCTCAAGCCGGAGCCCCCGCTGTTTCCTCGCGATGCGGAGCGAAGACGTGCCGTGGAAGACGCCGAGCGCTTCGGCGACGAGGAGCCCCAGCAGAAGGTCCGAGAGATCTTCCTCTGGTCTGCGTGTAAGGACAGCAGCGGACTCGTCGGTTACCTCAAGGGCGCAAAGATCGGGATGCCGCACCGAGTCGCGGCGAGGACCGCGGGACCCTTCATCGCCCTCGATGCCCGGTCCCGCGGAGCCACGGACGACAACGTCCGCAGTGCGATCGCCGCCCTCCCCGGGATGCTCCAACGAATCGACAACTGGATTGAGCAGGGCATCCTCGGGGGTGAGCCTCCGAACGCGGCTGACCTGCAGATTGCCCCGAGCTTGCGCTTGGCAATGAGCCCCGACGATCTCAGGCCGTCGATCGAGGGCCGGCCGGCAGGCCGGCTGGCGACCCAGATCGTCAAGGACTTTCCAGGCAAAAAACCGGCGGTTCTGCCGCCGGAGTGGCTTGAACCAGTCACCCCTCCGGTGGGCTGAGCGACCTGGGGCCGGCGTCCGCCGCCCCAGATCCCTGGCACGCGCAGAGGCATGTCTTTCGCACGTTACGGGTGATCGGAGCCGCGCTCCCTCTTGCGCACCACCGAGGAGTTTGAGTACTCCCACCTCGGTTACGCTGCCAATGCACTCGAGTGGACACTCTTCAAACCCTCCAGGGGCGCTCGAGACCCTCCTGCGGTGGGCTTCTGAGGGCTCGAGCAGCCCATCAAAGCACGCCAAAAGCGTCCTGCCCAACGCGAAGCGGCGCGGCCGCGGCGTGGTCCGCAGCACGGTACCCATGAGCCCGGCCGAGGTGTAGACTGCCGCCGATCAGCCGGGCGAGACCCGGAGTCTGCGTGATCCCGGACGTCGGGCGCACAGCACGGTGGCGTGCCACGCGCCAGAGGCCCAGAGCGCGGGTCGAAGGCTCGTCACGGATCGGCCCCGTTGCCAGCCACGGGGAAGGGCGAGATGAGAGGAGGGATGACAGATGTCATCCACACGTCGCCATCGAGTGCGTTCACGGGATGCGGCCAGGGGGCTCTGGCGCGCGGCCGTGGTGGCACTCGTGTTCGGGGCGTTCGCGATGGCCGCCGGGACAGCCCTCGCGGCGAAGGTCAACATCGTCACAAGGACGCCGCCGACGGGGAAGCCGCCGGCGGGCACCGCCTACTTCACCACCATCCAAGCCGCCGTCAACGCCTCGACGAGCGGCGACTACGTTCTGATCGAGCCGGGCAAATACGACGAAGAAGTAAAGGTCTCACCCGCTCAGGCCGGAATCTGGATCAGAGGCATGAACCGCAACTCGGTAATTATCGACGGGCAGCACAGGATTGGCAACGGAATCGAAGTTCACGAGGCAGACGACGTGTGGATCGAAAACCTGACAGTGCGCAACTTCGACTACGAACCGGGAGGTCCGTGCGGAGACGAAGAGTGCGGCAACGAGATCTGGTGGAACGGCGGCGCCGAGTCCGGGAAAATCGGAGCGCACGGCTGGTACGGCGCATATCTCACCGCGTACGACACCGGCCTGAACGGCGGCTACGGGATCTTCACCGGCAACGAGGTGGAAGGCTCGTGGGACCACATCTACGCATCCGGCTTCAACGATTCGGGCATGTACCTTGGGGCCTGCCAGGAATGCAAAGCGCGGATCACCAACGCGACGATGGAAGACGACGCGCTCGGTTATTCAGGGTCGAACTCCGGCGGCAGCCTGGCGATCGAAGACTCGATCTTCCGCCATAACTCATCAGGTATCGATCCCAACTCCGAAAACCCCGGAGACCCCCCGCCGCCGCAGGATGGCGAATGCAACCGGGAAAACGTCGAACACCCGAACCCCACGCCCATCATCACCTCGACGCGGATCCCGCGCTGCACCGTCCTGCGCGACAACCTCGTGCTCGAAAACAACAACCTGACCGTACCCGCCGTCGGCGCTCCCGCCGGCAACTGGGGCAGTGGCATCCTGCTGCCAGGCGTCTACGCCGACCTGGTCGAAGGCAACATCATCGCCGGGAACACCAACAACGGTGTGCTCGGTCTGGAGTACCCGAACCCCTTCCCGCCCACGCTGGAAACGATCTTCTTCCAGATCGCCGGGAACAAGGTCGCGAACAACGTGTTCATCCATAACGGCTACAACCCAACCTACAAGGGCAGCCAGTTCCCGGGCGACGTGATGTTCACCGGTGGCTACAGCGAACTGTTCGGGGGCCCCGAATCGCACTCGGTGAACAACTGCGTCAGCGGCAACGTGCTGACCGACCGGACCTTCCCGGCACGTATCGAAGGCAAATGGGGGTGTCAGAACAACACCACTCCGATCCCCGGGTTCGGGACGTTCGGGCCAGGTGGGCTGCCCGAATCTGTGGAATACCTGCTGCAGCTGAAAACAGAAGCGGAAGCACGCCATCCGGAAGACCAACCCGCCCCGCCGCCTCAGCCGACGATGCCCAACCCCTGTTCGGGGGTGCCCAGGAACCCTCTTTGCAAGTAGGGCGCCGCTGAGGGCCCGGGCGTAAGGACGCGATAACCGCCGCCGCTCTGGCTCGAGAGAGCGGCGGCGGATGCCCGGGGCACGACCTGCGAGAGAGCAATCGGGCCGCCCGGTTCATATCCGCGCACTCGCTTTGCGAAAAGCGGGCTCCAGCATCAGTCGCGGCTCACCGCCGCTGCGGACGACGTGCCTGGATTGACATCCTCAGAACTTGCCCAGGGCTGGCGCGACGAGGAAGAGCAGGCCGAAGCCGCCGACGACGACGGCAACGATCCAACCGGCCAACGCGAGCCGTCGAGAGATGGGCTGAGTACCGGCAGGGCGACCACCGCCGAGACGAGCAGCCCGAACGCGGGGCGATGCCGACCTCGTGAGGTCGGCAGCTCCTGTCCACCTCTGCGGACAACTACTGGCTGCGGCGGCGGCCTTCAGGGGATGGGGCGGAGCGTCCCGAGCGCATATGGTCGAGGAGCTTCGGTCCAAGCCGAGCGGGGTGCCTTTCGCGCCCAGAACTCGAGCAACCCAGAACGGGAGATCAGATGAGCGACAGACCGGTTTTCATTTACGCCGCGACCTATGGCAGCACCGACGAAGCCTGGGAGGACTACGACATCCTGCTCGCCGCACATGCGGAGAAGCTCGTGGGCACCTACGACGTAGCCGTGATCAACAAGGACGAGGGTGGCAAGGTCCACGTCCACAAGCATGAGAAGCCCACCCAGCACGGCGCCTGGGGAGGCATCGCGGTCGGAGCGCTGGTCGGAGTTCTGTTCACGCCGGCGGTCCTCGGTGCGGCGGCTGTCGGCGGCGTTGCCGGTGGCCTCGGCGGACACTTCAAAAAGGGCATCTCCCGCAGCGACGCCAAGGAACTTGGGGAGCTGCTGGAAGAAGGCGAAGCGGCCCTGGTCGTGATCGGCGAGTCGCGCCTTGAAGAACAGCTCGAGAAGGCGCTGACGCACGCCAAGAAGTCGATCGAGAAGGAAGTCGACGCCGACAGCAAGGAATTCAAGCGCGAACTCGAAGACGCGGCGAAGGAAGAGCAGGTCGTCGCGAGTTAGCTAGGACGGCCTGCTGGCCGGGCGGTCTGGCGGCACCACTTTGAGGGTCGTCTATCGCTCGGCCCGCGGCCCAGCCACACTCGCGAAGCGTCAAGCAAGGCGTCGTTGCCGAGTTCACACCCGGGACGAGACTACCGTTACTTTGGGCCGGTCATTGCGGCGCACCGCGTTCGTGCCCGCCGATGTTCGTGTGCCTCCGGCCCGCCCGAGAACTCATGAGCTGTCGTCCGCGCGTGCAGGCTCGAGCAAAGACTCCAGGGGTTTTGGAGGGTTGGAGTGGTGACCACTAAGGTCCTTGTACACCAGTCATGCGACGCGTCACGGAATTGCCGCGCCGCAACTGGGTTAAGTACCGAGGAACACGAGGACGGCCCGCACGCGGCGATGGTCCTCGGGCGCCGGGGCAAGGTTGAGCTTCGCGAAGATACTCGTGACGTGCCTCTCGACGGCGCGCTCACTGATCACGAGTATCTCGGCGATTGCCTGATTGCTGCGACCCTCTGCCATCAGGCCAAGCACCTCGCGCTCCCGCGCGGTCAGCACGTTCAGTGGATCGTCTGCGCGTTTGCGACCCAGCATCTCTGAGACGACCTCGGGATCGAGCGCGGAGCCTCCCTCGGCGACTCTTCTGATCGCATCGGCGAAGCGGTCTAGGTCCGAGACGCGGTCCTTGAGCAGGTAGCCGACGCCGGCGGCGTCGTCTCCCAGTAGCTCCAGCGCGTAGGCCTCCTCGACGTACTGCGAGAGCACCAGCACACCAGTGTCCGGCATCTCTTCCCGGATCACGCGCGCCGCACGCAGCCCCTCGTCTGTGTGGGTGGGCGGCATGCGGATGTCGATGATTGCGATGTCGGGCTTGTGCGCTCTGGCCTTGCGCAGCAGTTCCTCGGCATCCCCGGCCTGACCGACTACCTCGAAGTTGGCCTCCTCGAGCAGCCGCACCATTCCTTCCCGCAGCAGCAAGGAATCCTCTGCGACGATCACGCGCATGGGATCGTTGCCTTGAGGATGGTGCCCAACCCCTGCGGACTCGTCAGCTCGAGGCGGCCGTCGAGCGCCGCGACCCGATCTTGAAGCCCTCTTAGCCCCGAGCCCTGATCGGCGTCGGCGCCCCCGACGCCGTCGTCCCTCACCTCGACGTCGACGTGGCCGTCGTCGCGGACGACCCCTACCGTTACCGTTTGCGCGCGCGAGTAGCGAGCCGCGTTCGTAAGGGCCTCGGCGACGACGAAGTAGACCGCCGACTCGACCGACGGCGGGAGTCTGTCGGCCGGCGTCCGGAGTAGTTCCACAGGAACCGGGGAGCGGCTGGCGAGGCCTTTGAGTGCCGCGTGCAGGCCGCGATTTGTGAGCACGGCCGGGTGGATTCCTCGTGCGAGCTCGCGCAGCTCGGCGGTCGCCTCGTTCAACTCGTGGAGTGATTCGTCGAGGAGCTCCGCCGCCCCTTGTGGGTCGTGCTCGATGCGTTCTCTTACCATTCGTAGGTCGATGCCGAGGGCCATGAGTCGCTGCTGGGCGCCGTCGTGGAGGTCCCGCTCGAGTCGGCGCCTTTGCTCATAGCCGGCCTGCACGATGCGTGAGCGTGAGGCCTGAAGCTCGGCAACCTTCGCCCGTAGTTCGGCGGCCAACCGTTCGTTTCTGAGCGTCAGCCCGGCGGCGGCGCCCGCTGTCTGCACCAGTTCGCGTTCCTCCGCGAGGCCCGGGCTGTGCACGATCGCAGCGATTCGTTCGCCCTCGTGCTCGATGATGGTGGAGACCTTGCCCGCCGGCGCGGGATCGACCCGCACCGCCTGACCGTCGGCGTCCACGTAGGCGTTCTGGTCCGGTACCCAATAGGCGAGCTCCAAGGTCGGGTCTCCGAGCGCGTCCGCGAGCGCGTTGCGCAACGCTCCGCGGCCACCACCCTCACCGAGCTGGGCCAAGAGCTCGCTGATCGCGTCGGCTTCGCTGAACCGGGATCGCAGGAGGCCCACCAAGAAGGCAAACGGTAGGCAGGCGATGGACGCGAACAAGGCCAACGTCTGCGCGTCAGAAATGTCGCTCGACAGGCCGGCCTGTTCGACGACGAGGGCGATCATTAACAGCACGAACGTGAGCCCGCCGACGGCGACGATCGGGGCGAACACCCTCGCTCGCCCTGGGGTGCCGCTTCGCCAGCGTCGATAAAGGACCGCGACCACGGCACCCAGCAACGCGATCGAGGTGTCCAATTGCGCCGCTTCGAGTACCTTGGCAGCCTCGGAGTGCTCGATCAGCAGCGGGTTACTGGGACAGCTGGCGCAGCCCGCCTTTGAGTCGGTGAAGAGGAACACTCCAAGCTGCACCACCGTCGTGTTGACGTAGGCGATGGTGACCAGGAGACGGTCCAGCCGGGTTTCGAGCCTCCCCGATGGAAAGGAAAGCAGCAGCTGGATGAGCACCGCGTAGATCAGCACCTCCCCGACCGACGCGATCGCGAACACGACGCTGTCGTTGGAAAAGGCCAACCCCTTCACCAAGGCGCTGAGGCCGACCGCGACCATCAGCGGACCGATGTTGCCGGCCGACCGCTGCTTCCAAACCCATAGCCCGACTCCCACGAACCCCCAGCCGGTGGCCAGGAACAACCCGGCATACGCGCCCCGGTGAACGTTGTGCTCGCCGTTGAGCATGACCACGAACGCGGCGATCCCCATCAGGAACGCCAAGCCGGCGAGACCGATCAGGGTGCGTCGCGATGCGGTCAGCCGATGAGTAAAGAGATCGCCTCCGCGCTCAGCTCGCTCTTGGCGACGAACCCGCGCGCGCCACTGGCGCCCACCGCCTCGTCAAGGTCGGTGAAGTCATGGCTCGAGACAAGCACTATCTGCGGGCTAGCGCCGTTCGCATCGAGCAGTCGCCGCGTAACCTCGAAGCCGTCGATGTCGGGTAGGCGCACGTCGAGTAGCACAACCTCTGGGTTCAGCTTCTCCACGGCAGCGACGACGCCGTCACCGTTATCGAGCTCTCCAACGACGTCGTAGCCGTTGGCTTCGAGCATGCGCCTCGCGCTGGCGCGGAAGCTGGGGTGATCATCCACGATCAGGACAGTCTCTCTCATGAGGGCTGATCATCGCGCAGGGCCGCGACTGGTTCCATACGGCTGGCCGCCCCGGGCTGGCGGCAAACCGTCGTATCCCCGGGGCGCCACCCGACGTCACAGACGCCTGCCAGCCCCCTGGTTTCTTCCTCGCTGAACGGAGAGCTTGTCGTCATGTCCGAAGTCCAGCCCGAAGGAGGATGCAGCATGACCCCCAACGACCCAGCCACGCTGGCGAAACAGCACCGAGCGGAGCACGCCGTGACGACCAACAGGAAAGAACGAACCATGCATCCCTCGGCCAGACGCTTCAGTCGCGGCCGGATCACCGCCCTGACCCTGATCGCCGTCCTCACGTTCGGGCTCGGCTACCTCGCCTTCGCCGGCAGTTCTACGGCCGTCTCCGTGCCTGCCGGCGCGCATGCAGGCCAGCTGACGCTCAAAAGCTGTACCTACAACACCGAGAAGGGCGCCTACGCCGCCGACTGCGGAACGCTCGTGGTGCCCGAGAACCGCGCCGAGCCGCACTCGCGGCTGATCGCGCTGCCGGTGATCCGGATCCGTGCGCATTCGGCACACCCGGGCGCCCCGATCTTCCGCCTGGAAGGCGGCCCCGGCGTCACGAACATGAAGTTCGCGGACGCCAGTCGGTTCACCGCCAACCACGACGTCGTCCTCGTCGGCTACCGCGGCGTCGACGGCTCCGTTCGGCTCCAGTGCCCGGAGGTCGAGTCGGCCCTGGAGCACTCCGCCGACTTCCTCGGCCAGAAGTCCCTCGATGCCTACTCGAACGCGTTCCGCTCGTGCGCGAAGCGGCTCGAGGCAAACGGCGTCGACCTCGCCGGCTACACACTCCCCGAACGGGTCAACGACCTCGAGGCGGCACGGAAAGCCCTCGGCTACCACCAGATCGACCTGTTGAGCGAAAGCGCGGGCACCCGCACCGCGATGATCTACTCCTGGCGCTACCCGACCGCCATCCACCGTTCGGTGATGATCGGCGTCAACCCACCCGGCAACTTCATCTGGTACCCGAAGACGACCGACGAACAGATCGAACGCTACGCCAGCCTCTGTGCGCAAGACGCGACGTGCCACAAGCGCACCAGCGATCTCGCCGCGACGCTGAAGCGGACCGTCGCGCACATGCCGAGCCGCTGGTTGTTCTTTCCGATCAGGAAGGGCAACGCACGGATCGCGAGCTTCTTCGGACTGATGGAGACGACGGAAAATGCCTCGCCGCTCTCCGGACCGATGACCCTGGACGCCTGGCTCTCGGCCGCCCACGGTGACTCGAGCGGGCTCTGGTTCGAGTCGCTCCTCGCCCAGATCGCTTTCCCTGAAGTGTTTGTCTGGGGCGACGTCGCAGCTGTCGGAATGGCTGACAACCAAGCTGCCGAGCGTTACTACTCGTCAAGCGAACACGACGGCCCCTCGATTATCGGCAACCCCGGAACGGAATTCCTCTTCGGCGGCGGAGGCCTCCTGCACGCATGGCCGGCCACCCCGGCCGACAACGAATACACCCATGTCCAGAGATCGAACGTGCAGACGCTCCTGATCGGCGGCAGTCTCGACTTCGCCACCCCGCCCCAGAACGCGACCAAGGAGCTCCTGCCCTACCTGCCCAACGGCCACCAGGTCATCCTCGCCAACTTCGGCCACACAACCTCCTTCTGGACCGAACAGACCAAGGCGAGCACGCACCTGATCAACACCTACTTCGACACAGGCAAGGTCGACGACTCGCTGTACAAACATCAAGCGGTCAAACTCACGCCCGACTCCACACAGACCGGACCCGCCAAGGCCATCGCCGGCGCGATGATCGGCTTCGGACTCCTCACGATCCTGTCGCTGCTACTGATGTGGCGCCGGGCGCACAAGCGCGGCGGCTTCGGGCGCAAGGCGAGCGCGATACTGCGCTCCGTCTACCTGCTGGTGCTCGGCCTCGGCGGATGGTTCATCGGCCTGATCATCGTGCTGGTGGCTTTGCCGACAGTGCCCCTCAACAGCGAGCTCATGGCTGTTCTCTTCATCGGCGCGCCGATCGGCCTCGGCACCTACTGGGCCTGGGTCAACCGCGACCGGCCGGCCAGGGCCACGAGGATCGGCTTCGGGGTCGCGCTGACGGGCGCCCTCGCCGGCGCGCTGCTGGGGTTCAACGCAACAGCCGGGCTCATAGCGGTCATCACCACGATCATCGGAGCAGCTGCCGGTGCGAACCTCGGCCTGATCGCCCTCGACATCGCACGAATCGGCGAGCAGCCGGAAACCGTTCCGCCCATCGCCACTCCAGCGCCCATCGCCATTCCAGCGGTAGAACACTGACCCCCGGAGTCCGTTCGCGCAGAGCATGTGGCGGTGTGCTGGTTGCCGCCACATGCTCTGCTGACGTACGTGCGCGCTCGGTTTCGTCCCGAGCGAGCGTCTCGTAGGGGCCGGACCCACTACCGCTCTGCCCACCGAAGAGTCGTCACCGGACACCGGCATCTCTTGACACGTCGTTAGCCTATGGTGGCTGATCCCGTTAGCTTCATGAGCCGAGAAGGGGACTGATGAGCGCCACGATCAGCACCGAAACCACGATCAGTGCAAGCCCCGACACCGTCTGGGGCGTACTCACCGACTTCGCCCGCTTCAGCGAGTGGAACCCGTTCATGGACCGAGCCGAGGGTCGCGCCGAGGTCGGCGAGAAGCTGACGATCCATATGCAGCCGAAGGGCGGGCGAGGCATGACCTTCAAGCCCCGCGTGCTCGTCGCCGAGCCTGGTCGCGAGCTACGCTGGTTGGGCAAGCTCGGCCCGGGAGGCCTCTTCGACGGCGAACACCACTTCGGACTCACTGAGTTGCCGGACGGCGGCACCAGGCTCACCCAGGAGGAGCACTTCCGAGGAATCCTCGTCGGCGTCATGGGCGGAACCCTGAAGCGCACCGAGGAGTCCTTTCAGGATCTGAACGCTGCCTTGAAGACCCGTGCAGAGGCCGCATGACCGCACGCTCGCTTGGGACGTCCGGAGCGGAAGCGCGGACGGTGTCTGCTGACACGCTCGCAACCACGCGATAGGGAAACGCCGTGTATGCCCGAACGGGAACAACGGCGCGCTCCTGAGACACATTTGCCGGTCTACCGTGACCTCGTGCGCACGATCTTCGCGGCGTCGGTTCGCGGCGACTTCACATCGGCTAGCCTGGCGTCATCAACTGTCCGATCAGAGACAACACGGAACCATGCCAGCGGGATACTCGTCGCCGAGGGCGATGAATTTGAGGCGCGGGAAGGTACTTCTAAGACTCCTCTCGGCCGCCGCCATCGCGAGCGTCTGCCCTGCCGGTGTCGCGAGCGCTCACGTGTCAGCGACTGACGCTGCGGCAACGCATGCCTACCTCGAGGCGAGGCTCGCTCTACGGCGTGCGGAAGCAACTCACCTATCGGCAGAAACCAATGCCGTCGACGCACTTGCCCAAACCGTCAAGACGGAATGCCCAGCCGTGCTCCAGCACGCAGGATCCTACATAGACTCAAATGACGAGTTGCACCCAGTGGGTAGCGAAATCTCGCTCGAACTTGCGCAAGCCATCCCTGTAGCGGGCGAACGAGTCGAGCACGCCACGCGCGAGCGCTTCTACAAGGCCGTGCAACGCCTGCGGTGGAGCAACCCCGGATTGACGAAGCGTCTACACGACCTGGCGCTCGAGGGGGTGGAACAGTCCGGGCTTCCAACTCCGCCCCTGTGTGCCGATTTGAAGTTCTGGGTCGGGAGCGACTACACCGCGACGTCTGCCGCCACAAAGCACTACCTGCAACGCTTCAACGAAATATCAGGGATAGGTGTCGAATCACGACCGGAAACCGCGGATCGTCTCTCCAGCTATGAGGATAAGGTCGATCGGCTGCTTGCAAAGAAGGTGTTGCCAAAAACACCATCCTCCAGCAGCCCCGAGGAAGCGCCGCTCGTCGAGGCAGAAAACAGGGTCTACGAAGTGCTTGGCACAAAGTGGAGGCCATAGGCGGACAGTTCGACCGGCACGCCGTCCTACACGACCAGCTTGCGGCAGCCGTAGCCGCGTCGTGGATGGGCCAAGGCAGGCCCAGCTTGAATCTGCTCCATGAGCCATCCTGGGTTTGACGGAGACTTCGATCTGAACCGTCCCCGTGGAACCCAGGACGGCTCAGAGCGTCCGATGGCGGTCGCCGAGGTGCGTGCTGCGGTCGAGTGCTGTCTCGGCCATCCGGTCTCGCCTTGAGTCGGTCAACAGCTGCCTTTCGACTGGTGCGCGAGCGTCTGCGCATAGGTTCCGGCGCGTCGCGCGCGGTCGCTATGTCATCGCGAGCCGCAATCATCCGTGATCGGTCTCGGCAGCGCACGAGCGGGTCTCGAACAGGGATGATGGCGTCTGTGCAGGTCCACCACCTGAACTGCGCGACGATTTGCCACCCGGGTGGGCGGTTCTGGGATGGACGTTCGGGCGTCGCCCGGGCCGCCAAACTGGTGTGTCACTGCCTGCTGCTCGAGGGTGAGGATGGGCTGGTGCTCGTCGACACCGGCCTGGGAACAGCCGACCTCGCACAGCCGCGGCGGCGTCTTGGCCGACTGTGGCTTCTCTACTCGCGACCGCTGCTCGATACCGAGGGGACGGCGATCGCGCAGGTTCGGCGTCTTGGTTTCGCCGCAGCTGATGTGCGTCACATCGTGTTGACTCACCTCGACTTGGACCATGCCGGTGGGCTCAGTGACTTCCCGACCGCGCAGGTGCACGTGCTCGACGTCGAGCACGCCGCGGCGATGCAGCCGCCCACTAGACAGGAGAGGTGGCGCTACCGGCGGCAGCAGTGGGAGCATCAGCCGCGTTGGGTGATCCACGAGGGGCGCGGTGAGCGATGGATGGGGTTCGAGGCCGCCGGGGCAATCGACGACGTCCTGCTGGTGCCGCTCCATGGGCACACGCGAGGACACGCTGGGGTGGCGGTGCGGGTGGGCGAGGGATGGCTGCTGCACTGCGGCGACGCGTACTACTTTCACGCAGAGATCGAGCCCCTGCCATCGTGTCCGTCCGGCCTACGCACGTTCGAGCGACTGGTAGCCGTCGATGACGACGCGCGCCGGCACAACCAAGCGCGGCTTTGCGAGCTGCGTCTCAGTCGTCGCTCGGAGGTCCGGCTGTTCTGCGCCCACGATTCGGTGGAGCTGGGTCGAGCGATCGGGGGCGCGCAGCTGCCGTCTAAGCCCTGCTGACGGGCAATCGCTCGCCCATTCGCCGAGTCACGGGCTCGTCCCGACGCTGAGCACATCTTGAGTACGGCACCCCTGTTCCGCCGCCAATGCACTCGAGTGGACTCGAACCACCACGGGGAAAACTCCCCACAAGGCGCTCAACCGGATACGGACCGGGTAGACGCGTTTGCCGGCGTCCAATACGTCCGATTTGTGCGCGGCGCCGGACGCCCTGGACGCATCTGTCGGCGCGGATGTTCTCACGGTGTTCTAACCGGATCGAGCCCGCTGAAGCAGGGGTGACGGCCCGGTATCAGGAGATTCCGCGGTGTCGCCGCGGCTGAGCGGCCCCGGCCGTTGTGCCATACGTGACGTATGGTAATATGAAGCCATGGTGAAGACGACGGTTTATCTCCCCGAGGCGCTGCGCGACGAGCTCAAGCAGGTCGCGAAGGAGCGCGGCACGAGCGAGGCAGAGTTGATCCGGTCCGCTGTTCGGCATGAGCTGCTCGGCGCCCCGCCGGAGCAGGCGGAGCGGGCGCGACGACGCGCGCGACTGCTCGCCGCGATGGGGGAGCTCGACAGCTCGGCTTATTCCGCCGATTACCTTGGCGAGCTTCGCGAACAGTGGCGAAGCTGATCGTCCTCGATGCCAGTATTGCGATCGCGGCCCTAGCATCGGACGACGCGCATCATGGCAGCGCGTCGAGCGCCCTTGAGGGTGCCGCCGACGATGACCTCGTGCTCGCTGCCACCACGAGGGCTGAGATCCTTATCGGACCCGCCGGCTCGGGTGACAGGGAGCTCGCGATCGCGCGAAGCTTCGTCGACGGCTGCGAGACGATCCCGGTCAGCGCCGACGTCGCCGACGGTGCGGCCCTCCTAAAGGCCCGCCACCGCGCGCTCAGCCTGCCCGATGCAATTACGCTCGCGATCGCCGAGTTGATCGACGCCGATGCAGTGTGGACCTTCGATCGGCGATGGCGCGGAGTTCACCCAGCGGTCGTGATTCCTTTGGGCGAGCGACCGCTGCGGCCCGAAGCCTGAAGCGCCGGTCAGTCCCATGCACTAGTGGACACTACTCAAACCCTCCAGAAGCACTTGAGACTGCTCTGGAGGAGTGCTCGGAGGGCCGCATGGGAGATCCACGGCGAGCATCGGCGTCGTTGATGCCGGCCCCGCGAGCCTCGGCAAGGGCGAGCTGCAGCGGGCCGTGATCGCGGCGCTCGAATCGGCTGAGCGGCCGCTCCGCGTCAGAGAGGTGCGTGTGGCTGCCTTCGCAAGCCCGTGTCTGCATCCTCCATAAACGCGTGCCTGTCCGTGGGCGCGCGACGGCACGGACGATTCGAGCGCCCCGGGCCTGGCCTCTATCAGCTGGCGCGCGGCATGTAGTTCCACTTTTCGCGCGTTCCGACAGCGCTGGCCGCGAGGTAATGGCTGCTGCTTGTCGTCCCAGGCCAGCGTCTGCTCGATGCTCGGTGTGACGCTCGCTAAGTGCCGCATCGCGAGTGTATGGACGGTCGCTGGTCGGGCCGCTGGTCCGGACGAACTGCGAGCGCCTCGTCGGGCGCCGGCCAGACGACTGCCTTCGCGGGGGCTAAGCGAGCCTTACGCCGAGCTACGCCGCCCGGCGACCCGGTGAGGTGCCTCTCCTGGGAGACTGTGCGCGTGGATGAGGTGCTGCCGGAGCTGATCCTCGCTGATGCCGAGGGCTGGCGTGCGTGGCTAGGGGACAATCATGCGCTGGAGTCCGGGGTCTGGCTGGTGTTGGCCAAGAAGGGCGCGACCGTGCCGACGCGGCTCACCTACGAGGCGGCGTTGGAGGAGGCGCTCTGCCATGGCTGGATCGACGGCCAAATCAAGCGGCGAGATGAGCTGACCTACCGCCAGCGCTTCACGGCCCGGCGGGCGCGCAGCGCATGGTCACAGCGCAACGTCGCGATCATCGAGCGTCTCCTGGCCGAAGATCGTGTGCATCCAGCGGGCGTGGCTGCGATCGAGCGGGCCCAGCAGGACGGGCGATGGGAGTCGGCCTACCCCGGCGCGAGCAAAATCGAGGTGCCCGCCGATCTTGATGCCGCGCTCGCCGCTGAGCCTCGGGCCCGGGAAATGTTCGAGATCCTCACCTCCCAGAATCGCTACGCGGTGCTTTACCGCCTCCAGAGTGCCAAGCGCCCGGAGACCCGGCTGCGACGGATCGAGCGGTTTGTGGAGATGCTCGCCCGCGGCGAGACGATTTATCCACAGCAGCGAACTCTCCCGGACTGAACGACCGGGCGGCTTTCAGCCCCTCCTGATCCAGGGAAGCGGGGCGGCCCTGACGGAGGCTTGATTTCGTGCGTTCTTGCGTCCGGTGGCCAAGAACTGCTCGCAGACTTCCGCGTCGAATCCGAGCAGGCGCGCCGCCAGTGACCTCTTGCACTCCTGCATCGACGAGACGAGTCGCTCTCATCCCCGTTGGTCAGACTCCTGCTCCTGGGCGAAAGCAGCAATCTGGGGGCGGAGCGCCGGACTCGTGCTGATACATCCGCCGGCTCGGCGGGGCCGAGCGGCTCGGAGTTGAGCCACTCGGCTGCCCACCGAGCGAAGGCAGCATGTGCCCGCGAGCGAGGCGTCATCTAGCGAAGCGAGCGGAATCCCGCACGAAGCTCTTCCGAGAACAGTTGCGGCTCCTGCCAGGCCGCAAAGTGCCCGCCCCGATCGACCTCGTTGAAATAGATCAGGTTGGGATAGGCGCGCTCTGCCCAGCTCCGCGGAGCCTGATACAGCTCTCTCGGGAACACAGTCACAGCGGCCGGGACAGACACGCCCTTGGCGTCAAAGAAGCCAAACGCGTTTTCGTGGTAGAGACGAGCGGAGGAGACCCCGGTGTTCGTGAACCACGTCAGCGTGATGTTGTCGAGCACCTCATCCCGGGTCAGGTTGCCGACGGGCTGGCCGTGGGTGAAGGCGCTGGTGATGTCGAGGTAGCTCTCGGCGTCGTGGTCGGCGATCCAGGCGGCCAACCCGGCGGGCGAGTCGGCGATCCCGTACAGCGTCTGCGGATGCAGCAGCATCTGGACGGCATAGCCGATCCCCTTCGTATACATGTAGGTGACCTGTTCGTAGGCGCGCTTCTCCTCGGCCGACAGTCCGGCCGGCGCCGGAGCTACGACCAGCGGCGTGAACCCCGGCGCGATCTCGGGCGGGAGAACCCCCGGCATGTTCGAGTGGATGCCGAGCAGCTCCGGAGGCGCCTGCACGCCCATCAGATCCACGATGACCGCGCCCCAGTCGCCGCCCTGTGCCACAAAGCGCGTGTAGCCGAGCCGCTTCATCAGCTCAACCGAGGCACTGGCGACCCGCTCGGGACCCCAGCCGCTCTTCGCCGGCTTGCCGGAGAACCCGTAGCCCGGAATCGAGGGGATCACTACATCGAACGCGTCCTCGGCGCTGCCGCCATGGGCCGTCGGGTCCGTGAGCGGGCCGACGACGTTCAGCATCTCAACGACCGAGCCAGGCCAGCCGTGGATCAAGATCACCGGCAACGCGTCGTCATGGCGCGACTTGATGTGGATGAAGTGGATATCGAGATCGTCGATCTCGGTCAGGAACTGCGGCAGCGCGTTCAGCCGCGCCTCGACCCTCCGAAGGTCGTACTCGGTGGCCCAGTAGCGCACGAGCGCCTCCATCGTTGCCAACTCGACGCCCTGCGGCGGGACGGTATCTCCCAACGGATGCACGACCGGATCCTCGACCGGCTCCTTCTCGGGGAAACGCGTCGCGGCGATGCGTGCACGCAGATCCTCAACATCCGCCTGAGGAAACTCGACGTTGAACGGCCGGATCGCGGTCGCCCCCGCCGACGTCTTGGCGGTGGTCGTGGCAGACATAATGTGTCCTCCTGTCGGGTGGGTGCCGGATGACGTTTGGGCGCACTTTTCGGCGACGGCCAAGCGGCATCGAAGGGCTGTGGGGGGCCAGTTCCTCCCCACCAGGACAAGCCCCTGCTATGGAATGGTGCTCCTGTCGCTGTGGACGAAACAGCCCGTGAGGTCGGCGGACGGCCTGCGCGAGAAACCCGAACAAAGCGGCCGAAACGGTCCAGGATGAGTACTACCCCTTTTCTCCCGGTGCAAGTGGCTTCAGCGGCAAAAATTACCGCACGGAGCGAGATTTACGGCGCGACACGAGTGATACCAACCAAGCCTCGCGCCTTCCGGCGTCTCCGGTCCGGCTCGCCGCGCCTAAAGCGTCGAGCGCGGCGGTTCGATTGTGAAGGTTGTGTCGAGCTCGTCGTAGGGTGGCTGTTCGAGGCGCGCTTCGATGAGGTATTCGCCTGGGGCGCATGACTGTGCGCCGAATAGGACGACGAAGGCGTTGCCGTCGTTGTCGAGTTTGGTGGTGGCGGTGGGCTCGCCTCCTTCGCCGAAGATCGTCTCGTCGGGGCCGATCCACACCAGGTGCGGTGAGCTCATGCAGCCGTGGTCGAGCTGCTCGGAGCTGACTTCCACGTTGCGCTCGGCGAATTTGGGCGGGAACTCGATCTGAACGATCGTGGCGACGCTGCTGTAGGTCGAGTCCTCGATCTCGCTGGCAGGTAGCGCTTGGAGCCCTTCGGGGGTCGGCTGTGGCGGCAGCACCTGCAGATCGGTTGTGACCGTCGTGAATGGTGGGGCGAGCAGGTGCGCGGAGATCAGGCCTGTGCCGGCGGCGCAGGAGGGGCCACCGAAGAGGACCGCGGTGGCGTTGCCGTCATCGTCGAGTTCCACGTTGAAGCTCGCGCCCTCTTGAAGCGCCGTGGGGGCGTTCGGCGCGGCCCAGCTGAGGTGTTCGGCGCACTCGATGTACAGCGGCCCCGCGCTGAGTTCGACGTGCCGCTCCGCCCAGACGGGGGAGCACGTCACGTGGACGATATCCGCGATGCTCGAGGTTTCCCCGAACTCGCCCTGGTCCACGAAGGACGGCAGCGAGCTGACCGTGCACGCGGATTCGCGCGCCTCGACGCTCACGGTGGCACTGGCGCTGCTCGGTTCGTCTTCGGCGTCGCCGCTGAAGCTCGCCGCGATCGGGTAGGTCCCCGCCTGCGCGGCCTCGAGCTGGCATTCCGCGATGCCCTGTGAGCTGGTGGTGGCGGTGCAGTGTTTGCCGTGCTTGGTGCTCTTGCCGTTGCGGTTGCCGAGCGTGAAGGTGACCTTCCTCGCCGCGAGCGGCGTCGCGCCGTCGGGGTCTTCGAGCTTGGCTGCAGCGATGAACGCGTGGCGATACTGGGCCATCGTGGCGCCGATATAGGACAGCTTCGTCTCGTCGGGGGTGATCGTCACCGGGGCAGCGGTTTCCGTCGGCGCAAGTTCGGGGCTGCCGGCAAAAGCGGCCGTGATTTTCGCCGCCCCCGGGCTCTGGCTGGGCGTCAGCGAGCACTGCGCTTCGCCCGATGACGAGGTCTCCGCGGTACAGCTTTCGCCCGCGTTGGGGCCGAGCACAAAGGCGATCTGTCGGCCGCCAGCGATCCCCCCGGCGGGCACGGTCAGCTTCGCGGAGGCGAGGAACGGGTCTCCGTGGGCGACCGTCAGCGGGCCGGTGTAGGCGAGCTCCGTCGGCCCCGGCACCGGCGGGGACGCGATATCGAATTCGGTGAAGAACGTGCTAAACGGCGATTCTTCGAGGTTGGCCTGCACCAGATACCCGCCGGGCGCGCACGACGGCAGTGCAAACAGCACCGCGAAAGCGTTGCCATCGTTGTCCAGTTCGACTTTGCTGACCGATTCGGTTTCTTCCGACAGCAATTCCGCATCCGCTCCGAACCACCTCAGTTTCGGCTTGAACAAGCATGCGGAGAAGAGGCCGCCAGCGTTGAGATCGATCGGGCGCTCGGCCTGGAGGGGCGAGAACTCCGCCTGCACGATCGTCGCCACCGCACCATCCGTTGAGGACTCGGTCGCCGTGCTCGGCAAAACAGTCACCCCTTCTTCCGTTTCCTGCGGCGGCAGTATCGTAAACGCGGTTGTGACCGTTTCAAATGGCGCCTGTTCGGTATGAACTTCGATCAAGCTTTCCCCCGTCGCACAACTCGGACCACCCCACACCACCACCGATGTGTTACCGCTCGAGTCAAGGACCACTTTCACACCCGTTTGCCCTTTGGGGCCCGGCGTCGCCGTGGTCACGGGCGCCCATACGAGTGTGTGTCTGCAGCGATTGCTCAGCCCTTCGGAGCCTATGAACACCGGCTTATTCGCTTGAACGGCCGGTTCGCAGGACACAGATATGATGTCCGCAACACTTGACGCGTGCGCGAGCTCGCCCTGGTCCAAGAAGGTGGGCAGCGAGGTCACGGTACACGCGGGCCCAGAGTGGGCCAGCGCCGGCGAGGCGCCGCAGGCGCAGCCAAGCACGACACAGGCCCCTAGGATGGCGACACCTACAAGCGAGCGGCGACGCGCGGTCGGCGTATGAGCCCGGCCCTCGCGTCCTGTCCGACTGAGTGGCAGACGTCTCATTTCTTCGCTTTGATCGTCGGGTGCGGCGACTCGACGGTGAAGTTCGTCACACGCGTGGTGTAGGGCGGCGTCATCAGCGTTGCTTCGATCTCGCTGCGTTCAGCCGCGCACGATCGATCGCCGAACAAGACCACGAAGGCGTTGCCGTCGTTGTCGAGCTTCAGAACCTGCGACTTGGCTTCTTCGACTTCCTCCACCAGTTCGGTGCCTCCGAGGATCTTCTCGTCGGCGCCGATCCACATCAGGTGCGGCGCCGCCAAGCAGCTCGCCGCGAGTTGTTCGGCCCCGACCCTGACGTACTGGCCTCCATCCACGGCCGGGAACTCAACCTCTACGATCGTCGCGACGGTGCTGTAGGTCGCGTCCTCGATCTCCTTGGCAGGTTGCGCCTTCAGCCCCGGCTCCGTCGCCTTCGGCGGCAGCACCGCAAATTCGGCCGCCACGGTCGTGTATGGCGGGACGAGCAGGTCTGCGGTGATCAGGGTCGAGCCCGCCGCGCATGAGGGACCCCCCCACAGCGCCACGGTGGCGTTGCCGTCGTCGTCCAGTTCGACTTCGAAGCTCGGCCCCTCCACGCGCGCTGCCGGCTGGGATGCGGCGGCCCAGCTCAGATTGTTCGCGCAGTTGCTAAAGAGCTCGTTGTCGCTGAGCCGTACCGTGCGCTCGGCAAAGGAAGGCAGGCAGCCGATGTGGATCACGTCCGCCACGCTCGACGCTTCTTCGCCCTCC
This sequence comes from uncultured Solirubrobacteraceae bacterium, assembly GCA_963701175.1. Lineage (GTDB taxonomy): Bacteria > Actinomycetota > Thermoleophilia > Solirubrobacterales > Solirubrobacteraceae > Palsa-744. The sequence goes on along the minus strand of OY969573.1, from coordinate 3,686,036 downwards.
CCCTGATCGACGAACGAGTGCAGCGATTCAACTGCGCACACCTTGCCTTCGGTCACCCGGACCCCGACCGTGTTTGACTTCCCCGTCGTGCCGCCGCCGGTTTCGACTTCGGCAACGTTGGTGTAGGTCCCGCCTTCGGCGAGCACGTGTTCGCAGCCGTAGGTCGTCGATTCTCCCGGTGCCAGCGTCGCTTTGCCCGGTGGGGACATGTTGGAGCAGCCCGCGTCGATGATCTTTGCGAGGGTGATGACCGTTTCGCCCGTGTTCCTGACGGTGATCTGGTAGTCGACGACCTCGCCGGCCGTGCCCTTGAGTTTCTTCTTCGTGAACGCGCCGGACCCGATCCTCTGCTCCTTTTCGACCACGAGCGTTTCTTTGCCGTGTTCTTTTACTTCGACTTCGACCTTATTCGATGCCGAGCGTTTGTCGCTAATCGCGTTTTCGATCGTGGCTTCGTTGACGTAGACACCGCTTGCGGTGAGCGTGTGTTCGCATGTCCAGGTCGCCGATTCGCCCCTCTTCAGTTCGCTCGTTCCGCCCGCGATGTTCGTGCAGTTCGGGTCGCTGAAGCCCGTGAAGTGCTCTGTCACGTCTCCGGTGTTCGTAACGACGACCCTGTAGTCAACGGTTTCGCCCACGCTCGCCGTCAGCTTCGACTTCGTGAACGTCGGTTGCCCAGCCAGCTTCTGTTCCTTCACGATTTCGAACGTTTCGATGGAGGGTTCCGACAGTTCGGCTTCGACTTCGTTCGAGAACTCTTCCCTGCCTCCGGCCACGACCAGCGCACGGTTCTTGAAGACGCCGGCAGTTTTCTGTTCTACCGCGCACGACGCCTCAACCGCTTCTTCGCCGGCAAGAAGCTTCACTTTTGCCGGCGCTTTTTCGCAGCCGGGCGCATTCGCATCCTGCAGTTTCAAAACTTCGATCGCCGTTTCGCCGGTGTTCTTGACGATGATCTCGTATTCGACCGTCGCCGGCGCCTTGCCCGCCAGCTTCGCCGTCGTGTAAGCCGATTCGCCTGCGAAGCGCTGCTCCTTTATCACTTCGAACGCCGTGGTCCGTTCCCTCACTTCGACTTCGACCTTGTTCGATGCCTCGTCCTTCCCCGGCGGCCCGATCTTTTCGACCGAGGCTTCATTGACGTAGACACCGCTCGCCGTGAGCACGTGTTCGCACGTCCAGGTCGCCGATTCACCCGCACGCAATTCGCTCGCCCCGCCCGCGATGTTCGTGCAGTTGTGATCGCTGAACGCGACGAACTTCTCCGTGACATTTCCCGTGTTTGTGACGACAATCCGATAGTCGACAGTTCCGCCCACGCTCGCCGACAGCTTCGACTTCGTGAATGTCGGTTGCCCTGCCAGCTTCTGTTCCTTCACGATTTCAAACGTTTCGATGGCGGATTCGGACAGTTCCGCTTCGACTTCGTTGGAGCGCTCTTCCCTGCCGCTGGTGACAACGAACGCCACGTTCTTGAAGACGCCGGCAGTTTTGTGTTCCACCGTGCAGGTCGCCTCAACCGCTTCCTGGCCGGGTTCAACCTTCGGCTTTGCCGGTGTGGTTTGACAGCCGGGCGCGTTCGCATCCAGCAGTTTCAGAACTTCGATTGTGGTTTCGCCGGTGTTCCTGACGACGATCTCGTATTCCAGTGTCGCCGGCAGCGTGCCGGTCAGCTTGCCGGTCGTGTAGCTGCCTGCGCCCTCGAAACGCTGCTCCTTCAGCACTTCGAACGACGTGACCGGTTCAAGTTCGACTTCGACTTCGTTGGTGAAGCCTTCGGCGGTGGTGAAGAGCACGCTCGCAGCGTTTTTGAAGTTACCAGCTGCCTTGTATTCCGCCGAGCACGTCGCCTCGACAGCTTCTTCGCCCGGGGCAAGGTGAGGCTGTTTGGCCACCTCGTCACATGCCGGGACCTGCGCGTCGCCGACTTCTTCGACGTCGAGGGTGGTGCCGCCGGTGTTCTTGACGACGATCTCATATTCCACCGTCGCCGGCGCTTTGCCCACGAGCTTTGACTTCGTGAAGGCTTTTTCGCCCGCGAACCGCTGCTCCTTGATCAGTTCGAAACCGGTGGTACCGCCTTCCAACACGGCCTCTACTTCGTTGGATTCGCCCTTGCCTCCGCTTGTGAACACCACCGCAACGTTCTTGAACGCTCCCACGGTCTTGTATTCCATCGAGCAGGTAGCCTCGACCGCTTCTTCGCCAGGCGCCAATTTGCGCAGTTTCGCCACGCCCTTGCATCCGGGGGCGTTCGTGTCGAGGATTTCTCCAACTTCGAGGGTCGTGTCGCCCGTGTTCTTGACAACGATCTCGTATTCCACCGTATCGGGCGCTTTGCCCACCAGTTTCGCCGTCGTGTAAGCCGATTCGCCGGCGAAGCGCTGCTCCTTGACCACTTCGAAGGCAGAAACCTGTTCAAGTTCGACTTCTACTTCGTTGGACTCGCCTTTGCTTTCGCTGGTTAGCACCTCGGCGACGTTCTTGAATACGCCGAAGGATACGTATTCGATCGAGCAGGTCGCCTCGACCGCTTCTTCTCCGGGAGCGAGGTCACCCTGTTTCGCCGCCCCTTCACAACCCGGCGCGTTCGCGTCGATCACTTCCCCGACTTCGATGGTCGCGCTGCCCGTGTTCTTGACGACGATCTCGTATTCAACGGTCGCCGGCGCCTTGCTTGCCAGCTTCGCCGTCGTGTACGATTTTTCGCCTGCGAGACGCTGCTCCTTGACCACTTCGAAGGATGTCGCGAGCGTCGTGAATTCGCTCGGCGGTTCGCTGGTCGCGGTGCCCGACTCGTTGCTTGCCGTCAGGGAGAACCTGTAGGTCGTCCCAACGAGCAGTTCGGTGACGAGCGCTTTGACGACGACGGGTTCGGTGCCTGATCCGGGACCGCTGGCACACGGCACCGTCTTCTTTTCGCCGGTCGGTAGGCCGCCCGAGAGCCGTTCGACGGTGAATTCGCACATAGCGACCGCCTCCCCGTGCGGGTTGACGGTTCCCTCTACGGTGGCCGAGCGTGGCCCGAGGCCGGTGACGCCCGTGGTGACCACGCTTGGCACCGCGGGTCCACCGGCGGACTGCTCGAGCTGGACCTTGACGTCCTGACCGTACGCGGTCCCTCCCCAGGTCCTGATAACCACGCGGTAATGGAAGCTACCTTCCGGTGTCCATTTCGTGACCTTCGCGGAGACGATCGTCAGTTTGTCCAGTGGCGGGCTCGGCGTGCATTCGGCGGTTTCTCCGTAGGCTTCCGTGGAGCCGTATTCGAACTCGCACGATTCGACCGCGCCCCCGTTCGGATCCACTTCTCCGTGGAGGGTCGCTTCCGTTTTGCCAACGTCCGTCGGCGCGATTGTTTCCCCCTTTGGTGCTTTCGCTTCGTCGAGCACGAACCGCGTCAGTTTGAGGCGATTGATCGTCGATTCCACCAGCGGCGACTGCTCGCTGACCGATTCGCCTTTGCTTTCCGGAAAGGCTTCGGCGGTGTTTTCGACGTACAGCTTCGCCTGGTTGGCGATTGCGTGGGTCCACGCGGATGCCCGTTCGGCAACTTCCTTGCTCGGTTCCCTCTCCATCAGCGCCGTGAGTTCTTCCAGCGTGAATCCATTTTCATAAGCTTTCTTTGCAGCTTCGTATGTGGCTTTTTCGCCTTCATAGATCGCTCTCGCCACCTCGAAGTCGATTTCATTGATGTCAAACGCCCCCGGGCCGTCCACTTCGAGCGTGTGTTTCCTTTCCTTGTAGCTCTTTTCAGCCCTTTCGAAATCGTTTTTCGCAATTTCGTATTTGTTCAGCGCCGCAATCGCTCCGTCGGCTTCTTCCAAATGCTTGATCCGGCCGTTCAGGAGGGCCCTCAGCTGTTCCCCGACCGAACGAGGGGTCGCAAGTTCAGGATCGACGAACTGCGCGCCGACGCCCTCTATTTCTTCCTGAAGCACGGGGTTGCTCTCAAGCGCCTGCGGCAGACCCGCCCTCACGTACGCCTGTACCAGCCCCCTCGCGCCGCCGAGGTTCGCGGCGGGCTCGCCTTCCTTGTTCAGTTCCGTGAGGTCCTGTTCATAGGCCTGCGCCTGCAGCGTGGCCTCGCCCGAAAGCACAGCGTCTTCGAGCTCCGATTCTACCTTGGCGATCGGGCTTTCTTCGGGCGGGTAGACCGCGTATTCCTCGTTCGAGTAGTCGGCATACCCGTCCGCAAGATTGGCAGGCAGCGCGCAATCGTCGCCGGGGCAAGCTCCGATCCCGCCTTCAGGCACTTCGTTTTTCAAAAGAACGTTGAATTTGATGTGCGCTCTCTCACCAACTTCGTCATGTTTGTCGTAGAACATGCGGCACACCGACAGTTCGACGTCATCTTTGGATTCGGGCGGGCCGATTATTCCCAGTCGCGCTCCGTTCACCACGACCGCGGGTAGACTACCGATGAAACCCTCAGGCATCTGTTCTTCTTTGATATTGCCTTCGCTGCCCGAACATTCCGTCCATTTCAACGCGGGCAAGTCAGCCGTGGCGACCGCAAAGCTCGAGAACGTCTGCTTCGGACCACCCCACAAATTTACTTTTGTCGGGTTTCCTTTCACGAGCGTGCCTTTTTCCAGGTTTAGATTGAAGGATTCTTCGGCGGCCCCTTCGAGTTGCTTCGTGACCGACTTCTTTTCGTTCACGCCGCTTCCGCTGGCCGCCTTTTCCACGTGCGCCAGCGCTTCGTCGAGGATCGCGTTGCCGCTTTCGCTTTTGCCGCTGCCCGATTTCGCGGACCACGGCGCCTCTGCGCTCTCGAGCAATAGGCCTTCGTTTTCCAGCGCTTTCAGGTTCGCGATGTCCGACCCGCTCGCGTGGCTTGAGTTTTCCTGAAGCAGCTGCGCGTAAGCCCGTGCTCCTTCTGACCAGAAGGTCGTGTTCGGGAGCATCGTCGGGGCGGTAGCCGGGACCCATACGGGTCGCTGTTCGGCCGGGAACGTGGCGAGATAGAGGATGGCTTCACCGGGTTCGCGAAGTTCGCCGGTCGGTTCGCCCGTCAGCTGGTGCTCGGCTCCTTCGTAGGTGTAGGGCTGGGTTTTCGGGTTGGCCTCGGCGCCGTTCGCCACTTCTGTCGCGTATTTCTTCAGGGCCACGAGCGATTCTTGGAACCTTGTCGGCGAGAGCACTTCTCCAGTTCGGGCGAGCCAACCGACGCTCTCTTCGATTGTGGTGTGCAGTTCGGCTTTGACCTGTTCGGAGAACAAGTTCTGGAGCTCGTTCTGGAGTGCGAACACCGTCACCTGCTCCTTAGTCAAGCTTTCCTGCACCGCATCGATTTTTTCGGCGAGCGTCCCCAGTTTCAGTTCCAGTTCGTAGTTCTCCTGTGCCATTCGAGCAGAGAGCTGCGCCACCTGCGTGTTCAGCGCTTCGAACGCCGCCTGCGTGAATTGCTGGAATTCCCCGAGCTGCTTGCGCAGGTCGTTCATGTCTTCGAGCGCGATTTCCTGCGGGCCGGGTGGCGCTGGTTTCTGTTCCTCTATCAGTGAATAGATTTCAAGGCCAGTATTGAATAGCCCGGCGATGCCGCCCGAGATGTCGCCGGTGCAGAATGACGCCACCGCGGAGCCCCCGGTGACACCGACTTTGATGATGTTCTCGATCTCTTTCGCTTCGGCCTGTTCGGCTTGGTACTTGGAGTATGCCGTTTCCTCTTCGGTGATCTTCGTCTGTGCCTCGTCCGTCGCCTGGTCTAGTTCCGCAGCTTTGACGTCCGCCGGCCGCATCAGTTCGCCCGCCGCCGCCATTAGCGCGTTCTCTTCGGCTATGACCTTGGCCTCGTGTTCAGCGTTCGTCTCGAGAGCTTCGTGTTCTTTTTCCACGCCTTCTTCGCATGCTTTTGCTTTATCGCAGAACCCATGCTGGAAGTCGTGTGTGACTTCGTAGTCGCTTCCCCCGCTGCAGGTTGGGACTGGGACGCCTGGAATTCTTTTTTCGCCGAGCGGTTCTTCTACGCCGCCGTGCGCACACGCCTGTTCTTTGGTGGCGTTCTGCCCCTTTGTGAAATACGTTGTAAAGGTGCTGAGGGCGACGTTTTTGAGTTCGCCTTTGCCGGCTTCGATTTCCGTTCTCAAACTCGCGAGCGCTGAGGCGTCGAGCACCTTTTTGCTTTCTGCGAAGAGTTCTTTCCATTTGGATTTGACGCTCTCTTCGCTGGCTTCTTTTCCCCCCCAGATTGCGTCGCGGGCGATCGCGAACGATTCGTTTTCGGAGGCCAGGTGGTACGTGGCGCGCAAGACGGTCGCAGGCGCGAACGCGCCGAAGGTGAGGTTCGAGCGCTCATCGACCAGGGGTTCGAAGTACTTCGGGATTTCCGCGTTCGCGAAGATATCCGAGGAGCTGGCGAGCGCCACGGCCGCCAGGTGCGTGACGGCGAGTTTCGCTTCTGGAGGAAGTTTGTTCGGTTCTTTGGCCGGTCCGTACGGACTCTCGAGGGCGGTGAGGATCGCGATGATCCGCTGGTTTCCCGCCATCAGCTGCAGGCTGGCCTGCGTCGGCGCCGATTCGGAGGCCAGCAGTTCTTTCATCTGGTCGATGTAGGTTTTGGCCGTTCCCGGTTCGAGTTCGGAGTTGTCGGCATACATCTGCTGCAGCGCCTTCTCGAGGATGAGTTCCTCGGTGCCGTGCCGAACCTTGCTGAGGCGCTCGATGTCTCCCGCCACGAAGAGCGCGGATGAGATTTCCGCTTCTTTGAGGGTCGTCGTTTCGGTTTCGGCCGATGCGGCCACGGGACGGGCCAGAATCGCGATCAGCCCGAGAAGCGTCGCGGCGGCGACGACCAGCCGTCGGACTCGCCGCATGTCACCCGGCCTGCTCGGACGCATGCAAGCGAAGCTAGTCTCTGCGGTATCCGGTGTCTATGGGCGGCTCGAACTCCCTTGGCTGGTCGATCTGCACCATCGGACAGTGGTTTAGCCGACCTATCTCCCGCGGCTCAGTCGGCCCACTCTGACCCGCGCAAACGTGATAGGGTCGGCGCCGCAAGGGGCGGCAGCAGGGGGATGGGATGCTTGAGGCTTGCCCGGGTGGGCATCCAAAGACAGTCGTGTTGGTCGACGAGGAACATCTGATCCGCGTCGCCCTGTCGCGCGAGCTGAGCGCCCATGGAGTCCAGGTCGTCGGTGAGGCCGCCTGTTGCGACGAGGCGGTCGAGCGCCTCGTCGCCTGCCGCCCGGACGTCGTGCTGATCGACCCGGTGCTGCCCGGCAAGCCGGGCTGCGCCGTGATCGAGCGGCTAGCCCGTGTGGCAGAGGCATCGCGGATCCTGGTGCTGACCCGCTTTTGGCACGGCAGCGCCGTCGAGGCGATCCTGGCGGGCGCGTGCGGCTACATACCGAAGAGCTCTCCGACGGAGGCGATCGCAGGTGCCGTGAAGGCGGCCGCCGCCGGCGAGTGGGTGCTCTCCCCGATCGCGGCCGAACAGCTCGTACGACACATCCAGAAGCGAGACACGCCGGCGACCGCACGCAGTCCGAGCGCCGCGGCCGGGATCCGTGCGTCTCTCACCACCCGGGAGCTCGATGTCCTGATGCACCTCGCCGCCGGCATGAGCAACTGCGACATCGGGCGCGAGCTGATGCTCAGCTCGAGCACGGTCTCCAATCATGTCGCGAGCATTCTCGCGAAGCTCCACCTCGAAAACCGCGTCCAGGCGGCCGTTCAGGCCGTCCGCTCCGGGATCTGCTGAGGCTTCCCCGTGACTCAGCGGGGGGAGGGGTGAGGGGTGAGCGACGGTGTGTGGTTTCAGCACATTGTGGACTGATGTGTCAGGACATGCCGGACACCGGAGCGAAAGGCGGCTGGCATGGGGATGGCGCGGTTTGTCGTGGACGCGGTGTTGTTGGAGGGCAGAAGCGCTCGTGAGGTCGCCACGGCGCATGAGCTCACACTCGACCCCAGCCGCACCTACCAGCCACTCGCGCCCGCCTAAGCCCGTCCATCATTCGGGACACACCCGTCCGGGATGTCCCGACACAACACACCATGCGCTCGAGTGGACTCGAACCACCACGGGGAAAGCTCCCCACAAGGCCCTCAACCGGATACGGACGGCGTAGATCCGTCTGCCGGTGTTCGATCTGTCCAAATTGCACGGTCGGCTGGACGCGTTGGACGCATCGGGGGTGCTGGATGTTCTCAACGTGTTCTCACGGCGCGCCCCGCTCGCTGAGTAGACGAGGGCGCGAGGGGCTCGAACCGCTATCATCCCGTTTTGCTACCATTATGGGATGAGCAGGCAGATCGCCGTGCGCCTCCCCGAGGCGCTCGTGGATTTCGTGGATGAGCTGGTGGAGTCCGGTTCGGGACGTAGCAGAGCTGACGTGGTCGGTCGAGCGCTTGAGCGCGAGCGCCGGCGCGCCGTCGAAGCTCGCGACGCTGCGATCCTCGCGGGCGTTGGTCCCGATCCCGAGCTTGAGGGCCTTGCGGAATACAACGCCGGCCTGGTGCGCGAACTCGACTAATGAGACCGATTCACGTCGCCTCGCTCGACAAGTCGAGGCCGGTGTTGATCCTCACTCGCGAAATGGTTCGTCCGCACTTGTCGGCCGTCACGATCGCCCCGATCACGACAACGATCCGCGGGCTTTCGTCTGAGGTCCCGCTCGGCATCTCTAATGGCCTGGACGGACCGTCGGTCGTGAGTTGCGACAACATCACGACGGTGCCGACGGCTGCCATCGGCCCTCAGATCGGCGTGCTTCTCGCGCACCAGGAGCCGGTGCTCGGCGCCGCGATCCGTGCTGCATTCGATCTCGACTGAGGAGGCCGCGGGAGAGGCGTGGGTCAACTGTGTGTCGGCCCATGCACTCGAGTGGACTCGAACCACCACGGGGAAAACCCCCCACAAGGCGCTCAACCGGATACGGACGGCGTAGACCCGTCCAGTGGCGTCCGCTCTTTCCAAATAGCGCGGTCCGCTGAACGCATTCGACGCATCGCTCGTGGTGGATGTTCTCAGTGTGTTCTCACGGGTGGGGTCGTACCGGCGTCGGGCGACGGCTCGGCGGCCGCACGGTCGGTGACGTTGCCAGGCTGTTGTCGTGGGGTTCATCTTGATGCGTTGATGCCGGAGTGCTATGGTGTGGCCGAAGTGTCCAAGGTTCGCACCACGCTCACGATCGATGAGTCCGTCATGAAGGCGGTGAAGATGAGAGCGGCGCGCACGGGCCGCGGCGACAGCCAAGTGATCGAGGAATCACTGCGTCGCGACATGGGGCTGGACCTGCTCGAGCGTCTGTGGGAGAAAAGCGACGTTCCCGAGCGTGACGCTGAGGCGCTCGCCGTCGAGGCGCAGCACAAGACGCGTTCTCGTCGTCGTTGACGAGTGCGGGCCGTACTCGACCCTAACGTCGTGATCTCGGGCGTCCTGTCGTCACGAGGCGCACCGGTCGATGTGCTGCGGGCGCTCGCGGCGGGTGAGTTCGAGCTGATCGCGTCCCCGGCGCTGCTGGACGAGCTGGAGCGCGCGCTTTCGTATCCCAAGCTCCGGCTACATATCAGCGAGGGAGACGCTGCCGAGCTCGTCCGCTGGGTTGCGAACATGGCGACTGTCGCCGTTGACCCTGATAGCGAGCCGCCCGTGCACTCGCGCGATCCCGATGATGACTATCTGATCGCGCTCGCATCGGCGCACCGCGCGGCTCTCGTTTCCGGGGACAAACACCTTCTCGCGCTCCAGGGGGATATGCCCGTGTTCTCACCGCGCGCGTTCTTGGACCTCCTCGCAGGAGCGTGAAACGCCCGGCCGGTGCCCATCGCGCCGGGTCCATTCGCTAGCGACGAGCGGTGCCGATGGAATGCGCTCGAGTGGACTCGAACCACCACGGGGAAAACTCCCCACAAGGCCCTCAACCTTGCGCGTCTACCAATTCCGCCACGAGCGCAGCGTGGGCGAGTATAGCCCCGCCCCGGTGGCGCCCTGAGCCTTCGGCTGGACCGCCCCGGCGTCCGTGAGGGTCGGGTCTCGCATCGGCGAGGACCCCATCTTGCGTCCGTCCTGGAGCAGCGCTACAGTGCGAACACATGTTCGTTGCACCATCACCAACCGCGATCGCTAGGGGCCGCCAGGAATGGATCTGACGAGACGCCAGCAGGAGATCTTCGACTTCATTCGCCGTTACTCGGCCAAGTACGGCTATCCGCCCACGGTGAGGGACATCGGCAAAGCAGTCGGGCTCGCATCGTCGTCCACCGTCCACGCGCACCTGGCCAACCTCGAGAAGATCGGCCTCCTGCGGCGCGACCCCTCCAAGCCGAGGGCGATCGAGCTGCTCGAGCGGGGGGTAGGCAGCGCCGTCGACAGCGTGCGGGGGATGGTGCGGGCCGAAGGACTGCCGTTGCTCGGCTCCGTGGCCGCCGGCCAGCCGATCCTGGCCGAAGAGAACATCGAGGAATACGTCCCCGTACCGTCGCTGGCCGGCGGCGAGGAAGGCGATTACCTCCTCCGTATCCGCGGCGAATCGATGAAGGAAGCGGGGATCCTCGAAGGTGACTACGTCGTCGTCCACCCCCAGGACACCGCCAACGACGGAGACGTGATCGTCGCCCTGCTGGGCGAGGAGGCCACCGTCAAGCGCTACTTCCGCGAATCGGACCACATCCGCCTGCAGCCGGAGAACGACTCCATGGAGCCCATCCGCAGCAAGGAGGTCAAGGTGCTGGGACGGGTCGTGGGCCTGCTCAGACGCGTCTGAGGCCGGCGCCGGCGGCTGCGCGGGCCGGACTGCCACGCTCGTCGGATCCGCCGCTCGGCGGGGGCGTGCGATGCCAGCGCGTTTGCGCGACATCCGGGCGCCGCGCCACGGCGCTACCGTATCCGGTGCAGGCCAGGCAGTCGCGGGGGCCTCGGCCCTCGAGGAAAGTCCGGACATCACAGAGCAGGGTGGTCGAGCTATCGACCCGGGGAAACCCGCGGGAAAGTGCCACAGAAACAAACCGCCCAAGTCCGCCGTCCCACGTGAACGGCGGACCGGCAAGGGTGAAATGGTGCGGTAAGAGCGCACCAGCGTCGCGGTGACGCGGCGGCTGGGCAAACCCCACCCGATGCAAGGCCAAACAGGACCGTTTGCAGGCTGCTCGCCGAGGTCCAGGTAGGCCGCTCAGATGGATGGCTGCTCAACGACAGAATCCGGCTTACCGGCCTGCTACGGGAAGGCCCCGCTCCGGCGGGGCCTTCCTACTTCTGCGGTCGCGCTGAGCGGTCGGGTCGCGGGGTCGCGGGCGGGCTCGGGCCGGCGCCGAGCAGCGTCCCCGTCAGCTCGTCGGTGTTGTCCCGAAGCTCCCGGATCGCCTCATCCAGGAGCTCGTCCGTCACCCGGTTCCCGGCGCCGTGCTCGAGCGCGAGCAGTGCGGCACGGCGAAGCGCCTGGCGGATGAACGCCGGTGTGCACCCCTCGGTCGCCGCGATGAACTTCGCCTCGTCCTCCAGTTCGAGCTGAAGCCCCTTGCCGTAGAGGCCGAGTAGAGCGCTCCGGCCCCGCTCGTCGGGGAGGGGCATCTTCACGGCCAGATCCACACGTCCCGGCCTCGACGCAAGCGCGGGCTCGATGATCTCCGGCCGGTTGGTCGTCAGCACGAAGATCACGTCTACGTCCTCGTTGAGCCCGTCCAGCTGGTTGAGGAGCTCGAACAGGATCGTCGTCGGTCGTCCTCCCATGCGGTTCTCCGCGACCAGATCCACGTCCTCCATCACGAGCATCGCGGGTGCCAGCTCGCGAGCCATCTCGCAGGCGGGTCCCACCGCGCCGAGCGCGTTGCCGGTCAGCAACAGCGTCGTGCGACCGGGCATCAGGCCGGAGAGATACATGACCGTCAAGGTTTTGCCGGTACCGGGCGGACCGTGCAGCAGCACACCCCGCTTCAGGTGCCGACCGGCGGCCAGCAGCTCCTCTGCGTGCTCGCTGAAGGTCTTCGTGTGCCGCTCGATCCGCTCCAGGACGCCGTCCGGGAACACGATCTGCTCCCGCCTGACGGCGGGCAGTCGCTGCACCTCCACGCCGACCCCTCCCCAAGGCGAGCTCGACAGCACGAGCACCCGGCCGCTGTAGGGATTGAGCTCTCGCATCAGCCCCTCGAGCTGTTCGAGGACACGCTCGGCCGTCCCACGCTCCGGTGCCATGATCTCGATCCCGAGCTCGGCCTGCCGCGGGCCCCCGTGCTCGGAGCGCCTGAGCATCAGCAGGTATCGCTCCTGCTCGGTTCGGATCATCCACAGCCCGGCCGCCACGCACATGATCCGTCGCTCGGCGATGTCGACCGGCTCGTACTCCACCGGGCCGATCTCGCCCTGGTCGCCGGACCACCCGAACCTCGACCCCGAGCCCCGCACGAGCTCCGCGAGGCCCATCCGGTAGCCGTGGGTCTCGGGAAGGCCGATCAGCTCCGCCTCCCCGCTCGGGTCCTCAAGGAAGCGGTCGACCGCCACCTGGAAGTTCGCACGCTGGTAACCCTCCAGGGCACGCGAGACGACGGGGTAGCCGGCCTCCCCGCCGCCGAGGTGCTCCCGCAGCTTCTCCGACAGGCCATCTGGGGACTCGGCCAGCGGCACCGAGTTCGCCCACTCCTGCAGCCCGACGAGCGCCCGCGCGAGGTCCTCCGGCTTGATCTGGTCCACGGCCCCAAGCTACCCCACCGGCCGGGACCTATGATCCGTCTCGAGGTGCGCCGATCCAGTTGGCCGTCCGCATGTGCGCTGGCGCTGTCGCTCCTCGCCGTGGTGCTCATCGGCGCGACCGCGAGCGTCGGGGTGCAAGCCGCCCCGGTTGTTGCGAGCGGGTTCGCCGACGGGCCCCTCGTCACCGACGAGGGTCTCGTCTGGGACGGTCTCGCGGGGGTGGAGCTGACCCGTGCGAACGAAACAACCAGCGTCCTGACCCAGACGGACGCGCCGAACTGGGACAACTTCGTCGACCAGGCTTGGTTCGGCTCGCGCTGGTGGGCCATCGCCGGCACGGGCGGCGTTCGCGGTGGCCCCATCGGCGGCCCGCTCAAATCGGTGCCGTCGTTGGCTCGCTGCAATCCCGGATCGAAGGCCGTGATCCTCGACGGCGTCTCGGCGGCGGCCTTCGAGATCTCCGGCGAGGATCTGGTGGCCGCTCTACCGCCGGCGTGCGCGCCCCGAGGGCATCGCGGCCGCTGGACACTGGTGCGGATCGACCTCCGAACGCGTCGCCTGCACGTGATCGCCGGCCTTCCGGCCAAAGCCATCAGTCTCGCGGTGGCCGGCCGCTACGTCGCCGTCGCGCTCAGGCGTCGCCTGCCCATCAGGAGTCGGCCGGAGTTGGGGGAATTCGTACGTGTCCTTGACGCCCGCACCGGCGGCTTCGTGCGGCAGATCGCGCCTCCCCCCGAGCTCAGGGAAAGCGGCGGGACGATCCAGCTGGACACCGCGGGCGACGTGCTCGCGGGCTGCTGCCTGCGAACGGGCCGAGAGCTCGCGCGGGTCGCCGGCCCTCCCCGCTTCATCGAGCCCTACTGGTGGGCGCCGGCCGGTGCGAAACAGGGGACAGCGATCCAGCTCGGAGCGCGCGCGGTCCTGTCCGACGGTCGCATCGCCTATCTCTCGGAAGAAGGGGAAGCCATCGACATCCGCGACATGCACAACGGGACCACGCTCAAGGCCGTCGCCTTCGCGGGCACGGCCTCTCCCGGGGGGCTCGCCTTCAGCGGCGAAACGCTCGCCTGGGAGCAGCAGAGCTTCGGCACGCTGACGCCGCCGAACGCGTGCATCCCGACCCCCCTGACCTCTCCGCAGCTGATGAGCACCGAGCTGTCGACGCTCTCTCGTGGGCCGCTGGTTGTCGTGGGCCCCGAAGGCCCGCCCCTGCAGCACCCGTGCGTGTCGCCGGAGATGGGACCGTGACAGCGTCCGGATGAGGCCGCCCGCCCGCCGACAGGCGCCCGCCTACGCCACGTAGTACACGATCCCGATGACCGCGTAGAGGGCGAGCAGCTGCACGCCCTCGAACCAGGTCGACTCGCCGTCGGCGACGACCGCGAAGGTGACGATGCCGGCCGCCGCCAGCCCGGCGAGCTCATAGGGGTTGAAGACCGCGGCCATCGGGGACGGTCCGACGAGAAACGACAGCAGGATCAGGATCGGGGCCACGAACAGCCCCACCTGCACGCTCGAGCCGAGCGCGATGTTCACCGCCAGGTCCATCTTGTCCTTGGCCGCCGCCACCACGGCGACGTAGTGCTCGGCGGCGTTGCCGACGATCGCCACCACGAAGGCACCCAGGAAGAACTGCGACACCCCGACGTCCCGGGCGGCGTGCTCGATCGAGCCGACGAGGATCTCGCTCATCCCGGCGATCACCACGGCGGCGGCGGCGAGCACCGCCACCGACCGTCGGGCGCTCCAGAGCTCCGCCGGGGGCTCGTCCCCGCTGCGGGGGTTGAACAGGTCCCGGTGGGTCCGCAGCGAGAACGCGAGCCCGGCCAGGTAGGTCGCGATCAACACGATCGCCACCGCGAAGGACACGGCTTCAAGATCGCCGCCGTAGGTGTGGCGCACCTGTCCGACCGCCGGCAGGCCGAGATGCCGGGCGAGCGGGAGCACCGACGGGAGCACCAGCGCGGCGACCGTCACGAGCAGCATCCCCGCCTGCGTCTGGGCCGCGGTGCGCCCGAATGTCTGGCGCTCCCGTCTCAGGCCACCCGCCAGCATCGCGGCCCCCAGCACGAGCAGGCAGTTGCCCAGGATCGACCCCACCAGCGAGGCCTTCACCACCTCCTGCAGGCCCTTCGCGAGCGCGATGATGGCGATGATCAACTCCGGGGCGTTGCCGAAGGTGACGTTCACGAGCCCCCCGATCCCGGGGCCCGAGCGGGCCGCGAGCTCCTCGGTGGCCCGACTCATCACCGCCGCCACGGGGATGATCGCCAGCGCCGAGGTCGCGAACACGACCGCCGCTGGAGCGTCCGCGAGGTCGACCACCACGGCGGCGGGGATGAACGCGCCGAGGAGGTACACCGGCCTCACCCGCTTAGAGGCTATAGGCCGTCCTGCACGCCCCCGGCTCGCCGCCCGCGGCCTGGCTCAGTCGGGCTTCTCCTCCTCGTCCGCTTCGCCGTAGGTGGGGTCCTCGAAGGCTGCTTCTTCCTCGGTCAGCCCCTCGGCGTCGCGGAAGATCGGGGTGGTGTTGTGCTCGTCGCCGTGGGAGGCGTGTTCGATCAGCTCCTGCTCGGCCTGCTCGAAGCCCTCGGCCTCGCCTCCGCCGGCCTCGTCGACCGCCCGCCGGGCTTCGGCACGGCGCTGCTCGAGGTCGTGGATCGGGTCGATTTCCTCCATCACGTCCTCTCGCCTAACCGCCGTGGAGGCGCTCACGCGCGCTGTCGGCGAGTGTACCGGTGCCCTTCAGCTCGTTGAGCGCGCCGAGCATCGCGTCGACCTCGCAGTCGATCTTCGCCGGCCACGGCTTCGGCGGGTGGTCGTCGAGCGTCTTCAGACCGTTGCCGGTGATGATCGCCACGACGGTGTCGCCGGGGGCGAACTTTCCGCCGGCGGCGAGCTTCTCGAGCACCGCCACGGTCGTCCCTCCGGCAGGCTCGGTCAGCAGCCCCTCGGTGGCGGCCAGCAGGTCGATCCCGGCGAAGATCTCGGGGTCGGTCGCGTAGCCGGCCGAGCCGCCCCGTTTGAGCACCGCGTCGATCACCAGGTAGCCGTCGCCCGGTGCCCCGATGGCCAGCGAATGGGCCGCCGTCTCGGGGGTGACGGCGTGGATCTCGGCTTCCTCGGCGAGGATCGCGGTCGCGATCGGGTTGCACCCGCTCGGCTGGGCGATCTGGATCCGCGTGCCGTCGGTCTCGGCGAGCTCCAGCAGCTGCAGCTCGACCAGGCCCTTGTGCAGACGCGAGGACAACGTGCCGCCGGCGGCCGCGGTGACGATGTGCTCCGGCGCCCGCCAGTCGAGCTGCTCGACGATCTCGAAGGCCGCCGTTCTTGGCGCCCTCGGCGTAGAACGGCCGCAGCGTGATGTTGGCGAAGTCCATGCCGGTGACTTCCGCCAGCTCCCGGCAGCGCCGGTTGGCTTCGTCGTAGTTGCCCTCCACCTGCACGACCTTCGCGCCCAGCGCCATGCACGCTCGCGCCTTCGTGTCCTCGAGCCGGTTGGGGTAGAAGACATAGGAGTCCACACCCGCCTTGGCGGCCATGGAGGCCACGGCGGTGCCGACGTTGCCGGTCGAGACGCAGCCGATCTCGCTCTTGCCCCGCTCCAGCAGTCTCGCGACCGACATCGAGACCACGCGGTCCTTGTAGGAGAGGCTCGGGCGGGAGGTCGAGTCGTCCTTCAGGTAGAGGTTGTCGATCCCCAGCTCGGCACCGAGACGGTCGGCCCGGATCAGCGGCGTGTAGCCGGCGTACTCGCCCACCCGCGCCTGCGCGCCCGCGTCGACGATCGGCAGCAGCTCCTCGAAGTGCCAGATGTTGTGGGGCCGCTCGGAGGAGGGGAAGTCGCGGAAGTGGCTCGCCGCCAGCTCGTAGTCGTAGACGACATCCAGACCCTTGCCGCAGTCCGGGCAGGCGAAGATCGTGTCCTCCAGCGCGTAGCTGTGGTCGCAGCGATGGCAGCGCAGGCCGGTCGCGCACGAGCGCGTCCGCTGCCTCGAGCCCTGCGGGGGCTGTGCGGTGTGGGTGCTCATGCCGGTACCCGCAACGATACGACGGGCCACGGCGTTTGTGCGGCGCCCTCGGGACCCCCGAGGTCGAGCCACAGCTGCTCGGCGAGGTGGGGGCACATCGGCGCGAGCACCTGGGTGAAGGTGCGCAGCGCGGCCAGGAGGGCGTCGGAGTTCGCCTTCGAGAGCTCCGGCTGGCGTGCGAGCACGCGCTTCTCGAAGTCCTTGATGCGGTCGAACAGCCGCATCACGTTGCGGGCCGCGCTGTGCATCTCGAGCTGCTCCATGTCGGCCGTCATCCTTCCCACGCCGTTCTCGCACCACTCGGCGAGTTTCACGCGCAGGTGCTCGGTCTTGTCCTTCTCCTCCTCACCAGCTCCCGCGCCGTCGCTGCTCGCCGCGGCGGTGGTCTCGGCGGCGGCCTCGGCCTCGGCCAGCTTCGCGTGCGCGTAATCCCACACGCCGTTGAGGAAGCGGTGGCATCGCAGCACGGCGGAGTCGCTCCAGTTCAGCGACCGCTGCGGGCGGGCGGCGTACAGCACCGCCAGGCGGACGGTGTCGGCCCCGTAGCGCTCGACCAGCTCGTCGGGGTCGACCACGTTGCCGAGGTGCTTGGACATCTTGCGCCCATCGCGGATCACCATCTCGTGGAACAGGCAGCCCGCGAACGGCTCGCCGTCCGATAGGAACGCCAGCGGGCCGATGTCCCGCAGCGCCTTGGTGACGATCCGCTGGTCGAACACGAAGTTGCCGCTGTCCGAGCCCGCCACCAGCCGCTCGGAGGGAAGCCACCGGCGCAGGTCGGGGAGCGCGAGGATCTGCTCGAGGCTGCGGTCCCGCTCCCCGGGGGGGACGCACGCCGGGATCCACAGCCACAGCGCGTCGAAGTGGCAATCGAGCGTGTCGGTCTCCCGCTTGGCGGGCCCCCCGCACGTCGGGCAGGTGGTGTCGACGAAGTCCTCCCGCTCGGCGAGCGGGTTGCCGGTGCCGCTCGGACGGACGTCCAGCGGCAGCAGTACCGGGAGCTGCTCGCGGGGCACGGGCACGGTTCCGCACCCGTCGCAGTACACGATCGGGATCGGGGTGCCCCACGAGCGCTGCCGGGAGATCGTGAAGTCGGCCGCCTTGTAGCGGACCGCCGGGGTCGTCTCCGGCCCGCCCTGGCGCGACGTCGCCGAAGCGGAAGCGGCCGGCGGCCCGGGTGCGGGGTCCCCGACGTCGTCGGGCTCGATCCCCAGCCGCCCCGCGAGGACCTCGTCGCTGCGGTCCTCCGCCGGCACGCCGAGCACTGCGGTGGGGCCGAAGCGGGAGTCCACCAGCGGGGAGATCGCCACCGGCAGCTCCCGTCCCCCGGGGCCGATCAGCGTGCGGCCGGTGTCGAGCAGCGAGATCGTGTCGGCCTCGCGGGCGCTTCGCTCCCAGCCACCGGAGCGGAGCCGCTCCAGCTGCTCGGCGACGTCCTCGCCGGAGGCCCACGACTCGGCCGCGAGGTGGCGCGGGCTGATCAGCACGAAGCGGGCGCGGTCGAGCGCGTCCGGGTAGGGGGTGAAGAGCACGAGCCCCTCCCCCGAGGCGTCACGCAGCTCGAGCTCGACGCCGTCGATCCGCCCCAGCACGTACTGCTGGGAGGCGAGGGCGACCTCGTCCCAGATGCCGCTGTCCTGGAGCTCGGCCAGGCGGGCATCGTTCTCCGGCACGTAGGCGCTGATCCCCAGGTACCACTGCGGCAGCCCGATCAGCGTCACCGGCTCGTGGCAGCGCCAGCAGGTGCCGCCCGGCTCGACCTGGATCGATGCCAACGTCGTCTGGCAGCGCTCGCACCAGTCCACGGTCCCGGTCCCGCGGTAGATCAGCCCAGCCTCGAGCAGGACCAGGAACAGCCACTGCGACCACCGGTACATCTCCGGATCCGAGCTCATGAACGACCGCGACCAGTCGAAGGAGAAGCCCAGCCGCTCGAGCTGGCCCCTCATGTGCACGGCCCGGCTGCCCACCCACTCGCTCGGGAGCTCCCCGCCGGTGATCGCCGCCAGCTCGGCGGGCAGCCCGAAGGCGTCGAAGCCGAACGAGAACAGCACGTCGTCCCCCCGGGCGCGGCGGAAGCGGGCGTAGGCGTCCCCGATCGAGTAGCTGCGGACGTGGCCGATGTGGACGTTCCCCGAGGTGAACGGGGCGGAGGGCTTTATGTAGATGTGGGGAGCGTCATCCGACGGCGCCGGCGTGGCGAAGGCGTCGCGCTCCAGCCACTCCCGCTGGCGGCGCGGCTCGAGCTCCCGAGGGTCGTATCTGGGCCGTGTGGAGTCGCTCATTTCTCAACCGGTTCGAGCATACCCAAGGGCCCCTGGCGCCCAGCCTCCGTTGCTATGCTCAGGCGACCGTTGGCAACGCTCCCGCACACGGCCGAACCGGGGCCGGCGAGCCCCTCTTTTTGGCCTGCTGTGCGCGTTTTCGGCCTCGCCCAGAGCTGCTTCGGGAGCCGCCCCACCACTTCCCCGCCGTCCGCGGCGGAGCATAGGATGGATCGATGGAGATAGAGATCGGACGCGGCAAGAAGGGCCGGCGGGCGTACGGATTCGACGACATCGCGATCGTGCCCTCCCGGCGCACCCGCGACCCCGACGACATCGACATCTCCTGGAAGCTCGGCCCGTACCAGTTCGCGTTGCCGATGCTGGCCTCGGCGATGGACGGGGTGGTCTCACCCGAGACGGCCGGCATCGTCGGCCGCCTCGGCGGCCTGGCGGTGCTGAACCTCGAGGGCATCTTCACCCGCTACGAGGACGCCGAGGAGCAGCTCGAGCGGATCGCCTCGCTGCCGAAGGAGCTGGCCACCCGCGAGATGCAGGAGATCTACCGCGAGCCGGTCAAGGAAGAGCTGATCGCCCAGCGGATCGAGGAGATCAAGCAGCAGAAGGTCGTGGTCGCGGCCTCCCTGACCCCCCAGCGGGTGCTCCGCTACCACCGCGTCGCGCTCGAGGCCGGGCTCGACGTGCTCGTGATCCAGGGCACGGTCGTCTCCGGCGAGCACGTCTCCACCGTCACCGAGCCGCTGAACCTGAAGGAGTTCATCCCCACCCTCGACGTGCCCGTGGTCGTGGGCGGTTGCGCCTCCTACCACACCGGGCTGCACCTGATGCGCACCGGCGCCGCCGGCGTGCTCGTCGGCGTCGGGCCGGGCGCCGCCTGCACCACCCGGGGAGTGCTCGGGATCGGCGTCCCCCAGGCCACCGCGATCGCCGACGTCGCCCACGCCCGCTCGACCCACATGCTCGAGACGGGCGAGTACGCACAGGTGATCGCCGACGGCGGGATGCGCAACGGCGGCGATGTCGCCAAGGCGATCGCCCTCGGCGCCGACGCGGTCATGATCGGCTCCCCGCTCGCGCGCGCGTACGAGGCCCCCGGGCGGGGATTCCACTGGGGGATGGCCACGTTCCACCCCACGCTCCCGCGCGGAGCGCGGGTCGCCACCGCCCAGAACGGCAGCCTCGAAGAGATCCTCGTCGGACCGGCCCGCGAGAACGACGGCACCTTCAACCTGTTCGGTGGCCTTCGCACCTCGATGGCCACCTGCGGCCACAAGGACCTGGCCGAGTTCAACCGCGCCGAGGTGGTCGTGGCGCCGGCTCTGCAGACGGAGGGCAAGGCCCTCCAGCGCGACCAGGGAGTGGGCATGGGGGCAACCAACGGAAAGGTCGCCGCGCTCGTCAATGAGTGAGGCCTCCTCCTCGCCGGGCGCCCTCGCCGAGCGCGGCGCGGAGACCGAGCGCCCGCCGGGCCCCGGGGCTCTGGGCGGGCTCCCGGCGAGAGACTCCCGCCGCGACCGGCCGGCCCCTGAGACGGTGGTCGTGCTCGACTACGGGGGCCAGTACTCGCAGCTGATCGCCCGCCGGATCCGCGACTGCGGGGTCTTCAGCGAGCTCCTCGCCCACAGCGTCCCGGTGGAGGAGATCCTCGCCCGTCGTCCCCGTGGGATCGTGCTGTCGGGCGGCCCCGCGTCGGTGTACGCGGAGGGCGCACCGCGGCTGGATCCGGCGCTGCTGGAGCTGGGCGTGCCGGTGATGGGCATCTGCTACGGGATGCAGCTGCTGGCACACTCGCTCGGCGGGCGCGTCGAGCAGGCCGAGGTGGGGGAGTTCGGGCGCTCACAGCTGCTCGTCGGCGAAGGGGGGATGCTGCTGGCAGGGCTGCCGGCCGAGCAGACCTGCTGGATGTCCCACCGCGACACCGTCTACGAGCCCCCTCCGGGGTTCGCCGCCCTGGCCTCCTCGACGGGCTCACCGGTGGCCGCCATCGAGGACCGCGAGCGTTCGATCTACGGCATCCAGTTCCACCCCGAGGTGGTCCACACCCCCTACGGCACGGAGATCCTCACCCGCTTCCTGACCGAGGCCTGCGGCTGCGAGCCGAGCTGGTCCCCGGCCGGGATCGTCGAGGAACAGATCCGCCGGATCCGCGAGCAGGTGGGGGAGGGAGAGGTCATCTGCGGCCTGTCGGGCGGGGTCGACTCCTCGGTGGCGGCGCTGCTCGTCCACCGCGCCGTCGGGGACCGCCTGACGTGCGTGTTCGTGGACCACGGCCTGATGCGAAAGGACGAGGGCGAACAGGTGATCCGCACCTTCCGCGACACGTTCAAGGTCCCGCTCGTCGCGGTCGACGCGGAGGAGCGCTTCCTGACCAGGCTGAAGGGCGTGGTCGAGCCCGAGGCCAAGCGCAAGGTGATCGGCGAGGAGTTCATCCGCGTCTTCGAGGAGGAGGCCAGGCGGCTGTCGGCCGACGGCGAGGGCGACGAGGCCCGCTTCCTCGTCCAGGGCACCCTCTACTCGGACGTGATCGAGTCCGGCGGCGGCACCGGCGCGTCGACGATCAAGTCCCACCACAACGTCGGCGGTCTGCCGGATGATCTGCGCTTCGAGCTGGTCGAGCCGCTGCGGGCCCTGTTCAAGGACGAGGTCCGCGCGGTCGGGGAACAACTGGGGATGCCCGAGCGGCTCGTCTGGCGCCAGCCCTTCCCCGGGCCGGGCCTCGCGATCCGGGTGGTGGGGGGGGAAGCCACCAAGGAGCGCCTCGACGTCCTGCGCGAGGCCGACCATATCCTCCAGGAGGAGATCCGCGCGGCCGGCCTGTATCGCGAGCTGTGGCAGTCCTTCTGCGTGCTGCCCGACGTCCGCACGGTCGGCGTCCAGGGCGACGAGCGCAGCTACGGTCACGTGGTCGTGATCCGTGCCGTCACCAGCGACGACGCGATGACCGCCGACTGGGCCCGGCTGCCCTACGACCTGCTGGAGCGGATCGCCTCGCGGATGATCAACGAGCTGCGCGAGGTCAACCGCGTCGTGCTGGACATCACCTCCAAGCCGCCCGGCACGATCGAGTGGGAGTAGGCGCCCCGCGCCGGCCATCGCCCATCGGTCGGCGTGTGGGCCCGTCACCATGCCGAGCACGGCGGGCGATGGCGCCGCTTTGGCCTATGATGGGCGCTTCGCCGCGCGAGCGGTAGGCGCAGCGGCTGCCTCGGCGCACCGCCCGACAGGCTGCGCCGTCCAGATGAACCGATGGCCCCGTCCACGAAGACATACGTCGCCACGCCCTCCGACCGCGAGCGCAACTGGCTGCTGGTCGACGCCAACGGCAAGACCCTCGGGCGGCTCGCCACGCAGATCGCCGATGCCCTCCGCGGCAAGCGCAAGCCGCAGTACACCCCCCACATCGACACCGGCGACTTCGTCGTGGTGGTCAACGCCGACAAGGTCCACGTGACGGGCAACAAGCGCCAACAGAAGCTCTACTACCGCCACTCCGGCTACCCCGGCGGCCTTCGCTCGCGCAGCCTCGAGGAGATGCTCGACCGCCGCCCCGAGCAGGTCCTCCGCCTGGCGGTGAAAGGGATGCTGCCCCGCAACCGCCTCGCCCGCAAGCAGCTCACGAAGCTGAAGATCTACGCCGGCCCCGAGCACCCGCACGCGGCCCAGAAACCCCAACCGCTGGAGATCGAGTCCTGATGGCAGAGTCAGAGGACAACCGCGACGACGCCGAGCAGCCCGGCGTCGAGCAGCCCGACGGACACGCCGTCCCCACCGAGGACGCCCGCGAGATCGCCGGCTCCGCCGAGGACGCGGCCCTGGAGGCGTATGAGGAGGCCGAGGAGGCCACCGTCGAGGTGCCACCGGCCGAGCCACAGGCCGCCGAGCCGCCACCCGCCGAGCCCGCGGGCGAGCCCGCCGGGCAGGCCCCCGCCGCCGAGGTCCACGAGGGCCACGCCGTGCCGGGCCCGGAGGCCCGGGAGATCGCCGGCTCAGCCGAGGACGCGGCGCTGGAGGCCTTTGAGCAGGCCGAGGACGCCACTGCTGCCGCGGCTGCCGAGACCGAGGATGAAGAGTGGGAGGAGGCTCCCGCGCCGCGCGAGAAACCGGCCGTGCCCGGTGCCCACCTGGAGGTCGACATCGTGCCCGAGGGCGTCGATCCGCTCGGCAGGGCCGAGGCCGAGGAGTACGTCGATCCGTATGCGCTCGTGGAGGCCGAGGGCACCGTCGTGGAGGACGCCGAGGAACCCGGGGAGGGGGACGAGGAGGTCCTCACGGAGCCGATCTCGACGGCCGCCATCGACCTCGCCTCCGGGGCCCGCTACCGGGCCACCGGCAAGCGCAAGACGGCGATCGCCCGCGTCACGCTGCGCCCGGGCAGCGGCACCTATCTGATCAACGGGCGCACGCTCGAGCAGCACTTCCCCCGGGCCACGCTGCAGCGCAACATCCGTCAGCCGCTGGAGACGGTCGGCTACCAGGAGCGGATGGACGTGGTCGCGCGGCTGCACGGCGGCGGTATCTCCGCCCAGGCGGGGGCGCTGCGCCACGGCGTCTCGCGGGCGTTGCTGGAGGCGGACCCGAACCTCCGCGGCGAGCTCAAGCGACGCGGCTTCCTGACGCGCGACTCGCGCGCCAAGGAGCGCAAGAAGGCGGGCCTCAAGAAGGCGCGGAAGCGTCCGCAGTTCTCCAAGCGCTGAGCGCCGGCGGCGCTCGCTCGGTCTGACGGGGAGATGGCCCGCAAGCTGTTCGGGACCGACGGCGTTCGCGGAGTCGCGGGCGAGGAGCTGACCGCCGAGCTGGCGCTCGCGCTCGGCCGCTCGGCCGCCGCCCGGTCCGCGAGCGAGCGCCCCCGCGTGCTGGTGATCAGGGACACCCGCGAGTCGGGCGAGATGCTCCAGACGGCACTCGCCGCCGGGGCCGCCGCGGCCGGGGCCGACACGCTGCTAGCCGGGGTGCTGCCGACACCCGCCGCCCCGCTGCTGATCGCCCGCTACCGGTTCGACCTGGCGGCGGTGATCTCCGCCTCCCACAACCCCTACCGCGACAACGGCATCAAGTTCTTCGCCGCCGACGGGTACAAGCTCTCCGACGAGCAGGAGCTCGAGATCGAGGGCGACCTGGAGGGCGGGGGCATCCCGCCGGCCGCGCCCCACCCGGGCACCGTGCGCGAGCTCCACGGGGCCGGCGAGGACTACCTGCGAGAGCTCCACTCCCGCTTCCGGGAGCTCGACCTCGGCGGTCTCGACGTGCTGCTCGACTGCGCCAACGGCGCCACCTACCGCGTGGCCCCCGAGATCTTCCGGCGGCTGGGCGCGAACGTGACCGTGCTCGCCGACGAGCCCGACGGGCGCAACATCAACGACGGCTGCGGCTCGACCCACATCGAGCGCCTGGCGGCGACCCTGGCAGAGGGGCCCCACGACCTCGGCTTCGCCTTCGACGGAGACGGCGATCGGGTGCTGGCCGTGGACCGGCGGGGGGAGACGGTCGACGGAGACGAGCTGCTCGCGCTCGCCGCCATGCACCTGCGCCGCCAGGGTCGCCTCCCCGGCGACGGCGTGGCCGTGACGGTGATGACCAACTACGGCTTTCACTCGGCGATGCGGGAGGCCGGGATCGAGGTGGCCGTGACGGCCGTCGGCGACCGCTACGTGCTCGAGGAGCTCCGCCGCCGCTCGTGGGCACTCGGCGGCGAGCAGTCGGGCCACATCATCGAGTCGTCCTTCAACAGCACCGGCGACGGGATCGCCAGCGCGCTGCTCACGCTCGAGGCCCTCGGCGGACGCGACCTGGCCGAGCGGGACGCCATGCACAAGCTCCCCCAGCGGCTCGTGAACGTGCCCGTCCGCGACCGTGGGGCACTCGAGGGCGCCGAGCAGGTCAACGCCGGCGTCGAGCTCGCCGCCCAGGAGCTCGCCGGCCGCGGGCGGGTGCTGGTGCGTCCGAGCGGGACCGAGCCGCTCGTGCGGGTGATGGTCGAGGCGCCCACCGAGGAGGAGGCCCAGGACGTGTGCGGGCGCCTGGTGGAGCTCGTCCAACGCGAGCTCACATAGCCGTCCAAGATTGTTTAGAGCGCTGCGGGCGCTGTTATCGTCCTCCAGATGTGCGGCATCGTCGGGTACGTAGGCGCACGCTCCGCCCGTGAGCTCCTGCTGGAAGGCCTCAGCCGGCTCGAATACCGCGGCTACGACTCCGCGGGCATCTCGGTCATCACCCCGGAGCGGATCGAGTCGGTGCGTGCCGTCGGCAACCTCAGCGCGCTGCGCGCCAAGCTCCCCGGCTCGTCGCTCGAGGCTCAGGGCGGCCCCGCGGTGGCGGTCGCCGAGCGGCCTGTGGGCACCGGCATCGGCCACACCCGCTGGGCCACCCACGGCCGCGTCAGCGAGCAGAACGCGCACCCCCACTGCGACAGCTCCGACCGTGTCCACGTGGTGGTCAACGGGATCGTCGAGAACTACGTCGAGCTCAAGGAGCGCCTGGCGTCCTCCGGCAGCGTGTTCAGCTCCGAGACCGACGCCGAGGTCATCGCCCACCTGATCGCCGACCTCTACGAGGACGACCTCGGGGCGGCGGTGCGGGCGGCCTACGGACAGCTCGAGGGTCACTTCGCGTTCGTCGCGATGAGCTTCGAGGAGCCCGAGGTGCTGGTCGGGGCCCGCCGCGAGTGCCCCCTGGTCGTCGGCCGCGGCGAGGGAGAGCAGTTCATCGCCTCGGCCGTGCCCGCCTTCCTCGAGCAGACCCGCCGCGTGCAGCTGGTCGAAAACGGCGAGATCGTCGTGCTGACGCCGGAGGAGGTCACGATCACGACGGCGGCCGGCGACCCCGTGGAGCGCGAGGTGGCGAGCGTCGACTGGGACGCCGAAACCGCCGAGAAGGGCGGCTACGAGACCTTCATGCTGAAGGAGATCTTCGAACAGGCGGACTCGATCGCGGACGCGATCTCCGGGCGCACCGCCCACGACGACCACATCGAGCTGGCCGAGCAGGGAGCACTCGAGGAGTCGCTGCTAAGTGACGTCTCGCGGATCGTGATCGTGGCCTGCGGGACCAGCTACCACGCGGGGCTGATCGGCCGTTACGCGATCGAAGAGTGGGCCCGCGTGCCGGTCGAGATGGACATCGCCTCCGAGTACCGCTACCGCAACCCGGTGATCACCCCCGGTGACCTCGTGATCGGGATCACCCAGTCCGGCGAGACCGCCGACACGCTCGCGGCGATGCGGATGGCGAGCGAGCGGGGCGCCCGCGTGCTGGCCGTCACCAACGTGATGGGCTCCCAGGCCACCCGTGACGCCGATGGCGTGCTGTTCACCCGCGCGGGGCTGGAGATCGGGGTCGCCGCCACCAAGACCTTCACCTGCCAGGTGGCGGTGATGTACCTGATCGCCCTGCGCCTGGCAGAGCTGCGGGGCGAGCTCCCCGCCGAGCGCCTGCGCGAGCTCGTCGGCGAGGTCAAGCGGCTGCCGCACTGCATCGACCGTGTCCTGGCCACGGTCCAGGAGCAGGTGCGCCCGATCGCCGAGGCCCTCTGGCAGGGCGAGTTCTTCCTCTACATCGGCCGCCACGTCGGGCTACCGGTGGCGCTCGAGGGTGCGCTGAAGCTGAAGGAGATCTCCTACATCGCCACCGACGCGTATGCGGCCGGGGAGATGAAGCACGGGCCGATCGCCCTGCTGGACGAGTCGACGCCGGTGGTCAGCGTCGCCACCGACTCGCCCGTGCTCGAGAAGGTCGCCTCCAACATGCAGGAGGTCCGCGCCCGCGGCGCACGCGTGATCGCCCTTGCCAGCGAGGGCAACTCCCGCATCGGCGAGTACGCCGACGACGTGATCACGCTGCCCCAGATCGACTGGATGCTGCAGCCGATCCTGGCGGTGATCCCGTTGCAGGTGCTGGCCTACGAGATCGCCCGCCACCGTGGGCTGAACGTCGACCAGCCGCGCAACCTCGCCAAGACGGTCACCGTCGAGTAGCGCACCCGCCCTCGAGGGTGGGGGCACCATCTAGGATCGGCAGTCGTGGATGAGCTGCCGAGCTGGCTCGAGCCGCTACCCGACGCCGAGGAGATGCGCGGCACCGATCGGTGGGCGATCTCCGAGCGTGGGGTCCCCGGGCTGGAGCTGATGGAGAACGCCGGCGCGGCGGTGACCCGCGCGGCCGAACGCATGGCGCCCGACGGGCCGATCACGATCGTCTGCGGCAAGGGCAACAACGGCGGCGACGGGCTGGTCGTGGCGCGGATGCTCCGCGAGGGCGGCCGCGAGGTGAACGTGGTCTGTGTCGGCGCCCCCGAAGAGCTCGCCGGCGACGCCCGTACGAACCTCGAGCGCCTCCCCGGGGCGGCGCCGCTGGACCTCGACGGGGTGCCCTGGACCGACCACGGCGGATCCCCGGGCACGGCGCCGACGGGACCCGGCCCCGAGGCCCTGCTGGGTGCCTCCGCGCTGGTCGTGGACGCGCTGCTCGGGACGGGCTTCCAGGGAGTGCCCCGTGGCGAGGTGGCGCGCGCGATCGACGTGCTGCGGGCAACGCAGCCGACGGTGCTGAGCGTCGATGTCCCGAGCGGCGTCGACGCCTCCAGCGGGGAGGTGGCCGGCGCGGCCGTGAGGGCGACCCTGACGGTGACCTTCCACGCCGCCAAGCCGGGGCTGTGGATCAACCCCGGCAAGGCCCACGCCGGTGCCGTCGAGGTGGCGGACATCGGCATCCCCCGCGGCGCGCCCGGCGCCCCCCGTGTCGGCCTGATCTCCGAGGCGGTGCTCGCCGAGCTGCCCCGTCGCGGCGCCGGGGGGAACAAGTTCAGCTCCGGTCACGTGTTGCTGGCGGGGGGCTCGCGGGGGCTCACCGGCGCCCCGACGATGGCCGCCCGCGCGAGCATGCGCGCCGGCGCCGGCTACGTCACCGTCTGCGTGCCCTCCTCGCTGCAGGCGACGATCGCCTCCTCGGGGTTCCCGGAGCTGATGACGAGGGCCCTGGAGGAGGACCCGCCGGACTCGGGCAGCATCGCCGAGGAGGCGCGCGAGCAGGTGCTCGAGGCGGCCGGGCGGGGCGGCGCGCTGGCGCTCGGCCCCGGCCTCGGCCGCAGCGCGCCGGCGGCGGCCTTCGCCCGCGCCGTGGCCCGCGAGGCCGCGCTGGCGATGGTGATCGACGCGGACGGCCTGAACGCGCACGCCGGCCACCTCGCCGAGCTCGCCGCCCGCCCCTCGCCGACGGTGCTGACCCCCCACGCGGGGGAGCTCGCGCGGCTGACCGGATCTGACAGCCACGAGATCGACGCCCATCGCCTGGAGCGCGTGCGCGCCGCCGCCGCCGAGGCGGGCGCGGTCGTGGCGCTGAAGGGCGACGACACGCTGGTGGCGAGCCCCGACGGGATCGTGGCCGTGAGCCCGGGTCGGGCGCCCGGACTTGCCACGGCCGGCACCGGCGACGTCCTCACCGGCGTGGTCGCGGCGCTGCTGGCGGGGGGCCTCGATGCCTTCACCGCCACCGCCGGTGGGGTGTTTCTGCACCTGCTCGCGGGACGCCTGGCCGCGCGCCGCGTCGGCGCCGCCGAGGGCGTGGTCGCGGGTGACGTGATCGAGGCGCTCCCGGCGGTCCGCGCCGCTCGTGCCGGAGCGGCCGGGGGCGGAGGCGAGGGCCGTGGCTGACACGCTTGCGAACCCTTCTGCGCCCGCCGCGTCACACGCCCCCAGGCGAGCGGACGCGAGTGTCAACCTCGCCGCGCTGGAGCGCAACTGCGCGCGCATGCGCCGTGAGCTGCAGGGCGGGGCGGCGCTGTGCGCGGTCGTGAAGGCCGACGGCTACGGCCACGGGGCGCTCCCCAGCGCCCGCGCCGCGCTCTGCGGCGGAGCGAGCTGGCTCGCCGTGGCCGACCCGGGCGAGGCGGTGGAGCTGCGCCAGGGCGGGCTCGTCGAGGTGCCGATCCTGGTGATGGGGGCACTCGCCGGGGGTGAGCTCGAGCAGGCACTCGGCGCCGGCGCCGACGTGGTGATCTGGCGCGAGGACCAGGTGGCGGCGGTGGCGGCAGCCGGCGGCGGGCGCGTGCACGTGAAGCTCGACACCGGCATGGGCCGGCTCGGAACCCGCGAGGCCGGTCGCGCCTCGAGCGTGGTGGCGGCGGCCCGCTCGGCGCCGGGGGTGGTGGTGGCGGGACTGATGACGCACTTCGCCACCGCCGACGAACACGACGACGACGGCTTCTTCGAGCGTCAGCTGCAGGACTTCGCCGACTGGGCCGTCCCGCTGAAGCGCGAGCACCCCGAGCTGATCGTGCACGCCGCCAACAGCGCCGCCGTCCTGCGGCGCCCCGAGGCCCACTTCGACATGGTCCGCTGCGGCATCTCGATCTACGGGATGGATCCCATCGGCCTCGACGCCGGCTCCCGCGAGCTCGAGCCGGTGCTCGAGCTGTCCTCCTACGTGGCCGAGGTCAAGCGCTGCGGTCCGGGGCAGAGCGCCGGCTACGGGCGCACCTTCCGGGCGACCGCCGAGACCGCCATCGCGCTGCTGCCGATCGGCTACGGCGACGGCTGGCGGCGGGGCCTGTCCAACAACGGCGAGGTGCTGATCGCCGGTCGCCGACATCCGCTGGCGGGGACGGTGAGCATGGACAGCATCACCGTCGACGTCGGTGCCGGGGCGCGGGTGCAGGAGCTGCGGGGCAGCCGGGCGGTCCTGATCGGCCCCGACGGTGATGAGCGGATCGCGGCCGAGGAGGTCGCCCGCCGCCTGGGGACGATCAACTACGAGATCACCTGCGGGCTCACCGGCCGGGTGCCGAGGACCTACCACCGCGACGGCGTCCCGGTGGCCGAGCGTGTGGCGGGATGAGACGCCCTCAGGCCCCGGGAGTGCCCTCGCCGCAGGTGCCCTCGCCGGTCGAGCTCGCCCGCGTCGCCCTCGCCGACCGCCGGGCGTGGCTGGTGGGCGGCGTCCTGCGCGACCGGCTGCTGGGGCGAGCGAGCTCCGACATCGACGTGGTCCTGGCCGGAGACGTGGAGCAGGCCGCCCGAGCGCTCGCCCGCGCGGTCCCCCGCGCGGCGTGCTTCGAGCTGTCCTCCGATCACCGCTCCTGGCGTGTCGTGTGCAACGAACAGGGATGGCAGGCCGACCTCGAGCCACTGCGGGCCGCGACGCTCGAACAGGACCTCGGACTGCGCGACTTCACCGTCAACGCGATCGCCGAGCCGCTCGCCGGGGGGACCCCGATCGATCCCCTCGGGGGCATCGCCGACCTCCGCGCCCGTCGCCTGCGGGCGGCCTCGGCGAGCGCCTTTCGCGAAGACCCGCTGCGGGTCATGCGCCTCGCGCGGGTGGCGGTCGAGCTCGAGCTGGAGCCCGACGAGCAGACGCTCGCGCTCGCCCGCGCGGCCGCGCCGCTGCTGGCCGGGGTGTCGGCCGAGCGGGTGTTCGCGGAGCTGCGCAGGATCCTCTCCTCCGTCCACGCCCGCCGCGGCATCGAGCTGCTCGCCGCGGTTGGCGCGACCGCCGTGGTGCTGCCCGAGTTGGAGGCGCTGCGGGGGGTCCAGCAGAGCCGCTACCACCACGCAGACGTGTACGAGCACACGCTGGAGGTGCTCGAGCGGACGGTCCTCCTCACGCACGCGCTGTCGGGCGAGGGCGATCCCGTCGGCGAGTCGAGCGCGTGGGCACAGGTGGTGGACGTGCTCGAGCGATTGGGCCCGGAGCTGCGCCCACGCGTGGCACGGGTGCTGGCCGAGCCGCTGGCCGACGAGCTCACCCGCGGCCAGGCGCTGGCATGGGGAGCGTTGCTGCACGACGCCGCCAAGCCGCGCACACGTGGGACCGCCGAGGCGGGGGCGCGGGTGACGTTCATCGGCCACGACGTGGAGGGCGCGGAGCTGTCCCGCGAGATCCTCGCGAGGCTGCGGGGCAGCGAGCGCCTGCAAGCCTTCGTCGCCGGGCTCGTGCGCAACCATCTGCGCCTCGGCTTCCTCGTCCACCAGCCCCAGCCGCTGTCGCGGCGAACGGTGTTCGGGTATCTGAACGCCTGCTCGCCGGTCGAGGTCGACGTCACCCTGCTGTCGATCGCCGACCGCCTCGCCACGCGCGGGGAGCGGGCCCCGGAGGCGATCGCCGCCCACCTGCAGCTGGCGATCGCGATCCTGCCCGACGCGCTCGACTGGCGCGCGGGCGGCCCGCCCGCGGTCCCGTTGCGGGGAGACGAGCTGGCCCGCGAGCTGGGCATCGCACCGGGCCCCCGTCTCGGCGAGCTGCTCGAGGAGCTACTCGAGGCGCGCTACGCGGGGGACATCGTCTCCCGCACCGAGGCGGTAGCGTACGCCCGCGAACGGCTCGCCGAGCGCGGGCCCTCGCCGTCGTGATGCGCGACCCTGACTGCATCTTCTGCAAGATCGTCGCGGGCGAGCTGCCCGCACGGATCGTCGACGAGGACGAGCACACGATCGCCTTCATGGACATCGCGCCGGCCACCCGCGGGCACGCGCTCGTGATCCCCCGCGAGCACAGCAGCGATCTGATGGAGGTCCCCGCGGACGACCTGCGGGCGACGGTGGGCGCCTCGCAGCGGCTGGCGCAGCGGATGCGCGAGCGGCTGGGGGCGCACGGCGTCAACCTGCTCAACGCCTCCGGGGCCGCCGCCTGGCAGACGGTGTTCCACTTCCACGTGCACGTGATCCCCCGCTACGACGACGATCCGTTGCGCCTGCCATGGACCCCGACCGCGGGCGACCCGGACGAGATCGCCGCCGCCGCAGAGGAACTAGCGGCGGCCTAACGAATACCGGACCGCTACAAACAGGCCCTGCGCGTGTTTGGATCCCGCATATGAGAAGAATCTGCACGATCGCGCTGCTCGCCGCCGTCGCCGCGCTCGCGATTCCGGCTGCCGCACCGGCAACCCTGGCCGAAATCGGGGTCGTCGGCGAAGCCAAGACGCCCGCCGTCCCGAGCTGCCCGGCGAGCCCGTGTCTGGCCGTCAGCCGCACGACCGGCTTCCAGGTCAAGGTCGGCTCCACGAAGAACCCGATGAACATCCCCCGTGAAGGCTCGATCGTGGCGTGGACGATCACGCTCGCGAAGCCGACGACCGCTCAGATCAAGTACTTCGACTCCAGCGAGGGCGGGCCCGCCGAAGCGGGGATCGCGGTGCTGGCCCCGCAGACCAAGCCCAACCTGACGTACAAGCTGATCGCCTCGGGGCCCACGGTGAAGCTGGAAAAATACTTCGGCCAGACGGCCCAGTTCGCGCTGCCGACGTCGATCCCGGTCAAGAAGGGCGAGCTGATCGCTCTGACGGTGCCCACCTGGGCCCCCGCGCTGGCGCTCAACTTCACCAACGCCACCTCGTGGCGGGCGAGCCGCTCCAAGGCGGAGTGCACGAGCACCAGCACCCAGACCAGCCACACCCAGATCGGCAGCGCGGTCCAGTACTACTGCCTGTACCAGACCGCCCGTCTGACCTACTCGGCGACGCTGATCTCCACGCCCTGAGCCGGCGCTGAGCGCTACTGCGCTCGCTACGCGTCCGCTTACTCGCTGCGCGCGCCCGCTTGTCGGCGTCGAGCCGGCGCCCGCCGCGACGTCGGCGCTACGGCGCGCTCGCGCCGCCGGTCGGGCTCGAGGGGCCCGTTTCTTTGGGGGCCCCGGTTTCGCTGGTCGCTTTTTCGGGGCCGGCGGAGGTGCCCCCGGAGGGCGTGCCGCTGCTGCTGGGGGTTTCGCTCGACGCTTCGGTGCCGCCGCTGGCGCTTTCCGAGCTGGCCGGTTCGCTGCCGGCTTCGGAGGACGTCGTGGTTTTCTTCGTCGTGGTCGAGCTCGTGCCCGCCGCCTTTTCGGCGCTGGTGTCGTTGGGCGGGGCTATTTCGGGCGTGCTCTTGGGGGTGGCTTCGGAGACCTTCGTGCCGCCGCAGGCCGCCAGCGCGAGCGCCGCCAGCAGCGCCCCACCCACCGCCAGCCACCGACGGGTCCTCACAGAGGGTCCATCCGACGGCCGCACGTGGGGCACTCGTTGAGGTCCTTCTGGGCGAGCTGATCGCACCACGGGCAGAAGCGCAGGTTCTCGACCGCCCACGGCAGCCGCGAGCGCGACGGCGCCATCGGCAGCTCGATCCCGACCACTTCCAGCGGCTGCTCGGTCTCGCGGTCGAGGTACACGGTCCCCGGCTCGGCCTCGATCAGGACCTCGCGGCCGCTGGCCTGGTTGCGCAGCCGGTAACGCTGTTTGGGGCTCACGGCTGGGAGACTCTAGCGGAGCTAGTGGCCCGCATCCTCATCTTCCACGGCTACCTGCTCGCGGGGACCGGCTCCAACGTCTACAACGCGCGCCTGGCGCAGACGCTCTCCCGCCTCGGTCACGAGGTCCACCTGCTCTGCCAGGATCGCCACCCCGAGCGCCTGGAGTTCGTCGACGCCGCCGGCGACTGGGACTCCGGCAGTCTGCGGGTGCGGCCGCTGCGGGCGCCGGGGGCGGCCGGCAGCTGCACCGTCTACCGGCCCGACATCGGCGGTCTGCTGCCCGTGTACGTGGCCGACCGCTACGAGGGCGTCGAGGCCCTCACCTTCTCGGAGCTGAGCGACGAGCAGCTGCGGGTCTACCTGGAGGCGAACATCGCCGCCGTCGCCGAGGTCGCCGCCCGCGCGGGTGCCGAGCTGGCGCTCGCCAACCACCTCGTGATGGGGCCCGTGATCCTGGCCCGGGCGCTGGAGGGGGGCATCCCCTTTGCGGTCAAGGTCCACGGCAGCGCGCTCGAGTACACCGTCAAGCCCGAGCCGCAGCGTTTCCTGGCCCTGGCGCGCGAGGGCCTGGCGCCCGCGAGGGCCGTGCTCGTGGGCTCGCGCCACACGGCCGAGAGCCTGTGGGAGACGATCGCCGACCCGGGGCTGGTGGCGCGTACGCGACTCGGTCCCCCCGGTGTGGACGTGTCCCGCTTCCGTCCCCGAGAGCACGACCGGGCGATCGCCGACGTGGCCGCGCTGGCACAGGAGCTGCGGAGTTCGGCGGGAGCGGACCCCGGGGGCGCCGACGAGGGCGCCTTCGCGCGCGATCCCCGGCAGGCGGGCGCGACGCTGGCAGCGCTGGTCGCCGGTGAGCCGCTGGTGGCCTTCGTGGGCAAGCTGATCGTCAGCAAGGGCCCCGACCTGCTGCTGGGCTCGTGGCCGCTGGTGCTCGAGCAAGTGCCCGACGCCCGCCTGCTGATGGTCGGCTTCGGCGCCTTCCGGGAGGGCCTGGAAGCGATCACCGCGGCGCTGGCAGAGGGGGATCTCGGGCGGGTGCGGGAGCTCGCCCTGACCGGGCGCTCGCTGGAGGGAGGGGCGCAGGACGCAGCCGAGCCGCTCGACTACCTGCTGGCGTTCCTGGACGGCCTGGACGGCGCGGCGGCCGAGCGCTACCGGCGCGCCGCCGCCGGGATCGGCGGGCGGGTCCTGTTCACAGGCCGCCTCGAGCACGACGAGCTCGCGCGACTGCTTCCCGCCTGCAGCTCGCTGGTGGTCCCGAGCACCTTCCCCGAGGCCTTCGGCATGGTCGCCGCCGAGGCCGCCGCCTGCGGGACCTTGCCCGTCAGCGCCGCCCACTCGGGGCTGGCCGAGGTCAGCGAGGTGCTGGCCGCCCACGTGCCGGCGCCCGTCCGGCCGCTGCTGTCGTTCGACCTCGGCCCCGGCGCGGTGGCGTCGATCGCCCGGCGGCTCGTCGGCTGGCAGGAATGCGACCCCGAGGTCCGGGAGCGCACGCGCCGGGGGCTGGTGGCGACGGTGGGCGAGAGGTGGTCCTGGGAGAGCGTGGCCGAGAGCGTGATCGCGGCCGCCCGCGGGCAGCTCGAGGGGCTCCCGGAGCCCTGAACCACGCTCGCCCGCGCCGAGGGGTGCCCCGCACGGGCCCACCGGCCGTTCGGATAGTCTTCGACCCCGCCAGTGCCCAGGATCCCCCGCAGAGACACCCCTTTGCGCTCGCGGCAACGTCGGGCTGCATGGCCGCGGGCGGCGGCTGCGCTCGCGTTGTCGGCCGTCTCGGTGCTGGCCGCCAGCGGCTGCGGTGCGGTCAAGGGCGACGACAATGCCAACCTGATCACGGGCAAGCAGCAGTTCGTGGCCAAGTGCGGGGCCTGCCACACCTTGGCCCGCGCGAACACGAAGGGGAGCGTGGGCCCGAACCTCGACGTCGCCTTCCGCCAGAGCCTCAAGGAAGGCCTCGGCCGCAACACGATCCGCTCGGTGGTCGAATACCAGATCGCCAACCCCAACCCCCAGGGGGCGATGCCGAAAGAACTCCTGACAGGAGCCGACGCCAGGGACGTCGCCGCCTACGTCGAAAAATCCGCCGACAAGGCCGGGCCCGACACCGGGCTGCTGGCGACGGCCGTGGAAGCCCCCGGCGCGGGCAAGCCGGCGGTCGAGAAGGCGGGCAAGCTGGCGATCGCCGCCAACCCCCAGGGCCAGCTCGCCTACAGCCCCGCGAAGGCCGAAGGGACCCCCGGTGCGGTGACCCTGACGATGACCAACATGTCGGGCGTGATGCACAACGTCGCCATCGAAGCGGGCGAAAACGGCGCCACTGCCAAGGGGCCGAAGATCGCCGCCAGCAGCTTCATCAGCAAGGGCGAAACCTCGATCAAACTGAACCTCAAGCCCGGCAAGTACACGTACTTCTGCGAGGTACCGGGCCACCGCGCGGCCGGCATGTACGGCACGCTGACGGTCAAGTAACGCGCGCCGGGGGGGAGTCAGACGATCGCGCGGATGGTCACGGCCACGATGATCACGACCACGATCACCGCGATCACGTAGAGCAGCAGGCGAAAGGCCTCCCCCTCGGAGCGCAGCGGGTTGAGCACCTGGCCGGCCGGCTCAGAGGATGTAGACGGTCGTATACACGACCAGCCACATGATGTCGACGAAGTGCCAGTAGATGCCCGGCACCTCCACGCCGGTGTGATGCTCGGGGCTGTAATGCCCTCGGAAGGCGCGGATCGTGACCGACAGCAGTAGGCACAGGCCGATGAACACGTGCGCTCCGTGTAGGCCGGTGAGCGCGTAGAAGATCGTCGCCTGGGCGTGGTCGTGGGGGGCGAAGCCGATGTTCGCGTACTCGTTGATCTGGATGAACAGGAAGGTGCAGCCGAGCAGGAAGGTGGTCAGCATCCCTGCCTTCAGGCCCCAGTGGTTGCCTTTCTTGATCTGGCTCTGGGCCCAGTGGATCGTGAACGACGAGGACACCAGGATCGCGGTGTTGACACCGGCGACCTCGACCGGGAGTTTCGTCCCGGGGTCCGGCCACGGCTCCCCCTGGGCGATGCGGATGAAGAAGTAGGCCGTGAAGAAGGCCCCGAAGATCATCACCTCGGAGATGATGAAAAGCAGCATCCCGAGGACCGGCGCGGGCACCCGCGAGCTGATGTTGGCGGGCGGCGGCCCGTGGTGCTCGTGGGCTTCCCCGTGGGCGATGCTGGCGGCCTCCATCCCGGGTCCCCTAGACCGCCGCGGGGCTCTCGCTGGCGCTGCGCACGACCACGTGCTCGACGGGCTTGCCGCTGGCGTTGCGCACCCGCCCGATCAGGTCCGCCCGCAGCCATCCGGAGCGCTCGTTCGGGAGCGTCGAGATCACGATGTCGTCGACGGTGAACAGTTCGAGCGCGTTCATCGTGGCGTTGTAGGGGTCGGGGTCGCCGATCATCCCGGAGATGAACAGGCCCTCGCGTCGCAGCCGGTCGAGCATCCGCGCCAGGCGGGCGCGGGTCTCGGCGGTGGTGGGGCCGGTGCCGTCGCTTTTCGGCAGCACGGCGATGAACACGTGTTTGCCCCCCTCGGCGTTCTTCGCCAGGAGGGCGTCGCTGAGCTCGTCCCCGGTGGAGGTTTTGTTGGCTACGACCAGGGTCACGTGGAACGGCAGGTGCTGGTTCTCGAGGTCCACGATCACGTGCTCGACCGGCAGTCCGGAGGCGTTTTCGATCCGTTCGATCAGGTCCCGGCGCAGCCACCCGGAGCTGGTGGCGGGGTGGGTGGAGACGATGATCCCGTCGGGGCGCCTCTCGGCGACGGCGTCCATCGTCGCCAGGAACGGGTCGCCGTCGCCCACTTCTCCGGAGGCGTCGATGCCCTCTCCGGAGACGATCGACAGCGCCAGGTCGACTCGCACCTGGGCCGATTCGTGGACCGTCTCGTCGTAGATCACGAGGCCCGCGGAGGGCTTGCTCTGGGGGACCACCAGGCGGAACTTCGCCCCGCCGGGCGCGGCCGTGCGGGCGCGCACGGTGTCCAGCAGCTCCGAGCCTCCGATGGTGCGGTTGGCCACCACGAGGAATTCCTTCACGCCCTCATCTCCTCGCTCATGGGCCGTGCGGGGTGGCGGCCCCCGAGCCGGCGCCGACGGTGGCGGGCACCGGCGGGGGTGCGAAGATCCCGTGGACGGCGCCGGGGACGCCGTACTCGTAGGGGCCTCCCACGACCGTCGGCACGCGGTCGAAGTTGAACACCGGGGGCGGCGAGCTGACCTGCCACTCGAGCGTCATGCCCCGCCACGGGTTCGCGACCGCACGGGGACCGCCCCGCCAGCTGGTGATCATGTTGTAGACGAAGATCAAGATCGAGGCGCCGAGGAAGAAGCTGGCGATCGAGATGAACAGGTTCATCCCGGCGAATTCCGAGGCGTAGGTCGAGACCCGGCGGGGCATCCCCTGCAGGCCGATCACGTGCATCGGGGCGAAGGTCGCGTTCATGAACAGGAACGTCGTCCAGAAGTGCCATTTGCCGAGGCGCTCGTCGTACATCCTCCCGGTCATCTTCGGGAACCAGTAGTAGACACCGGCGAAGATCGTCATCAGCGAGCCGCCGAACAGCACGTAGTGGATGTGGGCGACGATGAAGTAGCTGGCGCTGACGTGGATGTCGAAGGGGATCATCGCGAGCATGATCCCGCTGATGCCCCCGAGCGAGAAGGTGGTGATGAACCCCAGCGCGAACAGCATCGGCGTATCGAGGTGGAGCACCCCTCGGAACAGCGTCGCCAGCCACGAGAACACCTTGATGCCGGTCGGCACGGCGATGATCGCCGTGGTTATGGCCATCGGGATCCGGATCCAGGCGGCCATCCCGGAGGTGAACATGTGGTGCGCCCAGACCGTGAACCCGAGGCCCACGATCGCCAGCAGCGAGAAGGCCATCATGCGATAGCCGAAGATCGGCTTTCGGGCCTTCACGGCGATCACTTCGCTGATGATCCCGAACCCCGGAAGGATCATGATGTACACCGCCGGGTGTGAGTAGAACCAGAACACGTGCTGGTACATGAGCACGTCCCCGCCCTTGGCGGCGTTGAAGAAGTTGAACCCGAGGCCCCGGTCGAGCAGGATGAAGAACTGCGAGGCGGCGATGAAGGGGGTCGCGATCACGACCAGCAGCGAGGTCGCGAAGTTGGCCCAGACCAGCAGGGGCAGCCGGAAGAAGCTCATCCCGGGCGCCCGCATGGTGATGATCGTCACCAGGAAGTTGAGCGCCGTCATGATCGAGGAGGCGCCCGCGAACTGGACCGCCACGGAGAAGAAGTCCTGCCCGACGGGTGCCGTGTCCGACAGCGGCGTGTAGGCCGTCCAGCCGTCCGCGAACGCGCCCCCCGGGGCGAGGAAGCTGCCGAGCATCATGATCCCAGCGATCGGCAGCAGCCAGAACGAGAGCGCGTTCAGACGCGGGAAGGCCATGTCCGGGGCCCCGATCATCAGCGGGATCACGAAGTTGCCCAGGCCCGCGAACACGGGGATGATGAACAGGAAGATCAGCAGCGAGGCGTGGACCGAGAACAGCCCGTTGTAGGTGTTCGCGCTCACGAAGTGCGACCCGGGCTGGGCCAGCTGGGCCCGCATCAGCATCGCCAGCAGGCCCCCGACCAGCAGGAAGATGAACGAGTTGACCGTGTACTGGATCCCGATCACCTTGTGGTCGGTGTTGATGCGGAAGTAGTCGCGCCAGCTGTAGGCGCCGTGGCCGGAGTGGTCCTCGGGGCGGGTTCTTGCGGCCCGAGGCCCAGTAGAACCAGTAGTCGAACCCGCCGAGGCCGACCAGGAAGCCGAGCGGGGCCGCGATCAGGGCGACGGTGGTGATCGCGTCGCCGGAGATGTAGTGGTGGAAGGTGGCGTGACCGGTGGCGGCGCGCACCACCCACGTGAGGAAGAACGCGAACGCGACCCCGCCGAGGAACATCAGGCCCCCGCGGGGCATTCCTGGGGCTTTCAGCCGCGCGGCCATCTCGCCCTCCGTGTGTGCCTGCAGCCAGCCATGCGCCGGGCCAACATTACCCCGCCGCTCCCCTGACCGCGGGCGCGCCCGCGGAGGCGCTCGCGGTGGGCGGCAACGTGCCTGCCGCGGCGGCGGCCTTCTCGCGTTTGAGCCATTCCCAGAACTGGGCTTCGGGGACCACGTGGACGGCCGAGCGCATCAGCGAGTGGCCGGCCCCACACAGCAGGTTGCAGATCACCGGATATGTCCCCAAGCGCGTCGCGGTCACGCGCCAGTGCGTCGTGATGCCCGGCACGGCGTCCTCCTGGAGGCGGAAGGCGGGCACCCAGAAGGCGTGGATCACGTCGCGGCTGTGGATTTCGAAGTTGACCGACAGATTGCGCGGGATATAGAGCTGGTAGCTGTTCAGGGGCGCCCCTCCCGTCAGCTTGGACGGGTACTGGTAGCTCCAGAAGAACTGCTGCCCGGTGACCTCGATGTCGATCTCGCGGGAGGGTTTCTTTTCGTTTTCGTGGAGCACCACGAACGAGTAGCCCACCAGCCCCAGCAGCAGCACCGTGGGGATGGCCGTCCACATCACCTCCAGGCGGGTGTTGCCGTGGATCGGGGCGCCGTCCTTGAGCTCCTCGCCGGGACGCATCCGGAACTGCCAGACGCTGTAGAGGATCGCGCTCACGACGAGCACGAAGATCGGGATCGAGGCGATCACCAGCACGTGGTAGAGGCGGTCGGTGTTGACGGCCTGCTTGGACGCCGCGACCGGGAACCAGCGGATTTCGTAGCTCAGCCAGATGCCGATCCCGACGGCGATCAGCGCCAGGATGACGGTGATCGTGACCGAGCGGCGCCGGCTCATGAAGCGTCGCCGTGGGGGCGGCGGTGCTGGTGGTGCTCGGCGATCCTCTCCATCGCGAGCGAGATCCTAATGCCTCGGGCAACGGACCGTCACGCTTGACGCCCGTGCCCCGACCCTCTAGATTGAGGCAATAGTTGCTAATTGCCCGTCTGCGGCCGACACCCGTTCGGATGCGGTCGCAATGGGCCTCGAGACTCCATCGGAGGCGAGAGACGAATGCAGGTTCGCGAAGGGATGACTGACACGGTTCTGACGGTCGGGCCCGGCCACGACCTTCGTAGCGTGGCGAGGCTGATGAGCGAACGGGCCGTGGGAGCGGCCGTGGTGATGGACCCCGACGCCCACGGGCCCGGGATCATCACCGAGCGCGACCTGCTGATCTCGATCGGCGCCGGGCAGGACCCTGACCGCGAGCTCGTCGCGGATCACCTGACCCAAGACGTCGTATACGCCGCGCCGGAGTGGTCGCTCGAGGAGGCGGCCGCTGCGATGGTGCGGGGTGGCTTCCGCCACCTGATCGTCCTGCACGGAGCCGACACGGTCGGCATCCTGTCGGTCCGCGACGTGGTGCGCTGCTGGACCGACGATGGGGCGATCTGCCCGGTTCCGGACAGGGTGGCTGTGGGGTGAGAGGGGCGGCGGGTCCGCTTTGGGGAGCGGGCCGCCGTCGGTCGAGTAGGCCGGGCGCGGTCGGGGGACCGCGCCCCCCACTCACGGTCAGTCGAGGGGCAGTTCGTCGACTTCTCGACGGGTGTCTTTGATCCAGCGCACCACGCACCAGATCGTCATCACCCCGCCGATGAAGGTCAGCTCGATGAAGGTCGTCAGGCCGATCAGCGTGAACGTGATCCCGACCGCCGTCACGGCGGGCAGCACCGAGGGCCCGGGCAGGTGGATCTCCTCACCCGCGGGGGGCGGCTCGGGTTCGAGCTCGCTCACGACACGTAGGCGGCCGCGACCACGAACGTGATCCCGAACATGAAGAAGCAGATCGCGGCCACGATCAGGCCGGTGCGGAT
Organism: uncultured Solirubrobacteraceae bacterium; assembly: GCA_963701175.1. Classification (GTDB taxonomy): domain Bacteria; phylum Actinomycetota; class Thermoleophilia; order Solirubrobacterales; family Solirubrobacteraceae; genus Palsa-744. The sequence continues at coordinate 3,645,015 of OY969573.1, read as the reverse complement.
GTTCTTGCGGGCCAGGCGGCGGTTCATCGTCGGCGAGCGCTCATCCTACAGGTGCTTGTCGGCGACCATCGCGCAGAACAGCGCCGCCAGGTAGGCCAGCGAGTACAGGTACAGGCGCAGGGCCGAGGCCCGGTCGGCCCGGCGGACCAGCAGCTGGGAGCCGTAGATGAAGCCGAGGCCCAGCACCACCGACGCCACCAGGTAGATCGTCCCGAACCCGCCGGCGCAGAAGGGCAGCTGGGTGACCGCGTACAGGAGCACCGCATACAGCGCGATCTGGCGGCGCGTCTCGGCCTCCCCGCGGACGACCGGGAGCATCGGCACGCCGACCTTGCGGTACTCGTCCTTCATCAGCAGCGACAGCGACCAGAAGTGGGGCGGGGTCCAGAAGAAGATGATGAAGAACATCAGCAACGCGGTGCCGCTGACCGAGCCCGTGACGGCGGCCCAACCGACGAGCGGGGGCACGGCCCCGGCGGCCCCCCCGATGACGATGTTCTGCGGGCTGCGGCGCTTGAGCCAGATCGTGTATACGAACACGTAGCCGAGGAAGCCTCCGAACGAGAGCACCGCCGCCAGGGGGTTGACGGCCAGCGACAGCTCCACGAGCGAAGCCGCCGCCAGCGTGCACCCGAACAGCAGCGCGCCCCGGGGCGGGATCCGCCCGGAGGGCACCGGGCGGGTGGCCGTGCGGCGCATCTGCGCATCGATGTCACGGTCGTAGTAGTGATTGATCGCTCCCGCACCGCCGGCCGAGAGGTAGCCGCCGAGACACGTCAGCAGCACCAGCGAGACGGAGGGGTCCCCGGCCACGTACATGCTCGCCACGGTGGTCAGGAGCAGCAGCGACTGGACCTTCGGCTTGGTCAGCTCGAGCAGGTCCGACAGCAGCTGGCGGGTACGCGAGGCGAGCGCCGGGTGGGGGGCGGCGACGGCTCCCGCGGCGGGCGCTCCGGCTCCGGGGACGCCCGCCACCTAGGTGCCCACCTGTCTCGCGCCCGCGGGCACCGTCGCGGAGCCGGCGGAGCTGGTCCCGGTGCTGCGCCGCTCGACCTCGCGGCGGATGTCCTTCATCGGCTCGACCGACCGCACCAGCGGGATCACGTCGAAGTTGTTCACGGGCGGGGGCGAGGTGGTGAACCACTCCAGCGTGTTGGCGACCCAGGGGTCGGGTCCCGCCACCACGCCCCGCTTGAGGCTGCGGGTGATGTTGATCACCGTCACCAGTACGCCGAAGGCGAGGATGAAGGCGCCCACCGTGGAGATCTCGTTGTACAGCTGCAGGTGCCCGACATTGTCGTACTCATAGATGCGCCGGGGCATCCCGTCAAGGCCCATCACGTGCTGGATCAGGAACGTCGCGAGCACGCCGATGAAGATCAGGGCGAAGCTGAGCCGGCCCGCCCGTTCGTCGAGCTTGCGGCCCGTGATCTTCGGGAACCAGTAGTAGATCCCGGCGAAGATCGGCATCACCGCCCCGCCCCACAGCACGAAGTGCAGGTGGGCCACGACGAAATACGATTCGTTGAGCTGCCAGTCGATCGGGAAGGTGGCCAGGAAGATGCCCGAGATGCCGCCGATCAGGAAGATCGAGACGGCCCCGGCGGCGAACAGCAGGGGGGTCGTGAATTCGACCGTCCCGCGCCACAGCGTGGCGACCCAGTTGAGCACCTTCACCCCCGTCGGCACCGCGATCAGATAGGAGCTCAACATCACGAAGATGAGGATCGCCTCCGGGATCGGGGCGGTGAACATGTGGTGCGCCCAGGTCAGGAAGCCGAGGAACGCGATCGCCACCGTGGAGGCGGCGATCGCCCGGTAGCCGAAGATCGGCTTGCGCGCGAACACGGGCAGGATCTCCGAGATCAGGCCGAACCCGGGGAGCACCATGATGTAGACCTCGGGGTGCCCGAAGAACCAGAACAGGTGCTGCCAGAGGATCGGGGAGCCGCCCTGGGCGGGGTCGAAGAAGTGGGTGCCGAAGTGGCGGTCGGCGAGCAGCATCGTGGCCGCGGCGGCGATCACCGGCAGGGCGAAGATCAGCAGCACGGCGTAGGTGAGGATCGTCCACACGAACAGCGGCAGGCGGGCCCAGTTCATCCCCCGGGCGCGCATGTTGGCGATCGTGACGTAGAAGTTGATCGCCCCCAGCAGCGAGGAGAGCCCGGTGAGGTGGATCAGGTAGATCCACGCGTCCTGGCCCCCCGACGGCGAGAACTGGCTTTCCGCGAGCGGCACGACGCTGACCCAGCCCGCTTCCGGGGGGGTCCAGAAGATCGACGCGTAGAACACGATCCCGCCGGCCAGGAACAGCCAGAAGGAGAGTGCGTTCAGGCGCGGGAAGGCCATGTCGCGGGCGCCGATCATGAGCGGCACGAAGTAGTTGGCCAGGCCCGCCATCATCGGCACGACGAACAGGAACACCATCGTCGTGCCGTGCATCGTGAACAGCTGGTTGTAGGTCGTGGGTGTGACGACCGTGTTTTCCGGGGCGCCCAGCTGCAGGCGGATCATCAGCGCCTCGACCCCCCCCAAGAGGAAGAACACGAAGGTCGCGACCATGTACATGATCCCGATCTCCTTGTGATCGGTCGTGGTCAGCCAGCGGGTCCAGCCCGTGCGCTCGGGCGCGACCGAGTGGGTGGTTACGTGGGGGACGGGGGCTACGTAGGTGGCCATCGTGAAGTTGGTGCTCTCCTACCGGTGCTAGGGGTTTTCGACCTGTCCGGCGCCCGTCTGGGCGCTCAGTTTTTCGCGTGCCACCTGCGCTGCCTGGTCGGCCTGCGAGAGCAGCCGCTTCTGGTTCGCGAGCCAGGCTTCGAACTGCGCCGGCGGGACGGCCCGCACGGTGGCGAGCATCCGCGCGTGCAGCCGTCCGCACAGGAACGCGCACTGGCCGTGGAAGACCCCCGGCTTGGGGATCTTGAACCAGGTGTAGTTGTGGTAGCCGGGGACGGCCTGGAACTTGCCCCCCAGCTGGGGGACCCACCAGGCGTGGACGACGTCGGCCGAGACGATGTCCAGCGACACGGTGGTTTCGGTGGGGACCACCATTTCCTCATACGAGTAGGGGGGAGCGAGACCGTCTTTTGGTTCGGTGGCCCCCGGATAGATGTACTGCCAGATGTACTGGCGCCCGATCACGGTGATGTCGAGTGCTTTCCCGTTCGGGGGCAGCTTGCGCTGGGAGCTCGCATACAGCAGCTGCCCGTCTTCGGAGGCGCTGTAGGCGTCGGCGTTGGAGTTGGGTGGGTTCTCGATCGAGGACAGCTTCGAGAAGGTGAGCCCCGCCAGCGCCACCAGGACCAGGGCGGCGGCGATCGTCCAGCCGTACTCCAGGCGCGTGTTGCCGCGGATCTGGGCCGGGATGGCGCCCTTGCGCTTGCGGAATCGGATCAGCGCGTAGAGGAGCGCACCCTCGACCGCGAAGAAGATGATCAGGGCGATCACGAGCTCGACCTTGTAGAGGCCGTTGATTTCGTTTGCGTTCGGGGAGCCGCCGGACTCGGGGGTGAAGAACGCGAGGAGGGTGCTCAGCTGGCCCAAGGCGCGCGAGATTGTATTGGGAGCCCCACGGTTCCCGCTTGATGACAAATGCCACGAGAGCGGCTCAGGCGCCTGTGAAGCGCGGAGGGCGCTTCTCCACGAAGGCCATCGCGCCCTCGAGGAAGTCCTTGCTCTGGGACATCTCCCGCTGGATCCGGGCCTCCAGCTCTAGCTGCTCGTCCATACGCTGGTAGAGCCAGTTGTTCAGCTGCCGCTTGGTGCCGGCGAACGAGCGGGTCGGGCCGGCGGCCATCCGCCCCACCAGCCCACGGCCCTCTTCGAGCAATAGCTCGTCGACCACGACGCGGTTGATGAGCCCCCATTCGAGCGCCTTCTGGGCGGGCAGCCGCTCGCCGAGCATCGACAGCTCGGTGGCACGTGCCATCCCCACGCGGGTGGGTACGAACAGCGAGGAGCCCCCGTCCGGGACGAGGCCGATGTTGACGAACGCCAGCAGGAAGTAGGCGCTCTCGGCCGCCAGGATCAGATCGCAGCACAGCGCCAGCGAGCAGCCGATGCCGACCGCCGGGCCGTTGACGGCCGCCACCACCGGCTTGGGCACCTCCCGGATCGCCTTCATGATCGGGTGGTAGCGCTCGGTCAGGGTGCGGTAGACGTCCGGCCTGCCGTCCTCGGTGGTGAAGCCGCCGCCGACGTCCTTGAGGTCTGCCCCCGAGGAGAAGGCACGCCCGGCGCCCGTGATCAGCACCGCCCTGATCGCGTCGTCGGCCGCGATCCGCTCCATCGCCGTGCGCAGGTCGTCGCCGAGCTGCCCGTTCCAGGCGTTGAGCACCTCGGGTCGGTTCAGCTCCACCGTGGCGGCGCCGTCCTCGACGTGCAGCGTGACGGTCTGGAGCTCGGTCGTGGTCTCGCTCATGGTCTCCTCCCAAGAAAGCCGGAACCTCCCGGCCGGGGCCCCGTCTCGCAACGCGGGAACCGCCTGCCGGCAGCGGGGATCCTATGGTTTGTCGGATGAAGAGGCCCGTGATCGGCATCTGCGCCGCGCTCGAGCGCGCGAGCTGGAGCGTCTGGGACCAGCGCGCCGCGCTGGTGCCGATCGGCTACGTCTCCTCGGTCCAGCGCGCCGGCGGGCTGGCGCTGGGGCTGGCCCCGGATGAGCAGTCGGTGCGTGAGCCCGGCGAGCTGCTGGAGCTGATCGACGGCCTGATGCTCGCGGGGGGAGCCGACATCGACCCCTCCAGCTACGGCGAGCCCGCGCATCCCGAGACCCACGACACGGTCCCCGAGCGGGACGCGTTCGAGATCGCCCTCACGCGGGCGGCGATCGAGGCCGACATGCCCGTGCTCGGCATCTGCCGGGGCATGCAGCTGATCAACGTCGCCCTCGGTGGCACGCTTGTCCAGCACCTTCCCGACCTCGTGGGACACGGCGACCACCGCCGCGTGGTGGGGTCCTTCGACGGGGCGGAGCACGACGTGATGCTGATCGAGGGATCGCTTGCCGCGAGCGCCGCGCGGGAGCTCGCCCATGTGACCAAGTCACATCATCATCAGGGCGTGGACAGGCTCGGCGAGGGCCTGGTGGTGAGCGGCATCTCCGACCTCGACGAGCTCCCCGAGGCGATCGAGCTGCCGGACCGCCGCTTCGTGCTCGGTGTGCAGTGGCACCCCGAGGCCGACCCGGAAAGTCCCGTCGTGAGCGCGCTCGTGCAGGCGGCGATCGACGCCCGGGTCGCGGTCGCGAGCGACTGACGCGGCCACGGGGACGCCGTTCTCACGCCCGGGGGGACGTGTCGGACGGCACCTGTGCGGTCGTCGAGCGGGGGAGGGCCGTCCATATACTCCCCGCCCAGTGTCGCGGTCGAGCGCGATCCGGGCAGCCGCGTGGGGGATCGTGCTCGCGGGCTTCGCCGCTCCCCTGCTGCGACGTCGCGTCGCCGCTCCCCCGCTGGTGATGCAGACGGTGGCCTTCGCCGCGCCGGTGGGGCTGTGCATCGCCACCCGCCGCTCACGGGCCCGCGACGTGGCCACCTGCTGCCTGCAGATGTGGGCCTACGTGGCGGCCTACAAGGCACCCCACGACGACGCCTCCGCCCAGGCCCGCCGCGTCCACGTCCGCTATCCGATCGTGGCCGACCGGGTGCTCGGGCTCGGCCGGCTGCCGAGCGTGCGGCTGCAGCGGGCGTTCGCCCGCACGGGCCCCGAGGGCCCGGAGTGGCGGACGCTCGACCGGGTGCTCGTGTGGGCTCACTGGAGCTGGTTCCTGGTGCCCCACGGCGCGCTCCTTTACATCATGGCCCGCCATCCCCGCCGGTTCACCCGCGCGGCCACCCTCACCTACGCCGTGTTCGACCTCGGCGCCTCCTTCTACTGGGTGCTGCCCACGGCTCCTCCGTGGTACGCGGCCACCCAGGGGGAGCTGGGGGAGGAGGCGGTGGAGGTGCGACGAATGATGGTGCAGTACGGCGAGTTCTTCTGGCGAGACGGCTGGGGCTCCCTCTACAGTGTGTTCGGCGGGAACCCGCTGGCTGCGATGCCCTCTCTGCACTTCGCCACATCCCTGATGGCCGCGTCGCTGCTCGCTGAGACGGGTAGCGGAGCTGGGGTGGTCGGCTACACGTATATGGCGACGCTGGGCTTCGCCCTCGTGTACCTCGGAGAGCACTACCTGGTCGACCTGCTCGGAGGGGCGGCGCTGACGGTGGCGGTCAAGCGCCTCGCTCCATACGCTACGGAGCCGTTGAGGCGTGCCGCCGGCATCGTCTCGGGGCTGGAGGAGATGGCACACGGGGAGGCCTGAAAGGAGTGCGGGTGAGAGCCGCCGTTCGGCGTGCGGATCGCGGGGGGCGCGAGCGCGAGGCCACAGGAGCCTCCTCGGAGGAGGCCGGCGGCCCCGCGCCCGAGCCCGAGCGCACCCCGACCTCCCAGTCCGGCGGGCGCCCGCCGGCGCCAGCAGCCGTTGAGCACCCTTCAGGCGGACGCGACGGCGGACGTCTGACCGCGGCCCCCGCCCCCGCCCCCGCACCGGCCGGGGCGGAGCTCGAGCAGGACCACGGTGGCAACGAGGACGAGATGCCGCGGGTGCGGCTCACCCGCCGCCAGCTGCTGGCGTTCGGCCTGTTCGCCGTCTCGATCGTCGCCTTCCTGTACCTCGTCCTGCCCAAGCTCGCGGGTGTGAGCCAGGACGTCAAACGGATCGAGAGGGGCGACAAATGGTGGGTGGCGATCGGCGTCGCCTTCGAGGTCCTGTCGTTCGGCGGCTACGTGATCCTGTTCCGCACCGTGTTCGCCCGCGGGCGCTCCCGGATCGACTGGCGGGTCAGCTACCAGGTCACGATGGCCGGGCTCGTGGCCACGCGCCTGTTCGCCGCCGCCGGCGCGGGAGGCATCGCGTTGACGGCCTGGGCGTTGCGCCGCTCCGGGATGGAGTCCCGCCTCGTGGCCTGCCGGATGGTCGCCTTCATGGTGCTCCTGTACACCGTCTACGCCGGCTCCCTGTTGATCGACGGGGTGGGGCTGGCGACAGGCGCCTTCCCCGGCGGAGGCTCGTTCGCGATCACCGTGGTGCCGGCGATCGCGGGTTTCGTGCTGTTCGTCGTGACGGGTGCGATCGCGCTCCTGCCCAAGGACCTCGAGCGGCGACTGCACGCCTGGGCATCGGGCCCGAGCCGGGTCGCCCACCTGCTCAACAGCTCGGTGGCCGCGCCCGCGCTGGCCGCCAGCGGGGTGCGCACCGCGATGGACCTGATCCGCGAACGGCGACCCGGGCTGCTGGGCGCGATCGCCTGGTGGACGTTCGACATCCTCGTGCTGTGGGCGATGTTCCACGCCTTCGGCACCCCGCCCCCGCTGTCGGTGATCTGGATGTGTTACTTCATCGGGACGCTCGCCAACCTGCTCCCCCTGCCGGGGGGCCTCGGTGGCGTCGAGGGGGGCATGATCGGGGCCTTCGCGGCCTTCGGCGTGTCCTTCGACCTCGCCGTGCTGGCCGTGCTCTCCTACCGCGCGATCTCGTTCTGGCTGCCGACGATCCCCGGAGGCATCGCCTACTTCCAACTGCGCAAAACCGTCGCCCAGTGGAGGACCGAGCAGCCGCCCCAGGCGCCCGGCGCGGTGCGCGGCGTGGGCAGCCAGGAAGGCGCGCTGCAGGGGTCGTAGGCCGTGGTGGTGCTCGTGATCATCGCCGTCGTGTGCTTCGTCGCGGGCGTGTGGGGGGCGACCACGTGGCTTCCTCCGCTCGCCGACGGGTCCGTCGGGACGCTGGTCTACTTCGTGGTCTGCGGCCTGGCCGGAGCCGTCCTCGTCGTCTTCGGCGTCCACATCTGGCAGACCGTCACGGCTCTCGAACGCGAACGAATAGTGGGAAGTGCCCCGATCCTGGCGAGCGAACTGGTGGAGACGCTCTGGCAGTCCGGGATCCTGGCGGGGTTGACGCTGATCACCTACCTGATCGCGCCGAAGACGGAGGCCGCCCGGCCGAACTGACCCACCACCGAGCGAGTGGTGGTGGTACACTATACAAAGTAAAGTGAGTCGAGTTTTGAGAGGCTTTTGCCTCTCGAGAGCGGACCAGGAGGCCAGATGAGCGACGTCGAGGACGTGATCATCATCGGAAGCGGGCCGGCGGGATACACCGCCGCGCTGTACACCGCACGGGCGAACCTGCGGCCGCTCGTGTTCGAGGGCTTCGCCTGGGGCGGGCTGCTCCAGCAGACCACCGACGTCGAGAACTACCCCGGTTTCCCCGAGGGCGTGATGGGGCCCGAGATGATGCAGAAGTTCCGCGATCAGGCAGAGCGCTTCGGTGCTCGCCTGGAGACCGAAGAGGCCGAGCGTGTCGAGCTGGCGAAGGAGCCCGGCGGCCTCCACCGGGTGTGGGTCGGCGACCAGGAGTACGCCGCCCGGACGGTCGTGCTGGCGATGGGCGCCGAGCACAAAAAGCTCGACGTCCAGGGCGAGGCGGACCTCTCCGGCCGCGGCGTGAGCTACTGCGCGACCTGCGACGCCGCCTTCTTCAAGGGCGCCCCGACGCTGATCGTCGGCGGGGGAGACTCCGCCATGGAGGAGGCCGTGTTCCTGTCGAAGTTCGCCTCCAGGGTCACGATCGTGCACCGCCGCCCGGAGTTCAGGGCCTCGAAGATCATGCTCGAGCGGGCGCGCTCGCAGCCGAACATCGACTTCCTGGTCCCCTACCGGGTGAGCCGGTTCGTGCCCGGCGAGAACGGCGCCCTCGGTCACGCCACCCTGGTCAACACCGAGACCGGCGACGAGCAGGACCTGATGGTGTCGGGGAGCTTCATCGCGATCGGCCACGAGCCCCAGTCGGAGCTGGTGCGCGGCCAGGTGGACGTGGACGAGAACGGCTACGTCCTCACCGAGGGCCGCTCCACCCGAACCAACCTGCCGGGGGTGTTCGCCGCCGGCGATCTCGTGGACCACACCTACCGCCAGGCGATCACGGCGGCCGGATCGGGCTGTCAGGCGGCGCTCGACGCGGAGTGGTACCTGCGCGACACCCCCGAGGTGCCGAGGCCCGCCGGCATGCCGGTCGGCGACCCCGCACTGGCGGCGTGGACCTCGATGGCCAAGAGCGACTAGCGGAGGTCGAGCGATCGCCGGCGACACGCGCCGGCCGAGCGCTCGAGCGCACGAGCTCGCGCTCGATCAGCCCTCGAGTGCGCCCTCGAGCTGGAGCAGGAACCGCTTGCGGTCCAGGCCGCCGCCGTAGCCGCCGAGGCCGCCGCCGGCGTGGAGGACGCGGTGGCAGGGGATGATGATCGGGATCGGGTTCCCGCCGAGCGCGTTCCCGGCCGCCCGGGCCGCCCGCGGGCTGCCGGCTTCGGCGGCGATCTCGCCGTAGCTCGAGGACGAGCCGTAGGGGATCTGGGAGGTGCGGGTCAGGACCCTCGTCGCGAACGGGCCGATCAGCCGCCAGTCGAGCTTCAGCGAGAACGAGCGCCGTCGGCCCGCGAAGTACTCGTCGAGCTCGCGCTCGAGCTCGTCCAGCGGACGGGCGCTGCGAACGACGCGGGGAGAGATGCGTCGCGAGAGCTGTTCCACCATCGCCGGCTCGTGCTCCTCGGGGAAGGCCAGGCGCACGAGGCCCCGGCGGGTGAGGGCCGCGTGGAGGGTGCCGAAGGGCGAGTCGACGGGGCCGTAGGTGACGTCCGCGAGCTCCTGCTCGGCGATCCGCCCCAGCAGCCGCTCGGCCGCGGCCGCGGCTGCCTCGGCTTCCGCCCGGCGGGGAGCGGGACCGGCCCGCAGTGCCCGCCCGACGGCGTCCTCGGCGGGGGGCGTCATGCGGCCACCTGCGCTCTCAGCTTCTGCAGGCCCTCGTGGAGGGAGCGCCGGGCCGCGTCCTCCGAGCAGCCGATCGTGGCCGCGATCTCGCGGTGGGCAAGGTCGGCGAGGAAGCGGAGCAGGACCGCCGAGCGCTGTCTCGGGGGCAGCTCACGGACGGCGCCCCACAGCTCGGCGTCGCCGCGCTCGACCCCGCCGGCTGCGCGAGTGTCGAGGGCCTCGACCTCGGCCACGGGGAACGCCCGGCGGGCACGTCCCCGGTGGCAGTCGACCGCCTTGCGGTGGGCGATCGTGAGCACCCACGCCCTCAGGTTCGACCCCGGGCGCAGGCGTGGATAGGCGCGTAGCGCGGAGATGAACGTCTCCTGGAAGCAGTCCTCGGCCTCCGAGGGGCCCACGGAGGACACCAGAAAGCGCCACACGGCGTCCCGGTTCTCGTCGAGGAACACCTGGAACGGGGGAGGCGGCTCGGACATCTACCCCTTAACGCCGGGGCGGCCCCGCGATGTGAGATCCGTTCGCGGCGATCATTTCGGCCGGCGCAGGAAGCCGCCCGTGCCTCCACCCCCGAGCTTGCCCGCGGCGACCAGCCGGCGCAGGGCCGGGGCGGGCCGGTAGCGCTCCTCGCGGTACTCGTCGCACAGGGCCTGGAGCAGCGACAGCACGTGCTCGAGGCCGATCAGGTCGGCCCACGCGAACGGCCCCCGGGGGTGGCTGAGGCCGAGGACCATGCCGAGGTCGATGTCCTCGGCGCTGCCGATCCCTTCGCCGAGGGCGAAGGCGGCCTCGTTGATGACCTGGCAGACGATCCTTCCGAGCACCAGCCCGGGGGCGTCGCCGACCCACGCCACGTGCTTGCCGAGCGTGTTGAAGAAGCGCTCCGCGCGGGCCGCGGCGACCGGCGAGGAGCTCTCGTGGCGGGTCAGCTCGACCAGCCGGGAGTCCGCGAAGGGGGGGAGGGCGTGGAAGCCGACGGCGCTGCCCCCCGGGCTCAGGCGGGCGAGTGAGGCGCGGGCGCACAGCACGAGCTGGGCCCCGCCGGAGCCCGGCTCGAGCTCTCCGACCGCTTCGGAGGCGGAGCTGGAGCAGTCGATCGCCAGCGACGGGAGCACCCCTCCGCTGGGGGCGTGGGGTGAGCGCACCTCATATCCCGCCGTGGTGGCCGCCTCGCGGAGCTCGGCGGCAAGCGTCCCGGACCCGGAGATCACCACGACCCCCTCGCCGCCGGCCACCTGGGCGTCGATCGGCCCGGGGTCCTCGGAGCGGTAGCTCGCGCCCTCGGCGGTGCCGGAGTAGTCGTAGTAGCCGCGTCCGGTCTTGCGCCCGTGCAAGCCGGCGGCGACGTAGCGGGTGGTGATCGGTGACGGTTTCCATCGCGGCTCGCCGAAGCTCTGGGCGTAGAAGCTCTTGGAGACCTCGAAGCCGGTGTCGACCCCGACGAGGTCCATCAGCTCGAAGGGCCCCATGCGGAAGCCCCCGCCCATCCTGCACACGCGATCGATCGTCTCGATCTCGGCCAGGCGCTCCTGGAGCAGGCGCAGGGCCTCCAAGCCGAAGGGCCGGTTACAGCGGTTGACCAGGAACCCGGGGCCGTCGGCGGCGCGGATCACGGTCTTGCCCATCGCCCGGCCGGTCGCCTCGGCGATCAGGAGCGCCGGCTCGCCGGAGCGCTCCCCGGCCACCACCTCGAGCAGCCTCATCACCGGCGCGGGGTTGAAGAAGTGCATCCCCACGACACGCTCGGGCGAGGTCGCCGCCCGGGCGATCTCGGTCACCAGCATCGAGGAGGTGTTGGTCGCCAGCACGCAGTCCTCGGCCACGATCGAGCTGAGCTTCTCCAGCAGCTCGTGCTTGAGCTCCAGGCGCTCGGGGACCGCCTCGATTACCAGCCCGCAGTCGCGCAGCGGCTCCAGCTCGGCGACAGGGTGCAGGCGCCCGGAGGCCGCCTCGGCCTCCTCGGCGCTCAGGCGTCCGCGGGCCGCTTCCTTGGCGTGGCCGTCACGGGCCTTGCGCAGGCCGGCTTCCAGGGCCGGCCCGATCGGGTCGTAGAGCAGCGTCTCGGCGCCCGCTCGTGCGGCCAGCTGGGCGATCCCGGCGCCCATCGTGCCGGCCCCGAGGACGCCGATCACGCCGGGGACGAGGCTCTCCCCGCCGGACTCGATCGCGGTCACCGCCCTCAGGCCGGCACGAGCGCGCTGATGCCGGTCATGGCGCGCCCGATGATCAGTTTCTGGACCTGGGAGGTGCCCTCGTAGAGGGTGGTCACGCGGGCGTCGCGGAAGTAGCGCTCGACGGGGTGGTCGTCGACGTAGCCGGCGCCGCCGTGGACCTGGATCGCGAGGTTGGCGCATTCCAGCGAGGCCTCGGTGGCGTGGAGCTTCGCGATCGAGGTCTCGAGCGTGTTCGGCAGGCCCTTGTCCTTCAGCCACCCCGCCCGCCACACGAGCAGCCGCGAGGCGTCGGTCTTCAGGACCATGTCGGCGATCATCGCCTGGACGAGCTGGAAGCTCGCGATCGGACGGCCGAACTGCTCGCGCTCCTTGGAGTAGCGGACGGACTCCTCGACACACCCCTGGCAGATGCCCACGCAGCCGGCCGCGACCGAGAAGCGGCCCGAGTCCAGCGCGGACATCGCGACCTTGAAGCCGTCCCCGATCTGACCCAGCATCTGCTCGTCGGAGACCTCCACGTCTTCGAGCGCGATCGAGGCCGTGTCGGAGGCGTGCAGCCCCATCTTGTGCTCGATCGGTTGCGGCTGGAAGCCCGGCTGGTCGGTGTCGACGAGGAAGCAGGCCAGGCCCTTGTGACCGAGCGAGGGGTCGGTCTGGGCGAAGATCAGGGCCACCTTCGCGTAGTCGCCCATCGAGATCCACATCTTCGAGCCGTTGATCACCCAGCCGTCGCCGCTACGGACCGCACGGGTCTTCTGGTTGGCGGCGTCGGAGCCGGTGTCGGGCTCGGTCAGCCCGAAGCACCCGAGCCACTCACCCGAGCACAGCTTCGGCAGGTAACCCAGACGCTGCTCCTCGGTGCCCCATTTGAGGATCGCCGAGCAGACCAGCGAGGTCTGCACCGAGATCACGGTGCGGATCGCCGAGTCGCCGCGGCCGATCTCTTCCACGATCAGGCCGTAGGTGCGGTAGTCGAGCCCGGCCCCCCCGTACTCCTGGGGGACGATCGCCCCGAGGTAGCCCTGGGCGGCGATCTTGGCCACCAGGTCGAGGTCGAAGTGGTGGTTGCGGGCGTTGAGCTTGGTGCGCTCGACGAGCTCGCGGTCGGTGAATTCGCGGGCGGTCTCCTTGATCAGGCGCTGCTCGTCGGTCAAATCGAAGTCCAACTGACACCCCTCTCGGCTAGAGCTTTGGCGTCCTCCACGGTGCCGCAACACGCCGTGCGATCTCCTCGTCGATGCCGTCGATGGCGACTCGCTGCTGCTCGAGCGAGTCGCGGTCACGCAGCGTCACGGTGCGGTCCTGGAGGCTCTGATGGTCGATCGTAAGGCAGAAGGGGGTGCCGATCTCGTCCTGGCGGCGGTACCGGCGCCCGATCGCGCCGCCCGCGTCGTACTCGGCCTGGACCTTCTCGCGCACGGCTGCGTAGACCTCGCGGGCCAGCTCGGGCTGGCCGTCCTTGCCGACCAGTGGCAGCACGGCGACCTTCACGGGCGCGAGTCTCGGGTGCAGGCGCAGGACGGTGCGGCGCTCACCCTCGCCGGTGCCCTCGCGTTCGACGAATTCTTCCTCGTAGGCGTCGACGAGGAAGGCCAGCATCGCGCGGTCGGCGCCGGCGGCCGGCTCGATCACGTGGGGTACGTAGCGTTCGCCGGTGGCCTGGTCGAAGTACTCGAGCTTCTCGCCCGAGAACTGGGCGTGGCGGGTGAGGTCGAAGTCGCCCCGGTTGGCGATCCCCTCGAGCTCCGACCAGCGCCGGTCCTCGGGGTTGGAGCTGGAGGGGAACAGGTACTCGACGTCGCTGGTGCCCGAGGAGTAGTGGGACAGCTCGTCGCGATCGTGGGCCCGCAGGCGCAGGTAGGAGGGACGGATGCCGAGCTCCACGTACCAGCGCTCGCGCTCGCCCAGCCAGTGCTCGTACCAGCTCTCGGCCTCCGGCGGGGGCACGAAGAACTCCATCTCCATCTGCTCGAACTCGCGGGTGCGGAAGATGAAGTTGCCGGGGGTGATCTCATTGCGGAAGGACTTGCCCACCTGGGCGATCCCGAAGGGGGGTTTCTTGCGCGAGAACTGCAGCACGTTCTTGAAGTTGATGAAGATCCCCTGGGCTGTCTCGGGGCGCAGGTAGGCCGTCGACCCCGACTCCTTCACGGGCCCGATGGTGGTCTCGAACATGAGGTTGAAGTCCCTCGCCTCGGTCAAATCGCACTCGTCGGCTTCGCCCGGATGGCGGGAGGGTTTGCGACCGCACTGGAGCTCCTGGAGGTGGTCGGCGCGGAAGCGCTGCTTGCAGGTGCGGCAGTCCACCAGCGGATCGGTGAACCCTTCCAGATGGCCCGAGGCCTCCCACACCCGGGGGTGCTGGAGGATCGCCGAGTCGATCGCCACGATGTCGTCGCGCTCCTGGAGCATCGCCCGCCACCACTCGTTCTTGAGGTTGTTCTTCAACAGCACCCCGTAGTGGCCGAAGTCGTAGGTCGAGCCCACCCCGCCGTAGATCTCCGAGGACGGGAACACGAAACCGCGGCGCTTGCAGAGCGCCACGATCTTCTCCATCGTGACGGTCTCCTGGGGGGTGTGGGACTCGCTCGGGGGCATCGGCCGAGCGATCATAATGCCCGACCGTGGCGCGGATTCTGGTAGTCGGTGGCGGCTGCCGGGGGCGGGAGCTGGCGGGCCGGTTGATCGGCGAGGGCCACGCCGTGCGGATCACAAGCCGCTCGCAGGAGACCCGGACGGCGATCGAGGGGGTGGGTGGCGAGTGCTGGCCGGGCACCCCCGGGAGGCTGGCGACGCTGAGGGGGGCGCTCGACGGGGTGGCGATCGCGTGCTGGCTGCTGGCGGGCGCGACGGGACCTCCACAGGAGCTGGTCGAGCTCCACACCCTGCGGCTGGAGTACTTCCTCACGCAGATGATCGACACCACCGTGAGGGGGTTCGTGTACGAGGCCCGGGGGACCACGGCGGCCGCCGGGGCGCTGGCGCAGGGGCAGGAGATCGCGCGGACCGTATGCGAGCGCAACGCGATCCCCTTGGCCGTGCTCGACCGCACGGCCGCCGAAGAGGGTCGCTGGCAGGAACTGGCACGGGCGGCGATCGAGCAGCTGTTGATCGGCCGCTGAGGGCCGGCGGGATTCAAGCTCCGCGAAGTTTGTGCCGAAAGGCGCAACATGGCAAGCGACCGCTCTCGCTACGGCCTGCTCGTGTCCGCCCTCGGCTCCGCCCTGCTGGCGGTGTCCGTGTTCCTGCCCTGGTACTCGCTCAGCCTGACCCCCGATGGGGCCAGCTTCGCCGCCAACTTCACCCAGGACCTCGCCCGGCAGTTCGGCAATGGGTCGCTGCAGCAGCTGGCGGCCGGGGTGCACGGCAACCTGGTCTCGCTCAGCGGCCAGCAGATTGCCGCGCTCAGCGCCCACCAAGCGCTCCACGACCTCAACGTGGTCTTGCTGGTGCTGGCCGGGATCGCGCTGCTGGACTCGCTCTTCACGCTGGCGCGGGGGACCAGTGCTTCGGCCGGCGGCGGCTCGGGCCACCTGGTGACGCTCGTGGGCGTGATCGCAGCCGTGTGCGTCGCCTACCGGATGGCCGCGCCGCCGGTGCCCAGCGGAGGCCTGGTGGCGCTGTCGCTGCGGGAGGGGAGCTGGCTGGCCCTGCTCGGCTCGCTGATGATGGTCCTGGGGCCGATCTGGCCTCAGGTCAGTCTCGAGCCCGCTGCTGGGAGCACGCTCATCCGAGCGTGAGCGGCGCCTCGGGCGTCCCGTCCTCGCCCAGGCGCTCGAGGAGGTGCTCGATGATCCGGGCCGTGGCGCCCCAGATCAGGTGGTCGTCGACGAGGTAGGCGTCGGTCCGGAAGGTGATCCCGCGTCGTTCCAGCTCCGCGACCGTGCGTCCGTCGCGGACCCGCTGAAGCGGCAGCTCGAGCACCGCGTCGACCTCCCGCGGGGACAGCTCCCAGGCGGTTCCCGAGGGGATCGTGGCCACGAACGGGTGGATCAGGTAGCCGGTGGCGAAGGTCGGGGTCGCCGGTAGCTCTCCGAGCACGCTCGCCCGCTCGCGGGGCAGGCCGATCTCCTCTTCGGCCTCGCGCAGGGCGGTGTCGAGCAGGGTCGTGTCGTCCCCGTCACGACGGCCGCCGGGAAACGAGATCTCGCCGGCGTGTCGCCGCAGGTCCGCCCGGCGCCTGGTGAGCACGAGCTGAGGCTCGGAGCGCTCGTTCAGGAACAGGGGAACGAGGACGGCGGCCTGGGTCTCGCCGCGGGGGCGCGATCCGGCGGCGGCCGGTACGCCCTCAGGCGGCCAGGTGAACCCGCTCAATACGCTCCTGGAACATCACGTCCCCGTTCAGGGCGCGGTGGACCGGGCACTGGGAGGCGATCACCCGCAGGCGCTCGGCGCGATCCTCGGAGAGGTGGTCGGGGAGTCGCAGGACCAGCTCGAACTTGGTCATGCAGCCGCGTTCGGCCGGGGTGTACTCGACCGACACCTCGACCGGGCCGAGGTCCCAGCCCTTGCGTTGGGCGTACATCTCCATCGTGATCGCCGCGCACGACGCCAGGCTCGCAGCCAGCAGTCCCTGCGGGTCCGGGCCGGCGTCGCTGCCGCCCGCGCTCACGGGCTCGTCCACGGTCAGCTGGTGGTCGCGGATCTCCACCGTGTGCCGGAAGCCCGCGCCGTCTCGGCGGGCGGCCGCCCGCATTCGTGAAAGTGCCTGCACATCAGCCATGTCTACCCCTCCTCGCCGTAGCCACCCGAATCCGTTGGCCGAAAGGATATCGGTGGCGTTGCTCACCGGAGGGGGTTGAAGAGCAGTCCCGTGAGCAGCTTGGGGAAGAAGAACGTCGACTTCGGGGGCATGTTCTCGCCGGCGGCCGCCAGCTCGCGGACCTGCTCCACCCGCGTGGGGCGCATCAGGAAGGCGGCGTCGAAGGAGCCGGAGCGGACCATCGCGAGCGCCTCCTCGGTGTCGCGGGCGTAGAACATCCCGTTGAAGTGGGAGATGTCCTCGTCGCTGAACCCGAGGGCGCCCTTGAGGACGAGCGCCTCGAGCACCCCGGTGTCGAGCTGGAGGTAGGGGGGGGAGTGTCCGGCCAGCGCCTCGTCGGCGATCGACTGGTCCTTCAGCGTCAGCCGCCTCGGCCGTTCGTCGGCGCGGTTGAAGTAGCCGAGCTCGAGCGGTCCGGCGCCGGGGTCGGGGGCGATCTGCTCGAGGGCCACATCCTCGATCCGGAAGTCGCGCTCGAGCTCCTCCTGGAGGGAGTTCTTGGCGGGCCTCGTCGAGGCCGGTCACGAGCCGGTGGGTGGGGAAGATCGTCAGTCCCGGGTCCTCGAGGGCGACGAGGCACATGAGGATGTAGTGGTGCTCATCGCCGGGGGCCCCTTCGCGGTCGCGCTCCTCGGCGTAGGCCTGCATCGTCTCGTAGCGGTGGTGGCCGTCGGCGATCAGCAGCTCCGAGGGCGAGGTGGCGGCCTGGACGGCGGCGATGACGTCCGGATCGGACACCCGCCAGATGCGGTGGATGGTGCCGTCGCCGTCGGTGACCTCGGCCCAGGGCGTGCCCGACGTGGCGCCCTCGAGCGCCCCCCACGCCGCCTGGTCGGGGTCGGAGTAGAGCGAGAAGATCGGCGAGATGTTGGCTCGGGTCGCCCTCGTGAGACGCAGGCGGTCCTCCTTCGGGCCGGGGTGGGTGCGCTCGTGGGGGCGGACGCGACCGGGGCCGTAGGGCTCGATCCGGACCCGGCAGAAGAACCCCCTGCGGGTGCGGGTGACACCGTCGGGGCCGGTGTACTGCTGGGTGTGGGCCCACAGGGCCGGCTCGGGATCCCGCACGAGCACCCCGTCCCGCTGCCAGGCCTCGAAGCGCTCCCCGGCCTCGCTGTAGATGTCCCCATCCCCCTTCGGCAGGTCCACCGCCACGACGTTCTCGGGCGAGCGCTCCAGCAGCGCCGCCCGCTGGGAGTCGTCGATCACGTCGTAGGGCGGGGCGACGACGTCGGCGAGCGACCCCACCACCGACTTGTCGTAGTGCAGCGCCCGCAGCGGCTGGATCTCGGCCATGGCGGTCGGTGAGGCTAGCAGCGCTCGTCTCCGGCGCCGCGGACGCGGGACGGGGGCCGACCGCGCGAGGCCAAGTGGAGGCCCGGTCTCTCACGGTGATACCCGTCCGGGTCGATGAGATCGCAATGCAACCAAGCACCGACCCGTTGCCCGGGCAAGGGTCCGGCGGGGATCCGGCGCCGGCGCCGGGGCCTCCCGCCGCCGCCGACCGCCGGCGTGGCCGGGGCCGGACCGCGTTCTCGATCGCGGCGGCGATCGTCTGCGTGGCCGTGGGGCTGGCTGGAGCGGTGCTGGTGGCGCGCTCGCGAGCCCACAGCGATGCGGCCGAAGGGCGCCGTGCCTTCGCCCGCAGCTCGGCCCAGATCGCGAACGCGGTCGGCCTCGCCAAACAGCACCAGGAAGACCTGGCCGTCGGCGCCGGCGCATTCTGGTCGGCCGACCCGCGCGCGTCGGCCGTGGAATTCGACGAATGGGCGAGGGCTGGACACATCTTCCGTCGCTACCCGGGACTCGAGCAGCTCGGCTTCGTGGGGCTCGTGCGGGGGCCGGCGAACAGCCGGGGCTACCACTGCGTCACCGTCGCGCAGGTCGCCAGGAAGCCGTTCTTCTCCGTGCCGAGCGGCCTCGACCACTGCGCCACGGCCTCGGGTCTGTTCCTCGGCAGGGACTCGGGAGCGACCAGCTACGCGTTCGTCTCGGTCGCACGACGGCCGAGGCTGGTGGCGGAGGTCCCGCTCTACCGGGGAAACGCGACTCCCCGCGACCGCCGCCAGCGGACAGCCGCCTTCGTGGGTTGGCTGCACGAGCTACTGGAACCCGGGGTCCTGCTCCAGCAGTCCCTGCGCGGCGCACCCGGGTATGCCGTGCGGCTGCGGTATCACCACGGACCCTCGAACGTCCTGCTCACCAGGGGCACTCCTCGGGCGGGTGCGCAGCGGCAAACCGTCGCCGTGCGAGGGGGATGGACGATGGAGAGCTTCGGGCCGGCGCTCAACACCGCCGTCCTCGGCGACGCCAACGCGCGTGCGCTGCTGATCGCCGGAGTCCTGATCAGCCTGCTGCTCGGCGGGCTCGTGTTGCTGGCCACGCGCCCGCGGCGAGGGGTGCGGCGGGCGAAGGTCGCCAGGGCTGCCGATAAGCCCCTCTACGACGCCCAGACCGGACTTCCCAACCGGGCACTCGCGCTCGACCGGGCCGAATGGCTGATCGCACGATCGGGGCGCCAGCCGGGGTTGCTGGTGGGGGCGCTGCTGATCGACATCGACTGGTTCGCGGAAGTCAACGAGAAGCTGGGACGCTCGGCCGGCGACCAACTGCTCGGGATCGTCGCCGAACGACTCGAGGGAGTCGTCCGCGCCGGGGACACGGTCGCCCGCCTCAAGGACGACGAGTTCGTCGTGCTCGTCGAGGCGGTGGCACGTGGGGCGCGGCTGGACTTCCTCGCCGGGCGTGTGATCGAGGCCCTGCACAAGCCCTTCGAGCTGGACGATTTCGGTCCAAGCTTCTCCCTCACCGTGAGCATCGGCGTCGCCTTCGGCCGCTACTCCGGCGCGGAGGATCTGATCCGCGACGCGGATCTGGCCCTGCAGGCGGCCAAGGCCGCCGGCAAGGATCGCTACACACTGTTCAACGCGAACATGCGTGCCGTGATCGAGGGCGGGGGCGCGTTGGGGGCCGAGCTCAACCGCGGCCTGGAACACGACCAGTTCTTCCTTCTCTACCAGCCCATCTACGGCCTGGACAGCGGGAAGGTGGCGGGCATGGAGGCCCTCATACGGTGGCACCATCCGACTCGCGGCGACCTGGCTTCGGCGGACTTCATGGGGCCGGCCGAGGAACTGGGCCTGAGCGTCCCGATCGCCCGCTGGATGCTCGAGGAGGCCTGTGACCGAGCCGCGGCCTGGAACATCGCCGGACACCAGGCGGGGGTCTCGTTGGGCGTGTCCGCGAAGCAGCTCGACCGCGACGGCTTCGTCGTCGACGTCCGCCGGGCCCTGCAGCAATCCGGAATCCGCCCGGAGCTGCTCACCCTCCAGATCGCCGAGGCCACCGTGATCGGGGATCTGTCCGCTGTCGCCAGGAGGCTGGAAGAAGTCGACCGGCTCGGTGTGCGGATCGCGATCGACGACTTCGGTGCCAGCGGCTACGCGTACCATCGCGACCTGCAGCGCCTGCCGCTCGACTTCCTGAGGGTCGACCGCAGCTCGCTGGCGGTATCGGACGACGAGCAATACCGCAGCTGGCTGCTGGAGGCGATCCTGCTGGTCGGGCGTGAGTATTCGCTGACGGTGATCGCCAAGGAAGTCGAGACCTACCCGCAGATGACCGCGCTCCGGGCGATGGGCTGCCCGATGGTCCAGGGCTCCTTCATGGGCAAGCCCACGGCCGCTGAGGGCCTCCCGGCCCTTTTCGCCACCGAGGTCCCCGTCCACGACCCGGTCTCCGACGGGCACGTGGGGATCACGGGCCCGACGGGTTGGATAAGGGCGAGGGCCCCGGCTCAGGACGCGCTCGCCCCGGGTCCGGACGACACCACGGCGGATCCGCGCCGCGGGCCTCGATAGCCGCCGACCGCCCGCGCGGCCACTACCCTTCCGTCAACGGGGCGTGGCGCAGCCTGGTAGCGCACCTGCTTTGGGAGCAGGGGGTCGTGGGTTCAAATCCCGCCGCCCCGATAGGTGAAAGCCCCTGGTAACGCGGGGGTTTTCTCCGTTAGGCCGCCTCTTGTAGTGGGGGCTCTGGGTCCCCCGAAACGTCTCGACTGACCAGAACTGACCAATGGGAGCCATCCACGAGCGCCTGTAGGGCGGCCTTCTCCTGCCCGTCGCGCCTCATCGCCTGCCGGTAGACCCGCAGGGCGAGCGCCGGGTCCTTGTGCCCCATCTCGTCCATGACCGTGCCGGGGTCCTCCCCGAGCGCGTAGAGCAGGCTGCAGAAGGTCCTGCGCAGTGAGTGCGGGGTGATCCCCACGGGAAGGGGCGTCAGGTCGGCTGCCACGAGGTTCTCGCTGGCCCTCTTGACCGCGGCAGCGACCACCCGTGAGCGGACGTTGTGCGTGTCCTGGCGGGCCCCGGAACGGGCTGGGAAAACGTAGTCGGCGGGGCTCGGTTTGGCCCGGCGTGCACGTACAGCATCCAGCTCGTCCCGCAGGGCGGCCCGGATCTTGACTTTGCGGACTCCGGCCGGGGTCTTCGACTCGGCCACCGTCAGCCACCCGGTGGCGAGGTCCACATCACGCCAGCGCAGGGCACACAGCTCCCCGATCCGCAGCCCGGCGAAGACCATCGTCGCCAAGCTCGCTCGGCGCTCGATGTGCTTGCGGTTCTTCGCCGCCTGCGCATCCAGCTCTCCCGCGGCGTTGAGCAGGGCTTCGATCTGGGCGGCCGTCTCCAGGTAGCTGCGTCCCGCTTTCGGGTCGCGGATCTTCCGACCTCGTGCCGGGTTTCGCCCGGCGATAACTTCATGGTCAAGGGCGGCCTCCAGGACCGCTCCGAGGAGCGTGACGGTCATCTTGATCGTGCGGGGGGAGAGGCCCTGTTTGCGCTTCGCCGCGATGTAGTTCTCGACGTTGGCGACCTTGATCTCGTCCAGCGCTAGCTCCCCGAAGTACGGGATCAAATGACACTCCAGGCGCCACCGGTAGTCCTCTCTCGTCTTCGGGGCGAGCTGGTCCTCGACGCGCAACCACCACTCCTCGGCGTAGGCGTGGAAGGTAGGCACGGCGGCCTCCTCAGGTACGGGCTCGACGGGCTTGGGTGGCTTCCACACGCCCCTCTCGACGTCCGCGATGACTCCTCGCAGTTCCCTCTCAGCGTCCCTGCGTGAGACTGCCCCGAGGGAGAGGAAGCGGCGCTTGCCGCCCGCTCTGAACTTGAGCGAGCGGTAGGTGCGACCGTCCTTGCCGCGGTGCTCCACGATGGTTCCAGTTGCTTGCCGGGCCATCAGACATCACCGCCGTCGGCCCCAAGCTGCCCCGACCGAGCGTGCGACCGATTCGACCCTTGATTAGGCTCGCGGGTACTCACGGGAATCAACCTCCTGTGGGTAACGCGGGTCGGGCGTTCAGGCGTCCGGCCCGCACTTTGTAGATGCCCTCATTGTAGGTCCGCGAGGGCGCCTGTCCGGGGATCGCGGCGGTGGTGTCCCGTGTCCGATACGGTGCGCCGTCGTGAAGACGCTGACGGTGATCGTGGCCGTGGCGCTGCTCGGCGGTACGGTGCTACTCGCTCAGCATGGACGAGCTACCGCCTACCCGGCCCAGGCAAGTCATCAGTGCCCGTCGATCTCGACGCTCAACGGCTTCGAGCACGGCGCCCCGCTCCGGATCCTCACACGCGACGTGTCCTGCGCGGAGGCGTTGGGGATCGTGCGGGCGATGCTGTCGGGCGTGGGCGTGACCTTCGTCGGCAACCCCAACGGCCCTGCGTCCCAGTTCCGCTGGAAGCTGTACGGCTTTCCTGGCTGGACGTGCTACGGAGACGGCAGCGGCTTCCCGGAAGGCGGCGCAGGCGGGATCTGCGGCAAGGGAAACGCCACCGTCGAGTGGTACCACGCCTTGACGCGATCTAGCTGACCCACTACCACCTTCCAGGCTCGCGACCGAGGCGGTGGCTGCCTGAGCGCAGCTTCGATCCCGAGGAGTCCCCGATCGCTAGCCTCACGCAACCAGAGCGTCGCAACGCCGCTCGGTCAATCGTCCGCCGTCCATCGGCTGAGGCCGTCTCAAGTCAACGGACGCCACGAGCGCCCTGCGAGCCGGGGCAACCGCGACGCGAGACCCCACCCGTCTCGGGAACGGCCCGTCAGTTCAGGCTCGCGGAGTAGGGCTTGCCTTCCTCTGTCCAATAGACCGTGCTCCCGGCCAGGGCGAGCGAGTCCGGTATGTCGCTGCCGTGCGCGAGAGTCCTTTGGCCATCTCGATCCAGCGCGTACACCCATTCCTGATGAAAGCCCGTTTCGGTATTGACGTAGCTGTCCGCGATCCACGCTACCGAGCCGTTGGGCTTCAGAACGATTGAAGGGATTGTGAGGCCTTCCAAAACTTCCCATCTGTGTAGCTGCTTTCCCGTCCGTAGGTCTACGACCCAGACGCCTGTAGAGACAAAGTGGTTCACGGTGCCGTAGCCAAAGGACCTTCCGGCGACGAAGGTACCGACTATCGTTCTCGGTTCGGCACCCCCTCCGGCATCGCCGTACCCACCCGGAATGGGTCCGAGGTAGTAGACGCGAGCTTGGCCGTAGGCACAGCCGACTACTCGACCGCCCCCGCCTTCGAGTTCATAGATTTCGTACACCTCCGCATGCTCGCCGACGAGCTTCAGTCGTGTTCGGGTCTGGCCTGGGACCGCCCCTCGCATCCGACCGGGCGCACATCGCCATGTGTCCGCACGACGAGCGGCAGCAACGGCAAGAGCCGCCAGCCCGACGAGCGTAGTCACACGACCGAGATGCATCAACGTCTAGAACACCTGTCCCCGAGGAACGATCCGGCCAGGAGGCGGGATGCTACCGGCTCTCAAGCCGTGGGCGACCCCTGCCGTACCAGCCTCCTGAGGCCGGTAGGGTCTGTCTATGGCTGTGTTGCGTTGGGTGGGGAATCGCTTGACCTACGCGAACGTCACGGCCACGCTCGCGCTGTTCATCGCCCTCGGTGGGGCCTCGTACGCGGCCGTCGAGCTGCCAGCGGGCAGCGTAGGCGCCAGGCAACTGCAACCCGCTGCGATAACGCCGTCGAAGCTTGGCTTCCCGCTGAGCGTGGCGAGCACGACGGACAAGCACCCCCAAGACCTCACTCAGGACGCCTGCAACGGTGGAGGCGGAGAATCGCGGCCGGGAGAACCGGCTCCCGACTGCTTCCAAGCGAGCCTCGGCGGACCCACGCCTGGTCGCGAAGTCCACGTGCATCTGCAGTACCCAGCTCGGCTCGACATCTCGGCAGTTGTAGGTCTGACCAAGGACGGAGCCACGACCACACACGCGAAGGTGGCACTTGGACTCGTTCTCGATCGCGGCTCGGCGATCGCGTCGAGCGCGGCCTCAATCAACGGCGGGCAAACGATCCAGGTACCAGTTCAGGCCGTCGTGGCCGCTCGCGCCGGGACCCACACGGTCGGCTTGGCCGACGCCGCCGAATACTTCGGAAGCGGGCCAGGAGATGTCTTCGTCGGACCAGTCACCGTGACCGTGACCGCGCTATCCGCTGGCCATTAGTCCGTCTGGGTGCCGACACGGACGGCCGACGGCCAAGTCGGCGCACGCGCACGCAGACTTCTCCTGAGCGGGCGGCTGCCAAGACCGGCGCTCCGCCTCGCGAAGTCGTCCGACGGCCACTCGTCCCTGGCGATCACACAGATTCTCCTATGTCAAGAGATTCATGCTCGGTGCGGTGTTTGCCCAGGCGTAGAGGCGGCGGTAGAGGACGTTGGCGAGGTGGCGCTTGAGGGCTCTGCGGGCCTCTCTGGGGGTCTTTCCTTCGGCGATCTTGCGGGCGAGGTATTTCCTGGCGTCTGGGTAGTGGCGTTGTTGGACGACGGCGATCCGGTAGAGGGCTGCGTTGAGCTGTCGGTTGCCGCCGCGGTGTAGGCGGTGGCGGTTGGCGGTTTGTCCTGAGCCGCAGGGGATTGGTGCTGCGCCGCAGAAGCGGGCGAACGCGCTGGCGTTGCGGAAGCGTCTGACGTCGCCGGCCTGGGCGATGATCGTGGCGGCGAGGTTGGCGCCTGCGCCGTGGAGGTCGGCGAGTGGGTTGTCGTGTTCGTTGAGTAGCTGCGCGATCTCGCGGTCGAGCTCGGCGATGCGGGCGTTGAGGTCGGTGATGTCGCGGGCGAGCTCGCGGATGCAGCGTGCGGCGGTGCGGGCAGCGAGGCTCGGGCCGAGCTGCAGCCTTCTGAGCTTGTTCAGCTCGCGCTGGCGATCGCAGCGGATCACGCTGGCCTCGGCGACGGGGTCGTGCTGTGTCCAGTCGGCGCGCAACCGTTGGATCGCCTGGGTGCGGTCGCGAACGAAGCGCCGGCGCTGCAGCTCGAGCATGCCGAGTGCTCTGACGAGTTCGGGCTCCTCAGCGGGCCCGAGATCCTCGCGCTTGGTGCGCACGACGTGAGCGATCGAGATGGCGTCTCCCGGATCGGTCTTCCCAGGGCCGCGACGGTGACGCTCGCGGTGTGTGCGCCACGCCGGGACCTGGAGCACCTCAAAGCCCGCGCCGGCGAGAGCAGTGACCAAACAGCGCCCATAGCTGCCGGGGCTCTCGACGCCGATCACCGCGTTCGCGGCGTCGTGATCGACCAGCCAGTCGATCAGGCTCCGATACCCCTTCGGGCTGTTGGTGATGACAAGCGTGGCGATCTCGCCGCCGCGATCATCGATGAGTGCGGCAGCGTGGTTGTGCTTGTGAACGTCGATGCCGACGATCAAGGTGGCCTCCTGTCTGGTGGTTAGAGTCGAGGCCGGGCCGGCGAGCGACGCTTCTGTGTCGATGCAGCCACATTGACGCGAGTCTCCTATCAAGTCAGCTTCGCCGGCCCGCCCGCAGACCGCTGGCCGACAAATCGAGCGCAGGCCACGGACGGCCTTCCAGCCGTCCCGGCATACCTTTCGCCAGAGTCAGACCAGCAGCTGCGGGGAGCCTCGCCATCCAAGCGGACGGCAACGTCAAGCTAAGACACAGATCTTGCCGCAGGTCTGTGGGTGATAGGGGCGTGAGTGCTTGTAGAGGATGCCGAGCGCGATCAGCTCGGACTCGATCGCGCAGCGCCCGTTGCGGGGCGCGGCGGTGTAGACCGCCCCGTTGTCTGACAGCAGCGATTCCGGCAGCCCGTGGCGCGAGGCGGCCTCATAGAAGGTACTCACGACGTCGGGCGCCCTGACCTGGGCGAACGCCTTGGCGGCCACGCACAGGCGCGAGTGGTCGTCGATCACGCTCACGATCTCGACCTCGCGCCAGCACGTGATGTCGCTCTGCCACAGCTCGTTGGGGAGCTCCGCGCAGAAGCGCACGTAGGAGCTGCGCGGTCGCTTGTGCGGCTGCGGGACGACGAGGCCCTCGGCCTTCAGTACGCGCCAGATCGTCGAGGGAGAGGGGACCTGCTCGTGATGGCGCGCCAGGTGAGTGTGGATCGTCTGCGCGCCGGCGTCAAACCCGTCTTTGGTCAGCTGCTTTCGCAGCGCGAGGATCTCCGACGCGAAAGCCTGCGAGGTCTTGCTCGGCGAGCGCCGTGGCCGCCGCGAGCGGGGCAAAAGGCCCTCATCGCCTTCGGCGCGATAGCGCGCCAACAGCTTGTAGATCCAGCTGCGATGCACCCCGTGGCTGGCCGCCAGCTCGGCGACCGGCCTTCCCTCGAGCAGATGCGCCTCCACCAGATACCGCGCCATCCCCATCGGAGAACCCCTTCCCTCGGTGTCTCCGATGTCTTGACACAGGTGTCGCCTATCTCATGAACTCAGACACCGCCGCCCCGATCAGTGAAAAACCCTGCACAGCCGCTATTTTTCACACCGACGGGCGCGGCTTGGCAGCGCGGCTCGGCGCCGTTGGTCCGATCCCGCTGCCCACTCGCTGCCCAAAGAGTCGTCCGCTAGCCGCGGTTCGGGCAGGCTCACTGCAGCGCGGACAGGACCTCCGGCGCTCCGTACATCTGAGAGCCGTATGGGCCGGCGGCGCTCATCGGCCGGAGGATCCCCAGATCCACCAGAGTCCGGATCGCTTTGCCCGCTCCTGGTTTGCTGAGGCCGTAGGCACGGGAGACTTGGCGGATGTTCACGTAAGGACGGCCGACGAGGTCCGCGGCGAGCTGCTCGCTGACGCCCCGCCTGCCTGCCTTCTGGACGCGTTCACGCAGCGCCTCTTGGAGTGCGACGAGCGTCTCGACCTTTCGCTCCGACTCGGTCGCAGATGCAGCGACGCCTTCGGCGAAGAAGCGCAGCCAGGAGTCCCACTCACCCGTGCAACTCAGCTCGAGCAGGGCGTCCTGGTATGCGTCGCGGCGCTGCTCGAACCAAGGCGAGACGACGAGAAGCGGCTCCCGGATGATCTGCGCCCGCAGGAACTGCACGATCACGAGCAGACGCCCAAGCCTCCCATTCCCATCGGAATAGGGGTGAAGCGTCTCGAACTGGTAGTGGACCATCCCGGCCTGCACGACGGCCGGGAGAGTCCGGGGCGTAGCGAGCCACTCGAGCAGGCTCTCCATTCCGGCGCGAAGCTGGTCACCGAAGGGCGGCGGGACGAATCGGGCCTCGGCGAGCGAGCTCCCTCGCTTCCCGATCACGACGATCCGATTCCGTAGGCCGCCGGCATCGTCTAGTTCGGAGGCGGTACCCGACACCAGCATGCGCTGGAGCTCGCTGACCATGTTGAGCGTGATCGCCTGATCCGGCGGCCACCCGAACGCAGTTTCGGCGGTCCACTCGAAGTTGAGGACCTCGCGGAGCTCGGCCGACCATTCCGTGGGGTCCTCGAGATCGGCTGCGAGCACGTCCTCGAATGGTGCGTAGGTGCCCTCGAGCGCGCTCGTGCTCTGAGCCTCACGACGCAGCGTGGGGAGTAAGAGGAGGTCAGGCGACGGGATCAGCCGGGCCGCACCATCAAGCCTCGCGAGGGCGGCAGACGCCGCATTGATAGCCGTCCACGTCTCGGTCGAGAGCGTGACGTCCTCCGGTAGGTCGTCCGGTAGGAAGGCCAGGCCCCGCACCATCTCGCGCGTGGCAGGGTCAGGCCCGACGAACGGGACCAGTTTTCCCACGGGGCTCCCCTCGAGCCGCTTGGCATGCGCTGGGTCCATGGGTGCAAACTATAGGGGCTCGTTTGTTTCCAGTCTCGGGGGGATCGGCAACAACCGTTTCGCGCGCGCGGCGCTACGGCTTGGTCCCGCGGCGCTACGGCTTGGTCCCGCGGCGCGACCGCTCGTCCCCGCCTGGGGTGCTCAGAGCCGCTGGTCCACGGCTCCGGGCTGCTCGGCGCGAGGCGGCGCGATCTCGTGAGCGCGGCGGCGCTTCGAGGTCAGTGCCTTCGCGTAGAGGCCGAGGGTCATCTGCGGGTCTGTGTGCCCGATCTGCTGCATGACGTAGGCCGCGTCCTCGCCCTCGGCCACGAGCCAGGACGCGAACGTGCGCCGCAGCGGGTGCGGGCTTAGCCGCTCGGACACCAGCATCGACTCGAGTTCGCAGACGTCGCCCTCGTGCTGGGCCGCCAGGAGTTCGTTCGCCACCTCGGCGCAGCGAATGAGAACGCGTCGGCGAACGTTCTGGCGGTTCTCCTGCCGCCCCTTGTGCGTGGGAAAGACGAGCTCTCCTGCGTCGGCGTAGCGCGTGTTCATCTTCCACTCGACCAGGGTCTCGCGCAGCTCGGGTTGCAGGTCGATGCTGCGCACGCCGGCTTCCGTTCTGGACTCGCGCACGAGCACCTTGCCTGCCGCCAGGTCGACGTCGCGCCAGCGGAGCGCCAGGAGCTCGCCGATGCGCAGTCCCGAATACGCGAGCGTCGCGATTAGAGGTTGACGGCGCCGGCGGGGCGCTGGGACCTTCGCGTCGAGCTCGCCCGCGGCGACGAGCAGCGCTAGCACTTCCTGAGGCTCGAGATGCCGACGCCTGGGTGCCTTCACGGGGAGCCGTCGGCGCTTGCCCTTCGCTGCGTTGCGGGTCAAATGGCCGTATTCGACCGCGTCCTCGAGTACTGATGCGAGGACGCCGAGGGTGCGATTGATCGCGGCGGCTCCGAGACGCCCCTCCCGGAGCTTGGCCTGCACGTAGCGGTCGACCTCCTCTGGCGTTATGTCAACCAGGCCGTGGTGCTCGAAGTAGGGCAGGAGGTGGTGCGTCAGGACCCACCGCAGATACTCGATCGTGCGCGGAGCTTTGCCCTCAGCTTCCCGGCGCTCGAGATATTCGCTAGCGAAAAAGTGAAACCCCGGGACCGGCGCCGGCGGAGGGGCCTGTTTGCTCTCCGGCGCGGACCACTCCCCGCGACGGACGCGCTCGAGCTCGAACGCGAGGGCCCTTGCGGCGTCCTCTCGGCTGATTCCTTCGTCGCGATAGCCGACGTGCTGGTGAACGCGCCGGCCGGCGCCCAAGTCTTCTACGAGGGCGAAGGCCACACCATCTTCATCTACGATTTGTCTTCGACACGCGGATGGGGCGAGGCGTTGAGGTGTGCGGTGGGGAGCAGAAGTGCCATGGGTAGAGGGGGGATCGTGCTGCTGGCGGTCGCCGGGCTGCTCGCGGGCGTAAGCCCCGCTCAAGCAAGTCCTCAGCAACCTGGTGTGGCGTTCAGCTATCTCGCCGGCGGCGTGCCGCTCATCACCTCGACATACCTGACGGCGGTCGGTAAGGCGAAGGCGACCGTCAACGCCACCGTCGACCCTGAAGGCCACGAAACCCACTGGGAACTCCTGACGCGATACAAGGCGTGCGCCGAATGTGCACTCGGTGCCCCGACCGTGGCAGCAAGCGGCACCATCACCTTCGGCAGCACCGGGTTCGCCGGCGGCTACGGAACCCAGCTCATAACGGCAAAGCTCCGCCACCTGCACCCAGAAGGCGCCTACACCTACACCATCACGGCCTCCAGCGAAGCCGGAACGACCAGCGCCGCGCCACGCACGCTCGAAGCGACCGCTGCGGCAGCCACGCGACTGCCGCAGGAACATGCCGAACAAAGCGAAACCGAAATCCCTCCCAGCATCCGGCCCCACTTGCTCTCAGTGGCTGAACAGACGGCAGCTGAAAACGGCGACCCGGAACCGACCGCCATAGAAGCCGAGAGGCGGATCATCCAACGCAACGAATCGCCACCGGAAAGTAGTCCCGTCTATGAGGTGAGCATGACGGGCAAGTTCACTTGCCGAAGCGACCTGCGGGGCGAACCATGCACCCGCCCGGGCGAAAAGCCTTTGAAAGGGAAAACGATCAGCCTCGACTTCGAAGAAGAAGCCCTCACCGTGATCCGCTTCGGCTTCAACAAGAAAAAGAACCCCCTCAACGACGGCCTCGTCCTCATGCTCGCCGGCGGCTAGCCGCACCGGCAGCCCCCCAGTGAGATTGCTAATCGCGCGGTGCTCGCGAGATTGGCGAGTCGGCTGGCACACCAGGGGTAGGCCCCTTGAGCCAAAATAGTGCATGGGCCAGTCTCGGGTCAAGTAGCGTTACCCGAGATCGACGGCAGTCCGATTCGTCTCGATCGCTTGTCGAAGTGTCCATCTCTAGAACCCCGTCTCGAGTCCTTCCTCATAGCCGTGTACAACTTCCGAGCCACAGATGTGCGTGGGCTGCCCGCCGTCGACTTCACAGATCTCGGCCGTGATGATCTCTGCTCCACCGTCAAGCGCCTGCCCGATCGACGAACCGGCGTCGCCCATCGCCGCGGCTATCTGCTGCCATGACATTTCATCGAGCACTGCCGCGTCAGCGGTCGAGCCGACCGTGGCCCATCTGTTGGCGACATCCAAGAACGGAAAGTCTGCAAAGAGGTGGCCCTCATATTCGACGAGGTCGTAGCTGTTGATTAGTTCCAGCTCGCCGGGCCGCCACTTCCCGGCAAATCGCCCGTAAGGGGCACTCCCCGGACATGGTGCCCCGTGCCGGTAGGCACGGGCCACCATCAGGGCGCTACGCTACCGAAGTCGTGGCCGGTGGCCTGCTAGAACGCCCCGTTGATCTCCACCGGCGCGCCCGTGAAGGCGCCACCGAGAGTCACCCAAGCGTCGGCATAGGTAGCAGTAATCGATTTTGAGTCGAACTCCGCCGTGGTTTCGTAATAGCGCAGTTCAGTCTTGGTGTCATACGTGCCATCGAAAGCCATCACGTCAGTTTCGGGGTCCATTTGGTCGATGTAAGCCTGGCCAGACTCGGGCGGGCTTTCATTGTCCGCCACTCCCCTCAACGGACCCACGACTTCGTAATATCCGGCGCCCTGGCACGCTACCTGGACATCGATATTGTCCACGTTGGCGACTTCCGCTTCGACTTCGTCGGGATCGAACACCTTGAGTAGCTTGTAACCGAGCGGAGTGGTGTCGATTTCGCCATTTGCCTGGTTGATGCCCTTGCAAGCTTTGCCGTCGGAGCCGTCTTCGCAGTCCCTAGCCGCGTACGTCATTATCCCGGTCGTCGGGCCAGTGATTTCGTCGCTGCCGGCGCCTTCGCGGCATATCACGGTCGTGCCCAGGCCAACTTCCTTTTCGAGGTAGAAGCCGCCTTGGGTCGTTCCTGTATACCTGGCACAATTCGGGTAGCACGGCTGCCTTTCGTAATGACCCTTGCCCATTTCGTCGTGTTCGTCGAGAATTGAGCAGGCGGAATCCTTGTACCTCCCTTTTTTCTGGAGGATACAGTTGGCTGGCGGTCCCGGGTACCATTCGAAGTTACCCCTGGCCTCAACTTTTCCCTTGGCGTTCTTATAGAGTTCTTGGCAATTGCCGTCTGCGAACCGGCCTTTGCCGATCCTGGGCGTGGAGTTCGCGTTGAGCTCGCGACACTGGCCGTATTCTGGCGGCGCTGCCTGGGCCGCCGAGGCCGCCATCGTGCCCGTTGCCAGCGCCGCGAGAACCGCCACCGCGAATGGACCGAGTACGTCTCGTACACCTGTAGACACCAACATCACTTCCCCCTATCACGAGTGCGGGCGCTCACGAGCGTTGCCCGCATGAGAACGGTATACCTGAGCCGTGCCGCGCCGTGTGTGACATGCATCTCGCATAAGGCCGAGAGCGCCCGGCACAGGTATTCTTGTCGCCGCCTGGTACCCGCGAGCTGGGCAGCCGGCGCGGCTGCTCCCGTTGCATCCGCGAGCGCGCCACCCCAGTGTCGTGACGCGCGCTCGCTGCGGACGAAACTGGGGCCTCTCGTCGACCCATGAGCTCGCATCTGCTTTTCGGCGCGGAGCAATTCCCCGAGAAGGCCTCCCGGCGTCAGACGGTCAGCGTGGCGGCCGTGCAGGAGCTTCGTCCGCCCGTGGGTGCGAAGTTAATGACGACGCGGAGAGTCTGATCCGACTAGGGTGTCCGTCGAACGTCGAGGTCCACTCCAGTCATCGACTCGTAATCGGACTAGGATCGTGGCCTCATTCTCGACGGAAAGGGAACTATGAACGAGAAGAAGATTCGTAAAGAGCTCGAAGCGCGTATCAAAGCGCTTCGGAGCGAGGCAAGCCAGCTGGAGCGTGCTGCCCGCAAGCTTGGGAGCGGCTCCGGAAGGCCGTCTAAAGCTCGCGCCAAAGCCTCTAAAGCGAAAGCCTGAGCGAAACCGCCTGTAGGCGAGGGCGAGCGTCTTTTGATCGAGGCGTGAGGCAAGCAACAAGATGCGGGCGGAGGCGAACGCGTTCTCAGCTGTCGTTCGGAGCCATCGCGGCCATCCTCTGTCTTTTCTTCCCCGCTCTCGTGAATGCCGAATCGGAACCCTCGACGAGCTGGGGCGCGACTCCGGGCGGCGAAGTCTCGCTGTCGCCGCTGCTGTCCGGCGGGGAAGCGGGATGGTGCCTCCAGACCACCACTCGGATCGTTACCGCGACTTCGACGCGAGCAAGCCGGACGTGCTCCGGTGCACCGACATCCAAGGGCCCGATCTATGCAGAGTTCTGCGACGACAGCGTTGAAGTTGGCCTGGCGGTCTCCCTGCTCACTGCGAGCGATGTGGCCTCCGTCTCGATCGAACGCGGCGCACCTGTCGCGACGACCACCAACTCGACGCTACCCGCTGGGCTCCGTGCTGCCACCCTTCTGCGACCGGACCACCAGCTCGTGCGTGGCTTCGAGACGCACTGTCCCGCCGTGACAGCCCTCGACGCCGGCGGTGCCGTGATCCCGATCCGAAGCGGTAAGGGCATTCCGATGTCCTCAAAATTCGCCACGACGATCTGGGACCACCCCGGGCGCCCCCCTCGTCGCCCGTGCGAACTCGATGCAACCCGGCTACGGATCGGGACGGTGGCCTGGTCCGGCATGGTCGTGAGGCGGATCAGACCAGTGCGCGACTTGCTCGGCCGAGCGTTGCTGTCATGCGCCGACACCACCTATATCCATCGCGGCGGCCAGTACACAACTGCCGCGATCCTGCTCGACGCCCGCACCCCTGGAGTCACACCGCCCCCGCTTCTCGGCATGGGCGCGCTCGCGGGGCATCCGGGGATCTACGTGGCGCCCAGCTCGGAAGGGACGATCCTCGCCCGACGCGTCGTCCACGCCTGGCTCGTCGCGACCGAGCAAAGTCGCGAAGGTTCTGCGGTGCCGCTCGCGCTGCTCGAACACCTGCGGGATCGCATTCAGCTCTAGCTGCCGCTCGCGGAGCATTACGGGCGCTCTCGAACGCTCGTCCAGAGGCGCCTTGCCCGGCGCCCGGGGATTCCAGAATCAGTGGGTCCGGGAGGCGTGTATGGGCCCGGGTGACGGTTGTGGCCCCCTTCATCCGCCCGAGGCTGGGAGGCAAGGATGCTTGTTCGAGAGCGATCTGCGCGACGGCGCAGGTCGAGTACCGTCCATCGCGCCGCAGCCGCAGCCGCAGCCGCGGCCGTTGTCGTGGTCGCGTGTGCACTGGTACCGGTGGCCGCGAGGGCGGCCGACCCCACGGCGAACATCCCACTCGGATCGATGCCGGCCGCCTGCACGCAGGAAAGCTCGCTCGAATGTGAGAGCTGGCTGCTCTCGCGGCTGGATGCGGCTCGCGCGACGCTGGGCCTGAGTGCCTACGAGGTGCCGTCGAGCTTCCTCGGCCTCTCACCGGACAGGCAGATCTTCATCCTCGCCGAGCTCGATCGCAGCGCTTATGGATTGACGGTGATCTCGGGTCTCAACACGGCCCTCGACGAAGCCTCCGCGGCCGGCGTACGCGAGGGGACGGACCCGTTGCCGCCGGCCACCGAAGCGCCCTGGCGCGGGTTCGGATCCGACTGGGCGAGCACCGGCCCGCTGCTGGCCTACTACCTGTGGATGTACGACGACGGCTATCCGGGGCCGAATCTCGACTGCCCCAGCCCCGGGTCGAGCGGCTGCTGGGGGCACCGCCACGTGATCCTGGGTGAAGGCCTGCCACTACCCCAGCCCGAGGTGCTGGGCGTCGCCACCGCTGACGGCGTCGGCGAGTCCGGTACCGCCCTGATCGTGAGCTCCCATGCCGGCGCGACGACGTACTACACCTGGTCGCAGGCACAGAGTGAAGGCGCCGGTACCGTCAGCAAGCCCGAACCACCGCCGAGCGAAGCGCCCGGCGGTGGGAGCGAGAGCGGGAGTGGCGAAAAGTCGGAACCTCCGCCGAGCGGGGCGCCCGGCGGTGGGAGCGGGAGCGGGAGTGGCGAAAAGTCGGAACCTCCGCCGGGCCCTCCACCGCCTACGTGCAGCCGCCTCGCCGGGGCCGCCACGATGCACGTTCCGGGCCTCCGGGGCCACGTCTCGGACCGTCTCTCGACGCTGTTGTCACCCCGCAGGGAGTCACTCGAGGCGCGGATCGGCTACCCCCGTGTCGGGCTCGTGCGGTTGAGCTCCCTGGCAGCGGGGAGCTGCACGGTCACGAGCGCCGGACGAGAGTTCCGCGGCCAGGGCAGGGCGACCGTCAACGGCGTCGGCGGCTACGCGGCCTCCTTCACCGTCTCGGTGGGGCCATCGGGGTCGACCTTCAGCCTGGAGCTGACCAAGGGGTCGGCGCTGCGCCTGCGGGTTTCGGGGATCCCACTGCGCGGATCGAGCGAGGTGGTCTGGTGACGCCCACCGATCCGGGCCTCCACCCGCGCTGCTGATCGCGATACCCGCCGTCGGGCGGGGGGACGCTCCCGGTCGGCGGGACAATCGCGACATGCCCGCACAGTGGCCTGGAGATCGACTTCCCCCTCGGTGGCATCGTCGACTTCCGCGACGGGAGGATCGTCCGCTGGGTGGACTTCGGGTCCAGGGAGGAGGCCCAAAAAGCCCTCGTCGCGGAGGCGTGACCGCTCGGCCGGCTCACCTCGTCGGGCGTAGACTTGCCGCCGATGTCGACCCCATCTCCGCACGACGTCGAGGGCGTGATCACCAAGGTCAGCCGTCGTGGCGTTCAGGAGACCGTCGACAGCCTGGTCGCGATCGTGGAGTCGAAGGGGATGAAGGTGTTCACGGTCGTCGACCACAGCGGCGAGGCGGAAAGAGCCGGGTTGAAGTTGCGTGACACGAAGGTCGTCGTCTTCGGCAGCCCGAAGGTCGGCACGCCGGTGATGGCGGCCACGCCGTTGGTTGCCCTGGACCTGCCGCTGAAGGTGCTCGTGTGGGACGACGACGGGCAGACGAAGGTGAGCTACACGGCGCCCGCGACGCTGGCCGCGCGCTACGGGCTCAGCGACGAGCAAGCCGCGTCGCTGGCGGGCATCGACCCGCTGACCGACGCTTTGGTCGACGCCTGATCGGCACCCGGCGGCGGGATGCCCCGTCCGCCCGAGGCCCGGCTGCCACTCGCGGTGCCCCTCCAGGCTTGACGGTGGGGTTGGGCGAGGGTACCCTCGCTCCAAGCCACTGGTATGGCACGAGGGAGGGGACGCAGGATGCGCCGAGGGAAGAGGTTGACTTTCGCGACGTCGATCGCGGTCGGAGGGCTGCTGGCCGTCGCGATGGCGCCCGCCGGCGCCCAGGCCGCGAAGGTGCTCAAGTTGGAGGCGGGGGGCAGCCAGATCGTGGGGGGCGCGAAGGTGTCGGTGTCGAGCACCGAAGTCGGGGTCTCGAACGCGTTCTTCCACCTCGCCTGCACCAGCGGGACGCTGTCCGGCTCGATCGACCAGAACAACAAAGGCACGACCGACGGGATGGTGCTGGACGAAGGGGTCTTCGGCGGCGGAGGCGAAGAAGGCGTGTGCGGCGGGACTCCCGAATTCCTGACGAAGTTCCAGCCCGTTCAGACGCCGGAACTGGTGCTCAGCAAGACCGGCAAGGCGCTGCTCCACTTCGTCTCGCTGAGGCTGGTCCCGAGGGCCGACATCGAAAAGCCGGAAAACAAACAGGAAGCCTGCATCGTCTCGGCTACCACGATGAGGGGGACGTTCCCCGTTACGACCACCCCCCAACCTCTGGTCGTGACCTTCACGGCCGCGAAAATGAAACTCCAGGCCCAGGGCGCGGAGTGCGGCGCCGGACCCGAAGCCAAACCTGTCTTCACGGCCACCTTCACCGGTAGCTCCCACGGCTCCCCGATCGAAGTCGTGGTCCTGTCGAGCCATTGAGCCTCACGTCGGGTTGAGCGCGCCGCACCTGCTGAGCCTCGCGGCGAGCTGAGCGCGCCGGCGCCCCTGAGGCTTACATCGAGCTGACGTTCCGACGGCCGCGAGCTTCTGTCCCTGCGCTCGCGTCCCGTCCGCTCGCGCTCGCGCTCCCGCGTCAGCCCGTCATTCGTGTTCGAAGATCACGGCTTCGACGGGCTGGCCCTCGGAGGTGAACGTGAACGTTGTCGAGACGGTCGGGTTCTGTCCCTTCTTGGTGCCGCACTCGGTGCCGTGACTTCCTTCGAGATGCAGTTTCGAGTTGGTGAACGTCACCGTCAGCGGCTGGGGCGTCGCCGACAGGGGGAAGGTGCCCTTGAGGGCGTTCGTTGAGGCCGCGCAGGCTTCCTTCTGTCCCGGCGGCTTTTCGATGTCTTCCAGTGGGGTCATCCTCCAGCGCGCGAACCGCAGCTCCGCGTTGCCCTTCCGTTCGACGATCAGTTCCGCAGGCTCCTTCGGCAGCCAGGCTGTCACGAATCCGAACGGGGATGAGCACAGGCCTTCGTTCCCGCCGCCGGCGAAGCGGCCTTCGGTGATCGGGATGAAGTCGTTCCGGGCCTTGTTGTTCTGACCGATCGTGCCGGTTAGTTCGCCTTCCGAGCAGGCCGTGGTCCAGTAGGCGTTGGCGATCGTCGTGTCCGTGCTCGTGGCCACGATCGGAGCGCCCTTCGGCAGCGCATTCCCTTCCACCTGGAGTCGCAGGGCCTTGATCAAGGCCCCAGACGCCACACCGGTGCAGCACACGGCCAACGCCAGTGCCGCCAACAGCGACGCTCCCACCACCTTCTTTTGCATCCTGCAGACCCCCTCCGGAAATTCCCTCCCGACGAAACACGACAGTAGCCGGGGCCGACCCGGGCGTCAAGGCCCAACGGGCCGGCGCCGTGGCCCGGCCGGACCGTCGAGGTCAAGGCCGCGGAGTCGGCCGGCGGGCTCCATCGGACCGGCTCTACGTGACCGCACCCGAGAACGCCCGAAGCCCGGCGGCAACGGCCGGGCTTCGTCCCTCTCCCTCCAGGGGGTCTGGCCTCCAGTGCCAAGTTGGGCGGCAACGGTCACCGGGAGGGCTGGCTGGCCGCTGCTGATGAAATGTCTATCCGCAAGGTGGGGGTTCTGTCAAGGGGTTCGAGCGGAAAAAGCGGCATTGTCTTCGCCCCCGTGAACGACCGCTAGATTGGCCACCGATGGCGGGCGAGCCGGCACCCCGGGACGACGCGCTCTCACGCCTTTCCCGAGGGGGGCGGGATGGCGCCGATGTCCCGGCCGTGAGCGTGAAGGGGCTGGTGAAGTCCTACGGCGACGTGCGGGCCCTCGACGGGGTCGACCTCGACGTCGAGGAGGGCGCCGTTCTCGGCCTCCTGGGCCCCAACGGGGCCGGTAAGACGACGATGATCCGGGTGCTCACGACGCTGTTGAAGCCCGATGCCGGGAGCGCCGCGGTGGCGGGGCTCGACGTCGTCCGCGACGCCGCCAGGCTGCGGGCCCTGATCGGGCTCGCGGGCCAGTACGCCGCCGTCGACGAGAACCTCACCGGCCAGGAGAACCTCACGATGGTGGGTCGCCTGTACGGCATGGACCGCAGGACCGCCCGCCGCCGTGCCGGACAGCTGCTCGAGCGCTTCGACCTCAGCGGGGCTGCCGACCGCGTGGTGAAAGGCTACTCCGGCGGGATGCGCCGCCGTCTGGACCTGGCCGCCGCGCTCGTCGCCGAACCCCCGATCCTGTTCCTCGACGAGCCCACCACGGGCCTCGACCCCCGCAGCCGCCTGCAGCTGTGGGAGACGATCGAAGCCCAGGCGTCCGGGGGGGCGACGGTGCTGCTGACCACCCAGTACCTGGACGAGGCCGACCGCCTCGCGGATGCGATCGCGGTCATCGACAGGGGACGGGTGATCGCCCGCGGCAGCCCGGACGAGCTCAAGGACCGGGTCGGCGGGGAGCGCCTGGAGGTGCATCTCCAGGACGCCGCGCGCACGGGCACGGCGGCCGAGGTGCTGAGCGTGATGGGCGACGAGGCTCCGGTGGTGGACGGCGAGCTCGTGTGCGTCACCGTCCGCCACCGCCCGGGGGCGATTGTGGACGGGGTCCGGCTCCTGGACGAGGCCGGCGTCGGGGTACAGGACATCGCCCTTCGCCGGCCCAGCCTCGACGACGTGTTTCTGGCCCTCACCGGGCGCGCCACCGACGAGGACGGCAGCGGGGAGGGGGTCGACGCGTGAGGCGCCTGGTCGGCGACACGCTCGTGATCGCCGAGCGCAACCTCGTGCGCCTGCCGCGGGCACCCGAGTTGCTGCTCGCCTTCACCGTCCAGCCGATCATGTTCGTGTTGCTGTTCCGGTACGTCTTCGGAGGCGCGATCCGCACGCCGGGCTACAGCTACGCGGACTTCCTGATCCCCGGGATCACCGTCCAGAACATCGCCTTCGGGGGCTTCGTGACGGCGATCGGCCTCAACGAGGACCTCCACAAGGGCATCATCGACCGTTTCCGCTCGCTGCCGATGGCGCGGGCCGCGGTGCTCGCCGGGCGAACCTCGGCCGACATCGTCACGAACCTCCTCTCGGCCGTGATCCTCGTCATCACCGGCCTGATCATCGGCTTCACCTTCCACACCGGCGTGGGAGACGTGATCGCCGGCTTCGGTCTGCTGGTGCTGTTCGGCTACGCCTTCTCGTGGGTGTTCGCGCTCGTCGGGATGGTCGTCTCCTCTCCCGAGGCCGCCAACTCGGTGGGCTTCATCGCGATCTTCCCGCTGACGTTCATCTCCTCGGCGTTCGTGCCCGTCCCCTCGATGCCGGAGCCGCTGCGGGCGTTCGCGGAAGTCAATCCGTTCACGATCACCGTCGACGCGATGCGGGCGCTGTGGCTCGGGGCCCCCGCCGGCGACAACATCTGGAAGGCGTGCGTGTGGTCGGTCGTGATCGTCGCCGTGTTCGCCCCCCTCGCGGTCGCCCGCTATCGCCGCGCGGCCACGGCCTGAGCGCCCAATGGTGTTAGGTTCGGACCCAACAGGCCGCTGACACCGAGAAAGGAGCATGTCCCGTGGCGCTGCAGATAGGTGATGAGGCCCCCGACTTCGAGGCCGACACGACCGAGGGCCCAATCCACTTCTACGACTGGCTCGGGGACTCCTGGGGGGTCCTGTTCTCCCACCCGAAGGACTTCACACCCGTGTGCACGACCGAGCTCGGCTACATGGCGAACGCGAAGCCCGAGTTCGACCGCCGCGGGGTCAAGATCATCGGCCTGTCCGTGGACCCGATCACCGACCACGACCGCTGGGCGAAGGACATCGAGGAGACGCAGGGAACCGCGCCCAACTACCCCATCATCGCCGACCCCGAGTACAAGGTCGCGAAGGCCTACGGGATGCTCCCGGCGAGCGTCAGCGGCGACCCTGGCGCGCGCACCCCGGCCGACAACCAGACCGTCCGTAACGTGTTCGTGATCGGGCCCGACAAGAAGATCAAGCTGATCCTGATCTACCCGATGACCACCGGGCGCAACTTCGACGAGGTGCTGAGGGTGATCGACTCGCTCCAGCTCACCGCCAAGCACAAGGTCGCCACGCCGGTCAACTGGCGCCCCGGCGAGGAGGTCATCATCGCCGGGTCGGTCTCCAACGACGAGGCCAAAGAGCGCTACCCCGACGGTTGGAAGGAGCCCCGCCCCTACATCCGCATCGTGCCCGAACCGAAGTAGATTCCGGCACCCGCCGGCGCCGGCGCCGGCCCGTCGGGTCGAGTCGGCCCGGCGCCGCGGAGGGACCCCTAACGGCTCGTCTCGAGGGCGAACACCGGCCAGCGGCCGGGTACCCCTTTGAGCTCGTGGAAGCCGCGGTCCTCGAACTGGAAGGGGCCGCCGACGACGGTCCCGAACGACGTTCCCGAGGCGAGCACCTCGCCGGCGGCGGCCAGATCGGCGATCCGGGAGGCGATGTGGACGGCCATCCCGCCGACGTCCTCGCCGATCAGCTCGCACTCTCCGGTGTGGACGCCGATGCGGACCTCGAGCTCGAGCTCCCGGACCGCACGATTGATCGCCAGGGCACAGCGCAGCGCGCGTGAGGGTGGGCCCTCGAAGGTGGCCAGGAAGCCGTCGCCCACGGTCTTCACCTCCCGCCCCCCGAAGCGTGCCAGCTCGCTGCGGACGATCGAGTGGTGGTCGGCGAGCAGGTCCCGCCAGCGTCCGTCTCCCAGCCTCGCGGCCAGCGTGGTGGCGTCGACGATGTCGGTGAACATGACCGTCAGCAGGTCACGGGCCGGGGCGGTGCCGGTGCGCCCTCCGGTGAGGAACTCCGAGATCTCCTCGACGATCGCCTCGCTGTCGCCCAGGAACGGGAACGAGTCGCTCCCCGCCAGCTCGACGTAGCGCGCACCGGGGATGTTCTCGGCCAGGTACCGCGAGTGACGCACGTCCCACACCAGCTCCTGGGGGCGGTGCATCACCAACGTGGGGACCGAGATCGTGGGGAGCAGCTCGCGCACGTCGAGCTCCGAGGTGGCCCGGGCGATCGTCTGGGCCTCGCGGGGGCTGGCGGCCAGGCGTTGGGTGCGGGCGAACCATGACCGCAGCGTCGGGTCCCCGTCCATCGACGGCGCCAGCCGCGCCAGTAGCTGGCTGTCCTGTTCCCCCCAGGTGGAAGTGGCGAGGGCCGTGGTCTGTTCGCGCTGCTCGATCGTCATCGCCCAGTCGTAGTCGGGGGCCCAGGAGGTCCGTGACACCGACGCGTACATCACCAGCGCCCCCACCCGGTCGGGGCGCTCGGCTGCCAACTTGGCGCCCACCAGCCCGCCCACGGCGTAGGTGAACAGCGCCACACGTTCGCTGCCAGCGGCGTCGAGCACGGCCAACGCGTCGCGGGTCTCCTGCTCGAGCGTGTAGGTGTGAAGTGAGCGTTCCGAGAGGCCGGTGCCGCGGCTGTCGAACAGGATCAGCCGCGTGAAGGCGCCGAGGCGTTCCAGGAAGTGGCGGTTCGCCGGCGCCTCCCACAGCTGCTCGATCTGCGAGATCCACCCCGGCAGGAACAGCAAGTCGATGCTCCCCTCGCCCGCCACCTGGTAGGCGATCGAGGCCCCGTCGCTGTCGGTGTAGCGGGTTTCGGGCGTCATCCGTCGCCTTCGATCAGGGTCCGGAACGGGCCGGCCGGCTCGACGCTGGCCCCGGCGGCGTAGGCGCGGTCCGCCAGCCAGCGGTCGGAGGTCACCACCCGTACCGTTCCCGGTTCCCCGTCGACCCGCAGGAGCCGGATGATCTCGTCGTCGGCCGAGTCGGCGCGGGGCCTGGGCGCGTGGGCGATCACGATCACGGTGGAGCGGATCGGGGGGGAGGGGGGCTTCTCGAACACGACCGTGACGTCGGCCCCGCTCTGGGCCGACCACCGCTCGAGCATGTCCACGAGCCTCGTCATGGCGGCGTGGCGGTCACGCCACCACGCGTCGGGGCGGGTCCCGATCACGTTCATGCCGTCGACCAGCCAGCGCACGGGCCCGGGGGTCAGGGGACCGCGCCGTCGCCCGGGCCCGGGCCCTCGAGCCCGCGGATGCCGTCGCCGGGGGCCCCGCCCGCGGCGGTGGCGGCCTCCTCGAGGCGGTCATCGCCCCAGAACAGCTGCTCCCCGACGACCACCGTGGGCACGCCGATCACACCCAGTTCGTGGGCTCCGTCGGTCTTCTCCCGCAGCTGCTGCTTGACGAGGGGGTCCACCAGTGCGTCCTTGAGCTCGCCCTCGGGGATGCTCTCGGCAACGCCGATCCGGAGCAGCACCTCGCCACGTTCGAGGTCGGCGCCCTCGTGGAAGGCCGCCCGCATCGCCGCCAGCGCGAACGCCTGAAGGCGCCCGAGGCCCTGGGCGTAGGTCATCGCCCGGGCCACGTGGACATCGTTGGTGGGCCACGGCTGCGGCCACTTGATCGGGCCCAGGCCGTACTCTCCGGCGCGGCGCTCGCACTCCTCGATCTGGTCCTCGCGACGCTCGTCCAGACCCCACGATTTGCGGCCCGCGGCGCCGAACAGGCCGCCGGCGAAGACGGGCTCCCAGAGGGCGTCGGGAAGCACCGTCCCGATGCGCTCGGCGGCCAGCCACGAGTAGGGGGACATGGCGGCGAAGTAGAACACCGGCTGCTGCTCGGTCATGGGGCCCATCTTTGCGTATCGGAGGCGCAGACCGGCGTCGGCGGCCGGTAGGGTGCCGTGGATGGGCCCCCGCGTGCTCATCCTCTCCTGGGAGTACCCGCCGGTGATCGAGGGTGGCCTGGCCCGCCACGTGCGCAAGCTGGCGGAGGCGCTCGTGCGCCAGGGCGTGACTGTCGACGTGCTCACCCGGGGAGTGGGGGCCGGCAGCGAAGAGCACAGCTACGCGGCGGGGGAGGGGTCGGTGACCGTCCACCGCGTCCCCGAGCCGAGCTGGCCCCGGGACCTCAACCGCTTCGTGGCGTGGGTGGAGCAGATGAACGAGGACATGCTGGCGGCCGGGGAGGCCCTCGCCCAGGAGCACTCCTACGACCTGATCCACGGCCATGACTGGCTCGTGGCCCGAGCCGCCGCCGCCCTCTCGAACGGGCTCGAGATCCCCTACGTGACCACCATCCACGCCACCGAGCACGGCCGTCACCAGGGGTGGGTCCAGGACGAGCCCCAGTCCCACATCCACGGGGTCGAGCGGTGGATGGCCCGGCGGGCCGACGCGGTGATCGTGTGCTCCTACTACATGCGGGGACACGTGGCCGACATCTTCGGGATCGACGAGCGGCGGGTGTCGGTGATCCCCAACGGGGTGGACCCGGCCGAACTGCGCCCCACCGGCGACCTCGAGGCGCTGCGGGCGAGCTTCGCCGCCCCCGAGGAGCGGCTCGTGCTGCTGGTCGGCAGGCTCGTGTACGAGAAGGGCTTCCAGCTGGCCCTCGACGCACTCCCCGGGGTGATCGAGAACGTCGGTGGGGTGCGCTTCCTGGTGGCCGGCAGCGGTACCCACGAGGGTGAACTGCGAAGCCAGGCCGAGCGGCTCGGGCTGCTCGACCACGGCACCTTCCTCGGCTGGATCGGCGACGACGTGCTGCACTCGCTGTACTCGATCTGCGACCTCTGCGTGGTCCCCTCGATCTACGAGCCGTTCGGGCTAGTGGCGCTCGAGGCGATGGCCTCCGGGTGTCCGTGCATCGTGGCCGACACCGGCGGCCTGCGCGAGGTGGTGCCGCGGGGGGAGCGGGTGGGACTCCGCTTCCACGGCGGCGACGCCGAGCACCTCGGGGTGATGATCGAACGGCTGCTGGTCGACGACGCCCTCAGGGACCGCCTGGTGGTCGAGGCCTCCGAGCACGTGTTGGGGTTCGACTGGGAGGAGATCGCGCAGCGGACGGCGACGATCTACGATCGGTTCGCGAAGGTTGCCTACAGGGAGGGAGCGCGAGGGGCGTGACAGAGACGGTGCCGGGAATGATGCAGGACGACTTCCAGCTGACGCTGAACCACATCCGCTGGCGGATGCGGGCGTGCAACTTCGGGGCCGAGGTGGTGAGCGTCACCCCCGACCACGCGATCGAGCGGATCAGCCACAGCGACCTCGCCGATCGCGTCGACCGGGTCGCGCGCGCGCTGGCCCGCCTCGGCGTGGAGCAGGGCGACCGGGTGGCGACCTTCGCGTGGAACAACCAGCGCCACTTCGAGCTCTACATGGGGATCCCGTGTACGGGGGCGATTCTCCACACGCTCAACGTGCGGCTGTTCTCCGAGCAGATCGTGTACATCGTCAACCACGCCGAGGACCGCGTGATCTTCCTCGACGACACGCTCGTGCCGCTGATGGAGGAGCTCGCCCCGGAGCTGGGGTGCGTGGAGCACTATGTGGTGATCGGCGACGGCGATGCCGGCGGGCTGCCGGGCGCGCTGCGCTACGAGGAGCTGCTGGAGGAGGCCGGCTCCGGGCCCTTCCGGTACCCCGAGCTCGACGAGCGTCAGGCGGCGGCGCTGTGCTACACGAGCGGGACCACCGGCAACCCCAAGGGGGTGCTCTACTCGCACCGCTCGATCAGCCTGCACTCGACGGCCACGCTGATGCGGGACGGGACCGGGCTGGCGCGGGAAGACCGCGTGCT
This sequence comes from uncultured Solirubrobacteraceae bacterium, assembly GCA_963701175.1. Lineage (GTDB taxonomy): Bacteria > Actinomycetota > Thermoleophilia > Solirubrobacterales > Solirubrobacteraceae > Palsa-744. Next base: position 3,600,693 of record OY969573.1, on the reverse strand, counting down.
GGCGGTCGTGCCGATGTTCCACGCCAACGCCTGGGGCCTTCCCTACGGGGCGGCGCTGGCGGGGTCGGACCTGATCCTCCCGGGCCGGTTCCTCGACGCGGAGTCGCTGGCCGCCCTGATCACCTCCGAGCGCCCGACGCTGATGGGCTGTGTGCCGACCATCTTCGCGGACCTGCTGCGGTTCGCCGACGAGCACCCGGAGCTCGACCTGAGCTCGCTCGACAACGCCGCCTGTGGCGGCTCGGCGGTCCCGAAGGCGCTGATGAAGGACTTCGAGGAGCGCCACGGGGTGCGCATCTTCCAGGCCTGGGGGATGACCGAGACCAGCCCGGTGGCGACCTACTCCCGCCCCCGGGAGGGTGCCCACGACGACGCCTATTGGGACGACCGTGCCCGCCAGGGGGTGCCACTGCCGTGGGTGGAGCTCCGCCTGGTGGACGACGACGGAGCCGAGGTGGCGTGGGACGGCGAGTCGACCGGCGAGATCGAGGTCAGCGGCCCGTGGGTCGCGGCCGGCTACTTCCGCGAAGGCGCCACGGCCGACAAATTCGACCGCGGCTGGCTTCGCACCGGGGACATCGCGGCGGTGGACGAGAAGGCGTCGGTGCAGATCACCGATCGCTCGAAGGACGTGATCAAGTCCGGCGGCGAGTGGATCTCCTCGGTCGAGCTCGAGAACGAGGTGATGGCCCACCCCGACGTGATCGAGGCGGCGGTGATCGCCAAGCCCGACGAGCGCTGGGCCGAGCGTCCGCTGTGCTGCGTGGTACTGCGGGAGGGGTCGGACGCGGGCGCCGAGGAGCTGCTCGAGCACCTCCGTGGGAGGGTCGCGAAATGGTGGCTCCCGGACGAGTTCGCCTTCATCGATGAGATCCCCAAGACGAGCGTCGGCAAGTTCGACAAGAAGGTGCTGCGGGGCAGGCTCTCAGAGGGAGAGCTGCAGGGCCGAGTGACCGTCTGAGTAGCCTTCAGGGCCATGCGCCGGCCGCGCCTTGCAGGCAAGCTGCGGGTGCCGGCGCCGCGCTGGGGGGTGGTCGCCCGGCGGCTACTGGTGCTGGCCACCGGGGTGCTGGCGTCGTGGCCGGTGATCAGCTCGACGGCGAGAGCCGTGCGGGCGGGGTGGGTCCCGGCGGGGGACGACGGGATCATCGCCACCCGCGGCTGGGACGTCCTCACCTCGCACACACCGCTCGTCGGCCAGTACTCCGAGGCCGGGCTCGTGATCCACGGCCAGGTGATGCACAGCCCCGGGCCGATGCTCTACTGGCTGCTGGCGCTTCCGGCCCGCTACAGCACGGTCGCCAGCCTCGCGGTGACGATGTGCGTGGTCAACACGCTCGCGATCGTCGCCTGCGTGGCGCTGGCGCGCCGGCGGGGAGGGCTGGTGCTGATGTTCGCGGCGGCGTTCGGGATCTCGCTGATGTGCCAGTCGTTGCCCGCCGAGGCGATGCACGACATCTGGAACCCGGCGGCGGCGCTGTTCCCGTTCCTGGCGCTGATCTTCATCGGCTGGTCGCTGGCCTGCGGGGAACATCGCCTGCTGCCCCTGGCGGCGCTGGTCGCCTCGTTCGTGGTCCAGACGCACCTCATGTACCTGGCGCCGACGCTCGTGCTGGCGGCCGTGGGCCTCGGCGGCCTGGTGGCATCGGTCCTCGCCGGGCGCCTGCGCCGGCGGCGCTCCGACGCTGCGGCGGCGGCCGACCCCGGGCAGGATCAGCCGGCGTCCCCGCGGAGGGCGAGGGTGTGGCCGTGGGCGCTGGCGGCGGTGGTCGTGCTGGCGGCGTGCTGGACCACGCCGGTGGTCAACCAGCTCGAGAGCAGCCCCGGCAACCTCACGATGATCGTCCGCACCGTCGAGCACCGGGGGCAGACGCTGGGTGCCACGATCGGCTGGCACGCGTTGGTCAGGGGGGTGGGGGAGAGGCCGTGGTGGCTGTACGCACCGGCCGGGGAGTGGGAGCGCAAGTACGACGTGCTGCACACCCCCAGCACGGCCCGCACGAACTCCACGATCGCGATCCTGGCGGCCCTGGGGGCGGTGCTGCTGGTGGCCGCGTTGCGCCGCCGCTGGGACCTGTGTGCGGCGTCGCTGATCGCGCTCGGGTTGTGCGGGGCGATGGTCGAGCAGGTGGCCAACAACCCCGCCGCCACGCTGCTGGCCGAAACCCTCGGCTACACGCTGTGGTGGGGCTCGGAGCTCGGCCTGTGGGTGTACCTGGTGCTGTTCTGGGCGCTGTGGCTCGTGCTCGCCTGGACGGCACGGACGGTCCTCTCGCGCAGCTCGATCCCCTCGCGGCTGGGGGGGTGGAGCAGCGGCTGGCGGGGGGTGGCGGCGGCCACGCCGGTGGCGGTCGCCGGCTTGGTGGGCCTCGCGGTCGTGGGCGCAGCGGTGGCCTCGGAAGAGCAGCCCGACTCGCACGTCTACGAGTACCGCTCGATCACGGCGATGGCAACGGCGCTGGAGCGGGTGCTTCCGCCCGGGCAGGGCGTCGACTACCGCTTCGGGGCGCTCGACCTCGGCACCCAGCCGATGGAGCCGGGGCTCCGCTTCCTGCTCGTCCGCCACGGCGACCGCGTGATGGCTCCCGGGTCCTTCCCGCGGCTGGGCTCCTACTACGTCCTCGCCGGGCACCCCTACCGCTGGGTCGTGTACATCACCGATGGAACCCGTCCCGAGCCTCACATGCGGCTGGCCTCGCGGGTGTCGTTCCGCAGTCCCTGGCGTCAGGAGGTGCTCAGCGCCTGGGTCCGACGGGTGGAACCGGGGCCTCGCAGGTCATGAACACCGCTGCGGCGGCGGCCGGCGCCACGCCGGCAGGGATCCGCTCAGGAGCCTATTTTTCTTCGAGGGTCATGTAGCCTTCCCATGTCCCTCCGCCTTCGGTGGTCCACCACCAGTTCTTGCCCAGCAGGACGTTGTTTTCGCCGTGCGGGCCGCAGATCGCGGGCATCGTGGCTTTGCCCTGGTAGACGGCCGCGTTGGACTGTTCGCCGCTCGGGAACCATTCGCTGTTGAAGACGCTGTAGCTCTCTTCCGGCAGCTTGATTTCGAGCAGTTCTTTCAGCGGCGTTTCGCCTTTTTCGCAGGCCACGTGGCGGAAGATGATCCGGCCTTCGGCGAAGGTGACGTTCCATTTTTCGGTGTTGGACTGGATGCGGAAGTCCCAGCCGCCCTTGATTTCCGAGCCCGGTTTGATCCGCTGTTCGCCTTCCATCGCCTGCGGGCCGAAGCTGATCTGTTTGCCGCACACGATGTTGCCTTCGTTGCTCCAGTTGCCGGGGCTGCCGCCTGCGCTGTAGTGCCAGCGGGCACCGATGTAGAGGGGCTGTTTCTTGACGTTCTTGCACTTCGACAGCACGGCCACTTCGACCTTGTTGGATGTCTCTGGTGCCGGTGCCTTCGTTGCCGGTGATCGAGGCTTCGTTGCTGAAGCTGCCGTTCGACTCGTCGGTTGTCGTGAGCAGGTGGCTGCAGGTGTAGACGGCGGATTCGTTGGGTTTCACCGGCCCGCTGGGGCCGCCCGCGAGCGTGCCGGCGTCGCAGTGTGCGTCGACGAAGTTCGAGAAGCTCAGCGTGACGTTGCCGGTGTTCTTGATCACGATCTCGTATTCGACCTTCTGGCCGTCGGTGGCGTTGCGCTTTTCGTTGCCGAACGCTTCGGCGCCGACCTTCTGGAGCTTTTCGATCGTGTAGTTCGGTTCGGTTTTGACCGTCGTCGTGACCTTGTTGGAGGTCTTGTTGCCCGCACCTTCGGTGTTTTCGATCGAGGCTTCGTTCGAGTACGAGCCGGTGCTCGTGAGGGTGTGTTCGCAGGTGAAGGCCTCTTCTTTGCCGACCCCCACTTCGGTGGCCCCGGACGGCGAGACGTTTTCGCAGGCGCTGTCGTTGAGGGCGCCGAATTTCAGCGGGACGTTGCCGGTGTTCTTGACGGCGATCTTGTATTCGACCTTCTGGCCGTACTTGCCGGTGAGTTCGTTTTTGTTGTATGCGCTTTCGCCCGCCAGGCGCTGGGTCTTTTCGATCGTGTAGGCGAGTTTCGTCGGGATTTTGACCGAGACTTTGTTCGAGGTCTTGGTGCCGGTGCCTTCGTTGCCTTCGATCGAGGCTTCGTTGGTGTAGGTACCGGCGCTGCTGAGTGAGTGGCTGCAGGTGAAGCTCTCTTCTTTGCCGGCGGCCAGTTCGGTGGTCCCGCTCGGGAGGATGCCTTCGCAGCCGCTGTCTTTGAGGGCCGAGAATTTGAGCGCCACGTTGCCGGTGTTCTTGACCACGACCAGGTAGTCCATGGTCTGGCTGGTTTCGGCGCCTTTTTCGGCCGTCGAGTAGGACGATTCGCCGGCGATCTTCTGCTGCTTTTCGATCGTGAACGACGGTTTGGCGGTCACTTTGACCGTGACCTTGTTCGACGTCTGGGTGCCGACGCTGCAGGCTTCGATCGAGGCTTCGTTGCTGTAGGTGCCGACCGCGGTGAGCGTGTGGCTGCACGTGAAGGTCTCTTCTTTGCCCGGTTGGAGTTCGGTGCTGCCGGACGGGGACAGGCTCGAGCACTGGCTGTCTTTCAGCTCGCCGAACAGGATCGACTCGTTGCCGGTGTTCTTGACGACGATCTCGTATTCGACGACCTGGCCGATTTCAGCCGACAGTTCGGAGCTCGTGTAGGAGCTTTCGCCTTTGATCCGCTGGAGCTTCTGGATCGTGTAGGCGGCTTTGGCCGTCACTTTGGCGCTGACCTTGTTCGAGGTCCGGGTGCCGGTGCCTTCGTTGCCTTCGATCGAGGCTTCGTTGCTGTAGGTGCCGATGTTGGTGAAGGTGTGGGTGCAGGTGAAGCTCTCTTCACCGCCGGCCGCGACTTCGGTGGCGCCGGAGGGGGAGATCCCTTCGCAGCCGGTGTCTTTCAGCGCGCCGAATTTGAGCGGGACGTTGCCGGTGTTCTTGACGACGATCTTGTATTCGTCGGTCTGGCCGCCCTGGGCGTTCTTTTCGCCGGTGCTGTAGGAGCTTTCGCCGGCGATCTTCTGGAGCTTTTCGACCGTGAAGGACGGTTCGGCGGGGACTTTGGCGACCACTTTGTTGGAGGTCTTGATGCCAATGCCTTCGTTGCCTTCGATCGAGGCTTCGTTGGTGTAGGACCCCACGGCCGAGAGTTTGTGGGTGCAGGTGAAGCTCTCTTCTTTGCCCGGGGCAAGTTCGGTCGTGCCGGAGGGCGAGATGCCTTCGCAGCCGGTGTCTTTCAGTGCGCCGAATTTGAGCGTCACGTTGCCCGTGTTCTTGACGATCACCTTGTATTCGACCGTCTGGCCGGCTTTGCCGGACTTTTCGGCGGTCGTGTAGCTGCTTTCGCCGGCGATCTTCTGCTGCTTTTCGATCGTGAAGGCCGGTTCGGGGGGCACTTTGACCGTGACCTTGTTGGAGGTCTTGGTGCCGGTTCCTTCGTTGCCTTCGATCGAGGCTTCGTTGCTGTAGGAGCCCACGGCCAGCGAGGTGTGAGTGCAGGTGAAGCTCTCTTCGGCACCGGCGGCGAGTTCGGTCGTGGTCGAGGGCGAGATGCCCGAGCAGCCGCTGTCTTTGAGGGCCGAGAATTTCAGCGGGACGTTTCCGGTGTTCTTGACGACGACCTTGTATTCGACCGTCTGCCCGACCGTGCCGCTCTTTTCGGCCACGCCGTAGGAGCTTTCGCCGGCCAGCTTCTGGAGCTTTTCGATCGAGAACGACGGTTCGGCGGCGACCGAGGCGGTGACCTTGTTGGAGGTCTTGGTGCCGGTTCCTTCGTTGCCTTCGATCGAGGCTTCGTTGCTGTAGGAGCCGACCGCGGACAGCGTGTGGGTGCAGGTGAAGCTCTCTTCGCCGCCGGCCGCGACTTCGGTCGTGCCGGACGGCGAGATGCTGCCGCAGTCGCTGTCTTTGAGGGCGCTGAATTTGAGCGGGACGTTGCCGGTGTTACGGACGACGATCTTGTATTCGACGACCTGGCCGACTTTGCCCGACTTTTCGGAGGAGCTGTAGGAGCCTTCGCCGGCGATCTTCTGGAGCTTTTCGATCGTGTAGGAGGGTTCGGCGGGGACTTTGGCGGTGACTTTGTTGGAGGTTTTGGTGCCGGTGCCTTCGTTGCCTTCGATCGAGGCTTCGTTGCTGTAGGAGCCGACCGCGGACAGCGTGTGGGTGCAGGTGAAGCTCTCTTCGCCGCCGGCGCCGAGTTCGGTGGCGCCGGACGGGGAGATGCTGCTGCAGTTGCTGTCTTTCAGGGCCGTGAATTTGAGCGTCTCGTTGCCGGTGTTCTTGACGATGATCTTGTATTCGACGGCCTGCCCGGCTTTGCCGGACTTTTCGGAGGTGGTGTAGCTGCCTTCGCCGGCGACCTTCTGCTGCTTTTCGATCGTGAACGAGGGTTCGGCGGGGACTTTGGCGGTGACTTTGTTGGAGGTCTTGGTGCCGGTGCCTTCGTTGCCTTCGATCGAGGCTTCGTTGCTGTAGGAGCCGACCGCGGACAGCGTGTGGGTGCAGGTGAAGCTCTCTTCGCCGCCGGCCGCGAGTTCGGTGGAGCCGGACGGGGAGATGCTGCTGCAGTTGCTGTCTTTGAGGGCGGCAAATTTGAGCGCCACGTTGCCCGTGTTGCGGACGATGATCTTGTATTCGACGACCTGGCCGGCTTTACCCGAGTGTTCGGTCGAGCTGTAGGAGCCTTCGCCGGCGATCTTCTGCTGCTTTTCGATCGTGTAGGAGGGTTCGGCGGGGACTTTGGCGGTGACTTTGTTGGAGGTCTTGGTGCCGGTGCCTTCGTTGCCTTCGATCGAGGCTTCGTTGTTGTAGGAGCCCACGGCCGACAGTTTGTGGGTGCAGGTGAAGCTCTCTTCGGCGCCGGCGGCAAGTTCGGTGGCGCCGGACGGGGAGAGGCCTTCGCAGCCGCTGTCTTTGAGGGCGGCGAATTTGAGCGGGACGTTCCCGGTGTTCTTGACGACGACCTTGTATTCGATCGTCTGTCCGAGTTTGCCGCTCACTTCGCCGGTCCCGAACGTGCCTTCGATCTTCTGCTGCTTTTCGATCGTGTAGGAGGGTTCGGCGGGGACTTTGGCGGTGACTTTGTTGGAGGTCTTGGTGCCGGTGCCTTCGTTGCCTTCGATCGAGGCTTCGTTGCTGTAGGAGCCGACCGCCGACAGTTTGTGGGTGCAGGAGAAGGACTCTTCGCTGCCGGCCGCCAGTTCGGTCGTGCCGGACGGCGAGAGGCCTTCGCAGCCGCTGTCTTTGAGAGCGGCGAATTTGAGCGCCACGTTGCCGGTGTTCTTGACGGTGATCTTGTATTCGACCGTCTGCCCGAGTTTGCCGCTCACTTCGCTGGTGCCGAAGGTGCCTTCGCCCTGGATCTTCTGGAGCTTTTCGATCGTGTAGGACGGTTCGGCGGCGACTTTGGCGACCACTTTGTTGGAGGTTTTGGTGCCGGTGCCTTCGTTGCCTTCGATCGAGGCTTCGTTGGTGTAGGAGCCGACCGCGGACAGCGTGTGGGTGCAGGTGAAGCTCTCTTCGCCGCCGGCCGCGACTTCGGTGGCGCCGGACGGGGAGATGCTGCCGCAGCTGCTGTCTTTGAGGGCCGTGAATTTGAGCGGGACGTTGCCGGTGTTCTTGACGACGATCTTGTATTCGACCGTCTGACCGATTTTGCCCGTCTTTTCAGCGGTCGCGTAGCTGCTTTCGCCGGCGATCTTCTGCTGCTTTTCGATCGTGTAGGAGGGTTCGGCGGGGACTTTGGCGGTGACCTTGTTGGAGGTCTGTTTGCCGGTGCCTTCGTTGCCTTCGATCGAGGCTTCGTTGCTGTAGGAGCCGACGGCCGAGAGTTTGTGCGAGCACGTGAAGGACTCTTCTTTACCGACCGCGAGTTCGGTGGTGCCGGACGGGGAGACGCCTTCGCAGCCGGAGTCCGTCAGCGCGGTGAATTTGAGCGCCAGGTTGCCGGTGTTCTTGACGACGATCTTGTATTCGACCGTCTGACCGATTTTGCCCGAGACTTCGCCCGTGCCGAAGCTACCTTCGCCGGCGATCTTCTGCTGCTTTTCGATCGTGTAGGAGGGTTCGGCGGGAACTTTGGCGACGACTTTGTTGGAGGTCTTGGTGCCGGTCCCTTCGTTGCCTTCGATCGAGGCTTCGTTGGTGTAGGAGCCCACGGCGAGGACGTGGCTGCAGGTGAAGGACTCTTCGGCGCCGACGGCGAGTTCGGTGGTGCCGGACGGTGAGATACCTTCACAGGCGCTGTCTTTCAGCGCGCTGAATTTGAGTTTGAGGTTGCCGGTGTTCTTGACGGTGATCTTGTATTCGACCGTCTGACCGAGTTTGCCGGTCTTTTCGGCCGTGGCGTAGCTGCTTTCGCCGGCGATCTTCTGCTGCTTTTCGATCGTGTAGGAGGGTTCGGAGGCGACTTTGGCGACCACTTTGTTGGACGTCTTTTTGCCGGTGCCTTCGTTGCCTTCGATCGAGGCTTCGTTGCTGTAGGAGCCGACCCCCAGCGTGTGGCTGCAGGTGAAGGTCTCTTCTTTGCCGGCTTTCACTTCGGTCGCGCCCGACGGCGAGATGCCGCTGCAGTTCGCGTCGCTGAGGGCGCCAAATTTGAGCGTCACGTTGCCGGTGTTCTTGACGACGATCTTGTATTCGACCGCCTGCCCGAGTTTGCCGGTCACTTCGGCCGCCCCGTAGGTCGGTTCGCCCGCGATCCGCTGGAGCTTTTCGATCGCGTAGCTCGGTTCGGCGGGGACTTCGGCTTCGACTTTGTTGGAGGTCTTGGTGCCGGTGCTTTCATTGCCTTCGATCGAGGCTTCGTTGACGTATTTCCCGACCGCGCCGAGTGTGTGCGTGCAGGTGAAGCTCTCGGATTTGCCGGCCGCCAGTTCCGTCGTGCCGGGCGGGGTGACCCCTTCGCAGCCTGTGTCTTTGAGGGCGGCGAATTTGAGCGGGACGTTGCCGGTGTTCGTGACGACGACCTTGTATTCGACCGTCTGGCCGAGCGAGCCCGTGATCTTGCTCGTGGTGTAGGTCGGTTCGCCGGCGATCTTCTGGAACTTTTCGATCGAGAACGTCGGTTCGGACGCGACCGTGGTCGTAACTTTGTTGGAGGTCTTGGTGCCGGTGCCTTCGTTGCCTTCGATCGAGGCTTCGTTGTTGTTGGCGCCGACCGCCAGCGTGTTGCTGCAGGTGAAGGACTCTTCGGCGCCGACAGCCAGTTCGGTGGCGCCCGAGGGCGTGATGCCGGTGCAGCCGCTGTCTTTGAGGGCGGCGAATTTGAGCGGCAGGTTGCCGGTGTTCTTGACGACGATCTTGTATTCCACCGTCTGGCCGGCTTTGCCGGACTTGGCGGAGGACACGTAGGAGCTTTCGCCCTGGATCCGCTGGAGCTTTTCGATCGTGAAGTTCGGTTCGGCGGCGACTTTGGCGGTGACTTTGTTGGAGGTCTTGGTGCCGGTGCCTTCGTTGCCTTCGATCGAGGCTTCGTTGGTCGTCGTGCCGACAGCCAGCACGTGGGTGCAGGTGAAGGACTCTTCTTCGCCGACTTGGAGTTCGGTGGCGCCCGACGGGGTGATGCCTTCGCAGGTGGCGTCTTTCAGCGCGGCGAATTTAAGCGGAACGTTGCCGGTGTTCTTGACCGAGATCTTGTATTCGACGGTCTGGCCGAGTTCGCCTTTCAGTTCGCTCGCGGCGTAGTTGGCTTCGCCTTTGAGCCGCTGCAGCTTTTCGATCGCGTAGGAGGGTTCGGCGGCGACTTTGACCGTGACCTTGTTGGAGGTCTGTTTGCCGGTTCCTTCGTTGCCTTCGATCGAGGCTTCGTTGGCGGTCGTGCCAACGGCGAGGGTGTGGCTGCAGGTGAAGGACTCTTCTTTGCCGACCGCGAGCTCTGTCGTGCCGGACGGGGTGATGCCTTCGCAGCCCGAGTCGCTCAGCGCGGTGAATTTGAGCGGCAGGTTGCCGGTGTTCTTGACGACGATCTTGTATTCGACCGTCTGGCCGAGTTTGCCGGTCTTTTCAGCCGTGGTGTAGCTGCCTTCGCCGGCGATCTTCTGGAGCTTTTCGATCGTGTAGGAGGGTTCAGAGGCGACTTTGACCGTGACCTTGTTGGAAGTCTGTTTGCCGGTGCCTTCGTTGCTTTCGATCGAGGCTTCGTTGCTGTAGCTGCCGACGGCGAGCGTGTGGGTGCAGGTGAAGGACTCTTCTTTGCCGACGGCGAGTTCGGTGGCGCCGGACGGGGTGATCCCTTCGCAGCCCGAGTCGCTCAGCGCGGTGAATTTGAGCGGCAGGTTGCCGGTGTTCTTGACGGTGATCTTGTATTCGACCGTCTGGCCGAGTTTGCCCGAAAGTTCCCCGGTCGTGTAGTTGCTTTCGCCGGCGATCTTCTGCTGCTTTTCGATCGTGTACGCCGGTGATGCTTCGACTGTCGCGACGACCTTGTTGGAGGTCTGTTTGCCGGTGCCTTCGTTGCCTTCGATCGAGGCTTCGTTGGTGGTGGTGCCGACGGCGAGAATGTGGGTGCAGGTGAAGGACTCTTCTTTGCCGACGGCGAGTTCTGTCGTGCCGGACGGAGTGATGCCTTCGCAGCCGGCGTCCGTGAGCGCCGTGAATTTGAGCGGCAGGTTGCCGGTGTTCTTGACGACGATCTTGTATTCGACCGTCTGACCCAGTTTGCCGAACTTTTCGGAGCTGGTGTAGGAGGCTTCGCCTTTGAGGCGCTGGAGCTTTTCGATCGTGTACGACGGCGCGGCTTCGACTTTGGCGGTCACTTTGTTGGAGGTCTGTTTGCCGGTGCCTTCGTTGCCTTCGATCGAGGCTTCGTTGGTGGTGGTGCCGACGGCGAGGGTGTGGGTGCAGGTGAAGGACTCTTCTTCGTTCACGCCGACTTCCGTAGTGCCGGACGGCGTGATGCCTTCGCAGCCGGAGTCTTTCAGGGCACCGAATTTGAGCTTCAGGTTGCCCGTGTTCTTGACGACGATCTCGTATTCGACGGTCTGGCCGAGTTTGCCGCTGAGTTCGCCGGCTCCGTAGCTTCCTTCGCCGGCGATCCGCTGGAGCTTTTCGATCTTGTAGGAGGGCGAGGCTTCGACTTTGGCGGTGACTTTGTTCGAGGTCTGTTTGCCGGTGCCTTCGTTGCCTTCGATCGAGGCTTCGTTGGTGGTCGTCCCGACGGCGAGCACGTGGCTGCAGGTGAAGGACTCTTCTTTGCCGATCGCCAGTTCGGTCGTGCCCGACGGGGTGATGCCTTCGCAGTTGGCGTCTTTCAGGGCACCGAATTTCAGCGGCATGTTGCCGGTGTTCTTGACGGTGATCTTGTATTCGATCGTCTGGCCGAGTTTGCCGGTCTTTTCGGCCTGGCCGTATCCGGCTTCGCCGTGGAGCCGCTGGGCCTTTTCGATCGTGAAGGACGGTTTGGTGGGCACCCTGACCGTGACTTTGTTGGTCGTTCTGGTGCCGCCTTCGGTGGCTTCGATCGAGGCTTCGTTGGTGTAGTTGCCGACCGCCGTCAGCTGGTGCGAGCAGAGGAAGGTCTCGCCGAAGCCGACGGGCACTTCGGTGGCGCCCGACGGGGTGATGCCTTCGCAGTTGGCGTCTTTGAGGGCGCCGAATTTGAGCGGCACGTTGCCGGTGTTGTTGACGATGATCTGGTATTCGACCGTTTCGCCGAGTTCGCCGGTGAGTTCGCTGACCGTGTAGAAGGGTTCGCCCGCGAGCCGCTGCTGCTTTTCGATCGTGTAGGTCGCTTTGACGGGCACGTCGACCGTCACTTTGGAGCTCTTGCTCCCGGTTTCTTCGTTGCCTTCGATCGTGGCTTCGTTGGTGTAGCTGCCGACGGCGAGGACGTGGGTGCAGGTGAAGGTCTCTTCTTCTTCTCTTTTGAGTTCGCTCGTGCCCGACGGCGTGAGGCCTTCACAGGCGGTGTCTTTCAGCGCGGTGAATTTGAGCGTGACGTTGCCGGTGTTCTTGACGATGATCTTGTATTCCACCGTCTGGTTGCGTTCGGCGGTTTTTTCGGCGGCGCTGTAGTTGGCTTCGCCTTTGATCCGCTGGAGCTTTTCGATCGAGAAGGACGGTTCGGACTTGACTTCGACCGTGACTTCGTTCGATTCGTGTTTGATCGGGTCGTTGGCTTCGATCGAGGCTTTGTTGTGGTATTTGCCGACGGCGGTCAGCACGTGGGTGCAGGTGAAGGCCTCTTCTTTGCCCGGAGCGAGTTCGGTCGTGCCCGAGGGAGTGATGCCTTCGCAGTTGCTGTCACTGAGCGGCGTGAAGGTCAGCGGCATGTTGCCGGTGTTGTCGACGACGATCTTGTATTCGACGGTCTGGCCGATTTTGCCGTTCAGTTCGGAGACCGTGTAGTTGGCTTCGCCTTTGATCCGCTGGAGCTTCGCGATCGTGAATTCGGGTTCTTCGGGGATGTTCACGACGACCGTGTTGGAGGTGTGCGTGAAGGGGACCCCGTCTTCTGCCGGCGGCTGAGCTTCGACCGAGGCCTGGTTGCTGTAGGAGCCGGCGGCCGTGAGCGCGTGTTCGCAGGTGTAGGTCGCGGATTCACCGGGTTCGAGCGCTTTGGACGGCCCGCCTTTGATGTTCGAGCAGTTGGCGTCGCTGAAGTTCGCGAACGTCAGCGGCACGTTGCCGGTGTTCTTGACGACCACCTCGTAGTCGGCCGTCTCGCCGACTTCGCCGGTGTGTTCGGTGGCCGTGAAGCTCCCTTCGCCGGAGATCTTCTCGAGCTTTTCGATCGTGAAGGCGGGCTCCGGGGCAACGCTGACGGTCACTTTGTTGGACGTCTCTTCGCCACCTTCGTTGGCTTTGATCGAGGCTTCGTTGGTGTAGGTGCCGACCGACAGCACGTGGGTGCAGGTGAAGGTCTCTTCCTGGCCGGCCGTGAGTTCGGTCGTGCCGGAGGGCGAAACGCCCGAGCAGCCCGTGTCTTTGAGGGCGCTGAATTTGAGCGTCGTGTTGCCGTTGTCCTTCACGACGATCTGGTATTCGACCGTCTCGCCCGGTTCGCCGCTCAACGGGCCGGTCGTGTAGGGCCCGCTGCCGCCGAGCCGCTGGCGCTTTTCGACCGTGAACGACGGTGCGGAGATGATTTTCGCCGTCACGACGTTGGAGGTTTTGGTGCCGGTGCCGTTGCTGCCTTCGATCGAGGCTTCGTTGGTGTAGGTGCCGGCGTTCCCGAGCACGTGGGTGCAGTTGAAGGTCTCTTCGGCCGCGGGGGCCAGTTCGGTCGTACCGGGCGGGTTGATGCCCGTGCAGTTGCCGTCGGCGAGGGCATTGAAGGTCAGCTCGACGTTGCCGGTGTTCTTGACGACGATCTCGTATTCGACCGTCTGGCCGGTTTTGCCCGTGACTTCGTTCTTGGTGTAGAGCGCTTCGCCGGTGACGCGCTGGAGCTTTTCGATCGTGAAGTTGGCATTTTCGGAGACCTTCACGGTCACCTTGTTGGAGGTTTTGGTGCCCGCGCCTTCGTTGCCTTCGATCGTGGCTTCGTTGCTGTAGGACCCGACGGCGGCGAGCGTGTGTTGGCACGAGAACGTGGTTTCGGCACCTGGCGCGAGTTCGTTGGCCCCGCCGGTGATGACTTCGCAGTTGGGGTCCGAGAGCGCTTCGAGGTGGAGGCTGACGTTGCCGGTGTTCTTGACGACGACGTGATATTCGACGAGCTGGCCGATGTCTGCGCCGGTGATTTCGTTCTTCGTGTACGAGCCCGCCCCGCCGACGCGCTGAAGCTTTTCGATCGTGAACGTGGCTTTCTTGGCGACGTTGACTTCGACCTTGTTGGAGCTCTCGGTGACCGGGAAGCCCAGGCCCATCGGCGGCGTCCCCGTGGCGGTCGCCTGGTTGGGGTATTTGCCGACCGTGTTGTCCGTGTGTTCACACGTGTAGGTGGCCGATTCGCCGGGTTTCAGTTCGGCTTCGCCGGGGCCGCCTTTGACGTTTTCGCAGTTGCCGTCTACGAATTCGCTGAATTTGAGGTTGACGTTGCCGGTGTTCTTGACGACGATCTTGTAGTCGATCGTTTTGCCGAGTTCGGTCGTCAGTTCGCTCTTGGTGTAGGCCGCTTCGCCGGCGACCTTCTGTTCCTTGGTGAGCGTGAATTCGGGTTCGGCCGGGACGTCCACCTTGACGGTGTTGGAGCTCTGTTTGCCGGTGCCTTCGTTGGCTTCGACCGAGGCTTCGTTGCTCCACACCCCGAGTTCTTTGAGTTCGTGTACGCACACGTAGGTCGCGGCTTCGGTAGGCGCCAGTTCTTTGGTGGGCCCGCCTTTGAGTTTTTCGCAGTTCGCGTCCTGGAAGTTCGAGAATTCCAGCGGCTTGTCGCCGGTGTTCCTGACGATCACGTGGTATTCGACCAGCTGCCCGAGTTTGCCGTGGAGTTCTTCGGGTGTGTACGACGCTTCGCCGTTGAGCCGCTGGACCTTTTCGATCGAGTAGCCGGGGTGGCTGCCGCTGGCGTTGCACGTGTCCGACTGCTTCGTGGTCGTGCTCTCGCCGGTGTCCCCGTTCGTGTCCCAGGTGGCGCCGGCCTGGATCAGGTATTCCCCGGTGGCCGGGACTTCCAGCGTGACCGAGCCTTCGCCGATCGAGCCGTAGAATTTGAACGCTTCCTTGTACTTGTTGACGACTTTTCCGGAGAGCTTGACCTTCTCGTGGACTTCGTTGGTCACGCCTTCGGGGAAGCCGAGGAAGAGGTAGGTCACTTTTTCGCAGCTGACGTGGACGATCACGTGCTGGCCGGAGATGGCCTTTTTCGCCTGCGCGCCGTCGGCGAGCACGCCGGCGGCGGTGAGGGCCGTCACGAGCGCGACGAGGAGCGCCAGCGACCGGGCCCGTGGGCGGCGGGTCGGGCCGGGACGGCGGCTACGAGGGCCGGGTGGGCCGCCGGATGGGCGCAGGGGCCAGCGAATGTGTTCCCCAGATCGACGTCCCATGTCGCCCCCTCGCCCCATTTAGTCCTTTCGGGATCCCAATCCCCATCCTCCGGGCCCGTGGTCGAATCCGGGCACCGCACCCCCCTCCGACCAGTCTCGAGGACGGCGCGTGAATCGTAAGCGAGCGGCCGCGCCCGCGTCAAGTGGCAATTTTTCCGCAATTTGCGAAGGTTTGTCGCGGCGACGCGCCGCCCCGTGGCGGCGACAGGTTCCTAAAGGGCGGTGCAGGAGGCCCAGTGGTGATGTCCGATTCCGGCCAGACAGCAGCGCGCCGGCGTGGGATGCTCGGGGGGATGCTGGGCTTCGAGGACTGCTACCGGGCGGCGGCGAGCAAGGACGGCCGCTTCGACGGCTGGTTCTTCACGGCGGTGATCTCGACCGGGATCTATTGCCGCCCGAGCTGCGCGGCCAGGACTCCCCGGGCCCGCAACGTCCGTTTCTTCGCCACCGCGGCCGCCGCCCAGGAGGCGGGCTTCCGTGCCTGCAAGCGCTGCCGCCCCGATGCCTCCCCCGGGTCTCCCGAGTGGGACGCGCGGGGCGATCTGGTGGGGCGGGCGATGCGACTGATCTCCGACGGGGTCGTCGACCGCGAGGGGGTCGGCGGTCTCGCCCGTCGCCTCGGCTACAGCGAGCGGCACCTGCACCGCTGCCTGTCCGAGGCCCTCGGCGCGGGCCCGCTGGCGCTGGCACGGGCGTCGCGCGCCCAGACCGCGCGGGTGCTGCTCGAGCGCACCGAGCTCCCGATCGCCGAGCTCGCCCTGACGGCGGGCTTCTCGAGCATCCGCCAGTTCAACTCCTCGATGCGCCAGGTGTTCGCGATGACGCCGAGCGGGCTCCGGTCCGCGCGCAGGGACGCGGCGTCCACCGGCCCGGGCCTGGCCGTGCGGCTGCCCGCGCGGGTCCCATTCGACGGCGAGGCCCTGATCTCGTTCCTGGCGCTGAGGGCCATCCCCGGGGTGGAGGAGGTCTGCGCCGGGGCCTACCGGCGCAGCCTGCGGCTGCCGCACGGCTTCGGCGTCGTCGAGCTCTTGCCCGGAAGCGACCGCGTGTCGGCCACCTTCTGGCTGGAGGACCTGCGTGACCTCGGCGCGGCGGTGAGCCGCTGCCGGCGGCTGCTGGACCTCGACTCCGACCCTGTCGCGGTGTCGCAGCGGCTCGCGTCGGCAGCGGTGGTGGGGGAGCTCGTGCGGGCCGCGCCGGGCCGGCGGGTCGCCGGCGGCGTCGATGGCTGCGAGACGACCATGCGCGCGCTGCTCGGCCAGCAGATCTCGATCGGTGCCGCGCGGGCGCTGGCGGGGCGGCTGGTGGCCGAACGCGGCGAGCCGCTGTCCCACCCGCTCGGCGCCGTCACGCATGTGTTCCCCTCTGCGCAGGAGCTGTCGCGTGTGGACCCCCGCTCGCTGGCGATGCCACGCTCGCGCGCGCGAGCGCTGGTCGGGCTGGCCCGCGCGGTCGAGTCCGGCGAGCTGGTGCTCGACGGCGGCGCCGACCGGGCCGAGGTGGTCCGGACACTGCTGGCGATGCCGGGGGTCGGGGAATGGACGGCCGGGTACGTGGCGATGCGCGAGCTGCGCGACCCGGACGCGTTCCTACCCACCGACGCGGGAGTACGTCGCTCCTTGACCTCGCTCGGGCGCGACCCGGACCTGCAGAGCGTGCAGCGGCTGGCCGAGCACTGGCGTCCCTACCGCGCCTACGCTCTCCAGCACCTGTGGGCCCTCCACGGATCTCCCGCGGGAACCGTCGTCGGGCGCCGTGCCCGCCGTCGACCGTCGCGGGGCAGGCCGGTGGCAGCGGTCGGCTAGAAGCGCCAGCCGCCGAGGATCTGCGAGAGCGCGGTGCGGCTCGTGGCCTGCAGGCGCGGTTCGGCGTCGAGCTCGACCAGGAACAGGTGCCCGGCGTGCTCGGCGAGCACGTCCACCTGGAGGTTCTCGCGGCTGCCGTAGCGGTAGAAGAACGCCTCTTCGGCGGCCTTCGCGCCCGCCAGCAGGGTTGCCGTGGGGCGCTCGCCGACCTGGACGCCTTCCGCGCGCGCCGGCTGGCCGACGGTGAACGGGAGCAGCGCCAGCGGCGTGTAGCTGCTCACCGGCTTGCCGTGGATGTGGCCGCGGGCCAGCACTTCGGGGCCGTATTCGGTGACCGTCACGGCCGCCGTTCCCGCGGGACCGATGTCGACGCCGTTGATCACTCCCGCCGTCGAGCCGAGCTTGAACTGGTGGGCCCCTTTCGCGTTGGCCTGCGCACGGACCGTCCACCCGGCCGGCACCGGCGCCGAGAACGACGGCGCGTGGATCGAGGCGGTGGGGGCCGCCGACGGGCTCTGCCCGCTGGTGGCTCCCTTGGAGGGCAGCAGGAACAGCACGGCCGCGGCCAGCAACGCGATCACGAGCACGGCGACTGCGATGAGCTGGTTGCGACTGATGGCGCGGCTCATGGCGCCCGTATCGGCGGGTATACGAGCCGCCTTGAGCGGCGCCGGGTGGCGGGCACGCCCGCGGGTAGGATGCGAGCTACAGGGATCCGCACCAGCAATGGCCTCTGATGCACAACGCGCCCGGACGTCCAACGCGTCAGGACACCTCGACATCGCGGTCCGGGCGACCGGCGAGCAGGCCACGGTCAGCCTCACGGGCGAGTTCGACGTATCCGCGGCGCCGGAGGTCACCTCGTCGCTGGAAGGGCTGACGGGCGAGGCGAAGGCGATCGTGCTCGACATCGACTCGGTTTCCTTCATCGACTCCGCGGGCCTGCGCTGCATCCTCGTGTGCGAACAGCTGTGCCGTGACGCGGGGGTCGGGCTGAGGCTGACGCCCGGGTCCGAGCGGGTGCGCAGGGTCTTCCGGGTCGCCGGTCTGCTCGACCGGCTGCCCGCGGCCGGCCCGGCCTCCGCCGGCGGGGATTGACCGGCGGCCGGCGCGGACAGGCCACCGCCATGAGCGCGCGTGCCCGGCTCCGGACCCGGATCGCGGCGGTCGTGGTGGCCGGCGCGCTGGTCGTCGCGATCGTCGTCGCGTTGCTGCTCGCCAACACGGTGACGTTGCGCCGCGATGCCGAAGCGACCACCCGCTCGGACAACCAGCTGCTGCGGGTGGTCGAAGTCGAGCGGCTGGTCGTCGACGTCGAGACGGGCCTGCGCGGCTACCTGGTCACCGACCGCCCGCTGTTCCTGCAGCCGCTCTACCGCGCGCAGACCTCGCTGCCCGCGGCGGAGCGGGCGCTGCGCCGGGCCGCCGCGGCCAACCACGCCTACGGTCACCAGAGCCAGGCGCTGATCGCCTCCGTGCGCTCGTACCTGTCGAGCTACGTGGTGCCACTCCTGGCGAGCTCCCGAACCGATCTGGCGGGCGCACGCTCGTTCGCGGTCACGCTCGAGGGTAAGCAGCTCGTGGACGGGATCAGGGCGCGGACCGCGGCGCTGGAGCGGGCCCTGTCCGCCAGCGAGGCGGCCCGTCAGCGGGAGGCCCACGACGCGGCCGACCACTCGATCACGGAGGCGATCGTGGCGCTGGTCGTGCTGACGCTGCTGACGGTGGCGCTGGGACTCATCCTCGGTCGCCTGGCGGTCGAGCGGGACCTGGCGCGGGAACGCAGCGAGGCCACCAGCGAGACCCTGCAGCAGAGCATCCTGCCCTCGCGCCTGCCCGAGATCCCGGGGTGTGAGCTGGCGGCCCGCTTCATCCCCAACAGCGGGCTCGTGGGCGGAGACTTCTACGACGCCTTCCGCACGGGACCTCACCGCTGGGCGCTGATCATCGGCGACGTCTCGGGCAAGGGGGCCCCGGCCGCGGCGCTCACGGCGATGGCCCGCTGGACGCTGCGCAGCCTGCTCGAGTCGGGCTCCACGCCGGTGGACGCACTGCGCACGCTCAACGCCGCGATGCTCGGCCAGGATCTCGAGCGCCGCTTCGTGACGGTCGCCTGCTTGCAGCTGACCGAGGCCGACGGACACCTCGACGTCAGGGTCACCTGCGCGGGTCACCCGCCCCCGATCGTGGTCCCGGCGCAGGGGCCGCCGCGGGCGCTGGTAGCCGAGGGCACGCTGTTGGGGGTGCTGCCCGCGATCGAGCTGTATCCCGCCCATGCCGATCTCGCCGAGGGCGACGCCATCGTCGCCTACACCGACGGCGTCACCGACCAGGGCCCGGAGCAGGGGCCTTCGCCCGAGCAGGCGCTGGTCGACCGCCCCGCGGGCGGCGACGCGGAGGGCCTGGCCGACGCCCTGCAGCAGCTCGCGGACGCCTACGCGGGCCCCTACCGCGACGACATCGCGATCCTCGCGCTGCGCTTCGTCGGCTCGCGGGCCGGCACGAAGACGGAGCCGCTGCTCGAGGGCAGCGGTGCTCCGAGCGGGGGGTCCCAGTGAGCCGAAGCAGTCGCGTCATGGCTTGGTGGCCCGGGTATAACGGTCTCATGCAGTTCGACGGTGGGGCGCGGTTGGGTCGTTGCGGCAAGGGGGGGTGTGGGCGATGAAACGACTCGGGCGGACCGGACGCGAGCGCGCTCCGACGGCGCCGGCGGTGGACCCGTCCGGGGTCGACGGGGAGGCCGTGCGGGCGCCGGGCGACGAGCCCGACCAGCCCCCGGACCAGCCCCCGGACCCGGCCGGCGACTCCGAGCCTCCCTATCGCTCGTTGGAGGACACCCTGACGGGGCTGCTCGAGCGGATCCGCTCGGACCTGGGCGTGGACACCGCCGCGGTCCTGCTCCTGGACGAGGAGCGGGGCGTGCTCGTGGCACGGGCGGCGAGGGGCCTGGAGCAAGAGGTCCGGGAGGGCGTCGAGATCCCGCTCGCGCGGGGGTTCGCCGGACGTGTCGCCGCGCAGGCGCAGCCGATCGTGATCGGCGACCTCAAACACGGGGATGTCGTCAACCCGATCCTGTTGCAGAAGGGGATCCGCTCGATCGTCGGCGTGCCCCTGCGGGTCGAAGGCCGCGTGATCGGCGTGATGCACGTCGGCACGCTCGTCAGACGGGAGTTCCAGGAGCAGGACATCGCGAGGCTCCAGCTCGCCGCCGACCGCGCCGCACTGATGATCGACGAGGCCCGCGTCACCGAGCAGCGCGCCGTCACCGAGGTGATGCAGCGGACGCTGCTCCCGGGCGCGTTTCCCCAGGTGCCGGGCCTGTGCTTCAGCGCCAAGTACCTCCCGGCGGGCTCGGGCATCAAGGTCGGCGGCGACTGGTACGACGTGTTCGGGCTCCCCAACGGCCGCATGGCGCTGGTGATCGGCGACGTCGTCGGCCGCGGCGTGCTCGCCGCCACGGTGATGGCCGAGGCGCGCACCGCAACGCGTGCCTACCTCGTCGAGGGGCACGGGCTGAGGGAGGCGATGACGCTGCTCAACGAGCTGTTCGTCTCGCTCGGGCGCAGCCGCGCCGCCACCGTGGCGATCCTCGAACTCGACCTCGAGCTGGGCCAGATCGAGGGGGTGAGCGCGGGGCATCTCCCGGCCGTGGTCGTCGACGAGGACGGTCACGCCCGGCTGTGGCACCTGCCCCAGGGGCCGCCGCTGGGGATCTCCTCGGGCCAGCGCTACGCGAGCCACCGCCGCCCGTTCGGCCCCGGCAGCTCGCTGCTGCTGTTCACCGACGGCCTCGTCGAGCTCCGCGGCGAGGTCATCGACGAGGGCCTGGAGCGCCTACGCCGGGGGGCCGAGCACGCCGCCTCGGGCGGGCACGGGCGGCTCGCCGACCGCGTCTACTGGGCGCTCGCCGAGCACGCCGCGCTCGGGGACGACCTGGCACTGCTGGCGATCGAGTCGATGCCGCTGGGGGCGGTCGTCGAGCTGACGCTCGAAGCCGATCCGCACGTGCTGCTGGGGCTGCGTCGTACGCTCGGACGCTGGCTGACCGCCATGGAGGTGGGCGGGGATGAGCTATTCGACATCGCCCTGGCTACCTCGGAGGCCGCCGCCAACGCGATCGAGCACGCCTACGGGGCCAGGCGGGCGACGTTCGAGGTCCGCTGCGAGCGCCTCGCGGACGAAGTGCGGGTGACCGTCCACGACGCCGGCCGCTGGCGGGCCCCGCGATCCAACGGCAGGGGAAGGGGGTTGGAGATCATGCGGGGGCTGATGGACCACGTCGAGGTGGACCGCGACCAGCACGGGACGACGGTGACGCTCGCCAAGAGCCTCGTCGACGGCCTGTCATGACGGCCGTGGACATCGAGCGGGTCGAGGGCGTCCGGGTTGCCCGGCCCCACGGCGACATCGACGCCGCCAACGTGTCGGACGTCGACCGTGTGCTGGCCGAGGCCCTCGACACCGACGGAGACTGCCTCGTGATCGACTTCGGCGATACCCGCTATCTCGACAGCGCCGCCCTCGACATGCTCTTCCGCCTCAGCCAGCGGCTGCGCCAGCGGGGCGGGACACTGCACATCGTGATCCCGCCGGGCTCGCCCCTGAGCCGCCTGGTGACGCTCGTCGGCATGCCCGAGGTCGTTCCCGTTTACGGGACACTGGCCGGGGCGCTGTCCGAGTGCCGACGCGAGCCGGCGCCCCGGGCAGAGGGCGAGCCGCCGCCCGTCACCCCGGAGCACGATCACCCGCCGCTCACGCGCGACTGATCGTCACTCGAGACCGATCGGGGCCGGTCTTCCGACGTGGAAGCCCTGGGCCATGTCCACGCCCAGCTGCCGGAGTGCCTGCAGCGTGGCCTCGTCCTCGACCCCCTCGGCGATGGTCTGCTGCCCGAACCCCGACGCCAGCGAGACGATGCCCGCGATCACGGCGCGCGAGCGCTTGTTCTCGGCGAGGTCACGGACGAAGTCGCGGTCGATCTTCAGGTACTGGACCGGGAGGTTCTTGAGGTAGGTGAAGGCGGCGTACCCGGTGCCGAAGTCGTCGAGCGCGAAGTTGCAGCCGATGTCATGGAGCCGCTCGGCGAACCGGGCCGCCTGGACGATGTCCGAGACGACCGCGCTCTCGGTGATCTCGAACGTCAGCAGCGACGGATCGAGGGAGTCGCGCTCGAGCAGGAATTCGACCGTCTCGAGGAAGTAGGACCTGCCGATGGTGCGGGCTGAGACGTTGATCGTCACGGGACGTCGTGCGGCGGCGATCCGGACTGCGCGCTCGAAGACCCACATGTCGAGTGCCGTGATCGTGTCGTAACGCTCGGCGGCGAGCAGGAACGGGCCGGGTCCCTTGAGCGTCCCGTCGGCGCTGCGGACCCTCAGCAGCAGCTCCTCGAGCACCGTCTCGCCGGAGCCCAGGTCCACGATCGGTTGGACCATCAGCGACAGCTGCTCGGAGTGCAGAGCCTCCTCGATCTCGGCGGCGAGCCCGACCTCCCGCAACTCGGCCAATGTCTGTGCTTCGCGGCCACGCTGCCTGGTGACGTCCTCGAAGGTGACGACCGCTCCGAGTCTCCGTCCGCGCTCGTCGGTGACCGGGTTCGCGCTCATCGAGAGGATCCTCCGGCCGTCACCGGCGTCGACATGGACGTCGAGCTCGGGAACCGTCTCGCCGCGCAACGCCCGCACGATCGGCAGCTCGTCGATCGACAGTGCAACGCCCTCGGCCGTGCGTGGACGGAGACGTTCCACCCAAACCTCGGATGCCAGGCCGAGCGGCCCCTCCTGGACCATCAGCTCACGTGCCCGGCGGGTCGCATGGGTGACGCGTCCCGCTGGATCGCAGGCGACCACGGCCACGTCCAGGTTGTCCAGCAACGCGCGCAGCAGGGTGCGCTCGTCGGCCTGGGCCCGGCGAAGACGCAGGCGCGCGAGCGGGAGCTCGAAGGGCATCCCGCCATCCTGAGCGAGCCGCCTCGCCGCCTGAATCCCGCGTGTGGGTGATTGTCAGGGCCCGCTGCCCGAGACGGGCGCGGCCGGCTCCCCCAGATGGGGAACACGGGCGATCTGACCGGTGCACAGCGCGACCGCCACGAGCTGGGCACGAGTGTGCGCACACAGCTTCGACATCGCCTTGCGGACGTGGCTCTTGACGGTCTCCGGAGAGATATGGAGGCTCGACGCGATCGCGCCGGTGTCGTACCCGAGGGCGATCAGCGTCGTGACCTCGCGCTCACGGCGCGTGAGACGGCCGACAGAGTCGGCGACGTGGGCCGGCGGGGGCAGCCGGTCGTCGCGCATCCACACGGCGATAACGACCCGCCGGCCGCCGATCTGCACGAGCCGGGCTGCCCACTCGACCTCGACGGTCGAGCCGTCGGGCTGCACGAGCACGCGCGTACCGAGACGCTCGCCGGCGCGCAGCAGGGTGCGCCACTCGCGCGCGGCGGTGTCCCGTTCGGCGGACGGGAAATGCTGCGCCAGCTCGGTCCCCAGCAGCTCTCCCCGCGGCTGGCCGATGACGGCCACGGCGGGGCCGTTGAGCTCGAGGATCCGGCGTTGCTCGTCGAGCAGCACGATCGGGTTGCTCGAGCGCCAGAACACGAGCCAGAAGAGCTCTTCCCAGCCATCCGCGGCGGTGGTGGCAGCACCGTTGCCCCGGTCGGTCTGGTCGGCGGAGCTCATCGGTCCGGCCAGGGATCCCTCGCTCCAGGGCGGAGCGCCCGGCCGTACACCGGAAGGGGTCCCCCTCTCATCCCGCCTCCATGATCACCTCGCCCATTATCCCCCCGCCCGCAAGTCCGCGGGAGGACCCGCCGCGCGCCGGGGCGCGGCGCCTCCGAAGCCGCGCGGTTACGGCATCAGACGCGAACGGCCTTGACCTCGCGACGCCTGCGAGCGATCGGGGCCGCGCCACCGAGGCGCACCGCAGGCCACTGCTGCCAGAGTCCCACGCCAGCGCCCAGGCCCCCAGCGAGTGCGGGCGCGGCGTCGGCCGGACGCTCGCTGACGCAAGCCGCGCGTGGCGCCGGCCATGCTGTGACGCACTGGCCAGCACCGCGGAGCGTGCGTGGGGCCGGAAGCGCCCCACGCACACCCTGTCGTTTCGCGGCGCGGTGTGTCAGGCGACCGAGTTAACCTCCACGCGTTCTTCGTTCGTCTGTACGGTCGTGTCCATCAAACCGGCGTGTTCGAACGGTCCACCGTTGAGCGTGGATTCCAAGGGTTCCGGAGGTCCGTTTTCGAGCTTTTCCCACTCCTGCTGCCCTTTGGACTGCTTGGACTTGAGCATTGTCGACATCGACATCGAATTGGCCTTGAGCGTAAAGAACCACCAACCCCTGAGGCAGAGTTCAGCTTCGGCCATGCCGAGATAGCTGGGGGCCTTCCATTTGATCCACATGAATTCGCTTTCTTCAGCACAGGTGAGAGCGATCGTGTCCTTGACCGGCATCGCGCCTTTCTTGACGACACCGAGTTCGCATTCGGTGGGGTTGCTCACTATTTCACCTTCTGCGGCGCCCGTCGAGCGGGCCGGGTAGGACACCTTTTCATAGGGCCCGTGACGTTCCACGAAGTCGCAGCCGGTGAAGCGGAAAACTATGTTGGTCTCGAGTTTGGGACCGGTGTATTCGCCACTGCTCGTTTCACCGGTACACGTAACTTTCATCCCGTCTACCGTTTCGAACAGGACTTTCGCCCCCGACTTGGTTGCCGTCGTGAAGTGAGTCTTCACGACTCCCGGGTACCATTCGAACTTGCCCTTGCTTTCCTTGCTCGGCATCGTGCAGCCGCTGTTCGCGTAGTGGCCATGATGGACCATTTTAGTGCCCATCCGTTCGGCAGCGAGCTCTTCACAACGCCCGAATTCCGGTGGTTCAGCCTGCGTGCTCGCCCCCACGACGATTTCGTAGTGGGTGTAGTTCTCGACACCGTTGTAGAGGGTCGAGCTTTCGAACCTGTAGCTTCCGGGAGCTTCGAACGTGCACGTGCCTTCCCAATCGGTCTGTGGGGAGGTGGGGCTCACCGGCACGCCAGACGAGCACGTGGGCGCGGTCCCCAGCCAGGCGATGTTCACCTTGGTGTTGGTGTCGTCGGTGAACATGACTTCGCCGCCGACCGCGATCGTGACCTTGCTCGCGGGCGACGGTTTCGACCCCGAGCCGGCGGCCGCCCAGCACGGCCAGTTGTTCTCGACGCAGTTTTCGTTGACTTCGAGCTTCGCTTCGGACGCGGCGAGGGCGACGGCGGGCGGCACGGCCAGCACCGCCCCCACCAGCGCAGTCACGGCGAAAAGCAACAGCGTACGCAGCCTCATCGTAAACCCACCCTTCCTATCCTGGATGTCCCCTTGGCACCCACCGGGCAGCATGCGCTGCCGCAGCGGCATCGCGGCTTGTCATCCGCTCAGGACTCCGGCGCGCAAGGATCCTTCCCGCGGCGTTTCGCAACGCACCGTGTTCGCGGCGTCGAAGGTGCCTTCGCCGCTGGACCGACACGGACCGCTGAGCGGATGAGCGGGCCGTGGCGCTTCCGCCCCGGGGGCGGGCGTCGTCGTGCCATGCGCTCGAGTGGGTGTCGCTGACGGGCTTCGCAGCGCTACCTCAGCTCGCGTCTCCAACACCGATCGCTGCGAGGACCGCGCGGGACTGGGCCGCTTCCCGTCTGACCAGCTCTCCACCCAGCCGGGTTGCGGTCTCCTCGGCCTGCTCGAGCATGCGCTGCGCGCGCTCGAGATCCTCGGGGTGGCCGCGGGCGATAAGCGCGCCGGCCCAGCCTGCGCGGGTGCGCGCGAGCAGCAGCGGCGCGCCAAAGCGCTCCTCGATCTCAGCCGCGGCAGCAAAGTTGCGCTCAGCCTGCTCGTAGTGCCCCATGGTCGTGGCGAGCCTGCCGAGCGCCCAGTCGATCGAGCCGATCGCGATGCCGCCGCCGGCGAGCCGACCGGCGAAGGGCTCTAACAGCTCGTACAGCTCGCCCGCACGATCTGCGAGGCCCAGACGCGAGCAGACATCGGCCCAGGCGAACATCAAGGGCCATAGATAGTCCCACGACACGCTCTGGAAGTCCTCGGCGCGCGCCAGTGCGGCCGCCTCATCTGCGCGATCGCTCTCGATCAGCGCGATCGCCGCGAAAGCTCGCCACACGTCGAACGCTTCCGGTTCGCTCAAGAAATGAAGCACCTGCTCGACGAGCTCCCCGGTCCGACCCTGGTCGTAGCGAATTCTGAACAGCTGCGCCCCGAAGATCGTAAGCGCATCGGGCTGACCGGACGCCGTGCCCACCTCGCATGCCTGGATCGCCCACTGTTCAGCCGCCTGGAGGTCACCCTGTATGTTCGCCCACACGCACTCGTAGATTCGCCGCTGCCAGGCGAACGTCGGCTCCGGCACGGTCTCGGCCAGAGTTCTCATCGCGGCCAGGGAAGCCTCGACCTGTGCACGGTCTCCGGCCTCGAGGCCGACATCCCAGGGCCTCTGAGCCATCAAGAAGCCCAGCCCCGGGTCATCCAGCTGGCGTGCCAGTGCGACCAGCTCGGCGCAGAGTTGTTGGCGCTCCCGCAGCGTGTCAGGGACCTGGATGGCGTAGATGGCGTTGTGCAGCGTGAACGCGAGGGTCGCCTGATCGCCGCTCGCTCGCGCTAGCTCAATGGCCTCGCCGGCCAGCGCGCGGCAGCGCGTCGGGTCGCCCGCGTAGTGCAGCTCATTGGCTAGCAGCGCCAGCACCCGCGGGCGACGCGGATGCTCGCGGTCGAGTGCTTCTGCTGCGGCCTCCAGCACGCGCACGCGGTCGGGATCAACGCCGCCAATCTTGCTGGTGTATCCGCGGCTGTTGGCGAGCACCGCGTGGCACAGCCTGTCTGCGTCACCGAGCTCGATGGCGAGCTCGGCGCCGTCGAGCAGCGTCTGGCGGTGTTGCGGGTCGCCGACACGGCGCTCTGCATCGCCCAGCCCGATGAGCAGGTCGCAGCGCTCGGATCGTGAGCCGCCCGGCGTCTGCTCGTGGAGCGTGAGCGCTTGGCGATACCACCGTACGGCCTCACCGGGCGCGAGCTGCTGAAGCGCGCGCTCTGCTGCTCGTCGTGCATAGTCCATCGCCTTGGCGGTGTCGGCGCTCACTACCGCTTCGGCCCAGTGGTAGGCGAGCTCTGCGAGCCGGTCGCCCGGGTCATCGCCGCACTGCCGCTCGAGTGCCTCGGCTACCCGCTTGTGCAGCCACGCACGCCTGGTGTGTCCGAGGTCTTCATACAGTCCGTACTCCACGAGCGCGTGGATGAACGTGAAGCGTCCCGCGCAGTCTCGGTCCTCCTGAAGCAGCGCTGCTGCAACCGCCTCATCGAGTAGGTCGAGCAGGTGCGTCTCGGGGAGATCCACCGCCGCGAGCAGCAGGTCGATGTCGAAGTCTCGGCCGATGACGGCGGCGGCGCTCAAGGCGGTACGCGCATCGGCGCCGAGGCGCTCCACACGCCGTCCGATCACCTCGCGCACGCTCTGGGGCATGCCCAGGTCGGCGAGGTCCCCGACCAGGCGCCAGCGCCCGTCGGGCAGTCGCACGATCGAGCCTGACTCGGTCAGGTGGCGCAACAGCTCGCCCGCGAAGAACGGGTTGCCGGCCGTCTCGCGCGTTATCTGTGCTGCGAGCACGCGCCCGTCCTCGTCCAGCTCGTGCCCGGCTGCCATCTCCATCAGCGCCACGAGATCGTCGGCGCGCAAGCCGGTGAGCCTCAATCGCTCCACGCCCTGCTCCCTGTGCAGGTCCGCGAGTAGCGCCAGCAAGAGATGATCGTGGGGAAGCTCGGAGTCACGGTAAGTGCCCACGACGGTGACTGCCATTGGCGTGCCGGCCGTCATCACGTGGCGCAGCAGCGACAAGGTCGGCGCATCGGCCCAGTGCAGGTCATCGAGGATCAACAACAGCGGCTCGTGCTGACCCGCCGTTTGCAGCAGTCCCGCGACGGCGGCGTACATCAGATAGCGGTCGGTCTCTGAGTCGCCATCACGCGGGGAGGGCAGGTCCGGCAGGCGCTCGCGCAGCGTCGGCACGAGCCGAGCGAGATCGCCCCCGAAACGCTCCGTGTAGCGCTCGAGGACCCGCAGCGGCGCCTCCCGCACCAGATGCCCCAGTGCCTGCGTCCACGGCTGATAGGGAACTCCGAGGTCCTCCTCACAGCGGCCGTAGAGGACCGTCGCCCCCGTCGCGTGGACCTCAAGCGCAAACTGCGAGGACAGCCGCGTCTTACCGACCCCCGCCTCGCCGGCGATCAGCGCCAGGCGCAGCGACCCGGCACATGTCTGCTCCCACAGCTCGCTGAGGCGCTCGCGCTCGGCCAGACGACCGACATAGCCGGTAGTCGGCAGGTCACGCAGGCGCCGCGGCAGCGCAAGCCCCTCGACGGGGGCCAGCTCCCACCGTACCTCGACCGAGCTCACTCTCTCCGGAAGGCCCTTCAGCTCGAGCGCACCCGCAGACGCGAACGTGTGTCCGCGCCCGGCCGCGAGGTGGGCGACCAGCTCCTTCGCCAGGATCTGCTTAGGCGAACAGTGTTCACACAAACGCGCCGCCTCGATCACCGGCACTCCGAACACGTCGCCGTCGGCCCTGGTCGCATCCCCGGCGCTCACCCCCACCCGGATCAGCAGCGGCTCAGCGGCTGAGCGGTTGCGCCGCTCGAAGCGCTGTTGGATCAAGATCCCACAGGAGATCGCCGCGGCAGAGCTATCAAACGCCGCCATCAACCCATCGCCCGTGTTCTTCACCTCACGCCCCCCGGCGTCGCGGACGGCATCGCGCAGCATCCCGAAATGCTCCTCGCGCAGTGCCTCCGCGGCGGCAGGCCCAACGCGCGACTCAAGCTGCGTCGAACCGACCAGGTCGGTGATCAGGATCGTGACCGTCTCGACATCCGCGCCCATCGCCGTCACCCCCTTTCAGCAACCCACGTAGGGCCACACCGACAGTATGCTCGGAGATCGCCGACGGCACCGTCTGCGCTTGCTGTTGGTGGGGGCTACCAGGGCACGCCACTCCCGGGAGCGGGCGCCCACTAGCGGGGAGCTCCTGCTTTTCGACGGCAGCGGTGTGGTCCAGAGCCCGCGCTCAGGCCCTCGCGGCGGGGGTGCCGGCGGCTCGCGTCGCGTCCTCGCGGATCATGTCCACGGCTTTCTCGGCGATCATGATCGTCGGTGCGTTCGTGTTGCCGCGCGTAATCGTCGGCATCACGGACGCGTCGACGACCCGCAGGCCCGGCACCCCGTGTACCCGAAGACGGGGATCCACGACCGGGCCGATCGCGCAGCTCGATGTCGGGTGGTAGATCGTCATCGACTGGTCCTCGATGTAGCGCCACAGCTCCTCGTCGCTCGAGTCCGGATTCGGGGCCACGAACTCGCCGGTGATGACCGGCTCCAGCGCCGGCTGCTGGGAGATCTTCAGCGCGATCCTCGCGCCTGCAAGGATCGTCTGGCGATCCTCAAGGGTAGTCAGGTAGTTGTGCAGGATGCGGGGCTTGGAATACGGGCTCGGGGTGCGCAGCGTGACCGCGCCGCGGCTGGTGGGCTTGACGACGCCTGGCCCGAACGCGATGCCGTGCTCGACCGCCGGGCCGAGACCTTCCTCGTAGAACAGCGCCGGTGCGCAGTGGAACTGGCAGTCCGGCGCGTCGAGCCCCGGCCGCGTGCGTACGAAGCCACCGGACTCGGCGATGTTCGAGGACAGCGGACCGCGGCCCTCGCTCTGCAACAGCTCCAGGTTCTCGGGCGTGAGCGCGGTCATCAGCCCCTCGACGTCCGTTTTCCAATTCATCAGCGTCATACAGTGGTCCTGCAGGCCCTCGCCGACCGGAAGGTCCGTGCGAACCTCGATCTGAAACAGCGGCAGCTGGTCGGCCGGCCCGATGCCGGACAGCATCAGCAGCTGCGGGGACTGATACGCCCCGGCCGAGACGATGACCTCGCGTGAGGCCTCCACCTCGTCGACGGTCCCCGCATGGTCGATTTCCACGCCGCAAGCGCGCTCGCCGTCGAACAGGATCCGCAGCGCGTGTGCGTCGGTGATCACAGTCAGGTTCTCGCGAGCCATCGCCGGGTGTAGGTAGCGCACCGATGTGCTCGCGCGCATCCCGTTCTCCTGGGTCGTCTGGTAGCGGCCGAAGCCCTCTTGGCGAGCGCCGTTGAAGTCGGGGTTCTCCTCGTGGCCGGCCTGCTTGGCCGCCTCGACGAACGCGCTCGTGAGTGGGTTCATGGAGCGGCCCTCGCGGACCGGGAGCGGCCCGCCGGTGCCGTGGTAGTCGTCCTCGCCGCGCTCGTTGTCCTCGGAGCGCTTGAAATACGGCAGCACGTCCTCGTAGCCCCAGCCATCCGCACCCATCGCCTCCCATTCGTCGTAGTCGGCGCGGTTGCCTCGGATGTAGACCATCGCGTTCATCGAGCTGCAACCGCCAAGCATCTTGGCGCGCGGCAGGTAGGTGCGACGGCCGCCGAGGCCCGGCTCGGGCTCGGTGGACATGTCCCAGTCACGCCGACCCTTGAAGAGCGCTCCGAACGCGGCCGGGATATGGATCTCATCGTCGCTATCGGCGCCGCCCGCCTCCAGCAGCGCGACCTTCACGCCGGGGTCCTCGCTCAGCCTCGCAGCCAGCACACAGCCAGCCGAACCTGCACCCACGATCACGTAGTCATACACCCTCCCCAACCTCCCACCGCCGGACCAAACGGCCGGGCGAACTCGAGTTATCGACACGATCTCGGACCCGGCGCCCAAATCCACGGCAAGCCCGCTGCGCATCATCGCAGCGAGAAGCGGACGAAGCTTTTCATGCCCTGCCGTTCCAGTCGCTCACGAGCTTGGGTGTGGGGGGCCAGAACGCGTCGGGAAGCCGATCTTAACTCTTCTGTCCCCCCAGAAAGGGTTTCGGTCCGGCACCCCTTTCGAAGCCAATGCGGATGAGAGGACTCGAACCTCCACCTGGTTGCCCAGACACGGACCTGAACCGTGCGCGTCTACCAATTCCGCCACATCCGCGTGCCGGTGGGGCCGCCGACGATACCGCACCGAGGCGCCCTTTTGCGACCGCCCCGGCGGCGGACGAGCGGCTCTGGGAGGAAGGGTGCGGGGCCGTCCTGAGCCGTGCTCCAGCCCCGGACTTTCGTGATGCGGCTTTGCTAGCCTGCGCCTACTCGCCGCTATCGTCCAGGGGACTAGGACGCCGCCCTCTCATGGCGGAAACCCGGGTTCGAATCCCGGTAGCGGTATCATAGATCGCCTGCAGCAAATCAGGCGGTTTTTCCTTTTCTAGGCCCCTGTAGGAACGGAAATAGGAACGGCCGACACGTTGCTCGCGTCTAGGTAGGCCGCGAGACGCTGCCCAACTTCATCCTCCGAGCCCGGCATTAGATGACCGTAGCGGTTGAAGGTGATCTCGATGGATGCGTGGCCCATGACCACGCTGAGCGCCTTCGCGTTGGCCCCGGCCGCGATCATGAAGCTGGCGGCCGTATGCCGGGCCTGATGGAGTCCGATGGGCTCAAGCGGCGAGTCTTTCCAGGCCTTCAACGCGTTCGCGCGGACGGTAGATGGAACGAACGGCTGGGAGGCGGTGCGGCCGAACACAAGATCTGAGCCGCTGCGGCCGGTCGATGCCTTGTGGGCCTTGAGCAGCTTCGCTAGCGGCGGAACCACCGGAACTCGTCTCACACCTGCAGAGGACTTTGGCTTGCCCTCATCATCGCCCGAGAAGGCACGTTGGACGGTGATAGCGGGCGCGGCTCCCAGGTCCACGTCGGTCCATCGCAGCGCCTGTAGCTCGCCCCGCCGTAGACCGCCATAGAACGCCGTCGCCCACAGCGCCTTCTGATCGGTCGGCAGTGCCTCGATGAACGCGCCCGTTTCGTCCTTCGTCGCAAAGCGCATCTCGGAATTGGCTGACGCTGGAAGCTCTAGGTTCGTGGTCGGGTTGGCCGTGATTTCTGAGCGGCGCTCGGCCCGCCCTAGCAGCACTCGCAGCGGTTCAAGAGCGTTCGCCACCGTCGAGCGGGGCGTGCCTTTCTTGGCTAGCTCATCGACCCAGTCCTGAACTTCCCGCCGGGTTATCGCGCCGATGCGCTTGTGCCCGAAGGTGGGCTCGACCTTGCGCCAGGCCGCTGCGTAGGACTCAAGCGCTCGCGCCTTGTAGCGCTCACCCTTCCGATTGGAGATAGCGCCCGACTGCGCCCCCGCATACCAAGCTTCCCAAGTCTCACTAAGAAGCGGCGTACTCCCCGCCGGAAGTGTCCCAGCCCTTAGCTCTGCGTCTAGCTCGCGCAGCGCCTGAACCCGCCACTTTTCGACCGCGCCTCTATCGGCCTTCCAGCCGGAGTACGTGTGCTTTTTGGTCCGTGAGTCATAGATGGATGCGCGATAGGAGCGCCGACACCGGCATCGAGCCGCCGAGTCGGCGGCTGCCGGGCACGAGCCCTTGTGGCGCTCTTGAAGGCCTTCAGGCAGGCCGTTGCGACGCTCAGAGGGCACGGCTGCTGTTTTGATCGACCCAGCGCTTTAGCTCAACCACCGGGATCAGCACCGAACGTGAGGCTTGAACGGTCTTGACGTGCGGGAGCACGTGCTTTTCGATCCAGTCCTCTGACTTTCCGCCGAGCAGTGCACCGGCCTGGGCCTTCGTCACGGCGAGCTGATGGCGAAGCTCAGACGGCGGCAGATCGTTAGCGGCCGCCTGTCGCGGCCGCTTTGCGCTCGTTCGCCCGGCGAGCCAGTCGTCAACGTCGGGGCATCCGGCATCTATCCATGCGTCAAGCTGAGCCTGCTCGCGCCAGTAATGCTCATTCCCAGGATCGCCCGCAACCTCCATCGGCCGGACGCTATCAGGGATGGCCGATGCAATCCCGTTAACCCGTAGCTGCCGTATCCTCAAGCTGTGCGAGGGAGGATCCTGGGGTTCTTAGCGGTGCTAATCCTGCTGGCAGGCTGCGGGGCGACCAAAACGGCCAAGACGGCCACGTCGGGGCACCCTACCCCCGAAGCCGTGATCCGGCAGCTCTTGGCAAATTGCCAAAAGGACCGCAACCCGTGCAGATTGATCGCAGGTAAGCCCGTAACGGCGAAGGAGAGCGCAAAAGGCGTCTCGCCGGGGAAGTTCTTCACAGAACCGTCCTCGCACGCGCCGACCACGATCTTCGTTGGGCCCGTCAAGCCTGGCCAGCACTTGACACGCTCCCAAGCTCATGCCGCCCTCCGAGAGCTAGAGAGGCTCTGCCGTGAACAGCACACATCTTGTGGCGAGGCCGAAGCTGTCTTTGCCGAAGGCCACGCACACAGCAAAGCTGCGTCACGACCAATCTCGAAGTCCGCGCTGGTGGAACTAACCGAATGAAGCCTTCAGCGTCGATCGTCGCACTCGCCCCTGCTCGCAGGCTGTGGCTCGGCTCACCACGCGGCCACCGCAAAGGTCCACGACCTCGACCAAACCTTCAACACGCCCACCACGCCCGAACAGATCGAAAGCGCCTGTCGCGCTGAACCCAAGGCGTGCATCGAATACCTGAAGCCTGTGAAGGTAAAGCCGGGGTCACGCACTTCAACCATCGTCGTCGGCGGTGTCAAGCCTGGACAGCACCACGAAGTCGAGAGGCACGTCCGAGAAGAAAACCCGTGGTCCGCGAGCGGTCGGTGCGGTCCGTGAACCACGAGACCTCTTGCTGGCGTATCCGAGACCGGTTCGGCGGCCGGTCACGGCTTAGAGGCCCGCTACTTCGACGGGTGTGGCTTGGCTAGTCGTGTTCCCGTCCCCGAGCTGCCCGATCGCGTTCCCGCCCCAGCAATCGACGTGACCTGTCGTTAGCACCGCACAGGCGTGCCGAAAGCCGGTGGACACTTGCGTGGCATCGTCTATGCTGCTTACTTGAACGGGTGCTTCCGATTCGCTGACGGTTCCGTTTCCGAGTTCGCCGGAGCCCCAGCAGTCAATATTCCCCGTGCTTAGTAGCGCACATGTGGCTATGTAGCCCGCGGAGACTTCAACGGCGTTACCTAGGCCGCTGACTTCGGCTGGGGTCGTGGCGCAAGAATATCCGCCACAGGCTTCTGGACCGGAGGCCGTGCCTTTTCCGAGCGTCCCGAATCTATTGATTCCCCAGCAGTCGACGTGACCGTTCGAGAGAGTGGCGCACGTCGAGTAGTAGTAACTCGACGTCACGTCGGTAGCGCTATCAATGCTGCTCACTTCAGCCGGTACTAGGCTGCAAGAAAAGGCTCCACACGTTTCCGGGCCCGAGTCGGTACCGTCCCCGAGCTGTCCGAACTGATTGATGCCCCAGCAGTTGACGTGATGCGTAGACAGCACCGCGCACGAGTCTCCACCAGTGGCGAGTCGTGTCGCATTGCCTATGCCGTGAGCTTCGACTGGCGGTCCGAGCGCTCCGGTTTCGCTTTTAGAGCCGTTGCCGAGTTCGCCAAAAAGGTTTTCACCCCAGCAGTCAACCTTGCCGGTGGCCAACCGAGCGCAGGCGTGGTCGTCCCCACCGGCGACTTCCACCGCATCCGCTACGCCTTCGACTTCAGTCGGTTCGGCGGGGAGGCGAAGCCCACCCCAGCACTCGACGTGACCCGTCGAGAGGAGCGCACACAAGGATTGGCTATTGGCCGCAATCTGGGTCGCATCGGTGATCGCAGCCACTTCGACCGGAGTCTTGCTGCACGGTTCGGGTTCTTCGCCTTCTTCGAATTCGCACTGTTCCGGCCCGCTGTCGGTGCCGTCTCCGAGCTGGCCCAAGCCGTTCCAGCCCCAGCAGTCGACATGACCGCTGGTCAGGAGCGCGCAGCTATCTCCTTCGTCGGCGACTACCTGCCGGACGCCGCTGGACTGGCCGCCGGTCTGGACGTCGACTGTGATCTTGGCCTTCGCTTTTCCTCCCGACCCGCTCTCAGCGTCGAGCGCCAACCTGTACTTGACGGCCTTCTTGCCGGTGTTTGTGGGCATAGACAGACTCCGGTTGACGGCACCCGATTCGCAGGAGAATGTTACCGGGAGCCCAGCGACGCTTTTGTTTGCTGACAGAGTGCACTCATTGGCGCCAGTGACCGAGGCAGTCACGGTCGTACGGCCGCCAGACGGGACGGATCCCGGCGCCGCGGCGAGGTTTGAGATCACGGGCTTGGTCCGCTTCGCGTATGCAAAGCTCACACCCACACACCAGGAGAGCATGAGTGCTGCACAAGCCATCCAAGCAGCCCTCGACACGGCACACCTCTGTCCGCCTACCATCATCCGCGCCCCCTTTGGCTCGTCCAGAAAAGTCCGACATGTATAGCAAAAGCTGAAACGGAACGCCAGTCCACCCGAGACGGTCGAGGGCCTGGCGAAGCTGCTGCGCTGACGCCTGTGTCAACGCTGTTCGCGATGCCCACGCTGTACGTTGTATTCGTGCCCTACCTGCCGCTCGACTTCCGCGTGCGGATAGGTGATTGGGAGCTGATTCCGCGGGCAGACCTTCAAGATTCCGTCGGGCTCGACGCGCACGTTGTCGGGTTGGCACGTGCTCTCGTTGAAGTGGTTGGCCACGCTGGGCGACGGAAACGGCCGGGACCGCTGACGACGCGGCCGACGTGGCGGCGCTGTTGGCCGAGCTGCCCAGCCCGGACGCCCTCGAGGGGCTCGGGAGGCTGCCGTGAGGTCCGTTGACGGTGGAGGGCGATTGAGAGTAGGATCGGGCACCTAACGGGGAGCAGAGGGGGACCATGTGGAGCAAAGCCGCAAGCAGGACATCGGCAGCTGTGATCGTCGGGTGGCTGGCCACCATGGTGGCGCTACTGCTCCCGGCGGGAGCGAACGCTGCCTGGGGTCAATGGGTAGAAGCACAGGAGGTCACGGAAACCACAGCGACCGTTGCGATGTACATTCACCCCCGCTGGCCCGAAACCCACTGGGCATTGTCGGTTTTCGCCGCGTCTGGGGGGAACGGGGCTCGGAAGTTTCCGTGCCCGACAAAAGAACCCGAACGGTGCGACTTCGACTACATGACCTTCGAACAGGTTGAACGGTTTGGGACCGTAGTCCAGAAAAGCCCGTACGAAGTCGTAGAGGTAGACGTGACCATTCCGGGGCCGCTATATCAGCTGCCCCTACAACCAGCCAAGGCGTACGAATTGACCGTCGTGACATATGGCGAAGGACAGAAGGCGACGGCGCCTGAAATACCGAAGGATCGCGGGAACGACTCCGGTTATGAATACTTCGAAACACTTGGAGCCCTTGGCCCGGAAGAGCAAGCCGACAAAGGCGCGATAGAAAAGGAACGCTCCAGGGGAGCCAAGCGAACCACTAGCGAAATAAAGGCGCGTGAGGCCATCGAATGGAAACTCGCTCGCCTCCGGGAAAAGAGCGAACACTTTCACTAATCCGCGTTACGTGCTGACCACGGTCGGCCTGGACATGGGGCCGCCGGGCGTCAACTCGCGCCGGCGAGCGTGAGCGGCAACTCCTTCCTGACCACCGTCGCCATCGACGCCTCGGCGTCGCCCTCGGCGCGAATGGCCGGGGGAAGGTCGGGGACGCCGTACGCGAGGCCAAGTCCCTCGTGGATGTCGCGCTCGGCGACGAAGCTGGTGCGTCGCCTCCCGGTGTAGTCCCAGTTGAAGGGGTACTCGCCGGCGTAGGCCCGCGCAGCGCACAGCACATGGTCGGCCGCTCTCGCGCACTCCCTGGCGCGGGCGCGATCGCGGCACACGAACACGACCTCCGGAACCACCTCGCCGCGGTCTCCGTACCGTCGAGCGTGTAACGACCAGCCGGTGAGGAAGTGGTCGTATCGCTCGAGCTTCGCGGCCTGTTCCCCCGTCGGGATGCGGTCGTCCAGCTCGATGAAGCTGTCCACACCGGCTCCCCTGACGAGGGCGTCCGGCCGCACCGTCTCGAACTGCTCGACCTCGGACCGTCGCCCCGCGTGGGTGTTCGCCGCTCGCCCCCGGCTCGTCAGGAAGTCGTGCGGCACCCGGCCACCCGGGAGCCGCAGCTCCCCGGGCCCGTAGAAGGTTCGGCCTGAGCCGCCCCTCAGAGCCGGCGGGCTCAACGCCGAACCCTCCCTGCCGCCAACGTCGCCGGTGGAAAGGCGCGTGAGGCGCAGCAGCGACAGCGCCCAGCCGGCCACGTGGACCTCACGCCGGATCCTCCGGAGCTCCATCCGTGCTCTGCCGGGGTCGCGGGGGAGAGCGGGGCTTCGATCGGGCTGGTCCGTGTGCACGCGGGTCCGGTCCGTCGTCATGCCGCCGCGGTCTGTGTCGGGCACGGTCTCGACGAGCTCGTGGGAGCTCAACAGCGCACGGCCTGTGGCGCTGATCCGGTAGCACATCGGTGCTCCGCCGCCATCGCGTCGATGGAACTGCATGCGGCCGACGAGCCCCGCGTCCGAGAGCCGCTTCAGCCGCCTCTGGGTTGTGCTCGGTGCTCTCGTCGGGTTGAACCAACGATGGACCTGGGTGCTGAGCAGATGCCCGAGCTCGCACATCAGCGAGAGGATCTCGAGGTCCAACGGCTCGGGCTCGAAGCCGGGCCGAACCGGCACCCGGCGTGCCCACCGGACGCTGTGCGCCCGGTCGATCCCGCTCAGCTCGCGGTAGCTGGCCGCAGCCGTCTCGGGAAGTGCCGGCTCCGTCACCGGCGTGGTCGAGTGCTCGGTAGCCAGCTCGATCCTACGGTCGAGCGCCGGCTCGATCCTCGGGTCCGGCGCCGGTTCGCGCCCCGGTTCGATCCTCGGCTCGGTCGCGGGTTCGCGCTGATCCCAGTGCTGCTGGCGCAGGTCGGTCTGGTGCCTACCGCCGCGGGCGTACTGGCGGGCGGCGTGCAGGGCGATCCTCTTCCGGTCGAGCCCCAGTGGGATCGTGCGGGCGACGAACGCCGCCTGCCGACCCTCGGCGGTGCTCCAGCTCGCGATCGCGTGGTGCTTGGGGAGGTGCAGGCGGACGTCGGGGCGGCCGAGGGCCGACAACCGCCCGATGCCGGGACGGACGCTGTCGGAGAACTCGCTCATCGTCAACGACGCGGCCGAGCGCGCGTCGCTGACCGACGCCGTGGCGAAGTACACGCGGTGGGCGAAGAGCGCGTCCAGCTGGTCCCGCACGGCGGGATCCGACCACTGCGCGTCGGTCTGCCAGCACGCGACCGTCTCGAGTCCCGCCGAACGCTTCAACGCCATCGTCTCGGCGAAGCCACGGTTGAGGACCAACGGCGCCTCGTCGACCTTCAAGGCCACCGCCACCCGCTCCCCGGGGGCCACCAGGTCCTGCTGACGCGCGAGCGCGGCGTCGAGCATTCCCACCAGCAGCTGCATCAGCACCGAGGTGTTGCCGGCGCCCATCACACCGAGCGCGCCCTTGACGATCAGCACCTCGCCGCCCGCGATCACGCGGTCGAAGTCGACCCGTAGCGAGTCGTTGAGCAGCACCCGCTTGATCGAGGGCGAGTTCAGCAGGCGCGCCAGCTTGTTCACGGGCGCGTCGAGCTTCGCCGTGGTCATGCTCCTGGCGTCTGCCAGCTGGGCCCCGATCTCGGCGGTGAAGAAGGCGCTGATCTCACTGAACTCCGGGAGCGTGCGCACGGCTGCGGCCACCCGTTTGCGGAACGCGTAACCCTCCTCGCCGACCGACAGCAGCCTCGCCGCGTCCCACAACGTGCAGCGACGGTCGTACGCGAGCACTGCGATCACCGCGTTACGGAGGTACCGGTCCGAGGAGGCCCTGATGTCCGCGTCGGAGAACAGGTTCCGCAACGCGCCCACGACGTAGTCGGCGATCACGTCGGCGGGCGCGTCGACCGCGAGCGGGTTGAAGCCGCACGTCGGCCGTGCCAGGTCGAGCACGGTGCAGGTGCGGGAAGGCGCCACCAGGCTGATGGACGACTCTGCCGCGTCTCCCTTCGGATCGAACAGCACGAGGGCGCAGCGCTCGCGCACGAGGTCCTCCGCGATCGTGGCCACGAGGTAGCTCGTCTTGCCCTGCTCGACGGTGCCGGGAACCGCGGTGTTCTGCTTGCGCAGGCTGCACTCGATCGACACGGGCCCGTATTCGTCGCGCAGCGATCCGGGTCCGGTGGCCGGTCGATGCACCCCCGGCGGAGCCGGCGCCACCGGGACGCTCCCCCGCAGTACCGGGACGATCGAGTACTCGCAGCTCGGAAGCTGCCACAGGCAGGCGATCTCGCTGGGGGCGAAGACCGCCCGCCAGGGCGACCGCAGCGGAGTGCGCTCTCCTCGCCGGACTCGCCGCAGCAGCCGCTTCGTGGACCGCCCCAGCGATCGCCCGCGCCGTCTCACGAGCCGGTTCTCGGCCGCGCCCACCTGCAGCTCGGAGGCGACCTGCCGGCACGCGCTCCTGCTCGTCGATGCGACCCGCAGCTCGAGCAGGAACAGCGGGACGTGCACGAGGTCCATGCCTCCCCGCAGCTCCGCGTCGTCGGCGAGGGCCGGCCCTCTCACGCCTCCGCTCTGGCGGGCGCGGGCCCGTGCCTGACGCCCCGCGTGCAGGTGCCGCGCGAGCGCCCGGTAGCCGTCGGGCGCCGGCGTCAGGGTGAGCTGCACGAGCGAGCTCCCACCACAGCTGCCCATCACCGTCAGGAGACGGTCGACCGGTGGCTCGCGCTGCTGGTCGAAGCGGTCGATCATCTTCACCCGTCCGATGAACAGGTGCTTCTTGCGCAGCATCACGAGCTGCCTCGGCGGATCGAACGGCTCCACGAGCGGACGCAGGCGGCAGTTCGGGTACGCCGCCCGCAGGACGGCCTCGATCGATGCCTCGGTGCCCGTCGGGGCGCTGACCGCGAACCACGCGCGGGCGGCGGGCCCGCGGTCGCTGTAGTGGACCTCGAGCGACACCGAGGGCTGGCCTGTGAGCAGTCGCGTCCACCACGGTCTCGAGAGGCTCACGTGCAGCGACTCGATCATCCTGCGGACGACCTCGGGGTCGGCGTGATCGGACCGGTAGGGCTCGATTCGCAAGCGGGTGTAGCGACGCCGCCTGGCTGACACGACTCGGGTCAGCCACAGCGACACCACGGTGATCACGAGCAGGACGCCGGCGCCGCGCAGGACGGGTCCGCCGAGTAGCGGCTGCCAGACGAGCCCGACCATCGCGCGATGCACCGCCGGCTGATCCGACGGCAACCCGGGCCCGGCGACGGCCGCGACGAGTCCGGTGGCGGGCCTGTCAGCTCGTCGACGGCTGCCGTCGCGTTCGGCGCTGGTCCTCGATGCCGAGCCCGCGGCGGATCGGCGCCCGCAGCAGCAGCCTGTAGGCGACGTCGGTCGCGGCGATCGCGGTGACGATCAAGGCGACGTGCCGCCGCAGCAGGTCAGGCAGGCGAAACATCGTCCGTCCTTGGCGTTGCTGTCTCCATTGCCCCTCTCCTTTGCCCTCTTCCCACCAACGGTTTTCCCACCCCCGAAGTTCCGCTGGGTCGAGACATCTGCAACGAACCCGGGTCCGACGGGAGTGGGCCCGAGTCGACGGCGAGTGGGGCCGGTTCGACGGCGAGTGGGCCCGAGTTGACGGCGAGTGCGACAATCAGGCCGATGCCTTGGTTCTTGTGGCTCATCATCGTGTGCGTGGTCCTCACGGTGCTGTTGGGTGCGGTCGGGCGCGGCCTGCAGCGCAAGGGTCGCGACATCGAACGCCACCACGACTGACCGTCGCACCTGCCGCCCCGTTTCGGGGCCGTAGCTGGCGCGGATCCGACCCTGCAGTCACCCGAGCGGATCGCGGCGTTGCCCATCCTCGCTGCGCAGTCGCGTCCACGCCGGCCGCCGTCGGGGTGCGTTCGCCCACCTCGCGCGGCGACTCCCGGCTGCACCGCGAAAGCCGGCTCAACTGCAGTGGGGAGCGACGTTTGGGGGGTCGCGGCGAAGGTGACTGCAGCGACGCCTCCCGCCGGCGGCAAGCCGCAGCGGGTGATGTCGCAGAGCGTCGTTAGCTTCCCGCGCCCAACACTTCTCCTTCCTCGCCGCATCGGCACAACCTCGATTCCGCCTTCATCGGGCTGCTCTCGAATCCATCCGGATTCCTCCGCCCTGCATCCCGTTCGCGCCACGCGCGATCAGCGCCCCGCACCCCTGTCGGTGTTGCCGGTGGAGAGCCATCCCGCGAACGACCGGTCCGCACGCGACGGCTCGGAGACCGCGCCCGGAGGAGCCGATGCCCCCACCCCAGTCACCCGCCCGCCAACGGTTGCTGACCAGCTACCGCGACCCACGCCGGCGACTGCGCGAAGTGATCACCATCCGTGGTGCCTCCGCGAGTCTGTTGCTCGTCGACCGCGACGCGTTCTCCGGAGACGACTGCCGGCTCGTGGCACATCTGGGCAGCGACGAGCCGCCCGAAAACGCCGCCATCGTCTGCGCCGACTACCTGAGCCGCCTCGAGCGGGGACCACTCGTCTGCCGTCGCCTCCGCGCCGGGGATCTGAAGAGCGAGCCGGACGACGAGGCGGAAACGCCCGGGCCGGCGCCGGACCCTGTCGTCGACCCTGAGCTCGTGGCCACGGCCCGGGTGTTCGCCGAGTCGCGGACCGTGGTTCGAGGGACCGGGCACGAGCGATCTCCCGCGCACTACGAGCTCCACGCACGCGCGAGCGGGGGAGGGCCGGCCCAGCTCCGCTGGTGGCGATGCGACATGGACGGTCCGTTGCATCCCGTGAGCCTGCGCCACACGATCGCGGCCCTCGAGAGCTACGAGCCGGTCAGCCGTCTGACCCGGGCCGCCACCGGCGGAGTCTCGCAACCGTTCCCCCGCGAGGGCGAGGTGATCTCCGTGTCGGTTCTCAGGGCCGAGCTCAAGCGTGTTCTACACAGCCCGATCGTGCTCAACCGCGCGCTCCGCGAGGCGGTCATGGAGCGCGTCGCGAGCGGCGAGGTGAGCCTCAGCGAGATCGCGATCCGGTGCGGTCGCATCAAGCGCGACTCGGCCGGCAACGAGAGCGGTGAGACGAGCTGGCTCGGACGGCGGCTCGGACTCCTGCCCGAGGGCGGCAAGAGCTCGCCGACCCCGTGGATCCACAGCGACGTGCTCGCCCTGATCGCCCGCGACGGGCTCGGGATATCTCCACGCGAGGTCGAACTCTGATCTGAGCGCACCTGCGCTGCGACCGATGTCGCGGCGCAGCGCCTGATCCAGCACCTGTGGCGGCGGCTGCGGCCGTCGTGCGTGATCCATCAACCACGGCCCGCCTCCGGCGGGCCCACACAGTCGCGTCCGAAATTCGCGGGCGCGAGGAAAGGAGGGGCTCATGCCCTCGTTTATCCCTGTCCAGATCGCGGCCCAAACGCCGCCCGTCGAACTGCTGGATGCGTTCCGGCGACTAGCGACGATCGCCTCCCTGTGCCTGCTCGGCGTCATCGTCGGCCTGCTCGCCACCCGGCTAATGCGCAGGCACGGACTCCATTGGAGCTGGGCCGCCGCCGGAGCCGTCCTCGCCGTTCTCACCCGCGGTCTCCTCGGGGACGCGTTCCTGCCGATCGCGCTCGGGGCGGCGCTGGCGGCGTGGCGCGTCCGCCGCTCCCAGCGCCGAGACTGCGAGGAGGGCCTCGAGCCGGCCGGGGTGCTCGGTGCCCGCTCACCGCGAACGCTCGTCTCCTGGTTGCTGTTCCGCTTTGGCGGACCGCCGACGACGACGGCGAGCCGCCGCGGTGACGGAGGCCTGGTGCTCGGCCACGATGAGCGCTGGCGGCGGGTGGTGGTCCCGTTCGGCTGCGCCGGCGGCGGCATCCACACGCTGGTCGTGGGTGCGACCGGCTCCGGCAAGACGGTCACCCAGTCGCACATCGCGGTGTCCGCCATCGCCGCCGGCATGGGCGCCGTCGTGGTGGACCCGAAGGGAGACGCCGCGCTGCGTCGTCAGCTCGCCCGGGCCGCCGCCCGGGCGGGCCGGCGCTTCCTGGAGTGGACGCCCGAGGGCCCCTGCGTCTACAACCCGCTGGCCCGCGGCTCGGAGACCGAGATCGCCGACAAGGCGCTCGGGTCCGAGCGCTTCACCGAGCCCCACTACCTGCGCCAGGCCCAGCGCTACCTCGGCCACGAGGTACGCGCGCTGCGGCTAGCGGGGCAGCAGGTGACCCTCGCGGGGCTGGTCGAGTACCTCGACCCCTCGAACCTCGAGCAGCTCCTGCGCCGGCTCTCGGACGAGCAGGCGCGACGTTCGTTCGCGTACCTCGACTCTCTCGGCACCCGCCAGCGGACCGACCTCGCCGGCGTGCGCGACCGCCTCGCGGTCCTGGCGGAGTCCGACGCCGGCCCGTGGCTGGAGCCGGCCACCGACAGCTCCGGGCACGTGGACCTGCTGAGCTGCGCACGCGAGGGCGCGGTCGTCCTGTTCACGCTCCGCTCGGACAGCAGGCCGCTGCTCAGCCAGATGCTGGCCGCCGCGATCGTCCAGGATCTGCAGACGGTCGTCGCCGCCTCGCAGGCCCGGCCCGTGAGGACGCTCGTCCTGATCGACGAGTTCTCGGCCGTCGCCCCCGAGCACGTCATACGCCTGTTCGGGCGCGCCCGCTCCGCCGGCATCAGCCTCGTGCTCGGCACCCAGGAGCTGGCCGACCTGCGGCGGGCCGGGTGGAACTCGCTGGCCGAGCAGGTGATCGGCAACCTCGGCCTGCTGATCGCACACCGTCAGGTGGTTCCCGACTCCGCCGAGCTGATCGCCGGCCTCGCCGGCTCCGGCTGGGGCTGGAGGGTCAGCCGCCACAGCAGCGGCGCCACGACCCGCACCAGGAGCCGCCAGCCGCTCCTGGACCCGACCGAGGTGATGCGGCTCGGGACCGGCTGGGCGGCGGTGCTCCCCCTCGCACACACGCAGGGTCCGCCCGTGCGGATCACCCGCATCCTGCCCCCCGTTCGATGAGAGGAGTGAAGATGACCGGCAAGACCATCGATCCGATCGCCCACGGCTCACCCCACGCCGCACTCGTGTGCTGGATCGCCCGACTGGG
Source organism: uncultured Solirubrobacteraceae bacterium (assembly GCA_963701175.1). Classification (GTDB taxonomy): domain Bacteria; phylum Actinomycetota; class Thermoleophilia; order Solirubrobacterales; family Solirubrobacteraceae; genus Palsa-744. The sequence goes on along the minus strand of OY969573.1, from coordinate 3,557,016 downwards.
GGCGGTCACGGAGCGCGCCCTGGCCGAACGCGAAGACTGCTCCGCGGCGTCCGCGCGGGGCCGGCTGCAGGCAGGCGCCCGCGCGGGCCTGGTGGCGAGGACGCGTCCCCTGCACGGTGCTCCCTCGCTGTTCACGGCGACCCTCGCAGGGATGAGACTCGCGGGTCTGGGCGGAGTCGCGCCCACCCGCGTGTCCGCCGCCTCGGCGGGCCATCAGATCGTCTGCGCTCAAGCCGCGGTCGCGCTCGAACGGCGCTACCGGCGCCACGTGGTGTGTGGAGAGCGAGAGCTCCAGCGCGACGAGCGCTCGCTCGGCAGGCCACTCGCCAGCGCGCGCATGTCCTGGCGCTCGGAGTGGGGCGAGTCGCACCGCCCCGACCTGGTCGTCTGGCCCGCCGCTGCGGGCGGACTCCCGGTGGCGGTCGAGGTGGAGCTGACCGCGAAGGCCCCCGCCCGGCTGCTCGAGATCTGCCGTGCCTGGGCCCGCTGCCCCCACGTCGCCGGCGTCCTGTACCTGGCGGCTACGCCGGCGTTCGCGCCGCTGGCCCGCGCGATCCGCTCCGCCGGTGCGGAGGGGCGGCTCGCGCTGCTCGCCCTCGAGGCGCTCGACCGGCCGACCTCGCCGGCGAGTCCCGTCCCAGGGGCCGCCTAGCGTCGGATCGAGGGGGTGACCGCAACGAATGGAGGACCAACGATGTCCAGCTTCAACGTCAACCGCGTGGTCTTGGTCGGGCGCCTGACCCGCGACCCGGAATTGCGATCACTCGCCTCGGGCACGTGCGTGGCGAGCCTGCGGCTCGCCTGCAACTCGAGCCGCAAGGACGCCGACGGCGAGTACCACGAGCGGCCCAACTTCTTCGACGTCTCGGTCTTCGGGGCGGCGGGGGAGAACGTCGAGCAGTACCTGCGCAAGGGCAGCCGGGTCGCCGTCGACGGCAGGCTCGAGTGGCGCGAGTGGGAGACCACCGAGCAGCAGAAGCGCCAGGCGGTGAGCGTCGTCGCCGACGTCGTTCAGTTCTTGGACTCGCCCGGCGAACGCGACGGGGAGCTGGTCGCCGCCGGCTCTTCGGGGGGCGAGGACGAGATGGGCTTCTAGCGCCCGCCGCGTGGGGCGCGGGCGAGTCCGTGGCGGTCCCGGGCCGGCCGTCACGGACATCGGACGCGGCTCGGGCCGCCCCAATAGACTGGGCGCCCGCTGCCGCGTTCGGGGCCCCGAGGGGGTCGCCCGGCGCCCGCCGGCGAACGATCGCGATGCCCGTCAACACCCAGGCCATCGGCAAGAGCTACGACCCGGTCGTATATGCGGTCGGGCGCGAGAAGGTGCGCGAGTACGCCCGCGCCGTCGGCGAGACGAGCCCGCTGTGCCTCGACCCGGAGGCGGCCCGCGGGGCGGGCTACGCCGACGTGGTGGCTCCGCCGATGTTCGCCGTCGTGTACAGCGCCCCCGCGGTCGGGCCGTTGATCTTCGACCCGGAGATCGAACTGAACTTCGCGATGATGGTCCACGGCGGCCAGGAGTTCGTGTGGGGTACGCCCGTCGTGGCCGGCGACGAGATCACGACCACCGCCAGCGTCAAGGAGATCTCCGAACGCGACGGACGCGGCTTCTACGTGTTCGGGTCGGTGTCCGACAACCAGCGCGGCGAGCGGGTCTGCACGGCCACCTGGACCAACATCGTCAGGGGGGTGTGAGGAAGGTGGCCGAGCTGCATGCCGGGGATCAGATCGAGGAGCTGCGGGTCACACCCGACAGGTTCCTGACCTACCGCTACGCCGGGGCCTCCGGTGACTTCAACCCGATCCACATCGACGAGGAGTTCGCGCGGTCGGTGGGCCTCCCGGGCCGCATCCTCCACGGCCTCTGGACGATGGCCCAGGTCGCCCGCGCCCAGACCGCCGCCTCCGGGGACCCCGCGCGCCTGAAGCGGCTGTCGGTGCAGTTTCGCGGCATGGGGGTCCCCGAGCAGGAGATCGTCGTCACCGGCACCGTGACGGAGGTCCGCGACGGACGTACGGTCATCGACACCGTCGCCGAGCAGGCCGGCAACCAGATCATCCGCAACGCCGAGGCCGAAGTAGAACTCTGAGCGGGTGGAGCCGCGGCGGTCCCCGGTGGCCGCTCGCGCCGCCGGTAGCGTGGCCGGGCGCGCCTAGAATCAGCCACATGTTGAGCGCCCGCCAGGAGAGGATCCTCTGCATGGTGGTGGAGGAGTACCTCCACACGGCCCAGCCCGTGGCCTCGCGCACGATCGCCGCGGACCCGGGGCTCGACTGCGGGCCCTCGACGGTGCGCAACGAACTCGCGCTACTCGAGGAGCACGGCTTTCTCACCCATCCGCACGTGTCGGCCGGTCGGGTGCCGACGGACGCAGCCCACCGCTACGTCGTCGACCGCCTCCTCAGCTCCGGCCAGATGGCCGTCACACCGCCCCGCAAGATCGAGCTTTCGCTGATCAGGCAGGAGATCGACGAGGCCGTCCGTGCCACCTCCGAGACCCTCTCGCGGATGACCAACCTGGTCGCGATCGTCTCGGCCCCCTCTCCCAACACGGCCACCATCCGCCACGTCGAGGTGCTCGCCCTGCAACCGCAGCTGGTGCTCGTCGTGATCATCACCTCCACGGGCGGCGTCTCGAAGATGCTCGCCACCTTCGATCGCCCCGTCGACCCGGGCCTGCTGTCGTGGGCCGGGGAGTACTTCAACGAGCGCCTCGTGGGCCTCGACCTCGGCGCCCGCATGCTCCAGCAGCGGCTGGTCGAGCCGGGCCTGTCGCTGCCGGAGGTCGCCTTCCTCGAGCGCTTCGCCCCGGCCTTCGCCGAGCTGGCCTCCGACGTCGAGGAGTCGGTGTACGTGGAGGGGACCGCCCGCCTGCTCGAGAGCAGCAACCTCGGCGACACGAGGAAGGTCAACGAGCTGGTGGACCTGCTCGAGCGCCGGGTAGCGCTGCTGCGGGTGCTCCGCACGGCCATCTCGGAGCCCGGCGTGTACGTTCGGATCGGCCACGAGAACGAGCTGCCCGCGATGCACTCCCTGGCGCTGGTGGCCGCCGGCTACGGCCTCGCCCAACGACGGCTGGGAACGGTGTCGGTGATCGGCCCGGTGAGGATGGATTACGCCGGCGCGATCGCGACCGTCCGCGAGGCGGCGGCCGAGCTGTCCCGCTTCGTCGAGGACAGCTACGGGGCCAACTAGCCTTCGAGCAATGCCCCGCGACCCCTACGAGGTGCTCGGCGTCGGACCCGACGCCGGAGAGCAGCAGATCAAGAAAGCGTTCCGCCACCTCGCCCGCGAGCTGCACCCGGACGTGAACGCCCACGACCCCGACGCCGAGGCCAAGTTCAAGGAGGCCGCCGAGGCCTACGAGATCCTCTCCGACGAACAGCGCCGGGCGACCTACGACCGCTACGGACACGAGGGCCTGCGCTCCGGGGGGTACGCGCCCGACTTCGACGCCTTCGGCTCGATCGGCGACCTCTTCAACGCGTTCTTCGGCGGGACGGCCGGCGGCCGCCAGGGCCCCGCCCAGGGCGGCGACGTCGCGGTCGCGATCGAGATCGACCTGGTCGACTCGGCCCACGGCGTCCAGGCCCCGGCCCGCGTCGAGGTCGTCGAGCGCTGCGAGCGCTGCCACGGCAACGGCGCCGAGCCCGGCACCCCGATCCACAGCTGCGAGCGCTGCGGCGGCGCCGGACAGCGCCAGACCGTCACCCGCACGCCCTTCGGCCAGATGATGCGCACGACGCTGTGCGACGCCTGCGAAGGCCAGGGCAAGGTTCCCGACAAGCCCTGCAGGAGCTGCCGTGGCCGCGGTCGCCGGGCCGTCACCCGTGAGCTGCAGGTGGACGTGCCGGCGGGCATCTCCGACGGACAGCGCATCCGTCTCAGCGGACAGGGTCACGCCGGTGAAGCGGGCGCCCCCGCGGGCGACCTGTACGTGATCGTCCGGGTGCGCCCCGACGAGCGCTTCATCCGCGAGGGCGACGACCTCATCACCGCCCTGGACGTGGCGGCCCCCCTCGCCACCCTCGGGGGGACGCTCGAGGTACCGGGCCTGGAGGCCGCGATCGAGCTCGAGCTGCCTCCCGGAACCCAGCCGGGGGAGGTCCTCACGATCCGCGGCGAGGGCATGCCCGGCCTGCGCCGTGGCCGCCACGGGGACCTTCGCGTGGTCGTCAACGTGATCGTGCCCCGCCGCCTCAGCGACGAGCAGGTCGAGCTCACCGAACGCCTCAACGAGAGCCTCACCGAGGAGAACCTCCGCTCGCGCGAGTCGGAGTCGGTGTTCGCCAAGCTCCGCCGCGCGCTGGGCAGCCAGGCGGCTTGATCAGGCTCGCAGTCCGGGTCGAGCGCGCGAACGCCGAGCTGGTGCTCGCCGAGCTGCTCGAGCTGGCTCCCGGCGGGGTCGAGGAGGTCGACCACGGCAGCCACGTCGAGTACGCGCTGTACGGCGCCCCGGGCGAGCTCCCGACCCTTCCCGCGCTGAAGGCCGCCGCCGGCAGCGGGGGCGCGTTGGTGGAGATCCGCACCACCGAGGTGGCCGACGACTGGAGCGAGCGCTGGCGCAGCTTCCACCGCCCCGTGCTCGTGGCTCCGCCCCCGTCCTCGGCCGAGGGGGTGGCGGTGCCGGCGGTCCGTGTGCGCCCTCCGTGGGAGCCGTCCGAGGCCTCCGGCCCCCGGCTGCTGGAGGTCGTGATCGACCCCGGTCGCGCGTTCGGCACCGGCGGGCACGCCACCACCAGGCTGTGCCTCGAGCTGCTGCTCGAGCTCTCCGCCGAGCACCCTCCGCGGGGGCCCCTGCTCGACGTCGGGTGCGGCTCGGGGGTGCTCGCGATCGTGGCCTCGAAGCTCGGATACGCACCCGTGATCGCGCTCGACAACGACCCTCTGAGCGTGGAGGCCGCACTCCTCAACGCCACCGCCAACGGCGTCGAGCTCGACGTCCGCCGGGCCGACCTGCGCACCGACCGGCTGCAGCTCAACGGCCGGGAGCTCGGCGACGGACGCTCACCGGTGCTCGTCTGCAACCTGCTGCGCGGGCTGCTGCTCGGGCTCGCCGACGCGCTCGAACGGGCGCCGTCGACGGTGATCGCCTCGGGCCTGCTGGCCGGCGAGGCCAGGGAGGTCGAGGCGGCCTTCGAGGGTCGACTGGGGATGCGCACGCGCCGCCGCGCCGAGGCGAGCGGCTGGGAGGGCGTGTGGCTGGAGGGCCCGGAGCGGTCCTAGAGGGGCTGGCGCCACGGCCACGACCGGCGGCGGGGCGCCGCCAGGTCGACTACTCGTCCGCCAGCGCCGTGGCGGCGAGCACGTTGGAGCGGTACACGAGGTCGATCGCCGGGCGCACGCCGTCCTCGGCGCCGAGCAGCTCGTCGGCCGCCGACAGCGCGTTCCCGATCGTCTCCAGCGCCTCGCCGACGTCCGCGGGCTCGGGGTCACGGCAGGAGGCGATCGCCATGTCGAGCATCGCCCTCGCCTGCTCCCGGGCGCCGGTGAACAGCGCCGGGCCCACCAGGCTCGCGTAGCCGTAGACGCGGGCGAGACGGCCCGAGAGCGTGATCGTCGAGGGCCTTCGCAGGCCGCCCGGGGCGGGGAGCTCGCCGCCGTCGAGCAGGCTCGCCATCGTCCCGCCCAGCAGGGCCCTGGTGGCGTCCTCGTCGAGACCGGCCTGCTGTGCCACCCGCAGGGCCATGTAGAGGGTCGTCGCCGGCAGGCCATAGGGCGGGTCGGAGGCGAACACCACCCTCTCGACCGGGACCCTCGCCAGCAGCTCGATCACGTCCAGGGGGAAGAAGCAGGAGATGTCGTAGAGCACGCCCGGGTGGTCTGCCAGGCGCGTGGTCAGGATGCCCTGGTCGCAGATCGCCCCGTGGGCGAGGATCAGCACCGCCCCGGGGTGGCGCAGGGCGAGGTTCACGAGGCCCTCGGCCAGCGGCGGCAGCCCCCGGCCCGCGTGGATCAGGATCGGCACCTTCGCGTCTTCGGCGAGCTGGAAGACCTCCTGCATCTCCTGGCCGTCGAACACGAAGTCCTGAGCTCGGGGGTGGAGCTTGATGCCTTCCGCGCCGGCGGACAGGCAGCGTTCGCCCTCGGCGATCGCGCCTTCGGCGGGATCCAAGCGGCAGAACGGCGTCAGCCGACCCTCGCTCTCCCGTGCCCACTCCATCACGCGGTCGTTGGGGAGGCTGTAGGACGGCACCCGCTCGGGGTCGTGCAGCGGGAACACGCACGCCCGCCTCGCCCCGGCCGCGTCGAGCTGCCCGAGGAGCTGCTCGAGCGTGAGCGAGCGCCCGTCCTCGTCGAGGCCCAGATGGGTGTGGGCATCGATCACTTCCGCCCCCTCCGGGCGCAGCGCCCGGACCTCCTCCAGAAAGGGCGCGAGCGCCTGCTCGTAGAGGCCGTGGTTCACGGGCCCCACCCTATTCTGTCCACGTGGCGTGGCAGGTCGTGATCGCGGGGGGCGGCTTCGGCGGCTTCTACGCGGCCCGGGCCCTCGAGCGGCGGCTGCCTCCCCAGAGCGCCCGCGTGACGCTCGTCAACGAGTCGAACTACCTGCTGTACACGCCGCTGCTCCCAGGCGCCGCCGGGGCCACGCTCGATCCCCGCCACGTGATCGTCCCGCTCCGCGCCCAGCTGCACCGCACCGACCTCGTGATCGGGCGCGTCCAGAGCGCCGACCCGCGGGAGGGCACCGTCACGATCGAGCGGATCGACGGCGACGAGCTCACGCTCTCCTACGACCATCTGGTCGTGGCTCTCGGCTCGGTCTCGCGCACGCTCCCCGTACCGGGCCTGGCCGAGCACGGGATCGGGCTGAAGTCGCTCGCCGACGCGGTCTCCCTGCGCAACCAGGTGCTGAGGTGCTTCGACATCGCCGAGACGCTGGAGGACCCCGAGGGCCGCGCCGAGTACCTCACGTTCGTGTTCATCGGCGCCGGATACGCGGGCGTCGAGGGGCTCGCCGAGCTGCAGGACTTCGCCGTCCAGGCGATCCGGCTGTATCCCCGCTGCGCCGCCCAGGGGATGCGATGGGTGCTGGCGGAGGCCCGCGGTCGGATCATGCAGGAGGTCCCCGAGAGCCTGTCCAGGTTCGCCGAAGCCGAGCTCCGCGGGCGCGGCATCGAGGTCTTCACGGACACGACCCTGGAGGAGGTGGGGGCCGACCGCGCGCGTCTCTCCTCCGGCGCGCCGATCCCGACCCGCACGCTCGTGTGGACGGCCGGCGTGAGGCCCGCCCCGGTGGTCGCGAAGCTGGGCCTCGACCTCGACGCGGCGGGACGCATTCCCGTGGAACGCACGCTGCGGATCCCCGGCCTGGCGGTGTGGGCGATCGGCGACTGCGCGGCGGTGCCCGATCCCTCACGACCGGGTCAGGCCTGTCCACCGACGGCCCAGCACGCGATCCGTCAGGGCCGGCTGGTCGCGCGCAACGTCGCCTGTGCCCTGCGAAGGCTCCCCGCCAAACCCTTCACCTACAAGACCAAAGGCGTGGTGGCCGAGCTCGGGAACCGCCAGGCGGTGGCGATCACCTTCGGCATCCGCTGGCGGGGATTCCCGGCCTGGCTGATCGCCAGGACCTACCACCTGCTGCTGATGCCCGGGATGGGCCGGCGCCTGCGACTGCTGGTCGACTGGAACGTGGCGCTCCTGTTCGGCCGCGACTCCTCCTCGCCGGGGCGGCTCGGGAGCCCCACCCCGCTGGACGGCTCCTGAGGGTCGTCGTATCCTTGGCCGGGAACCGCATGGGGATCCGCGATCAGATCGACGCCGACCTGAAGGACGCGATGCGCGCTGGGGAAAAGCAGAAGGTCGGCGCCCTGCGGCTGGTCGTGTCGGAGCTGCAGAAGGCCGCCAAGGAGGGCAACGACGACGAGTTGGCGGTGCTGCGCCGCGAGCGCAAACGCCGTACCGAGGCGGCGAGCGCGTTTCGCGACGGTGGCCGCGAGGAGCTTGCCGGCGGCGAGGAGGCCGAAGCCGAGCTGATCGCCTCCTACCTGCCCGCGGAGCTGTCCGACGAGGATCTCCGGGCGATCGTGACGCGGGCGGTGGCCGACAGCGGGGCGGCGAGCCCGAAGGACATGGGGGCCGCGATGCGCGAGGCGATGGCCGCCGTCGACGGTCGCGCCGACGGCAAGCGGGTATCGGGGATGGTGCGCGCGGCTCTGCAGGGATGAGAACCCAGATCGAGCTGTCCAACGAGGTCGCGGCCGAGCTGGCGGGAAGCCAGGACGCGGTCCTGCGCGCGCTCGAGTCCCACCTCTCCTGCCGCGTGTTCCTGCGCGGGAACCTGCTCACGCTCGACGGCGAAGAGGGGGAGACGCAGCTCGGCGAGCGGGTCGTGCGCGAGCTCTCCGATCTGATCGCCCGCGGCCACCAGATCGGTCCGGGCACGATCACGGCGGTCACCGGCGCGCTCGACGCCCACGAATCCCCCGCCCGCGTGCTCGAGGACGTCGTGTGGACGCACCGAGGGCTGCGGGTGGCGCCCAAGACGGTCAACCAGAAGCGCTACGTCGACTCCGTCCGCTCCAACACGATCACGTTCGGGGTCGGGCCGGCCGGCACCGGAAAGACCTTCCTGGCGGTGGCGATGGCGGCAGCGGCGCTCTCCCGCCACGAGGTCAACCGCATCATCCTCACCCGCCCGGCGGTCGAGGCCGGCGAGCGACTGGGCTTCCTGCCCGGGGACCTGATGGCCAAGGTCGATCCCTACCTGCGCCCCCTGTTCGACGCCCTCCACGACATGCTCGACCCGGAGAAGGTCGCTTCCCACATCGACCGCGGGGTGATCGAGATCGCGCCGCTGGCGTTCATGCGGGGGCGCACGCTGAACGACTCGTTCGTGATCCTCGACGAGGCCCAGAACACCACCCCCGAGCAGATGAAGATGTTCCTCACCCGTCTCGGCTTCGGCTCCAAGATGGTCGTCACCGGCGACATCACCCAGGTGGACCTCCCCCGCGAGCAGAAATCCGGGCTGATCGTCGTCGGCGACATCCTCGACTCGGTCGAGAGCATCGAGTTCGTCCGCTTCGGCGGCGAGGACGTGGTCCGCCACAAGCTCGTCCAGCGCATCGTCGAGGCCTACGACGCACACACCCAGAGGGCCACCCCGGCGGCGGTAGAGCCACCGGCCCGTCCCTCCGACGGCGTCCAACGACCGGCCATCCGCAGCGCCTGAGGAGCCGGTGCTCGAGGTCGAGCTCCTCGGCGGCGAGCGGCTCGGCGGGAGCCTCTCCGAGCGGGAGGTACGCCGCCTGTGTGAGGCGAGCGCCCGCCACCTCGGGGTGGACGGCGGCCACGTCGCGGTCGAGATCGTCGACCCGGCGACAATCGAGGCGCTCAACGCCCGCCACCGTGACCACCCCGAACCCACCGACGTCCTGTCCTTCCCGATCGACGGCGTCGGGGAGCTGACCGACGGGCGCGCGCGGGAGCTGGGCGACATCGTGATCTGCCCCGAGCACACCGAGGACCTGCGGGCCGCGGTCGTGCACGGGATGCTCCACCTGCTGGGGATGGACCACGAGCGCGACGACGGGGAGATGCTGGCCCTGCAGGACGAGCTGCTGCGGACGGAGGGGCCGTGAGCCGCAGCGGGATCGTGGCCCTGGCGGGGCGCCCGAACGTGGGCAAGTCGACCCTCCTGAACGCGCTCGCCGGCCAGAAGCTGTCGATCGTCTCGGACCGCCCCCAGACGACCCGGCGGGTCGTCCGCGGGGTGATCAGCCGCGAGGACTGGCAGATCGTGCTGGTCGACCTGCCCGGCACCCAGCGACCCCGTGACGGGCTCACCGCACGGCTGGCGCGGAGGGTGCAGGGGGAGCTCGAGGGAGCCGACGGCGTGCTGCTGGTGCTCAACGGGGTGCAGGGGGTCGGCCCCGGCGACCGCCACCTCGCGGCCGTGCTCGCCGGCACCACGGTTCCCGTCACCGTCGCGGTGAACAAGGTCGACAGGCTCTCCCGGACGAAGCTCCTGCAGGTCCTCGAGGCTGCCTCCGAGCTGGTCCCCGAGGCGGAGGTGTTCCCGATCTCGGCCCTCCGCGGAACCGGCGTGGACGCGCTCACCGACCACCTCGCCGCGAGCGTTCCCGAGGGCCCGTTCCTGTTCGAGGCCGGGGCCGCCAGCGATCAGCCGCTCGAGCAGCTGCTCGCGGAGCTGATCAGGGAGGCGGTCATCCGTAGGACCTTCCGGGAGGTGCCCCACGCGGTCGAGGTGGTGGTCGAGGACGTCGACCGGCCGCGCCCGGGGCTGACCCGCGTGCGCGCTCTGGTCTGGGTCGAGAGCGAATCCCAGAAGGTGATCCTGATCGGCGCCCGAGGGAGCATGATCAGGGCGATCGGAACGGCCGCCCGCAAGGAACTGGAGCGTGAGCTTGATTCCCACGTGCACCTCGACCTGTCGGTGCGGGTGCGCCGCCACTGGCGCAACGACGAGGGCCTGCTGGACCGGCTCGGCATGAGCTGAGCGCGGGCGCCGCCGGTCTCGGCGTGGGGTCTACTGCAGGTGCGCCGCCAGGCGCTCGGCGATCCTGGCGATCCCTTCCAGCTCGAGGTGGGCGTCCCACAGGAACGGAACGGCGATCACCTCGAACTGTCGCCGGCGGAGGCGGGCCAGCTGGTTGTGCTGGAAGCGGGCCCGGTCGTGGACCGCACGGGCGGCAGCCAGGGCGGCCCCCCGCAGCTCGCCGCTCGAGGAGCGCCCCGTCCCGCCGGCGGACCACCGTCGCAGGTCGCCCGCTCCGTCGGCGAGAGCCTCGATCTGCTCCATCTCGGGGGCCGAGAAGCGCCGCGGCAGCAGGCTGTTGACGATCACCGCCGTGAGCTCTCTTTGGAGCTCCCGCTCGAGCCCCTCCTGCAACTCGATCGCCTCCGTGACCGCCATCTCGGTGCCGAGCGCGACCCCCACGTAGCCGGTCCGGCGCTCGTCCCTCAGCAGCTCCTGCAGCTGACGGGTCTGCCCCGCGATCGGGCCGATGCGGGCGATCGCCCCAAAGGTGCCCGGCGAGCCGAGCATGCCGAGCGCGTGGCCGGTCGCCGGCAGGTCCACCACCACCAGGTCGTACCCGCCCTGGCGCTTGTGCGCGGCTCGGGTCAGCTGCCAGATTTTGACCATGCTCACGAGCTCCTTCGCGCCGGGGGCGGCGGCCGCGAAGTAGGAGAAGGTGCTGCTCGAGGCGAGCACCCGCCCCGGAATCCGCCCACCCAGCGCCTGCAGCCACTCCAGCAGCGCCCGGTCGGGGTCGATCGAGATGGTCGAGACCCCGTCCCGCAGCTCAGCCACCGCCCCCGGGGCCGGCGCCTTGACGCCGAACAGCGTCGGCAGCCGGCTCTGCTCGCCGACCTCCACCACGACCGTCCGGCGACCCTCGCCGGCCGCCAGCAGGGCCAGCGCGGTGGACATCGTGGTCTTGCCGACGCCACCCTTGCCGGTGACGAACAGCAGCTTGCGGTCTAACAGCGAGGCCATGCTGGAGCGGGGGATGCGCGGCGTTGGAAGGGGGCGGGGCGGGTCCGCGGAGGACGGGCTGGTTGCACGGCTGGACCTACAATCGGCAGCCATGAGCGGAGCTGACACCGATCCTATAGACCGGCAGGTCGCCTACGACGGCGACGGTCTGGTTCCGTGCATCGTCCAGGACTGGAGCACGGGGGAGGTGCTGACGCTCGCCTACATGAACGAGCAGGCGCTGGCCCGCACGCTCGACAGCGGGGAACTGCACCTCTACAGCCGCTCCCGCGCCGAGCAGTGGCACAAGGGGGCCACCAGCGGCAACACCCAGCGGGTGCGGGCTCTGCGCCTGGACTGCGACGGCGACGCCGTGCTCGCCCTGGTCGAACCGGCCGGGCCGGCCTGCCACACCGGCGAGCGGACCTGCTTCCACCGCGGAGCGCTGACCCCGCTGGCCCCCCACGAGACGCTCCCGGAGCTGGCCCGCACACTCGCCCAGCGCGCCCGCGAGCGCCCCGCCGGGTCCTACACGGTCGAGCTGCTCGACGACCCTCGACGGATCGGCGAGAAGGTGATGGAGGAGGCTGAGGAGGTCGCCCGTGCCGCTCGCGAGGAGTCCGACGAACGCGTCGACGAAGAGGCCGCGGACGTGCTCTACCACCTGCTCGTGCTGATGCGCAGTCGGGGGCGCTCGCTCGACGACGCCGAGCGGGTGCTCGATGGCCGTCGCTCCTAGCCCCTCGGGCGCCGGCCCCTCCGACTCCGCCGGCGGGTCCGCCCCGGCGGCCGGGCCCGAGATCTCCCCGGACCTGGAGCGGGCCCGCGAACTGGCCCGCGAGCACAACCTGGTGGCCCTCCGCTACAGCTTCATCGACGACTGCGAGACGCCCGTCTCGGCGCTGCTCAAGCTGCGCGCGCTGGCGCCGGGGGAGCCGGCGTTCCTGCTCGAGTCCGCCGACCAGGGCCAGCGTGTGGGGCGGTGGTCGTTCATCGGCATCGGCCCCCGCAGCGTCCTGCGCTGGTCGCTCGGCGAAGGCGGGGACCCGTATCAGATCGCCGCCCGCGAGCTGGGCCGCTTCGCGCAGGCCCGGGGCGAGGACGCGCCGCCGTTCGCGGGCGGGGCCGTGGGCTTCTTCGGGTATGACCTCGTGCGCACCGTCGAGCCCCTCGGTGAGCCTCCGAGCGATCCCCTCGGACTGCCCGACATGGCGCTGATGCTCTCCGACGCGCTGGTCGTCTTCGACCACCTCAAGCACACGATCACGATCCTCGCCAACGCGGACCTGGTGGACGAGCCCGACATCGACGTCGCCTACGCCAGGGCCGTCGCCCGCATCGAGCAGCTGCGCACTGCGCTGGCCGGGCCGGTCCCCCGACCGGCGGGCGCGAGCGTGGCGCGCGCGGTGCCCGCCTTCGAGTCGAACATGCCCCGCGAGCGCTTCGAAGCGATGGTCGAGCGGGTCGTCCGCTACATCTACGCCGGCGACGCCTTCCAGGTCGTGCCCTCCCAGCGCTGGTCGGCCCCGGTGCCGGTGGAGGCCTTCTCGATCTACCGCGGGCTACGGGCGGTCAACCCCAGCCCGTACATGTACTTCCTGGACTTCGGCGACTTCCAGGTCGCCGGTGCCAGCCCCGAGCCGCTGCTGACGGTGACGGGGCGGCACGTGTCGACCAAGCCGATCGCCGGCACCCGCCCGCGCGGGGGCTCGCCCGAGGAGGATCGCCGCATCGCGGCCGAGCTCCTGGCCGACGAGAAGGAGCGGGCCGAGCACGTGATGCTGGTGGACCTCGGCCGCAACGACCTCGGGCGGGTGTGCGAGTACGGCTCGGTGGCCGTCGACGAGCTGATGGAGATCGAGCTCTACAGCCACGTGATGCACATCGTCTCCTCGGTGTCGGGCACGCTGCGGGAGGGGGTCGGTGCGCTCGACGCGCTGCGCTCGGTGCTCCCGGCCGGGACCCTCTCGGGCGCGCCGAAGGTGCGCGCGATGCAGATCATCGACGAGCTCGAGCCGGTCAAGCGGGGGGGCTATGGCGGCGCGGTCGGCTACCTCTCCTACGGCGGGGACCTCGACACCGCCATCCACATCCGCACCGTCGTCGTCAAGGACGGTGTGGCCCACATACAGGCCGGCGGCGGCACGGTCGCCGACGCGCAGCCGGCGTTCGAGTACGAGGAGTCGGTGGCCAAGGCGCAGGCCGCGATGCGCGCGATCGCGCTGGCCTGCCAGCAGCGGGAGTGGGCGTGAGGGTCCTCGTCCTCGACAACTACGACTCCTTCACCTACAACCTCGTCCAGTACCTGGGGGAGCTGGGGGCCGAGGTGGTGGCGGTCCGCAACGACCGCGCGACGGTCGACGAGCTGATCGAGGGCGGCTACGAGCGCTGCGTCGTGTCCCCGGGGCCGTGCACGCCGGACGACGCGGGGATCACGCTCGAGCTCGTCCGCCGGATGCCACAGGCCGGCGTGCCGACGCTGGGAGTGTGCCTGGGCCACCAGGCGATGGCACAGGCGTTCGGGGGCCGGGTGAAGCTGCACCCGCCCGTCCACGGCAAGGCCACCACCATCGAGCACGACGGGCGCACGATCTTCAGCGGTCTGCGCAGCCCGCTGCGGGTGGGCCGCTACCACTCGCTGATCGTTGACCCGGAGCTGCCCGACTGCCTGGAGCAGTCCGCCGCCGGAGATGGCGTCCTGATGGGCCTGCGCCACCGCGAGCTGCCCGCCGAGGGCGTCCAGTTCCACCCCGAGTCGATCCTCACCGAGGACGGCCACGAGCTGCTGGCCAACTTCCTCGGCCCGGCGGCGCGGACGGACGGGAGCTAGGTGCCCGGCGAGGTCCTCACACGGGCCATCGACACCCTCTGCAGCGGGCGCTCCCTGACCGAGGACCAGGCCGCCGAGGTGCTGTCCGAGATCATGCACGGCGAGGCCTCCGAGATCCAGATCGCCGGCTTCCTGGTGGCGCTGCGCACCAAGGGGGAGACGGTGCAGGAGCTGGCCGGGCTGGCACGCGTGATGCGCGAGCTGGCGGCGCCGGTCGTCGTGGATCGCGACGATCTGCTCGATACGGCCGGCACCGGCGGCGGGCGCAGCTCCTTCAACGTGTCAACCACGGCCGCCCTGATCGCGGCGGGGGCCGGCTGTGCGGTGGCCAAGCACGGCAACCGTTCGGCCACCAGCCGGTCGGGCTCCGCGGACCTCCTGGAGGCCCTGGGAGCGCGCATCGACCTCGGCCCCGAGCAGGTCGCCGAGTGCATCCGCGAGACCGGCTTCGGGTTCATGTTCGCGCCCACCCATCACCAGGCGACCCGCTACGTGATCCCGGTCCGCCGCGAGCTGGCGGTGCGCACGATCTTCAACCTGCTCGGTCCGCTGACGAACCCCGCCGGCGCCCGCCGCCAGCTGATCGGGGTCTCCGACCCTTCCTTCCTCGAGACGATGGCGGGTGCGCTCGCGCTGCTGGGCGTCGACCGCGCGCTGGTCGTGAGCGCCGAGGACGGCCTCGACGAGATCTCCGCCAGCGCTCCCACGAAGGTCGTCGAGGTGAACGGCGGGGAGCTCGCCAGCTACGTGCTGACACCCGAGGCGGCCGGGGTCACCGCCACCGTGGAGACGCCACCCGGCGCCAGCCCCGAGGAGAACGCCGCCCTGACCAAGGCGATCCTGCGCGTGGACGCCGCCACCAGCGGGCCCGCGGCGGGCGAGGAGCTGGCGCTGATCAACGCCGGCGCGGCGATCTACGTCGCCGGCGCCGCCGAGACGATCGCCGACGGCGTGCAGGCCGCTCGAGCCGCCCTCGCAGACGGCCGCGCCGCCGAGGCGCTGTCGCGTTACGTCGCCGCCACCCACAGGCTCGCCCCGCAGGAGACCACGCGATGAGCCCTTCCGGTGAGCCCGCCACGACAGCCGGCGACGGGGGGGCCGCGGCGACCGGGAGCGGCGAGGGGCCGACCGTGCTGGAGTTGATCGTGGGCCGCACGCGATCGGAGCTCGACCGCCGCAAGCAGGCGTTTCCGATCGAGCGGCTCCCGGCTGGACCGCACGGCGCCGATGAGCCGCCCCGCTTCGAGGCGGCGCTGCGCGTCCCGGGCCTCGGCGTGATCGCCGAGTTCAAGCGCCGCTCGCCGTCCGCCGGGACCCTGCGTGAGGGCGCCGACCTGCACGAGATGCTCGACGCCTACGAGCGGGGCGGGGCCGTGGCCGTCTCCGTCCTGACCGAGGAGGCGAACTTCGACGGCAGCCTCGAGGACCTGCGCGAGGCCCGCAGCCGCCACCGCCTGCCGGTCCTGCGCAAGGACTTCATCGTCGACCCCTACCAGCTCCACGAGGCCCGCTCCGCCGGCGCCGACGCCGTGCTGCTGATCGTGGCGGCACTCTCCCAGCAGGACCTCGTGAGCCTCTACGGGCAGGCGCGGGAGCTGTCGCTCGACGTGCTGGTGGAGGTCCACGACGCGGCCGAGCTGGAGCGGGCGCTGGCGGCGGGTGCCACGCTGATCGGGATCAACAACCGCGACCTGCGCGACTTCAGCGTCGACGTGGGGCGGACCGGGCGGCTGCTGGCGCAGGTCCCCGACGGCGTGGCGGTCGTCTCGGAGTCGGGTATCGGCACCGGCGAGCAGCTGCGAGAGCTGCGCGACGCGGGAGTCTGCGCGGTGCTGATGGGGGAGTCGCTGATGCGGTCGGCCGACCCGGAGCGCACCCTGCGGGGGCTGTTCGAGGAGCTGGGAGACGGGCCGGGCGGGTAGGCTCTCGATTCTGCAGAAGCGGACCGGCGGCGCTTTATGCTCCCCCGGGAAGACCTTTAATTCGGCTTCACACGGGCCGATCATCCTCGCTGCATGCAACGTTCATATCTCGTTCCGTTCGTCTGCGCCCTACTCGGGGGCGCCCTCGTGGCAGCCGTGATCGCTGCCTTCGGCGGGCTCGGCTCCAGCCACTCGACCGTCACCACCGTCACCGCCCCCGCCCCCGTGGGCGAAACCAAGAACGCCGCCCAGGTGACCCACGGGTTCACACCCCACGAAATCTACGTGCGCGACGCTCCCGGCGTGGCCTTCGTCACCTCCACGGTGGTGCAGAAATCCGAATCGCCGTTCCTGTTCGGCGAAAGCGACGAGCGCCAGGGTCAGGCCTCCGGCTCCGGCATCGTGATCAACGACAACGGGATCATCCTCACCAACTACCACGTGATCGAGAACGCGATCAAGGTCAACGTGAGCTTCGAAAAAGGCCAGACCGTCGAAGCCCAGGTGCTCGGCAAGGACCCCTCCAACGACCTCGCCGTGCTGAAGATCCCCACCGACGGTCTCACCCTCCACCCGCTCGTACTCGGCAACTCGAGCAACGTCCAGGTCGGTGAACCGGCCTACGCGATCGGGAACCCGTTCGACCTCCAGCGCACCCTCACCGCCGGCATCATCTCCGCGCTGCAGCGTGAAATCACGGCACCCAACGGCTTCACGATCAACGACGTCCTGCAGACCGACGCGCCGATCAACCCCGGCAACTCCGGCGGCCCGCTGCTCAACTCCGAGGGCCAGGTGATCGGGATCAACTCGCAGATCGAGACCGGCGGCGGCAACGACGGCAGCGTCGGGGTCGGCTTCGCCGTCCCGATCGACAAGGCCAAGTCGGAGATCCCCCAGCTCGAGAAGGGCGGCACCGTCCGCGGGGCCTACCTCGGTCTCACCTCGCTCACGATCGACGGCTCCCTGTCCGCGCTGAACCTGCCGGTCAAGTCCGGCGCGCTGGTCCAGAGCGTGCAGAAGGGCACGGCGGCCGAAAAGGCGGGCATCAAAGGCGGAACCGTCACCACCAACACCGAAAACGGCCAGGTCGAGGTCGGCGGGGACATCATCGTCTCGATCGACGGCCACAAGATCAACGGCTCCGAAGAACTGGCGGCCGTGATCTCCGCCCACAAGCCCGGCCAGACCGTGAAGATCGGCCTCAAGCGGCCCAACGGAAGCGGCAGCTACGAAAACAAGACCGTGACCGCGACCCTGGGCGAAAGGCCCAACTCGGTCCCCAACCCGAGCACCCCCGAAGGCTAGGACGAGCTTCGCGCCTGCGGGCGCGGCCCCGCACCGCCGTGGTCGCGCCCGACGCCGTCGGTGCCGGTGGGCTTCACCGGCGGAAGGGGGCCCGCCCGGGGGTCCGGCGCCGCTACCGTTGGTCCATGTCCGAAGCCAGCCCGACGGCCATCAAGATCTGCGGCGTCACCAGCCTGGCCGATGCCGAGCTGGCGACCTCGCTCGGCGCGTGGGCGGTGGGGATGGTCTTCTACGAGCCGAGTCCCCGCCGCTGCTCGATCGAGCAGGCGGCCGTGATCTGCTCCCGGCTGCGCCGTCGCGTGGAGCTGTGCGGCGTGTTCGTCAACGCGGCCCCGGAGTCCGTGGTCGAGACGGCCGACGAGCTCGGACTGACGCTGTTGCAGCTGCACGGCGACGAGGGACCGTCGATGTGCGCCGAGCTCGCCCGCCGCACCGGCGCACGTGTGATCAAGGCGGTGCAGGTGTCGATCCCCGGTGACGTACGCGCCAGCGAACGCTTCCACACCGACTTCCACCTGTTCGACACCCGCCCGAGCCCGGCGGCCGCCGGGCAGCTACGGGGCGGCACCGGCGAGAGCTTCGACTGGCGTCTGGTGGCCGCCCGTCATACCACCACGCCCCTGATCCTCTCCGGCGGCCTTCACGCAGGGAACGTCGGCGAGGCGATTGCCGTGGCCCGGCCGTGGGCCGTCGACGTCGCCAGCGGCACCGAGGAGTCACCCGGACGCAAGGATCCCGAGCGGATGTTGGCGTTCTTCGCCGCCGTCGCGGCCGCCGGGCGCGAGCCCGTGGAGGCCGGGCAGCCGGCGTGAGCGCCACCCGCGAGGAGCTCCTGGTCGAGCACACCTTCGGCCCCTACGGGGGCCAGTTCGTGCCCGAGACGCTGATGCCCGCGCTGGCGGAGCTCGAGCAGGCCTGGCGGCAGGCGAGCGCCGACGAGGGCTACCGCGGGGAGCTCGCGGGGCTGCTGCGGGACTTCGCCGGCAGGCCCACGCCGCTGTATCTGGCCGGGCGCCTGTCCGAGCGCGCCGGTCGTCCCATCTACCTCAAGCGCGAGGACCTCAACCACACCGGCTCGCACAAGCTCAACAACGCCCTCGGCCAGGTGCTGCTGGCCCGTCGCATGGGCAAGCGGCGCATCATCGCCGAGACCGGAGCCGGGCAGCACGGCGTCGCCACCGCCACGGTGTGCGCGCTGCTGGGGATGGAGTGCGTCGTCTACATGGGCCTGCAGGACACCGTCCGCCAGCGTCCCAACGTGCAGCGGATGCAACTCCTCGGAGCCCGCGTGGAGCCTGTCGAGGCAGGCTCGAGCACGCTCAAGGAGGCCACCTCGGCGGCGATCCGCGACTGGGTCGCCAACGTCGAGAGCACCCACTACGTGATCGGCTCGGTCGTGGGCCCCGCTCCCTACCCCGCGATGGTGCGCGAGCTGCAGCGGGTGATCGGCGAGGAGGCCCGTGCCCAGCTGCTCGAGCGTGAGGGCCGCCTGCCCGCGCGGGTGGTGGCGTGCGTGGGCGGGGGCTCCAACGCGATCGGCATCTTCGCTGCCTTCATCGAGGAGCCCGAGGTCGCGCTGGTCGGCGTGGAGGGCGCGGGGGAGGGGATCGACACACCCCGCCACGGAGCGCCCCTGACCGTGGGGGGCCGCCCGGGCGTGCTCCACGGCTCGCGCTCGGCCGTGATGCAGGACGAGGAGGGCCAGATCCTGCAGGCCCACTCGATCTCGGCCGGGCTCGACTACCCCGGCGCCGGTCCCCAGCACGCCCACCTCCGTGACAGCGGCCGGGCGAGCTACGTGGCCGTCACCGACACGCAGGCGCTGGCGGCCTTCAAGGAGGTGGCCAGGCTCGAGGGGATCATCCCCGCGCTCGAGACCGCCCACGCGCTGGCGTGGGTGCTCGAACAGAGCGAGGGCGAGCTCGACCTCGTGTGCCTGTCCGGGCGGGGCGACAAGGACCTGGCAGAGGTGCTGGGCGAGGGCGTCGGGTGAGCACCTCTCCTCGACGGCGAGAGCGGCCGGTGGGCGCCGCGGTCGAAGGCGAGGGCCTCGGGTGAGCACCGCGGTCGAGGCCGGGCCGGAGCGGATCGCGCGCGCCTTCGCGGGAGCGCCCGGGGCGGCGGCGCTGATGCCCTACATGATGGGCGGCTTTCCCGACCTGGAGGAGTCGCTGCGGATCGGCGAGGCCTACGTCGCCGCCGGCGCGGACATCATCGAGCTGGGCTTCCCGTATTCGGATCCGCTGGCGGACGGGCCGGTGATCCAGGCCGCGGGGACACGCGCGCTGGAGGCCGGGGCCAACGTCGCCGGCGTGCTCGAGATCGCCGCCCGGCTCTCACAGAGCGTTCCGGTGGTGGCGATGTGCTACGCGAACATGGTCTTCGCCCCCGGGGCCGGGGCGTTCGTCGAGCGCCTGCAGCGCAGCGGGGCCTCGGGGCTGATCGTCCCGGACCTGCCCCACGGCGCCTCGCCCGAGGTGGCGGACGCCTGCCGGCGCCATGGGATCGCGCTCGTGCCGCTGGTGGCTCCGACCACGCCGCCGCCGCGACTGCGCGAGATCGTGTCCTCCGCGCGCGGGTTCGTGTACGCCGTGTCGGTCCTCGGCACGACCGGCGAGCGCGAGCGCCTCCAGGACCGGGGGGCGCGGCTGATCGCGGCGGCGAAGCAGGCCGCCGCTGCTCCGGTGGCCCTCGGCTTCGGGATCGCCACCCCCGAGCACGCCGCCGCGGCAGCCGCCGCGGGCGCCGACGGGGTGATCGTGGGGACCCGTCTGGTGCGGGCGGCGATGGAGGATCCGGACCCTGCCGGCGCCGTGGGGGAAGTCGTCTCGGAACTGGCCACGGGGCTCGGGCGGTCCCGGTAGGATCCGCCCGGATGGGACTGATACTCACAGTCACCGCGGGGCTGATCGTGTGGATCGTGCTGTGGTCGCTCAGCGGCAAAGGCCTCGACGCCTTCCTGCTGACCGGCGCGATCGTGCTGGTGGGGGCGTCGCTCAGGATCCTCGCCGGCTACCTTCCCGGTCGCCGCAGCTAGCTCGCGGTGCTCGCCCGCTGGCTGGGTCTCGCCGCCCTCCTGGCGGCCTTCCCGCTGTTGTCGGCGTGCGCCGCCAGCACCACGCCCGAGGCCGCCGAAGCCACGGGGGGGTCGCTGACGATCTACTCGAGCCTGCCGCTGCAGGGACCCGACGGCCAGCCCTCCGAACAGATCGTCGACGGTGAGAAGCTCGCCCTCGCCCAGGCCGGTGCCCGCGCCGGGCCCTACAAGATCGGCTACGTCTCGCTCGACGACGCCGACCCGAAGACCGGCCTGTGGAACCCGGGGATCACCGCCTCCAACGCCAAGCGGGCCGCCCAGGACCCGAGCACGATCGCCTACCTGGGGGACTTCAACTCCGCTGCAACCGCGATCTCGCTGCCCCTGATCAACGGCGCCGGCGTCCTGCAGGTCAGCCCTTCGAGCCCCTACGTCGGCCTCACCTCCTCGCACGACGCCGGACAGGACGAGCCCGCGCGCTTCTACCCGAGCGGGCAGCGCACCTTCGGACGGGTGATCCCGGGCGACCTCGCCGAGGCCCAGGCCCAGGTCGAGCTGATGCGCTCGCTCGGCGTCCACAGCGTCTACGTGCTCGATGACCTGGACCCGTTCGCCACGGCTCTCGCCACGATCGTGGCCGGCGACGCGCAGGCCGCCGGGATCCACGTGCCGGCCCACGAAAGCATCTCCACCGTCTCGGGCAGCAGCTTCGGCCCGGTCGTCAAAACGATCTCCGAAAGCGGCGCGGAAGCGGTGTTCATGGCCGGCGAAGGCAACGCCACGACCGCGCGCCTGTGGCGTCAGCTGCACAACGCCGACCCGCAGCTGAAGCTGCTCGCCGACAGCGAAATGGCGAGCGGGCCGTTCGCCCCCCACCTCGGGGCTGCGGCCGCCGTCACCTACATGACCACGCCGCTGCTGTCGAGCGCCTCCTATCCGCCCCAGGCCCAGCGTGTGCTGACGGCCTACCGGCGTGCCTTCGGCTCCGCGGCCGGGCCGTGGGCGCTGTACGGGTACGCGACGATGCGGATGGTGCTGGACGCGATCGACACCGCCGGCAGCCACGCCACCGACCGCCGGACCGTGACCACGAGCCTGCTCGGGGCCCCTCCGCAGCAATCGGTGCTCGGCCCGATCGCGATCCGCGCCGACGGCGAAAGCACCCTCACCCGCTACGGCGTGGACACGATCGACGACGGCACGCCGACGTTCCTGCGGGCCGTGACGCTGCCCGCGAACACCGAAGCCGACGGCTGACGCGCACGACCGCCTCCGCCGCGCTCGACGCGCCGTCGCGCCGTCGCGCCGTCGCGCGTGGCCGGCTCAGCCGCCGGAGCCGCCGGAGCCGCCGGAGCCGCCGGAGCCGCCGAGGCCCAGGACCAGCTTCACGCGCTCGACGCCGCCGCCGAGCTCGCGCGCGCCGCCGCTGACGGTGGTGGCCGCGTGGACGTAGCCCATCAGGGTCGAGTTCCCGGATTCGGTCAGTCCCAGCCCTTCGAGCAGCGCGAGCAGGGTCGGAACCTCGACGATCAAGGATGGCTGGATGCCTTCGCCGAGAGCGTGGGCGGCGGCGGTGGCGCGTTCGCTGCCCGCCAGCGTGGAGGTGGGGCTGAGCGCCGCCGAGACCGAGCTCTGCCCGAGCGCGATGACGAAGCACGGCTGGCCGGTGGAATCGTGCCCGGAGGCGATCACGATCGGCAGCGGCAGACCCATCAGGTTGACGGACGCCGCCTCTTCGCTGCCGGGGATGGCTACCGCCTCGACCGAGGCCCCCTTGCCCTCGAGCTCGGCTGCGAGCTTGCCCACGGCGGCCGTCGAGCGGGCCTGGTCGGTGGACACGATCACGACCCCCGCCCGCAGTTCGAGTATCCCCGCGCCGGTGGCGAACACCCCCGCCGGGCCCATCCAGCTGCCGTACTCCGACCGCGCCTTGGGCGTGTTCGCGCCGAGCATCTGCAGCGGGGTCAGGAGCGCCTTCAGGAGCGATCCCAGCCCGCCCGAGAGCAGCCCGGAGGCGCCCCCGGCGGAGGGGGAGCTTTCGCCGCCGAAGGAGCCGAGCAGCGAGCCGAGGCGGCCGAGGTCGGAGTTGAGCGCGGCCTGCGTGTCGCCGACGCCGAGGGCCAGCCACGATTCGCCCGGCAGCGCCCCGAGCGCCTGGGCGCCCTCGGAGGCGGCGCCGAAGAGCCCTTCGGAGCCGGCCGGGGAGAGCACGTCGAGGTCGGCCGTGATGGCGCCCTTCTGGGGTGTCACCGAGGCCAGCGCGGCGCCGGAGCCGGTGAGCGCCGCCAGCGCTTCGCCGGCCGCGCCGGCCGCCGGACCCGAGGCCGACGGGGACAGGTAGAGGTGGGCGAGCGCCTGTGTGGGGGCCGTCCGTCGCAGCGTGCTGTACGCGCTCGAGGAGGCGAGCGACGGGGCTCCCTGGGAGGTGTCGATGACCGATTCCACCGCCGCCCGCGTGCCCAGCACCAAGAACCCCTTGACGATCGCGAAGGCGTCCCCGGCGGCGGTCGCCTGCACCGTCACCCCGCGGTAGTCGGTGGGCGTCGCCCGCGCGCGAGCGGCGGCCTCGCCGACGAAGCTGCGCGCGGCGTCGGCGTCGTCGGTGTCGAGGATCACGGCTCCCTGTACGCCTCCGGGGGCGAACGGGAACGACACGTGCTGCCCGCCGGCGAGCAGGACCTGCGCCAGGGCGTCGGTGCCGTGGAGCGAGCTGAGGAAGATCCCGGCGTGGTGGCCGAGCCACGGTTCCACGTCGCGGTGGTAGTCGAGCGGCGGCGAGCCGGGCGTCTGCAGCGCCCCCAACAGGCCCGTGAAGGGCTGGGCGCGCCCGGTGAGGGCGTGCCCGTCGTCGATGGCTGCTTCCTTCAGCGGCCCGCGGGGACGGACCTCGGCTCCCAGGTAGACCGGGACCGCGGCCGGTGTCAGCGTGGCCGGGTCGCCGTCGGTGCCGCCGTGCTTGCTGGACCCGCAGGCCGCCAGGGCCAACGCGAGCACGGCGAGCAGCATCGCGCCCGCGGCTGCCGGCGCGACCCTACGGGGAACGCGCTGAGGCGTTTCGGTACCGGTGTGCGTCAACTCTTGGGGATCGCTTTCTGGCTCGCCGGCACCGTGGCGCGGTGAGCTGCGGGCGGATCGTATGCGCGCTGCCATGGGCGGCGCAAGGGGGGTCAGTCGGTGCCCTCGGGTGGGGTGCGTGGGGGGCGAGGTGGGAGGCTGTGTGGGAAAAAGTGTGCAAAAGGGTTGCAAAGTGGGGGGAGGTGGGGTATTTTCGCGGCCAGCGAGCCCGGGTGGAGGAGCTCCTCCCACTCCTCCACCCCGGCTCGGCAGTTCCACCGGAGCTCCCAATTGGTCCCTTTCCGCGGCACCTTCGACCACACCCTCGATGCGAAGAGCCGCCTCACGGTTCCCGCTCGCTACCGGGCGATGCTGGCGGAAGGGGTGGTGCTCGCGATGCCCCTCGACCTGAAGCCGTGCGTCGGCGTGTGGCGGCCGAGCGACTACGAGGAGTACACGCGCCTGCAGATCGGTGCCCTGCCCGCGCTCTCGCCGCGACGCCCCGACCTCGAGCGGTTCTTCTTCGGCAGCTCCCACGAAACCGAGCTCGACGGCGCGGGTCGCGTGATGATCCCCTCGTTCCTGGCCGACCACGCCTCGCTGCAGAAGGAGGTCATCGTGGTCGGCGCAGGAGAGAGGATGGAGCTGTGGAACAAGGGTTCCTGGAGCGGGTACCGCCCCGAGCTGATGACCAGCGTGGCGGAGGTCACCGCGCGTGTCGATGCCGGTTCTTGAGATGAGCAAGCCAGGAGGGCGACAGGGACGTCCGCGGGGGTCCACCCGGCGAGACCCCGCACCCCCGCGCCGCGACCGACGCGCCGGCCGCAAGCCCGGGCCGCTGCTGGCGCACGCCCCCCACACACCCGTGCTCGCGGACGAGGTGATCGAGCTGATCGACCCCCGGCCCGGCCAGCAGGTGGTCGACTGCACGTTCGGCTGGGGCGGCCACGCGCGGATGCTCGCGGAGCGACTCGGTGCCGGCGGCACGC
Organism: uncultured Solirubrobacteraceae bacterium; assembly: GCA_963701175.1. Taxonomy (GTDB): domain Bacteria; phylum Actinomycetota; class Thermoleophilia; order Solirubrobacterales; family Solirubrobacteraceae; genus Palsa-744. Next base: position 3,532,432 of record OY969573.1, on the reverse strand, counting down.
TGGTCGCGATCGACCGCGACCCGCTCTCGGAGCAGCGCTTCGCCGAGCTCTCCAAGGAGGTCGTCTGCCACACGCGCTTCATCCGTGGCGGCTACGCCGAGGTCCTCGCACGGCTCGCCGGCGAGGGCTTCGAGGCCGACGCCGTGCTGTTCGACCTCGGAACCTCCTCGATGCAGCTCGACACCCGCGAGCGCGGCTTCTCCTACTCCTACGACGCTCCCCTGGACATGCGCATGGACCCCGGCTCCGAGCCCAGCGCGAGGACGCTGCTGGCGGAGATCGACGAGCGACGTCTGGCCGGGATCCTGCGCGACTACGGTGAGGAGCGCTACGCCAGGGCCATCGCCCGCGCGGTCGTCAGGCGCCGCGAGGCGGCGCCGCTGCGCACCACCCAGGAGCTGGTGGAGACGATCTGCCAGGCGATCCCCGCGCCCGCCCGGTTCGCCGGTGGGCATCCCGCCAAGCGCTCGTTCCAGGCGCTGCGGATCGCCGTCAACGACGAGCTCGGTCAGCTCGAGCGGGCGCTGCCGGAGGCCTGGTCGCTGTTGGGGCCGGGCGGCGTGCTGGCGGCGATCTCCTTCCACTCGCTCGAGGACCGGCGCGTCAAGCGCTTCCTCGCCGAGCGGGCGCGCGGCTGTATCTGCCCGCCCGACCTGCCGGTGTGCGCCTGCGGCCGGGAGGCCGAGGCGGCGCTCCTGAGCCGCCGCGCGATCGTGCCCTCGGCGGAGGAGCTCGCCGCCAACCCCCGGGCCTCCTCGGCGCGCCTGCGCGCCGCCCGCAAGCTGGAGCCCGGTGAGGCCGCGTGAGCCCGGCGCCGGCAACCGCCCGCAGCCGCACGACCACGCAGGCCGGGTCTCGCAGGCTCGCGCCCGTGAGGCCACCGCGGCGCGTCTCCGGCCCCTCCTCGGGACGCCGGCCGCTGCCGGCCGCGCCCCGAGGAACGCTCCCGCGCCCACTGGCGGCGTCGGCCCGCGCAATCGCCCGCGCGGCCCGTCATCCGCTGGTGGACCGCATCATCACGGGCCGCTGGTCGATCGCCGTGATCGCGTTCGCGCTGATCGGGATCGTCACGCTCCAGCTCGGGCTGTTGAAGCTCAACGTCGGGATCGGCCGCTCGCTGGAAAAGGAGCGCACGCTCGAGCGCGAGAACGCGACCCTGGGCATCGAAAACGCCGAACTGGCGTCGCCCGAACGAATCCGCCAGCTGGCGGTGCGCCTGGGCATGAGCCCGGTGGCGCTGTCGCAGCTGCGTTTCCTGAGGGCTCCCCACGACCCGGCCGCCTCCGCCCGCGCCGCCGCGCGCCTGCACGCGTCCGTCCACCCCGCGGGCGAAGCCGAAGCCCACTCGAGCACCGACGCGAGCGGCGAAGCGCACGGCAGCGAAACGACCGCCACGGAAACGACCGCCACCGAAACGGCGAGCGGTGGAGCCGCCGGCGCCGAAGCGGCGCGCACCGAAGCGGGCGACGGCGAAGCGCCCAGCAGCGAAGCGTCCAGCAGCGAAGCTTCCGGCAGCCCGCCCGCCGGCGCCGCCTCGCCGGGCACCGAAGCCCCGAGCACAGCCCAGGTGCCCGCAAGCCCGGACGGGGAACCGGGCCAGGGCGGATAGCGCGGCGGTGGACTTCGTCCAGCATCGCGCCGGGCCGATCTTCGCGCTGTTCTTCCTGCTGTTGGCGCTGGCCTGCTCGCGGACGATGTACCTGGACGTGTTCCGGGGCGCCACGCTGCGCAAAGCGGGCAGCGCCGAGCACCTGACCGAAGAGGCGGTCAGTCCCCGACGAGGCTCGATCACCGATCGCGACGGGGTCGCGCTGGCCGTCTCCGAGCCCGCCCAGGACCTGTCGGCCGACCCCTACTTGGTCCAGGATCCGCTGGCCCTCTCCAAGCGCCTGGCGCCGCTGCTCGGGCAGAGCAGCTCGAGCCTGCTGGAAAAGCTCAGCGAGCACCATGGCTTCGTGTACCTCGCCCGCGCGCTGCCGCAGGCCCAGGCGGAAGCCGTGCTCAACCTGAAGGTTCCCGGGATCAACGGCACCCCGGTGATGCGGCGTGTCTACCCCCGCGGGACGCTGGCGGCCCAGCTGCTGGGCTTCGTCGGCACCGAAGGCCAGGGCCTGTCGGGATTGGAGTACGCGCAGAACGGGCTGCTCGCCGGCAGCGCCGGCAAGCGCCGGGTGGTCTCCGATGCGCTCGGACAGCCGCTGTCGATCAGCGAAAGCCGTCCCGAGCAGCCGGGCACCAACGTCTCGCTGACGCTCGACTCGAACATCCAGGAGCGCACCGAACAGGTGCTGGCGGCGGTGGGGCGCGTGTTCGAACCGAAAGACGCCACCGCGATCGTGATGGACCCGCGCGACGGCGAACTGCTCGCCGTCGCCAACTGGCCGCAGGCCAACGCCAACGACCCCGCGGCCTCGCCGACGACCGCACTCGAGGACCGCGCCGTCAGCTTCGACTACGAACCGGGCTCGACCTTCAAGGTCGTCGCTGTCGCCGGAGCGCTGCAGCAGGGCTTGATCACGCCCCAGAGCGGGTTCTCCGTGCCGGACCAGATCCAGGTCGCCGATCGGACCATCCACGACGACACCGAACATCCCGAGGAAACGCTCTCGGTCAGCGAAATCCTGGCCCGCTCGAGCAACGTCGGGGCGATCGAGATCGGCAAACTCGAGGGCGCGGCGAGCTTCAACGGCTGGGTGCACCGCTTCGGCTTCGGCACTCCGGCCGGGGCCGGCCTGGCGGGCGAAGAACAGGGCCTGGTGCTACCGCTGGCGCAGTACTCGGGGTCCTCGATGGGCAACCTCCCGATCGGCCAGGGCGAGCTCGTCACGCCGATGCAGATGGTGGAGGCCTACGCGGCGGTCGCCAACGGCGGCGTGCTGCGGCCACCCCACGTGATCGGCGCGATCGGGGGCCGGCCGGTGCCCGAGCCGTCCGGGCGGCGGGTCATCTCGAGCGCCACCGCGGCCTCCATCCGCCAGATGCTCGAGGGCGTGCTCGGCCCTGACGGGACCGCCAGCGAGGTCTCGATCCCCGGCTATCAGCTCGCCGGCAAGACCGGCACGGCCAGCAAGGTCAACCCGGAAACAGGGGAATACTCACACAGCGCCTATGTGGCCTCGTTCATCGGCTTCGCCCCCGCGACCGACCCGAAGCTGCTGTGTGCGGTCGTCGTCGACGAACCGCAGGCCGGGTCGATCTACGGCGGCACGGTCGCCGCGCCGGCGTTCGGCCAGATCATGAGCTTCGCGCTGCCCTACATGGACGTCGCGCCGGGGTAGCGGTGCGCCCGCGCCGGGGTCGCGGCCCGGCTGCCCGCGGCCGCGCGCGCCGCTGCCGCGGTGGCGTCCGTCCCCGTTCTCCGGCGGGAGCGGAAACTAGACTCACCGTCCAGATGTCCAGCCGGGCGCGGAGATGAGGCTCGAGCAGCTGCTCGAGGGAGCGCAGGCGATCGGCGCCGGCGCGCCGGCCGGGGCAGCCGGGACCGAGATCGAGGGCCTCGCCTACGACAGCCGCCGTGTCCACGGTGGCGAGCTGTTCTTCTGCGTCAGCGGGTTCCGCCGGGACGGGCACGACTTCGCGCCGGCGGCGGTGAGCGCCGGGGCGCGGGCGCTGGTGGTCGAGCGCCCGCTCGGGCTCGGCGTCCCGGAGGTGCTGGTGCCATCCGTCCGCGCCGCGATGGCCCCGCTGGCGGCGGCCTTCTTCGCCCACCCCTCGCGCGAGCTCGACGTGGTCGGCGTGACCGGGACGAACGGCAAGACCACGACCACCTATCTGGTGCGGTCGCTGCTGGAAGGAGCCGGCGGTCGCGGCTGCGGGCTGCTCGGCACCGTCAAGTCGGTGATCGGGGGTCACGAGCGCCCCGTCGAGCGGACCACCCCCGAGGCGATCGACCTGCAGGCGGACCTGCGCGCGATGCTCGCCGGGGGAGACCGGGCGTGCGCGATGGAGGTCTCCTCCCACGCGCTGGCGCTCGGGCGGACCGAGGCGATCGAGTTCGCCGCCGCGGTGTTCACCAACCTCACCCAGGACCACCTCGACTTCCACGCCGACATGGAGGACTACTTCCGCGCCAAGCGGCTGCTGTTCCTTCCCGCCGCCGGCGAGCCGCCCGCCCACAGCATCGTCAATGTCGGCGACCCCTACGGTCGCCGTCTGGCCGCCGAGCTGCCGGATGCGATCACGTTCGCGGTCGGGGGCGAGGCCGACTACTCCGCCGAGGAGATCCGCTGCGAGCCGGGTCGCTCGAGCTTCACGCTGCACGCCGAGGACGCCCGCCGCCGGGTCGAGCTGTCGCTGCCGGGGCGCTTCAACGTCGCCAACGCGCTGGGGGCGCTGGCGGCGGTGCGCTCGCTCGGCGTCGAGCTCGAGCCGCTGCTGGCGGCGCTCGAGCGGGGCGTCCTGGTCCCGGGACGGCTCGAGCCGGTGGACGAGGGTCAGCCGTTCGCCGTGCTGGTGGACTACGCCCACACGCCCGACTCGCTCGCCAACGTGCTGGCCGCGGCCCGCGAGACGATCGCCGGCTCCTCCGGCGGCGGACGGGTGCTGTGCGTGTTCGGTGCCGGGGGAGACCGCGACCGCGCCAAGCGACCGCTGATGGGGGAGATCGCCGCCGGCCTGGCAGACGTCGTGGTCGTGACCTCCGACAACCCCCGCTCGGAGGATCCCGAGCGGATCATCGAGGAGATCATGGCCGGCATTCCCGCCGCCGCGCTCGCCCGCGGTGGGGCCCCCGCAACGGGCCCCGCGAACGTCGCCACCGAGGTCGATCGTCGCGCGGCCATCGCGCGGGCGCTGGCGCAGGCCGCTCCCGGGGATGTCGTGATCATCGCCGGCAAGGGCCACGAGCAGGGACAGGAGTTCGCGGGCGGGCGCAAGCTCCCGTTCGACGACGTCGCCGTCGCCAGAGAGGCGCTGCGGTCGCTTGCCCGGCCGCTCGAGGGGGTCCGCTCCGGATGAGGAGCTGGGACGCCGAGCGCGTGGCCCACGCCGCCGGAGCCACGCTGCTGCGAGCGCCTTCGGAGCAGGATCCCCCGGGACCGGCCGGGGCGGGGATCGATTCGCGCGCCACGGCGGCGGGGGAGCTGTTCGTGGGGTTGAAGGGGGTCCGCTCGGACGGTGGCGCACACGCGCCCGCGGCGCTGCGGGCGGGGGCCTGGGGGGCGCTGGTGGACCCCGGCGCCGCCGACGCCGCCGTCGCGGCGAGCGCGGCGGGCGCGATCCTCGCCCACCCCGACCCGCTCGCCGGCCTGCAGGCGCTGGCGAGCGCGTGGCGCGAGCAGCTGGGCCGCGGTGGGACCAGGGTGGTGGCGATCACGGGCTCGGCGGGGAAGACATCGACCAAGGACATCCTCGCCGCGGTGCTCGCACCGCTGGCGCGCACCGCCGCCAGCCCGAGCAACCACAACACCGAGATCGGGCTCCCACTGGCGATCCTCGCCGCGGGCGAGGAGGTCGAGGTGCTGGTGCTGGAGATGGCCATGCGCGGGCCCGGCCAGATCGCCGAGCTGACGGAGATCGCCCGCCCCGACGTGGGTGTGATCGTCAACGTGGGCGCCGCCCACCTGGAGCTGCTCGGCTCGCTCGAGGCGATCGCCGCAGCCAAGGCCGAGTTGATCGCCGGGATGGCGCCGGGAACCACCGCCGTGGTGCCGTTCGCCGAGCCGCTGCTCGAGCCGCACCTGCGGGCCGACCTGCAGGTCGTGAGCTTCGGCGGGCAGGGCGCCGACGTCACGTTGGCCGAGCGTCGGCCCGACGGCACCGTCGTGGTCCGCGACCGCGAGCGGACGCTGGAGCTGCGCCCGTCCTTCTCCCAGGCCCACAACCTGAACAACCTGCTGGCGGCGGTGGCGGCCGCCGGGGCGTTGGGCTACACGCCCACCGGGGAGGTGCGGGTGGAGTTCTCCGCGATGCGCGGACAGCGATACCCGCTGGCGGGCGGCGGGCTGCTGATCGAGGACTGCTACAACGCCAACCCGATGTCGATGGCCGCGGCGCTCGAGGACCTGGCGGCGAGCGCTGCGGGCCGGCGCGTGGCCGTGCTCGGCGACATGCTCGAGCTGGGGGAGCAGGCCCCGGCCCTACACCGCGAGCTCGGCCGGCGTGCGGGCGAGGCCGGCGTCGAGCTGCTGGTGTCGGTGGGGTCGCTGGCCGATGAGGTGGCGGGCGCGTTCGGAGGCGAGGCCCGCACGGTGGCCGACGCCGGTGCTGCCGCCGGGCTGGTGCCGGCGCTGCTCCTCCCCGGCGACACGGTGCTGGTCAAGGGCTCGCGTGGCGTCGGGCTCGAGGTCGTCTGCGAGGCGCTGCGGCCGGCCGCGGGGCCGGACGGGCGCGACGGGTCCGATCAGGCGCCCCAGGAGAGCCTGCGGTCGGCGGGCGTGCAGGCCCGGGGCGCCGCCGCGGGGCCCCGCTGAATGGGACGCATCCTCTTCGGCGGCATGGCCGCCCTGCTGATCTGCATCTTCCTGAGCCCCAAGTTCATCGAGTTCCTGCGCCAGCGCGAGTTCGGCCAGCAGATCCGCGAGGAGGGTCCCCAGGGGCACCACGTCAAGGCCGGCACGCCGACGATGGGCGGCCTGATCCTGTTCCTCGCGGTATCGGTCTCGTTCCTGATCCTGACCGACTTCGAATGGCGCTCGATGGGCGTCTTCGGAGCGGCCATCGCATGCGCCCTGCTGGGCTTCGCCGACGACTACACGAAGCTCGTCAAGCGACGCTCGCTGGGGCTGCGCGCCCGCACCAAGCTGCTGGTCACGATCGCGATCTCGCTGGGGCTGTGGTTCATCGCCCAGCACGAGGCGGGGCTGGCGCCGACGCTGATGTTGCGGATCGTCGACTACCACGTCGATCTCGGCCCGTTGTATCCGCTGCTGATCTACCTGGTCGTGGCCGGCACGACCAGCGCCGTCAACCTCACCGACGGCCTCGACGGGCTGGCGGCCGGGTGCGCGGCGATCGTGCTGCTCGCCTACATCGGCATAACGTTCCTGGCCGGCGACCTCGACATGGCGATGCTCGCCGGCTGCCTGGTGGGCGGGTGCATCGGCTTCCTGTGGTTCAACGCGTTCCCGGCGACGATCTTCATGGGCGACACCGGCTCGCTCGGGCTGGGGGGAGCGATCGCGGGGCTGGCGGTGATGACCAAGACCGAGGTCCTGCTGATCCTGATCGGAGGCATCTTCGTGATCGAGGCGCTGTCGGTCGTGATCCAGGTGCTGTCGTTCCAGACCACCCGCCGGCGCGTGTTCCTGATGGCCCCGATCCACCACCACTTCGAGCTGAAGGCGTGGTCGGAGACGAAGATCATCCTGCGCTTCTGGATCGTGGCGTCGATCTTCGCTGCGATCGGGTTCACGATCTACCGCCAGAGCCGCGGCGTATAGGACCGCCGGGAGGCATCCGCGTGGACGCGTCGAAGGACCGTCTCGATGCCAAGGGCCGCCCCAGACGGACCCGCCGCGGCCGCACGTCGTTCGCGCCGCCGCGGCAAGGCGCGGGAGAGCTCGCTCGAGCAACGGATGCTGCTGACGGCCACGATGTGCCTGCTGGCGTTCGGGGCGGTGATGGTCTACAGCGCCTCCTCGCCGACGACGCTGCTGCACGGCGGCGGCTACGGGAGCACCTACCTGCTGAAGTTCGTCCTGTTCGGGGGCGTGGGGCTCGGCCTGATGCACCTGCTGGCGCGCGACGGAGTGGCCAAGGTGCACGCCATCACGGCGCCGCTGCTGGTGGTCTCGTTCGTGCTCGTGGCAGCCGTGCACATCCCCCACGTCGGGGTCAGCGTCAACGGCGCCCGGCGGTGGATCGGGCCCGGGCAGCTGCAGTTCCAGCCCTCCGAGCTGCTGAAGATCGCGCTGGTGCTGTATGCGGCCACGCTGCTGGCTCGCCGCCCCGGCTGCGTGCACGACCTGCGAGAGCTGATGCGCCCGCTGCTGACCGTGGTGGCGGGCGCGTGCCTGCTGGTCTTCACCCAGCCCGATCTCGGCACCGCGATGGTGATCGCGTTCACGATCGCGATGATGCTGATCGCCTGCGGGATGCCGCTCGCGAAGCTGGCCAGGATCGGCGCCTGTGTGCTCGGGGTGGTGCTGCTGTACGCACTCGTGCGCCCCTACGCGCGAGCGCGGTTGACGTCATTCGTGGATCCGTGGGCGCACGCGTCCGGGAGCGGGTTCCAGGCGGTGCAGGGCCAGATCGCGATCGGCTCCGGGGGCCTGCTCGGCGTCGGGCCGGGGCAGTCGGTGCAGAAGATGTTCTACCTCCCGGAGGCCCCGACGGACTTCATCCTGGCGGTGATCGGCGAGGAGCTGGGCGCCGTCGGCGTGTTCGCGCTGATGTTCCTGTACGGCCTGATCGCGTGGGCCGGACTGCGCGCGGCCAAGAACGCCCGCAGCCTCTACAGCGCTCTGATCGCGGTCGGGGTGACCTCGCTGATCGTCTCGCAGGCGGTGCTGAACACGTTCGCGGTGCTCGGCCTCGCGCCGCTGACCGGGGTGCCGCTGCCGTTCGTGTCCTACGGCTCGACGAGCCTGATCGTGATGCTCGCGGCGATGGGGCTGTTGCTGAACGTTGCCTCCGGAGCGAGCGGCCACGTGCGCGCCGTGCCCACCCCCCGGCGCCGGGTCGTCGCCGCTCAGGCCGCGGGCGGGGGGCGGTCCGGCGGTGAACGCGACGAGCAGGATCGTGATCGCCGCCGGGGGGACCGCGGGGCACGTCGTGCCGGCGCTCGCGGTGGCCGGCGCGCTGCGGGCTGACGACGCCCGCGTCACCTTCATCGGGGGCCACCGTGCCGAGTCCACGCTCGTTCCCGAGGCGGGCTTCGAGCTGCACCAGATCGCCGTCGAAGGCGTCAGCCGCACCCACCCGCTGAGGGCGCTGCGGGCCCTCGCCCGGGCGGCGCTCGCGGTCCCGCGCTCGCGTTCGCTGCTGCGCTCGCTGGGGGCCGACGCTGTGCTCGGCGGGGGCGGCTACGTGTCGGCGCCGGTGGGTCTGGCGGCGCTCTCGCTGGGCGTGCCGCTGGTGCTGAGCGAGGCCGACAGCCACCTCGGCCTCAGCAACCGCATGCTCGCCCGCTTCGCGCGGCGGGTGTGCCTTGCCTTTCCGATCGAGGGACGCGAGCCGCCCCGCTATCTCGTGACCGGGCGACCCGTCCCCGCCGTGTCGTGCGACCGCGAGTCCGCCCGGAGGCGGTTCGGGATCCCCCCGCAGGCCCGCTGCGTGCTCGTGTTCGGCGGCTCGCTCGGAGCGCGCTCGATCAACCTCGCCGCCGTGGAGGCGTTCGCCGCGGCCCCCTTCCACGTGCTCCACATCAGCGGCAGCCGCGACTACCCCGAGCTGGCCGCGCGCGAGCTGGCGCCCTCCTACCACCTGCTCGAGTACCTCGACGTGGAACGCTTCGGAGAGGCACTCGGCGCCGCCGACCTGGCCGTCGCCCGGGCCGGGGGCTCGGTGTTCGAGCTCGCCGCCCACGGGCTGCCGGCGGTGCTCGTGCCCTACCCCTACGCCTCGGCCGACCACCAGAGCGCCAACGCCCGCTGGATGGAGCAGGCGGGGGCGGCGGTGACGGTGGCCGACGCCGAGCTCACCCCCGAGCGGCTCTCGCGCGAGGTGGTGGGGCTGCTGGGCGAGGAGGCGCGCCTCGCGGCGATGGCCGACGCCGCGCGCTCGCTGGCCCGCCCCGACGCCGCCCGGGCGGTGGCCGGCGAGCTGCTGGCGGCGGCCGCGCGATGAGCGCCGGCGCCAAGCCGTGGGTCGGGCGCCGCCTGCACCTGGTGGGGGTCGGCGGCGCCGGCATGAGCGCCTACGCCCGCGCGGCCCGCGCGCTGGGGGCCGAGGTGAGCGGCTCCGACGCGCACGAGAGTCCCTACCTCGAAGCGCTGCGGGCCGACGGGGTGCTCGACGTGCGCGTGCGGCACGCGGCCGAGAACCTGCCCGACGGCGACGGGGTCGAGCTCTACTACTCCAGCGCGATTCCGGCCGAGAACCCCGAGCGCGCCCGCGCCCGCGAGCGGGGCGTGCCGGAGTGGCCCCGCGCGCGCCTGCTCGGACAGCTCTCGGCGCTGAGGCGCACGATCGCCGTCGCCGGGACCCACGGCAAGACGACGACCTCGGCGATGGTCGTGCACGCGCTGCGGGCAGCCGGGCTGGAGCCGGGCTGGCTGATCGGCGCGACGATCGGCGGCGGGCTGGCGAACGGGCACTGGAGCGAGGGCGAGTGGCTGGTGATCGAGGCCGACGAGTCCGACCGCTCGCTGCTCGAGCTGGACGTCGAGCTGGCGCTGCTGACGAACGTCGAGCTCGATCACCACTCGAGCTTCTCCTCGCTGCGGGAGCTGCGCGAGGTGTTCCGCGGCTTCCTGGCGCGGGCCTCCACGGCCGTGATCTGGGACCGGCCCGAGCTGCTCGAGCTGCGCGAGGGCCCCGTCGTCGCCTACGACGCGCGCGAGGTGGCGCTGGTCCCGGGCGGCTCCCGCTTCCGCTGGCGGGGGCACGAGGTCCGGCTCTCGGTGCCGGGTGTCCACAACGCGCTCGACGCCACCGGGGCGCTCGAGCTGGCGCGCCTCGCCGGCGCCGGCGAGGACGCTGCGATCGAGGGCCTCGCGGCCTTCACGGGCGCGGGCCGGCGCTTCCAGCTGCTCGGCGAGAGCGCGGCCGGTGCGCTCGTGTACGACGACTACGCCCACCACCCGAGCGAGATCGCGGCAACCCTCCAGGGCGCCCGCAGCCTCGAGCACCGCCGCCTGCTGGCGGTCTTCCAGCCGCACCTGTACTCCCGCACGAAGGCGCTCGCCGCGGAGCTCGGCCGGGCGCTGACCGGGGCCGACGTGGTCGCCGTGCTCGACGTCTATCCCGCGCGCGAGCGGGCCGAGGACTTCCCCGGGGTGAGCGGGCTGCTGGTCGCCGCGGCGGCGGCCGACTGGGCCGGCGGCCGGCCGGTCTACTGGCTCGGCGACGGCGCCCGTGCCGAGCAGGTGCTGGGGGGAGTGCTGCACGCCGGCGACGTGTGCGTGGTGATGGGCGCCGGCGACGTCGACCTGCTGGCGGCACGGCTGGTGCGGGGATGAGCGCGGACGGGCCGCCACTGCTCCGGCGCGAGGAGCCGCTCGCGCCGATGACGACGATCGGCACCGGCGGCCCGGCGCGGTTCTTCGCGCGGGTGGGCAGCAGGGCCGAGCTGCCGCCCCTGCTGGCGTGGGCGCGGGACGCGCACGAGGCGGTGTTCGTGCTCGGATCCGGCTCCAACCTGCTGGTCGCCGACGAGGGCGTCGCGGGGCTCGTGATCAAGCTCGACCGCGGCCTGGCGACGATCGAGGTCGAGCGCCCGCGATTGTTGTGCGGCGGCGGCTCGAGGCTACCCGCGGTCGCCGCCCGGGCCGCCCGCGAGGGCCTGTCGGGGATCGAGTTCGGCGTCAACATCCCCGGCACCCTCGGTGGCGCGGTGCGGATGAACGCCAACGCCTACGGCGGCGAGCTGGCGCGGGTGCTCGAGTGGGTCGAGATCGCGGGCCCCGACGGTTACCGGCGCCGGCCCCCGCAGGAGCTCGGCTTCGCCTACCGCAGCTCGGCGCTGCGCGAGGGCGAAGTCGTGGCCGGCGCCTGCCTGCTGCTGACGGCGGCGGCGGTGGACGAGGTCAAGGGGACGCTGCAGGAGATGCGCCGGCGCCGTCACGAGGCCCAGCCGCAGGGGATCCGCACCTTCGGCTCGACGTTCAAGAACCCTGACGACCCCCGTGCCGGCGAGCGCACCGCGGGCATGCTGCTGGAGGCCTCCGGGTGCGCCGGCCTCGCGGTCGGGGGAGCCCGCTTCGCGCCCAAGCACGCGAACTTCATCGAGAACACCGGCTCGGCAAGTACGTCCGACGTCGTCGAGCTGATGGCGGAGGGCCGTCGGCGGGTGTTCGAGCGCTTCGGCGTGGAGCTCGAGCCGGAGGTCCACACGCTCGGAGCGGTGCGCTTTCCCTGGCGGCGGTAGGGGATGGGACGGCAAGGTCGAAGAACCCTGCCGTGGACCGGTCCCTGAACGCCCGCCCCGCGATTGCACTGCCGTGGCGCCACCGCCGCCGCCGTCATCTGCGGCGCGAGTTCCACCCGCCGCGGGCGCTGCGCGCGACCGGCCAGGTCATCGTCGGAGTGCTCGCCCGGCGCAGGGTGCGGATCGCGCTCGTGTGCGTGCTGGCTGCGGCCGTCGTGTTCGGTGGCGGCTGGTGGTGGTTTCGCAAATCGGAGTTCGTGTCCGTGCGCACCGTGCGGGTGATCGGCGCCGGCGGCCCGCAGGCGCACGCCATCGAAGCCGCGCTGCGCTCGGCCGCCCACGGGATGAGCACGCTCGACCTCGACACCGCCTCGCTTCGCGCCGCCGTGGCCCAGTTCCCACTCGTCCGCGGCCTACACGCGAGCACCCGCTTCCCGCACACGCTGGTGATCACCCTCGACGAGTCGCCACCGGTCGCCGTGCTGGTGGTCGGCGGCGCCCGCACGGCCGTCGCCGCCGACGGGCTCGTCCTCGGAGCCGCGGTCGTGACCGCCGGCCTGCCGACCGTCGGCGCCCAGTGGCAGCCGCAGCCCGGTCAGACCGTGCACGAAGCCGGCGTGCTGACGGCGCTGGCGGTCCTCGGCGCCGCCCCCGCTGCGCTGGCCGCACGCGTGGCGAGTGCCTATACGGGCTCGCACGGCCTGACGGTGGCGATGCGCAACGGCCTGCTCGTGTACTTCGGCGACGGCGACCGCGCCCACGCCAAGTGGCTGGCGCTCGAGCGGGTGCTGCTCGACGAAGGGTCCGCCGGGGCCACCTACGTGGACGTGCGGCTACCGGAACGTGCGGCCGCGGGAGGCTTCCCCGGCGGGACCCCGCCCCCGGTCAGCTCGCCCAACGGCGAAGAAGCCGCCGCCACCGACCCCGCCACCGAAGCATCGGTGACGGCCCTGGCCGAAGGTCTGCGGGCGAGCTCCCCCGACACCAGCCCCGGCTCGCCCGTGGGTGCCAACGAACCGGCCGGCGGCGGCGCGGCGCCGTCCTCGGGAGGGACCTCCGCGAGCACCGGCGCGAGCGAACCGGAAGCCTCCGGCGGCCACGAAGAAGCGTCCGTTCCCGGGTCCTCGGGCGGGTCCTCCGCGGCCCCCGGCGGGGAAGCCTCGACCACCCCCGCCACCACGCCGGAACCGTCGACCGCCGGAGGGGCCGTGGCGGCGCCCGGCGGCTGAGCCGCCGGCCGGCCCCGCGATAACTCTCTACTCCAGGTCGAGGGTTTGCCGGCCGGAAGTCTCGACCTTGGATCGAGTGTTTCACGGTGCAACGCACGTTGCGAGGTTCCCGGACTTCGTTGACAGGGCGAAGATGCCTGCATAACGTGCGAACGCGGGGCCGCACTCGTCCGCTATCGTGCCAAACCCTCTATTGCCCCTGAAGGCTTTCTAGACAAGGCTCAAATATGGAGAGCGGCTCGAGTTACCTCGCAGTGATCAAGGTCGTCGGTGTCGGCGGCGGCGGCACGAACGCCGTCAGCCGGATGGTCGACGCGGGGCTGCGGGGGGTCGAGTTCATCTCCGCCAACACCGACGCCCAGGCGCTCGCGATGAGCGACGCCGACGTCAAGCTGAACATCGGCCACGACTCCACCAAGGGCCTCGGCGCGGGCGCCGACCCGGACGTCGGCCTGGCCGCCGCCTCGGAGTCCCGCGACGAGATCAAGGAGGCCCTCAAGGGCGCCGACATGGTCTTCGTCACGGCCGGCGAGGGTGGCGGCACGGGCACCGGCGCGGCCCCCGTGATCGCCGAGATCGCCAAGAACGAGATCGGCGCGCTGACGGTCGGCGTGGTCACCAGGCCGTTCGACTTCGAGGGCACCCAGCGCGGACGCCAGGCGACCGAGGGGATCGACCGCCTGCGCGAGGTCGTGGACACGCTGATCGTGATCCCGAACGAGAAGCTGCTGGCCGTGGTCGAGCGGCGCACCTCGATGCTCGACGCCTTCCGCGAGGCCGACAACGTCCTGCGCCAGGGCATCCAGGGGATCACCGACCTGATCACGATCCCCGGCCTGATCAACCTCGACTTCGCCGACGTGCGCACGATCATGCAGGACGCCGGCTCGGCGCTGATGGGCATCGGCAGCGCCAGCGGCGAGAGCCGCTGTGCCGACGCCGCCCGCGCGGCGATCTCCTCGCCGCTGCTGGAAGAGTCGATCGACGGTGCCACCGGGATCCTGCTGAACATCACCGGCGGTCGCGAGCTGGGCCTGTTCGAGGTCAACGACGCCGCCGAGATCATCCACAACGCCGCCGACGCCAGCGCCAACATCATCTTCGGCGCGGTGATCGACGAGGCGATGGCGGACGAGGTGCGGGTGACGGTGATCGGCACCGGCTTCGACCACCGCCCGGGCGTCGGTGCCCGCCGCGCGGCGCGCGCCGCCCGCCCCGACCGCGGCCCCCGGATCAGCGACCGCCAGCGCTCGACGCTCGAGATCTCCGACGACGAGATCGACGTTCCGCCCTTCCTGCGCTGAGGAGCGACTCGCGCCACGCGGCTGACCGAGCCGCCCGGTCCCTGCCTGCCTCGCCGAGGGGGCCCTTCGCTAGCCTGGGCCGGCATGCCCACGGCCCCGCCGCTGCTGCAGCGCACGCCGCTGTTCGATCGTCATCTGGAGGCGGGGGGCAGGATGGTCGACTTCGCCGGCTGGGAGATGCCCGTCCAGTACACCGGCGTGAGCGCCGAGCATCTGGCGGTGCGCGGGTCCTGCGGCGTGTTCGACGTCTCGCACATGGGCGAGATCGAGACCAGCGGCCCGCAGGCGCTGGAGCTGCTGCAGCGGCTGCTGTCCAACGACGTGGCGGCGATCGGCTACGACGAGCAGAGCGGGGAGGGAGGGGCTCAGTACTCGCTGCTGTGCCGCCCCGACGGCGGCGTGCTCGACGACCTCATCACATACCGGCTCGGTCCCGATCGCTTCCTCACCGTCACCAATGCCGCCAACCACGAGCGCGACCTGCAGTGGTTCCAGGAGCAGGCCGGGGCGTTCCCCGAGGCCCGGGTCCAGGACCTCGCCGCCGGCTTTGCGATGCTCGCCGTCCAGGGCCCGGCCGCCCGCGCGATCGTCGGAGCGCTCTCCGAGGAGCCCCTGCCGCAACGCATGCGGGCCGCCGACCGCACGCTCGCCGGGGTGGCGGCGCTGGTGTGCGGAACCGGCTACACCGGCGAGGACGGCGTCGAGCTGCTGTGCGCGCCGCAGGACGCCGGCACGCTCTGGGATGAGCTGCTCGCGCGCGAGGCCGTGCCGGCCGGCCTGGGCGCCCGCGACACGCTGCGGATCGAGGCCTGCTTCCCGCTGTACGGCAACGAGCTGACGCTGGAGCGGGGGCCGATCGAGGCCGGTCTCGGGTGGGCGTGCAAGGAGCGGACGGGGTTCATCGGCGCCGACGCCGTCGAGCGCGACCGCCGCGTGCCCCCGCCCGAGCAGCTGGTGGCATTCGTGGTCGACGGCCAGGGCATCGCGCGCGCCGGCAACCCGGTGCAGGGCGGCGGCGAGGTGACCAGCGGCACCCACTCGCCCAGCCTGCGGGAGGGGGTCGGCATCGCCTACGTGCCCCGCGAGCGGGCGGCCGACGGCACGCGGTTGCAGATCGACGTCCGTGGCAAGATGCGCGCTGCCGTCGTCAGGCCCAAGCCGCTCTACAGAAAGGGTTGAACCGCACATGGCCGAGGCCAGCTATCCAGAGGAGCTCCTCTACCACCCCGAGCACGACTGGGCCCGGATCGAGGAGGCCGAGGGCCTGGCCACGCTCGGCATCACCTGGTACGCACAGGACTCGCTGGGCGAGGTCGTGTTCTTCGATCCCCCCGCGGTCGGCTCCGCGCTGGTCAAGGACTCCTCCTACGCCGAGATCGAGTCGGTCAAGGCCGTCTCCGACGTGATCGCCCCCCTGTCGGGGGAGATCGTGGAGGTCAACGCGGCGCTCGCCGAGGACCCCGGGCTGGTCAACGAGGACCCCTACGGCGAGGGCTGGCTGGTGAAGGTGCGCCTCGCGGACCCGTCCGAGCGCGGGGCGCTGCTCGACGCCGCCTCCTATCGCGCGAGCCTCGCGGGCTAGGCTGGTCGGAGAGCTTGAGCCGCTACACCGCCATCACCCCCTCGGACCTCGACGCCATGCTGGCCGCGATCGGGGTCGGCTCCCTGGAGGAGCTGTTCGAGCGCCAGATCCCGCCGGAGGTGCGGGCCCGCGAGCCGCTGGCGCTGCCGCCGGGGAAGCCCGAGCAGGAGGTTTTCGAGCACCTGCGCGCGCTGGCCGAGCGCAACGCCAGCGTCGAGCAGCAGCTGAGCTTCCTCGGCGCCGGGATGTACGACCACTACGTCCCCGCGGTCGTCGACATGCTGACCGAGCGCTCGGAGTTCCTGACGCCCTACACCCCCTACCAGCCGGAGGTGGCCCAGGGCGGGCTGCAGGTGATGTTCGAGTACCAGACGGCGATCTCCGAGCTGACCGCGCTGCCGGTCTCCAACGCGTCGGTGTACGAGGGCGCCTCGGCGGTGGCGGCGGCCGCCTACATGGCCAGGCTGCACAACGATCGCTCCGCGATCGTGGTCAGCGAAGCCCTGCACCCGCACTCGATCGAGACGCTCAGGACCTACGCCCGCGGCTACGGGATGCAGGTCCGGGAGGTGCCCACCCGCGACGGCGTCACCGACGCCGGGGCGTGGGCCGCGGCGATCGATGCCGACACCAGCGCCGCGATCTTCGCCCAGCCGAACTTCCTCGGCGCGGTCGAGGACGCGGTCGCGCTCAGCGAGGCCGCCGGGGCGGCGGCGCCCGAGCGACCCGTGGTCGTCGCGCAGGTGGACCCGATCACCCTCGGGGTGCTCGCGCCGCCCGGCGAGTGCGGTGTCGACGTCGCCGTCGGCGAGGGCCAGCCGCTCGGCAACCGGCTCGACTTCGGCGGCCCGTCGTTCGGCCTGTTCGCCGCCCGCGAGGAGTACCTGCGGCGGATGCCCGGGCGCATCGCCGGGGCGACCACGGACCTCGAGGGCCGCCGCGGCTTCGTGCTCACGCTGCAGACCCGCGAGCAGCACATCCGCCGCGAGCGCGCCACCTCCAACATTTGCACCGCCCAGGCGCTGAACGCGCTCGCCGGGGTCGTCTACCTGGGCTGGCTGGGACGGCGAGGGATCGTCGAACTGGGCGAGCTGCTGCTGGCCCGCACGCACTATGCGCGCGAGCAGCTGTCCGCGCTGGAGGGCGTCGAGAAGCTCCACGAGCAGCCGGTCGTGCGCGAGTTCGCGTTGCGCCTGGACGCCGACGTCGCCGCCGTTCGCCGCCGCTGCCTGCGCGAGGGCCTGAACCCGGGCCTCGACATGTACGCCTTCAGCGGCCGCGAGCGCGACCGTGGCGGCCTGCTCGTGGCGCTGACCGAGCGGCGCACGCGCGCCGACATCGACCGCCTCGTGGAGGTGCTGGGATCGGCGGTCGAGGCCGAGCGGCCGGCGGGCTCCCCGGCGGGCTCCCCGGCGGAGAAGCTGCTCGCATGAGCGTCACGCCCGCCGAGCGCTCCGGCAGCGAGCCCGGCCGCACGATCTTCCAGAAGGGCTCCCCCGGGAGGCGGGCGTTCGTGTGCCCGGACACCGAAGTCCCCGCCGTGGACCCGCGCGAGCTGCTGCCCGATCGCCACCGGCGGAGGGTCCCGGCGGCGCTCCCGGAGGTCTCCGAGCCCGAGCTCGTGCGCCACTACGTGGGTCTGTCGAAGCGCAACTACGACCTCGACTCGGGCTTCTACCCGCTCGGGTCGTGCACGATGAAGCACAACCCGCGACTGCACGAGCGGGCGGCCGCGCTGCCCGGGCACGCCCGCCTGCACCCGCTGCAGGATCCGGAGCAGGCCCAGGGCGCGCTCGAGCTGATGTGGCGCCTGCAGGGGGCGCTGGCGGAGATCTCCGGGCTGCCACACGTCTCGCTGCAGCCGTGCGCCGGTTCCCAGGGCGAGCTCGCCGGCGTGCTGCTGACCCGCGCCTACCACGAGGAGCGCGGCGAGCGGCGCCACAAGGTGCTCACCCCCGACACGGCCCACGGCACCAACCCGGCGACGGTCACGATGGCCGGGCTGGAGGTGGTCAAGCTCGACACCAACGAGGCCGGCGGGGTGGACCTCGAGGACCTCCGCCGCAAGGCCGACCGCGACGTCGCCTGCCTGATGCTGACGAACCCCAACACGCTCGGGATCTTCGACCAGAACATCGCCGAGATCGCCGAGATCGTGCACGGCGTGGGCGCCACGCTGTACTACGACGGCGCCAACCTCAACGCGGTCATGGGGATCTCGCGGCCCGGCGACATGGGCTTCGACATCGTCCACTTCAACCTGCACAAGTCCTTCACCCAGCCCCACGGCGGCGGCGGTCCCGGATCCGGCCCGATCGCCGTGTCCGAGCGGATCGCGCCGTTCCTGCCGGTGCCCGTGGTGACGCGAGCGACCGACGGGGGCTTCCGGCTGGACAGCGATCGCCCCAAGACGATCGGCCGCCTGCGCGCCTACCACGGCAACTACGGCACCTTCGTGCGCGCCTACGCCTACATCTGCTCGCTCGGTGGGGATGGGCTGAAGGACGCCTCCCAGACGGCGGTGCTGAACGCCAACTACCTGCTCGCACGGCTGCAGGAGCACGGCGTGGTCGAGTACCTGCCGCTCGCCTTCGGCGAGCTCTGCATGCATGAGTTCGTGCTCTCGGGCGAGCCGATGAAGCGACGTCTGCAGATCCGCACGCTCGACCTCGCCAAGCGGCTGCTGGACTTCGGCTTCCACCCCCCGACGGTGTACTTTCCGCTGCTCGTGGAGGAGGCGCTGATGGTCGAGCCGACGGAGACCGAGACGAAGGAGACGCTGGACGCCTTCGCGGCCGCCGTGGCGGCGATCCTGGCCGAGGCGCGCGAGGACCCGGAGGTGGCCGCCGGGGCGCCCTACGACACGCCCGTGCGGCGCCTGGACGAGGCCACGGCCGCCAAGCGGCCGGTCGTGCGCGAGGCTCTCTAGGCCGGAAGCCCTCCACGGGTGCGAAGCTTCTCCGGGATCCAGCCGACGGGGCGCAAGCACCTCGGCAACCAGATCGGGGCGATCTCCCAGTACGTCGCCGCCCAGGAGCACGGCGAGGGGATCTTCTGCATCGTCGACCTGCACGCGATCACCGTCTCCTACGACCCCCGCGAGCTGCGCGAGCGCACCCACGACACCACCGCGATCCTGCTGGCGGCGGGGCTCGACCCGGCACGTTGCATCCTGTTCCGCCAGAGCGACGTCCCCGAGCACACCGAATTGACCTGGCTGCTCACCTCGCTGACGGAGCTCGGGCGCCTGCAGCGGATGCACCAGTTCCGCGAGAAGAGCCCCGCGCAGCGCGAGCTGGTGTCGGCCGGCCTGCTGCTGTACCCGGTGCTGCAGGCGGCCGACGTGCTGGCCTACCGCGCCGACGAGGTGCCGGTCGGGGAGGACCAGCGCGAGCACCTCGAGCTGATGCGCGACGTCGCCCGGCGCTTCAACGCCCGCTTCGCCGGGGGGGAGGAAGTCCTGAGGGTGCCCGAGCACCGCATCCCCGAGGTCGGCGCGCGGATCATGGACCTGCAGGAGCCGACACGGAAGATGTCGACCACCGGGTCCGGCGAACAGGGCGTCGTGTACGTGCTCGACGAGCCGGCGGCGATCCTCAAGAAGCTCCGCAGCGCCGTCACCGACTCCGGTAGCGAGATCGCCCGCGGTCCCGAGAAGCCGGGCGTCTCCAACCTGATCGAAATCCTCGCCGCCGTTCGGGGCCAGCAGCCGGCGGCGGTGGAAGCACAGTACGCCGGCGCCGGTTACGGCGACTTCAAGGCCGCCGTCGGCGAGGCGGTGGTCGAGTACCTGGCGCCGATCCGCGAGCGCTACGCCGAGTTGCGCGTCGACGAGACCCGCCTGGAGGCGATCCTGGCCGAGGGCGCCCGCCGGGCGCACGCGATCGCCCGCGAGACCCTGGTGGACGTGCGCGCGCTGATGGGCGTCGGGGCACCCGCCGCGCCCGCCGCCACAGGGGCGTCGCCGGCGCTCGGTACCTTGGGCCGGTGACCGTGGGCTCACCCGCCGCAGTTCACGCCCTGGATCTCGACCTCGAGGTCTTCAGCGGGCCCTTCGACCTGCTGCTGACGCTCGTCCTGCGCGAAGAGGTCGACCTGCTGGAGCTCGAGCTGGCCGAGGTCGTGCTGGCCTACCTGGACCACCTCGAGCGCAGCGGCGAGCTGGACCTCGAGAGCGCGACCGAATTCATCGTCCTGATCGCCGCCCTGCTGGAGCTGAAGTCGCGGCTGATGCTGACCGGCGAGGACGAGCAGCTGCTCGACATCGAGCCCGGCGAAGCCGCCGAGGAGCTGCTCGCGCGAATGCTCGACGCCCGCCGCTACCGCGCTGCCGGCGAGCACCTCGCGGGCCTGCTGGCCGCCGAGCACGGGGTCCGCTTCCGGGCCGCGGCGCTGCCCCCCGAGCTGCGCCGCACGCTGCTGCCGGCTCCCGACGGCTCGCAGGACCCGGCCGTCCTCGGCGCCGCGATCGGACGGCTGCTGGCGATGCCGCCGGAGATCGACGTGCGCCACATCGCCGTCCCCCGGGTCAGCATCGGCGAGCGGCTGCGCCACCTGCGGGAGCTGCTGCGGCGGGGCAGCTTCGACTTCGAGGAGGCCGTCCGCGGCGCCGACCGCATGACCGTGGCGGTGACGCTGTTCGCGCTGCTCGAGCTCTACAAACGGGGCGAGGCCTCCTGGGAGCAGCGCGAGTGCTTCGGCGAGATCGCGGTCACGGCCCGCACCCACGAGCCCCAGCTGACGGTGGCCCGGGTCACGCGCGGGGACACTCTCCCCGGGCGGGCCGACGCCGGCGCCGCCGCTCCTGAGGCCGCCGACCAGGCCGAGGACGCCGGACAGCAGGTGCCCGCGTGAGCGCCCGGCCCGATGCGCAGGAGCGCGACGAGGGCCGGCTGAGCGCGCTGCCCGACCGCCCGCCCGAGGAGCCGGCTGACGAGCTTCCGCGCACGATCGAGGCGCTGCTGTTCCTGTCTTCGGATCCGCTCACGCCCGCCGACCTGGCCGAGGCCACCGGCGCCGGGGAGGATGCCGTGGCCGGCGCCCTGGCGGAGCTCGGTGAGCAGTACGCCCCCGGCCGCCGCGGGCTGCACCTGCGCGAGCTGGGAGGCGGGTGGACGCTCGCCAGCGACCCCGGCACCGAGGAGGCCGCGCGGCGCCTGTTCAGCCGACCGCGCGTGGCCACGCTCAGCCCCGCCCAGGCCGAGACGCTCGCGATCGTGGCCTACCTGCAGCCGGTGTCGCGGCCGGAGATCGCCCGCATCCGTGGCGTCAGCGCCGACTCCGCCACCGCCTCGCTGCTGGACCGTGGGCTGATCGAGGAGGCCGGGAGCTCCGAGTTCGGCGCCGTGCTGTACCGCACCACGGTTCAGTTCCTGAAGCTGTTCGGGCTGCGCAGCCTCGAGGAGCTGCCCGACGTCTCCCATTGGGACCCGACGCCGGAGGAGCAGGCCGAGCTGCGCGAGCGGCTGCTACGCGCCGGCGAGGCCCGCGCCGGCGGCAGCGCCGCCTAGCCCGGGCTCCTCCGGGCCCGCACCCGGACCCGCGTCCGGGCGGGTGGCGGCGAGTTGGCCGCAGGCGGCGGCGATCTCGCGGCCCCGGGTGAGCCGCACGGTGACCGGGATGCCCGCGTCCTCGAGCGCCTGGCGGAAGGCGGCGATCGCCCCCGGTCCGGAGCCCCGGTAGCCCGAGCCGGTGGGGTTGTAGGGGATCAGGTTGACCTTGAACGGGCACGAGCGCTCGTCCGTGGAGCGCAGCGCCCGGGCGAGCGCGAGCGCCTGCTCGTAGCGGTCGTTGACGCCGGCAAGCATCACGTACTCGATGAACACCCGCCGGCGCTTGCGGGCATAGAACCGGCGGCAGGCGTCGAGCGCCTCGGCGAGCGGGAAGCGCTCGTTGACGGGCATCAGCTGCGAGCGCAGCGCGTCTTCGGGTGCGTGCAGGGAGAGCGCCAGCCGCAGCGGCATCTTCGATTCCGCCAGGCGCTCGATCCCGGGTACCCAGCCGACGGTCGAGACGGTCGTGCGCCGGTGGGTGATGCCGAGGTCGGGGAGCCGCTCGCAGGCGCCCAGCACCGCGTCGAGGTTGAGCATCGGCTCGCCCATGCCCATGAACACGCAGTGGTCGATCGCGCCGAGGCGGCGGAAGTGCAGGGCCTGGTCGAGGATCTCCGAGATCGACAGGTTGCGCGCGAAGCGCATCGAGCCGGTGGCGCAGAAGGTGCACGTCAACGGGCACCCCGACTGTGAGGACAGGCACACGGAGCGGCGGCCGTCGCGGAAGCGCATCAGCACCGCCTCCAGCGGGTGGCCGTCGGCGGTGGCGAACAGCGCCTTGACGGTCCCGTCGCCGGCCCGGGCCTGGTCGAGCAGCCGCAGGCTCGAGAACGGGACCTCGTCCGCCAGCCGCCCCCGCAGCCCCGCCGGCAGGTCGGTCATCTGCTCGTACCCGCCGGCCCCGCGCGCGAGCCACCCCCACACCTGGCGGGAGCGAAAGGCGCGCTCGCCCTCCTCGGCGAGCGTTCGGTCGAGCAGCTCGAGGTCCATGGTCACGCGGGCTGACGGCGCCCGGGCTCCTATGGTGGCAGCCGATGGATCGCGATCGCGTACCGAGGGGATGCGTCTAGCGAAGTTCCTCGCCCACGCCGGGGTGGCCTCGCGGCGCGCGTCGGAGGAGATCGTGGCCGCCGGACGGGTGACGGTGGACGGCGCCACGGTGACCGACCCCGCCCGTGAGGTGACGCCCGCCAGCCACGTGTGCCTGGATGGGCGCCCACTGTCGGGGCCCGAGGCCCGCGAGGCCCACATGCTCAACAAGCCCCTGGGGGTCGTCTCCACCGCCAGCGACACCCACGGGCGCCCGACCGTCGTCGAGCTCCTCGCCCGCGGACCGGTGCGGCTGTACCCCGTCGGCCGCCTCGACGCGCAGACGACCGGGCTGATCCTGCTCACCAACGACGGCGAGCTGGCCAACCGCCTCACCCACCCCCGCTTCGAGGTCCCGAAGACGTATCGCGCTCGGCTCGGTGGCGGGCCCGTCACGGGGCCGGCGCTGAGCGCGCTGCGCCACGGCGTCGAGCTCGAGGACGGGCTCACCGCGCCCGCCCACGTCCGCCGGGTGGGGCCGTACGAGCTTGAGATCACGATCCACGAAGGCCGCAACCGGCAGGTGCGGCGGATGTGCGAGCACGTGGGTCACCCGGTCCTGGAGCTCGTTCGCACCCGCTTCGGCCCGTTGCGGCTGGGATCGCTGGGAGCGGGCGAGCACCGCCCCCTGACCGCCGCAGAGCTCGGGAGCCTGCGCGCCCTCTGACACAATCGCCGCCATGCGACTGTTCGCCCTGCGCGGGGCCATCACCGTCGAGCGCAACGACGCCGCCGAGATCCTCGCACGCACCACCGAGCTGATGGGCGTGATCATGCAGCGCAACGACCTGTCCCCCGACGACGTCGTCAGCTGCATCTTCACCGTCACGGCCGACCTCGACGCCGAGTTCCCGGCCGTCGCCGCCCGGGCGGTGGGGTTCGAGCTGGTGCCCCTGCTGTGCGCCCGCGAGATCCCCGTGCCGGGCGCGTTGCCCCGCGTGATCAGGGTGATGATCCACTACTACGCCCCCGAGGAGCACCGCCCGGCGCACGTGTACCTGGGTGAGGCGCAGTCGCTGCGCGCCGACCTCGCAGCGGCGCAATAGCGGCACAATAGGGTCATGGCGATCGAGTTCGCGCAGCGGATCAGGCGCATCCCGGTGTATCCCGCGGCGGGCGGCTACGCGCTCGAGGAGCCGGTCGTGCTGCTGGCCAGCAACGAGTCCCCCTACCCGCCGCTGCCCCAGGTGCGGGAGGCGATCGACCGCGAGCTGGCCCGCCTGAACCGCTACCCGGACCCGTCCTGCGCCCGGCTGCGGCGGACCCTGAGCGACCGCTACGAGGTATCCGCCGAGCGGATCGCGGTCGGCAACGGATCGTGCGACATCCTGCTCGCGGCCGGCGAGGCGCTGCTCGAGCCCGGCGCCGAGATCCTCTACGCGTGGCCCTCGTTCTCGGTGTACCCGCAGCTGGCGGCCTCCTCGGGCGCCCGCGCGATCACCGTCCCGCTCGACTCCGAGGACCGCCACGACCTGCCGGCGATGCTGCGCGAGATCACCGTCGTCACGCGCCTGGCGATCGTCTGCAACCCCAACAACCCGACCAGCACCGCGCTCCCGTCGGGCGACATCGCGGCCTTCCTCGACGAGGTCCCTCCCCACGTGTGCGTGGTCGTCGACGAGGCCTACTGCGAGTTCAACCTGCTCGACGACCCCGACGCCTCGATCGGGCTGCTCTCCCGCCACCCCAACCTGGTCCTGCTGCGGACCTTCTCGAAGGTCCACGGCCTCGCCGGACTGCGGGTCGGCTTCGCGCTGTGCGGGTCGGACGAGCTGCCCCGCGCCCTCAACCAGGTGCGCCAGCCGTTCGGCGTCAACGCCCTCGCCCAGGCGGCCGCCGTCGAGGCGCTCGCCCACCAGGACGAGGTCACCAGGAGGGTCGAGATGGCCGTCGCCGAGCGCCTGGCGATGGACGACGGTCTGGCCGCCCTCGGCCTCGACCAGGCCGCCTCTCAGGCCAACTTCTGCTGGGTGCGTCTCGGCGACCACGTCGACGAGGCCGAGGTCGTGCAGGGGCTGCGCGAGCGCGGCGTGCTCGTGCGCGCGGGCGCGGCGCTGGGGTCCGAGCGGCCGGCCCTGCGCGTCACCTACGGTCTGCCGGAGGAGAACGACCGCTTCCGGGAGGCCCTCCGCGAGGTGCTCGCGGGCGCCCCCACGAGCTCCTGACGCCGCGGCGGCGCCGGCGCCGGGGGCCGCCGCTCCGGAGACGGACGCGGATCTTTCCGGGCGCGCCTTTTCACCCTGGACCGGCGGGCGATTGTCTGCTACAACCGTCGCAGGTCACGATGCGTCAGACGGCACGCGAATATCACCGCACCTCAGCGACGAGCGCCGTCTGGTCGCCCTTCTACGCCTGGCGATTTAGCTAGGCGCTCCGGCCGTGGGCCCGTGCGTGAGCGGGTTGCAGGGCCGCACCGGGTCCCCGTCGGGACCGAGCGCCACCTCCGGGGTGCCGTGCGCGCCCCCCTCACGAACAGCCGGCTCCGCCGCACCGCAAGCGTCGGCCGGGCCGCAGCTCCCAGCAGCGAACAGCTAAGCCCAGACGCCAGTTGAAAGGATGAGTCGATGATGATCGTGATGAAGGAGGGCGCGACCGACGCGGAGGTCGCGGCCGTCGTCTCCAAGATCGAGCGAGCCGGGGCGCGCGCCCACCGCAGCCAGGGCGCGCGCGTCACCGTGATCGGGGCGATCGGCGACGTCGAGCAGGACGCCAACGTCGAGAGCCTCGGGCTCGAGGGCCAGCCCGGGGTCGACCGGGTGGTGCCGATCCTGAAGCCCTACAAGCTCGCCTCGGCCCAGATCACCCACGGCGAGCGCACGGTCCTCGAGATCGGGGGCCGCAAGATCGGCGGGGACAGTTTCGCCCTGATCGCCGGCCCGTGCACCGTGGAGTCGCGCGAGCAGACCCTGGAGACCGCCAACGTCGTCCGCGACGCAGGCGCGACGCTGCTGCGCGGCGGCGCCTACAAGCCGAGGACCTCACCGTACGCCTTCCAGGGGCTCGGCCAGGAGGGCCTGCGCCTGCTGGCCGAGGCCAAGGCCGAGACCGGGCTGCCGATCGTGACCGAGCTGATGGACATGCGCGACATGGACGCCGTGCTGGAGGTCGCCGACGTCGTCCAGATCGGGGCCCGCAACATGCAGAACTACCCGCTGCTGGCGGAGATCGGCCGCTCCGGGTGCCCGGCGCTGCTCAAGCGTGGGCTGTCCTCGACGCTGGACGAGCTGCTGATGGCGGCCGAGTACATCCTCAAGGAAGGCAACCCCAACGTGATGCTGTGCGAGCGGGGCATCCGCACGTTCGAGACCGCCTACCGGTTCACGCTCGACCTGATGGCGGTGCCGGTGCTGAAGGAGCTCTCCCACCTGCCGGTGATCGTCGACCCCAGCCACGCGGCCGGCCGGCGCGACCTCGTCAGGCCGCTGTCGCTGGCGGCCGCGGCCGCCGGAGCGGACGGGATCATCGTGGAGGTCCACCCACATCCCGACGAGGCGATCTGCGACGGTCCCCAGGCGCTCGTGGCGGACGAGTTCGAGGACTTCGCCCGGGCGGTCGAGCAGGCGGCGGCGCTGGCCGGCAAGGAGCTGAGCACGGTCTGATGGCCCGGGCCCCGAGACAGCGCCGTTGAAGGTCGCCGTCCTCGGGGTCGGGCTGATCGGCGGTTCGATCGGGCTGGCGGCCCGCGCGCGCGCGGGCGCGCAGGTCAGCGGCTACGACCGCGACCGCGAGGTCTGCTCGCGGGCGCTGGCGCTGGGAGCGATCGACTCGGGGGCGAGCGGGATCGCCGAGGCGGTCTCCGGTGCCGAGATCGTGTTCGTCGCCACGCCCCTGTCGGCGATCGCCGAGACGGTCGCCGCCGCGCTGGAGGCAGCCGGGCCCGAGTGTGTCGTCAGCGACGTCGGCTCCACCAAGCGGCCGCTCGCGGCGGCCGGGGCGGACGAGCGCTTCATCGGCGGCCACCCCCTCGCGGGCGCCGAGACGGCGGGCGTGGAGCACGCCCGCGAGGACCTGTTCGAGGGGGCGAGCTGGTACCTGACGCCGGCCACCGGCTCGACCGCGGGGGTGCTGTACGAGCGGCTGCACCGCTTCCTCGGCACGCTCGGGGCGCGTCCCACGGCGATCGACCCCGTCACGCACGACCGCCTGATGGCGTGCGTCTCGCACCTGCCGCACGTGCTCGCCAACGCGCTCGTCGAGCAGGCCGCGGCGCTGACCGGCGAGCAGGACACCCAACGGCTGCCGGCGGTCGGCCCGAGCTTTCGCGACGCAACCCGCGTGGCCGGTGCCAACACCAGCATCTGGACGGACATCTACCTCTCCAACCGCGACGCCCTCGCGGAAGGCATCGACGAGCTGATGGAGCGCCTTCGCGAGGTCCGCTCCTGGTTGGCCGGGGCCGACGCCCGCTCGCTCGGCGAGTGGAACGAGCAGGCCCGCTCCCAGCACGAGCGGCTGCTGGCGGCGGGGCTCGTCGGCGGCCCGGTCCAGGAGCTGCGCGCCTCGGTGCCCAACCGGCCCGGGGTGATCGCCGAGATCGCCCTCGTCCTCGGCCGCGACGGCGTCAACATCGCCGACATGGCCCTGTCGCCCTCGGAGGACAACCGCCAGGGCGTGATCGCGCTGTGGGTCCGGGGCGAGGAGCAGGCCGATCGCGCGCTCGAGCTGATCAGCGGCCTCGGCTTCCCGGTGGCGCGGGCGTGAGCGTGCGGGGAACACCGTCCACCGGCCCCGCGCGCATGCGCTTCGAGCCCGCCGAGGGGCTCTCGGGCGCGATCCCGGCGCCGCCCGACAAGTCGATCTCCCACCGCGCCGCCCTGCTGGGGGCGATGTCCTCCGAGCCGGTCCGCATCGAGCGCTACCTGCACGCCGCCGACACCGACAGCACCCTGCGGGCGGTGGCGGCGCTGGGAGCGCTGGTGGAGGTGCAGCCGGACGCGGTCGTGGTGAGGGGCAGCGGGCTGCGCGAGGCGCTACAGCCCCAGGCCCCGATCGACGTCGGCAACGCCGGCACCCTGATGCGGCTCCTACCCGGCTGGCTCGCCTCCCAGGCCGGGCGCACCTTCACGCTCGACGGCGACGCCTCCATCCGCCGCCGGCCGGTCGACCGGATCATGGAGCCCCTGCGCGAGATGGGGGCCGAGCTGCGGGCCACCGAGCAGCGCTTCCCGCCGCTGCAGGTGACGGGCGCGCGGCTGCGCGCGATCACCTACGAGCTGCAGGTCGCCAGCGCGCAGGTGAAGTCGTGCGTGCTGCTGGCAGCACTGGCAGCGGATGGGGCCACGACCGTGATCGAGCCCAGCCGCAGCCGCGACCACACCGAGCGGATGCTGCTCGCGGCGGCCTCCCCGATCACGCGCGAGGGCACCCGTGTGACGGTGGCGAACGTCGACGAGCTGCTGCTCGGCGAGCTGTTCGTGCCGGGCGACGCCAGCTCGGCCGCCTTCCTCGTCGCCGCCGGCGTGCTGGTCCCGGGCTCGCGGCTGCTGATCCGCGACGTCGGCGTCAACTGGACCCGCACCGGCTTCCTGCGGATCCTGCGAAGGATGCGCGGGATCGTGCTCGGCGACCTCGAGCCGGAGCTGGAGGCCCTCGTCCCGTATGAGCCGGTGAGCGATCTCGACGTCGCCCACGGGGCGCTCGAGGGGACGGTCGTGAGGGCAGACGAGGTGCCGCTGGCGATCGACGAGCTGCCGCTGGTGGCGCTGCTCGGGTGCTTCGCCGAGGGAGAGACGCTGGTGCGGGGGGCGGGGGAGCTGCGCCTGAAGGAGTCCGATCGCATCGCGGGGGTGGTCGAGGGCCTGCGCGGGCTCGGCGCGGACATCGAGGCCACCGAGGACGGCTTCTCGGTGCGTGGCACGGACGGCCTCCGGGGCGGCACGATCGAGGCCCACGGCGACCACCGCATGGCGATGATGGGGGCGGTCGCGGGGCTCGCCTCGCGCGAGGGGGTGGAGGTGGTCGGGATCGATGCCGCGGCCGTCTCCTACCCGTCCTTCGTCGCCGACCTGCAAGCGGTTTGCTCGTAGCGATCGACGGACCCGCCGGGGCCGGCAAGTCGACCGTGGCCCGCGAGCTCGCCCGCGAGCTCGGCTTCTGCTACCTCGACAGCGGCGCCCTCTACCGGTCGGTGGCGCTGCTCGCCCTGCAGCATCCCCGGGCCGACCCCGGCCGGCTGGCGGCGGATATGGGCATCGAGCTCGACGGTGGCCCCGTGGCGGGCGAGCCCCGCGTGCTGCTCGAAGGCCGCGACGTCAGCGCCGCGATCCGCACGCCCGAGGTCGCGGCCGAGGCCTCCCGGGTGGCGGCCGACCCATCCGTGCGGGCGGCCCTGCTGGAGAAGCAGCGGGCGTTGCTGGGACGGGGCGACTGGGTGGCGGAGGGGCGCGACATCGGCACCGTCGTGGCCCCCCACGCGGAGCTGAAGGTGTTCCTCACCGCCGACGAGCGCGAGCGCGCCCGGCGGCGGGCGCTCGAGCAGCGCGGGGACCAGGCCGCCGTGCTGGCGGAGCTGTCCGCCCGCGACGAGCGTGACCGCTCGCGCGAGATCGCCCCCCTGAGGCCCTCCCCGGACGCCGTCGAGATCGACACCAGCTCGCTGAGCGCCGCGGAGGTCGTCGCTCGCATCGCGCGGCTGGTGCGGGACGCGGCCGACCGCTAGGCCCGCCGGCCCGTCCCCGCCGGTGTCCCCGGGGGCGGCGTGCCGGCGCGGTCATACTCAGTGCGCATGAAGGTCGCACTGGTCGGCTATCCGAACGTGGGCAAGTCCTCGCTCGTCAACCGCCTCACCGGGTCCCGGGAGGCGGTCGTCGACCCGCGGCCGGGCGTCACCCGCGACCGCAACGAGCTGCCGTGCGAGTGGAACGGAAGGCGGTTCACGCTGCTTGACACCGGCGGCATCGACGTCCGCGACGAGGACCCGCTGGCGAGCTCGATCCGCGAGCAGGCGCGGGCCGGGGTGGCCGAATCGGAGGTCGCGGTGCTGGTCGTCGACGCCCGCGCCGGGCTGCGCCCCGGCGACGAGGAGCTGGCCGAGCTGCTGCGCCGCCAGCCGGTCCCGACGATCGTGGCGGCGAACAAGTGCGACGGCGCCTCCGACATCCCGCTGAGCGCCGAGTTCCACCGCCTCGGCCTCGGTGAGCCGGTGCCCGTATCCGCCGCCCAGGGTCTCGGCAGCGGCGACCTGCTCGACCGCATCGTCGCCCTGCTGGAGGAGGTCTCACCCGACGACGACGAGCCGGAGCGCGACGAGGACGAGGTGCGCCTGGCCGTGATCGGGCGCCCCAACGTCGGCAAGTCCTCGCTCGTCAACCGCTTCCTCGGCGAGGAGCGGGTGGTCGTCTCCGACCGCGCCGGGACCACCCGCGACGCGATCGACACGACCCTCGCCTTCGGCGCTCACCGGATCACGCTGATCGACACCGCCGGCATCCGCCGGGCGGCCAAGGTCGCCGACTCGCTCGAGTACTACACGGCGCTTCGCTCGCGGCGGGCGGTCGAGCGCGCCGATGTGGCGCTGGTCGTGTGCGACGCCTGCGACGGGGTCACCGCCCAGGATCTGCGGGTCGCCGAGCTGGCGATGAAGGCGGGATGCGCGACGGCCCTGGTGCTGAACAAGTGGGACCTGCTGGAAGCCGAAGGCGAGGGCGACAAACGGGGCCGCGACGTCGAGCACGAACGCGCACGGGTGGCCAGGAAGCTGCGTCTGCGTCCGAAGGTGCTGACCGCCAGCGCCCGCACCGGCCGTCACGTCGAGCGGGTGCTCGGCGAGGCGGTCGCGCTCGGCGAACGGATGGGCGCGCGGATCCCGACCCCCGAGCTGAACCGCTTCCTGTCGGAGGCCACCGCCGCGCGCCAGCCCCCGATCGGCACGAAGGGAGGGCCGGCAAACCACCGCCTGAAGCTGATCTACATGACCCAGACCGGCCGTCGCCCTCCGCGCTTCTCGATCCAGGTCAACTCGCGCAACCGGGTCACACGTGATTACGCCTACTTCCTCGAGAACCGCCTGAGGACCCGCTACGCGATGGACGGAGTGCCCCTGATCATCGACTTCGTCGAGCGGGGCCAGCGCGCTGCCGTGCGGGCTGCATAGACTGCCGCCCTAGCTTTGGCCCAGTTCTCAGACAGCGAGTACCTGTTCACCTCCGAGTCGGTCACGGAGGGGCACCCCGACAAGATCGCCGACCAGATCTCCGACGGGGTCCTCGACGCCGTGCTCGCGGACGACCCCTACGGCCGGGTCGCCTGCGAGACGCTCGTCAACACCGGCCTGATCGTGGTCTCCGGGGAGATCTCGACCGACACCTACGTGGACATCCAGGCGGTGGCCCGCGAGACGGTCCGCAAAATCGGCTACGACGACGCCGCCTACGGCTTCGACTGCCACACCTGCGCGGTCATCAACGCGATCGACAAACAGTCCCCCGATATCGCCCAGGGGGTCGACGCGGCCTACGAGACCCGCCACGACCCTGCCGACGAGGACGAGCTCGACGTCGCCGGGGCCGGCGACCAGGGGATGATGTTCGGGTACGCCAGCAACGAGACTGAGGAGCTGATGCCGCTGCCGATCTCGCTGGCGCACAAGCTCGCCAAGCGGCTCTCGGAGGTACGCAAGGGCGAGGTGCTGCCCTACCTGCGCCCCGACGGCAAGACCCAGGTGACCGTCCGCTACGAGCATGGCCGCCCGGCCGAGATCGAGAAGATCCTGATCTCGACCCAGCACGCCGACGGCATCGACGCCGAGTCGCTGATCAAGCCGGACCTGATCGAGCACGTGCTGCGGCCCGTGCTGCCGGCCGACCTCTACGACGAGCGCAAGCTGGTGCGCAACTTCCTGGTCAACCCCACCGGGCGCTTCGTGATCGGCGGCCCGATGGGCGACTGCGGGCTGACGGGACGCAAGATCATCGTCGACACCTACGGCGGCATGGCCCGCCACGGGGGCGGCGCCTTCTCCGGCAAGGACCCCTCGAAGGTCGACCGCTCGGCCGCCTACGCCGCCCGCTGGGTGGCCAAGAACATCGTCGCCGCCGGCCTCGCCGACCGCGCCGAGGTGCAGGTCGCCTATGCGATCGGCGTCGCCCACCCGGTGTCGGTGATGGTCGAGACGTTCGGCACCGAGAAGATCGGGCGGGGACAGATAGCGCAGCTCGTGGCCGACCACTTCGACCTTCGCCCCGGCGCCTTCCGCGAGCAGCTCAAACTGCACCGGCCGATCTACCAGAAGACGGCCGCCTACGGCCACTTCGGCCGCGACGACCACGACTTCACCTGGGAGCGCGTGGACCGCGCCGAGGCTCTGCGCTCGGCCGCCGGCCTGTAGCCAGCGCCGCCGGGCGGCGGCGACGGCGTTCGGCCGCGGCGGCGACGGCGTTCGGCCGCGGCGGGGCCCTCGCCCGGGGCGGCTCTGACCGGGGGCCGCTCTAAGGTCGCAGGCTTGTCCGCGATCGCCCAGGTCGAGCCGATCACCAGCACCCGCGCGCTGCGGGGGCCGTTCGACTACCTGCTCCCCGAGCCGCTGCGCGAGGGCGTCACGGTCGGCTCGATGCTGGTGGTGCCGTTCGGCGCGCGCACGATCCTGGGAGTCGTCACCGGCCTGGCCGAGCGCAGCGAGGTGGCGGCCGAGCGGCTGCTGGCGCCCCTGCGGGCGCTCGAGCTGGGCGTGCCCGAGGAGCTCGTGGAGCTCGCGGGGTGGGTGGCCGAGGAATACTGCTCGACGCCCGCGAGGGCCCTCGGGCTGGTGCTTCCCCCCGGAGCCACCCGGCGCCTGGGCGGGCGCCGGCGGGCGGTCCCGAGGGCGCCGGCGGGCGGGCCGCTCGGGGCGCGGATCGCGCCGGGCGCGCGACTCAGCCGCGAACAGGAGCAGGCGCTGGAGCCGCTGCGGGTGGCAATCGCCGCAGGGCGCTTCGAGCAGCGTCTGCTCCACGGCGTGACCGCCTCGGGCAAGACCGAGGTCTACCTCCGTGCCGCCGCCGAGGCGCTCGAGCGGGACCGGGGGGCGATCGTGATGGTCCCCGAGATCGCGCTCACGCCGCAGATCGTGTCCCGCTTCGGCGAGCGCTTCGGCGAGACCGTGGCGGTGCTGCACTCGCGCCTGACCACCGCCCAGCGCTACGCCGAGTGGCGTCGCCTGCGCGAGGGCGCGGCGCGGATCTGCGTCGGTCCCCGCTCGGCGGTCTTCGCGCCGGTCCGGGAGCTGGGGCTGATCGTGCTCGACGAGGAGCACGATTCCTCCTACAAGCACGAGGGAGACCCCCGCTACGACGCCCGCGAGGTGGCCGCCGAGCGCGCCCGGCGGGCCGGCGCGGCGCTGCTGCTCGGCAGCGCCACCCCGAGGCCGGAGAGCGTCCTGCGCCTGCCCGTCTCGAGGTTGGCCCGGCGCGTGGACGGGCGCCCGCTGCCGCCGGTGGAGGTGCTCGACATGCGCGGCCAGCCGGGCAACCTGCACCCCGACAGCGTCTCGGCGCTGGCGGAGGTCCGCGCCGGGGGCGGCAAGGCGATCGTGCTGCTCAACCGCCGGGGCTGGTCGAACTTCCTCTCGTGTCGCTCCTGTGGGGCGAGCTGGGGGTGCCCGGACTGCGATGTCACGCTCGTGCTCCACCGTGGCGCGCGGCTGCTCGCCTGCCATCACTGCGGCTACCGCGAGCCGGTCCCCGACCGCTGTCCCCACTGCTCCTCGAGCGCCGTCGCCCGCCACGGCGCCGGTACCGAGCGGCTCGCCCACGACCTCGCCGCCGTGTTCGACGAGGGCGACTTCCCGGTCTTCCGCCTCGACGCCGACGCGGTCCTCGCGGGCTCCGGCGAGGAGGGTCCCGACGCCGGCGCGGCAGCGATCCTCCGGGCTTTCCAGGCGGCGCCCCGCGGGGCCCTGATCGGAACCCAGATGGTCGCCAAGGGCCACGACTTCCCCGACGTGGAGCTGGCGCTGGTGCTGGACGCCGACGCGACCCTGCGCTTCCCCGACTTCCGCGCCGAGGAGCGCACGTTCGCGCTGATCGCCCAGCTCGCCGGCCGCGCCGGGCGGGGCGGGGAGGGGCGCGTGCTGGTGCAGACCGTCGCGCCGCAGGCGCGGGCGATCCTCCACGCCGCCGGCCACGACAGCGAGGGCTTCCTGGCGGGCGAGCTGGAGCGCCGCCGAGAGCTCGGCTATCCGCCCTTCTCGCACCTGGTGCGGATCGTCTGCTCGAGCCCGCAGGCGGCCACGGCCCGGGCCGCCGCGCTGGAGCTGCGGACGGAACTCGAGCGGGGGCTGGCGAGCGCCCCCGACGGTGCGACCGTGACCGTGCTCGGGCCGGCGACGCTGTTCCGCCTGCGTGGCCGCGAGCGCCAGATGTTGGTACTGAAGGGCAGCTCACGTGGAGCCGCCGTGCGCAACGCTGGAGCGGCGGTGCAGGCGCTGGCTGCAGGGCGCGCCCACACGGGGGTGAGCTTCAGCGTGGACGTCGACCCGCAGTAGGCTGGACGGCGAAGATGGCCTCCCGGCAGGAACTCCGAGACCGCGAGCACGAGCACGAGCAGCACGCCACCCGTGCCACCGACGAGGACGTCGAGGTCGAGCGCGAGGAGGGCGCGCCCGAGGCGGCGGAGCTAGACCCGGAGACCAAGGCCAGGCGCGACGCGGCGATGCGCCTGATCCGCCGCTTCGGCGACCCCGTGCTGCGGGCGAGCGCCGTTCCGGTCGACCGCTTCGACGACAGCCTGCGCTCCGAGCTCACGCGCATGGGGGAGCTGATGCACGACGCCCTCGGGATCGGGCTGGCCGCCACCCAGCTCGGCGTCCTGCACCGCGCCCTGGTGTTCCGCACCGACCCCGAGGAACCGATCACGGCGCTGGTCAACCCGGTGCTCGAGTGGAGCAGCGAGGAGCTCGAGGTGGCCGACGAGGGCTGCCTCAGCCTGCCCGGCGTCCACGTCGAGGTCGAGCGCCCGGCGAGCGTGCGCGTCCGCGGGCAGGACCCCGAGGGACAGGAGCTGACGATCGAGGCCGAGGGCCTGCGCGCGCGGGTGATCCAGCACGAGATCGACCACCTCGACGGCGTGCTGATCCTCGACCGCATCTCCAAGCAGGCCCGCAAGGAGGCGATGCGGGCCATGCGCGAGGCTCTGGAAGAGGAGAGCGCCGACTAGGCACCCGGCGGGCGTGGCGACCGTCTTCATCGGCACCTCGCAGTTCGCCGCCGCCGTGCTCGAGCGGCTCGCCGGGAGCGACCACCGGCCGGCGCTCGTGATCACCAGGCCGGACCGCCCGGCGGGCCGGGGCAGACGGCTGCGCCCGCCGCCCGTCGGCGAGCTGGCCCGAGAGCTGGGTCTCGGGCTGGCCCAGCCCGAGAACGTCAACGGGCCCGAGTCGCTGGAGCTGATCGCACGCTCGCTGGAGCTCCCCGAGGGCACCGACGACCCAGGCCCGAGCGCCCGGGCGGCGGTCGTGGTGTGCGCCTTCGGTGCCCTGATCAAGGAGCCGCTGCTGTCCGCTCACGAGATCCTCAACGTGCACCCGTCGCTGCTCCCCCGCTGGCGCGGGGCCGCCCCCGTGGAGCGCGCGATCATGGCCGGCGACGAGCGCACCGGGGTCTCGATCATGCGCCTGACCGCCGGCCTCGACAGCGGGCCGGTGTGCGCGACCGCGGCCGAGCAGATCTCACCCGAGGATGACTACGGCACGCTCGCCGGGCGCCTGGAGGCGCTCGGCGCCGAGGCGCTCCTGAAGGTGCTGGACGACGATCCCCCGTGCCTCGAGCAGCCGCAGGAGGGGATCACCTACGCCGAGAAGATCACGCCCGCGGACAGGCTGCTGGACCCGGCCCGCCCGGCGGTCGAGCTCGAGCGCACGGTGCGGGCCCTGCACCCACACATCGGTGCGCGCGTGTCACTCGAGGACGGGGGGCTGCTCGGCGTGCGCCGCGCCCGGGTGGCCGAGGACACCGACGGGGAGCGTCCTCCCGCCGGGGTGTTCGCCCACGACGGCAGGCTGCTGCTGGCGTGCTCGCCGGGGCTGCTGGAGCTGCTGGAGGTCCAGCCGCCGGGCGCGCGGGCGATGGACGCCGGTGCCTACCTACGCGGTCACGCGCCGCCGGGGCGCCGGTAGGGGCGAAGGTAGGAGGGCAGCGGGATCGCCGCGTCGAGCTGCGGGTCGGGTTGGGGCGCGCCGACGGTGCTCGCCAGCGGCAGCACCCCGGCCCACACCGGCAGCTCGAGGTCGGGCTCGTCGTCCACCGGACCGCCGCTGCGGATCTTGGCCGAGGCCTCCTCGATCGGGAAGGACACGACCGCGGTGGCCGCGAGCTCCTTCTCGGTCGGCTCGCGCACCTCGCGCCAGCGCCCGGGGACGATGTGTTCCACGATCGCCTCCAACGCGGCTCGCTTCTGCGGCTCCTCGGTCACCACCCGGGCGTGACCGAGCAGCATCACCGAGCGGTAGTTGGCGGAGTGGTGCATGGCCGAGCGCGCGAGCACCAGCCCGTCGATCAGCGACACCGTCAGGCACGCGGGCGCACCGGCTTCCAGTGCCCTGAGAGTGCGGGATCCGAGCGAGCCGTGGCAGTAGACGACCGAGCCGCTGCGCGCGTGCAGGGTGGGGACCACGAACGGCTGCCCGTCGTCGGCGGTGATGCCGAGGTGGGCGATCAGCGCCTCGTCGAGGATCGCCTCGATCACGTCCTTCTCGTAGCGGCCGCGTTCGCGCTTGCGGCGCACGCGCACACGCTCCGAGGGCGGGGGGGTGCGGGTCGTGAGGTCGCCTGCCATCGTTCTCGGGTCCTGAGGTCGAGCGGCCGTAGAGGTCGACTGGCCGCAGTTTGTAATAGTACAGAGAGATGTCTGTAGTGGAACAGTACACGATCAGCGCGCGGACGTCTTCGGCGCTGGTCGAGGAGATCGAGCTCGCCGTCGGCGACGGCCGACTGGCGACCGGGCAGCGGCTGCCGTCGGTGCGGGCGCTGGCGGCCCAGGCCGGCCTCAGCCCCTCGACGGTGGCGTCCGCGCTGGCAGAGCTGCGCCGCCGTGGCCTGGTGGTGACCGACGGCCGCCGCGGGACCCGCGTGGCCACCCCCGTGCCGGCCTCGAGAGGCCCCGCGTCGATGGCGGTTCCGGAGGGCGCCCGTGACCTGTCGGCCGGCAACCCCGACCCCGGGCTGCTGCCCGATCTCGCCCCCGCGCTGGCGCGCCTCTCTCCGCCGCTGCACCTATACGGCCAGCCGCCGGTGCTGCCGGCGCTCGAGCGGCTGGCGGTCGAGCAGCTGGACGCCGTGCGCGCCGAGCAACGTCTGTGCGTCGTCAGCGGCGCGCTCGAGGGCGTCGAGCTGCTGCTGCAGTCGGGCCTGCGCCCGGGCGACAGGGTGGCGGTCGAGGACCCCGGCTATGCGGCCCTGTTCGACCTCCTGCGGGCCAACGGACTGCGCCTGGAGGCGGTCCCGGTGGATCGCCGGGGCATGCTCCCGGAAGCGCTCGAGGCGGCCCTGCGAGCGGGGGCCGCCGCGGCCGTGATGACCCCCCGCGGGCAGAACCCCACCGGGGCGCTGCTGGACGAGGCGCGCGCCGGCGAGCTGGCTGCGGTGCTGGGCCGCTTCCCACGGGCGCTGGCGATCGAGGACGACCACCTCGGGATGCTCGCCGAGGGGCCCGTGCACAGCTCGCTCTGCTCGTGCGAGCGCTGGGCGATCGCCACCTCGGTGTCCAAGGCACTGGGCCCGGACCTGCGCGTGGCGATCCTGCGGGGGGACCCCCAGACCGTGGCCCGCGTGCAGCGCCGCCAGCAGTGCGGTCCCGGGTGGGTCAGCCACGTGCTGCAATCGCTGGTCGTGAGACTGTGGGGCGATCCCGCGGTGCGGCGCCGCCTGGCCGGCGCCCGGGCGCGCTACCGCGAGCGCCGCGAGGGGCTGCTGGCCCGGCTGCACGCCCTCGGGATCGACGCCGTGGGGCCGTCCGGGCTGAACGTGTGGGTCCCCGTGGCGGAGGAGTCGGCCGTGGTCGCGGGGCTGCTCGCCCGCGGCTGGGTCGTGGCGCCCGGGGCGCTCTACCGGCTGGGGTCGAGCCCGCCCGCGGTGCGGGTCACGATCGCCACGCTCGAGGACGAGGAGGCCGGCCGCCTGGCCGAGGACATGGCCGCGATCATGCTCGCCGGCGCCTCCCGCAGCGGCTAGGAGCGCCGGCCCTGGCACCCCCTGCAAGAGCCACCCGCGAGGTATCGCCCGCGCGGCGTTGCGCCTACGAGGTGCTCGTCCGCGTGTTCGAGCACGGAGCCTGGGCCGATGAGGCCCTGCGCGCGCAGGCCACCTCGCTGGACGGACGCGAACGGGCGCTGGCGATGCGCCTGGCCTACGGAGCGATCCAGCGCCGGGCGACGCTCGACCACCTGATCGGCTCGCTCTCCGAACGCGATCCGCGCCGCATCGAGCGCCCGCTGGTCAACGTCCTGCGCCTGGGTCTGTACGAGCTGCTGTACCTGGAGGGTGCTCCGGAGTACGCAACCGTGGCGCAGTCGGTCGAGCTGGCCAAGCACGAGAGCCGCGCCGGCCACGGCCTGGTCAACGCCGTCCTGCGCCGGGCGGGCCGCGAGGGGCGGACCGCGCTCGTCGACGGGCTGCCCGAGGGGACGCCCGAGCAGGCCGCGCTGAAGCACTCCCACCCGGAGTGGGTCGCCCGCCTGTGGTGGCGCACGCTCGGGCCCGACCAGGCGCGGGCGCTGATGGCCGCCGACAACGAGCCGAGCGAGGTCGCGCTCCGCGCCAACACGCTGGTGGGGGACGCCGGGGAGCTCGCCCGCAGGCTGCCGGTGGACAGTCACGGCGACCCCTGCCTGCCGGAGGCGGTGGTGCTGGAGGAGCCCTTCGACCTGCACGGCTCGCCGCTGTGGGAGCAGGGGGCGGTGCTGGCCCAGTCGCGGGCCGCGATGCTCGTCTCGCGCACGCTCGCCCCCGCGCCGGGGGAGCGGGTGCTCGACCTCTGTGCCGCCCCCGGGGGCAAGACCACCCACCTGGCGGCGCTGATGGAGGGCAGCGGCGAGGTGGTGGGCGTCGAGCGCGACCGCCGCCGGGCCGGCGTGCTGGCGCGGACCGCGCAGAGGATGCGGGCCGCCAACGTCCGCGTGGAGGTGGCCGACGCCGCCGAGCCCCGCGGCGAAGCGCCCTTCGACCGGGTGCTCGTCGACCCCCCCTGCAGCGGCCTGGGAACGCTTCAGGCGCGCCCGGACCTGCGCTGGCGGATCCAGGAGGGCTCGGTCGCCGAGCTCGCCCGCCGGCAGCGGGAGATCCTCGAGGCCGGGGCACTCGCCCTCCGTCCGGGTGGGCTGCTTGTCTACTCTACGTGCACGATCTCTCCGGATGAGAACGAGCGCGTGATCGCCGCCTTCTTGGAATCCCGCCCCGAGTTCGCCCAGGACGGCGAGGTGCGACAGACGCTGCCGCACCGGGACCGCACGGCGGGCTTCTTCATCGCGCGGCTGCGTCGGGGGTAGGGGCGGATGGAGGGAGATCCGCCGGGAGCTGCGAAGCCATCGGTCGATCTCGGGCCGCTGTGCCCGCACTGCGGCGAGCCGTGGCTGCGTCCCACCAACCTGCCCGGACGCTATCGCTGCGTGTACTGCCTGCACCGCTTCGAGCTGAGCTCGGTGTGCCCCAACTGCGGCGAGCATTCGACGATCGTGCGGATGTCCTCCACGGCGGTGCTGAAGTGCAACCACTGCGGCGACACGATGCTGCAGGCCGTATGAGCTCCCCCGCGGAGCTGCGCAACAGCGTCCTCGTCGCCCCGTCGATCCTCTCCTCCGACTTCGGGCGCCTGCGAGACCAGGTGGAGGAGGTTCTGGCGGCCGGCGCCCGCTTGATCCACGTCGACGTCATGGACGGCCACTTCGTGCCCCCGATCACGGTCGGGCCGCTGATCGTCGAGGCGCTCGCCGCCACCGTCCGGGATGCCGGGGGGATGATCGAGGTCCACCTGATGATCGAGCGCCCCGAACGCCAGCTCCACGACTTCGTGTCCGCGGGCGCCGACTCGCTCACGATCCACGCCGAGGCCACCGCCCACCTCGCCTATGCCACCAACCTCGCCCGCGAGCTCGGCGCCGGCGTCGGCGTGGCGATCAACCCCGCCACCCCGCCGGGGGCGCTGGCGGAGCTGGCCGGCGCGCTCGACGTCGCCCTCTGCATGACCGTCAACCCCGGCTGGGGCGGGCAGCCGTTCATCGAGCACTCGTTGCAGAAGCTGCCACGGCTGCGATCACTGCTCGGCGACGGCGTGGCGATCGAGGTCGACGGCGGCATCGACCCGCAGACCGCGCCGGCCTGCGGGCGAGCGGGGGCACGGCTGTTCGTGGCCGGCTCGGCGATCTTCCACACCCCCGACCCCGCCGAGGCCTTCCTCGAGCTCGACCGCTCCGTGGCGGAGTTCCGCTAGCCAAACCCTCCTAGGGGGCCGCGGCGGCCGCCGGGTTTCGTCAGCCCGCGGCGGCCGCCGGCGCGGTGCCGTGGCGGCGGTAGAGCAGGAACAGGAAGCCGGCCAGCAGGGCGGTCGCGCCGACGTAGCCGATCTCCGCCCGCAGCACCTCGTCGCTCACGGCCGGGGACAGCATCCAGACGATGAACACGACCGCGGCCGCCAGCCAGCAGCCCGCCGCGGCCCGGGCGCGGTTCCGTGCCAGCGCCGCCTGGTTGAGCGCCCCGGAGCTGAGGTGGAAGCCCATCCCGATCCCGATCAGGGCCAGGCCCACGCGCCCGTAGTTGTACTGCTGGCCGAACAGCACGTGTCCGAGTGCCCACGGGCCCAGCACCAGCAGCCCCAGCGCCACCGCCCCGGCGAAGGCCGCGATCGCCTTCAGGGTGGTGCGCACCGCGCGGGCGAACTGGTCGTGGCCGGCGGTCGCCTCGAGTCCGCTGAGGTGGGGCAGCAGCGAGGTCTGCACGGCCTGGAAGAGCTGCAGCGGAGCACGGGCGATCAACAGCACGTTGAACACGATTCCCGCCAGGGCCCGCTCGTGGGAGGTCGCGTCGACGGTCAGCACCCCGCCGTTGAGCAGCGTCTGCTCCGCCAGCATGATCCCCGAGACCCACACCGCGAAGAAGCCCCCCCGGCGCAGCGACAGCTCGTCGTGGGCGGCGGTCTCCTGGACGGACTCGGTACCGGGACCGGCGAACGCCGCGTCGGCCTCGTCGGCCGTCATCACCTCGCCGGCCGCCTGGGGATCCGGCGGCGCGGCGGCCGCCGCCGGCGGAGCCCCACGGTCGACGCCCCCGCGCAGGAAGGCGGCCGGCACCACGACCAGCGACAGCAGCGGCGCGGCGGCGATCCCGAGCGCGACGGCGTTCTCGCCGCTGGCCAGCCCGATCGCCACCGCCAGCGCGAAGCAGAAGCGCGACAGCGACTCCATCAGCACCAGCCCCCCGAACAGCCCGAAGCGCTGGTGGCCCGCCAGCCAGCCCCGGGCGAAGTAGCTGGCGGCGTAGGCGAGGGTGCCCACGAGCAGCACCAGGTACAGCCCTTCCGAGCCTTCGAAGACGTTGTTGATCAGCTGTTCGCGGAAGGTCACCGCCAGCAGCGCGAACAGCAGCGCGAAGGAGCCCTGGATCAGCATCGGCACGCGCAGCCGGTGCTGCTCGTGCCCGCGTGCCCGGCGTCCCGCGATCGAGCGCGAGAGCAGCTGTTCCACCGGCCGGTAGATCACGGAGATGATCACGAACATCACCGACCACAGGACGTCGATCCGCTTCGCCTGGGCGCTCGCCAGCACGTGGCTGGCGACCGAGAAGTAGGCGAACGTGAGCAGCCCGGTGGAGGCGATCCCGATCGCCAGGATGCGCGCGCCGCTGCCGTATGAGCGGCTCGCCTGCTGTGGCCGGGGCCTGGAGGGGGGCGCGGTCCTAGAGGCGGACAAGCACCATCGTCCAGGGGAACGGCGAGCGCACCTCCACGACCTCGCCGAAGCCCGACAGCAGCGCCCGTAGCGAGCGCGCCGACCAGTGGTTGAGGTGGCCCGGGGTGTTGCCCAGCGACGACCAGTAGGCACCCCGCGCCACGTTGAGCATCCGCCACATCGGCTCGCGGGGGACGGACACGAGCAGGTGGCGGCTGGCGCAGCGGGCCATCTCGGCGAGCATCTGCTCGGGGTCGGGGAGGTGCTCGAGCACCTCCATCGCGCTGGCGAGCTCGAACTCCCCGTCGGCGAACGGCAGCCCCGGGCCCTCGACGATGCGGTACTCGAGGTTCGCGGCCACGTGTTCGGACCAGCCCTGCTGGATCGAGGGCTCTTCGAGGTCGACGCCCACGAGACGGGCGTCGGGCAGGCACCGGGCCCAGCGCTCCACCAGCACCCCCTCGCCGCAGCCGACGTCGAGCACCGAGCTCGGACGGGCCGGGTCGAGCAGCTCGATCGCGGTGCGCTCGAAGCGCTCCATCAATCGACGCACCAGCGGGTTCGAGCTGCCGTACTTGTCGAACGTGTTGCCGGTGACGATCCCGTCGCTGGAGACGGTCACGCCGCTCACAGCCTGACCGCCCTCCCGCCCCGCTCGGCCCTCACCCCGGGCTCGGCCGGGTCCTGCTCGAGCGGCTCTGGCCCGGCGGCGAGCACCTGCCCGGCGCCATCCGGCTCGGCCGCGCCTCCGCGTTCGTAGTGGGAGGGCTCGATCCCCAGCGCGAGCTCGATCCGGCGGATGCGCTCGAAGCTGCGCTGGGTCATCACCCGCTGGGCGGCGAGCAGGTCGCCGATCACCCCGAGCGCCCACAGGACCACGGCGGCGATGAACAACACCGCCCCCAGGATCAGCGACTGCACGTGGCCGCTGCCGCTGCCTTCGGCGTAGGCGACGATGAAGCGGATCCACACCGCCACGGCCGCCAGGCCGATCACCAGCGAGAGGCTCCAGAACACCCGCAGCGGCTCGTACTGCGCGTAGATGCGGAAGATCGAGACGGCGTTGCGGCGCACATAGGCGCCGATCGAGGGGAACAGCCGCGAATCCCGCGTCTTCGGGTTGGTGCGCACCGGGACGTGGTCGATCGCGACCAGCAGCTTGCCCGCCTGGATGATCGTCTCCAGCGTGTAGGTGAAGCGCGACACGACCATCATCTGGATCGCCGCCTCGCGGTTGTAGGCGCGGAAGCCCGAGGTCGTGTCGGGCACCGAGGTCGAGGAGGCCTGGCGTACGACCCACGAGCCGACCCGCTGCAAGAGCTTCTTGACCGCCGAGAAGTGCTCGATGCCCGCCACCTGGCGGTCGCCCACGACCATGTCGGCGCGGCCGTTGACGATCGGCTCCACGAGCTTCGGGATGTCGGCTCCGCAGTACTGGTTGTCGGCGTCGGTGTTGACGATCACGTCGGCTCCCAGCTTCAGCGCGGTGTCGATGCCGGCCTGGAAGGCGGCCGCCAGGCCCTTGTTGTTGGTCAGCCGCACGAGATGCTCGACGCCGTGGGCCCGCGCGACCTCGACCGTCTGGTCGGTGGAACCGTCGTCGATGATCAGCCGCTGGACCTCGTCGAAGCCGGGAACCTCGCGTGGGAGGTCCGCCAGCGTCTGGGGAAGCTGGTCGGCCTCGTTGAAGCAGGGAATCTGGATGATCAGCTTCATCGCTCGGGCGATTTGCCTAGACTTGCCCTCACGCAGTATCCCAAAGCGCAGGACGTGGTCTTCGCGCTTCGTGACCGCGCCGCCGCCCGCGGGCGCGAGTGAGGCCAGATGGAGAGCGCGACGCCCACCCGGGTCCGCCCGGGCCCCATGAGCCCGGCCGCGCTGCCCGCGGGCGTGCTCTCGTCTCCGGCCCGGATCGCCTTCGTGCTGATGTGCGTGGCGGCCCTGGTCGGCTATCTGGCGTTCCCCACGTACCCGACCTACGACTCCTTCTACGCGCTGCTCTGGGGCCGCGACCTGCTGCACGGGCACCTGCCCGACTTCCAGGTCTACCGCGCCCCCACCGAGCACCCGCTGGCGATCGCCTTCGGGATGCTGTGCTCGATCTTCGGGCAGGGCGGCGCCCGCCTGATGGTGCTCGGCTCGATCGCCTCGTTCGTGGCCGCGGTGGCCGGCATCTACCGCGCCGGGCGGCTCGCCTTCGGCCCCCTCGTGGGAGCAGTCGCCGCGCTGCTGCTGCTGAGCCG
This sequence comes from uncultured Solirubrobacteraceae bacterium, assembly GCA_963701175.1. GTDB lineage: Bacteria > Actinomycetota > Thermoleophilia > Solirubrobacterales > Solirubrobacteraceae > Palsa-744. The sequence continues at coordinate 3,488,618 of OY969573.1, read as the reverse complement.
CTTCTTCGTCGAGAACCTCGCCGCCCAGGGGTATCTCGACATCTCCTACCTGGCGCTGATCCTGTGGGCGCTGGCGCTGGAGCTGGAACGGCGCCGGCGCGGCACGATCGTGTTCGTGCTGCTGGCCGCGGCCGGGCTGCTGCGCCCCGACGCGTGGGTGCTCTCGGGCGCGTACTGGCTCTGGTGCTGCTGGCCCGGCCTGCGCGCCCGCGGCTCGGCGCCCGCCGGCCCGAGTGTGCGGCGGATGGCCGCCTACCTCGCCCTGGCGGCGAGCGCGCCGGTGGTGTGGGTGGCCTTCGACGCGATCGTCACCGGCGACCCGCTGTACTCGCTGACCGCGACCGCCGGGCTGGCCCAGGAACTGGAACGCACGCAGGGCTTCTCGGCGGTGCTCGGGTCGGTGTGGAGCTACAGCGTCCGCATCGACCACCTGCCCGTGCTGCTCGGCGCGATCGCGGGGCTGGGGCTCGCGGTCGTGCTGACGCCGCGCCGGGCGCTGTTGCCGTTGGTCGCGCTGGTGCTGCTGTATGGGGTCTACGTCCTCGAGGGGGCCGGCGGGGCGTCGGTGATCGACCGCTACCTGACGGGCGCGGCCACGGTCGCGCTGCTGTTCTGCGCGGTCGCGGTCGCCGGCTGGTGGATGTTGGAGCCGGGGACGATGCTGCGCCGTGGCTGGATCGCCTTCGCGGTCGTGCTGGTGATCTACGGGACGGTGTCCGCGGTCAGCACGCTCAGCCTGTCGGGGCTGCGCACGACGCTGGCCGAGCACGAGGACTTCCACCAGGGACTCGCTGTCGCCCTGCACAACCCCCGGGTGGCGGCGGTGCTGCGCCGCTGCCCGCTGCTGTCGCTGCCCAACAACAAGCTGATCCCCGACGCCCGCTGGATCCTCGACAGCGTCGGCCAGCGCGACATCGTGGCCCGCAGCCAGGCCCGAGGCGACTCCGAACGCGGGGCCAGCGGGCTCTCCCACCGCCTGCAGCGGGGCAGCGTCGCGGTCTACCCGCTCGGCAGCGCGGTGTTCTCGGAGGCGATCGTCGACGTCGGCGACGATCCCCTCGATCAGGTGCCCCCGAAGAACTTCCGGCGCATCTACACGAGCCGCTACTACGCCGTCTATGACAACTGCTGAGCCCGCCGGTGCCGGTGCCGGAGCCGGGGCCGGAGTCGGCGCCGGCGCGGGGACCGGGGCGGAGGCCCGCGGCGATCAGGCCCCGAGGACGCGGGCACCGGCGCTGAGCGGCGCGCGCCTGGCGGCGTGGGGCGGGCTGGCGATCGTGCTCGCGGGGGGCCTCGCGTTGCGGCTGTGGGGCTCCCACGAGGGGCTCCCGTTCGTCTACGACATCGACGAAGCCGACCACTTCGTGCCGCGGGCGGTGCGGATGTTCAGCGAGGGCACGTTGAACCCGCACTACTTCGAAAACCCGCCCGCGTTCACCTACCTGCTGCACTTCCTGTTCGCGATCGCCTACGGGGGCGGCGGGGGAGTCGTCAGCCACTTCCATCACGACCCGGCCGAGGTCTACGAGCTGGCCCGCATCGCCGCCGCGGTGCTGGGGACGATCGCCCTATGGCTGCTTTACCTCGTGGGCGCCCGGCTACTCGGACGGGGGGCCGGACTGCTGGCGGCGGCGATCGAGGCGGTCGCCTTCCTGCCCACCTTCTACGGCCACCTGGCGCTCAACGACGTTCCCACGCTGGCGCCGCTGACGGCCTCGCTGCTCGGGACCGCAGGGGTGCTGCGCAAAGGCCGGGCCCGCGACTACCTGCTGGCGGGTGCCGGGCTGGGGCTGGCGTGCGCGACCAAGTACACCGCCGGGATCGTGGTGGTGCCGCTGCTGGCGGCCGCGGCCCTGCGCCTGCGCGGGCCCACGCCGGACTCGTGGCGGCGTGTGCTTTTGGGAGTGCTCGCCGCCGGGGCGGCGGCGCTGGCCCTGTTCGTCGTGGCCAACCCCTACGCGGTGCTCGACTTCCACGCCTTCCACGCCGAACTGGCGCACCAGTCGAGCGTCGCGGCCGAATCCCAGGGCAAGCTCGGGGCGACCCGCGAGGGCGGCGTCCCCTACTACCTGTGGACCTTCACCTGGGGCTTCGGCTGGGTGCCGGCGCTGGCGGCGGCCGCGGGCCTGGTGCTGGTGTGGCGGCGCGAGGCGGCGCTGGGCTGGGTGCTGGTGCCGGCGCCGCTGCTGTTCCTCGTCTTCATGGGGCTGCAGGGGCGCTACTTCGGTCGCTACCTGCTGCCGATCTTCCCGATCGCCTGTCTGCTCGCGGCGGTCACGGTGGCGACGCTCGTGGGGGTGTCGGGGAGACGCCACCGCCCGCTGCGCTGGGCGCTGGCCGGGGTGCTGTGCGCCGCCGTGCTCGCGCAGGGCCTGGTGTACAGCCTGCACTCCGGCGCGGTGCTGGCGCGTGCCGACACGCGCAACCTGACGCGGCTGTGGATGCTGGCCCACATCCCCCGCAACTCACCGATCGTGGTCGAGCCGGTCGCGCCCAACGACTGGGCGGACGAACGCAAGGGCTCGCAGGCGGGCCCCCGGCGCTGGAACAAGTACCCGTCGCATGTCTCACGGATCGACGCCCGGGGCGAACTCACCGACCACACGCACGAAGTCGGGATCGAGAGCTACGAGACCACGCTGTCGCCCGCGCTGGTCGGCTACTACCTGGCCCACCGCTACTGCTGGGTGGTGAGTGGCTCGACCCAGTCCGGGCGCGCCTACGCCGACCCGCGGGAGGTGCCGCTGGCGATCGCCTACTACCGCGCCCTCGCCCGCCACGGCGAAGTCGTGTTCCGCGCCTCGCCCTACGGCGCCGGCTCGCGGCCCGTCAAATTCGACTTCGACTGGAGCTTCGACTACTACCCGCTCGCCTACCACCGGCCGGGGCCGGCGATGACCGTATATCGGCTCCACGGCGGGCGCTGTGGCTCCGGCCCGCGGCCGGCGCACACCTAGGGTTATCCTCGGTGTGATGCCCAGCTGCACCGACACCGACAAGGTCTACCTATCGAGGGCGATCGAGCTCGCCCGCAACGGCGTCGGGGCCGTCAAGCCCAACCCGGTGGTCGGCGCGGTCGTGGTTCGCGACAACGAGGTCCTCGGCGAGGGCTGGCACCAGGAATACGGGGGCATGCACGCCGAGGTCAACGCGATCGAGGCCTGCGGGCTCGCCGACCTCTCCGGCGCGACCCTGTACGTCTCGCTCGAGCCCTGCTGCCACGAGGGCAAGACGCCGCCGTGCACCGACGCGATCCTCCAGTCGGGCATCCGCAGGGTGGTCGTCGCCTCCGACGACCCGACCGAGAAGGCCTCCGGGCGCGGCCTCGGGATCCTCCGCGACGAGGGCGTCGAGGTCGTCGTCGCCGACGGCGAGCTGGCGGCCGGCGCGCGGCTGCTCAACCAGGCCTTCCGCAAGCACGCCCGCGTGGGACGCCCCTGGGTGCTGTTCAAGTCGGCGATGACGCTCGACGGCAAGGTGGCCACCCGCAGCGGGGACTCGAAGTGGATCTCCGGCGAACAGAGCCGCCTGCTGGCCCATCGTTGGCGAGCCTCGGTGGACGCCGTGATCGTGGGCATCGGCACGGCCCTCGCGGACGACCCCCAGCTGACCGCCCGCCCCGACGGCCTCGAGGCCGAGGCCGCGCTGCAACCCCGGCGGGTGGTGTTCGACTCGCTCGCGCGGCTGTCGCCGAGCTCACAGCTGGTGGCGGCCGCCGGCACCGTGCCGCTCACCGTCGTGGTTTCCCGTGCCGCCGCACGCTCGGAGACCGACGCGCTTGAAGCCGCCGGGGCGCAGGTGCTCGTGGCGACCGGCGAAAACGAGCCCGCCCGCGTGCGTGCGGCGCTCGAACAGCTGGGCGCGCAGGGCATCAGCTCGGTACTGCTCGAGGGCGGGCCCCACCTCGCCGGCGCATTCCTCGACGCCGGCGAGATCGACGAAATCCGGCTCTTCCTCGCCCCCCTGCTGCTCGGCGGGAGCTCGGCCCGTGACCCCCTCGAGGGCGAGGGGGTCGAGCGGATCTCGGACGCGGTGCGGCCGCTCGCCTTCGAGTGGGAGAACGTTGGCGGGGACCTGCTGATCTCCGCGCGGCTGCGCGAGTGGTGACAGGCACCGGCGCCGAGGGGCGATGTTCACGGGACTGGTGAGCGAGCTGGGCACGATCTCGGCGCTGGAGCGCGACCAGCGGGGAGCGACCCTGCGGGTCTCGGCGCGGCTGTCCGGACAGCTGCGGGAGGGGGACTCGGTGGCCGTCAACGGCGTCTGCCTGACCGCCACCGCCACCGCCACCGAGGGCTTCGACGCGCAGGCCATGAACGAGACGCTGGAGCACAGCTCGCTGGGCTCGCTGCGGGTCGGCTCGCGCGTGAACCTCGAGCTGCCGCTGCGCGCCGGCGACCGCCTCGGCGGCCACGTCGTGCAGGGCCACGTGGACGGCACCGCGACGGTGCGGTCGGTCCGCGAGGAGGGGTTCTCGCGGGTGCTCGAGCTCGAGTGCCCGCCCGCGCTGCTGCGCTATGTGGTGCTGAAGGGCTCGATCGCCGTCGACGGCGTCAGCCTCACCGTCAGCGCCCTGGAGGACGACGCCTTCTCGGTGTCGCTGATCCCGGAGACGCTGGCCCGCACCACGCTGGGAGGGGTGGGCGAGGGCGAGCGGGTGAACGTCGAGGTCGACGTGCTCGCGAAGCACCTCGAGCGGCTGACGGCGGTGCGGGCGTGAGCGCCCCCGGCACGGCCACCCCGTTCGCGACGATCGAGCAGGCGATCGAGGACATCCGCCAAGGGCGGATGGTGGTGGTGTGCGACGACGAGGACCGCGAGAACGAGGGCGACCTCACGCTCGCGGCGCAGTTCGCCACCCCCGAGGCGATCAACTTCATGGCCAAGGAGGGGCGCGGGCTGATCTGCCTGTCGCTGACCCCCGAGCGCTGCGACGAGCTCGGACTCGACCTGATGGCGGCCAAGAACGAGTCGCCCTTCGAAACCCCCTTCACGGTCTCGATCGAGGCTCGCGACGGCGTCACCACGGGGATCTCCGCGCACGACCGGGCGCACACGATCCAGGTCGCGATCGATCCCGCGAGCCGGCCCCACGACCTTGTCCAGCCGGGACACGTGTTCCCGCTCAAGAGCCGCCCGGGGGGCGTGCTCGAGCGTGCGGGACAGACCGAGGCGGCGGTCGACCTGGCGCGGCTGGCGGGGCTCAACCCGGCCGGGGTGATCTGCGAGGTGATGAACGACGACGGCACGATGGCGCGGGTGCCCGACCTCGTCGAGTACTGCTCCCGCCACGGCCTGGCGATGATCACCGTTGCCGACCTGATCGCCTACCGCCGCCGCCACGACAAGCTCGTGGAACGCGTCGTGTCCACCAGCCTGCCGACCACCTTCGGCGACTTCCAGGCGATCGGCTACCGCTCGCTGGTGGACGACAAGCACCACGTCGCGCTCGTCAAGGGCGATGTCGCCGGCGAGCCGGACGTGCTCGTGCGGGTCCACTCCGAGTGCCTCACCGGCGACGTCTTCCACTCGCTGCGCTGCGACTGCGGCGAGCAGCTCGAGTCGGCCCTGGCGATGATCGAGCGGGAGGGCAAAGGAGTGCTCCTGTACCTCAGCCAGGAGGGCCGCGGGATCGGGCTGCTGAACAAGCTCCGCGCCTACCGGCTGCAGGAGGACGGCCTCGACACGGTCGAGGCCAACGAGCGCCTCGGCCTGCCGGCCGACCTGCGCGACTACGGGATCGGCGCCCAGATCCTGGTCGACCTCGGCCTCGGCTCGATCCGCATCCTCACCAACAACCCGAAGAAGATCCGCGGACTCGAGGGCTACGGGCTGTCGGTCAGCGGCCAGCTGCCGATCGAGCATGCCCCCAACGAGCACAACAAGGAGTACCTGCGCACCAAGGCACAGCGGATGGGCCACACGCTCCACCACCAGGGGCTGAACCTCGACGAGCAGCTGCTGCACGAACGAGCCCGCGAACGCGAGCAGCGGTGAGGCGGGAACGACCTTGAGCGACCGCTTCGCGATCGCGGTCGGACGCTTCTACGAGGAGCTCTCCGCGCGACTCGAGGCGGGCGCCCGCAGCGCCTTCGAGGAGGCCGGTGTCGGGGACGTCGCCGTGCTCGAAGTGCCCGGCGCCTTCGAGCTGCCGCTGGCCGCCGGCTACGCCGCCCGCAGCGGGCGCTTCGCCGGCGTCGCCTGCCTGGGCGCGGTGATCCGCGGCGAGACCGACCACTACAACTTCGTCTGCGAGCAGGCCGCCGCCGGCATCATGCGGGTGCAGCTCGAGACCGGCGTGCCCTGCGCCTTCGGCGTGCTCACGTGCGAGACGATGGACCAGGCGCTGGCAAGGGCCGGAGGGGGCAAGCGCGACCAGGGCCGCCACGCTGCCGAGACGGTGTTGCGGATGGCATCGCTGCGGGCCGAGGTCGCGAGCCTCTAGACTGGCGCCGATGGCGAAGGTGTGTCACAGCTGCGGCAAGGGTCCGGCGTTCGGCCAGAGCCGCAGCCACTCGATGGTCGCGACCAAGCGCCGCTTCGACCCCAACCTGCAGAAGGTTCGGATCCTCGTCAAGGGGGCTCCGCGGCGCGTGTACGTGTGCACCCGCTGCCTCAAAGCGGGCAAGGTCACCAAGGCCGCCTAGCACCTCCCGCCGCGGCACCGAGCGCCGCGAACAGCCGCCGGAGCGACCGCCCGACGTCCGGCAAACGCCGCTTTGGAGCGGCGCGGGTCCCCCGAAGCTGATAGACGTGTGGGACGTGACCGACACCAACCTGGTCCGTTTTCGGGCCGCCGTCGCAGGTGCGCTGGCGCACCTGGAGTCCCGCCGCCAGGAGGTCAACGACCTCAACGTGTTCCCCGTCGCCGACGGCGACACCGGCGACAACATGGCGCTGACGCTGCGCGCGGTGCTCGAAGAGCTCGACCGCCTCCAGGGTGGAGACGAGCACCGTACGATCGACGAGATCGGGCGCGAGGAAATCGTCGACTCGGTCGCCCGGGCCGCGCTGCTCGGGGCCCGGGGCAACTCGGGGGTGATCCTCTCGCAGCTGATCCGGGGCGCCGCCGAGGAGCTCGTCAGCCGCCCGGGCCAGCTCGTCGATGCGACGCTGATCGGAGCCGCGCTGGCACGGGCCGCCGACCGCGCGTACTCCTCGGTGCGGGAACCGGCCGAGGGGACGATCCTGACCGTCGCCCGCGAGATGGCCCACCGCATCGCCACCGACCTCGCGCACACCAGCGAGAACCCGCGCCTGGAGCCGGGGACGCTGGCGGCGACCCAGGACGCGATCATCGCCTCCGCGCTCGAACGCGCGGTCGCGACCGGCGAGGAATCGGTCAAACGCGGCCCTCAGCTGCTGGCCGCGCTGCGCGACGCCGGCGTCGTCGACGCCGGCGGGTACGGGCTGACGATCATGTTCGCCGGCGTCGTGGCGGTGCTGCGCGGCGAGGAGCCCCCGCCGCTGGAGCACCACCGCCCGGCGCGGATCACCCACCCTCAGCACACCTCCGGCACCTACCGCTTCTGCACCAACTTCGCCGTCACCGGCAGCGGCCTGCGGGCGGAGCGCTTCAATGCCGCCCTCGAAGGGCTGGGGGACTCGGTGCTGGTGGTCGGCGACGAGAGCACGCTCAAGGTCCACCTCCACACCGACGACCCCGAGCGCGCGACGGCGGTGTTCGACGGCGTCGGGGAGGTCTCCCGCCTCGACGTGGCCGACATGCGCGTGCAGGTCGCCGAACGCGACTCGCGTGTGGCATCCGGCGCCGGGCCCGCCGCCAACGGCGCGCATGCTCCGGCCGCCAACGGCGCGCATGCTCCGGCCGCCGACGACTCGCACACACCCGCCGACGGCGGTGACGGCGATGCGCCGCTGCGCCCGGCGGAGCCCACGCTGCGCTGCGGGGCCGTGGCGGTGGCCAACGGCGACGGGGTCCTCGGGCTGTTCCTCGAGCTGGGCGTCCACGCCGTCGACGGCGGAGCGACGATGAACCCCTCCACCTACGACCTGCTGGCCGGCGTCCACGCGGTTCCCGCCGAGGAGGTCGTGCTGATGCCCAACAGCCCCAACGTGATCATGGCCGCCCAGCACGCCGCGGAGCTGTCCGACAAGGACGTGTGGGTGGCGCCCACCACGAGCCAGCAGGCCGGCCTGGTGGCGGCGCTGGCGCTGGCCCCGGCGCGCTCGGTCGAGGAGAACGCCGGCGCGGTCCTCGAGGCCCTCTCACGGGTGCGCACCGGGGCGATCGCGCCAGCTGCCCGCGACGACGCCCAAGGTCGCTTCAAGCGCGGAGACGCGGTCGGCTTCATCCAGGACGAGGTGCTGGCCTGGGGCGACGCCGAGGAGACGTTGCGGGCGGTGCTCGCCGAGCTCGCCCGGCCCTCGACGGCGGGATCCCCGCCGGAGCTGATCAGCGTGCTGGCGGGCGATGAGGCGCCGCTCGCGCTGGAGCGGCTCGGGCAGATGGTCAACGGCGGGATCGAGCTCGAGCTCCGTCACGGAGGCCAGTCCGCCTACTGGTGGCTGCTCGCCGCCGAGTAGCCCGCGCGGCTGACGCCGACGTCGCGATCATCATCTGCGGGCAGATGCACGCCACCGCCACGGACAGCGCTCCCGGCCGGGGCGCACGGCGCCCGTCCGGCGGCGACGCGGACGCGAGGGCGTTCGCTTCGGGGGAGCCGCTGGCCCGCGAGGACCTGCTGCGGGCACCTGTTCGCTGGCCGCGGCCTTCGCGGCTGCTGGAGCCGCTGCGGCTGTCCGGCAGGCGCATGGCGGCCGGCGCGAAGACACTCGGCCTGGACACGGTGGGGGACCTGCTCGAACACCTCCCCGGCGACAGCCGCGAGTCGCGCACGCTGGCGGAGCTGCGGACCGGCGAGCCCGCGACCGTCGAGGTCACGGTCCGGACGATCGCCGCCCGCCCGGTCCGGCGCCGGGGGATGCGCCCCCTGGTCGAGGCGCGGGTCGCCGACGCGAGCGGGTCGCTGCGGGCGCGCTTCTTCAACCAGCCGTGGCTGGTGGACCGCTACCCACCGGGGACGGGCTTGCTGCTGCACGGCAAGGCGGACGGCCGTGGGGGCTTCGCCGTCTCCCACCACGCCCTCGCCGCCGGGGGCGCGCTCCCCGGCGCCGGCGCGGGTGCCGGCGCGGCGGCGGGCGCGGGGGCCGGCGCGGGTGGGCCCGCGAGCGCCGCTGCCGGCGGCTCGGCCACCGTCGCCCACTACCCCGCGACGGAGGGCCTCAGCTCGACCCAGATCCTCACCCTCGTGCGGGGCGCGAGGGCCTCGCTGGCCGACTTCCCCGACCCGCTGCCCTCCGGCCTGCGGGTCGCCTGCGCGCTCCCCGACAGGCCCGCGGCGCTCCTCGCCGCGCACTTCGCCGAGAGCTCCGACGAGCGCGAGCGGGCGCGCCGCCGCCTCGCGTTCGAGGAGCTGCTGTACACGCAGCTGCTGTTCCTGCGCCGCCGGGGCCGCCGGCGGAGCCGTACGGGCGCGGTCGCGCTCGGCGAGGCCCCGACGGTGACCGAGCGCTGGCTGGCCGGCGAGCTGCCGTTCGCCCTCACCTCCGACCAGCGCCACGCGATCGACGAGATCGCCGATGACCTGCGGCGGACCGCGCCGATGCAGCGGCTGCTGATGGGCGAGGTCGGCAGCGGCAAGACGGTGGTCGCGATGCACGCGATGCTGCGTGCGGTCGAGCACGGCTGCCAGGCGGCGCTGATGGCTCCCACGGAGACGCTCGCCGAGCAGCACTTCGCCACGATCCAGCAGCTGCTCGGGTCCGAGCCCGTGTCGGTGGCGCTGCTGAGCGGCTCCACGCCGGCGCGGCGCCGGAGCGAGATCCTGGCCAGGCTCCGGGGCGGCGAGCTGTCGCTGGTGGTGGGCACCCACGCCCTGATCGAGCCGGACGTGCGCTTCGCCGAGCTGGCGGTGGCGGTCGTCGACGAGCAGCACCGCTTCGGCGTTCGCCAGCGCACCGCGCTCAGCGAGCGCGCGGGGGGTCGCGCCGCCCACACCCTGCACATGACCGCCACCCCGATCCCCCGCACGCTCGCGCTGGCCCGCTACGGCGACCTCGACACGACCCTGCTGCGCGAACGCCCCGCCGGACGCCCGCCGGTGCGGACCTCGCTGGCCTTCGGGGAGCAGGAGCGGGCGGCCGCCTACGAGCAGCTTCGCGGCGAGCTGCGGGCCGGCCGCCAGGCCTACGTCGTGTGCCCCCTGATCGAGGACGGCGAGCCCTCGCCGCAGGAGCCGTCGGCCCCGGGCCGCGAGCCCGTGCCGGGGGCCGGCGAGGACCTGCGGGCCGCCCGCAGCGAGCTGGTCCGCCTGTCCGAGGGCGAGCTCGCCGACTTCCGCCTGGTGCTGCTGCACGGTGGCATGCGCCCCCGTGAGAAGCAGCGGGCGATGGGGGCATTCGCCTCCGGCGCCGCCGACGTCCTGATCGCCACGACCGTGATCGAGGTCGGGATCGACGTGTCCAACGCGACCGTGATCCTGATCGAGAACGCGGAGCGGTTCGGCATCTCCCAGCTGCACCAGCTGCGGGGGCGGGTGGGACGGGGCGAGCACCCCTCGCGGTGCTACCTGCTGGGGCCGGCCGGCGGCCGCCGCTCGGCGCGCCTACGCGCCCTGGCCGAGCACTCCGACGGCTTCCGCCTGGCGGAGATCGACCTCCGCCTGCGCAGCGAGGGCGAGCTGGTCGGGACCCGCCAATCGGGTCTCGGCAGCTACCGCTTCGCGCGCCTGCCCGAGGACGATCGGCTGCTGCGCCTGGCCCGTCGCCACGGCGAGCGGATCGCCGCCCGCGACCCTCAACTGTGCGCACCCGAGCACGCGCTGCTGGGGGCCTGGCTGGCGGCCGGGGGCGAGCTGGAAGAGCCGCTGGCAGCCTAGATGGCTGATTCCGCGGCGATCCGGTGCGGGTGATCGCGGGCAGCCTCGGCGGACGACGCTTCAAGGCGCCGCCGGGCAGGGCCACCAGGCCGACCTCCGAGCGCGTCAGGGAGGCGCTGTTCGCGATGCTCGGGGACCTCGGGGGGGACCGCGTGCTGGACGTGTTCGCGGGCAGCGGCGCACTCGGCATCGAGGCCCTCTCCCGGGGGGCCGGGACGAGCGTGTTCGTCGAGCAGGACGCCCGTGCCGCTCGCGTCCTGGCCGAGAATCTGGCCCTGCTCGGACTCGATGACGGGCGCACCGAGATCCGCCGGGCGGAGGCCCTGGCGACGCTCAGAAGGGCCCGCGAGGCTCAAGAGACATACGATCTGGTGCTGATCGACCCCCCGTACCAGCTGGCCGGCGAGATGCGCGAGGTGCTTGCCGAGATCGTTCCCCCCCTGCTCCGTGACGGCGCCCGGGTGGCGATCGAGAGTGACCGCCGCGCGCCGCTCGTGCTCGACCTCGAGGTGGAGCGCTCAAGACGCTACGGGGACACTTGCATCACAATTCACCGCCATCCATGAGCACCAACTCCCGCACGATCGCCGTCTGCCCCGGCTCCTACGACCCCGTCACCAACGGGCACCTCGACGTGATCCGCCGCACCGCCAACCTCTACGAGGAGGTCGTGGTGGCGGTCGTCAACCGCTCGGTCCGCAAGAGCGGATCCCTGTTCGGGATCGACGAGCGGGTCGGCTTCATCGTGCACGCGCTGGGCGATCTCGAGGGCGTCCGGGTGGAGCCGTTCTCGACGCTGGTGGTGGATTTCGCGCGCAGCGTCGGGGCTCGCGCGATCGTCAAGGGGCTACGGGCGATCTCCGACTTCGAGTACGAGCTGGAGATGAACCAGCTCAACCGCCGACAGGACCCCGGGATCGAGTCCGTCTACCTGATGGCCAGCCCGCAGTACAGTTTCCTGTCATCGAGTGGCGTAAAGGAGCTCGCGACCTTCGGGGGCCGAATCGACGATCTCGTGCCGGACGAGGTCGCGCGCCGGCTGCAGGAGGAGCTGAGACGGTGAAGAATTCAGAGGTACCCATGGAGGTGACCTGTTAGTGGATGTCCTGGTGCTCATAGACAAGCTGGATGATCTGGTGCACAACGCCAAGACCATCCCGCTGAGCGACTCCGTGCGCGTGGACAAGGAGGAGATCTACGACATCCTCGACCAGATGCGCGCCACGATCCCCGAGGAGATCAAGCAGGCGCGGTGGATCGTCAAGGAGCGCCAGGAGATGCTCGCCGAGGCCAAGAAGGAGGCCGAGCGGATCATCAAAGAGGCCCGTGAGCGCCAGGAGCGGCTGGTCGGCGAGGAGGAGGTCACCAAGCAGGCCGAGCGCGCCGCCGAGGACGTCATCGAGGACGCCCGGGCCCGCGAGCGTGAGATCAGGCTCGGCGCGGAGGACTACGCGGACGAGATCCTCAACACGCTCGAGATCAACCTGTCGAAGTTCATCGCCGCCGTCCAGCGCGGCAGGGAGCGCCTGCAGGGCAAGGAGGAGCCGGCGGAAGTCGGCTAGCCCCGCCGCCCGGGGCCCGCTCGCCGGCGCCCACACCGCGGCAGGGCTTCACAGCGGGGTAGCTTTGATGCTCGTGGATCCCCGCGCGGTCAAACAGAGGCTGAGAGCGGCGAAGGTGCTGCTCGACACCGGGATCCTGGCCCCGACCCGGCCCGACCGGGCGATCCGGTCGCTGGGGGTGATGCGCCGCTGGGGGCTCACGCCCGCGGCCGCCTACGGAAGCGTGGCGGCCCGCTATCCCGATCGGGCCGCGCTGGTGGACGAGCGGGGACTGCTCACCTTCGAGCAGGTCGACCGGCGCACCAACGCGCTCGCCCGGGGGCTCGGCGGGGCCGGGGTGTCCGAAGGCGCGGGGGTGGCGATCATGGCCCGCAACCACCGCGGCTTCGTCGAGGCCACCGCCGCGGTCTCGAAGCTGGGGGCCAACGCGCTGTACCTGAACACGGCCTTCGCGGGGCCCCAGATCGCGGACGTGATCGCCCGCGAGGACCCGGTGGCGGTGATCTACGACGAGGAGTTCACCGACCTGGTGGCGGACGGCGCCGGCGGGCGCGAGCAGCTGCTGTCGTGGGTCGAGGGCGACGGGCCGGAGGTACCGGGGCTGCCCCAGCTGCAGGACCTGATCGACGGCTTCGACGACGCTTCCCTGCAGCCGCCGGCGGAGCCGGGCCGGACCGTGATCCTGACCTCGGGCACGACCGGCACCCCCAAGGGGGCGGCCCGCCGCCAGCCGGACTCGATTGAGCCGATCGCGGCGCTGTTCTCGAAGATCCCCCTGCGGGCCCGCGAGACCACGATGATCGCCGCGCCGCTGTTCCACTCCTGGGGCTTCGCCCACTTCACCGTCGCCCTGCCGCTCGCGTCCACGATCGTGCTGAGGCGGCGGTTCGACCCGGAGGAGACGCTGCGGGCGGTGGCCCAGCACGCCGCCACCGCGCTCGTGCTCGTGCCGGTGATGCTGCAGCGGATCCTCGACCTCGGCGAGGAGACGATCGCTCGCTACGACACCAGCTCGCTGAGGATCGTCGCGCTCTCCGGCTCGGCGCTCCCGGGGGAGCTGGCCACGCACGCGATGGACGTGTTCGGGGACGTGCTCTACAACCTCTACGGCTCGACCGAGGTGGCGTGGGCGACGATCGCCACGCCGGAGGATCTGCGCGCGACGCCGGGGACGGCCGGGAAGCCCCCCCTCGGGACCGTCGTGAAGCTCCTCGACGAGCGCGGGCACGAGGTCCCCCGCGGGCAGACCGGGCGCATCTTCGTCGGCAACGAGATGGTGTTCGACGGCTACACCGGCGGCGGCGGCAAGGAGATCGTGGACGGGCTGATGAGCACCGGGGACGTCGGGCGCCTGGACTCCGAGGGGCGCCTGTTCGTCGAGGGGCGCGACGACGAAATGATCGTCAGCGGCGGCGAGAACGTGTTCCCCCGCGAGGTCGAGGACCTGCTCGCCGACCACGACGCGATCGAGGAGGCGGCCGTGATCGGGGTGCCGGACGAGGAGTTCGGCCAGCGTCTGCTCGCGTTCGTCGTGCCGCGCCCGGGAGCCGAGCTCGACCAGGCCGATGTACAGGCCTACGTGCGCGCCAACCTCGCCCGCTTCAAGGTGCCCCGCGAGGTGATCTTCCTCGACCGTCTGCCCCGCAACGCCACCGGCAAGGTCCTCAAGCGGGAGCTCCAGACCAGCCGCTGAGCGGACGCTAGCCTAGGCCCCATGGCCGCCGCGACGGTGCAACTCGATCTGGCTTCGTTGCGGCTGAGTCCCGGAGAGGGCCGCAGGATCTCGCTGGAGGTGCCGATCGACCCGTTCGAGCTCGGCAGCGAGACCTACCGCGCGGAGCCGTCCGCGGTCCCGGTGGCGCTCACCGTCTCGCGTATGAGCGGCGGCGGTTACGCGCTGCTGCTGAGCTTCGAGGCCGCCGTCGCCGGACCCTGCATGCGCTGCCTCGGCGCGGCCGCGCCGGTGGTGGAGGTGGAGGCCCGCGAGGTCGACCGCCCCGGTTCCGGAGAGGAGCTCGACAGCCCCTACCTGGAGGACGAGACGCTCGACCTCGGGGCCTGGGCACGCGACGCGCTGGCGCTCGCGATGCCCGCCAAGATCCTCTGCCGGGAGGACTGCGCGGGGCTCTGCCCGGTATGCGCGATCGACCTCAACGAGGCCGGTCCCGAGCACCGTCACGAGCGCGCGGCGGACCCCCGCTGGGCGAAGCTGCGCGAGCTGCGACTCGAGTAGCGCCCGGCGGGCTGCTGGTAGCCTTCCTCCCTTCCATGGCGGTACCCAAGAAAAAGCAGTCGCACAGCCGCACGGCCAAGCGGCGTGCCCAGCACCGCATCGACGCGCCGGCGATCAACGCCTGCCCGCAGTGCCACAGCCCCCGGCGGCCCCACCGCGTGTGCCCGGTGTGCGGTTACTACGCCGGTCGTGAGATCGTCAGCGCCGACGCCGCCGGTCACGAGCACGATCACGATCACTCCTGAGCGCCGTGAGCGCTGAGGGCCCGCCCCCCGCAGGGCGCGGCGCCACCGCGCGCCGGCCGGTCGTGGCGGTCGACTGCAACGGCGCCGACCTGGGCCCCGGCGAGGTGGCGGCGGGTGCGGCCCTGGCCGCCGAGCAGGGCGTGAAGGTGCTGCTGTTCGGGCCCGCCGGCGACCTCGGCGAGCCGCCCGCCGGGGTCGAGGTCGAGGACTCGCCGGTGTCGATCGCGAAGGCGGCCGACCCGGTGAAGGCGGCCCGAGCGACCCCCGAGGCCTCGATCGTCAAGGCCGCCCGGGCGGTCGCCGGGGGTCGCGCCGACGCGCTCGTGTGCGCCGGCGGGACGGGCTCCGCGCTGGCGGCCGGGATCTTCAACATCAAGCGCGCCCCGGGGATCTACCGGCCGGCGCTGGCGCTCCCCCTCCCGGTGCCCGAGCACCCGGTGACGCTGCTGGACGTGGGCGCCAACGCCCAAGCGCGCCGCGAGCACCTGGTGCAGTTCGCCTACATGGGCGCCGCCCTGGCGAGGTCGGTGCTGGGGGTGGAGCACCCCCGCGTAGGGCTCCTGTCCAACGGCGAGGAGTCGGGGCGGGGAAGCGAGTTGGTGCTCGAGACCCACGCGGAGCTGGCCGAGCGGACACGCGCAGGCGACTTCCTGGAGTTCGTCGGCAACGTCGAGGGCGGCGACGTCGTCACCGGCCGGGCCGACGTGATCGTCACCGACGGCTTCACCGGCAACGTCGCCCTGAAGCTGATCGAGGGGGTCTCGCAGACGATCCTCGGCGCCATCCGCGGTGCCGCCGGATCCTCGCTCCGGGGCCGCGCCGGTGGGCTGCTGCTGCGGGGTGCCCTGGGCGGCTTCCGCGAGGAGATCGACCCCGAGGCCCCCGGCGGCGCCTACCTGCTGGGCCTGCGGCGGCTGGGGGTGGTCCCCCACGGGCGCTTCACGCGCCGCGGCTTCGCCAACGCGATCGTGAGGGCCGACCGCGGCGCCCGCGAAGACCTCGTCGGCACCACCCAGCGGGCGCTCGAGGCGGCCGACGCGCTCAGGCGCTCACCCGTGTCCGCGCAGGCCGTTAGCCTGCCCCATCCATGAGCGCCCGCACGCGCGAGCAGGTGTTAGAGCTGATCCGCTCCCACCTGGCGGACGAGCTCGACCTGGACGGCGGGGTGATCTCCGAACAGACCAGGTTCAAGGAGGATCTCGAGGCGGACTCGCTGGACCTGTATACGCTCGTGCAGGAGCTGGAGGACACATATGGGGTGAGGATGACCGACGAGCAGGCGGCGCAGATCCTGACCGTCGGCGAGGCCGTGGAGTTCGTGCTCGCCCATGAATGACGCCCCCGATGGCCCGGACGATGTTGCTCGCAAAGCTGCTGGACGAACTGCCGCAGGACCTCTACCGGCAGGTCTTCACGCACGCCTCCTGGAGCGACCGCCGGGCGGACTCCTACACGCGGCTGGCGTTCCTCGGCGACAGCGTCCTGGGGCTGGCGATCACCGCCCACCTGTACCCGCGGCTGGAGGCCGAGCGCTTCGGGGCCGGGCGGCTCACGAAGATCCGCGCCCAGGCCGTGTCGGGCCCGGCCTGCCGCGAGGTGGCCGAACGGCTGGGGCTCGTGCAACGGATGCGGGCGGCCGCCCCGCCGGACGTGAGTGCGAGCGCGGCGGCGCAGCTGGAGACCGACCGCGTCTTGGCTTCGGTGACCGAGGCGCTGATCGGCGCCTGCTACCTGAACGCCGGCTACGAGCGCACCGCCGAGGCGGTGGTGGAGGAGTTCCAGCCCCAGATCGAGCGCGCGCTGCAGAACCCGATGGACTTCAAGTCCGCACTGCAGGAGCTGCTCGCCCGTCGCGGCACCGCCGTCAGCTACGAGATCACGGCCGAGGAGGGCCCGCCCCACGACCGTCGCTACACGGTCACCGCCACGGTGGACGGGCGGCCGTTGGGAAGCGGCAGCGGCAGGAGCAAGAAGTACGCCGAGCAGCAGGCGGCACGGGTCACGGTCGAGCAGCTGATCGCCGAGCGCGCGGGATGAGGAGCCGCCCGTGCATCTGAAGTCGCTCACCGTCTCGGGTTTCAAGTCCTTCCCGGACCGCACCAGGCTGGACTTCGGCCCCGGGGTCAGCGTGGTCGTGGGACCCAACGGGTCGGGCAAGTCGAACATCACCGACGCCGTCCTGTGGGCGCTCGGCGAGCAGTCGCCGTTGGCGGTCCGGGGGGCCTCGATGCAGGACGTGATCTTCGCCGGCGGGCGGGGCGTGCAGCCCCGCAGCGCGGCCGAGGTCGAGGTCGTGCTCGACAACGACGACGGCACCGTCGAGGTTCCACTGAGCGAGATCTCGATCGTGCGCCGGCTGGACCGCAACGGCGAGGGCGGCTACTGGCTCAACGGGGCCCGCTGCCGGCTCACCGACGTGCTCGAGGTGCTCTCCGACACGGGCCTCGGCAAGGAGACCCACTCGGTGATCTCGCAGGGACGGGTCGACGCGATCGTGACCTCCAAGCCGCGCGACCGGCGACTGCTGATCGAGGAGGCGGCCGGCCTCGGCAAGCACCGCAAGCGCCGCCGCCGCGCGCAGCTCAAGCTCGAGCGCACGCAGGAGAACGTGGACCGGGTCCTCGACATCGAGCGCGAGGCGCGCAGCCACCTGCGCCCGCTCAAGCGCCAGTCCGAAGCCGCCAAGCTCCACGAGCGCCTGCAGGGGCAGATCCTCGACGCCCGCCGCGAGCTGCTGTCCGACCGCGTCCGCGCCAGGCGCGAGGAGCTGGGGCGCACCGAGGAGGTCTCCGCCGGCGCGCGTGAAGTGCTCGCCGCGGTCGAGGCCGGGCTGCAGGAGACGCTCGAGCAACGCCACGCCGCCGAGCAGGCGCTCGCCGAGCAGACCGCACGTCGCGAGCAGCTCTCGGGGCAGGTGTACGAGGCGCGGGCCTCGTGCGAGCGACTGGACCTGCGACGCGAGCAGGTCACCCGCCTGGCCTCCGAGCTGGAGGCCCGGGTGGCACGCGCCGCAACCGAGCTCGGGCCCGTCCCCGCGGGCCCGTCGGACGCGGACCTCGCCGACCGGGCCCGGGCCCGGATCGGCGAGCTGGAGCGCGCCCTGGCCGAGGTCGAGGCCGAGCATGGCCTGGGCATCGAGGGCGAGCTCGCCGAGCTGAAGCAGGCGCTGGCGGACGAGCGCGAGCGGCTCGAGACCCTGGAGCGCCAGGGCGCCCTCCTGAGGGCGGCGGTCGAGCTCGGCGAGGGGCAGCTCGCCCAGGCCCGCGAGCACCTGGCGGCCAGCGAGCGGGGCTCGCGGGAGGCCCGTCGTGAGCGGGAGCGGCTGGAGGCCGAGCTGGCAGCGGTCAACCAGTTCCTCCAGGACCACGCGCGGGCCCGCGCCGGCGACGGCGCGCCCGCCTTCAGCGAGGAGCTGCGCGTCGCCGACGGCTTCGAGCTGGCGCTCGCCGCGGTTCTCGGAGGGCGCCTCGACGCCGCCCTCGCAGACGGGCTGGAGGGCGCCCAGGCGCTGCTGGACAAGGTCGGCCCCGACGGCGGCACCGTGCTGTTGAGCCGCCGTTCGCCGGCCGGCGAGCCACCGGGAGGGCAGGCCGCTGCCGGTCCCCCCGCGCCCGGGGCCCGGCGTCTGCTGGAGCTGGTCGAGGGGCCGGGCCCGGTGCTCGAGACGGCCGCGCGGCTGCTGCCCAACGCGTGGGTGGTGGAGCGCCTGGAGGAGCTCCCCGAGGACTTCCGGGGGGTCGCCGTGACGCGCGCCGGACGGGTGTGGTTCGCCGACGTCGGGGAGGTTCGCCAGCTGAGTGCCGGGGGCAGCGAGAGGGTGCTCGCCCGGCGCAACGAGCGCGACCGGCTGGAGCGCGAGCTGGGAGCGGCCGGCGGGACCTTGGCGGAGGCCGAGACGCACACCGCCGCCGCGCTGGCCGCGGTGTCGCAGGCCGAAGCCGATGGCGCCCGAGCCCTCGACGAGCTGCGCGAGAGCGAGCGCGGGCAGAGCGAGGCACAGGAGGCGGTCCGCCGCGGCCAATGGCTGATCGAGCAGCGTCGCGCGGCCCCCGCGCACGGGCCCCTGGCCGTGCGCAAAGCGCAGCTCGAGGGCGAGCTCGCGGGCGAACGCCGCCAGCTGCAGGCCGCCGAGCACGAGCTGGCCCAGCGCCAGGCCCGACGGCGGAGGTTGCAGGCCTCCTACCAGCGCGACGAGGCCCTCTGCGCCCGCGCCGCCCGCCTGCTCGGAGCCCTCGACGCGGCCACCGACGGCGCCGGTGCGCTGCTGGCCTCACTCGAGCAACGGCTCGGCGAGGATCGCACGGCGGGCGAGCGGGGCGCGGGCGAGCTGACCGCCTTCGCGACCCGTGAGGCCAACCTCCAGGCCGAGTTGAAAGAGGCCGGCCAGGCCGTCACCGACGCCGAGGTCGCCGCCCAGCGGGCCCGCGACCATACCCGCGAGGCCGAGCTCGAGCTGCGTGCGATCCTCGACCGTCTCGGAGTCGAGGGGGAGCGGGACGACGGCTCTCCAGACGACGCTCCCGAGGCTCAGGACGGCTCCGAGCCCGGGGACGGCTCCGAGCCCGGGGACGGCGCCCCCCTTCCGCAGGGTGCGGGCGAGCCGCTCGACGAGCAGGCCGTGGCCGAGCTGCTCGCGCGGGTGGAGCGCCTGGAGCGCCGCCGCGAGCAGCTGGGGCCCGTCAACCCGCTGGCCCATCAGGAGTACGCCGAGGCGCTGGCACACGTCGAGGAGCTCGAGGGCCAGCGGGAGGACCTCGAGACCGCGATGCGGGAGCTGCGGGCGCTGATCCGCGAGACCGACAGGCAGATCGAGGAGACCTTCGAGCAGACCTTCGCCGCCGCCTCGGTCAACTTCGAGCGCCTGGTGGGGGAGGTCTTCCCGGGCGGCTCCGGCCGTCTACGCCTGGTCGAGGAGGAGCAGTCCCCGCGCGGGGTCCTCGGCGGCGAGCAGCTCGCCGAGGGACAGGCCGCGGAGGGCGAGGGCGAGGGGGAGGGGGCGGACGAGGACCATCCGCATGCCCCCGCCGGCGAGCGCAGCCTCCCGGGCGTGGAGATCGAGATCACCCCGGCGGGCAAGTCGACCAAGCGCCTCACGCTGCTGTCCGGCGGGGAGAAGTCGATGACGGCGCTGGCGTTCCTGTTCGCCGTGTTCCTGGCCAGGCCGTGCCCCTTCTACATCCTCGACGAGGTCGAGGCCGCGCTCGACGATCTCAACCTCGACCGCTTCCTGGCGCTCCTGCGCCGCTACTGCGGGCAGGCCCAGTTCATCGTCATCACCCACCAGAAGCGCACGATGGAGGCCGCCGACTGGCTGTTCGGGGTCTCGATGGGCCAGGACGGCGTCTCGAAGGTGATCTCCCGCCACCTCGAGTTCGAGAGCGGCCAGCTACCGGACATCGAGCGGGTGGCCGAGGTCGCCTGAGCGATCCCCGCTGCTATCGTCGCGCCGCTCGTGCCGCGCGACTGGAGCGATCTGTTCATCACCGCCGAGGGGCGGGACGGCGCCGGCGAGCAGCAGCAGCAGCCCTCGCGCGGGGGCCTCTTCCGCCGCCTGCGGGAGAGCATGTCCCGCACTCGCCAGGCGCTCGGCAGCGAGATCCAGGCGACGCTCTTCACGAACCTCGACGAGCACACGTGGGAACGACTGGAGGAGGCCCTGATCATGGCCGACGTGGGCGCGCCCACGACGGCGGCGGTGGTGGGGCAGCTCGAGCAGGAGGCCACGTCGCAGGGGCTCGAGGGCGGAGAGGCGCTGAGTGAGCGCCTGATCGAGCTGCTCGCCGAGACCGCGACCGTCGGCGACGGTCACATCGACCTCGTCAACAAGCCGACCGTGATCATGGCCGTCGGCGTCAACGGGACGGGCAAGACGACCACGATCGGCAAGCTCGCCTGGCACATCCGCGAGCAGCTCGGCTACAGCGTGCTGCTGGGAGCCGCCGACACCTACCGCGCGGCGGCCGCCGAGCAGCTCACCGGCTGGGCGGAGCGGGCCGGCTGCGAGATCGTCACGGGTCCCGCCGGCTCGGATCCCGGTGCGGTCGCGTTCGAGGCGGTGGCGGCGGGACGCTCCAGCGGCGTCGACGTGGTGATCGTCGACACCGCCGGTCGCCTGCACACGCAGGACGAGCTGATGGCCGAGCTGGCCAAGGTGCGGCGCGTGATCGCACGTCAGCTCGACGGCGCCCCCCACGAGACGCTGCTGACGATCGACGCCACCACGGGGCAGAACGGCGTGCGCCAGGCGCGGCTGTTCGCCGACACGGCCGAGGTGAGTGGGGTCGTGCTGACGAAGCTCGACGGGACCGCCCGCGGCGGAATCGCGCTGGCGATCGCACGGGAGCTGTCGCTGCCGGTGAAGCTGATCGGGGTGGGCGAGTCGGTGGAGGACCTGAGGCCGTTCGACCCGCGCGACTTCGCGCGCGCGCTGATCGCGCCGGAGCTATCGTGAGCGTTGATGGATATTTGGATCGTGTGGCTCGTCGCCGCCGCCGTCTTCGGGATCGGAGAGATGCACACGGGCGGCCTGTACCTGCTGCCCTTTGCGGTCGGCGCGGCGCTGGCCGCGCTGCTGTCCATCGTGGGCGCCGGCACCCTGGTGAGCGTGGTCGCGTTCGCTGCGGTGTCGGTGGCGGTGGTCGCCTCGCTGCGGCCCGTCGCCAGCCGTCA
Source organism: uncultured Solirubrobacteraceae bacterium (assembly GCA_963701175.1). Classification (GTDB taxonomy): domain Bacteria; phylum Actinomycetota; class Thermoleophilia; order Solirubrobacterales; family Solirubrobacteraceae; genus Palsa-744. The sequence continues at coordinate 3,467,008 of OY969573.1, read as the reverse complement.
CCGGCGCCTGCCGCCGGCGATCAGGACCGGTGCGGCGGCCCTGGTCGGACACCATGCGATGGTGATCGAGCGGATCGCCAACGGCGAAGGCGTGGGCTGTGTGAAGATCGACGGGGGCGAGGTGTGGACCGCCCGCAGCCTCGGCGATGACGAAGTGATCGAGGCCGGGGAGCGGGTCGAGGTCGTCGACATCAAGGGCGCGACCGCGCTCGTGATGCGGTGAGGCGGCTCGGATGACGACTCGGATGACAGGAGGTACGCCAGCGTGGTAGCCCTGATCGTGATAGCGGTCGTGCTCGTGTTCGCGGTGATCGCGGCCTTCCGGACGATCCGCGTGATCCCCCAGGCCCGCGCCGGCGTCGTCGAGCACCTCGGTCGCTACAGCCGCACCCTGGAACCCGGGGTCGCGCTGGTGGTCCCGTTCGTCGACCGCGTGCGGCCGCTGGTGGACCTGCGCGAGCAGGTCGTCAACTTCGCGCCCCAGCCGGTGATCACCGAAGACAACGTCGTGGTCGCGATCGAGACGGTCCTGTACTTCACGATCACAGACGCCCGCTCGGCGACCTACGAAGTCGCCAACCCGCTGCAGGCGATCGAGCAGCTGACCGTCACGACCCTGCGCAACGTGATCGGCGGCCTCACGCTGGAGGCGACGCTGACCGCGCGCGAGAACGTCAACACCGAGCTGCGGACGGTGCTCGATGAGGCCACCGGCAAGTGGGGGATACGCATCAACCGCGTGGAGATCAAGTCCGTGGACCCGCCGGCGGACATCCGTTCGGCGATGGAGAAGCAGATGCGCGCCGAGCGCGACCGCCGCGCCGCGATCCTGACCGCGGAAGGCGAGAAGCAGGCGCAGATCCTCACGGCCGAGGGAGCCAAGCAGGCCGCCGTGCTGACGGCGGAGGGCGAGCGCCAGGCGGCGATACTGCGCGCCGAGGGCGAAGCCAAGGCGATCGACACCGTGTTCAACGCGATCCACGAGGGCAAACCGGACCGCGATCTGCTCAGCTACGAATACCTGCAGATGCTCCCCCAGCTCGCCGAAGGGGACGGCAACACGGTGTTCGTGGTGCCCTCCGAGTTCGCACAGGCCTTCGGCGGCATCGGCGAGGCGCTCAAACGGCACGCCCACGAGGGTCCCGCGGGGAAGGACCGGTCCGACCCCGGCGGCGCGCCGCTGCCCGCGCCCGACTCCGGCGGCCGGCTGCCCCCGCCGCCGAAGCCGCGCGAGCACTGACAGACGTGTTCGACGGACTCTCCGAGCGGCTCCAGGGGACGCTGGCGGACGTCCGCCAGCGCGGCACCCTGTCCGAGCAGGACGTCGACGCGACGATGCGGGATATCCGCCTGGCGCTGCTGGAGGCGGACGTCAACTTCAAGGTCGTGCGGCAGTTCACCGCCGAGCTCAAGGAGCGCTGCCTGCAGGCCGAGGTGGTGGGACGGCTGAACCCGGGCCAGCAGGTGGTCAAGCTGGTGGCGGACGAGCTGACCGAGCTGATGGGCGGGGAGGTTCCGGAGATGGACTTCGCGCCGAGCCCCCCGACGGTGATCCTGATGGCCGGGCTGCAGGGCTCGGGCAAGACGACCGCCACCGCCAAGCTCGCCCGTTACCTGCACGAGCAGCATGGCTCCTCGGTGGCGCTGGCGGCGTGCGACGTGTACCGCCCGGCGGCGGTCGAGCAGCTGGTCAAGGTGGGCGGGCAGGCCGGCGCCGAGGTGTACGAGCAGGGCACCGACCGCGACCCCGTCGAGATCGCCTCGTGGGCGCTCGACAGTGCCCGCCGCGACGGCAAGGACGTGCTGATCGTCGACACCAGCGGGCGCCTGCACGTGGACGAGGAGCTGATGGCCGAGCTGGTGCGGACCCGCGACGCCGTCCAGCCCCGCCACACGCTGCTGGTGCTCGACGCGATGACCGGCCAGGACGCCGTCAACGTGGCCGAGCAGTTCGCCACCGCGGTCGACTTCGACGGCGTCGTGATGACGAAGCTCGACGGCGACGCCCGCGGCGGCGGCGCGCTGTCGGTGCGGGCGGTCACCGACAGGCCGATCATGTTCGCCTCCACGGGCGAGAAGCTCGACCAGTTCGAGCGCTTCCACCCCGACCGCATGGCCCAGCGGATCCTCGGCATGGGCGACGTCATGAGCCTGATCGAGAAGGCCGGGAGGGAGCTCGAGGAGGACGACGCGCGGGAGCTCGAGCGCAAGCTGCGCCGCAACGAGTTCGGCCTCGACGACTTCCTCGACCAGCTGACGATGATGCGCAAAATGGGGCCGCTGAGCAACCTCCTGGGGATGATCCCCGGCTTCGGCGGACACCAGCTCCAGAACCTCAAGATCGACGAACGGGAGCTCGACCGGATCCAGGCGATCGTCCTCGCGATGACCCCCCAGGAGCGGCGCAAGCCCGATCTCATCAACGGCTCGCGGCGCCTGCGCATCGCCCGCGGCTCGGGCACCTCCGTGCAGCAGGTCAACCGCCTGGTCAAGCAGTTCGACCAGATGCGCAAGGTGATGCGTCAGGTCGGCCGCGGCAAGATGCCGGACATCGGTGCCCTGATCCGCAACGCGCGCTGAGCTCGGGGGTGATGCCCTCGGGTCGCGGCTTGCGCGGCACCGTCGGGCTCCCCGGCGGGGCCCCACACCGTCTAAGCTGCCCTCTGCGCCCGACCCGCGGGCGCCTCGCAAGCGTCAGAGAGGAACACGTGTCGGTAAGGCTCAGGCTCACCCGCGTGGGTGGCAAGAAGGACCCGATCTGGAGGGTGGTGGTCGCCGACCAGCGCTCGCCCCGGGACGGGCGCGTGATCGAGACGATCGGCCACTACAACGCCCAGACGGAGCCCTCGACGATCGTGATCGACGAGGAGCGGGCCCGCAGCTGGCTGGCCCGTGGCGCACAGCCGTCCGAGACGGTTCGCAAGCTGTTGCACATCCAGGGGATCCCGACCAAGGCCCGCTAGCCCCGAGCGCGTACGCTCCGGGCCGGCCACGATGCTCGCCGAAAACGCAAAGCAGCTGCTCGAGTACCTCGCCGAAGGACTGGTGGACGACCCCGAGGCGGTCGAGGTGGAGCCGTTCGAGGAGGATGACGGGACCGTCGTGCTCGAGCTGTGCGTGGGGGAGGACGACTACGGCAGGGTGATCGGACGCGGGGGGCGCACCGCCCACGCGCTGCGGACGGTCGTGAAAGCCGCGGCCGCCAGCGAGGGCGTCCACGTGCTCCTCGACATCGTCGATTGACGGCCGCGAGGGTCCCGGCCGGGCGTGTGGGGCGGGCCCACGGGCTGGACGGCAGCTTCTATGTGACCGGTGCCGTGACCCGGCTGCTGGGGCTCGGCTCGACCGTGAACGTCGCCGGCCGGGAGGCCGAGATCGTGCGCCGCGCGGGCACGGCGGAGCGCCCGATCGTGAGGATCGAGGGGGTCGAGGACCGCGCCGCCGCGGAGGCGCTGCGGGGCGCGGAGCTGACCGTCGAGCAGGACGAGCTGCCCGTCCTCGGAGAGGGCGAATGGTGGGCCCACGAGCTCGTCGGCTGCGTGGTTCGCGACGGTGGCCACGAGGTCGGCGAGGTCACGGCCCTGCTCGAGCTGCCCTCCTGCGAGGCGCTGGAGGTTCGCCGCAGCGACACCTCCGGCACGCTCCTGGTGCCGCTCGTCAAAGACGCGGTCCGCACGGTGGACACGGGGCGGGGTGAGATCGACATCGACCTGGGCTTCCTCGAGGACGCGCACCCGGGCGCCCCGGATCGCGGGCGGCGGTCGTGAGGATCGACGTCTTCACCCTGTTCCCCCAGTGGTTCGAGTGGTTCCGGGGCCAGCGCCACGTGGCCAACGTGCTCGCGGCCGGCTCGACGCTGGAGCTGATCGACATCCGCGAGCACACGCCGTTGGGGGCAGGCCAGGTCGACGACACCCCGTTCGGGGGAGGAGCGGGGATGCTGCTGCGGGTGGACGTGCTCGACAGCGCGCTGCGGGCCCGCTACGGCATCGACCCGGAGCTGCTGCGGGAGCGGCGGCGGGTGATCGCGCTCGCGCCCGGCGGGCGGCTGCTCGACGACCCGCTCGTCGACGAGCTCGCCGCCGAGGACGAGCTGACCCTGCTGTGCGGCCGCTACGAGGGCTTCGACGAGCGCATCCTCGAGCACTTCGCCAGCGACGTCGTCTCGATCGGCCGCTACGTGGTCAGCGGCGGGGAGCTCCCCGCGATGGTGCTCTGCGACGCGGTCATGCGCAAGCTGCCCGGGGCCCTCGGGGACGAGCACTCGGCGGCCGAGGAGTCCTACAGCGCCGCCCTCGAGGGCCACCCCGAGTACCCCCACTACACCCGCCCCGCGGAGTATCGCGGGTGGCGCGTGCCGGAGGTGCTCCTCTCCGGCCACCACGAACGCATCGAGCGCTGGCGGCGGGAGCAGAGCCGCGCCCGCGGCGAGGGCGGGGACGGCGGTCCGGCCGCGCCCTGAGGGGCCTCGCGAGCTGGCCCCGCCGGCGGCCGATGGGGGCACGGTGACCGACGGGTAGGCGGGCGGTGGTTCGCTACCATCTGCAGTCGCGCTCTGCCACGCACGCTCGTGTCCGGCGTCAAGGGCGGTTCCCCCTCATGAGCAGTGTCATCGAAAAGATCGAGCGCGCGCAGCTGCGCCGGGTCCCCAGCTTCTCGCCCGGCGACCGGGTGAAGGTCCACTTCCAGGTGATCGAGGGCACCCGCCGCCGTGTCCAGGTGTTCGAGGGCGTCGTGATCAAGCGCCAGGGCCACGGCGCCCGCGAGACCTTCACCGTCCGCAAGCAGTCCTTCGGCGTCGGCGTCGAGCGGATGTTCCCGGTCCACTCCCCCAAGATCGAGCGGATCGAGCTGGCCGCCCGCGGCGACGTGCGCCGGGCCAAGCTCTACTACCTGCGCGAACGGGTCGGCAAGCGCGCCCGCGTGCGTGAGCGCCGCTACACGGGCCCCGAGGACGTCGTCGAGCCGGGGCTGCTGCACGCCCCGGTCGAGGAGGAGCTCGACGGCGCCGCCCCGGTGGAGGCGACGGATGCTGCGGCGCCCGAGACGACGGATGCTGCGGCGCCCGAGACGACGGATGCCCAGCCCGCCGAGGCCGCCCTGGAGGCGGAGGCACCGGCGGCGGCCGAGGCTCAGGAGCAGGTTGCGGCGCCGGACGGCGCCGAGGCTGGCGGCGAAGACGGCCAGCAGGGGGGGGACGCGGTCCAGGCGAGCGGCGACGGAGCGGGCGATACGCCCTCCGAGGACCCAGCCCCGCCGGCGGATGACGCCGGTTCCTCCCCCGACGCAGGTGAGGGCGTGGCCGCCCCCGCCGGTGACGACGCGGCGTGAGCACTGCGCTGAACGCCCGCAAACGCTCCAAATCGCTGACCGGCTCGATCGTCGAGCTGGTGATCATCGTGGCGGTCGCTCTCGGCCTCGCGCTTGCGATCCAGGCCTTCATCGTCAAGCCCTACCGGATCCCGAGCGGCTCGATGGAACCCACGCTCACGATCGGCCAACGCGTGCTGGTCGACCGCATCGGCATGCACTTCGGCGGCCCCGGAGTGGGCGACATCATGGTCTTCCACCCTCCCGAAGGGGCGCAGAACGAGCGCTGCGGGAACGTCACCGCCCCCGGGGAAGCCTGCTCCCGGCCGGTCGACAAGAAGTCCAGCGTGAACTTCATCAAGCGGGTGGTGGCAGGCCCGGGCGACGAAATCTACATCCAGGAAGGCCACGTCTACCGCAAGGCCGCGGGCACCAGCAAGTTCGTCCGCGAGAAGGACTCCTACATCCGCGAATGTGGCGCCAACCCGGAGTGCAGCTTCCCCAAGCCGATCAAGATTCCCGCCGGGCACTGGTTCATGATGGGCGACAACCGTGGGGAATCGGACGACAGCAGGTTCTGGGGACCGGTTCCAACCTCCTGGATCATCGGTCAGGCCTTCTTCACCTACTGGCCTCCGGACCGGATCGGCCCCATCTGAGTTCGACGTGGCGGCCGGGGCGGTGGGGATCGCCGGCGCAGGCGACGGGCAGGAGCGCTCTCGACGGCCCCCCGGCCGGCGCCCGGGGCGGCGCCGGGGCGGAACCGGCAGGAAGCTGTTCGCCTTCGACAGGCGCCTCGGAACGCGCCTGATCGCCGGCGCCGACGAGGCCGGCCGTGGGTCCCTGGCTGGTCCCCTGGTGGCCGCCGCGGTGCTGTTCGACTACGGGCGACTCGGCCCCCGGCATGTCCGGCTGCTCGGCGCCCTGAACGACTCCAAGCAGCACACACAGGAGGCACGCGAGCTGCTCTACCCGCTCGTGATGCGCACGGCTGTCCGCGTGTGCGTCGTGTCCCGGTGCGTACGCACGGTCGACGGGCGGGGACTGCATCGCACGAACCTCGCGGCGCTTCGCGAAGCGCTCGTCGGCGTCACCGCGGCGGAGCACGACGAGGTGCTGTGCCTCGTGGACGGCTTCTCGGTCGGCGAGTTGGGGCGCCCACAGCAGGCCGTGGTGGACGGCGACGCCCGCAGCGCCGCGATCGCCGCCGCCTCGATCCTCGCCAAGGTGACCCGCGACCGCTACATGCACCGGGCCGAGGAGCGCCACCCGGGGTGGGGCTTCGCCGAGCACGTCGGCTACTCCACCCCCGAGCACCGCGAAGCGATCATCGCCAAGGGCGTCTCGCCGCTGCACCGGCTGTCCTTCCAGTCGCTCGCCTACCAGCAGCTGGCGCTGTAGCGGGGCCGTCGTCCCGACGGCGAGCCAGCGGCCGCCCGCCGGGGCGGGCGGCGTCCGCTTGTCGACCAGTGCGCTCACCACGCGTCCTCGAGGTGCTCGAGCGCGAGCAGCCGCCCACGCGCGTCGAGGATCACTCCCACCGCGTCGAACCGCAGGGTCGCCGCCCGCGGCTGCCGGCGTCCGGGGTCCGCCAGCCAGGCGCGCGCCAGGCGCCTGATCCGCACGCGCTGGCGCGGTCGCAGCCAGTCGAGCGGGATCGCCTCGACCCGGCGCCCGGCGCCCGGAGCGCGTGCCGTCTTGACCTCCGCGAACACGAGCACCCGCCCGTCGAAGGCGATCAGGTCGATCTCGCCTTCACGGGTGCGGACGTTGCGCTCCAGGACGCGGAATCCGAGCCGCTCGAAATGGGCGGCCGCCAGTCCCTCTCCGAGCGCTCCGAGCCGGCCGCGGGCGTGCACCCGCCCGAAGCTAGGGGCGGCTTGGGACGCCCGAGCGTCGCCCGGGCGGGCGTCCCGAGGGCGCTCCGCCATGGCGCGCGGAGGGCGCGGACCCGGGCTTTCTCATAGCCTGCGGCGCGATGAGCACGCCTCCGTCCGCCGAGGGAGATCCGATTTCCGCGGCCGCTCGCGAGCCGCCCGCACCGGCCGGTCCCGAGGGCGGCCCGCGGTCGCTCGACGGACTGACCGGCTTCATCGGACTGCGCTGGGAGGACCCCGAGACCGTGCGGGTCACGATCCGGCCCGAGCTGATCAACCGCGGAGGGCTGCTCTCCGGCGTGGTCACCTTCGCGCTCGTGGACTACTGCATGGGCTCGACGCTGTGGGCCCAGACCACCGAGCAGGAGCGCATCGCCACGATCAGCATCTCGATCAACTACATCCAGACCGCGACCGAGGGCGACGTCGTCTGCCGTTCGACGCTGAACCGCCGCAACCGCTCGATCGGGGTGATGCAGTCGGAGGTCCGCCACGAGGACGGCCGCCTGCTGGCGACGGCGATCGGGAGCTATTCGATCTTCCCGCCGAAAGCCCGCCTCGAGCAAGCGGCCATGCGGGCCCGCTCCCGCGGCTGAGCGGTCCCGGCGGGGACTCGAGGTCGCAATTGGCCCGTCACAGACCGATGGCCTGCGCGTATACCCATGGAGATGGCCGATGGGAGCACCGACGAGGAGCTGCTTGCCACAGGCGACGCGGAGGCATTCGGTCGGCTCTACACCCGGCGTCATCCACTTGTGCGTGCCTACCTGCGACGCCAACTCGGTCGCAGGGACGATGTCGTGCTCGATCTCGTTGCCGAGACGTTCGCGCGTGCACTCGAGCGGCGCGGGCAGTTCGATCCCGAGCGTGGCACCGCGGCGTCGTGGCTCCTCGCGATCGCTCACAACCTGCTCGTGGATGCGGCCCGCCGTGGGAAGGTCGCCGACCGATCCCGGGACCGCCTCGGCATGGACCCGATCGAGCTGATCGACGATGACCTCGAGCGTGTTTACGAGCGGGACGCCGTAGGCGAAGCGGCAGCAGAGCTGCATCGATACGTCGGGGAGCTGCCGCCCGAGCAACGCGAGGCGGTCGAACGACGTGTGCTCCAAGAGCACCCCTACGCGGCGGTGGCCGAGCAGATCGGCTGCTCGCAGCAGGTCGCACGCAAGCGGGTGTCCCGCGGTCTCGCGGCGCTCAGAGAGCGAATCGAGGAGACGACATGACCGATCCCTATCTGGTTCTCGGCGAGCAGCTCGTCGCGGCTGCGCGGCGGCTGGACGCCGGTATGCACGGGCGCGACGGAGAGCCACACGACGAACCGACCCACGTGCCTCGGCGGCCTGGGCGCCGATGGGGCTCGCGCCGTGTGCGGGCGGTGCTCGTAACCGCCGTCGTGCTCCTGGCGGGGAGCGCAATCGCGCTGGCGGCGGGCGGACTGCTCCAGGGCAAACCGGTCGGCGAGCCTCAGGGTACGCCCCGTGCGAACGCCGGCACGGGCATCCCCACGGTCGGCGGGTCGCAACTGCTCGCGCCCCGTGCGGCCGACCCCGAAGGCGGCCCGCCGTGGGGACTGCAGCTGGTGCACACCACGCGTGGGGAGATGTGCCTGCAGGTCGGTCGCGTCCAGAACGGCGAGCTCGGACAGCTCGGGATCGACGGGGCGTTCGACGACGACGGGCGCTTCCATCCGTTGACGGCGGACATCCTGCCCAACTACGCCAACGGCTATGGGCAGATCAGCTGCGTTCTCGACGGCCAGGTGCAGCTGGGCGCCTCAGCGGGGATGGACCGCAGCGCCGAAGCGGGCATCCTGCCACGCAAGATCAAGCCGACCCCGGCGGATCTGCGATCGGTGGCCTTCGGCGTGCTCGGCCCGCACGCGGTCAGCGTCAGCTATCGCCAGGGCGGACGCACCGTAACCGAACCGGTGAGTCCCGGGACGGGCGCCTTCATCATCGTCCAGCCGGTCACCTCGGTCCCGCGCCTGCTCGGTCCGCCCGGTTGGGACAGCGGCTGGGTCTCGGCGCACTCCGTCGGAGTCTTCCCCACAGCGCCGCTGACGGCGATCACCTTCCGCTTCGGAGGCAGCACCTGCTCGGTCGGTCACGAAGCCCCGGTGGCGACGCCCTGCCCGGTGCCGCCGCCGCTCCCACGGGGCGCTTACGCCCCTACCAAGAGCCTGGACCAGGCCGTGCGTGTGTCGACCGTCCTCCAGACGCGCACGGCCTGCGACCGAGCCTTCCTGCGCTACCCGTGTTACCGCGCCGCGGTCGCGTTCAAGGCGCCCTACGGGGTTGCGAGCGCGGCCGGCGAATATGAGGTGGATGCCCGCTCGGCGTGCACCAACGCGAGCGCCAGCAGCTGGCCGATCGAAACCGACATCCGTTCCGGCCAGACGGTCCGCACCGTCTCACTCGGCCTGTTCAACTGCCTGCGCGCCCAGTTCGTCGTGCGCTACCTCGACAACGCCCAGGGAAGCCCGGCGGCCGGTCAGGGCCACGAATCCGTGATCGTCGGCACCGGCACCCTCGGCAACTCCGCGGAAGTGGCGCCCTTGGCGGACCGCATCGAACAAGAACAGCGGGCCAGAGTCGAACGGATCGTCAACGGAGGCAGAGTCCATCGCTGAGGCGGCGCGCGGCCGTCTCGAACACGGATGGACGCTCTGCGATGCTTGGAGCGATGCCGGCCAGGACGCCGACCGCGCTGACGATCGCCGGCTCGGACTCCGGCGGTGGGGCGGGGATCCAGGCGGATCTGAAGGCGTTCGCCGCCTGCGGGGTGCACGGGACCTCGGCGATCACCGCGATCACGGCCCAGAACACCCGCGAAGTGAGGGCCGTGGCGACGGTCGCGCCGGAGATGGTGCTGGCGCAGGTCCGGGCCGTGCTCGAGGACATCGGCGCCGACGCGGTCAAGGTCGGGATGCTCGGAGCGCTGGAGACCGCCCGGGCGGTCGCGGTCGCGCTCGCGGAGCTGCCGGCGGGCACTCCGGTCGTGGTCGACCCGGTGATGGTCGCCGAGTCGGGCGCCCGCCTGCTCGAGCCCTCGGCGGAGCGTTGGCTGGCGGACCACATCCTGCCGCTCGCGACCGTGGTGACGCCCAACCTCCAGGAGGCCCGCGTGCTCGCCGGGGCGCCCGAGCGCGAGGACGAGCTCCCCGGCGAAGCCGAGCAGCTCGCCCGTTCGGTGCTCGCCCTCGGACCGGCCGCCGTGGTCCTCACCGGCGGGCACCGCGACGCCGCCGCCGACCTGCTGCTCACCGGCCCCGATCTCGAGATCGTGGAGATCGAGGGCCCCCGTCACCCGCCGGGGGCCGCCCACGGCTCCGGGTGCACCCACTCGGCGGTGCTCGCCGCGCAGCTCGCGCTCGGGCGGGATCTCCCGGCGGCAGCGAAGATCGCCCGCGTGCGCGCGGGAGCCGCGGTCGCGGCCGGGCTGCGGGAGCTGGGCTCCGGCGCCGGTCCCGTGGACGTCATCGGCCTCGACCGTCTGCGCGGGGCGTGAGAGCAGGGGAGGCGGTTTGCCATAATCCCGGGTGGCGATGAGGTTGCTCCGCATGAAGCCCGGTCACGGCGAGATCGTCCTCGCCGAGGGTGACGTGGACGTTCCCGAGGAGGAGCGGGAGCTGATCGAGGCGTTCCGCCGCGAGCTCGACGCCGGGATGTGGGCCGCGGTGCCCACCGAGGGCCTCGCGGGGCGCCGGGAGGCCGAGCTCGTAAAGAGCTTCGACGAGGTGCCCAGGGATGCGGAGCGCGTGATCTTCTTCCCGCGCGCGGCCGGGGGGTCGGCCCCCGCGGGCCGTTAGCGCCGTGGCGCTCCCGCTCGGGACCGCCGCCGTGCTGCTGATGGTGCTGTTCTTCGAGCTCGCCCGTCCGACACTCCGGCCCGCCTCCATCAGGGCCCGCGTCGCCGCCGCCCGCGCGCGCCGGGCACACGCCGTCGAGAGCTACGATCCCGGCCGCGAACTGCGCGCCGAGCAGCGCGCTCGGGCGCTGTTGCGCTCGTGCGTGGACGAGCAGGACTGGGAGATGTACAACGAGCTCGGGTTCCTGCGGGTGCTCGGCCCGGTCGGCGCCGCCGGCGGCCAGGGGCCGGCCCCGTACGCCTACCTGATCTACCCCCACAAGCCGATCGTCGCCTACGTACCCGACACCGGTGAGCTGCTGAACGAGTACTGCATCACCTTCCCCGACCGCACGCGGCCCTTCGGCAGCTCGCGGCTGCCCCGCTCCGACGACGTGCTGGCGAAGTGGATGGCGATCACCGCCGACGAGCGGCGCCTGATCGGCGAGGCCAACATGCACCTTCCGGGCCGCCAGGTGGAGCCCGAACGGGTACGTCGTGACCTCGCGCGGCTCGCGCGCTGGGAGCGCGAGCGGGGCGAACGCGAGCTCGGTGGTGTCCGGGCCGCGTGAGCGCCGCCGGCGACTTCGACCTCAAGCACCGCAGCCGCGCCCTCACCGAGGGACCGGAGCGCGCCGCCGCGCGCGCGTACCTGCACGGCATCGGCTACACCGCCGAGGACCTCGCCAAGCCGATCGTCGGGGTCGCCCACTCGTGGATCGAGACGATGCCCTGCAACTTCAACAACCGCGTGCTGGCGGCGAAGGCGAAGGAGGGCATCCGCGCGGCCGGGGGCACGCCGATGGAGCTCAACACGATCGCCATCTCCGACGGCATCACGATGGGCACCGCCGGGATGCGGGCCTCGCTGGTCTCCCGTGAGGTGATCGCCGACTCGATCGAGCTGGTCGCCTCGGCCCACTGCTTCGACGCGGTGCTCGCGATCTCCGGCTGCGACAAGACGATCCCCGGGACGGTGATGGCCCTCACTCGCCTCGGGGTCCCATCGCTGATGCTCTACGGGGGGTCGATCCGGCCCGGCCGCTTCAACGGCCAGGAGGTCACGATCCAGCAGGTGTTCGAGGCCGTCGGGGCCCACGCCGCCGGGCGCATCACCGAAGACGAGCTCCACGCGCTGGAGGAGGCCGCCTCTCCAGGGGCCGGCGCCTGCGCCGGCCAGTTCACCGCCAACACGATGGCGATGGCCTTCGAGGTGATGGGGATCTCACCGGCCGGCTCGGCGATGGTGCCGGCCGAGGACGGGCGCAAGCTCGAGGTCGCGCGACAGTGCGGCGAACTTGTGATGGACGTCCTTCGCCGGGGTCAGCTGCCGAGCCGGATCATCACCAAGGAGGGCCTCGAGAACGCGATCGCCGCGGTCGCGATGAGCGGCGGCTCCACCAACGGCGTCCTGCACCTGCTGGCGATCGCCAGGGAAGCCGGCGTGCCGCTGGTGATCGACGAGTTCGACGGCATCTCCGAGCGCACGCCCCTGCTGTGTGACCTGCAGCCCGGCGGCCAGTACGCCGCCACGGACCTCTACGAGGCCGGCGGCGTCCCCCTGGTGCTGAGGCGGATGCTCGAAGCCGGCGTCCTGCACGAGCACGCCGAGACCGTCACCGGGCACACGATCGGCCACCACGCCCGCGAGGCGAAGGAGACCCCGGGCCAGCAGGTGGTGCTGCCGGTCTCCAAGCCGATCGCCCCCACCGGCGGCTTCGCGATCCTGCGGGGGAACATCGCCCCCGACGGGTGCGTGGTCAAGCTGGCCGGCCACTCCCGTCGTACCCATACCGGTCCGGCCCGCGTGTTCGAGGGCGAGGAGTCCGCGATGGCGGCGGTGCTCGCCGGCGAGATCGAGGAGGGGGACGTGGTCGTGATCCGCGGCGAGGGCCCGGCCGGCGGGCCGGGGATGCGGGAGATGCTGGCCGTCACCGCGGCGATCGTCGGCGAGGGGCTGGGGGAGACGGTCGCCCTGATCACCGACGGGCGCTTCTCGGGCGCCACCCACGGCTTCATGGTCGCCCACGTCGCTCCCGAGGCCGCCCGTGGCGGGCCGATCGGCGGCCTCGCCGACGGCGACCGGATCACGATCGACGTCGAGTCGCGGACCTTGGAGGTGGCGCTCACCCCGGACGAGCTCGCGGGGCGCGTGGGCGCCTACCATCCGGCCCCGCCGGACGGCAACGTCGACGTCGCGATCCGCAAGTACGCCAAGCTCGTCGGCAGCGCCGCCGAGGGAGCCGTCACCAGCTGAGCCCGACGCCGGGCCGTCACGCGCGGGGCCGTGGCGCCCCTCTGCCGCGACCGCTCACCGCGGCCGGCGCTATTCGGCCAGGAAGTCTTCCAGCAGCGCGTTGAAGGCGGTGGGGCGCTCGAGCATCGCCATGTGGCCGGTGTCCTCGAAGATCACCTCGCGCGAGTCCGGGATCAGCGACGCGAACACGTCCGCGTCGGCGACGGTGACGAGGCGGTCGTCCGCGCCCCACACGATCAGGGTCGGGCAGGCGATCTCCTGTAGCCGCTCTTCGACGTCGTAGTCGATGATCGACTCGAACGCCTGCAGGAAGCCGGGCTTGCCCGCGCCCCGCAGCTGCTCGGCCGCGAGCGCGGCCGGGAGGCGGTCGGGATGGCGGACGACGACCGACAACGTCAGCTCCCGTAGCCGCCGGCGCCGGGCGACGGTGTCCGAGCGTGAGGCCAGCCAGGCGGCGGACCCGCTCAGGATGCGCTCGCCCCGCACCAGCGCCGGGATCGGGCTGGTGGAGGCCAGACGGGGGCTGATCCCCTCGAGCGGGTGGCGCGTCGAGATGCCGGCCGAGGACACCAGCACGAGCCGCTCGACCCGCTGCGGGAAGGCGATCGCCAGCTCGGCCGCGATGAACCCGCCCATCGAGTTCCCGACCACGGCGGCGGCGTCGATCCCGAGCTGTCCCAGCAGCCCGTCCAGCAGTCGCGCGTAAGCGGAGATCGTGATCTCCCTCGAGGGCATCGGCGAGCTACCGAAGCCCGGCAGGTCGAGCGTCACCACACGGTGCTTGCGGGCCATCACCGGGAGCTGTTCGAGGAAGTTGGCCCAGCACCCGGACAGCCCGTGGACGAAGACCAGCGGCTGGCCCCCGTCGGCTGCTTCCGGGCCGAGCTCGATCGTGTTCACGACCTCGCCGTGCACGGTCAGCCAGCGCTGGTGGGAGCGCCAGTCGACGTCCAGCCACGGCGCTCGCCCGACGGGCCCGTAGGGACCGGCCTCCGCGACCGGGATCGTGGCCGAGCGGGGGATCGTCGAGCTTGGAGAGCCGCTCATCCGACCCTCAATGTACCCGCCGGGGCAGGCCCTCGCCGGCGGGCGGCGAAGCTTGGTGGATGGCGCTCGCCGAGCCCGTGCAGCACCCCGCCGCCGACTGGCAGGCGGCCATCGGCCTGCTCGAGGAGGACCTCGGCAGGCGCGACCGGGCCGAGAGCACCCGCCGGGCCTACCGCTCGGACCTCGCCGAGCTGGCGTCGTGGGCGGCCTCACAGGGGCTCTCGCCGGAGGACGTCGGGCCGCGGCAGGTCCGCCGCTATGTCGCCCACCTGTCACGGAGCGGCGCGGCCCCGAGCACCTCGGCCCGCAAGCTCGCCGCCGCGCGGGCGCTGTTCGACGTCCTGCGCGAGCACGGGCACATCGCCCAGAACCCCGGCGAGCTGGTCTCCACCCCGCGGCGCGGTCGCCACCTGCCCCGGGTGCTCTCGAGCGGCGAGGCCGGACGGCTGCTCGACGCGATCTCCTGCGCCGGCCCGCTCGAGCTGCGCGATCGCGCGATCTTCGAGCTGGCCTACTCGTGCGGGCTGCGAGCGGGGGAGCTGGTCTCGCTCGACGACGGCGACCTCGACTTCGACGCCGAGCAGCTGAGGGTCGAGGGCAAGGGCCGCAAAACCCGCCTCGTCCCCGTCGGCGAGCACGCCCAGCGGGCCCTGCGGGACTACCTGGAGCGGGGTCGCGGTGCCCTTGCCGCCAGCGCCGGCCCGCAGCCCCCGAGCGCGATGTTCCTCAGCGTCCGCGGCCGCCGATTGAGCACCAGCGACGTCCGCCGGCGGCTGAAGGTGTGGGCCTCCCGGGCCGGTATCGCCGGGGGCTTCTCGCCCCACGCCCTTCGTCACAGCTTCGCCACCCACCTGCTCGACGGGGGCGCCGATCTGCGCAGCATCCAGGAGATGCTGGGCCATGCGAGCGTCTCGACGACCCAGGTCTACACCCGCGTGGAGTCCGCCAGGCTGAAGAGTGCCTATCGCCGCAGCCACCCCCGAGCCTGAGCCGTGCCACTTTGGCGTGGGATCGGGCCGCTAGGCTGCCGCTAACGCACGGCCACCTCAGGGAGGAGCTCTGGAGACGAACGTCAAGCCCATCGAGTTGCGCGAACTCTGGCGGCGCTACAAGATCGACGGCGACGAGAGCGTCCGCGATCGGCTGGTGGTCGCCTACTCGCCACTCGTCAAGTACGTCGCCGGCCGCACCGCCGCGGGGCTGCCCCCGCACGTGGAGGAGGCCGACCTGATCTCCTACGGGCTCGGAGGCCTGATGTCGGCGATCGATCGCTTCGACCTCTCCCGCGACATCAAGTTCGAGACCTACGCGATCATGCGGATCAAGGGGGCGATCATCGACGAGCTGCGGTCGCTGGACTGGGTGCCCCGCAGCGTTCGTGCCCGGGCGCGGGAGGTGGAGAAGGCCAACTCCAAGCTCGAGCACATCCTGCACCGCGTTCCCACCGACCAGGAGATCGCCGACGAGATGGGCATCACCGTGGACGAACTGAACGACTCCCTGCTCGCGATCTCGCACTCGTCGATCGTGGCCCTGGATGAGCTCTGGAGCGTGTCGGACTCCAGCGGCGACCAGGTCTCGCTGATGGACACGATCGAGGACCCGGGAGCGCCCGACCCCGCCAAAGCGCTCGACCTCGGGGACCTCAAGGACCGCATCGCGGACTCGATCGCAAAGCTTCCCGAGCGCGAGAAGCTGGTGATCGCCCTCTACTACTACGAGAACCTGACCCTGCGGGAGATCGGGGAGGTGCTCGGCGTGACCGAGTCCCGCGTCTCGCAGATGCACACCAAGGCCGTCCTGCGGTTGCGCTCGAGGATGCAGGAAGAAGCCTTCGACGACTGACCCCCTGGCCGCCCGGCCAGCGACGCTGGCAGCCCGACGCGTGCGGCGCTATCGTGGGCCTCCAGCGACGAGGAGGCGTGCAGATGGCAGGAAATGGGGCTCTCGGGAACGGGGACCGCCCGGCGGCGGACCGGATCCGCAACGTCGCGCTCGTCGGCCACCGCGGCTCCGGCAAGACGTCCCTGCACGAGGCGCTGCTGTACGAGTCGGGGGCCACCAGCCGCCTCGGGTCGGTGCCCGAGCACACCACCGTGTCGGACTCCGACCCCGACGAGCAGGCCCGCCAGATGTCGATCTCGGCGACGCTCACCTCGATCGGCTGGCAGGGGCGCAAGATCAACCTCCTCGACACCCCGGGCGAGCCCAGCTTCGTCGCCGACGCCCTCGGCACGCTGAGGGTGTGCGAGGCGGCGGTGTTCGTCGTCAACGCGGTGATGGGCGTCGAGGTGACGACCAGCCGCCTGTGGTCGCGGGCCGCCGAGCTGGACATCGCGAGGATGCTGTTCGTGAACATGCTCGACCGCGAGCGGGCCGACTTCTTTCGCACGCTCGAGTCCCTCAAGACCGCCTTCGGGGCCCACGTGGTGGCGACCGAGATCCCGATCGGCTCCGAGCACGAGCTCGAAGGCGTGATCGACCTCGTCGACATGACCGCCTTCCGCCAGGCGGGCACCGGGGACGACCGCGCCCCTGCCCCCAAGGGCTTCGAGGAGATCCCGATCCCCGACGCCCAGGCCGAGCTCGCCCAGGAATACCGCGAGAAGCTGATGGACGAGGTCTGTGAAGTGTCCGACTCGCTGATGGAGCGCTACCTCGAGGGTGAGGAGATCTCCCACGAGGAGATCGTGGGGGCGCTGAAGGAGGGCACCAACCACGGCAAGATCTTCCCCGTCGTGTGCGGCTGCGCCACCCGCAACCTCGGCACCTCGCGGCTGCTCGACGCGATCGTCGAGGACCTCCCGTCGCCGGTCAAGCACGGCTCCCTGCAGGTGGGCGAGCTCGAGCTCCGGGCCGACGAGGGCAGCGAGCTGTTCGCGTACGTGTTCAAGACCCGCGCCGACCCGTTCGCCGGCAGGATCAACCTGATGCGCGTCTACCAGGGGGTTCTGCGGGCCGACAGCCAGGTGCTCAACACGCGGGCCCACGTCAAGGAGCGGATCGGCCAGCTGCTGGTGTTCACCGGCAAGGAGGTCGACCACGTGGCCGAGTTCGGCCCCGGTGACATCGGCGCGGTGGCGAAGCTCAAGGAGACCCGCGCCGGGGACTGGCTGGCCGACCGCGACGAGCCGATCGAGATGCCCCGGCTGACGCTACCCGCGCCGGTGATGGCGTTCGCGGTCGAGCCGAAGAGCAGGGGCGACGAGGACAAGGTGCTCTCATCGCTGCGGCGCCTGCAGGAGGAGGACCCCACGATCGACCTGCACCGCGACCAGCAGACCGGCGACCAGATCGTCGCGGGCCTCTCCCAGGTGCACGTGGAAGTGATCGTCGACCGCCTCCGTGACCGCTTCGGCGTGGAGGTCGCACTGAAGCCTCCCCGGGTCCCCTACCAGGAGACGATCCGCGGCCCGGCGGCCGCCCACGGCCGCCACAAGAAGCAGTCCGGCGGGCGCGGCCAGTTCGGCGACTGCCAGATCGAGATCGAGCCCATC
The DNA here is from genome assembly GCA_963701175.1 of uncultured Solirubrobacteraceae bacterium. GTDB lineage: Bacteria > Actinomycetota > Thermoleophilia > Solirubrobacterales > Solirubrobacteraceae > Palsa-744. The sequence goes on along the minus strand of OY969573.1, from coordinate 3,449,171 downwards.
GGGATCGCCGACGGCGACGAGAGCTTCGAGTTCGTGAACCAGATCAAGGGCGGCGTGATACCCGGCTCGTTCATCCCGGCGGTCGAGAAAGGGGTCCGCGAGGCGATGCAGGCGGGGGTGCTCGCCGGCTATCCGGTGAAGGGCGTGAGGGTGCGGCTGGTGGACGGCCAGCACCACTCGGTCGACTCCTCCGAGATCGCCTTCAAGCTGGCCGGCGTGCAGGCGATGAAACAGGCCCTCGAGCTGGCGGACCCGGTGCTGCTCGAGCCGATCATGCTGGTCACGCTGTCGGTTCCCGAGGCGTATGTGGGGGACGTCATCGGCGACCTCAACAGCCGCCGGGGAAGGCCCCAGGGGATGGAGCCGATCGGCGCCATGACCGAGATCAAGGCCGAGGTGCCGATGTCGGAGATGCTCACCTACGCCCCCGACCTGCGCTCCATCACGGCCGGCCAGGGCGATTACACGCTGGAGTTCCTGCGCTACGAGGAGCTCCCCGGGCACCTGTCCCAGAAGGTCGTCGAGCAGGCGGGCGAGGCACACGCCCCGGCTCACGCCTAGGGCGGCACGCTACCCGATGGCGACCCGCACGATCGTCACATCCCAGCCCGACGTGGAGTGCGAGCTGTGCGCCCGCAGGCTCCTGCGGGGCGAGCAGCACGAGGTGTTCCTGGCCGGCGGGCGACCCCGCACCGTCTGCGAGCTGTGTGCGCCCCGCGCCGCCGACGCGGGCTGGATCAGGGACCGTGACGGTCAGGCGGCGCTGTCCCCGATGGTCGCCCCCCGTCGCGGCCGTGGGATCCTCGAGCGTCTGCGGCTCGGCTCCCGCGCGGGTGAGGCCCCGGCCGCCGAGCAGGATCCCGCGGACTCCACCGAGGAGGTCCAGGACGCCCGCCGCGCGGCGGGCGGCGCTCGTCGCCGGCGCGTCGAGGAGTCCCTCGCCCCCGCCCTCACCGTCGGGCCCACGGGCGAGGCCGAGGCGGCGCAGCCGGGCGAATCACCCGAAGCCGCACCTTCGTCGCTGGAGCGCGCGGCGGCGGTCTTCAACGGCAGCGAGTACCCCCGCCGGGTGGCCGGCCTGATGCGCTCGCTGGGGGCGCCGGCGGTCTGCATCCGCCCGGCCGAGCACCTCGTCGGCGCGGTCCGGATGACGCTCGCATGGGAGCTGTGCTGGTACCGCTACGAGGTCGACCTCACCGACGACCCGGCCCAGGTCAGGCCTCTGGAGCAGGGCACCGAGCTCGCCCAGCTCTCCCGCGAGGAGCGTCACGCCAACGCCCACGTGGCCGCAGACGGCACCGTCTTCCTGTAGCCGCTGCCACCGCGCTTGCGCCGCTTGCGGCCTCCGGCACGGCAGCTAATATCCCGACGGCATGATCTACTGCGTGGTCCCCACAGCCTTGGCCGACGAGCTGCTCGACAAGCTCACCGCCTACTACGACGACGACGACAACGTCGAGGTGATCGTCGAGCGCCGCCGGTTCGACCGCCGCGCCCGCCGCGGGCACAGCGATGCCGCGATGCTCGAGCGTCGCATCGTCCGCGACCGCCGCCGCGCGCGAGTCGCCGGCGACATGCTCCCGCTGGCGCACGCCTAGTCCCCGCTTGGCGCAGGACGCGAGCAGCCGGCCGCCGAAGCTGGTCGTGCACATCGACGGCGGCGCCCGGGGAAATCCCGGCCCGGCCGCGGCCGCCGCGGTGGCCACCGACGCCGGCGGGACCGTGCTCGCCGAGCGAACGGAGGCGCTCGGCACGGCCACCAACAACGTCGCCGAGTACCGCGCCCTGCTGCTCGGGCTGGGTCTCGCCGCCGAGCTGGGGGCGAGCGAGGTCGAGGTGGTGGGGGACTCCGAGCTGGTGGCCAAGCAGGTCCAGGGCCTCTACAAGGTCCGCAACGCCGCCATGCGGCCCCTGCACGCCAGCGCGCTGGCTGCCTTCGCCGGCTTCGAGCGGTGGTCGATCCGCACCGTCCCGCGGGCGCAGAACGCGCACGCCGACGCGCTCGTCAACCAGACGCTCGACGCTCAGTGAAGGCTCTGGGCCGTTTTCGCCACGACCCACATCTGATCGTTCGTGAGGTCCTCGAGCAGGGTGTTGGTGACCCAGTAGATGACGTTGCCCTGCCGCCAGCCGATCACGTGGATGTGGGCGCCGTCGTAGACGAGTAGGTACTTGTGTCCGTGCAGGATCCGTTCGCGTGCGTGCGCGAACAGCGGCGGGTTCAGCCAGTTGGTGCCCTCGAAGTCGTAGTAGCCGTCGATCCCGTTCTGCTGCCACACGACCACGTAGGCCTGGTGCAGTCCGCCGTGCTCGTCCCGTAGTGCGTACTGGCGCGTCTGCACCTGCTGCGCGGGGGCGGTCTGGTAGGCCGGGTACAGCACCCGGAACGGCACCCCGAGGGCGGCTTTGACGACTTCCTGCTCGCCGGAGGTGGGGACCATCCCGGCCGAGGAGGGGGTGATCAGGTGGGGGTGGTAATGGGTGTGGCTGGAGCTCGTGTGGACCGGTTGCGAGCCCGAGGAGCCTTCGCCTTCTTCGTGGGTGTTGCCCTCGAATTCTTCGAGCGTGGCCTGCTCGAGCTGGGGGGTGGAGGTGACGTAGGAGCCGCCGTTGATGACGGCGTTCTCGTTGGAGCTCTGGAACTTGACCTGCTTCAGCGGCTTGTCCTGTGAGAAGGCGATCAGCTTCGCCAGTTCGATCAGCTCGCTGGCCGAGGCGGGGAAGGTCGTCGTGATCGCGTGCCCGACGGCCTTGGCGACCGTGTCGAGCTGGCCGAGGATGTCGCCCGGGTCGATCTGCTCGCGCAGGTCGCGCAGGAAGTCCTGCTGGCGCGCGACCCGCACGAAGTCCGAGTCGGTGTGCCGGTAGCGGACGTAGTCGAGCGCGTTTTCGTAGCACAGCTTCTGGTAGCCCGGCTCCAGGTTGATGCTCGTGTAGTCGGTTTCGGGGCTGCCGTTGTTCTCGTTGTAGTAGCGGTGGTCGACCATCACGTAGGCGCACCCGAGCGTGTCCACCAGCCGGATGAAGCCCGCGAAGTTGACGTCGACGATGCCGTTGAGCCTCAGCTGCGGGAACACTTCCCGTTTGATCGTTTCCGCGGCCAGCAGGCTGCCCTCGGCCGAGCCCCCCAGGCGGCTGCCGATCGTGTAGGCGGCGTTGATCTTCTGGTCGGCGTAATCCTGGCCTTCCTTGGTCCGGATCGTGACGAGCAGGTCCCGGGGGATCGAGACCAGCGTCGTTTGGCCGTGACCGGGGTCGAACCGCACCAGCAGGATCGTGTCGCTGTGGGGCGGGTCTTCGCGGTCGAACGCGTCGTCGGATTGGGCCCGGCGGTCGGTGCCGAGCACCAGGAAGGTCTGCGGGCCGCCTTCGTATTCGGGGGTGATCAGGCCCTTCGGCGCCTGGATGTGGCTGAGCGTCGGGAACACCTCGGCGGCCAGCTGGTTGACCTTGTTGAGGGCCACGGTGGCGGTCGCGGTGCCGCTGAGGGCGGCGATCAGCAGAGCGGCCAGGGCGAACCGCTTCCACATCTTCAACCAGAGCCTGGGCGGGCGATCGTCATCCATGGGCTGCGGGTACGGCGCGGGCCGACTGGCGGGGCATGTTCAGCGCGTTCGCGCGCCTGCGAGACCCACCGACGGGCCCCCCGCCCCGGTGGTGGCAGGGGCACACTCCGCGAACAAGGGTAGCGACCAAAGCGGCGTCAGCAGCCGCTTCGACGGCTACCCTCGGCCCGTGTTCAGCGCGCGCAACAAGGAGCTCCTGGGCCTGGTTCCCTCGGCCCTGCTGGTGACCGGCGGCTTCACCGCGATCTTCATCCAGACGCAGAGCAACACGCCCCACGCGACCACCAGCCTCACCCTCAACCACGCCTCCAGCCTGTCGCTCAGCTACGGCCTGCTGTTCCTCGGCCTGTGCCTGGCGGCCCACATGGTGATCCGGCTCTCGCTCCCCAACGCGGACCCCTATCTGTTCCCGCTGGTGGCGGTGCTGGCGAGCGTCGGGATCGTGATGATCTACCGCATCGAACCGGTGCTCGCGCGCCAGCAGGCGCAGTGGATGGTGCTCGGCCTGGTCCTGTTCGCGGTCACGATCATCGCCCTGCGCCGTCGCGGGGTCGCGGTGCTGGAGCGCTACCGGTACACGATCGTGACGGTCGCGATCCTCGCCACCGTGCTGCCCCGGTTGCCCGGCATCGGCCGCCAGGTCAACGGCGCCTACCTCGAGATCCACGCCGGCAGCATCACCTTCCAGCCGTCCGAGCTGGCCAAGGTCGCGATCGTGATCTTCCTCGCCAGCTACCTCCACGACAACCGCCAGATCCTGGTCACCGCCGGGCGCCGCGTGCTCGGGGTCACGGTCCCGCCGATGAAGCAGTTCGGCCCGATGCTGATCGTGTGGGGCGCGGCCATGGCGACGCTGCTGCTGACGCGCGAGCTGGGGACCTCGCTGATGTTCTACGGCGCCTTCCTGGCGCTCCTGTACGTGGCCACCGGGCGCTTCTCGTTCCCGTTCATCGGCCTGATCCTGTTCGCCGTCGGGGCCTGGTTCCTGGCCGTCCACGTCAGCCACGTCCACGCCCGCGTGGTGGCCTGGGAAGAACCCTTCAACCCGTCGCTCTACAAACGCTCGGTCGGCGGCAGCTACCAGCTCGCCCAGTCGCTGTTCGCGCAGGCGGACGGGGGCCTGCTCGGCACCGGGTTCGACCGTTCGCTGCTGCGCGAAGGCCACGGCAACTCGATCCTGCCGGTGCCCGAAAGCGACATGATCTACGCGGTGATCGTCAACGAGCTCGGGCTCGCCGGTGCGATCGCGCTGCTGCTCGTGTATCTGCTGGTGGTGGCCCGGGGCCTCTCGATCGCGGTGATGGCCCGCGACTCGTTCTCGAAGCTGCTCGCCACCGGGCTCTCGTTCGTCCTCGCACTGCAGGTGTTCGTGATCGTCGGAGGCGTCACCAGGGTGATCCCCCTGACCGGCGTAACGCTTCCGTTCGTCGCCTACGGCGGCTCGTCGGTGGTGATGAACTTCGTCCTCATCGCCCTGCTGCTGGTGATCTCCGACCGCGCCCGCCGGCCCCAGCCCTCCTACAGCGGCCCCTGAGGGGCCGGGCCGCGGGCCCCGGGGACGCAGCGCTCGCCGACAACGTCGCAGCGGCCCGCGTCCGGGGCGCGCAGGGGACGCCGCGGCGCCGTCGAAGTCCGGTGACCTGACGATGTCGATCACCGCAGATCCCGTCGGCTGGGAGGCGATGCGGGCGCGCCTGCGCCGGGCGCTCCAGCACGACCTGTTCGTCCTTCACTTCCAGCCGATCGTGTCGCTCTCGGACGGCCGCGTCGTGCGCCACGAGGCGCTGCTGCGGCTCGCCGACGGGGGCGACGGGCGGCTGGTGGCGCCGGGCGAGTTCCTCCCCGCGGCCGAGCGCCACGGGCTGATCGGCGAAATCGACCGCTGGGTGCTGCGGCAGGTGATCTCGCTGCTGGCCGGTCACGACGGGGCGCCGCTGGCGGGCGGCGTGGCCGCCAACATCTCGGCCCTGTCGGTCTGCGACCCCTCGCTGGCGGGTGAGCTGGAGGGGATGTTCGAGCGTTTCGGGGTGGAGCCGTCGATGCTGGTGCTCGAGATCACGGAGACCGCCGCGATACCGGACATCGGTCGCGCCCGGTCCTTCTGCGCGGCGGCGCTCGAGCTCGGCTGCGAGATCGCGCTCGACGACTTCGGGGTCGGCTACGGCGGGCTGCACCTGCTGCGGGAGCTCCCCTTCAGCTATCTCAAGATCGACGGCGAGTTCATCCGGCGGCTGCCCACCTCCCGTGCGGACCGTCTGATCGTGACCGCCCTGCACGAGCTCTCCCGCGGCATGGCCGGCGAGACCGTCGCCGAGTGCGCCTCGGAGGACCGTACGATCGCGATCCTGAGAGACATCGGGGTCGAGTTGGCCCAGGGGTTCGCGCTCGGGCGCCCGGCACCGCTGCTGGCGGCGGCGGCGTAGCGCGCTTGCCGGCACCACGGGGTCAGTAGGCTCCCGTGACATGAGCACGACAACCGCCGCACCCACACTTCCCGACGCGCTCGGCGAGGCCGCGCGCGCATTCCTGTCAAAGCCGCAGCGACTGGTGATCGGCGACGAGCGCCCGGAGGCCGCCGACGGGCGCACGTTCACGACCCTCGACCCGGCGACCGGTCGCCCGATCGCCGAGGTGCCCCAGGCCGGGGCCGAGGACGTGCAGCGGGCGGTCGCGGCCGCGCGCTCGGCGCTCACCGACGGACCCTGGGCGACGATGCCCGCAGCGGCTCGCGAGCAGCTGATGCACGCCCTCGCGCAGGCGCTCGAGGACAATGCCCAGGAGCTCGCCGAGCTGGAGTCGCTCGACAACGGCAAGCCGGTCGGGCTCGCCCGCTACGTCGACCTGCGCTCGGCCGCCGCCCACCTGCGCTACTACGCCGGCTGGCCGACCAAGATCGAGGGTGGGGTGCTGCCCGTCGCCGTGCCCGCGATGCACTGCTACACGCGCCGCGAGCCGGTCGGCGTGTGCGGCCAGATCATCCCCTGGAACTTCCCCCTGTTGATGGCCTGCTGGAAGCTCGGGCCGGCGCTGGCGGCGGGCTGCACGACGGTGCTCAAGCCGGCCGAGCAGACGCCCCTGAGCGCGTTGCGGCTCGGCGAGCTGGCACTCGAGGCGGGCCTGCCGGCGGGGGTCATCAACGTCCTCACCGGCGACGGCACGACGGGCGCCGCGCTGGTGGACAGCCCCGGCGTCGACAAGATCGCCTTCACCGGCTCGACCGCGGTGGGCCGCGAGATCGGCTCCAAGGCGGGCAGGGCGTTGAAGCGCGTGACCCTCGAGCTGGGCGGCAAGTCCCCGAACGTGATCCTCCCCGACGCCGACATCGAGGCCGCCGTCAAGGGCGCCTTCCAGGCGATCTACTTCAACTCCGGTCAGGCCTGCAACGCCGGCTCGCGGCTGTTCGTCCCGGAGCAGATCTTCGACCGCGTGATGAGCGCCCTGGCCGAGGCCGCCACCGCCGCCAAGCTGGGCCCGGGGCTCGACCCGGAGAGCCAGCTCGGGCCGCTCGTCTCGGCCGAGCAGCGGGACCGCGTGATGGGGTACATCGAGTCCGGTCGCGAGCAGGGCGCCGAGCTGCTCGCCGGCGGCGAGGCTGCGCTCGCCGACAGCGGTGGCTACTTCGTGGCGCCGACGCTGTTCAGCTCCCCCTCCGACGAGCTGCGGATCGCCCGCGAGGAGATCTTCGGCCCGGTGCTCGTGGCCTCCCCGTACTCGACCCTCGAGGAGGTTGCCGCCCGCGCCAACGACAACGAGTACGGCCTGGCCGCGGGCGTGTGGACGCGTGACGTCGGCAACGCCCACAAGCTCGCCGCGATGCTGCGGGCGGGGATGGTGTACGTCAACACCTGGGGCCTGGCCGATCCCGCGGCGCCGTTCGGCGGCTTCAAGGCCTCGGGCGTCGGCCGCGAGCACGGCCACGACGGCCTCGACGCCTACCTCGAGACGAAGACGGTGTGGACCGCGTTGTGAGCCGCCGCGCCACGTGAACGCCGTCGCCCAGGGCGAAACCGGGCTCCCGCGGATCCGCTCGACGCGGTGGGCACACGCGCTCGCCGCCCTGCTCGCGCTGGCGCTGCTCGCCGCCACCGCCGAGATCGTGCTCGATGGGGCGGTCGCGCACTCGGCGCTGATCCCCCGCTCGCCCGAGATCGCGGGCTGGCTGTCGGGGATCGGCGAGCGGCTCGGCTACCGCGTCTTCCTGATCGCGCTGCTGGTGAGCGTGGGCGCCTACGCCGGACTGCTGGCGCTCGCCCGCCGCTCCGACGCGGCCGGGCTGAACCCCCGCCGTGCGATCGCGCTCGTGGCGGCCGTCCAGCTGATCGTGTTCGTCGGGCCGATCCTGCTGTCGACGGACGTGTTCAGCTACATCGCATACGCCCGCATGGGGGTCGAGCACGGCGTCAACCCCTACCTCCACGGCCCGGCTTCGATCATCGGCGACCCGGTCTACCACTACGTGGGCCAGGACTGGAAGCACGTCGCGACTGCCTACGGGCCGCTTTACACGCTGCTGTCCTATCCGCTCGCCCCGCTCGGGGTCACGGGGGCGCTGTGGGGCATGAAGCTCGAGGCGCTGCTGGCGAGCGCGGGCACGCTCGCGCTGCTGTGGCGCTGCGCCCGCCTGCGCGGGTTCGACCCCGTGTGGGCCCTGCTGGTCGTCGGCGTCAACCCGCTGTTCACGATCTACGGCCTCGGCGGCGCCCACAACGACCTGCTGATGATCCTCGCGATGATGGTCGCCGTCACCCTGATGGTGGCTCCACGTGTCACCCCCGGCCGGGAAGCGTGGGCGGCGGCAGCGATCGTCGCCGGGGCGCTGATCAAGGTCACGGTCGCCGCCCTGCTGCCGTTCATGATCATCGCCCGCCGGCGGGTGGCGCCGATCGTGGGCACGATCGCGGCCGCCGTGGCGGGGGCGGTGATCGCGGCGGTCGCGTTCGGGCCCCATGGGGTGAACGTCGTCGCCGCGCTGAACCGCGATGCCGCGTTCGTCTCCAGCGACAGCTTCCCCACCGAGATCGCGCACCTGTTCGGCAAGCCCGGCGTGTTCCCGGTCGACCACGACCTGCTGAAGGCGGCGCTGGTCGCGATCGTGCTGTACCTGCTGTGGCGCACCTGGCGGGGCTATGACTGGATCGCCGCCTCCGGGTGGACGCTGCTCGCGATCACGGTCACGAGCACCTGGCTGCTGGCGTGGTACATCCTGTGGCCGCTGCCGCTGGCGGCGATCGTCCGCGACCGGCGCCTGCTGGCGGCGACGTTGGGGGTGCAGGCGCTGTTCGTCCTGCACCAGATCTCCCCGCTCTTGGAACCGGTCAAATGAGCGCCGAAGCGCCCCGCCCGGCCGCCCCCGCCGGCGCGCGAGAGCGCGAGCTGTTCGACTCCCTGCCGCAATCGCTGCGACCACGTGAGCAGGGCTCGGGCGAATCCTCCGGGCGGCGGCGGCTGATCGAGACGGCGCTGCTGGTCGCGCTCGGCGTGTTCCTGCTGGTGGCGACGATCAACGACCTCTCACGTCAGCAGGGCGTCAACGCCCGCCTGAACGCCGACCTGCGCACCTGGCAGGCCTATACGGGCCACGCCTACCGCAACCTGCAGCTCGACAGCCAGCTGCTCGGCCCGACCAGCGAGCGCGAGGTCGTGTGCGGCAACACCAGCCCCGGCGCCCCCAAGGCGCGGACCCAGATCTGCCTGCTGGTGTGGGGACCGATCGTGGACGGCCGCCGCCCGGTCCACGGCGGCTGGTACCTGCCGCCGCGCGCGGAGGACGTCGCGAGTCTGCGCTACGGGTGCTTCGGGCCGCAGGGCGGGAGGTTCTGCCGGCGGTGAGCGCCGCCGCCCAGCCGCTGGCGCCCGCCGGCTCCCGCCGTCACGGCGCCTCCGAGCTCGCCCGCTGGTGGCCGCTGGCGGCCCTGACGCTGCTCGCCGCGGTGCTGCGGCTGTCCACGCTCGACCTGCAGAGCTTCTGGTACGACGAGGCCTTCACGGTCGTGCGGGACCTGCATCCGGGCCTGATCTCGACGCTGCACGCGGTCGTCCACACCGAGAACAACCCGCCCCTCTGGTACCTGATCGCGTGGGCCGACTCCCGCGTGCTGGGCACCGGCGAGATCGCCCTGCGCCTTCCGTCGGCGCTGTGCGGGATCGCGCTGGTGCCGGTGGCGTGGGGGATCGGCAGCGAGCTGCAGGGGCGGCGCACCGCCATCCTGCTGGCGGCCCTGGTGACGGTCAACCCGCTTTACGTGTGGTACTCCCAGGAGGCCCGACCCTACGGCCTGTACGTGTTCGCGGCGGGGCTGGCGATCTTCTGCTTCCTGCGCGCCGACCGGGTGCCCACACGGGGGCGGATGGGCCTGTTCGCGCTGACCGCGGCGCTGGCGGTGCTGAGCCACTACTTCGCCGTGTTCCTGCTCGCGGGCATGGTCCTGTGGCTGCTGCGGGCGCCCGGGCCGAGGCGGCGGCTGGCGCTGGTGGCGGCCGCGGTGCTGGTGCTCGTGGGCCTCGCGTTGCTGCCGCTGGTGATCGCCCAGGGAGGACACGGCACGCAGTGGATCGGCCGCTGGGCGCTCTCCAGCCGCCTGCAGGCGATCCCCCAGTACTACCTCACCGGCTACACCGGCTCGGCCCTCGGCCATGGCGTCGAGCTGTTGGTGGCATTGCCGGTGCTGGTGGGTCTGGTGATCGGCGGGCGGGCGCTGGCCGCGGCCCCGCCGCTCGAGGGCGCCCGCGAGCGCGAGGGGCTGGCGGCGATGCTGGTGGTCGCGGGGGCGGGGATCTTGATTCCGCTGGCGCTGGCGCTGCTCGGTGCCGACTACCTGGCCCCGCGCAACCTGCTGGGAGCGATGCTGCCCGTCAGCGCCGTGATCGCGATCCTCGTCGGCTCGCCCCTCACCGGGCGCGCCGGCGTGCTCGTGGGGGCGCTGATCGTCGCCGCCTCGCTGGCGATCACGCTCGACATCGACCTCAGCCCGCGCCTGCAGCGGGGCAACTGGCGCTCGCTCGCCCACGCGATCGGACCGGGGTCTCCGACCCGCGCGGTGACGACCGTGCAGCTCGGCGAGACGCCGCTGCAGTACTACCGCAAGGGGCTGAGAAACCTGCACCCGGGTACCAGCGTGCTGGTGGACGAAATCGACGAGACCGGCTATGCCCCGCTTCGCCACGACGCCGAGACGCCGCCGGCGCCGGGGTTCGTGCTGCGCTCCAGAGAGGACCGCGACGGCCTGATCCTGCTGCGCTTCGACTCGCCGGTGCCCCGGTTCGTGAGCGAGGCGGCCCTGCGCCGCCACGTGATCACGCTCGCGCACCCCGAGGTCCTCGTCCCGGTAGACGCCCGCCTCGCCGCCTAGGATGCTGCTGATGCCAGGGTCCGCCCGGGAGCCGTCCTCGGGGAAAAAGATCTAGCTTTCCGCGCATGTCGGAGCTGACCATCGAGGCGACGGGCCAGGCGCAGCGAGCGCTGGAGCGCGGGATCGAGCATCTCCTCTCCCTCCAGGAGGAGGGCGGCTGGTGGCGCGGGGAGCTGCAGACGAACGTCACGATGGACGCCGAGGACATGCTCCTGCGGGAGTTCCTCGGCATCCGCCGGCCCGAGGAGACTGCACGCTCGGCGGCCTGGATCCGCTCCCAGCAGCGCGAGGACGGAACGTGGGCGAACTTCTACGGCGGCCCCGGGGAGCTGTCCACGACGATCGAGGCCTACTGGGCGCTGCGCCTCGCCGGCGACGGGCCCGAGGAGCCCCATATGGGCTTGGCCGCCGCCTTCATCCGCGAGCGCGGGGGCCTCGAGCGGGCCCGCGTGTTCACCCACCTGTGGCTGGCGCTGTTCGGCCTGTGGTCGTGGGAGCGGGTGCCGGCGCTGCCCCCGGAGGTGATCCTGCTGCCCTCGTGGGTGCCGCTGAACGTGTACGACTTCGCCTGCTGGGCGCGGCAGACGATCGTCGCGCTGAGCCTCGTCAAAACCCACCGACCGACGCGTGCGCTGGGCTTCGCCCTGGACGAGCTGATCGCCCCGGAGACGGCGGCTGAGGAGCCCCCGGCCCCCAGCCGCCGGGCGCGCCTGCTGGCGCGCGTCGACCGCGCGATCCGCGCCTACGAGCACCGTCCGCTGCGCCTCCTGCGCAGCCTGGCGGTCGAGCGGGCCGAACACTGGATCGTGCGCCGTCAGGAGGCTGACGGCTCGTGGGGAGGGATCCAGCCGCCGTGGGTGTACTCCTTGATCGCGCTGCACCTCGGCGGCTACCCGCTCGACCACCCGGTGATGAAGCGGGGGCTGGAAGGGATCGAGCGGTTCATGATCGAGGACCGCGACGACAGCCACGGGGTCGGGGCACCGGCGGGCGCCTCGCGGCGCCTGGAAGCGTGCCAGTCGCCGGTGTGGGACACCGCCCTGGTGATGCTTGCGCTCAGCGACGCCGGCCTCGCCGGCGAGCACCCGGCGATGGTCAGGGCCGCCGAGTGGCTGCTCGGGGAGGAGGTCACAGGCCGTGGCGACTGGTCGGTCGCCCGTCCGCAGCTGCGTCCCGGGGGCTGGGCGTTCGAGTTCGCGAACGACAACTACCCCGACGTCGACGACACCGCCGAGGTCGTGCTCGCGCTGCAGCGCGTCGCCCTCGCGGCCCATGAGCACCATGCGGCCAACGCCGCCGGCAACGGCAGCGCCGCCGCCGGTCAGCTCGCGGCGCGCATCGACGGCGCCGTCGAGCGCGCCGTCGCCTGGGTCGAGGGAATGCAGAGCCGGGACGGCGGCTGGGGGGCCTTCGACGCCGACAACACGCTCACGCTCGCCCGTGAGCTCCCGTTCCTGGACTTCGGCGAGGTGATCGACGAGCCCAGCGCCGACGTCACCGCCCACACGATCGAGATGTTCGCCTCGCTCGGGTTGCACCAACGCGAGGGGTCCCGCCGCGGGGTCCGCTGGCTGATCGACAGCCAGGAGCCCGACGGCTCCTGGTTCGGCCGCTGGGGCGTCAACCACGTGTACGGGACGGGAGCGGCCGTGCCCGCGCTCGTGGCCGCCGGCGTGAGCCACTCGGCGCCCTGCATCCGACGCGCGGTCCGCTGGCTCGAGCGTCATCAGAACGAAGACGGCGGCTGGGGCGAGGACCCGCGCTCCTACGACGATCCGGGCTGGATCGGGCGTGGTCCCAGCACCGCCTCCCAGACGGCCTGGGCGTTGCTGGCCCTGCAGGCCGCGGGCGAGCGCTCGCGGGCGCTGTGGCGGGGTCTGGACTGGCTCGTGGAGACGCAGCTCCCGGACGGCAGCTGGCTGGAGCCCCAGTACACCGGCACGGGCTTCCCCTCCGACTACTACATCAACTACCACCTGTACCGGCTGACGTTCCCGCTGATGGCGATCGGCCGGTGCGTGAGGCTCGGGGACGGCGAGAGCGGGACGTCCGACCTGGCGGCACTGCGGCAAGAGGGGTGAGGACGACAGCGGACGCGCCGGCCCGCGGCACCCCGGCCGGGGTGCCAGCGGCGGCGGACGTGCTCGCGCGCTCGGGCGGGGAGAACTTCCCCGTGGCGAGCTGGGTGCTCGGCCGCCGCACGCGCTCCCAGCTGCTGGCGATCTACGGCTTCGCGAGGCTCGTCGACGAGCTCGGGGACACCCTCGAGGGCGATCGCGCGGGCGCGCTGGAATGGGCCCAGGAAGAGCTCGACCGGGCCTTTCGCGGCCAGGCCCGCCACCCCCTGCTCGTGTCCCTGCAGCCGGTGCTGCGGGAACGGTCGCTCCCCCGTGAGCCGTTCGTGAGGCTGATCGAGGCCAACCGTGTCGACCAGCGCGTGTCGCGGTACGAGACCTGGGAGCAGCTGCGGGGGTACTGCCGGCTGTCGGCCGACCCCGTCGGCGAGCTGGTGCTCGGGGTCTTTGGCGCGACCGAGGAGTGGCGCGTGCGGCTGTCGGACTCGGTCTGCACCGGCCTGCAGCTCACCGAGCACCTCCAGGACGTCGCCGAGGACCGCGCCCGCGGGCGGGTCTACATCCCGCTCGAGGATCTGGCCCGCTTCGGGGCCGTCGAAGGCGACCTCGACGCACCCGCCGCCGGTCCCGCCCTGCGCCGGGCGCTCGCCTTCGAGGTCTCGCGCGCCCGCGGGCTGCTGTGGGAGGGGCGGCCGTTGGCCGTCTCGCTGCCCCGCCGGGCGGGCTTCGCGGTGGCCGGGTTCGTCGCCGGCGGGCTGGCTGCGCTGACGGCGATCGAACGTGCCGGCCACGACGTCCTCGCCGGTCCTCCGCGGGCGGGGCGGAGGCTGTTCCTGGGCACGCTCGCGGGGACGCTCGCCGGGCGCCCGGGCCCGAGCAGGCGATGAGCGAGCTGTCCGACAGCTACGCGCGCTGCGAGGCGATCACCCGCACCGAGGCGGCCAACTTCTACTACGGCATCCGTCTGCTGGCCCCCGAGCGCCGTCGCGCGCTGTGCGCCGCCTACGCGTTCGCCCGCCGGATCGACGACATCGGCGACGGCGAGCTGGCGGCAGAGGACAAGCTGAGCCGCCTCGCGGCGGCCGAAGCCGGGCTGCGGGGGCTCGGCGCCGCCGGACCCGGGGGCGACCCTGTGCTGGTCGCCCTCGAAGACGCCAGCGGACGCTTCGCGATCCCGATCGGGGCCCTCGACGAGCTGATCGAGGGCGTGCGCATGGACGTGCTGGAGACCCGCTACGAGACCTTCGAGGAGCTCGTCGGCTACTGCCGGCGGGTGGCGGGGGCGATCGGGCGGGTGTGCCTGTCGATCTTCGGCTCACGCGACCCGGTGGGCGCCGGCCCGGATGCCGAGGCCCTGGCCGACGACCTCGGCGTCGCGCTGCAGCTGACGAACATCCTGCGCGACGTCCGCGAGGACGCCGAGAACGGGAGGGTGTACCTGCCCGCTGAGGACCTGCGCCGCTTCGGCGTCGGCGACGGGACTCCCCTCGACGGGCTGCCCGAGCGGCTCGCGGAGCTGGCCGGCCCGCGCCCGCCGGGGGCCGCCACCGGCGGCTCCGGCGAGCTCGAGGGGCTCTGCTCGCTGGTCCGCTTCGAGGCCGACCGCGCCCAGGGCTGGTTCGAGCGCGGGATGCAGCTCGTGCCGCTGCTGGACCGCCGCAGCGGGACCTGCGTGCGGGCGATGGCCGGGATCTACCACCGCCTGCTGCAGCTGATCGAGAGCGAGCCCGAGCGGGTGCTGCGCGAGCGGGTGTCGCTGTCGGGCCGCGAGAAGGCGTGGGTGGCCGCCCGCGCGCTGGCGGGGGCGGCCTCGTGAGCGCCCGCCGCGTGGTCGTCGTCGGCGGCGGCCTGGCCGGCATCGCCGCGGCCCTCGAGCTCGCCGACGGGGGCGCCGAGGTGACGCTCGTGGAGGTTCGCCCGAGACTCGGGGGAGCGGCGTACTCGGTCACCCGCGAGGGCCTCGAGATGGACAACGGCCAGCACGTCTTCCTGCGCTGCTGCGACGCCTACCGGGGGCTGCTCGAGCGCCTCGGCAGCACCCCGCTGGTGAGCGTCCAGCCGCGCCTGCGGATCCCCGTGCTGCGTCCCGGCCACGAGCCCTACGTCCTGCGCCGCGGCCGCTGGCCGGCGCCCCTCCAGCTCGCCGGCACGCTCGCCCGCTACCGCCACCTGCCGCTCCACGAGCGGCTGGCGGCGGGCCGGGCGGCGCTCGCGCTGATGCGCCTCTCGCCCGCACGGGCGCACGCGCTGGAGGGGCTCACGCTGGGGCAGTGGCTGGCGCGCCACGGCCAGAGCCCGCGGGCGATCGCCTCGCTGTGGGACCTGATCGCGCTGCCGACGATCAACCTCCCCGCCCGCGAGGCCTCACTCGAGCTGGGCGCGTTCGTGTTCCGGACCGGGCTGCTGGAGAGCGCCGACGCCGGGGACATCGGCTTCCACGAGCACACCCTCGCCGACACCCTCGGCCGCCCCGCCGAGCGGGTCCTGGCCGACGCCGGGGTGCGCGTGCTGCTCGGCTGGCGGGCCCGCGGCCTGGCGCGAACCGGGGACGGGTTCGAGCTGCTCGGCGGCGGCGGCCACGACGGCGAGGACGGTGAGGGGGAGGGGCTCGGCGCCGAGGCGGTGCTCGTGGCCCTGCCCCACGAGCGCGCGGCCACACTGCTCGAGCCGATGGTGGGCGAGCGGGCGAGCGCCTGGCGGGGGCTCGGGGGCTCCCCGATCGTCAACCTGCACGTGCTCTATGACCGCCGGGTGCTCGACGAGCCGTTCGCGGCCGGGGTGGGGACGCCGGTCCAGTACGTGTTCGACCGCACCCGCGCCGGGGGCGCGCCCGCCGGCCACCAGTACCTGGCCGTGTCGCTGTCGGGGGCCTCGCGGGAGATGGGTATGAGCGTCGAGCAGATACGTGAGCTGTACGTGCCGGCGCTGCGCGAGCTGCTGCCACGGGCCCGCCGGGCACGGCTCGAGCTGTTCCTGGTCACCCGTGAGCACGCCGCCACCTTCCGGGCCGCACCGGGCAGCGGCTCGCTGCGCCCGCCACCCGGCCCGCTGATGCCGGGGCTGGCGATCGCCGGCGCGTGGACGGCCACCGGCTGGCCCGCCACGCTGGAGAGCGCCGTGATCAGCGGACGGGTCGCCGCTGGGGAGCTGATCGCCGGCCTGGAGGGCCGGGTGGCCGAGCCGGCGGCCGCCCTGGCGGGCGGATGAGCACCCGGGCGGGCGTGGGCGAGGCGGTGCTGGCGGCGCCTCTGCGGCTGGAGGCCCTGCTCGTGGCCAGCGGCGCCCGCGGCCGGGTTGTGCGCCGGACCGGGATGGGCCCGGACCGTGCCCGCTCGGCCGCCAGACAGCTCTCCGCCCAGGCCCCCGGGGCGCTGGTCGTGGTGGGCTTCTGCGGCGGCCTGGACGAGGCCTCGGTGCCCGGCGAAGTGATCGTCGCCGAGGAGGTCTATGCGGCCGCCGACGAGGGGCACGCCGAGCCTCCGGTCAGCTGCCTGCTGCGGGACGAGCTGGTGACGCGACTGACCGGCCGCGGCCTGAAGGTGCGCAGCGGCGGGATCGTGTGCGTCTCGCGGCTGGCGCTGGGCGAGCGCCGGGCCGAGCTCCACGCGGGCGGCGCGATCGCCGTCGACATGGAGTCGGTGTGGCTGGCCGGCGCCGCTGCTGATCGTCCCTTCGGGGTCGTGCGGGTGGTGCTCGACAGCCCCTCCCACGAGCTGCTCCGTCCGGGGGCGGTGTTCGGGGCCCTGCGGGCCGCGCAGACGCTGCGCCGGGTGTCGGCCGCCCTTAATGACATGGTTCAGGGAGACTAAGGTTGCGGCCCAGATGGCAGTCAAGCTGAGACAGAGCACACGCATGGGCCTCTACCTGGCTCGCCAGCGGCTCGCCAAACGCGAGCGCTTCCCGCTGATCGTGGAGCTGGAGCCCCTGTTCCAGTGCAACCTCGCGTGCTCGGGCTGCGGCAAGATCCAGCACCCCGAGCACGTCCTACGCCGGCGGATGCCGGTCGAGCAGGCCGTCGCCGCGATCGAGGAGAGCGGCGCCCCGATGGTCTCGATCGCCGGCGGCGAGCCCCTGATCCACCCCGAGATCCACGAGATCGCCGGCGAGCTGGTGCGACGCAAGAAGTTCGTCTACCTGTGCACGAACGCGCTGCTGCTCGAGCGCAAGCTCGACAAATTCGCCCCCAGCCCGTACTTCGCCTGGGCGATCCACATGGACGGGCTACGAGAGCGCCACGACGCCTCGGTCGAGCGCGAGGGGGTCTTCGACAAGGCCGTCGCCGCGATCAGGGCGGCCAAGCGGGCGGGCTTCCGCGTGACCACCAACACGACCTTCTTCACCCACGACTCCGCCAAGACGGTGCGCGAGGTGCTCGACTTCCTCAACGACGACCTCGGCGTCGACGAGATGATGATCTCGCCCGCCTACGCCTACGAGAAAGCCCCCGACCAGGAGCACTTCCTCGGCGTGGAACAGACCCGCAGGCTGTTCAGCGAGGCATTCGCGGACGGACGGAGAAAGCGCTGGAGGCTGAACCACAGTCCCCTGTTCCTCGACTTCCTCGAAGGCAAGGCGGAATTCGGCTGCACCGCCTGGGGGATCCCCAGCTACTCGCTGTTCGGGTGGCAGCGGCCGTGCTACCTGATGGCCGACGGCTACGCCGAGACCTACCGCGAGCTGATCGACACGACCGACTGGGAGGCCTACGGCCGCGGGCGCGACCCCCGCTGCGACAACTGCATGGCCCACTGCGGCTACGAGCCCACGGCAGTGCTGCAGACGACCCGCTCGGTGCGCCAGTCACTGCGCGCGCTCGTCGGCTGAGGCGCGCTCGCCCGGCCTCTCGGCGGGAAGCTGGGCCGCGACCTCCACGGCGGCCGGGATCGCCTCCTCCGCGCTCGTGGCCGAGGCCCGGATGTCGCGCCAGCGTAGGCCCTCGCCGAACAGCGCCGGGACGCCGAGGAGAAGGGCGGTGGTGACCTCGACCGCCTGCAGGATGATCCCGTAGGCGAGCCCGGTCCCCGCGCCGACGCCGTAGGCGGCGAGCACCACCAGGCAGGCGGCCTGGAACACGCCCACGTTCGAGGGCGTGGCGGGCAGCACCGCGCTGACGTTGACCGCGAGCAGCACCGCGGCGGCCGTCACGAGGGTGGCCTGGGACTGCAGCCCGAGGGACAGCACGATCATGTAGCAGGCCAGCCACTGCAGCGCCCAGGCGGCCAGCTGGGTCACGACCGCGCCGCCGCCGTGGCGTGGGTGGGCGAACACCTTCAGTCCCTGACGGGCGAGCCGCAGCGCCCGCTCGAGTGCGCCGGCGATCCGCCGCAGGCGCTCCCAGCCGGAGCGCTGGGCGAGCGACAGCAGGCGGGGACCGAAGACCACGATCAGCGCCACCGCCACCGGGACGGCGATCGCCGTGATCACCCCCGCGGCTTTGCCGTTGAGCAGCGGGGCGCCGGAGAAGGTGACCGCCGCGAGGATCGCGAGCGCGAGCAGGTTGATCAGGGTCTGGGAGAAGACGGTGCCGGCGACGACCGCGAGCAGGCGCGGCTTGGAGCCCTCGAGGTGGCGGGTGATCACGACCACCCGTGTGGGCTCTCCGATCCGCCCTGGGAACACGGCCGAGGCCATCACGCCGATCATCAGGGCCCGGACCACCGGCGGCCACGGGATCGTGCTGTCCGGCAGGGCCGCCCGCAGGACCTGGTGCCAGGAGATCGAGCGCAGCACCAGCGAGGAGGCCATCAGCAGGAACGCGAGCGCGATCCACCCGGGGGTGGCGGTGATGAGGGCGTGACCGGCGCGGCTGAGATTCAGGCGCGAGAGCGCGAACGCGACCAGCCCGGCGAGCGCCAGCACGAGCACGACGACCCATAGCTTCCGCCGGTGGCCGCCGCGCTTGTCCCTGGTTGGATCTGCGCCGGCGGCCATATCTGGCGGGGGTCTAGCACGTCGCGACGTACGGGGGCGGGAACGGCTCCGCCCACTCCTCCCGCTGCACGGCGGCGCCGTTGCAGACGTAGGCGATGACGTGGTAGTAGCCGCAGGTCACGATCAGCTCCAGGGCCTGGGCCTGATCGAACAGCCGTGCCAACTCGGCCCACAGCTGCTCGCCGATCGTGCTCGTGTGGTGGAGCTCGTCGGCGAGCCTGATGACGGCGGCCTGGCGCTCGTCCCAGCAGGGGTCCTCGGCGTCGCCGTGGACGGTCGAGCGCAGCTGCTCGTCGCCGAGCCCGAGCGGCCGGGCGAAGGCGACGGCGTGCACGCCCCACTCGTATCCGGCCCCCGTCAGCGCGCACGTGCGCGCGATCACCACCTCGCGCAGGACGGGGTCGACGAGTGCGTGCGAGCCGAGGATGCCCGCGCCGAGGGGGCGCATGCGGCTGGCGATCTGTTCGTGGACGGCGAGCGTCCGGAACAACCGCAGCGGCTCGACGGGGGCACCCGGCGGCATCCACTTGGCGAGCATCGTCGCCACGTCCTCCGAGTAGGGCTCCTGCACGGGTTCTATGCGGGGCGCTTGGCTCATCTAGACTCCGATCCTCGCTTGCTTTGGTTTTCGCAGCATAACGCGTTTTGCTTCGATTTACGAAGCAGGGTGGATCGGTGACCCCGGGGACGTCTCCGCGGCCGGGGCGGCCCGTGCGGGGATCGGCGAGCGGCCGCCCCGAGATGGCGCTGCTCGACCTGCTCGGCCGACGCTGGGCGCTGCGGGTGATCTGGGAGCTGAGGGACGCCCCGCTGCAGTTCAGGGTGCTGCAGGAGCGCTGTGAGGGGATGTCCTCGAGCGTGCTCAGCCAGCGCCTGCGGGACCTGCGCGAGGCGGGCATCGTGGCGGCGGGCGAGCAGGGCTACGAGCTGACCGCGGAAGGCCGCGAGCTGCTGGAGCTGCTCGGTCCGCTGAGTGGCTGGGCGCAGCGATGGGCCGGCCGCACGGCCAGGCCTAGGACTCGAGCAGCAGCGTCACGGGCCCGTCGTTGACGAGCTCCACCTGCATGTAGGCCCCGAACACGCCTTTGCGGGCGCCGGTGAGCTCGCAGAAGCGCTCGTACAGCGGCTCGGCCTGCCCGCCGGGGGCGGCCGCCACGAAGCTCGGCCGGTTGCCCCGGCGGGCGTCCCCGTAGAGGGTGAACTGGCTCACGCACAGGATCTCGCGCTCGCCGAGGGGCTCGTTCATGCGTCCCTCCGCGTCGGCGAAGATGCGCAGCGCGAGGACCTTCCGCGCCAGCCGCTCGGCCGCCGTCTCGTCGTCCTCGAGGCGGACCCCGAGCAGCACCAGCAACCCGGCGCCGATCTCGCCCACGGCCCGACCCTCGACGGCGACCGATGCGCGGGTGACCCGCTGGACGAGCGCCCGCACGACGCTCAGGCGGTGGCCGTTTGTGCCGGACGGGGCGCGCGCTCGGCGGGCAGGCGCACGAGGAACTCGGCGCCCCCGCCGGCTGCCTGGCGGGCGGTGATCGAGCCGCCGTGCGACTCCACCACGGCGCGGCTGATCGCGAGCCCGAGGCCGGCGCCCCCGCGGCCGCGTTCGCGACCGCCCTCGGAGCGCCAGAAGCGCTCGAAGATCTGCTCCGGCGACCCCCCCGGCAGTCCCGGGCCGTGGTCGCGGACCGACAGCGTGATCGAGCCGTCGCGCCGGTGCACGGACACGTCGACCGGCGTCGTCTCGGGGGTGTGGGTGAGCGCGTTGCGGAGCAGGTTCGCGAGTACCTGGCGCAGCTGCAGCGGATCGCCGATCACGGACGCGTCGGGGTCGGCCTCGAGCGTGATCTCCCTGTCGGGCGCCACCGCGCGGGCATCGGTGACGGCGTCGGCGGCGAGCTTCGAGAGGTCGACCCGCTCGCGACGGCGCTCCGGCGGGCTGTCCAGCCGCGCCAGCGCCAGCAGGTCCTCCACCAGGACCCCCATCCGCTGCGCCTCTTCCTCGATCCGGCGCATCGCGATCTCGACGTCGGCGGGGTCGGCGGCGGCGCCCATCCGGAACAGCTCGGCGTAGCCCCGGATCGAGGACAGCGGCGTGCGCAGCTCGTGGGAGGCATCGGCCAGGAAGCGCCGCAGCCGGGCCTCGCTGGCCTCGCGCTGCTGGAAGGCCTCCTCGAGGCGGTCGAGCATCGCGTTGAGGGCCAGGCCGAGGCGGCCGACCTCGGTGGACTCGTTGGCCGGGCTAACGCGCCGGGAGAGGTCGCCGGCCGCGATCTTGCCCGCGGTCGCCTCCATCCGGTTCAGGGGTCGCAGCCCGAGGCGCACCACCAGCGAGCCGACGATCGCCAGCGTGAGCAGGACGGCGGCGATCACGAGCGCCTCGACCAGCAGCAGGTGGTGGAGGGTCTGCTCGACTTCGTTGGTGGGCACCGCCGCGATCGTGACGTTGCCGGTGGCCGGGTCACGGTTGGCGAAGGCGCGGTACTGCAGCCCGGAGGAGCCCACCGAGCCGACCGTGAAGAGCTTCCCGAGTGGCACGTGGGCGGGGAGCCTGGGGGCCGCGGGGGTGCGCTGGCCGAAGGTGATGAAGACGTGGCGGAGCACCTTGCCCGAGGCGTCGCGGAGCTCCCCGTAGGTGCCCGGCTCGAGCGCCCCGTGGGGGCCCCCCGCGGCGCCGCGGGGCCCGCCCGGGCCACCTCCGGGCCCCGGGGACACGACGGGGGGACCGAACACGCCGCTGCCGGCGGGCGAGCTGGGACCGGTGAAGTGGCCTGCCGACGGTGACCCGCCGGCGTGGACGAGGTTCGCGTGCAGCACCGGCACCGCGAAGCGGGCCTGCTGGTCGAGCCGGCCGTCCAGGAACGAGCGCTGCTCGGTGTAGGTGACCGCCGCCAGCGCCAACAGGCCCGCACCCGCCAGCACCAGCAGGCTGGCGAGGACGCGGGCACGCAGCGATGACATCAGGGCCGTGGCGCCTGCAGCGCGTACCCGACGCCGCGCACGGTGCGGATCAGCGAGGGGCCGTCGGCGTCGAGCTTCTTGCGCAGATAGCTGATGTAGGTCTCGAGCACCCGGCCGTCGCCACCGAAGTCGTAGTTCCACACGTGGTCGAGCAGCTGGGCGCGGGTGAGGACCCTGCGGGGGTTCAGCATCAGGTAGCGCAGCAGCCGGTATTCGGTGGCGGTCAGCGAGATCTGCCGGCCGCCGCGCGTCACCTCGCGGGACTCCTCGTCCATCTCGAGGTCCTCGAACACGAGCCTGCCGGACTCGGGGGCGGCCTGTCCGCTGCGCCTCAGGATCGTGCGGATGCGGGCGACCAGCTCCTCGAGGCTGAAGGGCTTGGTCATATAGTCGTCGCCGCCGCCGCTGAGTCCCCGCACCTTGTCGTCGGTGGTGTCGCGAGCGGTGAGGAAGATGATCGGCACCCCGGCGCGCTGAGCGCCGAGGCGCCTGGCGACCTCGAAGCCCTCCATGTCGGGGAGCATCACGTCGAGCACCATGAGGTGGGGTTTGAAGCGGCTCACGGCGGCCAGGGCCTCCTGCCCGGTGGAGGCCTGCTCGACGGAGAAGCCCTGGAAGCGCAGCGCCATCGAGATGACCTCGATGATGTTGGTCTCGTCGTCGACCACCAGGATCCGCTGACCGGTGCCGTGGGTGGCGTTCGGGTCTGCCTCCGCCTTGGAGGGGGCGGCGGCGTCTGTCTCGGTTGTGCTCACTGGTCCTCCCGCTCGCGGCTCTTGGCTTGCTCTCAGACTCGTGGGCTGTGTTGAGCGTAGCCTCTGCGGATGCTGGGATTTTCCTGAGAGCAGCGGGGGAATAGGATTTGAGCGACGTGCTGGCCCGTCTGTTGAGAGCCATGATCGTTTGCCTGGCGCTGATCGCCGGGCTGTCCGCGGCCGCCGCCGCGGCCGCTCCCGGGCTCGCGAGCGACGATCCCTCGCACTGGATCCCACCAGCGCAGCTGACCTGGTACTGGCAGCTGCAGGGGAAGGTCTCCAACAGCCAGCCGGTGGCGGCCTACGACATCGACGGCTTCGAAACGACCGCCAAGCAGGTGGAAGAACTGCACGCCCTGGGCAAGCACGTGATCTGCTACATCGACGTCGGCACGGCCGAGAAGTTCCGGCCCGACTACAAGGAATTCCCGGCCTCGGTGCTGGGCAAGGGCAACGGCTGGCCGGGTGAGAAGTGGATCGACATCAGCAAACTGGAAATCGTCGAGCCGATCATGACCCGCCGCTTCGAAAAATGCGCAGAAAAGCACTTCGACGCGGTCGAGCCGGACAACATCGAAGCCTATGACAACAACAGCGGCTTCCCCATCACCGCGGCCGAGCAGCTGGTCTACAACGAGTGGGTCGCGGAAGAGGTACACGCGCTCGGGATGGCGGTGCTGCAGAAGAACGACCCGCAGCAGACCCCGGAACTGGAGCCCTACTTCGACGGGGCCCTCACCGAGCAGTGCAACCAGTACCACGAATGCGAAGAATTCGCCCCCTACGTCGCGGCGGGCAAGCCGGTGCTCAACGCCGAGTACCACCTCGCCCCGAAGAAGTTCTGCGCCGCCGACGAGGCCCGCGGCTTCATGGGCGCCCGCTTCGCGGTGGCGCTGAACGGAAAGAAGTTCCAGCCCTGCTGGTAGCCACGACGGCGGCGATCGCCGTGCTCGCCGTGGGCGCCGCCGGTGCTGCGGTGGCGCTCCCGGGAGCAAGGTCGTCCAACGGTCTCGCGTACTCCCGCGCCAGCAGCACGGCGGTGCAGCCCCAGCCGCCGAGCGGCAGCTGTCACGCCCGCGGCAGCGGCCTGTACGTGCTGCCGGATCCGCGCTGCACCCCGGGGACGCTGAACCCGGCGGTCACGCAGGCGACGATCGGCTCGACGATCTGCAGGGCCGGCTGGACGGCGAGCGTGCGTCCGGCCGAGTCGATCACCGAGCCGGAGAAGTTCGCCAGCATGCGCTCCTACGGCATCGACGCGAGGGCGTCCGCGTACGAGTACGACCACCTGGTCCCGCTCGAGCTGGGCGGCGCCCTCAACGACCCTCGCAACCTCTGGCCCGAGCTGGACTACACCACCCACAGTGGCTACTACGAGAACCCCAAGGACCACCTCGAGCTGGCGCTGAACGGGCTCGTGTGCCGGGGGCGGATGGCGCTCGCGCGGGCCCAGCAACTGATCGCGGGCGACTGGGTGGCGGCCTACCGCGAATACGGCTAGGGCGATGGAGGCCGTGGAGATCGTCGCCGGGCTGTACCGCTGGGAGTCCGCACACCCGGAGTGGACGCCGCAGGCCGGGTGGCCCCAGATGGTGGGGAGCGTCCTCTACGAGCTCGACGACCGTGCGGTGCTGATCGACCCGCTGATCCCGCAGGACGGCCGCGACGAGTTCCTGGAATGGCTCGACGGCCGTGTCGAGGGCCGCCGGGTCAGCATCCTGACGACGATCCGCTGGCACCGGCGCGATCGCATCGAGCTGGCTCGGCGCTACGTCCCCGGTGACTGGGACGACCCACTCGGGCCCCCGGGCTCGAGGCCCTGGAACGAGATCCCCAAGGGCGTCAGCGCCCGCTGGCTGAAGGGCGCCGGGGAGATCGTGTTCTGGCTCCCGGGCGTCGCCACGCTGGTCCCCGGCGACAGCCTGTTGGGTGCCGGCGAGGGCCGTCTGCGGGTGTGTCCCGAAAGCTGGCTCGAGGACGTCAGCATCGATCGCCGCCGCCTCGCCGAGCTGCTCGCGGCGCTGGTCACGCTCCCGGTCGAGCGGGTCCTGGTCTCGCACGGGGAGCCGGTCCTGCAGGAAGGCCGGCGGGCGCTCGCCCGCGCGGTCGAGGACGCCGAAGCGGGCCGTCCCGGCTAGGCCCAGGCGGCGAGGTGCAGCAGCGTCCCGGGCGTAACGCCCCGGGCCGCGAGGATGCAGGTGTGGCCGTCACGGCGCCAGGTCACGACCGTTGCGCCACCGTCGTCGATCACGAAGTAGCGCGTGCCACCGTTCTCCACCGCCGGTGCGTGGGGCAGCGGCAGGGCGCTTCCGGACAGGATCGTGTAGCCGACTCGGGCGGTGCCACCGGAGGGGAGGGTGGAGGTGTAGAAGACCGTGGTCGCCGAGTGACCGGCATAGCTGTCGTTGCGGGCTCCGCTGGTGTTCCAGCCGAGGTCGTCCTCCCAGTACGGGAACGAGATGCCGGCCGCCCTACGTTTCAGCAGCCTTTGGCCGGGGATCTCCTGTGGCGAGGCTTCGGTGGGCTGGCGCAGCGCCAGCAGCGCAGCCGTCTTGACGGTCGGAGCGCTCGAGCCGCTGCTCGCCAGCAGCACCGCGACCAGCGCCACCGCGGCGAGGGCGACGGCCGCGGCCGGGGCCAGCCGCCGGCCCCTGGGCCGGCTCGTCCGCGGGTCCGGCGAGTCGGCGAGGAGCGACCGCACGGCCGCATGCAGCTCCGGGGGCGCCGGCTCGGCGTTCAGCTGCGCCATCAGCTCGAGGGCACATTCCTGGCGGCGGAGCTCCCCGGCGAGCTCGGGAGAGGCCTCGAGGTCGCCCGCCAGCTCCCGGCGCCGTGACTCATCCAGGGTGCCGTCGGCTTCGCGCGCGAGCCGCGCCTCTTCCTTGCGTCGTCGCATCATGGTTGTCCTTCTGTTGTAAAGACTCCTGAAGTGCCCTTCTTGTTCCCGCCCTTCGGATCGGGGGCGTCGGGCTCCGAAGTCGGCCCGAGCTCCTGGGCGATGCGCCGGCGGGCGCGGAACACGCGTGTGGCGATCGTCGCCTCCCGCGTACGTAGGGCACGGGCGGCCTCGCGATAGGACAACCCGAGCACGTCGACCGCCACCAGCGCGAGGCGGTGATCCTCGGACAGCGCGGCGATCCGGGAGATCAGCTCCCTGGTCTCGACGGCCTCCTCCGGGCGCGCGCCGGCGCGCGGGTCGACCGGTTCGAGCTCCTCGAGCTCCATCCCCGAGATCCGGGGCCGGCGGGAGGCCGTCCGGCGCTGGGTGAGGAAGGTGTTGCGGAGCACCCGCAGCAGGTACGCGAGCTCGTCCTGGCCGTGGAGGACGCGGGGCCGGGCCAGCACCCGCGCGAAGGTCTCCTGAACGAGGTCCTGGGCATCCTCGCGGGAGCCGGTAAGGGCCCAGGCGGCCCTGAACAGGCGATCGGTGTGTTGGGGGAGCGACGCGGGATCCAGCGATGGCATCAGAACGCCCCCTCGAGTGCCCGTGGCGAGCACATGACCGATTGACTGTATCTGCCGGGTGCTGGAGCGGATCTACCGCCCCGGCGGAGGAGCCGGGAGGCTGCCCCCCGGCGGCCGAGCATCCGGCAGCGCGCGCCCCGGCGGCTGAGCGGCCCGCCGCGCGGCCCCGGCAGCTGGCCTCACCCTCGCCACAGCTCCCCCGTCCAGATCGTCGGCTGGCCGAACACCGCGACGATGTAGAAGCCCGGCCCGATGACCTCCCATTCGCCCCCGTCGTTGGCCGAGGCGGTGACGGTTCGGCCGCTCCAGGTCTCGATCTGGAGCTCCGACGTGGGCCACACCGTGGCGTAGTCGATGACCTCACCGGTGAGCGTCCGCAGCGGCGAGGTGAGCGGCAGCAGCTCGCGGGGGCCGAGGTAGACGACGCCGTTACCCTGGTGCTCGCGATCGTCCCCCTCGCCACCGATCTGTCTCCGCGTCCCGGTGTCGTCGCTGAGGGCGAAGGGCAGGTTCAGCTGGATCTTGAGCTGGCTGCGGCTGTGGGGGTCGCGGGCCACGAGGACCGCCGGATAGCTCAGCTCGAGTTCCTCGACGACGTATCCGGCGACGGGCAACGACCACGGACCAGGACCAGAGAAATCCGGCACTCCAGCCATGAAACGACTGTAGTCCGTCCGGGACGGCGCCCCCGCGTCGCTCGGCTCGTTGCAGGCCGCCGACCGGACTCCGCCCTCGTGGGCGCTCAGCCGCTTCCGGCGCTCACCGCGCCGCTATGTGCTTGACGTCGTCCATGTAGCGGTTGGCGGCCTCGACGGCCCCGTCCGGCTCCTCGCCGTGGAGGCGGGCGTCCAGGTAGGCCGCGTACCAGTCCCACCAGTTGTGCTGTTGGTGGGTCTTTTCGTAGTGCTCGTGGTGGTCGGACGTCTCGTGGAGCAGGTCCGCGAGCCGCCCGATGCCCGTCGTCGCTTCGCCGGCCCACTGGCGGCCGGGGCGGCGGTCCGTGAGCTCCTGGAGCGCCCAGCCGTTGCCGTCCGGATCGCTGAACCTGGCGAACGAGAGGTACGAGCGTCCTTCCGGGTCGCGGCCCGGAGTCCAGTGTTGCCCGTCGCGACGGAACCCCGCTCCTGGGCCGTGGAAGACCTCGCTCACCTCCGCGCCGTGGGCAAGGAGATCGGCGCGAGCGGCCTCGATGTCCTCGACGGTGAGAAGGAGCGTCTCGATCGAGCCGGGCTCGGCGGAGCTGACACCGCTGCCGAAGACGACCGACGTGGGGGAGAAGGGAGGCGTCACCTGGATCACCCGGGACCCGGGCGCGGGCGAGACGTCGGCGTCCAGACGCCAGCCGAGCCCGGTGTAGAAGCGCTTCGAGCGCTCCGGATCCGAGACGGGCAGGATCACGACCTCGAGTCGCATGTCGACTCCGCGCATGGCGGCGTCCGGGGTGGCTCCCTGGCCTGCTGGGGCTGTGGTGCTCATCGCGACCTCCGTTCGGGGTGTGGTGTCCTGAGTGTCCCGCTTTCTGCGCGGCGGTCGCGCCCTCAGAGTCGCGATCCTCACCTCCGTTGCAGCGGGTCCTAGGTGGACCCGGGGCTGCTCGGCGAGCAGCCGCGCGTCCTGACAGAGACGGTTTGCACGCTTTCTGCGGGACATCCGCTGCGACTACCCTGCCGACATGGCGGACACCCCCGAGGCACCGGATCCCTTTGGCGGCGAGCCGCCGCGGTGGTACAAGTCCAGATCTTCCGGCGCGCCGAAAGAACTGGCGTTCCTAACCGGAATTGTCGGTGCCGTATGCGGGTGGTTTGCCGCGTCGATGCTTGGGACCCACGGGATGCTCGCAGGCGGCATCGTCGCTGTGGTTGCAATCGGGCCGAGTTGGCTGTTGGAGACGGTGTGGCGACGGCGCAAGCGACGTGAAGCCGAGGAACTGTTCCCCCAGATTCGCCAGGACGGTGCCGCTATCGGCAGGGCGCAGGCAACGCGCTCGGGCGCGCGGCGCTAGCGTGACGGCATGATCGGCAAGCCGCGGACTGAGCAATACCCGACGGCGTGGTCCTACTTCTGGGCTAAACGTGCGTGGAAGCGCGCGCACGGCGGGTCGATGATCGGCAACGTTGCGGTCGCGGCGATCGCCGGCGGGATCACCGGCTCGCAGGTCGCGCTGGTCGCGTTCATGATGCTGGCGGTTGCTGTGACCGTCGCCCGGCGGCGGGCGTAGGTGGACTCGCTCGAGCAGCCGCCGCCTCGAGCAGTCACAACTCTCACCGGGTCACAGGTCCCGCCCGGAAAAGAAAAGCCCAACTTCTGCAGAGCTTTCCTGAGTGCCGGAGGAGGGACTCGAACCCCCGACACGCGGATTATGATCGGCGCCCCTGAGGTCAGCTTTGGCTTGGTTGAGCCAGATCCGGTCGTGTTGTCTGAGGCAGAACGGGGTCACTTCTGCTGAGTCGGAGACCGGACCCGAGACCAGATTGAAGCACGGGGAGCGGTGGGTATCAGGTAGTCGAGCCTGGGCTGCTCCGTGCCGAAAGCGGGAGAGCCTGCCGACGCCGGCTTTCACGCGATAGCGGCACAGGGCCGGTTCGACCGGAGCGCTTAGAGGCGCAGGCGAATGAGTTCGAGCTCGGCGGTTTCGCGGATCGCGGCGGTGAGGGTTATTTCCCGCGGCGCGCTGTTGACGATTTCGACCGTTGGTGCTTCGCCCTCGACTCGCGGAGTCCGGATCTGGACTTCACCTAGGTTGCCGAACGTTGGGTCCAGCGAACCGTCGGCCTGACGCAGCACGAGGGTGGTGAGGGCTGGTTCGTCGTAGATCGGGGTCTGGACGAGGAAGGTCTCGGCGCCGTCGGTGAACGCGTTGACGGTTCCATAAAGTCTCGTGGGGAATCGAATCGTGGGGCCCGCCGGTTCGCCGTTGTCGCGGAAGCGGGCTATCAGCCCCAGGGCCGGAGGCGGGGACGTCGGAGTGCTTGTGAGGCAACGTTCCTGCCCCGTCTCTACCAAGGTGAAGCCGTTGCCTTCCGTGTAGACGTCGCCGACGAAGTAACTCAGGCCAAGGGCCTGCTGGAACTGAGCCAGCCGGGCTTCGAACTGCGGCACCGGCTGTCCAGACGTCGTGAGCATCGCGAGCTTGGTGTACCAGCAGCCCATGTGCCCGCCGCCGACGTCCGCCAGGATCTCGCCGTTTGGCTCGAGTTCCAGCCCTTGGACGTTCGAGTTCGAGCCAGTGGGCAGTTTCGCTCGTCCGTGGCCGCCGAACGTGCGGTCGAGCCTGCCGTGTGCTGACAGGGCCGCAGCCCAGAGCTTGGTGCAGCAGCCACTGGCGTCTTCCTGAGCTCCAACGATGATCCGCCCCGAGGGTTCCTGCAGCACCTGCTGGACGCTTCCTTCGAACGGGAGCTTGCTCCAGCCACGGTCCCCGAACGTCCGGTCTAGCTGTCCGTGGGCGGTGATCTCGCCGACCAGCCATTCTCCTTGGTAGCTGCCGGCGATGATCGCCCCGCCGCCGATTCTTGGGGCGAGGACTTCGATCCAAAGCCCTCCGAGGCCCCGGTATTGCGGCAAGTGCCTCGGTGGGAGGCTCGAGGGGACCGCGACGGTCGCCGTGCCGTCCGTACCGAACTCGTGGTCGAGCGCACAGTCGCGCGTGAGCGAATGGAGAACGGCGTAGCGCGTCCCCCCAGCAGAGAGGGAGCTGAACGCGATCAGTGTGGAGCCGCCTGCGGTCGTTGCGCTTTTGGCGTCCGCGGTCCCGGTTTCGCCATCGGGCCAACGCCAGGTGGGAATCCGCAGGCGGACGCCCTTCCCGCCGTTGCACAACGGATCGGAGATGTCAGGCCGCACGACGAACCGGCTCGATGGGAGCGGGCTGCTCGGGCTCGAAGTGCCAGGCGCGCGTGCAGCCCGCGGCGAGGCCTGGCTGGCGCCAGAACCGGCGAGCAAGACCACAAGGGCCGATACTGCTAGGGCGGAAATGCGCAAAGCGAACCCAGGATCAATGGTGCCCGCGGCGTCTGGTCCCCAGGGCTTGGCTGATCTGTTCGACTAAGAACCATCCCCCTTCGAGTTCTGGCTCGGCCGTCCCCTGGATGGTCAGGCTCACGCCGCCACAACCTGAAGTGTCGATGGTGGCGACGGCCAGCGGCGATGCGAGCCGATCTGCGTAGAAGCCCAGTGTCACGCTCTCGACTGGGGACTCCGGGCAGAACCTCACGCCGGGCTGTTGCACGCGGAGCCCGTTCAGCAGCGCGATGATCTTTTCGATCCGTGCGACGGAGCTGACGCGCGACGGCAGCCGTTTCAGGACTGCCGCCCGTTCGTGCCCGATGCGGGTGCGTTGCGACGCGTGAGCACTGATTGTCAGTAGCCTCGCACCTGTCGGTATCCGCTCGGAGGCGGCGCGGGGGACGACCCATACGACTTGGGCATCGGCCCGGAGCGCGGTTGACCCGTTCGGCAGCCTCACGGCCCAGACAACCAATTCTCCGGGGGCCCCCGGCCACCTGAACCCCACGAACGTGTTTTCGGGCACGGTTGGACCTGAGGGGCCCGTGCCAGACTCCCACCGGCCCGTCCCGGGCGGCAGGTGTGCGCAGATGTAGGCGAGCGCTTCCGCCGGAGCAGCTGGCACCAGCCACCAGGCGTGCTCGTCTACCGCGTTGGGGCTCGCCGGCGGTCCGGTGGCTGGGCCGGCGAGCAGCGAGCCGGCTTCCTGCGGATTCCTCGGGGACTCACTCGACCCGGGTGGGAGCTGCATCTGGGCGAGGATGGCTGTGGCATCAGCCTGCGCTGACTGTCCGCTTTCCGGCGCCGCAACGCGGCTAAATGCGGGCGGACAGTTGCTTGGTGGCTCGCTGGCGTGAGCGCTGGTAAGGGCAGAAGGGCTGATCGCGGCGAAGATCGCACCCAGCGCCAGCGAGCAGGCCGTGGCGAACAACCAGGTCCTGGGCATATCAGCACGCTACCCCGCGGAGGGTCATGTGCACCGGCCTCGGACGTTGCCTCGTGGTCGTGCTCGATGATGCACGGGCGGGTAACGCCGTGATTGTGACTGGCACCGCGTGCGAATCGGGGCGGCTCACGAGGCGAGAACGGCTGCTGTGGTTCGTGTTGCCGGGCCTGCTGGTATGGGGTGCGGGGGGCCTGTTTCAGAGGTATGTCAAGGACCGACCGCCCGCCCCGGAACCGCCTGCAGTGCCGGGGCACCTGCCCGCCGCGGCCTATCACGTCGATCTGGCGCTCAGCTGGGGGCTAGTGATGTCGGCGCGGCGCTCGTAGTTACCGGGCTGGTCTGGCACGCCGTGACGGCCGACGATCGTGCAGCTCGATAATGCGCGAACGGGAGAAGTGCGGGTACTTTTGTGCTCGTGGACTTCCCGGAGTTTGCGAAACGGCACCCCCGTACGGCACGAGCGATTGTGAGGGCCGTTGTCAGGGTCCGCATAGCGCTTCCCGAAGAGCTTCGGGATCCTCAGTGGGCGAGGCTGCTGACGTGTGCCGGCGTTCGCGAGGATCGTCGGAAGGCGCGTGCCGTCGCGCGCGAGGTCTACAGCGACCTCATTGGGTTGGAAGACTCGTGCCGTCGCATCGGCGGGGACGGCTGGCAGCCACGAATGACCGTCGAGCAGCGGTTCCCACACGGCGAGAACGATGTCGAGCCGCTCGTGCTGGAGGTTTGCGATGCGGCATCTGCCGAGGCGACGCCGTTTTCGATCCTCTGGTGCGGTTCGTAGGCGAGCTGGAATTAAGCGTCTAACTGCCCGGCTGTAGCGGCTGAGTGCGAGGGATGTCTGCTCGATAATGCACGAACCGTCGACAGCAAGAATGGCGACGTGGCGCTCGCTGGCGCTGCCTCCGCCGCACCGGCACGTCAACCCCGTGAAGGGGTCGCGGCCTGCGGCCGCTTGACTGGCCGCCACGGCTCCGGCGGTTGGGCAATCAGGTCGGCTCGACGAGCCGACCTAATCGATGATCAGCCGGAGGCGGCTCGCGGTCAAGGCGGCCCCGACAGGGGCGCGCGAAGCGCGGCCGAAGGCCCGTCTTGAGGGCGCGACGCCGGAGGCTACATCTGGCCTGCGCGACCGCCGGCGCCCGGAGGGACCGGGCAGGATTTGACCCGGATTTGACCCCGGATCGGGAATCCCGAGAAAGGCCCCGTCCCGCCAGGGCGTGTCGGTCATCTTGGTGCTCGACCTCGCACCCCCTACGTGTGTCCGAGGTCGACCACCACACCAGGGTGAGTTAAGAGGGACGGGGCAGTGGTGGTGGTGAAAAGAAGGGTCGGGTCGGTGTGTGTCTTGTGGAGATCGGTCGGGAGATAAGCGGCGCGGAAACGGGCACAGGCGGGGAGTAGCAGCTGGACTGCGAAGGGAGGAGGCAAGGTCATGGGAGGCGCAAGCGGGGGCGAGGCGAAGAACCGCGATCAGGCCGAGACGGGGTGTGCGCACGCCTCTTCGTAGAGCGGCTCCGGAGCGAAGTCGATGCCGTTGGGCCAGGCGATCGTCCGCGATTCCGGGTCCACCCGCACACGTGCGAAGAAGACCGGGTCACAGAGCGGCGCAAGGACGCCTTTCCATTCGCGCCCTCGAAAGTCGACTTCGCCGGTGACACCATCCGCGAAAGTCAGGCACAGGCGGTGGTCGCCCAACACCTTGACGGCCGTGATGTCGACGAGCTTCTGCACGGAGCTCATGCTACGGAAGTGGGTCGACCTTCTCGAGCTGGACGCCATCGATCGCGCGCCGCCAGTTCGCCTCGAGCTCGGCGTGGTGTAGCCGGGTCCAGTCCCGGACGAGCCGTAGTGCCCTCGGTGGAAGTGAGCCGATGATCACCTCGCCATCGAAGTCGATGGAGGCCTCGTAGCGGCTGTAGCGGGCATGGAAGTGGGGGCGACTGTGGACCCCCTCGTTGAAGTACATCCAGATTCCGATCTCGTAGAAGAAGCTGACCCGGGGCATCACGGGTCGCTCGGGGCGACTGCGGGGTCGAGGGACGGCCGGGCGAACGCCTCGGCCACGAGATCGGCCTCGCCCTCCCGCGGGGCGTAGTGCAGGTAGCGCATCGTGGTGTCGATGTCCGCGTGGCCCATCCATGCCTTCAGCTGCAGGATCGAGACTGCGGGGTTGGAGATGACCTGGGTGCCGAAGGTGTGGCGCAGGTCGTGGAAGCGAAGCGGGCGCAGGCCGGCGCGTTTGAGGGCGAGCTTGTAGCGGCGGTAGAGGGCGGAGCCGTCGAGGTACTCGCCGAACGTGCCGGGGAAGACGAGGTCGTCCTCCTGGTCGTCGTGACCGCGGTCGGCCAATCTTGCGAGCGTCTCGGCGACCGGTGGAGCCATCGGCACCGGGCGGGCGCGGCCGGACTTGGGCGAGGAGAGGGCGCGCTCGCTGTAGGAGGCGACGACGCGGATCGTGCGCCGCGTGAAGTCGACCGAGCGCCAGCGCAGCGCGACGAGCTCGCCGCGGCGCAGGCCGGTGAAGGCGGCCGTGAGGAAGACGGCGGCGTCCTGGTCGCTGTCGGCGGCGCGCACGAGTGCGTGGATCTTCTCGGGCGAGAAGACTTCGAGCTCGATCGTCGCGTGGGTCTGGAGCGGTTTCTCGACGTCCGCGATCGGGTTGCGCGGCAGCTTCCAGACACGCTTGGCGCGCTGCATGACGCCGAATAGGCAGGTCAGGATCCGCAGTCGGGTCGCGTTGGCCAGGCCGCGGGCGGCGAGCTCGGCCGACCAGACTTCGACCTGCTCGGAGGTCAGGTCCTCGACGCGCACCTCGCCGAACGCCGGCAGCAGGTGGGCCCGCATGATCGATTCGTAGCCGCGGATCGTCGTCGGCTTTCGGCAGCGGTCGTGCTCGATCCAGCGCATGTACTCGGCGACTGCGTCGGCGAACGTGGCGCCCGTGCGGACCATCCCCGGCAGCTCGCCTCGGCGCGCCTGGTCGAGCACGTCGGCGAGCCAGTTCTCGGCGCTGCGCTTGGTGAAGTGTCCGGGTCCGGGTCGCCCGCGCTCGGTCCAGGCGGGCCCGATGCGGCGTTTGACCTGTCGGCCGTCGGGGAGGCGGTATCGGGCGTACCAGACGTCCCCGCGCGAGCCGCGGCGGCGCACGACGTGTCCCGTTGGCACCCTCAACCGCGGCCTCTGTGAGCAACGGCGTCGTGGCCGGCGAAGCTCCACCGTCCAGAACTCCGACGGTGGGGGACACCTGCGACCGATCTGGAGACCAATTGGAGACCAAATTGGTCTTCGGGCCCGGACGCAAAGTCGCGGAAGCCGTTGATTTGCAGCGGCTTCCGAGTGCCGGAGGAGGGACTCGAACCCCCGACACGCGGATTATGATTGCCCGCGTGTTCGAGCATTTAGCCCAAGAAACACGAGCGACAGCGGCGCCGTTGGACACGCAGCTGGAAACATCTGCCTTCGGGGGCGTCCCGACATGTCTCCCCAGGCCCGCATCGAAGCTCGCTAGCCTCAGTCGCGGATGACCGCATCCGCATCCGCCGCATACCTGGACCTCGGACCTGCAGCCGCATCGTCGGGTGCGAGCCTTAGCGTCCAGGCTCCAGGACTGGAAACTGCCACGCGGCGACGGCTCGGCCCGCGTCTCGCGCTGTGGATCCTGGGAGAGCAGGTCGGAGCTGAAGCGGCGGGCGCGTTCCACGGCCACCTGAGCCATGATGTCGGACGCGTCCTCGGACTCGGCGCCGCGGAGGTCATACGACGGCGGGACGAGCGGCTGTAGCGGCCGCGACCCAACGCTATGCCGAAGCCGTCGCGGAACGCGCCCCCAGAGCTAAAGGAACGGCTCCGCGCGGAGGCCGGCGGCAAGTGTGCCAACCCGGGATGTCCGACCCCTCGGACGTACATCCACCACATTGACGAATGGCACGTCTACCAGACCCATAACAAGGAGGACATGGTCGCGGTGTGTCCGACATGTCACGACCACATCCATCACGGTCAGCTCCCGATCAGCGATGAGATGGTCCGGGGCTGGAAGGCGATACACCGCACCGGCGCTGTAGTGCGCGAGCACTTTTGGGTCGAGCCGCCCGACGATGACTCGCCCCTGCGGTTGAAGTTCGGTGAGGTCTGCATCCGGGGCCCCGCTGGCACGGGTGTTGTTGACCTCGAAGACTCGTACCTCGGCTTTGAGGTCATCGAAGATGGACTGATGCTTACGGACCTCAGGGTGTCCGCGCTGGACGGTACCGAGATCGTGAGCATGAACAAAGGCCATTTTCGACACGAACCCAGACCCGACGTAACGGTCCAGCTTCAAAGGGGCCATTTCAGAGTGACCGCCCCTGTCAGCGAGGAGTTCTTGCCGGCCCTGGCGATCGACCACATCCGCGAAGGTAATCCAGGCTTCGCCAGCGACGGCCAGCTCGTCCTGTTAGACCTTGAGGTGATCTCTCCGGGGACTGTGAAAGTTCAGGGAATCTTCGCTGGGGGTGACGGGATGATCGTCGGGACGTCTGACTGCCTCTATCTCATCGTCGGCGAGGACATGTTCGCCGTCGCGTTCTGCGGTGTTCCTGGGACCGAACTGCTCAACATGGGCGACTTACCCCTGCTGGCGTTCGGGCCGTCGCCGGGCATGATCCAGCTTCCGCGTTAGCCGTCGCTGGCCAGCTCGGTCACGAGTTCAAACGCCTGCTCGCCCCCTGCCCATTCCTGCCTCGCGTTCTGCCTGGTTGGCGCTGTTCACCCACTACACGCCGTCAGTTACAGGGGCAATTCCGAACGTGGGCACTACTTGCGCTCGCGAGACTTCTCTCTACAAATGCCCTTCGCACGTGTGGCCGTCTTCGCTGGAGTGCGTTCCGTCCGGACAGATCGTTTCTGCCCCGATCCAGTTCACGCCGGTAACGTTCGCTCCTTCGAGGTCGGCTTCCCGGAGATTGGCATCATGCAGATCCGCGTGTTCAAGATCGGCATGTTCGAGGTGGGCGGCGCTTAGTTCTGCGTGCTCCAAGTTGGCGCCCGCTAACTGCATCCCCTGTAGTTCAGCGCCGTGGAGGCCTGCACCGGGACCAATCAGGTAGCCATCGATGAGTTTCCATGGCGCTGGCAGTTCGGTAGGGGTGCCGCTGACGGCGCCAGATGTGATGTCTTCGAGGCTGGATCCGTTGAAGTCGGCTTGGGCAAGATCGGCGCCGGTCAGCGATACCCCGTGTAGATCCGCTCGTTCGAGGTCGGCGGCTTTGAGGTTCGTGTTGGTTAGTTCACCTTCGATTGCGGCGCCCTTCAGGTCCGCCCTTTCGAGGTTCGTGCCGGCGAAGTTGACCCTTTGGAAGGATGCCCCTTCTAGGTCTGCGCCTTCAAGATCGAGTTCGTCCAGGTTGAGCGGGGAGTACACGCCGTCACTGCGGAACTGGGCGTACGGTCCGAACAGGTAGCCGTCGACGAGTTTCCAGTCCGCTGGCAAAACAGTCGGCGTGCCGCTAATTGCACCCGACGAGACGTATTCGAGTTCGGCTTCTTTCAAGTCGGCGCCTTCGAGGTTCGTGCCCGCGAGGTTAGAGCGCTTCAGATTCGCTCCCTCAACATCGGCATGTTCAAGTTTGTCGTGTTGAACAGTTGCACCTTCGAAATCGGCGCCCTTGAGGATGGCGCCTTCGAGGTCGACATAGCTGAGGTACGCGCGTTCAAGGTCGATGCCTTCGAGATCGAAGCCCTCGAGGTCGGCTTCTTCGATTTGCGCTCCGCCCAGGAAGCCACCCGGTCCGATCAGGAAGAACGTGTAATGGCACCCGACCATGCCGCAGTATGCGATGCGGCGGGCGAGTTTCCACTGCGCTGGGAGCGCCCCAGGTATGCCCGCGGTGCCAATGACGTTCGCATGCAAAAGGTCAGCGCCCTGCAAATCCGTGTCTTCGAGATTCGCTGCCTCCAGGTTGCCTGCTTCGAGGTCAACCCCTTCCATGTCTGCCACTTCTAGGTCGGCGCCTGCCAGGCTCGCACCTGGAAGCTCTGCTCCGTTGATATCTGCACGTTCAAGAATGGCGCCCCCGAGACTTGCGTGCGAGCCTTTGGCGTGATCGAGATCGGCGCCACTCAGGTTCGCCTCTTCGAGATCCGCGCTTTCGAGATTCGCGTTTTCGAGATCCGTGCCTTCGAGGTTGACTCTGGGTAGGTCGGCGCCCGCGAGATCACACCCCTTGAGATTCGCGAACGGTGCAAGGTGGCAAACTCCCGCAGGGGCAATCGACACCGAGAGGGTTGCTTTTGCGCTGCCTCCGCTGCCCTTGGCCTTCAGCGTGAAGGCGTAGGCAAGCGCGCTGGTACCTTCGTTGGCGGGAATCCCGATCTCGACTTCGGCGGTGTCGCCTTCGCAGCTCACGGTGGCAGGGAGGGCTGCGACGGCCTTCTTTGACGAGAAGGTGCATGTGATCGCGTGAGCGACCGAGACGTCAAGCGTCACCGTGCCGCCGAAGAAACCGACCTCGCTGGGAGTGCTTGTAAAGGCTGCGATCGTCGGCTTTGCGGACTTCGGTTTCTTCGCACACGCCTCGCTACACGGAAGCACGCATAGCAGCGCGAGCAACGCCACAGTAGAGCGCCTTACGAGCGCGCCAACGGAAAGCGACTGCAGCGCGGTGCCCATCCCCCCGAACCTCCTTGTCATGGCGTTGAAGCCAGAGGCTACTAGATTTCCGAGACCGCATGGCTCTGCGAGAGTAAGAACCTGGCCAGCGGCGCGCGTCGGGCGCGGCCGCTCAGGCGAACGCGAGCGGGATCGAGAGCGCTCTCAGCTTCAGCGCTCGGCGTAGTGCGCGAATGCGCCTACTCATCGCCGCCCCCGCCGTCGCCGCCGTCGAGGCTGTTGCCGAAGCCCCGACCCAGCGGGTTGACAGAGTCGGGCGGCCCTACCTTGGCGTCGCGAACTAGCGGGAGCGAGCGCCTCGGGATCCTGTTGCCCTCGCCGGGGGCGATCGTGGACTGGTCGGCGTGGTGCGCGGCCTGGTGGCCGAGGTACTGATTGTCTCCGCGAGCGCCCGTGATCAGATTCGCATCCACGAGACGGCGGGCGCCCGCGACGGGTTCGGATTGCAGATCGGGCTCGTTGACGCGCTGAGCTTGCGCGATCCAAACGTCTGTGGGGTCGTCGGCGTGGTAGTCCGCCATGTGTGTGTTCCTTTCGGGACGTGAAGTTCAAGGTGGGCACCTCCCGGCCGGAAAGCACTCGCAAGCAATCGAGTCCAGTCCGACCGGAACGGCCCTGGCACGTGGCACATGCCGATCCCTGTTCAACCCGCGCGGGGATCGTCGCGCCTAGCCGTCGCAGGAGATCCCAGGAGGGGCGACGGCAAGCTGTGTCAGCTCTGCCTGGGTCGCGGCAGTGGCAGCTCGGTGGGATCAGAAGGAACCTCATAGACGGCGAATTCGCGCACGGCGGCGATGAAGTGTCTGGCAGCGCTGGCGATCTCGTCATCCTTGGCTGCGAGCCGCGCTAGGCGTTGCCTCACTCTGGCCTCCTCCTCGACGTACTCGTCCCGTACCCCTGTGGCTTCGTCGCGCAGCTCTGCGATCAGCTCACGGGCGTGGAGGCTTCTGTACGAGTCGTAGGCTTCGGCCGCCGCGAGGGCGATGGCTCTGGCCTCTTCGATACGTGGGTCGAGTAGGGCGCGCTTTTCGTCGCCGAATGCGAGGCATTCGTCGTGCAGCTCCTTCACGCGTGCCAGGCTGGTGTCGCCCTCCTCGGCCGCGCGCGCATGGTCGGCACGGATCTGATCTTCTTTCGCTTTCACCTCCTGAATCCGCGCCTCCAGGTTCTGGACCAGCTCCGCGGTGTATGCCGCCCGGAGCTGAAACTCCTCAAGAAGCGATTTCAGCTCCGTCTGAGCGTGGCCGAGCGGGAGGTCGGGCGAAAGCGGCCAGTCGGGGGGTGAATCCGGGTCGGGCCTTTTCCAGGCGACGTGATGGACGGGCTCCCATGTCGTAGGCATGAGTCTCCTTGTGTGGGTTGTTGATGATGAACGCGGGTTGCGTTCGGAGTTCTGGCCAGGGTGGTTCAGTAGGGGTACTGGCCCTGCGGGGGTAGAACGACCCCAGAGAACCCTTCGGGGATGCTGTGCTCAGGGTCAGGTGATCTCCCGCGAATGACCGCCTCGAAGGCTGTCGGGACCGGCTTCTGGCGACAGAGGTCGGCGATGAGCGCTGCGTGCGGGCGTGGGTCGTGTCGGGTGAGGCGTCGGCTCAGATCGCGAGGTTGGGGTTGGTCAGTCATCGCCGTGAAAGTTACGGCGAGACGGGGCCCAACCAACGGTCATCGTTCACCTCGACGGCGTTCGAGACGTTCCCTGTAGAGCCCCCGCAGGCGTGCGCCGCGCTCGCTCTGAGGTTCCTCGATGCGAGCGATGGCCTCCTCGATGGAGGTGGCGGGGGCGTCGTGAAAGGCGACACTGCCGGCCGGCTCGAAGTCGACCGGCCGCAAGGTGACCGACGCCAGCTCCTTGTCCGTCGGCACACTCGCCGGGTGGTTCGCTTCGAACCACGCCAGGTGGGCGTTGTCCACCATATGCGGGAATTGCTCGTACTGTTCGACCGTCGCCGTGATCACGTACTGCCGGTTGGCGTCGGGGGCGTCCTGGCCAGTGCGGGGGGGCTGGTCCCTGCGCGTCTTGCTGCCGAGTCGGCTCATCTCTTCCTCCCTCGATAGGTGCGGCCGTTCTGTCCTCGGTACGTCTCGGTTGCGCCGTCGTCGACGTTGTCGAGTCCCAACTGCGCCACGATGCGGCTGAAGGCGGCGGACGCATCCCTGGCGATCTGCACGGCGGGATGACTTCGGGGGGCGTCGAAGCGGTCTTTGTAGGTGATGCCCTCGCGTTCGACCTGGCGGCGGGCGGTGGCAGCTCTATCGAGAGCCTCTGCGCCGAGAATGACGAGCTTGAAGTCCGTCTCGGTGGCGGCGTCTCCGGCGTCATCGAGTACGGAACGGGCCCAGGCACTCGCCCGTGCTCCGAGGTGCGACGGAATCGTCCGGGGCACGGACACCTCCTTGGTCGGGTTGAATTGCCGCTCTGCGGTTTGGGCCGTTCAGCCCGTCGTTTGGGGCTCTGAGCGCGCCTGCTGCGTCAGAAATCGCAAGCTGTGACGGTTGCGCGGACCGAGAACACTGGCCGAACAGGCGTCGAGCCAGGTTTTTCCAAGCTATCCCCCCACGCCGGGGAGTAGGTATCGCGGCGGCGTGCGCGTGCGGTTCCGCGCGTATGGCATCTTTGATGACTACTCAGCGCTGAGCGCTGATTGGCACCCAGGTGGCAGAATGCGCGTACTACGGGCGACGCTCGTGTTCGCCCTGGTCTACACGGGGGTGGTTCGGAATGGGAGCGGGCAAGGTCCGGGGGGGCATCGGAGTCGCGGCATGCGTAGCGGTCGTCGTGTTCCTCATGCTGGCGAGCGGAGCGTTGGCGGCCGGCTTGCAGGTGTGCGTGCCTGAAAAGGAAGGCGCGACTCTCAAGACCCCGAAAGCGGGGATCTGCAAAGCGAAATACACGAGATCTGAACTGCCGTCGGCGGAACAGTCGACGATCCTGTCGCACATGACGTACGAAGCGAAAGGCGTCGGCGGCAAGCCGACCGTGCGGTTCACGGGCGTCAACGTTCAGGTCGTCAACGGGGAAGGGAAAACCGCGACGACGAACGGCGAGGGCAACCTCGTGATTGGCTACGACGAGGATAAAGAAGGACACCACGAACAGACGGGCTCGCACGACCTGATCCTCGGTGAAGAACAGACATTCACGAGCTACGGCGGCATTCTCGGCGGCTCTCTAAACACGATAAGCGCCCCATTTGCGTCCGTCAGCGACGGCGAGCAGAACACCGCGAGTGCTGAATACGCATCCATCACCGGCGGATACATCAATCACGCGAGCTTCAGCCTGACTTCGGTCACTGGCGGCGTCGGCAACAACGCCAATGGTGCCTACTCGTCCATAAGCGGCGGCTTTAGCAATATCGCCGACGGCGGTTGGTCGTCTGTCAGTGGCGGCAGTGGCAACTGCGCATGCGCTCATTTCTCCTCTGTCAGTGGCGGCGAAAACAACCGCGCTGGTAGCAGTGCCTTGGTGGGCGAGCGTTCGTCCGTTAGCGGCGGTCGCGAAAACGCAGCCAGCGGCGAATACGCCTCGGTCAGCGGCGGCGAAGAAAACACGGCGAGCGAAGTAGGTAGCTCGGTTAGCGGCGGCGTGGGTAGCACCGCAAGCGGCAAGTGGGCGTCGGTGAGCGGCGGCATTGACAATAAGGCCAGCAGCTACGGTTCGTCGGTTAGCGGCGGCGTGTTCGACAAGGCCACCAATTACGCCTCCTCGGTGAGCGGTGGCGAAGGCAACAGGGCCAGCAACTACGGTGCGTCGGTCAGCGGCGGCCAGAACAACACAGCCGAAGGCGAATGGTCCTCAATCCTCGGAGGCAAAGAACAGACAACGCTCGTAGAGTACGAAGCGATCATCTGACGTGCGCGGATCGTGGCGCGTGTGTCACAGCACGGGCCACTACGCCTCGCGTTACTTCATTTCTGGCCAGGTCACGTCTGGTCTAGTTGTCCGCCTCGGTCGTTTCGCCCACCGGCTCTTCACCGATCGCGGTACTGGCCGCGAGCCGCTTCCTGAATTCGCGAGCCGCCTTCCGAAAGAGAACGTCGTCCTGGATGTCCTCATGACCGTCGACGATGACCGCCTGCTTGATTGCTTGCGTCAGCCGTCCGCAGGCAAGGTCAGTGTGAGGTTTGCCATCGTGCATCCAGTCCTCTCGCTGCGTTTCCCATCCGTGCATCAAGGCATTGCGCAAGAAGCTGAAGCGGATGGACCACCATTCGACATCGCTCGCCAGGTAGTACTTCTGCTTGCCGGTCTTCGGATGCGTGGCGCTTCGCTTGACGGCTGGGGTTGTGTCCCGAGTATCCTGCGCCACGGCACACGCGATTGCTACGGTGTCCTCGGTCCCGTAAAGAACCTCCAGCCCTGCATGAAGGGCCGGAATCCGTAGATCGTCGGTCAGCTCCATCGGGTTGAGCCAAGCAAGCCCGAGCCAATCAATCGCACGACTCAGCCTCCTGGCGGCATCGGTGCCGCGCCGCATCGACTCCCAGGCCGCGTCGGCGTATTCAACGTCGAGCCTGCGAGTCATCGTCGGCAACCGCAGGTCGGCGGGATAGGGGAACCGCACCGGGTCCAGCCCCTCGATCGGCTCCAGGGGAATCCCAATATTTAGCTGGCGAGCGCGGCTGCCTGAGACATTGCCGGTCCAGCCGTTCTCATCGTCGTAGTTGATCCCGTGTGCTGCGACTCTCGCGTTCTCGGAGGACATCGCCCAGTGACCGGCGTTGGGATCGCGTTCGTCCGGCGCTAGGAGCGGGGACTCATTGCCGTCGACGATCGCCAGCACGAGCGCTCGGCGTAGGTCGTTGAGCATGCTGACGTCCTCAGGGTCGTCTCCAACTACCCCACTTGCTAGCCGTCCGAAGGCGCCTACAGGTCGAGCATGGTTCTTGGGGAGTGCGTATAGGTCCGCCAGCTTCTGCGCCAACTCGGCCAACCGCGCAGTAGTCGCGTCCGGCTCTTCCAGGTCGGCCTTTGGGATCAGCTCCCATGGTCCGACCCGTGCGCGAGCGTCGAGGGGGAGATAGGGCAGACAAACGACGTACTCCATCGGACTCACATTGACAGCTCCGGGAAGGCGCGGCAGCGGGCGATCAACGGAACCGACCTAGGAGGACGCAGGAGGTGGGGAGCTGGCGGCGATGGAGTTCGCCAGCTCCCCAACCCCTAGCTGGCCAGGTGGTGGATGAACCACACGGCTGGGCACTCGCAACTGCGCAGGCTTCCCATGCACT
This sequence comes from uncultured Solirubrobacteraceae bacterium, assembly GCA_963701175.1. Classification (GTDB taxonomy): domain Bacteria; phylum Actinomycetota; class Thermoleophilia; order Solirubrobacterales; family Solirubrobacteraceae; genus Palsa-744. Next base: position 3,406,243 of record OY969573.1, on the reverse strand, counting down.
CACTGGCCAGACCCATTGGATTCAGGAGCGGCGGCCATTCACGCTGGCTTGGGGAGGCTCTTACGGGAGGCTCTCAGCTCCTCGGTGAGCCTGTTCAGGGTGTTCACGAGTCGCTGTTCTTGCGTCTTGGTCATGCTTCCTTCCTAGGTTTGCTTATCGGCATCCCCCCACCGCCCCCCGCCGCTTCGCTCTTGGGGGGCCCTTACTCAGTTACACCTTTCTGGCCACTTTGTAAACCTTTCGGCCGGCACCCCGGCTCAGGGGCTATCAGGATCATCGAAGCGCACCTTGGCGGCGATGGAACGCGGCGTCGGGCCCGCACGTCCGGGATAGGCGGGGGCGCGAGCGGGCGCCCAGTCAGACACTTTGTGACGCTTGTCGTGTTCCCCGTACCCCCGTAGCCAGCGCTCCTGTTGATCGTACGCCCATAGGCTCGTTGGCGGCGTTGAGCATGGGCTGGGAGTCTCCCGACGCTCGACCACGGGGTATTCCTTCTGTGGCGGCCTCCATCCCCGCAACGTCGCCCGCTTAGTGACGCTGACGCGGCTGACGCCGATCGCCTGCCCGAGCAGTTCGGCGGAGAAATCTCGCTTGAGGAGGTTGACCAGGGCGTCGTCCAACAGATTTCGGAGCGGCCGTTGCTCGACTGGCGGTCGCCCGTTCGTCCGTAGCTCCCGAATCTGACTAATCGCCATCTCCGTCTCATCTTCGAGTGCGCGGATTGCGCCATCGAGTGTGCGCGGAAGCTTGGGCGGCGCCTCGTCCTTCTCCACCCCGTATCCCGCCAGGAACGGCTCATTGGTGGTTGGGAATGCTTCCTTGAGCGGTTGCCGTGTCAGTCTGCGCCTGTGCTCGGCCTGAACTTCCTCAATAACCTCGTGAAGTTCGAGCGCCGTCTCCTCGTCCCACAGCCGGTAGTCCCCATCCGCCGTGTCCACGGTCCGTTGAAGGGGAAGGCTGGCCAGGCAGTCTCCAACCTTGAAGCGGGACGCCTCCCTCCGTCGGGATCTAAGGCCCGGCAAGCGCCCCTGAGGCACCGATAGCACGTGCCACAGCCGGTCTGCGGACTCCTGCCTGGCGCTCATCGGCCACCCAAGGTGGTGTGGCTCATACTCGCATCGCTGAAATCGGCGCGCGCTCGCGCTCTTTCGCCCAGCGCTCTAGCTCCCTCGGGCTCACCTGTACGAGCTGCCCGACGGCGACGACGCGCACATTGGGTTGCACGTAGCGTTCCCAGGAGCGCAGGCTCATGCCCATACTGGCAGCGGCCTCCTTGCGGGTGAGCAGGACTCGGGTAGTCACGCGGCGTCGCAGCGGTAATCAGCGAGCTGCGCCGTCCGCATGGTTCTAACCGTCGTCATGCGGAGCAAAGTACATGCGGGTCGGGCCCTACCAAGCAAGTCACCATCGCCCCGGAAGGTATGCATCGGTTCGTAGGTAACCCTCTGGCCAGCGGTCGGGCGATCATCGACACGAAATGTTCGCGCGCGTGGGGGCGGGACCGGAGAAGCCGTCACGACCGGCAGGGTAAGGTCGTCACCCCCCGGCGCCGGTGAGGCGGGCGAGTGCCTACTCGGCGTGCAGGTAAGCGTTCAGCCGCGAGGCGGGATTCGTCTCGGCAGGCTGGGGGAGCATCTTCACGTAGCGCGAGGTAGTGGCCAGGTCGGCGTGCCCGAGGTAGTCCATGACCTCCTTGAGCGTGTAGTGAGCGGCCACGAGCAGCGAGGCGTAGGTGTGGCGGCACTCGTGCAGGCCGATGGGCTCCAGGGGCGGTTTCCGCTCCTTCTTAGGCTCGTTCTTGTCGTGGTCGACGTACTTCCACGCCTTCCGCGCTCGCGCGGCGTGCTTGCCGCTCATGACCGAGCGCTCGCAGACCTTCCCCGAGTCCCGCTGGACGGCCTTGAGGATCGGAACGAGCGGAGCGGCGATCGGCACGCGGCGACCTGTCCCGGCGTCGGACTTGGATCGGCGCACGACGATGACGAGCGTCGCCAGGTCCACGTCGCCCCACTCCAGGCGATGGATCTCGGATCGGCGCAGGCCGGCGTAGAAGGCCAGGGCGTAGGGGGCACGGATGTCCTTCGGGAGCACGGCAAGCAACTCCGCGGCCTCCTCAGCCGTGGCCACTCGCTCGCGGGGCCGTTCGTCGTTCGGCGGCAGCTCCACGGCCCGGGTCGGGTTGCTCGGGACTAGCCTCCGTGTGCTTCGGGATCCCCACCCGTAGATGGCCGAGACGACGGCGAGCTGGTTGGCGATCCGGGAGCGGGAGAGGCCCTTCTTGGACTGCTCGTCAACCCATGACTGCCAGCGGCGCTCGTCAAGGCGCCCGGCGTCCTCGTTCTCGAACGCGGGCAGGAGGGTCTTGAACAACGTGCGCTCGTACCCCTGCAAGGTCGTGACCGAGTACCCGTCGCCCTTCCGCCCCTTGCGCTTCCCGACCGACCCACTCTCGATGCCGGCCCACCACTCCCTGGCCAGCTCCCCGAAGGTGATGCCGGCGCGTCGCTTCTCAGCTTCGGCCCTCGCGGCAGCGGAGGACTTCCACTCAAGCGCCTGCTCTTTGGTCTTGAACGTCTCGGACCAACCGACGTCCCGGCGGCGAGCCCTGTAGGACGGTGTGCAGCGGCATCGGGCGCTACGGTTGCGGGATGCGGGACAGGCATCGAGGTGGCGGATGTAGACGCCCGGTGTGTTCGTCGTCGCATAAGAGGACACGCGGAAATCATAGCGCTCGTTGGACACGCGTTGGAAACATCTGCCGGGCAGAAGGGCGTCAGCTGACGTTCGTTGACGTTGGCGCCAAACCGTCTCGACCCTATGGATCATCAATGCTGGAGCGGGATTCGGCTCCAACAGAGGGATGCCGGAGGAGGGACTCGAACCCCCGACACGCGGATTATGATTCCGCTGCTCTAACCGACTGAGCTACTCCGGCAAAGGGGCCTCGCGACCATACCGAAAACCGTCGATTGCGCCGGTCGAGTGGGCTATCAAGAACAGGATTCCCCGACGCATAGCCTCCAAGACGGCAGCGGGCGCCGTGGATACGCCGAGCTTCTCGTAAGCGTGCCCGAGGTGGCTCTTGACGGTGCTCGTGCTGACGGCGAGCGCCCTGGCAACGCTCTCGGCTGAGTTCCCCTCCGCTGTGAGCCTCAGAATTTCGCGCTGGCGGTCGGTGAGGAGATCTCGCCGGTCGCGGGCGTCGGCCCGCATCTGCCGGGCGGCAAGGCCAAGCAGATCGGAGGAGAAAACGCTTCCGCCGAGGAGCAGCTCCGTGATCGCTGTCCGGATCGCTTGGGCATCGGCGTCCTTGGTCAAATACCCATCTGCCCCTGCGGCGAGCGCCCTGCAGATCGTCGACTCGTCGTGACCGGAGAGGACCAGGACCTTGACTGCGTGCCGAGGCCGGTCGAGGGCCTCGAGCACTTGAAGGCCCCTGAGCTGGGGTCGGTTCACACCGATCACAGCGAGGTCGGCGGCTAGGCGCACGATGTCGTCGACGGCCCGGTCAGGAGAGTCGGTATCGGCGACCAGCGCGAGGTCGGCCTGCCTCGCGATCGTGTCGATGAGACCCGCTCGGTAGAGAGGCTGATCGTCGAACACGAGCACCCGAGCGAGGGCGGTGTCCTCGGTTGTCGGGCCTTCGTCTCGCATCACGCTGACACCGGGCGAGCCAAAGAACGTCAGCGAGGCGCCCGGACTTCCGCGGCGGAGCCGGGCTGGCCGAAAGTCTGGACGATCGCAGGATGCGCCCCGCCCCCGACGTCGGCGATACTGGGTCCACGGCACCGTCTCGAAGCAGGCGGGCCGACATCTGACGCACTTGAAAGGGGGAAGTACAAGTGACCGCAAACCGGAGGTCGATCGCTGAACGCACCAGCGCGCTGCGCACAGGCTCTGGGCGGGCGTTCACGATCGTGATCGCAACACTCGTCGCGGGGGCATCGATGTACGTGTTGACCGCCGCCGCTCAAGCGGACGAACCGCTCAGTCCGTATCAAACCTTCTCGGGAGAACATCTCGCGCTTTCCGTCGACGCACTGGGTACGAACAACGAAGCCGGCGGCCCAATCAGGGTCGAAAAGAAAGACGCGGGCGAGACGGTCCGCGCAGCTTACCTCTTCGGGGCCGAGATCCCGGACACCCCAGAACCGGCCAACGGGGAAGTGACCTTGAACGGTGAATCTGTCGACTGGGAAACGGGCCGGTCAATCGAGAGCTCGTTCGGCTCCTGGAGCGCCGTTGCCAACGTCACGTCGATCGTAAAGCCAATCGTAGATCCGGCATCACCGGGCCTCATTTCGATTACGGTCGCCGAGGGTGCACACACGTTGGAGTACGACGGCGAGATCCTGGCGGTGGTGCTCGAAGACCCAACCGTCAAAGAACAGCGGAGCATCAACCTGTTGTATGGGACCGAGAACACGGCGGGCGACACCTTCCACGTCAAACTCGCGGAACCCGTGAACAAGGCGAACCCGAACTTCGCTCTCAACCTGGGACTGGGGATCTCGTTTGGCTATCAGACGGCGCTCGAAACCAGCCAGTACAGCATCGTCAAGGTCAACGAAAAACTGCTCACGAGCTCGGCAGGGGGCGCAGACGACTGCATCGAAAAGTACTCGGCGACCCCGGATTGGGAAAATTGCCCGAACGGGACGCTGATCACCGCCGGCGGCATCGGCGATTCGCTCGAAGACCCGCCCAACCCAGAAGCTACCCCGGCAACATGTGAAAACGCGGCACACGAAAAGGCGCCGCGGTGCGACGACGAGCTCTACAGCCTGCTCCCGTTTGTGAACAACGGCGAAACAGAACTCACCTTCGAAACCGATAACCCCTCGAACAACGACAACATCTTCTTCGGCGCCCTGGAAGTGCGGGGAGGAGTGGCCGTGATCGGAGAAGGGATTACTCTGGCTCCCGCCAGCGGCACTAACAAGACGGGTGAAAGCCACACCGTGACGGCTTCCGTCCAGAAGGAAAACGGCGAACCCATCGTCGGCACCAACGTGCACTTCGAAGTCGTCTCCGGTCCCAACGCCGGGAAGTCCGGGGTTGTGAAAACAGAAACGGCCGGGAAAGCGCAATTCGCTTACACCTCGACCACAGCTGGTACTGACCATATCGTGGCGACGTTCGTGAACGCGAAAGGGGAAACGGAGAGCTCAAACGAAGTCACCGAGACATGGGAAGAAGTTGTCGAAGAAGGACCTTCGCTGGACGCGATTGCCAGCTCTCAGCACCAAAAGAGCACCATCACGAACCTCACGACCAAAGAAGCGGGCGATCTGATCGTGGCCTTCGTCGGGGCAGACGGCCCCTATCCGACCGGCACTCCCCAGACGACTGTGGTCTCCGGCGGTGGTCTCACGTGGACGTTCGCCGGGCGCACAAACGCCGCCCTCGGTGACGCCGAGGTGTGGACTGCGCGAGCGAGCGGGAAGCTCAACGGAGCCCCGATCACAGCGAAGGCCAACGTCACCTCGCCGGGATCCCCGGCCGGCCAGGGCTACGACGTGGCGCTGACCGTCGCGGGCTTCAAGAACGCCCCCGGCGTCGGAACGGTTCAGACGTTCAGCAGCAAAAAAGGGGCGCCTACCGGGACGATCAAAACAGCCCACGCAAACTCGTGGGTCTGGGCGTCGGGGGATGACTGGCTGGCATCGATCAAACGCACGCCAGGACCAGCCCAGACGGTGTGGCACGAAGCGTTCGACGCGGTGGGGGACGCCTACTGGGTGCAGTCGACGCAGGCGATCACAAAAACCGCGGGTACAGCGGTGACGATCAACGACACGGCGCCGACGGGCGATCCGTTCAACCTCGTGCTCGTCGAAATCCTGTAACGGCGCCGCTCCTGCGGGAGCGGTTGGTGACGGCTGACGGCCCCGGCGATCTCGTCGGGGCCGTCTTCGCATGCGGCCCGTGGACCTCCAAGGAGGCGTGGCCGGAGCATTCGGTGCGGCCGGCTGCCGGCCCACGGCCCCGGTCGCGGTAGGCGAGCTCACGGCCGGTCTCGGCAGGCTCGAGGGCGCCCTCGTGGCGCGCCAGCGGCCGTCCCCCTTGCCGTCGGTGCCAGTCGACGCCCCTCCGTTGGGATAGCCTCGCTCGGCCGATGGCCGAGCTGCCGCTGCTGGGGGTCCCCAACTTCTCCGAGGGTCGCGACCCGGCGGTGATCGAAGCGCTCGAGCGCGCAATCGAGGGGGCGGGAGCGCGGGGGGAGGGGGCCGGCCCCGGCGCCGCCGAGGCTCCTCGGCTGCTCGACGTCCACAGCGACTCCGACCACAACCGCTCCGTGTTCACCCTCGCAGGGCCGCCAGCCGGTCTGATCGATGCCGTGATGCGGGCGGCTGCGGTGGCGGTCGAGGAGGTCGACGTGATGGGCCCCTCGGGGGAGGGCAACCCACGGGCCGGACAGCACCCTCACGTGGGCGCCCTCGATGTTGCCCCGATCGTCTACCTGGAGCCACAGATGCGGGGGCCGGCGTGTGCGGGGGCACTGGTGCTCGCCGACCGCATCGCCGAGGAGCTGGCGGTGCCGGTGTTCCTCTACGGGGAGCTCACGGCCTCGAACGGGAAACCCGGCCGCACACGAGCTGAGCTCCGGCGCGGTGGCGTCGCCGGCCTCGGCCGCCGGATGGGCGCGGGCGAAGGCGAGGGGAGGCTGGCGCCCGACTTCGGTCCTCCGGAGCTGCACCCCACGGCCGGGGCCACGCTGGTGGCGGCGAGGGAGCCGCTCGTCGCCTTCAACCTCGTCCTGCCCGTGGACGCCGGCCTCGACCTGGCCCGCTCGGTGGCCGCCTCGATCCGCGAAGGCGGGGAGCGGGGACTCCCCGGAGTGAGGGCGATCGCGGTGCTCCTCGAGGGGCGGGGACCCCAGGTGTCGGTGAACGTCGAGCGCCCACTCGAGGTCCCCCTCGCGGAGGTCGTAGCTGCGGTTCGCCTCCAGGCGCCGGTGTCGTGGACCGAGCTCGTCGGCCTCGCCCCCCGGGCAGCGATGGAGGGATTCCCCGATGACGTGACCTTGGACGGCTTCGACCCCGACCGAGACCTGCTCGAGAACGCCCTCCGTCGCTCATAGGGTCCGCCGGCCCCGTCGATCGGTGACTTCTGCCCGCGAACGCACTACGCTCCTAGCCGGCGATGGCACAGACGCGACGAAAGCGCCACACCAAGCACCGGGGTAATGCCGCCGGTGTGGTGGAGTCGCGCGGGCGCACCGGCCGCAAGCCCACGGCGGAGGAGAAGAAGGGCGCCGCGCCGTCCGCGAAGGCCCGTCAGGAGCCCGTCGACCGGCGTGATCGCCCGCCAACGTGGAGGGGGGCGTTCGTGCGGGCGATGCTGGCGGCGATCTTCATGCTGGTGATCGTCCTCGTGCTGCTCCACCAGGCCCAGAAGGCCGCCTTCACGCTGTTCCCGATCGTCCTCGTGATCTACATCCCGATCAGCTACTACACGGACAAATGGGTCTACGAGCGCCGCATGCGCCGCAAAGCCGCCGCCGCCGAGGTCCGCCGGAGCGCACGCTCGTGACACCCCCCGACGTCCGCTCCTTCACCGTCGGCCCGGTTCAGGAGAACTCCTACATCGTCCGTCCCGATGCCGCCTCCCGGTCGGCCGTGATCGTCGACCCGGGCGACGAGCCGCAGCGGCTGCTGGACGCGGTCCAGGCGCTCGACGTCGACATCGAGGCGATCCTGATCACCCACTGCCACTTCGACCACATCGGCGCGGTCGCCCCCCTCGCCGCCGCCACCGGCGCCCCCGTCTACTGCCCCGAGATCGAGCGGCCGGTGCTGTCCGACGTGATGCGCTGGGTGCCACCCGGCTTCGGTCCCTTCGAGAGCTACGAGGCCGACCACACCCTCGCCGGGGGCGAGCGCCTGTCGCTCGCCGGCCTGGACATCGCGGTGCTGTTCACCCCGGGGCACAGCCCGGGCCACATCACCTACGCGATCCCCGGAGCGCTGCTGTCGGGCGACGTGCTGTTCCAGGGTTCCGTCGGCCGGGTGGACCTCCCCGGAGGGGACTGGCCCACGTTGGAGCGCTCGATCGGGGCGCTGCTCGAGCGGTTCCCGGGCGAGACGGTGGTGTACCCGGGCCACATGGGCGTCACCACCCTGCAGCGGGAGCGCGACACGAACCCGTTCCTGGCGGAGCTCCGTGAGCGTGTCCCGGTGGCCGCCCCCGTGGCGGACCCGGGCGCCCCCCCACGTTGAGCGAAGCCAAGATCAAAGCCCCCCGCGGCACCTACGACGTGCTCGGGGAGCAGGCGTCCGCCCGCACCGCCCTCGAGGCCCGGGCCCGGGCGATCCTCGAGCCGGCCGGATACGAACGCATCGAGACCCCGGCGTTCGAGTCCACCGAGCTCTTCACCCGCGGGGTGGGAGCCTCCAGCGACATCGTCCGCAAGGAGATGTTCAGCTTCCAGGACGCCGGTGGCAGGGAGCTGACGCTGCGACCGGAGGGGACCGCGCCGATCTGCCGCGCATACGTCGAACACGGCATGCACAAGCGCCGCCAGCCGGTGAAGCTGTGGTACCTGTCGAGCTTCTTCCGTCACGAGCGCGCCCAGGCCGGGCGACACCGGGAGTTCTGGCAGGTGGGGGCAGAGGCATTCGGCTCGGAGGATCCCGGGCTCGACGCCGAGTCGATCGCACTCGCCAGCACGCTGTTGCGCTCGCTCGGCGTCCGGGAGGTGCGCCTGCGGCTGTCGAGTCTCGGAAGCCCCGAGAGCCGGGGGGCCTACCGCGAGCGCCTGACCGCCTACCTGCGTGAGAACGAAGGCGCCCTGTCCGAGGAGGTACGGGCACGCATCGAGCTGAACCCATTGCGGGCGTTCGACTCCGAACACCCCGGCACCGCTGCCGTGATGGCGGATGCCCCTCGCCTGCTGGACCAGCTGGACGACGAGGACGAGGCCCACTTCGCCGAGGTCCGTTCGCTGCTCGACGCCGCGGGAGTGTCCTACGAGGTCGATCCCACGTTGGTACGGGGCCTCGACTACTACACCCGCACGGTGTTCGAGTTCACCTCCGACGCCCTCGGCGCCCAGAGCGGGGTCGGAGGCGGGGGTCGCTACGACGGCCTCGTGGAGGAGCTCGGCGGACCCGCCACTCCCGGCATCGGCTGGGCCGCCGGTGTCGAGCGGATCCTGCTCGCCGGGGAGGTCCCGGTGGCCGCGCCGGCCCCGGTGGACCTGTTCATCGCCCTCGAGGAGCGCTCTCCGGCGGTGCGACGCGACGCGTTCGCGTTGCTCACCCAGGCCCGCGCCGCGGGGCTGGCCGCGCAGATGGACCTCGCCGCCCGTGCGCTCAAGCGACAGCTCTCCCACGCGGCCTCGATCGGCGCCCACTATGTGGCGATCGTGGGCGAGAACGGGACCGTGCTGAGGGACAGGCAGCAGGGGACCGAAGAGCCCGTGGCGATCGACGCCGTGGTGCACGCCGTGCTGCGCGGCCAGCACGCGTTGTAGCCCCGCCCCGGCGGGCGGCCTCGTCCAAGGCCGCCACCACCGTTCAACTTTCGTCCGCGAACTGCCGAAAAGGGTGGCGATGCAGCAGATCTCCCGCCCCTACCAGATCGCTCTCGTGGTGCTTCTGCTCGCCGCCGCAACCTGGTTCGTGGCGTTCGGCCACAAGTCCAGCTCCAGCTCAAGCTCGTCGGGGTCCTCCTCGGCTTCCAGCGCCCCGTCGCCGTCCGGCTCCGAATCCGGCTCTGCTGCCGGCGCCCCCAGCACCGTCTACCACGGCTCCGCTCCCGGCCTGGAAGGGCTGACCAAGGACATCGCCCGCGCCCACGGCGCCGTCAAGACCTCGGAAACCAACGCCCACCAGCTGGAAGAAAAATCCGCCCAGGCCACGTCGACGACTCCCGCCGAAGCGAGCGCTGGCACGAAGCCCGCCACGCCGACGAAGCCCGCCACGCCGACCAAGGCCGCCACGCCGACCAAGCCCGCCACGCCGACGAAGGTCGCCACGCCAACCAAGGCGGCCACGCCGACGAAGGCGAGCGCTCACCACGCCGCTGCGCCACAGGCCACAACTTCGCCCTCCACCACCGTCAACAGCCAGGTCCGCTCCGGCGCCCCCGCCGGCCAGAAAAAGGTCGAAGCGGCGGTGTCGCAGGGGAAGGTCGCGCTGGTGCTGTTCTGGAACCCCTCGGGGACCAACGACGTGCAGGTCCACGGGCAGGTCCGGTCCGTGGCCAACGGTCACCTGCCGCTGGCGGTGATCGAAGCCAACGCCCAGGAAGTCGCCGAGTTCGGCGCCGTCACCCGCCAGGTTCCCGTGTACGGCACGCCCACGATCCTGCTGGTGGGCGCGAACGGCCACGCGATCTCGCTGACCGGTCTCCAGGACACCTTCTCGATCGAACAGGCGATCCGCGAAGTACTCGCGGGCTAGGCCTAAACTCGCTCGGGTGTACCCGGGCGACGAGCGCCTCGCAACCCATCTCGAACGCCCCCTCGGACGGGGCCACACGCCCGCGGAGGCGTTCACCGGCGCCGCCGGCGGAGCCGCCTGCGGAGACCTCGTCCGGATCTCGGTCGCCCTGGCCGAGCGCGAAGGGGCCGCGGTCATCCACGACGCCGGCTTCGACGCCAGCGGCTGTGGCGCGACGATCGCCGCCGGCAGCGCCGTCGTCGGTCTCCTGCGGGGCGTCGACCTGCTGGAGGCGGCGACGCTGGGAGCCGACACGATCGCCGGCGAGCTCGGAGGCCTGTCCGACGCCAAGCTCCACGCCGCCGAGCTGGCCGCCGACGCGATGCACCGGGCGCTCGGGTGGGCGGCCCGCGGCTGCCCGCCCGCGGCGTCGGTGCCGGGCCGCTCGCTGGTGGCCATGAGCGGAGGTGTGGACAGCGCCGTGGCCGCTCTGCTGGTCCGCTCTCGGGGCTCGGAGGCGGTGGCGGTGACGCTCGAGCTGTGGTCGGACCCCGAGGGGGACGGCGAGCTCAGCTGCTGCTCGGCCCAGGCGGTCAGGGGAGCGAGGGCGCTGGCCCACGAGCTGGGGATGCCCCACTTCTCGATCGATCTCCGCGAGGAGTTCCGTGCGGGGGTCGTGGATGGCTGGCTCGAGGCCCACCGCCGGGGCCTCACGCCCAATCCATGCGTCGCCTGCAACGGCCACGTACGCCTCGACGCGATGCTCGAGCTGGCCGAGCGCCTCGGTGCCGAGACGCTCGCGACCGGTCACTACGCCCGCGTCAGCGACGAGGGACTGCTGCGGGTCGCCAGCGACGAGCGCAAGGACCAGAGCTATGTCCTCAGCGCGCTCTCGCCGTCCTCGCTGGCGAGGATGCGCTTCCCGCTCGGTTCGATGACCAAGCCCGAGGTCCGCGAGCTGGCCGAACGCTCCGGGCTTGCGGTCGCCCGCCGCCGCGACTCCCAGGACCTGTGCTTCCTGGCCGGCACCGGCCAGGAGCGGTTCCTGCGCCGCCACGCCGGTCTCGGTCGCCTCCCCGGCCCGATCCGGGCCACCGACGGCGCGGAGCTGGGAGAGCACCCCGGACGTCACCTGCTCACGGTCGGCCAGCGCCACGGCCTCGGTCTCTCCGGCCCCGAGCCCCTGTACGTGCTCGCCACCGACCCCGCCACCAACACCGTCACGGTGGGGCCCCGGGCGGCGCTGCTCACCCACGAACTGCCGCTCGACGAGCTGACCCTGCTGCGCGAGGGAGGACGGGTGGACGGCGTGCGGGTGCGCGCCCACGGCAGGCTTCACCCTTGCCGCCTGGAAGGCGGTCGCCCGCCGGGCGAGCACCGGCAGGGGCTGGTACGGCTCGAGCGCTCGATCGAGCGCACCGCCCCCGGCCAGATCGCGTGCCTGTACGACGGCGAGCAGGTCGTCGGTCACGCCAGGATCGCCGCCCCCCGCTGAAGCTCAGGCCGCACCTAAGATCCCGATGGTGATGACCTCGGATCAGATCCGCGAGAGCTTCCTGTCCTTCTTCGAGGAGCGCGGCCACCTGCGCATCCCCTCGGCCTCGCTGGTGCCGTCGGCCCACGACCCCTCGGCGCTGCTGACGGTCGCCGGGATGCACCCGCTGAAGCCGTACTTCCTCGGCCAGGAGGTGCCGCCGAGACCCCGCCTGACCAGCTGCCAGAAGGTCTTCCGAACGGTCGACATCGACAACGTCGGCAACACCGCCAGGCACCTCACCTTCTTCGAGATGCTCGGCAACTTCTCGTTCGGCGACTACTTCAAGGACGAGGCGATCGTGTTCGCGTGGGAGCTGTCCCGCGACGTCTTCGGCTTCCGCGAGCAGGACATCTGGGTGACGGTGTTCGAAGGCGACGAGGAGCTCGGGTTGGGTCCCGACGAGCAGGCGATCGAGCGCTGGGTGGAGGTCGGCGTCCCGCGCGAGCGGATCGTCCAGTGCCCCCGCTCGGAGAACTTCTGGCAGGCCGGCCCCACGGGGCCATGCGGGCCCTGCTCGGAGCTGTACCTCGATCGCGGCCCCGCCTATGGTGCCGACAGCGACCGCCCGGGAGGCGACACGGAGCGCTTCCTGGAGTACTGGAACCTCGTCTTCATGCAGTACGACCAGCGTCCCGCCGAGGGCGCCGCCGGCAGCGAGTTGCGACCGCTGCCGGCCAACAACATCGACACCGGTCTCGGGCTCAATCGCATGGCGGCGATCCTGCAGGGAAAGCCATCCGTGTTCGAGACCGACCAGTTCATGCCCCTGATCGAACTGGGGGAGGAGCTCTCCGGGACGAGCTACGGCGAGGCCTTCGGGAGCGACCGCGCGCTGCGGATCCTCTCCGACCACGCCCGCGCCTCCACCTTCCTGATCGCCGACGGGGTCGTTCCCTCCAACGAGGACCGCGGCTATGTGCTGCGCCGGGTGATGCGTCGTGCGATCCACCAGGGGCGGGTCCTCGGGTTGGCGCCGGGCTTCATGGTCCGCTACGGCCAGCGGGTGACCGAGATCATGGGTGGCGCTTACCCGGAACTGCTCGATCACGCCGACGTCGTCGACATGTGGCTCGCCGCCGAGGAGCGGAGCTTCGGTCGCACCCTCGACCAGGGCACCCACACGCTCGCCGAGGAGATCGATCGCGTGCGCTCGGCCGGCGAGAAGGCCCTCTCGGCCGAGGTCGTGTTCCGGCTGCACGACACCTACGGCCTGCCCTATGAGATGACGCGCGAGCTGCTCGCCGACGAGGGGCTCTCGATCGAGGGCGACTTCGACGAGCTGATGGAGGCCCAGCGAGAGCGCGGCCGGGCCGGGACCAGGGCCACCGCCGGAGCGGGCGACTCCAGCGGGGCCCGCGCGGTGGCGGGCACGTTCGCGAGCGAGGGGGGTCCGGTGACGACCTTCACCGGCTACGAGACGATCGAGCAGCCGACCACGGTCGCCGCCCTCCAGGGCCTCCCCGCCAACGGCGCGGCAACCGACGGGGGCGGCGGCCCCGCGAGCGCGGACGTCGACGGCAACGGCTCGGGGCGTTACCTCGTCAAGCTGACGGAGTCTCCGTTCTACGCCCCCGGGGGCGGCCAGGTCGCCGACATCGGCACGATCGAATGCGCCGGCGGGGACTGCCGGGCGCGGGTCGAGGACGTCTTCAGGCTGGGGGACGACCAGGCCCTGAGCGTGGTCGTGGAGCAGGGCTCGCTGGTCCCGGGGGAGACGGTGGTGGCCCGCGTGGATGCCCGCGCCAGGCGCGCCACCGAGTGCAACCACACCGCCACCCACCTGCTGCAGGCGGCGCTGCGGCGAGTGCTCGGCAGCCACGTCCGCCAGGCGGGCTCGTACGTGGGGCCGGACAAGCTGCGCTTCGACTTCAGCCACGGCGCCGCCCTCTCGGACGAGGAGCTCCGCGACGTCGAGGACCTCGTCAACGAGTGGATCTACCGCAACGACCCCGTGCGGCCGATCACCACCACGCTCGAGGAGGCCAGGCGGCTGGGCGCGATGGCGTTGTTCGGGGAGAAGTACGGCGACATCGTGCGGATGGTCCAGATCGGCGAGGGCGAGTACTCCCGCGAGCTGTGCGGGGGCACCCACGTTCGCAGCACGGCCGAGATCGGGGCCTTCCGGGTCCTCACCGAGACCTCGAGCTCGGCGAACGTCAGGCGCATCGAGGCGGTGAGCGGACCGCCGGCGGTGGAGCTGCTGCGCGCCCACGACGAACTGCTGGGGGAGATGGCCCGCGAGCTGCGCTCCCGCCCGGAGGACGCGCCGGCGGCGTTGAGCGTCGCCGTGCAGGCCCGCAAGGACCTCGAACGGGCCGCCCGCAGGGGGCCCGCCGGGTCCTCGACCGACGTCGAAGAACTGCTGGCCGCGGCCGAGGACCTCGATGGGGCCAAGGTCCTGCTCGCCACCGCCGAGGCTCCCGACCAGAAGGCCCTGCTCGAGGTGCTCGACCGCGTCAAGGGACGCCTCCCCGACGCCGTGATCGTCCTGGGCGCTCCCGGCAAGGGCCGCGTGAGCCTGGTCGCGAGCGTCGCACCATCGCTGGTGGAGCGGGGGCTGAAGGCGGGGCAGCTCGTCAAGGTGGCGGCCGCCGAGGTGGGCGGCGGGGGAGGCGGACGGGACACGATCGCCCAGGCCGGCGGGCGCGACCCGGAGCGCCTGGGGGAGGCGCTGGCGAGCGCACGGCGGGCGATCGTCGAGACGCTCTCAGCCGGATGAGCCGGTGCGGGTGCTGGCGCTCGACTACGGCAGCGCCCGCTGCGGTTGCGCGATCAGCGATCCGACGGGCACGATCGTCACGCCGATCGATCCCGTCACCCAGCCGGGGACCCGCCGGGGCCTGACGAGACTCGCCGGGCTGGCGAGGGAGCGCGAGGCGAAGCTGATCCTGGTGGGACTTCCGCTCGGGCTCGACGGAGCCGACACGGCCCAGACCCGCGAGACCCGAGCCTTCGCCGAGCGGCTCGCCGGGCGGCTCGGCGGGGAGATCCCCGTGCAACTCCACGACGAGCGTTTCACCACCAGGATGGCCCAGCGTCTGAGCGGCGACTCCCGCGCCGCCGAGGATTCCCGCGCGGCCGCCCACCTGCTGGAGGACTGGCTGGCCGCCGGCCGTTAGGGTCAGTGGCCCCTTGTCCCGCGTGGAACATCCCGGGCCGCCGCCGACGCGGGAGCCCCGTGAACGCCCCCCGCGGCCCAGCCCGCAGGAACGGGCCCGCCGCCGGCGCCGCCGTCGGCTCGTGCGCCTGGGCCTCGCCGTGCTGGCGGCGGTCGTGGTCGCCGGCCTCGTGATCGCCCTCGCCTCGCGCTCCCGCTCACATCCGGTGGCGACCACGCCGAGGATCGTCAAGATCGTCATCCCCGAGGGATCCACCCGCCTGGAGATCGCCCGCATCGCCTCCCAGGACGGTCTCACGGGCAACTACCTCGACGCGTCCGTGAGCTCGGCGCTGCTCTCGCCGGCCGCCTACGGCGCTCCCTCCGGCACCCCCAACCTCGAAGGCTTCCTGTTCCCGGCGACCTACGAACTGTATGCCGGCGACTCCGTCAGCCGGCTGGTCGAAGAGCAGCTGACCGCGTTCAACGAAAAAGTCGGCCACAGCCTCGACGCCCGGGCCCGAGCGCTGCATCTGACCCCCTACCAGCTCCTGACGATGGCCTCCCTGATCGAGCGCGAGGCGGTGATCCCGGGCGACCGCTCGAAGATCGCCGCGGTGATCGTCAACCGCCTCGGCGCGGGGATCCCGATCGGCATCGACGCGAGCATCTACTACGCCCTCGAGATCGCCCGTGGAGAGCCCTCGATCTCCGGCGAACTGACGTCCGCGGACCTGCAGATCGACTCGCCCTACAACACCCGCACCCACAAAGGCCTGCCGCCGACGCCGATCTCCAACCCGGGGCTGGCCTCGCTGCTGGCGGCCGCCCACCCGGCCCACGTGCCGTACATGTACTACGTGGCCGGGGCCGACGGTTGCGGCGAGCAGAAGTTCTCGGTCGGCGAGGCCGAATTCGAAGCCGACGTCGCCGCCTACCGGGCCGCCGTGGCCGCCAACGGGGGCAACCCCCCGGTGTGCAGGCACAAGTGACCGTTCGCCTCGGCGTCCTGGGCTGGCCCGTCGCCCACAGCCGGTCCCCGGCGATGCAGAACGCCGCCCTCGCCGACCTCGGCCTCGATGGGTGGCGCTACCAGCGCCTGCCGGTCCCCCCCGAGCTGTTCGACGAGACCGTCCGCGGCCTGCCCGGGGCCGGATTCCTCGGCGCGAACGTGACGATCCCCCACAAGCAGGCGGCGCTCGCCCTCGCCACACGGGCCAGCGAGCCGGCCCGCCGGATCGGGGCCGCGAACACGCTCACGTTCACGGCGGACGGGGAGATCGCGGCCGACAACACCGATGCCCCGGGTTTGCTCGAGGCGCTCGGCGTCTCTCCCCGGGGCATGCGTGTCCAGGTGCTCGGCGCCGGCGGCAGCGCGAGGGCCGTCGTATGGGCGCTCGTGGGGGCGGGAGCGGCGCAGGTGTGGGTCTGGAACCGCACGCCCGCGCGCGCCGCCGCGCTGGCAGCCGAGCTGGGGGCGTCGCCCGTCGAGCATCCTCGGGCGGCGGACCTGCTCGTCAACTGCACCTCCGTGGGGCTTTCTGGCGGGGGGCTCGTGGGCGCGTCGGGGGGGCCGCACGAGGGCCGCACCGCCGGCCCGACTCTCGAACGCTCGGCCACCCCTGCGCCAGCGCTCAACCAACTCGAGCTGACGTTCGATCAGGTCGGTAGGTACCCGTATGTGGTGGACCTCGCCTACAGCCCAGGAGGAACCGAGCTGCTCGCCGCGGCCAGGGCTCACGGCGTCCCTGTCGTCGACGGGCTCGACGTGCTGGTCGCCCAGGGAGCCCTCAGCCTGGAGCTGTGGACGGGACGCCCCGCCCCCAGGGAGCTCATGCAGAGGGCGGCTAGGGGCGAGCCCCGGCCGGCCTGAGCAAGGGGACGGGGCCCGTGGCTGAGCCCCAGACCCACGAGCCCGAGATCCAGCTGCTCACCGCGGAGGACGGCCTCTCCGGAGAGGACGGCGAGCTCGTCGTGTCGGTGGCCACCCGTGATGGGGGACTCGCCCTCGGCGACCCGGATCGGCACGAGGATCCCGGCCCCGGCGGAGATTCGTCCGAGGACCCGGTCGAGGACGGCGCCTCGGCGGAGGTCTCCTCGCTCGCGCGCGGCTCCCGCGGCAACGGGCGGCGCTTCCTGACCGACGTGATCGTCGAGCTCGGCCTCGCCTCGCGGGCGGCGGTCAACGAAGCGCTCGAGGTCGCCCGCAACTCCGGCACCGCCCCCGAGCGGCTGCTGCTGGAGAACGGTGCCCTCACCCAGGACGGACTCGCCCGGGCGCTGGCCGAGCGCTACGGCCTGGAGCACCTCGACCTCACCGCCTTCCAGGTGGACATGACCGCGGCCAACCTGATCAGCACCCCGGTGGCCAGGCGCCACAGCGCTCTGCCGGTGGCGTTCGCGGACGACCACACCCTGCTGGTGGCGATGGCCGACCCCTCGAACGTGCTCGCGATCGACGACATGGCGATCATGACCGGCTACGACGTCCGCGTGGCGGTGGCCCCGCCGGAGGACATCGCCGGGCTGATCTCGAAGCTGAACCGCCTCGAGGACGTCGTCGAGGGACACCTCGAAGAGCAGGAGAGCGAGGGCGACGGCGCCGAGGTCGTGGCGCTGCACGACGGCTCCGAGGACGCCCCCGTCGTCAAGCTCGTCAACCAGCTCGTGGCCCAGGCCGTGGAGCGCAAAGCCTCCGATCTGCACCTGGCGCCCGAGGGCCGGGAGATCCGGGTGCGCTTCCGCATCGACGGCGTGCTCCAGGACATCACGACGGTGCCCCGCAAGATGGCCGGCGGGGTGGTATCGCGCATCAAGATCATGGCCGACCTCGACATCGCCGAGCGGCGCCTGCCCCAGGACGGCCGTGTGGGCCTGACGATCGACGGCAAGCACGTCGACCTGCGCGTGGTGACGCTCCCGAGCGTCAACGGCGAGGGCGTGGTGATGCGGATCCTCGACAAGTCGAACGTGATGCTCGAGCTGGACAAGCTGGGCATGGCCCCGACCGAGCGGGAGCGCTTCGAACGCGCCTGCAGCGAGACCCACGGGGCGGTGCTCGTGACCGGCCCCACCGGCTCGGGCAAGTCGACCACGCTGTACGCCGCGCTCGCCCTGCTGAACACCCCCGAGAAGAACATCATCACCGTCGAGGACCCGGTCGAGTACGAAGTCGCCGGGATCACCCAGCTGCAGGTGACGCCGAAGGCGGGCCTCACGTTCGCGGCCGGGCTGCGGGCGATGGTCCGCGCCGACCCCGACGTGATCATGGTGGGGGAGATCCGCGACCGCGAGACCGCCAAGATCGCGATCGAGTCCGCGCTCACCGGTCACCTCGTCCTCTCCACGCTGCACACCAACGACGCCCCCTCGACGATCACGAGGTTGGTGGAGATGGGGGTGGAGCCGTTCCTGGTGGCCTCGGCGCTGGACTGCGTCGTGGCCCAGCGCCTGGCGAGGATGCTCTGCCGACACTGCAAGCAGCGCACGATCATCTCGGCCGAGGCGCTGCGGGAGAACGGCTTCAGCGGGCGCATCGAGCTCGAGGCGTACGAGCCGGTCGGCTGCTCCCGCTGCAACGGCAGCGGCTACAAGGGCCGGATCGCCCTCTACGAGGTGATGCGGATGACCCCCGAGTTGCAGTCGATGGCGCTCGAGCGCCGCCCCGCGGAGGTGTTCCGTGCCCTCGCCGTCCGCGAAGGGATGACGAGGCTCCGCGACGACGGCCTCGACAAGGTCCGCCAGGGTCTGACCTCGATCGCCGAGATCACCCGCGTGATCGGCAGCGGCTGAGTCCCCGCGCCCGGCCCGCCGCCGACCCCGGCCGGCGGCAGGGCGACGCGTGAGGATCGCCGCACCGCGCGGCCCGCGCCAGGACGCGTCGGACATTCGTCCAGGTGCCGTCCAAAGGGGGCTTGGGCGTGCTTTCCGGGGCCGATGGGTGGCGCATGGACATCGATTTCGCAGACCTGCTGATGGAGGTCGTCAACCGCCGTGCATCCGATCTTCACCTCACCGTCGGAGCCCACCCGACCGTCCGCGTCCGCGGCGGCCTGACCCCGCTGACCGAATACCCGAAGCTGTCCTCGACGGACACGCGGGAAATCATCTACTCGATCCTCACCAGCGACCAGCGCCAGCGCCTGGAGACCGACTGGCAGCTCGACTTCGCCTACTCGGTGCCCGGCCACGCCCGCTTCCGTGTGAACGCGTACTTCCAGCGCGCGTCCCTGGGAGCCGCGTTCAGGCTGATCCCCTTCGGCCTCAGCTCGATCGACGACCTCGGCCTGCCCGCGGTGGTGCACGACCTGGCCCGCAAGCCCCGTGGCTTCGTGCTCGTCACCGGCCCCACGGGGTCGGGCAAGTCGACCACGCTGGCGGCGATGATCGACGAGATCAACAGCACCCGCGAGGAGCACATCCTCACGATCGAGGACCCGATCGAGTTTCTCCACGGGCACAAGAAGTGCATCGTCAACCAGCGCGAGCTCGGTGCCGACGCGACCAGCTTCGGCGCCGCCCTGAAGGCGGCCCTGCGTCAGGACCCCGACGTGATCCTCGTCGGCGAGATGAGGGACCTCGAGACGATCTCCACGGCCCTGACGGCGGCGGAGACGGGGCACCTGGTGTTCGGCACGCTCCACACCCAGGACACGGCCCAGACGGTCGACCGCATCATCGACGTGTTCCCCGCCGACCAGCAGGACCAGGTCCGGGTGCAGCTGTCGGTGGCCCTCCAGGGGATCATGACCCAGCAGCTCGTGCCGACCTCCGACGGTTCCGGCCGGGTGGCGGCGGTCGAGGTGCTCGTGCCCACGCCGGCGGTCCGCAACCTGATCCGCGAGGGCAAGACCCACCAGATCTACTCGGTCCTGCAGACCGGCGCGAACGTCGGCATGCAGACCATGGACACGGCTCTGGCCACGCTCGTCCGCGACGGCAAGATCACCCAGCGGGTGGCCGAACAGCGCTCCTCCACCCCCGAGGAGCTGCGGCGGCTGCTCGGGGCGCCCTCGCTGGCAGCGGCCTAGGTCACCGACATGAGCACGTACGTCTTCAAGGCCCTCGATCTCGCGGGAGGCAAAGCCAAGGGCGAGGTCGAGGCGGACTCCAAGCAGGCCGTCTCGGACCAGCTCAAGTCCCGCGGCCTGATCGTCCTGGACATCTCCGACAAGCACGGCTCGCGGGAGATCGAGTTCGCGTTCATGAAGCGCGTCCCCTCGACCGAACTGGCCGTCTTCTCACGCCAGCTCTCGACCATGATCTCCTCCGGGATGAGCATCCTGCGGGCGCTGTACGTGCTCGAGGAGCAGACGGAGAACAAATTCCTCAAAGAAACGATCATCTCCGTCCGTAAGGACGTCGAGGCGGGCCTCTCCCTGAGCGACGCGATGGCACGCCACCCGAAGGTCTTCAACACGCTGTTCGTCGCCATGACACAGGCCGGGGAGACCGGCGGTGTGCTCGAGGACGCCCTCCTGAGGGTGGCCGACCAGCTGCAGAAGGACGCCGCCCTGCGCCGTCAGATCCGCTCCGCGATGATCTACCCGACGATGGTGATCATCTTCGCCGTCGGCGTGATGCTCGCCCTCGTCGGCTTCCTGGTGCCCGTGTTCGTCGGCGTGTTCAAGCAGTTCGGCGGGGAACTGCCGAAGATGACCCAGGTATCGGTGTTCCTCTCGAAAGTCGTGACCCACTACTGGTGGATGCTGTTTTTCGGCACCATCGCGGCCGTCACGGCGTTCGTCAGGTGGAAGAAAAGCCCGTGGGGCCGGCGCCAGTGGGATCGCATCCGCCTGCACGTGCCGATGAAGATCGGCTCGATCGTGCAGCAGGTGTCGGTGGCGCGCTGGTCACGGACGCTGTCCTCGCTGACCGCCGCCGGCGTCCCGTTGCTGCAGGCGCTCGAGATCACCGGCAAGACCAGCGGCAACACCGTCGTGGAGGAGTCGATGGACGGCGTCATCGCCTCCGTCAAGCGAGGCGGCACGATCGCCGCACCGCTGGCCCAGGCGTCGATCTTCCCGGCGATGGTCACCCACATGGTGGGCGTCGGCGAGGAGACCGGTGCGTTGGACCAGATGCTCGCCCGCATCGCCGAGTTCTACGAGGAACAGGTCGACGCGTCGGTGAAAGCCCTGACCTCGATCCTGGAGCCGATCATGATCATCATCATCGGCGGGATGGTGGGCTTCATCGTGATCTCGATGTACCTGCCGCTGTTCGAAGTCTACAACCACATCGAATAGTGAAAACCGCTTTCTAGAGCGGATCCTCACACTCGGTCGGCGGGCGCTATGCGCACCCTGACCTCAGGCCCCCGGCCCGCCACGGCCAGCGAGGAGCGTCCTCCCAGCAGCTCCAGCAGCTCCTCGCCCGCCACCTGCCTCCGCCAGCCCCGGAGGGTCCTCACGTCGGCCTCCCCACCCGCCCGGGCTGCGGTCACGATCGCCTGCAGCTCGGCCCGGGTGGCGAGCAGCTCGTACGCCAGCCCCGCTTCCCGGGCGCGGGCCCTGACGAGCGCCTCCGAGAGGGCCACGAGGGGCGGGTCGTCGGGCTTGGGAGCCGGCGGCCGGGGCGCGACCGGGACGCTGTCCGGCGGCTGCTCGGTGCCCCGTCGGATCACGTCCAGCAGCTCCTCTCCGCGGCGACCACCGACGCCTCCGCCGAGGCCGCGGATCCTGCCGAGCGCCTCCTTCGAGCCCGGGCTCCGCCTCGCCAACTCGACCAGCGAGGCGTCGCTGAGGACGCTCTGGACCGGCCGGTTCTGGCGCTCGGCCACGGACTCTCGCCAGGCCACCAGCTCGCGGGCCACCGTCCCCGCTCGGGCGCTCAGGCCCGCTACCCGCGGCAGCCGCCGCAGGATCGCCTCGGTGTCGCGCTCGTCGCTGGCCTGGGCGATCACCTCGCACTCCTCGAGCGCCCATTGCAGCCTCCCCAGGCCCTCGAGCCGTCCTTCGAGCACCTCCGCGAGCTCGAGCAGGTGGACGACGTCCTCTCGGGCGTAGGCGACCTGCTCGGCCGAGAGCGGGCGGGTGTTCCAGCGGGTGAAGCTCGCGGTCTTGGCCAGCTTCAGCCCCAGCAGGGCCGTCAGCAGCGAATCGTAGGAGCTCTGGGCGCCCAGCCCGGCGAATCCGGCGGCCACCTGGGTGTCGAACACGTTCGTCACCTCTGCCCGGAACCGCCGTCGCAGCAGGGCCACGTCCTGGCGCCCGGCGTGGACCACGACGCGCACGGCCGGGTCGGCCAGGATCTCGGTCAAGGGGGACCCGTCGAGGTCGTCGTCGAGGGGATCGAGGATCATGATCCGCTCGTCGGGTCCCTGGCCCTCGGGGATCGCCAGCTGGACCAGGCACAGGAGGGTCCGGTAGCGGCCCTCGCCCATGAACTCGGTGTCGAGAGCGAGCCGTCCCGCAGCCCTGGCACCGTCGGCGAGCGCCCGCAGGCGGCCCGCCTGATCCGGATCGCTCACGGCGTCCGTACCTGCGCGGGCGCTACCCTGGGCGGCTCGTGGCCGACGAGACAGCAAGCGTGGACGGGGTCAGCGACGGTTCGGATGAGTCGCGGGAGTGTATGCCCTGCCGGGGCAGCGGTCAGGTGATCTCGAACCTCGGGGGAAGCCCCAAAACCGTCACCTGCCCCTGGTGTTCGGGCACCGGGACCCGCCAGCCCAACGTCGACGCCCAGGCGGCTTGGCGCGAGCGCCAGGCCGCTGAGCCGCCCTCCGGCGAGCCACCCGCCGGCGAGCCCCCTTCCGGCGAGCCACCCGCGGCCGCCTGAGCCACCCACCGCCGCCCGAGCTGCTCGCCGCTGCGTGAGCCGCTCGCCGGCACCCGGCCGTCCGTGCGTGTCCGAGTCGTCCGCCACGGCCTGACGGCGCCCGCGATCCGACTCTGCCCGAAAGGGCCCACCCGGGCCGTCCCGGCGAGGCAGATCCCGAGCCGCGTCGGACGTCAGAGCGTCATCCGTCCATACCTTCATGCGGACTTAAAGGAGGCCGCTGGTGGAGTCGATGGAGCGTCTGACAAAGCCAGTACCGGGGTGCAAAGGCAGAGCATCAGAGAGATGCGTAGCAAAGCCGGCGTCCTCAGATCCAGGAATGGAGAGAGGACGTATCGCAATCAGGCGATCTCCACGGGGCTGGCGCCCAAAAGACAAGTCAGGAGTAATTCAATGTTCAAGCGACTGCGCCAGCGCTCGGTGGATGAGGGTGGTTTTACCCTCATCGAGCTTCTGGTCGTGATCCTGATCATCGGCATCCTCGCCGCGATCGCCATTCCGTCGTTCCTCAGCCAGAAAAGCAAGGCCACCGCGGCGCAGGCGAAGGAGCTTGCCCGTACGGCCGAGACGACCGCTGAGACCTTCTCGACGGACAACAACGGTTCCTACGAAGGCATCTCGACGACGAAGCTCCACGAATACGAGCCGTCGATCGTGACAGCCAAAAACGGTAAAGAAGCCTACCTGAAGGAAGCCGCCGAAGTCGAAAAAGGCGTTGGCTACAAAGTCGCCGCCGAAGGTACCGAAGGCGCTACCTTCACGATCGAACGCAACAAAGAAGGCGAAATCAAACGGACGTGCGCACCGGTGAAAGTCGGTACGGGGTGCTCGAGCGGAAGCTGGTAGTCCGCGCTCGGGTCCAGTACCCGATCTGATTTGAAGCGACAGGGGCGGCCTCCGGGCCGCCCCTCTTCTTGCACAGGAAGCGCGGGGATGAGGCCGCGTCCCTTCCGCTGGCGGTCCTCACGGCGAGCCTCGCGCGCCGGATCCACGTGCATTCACACCACGCGTCGCTTCGACGTCTCTCCCCACCCCGGGGACGTCGTTGTCGGCCCAGAGGTGAAGGCCTTGAGGTCCTTTTGGTCCGTGATCGGTCCAGCTGCCGCGGGCCGGACTCAATCACACCCCGGTGGATGCCGATCAGTAGTCCCATAAGGCCAGTCTCGAGGTGAAGGCAGCACCCGAGTTGTGGTGTGTGGCAAAGCCGGCGGCCCTCCTTAATTCAACCGGGGAGGAGCGCACCGTGAATGAGCGGTCACCCAGGGACTGGTGCCCAAACAAGAGAGTCCCAGGAGATCTGTCATATGCTCAAGCGACTGCGCCAGCGCTCTGTCGATGAGGGTGGTTTCACGCTCATCGAGCTTCTGGTCGTGATCCTGATCATCGGCATCCTCGCGGCGATCGCCATTCCGTCGTTCCTCAGTCAGAAAAGCAAGGCCACCGCGTCGCAGGCGAAGGAGCTTGCGCGTACGGCCGAGACGACGGCGGAGACCTACGCGACGGACAACGGCGGCAAATACGAAGGTATCACGGCGGCGAAGCTCCACGAATACGAGCCGTCGATTCTGACCGAAAAAAACGGTAAAGAAGCGTACCTGAAGGAAGCTGTGGAAGTCGAAAAAGGCGTCGGCTACAAGGTCGTCGCCGAAGCTACCGAAGGCGCCACCTTCTCAATCGAACGCAACAAGGAAAGCGAAATCAAGCGGACCTGCGAACCGGTGAAAGTCGGCTCCGGCTGTACCTCGGGGACCTGGTAACCGGCACGATGCTCTGAGAAGCGCACAGGGGGCGGCCCGGTTCGGTCGCCCCCCGCGCCCGGTCCCTCTTCCGGGCGGCGCGACATACGACCGCTCCGGCCACCGCCGGCGCGGCCCGGTGGCATCTCGTCATACCGCCCACGGTCCTCCCGGGCCGCTAATGCGGGTGGGGATAGATGTCGAATACACGGCTGATGGGAGAACCCAGACCTCAGCCCGGGTGCGAGGACGCCTTCACGCTCGTGGAGCTGCTGGTCGTGATCCTGATCATCGGCATCCTGGCGGCGATCGCGATCCCCTCGTTCCTCGACCAGCGGGGCAAGGCCGTTGACGCGACCGCCAAGGAAGTCGCCCGCGCGGCCTCCGAGGCGGCCGAGACCTACGAGACCGACCACTCGGGAAGCTACGCCGGGATCACCCCCGCCGGGTTGCGCGAATATGACCATGCGCTGCAGACCGCGGAAGGCAACAACAACGCCTATCTGAAGACCGCCGAAGAATTCGAATCCGGACAGGGCTACGTGGTCACCGCGGTGGCGCCCGCCACGAAGGACACCTTCACCGTCACGCGTACCGGCGGCGGCGAACTCGTGCGCACCTGCACCGGCTCGAAAACCTCCGGCGGTTGCCACACCGGATCCTGGTGAGAGCTGCCTGCGAGGCCCGTTCGGCTGCGAAGGGCGCGCTCCCGGGCACTCAAGCAGACGGCCCCCGCCGTCGATGATCTGGACGTGGCAGAGGCAGCTACATTGGCCGGTCTGATGGGCGCGATCCTGGGCTCGTTCCTGAACGTCGTCGCCTACCGCCTGCCACGCAAGGAGTCGCTCGTCAGGCCCCGATCCCACTGCCCGGGGTGCGGCACTCCGGTGAGGCCCTACGACAACATCCCCGTGCTCTCTTGGCTGCTGCTGCGGGGGCACTGCCGCAGTTGCGGCGAGTCGATCTCGGTGCGCTATCCGCTCGTGGAGGCGCTCACTGCGCTGCTCTGCGTGGGGGCGGTCCTGGTCCACCACACCCCCGCTTCGATCGCCCTGAACATCATGGTCGTCCTGCTCGTCGTCCCCGCGGCCCTGATCGACCTCGAGTACCGCGTGATCCCCAACCGCATGACCGCCTTCGGCGCGATCGCGGCGGTCGTCGTCGGAACCGCGCTCGATCCCTCCGGGGAGCCCGGACGGCTGATCGCCGGCGCGGCGGCGGGGGGCTTCCTGCTGCTGGCGGCGCTCGCCTATCCCGCCGGGATGGGCATGGGCGACGTCAAGCTCGCCGGTGTGCTGGGGCTGCTGCTGGGGGCCGCCGTGGCCCCCGCGATGCTCGTGGCGCTCCTCGCCGGCGTCCTGTTCGGCGCATTCGTGATCGCCGGCAAGGGCGTCGCCGCAGGACGCAAGACGGCCGTCCCCTTCGGACCCTTCCTGGCGATGGGAGCTGTTTTCGCCGTGTTCCTGGGCGATCCGGTCCTTCACGCCTACACCACCAACTTTCTGCACTAAAGCGGCACCCCCCCGCCGCCGATACCCCACGTGCAGGCCGACCGCCCGGAACGCCCCTCACGATGAGACTGCCCCAACTCTCCACCCCTGACGCCCTAAGGGCGAAGCCCAGCCTCAACAAGCTCAAGCTTCCCGAGCTGGGGAGCCTGAAGGTGTCGGACCTCAGGAACCTCAAGGTCCCGGATCTCAAGAGCCTGAAGGCCCCCAACCTGAACAGCTTCGGTTTCGGCCGCCACGGCGGCACCGTGATCGGGCTCGACATCCAGCCCGGCTTCATCGCGGCCGTCCAGGGGCGCGCCGGCGGCACCGTGGTGATCGACAAGGCAGCCGCCCTGCCGCTCGCCCCCGACACCCTCCGCCACGGGGAAGTGAACGACGAGGGACGGCTCGCCGAAGCGCTCAGGGAGCTGTTTGCCGGCAGCGGGCTGGCCAAGCGGGTCCGGGTCGGCATCGCCAACCAGCGGACCGTGCTGCGGACGCTCGAGCTGCCGCCCGTGACCGACGCCAAGGAACTCGCCGCGGCGGTGAACTTCCAGGCCCAGGAGCAGGTGCCGATGCCACTCAACAACGCGGTCCTCGACTTCCATGCGCTGGGCGTGATCAACACGCCCGCCGGGCCACGCCAGCGCGTGGTGCTGGTGGCGGCCCAGCGCGACATGGTCGAGCGGCTCTTGGGGGCGATCGAGCAGGCGGGCCTCGTGCCGGTGGGCATCGACCTGTCGGCCTTCGCCCTGATCCGCTCGCTGTACTCGCCCGAAACCCAGCCCCCCGCCGACGGCGAGGAGGCCTCCGAGCTCCCCCGCGTGCTGTACCTGAACGTAGACGGCCTCACCAACCTGGCGATCGCCGAGGGCCCGGTGTGCCGCTTCACCCGCGTTGTCGGGGGCGGGATCGAGTCGATGGCCGCCGAGCTGGCCGCCAAGCGCGAGATCAGCACCCCCGAGGCGCGGGCCCTGCTGTTCGCCGCCAACCTCGCCGAGGCTGCCGGGGCCGAAGAATGGGGCCCGGCCCTCGCCGAGCAGGCGCCTGCGCAGGCCCTCTCCGAGCCACCGGCCGACAGCCAGCACGCGGATGGCGGACAGGTTGGCCCGGGCGAGATCCCGGCGCCCGCCCCCACTTCCGAGGACGTGCCCGCAGAGGCCACGCCGGAAACGTTCGACCCGGCGGCGTATGCACAGCTGGGCGAAAACGACGACGCGGTAGCGACGCCGGCCTACGGTGGCGGCTACCCCGAAGGCGGCTACGCCGGCGAGGACGACGAGGACGTCTACGGGGTCCTCGAGGGGGGCATCCGCGAGATTTACGGCGAGGTCCGCAACTCGCTCGACTTCCACCGCTCGCAGGAGGGCGGTGGTGAGGTGTCGCACGTGGTACTGAGCGGCGCCGCCCAGGACATCCCCGGGTTTGCCGAGGCGCTGCAGGCAGCGCTCGGTATCGAGGTCAAGCCCCGCGAGGTACAGCTCTCCGGCAACGCCCGCAATGTGGTCTCGCCCCACCGACTGGCGGTGGCCGCCGGTCTGGCCGTCGAGGAGGTCGGGGAGTGAGGGCCGTCAACCTGATCCCCGTCGAGCGCCGCGTCGGCGCCGGCGTCGGTCTCGGGCGCTCCCAGGGGGGCGCCTACGGACTGATCGTGCTCGTCGGCGTACTCGCGCTGCTCGTGTTCGTGTACGGCAAATCCGCCCACGACGTCACCAGTGACAACTCGCAGACGGCCAAGCTCACCACCGAAGCCGAACAGGCCCGCTCGGACGCCGGTGCGCTCGCTCGCTACAACGGCCTGATCGCCCAGAGCGAGGCCCGCACGACGGCTGCCGAACAGCTTGTCGAGTCGCGCTTCGACTGGGCCCACACGCTGCACGAAGTCGGCCGCGTGCTGCCCAAGGGCATCGCGATCTCCTCCCTCACGGGCACGATCGTGTCCGGCGAAACAAGCTCCAAAAAAACCGGCTCCAGCGGCTCCAGCAGCTCCAGCAGCTCCAGTTCGAGCAGCTCGAGTTCGAGCAGCTCGAGCTCCGCCAGCTCCACCGTCACCTCGGCGACGCCCCCGGGGAGCCTCCCGAGCGTGACCCTCGCCGGTTGCTCGACCACCCAGACCGGCGTGGCTCAGATGCTCCAGCGGATGAAGCTGATCGACGGCGTCAAGGAAGTGACGCTCTCGAGCTCCAGTAGCTCCACCAGCTCCGGCTCGTCGAGCACGTGCCCGCCCCCGAACGCGACCTTCAGCGTGACCGTCAGCTTCGAACCGCTGCCGGCGTCGATCCCCGCCAGCACCACCAACGTCTCCAACCCGGCCACGCCCGCGGGCGCGCCGGCCGGCGGCACCGGGAGCTCGAAATGACCGCTCGTGACCGTCTCGTCCTGATCAGCGTGATCGCGCTCGCCGTCGTCGGCGTGGTGTGGCTGATGTTCGTCTCACCGGAGCGCAAGAAGGCCAACCAGGCAGCCGCGGCGGTCGCCGCCGCCGAAGCCCAGCTCGCCAGCGCCCACAGCGAACTCGCCACGGCCCGTTCGGCGCAGGCGAAGTACGCCGCCAGCTACGCGACCATCGTGAACCTCGGCAAAGCCGTTCCGACCACGCAGGAAGTTCCCTCGCTGATCTACGAACTGGCGCAGGCCTCCAAGCAGAAGAAGGTCGAATTCGCCTCGATCGCCTCGGCGAGCGGGGGCAAAGGCGTCGCCAGTCTCTCTACGCCGGCAGCCGCAGCCGCGGCCGCCGCCGCCGGTGGTTTCCAGCAGGTTCCGTTCACGTTCGTGTTCAACGGCACCTACTCGGGCCTCGAACAGATGTTGCAGCGGCTGACCAGCCTCGCCACCAGGACCTCCTCGGGCGCGCTGGAGGTCAACGGCCGCCTGCTGACGATCCAGGGCGTCACCCTCCAGCCGGTCACGGCCGCGGGCGGGTCCACCTCGAACCCCCACCTGACCGCGACGGTCACCGCCACCGCCTACGCGCTGCCGCCCGAAGCGGCCGCCAGCTCGAGTGCCAGCGGGTCCACTCCCGCGAGCAGCGGCTCTTCCTCCAGCGGGTCGTCCACCTCCACCAGCTCTTCCTCGAGCGCACCCCCGGCCGTGATCGGAGCAAAACCATGAAGCCTGTGACCGACTACCTGCACGCCCTCCACGAAGACCTCCGCGACCGCCGCCTGCTGCCGCTGGTGGTGCTCGCCGGGGTCATGATGGTGGCGGCGATCGCGTTCGTGATCATCGGCGGCTCGGGGGGCGGGGGCTCCAGCTCTCCCACGGCCTCCACGAACGTCTCCGTGTCGCCGAACGCCGGCGAAAGCAGTGGCCTGACGCTCACCCACTCGACCACGGCCAACGCCGTCGCCGAGACCACGAGCGGGACCGCCGAACAGCACCAGGGCAGCTCTCACGACCCCTTCACGCTGCTCCCCAGCGTGATCGCGGCCGAAGCCAAGGCGGCCAAGGCCGCGAGCGCCACGAGCTCGGGGTCCTCGTCCTCGAGCGGCGGGCAGTCCGGCGGATCCTCGAGCTCGGGCTCCTCCAGCTCCGGCTCCTCCAGCTCCGGCTCCTCGAGCTCCGGCTCCTCTTCCGGAGGGTCCTCGAAATCGGGCGGCTCCTCTGGCGGGAACAACGGCGGCTCCAAGAAGCCCTCCAAGCCGAAGACCGTCTACCAGGTGTCGGTGCTCTTCGGTGAACGCTCCCCCGGCTCTGCCGAAGGCGCTGGCCTGAAGCCCTACGAAAACCTTGCGCTGGCCTTCCCGCTGCCGTCCAAGGAAGTGCCCGTCGTCGTCTACCGGGGTGTCAGCGGCGGCGGCAAGCTGGCCACCTTCTCGATCCCGCTGGCACCGATCGAGCAGGGCCCGGCGAAGTGCGTGCCGAGTTCCACACAGTGTGAAGCGATCCAGCTCCAGGCGGGCGAGAACGAGCTGCTGCAGATCGTCAAGGCCGGCACCCAGGAAGTCCAGAGCTTCGAACTGCGGGTCGTCTCGATCACGCCCCTAACGGCCTCCAAGGCGAGCGTGGCGAGCATGCTGAGCCACCAGTCGAAGGCCGGGATCGAAGTGCTCCAGCGCGAGAACCTGATCGCGATCCCGGGCCTCGGGATGAGCTCGCTGGCGGGCGTGCTCGTTTCCACCTCCTGACCGCCGTCGCGCTGCCGCGGGCGATCGAGGCGCCGGGGCGGCGCCGAGGAAGGGCGCCGGGCGGCGAATAAGCTTGCTGGCAGTGTCAGTGCGCCTGATAACGGCCGGCGAGTCCCATGGGCCCGGCCTCACCTGCATCGTGGAAGGTCTACCGGCGGGCCTGGAGCTGTCCGAGGAGGACATCAACCGCGACATGGCACGC
Source organism: uncultured Solirubrobacteraceae bacterium (assembly GCA_963701175.1). GTDB lineage: Bacteria > Actinomycetota > Thermoleophilia > Solirubrobacterales > Solirubrobacteraceae > Palsa-744. The sequence goes on along the minus strand of OY969573.1, from coordinate 3,375,887 downwards.
CGCCAGCTCGGCCACGGCCGGGGTGGGCGTATGAAGATCGAGCGCGACCGCGCCGAGGTCACGGGCGGGGTCCGCCACGGCCGCACGTTGGGCGGGCCGGTGGCGCTGCAGATCGCCAACCGCGACTACGCCAACTGGGAGGAGCGGATGAGCCCCTGGCCGGCCTCGGAGGAGGTCGCGCCGGTCCACCTCCCCCGGCCGGGCCACGCCGACCTGGTGGGCACGCAGAAGTACAAGCAGGGCGACGTCCGCAACATTCTCGAGCGGGCCTCGGCCCGTGAGACGGCGGCACGGGTGGCGGGCGGGGCCGTGCTGAAGGCGCTGCTGAGGGCGCTCGGGGTGGAGATCCGCTCGCACGTCGTGCAGATCGGCTCGGTGGGGGCGCCCGCGCCCGAGGGTGCATTGGGGCCGGAGGACTTCGACGGGGTCGACGAGTCGCCGGTCCGTTGCCTGGACCCCGAAGCCACCGTTGCGATGGTCCGCGAGATCGACGACCTGCGCCGGGCCAACGAGTCGCTGGGCGGGGTGTTCGAGGTGCAGGCCTTCGGGCTTGTGCCCGGCGTCGGCTCCCACGTCTCCTGGGAGCAGCGTCTCGACGGGCGCCTGGCGATGGCGATCTGCTCGATCCAGGCGATCAAGGGCATGTCCTTCGGGGATGCCTTCACGCTCGCCGGCCTACCGGGCTCGCAGGCGCACGACGAGATCTTCTACTCGGGCGAGCGGGGCTACTTCCGCGAGACCAACCGTGCGGGGGGCCTGGAGGGAGGGATGACCAACGGCCAGCCGCTGATCGTGAGGGCCGCGATGAAGCCCCTGCCGACGCTCACCAAGCCCTTGCGATCGGTGGACACCGAGACCCACGAGCCCGCCCAGGCGCTGCGCGAGCGGACCGACTCGTGCACCGTGCCGGCAGCCGGCGTCGTCGGCGAGGCGATGGTCGCGGTGGTGCTCGCCGGGGCCTACCGAGAGAAGTTCGGCGGCGACCACATCGAGGACATGCTCGAGGCACTCGCCGCCTACAGGCAGCGGATCGGATGGCACTCGTCCTGATCGGCTTCATGGGCGCCGGCAAGTCCAGCGCCGCCCGAGAGCTGGCCGTCGCCCTCGGCACGACCGCGCAGGACAGCGACACGCTCGTGGTCGGGCGCCTCGGGCACTCGATCGCCGAGGAGTTCGAACGGGGCGGGGAGAGCTCGTTCAGGGCGGTGGAGGAGGAGGTCGTGTGCGCGCTGCTGGACGGCGCGGGCGAACGAGCGGTGATATCGCTCGGGGGTGGCAGCGTTCTCTCCGAGCGGGTCCGGAGCGCGCTGGAGGCGCACACCACCGTGCTTCTCGACGTCGACCCGGTGAGCTGCTGGGAGCGTGTGTCGGGCGCCCGCCTCCCCGGACAGCGGCCGCTGGCGAAGGACCGGGCCTCGTTCTTCGCGCTGCACGCCGCTCGTGGCGAGGTCTACGAGGGGATCGCGGACGCGATCGTCGTCTCGCCCGTGCGGGGGACGCTGACACGGGCGGCCAAGAGCCTGCGCCGGCTCGCCTCGACACCGCGGCCCACCCGCATGCTGTGGGCACGGTCGAGCGCGGGAGAATATCCCGTGTTCCTCGCCGACGGGCTGCTCGGGGACGGACGCGCGAGCGCCCTGTGGCCGCTGGACCGCGAGGTCTCGCGCCCCTTCCTCGTCAGCGACGGGAACGTCATCGGGCTCTACGGGGGACTGCTCGGCACGGTCGCCGGAAGTCTCGAGATCCCGGCCGGCGAGGTACACAAGACGATCGCCGAGGCCGAGCGTGTGTGGGGGGCGATGCTGGCGGCGGGGCTCACCCGCGCCGACCACGTGGTCGCGCTCGGAGGTGGGGTGGTGGGCGACCTCGCCGGCTTCTGCGCGGCCACCTACCAGCGCGGGATCGCCCACGTGCAGGTCCCCACCAGCCTCGTCGCCCAGGTCGACTCGGCCTACGGGGGCAAGACCGGGGTCGACCTCCCCGACGCCAAGAACTACGTCGGCGCCTACCACCAGCCCGCCGGCGTGATGGTCGACCCGGGCACGCTCTCGAGTCTCCCCCCGGCGGAGCTGGCGGCCGGGTGGGTGGAGGTGCTGAAGACCGCCCTGATCGCCGGCGGACGGCTGTGGCAGGACGTGTCGGGCGGCCGCGAGGTCGACGAGCGGACGATCTTCGAGTGCGCCCACACCAAGCTGCGGGTGGTGGCTGCCGATGAACGCGACGGTGGTCTCCGCCAGGTGCTCAACCTCGGCCACACCGTCGGTCACGCGATCGAGACGAGTACCGGCTACGGACGCTTCCGTCACGGCGAGGCCGTGGGTCTCGGGCTGCTCGCGGCCCTGCGCCTGTCCGGCCTCGACGGCCTTCGCGAGGAGGTGCTCGAGCTGCTGCGCGCCCGCGGCCTGCCGGTGACGCTGTCGGGGGCTCCGCCCGACGAGGTGCTGGCGGTCATCTCCCACGACAAGAAGCGCCTCGGCGCGGAGGTGCCGTTCGTGCTCGTGAAGGCTCCCGGAGAGGTCAGGCAGGGGTGTGCCGTTGCGGACGGAGACGTGCGGGCGGCGGTCCAGGAGCTGGCCGCGTGACTGTCCCCCCTCGCGAGCAGGTGCGGTGAACGCCGCCCGTTACCGCATCGAGGTCATGCACGGGGTCAACCTCGACCAGCTCGGACGTCGGGACCCGCGACTGTACGGAACCCTTACGCTCCCGGAGCTGCAGCAGCAGATCGAGCACGACGCCCACGCTCAGGCGCTTGCGGTTCGTTTCTTCCAGACCAACTACGAAGGGGCCTTCATCGAGCACCTCCACTCCCTGCGGGGCGACGCCGACGCGATCCTGCTGAACCCGGGCGCGTGGACGCACTACGCGTGGGCGATCCGTGATGCGTTGGAGATCGCGGCCCTGCCGGCGCTCGAGATCCACCTCTCGGATCTGCAGAGCCGCGAGCAGTGGCGGCGGCAGTCGGTGGTCCGGGACCTTTGCTTCGCGACCATCTCCGGTCGCGGTCCCGACGGGTATCGCGACGCCCTGGTGGCGTTGCGCGAGGAGCTCGACAGGCGGTCCACGTGAGCGGGTCGACAACTTCCGCCGCGGGCGGCACCGCCTCGCTGCACGAGCGCACCGGCCGGCTCGCCCGGCGTCTGGCCGAGCTCGAGCTCGACGGGCTGTTGGTCGGCAACCCCTTCGACCTCCGCTACCTGTCCGGCTTCACCGGCAGCAGCGGGGTGGCGGTGATCGCCGCCGAGCCCCCCGGCGCGCTGGCCGGGCCGCTGTTCCTGACCGACTTCCGCTATGAAACCCAGTCGGCCCAGCAGCTGCCCGCCACCTACCGTCGCCAGATCGTCAGCGGCGATCTGCTCCAGGCCCTGGCCACCGTGCTCCCGACCCCGGGGGGGCGCCTCGGCTTCGACGAGGGCGCCCTCAGCGTGCGCTCCCACCGCCGCTTCGCGGAGGCGCTGTCCGGTGGCTGGGAGCTGGTCCCCTGTGAGGGGGAGGTCGCGCGGCTGAGGGCCGTCAAGGACGAGGGCGAGCTGACCCGCATCCTCGAGGCCTCCAAGCTCGCCGACGAAGCCCTCCGCCAGACCCTGGAAGGAGGAGTGGTGGGGCGCAGCGAGCGGGAGGTGGCGGTCGAGCTGGAGTTCCGCATGCGCCGCCTCGGGGCCCAGGGACCGAGCTTCGAGTCGATCGTCGCCTCCGGCCCCCACGGCGCCCTTCCCCACGCCCAGCCCCGTGAGGCGACGATCCCCACCGACACCCTGCTGATCATCGACTGGGGCGCGCTGCTGGAGGGGTACTGCTCGGACTGCACACGCACCTACGCGACCGGGGAGGGGATCTCCGACCAGGAACGCGAGGCATACGGGAGCGTGCTCGAGGCCCAGCTCGCCGGCCTGAGGGCGCTCAAGCCCGGGACCAGCGGCCGCGACGCCGACGCGGCCGCCCGGGAGGTGCTCGAGCGGGCGGGCCTGGGCGAGCGGTTCGGCCACGGGCTCGGCCACGGGGTGGGCCTGGAGGTCCACGAGGCGCCCCGCCTGGCACGAAAGGAAGCCGACACCCCGCTGGAGGCGGGCAACGTCGTGACCGTCGAGCCCGGCGTCTACCTCCCCGACCGGTTCGGGGTGCGGATCGAGGATCTCGTGGCCCTCGGCGCGGACACGAACAGGATCTTCACCGGCCTGGCGAAGGAGCTGACGGTCGTCGAATGAGCCGGCGGCGGCCGCTCGCCGCGCCGCTACTGGATGGAGTGGTCCTCCTCGGCATTACCGCCACGGCGGGCGAAGCGCGGTCAGGGCCTCATCCGGATCCCGAGCTGGAGGTGTGGGTGGCGGAGTAGGGGTCTTCGGCACACTTCGCCAGCCCCAAGGCCGTGGCCTCGGTATCGAGGGTCCTTTCGAGCTCCCCCGCTTCGCGGACGAGGGAGCGGATGCTCTTCGGATGCGCCGCTCGGAGGTCGGCGATCGCCGTCGCGTAGGCCGCGTCGAGCCGGGTCATGGTCGAGAGGTAGCTCTCGTAGGCGGCTCGTCGGTCGGCCGGGGCGGTGACGGCACGGAGCCCGGTGAGCCGTTGCCGTCGCAGCGCCTGCTGCCTTTCGGGGTAGGCCCGCAGCTCCGCGAGGCCGACCGGCGGCGCCAGCGCGTAGGCGGCGTCGTAGTACACCCTGCAGACATGGCGGGCACGGTTGAGAAAGCCCGTCGTGGAGGTCGTGGTGCTGTCTCCGCAAGCGGCGAGCAACAGGCACGCCACCGCGGCCAGCGAGCCCCCGACCGGGCGCCCGCGCATGGGAAGCCGTGGCACTGCCGCGCGAGCTTAGACCCTATTGTGCGGTTCGTCGCGACCAAGTGCCTGCATTGCGGCAGCGAGGTGGCGGCCATTGCGGCAGCGAGGTGGCGGCGGGAGCCGGGTAGACAGCTTCGGCGAGAGACGCTCGAGCAAACGAGCGCCGCCCCGATCGGGGCGGCGCTGTTGCTCTGGCTGGGTTATGCGCTTACTGCGAGCCCTGCCGTCTACCGCGCTACGTGTTCGGTTCGCCGGCTTCGCACTTGGCCAGCGGCTCGGGCACTCCTTCGCACGGGTTGGGCATCGTTTCCTGTGGAGGCGGAGGCGTCCCCGCTTCGACCATCGACCTGCCTTCGGATTCTTCCTGCAGTTCGAGCAGGTAGTCGATGAATTTGAGTTCGTCCGAGCCCGGATTTGGCGTCGTTTTGTTCTGGCAGCCCCATTCGTTTTCGATTTCCGCGGGGAAGCTGCCGTCGGGCATGGTGTTTCCGGTCAAGCAGTCGTTGGTCGAGGTTTTCGACCCGAACTGGCCTCCCTCGAACGCCACATCGCCCGTGAACGGTGGTCTGTCCAACGAGCCGTTTTCGGCGAACGTGTTGCCCGCGATCTTGTTCCCGGAGTTCTGGAAGTAGACCGTTTCTTCGTTCGGTGGGAACGGATTGGGGTACTCGAACGCCAGCACGCCGTCGCTGGGGTTTTTGGTGATGGTGTTTTTTTCGACCAAGTCGCCGTAGTCGCCGGGAAGCTCGACGCCGGCACCCCACGGCGCTTTCTCGGTCGAATAGATCCCGGGAGCCTTGAGGTTGTTGTTTTCGGTTATGACGTTTTCACGGATGATCGTGCAGTGTTCGATTTCCGTGCTTTTGAACGTGGGCAGTTTGCCTTTGGGCTTGTGGTGCTTGTCCTGGGGTTTCGGGTGGCAGGCGCCGTTCTGCGGCGGCGGCCCGTCGCCGGGCAGTTCCGAGTTGGGTGCGATGCCCGTCGTGTTGTGGGCGAAGCGGGATTTCTCGATGATCAGGTTCCCCCCCGAGTTGGAGCCCGAGTAGCCGAGCGCGCTGTCTTCCATCGTGGCTTCGTCGACGACCGCCTTGCATTCGGGGCAGGCGCCGATGTACATACCCGAGTCAGCGAAGCCGGAGGCGTAGATCTTGTCCCATTCGCCTTCCTCCTCGTTCTGGGCGAAGATCCCGTATCCACCCGCCAGATCGGTGTTGTAGGTGGTCAGGTACTTACCGAACCAGCCCTTGGCGCCGATTTTTTCCGACCCGGCTCCGCCGTCCCACCAGATCTCGTTGCCGCACTCTTCATCGGGGCATTTGCCGCCTTCTTCGGAGAAATCGAAGTCGTGCACCGTGAGGTTTTCGACCCACACGTCGTCGGCCTTGTAGATGAAGATCCCGTTGCCTTCTTTGTGTTCGCCGTTGAGGACCACGTTGTTGCGGTTCATGCCGCGGATGAAGATGTGGGCGTGCTTCTTGGTGACTTTGACTTCTTCTTTGTATTCGCCCGGTTCGATCAGGACCCAGTCGCCCTTCTTGGTCGCTTCCACGGCCGACTGGATCGTTTTGTAGTAGCCAGTCCCCGTCTTGGTCTGGGAGACGATGAAGACCTCGGGCTTCGCCATCGCCGCGCTCGCGATCGCGAGCAGCACGAACAACGCGAGCGCCGTGGTCACGGTGGTGCGTGCACACGCACGCCCGAAGCTGGTTGTGCTGCGCACAGGTCCCATGCTCAAGATTTCCTTCCCCTCGTTTGGCAGGTTGCCACCGGTCCGCTCGACATGACTCGAAGCTGCCGCCATCCAGACGGTCGCCGAGGCTCGACGAGCCAAGTGCACTCCCGCGGCTCGACCCCCGAGCCACCGGCAAATCTACATTCGCAGGTGATGCAGGTCAAGTGCGCATCGGTGGGCGGCCCGGACGGAAACGGCGGCGCGCTTATCCGAGCTCGACCAGCGGGAACGAGCGGCGGCGTCGCAGCGACATGGAACCAGCCACCGTGCGTCTACCCTGTGGCGGGCTGAAAGGACAAAGTTAGTGGCAATCAGTACAAATCAATTCAAGAACGGGAACCACATCGACGTGGACGGGACCGTCTTCAAGATCGTCGAGTTCCAGCACGTCAAGCCGGGCAAGGGCGGGGCGTTCGTGCGGACCAAGCTGCGGCGGGTGTCCGACGGCAACGTGATCGACCGCACGTTCCGCGCCGGCGAGAAGTTCCGACCGGTGCGAACGGAGTCCAAGAAGATGCAGTTCCTGTACGCGGACGGGTCCGACGCCCACTTCATGGACACCGAGACCTACGAGCAGATCGCGATCAGCGAGTCGGCCGTGGAGGACGTGTTGCGGTGGATGACCCCGAGCAGCGAGGTGGACGTGCTGATCGTGGACGACGAGCCCAGCGACGTGCAGCTCCCGACCGCCGTGGACCTCGAGGTCACCCAGACCGACCCCGGCGTGCGGGGGGACACCGCCTCAGGCGGGGGCACGAAGCCCGCCACCCTCGAGACGGGTGCGGTGATCCAGGTGCCCCTGTTCGTCGAGCCGGGCCAGCGCATCAGGGTGGATACGCGCTCCGGGGAATACGTGGCGCGGGCCTGAATGCGCCGCTCCGAGCAGCGCAGGGAGGCGGTCATCGCGCTCTACCAGCACGACCTCACCGGCAGGTCGCTGGAGCAGACGCTCCCTTCCGGGGCGACCGAGTTCGTACGCGTGCTCGCGGCCGCCGCGATCGACCATCGTGAGGAGCTCGACGAGCTGATCGACAGGCACGCCCACGGCTGGTCGGTGCAGCGCATCCAGCCGCTGGAGCGGAGCATCCTGCGGATCGCCCTGGTCGAGATGTTGCACCCCGAGGAGATCCCCGCGGACGCCCCGATCCCGCCGGAGGGAGCCATCGAGGAGGCGATCGAGAGCGCGAAGGTGTTCTGCGGCACGGACGCTCCGGGCTTCGTCAACGGTGTCCTCGGGGCGATCCTGCGCGACCTCAGGGAGAATGCCCACAGCCGATGACCAGCGCCGAGCGTCTCGACGAGTTCATCACACGCCTGGAGCGGGCGGCCGAGCAGCTGCGCTCGGGCGAGCTCTCCCAGGATGCGGCCGCGGGGATGGTGGAGGACTGCGCCGCGCTGGCCACCCAGGCGGCGGCGGAGCTGGAGGAGCTCTCCCGGGCGGAGGTCAGCGAGCCGGCCCCGGGCCAGGACCCGCTCCTGTAGCGGCCCACAGTCGAGCCGCTCTCCGTGCAGGCCCGCTACCCAGACCACCTGCGCGAGGAGGTGGAGGCGTACCTCGAGCGGATGCGCTTCTCGGAGGAGCCGCTCACGCTGGGGTTGGAGGAGGCGATGCGCTACTCGCTGCTGGCCGGCGGCAAGCGGATCCGCCCGGTGCTCAGCCTGGCCACCGCGCGGGCGCTCGGCGTCCCCCACCGCGAGGTGCTGCCGCTGGCGGGCTCGATCGAGCTGATCCACACCTACTCGCTGATCCACGACGACCTGCCGGCGATGGACGACGACGAGCTGCGCCGGGGGCAGCCGACGTGTCACGTGAAGTTCGGTGAGGACGTCGCGATCCTCGCCGGGGACGGCCTGTACGCGGAGGCCTTTCGGCACCTCCTCTCGAGTCAGCAGGGGGAGCCCCGGCGGCTGCTGCGGGCGGCCGCGGAGCTGGCCGCGGCCACCGGGGTCGACGGGATGGTGGGGGGCCAGTACGCCGACGTCACCTCCCACGCGGACGGTGGATCCCGCACCTTGCGGCGGGTGCACGAGCTGAAGACGGGCCGTCTGATTGGTGCCTCGGTGCTGTGCGTACTACTGTTGACGGGCATCGAGGATGTCCAGCTCGTAAGGCCGTTCCGCCGTTTCGCGGCCGAGTTGGGAGTCCTCTTCCAGATCGTCGACGACATCCTCGATGTGACCGGCAGCGAAGATGCGCTTGGAAAGCCGCAGGGCAGCGATGAGCGTCATGGAAAGCAGACATACGTGAGCGAGTTCGGCATCGACCGCGCCAGGCAGCTCGCCGCCGAGTCCCACGACACGGCCCGGGGCGCGCTGCAGGAGATAGCGGGCGTCTCCTCCCGTGACGGGGCGCCGGACGCCACCGCCGAGCTCGAGAACATCACCGACTTCATCTTCACGAGGAGCTCGTGACGCTCCTCGACCAGATCGACGGCCCCGAGGACCTGCGCGAGCTGTCCGACTCGCAGCTCCAGGAGCTGGCCCAGGAGGTCCGCGAGCACATCATCGACACGGTGGGGGAGATCGGTGGGCACTTCGGGGCGAACCTCGGGACCTGCGAGCTGGCCGTCGCCCTGCACTCGGTACTGGAGTCCCCCCGCGACAAGATCCTGTGGGACGTAGGTCACCAGGCCTACCCGCACAAGATCCTCACCGGCCGCCGCGATCGCCTCGCCACGATCCGCCAGTACGGCGGCCTGGCGCCGTTCTGCTCGATCGCCGAGTCGGCCCACGACATCATGGGCGCGGGCCACGCCTCTACCTCGATCGGGTACGCGGTCGGGATCAAGGAGGGCATGCGCGAGCTCGACCCCGAGGACGACGCGAAGGTCGTGGCCGTGATCGGCGACGGCGCCATGACTGGTGGGGTGGCGTTCGAGGCGATCAGCCAGGCGGGTGGTCTCGGCACCCCGATCGTGGTGGTGCTCAACGACAACGGGATGTCGATCGCCCCCAACGTGGGGGCGCTGTCGCGGTACTTCAACCGCGTGCGCATGAACCCCAAGCTGTGGCGGGCGCGGTCGGGGGTCGAGGACGGACTGGCCAGGCTTCCGGGAGGCCTCGGGGCCGCCTTCGAGCGCCTCGGTCCCCACCTGAAGGAGTCGATCAAGGCGTTCTGGGCGCCGGGTCTCTGGTGGGAGGAGCTGGACTGGGCCTACATGGGCGTGATCGACGGCCACGATGTCCGCGCCGTGCGGGAGGCGGTCAAGGAGGCGCTGTCGGCCGAACGCCCGGTCGTGGTCCATGTCGCCACGGTCAAGGGCAAGGGTTTCGCCCCGGCCGAGGAGGGCGGCCTGGAGGGGATGGAGAAGTGGCACGCCGCCAAGCCCAAGTCGATTGTCAACGGGTCTCCGGCGAGGCCCGAGGCGGCCGCCAACGGAACCCGCTCCGGGCGGCGGCGGATCGTCCCGCCGCAGTACACCCAGGTGTTCGGCGAGGCGCTGCTGAAGGAATGCGAACGCGACCCCCGGGTGGTGGGGATCACGGCCGCGATGAACTCGGGGACCGGCCTCAGCATCCTCCAGAAGGCGATGCCGGAGCGCTACTTCGATGTCGGCATCGCCGAGCAGCAGGCCGTGCTGTTCGCGGCTGGGCTGGCGCTGCAGGGGGTCAAGCCCGTGGCCGCCATCTACTCGACCTTCCTCCAGCGTGCCTACGACCAGATCGTCCACGATGTGTGCCTGCAGCGGCTGAACGTGGTGTTCGCGATGGACCGCTCGGGGCTGGTGGGCGACGACGGCCCCACCCACCACGGCGCCTTCGACATCGCCTACCTGCGGTGCCTGCCCAACATCGTGCTGATGGCCCCCCGCGACGAGGCGATGCTGGTCCACATGCTGCGGACCGCGCTCGAGTACGACGACGGGCCGATCGCCCTGCGCTACCCCCGTGGGGAGGGCACCGGCGTCCCGCTCCCGGCGCATGGCAGCGCGATCCCGATCGGCTCCGGGGAGATCCTGCTCGAGCCCTCCACGATGGCGGCCTCGGCCCCGAGGGTGGCGCTGATCGGCTACGGCAGCGGGGTCGCCAGGGCGCTCGAGGCGGCGGAGCTGCTGCGCGAGCTGCAGATCGCCGTCACGGTCGCCGACGCCCGCTTCGCGAAGCCGATCGACGCCGGCCTGATGGCCCAGCTCGCGGCCGAGCACGACCTGCTCGTGACGGTCGAGGAGGGCGTCCTGGCCGGTGGCTTCGGCTCGGCCGTCTGGGAGGTCCTCAACGAGGCCGGGGCGGCGCCCCGGATCCTGCGGGTGGGGCTGCCCGACCGCTACGTCACCCACGGCAAGCCCGCCCTCCTGCACGAGGAGGTGGGCTTCACCGGAGCGCGCATCGCGGAGCGTGTCCGGAGCGCGATCTCCGATCCCCACCCGCAGCCCGAGAGCGGAGGTTCGGCGGTCATCGGCGCCTGAGGGCGCCGCGCCGGCAACGTCGTCCTGGAGCTCCCGGGGGGCCTGTTCTCCTATTGACCCCGGAAATGAAACGGCCCGCCGGGGAGTGCGGGCCGCTTCGGGGAGGAGGGATCCAAAGAGGTGCAGATGAAACTGTGCAACTCGGGGATCGACATCAATATGCTCGTCCCGGGGGCCGCGCAGTGTGACATCGGTCACAGAGCCCCACGAGCCTGCCCCATCCGTCCCGGAGATGTATCCTTTTGGTCCCTCCGTCGCCGCCCTGTTGGCGAGAGCCAACTCGAGAAGGGCAAGGATTCGGCGGCACTCCCTCGCAAATACGCCCGGTGACCCGGGCGTATTTGTACCCAAGGTCATTTGTGCAAGGGTTGGGACGGATGCCCAAGCGACGGCTTGACGTCCTGCTGGCAGAGCGGGGACTGTTCCCTTCCCGCAGCCGGGCGGCCGCCTCGGTGATGGCGGGGGAGGTGCAGCTGGGGGCCTCGAGACGGCCCGCCTCCAAGCCCGGGGAGCTGGTGGAGGTCGACGAGCTCGTGGCCCTACGTGAGGGCCCCGAGTACGCCTCCCGGGGCGGGATCAAGCTCGCCAACGCACTCGATCGCACGGGCCTGGAGGTGGCCGGGCGGCGGGCCCTCGACGTGGGCAGCTCCACCGGCGGCTTCAGCGACTGCCTGTTGCAGCGTGGCGCCCGCGAGGTGATCGCCGTGGACGTCGGTTACGGCCTGCTCGACTACCGCCTGCGCCAGGATCCGCGGGTGCTGGTGATGGAGCGGACCAACGCCCGGGAGCTCTCGTCGCGGATGCTCCCCCCCTCGCCTTCGGGGTCCTCGGCACCGCCGGACCTGGCGACGGCGGACGTCTCGTTCATCTCGCTGGCGAAGATCCTGCCCGCGGTGCTCGGCTGCCTGGCGGACCGATTCGACGTCCTGGCGCTGGTGAAGCCGCAGTTCGAGCTCGGCCGGGGGCGGGTGCCGAGGGGCGGCGTGGTCCGCGATCCCGACCTGCGCCGGGAGGCGCTCATGTCCGTCGGCGAGCACGCCGTGGGCCTCGGGGTGGCGGTTCGCGGTTACAGCTCCTCGGGCCTGCCGGGGCCGAAGGGCAACCGCGAGACGTTCATCTGGCTGGTCCCTCGGGATCCCGGCGACGAGCCCCAGGACGGGCCCGAGATCGAGCGGCTGGCACGGGAGGTCGAGCCGTGAGGGAGATCACCGTCTTCACCCACCAGCGCCCCGCCGAGACACGGGCCACCCTGCAGCTGCTGGCCGAACGCGCCGCCCAGGCCGGCGTGCGCCTGCGCCTGTCCCCGGAGGAGAGCGAGAAGCACCCGCTCGCGGCGGGGCCCCATCTCGAGCGCGACGCGCCCGTCGAGCGTGACGTGGCCCTGTGCATGGTCCTGGGGGGCGACGGCACGATCCTTCGTGCGCTCCAGGAGTACGCCAACACCGAGGTCCCCGTGTTTGCGATCAACTTCGGCGAGATCGGGTTCCTGGCGACGGTCGAGCGCAGGGAGGCCCGCGCCGGCATCGACCGCGCCTTGGCGGGGGAGTTCGAGCTGCTGCGTCTGCCGGGCATCGTCGTCGAGCTCGGCGGCGAGCGGCGCACCGCCATCAACGACGTGGCCGTCCACCGCAAGGTCGGAGAGCGGGTCGCGGAGCTCGCCTACTCACTCGACGGGGAGGAGGCGGGGAGCGTGCGCTGCGACGGCCTGGTGGTCGCCACCCCGGCCGGATCGACCGGCTACAACCTCGCCAACGGCGGCCCGGTGATGGCGTGGGGGGTGGAAGGCTTCGTGGTCTCGTTCATCGCCCCCCATTCGATGAGCGCTCGGGCCCTGGTCGTGGCCCCCGACGACCGCCTGTCGGTCCACAACAACTCCCGCGAGCCCCTGGACCTGGCCGTCGACGGCCGTCCGGCGGGGGAGATCCCGGCCGGCGGGGCGATCGGGGCGAGCTTCCTCAGCGAATGCGCGACGCTGGCCCAGCTGCCGGGATCGTCCTTCTACCGCCGCCTGCGGGACAAGTTCGGGCGGCTGGCAAGCTAGCCGGTCGATTCCGCGGCGGACCGCCGACGGCGGCACGTCTGCCCTGCGGCCAGCCGGAGCATCCCGGCGTCGGCCGCCGGGCGAGGCTGGGCGTCCGGGGGCCGGACGCTCAGGCTACGCGGGAGTGAGGGCCTTCGGAGCCTTCGCCGCGTTCCTCGGTGCCGTCGTGGGCCATCGAGGAGACGAAGTTGTCCAGCTGGTCGCGTGAGAAGCGGCGTTGGCCGCCCGGCGTGCGGTAGCAGCCGATGTGGCCGGCGTCGGTCCAGCGGCGGACCGTTGCCAGGGACACGCCCAGGTAGCGGGCGGCCTGTGAGCTGGTGAACACCATGCGGCGCTCGTCACGCGGTCTTTGGGTTGCGAGGGGGGTCATCTGTGTCCTGATCGTCAGAAAAACGGGAGAACTTGAGCCTGCGTGGACGTTTGCGCCGTTTTGCACCCGGCGCCCCGACCGTCGGGGCTCCGGCCCGGGATCCTCCGGCCTGCAGGATCCTTTGCACCGCCGGACCAAAAAGCTCCGCAACCTGGACCTTTTCCGGTCAATCCGCTACGCTCCTGCGCGAACCTACTCAATGCGCCCTAACGGGCCACAAGTCGCGCCCCCAGGGCTCGGGAGAAGGAGACGAAATGGTTGGATTTCCAATCAAATTTCCAATCAAAAGTCAGCGGTAGCAGCAGGTAGCTTCGAGCAAGACGCGTCCCGAGGGGCGCGTCTTGCTGTTTAGCCGCCGCGCGTTCTTCGCCGCCGGGCATTCTTCACCGCCGCGCGTTCGGCTGACGCTCGGCCATCCACCGGCGGAGACTTTTTCGTTGCCGGCCGACCTGATGCGTGGCGGTGCCGGGGTTGGCCATCCTGTCGACGCGGGTCTCGAAGTCGAGCTCGGCTTCGAAGTCGGTGTTCTGACCGTACGTCGGGCCTTCGCGCTCCAGTAGGCCGATGAACGCCTCGACCAGCTCGGGGTCGAGTTGGCCGTTCCTGGCCGCGTTGCGAAGCTCCTCCTGCGCTTCGGCCGGGCTCGCGGTCTCACGGTAGCTGTCGCCCACGAGCGTGTCGTAGTTCGAACAGATCGCCAGGATCCTCGAGCCGAGGGGGATCTCCGAACCTATTAGCCCGGCCGGGTAGCCGAGGCCATCGATGCGCTCGTGGTGGTAGAGGATCGCTTCGGCGATCTCGCCGTAGCCGTCGAGTGCGCCCACCAGCACCGACCCCTCCTGGGGATGACTGCGGACCGTCGCGAGGTCGGACTCCTCGATGGTCGTGGCCTTCAGGATCCGGTCGGGCCAGGTGAACTTCCCGATGTCGTGCAGCAGGCCGGCGGTGTGGATCATGTCCTGCTCGGAGGGGTCGCAGTTCGCCTCGGCGGCGAGCGCCTTGGCGTAGAACGCGACCGCGGCGGCGTGGCGGGCGGTCTTCTCGTCACGCATCGCGAGCGCCCGTGCCAGCGTGCGGAGGACTCCGAGCTGGAGCCCGACCAGCTGCCGCGAGCGGGCGAGCAGCTGCTCTGCCCGGTGCTCGGATCGCACCAGCGCCATCGTCAGGCTCTGGAAGATCACCATCACGATGATCGCCGCGAGGAGTACGGCCAGCCCCGACGCCAGGTAGGCGACCGCCAGGATCACGGCCAGCGCTCCCGCCGCGAGCTCTCCGGGCAGCAATGGCAGCAGCTCGCGCAGCTCTCGCCAGGACGAGCTCCCCTGTTTGGTGCCCAGGTCCAGGGCGAACAGCGCGTAGGTCAACGCCAGCGCCAGGAGGAAGCCGGCGAACATGCCGAGGCCGAAGGTCACGCTCGCGGCGAGGCCCCGCGTGCCCGCCCCGTGCGGACCCCCGGTGATGGCTCGTGCGGCGAGCGCCCCGGCGAACGGTGCGGCGGCAAGGCTCGACAGGTTCGCGAGCCACCCGGCGAGGTCGATCCGGCGCATCGCCGAGGTCATGATCATCCCGGCGACGCCGCATGCGGCCGCCGGTACGGGGCCCAGCAGCCCCATCGCCAGCACGATCGCCACCATCGAGGCCCCGAGCTCGCCGCCCCGGATCTCGACCCTCAGCCATTGGCCCACGAACGCGAGCGCGAGCAGCAGCACCACGAGCGTGGTCGGGGCCCATTCGCTGCTGCGTCCGATGGTCACGCTCAAGACGACGGTTGCCGCCAGCGCCAGGACCTCGAAGCCCAGGAAGGCGTACCGTGTGGATTTGCCCGCGAACATCAGCCCTGTCGTACTTAACGGCCGTCAGAGCGTGGTGCTAAAGGGGGGTCGTCGGGAAAAAAGCCAGTCCCGTGTCGTCCTTGTGGTGCTTGGCGTCGACGTCCTCGCGCCTGCGGGCACGCAGGAGGAACGACGTCCTCGGGCTCTACACCTCGATGCGCGCCTCGTCCAACCCGCGCGTTCCCGCCGGCTCCGGCTGCGACGCGAGATCATCGGCCTCGAGCGGGTGGGCCGACGCCAGCGCCAGCGCCGCAACGCGTCCGAGGAGCACGCTCGAGGCCACGGCGGAGGCGCCCACGATCGTGAAGGCGGTACGGGTCGAGGTCAGGGTCACGAGTACTCCGCCGAGAGCCAGGCCGGCCGCCAGGCAGACGGCACTGAGGGCTTCGACCGCGCCCATCAGACGCCCGTGGAGACGTGATGGGGTGAGCTGCTGCACGGCGCTGATGAGCGCAGGCCACTGCATGCCGTTGCCGACGCCGCCCACGAGGCCGGCGACACACGCCAGCGCCAGCGTTTGTGACACGGCAAGTCCCAGGTAGGCGGCCCCGATCAGGACCGTTCCGGCCACGAGCAGGTGTCCGAGGGGCCTCGTGAGGAGACGCGCGAAACCGAGGCTGCCCAGAACCGCGCCCGCCCCCCACATCGCGAGCAGGAGCCCGAGACCTCCGTCGCCGGCGGCGAGGGTGCTCTTGACGAACGGGACCTCGATCGGCGCGCCGGTCTCGATGAAGGTCATCGCCACGAGCTGCGCGAGCAGTAGGGCCCGCAGCCAGGGGACCTCGTTGATGTGGCGCCAGGCGGCCGCCAGCCTCCCCCGTACCGTTTCGGCGCCGGCTTCCTCGACGTGGGGGGAGAGGTCGAGCAACAGCGACGCGCAGGCGAGAAACGAACCGGCGTCGATCAGCAGCGCCGCTCTCGCCCCGGCGGCCGCCACCACGACCCCACCGAGCGCGGGACCCACGACGAAGGTGAGTGAGAACGCGACGTTGAGGGCCGCATTGGCTTCACGCTCCGCCCGTTGGGGGCCATCGTCGGTGGCGCTCGCAGCGGAGCTCTCGTCCGAGGCGACCGGCTGTCCGCGTCGGGCCTCGAGCAGTGCCTCGTGCTCCTCACGCCCGGCACGCGCGACCTCCGCCCGCAGGAGCGCGGTCGCGGCCAGCGCCGCCGTGCCGTCGACCGCCACGAGCACCAGAACGACCGGTAGCGAGAAGTGGGACAGGACGAACGCCAGCGCCAGCGTCACGATTCCCTCGAACACATACAGACGGGCCAGCGCCGAACGCTGGCGCGATCTCTCGACGCGAGCCACGAGCACCGGCACGGCGAAGGCAGGAAGGGCCAGCGCCGCGAACATCAGCGCCGACACCGCGAGGGCGCTGTGCGTGTGGTCGTAGGTGGCGATCAGGAGCGCCACCAGGCCGAACCAGGTCCCTAGCCGGTTGACGGCATAGGCCAGGATGATCCGTCTGAGCTTTCGCGAGCGGAGGACAGGCGGCACGCGCTCGCACGCTAGCGCGAGGCATTCCCGATGGGCAGGTCTGCAAACGTATTGGCGGCGATGCGCAGCGTTCGTGACGGGCGGCGGGTGCGCTCAGCCGCTATTGCGTGGAGTCGCGTCGATCTCGTCTACCGCGCCCGCTACGGTGTTCGGGCAATGGGCGAAGACGGCAGCGGAACGACGACCGTCGTGATCGCGGACGATCACGCCATCGTGCGCGACGGTATCCGCTCGGTCCTCGAGCGCGAGGACGGCGAGTTCACGGTCATCGCTGAAGCTGCCGACATCCCCTCGATGATCCGCGTGGTCAGGGAGCTCAAGCCCGACCTGCTGACGCTGGACCTGACGATGCCGGGAGGCTCCAGCCTCGGCGCCCTGCCGCAGGTGTTCATCTCGCACCCGACCCTCGCCGTGGCGATCCTCACCATGCGTGAGGACCCGGAGTACGCACGCCAGGCGTTGAGGGCCGGGGCCCGCAGCTACGTCCTCAAGGAGGCCGAGCCCAACGAGCTGCTGCAGGCCTTCAGGACGGCCGTCGAGGGGGGCAACTACCTCCACCCGCGCCTCGGGGCGGTGCTCGCCGCCGGCGAGAACGGGTCCAACGGCGACGACGTGGCGCTCAGCGAGCGTGAGTCGGAGGTCATCAAGTTGATCGCCGACGGCTTCACCAACCCCGAGATCGCCGACCAGCTCAAGGTCGCCGAGCGCACCGTCAAGACCTACCGGGCGCGGGCGATCGAGAAGCTGGGAATCTCCTCGCGGGCCGAGATCACGGCCTACGTGCGCCGCAGTCGCGTCAGAAGCTGACGCGACTGAGGCCCAGCCGCCGGCCGGTGGTGCGCGGTAGCGTCAGGCGCTGACCGCCGCGAGGTGCCGGGCCAGCGGCACCGTCAGTCGCACGACGGTCCCTTTCCCCGGGGCGGGCATCATCTGGAGCTCGCCGCCGACCAGCTCGGCACGTTCGCGCATACCCGACATCCCGAAGCCGCCCTCGAGGCCATCGCCGCGGGGCCCCAGGCGCGAGGCGTCGGGCATGCCGCGGCCGTCGTCGGTGACGGTCAGCTCGAGCTCCTCGCCGACCACCTGTACCCGCACGACCGCCCGCGATGCTTCGGCGTGGCGGCTGACGTTCGTGAGGGCCTCCTGCGCCACCCGGTAGACCGTGCTCTCGAGCTCCTCGTCGAGCCTCCCGGCGCCGTTGCCGCTCGCGTCCGGCTCCGCATGTGGGAGCCCGGAGAGGTCTATCTCGGTCGTCACGTCGAGGCCGTCGATCGCCTGTGCCCGCCTCGCCAGCGCCTCCAGGGCCGCGGTCAGGCCGAGGTCGTCGAGCGCCGCCGGCCTGAGCTCGGTGATCAGGTGACGAAGCCCGTCGATCTCGTGGCCGAGGCCCTCGAGCACGGTGTCGACGGCCGCTTTCAGCGCATCGAGGTCGTCGACGTCACGGGCGTTGGCGAGCTGCAGCCGCAGCGCGCCGATGCCCTGGATGCTCTCGTCGTGGATCTCCCGAGCCCAGCGTGTGCGCTCGTGCTCGCGGGCCTGCATCCCATAGCGCAGCCGGTTGATCTCCACCGAACGCTCGGCCGCGAGCCGTTGCGAGAGGCTCGACCCGAAGGCGGCCAGCGCCTCGCGGTCGGGCTTCTTGAAGGAGCGGCCGGTGTTGAGCGCGATCACCATGCCGCCGCCCTGGCCCTCGAGCTCGAGCGGCTCCACGAGCACCGCCCGGGCCTCGAGGCCGAGCTCGTACAGCCACGCCGCCTCCTCGCCCCGTGGCCTCTCCAGCGCGAGCGATTCCCGCCTCAGGTACGCGGTCCCCAGCGCACTCCCGTGCACGGGCGCGATGCGTAGGCGGGGGGTCGCGCTGCCGCTGGCCGCAGCCACCCGCAGCTCCCCCCGCTCCTCGATCACGACCAGCAGCCCGTCGGCGTCGAGCAGCGCCAGGCCACGGTCGGCCATCAGCCGCAGCAGCCACAGCTCCGAGCCGGAAAGCACGGGACGAGATTAGTCGGCGGCTCTGACGTCCCCGCCCTGCGTCCAGTACGGGGCCCTCGCGGCCGACCGCGCCTCCTCCACCAGGCCCTCCGGTGTGAGTCCCTCGCGCCAGCTCGCGAGCCCGATCGCGATCGGCAGCGAACGCCTCCCGCCGTCGACTTCGATCTTGATCGTGCGCGTCCGCTGGAGCGCTCGCCGGGCCACGATCTCCCCCCGCGGCCCGTCGGCGCCCGGTAGCAGGACGACCAGCTCGCGGGGCCCCGGGCGTCCGACCTGGTCGAACCGGCGCAGCTCTCCCCGCAGCGCCTGGGCGATGTGCGTCAGCGCCTGCTCGGCGAGGTCCTCGCCGTAACGCTCCATCAGCCCCTCGAGGTCCTCGATCACGATCAGCAGGCAGCTCAGCGGGCCGAGGTGCCGCTCGGCCCTCGCCACCTCCTCGGCGAGGCGCTCCTGCAGCGCCTGCGGCCCCAGCCAGCCCGGGATCCCCCGCCCGGGCGAATCCGTGCGCGCGTTGGGGTCGTTGGCAGCCATCCGTGTCGCCGTCGAGTCTAGGTTCGGCCGGGTTTCCGTTCACCGGCGCCGCCGCGCATTATGAGCCCCGGCGGGCGCCCTGGGAAGGGGTGGTCTGCGGCGCCCACGCCGTCGGGTCCGTCCCCGGGCGCTGGTACACCTGCTCGCGATGCTGGTCGATCTGCGCGTCGAGAACCTGCTCCTGATCGAGCGGGCGGAGCTGCGGCTGTCGCCGGGCCTGAACGTGCTCACGGGCGAGACGGGCGCCGGCAAGACGGTCCTCGCCCATGCCCTCGACCTGCTCCTCGGAGGACGCTCGCGGGCCGGGATCGTGCGGCCGGGAGCGGAGGAGGCCTACGTCGAGGGGGTGTTCGAGATCCCGCCGGGCATCGAGGGTCGCCTCGGGGAGCTCTCCGAGGTCGTGTCCCCGGGCGACGGGGAGCGCGAGATCGTGCTCGCGCGGCGGGTCCGCGCGGACGGGCGTACGCGGGCGCTCGTCAACGGGCGCACCGCGGCCGTCGCCGACCTGCGCGCGATCGGGGGGGCACTGCTGCGCTTCCACGCCCAGCACGAGCACCGCAGCCTCACGCTGGCGGGCGCCCAGCTCGCGATCCTCGACAGCCGCTGCGGCGAGGAGCAGGCCGCGCGCCTGCGCGCCTGCGCGGATGCCCACGGACGCCTGCGGGAGCTCGAACGGCGCCAGGAGCAGCTCGAGTCGACGCGCGTGGAGCGCGACCGGGAGCTCGACCTGCTCGACTTCGAGATCGCCGAGATCGACTCGCTCGCCCCCGACCCGCAGGAGCACGAGCGGATGCTCGTCCTGCGAGAGCGGCTGCGGTCGTTGGACTCGTTGCTCGCGGCGGCGGGAGCGGCCGCCGGCCGGCTGCTGGGCGAGGACGCCGGCGCGGGGGGCGCGGGCGACGGCGGTGACGTGGGCCCGGGGGGCGCCCAACTGGTGGCCGAGGCGAGCGGCGCGCTGGAGGCGGTGGAGGGCGTGGACCCGCAACTCGACGCGCTGGGCGAGCGGCTGCGCTCGCTCGCGCTGGAGACGCGGGAGCTGGCCTACGAGGTCGGCGGCTATTGCGAGCGTGCGGGAGAGGAGGCGGGCGGGCAGTCCGACGGAGGCGGCGCCGGGACGCTCGAGGAGCTCGAGGAACGGCTCGCCGCCGTCGAGCGCCTGATGCGCAAGCACGGGGGGAGCATCGAGTCCGTGCACGAGTACGCGTCCACGGCCCGCCGTCTGCGCGAGGAGCTGGCGTCCGCCCGCGTCTCGGCCGGCGAGCTCGAGCACCAGCTCGATGCCGCCCGCGGGGAGCTGCAGAGGCTCGTCCGGCGGCTGAGGAGCGCGCGCCGGGCCGCCGCCGAGCCGTTCGCGCAGGCCGTCGCCGAGCAGCTCGCCACGCTGGCGATGCCCCACGCGTCCTTCGAGGTCGACCTGCGCAGCTGCGAGGTGGGGCCGAGCGGGGCCGACGCGGTCGAGTTCCTGATCGCCCCCAACCCCGGGGTCCCGGGGGGGCCCGTCCGCGAGATCGCCTCGGGCGGCGAGCTGTCCCGTGTGATGCTCGCGATCCTCAGCGTCGCCCGCGGCCACGAGGCGGGGATCACGCTCGTCTTCGACGAGGTCGACGCCGGTATCGGCGGGCACACCGCCAGGGCCGTGGGGACCAGGCTCCGCGACCTCGCACGGGAGTGCCAGCTGATCTGCATCACCCACCTTCCCCAGATCGCCTCGCTCGCCGATCGGCACTTCTCGATCGTCAAGCAGGCGGGACCGTCGGACACCCGTACCGACGTGCGCGAGCTCGCCGACGACGAGGTCGTGGAGGAGATCGCGAGGATGCTCGGCGCCGACGGACACCAGGACGGAGCGCGGCGCCACGCCGAGGTCCTGATGCGCGCGGCCTGATCGAAGGCACGGAGCAGAGCGCGCGCCCGACCCCTGGCGTTACTCTCGCAGTCGATGGCAGCGAGGCCATCCCCCTCCACCAGCCGCCGGACCGCGTCCGGGCCTACGGTCGCGCCCGCGGAACCGCGGCTGGCGCGGGTGGTCCAGGGACCGGTGCGCCCGGGTAGGCGGACGAAGCTCCTGGTCCGCCACCTCGTCCGCGGCGACATCGCGCTGGTCGATCACCTCGACATCGATCGCGTCTCGGCCGAGGAGCTGATCGCCGCCGGCGCCGTCGCGGTCCTCAACTGCAGCCCCTCCTCGGGGGGCACCTATCCGAACCTCGGCCCCCAGCTGCTCGTCGAGGCGGGGGTGCTGCTGGTGGACCTCCCCGACGACGGGCTGTTCGAGAAGGTCGGCGACGGCCAGCCGCTGACGATCCGCGCCCGCCACTCGCCCCGCGGGGAGCAGGGGGTCGAGGTCCTCTGCCGCGACGTCGTGCTCGCGCGCGGCGAACTGCTCGACCCGCAGCGGGTGGGGGAGGAGACCGAGGCCCGCCGCCGGGACGTCGCCGAGGCGTTGGAGAGCTTCGCCCACAACACGATCGAGCACATGCGCGAGGAGCGTGAGCTGCTCACGGGGCGGATCGGGCTTCCCCGCTTCGCCACCGACTTCCGCGACCGTCCGACGCTCGTCGCCGTGAGGGGGGTGGGCCACCAACGGGACCTCCGCGCCCTGCGCCCGTTCGTCCGCGACATGCGCCCCGTGATCGTGGCCGTCGACGGGGCCGCCGAGGCGCTCCTGGACGAGGGCCTCGTGCCCGACATGATCGTCGGCGACATGGATTCCGCCGGCGAGGCGGCACTGCGCTGCGGGGCCGAGCTGGTCGTGCACTCCTACCCCGACGGCCGCGCGCCCGGGAGCGTCCGCCTGAGCGAGCTCGGGCTCCCCTTCAAGCTCGTCCCCTCGCCCGGCACCAGCGGGGACGTGGCGATGCTGATCGCGGCCGAGAAGGGCGCCCGGCTGATCGTCTCGGTGGGCTCCCAGTTCAACCTCGTCGAGTTCCTGGACCGCAACCGCCGGGGGATGTCCTCCTCGCTGCTCACCCGCCTGCGCATCGGCGAGATCCTCGTCGATGCCAAGGGCGTGAGCCGTCTCTATCGCCCCCGTCCCGCGCTGACGCCGTTGCTGGTCGTGATCGCGGCGGGGCTGATCGCGATGCTGGTCGTGGTGTGGAGCACCCCGGCACTCAAAGACGTGGCGGAACTGCTGTGGCTGAAGCTGCAGCTGCTCGCGCAGGTGGGTCCCGGCGCGCCCGGCGGCTGAGCCGCAGGGGCAGCCACACCGGTGTTCGACTATCGCTACCACGCGCTGTCCCTGGCCGCGGTCCTGCTCGCGCTGGCACTCGGGGTCCTGATCGGCGTGGCGATCGGCGATTCGAACCTCGTCTCGAGCGCCAAGAGCGGGATCGTCCACGACCTCGAATCGGAAATCCGCTCCGTCCATCAGCAGCTCGACGAACAGCGCAGCCGGGTGGCCAGCCAGGAAGCCTTCGCGGACGGGCTCTACCCGCTCGCCGTCCACGGTCTGCTCACCCATCGGTCGGTGGGGGTGGTGTTCCTCGGCGGCGCCTCCGAACGTATCGACGGGCTCGTCCGCGACGCCGTCGCGGAGGCCGGGGGGCAGGTGCCGAGTGTGGTGACGGTGTCCGAGCCGCTCAACCTCGGGGCGATCGAACGGGAAGCCGGCGGGACCCACTTCCAGGACCTCTCAGCCTCGCCGGAAACGCTGGAACGGTTCGGCTACGTGATCGGCCGCCAGCTGGTCACCGGCGGGCGCCTGGTCGATCGGGAGCTCGTCAGCCGCGTCCGCTCGAGCCTGCTGAGCTCCTTCGACGGGCAGCTCTCCCACCTCGACGGGGTCGTGGTGGTGAGGGCGGAGCCGCAGGGCATGAGCGCCGCCCAGAGCGAAGCCAGCACCGCGTTCGACACGGGGCTGCTGGCGGGGATGACCGCGGGCCGGGCTACCCCGGTGGGGGTGCAGACGACCTCCTCGCAGCCCTCGCAGATCTCGTGGTACAAGGGCCAGGGCCTCTCGAGCGTGGACGATCTCGACACCGTCGCCGGCCAGACGGCGCTCGTATACGCCCTCGCCGGCCAGCGGGGGACCTACGGGTCGAGCTCCACCGCCGACTCGCTGCTCCCTACCGTTCCGGCTTCCGACGCCACGCCGTGAGGCGTATCCGCGGGCGCCGCTAGCTTTCAGCCCGGTGCATGCCCTCCCGTTCCTGTTGGCCCTCGCCGCCGCCTGTGCGCTGTCCGGGCCGCTGCTCGCACAGATGCGCCGCAGCGGGGCGGTGAGGCCCAACTACCGCTCGCGGGAGCTGCCGTTCCCCTTCGGCGTACTCGTGCCGGCGGCCGCGACCGTCGCCCTGATCCCGCTGATGCTGGTGGACAGGCTCGGCGAAACCCAGGTGTTCGAGCGTGGCATCGCCCCGGTCGCGGTGTACTGCCTGGGTGTGATCGCGCTCGGGCTGATCGACGACTCGCTCGGCTCCTCCGAGGTGCCCAGCGGCGGTCCGGGCAGGGGCGGTGTGGCTGTCGAGGGCCCCCCGCCCCGTGGCTGGCGGGGGCACTTCCGGGCCCTGCGCCGGGGGCAGCTGAGCACCGGCGTGCTGAAGGCGTTCGGCGCGCTCGGGCTCGCCCTCTTCGCGGCCCGCTATCTCGGGCAGTCGACCGGTCGCTGGCTGCTCGCCGTGGGCGTGATCGTGCTGTGCACGAACGTGTTCAACCTGCTCGACCTGCGGCCCGGCCGGGCGATCAAGGTGTTCGTCGTGCTGGGGGCGGCCCTGACGGCGGCCTCCGGCGAGGTCCGTGCGCTGTGGTCGCTGGGGCTGTTCGCCGCCCCGGCGCTGGTCGCGGGCGGCTACGACCTGCGCGAGCGGGCGATGCTCGGGGACACCGGGGCCAACCTGCTCGGCGCCGTCGGCGGGCTGTGGCTGGTGTTGACGCTCTCCGGCACCGGCCAGGCGATCGCCCTCGGGGTGCTCGTGGCGGTCACCCTCTACGGCGAGTTGAGCTCAATTTCCGGGCTCGTGGAACGGACTCCGGGGCTTCGCTATCTAGACTCCCTAGGCAGGCCCTCATGAGCTCGCACAGCACCGACCGACACGCGCAGGCCCCCGACAAGACCCGCTTCATCTTCATCACGGGTGGCGTCGTGTCCTCGCTCGGCAAGGGCATCGCCGCCTCCTCGATCGGCCGCCTGCTGGTGGCCCGGGGCCTCAGCGTCGGGCTGCAGAAGTTCGACCCCTACATCAACGTCGACCCCGGCACGATGTCCCCCTACCAGCATGGGGAGGTGTTCGTGACCGAGGACGGCGCCGAGACCGACCTCGACCTCGGCCACTACGAGCGCTTCACCGACTCCAACACCAGCAGGGCCGCCAACGTCACCGCCGGCGGGATCTACGACACCGTCATCCGCCGGGAGCGCCGGGGCGACTATCTCGGGGCGACCGTCCAGGTCGTTCCCCACATCACCGACGAGATCAAGCAGCGGATCGCGTTGATCGCCCAGTCCAGCGACGTCGACTTCGTGATCACCGAGATCGGCGGCACGGTGGGGGACATCGAGTCGCTCCCGTTCCTGGAGGCGATCCGCCAGTTCCCCGTCGACGTGGGGCGCCGCCGGTGCATGTTCATCCACCTCACGCTCGTCCCGTACGTGGGCCACGCGGGCGAGCTGAAGACCAAGCCGACCCAGCACTCGGTCAACGAGCTGCGCCGCATCGGGATCGCCCCGGACATGCTGATGTGCCGCTCCGAGAGCGCCCTCTCGAGCGAGATCCGCAAGAAGATCGCGCTGTTCGCGAGCCTCCCCCCGGAGGCGATCATCTCCGCCCGCGACGTGGACGACATCCACAAGGTCCCCCTCACCTTCCACGAGCAGGGCGTGGACGACTTCCTGCTCGAGCACTTCGGCGTGCAGGCCCGCCCGCCCGATCTGGTCCACTGGAAGGAGCCGATCGAACGTTCGGCCCGGGCCACCCGCACGGTGCGGATCGCGCTGGTGGGCAAGTACGTCCAGCTCGCGGACGCCTACCTGTCGGTCTCCGAAGCCCTCCGCCACGCCGCCTCGATGCAGGACGCCAAGCTGCAGATCGACTGGATCGACTCCGAGGCGCTGGAGGGGGCGGCCGTGCCCGAGCTGCTCGGCGAGGCCGACGGGATCCTGATCCCGGGGGGCTTCGGCGGGCGCGGGATCGAGGGCAAGATCGCCGCCGCCGGCTACGCCCGCCGCCAGGGGATCCCGTTCCTCGGCATCTGCCTGGGGATGCAGGTCGCGGTGGCCGAGTTCGCCCGCAGCGTGGCGGACATGGAGGGCGCCAACTCGACCGAGTTCGACATCGAGACCCCCTACCCGGTGATCGACCTGCTGCCCGAGCAGAAGGAGGTCGCGGGCCTCGGCGGCACGATGCGCCTCGGCGCCGACCCGATCAAGCTCCACCCCGGCACGATGGCCCGCGAGCTGTACGGCGAGGCCGTCATCTACGAGCGCCACCGCCACCGCTACGAGGTCAACAACCTCCTGCGCAAGCGCCTCACGAACGCCGTCGGGCCCGCTCCCGGCAGCCGCCTGCGGGTTTCGGGCACCTCCCCCGACGAGCGCCTCGTCGAGGTCATCGAGCTCGAGGATCACCCGTTCTTCGTGGCCTCCCAGTTCCACCCCGAGTTCAAGTCCCGTCCCGAGCGCCCGGCCCCCTTGTTCGGTGGCTTCGTGGCCGCCGCGCTGGAGCGCTCCGGCGAGCACGCCGAGCCCTCGCGACGATCGGGACAGGACGGCGAGCAGCAGGCGCCCGCCGCGGCGCCCCCCGCGCGCTCGACCGGCGCGTGAGCTCGAGCCGGCCGGTCGAGATCGGGACGCCCACGCGCCGCTATCTGAGCGGCACGTTCGCCGAGCTGTGCCGGATCGAGAGCCCCTCCGGCAGCGAGCGTCGTTGCGGGGAGCGGGTGATGGCCGAGCTGCGGGCCCTGGGCGTCGAGACGGTGGAGGACGACGCCGGTCGCCTGACGGGCTCCGATTGCGGCAACCTGCTCGCCCGCCTGCCGGCCACCGCCGCCGGCGAGCGCCCAGAAGGCCCGTCGGCCGACGGAGACGGGTTGCCGGCGGTGATGTTCTGCGCCCACCTCGACACGGTCCCCCCGCAGGCGCCGGTGGAGCCCGAGCTGATCGAGGGCGTGTGGGAAAACGCCAACGAGGGGATCCTCGGAGCCGACAACAAGGCCGCCGTGGTGGTGCTGCTGGCGCTCGCCCGCTCGCTCCGCGACGGGGGCTCGCCGGTGGAGCTCGAGCTGCTGTTCACGGTCGGCGAGGAGCGCTCGCTGGCGGGCGCCGGCGTGTTCGACGTGGGCCGCCTGCGCAGTCCCTTCGGCTTCGTCTTCGACCACGCCTCCCCGATCGGAGAGGTGATCGAGCGCTCGCCCAGCCACTTCCGCTTCGAGGCGAGCTTTCGCGGCGTCTCGGCCCACGCCGGGATCCGCCCCGAGGACGGGCGCAGCGCGATCGTGGCGGCCTCGCGGGCGGTGGCCGCGCTGCCGGTCGGACGGGTGGACGACCGCACCACGATCAACGTCGCCTCGATCTCCGGCGGTGGGGCGATCAACGTGGTCCCGGACGCCTGCTCGTTCACGGGCGAGGTCCGCAGTCTGGACCAGCAGCGGGCCGAGCAGCTCGTGGCCGAGGTCGTGGAGCGGATCCACGACGCCGCTCACATGCCCGACTGCGACGTGGACGTCGACGTCGCCGTCGAGCAGACCTTCGCCGGCTACCGCCAGCCCGCGAGCGGCCGCGCCTTCGCCGTCGCCGAGGCCGCCCTTCGCCGCTGCGGGCTCGAGCCGCAGCGGATCGCCAGCGGCGGCGGCTCGGACGCCAACGCCCTGATCGCGGCCGGCTTCGACTGCGTGAACCTCGCCAACGGCACCCACCGGCCCCACGAGCCGGGCGAGAGCGTCGCCGACGACGCCCTGGCGGAGATGCTGGGAGTCGCGCTGGCGCTGGTCGAGGAGTCGGTGGCGGCCGGTCCCGCCCCCCCGCGCTAGCGTGGAGCCACGATGCTGAAGCTCCGCCCCGCGAGGGTCGTCGAGGTGCTCGACGTGCCCCCATCCCCCGCCGGGGACACCCATCCCGACCCCGAGCAGTCGCTCGTCATCGAGCTGGCATCGCCCTTCGGTGGCGGGCGCGATCGGCGTCGGGCGATCGCCGATGTGGGGCTCGTCGGCAGCGCCGAGGTGGGAGACGAGGTGGTCGTCAACGTCGAGGCCCTCGACCTCGGCCTGGGCTCGGGGGGCTTCGACATCGTCCACGTCAACCTCACCCGAGGCCTCTCGGCGGACGGGCCGCTCTCGTCCGACGGCGGCGCGATGAAGCTGAACTACACGAGCCTCCAGCACCTGGTCGAGCCGGTCGACGACGAGGCTCTGGAGCTCCCCGTGGGACGCCCGGTGGCCGTGCTCGCGCTGCACGGCCAGCTCGCCGCGCTCGCGTGGGCGTTCTCGGTCCAGGCGCCCGGCCGGCGGCTGGGCTACGTCCAGACGGAGGGAGGAGCGCTGCCGGGGAGCCACTCGAGGGTCGTCCGCGAGCTTCGCGGTCGGGGACTGCTGGCCGGCCACCTCACCGCCGGCGCCGCCTTCGGAGGGGAGGGGGAGGCGGTGAGCGCCGGGGGTGCGCTCCACCACGGCCTGGTGAAGCTCGGCTGGGACGCGGCCGTCTGCGGACCCGGACCGGGGATCGTGGGCTCGGGCTCGGTGCTCGGGCACGGTGGCATGGCGGCGCTCGACTCTGCCCACGTGTCGCTGGCGCTGGGGTGCCCGACGCTGGTCGTGGCGAGGATGTCCTCGAGCGATGAGCGCGAGCGCCATCGCGGCATCTCCCACCACACCCTGACGGTCCTCGACCTGCTGTTGGAGCCGGTGACGGTGGCACTGCCGGCCGGGATGCGCTCGCCCGTGGGCAGCGAGCTGGCGGCGAAGCTCGGTGCCGTGTTCGGGGAGTCCGGTGGCCCCCGCCCGGCGATCGCCGTGGACGTCGAGCGGCCCGTGAGGCTCACCCGCCACGACTGGCGCAGGGCGGCGGTCGACCTGCCGGGGTTCGCCGCCAGTGGCCTGCCGACCGTCACGATGGGCCGCGCCCTGGCCGAGGACCCGGTGTTCTTCGCCTCGGCGCTGGCGGGCGGTGGCGCCCTCTCGGAGCTCGCGCAAGAGGCCTGCGCTCCCGCGAGCACCGTGTGAGCGGCCCGTCGATCGAGCCGCTGGGCGGCGAGACCGTCTACGACGGGCGCCTGATCCAGGTCCGGGTCGAGCGCTTCCGACACGCCGACGGGGAAGAGGTGACGAGGGAGATCGTCCGCCACCAGGGGGTGGTGGCGATGGTCGCCTGCGACCACCAGGACGTGTGGCTCGTGCGACAGCCCCGGGAGGCGGTGATGGTCGCCGACCTGCTCGAGCTGCCGGCGGGGCGGCTCGACATCGAGGGCGAGGAGCCGCTGGCCGCGGCCAAGCGGGAGCTGGCGGAGGAGGTCGGGCTCGGCGCCCGCACCTGGGAGCCGATCCTCGGCTACTACTCGAGTGCCGGGTTCAGCGACGAGCGGGTTCACCTGTTCCACGCCCGCGACCTGTACCGGCACAGCGCCGACAGCGGCGAGAACGAGCGCATCGAGGTGGTCCGGTGGCCACTGGCGAGGGTGGACGATGCGATCGCCCGGTGCGAGGACGCGAAGACGCTGATCGGCCTGCAATGGCTCGCCCGGCGGCTGAACGGCAGCTTGCACCCCCAAGGAGCGACCGGAGAGCGGGCGAACAGCTGAAGGGATGACCCGCGCTCCCACCGCACCCGCCCCCGCCGAGACGGACGGCGCGGGTGGGGTGGAGCGCCTGATCGGGGACTTCCTCGCCTACATGGAGCTCGAGCGGGGCCTGTCGCGGAACACGCTCGAGGCCTACCGGGGCGACCTGCTCCAGCTCGCGGTGTTCCTCCGCGTCCACGACCTCGACGTGCTCGAGGTCGGCCACACCGAGCTCAGCGGCTTCTTCGCCGGGCTCTCCGCCGGCGAGGGGGACACCCCCCCGGTGGCGCCCGCCACGCTCGCGCGGAAGGTGGCCTGCGTGCGCTCCTTCTACCGCCACCTGCGAATGGACGGGGTGATCGAGCACGACCCCACCGCGGAGCTGAGGGGACCCCGCAAGGGACAGCGCCTGCCGCGGGTGCTCTCCCGCGACCAGGTCGCACGGCTGATGGCCTCCCCCCGCGGGGAGGACCCGCTCGCGCTCCGCGACCGGGCGCTGCTGGAGCTGATGTACGCGTGCGGCCTGCGGGCCTCGGAGGCGGTCGGGCTGGAGCTGTCCGACGTGGACTTCGAGGAGGGGCTGTTGAGGGCCCGGGGGAAGGGCTCCAAGGAGCGGATCGTGCCGATCGGAAGCCAGGCCCTCGCGGCGCTCCGCGCGTACTGCCGCTCCGGGCGCCCGCGGCTGCAGGGCGAGGTCGCGCGCTCGCGGCTGTTCCTCAATCGCCGGGGGGCGCCCCTGACCCGCCAGGGCCTGTACAAGATCGTCCAGGGGCACGCCCGCAGGGTGGGCCTGGAGCAGCAGATGAGCCCGCACACCCTGCGCCACACCTTCGCCACCCACCTGCTCAGCGGCGGCTGCGACCTGCGCTCGCTGCAGGAGATGCTGGGACACGCCGACCTGGCGACCACCCAGCTCTACACCCACCTCTCGGCCGACCGCGTCAAGGACGCCTACTTCGCCGCCCACCCCCGCGCTCGCCGCTGAGGACCACCCCTAAGCTGGGAGCCCGTGCCCGAGCTCCCCGAGGTAGAGACGATCAGGCGCCAGCTGGCGCCGCTGGTGGAGGGCCGCACGCTGGAGCAGGTCGAGGTGCTCGACTGGCGGTGGTCGCGGCCGCTCGCCCCCCCGGAACTCGAGGACGCGTTGCGGGGCCGTCGGGTGGTGCGGCTGGGCCGCCGCGGCAAGTACCTGGTGTGGGAGCTCTCGGACGACCTGTACCTCGCCCAGCACCTGCGGATGACCGGGGCCGTGCTGGTCGAGCCCGACCCGGAGCCTGCCCACACCCGGGTGCGGATGGTGCTGGGTCCAAAACAGGGATCGGCCGGGAGACGCTCCGCCGCCGGCGGCACGGCGGGCCGGAAGCGGGCGACCGGCGGCGGGCGCCTGCGCCTCGTCGTCACCGACCCGCGGCGGTTCGGGACCGGCGAGCTGCTGGCCGGCCACGAGCAGCTCGAGCGCTTCTTCTCCGAGCGGCTCGGGCTCGAGCCCTTCGATCCCGGCTTCACGGCGGCCCACCTGCGCGGGCTGGCACGCCACCGGAGGGCCCCGATCAAGGCCCTGCTGCTGGACCAGCGACGGGTGGCCGGGGTGGGCAACATCTACGCCGACGAGGCGCTCTACCGGGCGGGGATCCACCCGCTGAGGGCCGCCGGGACGCTGTCGGGAGCGCAGCTGGAGAGGCTGCGGGAGGGGGTCCTCGACTCGCTCACCGCCGGCATCGACGCGCGGGGGGCGTCGATCGACGACTTCCGTCACGTGGACGGCGTGCGGGGCTCCTTCCAGGACCAGTTCCTCGTGCACCTCCGAGCCGGCGAGCCGTGCAGCCGCTGCGGCACGACGATCGTCAAGATCCTCGCCGCCGGGAGGGGGACCTACGTGTGCGAGCGCTGCCAGCCTCCGCCCCGAAAGCGCCGGGCCGGCATCCGCACCGCCGGCCGGGCCTCGGGCTGAGCCCTTGCCCCGGCGAGCTCAGGCGGCCAGTAGCTCGTCGAGGCGGCCGTCGTCGGCCGCGGCCTGGAGCTCGGCGTAGCCGCCGAGCAGGCGCCCGTCGAGGGTGACCTGGGGGAAGGTCATCATCCCGGTGCGCTGGACCAGCTCCACCCGCCCGGCGGGATCCTTCGTGAGGTTGACCTCGGTGAATTCCACGCCGCGGGCGGTGAGGAGTCCCTTCACCCGCCGGCAGAAGGAGCACGGGTCGGCTGTGTAGACCTTGATCTCGGCCATTACTTCAAAAAGTATAGCCTCGCGCCGGTGCACCCCGGGTGCCCCGGCGGGCGATCTAGACTCGCCGGTGAGATGCCGGGACAGGTGAGAACCGAGGCGGTGGTGCTGCGCTCGATGCGCTACGGGGAGGCCGATCGGATCCTCCACGTGTACACCCTCCACCGGGGCAGGGTGAGCGCGATCGCGAAGGGTGTGAGGAGGGCGAGGAGCCGCTTCGGGGGACGGC
This sequence comes from uncultured Solirubrobacteraceae bacterium, assembly GCA_963701175.1. Lineage (GTDB taxonomy): Bacteria > Actinomycetota > Thermoleophilia > Solirubrobacterales > Solirubrobacteraceae > Palsa-744. The sequence goes on along the minus strand of OY969573.1, from coordinate 3,344,555 downwards.
TGGAGCCGTTCTTCCGGCTGCAGCTCGAGCTCCACGAAGGCAGGGGAGAGCTGCTGACCGTGACGGGGGCCGACACGATCGACGCCCACGCCCGCCTGCGGTCCGACGGCCGGGCCCTCGACGGCGCCTCGCGGGCGTGCGACGCGGTGGGGCGGCTGTTCGAGACCTCCGAGCCCCACCCGGCGGTCTTCCATCTCCTCTGCCGCCAGCTCTCCCTGATGGACGAGCGGGCGGGATCGACCGGCGCCGCGGAGGCGTGGGCGGGAGCGCTCTGCTTCCGGATCAAGCTGCTGCTCGCCGCCGGGCTCGCGCCCCAGCTGGGAGCGTGTGCCAGCTGCGGCTCGCCCGAGTACCTCGTCGGCTTCTCGGGGGCCGCCGGGGGGGTCGTGTGCAGCGCCTGCGAGGCGGGGTCCTTCGCCTTGGGACAGGAGGCCCACACGTTCATGACCGAAGCGCTCGGACGGTCGCTGGCAGAGGCCCCCGGAGCCTCCGACACCGCCCTCCGGCAGGCCGAGCGGGCGATCTCCACGACGCTCGAGCACCACGCCCACGTGCGGCTGGCGCCGGCGGCGGCCGCATAGCCCCGGGCGGGGGAGGACGGGGATCGCGGCTATCTTTCCTGCCGGTGGACGAGGGCGACCCGATCTCCTATGAAGTGCTCGACGCGGGGGTTCCCGTGTACTCGAGCGACGGCCAGCAGGTGGGAACCGTGGGGAGCGTCCTCAGCGCTCCCGAGAAGGACGTCTTCCACGGCCTCTTGATCTACGACCACGACAGGCGGGTCCGCTTCGTCGAGGCCTCGTCGATCGCATCGGTGCACGAGCGGGGAGTGGACCTGACACTCGACGCGGCCGCGGCCCGGGAGCTGCCTCCGCCCGAGCACCAGGCGCCGGTGTTCAGCGAGGATCCCAAGGACGTGGGGCGCTGGCAGCACTGGGTCCACAAGCTCACCCGCAGGGGATACGACTGGAAACGAGAGAGCTGAGCACGGCCGCTCCCGGGACCGTCGCGTCCGGGTTCGCGGCGCGGATCGCGGCCCAGGAGCAGGAGCTGCTCTCGCCGCTGGCGGCGCGCTCCTATCCCGCCCGGCGGGAGCACCCCGAGGAGGACTGCTCGCTGCGCACGCCGTTCCAGCGTGACCGCGACCGGATCGTCCACGGCAAGGCCTTCCGGCGCCTGACGCACAAGACGCAGGTGTTCGTGGCGCCCCGCGGCGACCACTACCGGACCCGCCTCACCCACACGCTGGAGGTGACGACGATCTCGCGCGCGGTGGCGCGGGCGCTGCGCCTGAACGAGGACCTCGTGGAGGCGATCGGCTTGGGGCACGACCTCGGTCATCCCCCCTTCGGCCACATCGGCGAGGAGGCCCTCGACGTGTGCCTGAAAGAGCGCTTCGGGAGGGACTTCCGCCACTACGAGCACTCGCTGCGGGTGGTCGAGCACCTGGAGCGGGACGGTCGCGGCCTCAACCTGACCGAGCAGGTCCGCGACGGCATCGCCCGCCACTCCACCAGAGCTCCGATGCCGGGGACGCTGGAGGGGCAGATCGTGCGGGTGATCGACCGGGTCGCCTACATCAACCACGACATCGACGACGCCGTGCGGGCGGGGATCCTCGACGAGCGCCGGCTCCCGTCGGGGCCGATCGAGGTGCTGGGCCGGACCGGCTCGCAGCGGATCGACGCCCTCGTCCATGACATGGTCGAGCACTCCGCGGCCCGGGGGGAGATCGTCCAGGGACCCCTAGCCGGGCCCGCGATGGGCGAGCTGCGGGACTTCATGTTCGAGCACGTGTACCTCGGCCCGGCGGTGCGGGAGGAGTACGCCAGGATCACCGAGGTGATCAGGCGCCTGTTCGCCCACTACGTCGAGCATCCCGAGCTGCTGCCGGAGGACGCGAACGCGGGCGAGCTGGCCCAGCGGGTCACCGACTACCTGGCGGGGATGACCGACCGATACGCGATCCGGGCCTACACCGAGCTGCAGGTGCCCCAGGCCTTCGCCCGCTAGGTTGGCCTCGGTGGCGCTGTACACGAGCGAGTCGAAGGAGCGTGTTAGGGAGGCCGTCGACTTCCTCGAGCTGGTGGGGGCCCGCACCGAGCTGAGAAGGGCCGGCCCGGCCCGCTACGAGGGGCTGTGTCCCTTCCACGACGAGCGCACCCCCTCGTTCGGGATCGACCCCGTGCAGAAGGTCTACCACTGCTTCGGCTGCCAGGCCTCCGGTGACGTGTTCACGTTCGTGCAGGAGACCGAGGGGGTGGACTTCAAAGAGGCGCTCGAGCTGCTCGCCGAGCGCAGTGGGGTGGAGCTGGTGCCCGAGCGGGAGGACCCGAAGGAGGAGGAGCGCCGCCGCAGCCGCTCCCGGCTGCTGGAGCTGGTGGGTCGCACCGCGACCTACTACGAGCGCTACCTGTGGGAGTCCGGGGAGGCCGCCCGTGCGCGCGACTACCTCGCCGAGAGAGGTCTCGGGGAGGAGGTGCTGAGGGAGTTCGGGGTGGGCTACGCGCCCAGCGCCTGGGACCGGGTGCTGCTGTCCTCCAGGCGCTCGGGGTTCTCCGAGCGGGAGCTGCAGGAGACCGGGCTCACCCAGCGTTCCAAGCAGGACGGGCGCCCGTACGACCGTTTCCGGGGGCGGATCATGTTCCCGCTCGCCGACATCCGCGGGCGGGTGCTCGGCTTCGGCGCCAGGGCGATGCGGGAGGACCAGCGGCCGAAGTACCTCAACACGGCCGACAACGACATCTACCACAAGGGCTCGCACCTGTTCGGGGCCCACCTCGCGCGACCCCACGCGGCCCGGGCGGGGAAGGTGATCCTGTGTGAGGGCTACACCGACACGATCGCGCTGCACCAGGCGGGGATGCGAAACGCGGTCGGGCTGATGGGGACGGCGCTCACCGACGAGCAGGTGGCCGAGCTGGCGAGGATGGCCAACACCGTCCTGCTGGCGCTGGACGCGGACAGCGCCGGCCAGGAGGCGATGCTGCGCTCCGCCCGCGTCGCTCGCAGCAGGCGCCTGGAGCTGAAGGTCGTGGAGCTGCCCGACGGCTCCGACCCGGCCGAGGTGATCCAGCGCGACGGAGCCGAGGCGATGGCGAGCGCGGTCGAGGACGCCGTACCGTTCATCCGCTTCCGCGTCGAGCGGGTCCTCCAGGAGGGGGACCACTCCGCCTCCGAGGGCCGCGACCAGATGCTCGAGGAGCTGCGGCCCCTGTTCGCCGAGCTCCCGGAGAGCGCGACCCGGATGGAGCTCACGAGGCTCGTCTCCAACCGGCTGGCACTTCCCGACCGGCTCGCCGAGCGGGCGCTGTCGGCGACCACCCGCGGCCCCTCCGGGACGGGCGTCGGCCCCCGGCCGGCCGGCCGGGGAGGTGGCCGCGCGCCCGCGGGCACCACCGCGGCGGGCGTCACGGCCCCAGGCGCCCCCGTGGCCGGAACCCCCGCGCGTGAGGGCGGTGCAGCGCCGGAGCTGCAGGCGCGGGAGGAGACCGAACGGGCCTTCCTGGTGCTGTGCCTGGCCGCTCCCGAGGAGGGGGCAGGGATGCTGCAGACGCTGGACCTCGAGCAGGACCTCTCGAGCCCGCTGGTGCGGCGGGCTGCCGCACGGCTGCGGGCCGGGAGCCTGGAGGACCCGATGAAGGACCCGCCCGGGGCGGTCCCGCTGGAGGACGACCCCCAGCTGAAGGAGCTGCTGGCGGAGCTGATCGTGGCGGCCGGCCGGGAGCAGCCCGACAGGGCGATGCTCGACGTCCAGCGCCTGCAGCTCGAGCTGGCCCGGGTGGAACGGGAGATCCAGCGGGCGAGGGGGAGCGGAGAGGGAGAGACCACCGCCCTGGCGAGGCGCAAGGCGGAGATCAAGCAAGAGTTCGACCAGGCCAACGAGCGGGTCCTCGAGGAGAGCGGGAACAGCACGGGCTGAGGGGACGCGGGGGTCGCGGGTCGCGACGATGCCACGCCGGCCCGACGCCGCAGCCCCCTCTGCGGGGCAGCGAGTCTCATCCCAGGCGGCCGGGAGACTGTGCCTGTGGAGCGCGCGCAGCTGGAGCATTTTCTCGAGGACGGCCTGTCGCTGGCGGAGATCGGCCGGCGCACGGGGCGGCACGAATCGACCGTGGCGTATTGGATCGCGCAGCACGGACTCGAGCCGAACGGCCGCGAGCGGCACGCGGCGAAGGGCGCGATTCGTCGCGAGCGTCTCGAAGAGCTCGTCAACGAGGGTCTCTCGACGGCGCAGATCGCCGGAGTCGTGGGGCGCACGCCGACGACGACCCGCCACTGGTTGCGCGAGTACGGACTGCGGACGCGGTGGACGGAACGGCGGCGGGCGGCGAAAGAAGGGCGGCGGGAGCTGACGCTGGTGTGCGAGCGCCATGGGGTGACGACGTTCCGCCTGGGAGGGAATGGCGGCTATCGCTGTGCGAAGTGCAACAGCGACGCCGTCTCGAAGCGCAGGCGGCGCATCAAGCAGATCCTCGTGGAAGAGGCCGGGGGAGCGTGTCGGCTGTGTGGCTACGACAGGTGCATGGCGGCGCTCGAGTTCCACCACGTCGCCCCAACCGACAAGCGATTCGCGTTGAGTCGGCGCGGCGTCACGAGGTCGATCGAGCGGGCCCGCGCCGAGGCGCGGAAGTGCGTTCTGCTGTGCTCGAACTGCCACGCCGAGGTTGAGGCCGGCGTTGCGGCGCTCACGAATCCGGATCGGCCTGCCGTACAATGAGCCGGCCGGACGCGAAAGTCCACGGTAGCCCAATCCGGGGTAGCTCAATGGCAGAGTAGTCGGCTGTTAACCGATTGGTTGTGGGTTCGAGTCCCACCCCCGGAGCTTCCAGTTCAGGCCGCTGAGGCCACGTCCAACGGCCTCCCGGTGAGTGCCCGTCCGTCCAGGCCGGGCCACCACGGAGCCTCCCCCGAGACCGACAACGGGCGCAGGCGCACGAACGCCGATTCGCGATGGAACGGCTTCGCGCCGTGTGAACGGACGGCGAGCGGGTGGCCATCGGGTCCGGCCCCGGTGACGTAGTCGCGCATCGCCGCGAGGTCCCTCCACACCGAGAAGGTCGAAACGAGCTCCGGGGGCCGCCCGAGGCCACAGGAGGCGAGCATCGCGCCGCTCTCGACGGCGTCCCGCTCCGCCCGGGCACTCGCTTTGAGGAAACGGACGACCTGGGAGGGACGCAGCCGGCCCAGCGTCAGCGCGGCCGCCGGCTCGTCCATCTCCATCGCCACCTCGTGGCCGGCGAGCGACCCGAGCCCGCGCCAGGATCCCGCGAGCCGGGCGGGCTGCATCCGCAGCTGCCATCCCCCTGAAAGGAGCGAGCCGAGCTGACCCTCCTGGAAGCGTTCGAGGGCGTCCTCGTCGGACCAGAACGCGAACGTGGCCACGCGGTGGAGATGCGGCCGCGGCAGCAGCTCCCCGCCCAACCGGGTGACGAGCACCACGTCGCCGGCGAGGAGGCCGGGGGTCCCGGCGAGCCTCCCTTTGACGAGCGTCCGGAGCGCCTTCGACGGCGCGAGCTCGCGCATGTGCAGTGAAGCGATCACGGTGTCCCTCCCGGCCGTTTGTTACTATAGGGTATACCGAATGGTAACAAAGCTCGATCAGGACCGCGGGACGCCCGAGCCCGGCGAAGGAGACCAGGGCCGCGCCGAGCCCCCGGCCGACCAGGACCGCGTGCAGCGGCTGAAGGCCCCCCAGCGGCGCGAGCTGCTCGAAGCCGCTGCCGCCGAACTGTTCGCGGCGCACGGCTATGAGGCGACCACGGTCGAGCAGATCTGCGCGGCGGCCGGGGTGAGCAAGCCGATGCTCTACCGCCACTTCGACTCCAAGCGGGAGCTCGCCCGCAGGTTGCTCGAGCGCCGTCGCGACGAGCTCGCGGCCGCGCCCCTGGACGAGTTCATGCGCCGACCCGACGGGGGATCGCTGATGGCCATGACCGACAGCTGGTTCGCCCACGTGGAGGCCCACCCCGACAGCGCCCGGTTCCTGTTTCGCGACATCACCGGGGACGCGGAGCTCGCCGAGCTCCAGCAGCAGCTGCGCCACTGGCAGCGATCGGCCGACGTGGCGCTGTTGCGGGAGCTCGCGCCCGGCATCCCGGAGCACGAGCTCGAGCCGCTGGGGGAGGCGATCCGCAGCTCCCTCTACGGCGTGGCTCTATGGTGGTTGGACCACCCCTCGGTGCCACGGGCGACCGTCGTGGACGCGGTCTTCCGTCTCACCAGCGGGCTCGCGGCCGGCCCGGCGGCGGAGATCCCCGAGTGAGCACTCCAGCTTCCCCCACCCAGACGCCCAGCGGACGCCAGCACGCCCCGTTCGCCCTCTGGAACCGCACCGGCAACCGGCTCGTGGCTGGGCTCCTACGCTCGCCCCTGCACCGCTTCGCGAGCGGGCGGCTGGCCCTGATCACCGTCACGGGTCGCCTCAGCGGCCGCTCCTACACGCTCCCGGTGATGTACGAGCGGGTGCAAGGCGGGATCGAGATCCCGGTGATGTGGCCGGAGCGCAAGCGCTGGTGGCGCAACCTGCGCCAGGAGGCCGACGTGCGGCTGTTGCTGCGCGGCCGCGATCTCGCGGGCCACGCGATCGCCCGCGAGCACGACGGTCAGGTGAGCGTCGAGGTGTGGTTCCCCGAGGGTGCCGCCGACGGCATCGCCTCGAGCAGCTCGGCGGCCACCCCGCCGCTGTCGTGAGCGGCCGCCCACCGTGACATCTCCCGGGCCCGTGCGGCGATCGAGCCGTCGCCGAGGATCCGCTCCACGCCCAGGCGCACCGAGCGGGGACCGAGCAGCCGCTGGGGGATGCGCACTCCTGCTCCGGCCCAGTCCAGCCGCGCGGCGTTCTCGCTCATGTCGCCCACGGAGGGGCAGGCGAGCACCGGCACGCCGCTGGTGAGCGCCCGCACCAGCGTGCCGTGGCCGGCGTGGCAGACGACCACGTCGCAGTGGGGCATGGTGCGCGAGTAGGACAGCCACTCCACGACGGTGGCGTTGGCCGGCACCGGCAGCGGCCGCCGGGGCAGGCGCCGGTTGTAGGTCGCCAGCACCCTCACGGGCAGCTCGGCGAGCCCCTCCAGGGACGCCCGCAGCAGGCGGTGCTCGGGATCGTGGGCGGTGGAGGGGGCGACCAGCACGAGCGGGCCGCTCCCGGACGGGATCGCGACCTCCTGGGCGGGTGGCTCCCACATCAGCGGGCCGGTCACGTGGACCCAGGGCTGCCACCTGCGCGGGTACTCGAGCTGGGGCAGCGTGGCCACCAGTGCCAGCTCGCGGCTGATCCCACCGTGGACGTGGTCGAGAGGGGGCAGGCCGAGCTGCGCCCTGGTGCCGTTGAGCTCCCGCCGTCCCAGCTCGAGGCCCCTCCCGACGGGCCCCTGGGCCACGCCCCACAGCGCCTGCCCGATCGCCGTCCGGGGCATGCGGGCGCCGATCGAGTACACCGGGAAGCCCTCGCCCGCGTGTGGGTAGACGTGGGGGATGAGGGTGGCCAGCGGCACCCCTGCGAGCTCGGCGGCGAGGGCCGGTGCCAGCGTGAGGATGTCCGCCACCGCCACGTCCGGCCGTAGCTCCGTCACCGACGGCAGCGTGTCCCGGGTCGCCTGGACGACCGCCTCGTAGAAGTCCAGCGGCTCCGAGCCGGTGGGAAAGACGCGGTACTCGGGCGCGGCCAGGAAGCCGAGCCCCTCCGCCTCCACGTGCTCGCGCCAGCGCCCCCAGGTCTGCAGGTGGACCTCGTGTCCGCGTCGCAGCAGCGAGCGGCCGAGGGCGATCATCGGAAACGCGTGGCCCGGGTCGCCGAAGGCACCCAGCAGAAAGCGCCGGCGCCGGGGCGCTGGCTGCGTGCGTCCCGGCAGGACGCTCACGCTGTCCTGCGGCCGCGTCAGGCCGCCAGCTCGGCCACCAGGCGAAGCTGCTCCAGGCGGTCGGGGGCGGTGAAGGCGGTGGGGGTGACGCCGAGGGTGCCGACGCCCGCGTCCCGGTACACGGCCAGGCGCTCACGGACGTGGTCGCGCGGCCCGCACAGGGAGACCGTGTCGATCAGCGAGTCGGGGATCGCCGCCATCGCCTCCTCGCGCTTGCCTTCGAGGTACAGGTCCTGGATGCGTTTGGCGTCGTCCTCGAAGCCGTAGCGGGAGACGAGCTGGTTGTAGAAGTTCTGTTTGCGGGAGCCCATGCCGCCGACATACAGGGCGATGAACGGGCGCATGCTGTCGCGGGCGGCCTCGAGGTCGTCGGTGACGTTGACGCTGACGGTGGGCGCGATGTCGAAGCCCTCGAGCGATTTACCCGAGCGAGCGGCCCCTTCCTCGAGCAGCGGTCGCAGCTCCGAGACGTGCTCGGGGGAGAACAGCGTCGGGATCCAGCCGTCCGCGATCTCGCCGGCGAGCGCGGTGTTCTTGGGGCCGATCGCTGCCAGATAGATCGGGATCTGCTCCTGCACGGTCGAGATCGTGAGCTTCAAGGCCTTGCCGGGCCCGTCCGGGAGCGGCAGCTCGAGCGTCTCGCCATGGAAGTCGACCCGTTCTCGCGCCAGCGCCATCCTCAGCACGGCCACGTACTCCCGCGTGCGTTGTAGCTGCTTGGCGAACCGCTGGCCGTGCCAGCCCTCGGCGACCTGGGGGCCGGAGGAGCCGATCCCGAGGAGCATCCGCCCGTCCGAGAGCTGGTCGATCGTGGCGGCCGTCATGGCGGTCATCGCCGCCGAGCGGGCCGGCATCTGGAAGATCCCCGACCCGAGCCGGATCTTCGACGTCTGCCCCGCCAGCCAGCCGAGCACTGTGGCCGCGTCGGACCCGTATGCCTCGGCGGTCCAGATCGAGTCATACCCGAGCCGCTCGGCCTCCTGCACGATCATGAGCTGGTCCTCCGAGCTGAGGCCCATGCCCCAGTACCCGATGTGCACGCCGAGCTTCATTCGCAAGTTTCCTTTCAGGGGCAGGGATTTCTTGGCTGGTGGGGACGGCGTGCCGTACGCTTGCCGCGCCCTTCGTCCGCGGGCGCCCTCCGCCCCCGGAGGGTCACACCCTATGCCAAAGCGCCGCTCCCGCCACAGCCGCCAGCCCGGCTCCCTCAGCACCCTACGCCTGGCGATCGACTGCATGCCGGTGGCAACTCGGGAGGCGATGCTCGCAGGCATCCGCGAGAGCGAGCGGGTGATCGCCGGCGCGTACGTGGACGAGCACGGCGGTGTGTGCCCGATGCTCGCCGCCCACCGGCGCGGCGGCCGCACCGACTTCCTGTCCTTCGCCCGCTCGTGGGACCGCTTCACCGGAGCCCGCGGGAGGGCCAAGGCGGCGACGGGCAGGGAGCTCGCGATCCTCGTCTCCCAGCTCGAGGACAGCCTCGAAGGCGTCGACGGCCTCGAGCTCGACCGTGCCATCGCCGAGCACCGCGGCCTTCGCCGCGAGCGCCTCGGTCGCGAACGCCCCCGCGCTGAGCGCCTCGGCCGCACCCGACGCGTCTTCCGCGCTCTCGACCCGCGCGGCGAGATCCGCGCGCGCAGGCTGCGACCGGCGCCCGCCGAGCGGCCCGGCGCTACAGAGCGTCGCCCGGCCGCACGAACATGAGCTCCGGGATCACGCAGGCGGGGGACAGCCTCAGCAGGTAGCGGACCGACTCGGCCACGTCCTCGGGGCGGATCATCTCGTCCGCGGGGACGTGCTCCTTGACGAAGTCGGTCATCGGGGTGTCGACGAACGCCGGGCAGAGGGCGGTGTTCTTGATGCCGTCGCCCCCGATTTCCTTGTTCATCGCTTCGGTGAAGCCGACCACGCCGTGCTTGGTGGCCGAGTACACCGACAGCCACCCCTCGCCCCGCTTGCCCGAGATCGAGGACGTGTTGACCACCAGCGCGTTGCGGTGCTCCTCGGCCGCGAGCTTGAGCATCGGCACCGATTCGCGGTAGAAGAGGAAGATCGACCGCAGGTTGATGTTCAGCTGCAGGTCGATGAACTTCGTCTGCATCTCGCCCACCGCCGCCCCCACGCCGACGCCGGCGTTGTTGACGAGCACGTCGAGGCGCCCGTAGCGCTCACGATGGGCATCGACGATCCGCTTGACCTCGGCCTCGTCCGCGAGGTTGGCGGGCAGCGACTGCAGGTCGAACCCTTCGCCCCGCAGGCCCTCGGCGGCTGCCTCCAGCTTCTCCGGGCGCCTGGCCGCGATCGTCAGGCCGTGGCCCTCTTCGCCCAGCACTTTCGCGATCGCCAGTCCGATGCCGCTGGATGCTCCGGTAACGATCGCTGCCCGTGCTGGTGCCATGCCGTCTCTCCTCGGTGGTGTTGGCCGCTGGTGTCGCCGCCCGTCGAGAACCCGGTGGGCGGCGGCGGGAGCATCCCATATCTCGCTGGTAGCGTCCCCGAGCATGGCCGGGACCGCCCAACGGGCCCGTGCCGTGACGGGCCCGTAGCTCAGTTGGTCAGAGCTGCCGACTCATAATCGGTAGGTCCCTGGTTCGAGTCCAGGCGGGCCCACTTCGAAACGCCACCGATTTAGGGGCCGTTTCGCTACCCGGGGTGGCGCGCCGCCACCGAATCAAGGTCCGGTGGCAACGCGGGTGGCAACACGAGCCGAGGAGGAACAGGATGCTGGAGGCGATCTACAGCTTCGAGGTGGTGGCCCCCGAGAAGTACCTCGGCGACATCATCGGTGACCTCAGCCGTCGGCGCGCACGCGTCGTAGGGCAGGAACGCCGCGGTGACGAGCTAGACCTGCGAGTGGTGCGCCCGTACGCGGCGGCGGGGCGAGCAGCGTCGCTGGTCGACCATCACGGAAACGGCTGCATGGGGCTCTGCGACGGACCGTACTTTTCGTTGCCGGCAAATGATCCGCTGATCGCCAGGGCGTCGGCCCCGGGCGCGCCGAATTCGCCACCAGAGCAGGCGTGGTAGGGGAAGATGGGTTCGGGCACGAAACGGAAACGGTTGCCGCCCCCCTCGGACGCCAGGACGCACGTCCCATATTCGCCCGCCGTCTCAACCAGCACGGCGATCGTTTCCCCGGCAGTGATGTCGCTTACCGTGTAGCTGACAGGCAGACCAGCCGCCAACGGCTCGCCGTTGCTGTAAAGGGTCGACCCGATTACCACGGCAGACCTGGACGTCGGGAAGGTCAAGGTCATGGACATAGTCGTCGGCGCCGGGCCACTGGGCGGCGGCGGCGGTGACGGCACGGGCACCTTTTTTGTGGGCGCTCGGTATACGCACCAGACGTGATGAGTGATCCTGCCTCGGATGCGAGTCGATTTGACCTCGCGTACGTAGTGGGTTCTGCAGCGTTCGTGTGCAGGATGGCGGAGTAGGTAGGGGCGCGGCGTACCCGCGGCCATGGCCGCGGGTACGAGGGTCGACAGCGCGGTGAGGCCGAGCACCAGCTTGTTCACGACGATCCTCCCACCTTCCTCGCGTCGAATTTCAACCTGGCCACAGCGTGTAGGGCCGTGTTCATGAGCCTAAACAAGCGGTCGCCCGGACCGTGCGCGCCCGGCTTGCGGCGCGCAGTCCTCCTGTGGGATGATGCGATCTGTCGGCTCAGGGGCTGGGCACCGGGATCGCAAACGAGGGGACGTGGCATGACCGCACCACGGCAGGAGCATGGATGCGCAACCAGCGATGGGGCGGTGGCGGCTCGGCCCGCCGGGAGCCGGCGACGCTTTGCTCTCTTGGGCCTGGGGCTGTTCGCCGCGCTGGCCGTGCTGGCGTCGAGCCTCGGTGCGGCCAGTGCCTCGGCGTACGAATGCTACAGCGGCAATCCAAACATTGGCTTGTGCAGCCTGCAACACCTAATCCAACCCGGCGGCGACTCGAGCGCCTACGTCATGCCGACGACGACCACCTCTTTCGTGTACTGGCAGCCGAAGGGCGCTCCGGCGTTCCCGAAGGGCTACGAGACCGCGGTCACGGACTTCTTCAAGGGGCTTGAACAGGAAAACGGGGGCGACCAGAACTTCTACTCGGTGCTCACGCAGTACGGGGTGAATGACAAAACGCATTTCGGCAAGGCGATCAAGGACAAGGATCCCTACCCCGCTGAAAGCTCCGGATGCGACCTTGCAGAACCGGCGCCGCTGTCCAGGCCATGCATCTCAGTCCTGCAGGTCACGGCCGAGATCAAGGAACTGGTCAAAACACACAAGCTGCCCGAGCAGCGCAATGAAGCCGGTCAGTTCGAAGCCACGAACACCTTTTTCGTGATGTTGCCGCCGGGGGTATCGGTGTGTGACTACAACTACGAAACACATGGCGTATTCCACACGTCGATCGGCTGCTCAGGTGTGCAGTTCTGCGCCTACCACGAATACTCCGTCAACTTTTCCGAAGAAGACGAAAGCCCCGTGTGGGCGGTGATGCCGTATCTGCCCGTCGTCAAAGGTTGCGAAGACCCGCAGCACCCGAACAGCGTTTACGAAGACGAGTTCCCGCCGCTCGAGCACGAGTTCGCCGAGATGGCCACCGACCCCTATGCCCTCGGATGGCATAACGCTCCGATTGCGCATGAAGAGGAGGTGGCGGACATCTGTAACGAAGGACTCTGGGGTTATCCGAGCCAAGAATTCGATTTCAAAATGAACTGGGGCACGGCGCTCGGCACCGCGCCCAACGGCGCGCTGTACAACCAGATGATCGACGGCCGCTACTACTACCTGCAGCAGCTGTACAGCAACGCGACGGAAACGTGCGTGCAGCGCAAGGCGCTTCCGCCGGTGGTGAGCAAGCTCGCGCCCTCGAAGGGCTCGGTCGCGGGTGGCACGAAGGTCAAGATCACGGGCCTGAACTTCGAGAACCCGACGGCCACGAGCGTCAGCTTCGGCAAAACGGCGGCGAAAAGCTTCGTGGTCAACTCGCCGACCTCGATCACCGCGGTTTCCCCGGCGGTCACAGCCACAGGGCCAGTGGCCGTGACCGTCACGACCACAGGGGGCACCAGCGCGAGCGTCCCCGCCGACCAGTTCACATACGACGCAAAATAGGCCGGGCCGCGAGATGGCGTCGATGATGCGCCCTTGCCGCGGATGAGCGGCGGCGAGTGCGCCGCCACGAGTTTCCGTAGCGCGCGTTCGCCGACGCTCGCGGCTGCCGTTGCCCTGGCTGTATGCGCCGTTCAGCAAACCCTCTAGTGGTGCTGGAGGGTTGGAGTGGTGTCCACTAAGGCCCATCGATCCCCGGCGGCATAAGCTCTCGAGTTCGTGCGGTTCGCGATCTCGATCCCGCAGTACGCTCGCGACAGCCGCTTCGACGAGGACGTCTTCCGCACCCACCTTCGCCGCATCGAGGAGCTCGCGGTGTTCGAGAGCGGGTGGGTGCAGGAGCAGGTGATCGGCGCGGCGGGCAGCCTCGCGGCGCTCCAGACGCTCACCTATGCCGCGGCCTGCACCGAACGGTTGCGGCTGGGCTGCGCGGTGTTCGTGCTGCCGTTGCACAACCCCCTGCATCTGGCGAAGGCGATCAGCTCGCTCGACTGCCTCAGCCACGGCCGCGTCGAGGTCGGCGTGGCCACCGGCGGGAGGGAGCGCCCGTTCGCGGCCTTCGGCGTCGACCCGGACAAACCTGTCGCGCGCTTCAACGAGGCGCTCTCCTTGATGAAGAGCTGCTGGACCGACACGCAGATCGACTTCGAGGGACGCTGGTGGAGGTTGCACGGCGCGACGATGGAGCCCAAGCCGGTTCAGAAGCCCTACCCGCCGGTGTGGTTCGGCGGCAGCGTGCCCGCCGGAATGCGCCGCGCGGCCCGATACGGCGACGGCTTCATGGGCGCGGGATCGCAGACCACGGCTCGGTTCGCGGAGCAGGTCGCGATCGTCAGGGAGGAGCTGGCCGCACAGAACCGCGACCCCGAGAAGTTCCGGATCGGCAAGCGCGTCTACGTCCATGTCGAGGACAGTCCCGACCTCGCCCGTCGGCGGCTGGAGGAGGCGCTCAGGCAGCACTACGGTGGCGGCGACTGGTCGCAGCAGATGGTCGCGGGCTCCGCGCAGGATTGCGTCGCGGGGATCCGCGCGGTCGTTGACGCCGGTGGCGAGCTGATCCTGCTCAATCCGCTCGTCGACGATGCCCGCCAGCTCGAGCGGCTCGCAGGTGAAGTGATTCCGGCGCTCGTGTGAGCGTGCGACGATCGCCATTGGAAGGCGAACGGGCGCTCGATCGCGGCCGGCGCGACGCGAGCGGAGTGCAGGCGAGTTCGCTAGGCGGGATCGGCGAAACGATGGGCCTCGCTCGCATGCCTCGCTAGATATGCCTCGACATCGGCGAGCCTCATGTCCGGGTGTCCCGGATCGACCCCGGCGACGACCCGCGAAGTCACGGCATCGACCAGCAGCCAGTAGGCGCGGTCGCCCTTGTCGCCGGCCTGCTCCAGCCACAGACCCTGCTCGGCGGCGACACGTCGGAGCTGCTCGGCTCGAGCCCACGTGCCCCATTTGCCGACCGTCGCCATGCCAGGATTCTCTCAGGGAACCTGCGATTGGGCCCGCCGTCGGGCCACCCAAGGTAGACCCCCGTCCAGCGCGCAGCTATTCGACGGTCGCGTAGATCGGGGCGCCGTCCTCGCCGTCGTAGGCCGCCACCTTCAGACTCATCACCGCGTAGCTGCTCGGGCATTCGCTCGTGTAGTTCACTGGAGAAAGACGAGCGTATATGTTGAGGTAGAGCCGTTGGGTTTCGTGTGAGTTTCCGGGCGAGACCTCCTGGTTTTTCAGCTGCGGGATGTAGAAGTATTTGCAGGTCGTATCGTTCGTGTTGTCGTAGTAGCCCTCGACGTCTACTTCGAAGTAACTCGCTGGGGTAACGGAGGCTTTGGTCTGTTCACTCTGCTCTTCGAGCGTCACCGTCCACGGAAAATGGAGGACCTGGACTGACGCTTTGCCCCAGTATGGGAAGGTGCCTTCTTCGTAGTAGAGGTTGTGCGCCCGGGCTTCTTCTATACAAGGTTCTTCGGAGAGCTCGCCCGTCGGTTCTTCGAGGGTTATTTCCGGCGCCGCCACACCATTGGACTTGAGCTTGCCGTTTACGCCGGCGTCCTGGCAGTAGAGCCCGTGCCCCCATTCGTATTTCCCGTACCTGTCTTCTCGTTCTTCTACCGGGGCGACGAAGCCATCCACCTTGCCGTAGAACGGAGTCCCCGCCTTCAGCTTGTGCTGCTTGCCGTTCTTCAGCTCAGAGAGCGTCCAGACTTCGGGTCGCGGCTTTTTCACGGACGGGCGCGTGCGACTGTGCACCTTCCGCGAGGCGCGGTGTGATCGACCCTGGACCTTGCTGGCCCCGGCGGCCGCGCTGATCGATCCCACGCCGGTGAGCGCACACGCGACGGTGAACATCGCGATAACTCGCAGCCTCATCGAAAGCCCCCCTCCCATTACGTTTTGCGCGACGGGCGCGAGGCTAGTCGAACGCGAGGATCATCGCAAACCGGCCGTCGTTCGAAGTGGTCTGTGTTACCTATTGACGGCGGGGATGCGCATGCGGCTGTCGGGAACCTCGAGTCAGCGCGCGCTGACGGCCGCCCGCCCGTGGCGCACCGGCGCCGGCCGTTCGCTCGCCGTCTGCAGGTAACGGGCCGCCACCAGGCACGCGATGACGCCCAGCAGCCGGCGCAGCGAGCGTTCGGGGAGCCGGCTCTGCAGACGGGCCCCGCAGTAGCTGCCGGCGAAGCCTCCTATGCCAAGGAACGCGCCGAGCACCCATTCCGGCGCGATCGCGCCCCCGTGGTCGAGCTGGAGGATCTGATAGGTGGCGATGCCCGCCACCGAGGTGATGAAGGTGGCGGCGATGGTCGCCGGTGCGACCTCGTACACCGAGAAACCGAAGATGATCAGGATCGGGGCGAGCAGCGACCCGCCGCCGACCCCGTAGATGCCGCCGACCGCGCCTACGACCAGCGCGAGCACCCAGATCACCGGACGGGCGATGCGCTCCGGACGTTCGCGGGGGATGCGCTGGCTGCCGAGTATCAGCCACATCCCGAGGGGCAGCAGCACGGCCGCCGCGATGTACATGAAGCTGTGCGAGCTCGAGAGCCACTCCACGCGGACGATCGCGCCGGCGACGACGCCGGGCAGCGTCCCGGCGACGAGTAGCCGCGTGAGTGGGCCCAGCAGCCGCCCCTCGCTGCGAAACCGCCACAGCGCGCCGGGCGTGGCGAAGACGTTGAACAGCAGGTTGGTCGGAGTCACCGCCGGGCTCGGGACTTTCAGCACCGACAGCTGGATCGGGAGCAGCAGCACCGCTCCGGAGACCCCGGCCGGGGTCGTGACGAGCGCGACCACGAACGCGCACAGTGCGCCGACGGGCCAGGTCCACGGCATCGACCAAGCGTACGTCCCTCGGTTGCGCCTCGCGGCCGGCCCCGGCTAGGTTGCGGGTCGAGCGTCTTTGGAAGGTCCGATCCTCATCTTCGGTGCGACCGGGACCCAGGGCGGCGCCGTCGCGCGGGTGCTGCTTTCGGGCGGCGCGCCCGTGCACGCGTTCGTTCGCGACCCGACCTCCGCGAAGGCGCAGGCTCTCGCGAGCGAAGGCGCCGTCCTCGAGGCCGGCGACCTCGACGATTCGGACACGATCCGCGCGGCGATGCGCGGCAAGACCGCGTGCTACGCGGTCACCACGCCGTTCGCGGGCGGTGTCGGGGAGGAGGAACGCCAGGGCGAGGCTCTCGTAGCAGCCGCCGTCGCCGTGGACCTTCCGTGGTTCATCCTCGCCTCGGTGGCATCGGCTCACGATGCCGAGGTGCCGCACTTCGTGAGCAAGGCCCGCATCGAGCGCACGCTGGAGGCGTCCGGCCTGGCCTGGACCGTGATCGCCCCGACCTACTTCTACGAGAACGTGCTCGGCGCCCGAACCGCGATCGGCGAAGGACGCCTGTCGCTCGCGCTGCCCTCCGATACGCCGGTGCAGCAACTGGCCCTGGAGGACCTCGGTGGGCTGGTGCTGGCGGTCCTCTCCCGCGAGTCCGAGCACCTCGGCGTGCGCGTCGAGGTCGCCGCCGACGAGCCCACTCCCGAGCAGATGGCCGCCGCGCTCGGCGCCCGCTTCCAGGAGCGCTCGATCGACGAGCTGCAAGCGCGCAACCCGGACCTCGCTGCGATGTACCGGTTCCTCGCCGCCACGGGATACGACGTCGATATCGACGAGCTGAAGCGGAGGTATCCCGAGGTGGCCTGGCGGAGCTTCGCGGACTGGGCCACGCGGATCGCCTGGTTGGACTGACGGCCGCGACTCAGGACGTCGCGATGCGGCGCTCGGCGATCCGGCTCACGACAGGGCTGCTCGTGCCCACCTCGCACGAGGCGCCTCCAACCTTGACCCGTCGCCGGCGTTCTAAGAGGTGGATGGCGGCCAGAGCCACGACACGGTCGTCTCAGCGGTAGCTCCCCGCGGCAAAGACACACGACAGGGAGGCACACATGCGGGCAATCAGACTGGCGGCTGTGGGTGCGACGATGGCTGCGCTGGCGTTCGCCGGCACGGCTTCTGCAAGTGCCGCCAGCACGTCCTGCAGCGCGGGCGGGGCGATCAAACTGTCGCCGGGCCTGACCACCGAAGCGCAGGTCCAGAACGTGACGGTCAAGGGCACGCTCGCCGGCTGCGAAAGCAGCGAAAGCAAGGCGACCCAGGGCAAGTTCGTGGCCCACTTCAAGACCGCCGAAGCAATTGGCTGCGAAGCGTTGACGAACGGTGGCGTAGGAGCGGCCGCGGAACCTGATCAGCTGGTTCTGAAGCTCAAACCGAACGGGCACCGGGGCAGCTCGCAGGGGACCTTCGGCGTGAACGTCACCGAAGGCTCCGACGAGCTGCTCAGCGGCCTGGTCGAAAGCGGCCCCCTGGCCGGGGACACGGTCGGCGGCTCGATCACGGAGACGTTCACCGGCGCCCATCACTGCGGGAACCGCAAAAACGGCAAGCCCGTCAAGAAAGGCACCTTCGTCGGCACGCTCAGCGCCTCATGAGCGTCGCTGACGACGTCGGAAGGCTCTCGGTGTCCTGAGCCATCCGCAGGGGTCGGAGCCCCATCCGGCCCCGACCAGGCCGGGACCCCCGCCGTCCTTGGGGCGCGGGGGTCCCGCCGGGGGGAGGGCCCACGCCGTCCCCGGGGACCGCGGTCGCGCCCGAGGGAGCGCGAGCTGCGGTGCCCCGGGGCGAGCGTGGTTGGCTCCCCGGCAATGCCACGCCGCAAGGGGGTAGCGGGTGGCTGCTCGGGGGCAGAACGCCCGTTGCCGGGGAGCCGCGGGCGAGCCTAGCCGCGCGGCCCGGGCGAGCCCTCCGGGGAAGCTTGGAGGCGAGCGCCGAACACCGGAATTTGCGCGCTTTCGGCGTCCGGCGGCGCGGGCCGCCCGCGTCCGGGGCGTGGGCCGCCCGGGGCCGCCGGCCGGGGTCAGTCCTCGAAGCTCGGGGCGCGCTTCTCCAGGAACGCGCCCACGGCCTCGGGCGGAGCCGCGCCGAACGTGGCCATGATCTGCTGGCGGTCCTCGTACTCCACGGCCGCCCGCTCGGAGGACACCTCCAGCGCGGCCCACATCCCCTGCTTGGTGAGCCGCACCCCCCACGGCGCCAGGGCGGCGATCTGCTCGGCGCCCGCGAGCGACCGCGCGGGCAGCTCGCCGCCGGCGACGACGTCCGCGACCAGCCCGATGCGAAGCGCCTCGGCGGCGTCGAAGCGCCGTCCCGTGAGCATCAGCTCGTGCGACCGCGAGGCCCCGATCAGCCTCGGCAGCAGCCAGCTCGTTCCCATGTCGCAGTTGCTCACCCCGATGTTCAGGAACGCGACCCGGAAGACTGCCTCCTCGGCGGCGTAGCGGATGTCGCACCCGAGCGCCAGCGCGAGACCGAAGCCGGCCGACGGGCCGTTGACGGCCGCGATCACCGGCTGCGGCAGCGCGCGCAGCTCGAGGATCAGGCTCGACATGTGCTGCTGGTTGGCGAGCCGGTTGCGGGGTTCGTCGTCACCTTCGTTGCCGGGCGCCGCACCGTAGCCGTGGAGGTCGAGGCCCGCGCAGAAGCCACGCCCGGCACCGGTCAGGATCACGGCCCGCACCGAGCGCTCGGCGGCCAGCCGGCGCAGCTCGACGTGCAGGGCCTCGCACAGCTCGGCGGTCATCGTGTTCAGCTGGTCGGGGCGGTTGAGCACCAGACGCCGGACGTGCGGCGCCGGGTCCTCGACGATCAAGACGTCGGACATCGCGGCGGATCCTATGGCCTGGGAAGGCCCTCGGGCGTAGTCCTGGCCGGCCGCTCACCGCGCGCTCGGCGGCGGGCGCGGACGAGCGCGATCATAGAGTCGGTCCAGTCGACCGAGGCTGTCGACGAAACGGCGAAAAGGAGACGAGATGAACACGTACGTAATCCTCAGGCGTTCGGCGTGGGCGTCGGGCGAGGAGCTCGAACAGGCGGCCGGGCGCTCCAAAGCCGTGGGCGACGACGAGATGTCCGACGACATCCGCTGGATTCGAAGCTACGTGATCGAGGAGCCCGACGGACGCGTGGGAACCGTCTGCATCTACCAGGCCACGAGCCCGGAGGCGATCCGCGAGCACGCCTCCCGCGCGGATCTCGCCGCCGACGAGATCATCCCCGTCGGTGACACCGTCGTGATCAGGGAAGACCCCGCGCCGACGGCGACCGGGTAGGTGACACGTCGCAGACGTGAAGAGCCGGGTGCGGGCGCGGCGCTGCCGGTGCGCTTCGCCGCGCCGGGCACGCGAATCTGCGTAACGAGCGGAACGCCGTCGAACGTGCCGCCTCGACCGATACTAGGATCCCGCGCGTGATCACGAGGTCGGCACTGGCGGGCGGCGACCGGACCGGTGACGAGTTGATCGTCTGGCGGGCGGCCGTCGCGCGTGCCCGGGGTGCGCTCAGCAAGACCTTCGAGGGCAAGATGGAAGCTGCGCTGGCGTCCTTCGATGTCGTGCCCCAGCACGGACGGGGAGCCGCCGGGCGGACGCTCTCGGACTTCGCCGCCGAGGTCGGGATCAGCTACGGCGCGCTCGACCAGTACCGCCAGGTGCTGCGCTGGCTCGGCGATTTCGTACACGTGTACGAAATCCCCAGCTACAGTCTCGCCCGCGTCGCCCAGGTGTCGGGCAGGTGGCACAGCGGTGCCGACTTCGCCCGCTTCCTCGAGCGCAGGGAGAGCCCCACCGGGCTGCCCTGGACGGTGAGCGCGATGCGCCTGTACCTCAACGAGCACCCGCGCGAGAGGATCACCGGAGAACGCGACGGCGGCGACGCCGGCGCCGGCCGGGATCGCACCCGCGAAGCCGCCGCCCCCCGCGAGGGCCACCACCTTTCGGCCGTCGCGGCAAGGGCGGCGAAGAAGGTCGAGGGACTGATCGCCAAGGGCGTCTCGACGAGCTACCCCGAGGAGCAGGACGTGTGCTGGAAAAAGGCATCCGACCTG
This sequence comes from uncultured Solirubrobacteraceae bacterium, assembly GCA_963701175.1. Lineage (GTDB taxonomy): Bacteria > Actinomycetota > Thermoleophilia > Solirubrobacterales > Solirubrobacteraceae > Palsa-744. Next base: position 3,324,170 of record OY969573.1, on the reverse strand, counting down.
ATCCGCGCCCACGACCTGACGGTGGCGGTCTCCGCCGCCAGGTGATCGGCCTCCCTACGGGGAGAGCCGCTCGATGACCCAGCCGGCGCCCTCGCGGCGGTAGCGCAGGCGGTCGTGCAGGCGGTCGCGCCGGCCCTGCCAGAACTCGACGGCCTCGGGCTCGATCAGCCACCCGCCCCACCACTGCGGACGGGGAACCCCTCCCTCGGGCGGGTAGCGCCGCCGCAGCTCGGCGGCCGCCTGCTCGAGCTGCTCACGCCCGGCGATGACGCTCGACTGGCGGCTCGCCAGCGCACCGATCCGGGAGCGGTAGGGACGGCTCGCGAAGTACTCGTCCGAGACCGCCTCTGGAACGAGCGAGACCGAGCCCTCCACGATCACCTGGCGACGGATCGGATACCACGGAAAGACCGCCGTCGCACGGGGGTTGGCGGCCAGCTCGCGGCCCTTGCGCGAGCCGCGGTTGGAGTAGAACACCAGCCCCCGCTCGTCGAGGCCCTTCATCAGCACGGTCCGGGCCGAGGGCCGCCCGCCCTCGTCGGCGGTGGCGAGCACCATCGCGTTCGCTTCCGCGATGCCCGCCGCACCCGCGTCCGCCAGCCACGCCCGCAGCTGCTCGAACCAGTCGCCGCGCAGATCCTGCTCGCGCAGCTCCGCTTCGCCCGCCCCCGAGTCGCTCACGGCCCCGATGATCGCACGGGAGTACAGTCCCCAACGACTGGCATCCGAAGGAGAGGGGCATCACATGGCGACCGTTGAACCGGGGATCGAGAACGTCGAGCTCGCGTCCGGCGAGCTGTGGAAGGACGGCCCGCCGTACGGGCTGTTCAAGGAGATGCGGGGCAAGTGCCCCGTGCACTGGAGCGGGCGGATCGACCAGTACCCGGACGAGGCGGGCTTCTGGTCGGTGACGACCGCCGAGGACGTGCACACCGTCAGCCGCGACTGGGAGACCTACTCCTCCGAGCTCGGGGGCGTGACGGTGTTCGCCGAGATCTTCCCGCTGGAGCTGGTGCGGGCGATGTTCATCGGCATGGACCCGCCCAAGCACGACCGCGTCAAGGCCCTGTTCCAGCGGGGCTTCACGCCCAAGCGGATCGCCGATCACGAGGACCGCATCCGTGCGATCACGTGCGAGGTGCTCGACCGCCTCGAGGGTCGCGAGCGCTGCGACCTGGTCTCCGACGTAGCCCAGCCGGTCGTCTCGCGGGTGATCTCGAGCTTCATGGGCCTGTCCGAGGAGGAAGATGCGATGTGGGCGCGGATCATGAACTCGGCGCTGGCCCCCGACGACCCGGAGCTCGCCCCGGAGGGCATCGACGGTGTGCTCGAGAAGGACTTCCCCGAGATGTTCGAGCGCTGCCAGGCGCTGATCGAGGAGCGCCGCGAGAACCCGACCGAGGACCTCATGAGCATCTACGTCCACGCCGAGGTCGACGGCGAGAAACTGTCGGAGACCGAGATCGTGATGGGCTTCTTCCTGCTGATGGCGGCGGGGAACGACTCGACCAAGGCGACCTACGCCAGCGGCATGCGGGCGCTGATGGAAGACCCCGCGCAGCAGCGCGAGCTGGTCGCGGACCCGGAGCTGATCCCGGGTGCGGTCGAGGAGGCGCTGCGGATGTTCCCGGCCTTCGCCCACTTCCGCCGCACCGCCACCCGTGACACGGAGCTGGGCGGCTGCCCGATCAAGAAGGGCGAGAAGGTGGTGATGTGGTACGTCTCCTCCAACCGCGACGAGAGCCGCTATGAGGACCCGGACCGCTTCGACATCCATCGCAACCCCGAGCACCAGGCCTTCGGCGCCGGGGGGCGCCACTTCTGCCTGGGGACCGCGCTGGCGCGGCTGGAGCTGCGGATCCTGATCGAGGAGACGCTGCGCCGCTACCCGCGGATCGAGCTCGACGGCGAGCCCGTGGCCGCGGAAGCCCTGTTCGTCAACCAGCTCAAGCGTCTGCCCGTGAGCCTGGGGCCGGCCGCCTAGCCACGGCCACGGCCACGCCAGACGGATCTAGGGCCGGCATAAGCGGGGCTTATGCCCGAACGGCCCTACGCAACCCGGAACAAGCAGGGGCTTTGCACTCCGTGGCGCGACATGGTATAAACCGCGCTGTGGGGGGCACCGCGCTGTGGTCCCTCGAACGGAGTTTTCCCAAGGAGGCAAGGAGGAGGATGGCGTGCCCGGGGCTGCAGGAGTCATGGATGCCGTTGCGGGAGCGCAACGTGCCTTCACGGCCGTCTCGTCGTGCCCAACCCCCTCCGAGCTGGGAACACACCGCGCATTGTCGTCCGATCGGACCGCAGTCAGGTGACCCGCGAGTAGGACGACGCTATAGGACAACGCCGTGAGGCATGGATCGTCAGTCTGCGCCCGTGCAGAGTTTGAGGGGGCACCGGCGGCGATCAGAGCGAGAGAACGAAATCAGGACACACGAGAGAGGATGGACACGTGAAGCGGATTAGCATTCTCGCCCTCTGCCTGATCGCCGTCTACGCGATGGCCACCGTCGTCGCAGGGGGCGTCTACGCAGAAGGCACGCCGAAGGAAAAGTATTCCGAATGCAAGGAAAAGGTTGCGGAAGCCAAGGGCAACCTCAAGGGCAAGCAGGAAGAACAGAAGGAAAAGATCAAGGAAGAGAAGGAAGAAGGCCTGAAGGGCAACGAAAAGATCGAAGAACAGAAGGAAAAGTACGCGGAAAAAGACGAAGCCGCGAAGGAAAAGATTGCTGAAAAGCAGGAAGCCTGCAAAGAAAAGTACGAAGAACGCAAGGAAACGGTCAGCACGAAGTTCGAAGAATGCCAAGAAAAGGTCGCCGAAGACAAGGGCAACCTAGCGGGCAAAAAAGAAGAACAGAAGGCAAAGCTGGAAGAAGAGAAGGGCCAGAAGGGCAAGACCAAGATCAAAGAACAGAAGGAAAAGTACGCGGAAAAGGACGCAGCGATTAAGGAAAAAATCGCCGAACGGAAGGAAGCCTGCAAGACCAAAAAGGAAGAAGGCAAGTAGGCACCTTTTCCGACCTGAGTACGGGGCCCGCTGGGCCGGGCCCCGCCACTCGGGAGTAACAGAACCGAATTGGGAATGAAAGAGGGGCGCCCCGCCGGGGGCGCCCCTCTTTTTCATGTGCCGGGGGGATGGCGCCGGTCCCGACCGGGCCGCCTGTCGGCCGGCTCGCGTCGGGGCCACCCCGGCGCCGAGCGCCGGGCGAGCGCCAGCGAGCGCGCCGGGTCCTAGGCCGGCGCGGCGACGCGGTCGATTTCGAACCACAGCGAGACACTGTGGTCCGCGGGCTGAATCGACCAGCGGTCGGCGACCCGGTCGAGGACCATCACGCCGAGGTCCTCCGCGCGGTGGGTCTGCTCGTCGGGAAAGAAGTGCTCGCGGGGCACCGTCAGCTCGACCCTCACGACGTCGGACGGCATCCACACCTGCAGGCGCATCTCCTCCTCGGGCTGCTGGACCGGGCGCACGGCGCGTGTGACGAGCTCGCTCGTCAGCAGCGCGACCGCGTCGCGCAGGTCCGGCGAGGGCGAGTCGACCGAGCGTGCGCAGTGGCGGGCCGCCCTGGCCGCATAGGGGTCGAGGTGCAGCAGCGCCACGAGGTCGGGCCGTTGGGGATCGATCGGCACCGAAGTTGATTTTCCCGGGCGGGGCGGCCTCGAAACAGGGTTTGCCCGATCGCGCAGGGCCCTCCGGTCGGATCCGCCGCGGCCAATACGCTGGCGTCATGAAGCCCGGGGAGAGGCTGGGGGTCGTAGATCTGGGGTCGAACTCGTTCCGGCTGGTCGTGTTCATGGCCGGCGACGGCTGGTGGCGGCGCACGGACGAGATCTACGAGCCGGTTCGCATCGGCGAGGGCCTGGCCGCCAGCGGCGAGCTCGGCGAGCGCCCGCTCGCGCGTGCGCTGGCGACGCTGGACGTGTTCGCCCACTTCTGCCGCGCCAGCGGCCTGGACGAGGAGCACGTGGACGCGGTGGCCACCAGCGCGATCCGCGAAGCCCGCAACGCCGAGGCCTTCCTGGAGCCGGCCCGGGAGCGGTTCCCGGGTGCCATCCGGGTGCTCTCACGCGAGCAGGAGGCCTACTACGCCTACCTCGCCGCGGTCAACTCCACCACGCTCGAGCAGGGGTGCGTGCTGGACCTCGGGGGCGGCTCGCTGCAGCTGCTGCGGGTCGAGGACCGGCTGCCGCGACAGTGCGGGTCCTGGCGCGTGGGGACCGTGCTGATGAGCGAGCGCTACCTGCCCGCCAACGGGCCGCCGAAGCGCAAGCAGCTCGACGAGCTGCGCAGCCACATCGCCGAGGAGCTCTCGCGGGCGCGGTGGCTGGAGCGGCTCGGCTGCGAGCGCGGGCGCCTGGTGGGGCTGGGGGGCACGGTGCGCAACCTCGCCGCCGCCGCCCAACGGGCCGCGGGGCTGCCGTCCACCGGGGTGCAGGGGATGGTGATCGACCGCGACGCCCTCGATCAGCTGATCGCACGCCTGGCCGAACTGCCGGCGCGCGAGCGGGCCAGCGTGCCCGGCATCAAGCCCGCCCGCGCAGACCTGATCCTGGCCGGGGCGATCGTCGTGCAGAGCGTGCTCGAGACCGGTCGCTTCGGCTCGCTGGAGGTGACCGAGGCGGGGCTGCGCGAGGGGGTGTTCTTCGAGCGCCTGCTGGGCGGGACGCCGGGGGGCGAAGGACGTCCCCCGATGTTCGAGGACGTGCGCCATACGAGCGTGCTGAACCTGGCCCATCAGTACGGCGTCGACGCCGCCCACACCGAGCACGTGGCGTCGCTCGCGCTGGGGATGTTCGACGAGCTCGCCGCCCTCGGCCTGCACGACGGCGACCCCCGCGAGCGGGAGCTGCTGTGGGCGGCGTGCATGCTCCACGACATCGGCATGTCGATCGACTACGACGACCACCACAAGCACTCCCGCTACCTGATCCTAAACGGCGGTCTGCCGGGGTTCACGCCGGTGGAGACGGCGATCATCGCCCAGTCGGCCCGCTACCACCGCAAGGGGATGCCCTCGCCGGGACCGATGGCGCCGCTGTTCGGCCCCGGCGACGCCGAGCGCCTCGATCGCTGCGCCACCCTGCTGCGACTGGCCGAGGACCTCGAGCGCTCGCGCGACCAGCTCGTGCGCCGCGCGCACCTGGAGGAGAGCGACGGCACGGTCGAGCTGCGCCTGGTGGCCGACGGCGACTCGGCCGTCCCCGGCTGGGCCGCCCGCCGCGAGGGTGAGCTGTTCGAGCGGGCGTTCCGCCGCGAGCTGCGGGTCGCGGCCTGAGCGGGCTCTCAGCCCGTCGCGCCGTACCCCGGAGGGGTCCTGTAGTCGGCCAGCTCGCGGGCCCGTCCGGCGCAGTCGAACAGCGTGATCCCGCCGGTGTAGCTGGTGGGGCTGTGCCACTGGCTCGGTCTCAGCTGGGGGCAGACGTGGAGCACCGCCACGGTGGCCCCGTTGCCGCCCCGCTGCGCGTAGGGGCCGCCCAGCAGCACCCAGCGGGCTTCACCGCGTTCGATCAGCCCCGCCAGGCTGGCACCGGTGAGCGCGGGGTCGGTGCCGCTGTAGCCGGCCAGGGCGGCGGCCGGGAAGCCGAGCAGGATCATCGGCGCGGCCTCGTCGGAGGCGACCGTCAGCAGCGGGTAGCGGCTCCCCGGGCGGTGTGTCCGCACGTAGTCGATCAGCGCGCGGTCGGTGGCGACGTCCTTGGGCGAGATGCCGTAGCCGCCTTCGCCCGCGTTGTGGCGCGGCCCGGCCACCGGGAAGGTCCCCTCGACCGGCGCCAGCCAGCTCGTGCTGGCATACGCCGCCGGCGTCGCCAGCAGCACCAGGAAGCCGACCGCCGCCGCCGGGCCGGCCAGGCGCCTGGAGAGCGCCAGCACCAGCCAGCTGGCCGCGCCGCCGGCGATCAGGAAGGGGATGAACCACTCCATGTAGCGCTGCTGGTGCATCAGCACGATCTGCACCGCGATCGTGGCGGCGATCGCCAGCAGCGAGAGCACGATCCCGAGCGTGCGGCGGGGGCCCCCGGCGAGCGTCGCGAAGGCGAGCGCCCCGGTGGCGGCCATCGCGGCCGCGCCCGGGGCCAGCGCGGAGACGTAGTAGGGGTGCACGATCCCCTTGGACCCGCTCAGGACCACCGCCTCGACCAGGAACCAGCCGCCGAGCACCAGCAGCACCGCCAGGCGCCGGTCGCGCAGCCAGCGGCGGCGCTCCTCGGCGCCGCCCCGCCAGCGGGCCAGCAGCGCCCCGATCAGCAGCAGCGCCAGCGCCAGCGCGCCGACGAGCGCGTAGGGCAGGTACCAGGAGGCCTGGTCGCCGAGGCCGAGGCGGAACAGCCGCAGCGGCCCCGGGGGCTTGCCGAACGGGATCGGGCGCGGTTCGCGCCCGCCCGTCGGCGCCGGGCCGGGCGGGGGTTTGGGGGCCTCACCGCCCAACCGCCGGGTGGCCACCAGCGGGGGGTGTCCGAGGCCGGCGCCGACGTGAGTGCTCGTCACCGGTACGTAGGCGCCCGGCTTGGCGGGCACCTGCCCGGGCCCGCCGACCTGGCCTTCGACCCGGCCGAGGCCGTTGTAGTCGAACGTCAGCCCCACCTCGCTGTTGTCCTTGGTGCTGCCCACCCACGGGCGCTTGGCGGCGGCGACCGAGTCCACGTACAGGATCCAGGCGAACGACACCGCCAGCATCACCACCCCCGCCAGCGCCAGCCCGGCGATCCGCCGGCGCAGCGAGGAGGGGGCACAGACGGCGTAGCCGACGACGATCCCCGGCACCGCCAGGTAGGCGGCCAGCGTCTTGGTGTTGAAGGCCAGACCGACCAGCACCGCCGAGGCCAAGAGCGCCCACCAGCTGCCGGTGTCGCAGGCCCGCAGCGCGGCCCAGCAGGCCAGCACCAGCAGCGCCAGCAGCAGCGGGTCGACCCCGTTGTCGCGGGAGACGGCGACGAACGAGGGGAACACCGCCAGCGCCAGCGCGGCCCCGAGGGCGGTCACGCTGCCCACCCGCCCGCGCAGCATCGCGTACATCACCAACACGGCCACCAGGCCGCAGACCGCCTCCGGCAGCAGCAGGCTCAGGGGGTGAAAGCCGAACACCTTCGCGCTCGCCACCTGCAGCCACAACGCCAGCGGGGGCTTGTCGACGCTCACCAGCCCGCCCTGGTCGAAGGACACGAACAGGAAGTTGTGCAGCGAGTGCAGCATCGACTTCACGCCCGCCGAGTAGAAGACGTTGGCGAAGCCGTTCTGCGCCAGCCGGTGGGTCGTCAGCACCAGCCACAGCAGGGCCACCAGCACGATCCCGGCGTCGGCCGGCTGCAGCCGCGAGAGGATCGCGGGCCGCCGGGCCCCCGCCACCGGCGCCTGCGGTGCGAGCGGCTCGGTTGCGGCCGGCGGAGTGGCGCTCACGCCAGCGCGTCCAGCAGCCGCTCGAGGTCGCCCTCGTCGTTCCAGGCCCCCACCGAGACACGCAGCCACGGGCGATCCGGGATGTTTCGCAGCACGATCCCCTCCTGTCCGAGGCGGTCGCGCTCACCCTCGGGGTCCTCGCTGTGGAAGGCCACGAGCGTGGTCCTCCCGCGCGGGGCCGGCTCGCGCCCGTGCTCGGCCAGCGCGGCGGCGAAGGTGCCCGCCAGCCCGGCGGCGCGCTCGTGCACGGCCGGCCACCCGGCCGACTCCAGCAGCGAGACCGCCGCCAGCGAGCAGGCCATCGCCTCGGCGCTGATCGAGGCGATGTCGAAGCGCCGCCCGTCGGGGTGCAGGCCGCCGTCGAGACCCGCGTCGGGGTGGGCCACGTTCCCGTAGCCCCGCCGTGGCACCGCCAGGCGCTCGCGCAGGGCGGGGGAGACGAACAGCATCCCCGTCCCGTCCGGTCCGCACAGCCACTTCTGCCCGGCTCCGGCGTAGGCATCGCAGCCCAGCTCGGCCGGGTCCACGTGCACGGCGCCGACGCCCTGGGCGCCGTCGAGCAGCACCGGCACGTCGAGCTCGCGCAGCCCGGCGGGGGCGACCGAGCCGCTCATCCAGCCCACGTGCGAGCACGCCACCAGCCGCGTCCTCGGCCCGGCCGCGTCGGCCACCTCGGCGAACGGGACCTGACGCACGCTCACCCCGTGCAGCTCGCGGGCGGCGGCGAGCGGCCCCAGCAGCCCGGGGTGCTCCTCGTCGCTGGTGACGATCTCGTCCCCGGGCTCCAGGGCGAGGCCGGCGATCACCTGGCCGATCCCTTCGGTGGTCGAGCTCGTCAGCGAGACGTCCTGCGCCTCGCACGACAGCGCCCTCGCATAGGCATCCCGCAGCTCGGAGGCGAGCTCGCTGCGGCGCTCGAAGTGGGCGCGGGCGCGGCCCTCGTGCAGCTCCCGCTCCAGCTCCCGGGCGCCCGCGCGCGCCGCCGCCGCCGGCAGCGGGCCGTCGGTGCCCGCGTTCAGGTAAGCGCGTCGCGCCAGGACGGGGAACTCCGCGCGCAGTCCAGACGCATCCACGGCGGCCGAGAATATCCTTCGGGCACCATGGCAAGCGCCCCTTCGATCCACGAGCAGCCGCTCTGGAGCCCCTCGGCGGAGTGGATCGCGAGCACCGAGATGGACGCCTTCAGGCGCTGGGCCGGGGCCCGCCACGGCCGCGACTTCGGCGGGTACGAGCCGCTGCGGGAGTGGTCGGTGGCCAACCTCGAGGACTTCTGGGCCGACATCTGGGAGTTCTGCGGCGTGCGCGCCTCACGCGGCTACGAGCGCGTGCTCGCCGATCGCTCGATGCCCGGCGCGCGCTGGTTCGAGGGCTCGCGACTGAACTACGCCGAGAACCTGCTGCTGGGGACACTGCCCGCCGGCGGGCGCGCCGCCCCCGCCCGCGGCGCAGAGCCGGCGGTGCTGCACTGCTCGGAGCTGCGCCAGCTGGACCGCCTCAGCTGGGACGAGCTGTCCGCGCAGGTCGCCGCCGCGGCGGCGGGCATGCGGGCCCTCGGTGTCGGCCGCGGAGACCGCGTCGTGGCCTACATGCCCAACATCCCCGAGACGCTGGTGGGGCTGCTGGCGGTCGCCAGCATCGGCGCGATCTGGTCCAGCGCCGCGCCCGAGTTCGGCGCCCGCAGCGTGATCGACCGCTTCGCCCAGATCGAGCCGAAGCTCCTGCTGGCGGTGGACGGATACCGTCACGGGGGCAAGGACTTCGACCGCCGGGCGGTGCTCGAGGGGATCCTCGAAGAGCTGCCCACGGTCGAGCACGTGGTCGAGCTCCCGTACCTGTTCGCCGGGTCGACCGGCGGCGGCCCGAGCAACGGCGGGGGCGTGGGCGGCCGCCGCCCGGGCGGGGGAGACGGACCACGGCGGCTGGGCTGGAGCGAGCTGCTCGCGCTCGGGGAGGGCCAGGGGCTGGAGTTCGAGCAGGTGCCCTTCGACCACCCCCTGTGGGTGCTGTACTCGTCCGGCACCACCGGCCTGCCGAAGGCGATCGTGCACGGGCACGGCGGCATCCTGGTGGAGCAGCTGAAGAAGCGCCTGCACCTGGACCTGCGCCCCGGGGACCGCATGTTCTGGTTCACCACGACCGGGTGGATGATGTGGAACTTCCTCGTCGGCGCGCTCCACAGCGAGGCCGCGATCGTGCTCTACGACGGCAGCCCGGCGTACCCGGACCTGGGGGCGCTGTGGGACCTCGCCGAGCGCACCTCGATGACCTGCCTGGGGGCCAGCGCCGGGTTGATGGCGAGCGCCGAGAAGGCCGGGATCAGGCCTGGCACCGAACACGACCTGTCCTCGCTGCGGGCGATCGGCTCGACCGGCTCGCCGCTGGCGCCGGAGAGCTTCCGCTGGGTCTACGAGCAGGTCGACCCCGACGTGTGGCTGTTCTCCACCAGCGGCGGCACCGACGTCTGCACGGCCTTCGTCGGCGGGTGCCCGACGCTGCCGGTGTACGAGGGCGAACTGCAGGCGCGGATGCTCGGCTGCGCGGTGGAGGCCTGGGACGCGGACGGCCGCAGCGTCGTCGACGAGGTCGGCGAGCTCGTGATCACCGAGCCGATGCCCTCGATGCCGCTGTTCTTCTGGGGCGACGAGGACGGCGAGCGCCTGCGGGAGAGCTACTTCTCGATGTACCCCGGGGTGTGGCGCCACGGCGACTGGATCCGCATCACCCCCCGTGGGGGGGCGTTCATCTACGGGCGCTCGGACTCGACCATCAACCGCCAGGGGGTGCGGATGGGAACGAGCGAGATCTACCGCGCGGCCGCCACCGTTCCCGAGGTGCTCGACGTGCTCGTCGTGGACGTACCGCGGGGAGACTCCGGCGAGCTGTGGATGCCGCTGTTCGTGGTGCTCGAACCCGGGGTGGCGCTCGACGAGCGGCTGACGGCCCTGATCAAGCGGCGGATCCGCGAGGACTGCTCCCCCCGGCACGTCCCCAACGACGTGCTGCAGATCGAGGAGGTGCCGAGGACGCTGTCGGGGAAGGTGCTGGAGGTGCCGGTCAAGCGGATCCTGATGGGCGCCCCTGCGGACCAGGCGGCGAGCGTGGACTCGCTCGCCAACCCCCGCTCGCTGGACTACTTCGTGGAGCTCGCGGGCACGCTGCAGGCGGGGTGATCTACAGGCCCAGCGAGCGGCCGATGATCTCCTTCATGATCTCGTTCGCGCCGCCGTAGATGCGGGTCACGCGGGCGTCGGCGAAGGCCCTCGCGATCGGGTACTCGAGCATGTAGCCGTAGCCGCCGTGGAGCTGCAGGCAGGAGTCCACGACCCGGCCCTGGAGCTCGGTGCACCACCACTTGGCGGCGGCCGCGTCCTCGGCGGTCAGGTCGTCCCCGTCAAGTGCCTGGACGCAGCGGTCGATGTAGATACGGGCGACGTCGACTTCGCTGTGCAGCTGCGCGAGTGTGAAACGGGAGTTCTGGAAGGAGCCGATCGGCTGGCCGAAGGCCTGTCGCTCGCGCACGTAGGCGAGCGTCCAGTCCAGCGCGGCCTCGGCCGCGGCGACCGCCGAGGCGGCGATCGAGAGGCGCTCCTGGGGCAGGTTGGAGACCAGGTGGATGAAGCCCTCGCCCTCCTGTCCGAGGAGGTTGGCCGCGGGCACCCGCACGTCCTCGAAGGACAGCTCGGCGGTGTCCTGGGCGTGCTGGCCGAGCTTCTCCAGTTTGCGTCCCCGCTCGAAGCCCTCCATCCCGCGCTCGACCACGAGCAGGCTGATGCCGCGGTGGCGCTCGCGGGGGTCGGTCTTGGCGGCCACGATCACGAGGTCGGAGTTGATGCCGTTGGTGATGAACGTCTTGGAGCCGTTGAGCAGGTAGTGCTCGCCGTCGCGGATCGCGGTGGTGGTCATCGCCGCCAGGTCGGAGCCGATCCCCGGCTCGGTCATCGCCAGCGCGGTGATCAGCTCGCCGGTGACGATCCCCGGCAGCCACCGCTCGCGCTGGGGCTCGTCCGCGAGGCGCAGGAAGTAGGGCAGGCAGATGTCGTTGTGGAGCGTGATCCCGAGCCCGAAGGAGCCGACGCCGAGCCGTTGACACTCTTCGCCGATCACCAGGTTGAGGCGGAAGTCATCTGCACCGGCGCCGCCGTAGGCCTCGGGCACCGCCATCGCCAGGAAGCCGCCCCGGCCGGCCGCCTCGAACACCTCCCGGGGGATGATCCCCTCGCGCTCCCACTCGCCGTAGCGCCCCTCCCCGCCGAGCACCTCGCGCTCGAGGAAGGTGTGGAAGCTGGCGCGGAAGTCTTCGTGGAGGTCCTCGAGCAGTGACCGTCTCATGGCCGGCGCCCGATCCGCAGCCAGTACTGGTTCGAGACCACGTCGCGGGGCAGCTGGTGCACGGTCAACCCGTTGCGGGCGGCCTCCCCGGCGATCCACCCGAAGCTGTGCCGGACGGTGCCCGAGATCTTGGAGGTGCGCTGGCGCCCGACCCACTCCTCGCCCTTGTAGTCGGTGCCCAGAGCGAGCCCCGGCCAGTGGCGGGCGAGCCCGGGGCTGTGCGCGGCCAGAGACACGGCGGCCGCCGCCGGCTGCAGCGGGGGCACCCGCTCGGCCACCACGGCGCTGAGGGTGGCGGGCTTGTAGGAGGTCAGGAACCGCGCCGTGGGGGAGCCGGTGGCGGCGAACGAGGACAGCATCGCCGCGATCTGGGGCTTGGAGGCGTGGCTCCAGATCGAGCGTGCCACGACGAAGTCGAACTCGGTGTCGAACACCGAGAAGTCGAACCGTTCGTTGTCGCTGAAGTGGGCATCGGCCCGCTCGACGACCTCCGGCTCGACGATCTGCTCCAGCCCCACCCGCAGCATCTCCTGTTGGGGCTCGATCCCGTGGTAGCCGCCGGGGTCGAGGAAGCGCATCAGCCAGTAGCCCAGGCGCAGCGCCCCGCAGCCGACGTCCAGGACGCGCGAGGAGGGCCGCAGGCCGTTTTCCAGCAGCAGCGTGAAGCCCATCCGTCCGACCGCTTCGAAGACCCGCGGGGGGCCGCCCAGCCAGGTGGTCTCGGAGAGGCGTTCGGCGCGTGCCTGCAGGGGCTCGGTGCTCACGGGGACCGGAGGATATGGCCACGGAGCCGTCGCGGCCCCCGGACGGCGCACACGAGCCGGCGCCCGCACCGGCGGGGATCGTGGCGGAATGGGTACAGGAGGAGTGCGGCAAGTGGACGTCGAACAAGAGCGGGCAAATGAAGCGAGCCGCCACCAACAGCCCCGAGCATCCCCCCGTCGACGGCACCAGCGAGCACCAGAGCCTCTCGAAGTACATCCAGGCGAGGTTCGACGAGTGCTCGCGGTCCCAGAAGGACGTCGCCCAGTACATCGTCGACCACCTCGACGAGGCCGCCTTCCAGACCGCCGAGGAGCTCGCCCGCCGCGCCAACACCTCCAGCTCCACCGTCGTGCGCTTCTCCCAGGCGCTCGGCTTCGAGGGCTTCCCCGAGCTGCAGGCGGCCGCCAGGGAGGAATACCGGCGTGTCAACGCCAAGGCCGCCCAGGAGGGCACGGCGTCCTCGGGCCCGCTGTTCTCGCTGGACCAGAACGAGTTCGAGGCGGCGCTCGCCGCCGACCACCTGAACCTCGAGGAGACCGCCCGCAAGCTCGCCCGCGGCGAGGTCCAGTCGCTCGTGGACGCGATCGTGGCGGCCGACAAGGTGCTCGTCGCCGGCACCGACCAGATGGCCTTCTTCGCCAGCTACCTGCGCCACCTGCTGATGCTGCTCGACCTGCGCGTGGAGGTCGTCGCCAGCCCCTCCCAGGAGGCGCTCAGCCGCCTCGGGCGGATCGACACCTCGACGCTCGTGATCGGACTCTCGGCCGGGCGTCCCCACCCGCTGGTGGTGCGCGCGATGAAGCTCGCCCGCCACCGCCAGGCGAGCACCGCCGCGATCACCGACGCGACCCTCTCGGAGGTCGCCAAGCTCGCCCAGATCAAGCTCTACTACTCCTCCAACAGCCCCGCCTTCGTACGCTCCCACGCCGCCCTGCTGAGCATCATCCAGGCGCTCGCCTACGGCGTCTACGCGCAGAACACCGCGCAGTACGACGACCGCATCAGGGCCTTCCGGCTGAAGTAGTCCGAGCTCGGGCGTCCTCTGGGGCCGAGCTCGCGGCTCAGAAAGGCCGAGATCCGAGCTCGCATGCGAGCTCGGTGGACCGGCACATGTGCCGGTCCTTTTCTGGCCGTGCATGCACGGCCAGCCGTCAGGCGCATGCGCCTGACGGAACAGCACCAGACAAGTGCAACGGTCGGAACTGCAGAGGTGGCCTTGCCGCTTATCCGCCGCCAGCGGTCTCTGGAGGCAGAAGCTGGCGTTCGACCAGGATCCAGCAGCCGAACGCGAGTTGGATCGTGACTTCGGGCGCGAGGATCGGCGGCTCGCCGGTAAGGCGCACCTCGAAGGAGGACTGCGGGGACACCAGCCTCTCTCCGACCTTGCGCAGCCAGGTCGCGTTCACGACGTCGGCGTGCAGCCGCCAGCCCGGTTCGCCGCTGAGGGTCCACTTGCGCGGCCTGAGCGCCACCCCACGGACGCGTGTCTGGGACCAGCGCCCGCGGAGCGTTCCACCGCGAACGATGGGACATGGGTCGTACTCGCAGACGGTCTCGCTGCCGGCGTCGGTGAGCCGGAAGCGCCAGCCCGTTCTCCCGACGTGCTCGATCTCGTGCTCGGCCCCGCCGACCGCGATGACTCCGTACGGCCCGTCGTCGGTGTAGTCCGCGAGCACGTGTTCGCCATCGCGCAGCCGGCGGTCCGTCCCATAGACCAGACGTCGCATCGGGGCATGATTACGCGATGAGCCAGTCCGCGGGCGGCGTCGTCCTCCGTCACGTCACGATCGCCGACCTCGGCACGATCCTCGGCGAAATCGACGAGTTCTGGGACGACCCGGAAATGGAGTTCCTGCACCAGGCCCTGTACGTGCACGAGTTCGGCGAGACCTCGGTGCTGGCCGAGCGCGACGGCGAGATCGTCGGCTACCTGCTCGGCTTCGTCGGTCCGGGCGCCACCGGCTACATCCATGCCGTGGCGGTGCGACGCTCGGCCCGGGGAGGAGGGTTGGCGCGGTCCCTGTACGAGCGCTTCGCCGAGCTCGCGGGGGCGGGCGGCGCGCGGTCCCTGAAGGCGATCACCAGACCCGAGAACGTCGGCTCCCGATCGTTCCACGAGGCGCTCGGCTTCTCGGTCACGCTGGTCGAGGGATACTCGCCCTCGGGCGCGGACAGACTCGTGTTCCGGCGCCAACTGGGGCCCGGATAGACTGGGCTGCAGATGCGCGACGAGGCGACATTCCGCGTCAAGAGCGGCCTGGCCGAGATGCTCAAGGGCGGTGTGATCATGGACGTGGTCACGCCCGAGCAGGCGGTCGTCGCCGAGGAGGCCGGGGCGGCCGCGGTGATGGCGCTCGAGCGCGTCCCCGCCGACATCCGCCGTGACGGCGGCGTGGCCCGCATGTCGGACCCGGAGATGATCGCCGGCATCCAGCAGGCGGTCAGCATCCCGGTGATGGCCAAGGCGCGGATCGGGCACTTCATGGAGGCCCGCGTGCTGGAGGCGCTCGAGGTCGACTACATCGACGAGTCCGAGGTGCTGACCCCGGCCGACGAGCGCAACCACATCGACAAGTGGTCCTTCCAGGTGCCGTTCGTGTGCGGCGCCACCAATCTCGGCGAGGCGCTGCGCCGGATCGGCGAGGGCGCCGCGATGATCCGCTCCAAGGGCGAGGCCGGCACCGGTGACATCGTCGAGGCCGTCCGCCACATGCGCCAGATAACCGGCGACATCCGACGCCTGGGGACGCTCGGCGAGGAGGAGCTGCCGACCGCCGCCAAGGAGCTGGGTGCACCGCTGGAGCTGGTGCGCGAGCTGGCCCGCGAGCAGCGGCTGCCGGTCGTGCTGTTCTGTGCCGGCGGGATCGCGACCCCCGCCGACGCCGCCCTGATGATGGCGCTGGGGGCCGAAGGGGTGTTCGTGGGCTCGGGGATCTTCAAGTCCGAGGACCCGCCGTCGCGGGCACGGGCGATCGTCGAGGCGACCACCCACTGGCAGGACCCCGAGCGGGTCGCAGGGGCCTCCCGTGGCCTCGGCCCCGCGATGCAGAGCCTCGAGAGCTCCAAGCTGCTCGACGAGCAGCTGCTGGCCCAGCGCGGCTGGTAGTCGCCCCCCGCCGCCGCGTGGCAGGCCAGCCCCCGCCCGCCCGCCCGGCGCCGCTGATCGGCGTGCTCGCCCTGCAGGGCGGCTTCGAGGCCCACGAGCGGATGCTCCGGGGCCTCGGCGCGGACACCCGCGAGGTGCGCGTCCCGGGCGACCTCGACGGCCTCGACGGCCTCGTGATCCCCGGCGGGGAGTCCACCACCATGAGCCTCGGGATCGCGCGCGAGGGCCTGGCCGGGCCGCTGCGAGGGCTGGCGGCGGCGGGGCTGCCGGTGCTCGGCTCGTGTGCGGGGCTGATCATGCTCGACCGCGACCACCTCGGCGTGATGGACATCCGCGCCGAGCGCAACGCCTTCGGGCGCCAGGTCCACAGCTTCGAGGCCGACCTCGACGTCGTGGGGCTGCCCGGCGGCCCCCTGCGGGCGATCTTCATCCGCGCGCCCTGGATCGCCGAGCACGGCCCGGGGGTGGAGGTGCTGGCGAGCCTCGAGGGGCACCCCGTGGCCGCTCGCGAGGGCTCCGTGGTGGCGGTCAGCTTTCACGCCGAGCTGGGCGCCGACGAGCGCCTGCACCGGCGCTTCCTGGAGCTGGTGGCCGCGCGCGGTCGCGCGTAGGACGCCTAGCGGAACGGCTGGCGTACACGCTCCCGGCTCGCCGCATTGCAGCTTCCATCACGAACCGGCTCGGAAGCGCACGACCCCGTCGCGCTCCTCTTCGGTGGCCCGTTCGTCTCGCAGCAGCAGGTCGACGTGGCCCAGGACCTCTGAGAGCGTCAGGTAGGCCTGCGTGACCGCCACGTTGCCCCACAGCTCGTGGGCGATCTCGTGGGCGCTGCGGGGCTGTTCGGCGATCAGTCCGTGGATCTTCTCGGCGCGGCGGTCGTGCATGCGGAAGCGTTCGTCGATCAGCCCCACGTGGTCGCGGATCGGACGCCCGTGGCCGGGCAGCACGAGGTCGAGCTCCATCGCCCTCGTCCTTTCCAGCGAGTCCATGTAGGTCAGCAGCGCCTGCGGGCGGGGACCGTCGGGGTCGGGCTCGCCCCCCAGCGGTCGCGCCAGCAGCGGGTTGGAGGAGATGTGGGCGATCAGGTGGTCGGCGGCCAGCATGATCGAGCGCCGCTCGTCGTGGAAGACGGTGTCCGACGGACTGTGACCGGGACGGTGCAGCACGCGCAGGGTTCGTTCCCCGAGCACCAGCTCCGAACCGTCGGCGAGCGGCCTCGTCACCTCCACCGCCGAGCCCCATGCACGGAAGCCCGCCGACACGGCCCGTAACGCGGTGACGACTTCCTGAGGGATCCCGTGTCGCAGCATGATCCCCTCGGCGAAGGCGTCGTCGAGGTCGGTTTCGCGCCCGTAGCCCGCCAGGTAGGGGGCCAGGGGCTCGATCGCCGCCACCTCGGCCCCCGAGCGCCGGGCCAGGATCGAGGCCAGCCCGAAATGGTCCATGTGCTGGTGGCTGATGACCAGCAGCTCGAGGTCCTCGACGGCGTGGCCGCGGGCGTTGAGCTGCTGCTCGAGCTCGTCCAGGGCCTTGGCGGAGTTCGGCCCCGAGTCGACCAGCGTCAGCGGCGAGTCCTCGATCAGGTAGGCGTTGACCCGCCCGACCATGAACGGCGTCGGCACGGCGAGGCGGTGGATGCCGGCCGCGGATGCCTCCTCCAGCGCCTGGACCGCGGCGCGGTCCTCCTCCTCGCTCACGAGCGGATCACGGCGAGCACCTCGTCGCGGCGGCGCTCCATGTCCTCGGGCGAGACCAGCGACTCCAGGCACAGTCGCAGCAGCGGCTCGGTGTTCGAGGGCCTGACGTTGAAGTGCCAGTCCTCGTAGTCGATCGAGATGCCGTCGAGGCGACCCTGCTTGGCATCGCTGTAGCGGGCGGCCAGCTCCTCGATCTTGCCCTGCGGGTCCTCGACGCGGGAGTTGACCTCGCCGGAGATGAAGTAGCGCGAGCGGAAGGGCTCCAACAGCCGTGACAGCGGCACCCCCTCGCGGGCCAGCAGCTCCAGCACCAGGAGCGCGGGAATCGAGCCGGAATCCGCGCAGTAGAAGTCGCGGAAGTAGTAGTGGCCCGAGACCTCGCCCCCGAACAGCGACCCCTCCGCGCGCATCCTGGTCTTGAAGAAGGCGTGGCCGACGCGGTTGATGAAGGCCCGACCGCCGGCGGCCGTGACGGTGTCCGGGACCGCCCAGGAGGCACGCACGTCGTACAGGATCGCCTCGCCGGGGTGCCTGGCCAGCAGCGACCGTGCGAGCAACGCGGTGAGGAAGTCCCCGGGCACGAACTCCCCCGTGTCGTCGATGAAGAAGCAGCGGTCGGCGTCCCCGTCCCAGGCGATCCCGAGGTCGGCCCCCTGCTCGCGCACCTGCTCGACGATGAAGCGCCGGTTCTCCTCCAGCAGCGGGTTCGGCTCGTGGTCGGGGAAGTTCCCGTCCGGGGTCCAGTAGGTCTCTGATCAGCTCTGGCCCGAGGTCTTCCAGCAGCGGCCCCACCATCGGCCCGGCCATGCCGTTGCCGCCGTCGACGACGACCTTCAGCCGCTTGCCCCTCCGGACCGCGTCGGCGTCGATGAACTTCAGCACCGCCTGCCGGAACTCGCCCTCGAGGTCGACGCGCTCGACCGTGCCCGGCGCGGGCGCGCCGCCTCCGGGGGCGCCGGGGTCGGCCTGGTCGCCGTCCGGGTCCCGCTGCGCTTCGACCTCGCGGCGGATGTCCTGGATGCCTTCGTCCCCGGACAGCGCCAGCGCTCCCGCCCGCATCAGCTTGACCCCCGTGTAGGCCTTGGGGTTGTGCGAGGCGGTGCACATCAGCCCGCCGTCGAGCTCACGCGAGCCGACGAGGTAGTAGACGATCTCGCTCCCCACCATGCCGGCGTCGAGCACGTGCACGCCCTCCGCCACCATCCCGTCGCGGTAGCGGGCCGCCAGCTCGGGGGCGGTGAGGCGCATGTCGTGGCCCATCCCCACCCGCAGCTCGTGGGGGGCCTTGCCACACAGCCTCCCGAGCACGCGCGCGAACGCCCGCCCGATCCGCTCGGCCAGGTCGGCGTCGATCTGCTCGCCGTACAGGCCCCGGATGTCGTAGGCCTTGAAGATCTCAGGGTCCACGGAGGCGCCCACGGGGGGCATCCTACGTCGCTGCGGGCGGCGCCCGGCGCCGGGCGTGGGCCTGGAAATACAATTGAGACATGTCCGGACACTCCAAGTGGGCATCGATCAAGCACAAGAAGGCCGTCGTGGACTCGCGCCGCGGGGCCCAGTTCTCGAAGCTCTCGCGCGCGATCACGGTGGCCGCCCGCGACGGCGGCGGCGACCCGGTCGGCAACTCCGCGCTCGACCTCGCGATCCGCAAGGCCAAGGAGGCCTCGATGCCGAAGGACAACATCGAGCGCGCGATCGCCAAGGGCGCGGGCGGGGGAACCGACGCCGACGGCATCGAGGGCGTGCTCTACGAGGGCTACGGCCCGGGCGGCGTGGCGCTGCTGGTGGAGGCGCTGACCGAGAACCGCAACCGCACCGGCGCCGAGGTCCGTCACATCTTCGCCAAGAACGGGGGCAGCCTCGGCGAGCCGGGGTCGGTGGCCTACCTGTTCGACAAGAAGGGCACGATCGTGATCGACGGCTCGCGCTACTCCGAAGACCAGCTGATGGTCGCGATCGAGGCGGGGGCCGAGGACATCAGCGCCGACGACGACGTCTTCGAGGTCGTCACCGAGCCGGCCGACTTCGGTGCCGTGCGCCAGGCGCTCGAGGACGCCGGGGTCGAGATGGAGAGCGCCGAGCTCGCCTTCCGGCCCTCGACCCTCGTGCCGATCGACGAGAATCAGGCCGGCGGGCTGATGAGGCTGATCGACCTGCTCGAGGACAACGACGACGTGAGCGCCGTCCACGCCAACTTCGACATCGCCTCCGAGGTCCTCGAGCGCGTCGCCGGCTGATGGCCGACCGCCCCCCGCTGGTGATCCTCTGCGGCGGGCGCGGCACGCGCCTGCGGGCTCACTCCCAGGAGGTCCCCAAGCCGCTCGTCGAGATCGGCGGCCGGCCGATCGTGTGGCACGTGATCCGGCTGTACGCCGCCCAGGGCTTCGATCGGTTCGTGCTCGCGAGTGGCTACCGGGGCGAGCTGATCGAGCGCTTCGCCGCCGACGAGCGCTGGCCCGCGGGGGTGCGGGTGGAGGTGCTCGACACGGGTGCCGAGACGAACACCGGCGGTCGGGTGCTGGCGGCGGGCCGGCGGCTCGCCGGCGAGGAGCGCCTGTGCGTGACCTACTCGGACGGGCTCGCCGACGTCGACCTCGGCGAGCTGCTGCGCTTCCACGAGGGCCACGGCGGACCCGCGACGGTGACCGTCGTACGCCCCCGTCTGCAGTTCGGGGTCGCCCGCCTGGACGAGCAGGACCGGGTGCTGGCGTTCGAGGAGAAGCCCCGCTCCGAGCACTGGATCAACGGCGGCTTCTTCTGCTTCGAGGGCGAGTTCCTCGACCGCCTGGAGCCGGACAGCGTGCTCGAGCGCGAGCCCCTGCAGGGGCTGGCGGCGGCCGGCGGGCTGCGCGCCTTCCGCCACCGCGGCTTCTGGCAGTGCATGGACACGCTCAAGGACGCGCTGGCGCTGAACGAGCTGTGGGACTCCGGCGAGGCCCCCTGGCGGCTGTGGGAGCGCGACGAGGAGCCCGCGCAGCAGCAGCCGCCGGCGCAGGGCCCCGGCGCTAGGCGTCCCGGGCTCGTCGCATCCTGAACAGCGCCACCGGCTCGCGGATCCCCTTCAGCCGTCGCTCGCCGGCGAACGAGCCGCGGTAGGTGGCGCCGACCGATTCGTACAGCGAGCCCTCCACCAGCAGGCTGCTCGGCCTCGCCACGGCGGTGATGCGACTGGCGAGGTTGACGGGACGGCCGAACCAGTCCCCCGCCCGCGGCAGCGCCGTTCCAAGGGCCGCCCCGACCCGCAGCTGGGGGAAGTCGCCGCCCTCCGCCTCGGCGACCTCGATCAGCCCCAGCGCCGCCTCCAGCAGCGGCTCGGGCTCCGGCGACGCGAGCATGGCGGCGTCGCCGATCGTCTTGACGAGGCGGACCGGCGCCGCCGCGACCTCGAGCGCGACCGCTTCCAGGCGCGTGGCCAGGCGGCCGAGCTCGTCGGCCGGGACTTCCTCGCCGAGGCTGGTGAAGCCGACGAGGTCCGCGAAGCCGATCGTCACCTGGCGAGATCCCGGCAGCCGTCCGCCGTCGCGCTCGGCGGCGCCGACGATCTCCGTCTCGGTGGCGTGGCGCAGGTGCAGGGCGAGGATGTTGCTGACCAGCGGGTCCACCATCGGGTACAGCTGGGCGACCGCCTCGCCGTAGTGCTGGGCCAGTTCGCGCTCGCTGATCCCGGCCCGCATCACGAGTTTCAGGGGCAGCGCCCGCATCGTCTCGGCGGCCTGGGCGAGGCCTCGGCCGAGCACCCGCAGCAGGTCCAGCATGTCCTCGTCGGGGATCCCCGCCGCGGTCGCCACGAGGCTGCGGCGGGCGGCCTCGAGGTCGTCCTCGGTGAAGGCGGCTTCGCCCGGCTCGGGGATCGGCACCCCCATCGCCCGGCGCGAGGCGAGCAGGAAGTCGAGGCTGATGCCGGTGCGCTCGGACACCTCCTCGGCCGTGAACCTGACCGGCCCGCCGATCACCCGGTCGGCGAGCTGGAACACGAGCCTGCCGCTCTCGACGTTTCGCCTCAGGTCCTCGAGCGTCGCGCCCTGGGCGGCCAGTTCCCGCAACAGCCCGAGGCGCTCCTCGCGGTCGGCGCCCTCGAGCCCGTCGAGCAGACCCTCGGCCGCGTAGTCGATGTCCTCGTCAGCCATCGCGCGGGGCAAGCCTACGACAGGCAGGCGTCCGGGCAGCCGCGCAGAATCACTGCCCATGATCGTGCTCGGTGTCGACCCAGGCCTGGCGAGCACCGGCTATGGCGTCGTCGAGCGCCGCCGGGGCCGGCTGCTGGCGCTCGACGGGGGCGTGATCGAGACCGCCGCCGAGCTGGCACAGGAGCGCCGGCTGGCGGAGATCCACGCCGCCGTCGAGGGGATGCTGGACGAGCACCGCCCGCAGGCGGTGGCGCTCGAGCAGCTCTACTTCGGCCAGAACGTCCGCACCGCCTTCGCCGTCGGGCAGGCCCGCGGGGTGGTGATGCTGGCGGCCGGCCAGCGCGGTGTCGAGTGCTTCAGCTACACCCCCCAGCAGGTCAAGGGCGCCGTCTGCGGCAACGGCCGCGCCCCCAAGGAGCAGGTCGGGCGGATGGTGGCCGCGCTGCTCGGCCTGACCGAGGAGCCCCGCCCCGACCACGCCGCCGACGCGCTGGCGGTAGCCGTCTGCCACGTCAACCGGGCGCCGCTGGCGCTCGCGCTGGCGGGGGCGGCGGGATGATCGACCTGCTGCGGGGCGAGCTCGCCTCCAGGGGCCCTGATCACGTCGTGGTGGTGTGCTCGGGGGTCGGCTACCGGGCCGCCGTCTCGGCCCAGACGCTGACCCGGCTGCCGCCGCGGGGCGAGGCGGTGACGCTGCACACCCACCTGATCTCGCGCGATGACGCGCTGATCCTGTACGGCTTCCACAGCGAGCGCGAACGGGAGCTGTTCCTGATGCTGCTGACCGTCCAGGCGGTGGGGCCGAAGGTGGCGCTGGCGGTGCTGTCCGTGACCCCCCCGCAGGAGCTCGTGGCGGTGCTCGCCGCCGGCGACGCCGACCGCCTCAGGGCGGTGCCCGGGATCGGCAAGCGGACCGCCGAGCGGATCATCGTGGAGCTGCGCGAGAAGGTGGCCCCCGACGAGCCGGGGGCGGCGGCCCGCACGCCGCTGCTGGCCCGCCGCGGCCGCCCCGGGAGCCCGCGGGCGCTCGCCCGCGCCGGGCTGCTCGAGCTCGGATACGGACCGGAGGAGGCCGACGAACTGCTGGCGGAGGCCGACGGCGAGAGCCCCGAGGAGATGATCTCGAGCGCCCTGCGGCTGGCGCGGGCGGAGGCCTGAGCGAATGTCGAGCCCCGGCGCCCGCATCCAGACGCCCTACCTGGTGGCCGAGGACGAGCTGGATCGCTCGCTGCGCCCGTCGCGGCTGGAGGAGTTCGTGGGCCAGGACGGCCTGCGCGACCAGCTCGGCGTGGCGATCCAGGCCGCGGGCGCGCGGGGAGAGGCCCTCGACCACCTGCTGCTGGCCGGCCCGCCCGGGCTCGGCAAGACCTCGCTGGCCCAGATCGTGGCGGCCGAGCTGGAGGTGCCGTTCGTCGCCACCGCCGGCCCGGCGCTGGAGCGCAAGGGCGACATCGCCTCCTTCCTGACCGCGCTGGAGCCCCGCAGCGTGTTCTTCGTCGACGAGATCCACCGGCTGGCACGCACGCTGGAGGAGACCTTCTACCCGGCGATGGAGGACCACCGGCTGCCGATCACAGTCGGGCAGGGCGCCGGCGCGCGGGTGGTGACGCTCGAGCTGCCGCCGTTCACGCTCGTCGGCGCCACCACCCGGACGGGGCTGCTGAGCACCCCGCTGCGGGACCGCTTCGGCATCCAGGCCCGCCTCGAGCCCTACACGGTGGCGGAGCTGGCGGTGATCGTGAGGCGCTCGGCGCAGATCCTCGAGATCGAGATCGAGGAGCAGGGGGCGCACGAGATCGCCTCCCGCAGCCGTGGCACCCCACGGGTGGCCAACCGCCTGCTCAAGCGCGTGCGCGACTACGCCGAGGTCCGCCTCGACGGGATCGTGGGGGCGCGGGCCGCGCGCGACGCGCTGGAGATGCTGGAGGTCGACTCGCTCGGCCTCGACCGCCTCGACCGGCGGATCCTGGAGGCGATCTGCGTGAAGTTCGCCGGCGGGCCCGTGGGACTCTCAACCTTGTCGGTGGCGGTGGGGGAGGAGCAGGACACGATCGAGGACGTCTACGAGCCCTACCTGCTGCAGGAGGGCCTGATCAAGCGCACCCCCCGGGGACGGGCGGCGACCGCGGCCGCATTCGCCCATCTCGGCCTGGCGGCACCGGAGGAGCTCGCCCGTGCCCTGTTTTAACGGCCGCTGAGACGAATCTGGCAGCGTTTGGGTCCGGCGTCCTTCGCGCCGAGCCTTTCGTAGTCTGTGTATCCAACCATGGCCCACCCGTTCATCTGCCCCAACTGTGGACACCGGACGAGCGAGCTCGACCGCAACATCGGCTTCACCAAACAGCCCAAGGGCTGCGCCAAGTGCGGATTCGCGTTCCTGTTCGAACTCCTCGACGACTACTACCCGGCGCCCGACGCGGCCTTCTTCGTCTGCGACGGCGAGGGTCGGATCGTGGGCTGCGGCAAGAACTCCTTCGCCTTCACGGGCCTGGAGGAGGAAGAGGTCATCGGCCAGCGCGTGGAGGAGGTGCTCGGCCTGAGCTTCTCCAACGGCGATGATCCGGTCGCGACCGTGCTGGAGTGGGGCGTGCGCGCGCTGGAGGTGCCGGTGCGGGTCAGCGGCGAACGGGACGTGACGGCGAGCGCCAAAGCCGACATGTTCCCGGCCTACGACGACGACGGCGGGCTGCTGCTCGTGCTGACCCCGGACAAGTAGTCTGGATCAGTTATGAGCGACCGTGGCCGCAACCTCCTGGTCCTGCTGATCGTGGCGGGCCTGATCGCGGGCTCGGCGATCGCGATCGCGGCCAAGCCGACGCGCCTGGGGCTGGACCTCAAGGGCGGCGTCGAGCTCGTCTACCAGGCCAAGGCCACGGCGCAGTCGAAAGTCGACACCGAATCGCTCGAACGGGCGATCAACATCATGCGCAAACGCGTCGACCAGATCGGCGTCAGCGACCCCGAAATCCAGCGCTCGGGCAAGGATGAAATCGACGTCTCGCTGCCCGACGTGCACAACGTCGCCAAGGCCGAAGAGACGGTCGGCACGACCGCCCAGCTGAACTTCTACGACTGGGAGACCAACGTCATCGGTCCCAGCGGCAAGACCGAAGCGAGCAACGGCGCGGTCACCGGCGACTCCACCAACGGCGGCGCCGGCGGCTCGACGGCGGGGCTGACCCAGTACCAGGCGGTGTTGCGGGCGGCCAAACGGGCGCCGATCCTGCGCGGCAGCGACACCACCTGGACCCCGGGCTGTACGGCCGCCCAGAAAGAAGGCTGTATCTACGGCAGCTGGTACCTGCTCGACACGGCCCACGAAACGGTCGTCAGCGGGCCCGAAGAAACCGAAGCCGCGCTGTACTCCGACCTCAAACACGAACCTCCTGAATGCAAGACCAACGAGACGGGCTGCGTCAAAAAGGGGGCCAAGCTCAAGGCCGTGCGCGTGAACCCGGGCACCGTCGTGGTGCAGGCCCACCCGACGGAAAACGAAAACGGCAAGGTCATCAACACCAGCCCCAACAGCTACTACGTCCTCAACGACGATCCGGTGCTGAAAGGGTCGGACATCACCAACCCCCAGCAGGGTTTCGACGAAGGGGCGGGGGGATCGGGCCAGCCCAACGTGACCTTCGGCTTCACCAGCAAAGGCAAGGCGATCTTCGAACGGATCACCAAGGAAATCGCCCACCGCGGCCAGGAAGCCCAGCTGCCCGGGGTGACCAGGAACGAGGCCCTGCAGCACTTCGCCGTCGAGCTCGACGGCCAGCTGATCACGGTGCCGTCGATCGACTTCACCGAATACCCGGAAGGGATCGACGCCTCCACCGGCTCGCAGATCTCCGGCGGCTTCACGATCACCACCGCGCAGAACCTCGCCAACGAGCTGCAGTCCGGCGCCCTGCCGCTGCGGTTGAAGCTGATCTCGCGCTCGCAGGTGTCGGCCACGCTCGGCAAAACGGCGCTCGAACAGGGCCTGATCGCGGGGCTCGTCGGGTTCGCGGTGGTGTGCATGTTCCTGATCGTCTTCTACCGCGTGCTCGGCCTGATCGCGGTCGGCGGCCTGTTCATCTACGGCGCCTACTTCTTCGCGCTGATCAAGCTGATCCCGATCACGATGACGCTGCCGGGGATCGCCGGCCTGATCCTCACGATCGGCGTGTGCGCGGACGCCAACATCGTGATCTTCGAGCGCGTCAAGGAGGAGATACGCAGCGGCAGATCGGTCGCCTCGGGGATCGCGACCGGCTACAAACGTGGCTTCGCGGCGATCGTCGACGCCAACGTCGTCACCTTCATGACGGCGTTCATCCTGTTCGCGCTGGCGACCGCGGAAGTCAAGGGCTTCGCCTTCACGCTCGGGGTCGGCACGCTGGTGTCGCTGTTCACCGCCGTGCTCGCCACGCAGGCGGCGCTGGGCGCGATGGGTCGCTCGCGCTTCGTCACCCACCCGGCCGCGCTCGGCGCCAAGCCGCGCCGCGGGCAGGGCTGGACGTTCGACTTCATGGGCAACTCGAAGTGGTTCTTCGCGATGTCGGGGACGATCCTGCTGATCGGCGCGCTGGCGATCGGCGGCAGGGGCCTGAACTTCGGCATCGACTTCAAGTCCGGCACCCGCATCCAGACGGCCTTCGTGAACCCGAAGGTGACCGAGGCCGAAGTCGCCAAAGTGATGGCCGAAAACGGTCTCGGCAACGCCGAGGTCCAGAAGATCAACAACTCCAGCATCGGCGGCGCCGGCTTCCAGATCTCGACCAAGAACGCTCCAGCCCCAAAGGGTGACCAAACTCGAGGAAGCGCTCGAAAAGCACTTCGGCCACGGAACCTACGGCCGCGCCAGCTTCACCAAGGGGACCAAGAACTTCTCCTCCACCTCGATCGGCCCGACGTTCGGAAAAACCGTCGCCAACAGCGCGATCATCGCGATCATCGCCTCGCTGCTGGTGATCTCGGCCTACATCGGGCTGCGGTTCGAATGGAAGTATGCGATCCCGGTGCTGATCGCGCTGATGCACGACCTGCTGATCACCGCCGGCGTGTACTCGCTGACCGGCCGAGAAGTCACCACCGCGACCGTGGCGGCGCTGTTGACCATCCTCGGGTACTCGCTCTACGACACCATCATCGTGTTCGATCGCGTGCGCGAGAACGTGCCGCGAATGCCCCGGGCCGCGTTCTCGCAGATCGTCAACCGCTCGATGTCCGAGGTGCTGACCCGCTCCCTGGCGACCAGCTTCTGCACGCTGCTGCCGGTGCTCGCGCTGCTGTTCTTCGGTGGCGAAACGTTGAAGGACTTCGCCTTCGCGCTGATGGTGGGGATCGCCTCCGGGGCCTACTCGTCGATCTTCATCGCCTCGCCGGTGCTGACCCATTGGAAGGAGCGCGAGCCCGGCTATCGCGCCCGTCGCGAGCGGATCGTGCGCGAGAACGGCTTCGTCCCGGCGTACGCCACCACCGCCGCCGGCGCACCCGAGGACGTCGAGCCCGAACGCAAGCGCCGGCGCACCCGCCGCGGCAGCCTGATCGCGCCCGAGGACCCCGGTCAGCAGCTGTCCCGCGACGAGTTCCAGGAGCTGGTGGCGGACCTCGATATCGAGGGCCAGCCCAAGGCCGGGGCGACGGCCGCCACACCGAAGGGCAACGGCGCCCGCGCCGCCACGGCGGCGCCCCCGCCCGCCAAGGCCTCGAAGGCGAAGGCGCCCGAGGGCGCCGCCCCCGAGACCGAAGCGCCCGAGCCGCCGGCCCCCGCGCCTGACCCGACGGCCGACCTCACGCCCGAGGACCTCGTGCTCAAGGATCAACCCAAGCCCCGCGCCAAACGCCCGCGCAACCGCCGCCACGGGAGGTCCCGCTGATGGCGATGCTCGGCTGGGTGATGATGGGTCTGGCGATCTGGCACTACACGATCTTCATGCCCGACCGCTTCTGGGGCGGCATCGTCGGTGCCTTCATCGGCTCGCTGGTGGGCTCGATCATCGTCGGCCTGATCATCAGCACCGTCAAGTTCTCCGAACTCCATGTCCCGGGCGAAAAGGAGACGACGATCGCCGTCGTCCTGTACGCCGTCCCGGGTGCCGTGCTCGGGATCGCGGCGGTGTACCTGGAGGGCATCCGCCGCGAACGCGCGCATGCTCGCGCCGCGGCCCAGGCCACGGCCTGAACCGCCGCGGCTGAGCTTCGGTCCACGCCCGCCGGGCGCCCCACGAGGCTCGTACAGGCCGCCACCGCCACGCCCGCGGGCTCGGTCTTCCGTCCCATCGCGCCCGTAACCTCGCCCGGTGGATCAATGGCGACTGGAGATACCGCCGTGCCCGGCGGGGGCGAGCGCCGCGCTGCGCCGGGAGCTTCAGGTCAGCGACCCGCTGGCCCAGGCGCTCGTGCGCCGGGGGCTCGGCGAGCCTGAGCGCGCGCGGGCGTTCCTCGAGGCGGATGAGCAGCACGACCCCGGCGCCTTCGCCGGCATTCACGACGCCGTCGCCGCGATCGCCCGTCACCTCGAGCAGCGACGCCGGATAACCGTCCACGGCGACTACGACGTCGACGGCGTCTGCTCGACGGCCCTGCTGGTGACGGCGCTGCGGCGGCTGGGGGCCGACGTGGACTGGTACCTGCCCGACCGCGCCGGCGACGGCTACGGGCTGAAGGGGGCGACCGTGCGGCGGCTGGCCGCCCGTGGCACCGCGCTGCTGGTCAGCGTGGACTGCGGGATCGGTGCCGTGGAGGAGGTGGAGGAGGCGCTCGCGCTGGGCCTGGAGGTGGTGATCACCGACCACCACTCGCCGCCGGCCGACGGCGTGCTGCCCCGCGCCCCGATCGTGCACCCGGCCGTGTGCGGCTACCCCTGCCGCGAGCTGTGCGCCACGGCGGTCGCCTACAAGCTCGCACAGGCGCTGTACGAGGACCGTGGCCGCGACCCCCGCGAGCTCGAGGCCGAGCTCGACCTGGTGGCGCTGGCCACGATCGCCGACGTGGTCCCGCTGGTAGGCGAGAACCGCGCCCTGGCCGTCCGCGGCCTGCGGCGCCTGGAGGGCACCGCCCGCCCCGGGCTGAGGGCGTTGATGGAGGTCGCCCGGGTCGTGCCGGGCAAGGCGGGGGAGCGGGCGGTGGCGTTCGCGCTGGCGCCGCGGCTGAACGCCGCCGGGCGGCTCTACCGCGCCGACGCCGCGCTGGAGCTGCTGCTCACCGAGGACCCCGCGCGTGCCCGCCAGGTGGCCCACGAGCTCGACTCGGCCAACCGCGAGCGCCAGCACGTCGAGCGCGAGATCCGCCGCCAGGCCGAAGCGCAGATGGCCGAGCTCGGCGAGCAGGAGGCGTACGTGCTGGCCTCCGAGGGTTGGCACCACGGCGTGATCGGCATCGTCGCCTCGCGGCTGGTCGAGCGCAGCGGGCGACCGGTGGTGATGGTGGCGCTCGAGGGCGAGGACGGCCGCGGCTCCGGGCGCAGCATCGACGCCTTCGACCTGCTCGGGGGGCTGCGGGCCTGCTCCGGTCACCTGCGCCGCTTCGGCGGGCACCGCGTGGCGGCCGGGCTGGAGATCGCGCGCGAGCAGCTGGGCGCCTTCTCGAGCGCGCTGTGCGCCCACGCCCGCGAGGTGCTCACGCCCGCGGACCTGCTCGAGGTCGAGCGGGTCGACGCGGTCGTGGGGGTGGAGGAGGTCGACATGGCGCTGGCCGAGGAGCTCGAGTCGCTGGCGCCGTTCGGGCGCGGCAACCCGCGGGTGAGGCTGCTCGTCGAGGGCGCGAGCTTCGCCGCCACCACGCCGATGGGGCAGGGTCGGCACGTGCGCTTCGACGTCCGCGCCGGCGCCGCCCGTGCGCGGGCCGTGGCCTTCGGCTGCGACGGGCGCCTGCCGGTGGCCGACGGCGAGCCGGTGCAGGCGACGTTCACGCTCGAGGTCAACGAGTGGAACGGGGTCTGCGAGCCGCGTCTGGTGCTGCGCCGGGCGCGCGGCGAGCCGCCGCCGACGCCGGCCCTCCTCGCCCCCGTCCGGCGCGGGCAGCGCGAGGGTCAGCAGGAGCTCGCCCTGTTCGCTGTATAGGGCGGTGGCGTCGCTTGGATACGGGTAGAGCTTTCCCTACCCTTTGAGCATGAGCATCACCGACGACCCGATCCCCGTGACGACGGCCGAGCTGCAGACGCTCAGCGT
The DNA here is from genome assembly GCA_963701175.1 of uncultured Solirubrobacteraceae bacterium. Taxonomy (GTDB): domain Bacteria; phylum Actinomycetota; class Thermoleophilia; order Solirubrobacterales; family Solirubrobacteraceae; genus Palsa-744. The sequence goes on along the minus strand of OY969573.1, from coordinate 3,294,603 downwards.
CTCCCAGCGGCGACTGCTCAGCGACCTGTTCGCGATCGTCTCGGAGCACGCCGCCGACTCGGCGGTCGCGATCGACCGCGCCCGCGTGCAGGACGCGTTCGTGTTCGCCTGCGAGCACCACGGCTCCCAGCGGCGCAAGTCGGGGGAGGACTTCATCGTCCACCCGGTCGGCGTCGCCCGCATCTGCGCGAGCATGCGGCTCGACACCGAGACGCTGTGCGCGGCGCTGCTGCACGACACCGTCGAGGACACCTCGGCTTCGATCGAGGAGGTGCGGGAGCGCTTCGGCGAGGAGATCGCCGCGATCGTCGACGGGGTCACGAAGCTGACCGGGATCACCTTCCAGTCGCGCGACGAGGCGCAGGCCAACAACTACCGCAAGATGATGGTGGCGATGGCCACCGACGTGCGGGTCATCCTGATCAAGCTCGCCGACCGGCTGCACAACATGCGCACGATCGATGCGATGCCGAAGCAGAAGCAGATCGACAAGGCCAGGGAGACGATCGAGATCTACGCCCCGCTGGCCCATCGGCTGGGCATCCACGCGATCAAGTGGGAGCTCGAGGACCTCGCCTTCGCGACCCTCTACCCGCGCAAGTACCAGGAGATCAAGGGCCTCGTGGCCCAGCAGCGCGAGGAGCGCGAGCGCTACGTCGGGGAGGCCGGCGAGTACCTGCGCAGCGAGCTGGGGGAGCTCGGCATCGAAGCCGAGATCGCCGGCCGGGCCAAGCACTTCTACTCGATCTACTCGAAGATGACCAAGAAGGGCCGCGAGTTCAACGAGATCTACGACCTCACCGCGATGCGCGTGATCGTGGAGTCCGTGAAGGACTGCTACGGCACCGTGGGGGTGATCCACTCGCTGTGGAAGCCGCTGCCGGGGCGCTTCAAGGACTTCATCGCGATGCCCAAGTTCAACATGTACCAGTCGCTGCACACGACCGTGATCGGGCCCGAGGGGCGTCCCCTGGAGATCCAGATCCGGACCCGCGACATGCACGAGATGGCCGAGTTCGGGGTCGCCGCCCACTGGGTCTACAAGCTCCAGACGCGGCTCGGCGAGAGCGCCCCCGGCGAGCGGCCCGCGGCGGGCGAGGACGCGAAGCTGCAGTGGCTGCGCTCGATGATCGACTGGCAGAACGAGCTGTCGGACCCGAGCGACTTCATGGAGACGCTGCGCAGCGACCTCTTCGAGGAGGAGGTGTACGTGTTCACGCCCAAGGGCGAAGTCAAGTCGCTGGCCGCCGGGGCCACGCCGCTGGACTTCGCCTACGAGGTCCACACCGAGATCGGCCACCGCTGCGTGGGCGCCCGCGTGAACGGCAAGATCGTGCCGCTGCACTACGAGCTGCGCTCGGGGGACATCGTCGAGATCCTCACCGCCAAGCGCGAGCGGGGACCGTCCCGCGACTGGCTGGCGATGGTCAAGACGACCCGCGCCCGCAACAAGATCAAGGCCTGGTTCAAGGCCGAGTCACGCCAGGACACCGAGCACACCGGCCGCGAGCTGCTGCAGGAGCAGCTGCGCAAACAGGGCCTGCCGGCGCAGAAGATCACCGGCTCGGCGTTGCTCGCCGACGTGATCCGGGAGGTCGGCTTCCGCAAGGCCGACGATTTCTACATCGCCCTCGGCGCCGCCAAGATCTCCCCCAAGCTGGTCGTCAACAAGGTCCTGCAACGCCTCAAGCAGGGCGAGGCGGCCGACGGCGAGGACTCGGCCGGCGAGCTGCTGCGGGTCGGGCGGTCGCGACGGCGCCCGACCAAGTCCTCGGGCCAGTACGGGATCCGCGTGGAAGGGGTCGACGACGTCATGCTGAGGCTCGCCAAGTGCTGCCGGCCGGTGCCCGGCGACGAGATCGTCGGCTACATCTCGCTCGGACGGGGGATCACGATCCACCGCGCCGACTGCTCCAACGCAGAGGCGCTGGCCCGCAATCCGGAGCGGTTCGTGAACGTCTGCTGGGAAGGGGACCAGTCGACCGGCTTCGTGGTCGAAATCCAGGTCGACGCCTGGGACCGCCACCGCCTGCTCGAGGACCTCTCGCGGGCGTTCTCTGAGTCAGGCGCCAACATCGTCGAGGCGCGTTGCCTGTCGATGCCCCCGATGGTCAAGAACCGCTTCGTGGTGGAGGTCGCCGACAACCACTCGCTGAAGGGCGCGATCACGCGCCTGCGCAACATCGAGTCGGTGTTCGACGCCTACCGGGTCACGCCCGGCGCGCCGGCCGCCTAGGAACTGCTCCTACTAGGCGACGACGTTGAGCGCGTCCGGCAGGATCGAGTAGCGGGCTTCGTCGACCTCGCCGAGGAAGTCGCCGTCGGCCTGCAGCGGCAGCGGGCGGCCGTCGGCGGTGCTCACCGTCAGCTCCCGCAGCGGCGTCAGCGGGGTCACCTGGCGGTGGCCGGCGACGCGGGCCCGAGGCGAGAACGCGCGCCAGGCGATCGACAGCATCGACAGCACCCCCGCGCGGTGCATCACGCCCCCTCCGAGGGCCCCCGAGTCGAGCTCGACCTCCTCGGCGATGTCGATCGGGCGGTTCTGGAAGTAGGTGAAGGTGGCGCCGTTCTGGATCACCGCGATCACGCCCTCCAGCGTTCGCCCGCCGGCCTGCACCCGCAGCCGGGGCGGGCGTCGAAGGTAGCGGCGCAGGAACGTCCACACCGCCACCCAGCTGTAGTACCAGGGGCCCAGGCGGGCCTTCAGGTGGGGGTTGGAGTCGACGCGCTCGACCACCATCGCGTCGAGGCCGAGGCCGGAGTTGAACGTGAAGCAGCGTCCGTTGACGACCCCGAGGTCGACGCTGCGCTGGCGCCAGTCGTCGGCCAGCGCCAGCAGGTGCTCGGTGGCGTCCAAGAGGTCGCCGGGGATCCCGAGCAGCTTGCCGAACACGTTGGCCGAGCCTCCGGGCAGGCACGACAGCGGGATGGCGGAGCCGCGCAGGCCGTTGGCCGCTTCGTTGACGGTCCCGTCGCCGCCGAGCGCGACGACGACGTCGTAGCCGCCGGCGGCCGCCTGGCGCGAGAGCGAGGTGGCGTCGCCCGGCGCCCGCGTGTCCACGGCCTGCACCTCGAAGCGGCTTTCCAGCGCCCGCAGCACGAGCTCGCGCAGCGGCTCCGACACGGTGCTGGCGTGGGGGTTGACGATCAGCAGCATCCGCCGGCGAGGGGCCGTCGGGACGATCCGCAGCGCCCGTGGGCGATCGCCGAGGTCCCGCTCGCGCCCGCTCGCGCCCGTGGTTGTGCTCACAGCAATGCCTACACCGGGGGGTGGCGGCCGTTACCGCCGGGCGCCGGCACCGGTCCCCGGCACCCGCGAAGTGCCCGCGGCCGTGGCCCGTACGGCGGCCGTGCGCACGTCAGCGGCCCGGAGAAATGCCTGCGCAGCGGCTGTTCTCCCGCCCGCTGTGACTGCTACACTTTCGCGCCACATAGCTGGACACATCCAGAGGGGTGAAGGGACTGGCCCTACGAAACCCCGGCAACCACCGTCATGTCACAGCGGGAAGGTGCCAATTCCAGAAAGATGTGTGGCGGGCCTTCGCGGCCCTTCGCCACACCGTGTGACGGCGAAGAACCGACGCGAAGGAGCCCGTATGGCTGTCAGTCATCTTCAGTGCAAGGAGTGCGAGGCGCGCTATCCGCTCGACGCCCTGTACGTGTGTGAACGCTGCTTCGGCCCGCTCGAGGTCCGCTACGACCACAGCCGCCTCGGCGCCGACATCGGGGAGCTGCGCAGGCGCATCCAGGGTGGTCCCCAGAACATCTGGCGCTACGCCGACTTCCTGCCGCTCGCCGGAGGGCCTCCCGGGCCTTCCGGGCGGCTGACCTCGAGGGTCGGGCTGCCCGCCGGGTGCACCCCGCTGGTGCGCGCCGACAGGCTCGCCGAGCGGCTCGGGCTGGGCGAGGTGTGGGTCAAGAACGACGCCGCCAACCCGACCCACTCGTTCAAGGACCGGGTCGTGTCGGTGGCCGTGGCCAGGGCCCGGGAGCTGGGCCTGGAGACGCTCGCCTGCGCATCCACCGGCAACCTCGCCAACTCCGTGGCCGCCCACGGGGCCGCGCTGGGAATGACCTCCTACGTCTTCATCCCCTCCGACCTCGAGGAGCAGAAGGTGCTCGCCACCGGCGTCTACGGGGCCACGGTGGTGGGGGTCGAGGGCAGCTACGACGACGTCAACCGCCTCTGCACCGAGTTGTGCGCGGAAAAGGACTGGGCGTTCGTGAACATCAACCTGCGCCCCTACTACGCCGAGGGCTCCAAGACGATCGCCTTCGAGATCGCCGAGCAGCTCGGTTGGGAGCTGCCGGACCGCTGCGTGGTGCCGATCGCCTCCGGCTCGCTGTACACGAAAATCGCCGCCGGCTTCCGGGAGTGGCAGGGACTGGGGCTGCTCGAGGGTGAGTTGCCGCGGATGAACGGCGCCCAGGCCGAGGGCTGCGCGCCCGTGTCGAGGGCCTTCGCCGCCGGCGCCGAGGTGTGCCGCCCGACCAAGCCGGACACGATCGCCAAGTCGCTGGCGATCGGGAACCCCGCCGACGGCCCCTACGCGCTCGAGCTGGCACGCGCCAGCGGCGGCTCGGTGGAGGACGTCTCCGACGAGGAGATCCGCGAGGGCATCCGGCTGCTGGCCGAGACGACGGGGATCTTCACCGAGACGGCCGGGGGCGTGACCACCGCCGTGCTCGCGAAGCTCGCCCGCCGTGGCGAGATCGACCCGCAGGAGAGGGTCGTGCTGGTGATCACCGGAGAGGGCCTGAAGACCCTCGACGCGGTCCGCGGGAGCTTCGAGACGAGCACCATCTCCGCGACCGTGGAGGACTTCGAGGCGACCGTGCCCCAGCCCGTGCCGGTCTGATGGGCGTCGTCGTCAAGATCCCCACCCAGCTGCGCACGGCCGCCGAGGGCCAGTCCGAGGCGGTGCTCGAGGGGAGCACCGTCCAGGAGGTCCTCGACGGTCTGTTCGACCGCTATCAGGAGCTGCGCCCGCGGCTGGCCGACGACGACGGCTCGTTGCGGCGGTTCGTGAACGTGTACCTCGCCGGCGAGGACATCCGCTTCCTCGACGGCCTCGCGACCCCCGTGAAAGACGGCGCGGAGCTCACGATCCTGCCCGCCGTGGCGGGCGGCTGAGCCGCCGCCGCCTACACGCTGCCCTGAGTGGTGCCGCGGCCTTCCAGGCGCTGGCGCAGCTCGGCGCCCCGGCCCGCGGCCACGGCCCGTGCCGCCCGCGCCTCGCTCAGCTCGAGCCCCCGGGCCTGCGCGAAGTCGAGCAGCTCCTGGCGCTCCTCGCCCTCCCTGGCGGCTTTCAGGAACAGCCAGCAGAACAACCCCAACGTCAGCAGCGACTCCTCGACCATCATCACCGCGCCGGCGATGTTCTGGTCGGCGAGGGGGGAGATGCCGTGGAGGGCGTCGCCGTGGAGGTAGTAGGGGTAGAAGACCGTCCCCGACCACAGGAAGATGTTGCCGAGCACCGTCCCGGTGAGGCGGACGGCGACGATGTACAGGAGCTTGCCGAGGTTGCCGAACCACGCCGGCGTCGGCAGCGGGCCCAGCAGCGGCATCCACATCAGGATCCCGAAGCCGAGGAACATCGCGTGCTCGAGGGCGTGCACGCCGGGGTGGCGCAGGGCCGCCTGGTAGAGGGCGGGGATATGCCACGCGTACAGGTCCACGGCCCACAGCGGGAACGCGACCAGGGGATGGGTCAGCGCCCGTAGCCGGTCGAAGATCGAGATGCGCAGGATCGGCGCCAGCAGCGGGGCGGTCAGGCCGAGGACGATCAGCAGCGAGCCGATGTCGCCGATCAGCAGGTGCTCGACCATGTGCATGTACAGCAGCTGTTCGCTGGGGCCGCCGAGGCCTGTGAGCGCGGCCGCGATCACCGCGATCCCGGCGTAGAAGCACCACTGGCGCCACCCCGGCACCGCACGGGCGCTGCCCGCGAGGGTGCGCGAGCGCTTGTAGTAACAAGCGACCATCACCACCAGCGGCGAGATCTGCACCAGCACCGAGACGACCGACACGCTTGCGAGGGGCGGGAAGACCATGCTCCGCTTGAGGGTATCCGTCCGGGAGTCGCCCGCGAAGCACCTCGGAGTGGTGGCCAACACGCTCGCGGATTGGGTCTGCAGCTGCTAGATTCGGCTCCCGACAGGGCCGCGGACCGAGCCAGGATTTAGCTTCTTTTTAGCTCAATCTGAGCCTCACCTGAGCCTCGCTCGGTTTGCTTGGGCCATGAGCACCCCGACCGTCATCCTCCCCTCACAGCTCGACCGCGCCGACGACGGCGCCACCGAGCGCTTCGACGCGATTGCCTGCCTGGACGAGCGCACCCGCCACCAGGCCGTCGCCGCCAGTCCCACGGCCCCAGGTCAGTACCTCGAGGTCCAGGGCCCCGAGCGCTCGCTGACCCTCAAGCTCGAGGGCGAGCCGCTGCACATCGGCCGCGGCCTGGCCGCCGGCCTGCGCCTCGACGACAGCTCCGTCTCGCGCCGCCACGCGATCCTCGTGCCCCGTCCGCGGGGCGCCCGCATCCTCGACGACCGCAGCTCCAACGGCACGTTCGTCAACGGCCGCCGGGTCCAGCAGTCGGAGCTGCGCAACGGCGACGTGATCGTGCTCGGCCGGGCCGTGCTTCGCTACCTCGAGCTCTGACCCCGCCGGCCGTCTGACCCTCGAAGCGGCGGCCTGACGCCGCCGGCGGTGTCCGCGGAGGATGTCCAGTCGTGTGCCTGACGGCGACGGCCGACTCTTGCTGCTTTGCCCGCAGGTGGCTCCGTGAAGCGAGAACAGCCGCTTCCCCGGTGCTACGATCCAGCGGTTGAGGGACACGACAGCCTCTCGGCAAGGCTGAGGGGCAGCTAGGAGGCGGGGGTGCGGGACGCTGAGGGGTTCTCGAGACGGTTTGTGCGTACGCGCATGCTCACGAGCGGCTGGCGGGTGCTCCTGGGGGGCATCGCCGCCCTGACCTTCCTGGCGCTCGTACCCGCGTGGGCGGGGGCGCTCGCCACGCCGGTGGACGACTCGGGCGGCGCCTACATCATCCTCGCCCCCGGCGAGTCGGGCACCGTCCCGTTCAACGAATTCTCGATGGACCAGAGCAAGCTCTACAGCGCGCTCACCCCGCACGAAGCGAACGTCTCCAACGGCCTCCTGAGAAAGGACTTCCTGTCCGAGAAATTCGGCGGCCCGGAAGACAAATACGGCCAGGAAGCGACGTTCTCGTCGTGCGAATCATCCAAGCCTCCGTGTGAAGTGGAACCACGTCCGGGCGCCCGCATCATCCGCGACGAACACGACGTCGCGCACATCTACGGCGAAACCCGCGAGGACGCGATGTTCGCCTCCGGCTACGTCGCCGCCAAGGACCGTTCGCTGCTGCTCGCGCAGGGCCTTGGTCCCGCGTACGTCGCCGCCCTCAGCCCTCCGGGCCTGAACGCGTTCGAACTGCTGCTGACGGGGCGCACCTTCACGCCGAGCGCGGAAGCCGAAGAATTCATCCACAACCAGCTGCAGTCGCTGAGGGAAAAAGGTCCCCGCGGCGAACAGGTCATCGAAGACCTCGAAAACTGGGCCGAAGGCGTCAACGCGGCCGGAACCGAACTGCCCCATGTCGGGATCAACCAGGCGATCGCCGGGTTCGCGTTCATCGGCTCGATCTTCGGCAACGGCGGCGGCGGGGAAGTCGCTAACTCCAACTTCCTGGCCAAGCTCGAGGGCAAGTTCGGCGAAAAAGCAGGCCTGGAAATCTTCCACGACCTGCGCGAGAGCAACGACCCCGAAGCTCCGACCACGACCAGCGTGGGGTTCCCCTACGACAAGGAACCGAGCGGGAAACCGCCGGCCGGTGCCGCGGTCATCGAACCGGAATCGCTCTCGCCGACGCTCGTCAAGGCCAACGCGGCGGCCAAAGCCCAGCGGCACAAGATGTCGAACTTCCTGCTCGTGGGCTCCGAACTGACCAAGACCGTGCACCACGAAAAACACCCCGTCGCCGTGATGGGGCCGCAGCTCGGCTACTACTACCCCGAGATCGTCTACGAGGAGGACATGCACGCCCCCGGGGTCGACGCCGAGGGGGTCGTGGCGCCGATCTCACCGTACGTGTTCATCGGCCGCGGCCGGGACTTCGCGTGGAGCCTGACCAGCGCCGACAGCGAGAACGAACAGCAGTTCGTGCTGAAGCTCTGCAACCCCGAAGAAGGGGGCCCGGTCACGCGCGAAAGCGAATACTACGAACACGACGGCGAATGCATCAAGATGACGACGCTGGACGCCGGGAAACTCGGCGCGAGCGAAACCGAACCGGCCCGCGAGGTCTACATCAAAGAAAGCATCTACGGTCCCGTGACGGGCACCGTGATGATCGGCGGCAAGCCCTACGGGGTGGCTCGTGACCGCACCACCCGTGGGCGGGAGCCGGCCGGCGAGCTCGCGTTCAGCGACTTCGACTCCGACCGCGTCCACACCCCGCAGCAGTTCTTCGAAGCCGCCGACGAGCTCGAGACGACGTTCAACATGGCCTACATCGACAGCAAGAACATCGCCTACTTCTCGACCGGGCGGCTGCCGGTGCTGGCTCCCGAAACCGACCCGGCGCTGCCGACGCTCGGGACCGGCCCCTACGACTGGACGAGGGGCTTCCTGACGCTCGAACAACACCCGCACGTCGTGGCAGCGGCGAACCAGACGCTGCTGAACTGGAACAACAAGCCGGCGCCGGAATGGGGCTCGGCCTCCGACAACTGGCAGTACGGCCCGCTCCAGCGGGTGCAGATGTTCAACGGCTTCAAGCCGGGCGAGGTGACCGAGGCCACCGACGCCGGGGTCATGAACAAGGCCTCCGAGGAGGACTTCCGCGCGACCTTCGTGTGGCCCACGATCCAGAAGGTGCTGGAAGCCAGCCCGAGCAGCGCCACCGCCCTCGACACCAGCGCGGACAAGCTGCTGCTGAAGTGGATCAAGACAGGCGCCAGCCTGTACGGCAAGGAACGGCCCAAAGCAGCCGCGGCAGCGGTCATCGAGGCCGTCTTCGACCCGATGGAGGAAACCGTCCTGCGCCCGGTGCTGGGCGAACTGATGGGCGAATTCGAGTCCATCTCCTCGGTCGACAACGGGCCCAACAGCGGCGGCTCCTCGTTCGGTGGCGGCTGGTACGGGTACGTCCTGAAGGACCTCCGCACCGTGCTCGGGGAAACCGTGATGGAACGCTACAGCCGGGGCTACTGTGGCAACGGCGTGCTGAAAACCTGCAGCGAATCGCTGTGGGCGGCCATGAACACGGCGCTCGAAAAAGCCGCCAGCGAACAGGGCACCAGCAACCCGAAGAAATGGAAGGCGGCCAAGGTCGAAATCGAATTCCCGCCGCTCGACCTCCACAGCATGAACATCCCCTGGACCAACCGGTCGACCTTCCAGCAGGTGATCGAATTCAAGACCCACCAGGAAGAAGACCTGGTAGGTCCGCTGGAATAGGCCGCTGAGCAGCCGGTGGGGCCGCCGTGGCAGCGGCGGTCCACCGGCACGGCGGCGCTCAGGGAGCGTGGGCCCGATTCAGGGAGCGTCGAGCCCGAAGGAGACGCCTGTGAGCTGCTCCGCGGCCTGCCACAGCAGCGACGCGGCCACGGGGTCGCGGGCGGCGCGGTTGGGCGAGACCACCCGGGGGTGGCCGCGGAACTCGCCGATCCCGTCCGGGCCGACGTAGGTGCCGCCCTCCAGCGAGGGCTCGGTGGCGGCGTAGAGGATCGGCAGCGCCCCCATCTCGGCGCTCTGGGCCACGATCAGGTTGGTAAGCGCCATGCTCCAGCGGTCGATCGCGGGGGCGGCGGCGCTCTGCAGGTTGGTGGCCGCGTAGCCGGGGTGGGCGGCGAGGCTCTCGACGGCCGAGCCGGAGGCCCGCAGGCGGCGGTCCAGCTCGAGCGCGAACATCAGGTCGGCGAGCTTGGACTGGCCGTAGGCGATCCAGCGGTTGTAGCGGCGCTCGGACTGGAGATCGTCGAAGTTGATGCGCCCCATCTTGTGGGCGTTGCTCGAGAGGGTCACCACGCGCGCGTCCTCGCGGCCCTGCAGGAGGGGCAGCAGGCGGCCGGTGAGGGCGAAGTGGCCGAGCAGGTTGGTGCCGAGCTGGAGCTCGAAGCCGTCGGCGGTGAGGCGGCGGGGCGAGGCCATCACGCCGGCGTTGTTGATCAGCAGGTCGACCCCGGTGCCGCGGGCGAGCAGGCTGTCCGCGAAGCTCCGCACCGACTCCAGGCTGGCGAGATCGAGGGGGGCCAGCTCCAGCTCGGCCCCGGGGGCCGAGCGCCGGATCTCCTGCAGAGCGAGCTCGCCCTTGGCGGTGTCGCGGCACGCCATCACGACGGCGGCGCCGTGGCGGGCGAGCTCCCGGGCCGTCTCCAGGCCGAGGCCGCTGTTGGCCCCGGTGACCACGGTGGTGCGACCCGTCTGGTCGGGTATCCGGGCTGCTGTCCACTTCGCGCTCACGTCCCGCGTGATTCAACCAGGGCCGCCCCGACGGCGTTCGGAGGGCCGGATCGAAGGTCTCGTAGGGGTGCCGGGCGGCCCCGACTACCTATAAGCGGGAGGCATGAGAGGCCTTTGTACACTTATCGCTGGGAGGCCCCGCTACCCCCTTGCGAGGGCCCCCGAGCGAGGGGCCGCTCCGGTCCGCTCCTACTAAACGCGCAGCCCCTGCTCTGAGCGCGCAGGGGCCGCCGGAGCGCCGGAGCGGTCCTGATTTCCGCGCCCGCGGCTGCAAGATCCCGTGCATTTCGGTTGGGCTGCATTGGATCCTGCATTCCCGTTAGGGTGTCGTCCTGCTCCGGTCCGCTCCGTCAGGCCCTGTGAGACAGCTCCGTCCGTCCACACCCCCTGCGAGCCGCGCGCTCCCGGTCCCGTCGTGGTCGGAGCGGGCGGTACCGTGCGCAGCCCGCGATCGGGCGGGCGGGATGCCACGCGTCCGGCCCCTGCGAAAGCTCGGGTGGGCGGTGGGGCTCGCCGTGGTGATGGTGCTCGCGCTGGTGGCGGCATCGGCAGCGTCGGCGGCGGTCCAGCCCGCCTCCCGCAAGCACGACCCGAAGGCGCGGGCTCGTGATCGCGGCGTCCGCCGGGCGGCCCGCTGCGCACGGACGACCCGCCACGGCCGCCGGCGGCGGTCCGTCGAGCACCATGCGGTCAGGCACCGGGCCAAACGCCGGTCTTCGAGTCGCTCGCACGCGGCCCGTTCGTCCTGCGGCGGCCCGGAGGGCCGGGAGCGTCGCGGAACGAGCCACCGCGGGCGCCATTCGAGCGGACATCACCGCGATCACCCCACCAGCCACCACACCACCGCCCGCTCGCATCCGGTGGTCTCGCACGCCGCCGAAGGGTCAGGCCCGAACGGGATTCGCACGCTCGCCGCCACCGGCGGTCCCTGTGAAGGGACCAGCCTGGTCCCGACCGAAGCCGATCTGGCGGTCGTGCGGGCGGCGACGGTGTGCCTGGTCAACCGCGAACGGACGACCCGCGGGGAGGGCCCGCTGCTCACCAACTCCGACCTCCAGGACGCCGCTCAGGGGCATTCCGAAAGCATGGCCTCCGGCGCGTACTTCGAACACTCGGGACCGGGGGGGACGTTCCTGCAGCGGATCATGGCGTCCGGCTACCTGTCCGGCCCCAACGCCCTCTACAGCGTGGGCGAGAACATCGCCTACGGAAGCCTCCAGGACGCGACCCCAGCCTCGATCGTGGCGGCGTGGATGGCCTCCCCGGCGCACAAGGCCAACATCCTCAACACGGCGTTCCGTGAAGCCGGGATCGGGATCTCCCCGCACCTGCCGGCCTCCCTCGGAGGGGGAGAGGCGGGGGCGATGTACACCGAGGACTTCGGCGTCGTGATGTAGGGAGCCTGCGGGCCGAACCGGGGGCCCCTCGGAACGCGGATGCTCCCGGAGAGGCCTTCGCCGGCCGACCGTCACGTCCGGTCGGCGGCGGTGTCACTGTTGGTTGGCTTCGACGTCTTCGCGCATGTTCTCGTGCCAGCGTTTGCCGTTCGGGGACACGCGGATCACCTTCGTGACGATCTTCGGTGTGCCCCCCGCGCCGGTCGTTTCGCCCTTGCAGTAGTAGCGGTATTCCGGGTTCTCGGTGTGGAGCTCCTGTTTGACCTTTTTCTGCTTCTCGTAGGAGACTTCGCCGGAGCACCTCGCGTAGGCGAAGTGGCCGTGGTTGGCCTTTTCCACGGCGCTCGCCAGCGACCCGAGGTCGGTGTTGTAGTTGGTCGTGCTCGACCCGCAGCCGGACAGCAGCAGAGCCGCCACGGCGGCCGCCGTCGCAGCCGTGGTCGTTGTTCGAGGGCCTCGCATCGGCCGGAAAGCCTAACCCGTGGGCACGACCGGCCGCCGCGGCCGGCGGATCGCAGAGCGATCCTCAGGCGGACAGGTCCAGCCTGACCTCGCAGGCGTCGACGGAGGAGCGAACGCCAGGGGTCTCACCGGTGTCCATCGCGTCGAAGATCCTGGCGGCGGCCTCCATCGCCTCTGCCGTGGGGAACTCCTGCAGGACCACCGCCGTCCCGCTGTCGGCATCGAACAGGAGCCTGATCCCAGACGCCTCGACGCCCGGGGGAGGCCCGCCCGAATCCCTCACGCGGTCGGCGACGCCCGCGATCCTCTCCTCGTTCACATCGGTGAACCGAACCACCCTGACGTACATGGTCGACCTCCCGTAATCGTTCGGGCGACCGTATCCGGCGGCGATCGCGGTCGTCAAGAGCGCGGTGGTCCGGCCGGGGGACCCTACGCGAGAGGGAGGTCATCCGGGGTATTGACACGCGGGTGTGCGGTGATTAGGGTCGGCCTCGGAGAGTCGAACTGGCCCAGACCGGCCATCGGCGCCGGCGAGGGGCGGATGTGGATCGCCGAGAGGGGAGCCGGCCATGACGCCTGCGTATCGCGCTGCACTCGTCGGACTATTGGCAGCCGCTGCGCTGCTGCTGGGTGCTCCGCTCGCCTACGCGAGCGGTGAAACGCGCACCGAAGTCCTCAAACCGTACGCCAACGGCCCCCTCGACGAATGGGGCACCACCGGCCCCAAAAACGCCTGGGAAGCGGTCAACCAGACCACGAAAGGCAGCACCTATATCAGCGCGTCGGCCAAAAACAAGGTACAGACGATCAAGCTCGGCAAAGAAGGCGTGGAATGGAAGTACCAGGCGGGCTGGACGATCAAGAAAGTGGCCTTTACGTTCATTGGGGCGGCAAAGTCCGAATCCGGCGAAGTCAACGCCTTCACGCTGGGTAGCAAGACCCTCCCGGCGTCCGCGTCGTCGCCCGAATCCTTTTCGTCGGCATGGGGAACCGTCCAGCAGAAAAACTGGGAAGGCGGCGCCCCAACCGCCAACCCGTTCCAGGTGGACTTCATACAGACGAAATCGGAGAGCACCTCGAGCAAGGCATACGCGCTGTGGGCCGAAGTCGAAGCGGAAGTGCCGGAACCGAAATTCACCGTGGTCAAGGAAGAGCGGATTGCCGGTGAAAGCGCTTATACGGCGAGCCCGCTTTCTGCCGAAGCCGGCAAGAAGCTCGAATACCGCGTGACCGTCGAAAACACCGGGGCGACGACCCTGGAATTCGAACCTCTGACGGATGCACATTGCACCCACATCGCGCCTTCCGTGGGAACGAGCTTGGCAGGCGGCGCCAAGGAGACGTTCACCTGCGAACACGTACTGAGCGTAAGTGACGAAAACCCCTACCGCAACACGGCAGCCATCTCCGGCCACACGGCCTCGCTTCCCGCCAGCCGCAAAGAAAAAACTTCAAACGCGGTGCAGACCGAAATCCTCATACCGGCCTTTACGGTCGTCGAGGAACAGCGGCTCAACGGCGGCAGCTATACGCCCGCAGAGCTGGTAGCGGAACTGGGCCAGACGCTCGAATACCAGATCACCGTCGCAGACACCGGTGGAACCAGTGTCACGTTCGGCCCGTTGAAAGACGGCCAGTGCGCGAAAATCGTGCCGGCTGGCGCGACCGAACTGAAACCGACCGAATCGGAGTCCTTTACCTGCGAACACGTGGTGACCGAAGGCGATCTGGGCGTGTACACCGACGTCGCTGCGATCGAAGGCGCCGGCAAAGAAAAAGCGTCAGAACAAGTCGGAGCCGAAGTCATCGGGCGCCAGGCCGTGGCGTTCGGGAAAAACCACTATGGCCAACTTGGCGCGGGGTTCCTGACACACAGCAAAACGAACTCGGAATTCGAGCCGAACGCGCTCGTGATCCCGAGTGCGGTTGAAGGCGTCGGCGGCGAAGTGATGGAAGTCGCCCAAGGTTTCAAGTTGGGCGTGGCACGGCTGAAGGACGGCCAGGTCGAGACCTGGGGTCGGGACGAGAAGGGCCAGCTCGGCTACAACGTGGGAGAACCGGAGCACACCAACTCACAATGGGGAAACGACGCACCCCGGGTGGTTCCCAGCCTAAAAGGCGTGGTCCAGGTCGCCGCGGCTGGCTTGCACGCGATGGCGCTCCTCGAAAACGGAACGGTGATGACGTGGGGGGACACCGAAATGGGGGAGGACGGGACCGGCAAGGCCGGGCTGGAAGGCTTCAACGAGGAACAGGAAAACGAAACGGGGGGCGAAGGGGAAGGCGAAGGGGAAGGCGGAACAGAAGGGGAAACGGAACCTCTACAGGAACCTAAGCCTATGCCGGTGACGCTCCCCGAAAACACCACAGCGACGGCGATCGCCGCTGGCGGACAGGATGACTACGCCCTCCTCAGCACGAAAGAAGTCGTGGCGTGGGGCAGTACCGCCAACGGAGTGTTGACGCTGCCCAAGAACGTCAAAGAGGAAGAAAAAGAAAAAGCGATCTGTGGCTCCGGCGGGCCCGGTCTCACCAAAGGCGAAGACGAAAGCGAAAAGCAGTACAAAGAACGACTGAAAGCAGCGCGAAAAGAAGACCAGCTGCGGTGGTATGAAGGCCACTACGGAGGGGAAACAGACGAATGTCCGCTGCTGTGCTACGAGGAAGCGGGCGGCGTCCTGCCGTGTGACCCGGAACCACGCTACATCGAATTGAACGAAGAAACCCCCCCGAAGCGACTCAAAAACGTCAAGGCGATCGCGGCCGGCCAGGAATCCGCTTATGCGCTGAGCGCGGAAGGCAAGCTGTACGGCTGGGGCGACGACCAGCAGGGGCAGCTCGGGACCGGGGGACCCGCGTCGGCGAAAGGGCGGTCACCGGCGCCGGTCGAACGAGCGGGAGAAGAATACTTCGGACAAAAGAGCCCTATCGTGGAAATCGCCGCCGCTAGCGGCGAAGAGGGGTCGAGTGCCGGTCAGTTCATCTTGGCGCGACTCGAAAACGGGGAGGTATACGGCTGGGGCAACGACGGCGCGCGGCAGCTCGGTATGCCGCCGGCGTGCGTGCCCAAAAAAACGTGCGTGCAGTGCGCCAATGAATTCGAATGCGTCCCGATGCCGACGGAAATCCCGGGCCTGTCGAAACTGGCCGTCGAAAGGGTCTTCGCGGGTGGGAAGGACGGCTTCGCAGTGGTGCACGAAGCGGGCTTCAAAGGAAGGCTCTACGCGTGGGGGGAGGACGGGTGCGGACAGCTCGGGATCGGTACGAGCGAGGGCGGGTGCGAGAACGGCGAAGGCGTCGTAGAAGTCCCAACGATTTCGAAATCGACGTATCACTATGCCCAGATCTCTGCCAACGAAATCGAAACGAGTGGCGTGCTCGCCCAACCGCAAAGGGCCGAAGCGAGCTTCACCGCCTCGGCGTCGGTTTCGGGCTCGACGGCGTCGGTTCGTGTTGCCTGGGACTTCGGGGAACCCGGCGTCAAATACACGTTGCGGCTGTGCGAACAGGAACAGATCCCGAAGTGTGAGAAGGGCCCGCAGAGCGGCTCGGTGCTCCCCATGGAGGCTTCTGTGTCGGGGACGTCGGGTACGGAAGTGTTTTACAACGTGCCGACGAACGAAGCCTGCGACCCGCCGAGCGCCGGGTTCGTTGCGAACCTGGCCAACAAGAGCGCGATAGGGAGAGCGTTCAAAGCAGACCTGGCCCCGTGCTACGAAATACTCTTGGAAAGCGAAGTCAACAACGAAATGCGACGCCGCATCATCCCCGACTTTTCGACGGGGTCGTAAATCGGCACAGGCCCGGCAGGCATGAAGGGGGACGGGGTGACCGACGCGGGCCGCTAGTCGCCCGGATGCTCGTGTCGCCGCGCGGCGCGAGGTCGCGGCATGTGGGCTCAGGCGCGAGCCGCGGTGCGCGCCTGAGCGCTCGCTTCCCGGATGGCACGAGGTGGCCGATCGCGGGTGGGAGAAAGGCCAGCGCGCCCGGGCCGATTCGAACGGCCGACCTCTCGCTCCGGAGGCGAGCGCTCTATCCGCTGAGCTACGGGCGCAGGAGGCTGATTCTAGGCGGTCGCGCGGCAAGGAGGTCGGTGGCGGGCTGGACGCGGTCCCCGCGCGCGGAACGGCGCGGCTTGAAGCGCTCAGGAGCGGCCGCACGACGCCGCGACGAGTCGAATACGCGGCAGTCGACCTGGTGGTATGGTCCGATCACGTGAGCTGACCTCGGAAGCTGGTCGGAAGAAAAAGGGGGATAGACGATGCGATACCGGCATCATGTCGTGGCGGCGGTGGCAGTCGTACTCGCGCTCGCCACGTGCGGGGCGACGGCGGGCAGTGCCGCCGCGAGTCCGAAATTGCTCCAACTGTCGATAGCGAACGGAGAGGTCTTGACCACGCCGCAAGGCGTGGTGATCTTCACCTATCAACCTCAAGTCACCTTCAGCGGCGCAGGAAGCACCATCAAATGCAGCAGTTTCGACCAGACGGGGATCGTCGGCGAACTCGAGACGAATGTCGAGAAGAAGGACACCATCACCCTCACCGGAGCGGACGGCCTGTATGAAGGTCTCCACAGCGCACTCGACGAATCGGGGTGCGGACCCGATTGGGAAGGGGTGAAACTCTCGGGCTTCCCATGGACTCTGTCGCTGGGTGCGAACGGGAAGGCGAAGGTGACAGGTCACGCGGTGTTCAGCTTCGAAGATGGCTGTAGCTACGAACTCAAGAAGATCCAAGCGACGATGTCGATCGGTGTTTCCGTTCCCTTGCAGTTTGCCGGCAAAGCCAAGCGTATGAGCGGGAGTCCTCCCACCTGCGAAAAGAGCTTCTTCGTGACGGAAGTCGGAGGGGTACTGGAATCGAGCCCCATATACACGTTCATCCACGCGACAGTCGTCTAGCTCCGATACATGAGAGACGCGTAGGGGAGAGCCTCTGCCATCGGGGGCTCTCTCGGCCGTGAGGCCATTCATCGGCTGGAGCAGAGAGGACGTTCTGCCGATGGATAGGGGATGCGCATTCGAGGCTCTCGGCTTTGGGGAGCGGCGCTCGCCCTTCTCGTCCTCGGCAGCTGCGGCGGGTGCGGCGCAAGCGTCTCGATTTCGACGGGGTCGAGCAGCGGCTCCTCGCGGGCCGCTGCTCACTCGACCGGCTCGCCCGCGGCCCAGACCGACACCGGCCTGACGCCATCCGAGCTTGCCGCCGCCAGGTCGCACCCGCAGAGGCCGGGCACCTGCAAGATCGCGCCTCCCGAATTCGATTTCCCGAGCGGTGAATGGACGGCGACGAAGACGATCGTGACGACCGAAGACATCGATGACTGCGCCGGGGAGCAGTTGGTCCGCCCGTGGGACTTCCGGCGGGTGTGCGAAGCGCACGGGTGCCAGACGTATCTCCTCACCGAGAGCTACTACGGCGTGGACGTGGCGCGGGTCGAGCCCGACGGCCCCGATCGGTACCTCGCGGTCTTCCGGCCTTCGACCGTCCCGTGTCCTCACCGGCTCGGAGAAGACATCAAGACGAACCAGGACTACACGACCCTGACGCTGCGACTGTCGGCCGACGGGGAGTCGCTGCACGGGCAGGGCCGGGAGCACCAGGTGGGGCCCTGTGGCAGCGGCTTCGTCGAAACCGCCGACTACGTCGCGACGCGGACGAATCCGGATGCCCGCCCGCCGGCGGAAGGCCCCTGAGTGTCGCCGCCAATGCGGTGAACGGCGCGAAACGGCCGGGTGCTGTCAGGGGAGGGCTACGATTCCTTTCATGAGGGCCTCGGGCGCCGTCGTAGTGGCAATCGCACTGGCTCTCGCCTGTGCGGCGGTCGCCTTCTCGCGCTCCCCGACGCGCCCTTCCACCAGGGCGGGGACGGCGCTGAGCGCCAGCCGCGGTGGATGCTCGTCGGGGTCGGAATGCACCCGCGGCTGCGCTCTGTACGTGGCGGTGAAGGCGCGCAAGGGCTCTCCGACGACGCCGTGCGCCGATCAGGTCGTGACCCCGTGCGTCGAGGACGTGGCGGCGGCGCCCGCCCCTCCGGCTCCGCCGACGCAGACTGCCCGGGTCTGCGCCGCCGCCCCTCCTCGCGTTCCCCATCGGCCCTCGCCGCTGCGCCTGAAGGACCTCCGAGCTCGCGCCGAACGCGCCCTACGCTCGGCCGGGCGGCAGGCGAAGCGCAGGTAGCGCCCGGCCTGCGACGAGGACGTCGGCCCACCCGCGAATAGGATCGGGTGCGATGAGCGGCCACTCGGGCAACGGACGCGTCCAACCGCCGGCGAAGCGGAGCGGGCCTCGCCGTCTGGCGCTGGCGGCGCTCGCGGCCGTGGCACTGGAAGCGGCCGCCACCTGGCTGCGCAGCGGCCGGGTCGGGGGAACCCTCGTCGTCCGCTGCCGCCGGGGCCACCTGTTCTCGACCATCTGGATTCCGGCCGCGTCGCTGAAATCGCTGCGGCTCGGGTTCTGGCGGGTGCAGCGCTGCCCCCTCGGCCACTGGACCGTCGTCACGCCCGTCCGCACATCCGAGCTGTCCTCCCGCCAGCTGGCCCGGGCCCGCCGCCTGAAGGACGTCCGCATCCCGTAAGGCGAGGGACGGCCGGTTCCGTCGAGCGCAGCCGCGACGCGGCCGGTCGAGGCGACGCCGCGTCGGCCGGTCGACCGCGACGGCGAGCCGGACGCTACCGTGCGGAGCGTGGACCTGTCGATCTTCTTCGCGGGCACTGCGGGGTCGGTTCCCAGCGCCCGCCGCGGTCTCCCGGCCCTGGTCGTGCAGCGCGGGGGGGACCGCCTGCTGTTCGACTGCGGCGAAGGCACCCAGCGCCAGCTCCTGCGCTCGGTGGGGCTGGCCGAGTTCGACGCCGTGTTCGTCACCCACTTCCACGCCGACCACTGGCTGGGGCTGCCCGGCATGCTGAAGTCGTTCGCCCTGCGGGACCGGACGGCACCGCTGTCCTTGTACGGCCCCAGGGGCCTGGGAGAGCTGATGTCGGCGATGCGGATCGTGTACGGCAACCTGCCCTACAAGCTGAGGGTGGTGGAGCTCGAGCCCGCCGAGGTCCTGCCGATGGACGGCTACGCGATCGCCGCCGTTCCCGTCCGTCACAGCCGCGAGAACTCACTCGGCTACGTGATCGCGGAGGACCCCCGCCCGGGCGAATTCGACGTCGCGGCCGCCCGTGCCCTGGGGGTCACCCCCGGTCCCGACTTCGGGGTCCTGCAGCGGGGGGAGCCCGTTGGCAACGTGCTCCCGGAGCAGGTCACGGGCCCCGCCAGGCAGGGTCGCAAGGTCGTCATCTCCGGCGACACCGTCCCCTGCGAGGCGCTCGCCGTGGCGGCCCACCAGGCCGACCTCCTGGTCCACGAGGCCACCTTCGCCGAGGACGAGGCCGACCGCGCCCGCGAGACCTCCCACAGCACCGCCCGCGGGGTCGCCGAACTCGCCCGCGACGCCGAGGTCCGCCTGCTCGCGCTGACGCACATATCCAGCCGCTACGCCGGCCACGAGCTGCGCGACGAGGCCCGTGAGGTGTTCATCGCCACCGAGGTGCCGAGGGACTTCGACACGATCGAGATCCCGTTCCCCGAGCGGGCACCGGCCCGGCTGGTGCGCTGGTCCGAGCGCCAGGCGCGCGAGCGTCCCGAGGGGCCGCGGGCGGCGGGCGAGTCCGAGGGCTCCGCCTCCGGACGGCCGGCCGAGGCGGTCGCACCGACCTGATACGTTTGCCGCACTCCTTTAACCCGGTCCCGAGAGGCCAGGAAGGAACATGCAGCCGAACGAGAAGGTCGTACTCCGCGAGGAGGAAATCGCCAGCGCGCTCACCCGGATCGTCCACGAGATCCTCGAGCGCAACTCGTTCGATCGGCCTCCCGCCCTCGTGGGGATCCACCGCCGTGGCGCCCTCCTCGCCGGGCGCCTGCACGAGCAGCTCGAGGAGCTCGCCGAGCAGGAGGTGGCGCTCGGCGACCTCGACATAGGCTTCTACCGCGACGACGTCGGGACCCGGCCGGACGCCCCGGTCCTGCACGCGAGCCACATCGACTTCGACGTCACCGGCCTCACCGTCGTGATCGTCGACGACGTCCTGTTCACCGGCCGCACCGTGCGGGCGGCGATCGAGGCGCTGTTCGCCTACGGACGCCCCCAACGGGTGCAGCTGGCCGTGCTCGTCGATCGCGGCCACCGCGAGCTGCCGATCCGCCCCGACTACATCGGCAAGAACCTCCCGACCTCGATCTCCGAGCACGTCCACGTACGAGTCCGCGAGCTCGACGGCGTCGACGAGGTGGCGATCGCCGAGCAGGCGGCGATGGCGGCGGGCGCATGAACCACCTGCTCTCGATCGAGGAACTCGACCGCGCCGGCATCGAGCGGATCATCGAGCGGGCCCAGCGCTTCGCCGAGGTCTCCGAGAGGGAGATAAAGAAGGTCCCGGCGCTGCGCGGGCGGATGGTGCTGAACCTCTTCTACGAGGCCTCCACCCGCACACGCAGCTCCTTCGAGCTGGCCGCCAAGCGACTGTCGGCCGACGTCGTTAACTTCGCCGCCAGCGGCTCCAGCGTCGAGAAGGGGGAGTCGCTGAAGGACACCGTCCTGACCCTCAGCGCCCACAAGCCCGACGCGATCGTGCTGCGCACGCCCTGGGCCGGCGCCGCGGAGCTCGTCTCGCGGTGGTGCAGCGCGGCGATCGTCAACGCCGGCGACGGCAAGCACGAGCACCCCACCCAGGCGCTGCTGGACGTGTACACGCTCCAGCGCAGGCTCGGGGGGATCGCCGGCAGCTCGATCTGGATCGTCGGCGACGTGGCCCATTCGCGGGTCGCACGCTCGAACGTGCTCGCCTTCCAGCGGATGGGGGCGAAGGTCACCCTCGCCGGTCCCCCGACGCTGATCCCCCGGGGAATCGAGGAGCTCGGCTGCGAGGTCCGCTACGAGCTCGGCGAGCTGCACACCGCCGACGTCGTCTACGCGCTGCGCATGCAGAACGAGCGGATGCGCGAGACCTGGGTCCCGTCGCTGCGCGAGTACGCCGCCTGGTACCAGCTCAACGGGCGCCGCCTGACGCCCTCCCAGGTGCTGATGCACCCGGGGCCGGTCAACCGCGGCGTCGAGCTCTCGGGGGAGGTCGTCGATTCGCCCCAGGCCGTCATCACCGCCCAGGTCGAGGCGGGCGTGGTCGTGCGGATGGCGGTCCTGTACGAGCTGCTGGCAGCGGCCAGGCACAAGCAGGACCGGCCCGGGCCCACACCGCCACGGCCCGGGCGCGAGCCGGTCGGCGAAGGGCAGCTGGCGTGAGCGCCAAGAGCCCTCTCAGCGGCGGGCTCCAGGGGGAGCCCGCGGAGCTGCTGCTGCGCGACTTCCACGCCCTCGACCCCCGCCAGGGCCTCGACCGCAGGCTCGACCTGCTGGTCCGCGGCGGCCAGATCGTCGAGCTCGGCGAGCCGGGCAGCGCCTCGGGCGAGGGCGTCGGCGAGACCCTCGACGGCGGCGGGCGCCTGCGCCTGCTGCCCGCCTTCTTCGATCCCCACGTCCACCTGCGGACGCCCGGCCAGGAGCACAAGGAGGACCTCGACAGCGGCACCCGCGCCGCCGCCGCCGGCGGCTACTGCGGCGTGATCGCGATGCCCAACACCGATCCCGTGCTCGACTCGGCGCCGCTGCTGCGCTCGCTGCGCGACGCCGCCGCCCGCGAAGCCCGCGTCCCCGTGGGCTTCCTGGCGGCCGTGACGCGCGGCCTGGAAGGCGAGCAGCTGACCGAGATGGCCGAGCTGCGACAGGAAGGGGCGCTCGGCTTCAGCGACGACGGCGAGCCGGTGGAACGGGCGGGGGTGCTGCGCAAGGCGCTCCAGTACCAGCGGCTGTGCGGGGGCGTGCTGGCGCTGCACGAGGAGGACCGCTCGCTGTCGCGCGAGGGCGTGATGCACGAGGGCGCCCTCAGCGCCGCGCTCGGCCTCGACGGGATCCCCACCGTGGCCGAGTCCACGATGGTCGCTCGTGACGCGGAGCTGGCCGGATACGAGGACGCGCGGGTGCACTTCCAGCACCTCAGCTGCGCCGCCTCGGCCGAGACCGTGGCCGCCTCCAAGGCGCGCGGCTGGCGCGTCACCGCGGAGGTCACCCCGCACCACCTGCTGCTCACCGACGAGGCCGTCAGGGGCATGGACACGGCGATGAAGATGCACCCGCCGCTGACCTCCGAGGAGGACCGCCTCGCGCTCGTCGATGCCCTCCGCAGCGGCACGATCGACTGCGTGGCCACCGATCACGCTCCCCACGCCCGCGAGGAGAAGGAAGTCCCCTTCGAGCAGGCCCCGATGGGCACCACCGGCCTGGAGACGGCTTTCGCCGCGCTCTACACCGGGCTCGTGCTCCCCGGCCTGCTCGAGCTCGCGGTGCTGGTCGAGCGGATGAGCGGGGGCGCGCCGCTGTTCGGCCTGGAGCCGCCGGCGATCGTCGCCGGCCGCCCCGCCGACCTCGTCGTCGTGGACCTCGAGGAGCAGTGGATCGCCGGTGAGCACGGCTGGCAGAGCCGCTCCGCGAACTGCTGCTTCGCCGGCCGTCCGCTCCAGGGCCGCGTGCAGCTGACGCTCGCCGCCGGACGGCTCGTCCACCGCGACCGCGCGCTCGCGCTCGCCGGGGCCTGATGGGGCTGCTGTCACGCGAACGGGCGGCCCTGGTGGTCGTCGACGTCCAGGAGGGGTTTCGCGCCTACGACACCTTCGAGCACGTCGCCTGCTCGTGCGCGAAGCTGGTGGAGGGCGCCCGCATCCTCGAGCTTCCGGTGGTGGTCACCGAGCAGTACCCGAAAGGGCTCGGCCACACGGCCCCGGAGGTCGGCATCGGCGACGAGCACCCGATCGAGAAGACGGTGTTCTCGGCGGCCCGCGCCGAGGGCTTCGACCTGCACGGCCGCCGTCAGGCGATCGTGTGCGGGATCGAGGCCCACGTATGCGTGAGCCAGACGGTGCTGGACCTGCTCGCCGACGGGCTCGAGGTGCACGTCCCGGCCGACGCGGTCGGCTCGCGCCATCGCTCCGACTACGAGTTGGGGCTGCGCCGCATGGACGACGCCGGGGCCCAGCTCGGGAGTGTCGAGTCGGTCCTGTTCGAGCTGCTCGCCCGTGCCGGCACGCCCGAGTTCAAAGCCGTCCAGAAGCTGATCCTGTGAGCGGGGCGGCAACGAAGGGACGGCCCGGCTACCTGCTGCTCGAGGACGGGGAGCGCTTCGACGGCGAGCTGTGCGGGGCCGACGCCACGGCGCTCGGGGAGGTCGTGTTCACGACCGGCATGTCCGGCTACCAGGAGTCGATGACCGACCCCTCGTTCGCCGGCCAGCTGATCGCCTTCACCTACCCCCACATCGGCAACTACGGGGCCAGCTCCCAGGCGATGGAGTCCGAGCGGGTTTGGGCGCGGGCGGCGATCATGCGCGAGGCCGGCAATCGCGAGGACGCGCCGTCGGCCGAGCGGGGTTGGCTGGACTGGCTGGCCGACTGCGGCGTGCCGGCGATCAGCGGTCTCGACACCCGCTCGCTGGTGCAGCACATCCGCCGTGCGGGAGCGATGCGGGGAGGGCTGTTCGGAGCCTCGCTGCCCGAGGCGCAGGCGCGCGAGCTGATCGACGCCGAGCCGCCGATGGCCGGTCAGAGCCTGGCCGGTCTGGTGAGTCCCGAGCAGGTCACCCGCCACGGCGGCGGCGACGGACCCCACATCGCCGTGCTCGACACCGGCATCAAGGGCTCGATGGTCCGCGAGCTGCTGGCCCGCGGGGCGAGGGTGTCGCTGCACCCGTGCGAAAGCTCGGCCCCCGAGCTGCTCGAGGAGGATCCCGACGCGGTGTTCCTGGCCAACGGCCCCGGCGACCCCGCCGCGCTGCCCGAGATCGTGAGGACCGTCAGGGAGCTGATCGGCCGCAAGCCCGTGTGGGGGATCTGCCTCGGCCACCAGCTGCTGTGCCGGGCCGTCGGCCTGGAGACCTTCAAGCTGCCCTTCGGCCACCGCGGCGCCAACCACCCGGTCCGCGACCTCCACACCGGGCGCGTCGAGATCACCTCCCAGAACCACGGCTTCGCCGCCCTCGGCCCCGGCGCTCAGCGCACGATCGAGACCGACGAGCCGGTGCGCTGGGAGACCGACTTCGGCGTCGCCGAGCTGACCCACGTGAACCTGTACGACCGCACCGTCGAGGGACTGGAGCTGCTCGACGTGCCCGGCGGCGCGGTCCAGTACCACCCCGAGGCGGGACCCGGCCCCCACGACAGCCTGTACCTGTTCGACCGCTTCCTCGAGCGCATCGGGGTCGCGCAGGGAGAACCCTGACCGCCGTGCCCCGCCGCGACGACATCCGCAAGGTGCTGATCCTCGGGTCCGGTCCGATCGTGATCGGCCAGGCCGCCGAGTTCGACTACAGCGGCGTGCAGGCGTGCAAGGTGCTGCGCGAGGAGGGCTACGAGGTCGTGCTCGTCAACTCCAACCCGGCGACGATCATGACCGACCCCGAAATCGCCGACGCCACCTACATCGAGCCCCTGCAGCCCTCGACCGTGGCCCAGGTGATCGAGCGCGAGCGCCCCGACGCGCTGCTCGGCACGCTCGGCGGCCAGACGGCGCTGAACCTGTCCAAGGCGCTGCAGGACGACGGCACGCTGGAGCGCTTCGGGGTCGAGCTGATCGGCGCCGACTACCGCGCTATCGCCTGCGCCGAGGACCGCAAACTGTTCCGCGAGGCGATGACCCGCGCCGGGCTGCGGATGCCTCGCAGCGAGATCGCCACCACCATGGGAGCCGCCACCGAGGCGCTGCCACGGGTGGGCCTGCCGTGCATCGTGCGCCCCGCCTTCACGCTCGGTGGCCGCGGCGGCGGGATCGCCCGCAGCGAGGAGGAGTTCCAGCGGATCGTCGCGCGCGGCCTGGAGGCCTCGCCGATCGGGCAGGTGCTGCTCGACGAGTCGGTGATCGGGTGGGGCGAGTTCGAGCTCGAGGTGATGCGCGACTGTGCGGACAACGTGGTGGTCGTGTGCTCGATCGAGAACGTCGACCCGATGGGCGTCCACACCGGGGACTCGGTCACGGTGGCCCCACAGCAGACCCTCAGCGATTCGCTCTACCAGCGGGTTCGCGACCAGGCGATCAGGGTGATCCGGGCCGTCGGGGTCGAGACGGGGGGCTCGAACGTCCAGTTCGCGATCAACCCCGACACCGAGGAGATCCTCGTGATCGAGATGAACCCGCGCGTGTCCCGCTCCTCGGCGCTGGCCTCCAAGGCCACCGGCTTCCCGATCGCGAAGATCGCCGCCAGGCTGGCGGTCGGCTATCGCCTGGACGAGATCGACAACGACATCACGGGCGTGACCCCGGCCTGCTTCGAGCCCACGATCGACTACGTGGTGGTCAAGTGGCCGCGGTTCGCGTTCGAGAAGTTCCCCGGCACCGACCCGACGCTGTCGACCCACATGCGCTCGGTGGGGGAGGCGATGGCGATCGGACGCACCTTCAAGCAGGCGTTCGCCAAGGCCCTGCGCTCACGCGAGCTGGACAAGCAGCCGGCGGTCGTGGAGCTGTCGGTCCCGGAGCTGCTGGAGTCGGTCGCGATCCCCGGGCCGGAGCGCTTCGAGTGCCTGCTCGAGCTGCTGCGCCGCGAGGTCGCCCTCGAGGAGGTCCACCTCGCCACCAAGATCGACCCCTGGTTCCTGCGCGAGCTGCGCGAGCTGGCCCGCGACCCCGACGAGGCCTGCCGCGGGGAGCGCTCGTTCCGCTCGGTGGACACCTGCGCGGCCGAGTTCCCCGCCCGCACCCCCTACTACTACTCGGGCTGGGAGCGTCGGGCGGCCGACGAGGTCGACCGCGGAGAGCGCGAGTCGGTCGTGATCCTCGGCGCCGGCCCCAACCGCATCGGCCAGGGGATCGAGTTCGACTACTGCTGCGTGCACGCCGCCATGACGGTTCGAGACTCCGGCCGCGACGCGGTGATGATCAACTGCAACCCGGAGACGGTGTCGACCGACTACGACACCTCCGACCGCCTCTACTTCGAGCCGCTCACGCTCGAGGACGTGCTCGCCGTGGTCGAGCGCGAGCAGCCGCTCGGGGTGATCGTGCAGTTCGGCGGCCAGACGCCGTTGAAGCTGGCCTCGGGCCTGGAGCGGGCGGGGGTGCCGCTGCTGGGGACGAGCGTCGAGGCGATCGACCTGGCCGAGGACCGCTCCCGTTTCGGCGAGCTGCTCGACCGGCTCGGCTACAAGGCCCCTCCGTACGCCGCCGCCACCTCGGTGCAGGAGGCGCTGGAGAGGGCCGACGAGGTCGGCTTCCCGCTGCTGGTGCGCCCCTCCTACGTGCTGGGCGGGCGGGCGATGGAGATCGTCTACTCACAGCAGGAGCTGGCCTCCTATCTGCGCCGCGAGGCCGCCGGCGGTGGGCGGATCTACCTCGACCGCTTCCTCGAGGACTCGCTCGAGGTCGACGTCGACGCCCTCTGCGACGGCCACGAGGTCTGGATCGGGGGGATCATGCAGCACGTCGAGGAGGCCGGCGTGCACTCCGGCGACAGCGCCTGCGTGCTGCCCCCGCACTCGCTGGGCGAAGAGATGCTCTCCCAGATCAGGGCCGCCACCCGCGACATCGCCCTGGCGATCGGGGTCGTCGGGCTGATCAACGTCCAGTTCGCGATCCACGCCGGCGAGCTGTACGTGATCGAGGCCAACCCCCGCGCCTCCCGCACGGTCCCGTTCGTCTCCAAGGCGGTGGCGGTGCCGCTGGCGAAGCTGGCCTGCCGGATCATGCTCGGCGAGACGATCGCCTCCTTCGGGCTGCCCGGCGAGCGTCAGGGCCTGGGGTTCGGCAGCCACGTGTCGGTCAAGGAGGCCGTGCTGCCGTTCGACCGCTTCGAGGGCTCCGACGCGCTGCTCGGCCCGGAGATGCGCTCCACCGGGGAGGTGATGGGCATCGCCCGCGACTTCCCGACCGCGTTCGCCAAGGCCCAGGCCGCCGCCGGGGTGCCGCTGCCGAGGAGCGGGACGGCCTTCATCACCGTCACCGACGAAGACAAGACGGCCGCCGCCGGGATCGCCCAGACCCTCCACGACAACGGCTTTCGCATCCTCGCCACCCGCGGCACGGCCCAGGCGATCGCCCGCATGGGGGTCCCGGTGGAGGCGCTGAACAAGCTCGGGGAGGGCTCCCCGCACGTGCTCGACTGGATCGAGCGGGGCGAGGTGGACCTGGTCGTGAACACGCCAACGGGCGTCGGCGCCCGCAGCGACGGCCATGAGATCCGCCGCGCCGCCGTCGCCCACGGCATCCCCTGCCTGACGACGCTCGCCGCCGGCGCCTCCGCGGCCCGCGCGATCGCCCGCGCCCAGCGCGACGGCGAGCCCGAGGTGCTGTGCCTGCAGGAGCTCCACCGCGAGCCCCGCGAGCCCCCCGAGCGGGGCAGCCAGGGCGTAGGGGGTGGGCGGGCGTCGATCGACGCCACGGTCTCCCGCGGGGCCGGCGTGGCGTGAGCTGGGTCCAGGCGAACTCGCCACCCGAACGTCGCCTGCTCGAGGTCGCCGCCAACGAGGGTCTCGGCGCCTACCGGCTGCTGCGCGTGCTCGACCCCGGCGGCGGCTGCGCTCCGGGGCAGTTCGCGATGCTCTCCACCGAGCAGCGCTGGGGAGGTGGCCGCGACGAGCGCCCGTTCCTCGCCCGTGCGCTGTCGGTCGCCCGCCACACCGACGGCGAGGCCCACTTCGTGCTCGAGGACGTCGGCCCCGGAACGCGCCGGCTGTGCGAGCTGCGGCCGGGGGAGCGGGTGCAGGCGCTGGGGCCGCTCGGGCGCGGCTTCACCCCGCCCGAGCCCGGCCGTCGCGCGCTGCTGGTCGGCGGCGGCGTCGGCATCGCCCCGCTGATGATCCTCCAGGACCGCCTCGGCGGGAGCGCCGCGGCGC
Organism: uncultured Solirubrobacteraceae bacterium; assembly: GCA_963701175.1. Classification (GTDB taxonomy): domain Bacteria; phylum Actinomycetota; class Thermoleophilia; order Solirubrobacterales; family Solirubrobacteraceae; genus Palsa-744. The sequence goes on along the minus strand of OY969573.1, from coordinate 3,266,341 downwards.
TGCTCGGCTTCCGCGACGGCGAGCGGGCCCGGGCCGCGGAGCTGGTGCTCGACGCCACCGTCGCGACCGACGACGGCTCGGTCGGCCACCGCGGGACGGTCACCGAGCTGCTCGAGCGGCAGCTCGCCGAGGACCCCGTGGCGGAGATCTACGCCTGCGGGCCGGGCCCGATGCTCGAGGGCGTGAGGGCCTTGTGCGCGCGGCTGGAGGTGCCCGCCCAGCTCGCCCTGGAGGCGCCGATGGCGTGCGGCTTCGGCGCCTGCTTCGGGTGCGTGGTGGCGGCCCGCGACGGCAGCTACCTGCGGGTGTGCGTCGACGGCCCGGTGATCGACGCCCGTGAGCTCGACCGCGTCGGCGAGTACGCGGGAGCGCCCGCGTGAGCGTCGGCTTCTGCGGGCTGGAGCTCGCCCACCCGATCGTCAACGGCTCCGGCACCTTCGACGCCGTTGCCGCCCGCGGGGCCTTCGGCGAGGGTCTGTTCGAGGACTTCCCGTTCGCCGCCTACGTCTCCAAGACCATCACCCTGGCCCCCCGCGGCGGCAACCCGCCGCCGCGGGTATGGGAGGTCGCGGCCGGGATGATCAACTCCATCGGCCTGCCGAACAAGGGCCTCGCCGGCTACCTCGAGGATGATCTTCCGCGACTCGGGGGTATCACCACGCGGGGGCACGATCCCGGCGGCGAGCTCCGGGACGTGCCCCTGATCACAAACGTGATGGGCTCGAGCGCCGCCGAGCTGCGGGAGCTGGTGCAGGCCTGCGACGCGCGGGCGGAGATCGCGGCGATCGAGCTGAACGTGTCCTGCCCCAACGTCGAGACCGGGCTCGACATCGGCGCCGACCCGCGGCAGCTGCGGGAGGTCGTGGGCGAGCTTCGCGACGCGACCTCCAAGCCGTTGATCGTCAAGCTCACGCCAAACGCGGCCGACGTGCCCGCCTGCGCGGCGGCCGCCGCGCAGGGGGGAGCCGACGCGGTCTCCCTGATCAACACGCTGCGGGCGATGGCGCTGGCGCCGGCGCGCGACGGAGCCCCCGCGAGGCCGTGGCTGGGCGGGACCACGGGTGGCCTCTCGGGTCCGGCGGTGCGGACCGTCGCCCTGGCCCAGGTCGCCGCCGTCGCCGACCGCGTGGGGATCCCCGTGATCGGCATGGGCGGCGTCCAGACGGGCGCCCACGCAGCCGAGCTGCTGGACGTCGGCGCGAGCCTGGTGGCGGTCGGGACCGAGTCCTTTCGCGATCCGGCCGCGGGCCGCAGGATCGCCCACGAACTGCACGCCCGGCCCACCCCGGTGTGAGCTGCCGTGATGGTTTCCCGCAGTTTCCGCAGACGCTTCCCGGCCGCTCCGGTGGAGCGGCACCACCCGTGTCCGCGGTCGCCGGCCAAGCCCGTTGAGGGTGCAACAAAACCCCTGCAAAACGACACCAGACCGTGGACCAGCCTCGACGAATCTTCACCTCAAGCTGAGGTCTAGGTGAATTAGGGGGTTTTGGCTTGATCGGAAGCCGGTGGCGTGTAGACTCGCCGGCCATGACGACGGCGACTGGTACGACGCCCTCCAGCGCTGCGACGGCGCCCGAGCGCTCGCTCAACCAACGTATGGACGCCCTCGCTCGCGCCAACCAGATCCGCATCCAACGAGCCCAGCTCAAGCGCGACCTGAAGTCGGGCCGGCGGTCGATCCACACGCTCCTGCTCGACCCCCCGGAGTATGTCGAGACGGCGAAGGTGTTCGACATGCTGCTCGCGGTGCCGAAGTACGGCCGGGTGAAGGTGAACAAGATCCTCGCGCACTGCAGGATCGCTCCGAGCAAGACGATCGGCGGGCTCTCCGAACGCCAGCGCAGCGAGCTGGTCTCGCTGCTGCACCGCTGACCCTCGGCGCCGATTACGTCTGAGGGCACCCAATAGGGTGTTGCGCCGTTGAGCTACGTGTTCGTGATCACGGGACCCTCGGGGGTCGGCAAGGGCACGCTGATCCGGGGCCTGCGCGAACGCCTTCCACAGCTCGAGCTGTCGGTCTCGGCGACCACCCGCCGGCCCCGGTCGGGTGAGCGCGACGGGGTCGACTACCACTTCCTCTCCGGCGAGCGCTTCGACGAGCTGGTCGGGGCGGGCCAGTTCGTCGAGCACGCCGACTACGCCGGCCGCCGCTACGGGACGCTGCGCTCGGAGCTCGAGGGGCGGGTCGAGCGCGGCGTGCCGGTGGTGCTCGAGATCGAGGTCCAGGGCGCCCGCCAGGTCCGAGCCGCGATGCCCCAGGCGGTACAGGTGTTCATCTCGCCGCCCTCGGTCGAGGTGCTGCGGGAACGGCTCGAAGGCCGCGGCACCGATGACCCCGAGGAGGTCAGCCGCCGCCTGGAGGTGGCCGAGCAGGAGCTGGCCGCCCAGCCGGAGTTCGCCCACGTAGTCGTCAACGACGACCTCGCCCGCGCCACCGGCGAGCTGTACGAGATCGTCGTGTCGAACCTCCCCGACGGCCTCGGCGAACCCGCGCGAAAGGCGGCCGCGCCGCGGGGCGGCAGCTAGACTCTCTACAGAGCCAACGAGGAAAGGCAGCCCCGCAAAGTGATCTCCCCACGCATCGACCGGTTGCTCGAGCAGGTCGACTCGAACTACGCCGGAGTGATCGTCGCGGCCAAGCGCGCGCGTCAGATCAACAGCTACTACCACAACCTCGGTGAGGGGACGTTCGACGAGTTCCCTCCGCCGATGATCGAGACCGCCTCCAAAAACTACCTCACGATCGCCCTCGAGGAGGTAGCCGGCGGGAAGATGAAGTACCACTACCGGTAGGCCCCCCGGGGGCCGGCGGGGCGCCGCGCAAGCGCCCTGCCAGTGCTTGCCGGGCCGCACCGGACGCTCTAGAACCAGCTAGGCCATGTCGCGCATACTGCTCGGCGTCAGCGGCGGGATCGCCGCGTACAAGGCGCTCGAGTTCGTCCGCCTGGCGACCGGCGCCGGCCACGCCGTGCGGGTCGTGCAGACGCCCACCAGCCGCCGCTTCGTCGGCACCGTCTCGTTCGCCTCGCTGACCGGGGCGCCGGTGCTCGTGAGCGAGTTCCAGCGCGACCCCGCCCGCGGCGCCTTCCCCGGCCAGCGTCCCCCCGACCACGAACCGATCAGCCACCTCGAGCTGGTCGCCAACGCCGAGCTGCTCCTGATCGCGCCGGCCTCCGCCAACACGATCGCCAAGCTCGCCGCCGGCCTGGCCGACAACCTCCTGACGAGCTCCGCGCTGGCGGCGAGCTGCCCGCTCCTGATCGCCCCGGCGATGAACTCGCACATGTACGAGCACCCCGCCACGCGGGCGAACCTGCTCACGCTGCAGGCCCGGGGAGCGCGGATACTCGAGCCCACCGAGGGTCGCCTGGCGTCGGTCGGCGAGCACGGCATCGGGCGCATGGTCGAGCCGGCGATCCTGCTCGCGGCCTGCGAGGAGGCGCTGGCCGCCGCCACCGATGCGAGCGGGGGCCCGGACGCGGACGGCACCGGTGCGGGGCCACTGGCGGGGACCACGGTGCTCGTGACCGCCGGTGGCACCAGGGAGGCGATCGACAGCGTCAGGTTCCTGGGCAACAGCTCCTCGGGGCGGATGGGGCTCGCGCTGGCGGCCGCGGCACGGAGGCGGGGGGCGGAGGTCGTGCTGCTGTGTGCCAACGTCGCCCTCGAGACACCGCCGGGGGTTCGCCGCCTGGATGTCGTCAGCGCCGCGCAGCTGCGGGCGGCGTGCGAGCGGGAGTTCCCCGCCAGCGACGTCCTGCTGATGGCCGCAGCGGTGGCCGACTTCGCCCCGGCCCACCCCGGCGAGGGCAAGATCAAGAAGGACGGACGCACCGGCCTGACACTGACGTTGGAGCCGACCGTCGACATCCTCTCCGAGCTCGCCGGCCGGCGCCGGGACCGGCAGACGCTGGTCGGGTTCGCCGCCGAGCACGGAGCCGAGGGCGTGGCCCGGGCCGAGGACAAGCTGTCCGCCAAGCACCTCGACGCGCTGGTGGTCAACGACATCTCCCGCTCGGACATCGGCTTCGATGCCGACCACAACGAGGTCACGATCCTGACGGTCGCGGCAGGGGGGCGGATCGAGCGCCTGCACGTGGGACGCGCGCCCAAGCGGGACGTGGCCGAGTCGATCCTGGACGCCGTCGCGAGGCTCAGGGGAAGCGGCTGGGACGCCCCGTTGCCCCACCGGCAGGAGTGATGCGGTGCAGCCGTTAAGTACGCGTATGAGACCGTCCGGCGGCCTTGCAGACACCTTCTCGAGCCCTCCATCGGCACTCCACCCAGGGGCTAAGATTTGACGATGGACAGCGTGCATGACCCGATGGACAGCGTGTATGACCTGTACCGGCGCGGGATTTCGCTGCTCGACCACGGCGATCACCAGGCCGCGATCGTGCCGCTCAGCAAAGCCCGCGACCTCGAGCCCGACAAGGCCTCGATCCGCGAGGCCCTGGGCCGCGCGCTGTTCCACGCACGCCGCTACGCGGGCGCCGCCGCGGAGTTCGAGGCAGTCGCCGCGAGCGCGCCCACGAACGACTACGCGCTCTTCTGCCTGGGCCGCTCGATGCAGCTGCTGGGGCGTCACCGCGAGGCCTGTCAGCCGCTCGCGCTGGCCTGCTCGCTGCGGCCCGAGCGCGAGGATTACAGGCTCTATCGGGACCGCGCCCGCCGCGACGCCGGGCGGGTGTGAACGCGCCCACGGGGACGTGGGCGATGCTATCCTCGAAGCACAGCTTTCGGCCTTCGCGCATGGCGTGGGCAGCAGTACCGAGAGTGGGCGCACGCCCGCTTTTTTTACGTATGGAGCGAGTTCACTTGAGTGCATTGCAGGCAGACATCGAACAGCGACTGGCGGCCACCGAGCCGGACGTCGAGGTGCTGCTCGCCGAGGTCTTGGGCGGCCGCTGCCTGCGCGTCTACATCGACCATCCCGAGGGCGTCACGCTCGACATCTGCGAGCGCGTCACCCACCAGCTGAACGACCTGCGCGAGCGCTACTCGTTGGAGGTCTCCTCACCGGGCAGCGAGCGGCCGCTGACCAAGCCCGCCCACTTCCGCCGCTTCATGGGACGCCGCGCCCGCGTGCGTTCCCGTCACCCGCTGCCGGTCGGCGAGCGGCCGATGCGCAGCTTCACCGGAGAGCTCGTCGGCGCCTCCGACGAGGAGGTCACGCTGGCCGCGGCCGAGGGCATCATCGCGATCCCCTATGCGGAGATCCGCCGTTCCAACCTGATCGGGGAGTAGAGGAGCCATGTCACGCGAAATCCTGGAGGCGATGCACGCGCTCGCGCGCGAGAAGGGGATCGAGCCGGAGAAGCTGATGGTGGCGCTCGAGGACGCGCTGCTGTCCGCCTACAAGAAGCAGCCCGGCTCGGCCAAGTACGCCCGCGTCGAGATGGATCGCGAGACGGCCGACTTCCGGGTCATCGAACTGATCATCCCCGAGCGCCTGGAGGCGCACCTGATCGTCGAGACGATCGACGAGGAAACGACGATCGACCCCGAGACGGGGGAGATGCGCGAACCCGAGGAACCGGAAATCGACCCCAAGAAGTTCGCCGAATACCGCGACCAGATCGACGAGCGCGACGTCACCCCCGACGATTTCGGGCGCATCGCCGCCCAGACCGCCAAGCAGGTGATCCTGCAGCGCATCCGCGAGGCCGAGCGGGACATGATGTTCGAGGAGTACCGCGACCGCGTCGGCGAGCTGATCACCGGCATCGTCCAGCAGTCGGACTCCCGCTACACGCTGGTCCAGCTGCGCGAACGGGTGGAGGCGCTGCTGCCCAAGTCCGAGCAGGTGGAGGGCGAGCGCTACGACCACTCCCAGCGGATCAAGGCCGTCATCAAGGAGGTCTCTCCCTCGAGCAAGGGTCCCGCGATCATCGTCTCGCGGCGCGACCCGGAGCTGATCAAGAAGCTGTTCGAGCTCGAGGTCCCGGAGATCGCCGACGGCCTGGTCGAAATCGCCAACGTCGCCCGCGAGCCCGGCTACCGCTCGAAGATCGCCGTCGTCTCCCACACCGACGGGGTCGACCCCGTGGGCGCCTGCGTCGGCCCCCGCGGCTCGCGCGTACGGATGGTCGTCTCCGAGCTGCGCGGGGAGAAGATCGACATCATCCCCTTCAACGACGAGCCCGCCCGCTTCGTTGCCAAGGCGCTCTCGCCCGCACGCGTGCGCGAGGTGCTGGTGGACGACGACGCCAAGCAGGCGACGGTGATCGTCCCCGATGACCAGCTCTCGCTGGCGATCGGCCGCGAGGGCCAGAACGCCCGCCTGGCGGCTCGGCTCACCGGCTGGCGCGTGGACATCCGCTCCGAGACCGAGTTCGCCGCCGAGGAGGCCGAGCACGGCTACGAGGAGGAGGAGGTCGCGGGCCGCTGTGCCGCGATCCTCTCCAACGGCCGCCGCTGTCCCAACGCGGCACTGCCCAACTCCCGCTACTGCGGCCTCGAAAGCCACCAGGCGCTGGCCGCGATCGCCACCGACAACATGGCCGATCTCGCCGTCGCCGAGGAGCGGGAGATCGCCGCCGAGGAGCAGGATCTCGCCGCCGAAGAGGCCGCCGTGGCCGCCGAGATGCCCCCCGCCGGCGCCGAGCACGCACCCGCCGAGGAGCAGACCACATAGCCGCCCTCAGCGCCGCGGGCGTAGATGTCGAGAGCCGGCACGTGCCCGTCCGCCGGTGCATCGGATGCGGCCGTCGCGCTCCCAAGCACGAGCTGGTGCGGGTGGCGGTGAGGGACGACGGGGGCCGCCCCATGGCCGTCGCCGACCCCCAGAAGCGACTCCCGGGACGGGGTGCATACCTGTGTTCCGGCCCCGGCCCGGCCGGCGCGAGCCCCTCCTGCCTGCAGCGGGCGAGCCGCCGGGGAGGCTTCGCCAGGGCGCTGCGAGCACGCGTATCGGGCGACCCCGAACTCGTAGAATCGAACTAGGACCATGAGCAAGAAGCGGGTACACGAAATCGCGAAGGAGCAAGGGCTCTCCAGCAAGGAACTGCTCGAGAAGCTGCACGCCGCCGGCGTGGAGGCGAAGGCGGCCGCGTCCTCGGTGGAGGAGGCCGTCGCACTGAAGGCGCTGGGGGAGAGCTCCAACGGCGGCTCCGGCACCGCCGCCGCACGCACCGCCGTCGCCGAGCGTCCGCCAACCGCACCGCCCAAGCAGGCGCCGGCCGACGCCAAAGCGCCCGCGCCCGCGAAGCCCGCCGCCGCCCGGCCCGCGCCGGTGGCCAAGGCGCCCGCCGGGGCTCCCGCCGCCGGCGGCAAGGCCACCGCTGGCACGGCTCCCACCGCCCAGCCATCCGGTGCTCGGCAGGCGCCCGTCGGTGCTCGCGCCGCTGCTGCCCCGTCCCCCGCCGCGGCCGGCGCTCCCTCGAGCTCGCCGACTTCGGCCCAGGCGCCTGCGCCGAGCGCCCCGCAGGGTGCCGCCCAGCCCGCCTCCCAGGGTCCCCGCGCGACCGCCCCCGCCGCGACCGCCGAGGCCCCGCGCCCGGCGGCGAGCGCCGCCGCCGCCCCCGCGCCGGCCCCCGCGCACTCCGATCGCGTCCGGCCCACGCGCGACTCGCGCACCGGTGAGCGCACACCCGGTGAGGTGGGCCCCGGCGGCCGCCGCCGCGTGGTGATCGACTCGCAGGCCTCCCGCCGCCAGCAGGGAGGTCCCTCCAACCAGCCCCAGCGCCGACCCCGCCGTGGCCGCCGCAGGCGGGGCACCTACGACGACACGATCGCGCCGATCGACAACTCGGCGATGGAGGCCACCGACCTGATCCGGGTGAGCTCCGGCTCGACCGTCAAGGACGTGGCCGAGTACCTCGGCGTGGCGGTGCCCGAAGTGATCAAGAAGCTGATGTCGCTGGGAGAGATGGCGACGCTCACGCAGACCCTGTCCGACGACGCGATCCAGGTTCTCGCCGACGAGTTCGAGAAGCAGGTCGAGATCGTCCACGCGGCCGACGACGTCGATCTCGAGCCGGTCTTCGAGGACACCGACGGGGAGCTGATCGAACGCCCGCCGGTGGTCACGATCATGGGCCACGTCGACCACGGCAAGACCTCGCTGCTGGACGCGATCCGCGAGACCGAGGTGGTGGCCGGCGAGGCCGGCGGCATCACCCAGCACATCGGCGCCTACCAGGTCCACCACGGGGGCAAGGAGATCACCTTCCTCGACACCCCCGGCCACGAGGCCTTCACCGCGATGCGCGCCCGGGGTGCCAGCGTGACCGACCTGGCGGTGATCGTGGTTGCGGCCGACGACGGCGTCAAGCCCCAGACCGAGGAGGCGATCGACCACGCCAAGGCGGCCGAAGTGCCGATCATCGTGGCGGTCAACAAGATCGACAAGGAGGGCGCCCAGCCCGAACGCGTGCGCACCGAGATGACCCAGCACGGGCTGCAGCCGGCCGAATGGGGCGGGGACACGGAGTTCGTTGACGTGAGCGCCAAGACCAAGGTCGGGCTCGACTCGCTGCTCGAGACGATCCAGGTGGTCACCGACCTCGAGGAGCTGAAGGCGAACCAGGAGGCCGACGCCTCCGGGACCGTGATCGAGTCCAAGCTCGACCCCGGGCGGGGGCCGGTGGTGACGATCCTGATCCAGCGCGGCACGCTACGGGTGGGGGACGCGCTGGTGGCCGGCGCCCACTTCGGGCGGGTACGGGCGATGCACGACTTCATGGGCGGCAAGCTCAAGCGGGCGATGCCGGGCCAGCCGGTCGAGGTGCTCGGCTTCGACGGGGTGCCGGAGGCCGGTGAGCTCGTGCGGGTGGTCGAGAACGAGCGCCGCGCCCGCCAACTGGCCGGGGAACGGGCCAACCGCCTCAAGACCGAGGCGCTGGCGCGTCGCTCGGGTCGCAAGGTCTCGCTCGAAGACGTCTTCAAGCTCGCCCAGGAGGGCACCGTCAAGGAGCTCGCGCTGGTCATCAAGGCCGACGTGGCGGGCTCGCTGGAGGCGATCGAGGACGAGATCGCCAAGCTCCCCCAGCAGGAGGTCAAGGTCAACATCATCCACCGCGGCGTGGGCGGGATCAACGAGTCCGACGTGGTCCTCGCGGCCGCCTCCGAAGGCGTGATCCTCGGGTTCAACGTGCGCCCGGTGGGGGACGCCCGGCTGCTCGCCGATCGTGAGGGGGTGGAGATCCGCTCCTACGCGGTGATCTACCGCGCGATCGAAGAGCTGCGCGGGGCGATGGAGGGGATGCTCGAGCCCGCCGAGGTCGAGACCCCGCTCGGGCAGGCCGAGGTCCGCCAGCTGTTCAAAGCCTCGCGCATCGGCACGATCGCGGGCTCGTTCGTGACCGAGGGGACCGTCGCCCGCGGCTCCCACGTGCGAGTCGTACGCGAGGGGACCGTCATCTACGACACCACGATCGAAAGTCTGCGGCGCTTCAGCGAGGACGTCCGCGAGGTCAGCGCAGGGTTCGAGTGCGGGATCGTGCTGACCAACTTCCAGGACGTCCACGAGGGCGATGTGCTCGAGACCTATGAGACACGAAGGGTCGAGCGCGAGCTCTCTGACTGATCGTCCCGCAGGTCTGCAGGGACCCGTGCACCGGCGCGGAATCAGAGGGCTAGGATGAGCACGCCGCGTATGCGCCGGGTCGATGAGGCCGTCCAGCAGGTGATCGGGGACGCCGTCTCGGGGGGGCTCAAAGATCCGCGGATCGGGTTCCTGACCGTGACCGACGTGCGCACCAGCCCAGACCTCCGACAAGCACGTGTGTACGTGAGCGTGCTCGGCTCGCACGGAGAGCCCGCCTCCGAGGCGGAGCGCGAGGCCACGCTCGAGGGCCTGCGCAGCGCCCACGGATACCTCCAGGGGCGGGTCGCCTCCGAGCTGCGCCTGAAGCGGACGCCGACGCTCGAGTTCGTCTACGACGACACCACCGACCGCGCCTTCCGGGTCGAGCAGCTGCTCGGGGAGGGTGAGCGGGCTTGAACTCCCACGAGGATCCTCGGCTCACCCTCGAGCTCGTGCTCGGGCGGATCCGCGAGGGGCACCGCTTCATCCTGGCCACGCACGAGAAGCCGGACGGCGACGCCCTCGGGTCGATGTCGGCCATGCAAGGGCTGCTGGTCGCGCTCGGCAAGGACTCGATGATGTTCATCTCCCCGGCGGACCTGCCGCTCCCCGACGAGTACGGGGTGCTCGACCTGGCCGGCATGATCAGCGAGCCGCCTCCGGACGTGCGCTCGAGGACGGTCGTGTTCCTCGACTGCGGCAACGTCGACCGCAACCCCGCCGGGGTGCTGCGCGACGGCGCCGAGCTGCTGAACATCGACCACCATCACGACAACACCCTCTTCGGGACGATCAACCTCGTCGTCCCCACGGCCTCCTGCACGGCCGAGATCGTGTGGGACCTGATGCACGCGCTGTCGTTCCGGCCCACCCCCGAGATCGCCCAGTCGCTGTATGTGGGCCTGATCACCGACACGGGGCGCTTCATGTACGAGAACACCTCCGCGCGGGCCCACGAGATGGCCGCCGAGCTGATCGAGGCCGGCGTCGACGTCCCCGGCGTCTACCGGAGCCTGTACGAGGACGTGACGATCGGCAAGCTGGCGCTGCTCGGGATCGCGCTCACGCGGATCCAGCGCTTCGACTCCGACGAACTGGCGCTGGTGGACCTGTCGGGGGCGGACTTCGCCGCCGCGGGCGCACGGGAAAGCGACTCGGAGGGCGTCATCGACCACCTGCGGGCGTTGCAGGGCACGAAGGTGGCGGTGCTCGTGCGGGAGATCCTGCGGGGCGAGCGGGCGGGGCAGCGCAAAGTGTCGCTGCGGGCCACCGACCACGAGGTCGACGTGTCGGTGATCGCGCGCGCCCAGGGGGGAGGTGGCCACACCCGTGCCGCCGGCTTCACGACCTCGATGGACCTCGAGCAGCTGATCGAGTTCCTGCGCGTCGAGATCGGCGTGCAGCGCAACTCGCTCCCCGGCCAGCCGGCCGCGCCGGTCGCCTGAGGGCCCCGCGCCGGGGGAGCCCGCCGCGTGGACGGCGTCCTGCTGATCGACAAGCCCGCCGGGATCACCTCCCACGACGTGGTGGCGGCCGTCCGAAGGGGGTTGGGTGGCGTCAAGACCGGCCACGCCGGGACCCTCGACCCGTTCGCGACCGGACTGCTGCTGGTGCTCGTCGGCAGGGCGACCAAATCCCAGCGTGCGTTCATGGGGCTGCCCAAGCGCTATCAGACGGTGGCCCAGCTGGGGGCGCTGTCGAGCACCGGCGATCCCGAGGGCGAGATCGTCCTCACCGGGCGCGTCCCGCCGCTGCCCCCGGATCTTCCGGTGGGGGAGATCCGCCAGCGCCCGCCCCGCCATTCGGCGGTCAAGATCGGCGGCCAGCGCGCCTACCGCCGGGCTCGCCGGGGGGAGCAATTCGAACTGCCCGAGCGGACCGTCACCGTCTACGGCTTCCGCGAGCTGTGGCGAGACGAGCAGGGCTCGGACACCCCGCCGCGGGCGGCGTACGAGATCGAGTGCTCGTCGGGCACCTACGTGCGCTCGCTGATCGCCGACCTGGGGGACGCCTACTGCCTGGAGCTGCGGCGGACGGCGATCGGCGAGTTCGACGTGAGCGACGCCTGCCCCCCTCCGCCCCGCGGCTCGAGCTGGCAGAGCCCGCCCACGATCGACCTCGCACTGGCGCTCGAGCGGGCCGGCGCGGGCTCCCCCCAATAGGCTTCGCTGCCGACGTGAAGGTCATCCGCCTGCCCGAAGTCGAGCACGGGCGCTCGCGCAGCATCGCCGTCGGCACCTTCGACGGCGTCCACCTCGGACACCGCGAGGTCATCAGGGGTGCCGACAGCGTGCTCACCTTCGACCCCCATCCGGTGTCGGTGGTCTCCCCCCAGCACACCCCGCGGCTGCTCACCTCCCCCGAGCGCAAGGCGGAACTGGTCGCCTCGCTGGGGGTGCAGGAGATGATCGTGATCCCGTTCGACGCCGAGTTCGCCGCCCGCCCGGCCGAGCAGTTCATCGACGACGTGCTGGTCGGCGCCCTCGGCGCCCGCCAGGTCTCGGTGGGCGAGAACTTCCGCTTCGGGCGCCGGGCCCAGGGCGACTCGCGCCTGCTGAGCGAGGACCCCCGGTTCGAGACGGTCGTGCACCCGCTGCTGGAAATCGATGGCGAGATCGTCTCCTCGAGCCACATCCGGGGGCTGGTGCTGGCGGGCGAGCTGGTCCAGGCCAACCGGCTGCTGGGGAGCACCTTCCAGCTCCGGGGGACGGTCCTCCACGGCGATGCGCGGGGACGGAAGCTCGGCTTTCCGACCGCCAACCTCACCCCCGACGAGGCGCTCGTGTGCCCCGGGCACGGGGTGTACGCGTGCATCGCCGCCGCAGACGGCCTCGACCCCCGCCCGGCCGCCGTCTCGATCGGTGTGCGCCCGACCTTCAACACCGGCCGGGGGGAGCTGATCGAGGCCTACATCCTCGACTTCGACGGCGACCTCTACGGCGGCGACCTGCGGCTCGACTTCCTCGCCCGGCTGCGCGGCGAGCGGCGTTTCTCCGACGCCGGCTCGCTGGTGGACCAGATGGGCCGCGACGTGGAGCTGACGCGGGAGCTGGCTGAGCGGGCCATCTAGGCCTGCTACCGTGCCGCCAATGCAGGCCATCACCAGCGAGCGCAAGCGCGAGATCACCGCGCACTTCGGCTCCAGCGAGGTGGATACGGGCTCCACCAAGGTCCAGATCGCGCTCTTGACGGAGCGCATCAACCACCTCACCGAGCACCTGCGCGAGCACGGCAAAGACCACCACTCGCGCCGCGGCCTGCTGATGCTGGTCGGCAAACGCCGCCGCTTCCTGGACTACATGCAGCGCCACGACCTCGACGGCTACCGGGCGCTGATCAAAGAGCTGGGCCTGCGCAAGTAGTGGCGGTGCTGGCGTCAGGGACGCCGGCGCCCGGCTTCGCCCTGGCCCGCTCCGACGGCGAGCGCTTCACCGAGGCCGACCTGCTCGGCCGGCGCACGGTGCTGGTCTTCTACCCGTTCGCCTTCAGCCCGGTGTGCACCGAGCAGCTACAGCTGTACGAGCCCCTGACGCGCGAGCTCGCCGAGGCCGGGGACGCCCTCTACGGCGTCTCCTGCGACTCGACCTGGGCCCAGCGCGCCTTCCGCGAGAAGCTCGGCGTGACCAGCGAGCAGCTATCGGACTTCGAGCCCAAGGGGGCCGCCTGCCGGGCCTTCGGGGTCCTGCACGAGGGCGGCTTCCCCCAGCGGGCGCTGGTCGTGACCGGCCCCGATGGGGTCATCGGCTGGAGCTACCAGGCCGATTCCCCCGGCGAGCTGCCCCCGCTCGAGTTGCTGCGTGCAGGCCTGCGGTAGTCGGGCGCCGTTCGCTAAGCTCAGGCGGTTCGGAGAGTGAAAAAAGAAACGGTCCGCCGACCGACGGGCGGAACAGGAAGGTAGTGAACATGGCTCAAGATGCCGTTACGCGCGTGTCCGCGGAGATCGCGGGCAGCGAGATTTCGTTTGAGACGGGGAGGATGGCCAAGCAGGCCTCCGGAGCCGTCGTCGTCCGGCAGGGCGACACGATGGTCCTGGCGACGGCCGTCGCCGGATCGGTGAGGGACGTCGATTTCCTCCCCCTGACGGTCGACGTCGAGGAGCGGATGTACGCGACCGGGAAAATCCCCGGCTCGTTCTTCAAGCGCGAGGGACGCCCCGGAGAGAAGGCGACCCTGACGGCGAGGATGATCGACCGCCCGATCCGGCCGCTGTTCCCCAAGGACTGGCGCTACGACACCCAGCTGGTGGCGATCCCGCTCTCGATCGACCACGTGCACCCCTACGACGTGCTGGCGATGAACGGTGCCTCGGCCGCCCTGATGCTCTCCGACATCCCCCTCCCGACCCCCGTCGGGGCGGTGCGGATCGGCAAGGTCGACGGCAACTTCGTGGTCAACCCCAACGAGGAGGACCTGCTCGCCGAAACCGAGGACGAGGTGCGCCGCTCGGACCTCGACCTGGTGGTGGCCGGCACCGAAGAGGCGATCCTGATGGTCGAGGCCGGGGCCAACGAGATCCCCGAGGCCGAGATCCTCGACGCCCTCGACATCGCCCACGCCGCGATCAAGAAGCTGTGCGAGCTCCAGCGCGAGTTGGCCGCCAAGGCCGGCAAGGAGAAGAAAGCCTACGAGGCGATCAAGGTCGACGAGGACCTGCTCTCGCAGATCCGCTCCTCCTACGGCTCGCAGCTCGACGCCGCCACCCAGGTCGAGGACAAGCTCGAGCGCCAGGACGCCACCAAGGCCGTCGAGGAGGCCGTGCTCGAGCAGTTCGGCCCGCCCGCACGCGAGGGCGCCACCGAAGAGGAGCAGCAGGCCGCCCGTCAGCGCCGGGCCGCGGCCCGGCTGGCCTTCGAGTCGCTCGAGAAGTCGATCGTCCGCGAGCGGATCGCGGTCCACAAGAAGCGGCCCGACGGGCGCACCGAGGACCAGATCCGAGACATCACGATCGAAGTCGGGGTCACCCCCCGCACGCACGGCTCGGCGCTGTTCACGCGCGGCCAGACCCAGGCCCTCAGCGTCGCGGCACTCGGCACCCTCAAGGAGGAGATGCGCCTCGACACGCTCGGCCTGGAGACCAAAAAGTACTACTGGCACCACTACAACTTCCCGCCCTTCTCGGTCGGCGAGGCCGGCCGCATGGGCGGCGTCAAACGGCGTGACATCGGCCACGGCGCCCTCGCCGAGCGGGCGCTCACGCCGATGATCCCCTCGATCGAGGAGTTCCCCTACTCGATCCGGGTCGTGTCGGACATCCTCGAGTCCAACGGCTCCTCCTCGATGGCCTCGGTGTGCGGCTCCTCGCTGTCGCTGATGGACGCGGGCGTGCCGATCAAGCGGCCCGTGGCGGGGATCGCGATGGGGCTGATCAAAGAGGGCGACGACTACATCGTGCTGACCGACATCGCCGGCGTCGAGGATCACCTCGGCGACATGGACTTCAAGGTCGCGGGGACCGACCGGGGCATCACCGCCCTGCAGATGGACATCAAGATCTCGGGCGTCACGTTCGAGATCCTCCGTGACGCGCTCACCCAGGCCAACAAGGCACGGACGTTCATCCTCGGGAAGATGGCCGAGGTCATCGAAGGGCCGCGTGAGCAGCTCAGCCGTTACGCCCCGCGCATCCAGACGATCCAGATCGACCCCTCCCAGATCGGCCTGCTGATCGGCAAGGGCGGCGAAACGATCCGTGGTCTGTCGGAGGAGTTCGAATCGCAGATCGACGTCAACGACGACGGCCAGGTGCTGATCTACTCCGCCAACGGCGAGCTCGGCGACGAGCTGGTCGAGCGGATCCGGATGATGATGAAGGAGGTCGAGGTCGGCGACGAGTACGTCGGCAAAGTCGTCAAGACGACGACCTTCGGCGCCTTCATCGAGCTGGCCAAGGGCACCGACGGGCTGCTGCACATCTCCAACGTCTCCCCCGGGGAGCGCGTGGACAGCGTCGAGGACGTCCTCAACCGCGGCGACGAGGTCACCGTGAGGGTGGTCGAGGTAGACCGCGAGCGCGGCCGCATCGGCCTGCGTCTGGCCGCCGATCCGGACATCGCCGGCAAGTCGGTCGAGGAACTCGCCGGGGTCGGTACCGGCGGCGGCGGCGGTGGTGGCGGCGGACGCGAGGGTGGCGGGCGCCGTCCCTCCAGCAACGGCCGCGACCGCGACCGTGACCGCGGCCCGCGCCGAAGCGACGGTGACCGTGGCAGCCGGGGCTCCGGCCGCCCGCGCCATGGCCGCGACCGCGACTGACCTGCACGCCGGGGACACGCACGCCGAGCATCGCCTGACGACGCTCGGCTCCGGCCTGAGGATCGTCACCGAACTGGTCCCGAGCGTCCGCTCCGCGGCGCTCGGGTTCTGGATCGCCAGCGGCTCGGCCGCCGAGCACGAGGACGAGGCGGGCATCTCCCACCTGCTCGAGCACATGCTGTTCCGCGGCACCGAGCACTTCGGCTCCGAGGAGATCGACCAGATCTTCGACGCGATGGGGGCGGAGATCAACGCCGGGACCGACAAGGAAGCGACTTCGCTGTACACACGCGTCCTCGACCGCCACCTCGAGCGGGCGTTCGAGGTCATGAGCGAGATGATCTGGCAGCCCCGCTTCGGAGAGCTGGAGGCCGAGCGCCAGGTCGTCCTGGAGGAGATCGCGATGTACGAAGACGACCCCCAGGACCTCGTCTTCGACCTGCTCGGAGGCGCCGTCTTCGGCTCCCACCCGCTCGGGCGACCGGTGATCGGCCGGGCGGAGGTCGTCGCGGCCACCACCCGCGAGCAGCTCGCCGGCTTCCACGACCGCCGCTACCGCCCCGACACGATCGTGATCGCCGCCGCCGGGTCGGTCGACCACGACGAGCTCGTCGCTCTGGTCCAGGCCTCGGGGTCGCCCGCGGACGGGGCCGCGTCCGCCGTGGCCGCAGGGACCGACGCGAGCGGTGACGCCGCGGACGCCGCCGCCGAGGCCTCTGGGCAGCCGATGCCGGCGGTGCCGGCCTTCAGTCGCCGGCTCGAGTTCCTGCAGAAGGACACCGAGCAGTACCACGTCTGCGTGGGTGGCCACGGGCTCGCCCGCGAGGACGAGCGCCGCTTCGCGCTGAGGGTGTTGGAAGGGATCCTCGGAGGGACCTCCTCCTCGCGCCTGTTCCAGGAGGTCCGGGAGCGGCGCGGCCTGGCCTACTCGGTGTTCTCGTTCTCGAACCTCTACGCCCACGCGGGGGAGGTGGGGGTGTATGTCGGGACCCGGCCGGACAACCTCGGGGAGGCGATCGCGGTGGTGGCGTCGGAGCTCGAGCGCCTGGTGGAGGACCCCGCCACCGAGGAGGAGCTGGTGCGTTCGCGGGAGAACCTGAAGGGGCGGGTGGTGCTCGGCATGGAGTCCACCGGAGCGCGTATGAGCAGGCTTGGGAGCTCGCTGCTCCACGGCATGCCGATCCTCGGGATCGACGAGATGGTGGCCCGCATCGACGCCGTCGAGCTCGACGACCTGCGGGGGCTGGCAGGCGAGCTGTTCGCCCCCGATCGGATGTCGGCGGTGGGTATCGGTCCCGACCGCGAGCGGATGCTCCAGGCGCTGGAGCCGCTCGGGCTCCAGGAGGCCGGATGATCCGGGTGCTCGTCTCCGGGGCGGAGGGGCGGATGGGGAGGACCGTCTGCGACGCCGTCTCCGGGGCCCCCGACATGGAGCTCGCCGGGCGCGCGGACCCGCTGCTCGGGACGACGGTCGAGGAGCTCGTGGGGCAGGCCGACGTGGCGGTCGACTTCAGCACCCCCGACGTGGCCCTCCAGAACGCCCTCACCTGTGTGCGCGCCGGGGTCCACGTCGTGATCGGGACCACCGGCTTCGACCCCGCGCCCCTCGCCGACGCCCGGCCGCAGGACCCCGGGCGCCGCGCCAACGTGCTGATCGCACCGAACTTCGCCATCGGGGCGGTTCTGATGATGCGCTTCTCCGCCGAGGCGGCGAGGTACATGTCGAAGGCCGAGATCATCGAGCTGCACCACGACGCGAAGCTCGACGCCCCCAGCGGCACGGCCGCCCTCACGGCGAAGCTGATGGCCGACGCCAGCGGCGGGGAGCCACCACCGATCCACTCCGTCCGGCTGCCCGGGCTGGTGGCCCACCAGGAGGTGATCCTCGGCGACCTCGGCCAGACCCTCAGCATCCGCCACGACTCGATCAGCCGCGAGTCGTTCATGCCCGGGGTGCTGCTGGCGGTGCGACGGGTGGGGGAGCTGGAAAGCTCGCCGGTCGTCGGTCTCGAGAACCTGCTGTTCGGTCCCTGAGCGGCTCCCGGCGTCGGGGTCCGCGGGCGCGAGGCCTGCGGGCGCGACGGCCGCGGGTGCCAGGGCCTCCGCTATTTTGGGATTGGTCCGGAATGGCTACCCCAGCGACCACCGAGCGTGACCTGAGTCGCCCCGACGACGGCGGTGGGACGCGGACGGCCGAACTCGAAGTGTCCGGTATGACGTGCGGCTCGTGCGCGGCCCGCGTGACGCGGGCGCTCGAGCGCCAGGCGGGGGTGGGGGAGGCCGTCGTCAACTACGCCACCGGCCGCGCGACGGTCGAGCTGGTCGACGGGGCGGTCGACGACGGGCAGCTCGTGGACGCGGTTCGCCGGGCGGGATACGACGCCGTCCCGGCGGCCCACAGCGCATCCGAACAGGCCGAGGCGTTCGACGAGCAGGAGCGCGCCGAGAGCCGCGAACAGGCCTCGCTGCTGCGCCGGATCGCGCTCGCCGTGCCGCTGGCGGCGGCGATCGTCACGCTCACCTACGCCGCCCCCCACGACCAGACCGCCCGCTGGCTGTGTGCCGCGATGGCGGTGCCGGTGCAGTTCTGGTGTGGGCTGCCGTTCCTGCGCTCGGCGTGGGCGAGGGCGAAGGCGCGGTCGACGAACATGGACACGCTGATCGCCCTCAGCACGCTGGCGAGCTTCGGCTACTCGACCTACATGCTGCTGAGCGCGGACCCGGTGTCCCTCCACGGCGTGCCGGTGGGGAAGTTCAACATGCCGCTCGACTACGACATGGGGGCGATCATCATCGCCGCGCTGCTGATCGCGCGGTGGTGCGAGGCGCGGGCCCGCAACCGCTCGGGCCGGGCCGTGCGCGAACTCGCCCACCTGGGCGCCACCCGTGCCCGGCTGCTCGACGCCTCCGACCCCGATGGCCGCGAGCGGCTGGTCCCGGTCGGGGACGTCCAGCGGGGCGACCTCTTCCGGCTGGTGCCCGGGGACCGCGTGCCCGTCGATGGGATCGTCCTCGCCGGCGCCTCGTCGGTCGACGAGTCGATGCTCACCGGCGAGTCGTTGCCGGTCGAGAAGGTGGAGGGGGGGCTCGTGTCGGCCGGGACCGTGAACGTGGACGGGACGCTGCGGGTGCGGGCCACGGCGGTGGGTGCGGAGACGGCCCTGTCGCAGCTGATCGCGCTCGTCGAGCGCGCCCAGGCCTCCCAGCCGAAGGTCCAGCGGCTCGCCGACGACATCGCGCGGATCTTCGTGCCGGCCGTGCTCGGCCTGGCGGCCCTGACGCTGCTCGGCTGGCTGCTCACCGGCCAGTCGCTGCACGGGATGTTCGCCCAGATGCACGTCGAGCGCGGGTGGGATGCGACGATCGCGGTGCTGATCGTGGCCTGCCCATGTGCGCTGGGGCTGGCGACACCGGTCGCGATCCTGGTCGGCACCGGTCGGGGCGCCCAGCTCGGCCTGCTCGTCCGCAGCGCCGGGGTGCTCGAACGCAGCCAACAGCTCGACACGATCGTGCTCGACAAGACGGGCACCGTGACCAGCGGGGAGCTGTCCGTCGACGAGGTCTGGTGCGCGTCCGGGACCCCGGAGGAGCGGCTGCTGTCGCTGGCCGCCGGGGCCGAGTCGTCCTCCGAGCACCCGGTCGCGATCGCGATCGTGGCCGCGGCCCGCGAGCGGGGCTTGGCCGTACCGCATGCCGAGGAGTTCCGCTCCACGCCGGGGCAGGGCGTACGGGCGGTGATCGACGGCGAGACCGTCCGTGTGGGGCGCCCGGACGGCGTCGGGCCGGCCGACCCGTCGCAGGCCGACTCATCCGCGACGTCCGGGGCGTCCGGCACGTCGAACGCTGTGGGCGGCTCCGGGGATCTCCGCGAGGCGCTCGACCGCTGGGAGGCGAAGGGGAGGACGGCGGTCATCGTGCGCAGCGGCGACGCCGTCGCCGGGGCGATCTCGCTCGCCGACACGGTCAAGCCCGAGGCGGCGTCGGCGATCGCCGGGCTCGAGCGGATGGGGATCACGGTCGAGCTGCTCACGGGCGACAACAGCCGTGCCGCCCACGCGGTCGCGTCGGAGGTCGGGATCGAGCGGGTCCGCGCCGAAGTGAGCCCCGAGGGCAAGCTCGAGGAGATCGCCCGCCTGCAGGCCGAGGGGCACCGGGTCGGGATGGTCGGCGACGGGGTCAACGACGCCGCCGCGCTCGCCAGGGCCGACCTCGGGATCGCGATGGGCACGGGGGTCGGCGCGGCGATCGAGGCCGCCGACATCAGCGTGCTCTCGGGCGACCTGCGGGGCGTGGCCCGCGCCCTGCGCCTGTCGCGGGAGACGTACACGGTCATCCTCCAGAACCTGGGCTGGGCCTTCGGCTACAACCTGATCGCGCTGCCGCTGGCGATGACCGGGCTGCTGAGCCCGGCGCTCGCCGCCGTGGCGATGGGCGTATCCAGCATCACCGTGGTGGCCAACAGCCTGCGGCTGAGGCGCTTCGGCCGCGAGGGCCGCCCGACGCCGGTCCGCAGCCGCCGGGAGCGCCTGGCGAGCGTAGCCGTGGCGGCCGTGATCCCGACGGTGCTGCTGGGCTCGCTCGTGCTCGCGGACCCGAACTCGTTCGCGGTCGCGAGAACCGCATCGATCGCGCTGAAGGAGCCCGCCGGGGAGACGCTCGAGGTGTACGCGCTGCCGCTCCGACCCGGCGACGTGAACATGCACCTCTATCTCTTGCAGAGCTCCGGCGCCCGGCCCCGCTTCGGCTCGCTCTCGATGACCGCCACGTCCTCCACCGGTGCCCACGCCCCGGTCCGCTTCTATGACGCGGGCACAGGACACGACATCGCCGAAGCCCACCTGAAGCAGGGGGTCTGGGAGTTCCGGGTGCACGGCGGCGACGGAACCGGCCACCCGCTGTCGGGCTCCTTCGCGCTGGCGATCAACTGACCCCCGGGCGCCCGCCGTGGCGGGCCTGGGGGCCGGCCTGGCCGGCCTCCCGACGCTGTCAGGCGAGGGTGTAGCCGGCCTCCTCGACCGCCTCGCGGACGGCCTCGTCGTCGATCTCGGCCGCCAGCACGGTCAGGCGGCCGCCGTCGAGCTCGACGGTGACCAGCTCGGCGCCGGCGACGGCGCCGACCTCGCTCTTGACGGCCGCCACACAGTGATCGCAGGTCATCCCCTGAACCGTGTAGACGTGCTCGCTGCTGTGGCTCATGGCTCTCCCTTCCTCGACGGGACTTCGAGTCTAGGCCGGGCCCGGGAGCGACCCGGGCGTGAGATACTGAGCCCGATGGCCGCTCTCGGCGAGATCCTGACCGCGATCGTGACGCCCTTCGAAGATGGCGGGCCGGTCAACGAACAAGCCTTCGTGGCGCTGATGCGCCACCTCGCCGACAACGGCTCGGACGGGTTCGTGGTGGCCGGGACGACGGGCGAGGCCTCGACCCTGACCGACACCGAGCAGCTCGGCCTGATCGAACTCGCGGTCGCCGAGCGGCCGCCCGGCAAGAGCATCATCGCCGGCACGGGCACCAACGACACCCGCCAGGCGGTGTACCTGACCGAACGGGCCACCGAGCTGGGAGTGGACGCGATGCTGTCGGTCACCCCCTACTACAACCGCCCCAGCCGCCTCGGCCTCAAGCGTCACTACGAAGCCGTGGCGGGCGCCACCGACAAACCGACGATCCTCTACAACATCCCCGCCCGCACCGGCACCAACATGCCCCCGGACCTGCTCGCGGAGCTGGCCCAGATCCCCGGGGTGTCGGGCGTCAAGCAGGCCAACGCGGCCGAGCTGCAGATGATCGACGGCCTCGATCTCTACGCCGGCGACGACGCCACGCTGGCACGGACGCTGGACATGGGCGGCGCCGGCGGCATCCTCGTCGCCAGCCACATCGTCGGTCCGGAGATGCGCCGGATGGTCGACGAGCCCGACCGACGGGCGGAGATCGACGCGTCGCTGCGGGACGTCTACGAGGCCCTGTTCCTGACCTCGAACCCGACCTGCACGAAGGCCGCGCTGAACATGCTCGGATACGAAGCCGGGGGCCTGAGGCTCCCGCTGGTGGAGGCGACCGCCGCCGAGGCGGCCGCCGTGCGGGCGATGCTCGAGCGCCACGGGCTGCTCGCCGGCGCTCCCGCGTGAGCAACACGCTGCGGGTCCTGCCGCTCGGTGGCCTCGGCGAGATAGGCAAGAACATGACGGTCGTGGAGTACGACGGCCGGCTGATCGTGGTGGACGTCGGCCTGCGCTTCCCCACGCCGGAGATGGTCGGCATCGACCTCGTGCTGCCTGACTTCAGCTACCTGCGCGAACGCGCCGAGGACATCGAGGCGATCGTCGTCACCCACGGGCACGAGGACCACCTGGGGGCGCTCCCGTGGGTGGTCAGGGACCTCGGCGACCGCCTCGACGCGCCCGTCTACGGCGGCCCGCTGACGCTCGCGATGGCCCGCTCCAAGCTCGAGGAGCACAGGCTCGAGGTCGAGCTCGCCGAGCTCGACGCGGGCGAGGTGCTGGAGCTGGGCCCCTTCACGCTGGAGCTGATCCACATGACCCACTCGATCCCCGACTCCAGCGCGGTGGCCCTCGGGACCGAGCTCGGGACGGTGCTGATCACCGGCGACTACAAGTTCGACCAGACGCCGGTGGACGGAGCTCCGGCCGACGTCTCGCGCCTGGCGGAACTGGGCCGCGAGGGCGTGCTGCTGCTGTGTGGGGACTCCACCAACGTCGACCGCCCCGGCTTCTCACCCTCGGAGTCGGTCGTCGGTCCGCACCTGGAGGAGGTGTTCGCCCGCTGCCGCGGCCGGATCGTGGTGACGAGCTTCGCCTCCAACATCCACCGCGTCCAACAGGTGATCGACGCCGCCCACGCGCTCGACCGCAAGGTCGCGCTGGTCGGGCGCTCGATGCGCAAGAACGTCGGAATCGGGCGCAACCTCGACCACATCGAGATCCCCGAGGGAGTGCTCGTGGGGCCTCGGGAGATCTCCGACTTCCCCGACGACCGGGTCGTGATCGTGTCCACCGGCTCACAGGGCGAGCCGCTCTCGGCGCTGCGGCGGATGGCCTACCGCGACCACCCCCAGGTGCAGCTCAAGGCGGGCGACACGGTGGTCTTCTCGGCCACCCCGATCCCCGGCAACGAGCGCGCCGTCAACGAGACGATCGACCGCCTCTACCACATCGGCTGCGAGGTGATCACCCCGCGCGACGCACCGGTGCACGCCTCCGGCCACGGCTACGAGGAGGAGGTCAAGCTGATGCTCAACCTCGTCAAGCCGCGCTACGTGATGCCCTTCCACGGCGACTTCAAGCGGCTGCGGATGCACGCCGGCCTGGCCGAGGCCGTGGGAGTGGACCCGCACGACATCTTCCAGGGGGAGAACGGGCTGCCGTTGGAAATCGACGAGCGCGGAGCCCGCTTCGGCGAGCCCGAGCAGTCGGGGATGATCTTCGTGGACGGGGTCGAGATCGGCGACATGGCCGATGTGGCCCTGCGCGACCGCAGGATGCTCTCGGCCGACGGGATCTTCATCGTCGTGGTCACGATCGCCGAGCAGGACGGCTCCTCGGTGGCCGACCCGGAGGTGATCTTCCGGGGGGTGCCGTTCCTCGACCAGGCCGACGAGCTGACCGAGGAGATCCGCGACACCGTCGAGAGCTCGCTGCAGCACGCCGCGGGTGAGGGGATCCACGAGACCGACCTGCTCGCACAGGTGCTCCACGACGACCTGGCGAAGCTAGTTTACGAGCGTCTCAAGCGGCGGCCGATGGTGCTCCCCGTCGTCGTCGAGGTCTGAGTTCGCCGGCAGGCGCACAACGAAGCGGGCGCCGCTTCCCCGCAGCGGCGGCTCGAGCGCGACGCTGCCGCCGTGGGAGGTGGCGATCGCCTGCACGATCGCCAGCCCGAGGCCGAAGGAGCCGCCGCGATCGCCGGCCCCACGGACGAAGCGCTCGAACAGCGTCTGCGCCAGCTCCGGCGGGATGCCGGGGCCTTCGTCTTCGACCACCAGCTCGACCAGACCGGCTGGCGTGGTGCTCGTGCTGACCCGGATCTCCGTCCCCGGCGGTGTGTGACGGACCGCGTTCTCGAGCAGGTTGATGCTGACGCGGTGCAGCTCGTCGCGAACGCCGTACACAGGAGCGGGCTTGGCGTCGATCACGATCTCGTGGCCCGCCGCCAGCGCGCCCATCTCGCCCGCCGCCTCGACCACGATCTGGCCCAGGTCGCAGCGCTCGCGGACCGTCCGCTGGGCGGCGTCGCTGCGGGCCAGCAGCAGCAGGTCGGCCACCAGCCTGCGCATCCGCCGGGAAGAGCGCAGCGCAGACCCGGCAGCGTCGCCCTGGTCGCCGTCGAGCGTTTCGGCGAGCAGCTCGAGGTTGGCGAGCACGCTGGTGAGCGGGGTCCGCAGCTCGTGGGAGGCGTCGGCGACGAACTGGCGCTGGCGGGCGAGCGTGGCCTCGGTCTCGCTGCGGGCCGCGTCGAGCTCGCGGAGCATCCCCTGGAGGGTGCGGGCGAGCTCGGCGACCTCGTCCTCGGCGGCCGGCTGGGGGACCTCGCGGGAGGGGTCGCGGGTACGGGCGATCTCGGCCGCGGTCGAGGTCAGCTGCACGATCGGGTCCATCGCCCGGCGCGCGATCGAGAGCCCGGCGAGCAGGGCCAGGGCGGTGCCGCCGAAGACCCCGAGCAGCAGGAACAGCTCCACCCGCCGGACGGTCGCCTCCGTTTCGGAGACGCTGCGTGCGTACTGGACGAACACGTGGCCGCGGGCAACCCCGTCGACGCGCACCGCCGCAGGGCCCGACAGCACGCGGTAGTTGTGGAGCGTCTGCGGGTTGGCTTCGGGTGGGCCGAACCACGGCGCGTGGGCGGGGGATTCGGCCAGCACGCTGCGGTCGATGCCGAAGATGCGGATGGCGGCGTGTTCGGGGGTGGCCGCGAAGTAGTCGAGGTCGGGGGTGATCACCAGGTGCTCGCTGCCGTCGCGTTCGAAGACGACCTCGATGTTCAGCTGGGTGCGCAGCCGTTCGGCTTTCTCGTTGACCTCGCGGTTGAAGTCCTGGCGGATGCGGTGCACGGTCAGCGAGCCGATCGCGACCGCGAAGGCGCACAGGATCACGAACGTGAGCAGGGCCGAGACCCCCGCCAGGCGCACGCGGATCGGCAGACGGTCGAAGGCGGCGGACACGCGCGCCACCAGCCGGCGCGGCGAGGACCGGGTGTCAGGCTCGGAGAACGTAGCCGGCTCCCCTGATCGTGTGCAACAGGCGTGGCTCGCCGCCGGACTCGAGCTTGCGCCGCAGGTTGGAGACGAACACCTCGATCGTGTTGGTGGTCGAGAACGGGTCGTAGCCCCACACCTCGTCGAGCAGACGCTGGCGGGAGATCACGATCCGCTCGTTGCGCATCAGGTACTCGAGCAGCTCGAACTCGCGCTGGGTCAGCTCGATCTGCCGCTCCCCACGGGAGACCTCGTGGGTGTCGGCGTTCAGCATCAGGTCGCCGACGCGCAGGGGGGCCGAGCCGCGTGGGGGCCGGCGGCGCAGCAGCGCCCGCAGCCTGGCGAGCAGCTCCTGGCGCTCAAAGGGCTTGACGAGGTAGTCGTCGGCGCCGGCGTCGAGGCCCTCGACCCGCGACTCGACCGCGTCGCGGGCGGTGAGGATCAGGATCGGCACGTCGTCGTCGGCCCGCAGCGAGCGGGCCACCTCGACACCGTCGATCCCGGGCAGGCCGAGATCGAGGATCACGAGGTCGGGGGCGAAGGCCCGTCCCTGCTCGATCGCCTCGCGCCCGTCGGGGGCGATCCGGACCTCGTATCCCTCCATCCGCAGCGACCGCTGGAGCGCCTGCGCGATGTCCTCGTCGTCCTCGACGACGAGCACGCGGGGACTGCGGGCAAAGTCGGTCATCGCGTCTTTATCTAAAGGGTTGGGTGTAAAGCGATGGTAAGACTCGCAGGGAGGTTACGGCCCGGTGGCGTCGAAGTTGCCGACGATGCCAGCGACCCGCCGGAGATCGTCCTCCGCCTCGCGATCCCGCCCCAAACGGGCGGCCACCACGCGGCGCCGGACCAGCGCACGCCGCTCCCGGGTCGGGCCGCTGGCGGTCGTCCGCGGCGCCATCTCGCGGCTGCGCCCGCGCGGGCCCGTGTTCGGAGAGCGGGGGCGGGAGGTGGCGGCCCTGGCGCTGCTCGCCTGCGGCCTGTACCTCCTGTTCGTGATCTACGGGGGCTGGGACGGCGGCAGCGCCGGCCACGGTCTGACGGTGGCGCTCGGGTGGATCCTCGGCCGGGCCCGGATCTTCGCGCCGCCGGCGCTGGTGGTGGCCGGCGGCGTGCTCCTGCTCGGCCCGGCACTGGGGATGGAGCGGCCGCTGCGGGGCGGCGCCATCTGTCTGTTCGCGGCCGTCACGCTGGCACTGGCCGCTGGCACGCTGGGCATCACCTCGGGCGCGGGCGCCCACTCGCAGGCGTGGACCTCCACCCACATGCAGAGCCACGGCGGCGTCGTCGGTGAAGCCCTGTTCCGGCTCGCGAGCCCGCTCGTGAAGGGTCTGGGTGTCGCGATCCTGGTCGTGTTCCTGGCGATCACCGGGACGATGCTGCTGACCGGCTCCTCGCTGGGAGGGCTGGTGCGGGACGGCGTGCGCGCCGCGGCGGGTCTCGTGCGCCTGCTCCACGTCCGCTTCTCGGGCGCCCCCGGGTCCGCCGCAGGGGCCGGCGGGGACGGTGCGATCGACTTCCCCGCCCCCGACCACGCGCCGGCCCCGCTCACCCATGCGGCCGGCGCCGCTGCGATCGCCCCCCTGTGGGACGACGAGCCACAGGACGATCCGACCCCGCTGCCCGAGCCGGATGCCGCGATCGCACAGGAGGGGAGCGAGGACCTCGCCGGCGAGGTCGGGGGCGAGACCCAGCACGACTCCGACCGGGAGGGCTCCGGCGAGGACGACGACGGCTCGGGTGCGACCTTCACTCCGGCCTCCGAGGCCGAGGCGCTGACCCCCCAGGGCCGCTACCGGAGCGCCGTCACCGACGATCCGGAGTTCGTCTGGGAGCTGCCCGACCCGAGCCGCCTGCTGACCCGCTCGGGGGCCGAGGCCGATCGCCCCGACACCGTCGGTCAGGCGCGCACCGCCCGCAGCCTGGTGGAGGCGCTCGGGCACTTCGGCGTGCAGGCGAAGGTGATCGGGACCGTCGCCGGTCCCCACATCACTCGCTACGAGCTGAGGCTGGCCCCGGGCACCAAGGTGGGCGCCGTGGCCAAGCTCAAGGACGACCTCGCCTACGCGCTCGCGGCCACCGACATCCGCATCCTCGCGCCGATCCCCGGCAAGCAGGCGGTGGGGGTCGAGGTGCCCAACGCGCACCGCAAGATCGTGAGGCTGGGGGACGTCTTCGGGGAGCCCCCGCGCGACTCCTCGCCGTTGACGGTGTGGCTCGGCAAGGACGTGGCCGGCAAGGCGATCGGCGCGGACCTCGCGAAGATGCCCCACCTGCTCGTGGCAGGCACCACCGGAGCCGGGAAGTCGGGGGCCATCAACGCGATGCTCTGCAGCCTGCTGCTGCGGGCCACCCCGCACGAGCTGAGGCTGGTGCTGGTCGACCCCAAGCAGGTCGAGCTCAACCACTACGAGTCGATCCCGCATCTGCTGACGCCCGTGATCACGAGTCCCCGGATGGCGGCCAATGCGCTCGGCAACCTGGTCAGGGAGATGGAGAGCCGCTACGGGATCATGTCGTTGGCGCGCACCCGCAGCCTGATCGAGCTGAACAAGGCAAGGGCTCGCCGCGACGAAGCGCCGCTGCCCTACATCGTGTGCGTGATCGACGAGCTCGCGGACCTGATGATGGTCGCCCCCGCCGACGTGGAGGACTCGATCATCCGCCTGGCCCAGAAGGCGAGGGCCGTCGGCATCCACCTCGTGCTCGCCACCCAGAGCCCGCGGGTGGATGTGATCACGGGGATGATCAAGGCCAACGTCCCCTCGCGGATCGCCTTCGCGGTCTCCTCGCAGACCGACTCGCGGGTGATCCTCGACCAGAACGGCGCGGAGTCGCTGCTCGGCCAGGGCGACATGCTGTTCAGCCCCGTCGGCAGCTCGCGCCTGCAGCGGATCCAGGGCGCCTACATCGACGAGCCCCAGATCGCCAAGCTGACCGAGCTGTGGCGCCGTCAGGGCGAGCCGGAGCTGCGTGAGGAGCTGCTCGAGGAGGTCGAGCCGGCCGAGGGGGACGGACCGCGGGAGGAGTTCGACCCCGACGAGGACCCGCTGCTGAGGGACGCGATCGTGCTCGTCGCCGAGATGCAGACGGCGTCGACCTCGATGCTGCAGCGGCGCCTGCGCCTCGGCTACACGCGGGCGGGACGGATGATCGACATGCTCGAGAAGCGCAAGGTGATCAGCGGATATGAAGGATCCAAGCCCCGCCAGGTGCTGATCACCGAGGCGGACCTGCCGCGACTGCTGGCCGAGCTCGACGAGCCCGCCGCCACGCAGCCCGCGGCCACGCTCAGCGACTAGCCTCTCTGCGGATGCCCGAAATCGGTGCCACGCTCCGCGAGGCGCGCATGCGTGCCCGCATCGACGTGTCCGAGATCGAGGCCACGACCAAGATCCGGGCCAAGTACCTGCGGGCCCTGGAGAACGAAGAGTGGAGCCTGCTGCCGGGGCCCACGTTCGTGAAGAGCTTCCTGCGCACCTACGCCGAGGCGCTCGGCCTCGACGGCAAGGCGCTGGTGGAGGAATACCGGCTCTCCCAGGAGCGCCCCGGCGACGGCCCGGGCGAGCCGATCATCCCCAGCAGCGAACGGCGGCGCAGCAGGGCCCCGTCGCGGGGGTCCTCGCGGGGCTACACGATCGCGGTCGCCTCGATCGTGGCGGTGATCGTGCTGCTGATCGTGCTGCTGGCGACCACCGGCTCGAGCTCGAAATCTCCCAGCGGCAGCTCCGGCCACGCCTCCAGCGGCCATCACACCACCACCGGCGGGGTCACCGGCGCGACCCGCGGCACCGCTCCGGTGGACGTCGCGCTCTCGCTGCGGGCGAACTCGGTCGTGTACGTGTGCCTGATCGCCGACGGTACCCACAAGCTGATCCCCGGCCTCGAGCTGCAGGCCGGCCAGACGACGCCGACATACCATGCAAGGCGCTTTGAGGTCACGCTCGGGAACAGCGGGGTCACGATGGTGATCGACGGCCGGCCACGGACGGTGCCGCCCTCCAGCGAAGCGATCGGCTACTCGATCACCAGGGCACGCGGCCGTCACCCGTTGGCGGCCGGAAGCCTGCCGACGTGCCGGTGAGCGACGGCCCCGGGGCGCGGGCCGGGATCGTGGTCACGGGCACCGAGGTGCTGACGGGCCGGGTGAGCGACCGCAACGGCCCGTGGCTGGCCGAACGGCTACGGGACCTCGGCGTGCAGCTGGCCTACACCACGATCGTCGGGGATCGCCCCCAGGACATGCGGGAGGCGCTCGAGTTCACGGCCGCCCGCGGGCTCGACCTCGTCATCACCAGCGGCGGACTCGGCCCCACGGCCGACGACCTCACGGCCGCGGTCGTGGGAGCGTTCCAGGAACGGGAGCTGAGGCTCGACCCGGCGGTGGAGGAGCGCATCGCCGAGATCCTCAGGCCGCTGGCAAAGCGGTTTCCCCACCTCGACATGGAGGCGGTGAGGGCCGGTAACCGCAAACAGGCGATGGTGCCCGAGGGGGCCACCGTGCTCGATCCCGTCGGCACGGCCCCCGGACTGGTGGTGCCCCCGCCGGCCGGACGGGAGCGCCCGACGGTGGTGGTCCTGCCCGGGCCGCCGCGGGAGCTGCAGCCGATGTGGGCGACCGCCGTGGCAACCGAGGCGATGAAAGCCGCGATCGCGAACGGGCGGCCGGTGGAGCAGCGGATGCTGCGGCTGTTCGGGATCCCCGAGTCGGAGATCGCCGAGACCCTGCGGGTGGCCGAACGGGAGGGGGTCGAGCTCGACCGCCTGGAGATCACGACCTGCCTGAAACGGGGCGAGGTCGAGGTGGTGAGCGTCTTCGGCCCGGCCGACGAGAGGGTGTACGTCGAATTCGAGGACGTGGTCGCCAAACGCCACCGCGACACGCTGTTCTCCAGCGACGGGACCACCGTCGACGTGCAGGTGGCCGCGATGCTGCGGGGAGGCGCCGGGGAACGCGCCCGCACGGTCGCCACGGCCGAGTCCTGCACGGGCGGGCTGCTCGCCGCCCGCCTGACCGAGCTGCCGGGATCCTCCGACTACTTCAGGGGCTCGATCGTGGCCTACGAGAACGATGTGAAGGTGTCGGCGGCCGGCGTGGACCCGGCCCTGATCGAGGCTCACGGCGCGGTCTCGCGGGAGGTCGCGGTGGCGCTCGCCGAAGGCGCCTGTGAGCGACTCGGAGCCGACCTGGGCATCGGCGTCACCGGCATCGCCGGACCGGGCGGAGGCAGCGAGGAGAAGCCCGTCGGGCTGGTGTGGCTGAGCGTGGCGGGCGCCCGCGGCGGCGCCGGCGCGAGTGAGCAGCTCACCCGCAAGGTCGAGCTGCCCGGGGCGCGGGCCGACGTCCGCGACCGCGCCACCACGGTCGCGATGCACCTGCTGCGGAGGGTGCTCGACGGGAGCGCCGCCGCCGGCGGATGAGCGGCGGCGGGAGCGCCACCGCGCGGCTGTTCCTGGCCGTGGACCCGCCCGAGCAGGTCCGCCGCGAGCTCGCCGGGTGGGGACGGGTGGTGGCCGCGGAGGGGCCCCGGAGGCCCGGGCTGAGGGCGCTGCCCGCCGAGGTCCTCCACATCACCCTCTGCTTCCTCGGCAGCAGGCCCGTGGGGGAGATCGACGCGCTCGCCCCGGTGCCCGCCGAGAGCGTCACCGAGGTGGGCGAGCTGGCGGTGGGTGCCCCGCTGTGGCTGCCCCCGCGGCGCCCCCGAACCCTCTCCCTGGAGATCCACGACCGCGACGGCGAGCTCGAGCGGCTGCAGCGGGAGCTGGTGGCGGAGGTCCGCGGCGTGGTCGCCTGGGAGCCCGAGCGCAGGCGCTTCAGGGCCCACCTGACGGTCGCGAGGGTGCGGGGGCGGGAGTCCCATCTCGGCTCGCCCGGGGAGCCGATCGCGCTCCCGGCCACCCCCGCGCTGAGTTTCCGGCCCGAGTCCCTGACCCTGTACCGGTCGTTTCTGGAGCCCTCCGGCGCGCGCTACGAGGCGCTCGCCTCGCGGCCGCTGGGGCCGGCGCCCTGACGGCCCGGCGGCGCCGTCGGGCCGGCGTGACCGGCGGGCTGGGCGAGCGATCCCCGGCGCAGCCTGCGAAGGCCGCGGTTTGCCGCATCCTGGTGCCGCTTTTTGGGAGCGAATTCCGTCCGGCGAGGGCAATACATTGCTCGCTCCCAATCCGATCCCGGAGGACCACAGCTATGCCCGTGACTGAGCAGGAGAAGGCCGCCAAGGCGCGGGACGCCGCCCTCCAGGGCGCGCTTACGCAGATCGAGCGCGAGTTCGGCAAGGGGAGCGTCATGAGGATGGGCGACGAGGGCGCCCAGGTGCGCTGCGAAGCGATCCCCACCGGGGCGCTGTCGCTCGACCTCGCGCTCGGCATCGGCGGGGTCCCCCGGGGGCGGATCGTCGAGCTCTACGGGCCGGAGTCCTCGGGGAAGACGACGCTCATCTACCACGTGCTGGCCGAGGCCCAGAAGCTCGGTGGGGTGTGCGCGTTCATCGACGCCGAGCACGCGATGGACCCCCTGTACGCGAAGGAGATCGGCGTCGACATCGACGAGCTGCTCGTGTCCCAGCCGGACTACGGCGAGCAGGCGCTCGAGATCGCCGACATGCTCGTCCGCTCCGGGGCGGTGGACGTAGTCTCGATCGACTCGGTCGCGGCGCTCACCCCGCGGGTGGAGCTCGAGGGCCAGATGGGTGACCAGACGGTCGGAGCCCAGGCGCGGATGATGTCCCAGGCGATGCGCAAGCTGGCGGGCAACCTCAACCGCACCAACACGCTCTGCATCCTCACCAACCAGATCCGCGAAAAGGTGGGGGTCATGTTCGGCTGCTTCCACTACGACGCCCGCGTCGTGCTGGCGGACGGGAGCACCGAGAAGATCGGGAAGATCGTCAACCAGCGCTTGCCCGTCGAGGTGATGTCGATGGATCCCGAGACAGGTGAGATCGCGCCCCGGAAGATCCTCGAGTACTACGACAACGGCGAGACCGACGAGTGGCTGCAGTTCGAGGTCGCGGCGGGAGGCGGCTCGGGGAAGCGCAAGTTCGCGTGTACCCCCAACCACGTCATCTTCACGCCCGAGGGCGAGAGGCACGCGTTTGAAATCGAGGAGGGCGACGAGGTGCTGACGGCGGTCAAGGACTACGACGTCCGAGAGGACCAGATGCAGTTGATGCTTGGCAGCATCCTCGGTGACGGCTCCCTGCGCTACGCGTCGGATCACAACGTGAGCTTCCGCGTCGGTCATGGTCTGAGGCAGCGCGAGTACTGCGAATGGAAGCGCGAGATGCTCGCCCCGTTCTCGCATCAGATCGCCCCCACGGGCGCTGGTGTCGGATTCGACACCGTCCCGATGCGACAGCTCACGTGGCTGCACGACTCCGTATATGCGACGGCGGGAGGCCGGACGGTCAGCGCGGAGCTGATCGAGCGACTCGATGAGCGCTCGATCGCTGCTTGGTACTGCGATGACGGCAGCTTCGGCGGGAACTACAAGCGCTGGGGCCACGGCAAGGCGGTCATCTACAACGCGAGCCTCACGGCCGAGGACCAGGAGCGCCTCGCGGCCCGCTGTGAGGTCTTGGGCATGGGGCGTCCCACCGTTTCCAACAAAGGTCTGCTGTTCAGCGGTGAGCGGGCGCAGATGCTCCACGAGAAGATCGCCCCTTACGTCCATCCCTCATTGGACTACAAGCTTCACCCGGATTTCCGCGGTCGCTTCGCCTGGCATCCGGATGTGAGCGATGCCCACCTCAACGGCACGCGTCTCGCCTCACGCACCCGCCTGCATGCAGCGCCGATGAAGGTGCTGCGCAGGTACCGCAAGCCTCCGACGCCGCCCCAACATGATCGTCCCTCCCGGCGGCGGCGCTACGACCTTCAGATCGAGGGAAACCACACTTACCTCGTCGACCACGTGGTCGTCCACAACTCGCCGGAGACCCAGCCGGGAGGCCGGGCGCTGAAGTTCTACGCCTCCCAGCGCCTGGACATCCGCCGCATCGAGACGCTCAAGGACGGCACCGAGGCGGTCGGCAACCGGGTGCGGGTGAAGGTCGTCAAGAACAAGATGGCGGCCCCCTTCCGCCAGGCCGAGTTCGACATCGAGTTCGGCAGGGGCATCTCCACCTCGGGGTGCCTGATCGACCTCGGCCTCGAGCACAACATCGTCTCCAAGTCCGGGTCGTTCTTCTCCTACGGCAGCGACCGGCTCGGGCAGGGGAGGGGCAACGCCAAGACCTTCCTGGACGAAAACCCTGAGGTGGCCAAGGAGATCGAAGACAAGGTCTACACCGCCCTGGGCATGAGCAAGACCACGGTGACCACGATCGAGCGCGACAAGGACGAGGCGGAGCCCCCGATCGGCAGCGAACCGGCGGTCGCGGCGGCATAGGGTCGCCCCAGCGGCTCGGCCCGTGGCGGGCTGGACGACGAGCTACGAAGGACAGTCCGCGCGCTAAGAAGCGCGACGTGCGACTGTGCCCGCCTGGGCGGCCCGAAGCATCACGCCGAAGTGGGGCGCGAGCTTCCTCATCAGGACGAGCGCCAGCACGGTGGTCGCCAGCCAGGGGCGCAGATGGGGACGGATGCGAACGATGTTGCCGTCGGGACCCAGCTCGAAGACCATCGCGTCGTCGATCCGCAGGCCGGCGATGCGGGCGCTGCCGACGACGGTGACGAGCGAGTCGTTGGCGGCGAGGGCGCCCCAGTGCAGGCCCTCCAGGCTCGAGTAGATGGCGCCGAGGAGCGCCCGGAGGTCCTCACGACCGCGGATGATCGCGTTGGCAGAGAGGGGAGAGATGAGCTCCGCGTCGGGGGCCAGCGTGGCGAGTATGCCCTCGAGGTCGTTCGCGCTGGAGGCGGCGCAGTAGCGGGCTACCGAGTCGACGTTGGTGGGGGTCTCGACCGTGCTCATCGGAACTGCACCCACATCCTAGGCCGGAGCGTCGCTGTGGGAGACTCAGCGCGTGTCCAGGACTCGGGCGAGCAGGCGGGGAACGCTCCTCGCCGCCGGGATCCCGTTGCTGGCACTCACGGTGTGGCTCGCGGTCTCGCTGCCCTCGGCCTCGGCGAGGACGGACCCGCAGGACGCCCGGGCGACCTGGTCCTACCTCCAGGCCGAGGACCGGCTCTTCCGGGTGTTCCTCGCCGACTCCCATCGCGAGGTCCTTTCCGGCGAGGAATTCGTCGATCGCCTCGTCGGGGAATGTCCCGGAGCGGCCGCCCTGCCGCAGTCCACCGACGAACCCACGGTTCGTCTCGAGCGGAAGGAGAGCGGTGAGCTGTTCAAAGAGACCGCAGAGGCCGACCTGGTGGCGTTGCTCGGCCCCGACCTCTCCACCTACCGCATCGCTGCGACAGCGCTCGCGGGGTTGCGCTGGAGCAGCCGCAGGCTGACGGCGCTGGTCCACCGCACGGCGGGGGAGGCGACCCTGACGAGCTCCCTGCGACCGCCCGACGTATGCAGTCAGCTGAAGGAATGGGCCGCCGGCGGCTACACGACGCTCCCGGCCGCGACGAGCCGTTTCCTCACCGAGTTCGCGGCGGCCAAGGAGGGCGGTGACGAAGAAAGCGTCGAAGCGATGCTCGCCTCCTACGAGGGACCCCGCGGGCAGGCCCTGCGTCGTCGCCTGGTACGGCTT
Organism: uncultured Solirubrobacteraceae bacterium; assembly: GCA_963701175.1. Lineage (GTDB taxonomy): Bacteria > Actinomycetota > Thermoleophilia > Solirubrobacterales > Solirubrobacteraceae > Palsa-744. Next base: position 3,231,713 of record OY969573.1, on the reverse strand, counting down.
CGGGAACGGACCGCCCGCTTGCTCGGGACGGCCCTGGGCTCGGCGCTCGTCAAGGCCCAGACCCGGCTCGGGTTCGTCCCGGTGTCGCAGACCGGGCCCGCGATTGCCCTTCAACCGCCCCCGAGCGTCGTCGAATCGGGCGGGAAGCGCCTGTCCGAGTTCGACCTCGGCCGGGCCGTCGCGGCGCAGTCGGGGTGTCTCGCCTGCCACCGGATCGGCGAAGCCGGCAACCCGGGTCCCGGCCCCGACCTCACCCACGTCGGCTCGCAGCTGACGGGCACCCAGATCGCCCGCGCGCTGATTGCTCCAAAGGCGCCGATGCCCTCCTTCGGGAACCTGCCGCGCAAAAAGTTCGAAGCCCTCGTCGAGTTCCTGTCCGTCCTGCGCTGATTCCCGACGCGGGTCTCCGGACCCGACCCGGATTGCTCCGTCTACCCTGTCGCTGACATGGGCAGCACCTTCCACGTGACGACGTTCGGGTGCCAGATGAACGAGCACGACTCCGAGCGGATGAAGGGGATGCTCGAGTCGCTGGGCTATCGCGAGACGGCCGAGCGAGGCGACGCCGACCTGATCCTGTTCAACACCTGCTCGATCAGGGAGTCGGCCGACAGTCGTTTCATCGCCCACCTGGGCGAGGCCCGGCGGCTGAAGCGCGAATCGCCGGAGAAGGTCGTGGGCGTCGGCGGCTGCTGGGCGCAGTCGGTCAAGGAGGAGGTGTTCGAGCGCTTCCCGTTCGTGGACGTGGCGTTCGGGCCCGGACAGGTCCACCGGCTGGCCGAGTTCCTGACCAGCGACTCGCTGACGGCACAGGGGTACTTCGAGTTCGAGGGCTTCACCGGCCACCTGCCCGCCAGGCGGGAGCGCCCCTTCCAGGGCTGGTTGCAGATCAGCGTCGGCTGCAACTGCGTGTGCTCCTACTGCATCGTCCCCTCCACCCGTGGCCGTGAGGTCAGCCGCCCGCTCCAGGAGCTGGTGGAGGAGGTCGAGGCGATGGCCGGGGACGGCGTCGTCGAGGTCACCCTGCTGGGCCAGAACGTCAACTCCTACGGGCGCGACCTGCCCGCCAGGAGGAGCTTCGCCGAGCTGCTCGCGGCCGTCGACGGGGTCGACGGGATCGAGCGGATCCGCTACACGAGCCCCCACCCGAAGGACATGCGCGAGGACGTGATCCGGGCCCACGCCGAGCTGGAGAGCGTGTGCGAGCACATCCACCTGCCGTTGCAGTCGGGATCGAGCCGGCTCCTGAAGGCGATGAGGCGCACCTACGACCGGCGACGGTATCTCGAGCGCGTGGCGCTGATCCGCGAGCACGTCCCCGACGCGGCCCTCAGCACCGACATCATCGTCGGCTTCCCGGGGGAGACGGAAGAGGACTTCGCCGAGACCCTCGAGGTCGTCGAGGAGGTCGGCTTCGACAGCGCCTTCACGTTCCTGTTCTCGGCCCGTCGCGGGACGGCCGCCGCCGAGATCACCGAGGGACTCGTGCCCCACCCGGTCAAGGTGGAGCGGATGGAGCGGCTGGTGGAGGTGGTGCAGCGCCGGGCACACGAGCGCGCCCAGCGGTTCGTGGGGCGGACGCTGCAGGTGCTCGTGGAGGGGCCCTCCCGCACCGACCCCGAGAGGCTCCGGGGGCGTACCCGCCACAACAAGGTCGTCAACTTCGCCGGCCTCGCCTCCCCGGGCGAGCTCGCCGAGGTGGAGATCCACTCCGCCACCAGCCAGACGCTCGCGGGGGACGAGTCGCTGGCGGCCCGCGCGAGCCGATGAGGATCCGAGCCGCGGTCCTCGAGCAGTTCGGCAGCCCCCTTGTGGTCGGGGACGTCGACCTCGCCGAGCCGGGGCCGAAGGAGGTGCTCGTGCGGCTGGTGGCCTGCGGCGTGTGCCACACCGACATGTACACGGCCTCCGGAGCCGACCCCTCGGGGTACGCCCCCACGGTCCTCGGGCACGAGGGCGCGGGCGTGGTCGAGCGCTGCGGCTCTGAGGTCACGCTCCTGTCCGAGGGAGACCACGTCGTGACCTTGTTCTCCCCCCAGTGCGGGGAGTGCGTCCACTGCCGCAGCCCGCTGACGAACCTGTGCCTGGCGATCCGCGAGCAGCAGAACCTCGGCTACCTCCCCGACGGCACCACCCGCCTGTCCCGCGACGGCGAGCCGCTGAGGCACTTCATGGGCACCTCGACGTTCGCCGAGTACACCGTGATGCCGGAGATCGCCCTCGCCCGCATCGACCCCGAGACGCCACTGGACAGGGCGTGCCTGTTCGCCTGCGGCCTCTCGACCGGCCTCGGCGCGGCGATCAAGACCGCCGCCGTTCGGGCCGGCTCGACCTGTGCGGTGTTCGGCGCCGGGATGGTGGGGCTCGGCGCCGTCGCGGGAGCCAGGCTCCAGGGCGCCGAGCGGATCATCTGCGTGGACCTCTCTCCGGACCGGCTCGAGCTGGCCCGTGGCCAGGGCGCCACCGACCTCCTCGACGGGGGCGAGGACGCCGTCCAGACGATCCTCGAGATGACCGGCGGCTTCGGCGCCGACTACACCTTCGAGGCCACCGGGAACGTGAACGTGATGCGCGAGGCGCTGGAAGCGACGCGGATGGGGTGGGGCCTCTGCACCGTCTGCGGCGTCGCCGGCAAGGGGGAGACGCTCGACGTCGTGCCGAGGCTCCTGATCACCGGCAGGAGGGTGTGCGGCTCCTCGTTCGGCGGCCTCAAGGGCCGGGAGGACGTCCCGGCTCTCGTCCGCCGCTACATGGACGGCGACATCGACGTCGACCCCTTCATCTCCCACCGCATCACCCTCGAGGACGTCAACCGCGGCTTCGAGCTGATGGAGGCCAAGGACGGCATCCGCAGCGTGATCGAGTTCTGAGCGGCCCACACCGGGGCCGGCGGGCAGGCGCCCACCGCGGGCGGGGTCGGGACTTCCCGTCGGCCGTCTATGCGAACATATGTTCGTGCGCTGGGACAACCTCACAGACGACGCGCCGGAGCAGCGGAGGCTGCCCGGCTATCGCGATCCCGCCGCCGTGCGGCGATTCGACGCACCCGAGGCGCTCGACATGCGCTTCTACGAGGTCCACGCCAAATCGGTCCTCAACCGCGTGCCGGAGAAGTCGCGGATGCCGTTCAGGTGGACGATAAATCCGTTTCGAGGCTGTACGCATGCCTGCCTTTACTGCTTCGCTCGCCCCACCCACACTTTCCTCGACTTCAATGCCGGCCGCGACTTCGAGCGGGAGATCGTCGTCAAGGTCAATGCACCGGAGGTGCTGCGCACGGAGCTCGCGCGGCCGTCGTGGAAACGCGAACACGTGGCCCTCGGTACGAACACGGACCCCTACCAGTGGGTCGAGAAGCGCTACCGGCTGATGGTCGGTATCTGGGAAGCGCTGCGCGACGCCTCCAACCCGTGCTCGGTGCTGACGAAGTCACCGCTGCTGCTGCGCGACCTCGACCTGATGCTGGAAATCGCGGCCCGGACGAGCTTCAGCGCTTGCCTGTCGATCCCCACGCTCGATGAGAAGGCGTGGCGTGAAACCGAGCCGCACACACCTCACCCGAAGGCGCGGCTGGAGGCGGTCGCCGAGCTCAACCGCGCAGGAATCCCCACCGGGGTCCTGATCGCGCCGCTGATGCCGGGGATCAACGACTCCCCGCGACAGCTCGAGCCGCTACTGGAGAAGTGTGAGGAGGCCGGCGCCACGAACATCAACGGCATCGCGCTGCACCTGCGGGGAGAGGTGCGCCAGGTCTTCATGAGCTGGCTGAAGGAGGCGCGGCCGGAGCTCGTGGAGCGCTACCGGGACCTGTACAAACGCGGCGCCTATGCGCCGGCGCAGGAGCGGGAGCGGCTATCGGAGCTGGTGCGGCGCAAGGGCAAGAGCCGTGCCTTCAGGCTGACCGGACACCGGGCGGCCGAAGACACGCCGATCGAGGTCGTCCAAGAGGGCCTTCAGCCGACGCTCTTCTAGTTGTTGGACGCTCCGTTGAGCGCCCCGTCGGAAGGCGGGCTCGCCTCAGCGTTTGTCCCGCAGCGCCAGGTCCATTTCCTGGGCCACGCGGCCGCCGCCGGTGCGGCGAACGAGGGCTGCCGAGAGGTCCGGGGCGAGGTTCGCCACCCGAGCCCCGACCCGTTGAGGGACGGCCGCCACCTCGACCTCACCGCGGTCCCGCTCGATCGCCGACACGACCGCCTCGGCCACGTCCTCGGGGGAGCGGGTCCCCACGCCCGGGGGAAGACGAGCGCCGGAGTCGGCGAAGATCCCGGCCCCGTGGATGAAGCCGGGGAAGACACACGAGCTGCCCACGCCGGTGCCATGGAGGTCCATCCGCATGGCGGCTGCGAATCCACGCAGGCCGTACTTGGTGGCGTGATACAGGGGGTCGCCGGGAACGGTCGTCTTGCCGGCGATCGAGGAGATGAACACGAGCTGCCCACGGCGGCGCTCGAGCATCCCCGGCAGCAGGGCGTGGGTCAGCAGGATCGGCGAGCGGAGGTTGACGTCGAGCACCCGGTTGACCTCCTCGAGGGAGTACGTCTCGAGCCTGCCCGCGCCGGGGATCCCGGCGTTGGCGACCAGCACGTCGACCTCGCCCGCCTCGGTGACCAGACGGGCGAGCTCCGCTGCGGACGAGAGGTCGGCGGCGATCACCGTCGCGTCGAGCTCTTTGGCGAGGGCCTCGAGCAGGTCCACCCTCCGTGAGGTGAGGGTGAGCTTGGCGCCCCGGGCCGAGAGCCCGCGGGCGATCGCCTGACCGAGCCCTCCGCTGGCGCCCGTGAGCAACACCCGTGAGCCCTCGATCTGCACGACCTGTGAGCCTAGAGAGATGCTCGTGATCGCGCTGTTCGGCCCCTCGGGGGTCGGCAAGACCGCGGTGGCGGTCGCCCTCGGGCGGGCACTGCGGGCACGGGGCGAGGACCCGGTGGCCGTGTCGGCCGACGCCCTCCAGGTCTACGAGGGCCTGGAGACGCTCACCGGCGTCGCCTCACCGGCCGATCAGGCCCTGCTCGAGCACCGGCTCGTCTCGGTGGTGCCCCTCGACGCGTCCTTCAGCGCCGGTCAGTACGCGGAGCTGGCCCACGCCGAGATCGACGACCTGCTGGCGGCCGGGCGCCGGCCGATCGTGGTGGGGGGAACCGGCCTCTACCTGCGCGCCGCCCTGGCCGAGCTCGACCTGCGACCGCCCCCGCCCGAGGGGGTCCGCGAGCGCTGGCAGGCGGAGCTCGAGTCACGGGGCCCGGGGGCGCTGCACGCAGTCCTCTGCGAACGGGCGCCGTGGGCGGCAGAGGAGATCGACCCCAACGATCGCCAGCGGGTCGTGAGGGCACTGGAGCTGCTCGACCTGGGAGAGCTCGAGCCGCCCGAGGGCCCATCGCAGCTGTGGAGCCGGGAGCTTCGCCATCCCACCCTGCTGGTCGGGTTGACGATGGAGCGGGCCGCCCTCTACCGAGCCATCGACGAGCGTGTCGAGCGGATGCTCGAGCAGGGAGCCCGGGAGGAGGTGCTGCGGGCCAACGCCGCCGGCGCCTCGCAGACGGCACGTGCCGCACTCGGCTTCCAGGAGCTGCTCGAAGGGGACTCCGGGCGGATGAAGCAACGCACCCGCAACTACGCCAAGCGACAGCTCACGTGGATGCGAAAGCTCCCCGACGTGGAGCTGATCGACGTCGCCGACCGGACGCCCGAAAGCGTCGCGGGGGAGGTCCTCGAACGGGTCGATCGCGAGGAGACGGGGCGGCCGTAGACTCCCGCCGGCCATGCGGTTCGAGAAGTGGCAGGCGCTGGGAAACGACTATCTGATCGTCGAGCGGTCGGAGCTGCCGTTCGCGATCAGCCCCGGGCGCGTGCGCCGGATCTGCGACCCCCATTTCGGCGTCGGCTCGGACGGGCTCCTGCTCCTGTCCGAGCCGTCCGAGCCCCAGGACGTCGCCGACCTGCGCATCTTCAACCCGGACGGGTCGGAGGCCGAGCTGTCCGGGAACGGGGCCCGCGAGGCGATCCTGTACCTCCGCCACCGCGGCTGGACCGATGACGACACGTTCTCGATCGGCACCCCGGCGGGGAGGATCCGCCCGACGATCACCGGGCCCCACACCTGCTCGGTGGACATGGGGATCGCGAGCCTCTCCTCCGAAGACTTCCCCGGTGGCCCCCCGGACGGGCGCGGAGAGGTGTCCGTCGACGGCTACGAGTGGGGCTTCCGCCACGTCTCGATCGGCAACCCCCAGTGCTCGATCCGGATCGGCTCCGTCGAGGAGCTGGAGGAGCTCGACCTCGGGCGGGTGGGGCCGCCGATCTGCAACGACCCGAGCTTTCCGAACCGCACCAACGTGTCGTGGTACACGGAGCTCGCGGGAGCCGGCGGCTCGGGTCAGCCGGCGATGATCCGGGCCCGGATCTTCGAGCGCGGGGTGGGGGAGACGCTGTCCTCCGGCACCGGCGCGAGCGGTGCGGCGGTCGCCTACTGCGAAGATCAGGATCCCCGGCCCGAGACCCTGACGGTCGTCGTCTCACTCGACGGAGGGCAGCTCGAGGTCGAGGTCGGGGAGGATCTGCAGGTGACGTTGACGGGCTGGGCCCGACCGGTGTTCGCCGGAGAGCTCAGCGAGGACCTCGAGAAGGAGCTCCATGAAACCGAGTAAGCGCCTGGAGCGCATCCCGCCGTACGCATTCGCCCAGCTCGAGCGCAAGATCGCCGCCAAGCGCGAGGCAGGGGTGGACGTGATCAGCCTCGGCATCGGCGACCCCGACCGTCCCACCCCGCCGCTGATCGTGGAGGCGATGCAGGAGGCCGTCACCGAGCCGGAAACGCACCGCTACCCGACCAACCGCGGTCGCGAGGACTTCCGTGAAGCCGTGCGCGACTTCTACGAGCGTCGCTTCGACGTGATCCTCGACCCCGACCGCGAGATCATCCCCGCGATCGGCGCCAAGGAGGCGATCTTCAACCTCAACCTCGCCTTCCTGGACCCGGGCGACTACGCACTGGCGGCTGACCCCGGATACCCGGTCTACACCGGCGGCCCCTGGCTGGCCGGGGCCGAGCCGGTGCTAATGGCGCTCGAACCGGACCTCGGGTTCGTGCCGGACCTGGACCGGATCGACGCCGACGTCGCCAAGCGGGCGAAGCTGATGTACCTCAACTACCCCAACAACCCCACCGGGGCGATCGTGCCCGAAAACTTCTTCGATCGTGTCGTCGAGTTCGCCTGGGAGCACGACATCCTCGTGGTGCACGACAACGCCTACTCGGAGATCACCTTCGACGGTTACCGGGCGCCGTCGTTCCTGGCGACCAAAGGCGCCAAGGACGTCGGGATCGAGGTCTTCTCGCTGTCCAAGGGCTACAACATGACCGGCTGGCGGTGCGCCGTCGCGGTCGGCAACGCGGAGGCGTTGGAGACCTACTGGCGGCTGAAGACGAACATCGACTCGGGCCTGTTCGAGGCCGTCCAGCTGGCGGGCGTCGCAGCCCTCTCACCTGAGGCCGACGCCGAGGTCGCCTCGATGACCACGCTCTACAGGCGCCGCCGCGACCAGGTCTGCGACGCGTTGCGGGAGATCGGCGTCGAGGTCCACCCGCCGCACGGGACGATCTACGTCTGGGCCCCGGTCCCGGCCGGCTACGAGAGCTCGGCTGCCTACTGCGAGCACGTGCTCGAGAAGGCCGGCGTGGTGCTCTCGCCGGGCGCCATCTATGGGCCGGCGGGGGAGGGGTGGTTCCGGATCTCCCTCACCACTCCCGACGACCGCCTGCTCGAGGCCGTCCAGCGCCTGGGCGAGCTCGCCAAGTAGTCGCGCGCAGGTCCTAGACTGATGGGTGGATGGATTCGACTCACAACGGTCGCGGTGATGGGGTCGCGACGCACGTGCGGGGAGAGCGGAACGGGTTACTGCCCACGCAGCGGGCACGTCAGAGGGCCTTCTGCATCGCCGCCTCGCCGGACGCCGGGGAGGACCTGAGCGAGCTCGCCGAGCTGCTCCGCACGGCCGGTGTGGCAGTCGTGGGAGAGCTGGTCCAGCGCCGCGAGCACCCGCACCCCGACACCTACCTGGGCGCGGGGAAGCTGGCCGAGACGCGCGAGCTGGCACGCGAGGCGGGCGCCAACCTGATCGCCTGCGACGACGAGCTCACGGCCCGCCAGGAGCGCAACCTCGAGCAGGCGCTGGGGCTGGCGGTCGTGGACCGCACGACCGTGATCCTCGACATCTTCGCCTCCCACGCCGGCACCGCCGAGGGCAAGCTCCAGGTCGAGCTCGCCCAGCTCGAGTACAACCTCGCACGGATGAGGGGCCTGTGGAGCCACCTCGAGCGTCTCGGCGGCGGGATCGGGACGAGGGGCCCGGGCGAGACCCAGATCGAGACCGACCGCCGCCTGGCGCGAGACCGGATCGCGGCGCTGCGCAGAAGGCTGGAGCACGTCAAGGGCACCCGTGCGGTGCAGCGGGCCGAGCGCGAGCGGGCCGCCCTGCCGACGGTCGCCCTGGTGGGCTACACCAACGCCGGCAAGTCCACGCTCCTGAACGCGCTCACCGGCGCCGAGGTGAGCGTCCGCGATCGCCTCTTCAACACGCTCGACCCGACGACCCGGACGTTGCGCCTGTCGGGACGCCCCTATCTGCTGACCGACACGGTCGGCTTCATCAGCAAGCTGCCCCACCAGCTGGTGGATGCGTTCGCCGCCACGCTCGAGGAAACGCGCCGCGCCCAGCTGCTCCTGCACGTGGTCGACGCCTCGGCCTCGCGCGAGCAGCTGGAGACGATGATGCACTCGGTCGAGCGCACGCTGGAGGAGATCGGCGCCACCGACGGCGCCCGCGTGTTGGTGCTCAACAAGGCCGACCTGCTCGACGCCGAGGCGCGCGAGGACGTGCAGCTGCGCTACCCCAAGGCGGTGCTGGTCAGCGGCGAGACCGGCGAGGGACTGGAGGAGCTCGGAGCCAGGATCGAGAGCGAGCTGGCCCACACGCTGCGGGCGGTGGAGCTGCTCGTGCCCTACACCGACGGCGCCAGCCTGGCCGAGCTCCACGAAGTTGCGGGGCAGATCGCCCGCGAGGACACCGCCGAGGGCGTGCGCGTGAGGGCATTGGTTCCGGCCCAGCTGGCCGACCGGCTCGCCCGCTTCGCGATCGCGTAGCTAGCGGTCGTCGCCGCTGCCGGAGAGCACGCCCCGGAGCTGACGGGAGCGCAGCTTCTCGAGGTTCTCCCGGGCGACCTCGTCGAGGTCGAGGTCGAGCTCGGTGGCCAGCTGCGCGAGGTACCAGAGCACGTCCCCGAGCTCCTTCGAGAGCGCCTCCCGGCGCTCGACCGTGAGCTCGCCGCCGTCGTCGCGGATCGACTTCTTGATCTGCTCGGCCACCTCGCCCGCCTCTCCGTTGAGCCCGAGGGCCGGGTAGGAGAGCCCGGCCTCGCGGGGGTAGGTGGCGGTGCGGCGGGAGAGCAGCTGGTATTCGGACAGCTCCACGGCGGACGATGATAGGCCCGCGCTCAGACGCCGGCTGCTCGCAGGGCGCTGGCGTGGGTGGCGTCCTCGAGGGCGTCGTCGAGCGGCTCCAGCCCGGCCGGCTGGGTCCCGAGGGCACGGGCGATCAGCCAGTCGGCGAACCAGGCGTTCTTGGGCAGCAGGGGGCCGTGGAGGTAGGTCCCGATCGTGTTGCCCGTGATCGCCCCCTCGAGGCCCGAGGCGCCGTCGTTTCCGTGCCCGCGGAGCACCCGGCCGAGGGGCTCCTGGCCCTCGCCGAGGCGGGTGTGCCCGGCGTGGTTCTCGAAGCCGGCGAGTACCTTCCGGTGACCGGAGCCCGCCTGCCCGCCGAGGGCGGGGGCGATCGCGACGTTGCCGATCAGCCGCGGCTGATCGCTGCGGACGGTCCACACGTCGAGCAGGGAGACGCCGTCGATCTCCTCCGAGCCGAGCGCGTAGGAGTGGCCGAGCAGCTGGTAGCCGCCGCACACCCCGAGGACCACGGCTCCCCGGAGGGCCGCGGCATGCAGGCCGGCGCGCTTGTTCGCGATCAGGTCGTCGGCGCACAACCGCTGGTCGCGGTCCTGGCCGCCGCCGATGTAGAAGAGGTCGTGGGCTTCGCCGTCGAGCTGCTCGCCGAGGCCACTGGCGTGAAGCTGGAAGCCGATCCCGCGCCAGCGGCAGCGGCGCTCGAGCACGAGCAGGTTGCCGCGGTCGGCGTAGATGTTCATCAGGTCCGGGTACAGGGCGCAGACCCTGAGGGTCCGCTCGTCGCCGTTCCCGCCCGCGTGCCGCGGCAGAGGATCAACCACCGAGGATCACCACCGTGCTGGCGGTGTGCAGCTCGGTGGCGGGGATCCTGCGGACCTCGAGCGCGCTCAGCCCGACCCGTTGCGCCTCCCGCTGCAGGCGCTCGGCGGTGAGGCGGTCGAGCTCGATCAGCTCCCGCTCGGGCTGCTCGGGGTGTCCTTCGGCGGGGGTGGTCCGGTCCTCCGCGGGCTCGATCTGTCGTTCGAGCTCGATCCGGATCGTGCGCCTGCCGACGCTCACCCGTGTCGGGCGGCTGCTGTAGAGGGTGCCCTCGTGGCGGGCGTTCTCGGGCTCGATCGCGAGCCCTTCGGTGTCGGCGTCGAAGGGGTCGATCTGCTCGACCAGCGCGCACGCGACCACGCCGCCCTCGCGCAGGTGGGCGCGGACCGCGCGTAGGAACGCAAGCCGTCCCGCTGGGCCCCCGAGGAGCTGCACCGTCTGCATCGGCACCAGGCAGACGGCGAAGTCGCTGCGGGCGAGTTTGAAGGCCCGGGCGTCGCCGCCGACGGCGGTCACGTCGAGGCCGGCGGCGCGCTCGGCGAGGGCGGCAAGCAGCACCGGGTCGCGCTCGAGGGCGGTGACGTGGTGTCCGTGACGGGCGAGGTCGAGGCTCACGCGACCGGTCCCGGCCCCGATCTCGAGCAGCGGCTCGCCCCCGGGGGCGTTGGCGTCGGCGAGCTCCCGCCACAGCTCGAGGTCGGCCGTGTAGAGGCCGCACTCGAGGTCGTGCCAGATCACGGGCGGACGGGCGCGGGAGGCCGACTGCCTTGAGGACGCCGTCACCACGAGCTGCTCGCCTCCCCCCGCGACACGAGCAGCTCGCGCAGGGCGAGCATGGCGGTGTAGGTGGGCAGCGCGTACAGGGGCGCGTCCGGGTCCTCGGGCCGGCTCGCGACGGCCTGCTCGAGCGCCACCGGCAGGTCGGGCTCGACGTGGATGAGGTCGGGGTCGACCCCCGCGTACTTCATCCGCACGGCGAGGTCGGGGGCGCGGGTGCCGGCGCAGGTGACCCGCCGGACGCGTCCGGCGAGCAGCTCGAAGTCGGCGTCCCAGATCCAGGAGACATCACGGCCGTCGGCGATGTTGTCGTTGAGCACGCCGAGGAGATCGTGGTATCCCGGCTCGAGCGCCAGCGTCCGCAGCACCTCGTTCGCCCCCGCCGGGTTCTTCACGAGCAGGATCCGCAGCTCCCGCGGAGCCGACCGGGCCGACGACCCGTTGACGGGTGGGGCGGGGGAGAGGGTGATCCGCTCCGCTCGTCCGAAGGCGGGGCGGACGTCGGCGAGCCCGGAGGCGATCGCGTCCAGGGGGACGTCCAGCACGCTCGCCAGGGCGGCCGCGGCGAGGGCGTTGTAGACGTTGTACAGCCCGGGGAGACCGAGCGCCACGCGTGCCTCTCCGGCCGGTGAGCGGAGCGTGAACTCCGAGCTCCGCACGCCGTGCAGGACGACCTCGCCGGCGACGAGGGCCGGCACGGGCCGGCGCTGGCCGCAGCTGTCGCAGTGGTAGTGGCCGAGGTGGCCCAGGTAGACCGCGTCGAACACGTAGGGGGCACCGCAACGGCGACAGTGCTTGGCGTCGGCGGCGTGGGACATGCCCGCCATCGCCAGCGAGTCGTCCTCGACGCCGAAGTACAGCGTCTGGGGGTGACCGCGGCCGAGGTCGGCGACGAGGGGGTCGTCGGCGTTGAGCACCGGGCAGGTGGGACGGTCACCCAGCACCTCCTCCCAGCTCTCGGCGATCCGCTCGAGCTCGCCGTAGCGGTCGAGCTGGTCGCGGAACAGGTTCGAGAGCAGGATCGCCCTCGGAGACAGCTCATCGGCGACGGCCGCCAGCCACAGCTCGTCGACCTCGAACAAGCCGAGCTCGCCGGCGATCCCTCCGCGGGCGTCGGCGGCCCGGAGCAGGGCCGTGGCGACGCCCCCGGCCATGTTCGCGCCGGCGTGGTTGTGCACGAGGCGGACGCCCGCCCGGCGGAGGATCGCGGCCGCCATGGTCGCCGTCGTGGTCTTGCCATTGGTGGCCGAGATCAGCGCGGAGCCCCGCTCCAGGCGGCTGCCGAGGGTCCGGATCGCGTCGGGCTGCAGGCGCATCAGGACCCGTCCCGGCGCGCTCGTGGCCCCGCCACCCCGCCAGCGTGAGATCGTGCCCACGGTTCGCGCGAGGGCGAGCTTGGCGCCGAGCGTCGCCGTCACGGCCGGTCCTCCACGCCGCCGCGCCGAGCAGCCGCCGCCGCAGGCTGGGCGAAGGCCGGATGGGGGCCGCCGGCCGCCGGCACCAGCATCCGCACCGCGCCCTCGAGTGCGCTGACGCGAACCGGGAGTCGTCCGATCGGGTCGCCGTCCGCGTACATGTCGAACTCGCGCTCGCAGCTGATCGCCACCGTTCGGGCGGAAAAGGTGTGGACGCTCGGCAGCCTGACGTGCTCGCCCTTGAAGACCTTCGGGATCAGGCGGGTCAGGAAGGCGAGCTTGCTGACGTCCTCGAGCACGACCACCTCGAGCAGCCCGTCGTCCAGCAGCGCATCCGGGGCGGCGCGCATGCCGCCGCCATAGCACTGGGAATTGGCGGCGCCGATGGTGTAGGCGGTGAAGCTCAGCTTGCGGCCGGGAGGATCGAGCTCGAGCTCGAAACGGGCCGGCTTCCAGGCCAGCAGCGCGCGGAGGGCTCCGTAGAGGTACACCAGCCCTCCCAGCCACGGGGGTGCTTCGTTGGCGATCCGGTTGGCGTCGCTGTCGAAGCCCACCGAGGCGATCCCCACGAACGCCCTCGGCGCGCCCGAGCCGTCGTCGACGAGGCCGAGGTCGACCGGTCGGGAGTGGCCGGCGGCGATCACCGCGGCCGCCTCCTCGGGCTGGTCGGGGATCCCCAGCACCCGCGCGAGGTCGTTGCCGCGGCCGCCCGGGATCACGCCCATGACCGCCCCGGGAACGTCCCTCAGGCAATCCGCGATCGCGCCGATCATGCCGTCGCCGCTGACCGCCACCACCGTCTCGCCGGCGTTCCCGCCGTCGCGGGCGAGCTCCCGGGCGTGGTCGAGGTCGCGGGTGTCGAAGCGCTCGAAGGCGATCCCGAGCCGCCGCAGTGTCCCCTCGGCGGAGGACGCGACGGTGGCCGCCCTACCGCCGCCGGCGGAGGGGTTGACGATCAGGCGAACGAGAGCTGACACGTGCTGCCAGGAGCGTATTGCGACTGCCGCCGCCGGGAGGGGCGGCGCGAGCGGCGTGTGAGCCTCAGCCCGAGGCCGCGGCGGCCTTGGCTTTGTTGCGCCGCCGACGACCCACGGCGGCGAGTATCGCCAGCGCCGCGATCACCACGAACAGGCCCAGGAGGACGCCGGGTGCCAGTCCGATTGGGCCGCCGAACGGCAGCGAGACCAGCTCGACGATGCCGAGGCCGATCGCGAGCAGGACGATGACCAGGACGATGATCAGCAGGATCCCCCGGACCCGGGCGAGGATGCCGGCCGAGGCGGGGGGCACGAGTAGGCCCATGGCGCTCAGAGCGAACAGCTGGCGGCGGCTCGGGGGCGCCTGGCCGAGGCGCTCGACGGCGGTCTTCAGGTCCCCGGCCCGGCGTTCGGCCAGCGCCAGGGAGGCATCGGCCATCCGGCGTATCTGCATCCGCTCCTGTGGTCGAGCGGCCGCGATGGCGCGCTGGAAGTAGCTGCGGGCGGAATCGGCGTCGAAGCGCTCGGAGGCCCGCGCCCCGAGGATGGCGAGCGCGGCGGCCTTGTATTTCGTCTCGGCCTCGAGCTCCTCGTCCGAACGCTGCTCGAGCGCCTGGATCGCCTCGATGCCGCCCCGTTGTTCGATGCGAACCTGCCGCTGTTTGGGTGCCATTACGGCCCATTCTATGGTGCGAGCCGGAGCCCCCGAGCGACGCCCGACGCGGGCGCCCGGCGGCCGGGCCGGCCTGTGAGGCGACGTGCAAATCAGGCCACGGTGAGGCGCTATCCTCGCCGGGTGGCGCGCGTATCGCCGACTGGGGCCAGGTCGATGCTCCTCGCATGGGGAGCGGTGCTGGTGCTCGCGCTCGGCACAGGCGGCCTGATGCTCGCGCCCGCGGCGTTGGCTGCCGGCGGCGTGGGCGGCAGCTCGTTGCAGGAACTCGCCGAAACGCCCGAAGAAAGCACCGCCACGACGAGCTCCACGAGCACCGCGAGCACGACGACCGAAAACACGACCAACGATCAGAAAACGATCTTGATCGCGATCGTCGCAGCCGTCGTGCTGTTGTCCGCGATCGGGTACGTGATCTCTCGGGACGCGCGGCGGGTGGCGCCGGCCACCGACGCGGACCTCGCCGAAGGGCGCGCCGGCGGCCGGGACCCTGCCGTGACGCTTCGCAAGCGCCGGGCGAAAGCCAAGGCGGCGCGCCAGCAGCGCAAGCGAAACCGCTAGACGCCCAGCGGCGATCGCCCCAGGGCGGATAGGTCCCCGGGCGCCTAGGTGCCGCCGAGTGGACCGCCCGGGGCCCCCGGCCGGGGCCGGCCGTCAGCCGTGTGAGGGAATCGCGCGACGGCGGGGAGGGGCGACGACGCGCCGGCGTGTCCGAGGAGGCGAGGCGGGCGACGGCGAGCCGTGCGGGCCACGGCGGGGAAGGCGGGGGAGGGGACCGCGGGGGTGAGGGTCGAGCGGTCCCGCCGGTAGTGCCCGGGAGCCACCCTCATCTTCGCCCGAGTCGGTGCTCTCCGGCGCGCGGACGGCGGCGTCGTCACGGAACGGGATCCACAGCATCAGGGCGGCGATCGGCAGTTTGACGACCGCCGCCAACACCAGAACCCAAAGCCACAGTGGCATCGCAATTTCGATGGTACTACTGGCTCGTGGTGACGCAAGGTCCCAGGTCGATCGGAACGCTGCACGCCGAACTGGAGGGCTGTCGGCGGTGTCCACGGCTGGTCAAGTGGCGCGAGCGGGTCGCCCGGGAGCGGCGGGCGGCGTTCGCGGAGGAGCGCTACTGGGGTCGCCCGGTCCCGGGCTTCGGGGACCCTCGGGCCCGGATGCTGGTGTTCGGGCTCGCCCCGGCCGCGCACGGGGCCAATCGCACCGGCAGGATGTTCACCGGAGACCGCTCGGGGGACTTCCTTTTTGCCGCACTCTGGCGTTGCGGACTGGCCAACCAGCCCACGTCGACGGGCCGGGACGACGGGCTGCGGCTGAAGGGCGTGTGGGTGGCGGCGGGCGTCCGCTGCGCTCCGCCGGCCAATCGACCGACGCCCGAAGAGCGCGACCGTTGCCTCCCCTGGAGCGTCGCGGAACTGTCGTTCCTGAAGCGGGTGCGGGTGGCGATCTGCCTGGGAGCGTTCGCCTGGGACGCCGCCCTGCGCCTGAACGCCGCGGCCACCGAGCCGCCCGGCACCCTGCCGCGACCGCGTCCGAGGTTCGGCCACGGCGCCGAGTACGACGGGTCCCCGTTGAAGCTCATCGGCAGCTACCACCCGAGCCAGCAGAACACCTTCACCGGCAGGCTCACGCCCCAGATGCTCGACGACGTGCTGCGGCGGGCGGGGGCTTTAGCCGACGGCGGGCCCGGGTAACATCGTTCTTGGAAGCGTCCTATGCGCCATGCACTCACAGCCATCCTGGCGGCCGCGGCGACGTTGATCGCGGTGGGGATGCTGGGCGTCGCCTCGGCAGAAGCGCCGACGACGACCCCCCTCCAAACCGTCGGGGTGGAAGGCGTGGGCAAAGCCCCGATCACCCAGGAAGCCAACGGTGAAGCCGCCAAGGCCGCCTACCGCCAAGCGATGGCCGCGGCGATCCTCGACGGTCAGGAAAAGGCACAGTTCCTGGCGAGCCACGTCGGTGGAACGCTGGGAGCGGTGCAGAGCGTGGTCGAAGAGAACGGCTACGTCGAATGTGAAGGCGGCGAAGGCCGCTACGAACAGTACCTCGGCGTGCAACCCGACTTCGGGAGCGGGAGGGGCGCCCCCGGCACGGCGGTCGAGGCCGCGCCCGAGGAGGCGAAAAGCACGCCGAGCGTCCGGGCTCCGACGGCCGGTAAGAAGAGCAAGAAGAAAAAAAAGAAAGCCAAGAAGGCAACGGCCGCGAACTGCACCGTCACCGCCGGTGTGGCCCTCAACTACGACCTCGACTGAAGCCCCACCGTCCGGGGCGCCGCTGCGGGTGGGTCTAGTGTGACGGCGTGCCCTACGCCTCCGCCGACGCCCGCCGCGGTCTTCTCGAGGACGTCGAACAGGCCGGGGAGCACCTGTCGGTGGCGCTGGCGGACCTCAGCGAGGCGTTCGAGTTGCTCGACGACGCCAGCGCCGAGCGGCTGGAGAGCGAGCTGTTCGGGCCGGTCCAGGCGGCCTACGGCCGGATCCGCCGAACGCACGGGGAGTTCGCGCGTCGCCACGACCTCCCGGAGGGCAGCTTCGAGGCCGCCGCCCGGGGGGCGCCGGGGCGGGGCATCAAGGCCTTCCTCGACGACGCCGCACGGGAGGTCCAGGAGGCCGACAGCAGGCTCGCCACGCTCCAGGATTCGATGCTCCCGGTGGAGGTCGGAGACCCGGAGCTACGTGCGGGGCTCTCGCAGGTGCGTGAGTTGATCGGCTCGTTCCAGTCCCGGGCACGGGAGTTCGGACGGACGCTCGGGCGCTGAGGCGGGACCAGTCGGGCCGGCGGCGCCGGCAGGGATCACTCGACAGGCTGGCCGTTGGCCGTCAGCGTCACGTCGATGTTGCCCCGGGTGGCGTTCGAGTAGGGACACACCTTGTGGGCGGCGCTCACGAGCTCCTTCGCGGCCTCGGGGTCCGAGACGGACGGAAGGTTCACGTCGAGCCCCACTTCGAGCTTGAAGCCTCCCTGACCGTCGGGCAGAAGCGACACCGACGAGTCGATCGCGACGTCGCCGGCGTCGGCCTTCGTCCGCCGAGCGACCACGCCGAGGGCGCTCTCGAAGCAGGAGGCGAACCCGACGGCGAACAGCTCCTCGGGGTTCGTGCCCCCACCGGAACCACCCATCTCCTCGGGGATCCGGAGATCGACCTCGAGGGCCCCGTCGCTGGTACGGCCGTGACCGTCTATGCGGCCACCGGTCACGTGGGCCTTGGCGGTGTACAGGGTCTTCGCCATCTCGTCCTCCTCGTCGCTCTGGGCGGGCCAGATGCTAGCCGTTGTTGACCGCACAACCGCATACTCGGCCGGGGTAACGTGGCACGGGTGATGACGATCGACGTGGGTCGCCTGTTCCCGCCGGGAGCACACCGATGCGGCTGAGCGGCTGGCTCGCGAGGCTCCCGCCGGCGTTGCGAGCCGGAGTGGTACTTGTGGCCGTGTTCGTCCCGCTGGTGATCATCTTCGTGGCGACCGGCGAACACATCGGCTCGGCGGTGGCGCAGGCGGCCTTCTGGGCGATCCTGGCCGTGTTCGCAGCGGTCGTCGGACGGGCGCTGGGCGTTCGTAGGCGGCGGGACGGCCAAGGCCCGCCGTAGCCGGCGAGGGTCCGGGGGGAGACGACGCTCGACAGACACAGCCCCCGCGTGGCAGGGCCCGATCCGTTTCAAGTTGACATAACGTGCATTATCGAGCACACGCACGAAGTCCCCGAGTAACGTCCCAAAGATCACGAGCGCCCAACCGCCAACGCGGATCAGATCGTAGGCCGTCGGAGACAGCCCGCGATGGATCGCAAACCCACCGTACTCGGTTCCGAGGCGTTCGGATAACACGAGCGGTTTGTGCCGCCCGGCCGCGAAGAAGGCGCCGATGCCAGCCACGACGAGCGCGCCTCCCCCGAAGATCCGCCACATCGCCACGAACTCTACTGGCGGATCCCACGCCGGCACTCATCTCCGTGACGCTCCGTGCATTATCGAGCACGACAACAGAAGGCCCCCTGATGCCTGACAATCCTTCCGATGGCCCTGAGAGCCGGTACCGCGCTCGCAACCTGCATCGCAGTGCTCGCCGGTGCGCTCTCGATCCCTAACAGCGGGGCGAGCCGAAGCCGATGGATCCGAAAACGTGATCGAAATCCCGTTCGCCGAAGTCAAGGACGACGCGATCATCGATCCCGCTGATATCCACTACCGCGTGAGCTGCGCCGAACCGTGCGCTGGCACATCCTCGTTCAGCCTCAGCGAGGTCAACCCCTCCAGCGGACAACTGCGCAAACTACCGCGCTTGGCCTACGGCCCCGCTGTCGTTCGCGTCGCTCGCCCCAATGGCGTCTCCAACCTCATCGGCCGCACCTATCACGGTGGCCAGCGTCAGGTCATCGCGCAGGCCGAGGCCAGCCACGACGCCTTGTGCTTACGCATCACCGTCACAGTCAGAAACCGCCGCGGCGAACGATTCCGCGGCTTCGGAGGCGTCGGCTTCGAGCAGTGGACGCCGCCATCGCCAGTACCGACCACCTACTGCGGCCGGTAGCTCGCCTAGCGGCTCCGTTCGTGCATTATCGAGCACTGACGGCCAGGCTCGGCGAGACAGCTCTATTCCCGGTCACTTTCGATTGCTATCCCCGTTCCATGCGGCTTAGTCCCGCTCGTCCCACGCACGGCGGAGGGCGTAGTGAAGACCGGCGAATCTGCTTGTACCTCGACTCGATAGTCCCCGGCCAGTGCGAAGGCGTTGCATTGTTGGAAGGCACTCCCAGAGCCAGAGCAGTCGATGAGTGACCCTCCGTCCTTCGCATACGCACTAAGAGCGAGCGACGTGAGAATCCGCGCGACGACGACTTTGTCCAGAGCTAGCGACGACGATCGCGAGAAGCACACCCGAGGCGCTTCAGATTCTTCGGCGTAGATTCGACCGCACTGCGTACGCTGAAACCCTGGGGGCGGATGAAGCGCGACCAGCGTGGCGGCCGAGGCCGCCTTGCTCCCAGGCGGCACGAGGCCGTGCTGGACGCCGCCGTCGTCCTTCGACCCGGCGACTCGTAGGCCGACGAGCGCGATCGCCGCAACGGCGACGACTACGAGGATTGCCAGCTGCGTGCGGGTCGACACTCGGGACTTATCGGCACGGCAACCCCTTCGCTTTGCCTCGTCAACCCTTCGTGCATTATCGAGCACAGGATCAAGCCGCACGGCGGGGCCTCGCGCGGAGCTAGGCCGTGATCCCACAGAGCGCCCTCCCACGGCCTTACGAGAGCTGCTGTTGAGCCGGTTTCCCAACATGGACCCACCGCCGCATGCCCGGCGACAAGAGCAGGCAAAGGCTCACCACTTGGACCGCATAGGCGTCCACGTCGCCCCAGCCGCCCCAAACGGGAGAGAGAACATTGAAGGTCACCAGGAGCACCATGACCGCCCACGCCCACCGTCGCCGCCAAACCACGATTGCCGCAAGCCACAGGAAAAGCACTACGGCGGCCACCGCGCCGCGACCCGCGTGGTACTGCCACAGGCTTGTGGAAACGGCGAGTACAACGATGATGAACACGACATTGATGAGCGCATAGGCACCCACGGTCGGCGGAAGGCGCAGCCGGTTCGCGGTCATCGGGTTGAAGTATCACGGATCGCGGTTCCTGCGCGCGCGCCGCACCACGAGCGCCGGCCCTCCGGCCATCTCGGTTCAGACGTGCACAACGATGCTGCGGGTGACCGTCACGATCGCACCCTGCACAGGTGTGAGGATGAGCTTCACTGTCAGCGCCAGGCGCCGGTGGCGGCGGAGCGCAGCCTTGCCCTTGGCGTTCAGGGGCACGGAGAAGTACAAGCTTCCCGCCTTTAGCGACGAGCGCGCCAGTCGCCCGACACGCACACGCGCAGCGTGCCCCGTCTTGGCGAGTGAGGCGCCGGCGGCAAACAGGGCGACTTCCAACCGACCGCCGGAACCGGCCTGGGACACCTTGATCGACCCGTGTACCGTCGTGCCGCGCTGGCTACCGGCGAGCTTGAGCGCCCTTGACCCCCCTTCCAACGGCGAGCCTTGGCCGGGTTCGCTCGGCGTCGTGGGGGCCGTCGTTGTTGTGGTCGTCGGCGTCGTTGTGGTGGGGGTTGCGGTGCCGGTGGCGGCGGCTTCGACCACGATTTCGTATTTCGTGTAGTTCAGGGATGGCCCGCCGTTGAAGAGGGTCGAGCTTTCGAACTTGTAAGTCCCAGGGACTTCGAACTTGCACTTGCCTTCCCAATCGGTCTTTGGCGAGGTCGGGCTCACGGGCACGCCAGACGAGCAGGTCGGCGCGCTGCTCGTCCAGGCGATGTTCGCCGCGGTGCTCGTGTCGTCGGTGAACATGACTTCGCCACCGGCGGCGATCGTGACCTTGCTCGCGGGTTCCGGTTTGGACCCCGAGCCAGGGACTGCCCAACACGGCCAGTCGTTCTCGACGCAGTTCTCGTTGACTTCGAGCTTCGCTTCGGACGGGCCGGCGGCGAGCGCGGGCAGCACGACCACCCCTGCCCCCGCGATGGCAGCAAGGGCGAACAGCAAAAGCGTGCGCGGAAACATCGTGAACCCACCTTTGTCGTGCTGGATGTGCATGTGGCATCGTCGGGCGCCGTGCGTGACAGCGCGGCATGCCGGCCGTCGTTCCCCAAGGACTCTCGCGCGCTGAGATCCTTCCGCCCCGCTTCGCATGGCTCAGTAGCCGTAGGCGCCGCCGCTGGACTTTTCCGGTTCAGAGGAGCTGCCCGTGCTCGCCCCAGCGGCACTGCTGGAGCCGGTCGTGACGGCGCTCCAGGTGCCTACGTCTGTGATGCCCTGACCCGTGGTTTCACCCGCCTGGTGGTCGCCCGTGAAGGTATAGAGCGGCGTGCCCTTGTAGGTGACCTGCACTGTCCCTTCGGGGCGCTTCACCGTCCCGAGCGAGGCGACGCCGCTGGGAGCGCCGCTGGACGGCGCGATCAGCGGGTGCCAGACCCCGACACAGGCGGAGCTCGTGCAGATGAACTTGCCATTGACCTCGCCGCTGAGGTGATAAAGCGTCATCCCCTGGCTGTCCACCAGGATCGTGCCGAGCGGGTTGGAGGCCGTCTTCACGACGGCGGCGCTGGACGAGCTGCTGCTGGTCTGTGCGGCTGGTTGTGTGCTGGCGGCCGAGCTGGTCGTGTTGCTGGACGAGCTGCTGCCGCAGGCGGCCAGCAGCATCGACGCGGCGACTGCGGGTAGGGACAGCTTCAGTAGATGGCGCATGTGTTCGCTCCTATGAATAGGTCGGGGCACCGCGCTGTCGCGTGAGCCTCCTGTAGCCAGGAAGACGCCGGACAGGCCCGTTCCCTTCCGGCGGGACCGTCCTCAGTGCGTCGTGATGACCTTTCCGGACAGTGCGATGGCCTGCCAGCGTCCGCGGTTGGCTTCGAGCGCCCGTCGGCTGTCCTGGCCGGCCGCTGACGGCCTCCGCGCGGGACCCCTCAAAGGATCGGGCGGTGTAGACTCGCGCCGAAGGGAAAGCCGTGCCACTGGCGATGAGTCTCATCAGGGGAGGACTCGCAGCCGTCGCATTCGCGATCGGCCCACCGGCCGTCGCGCAGCACGCGACCCAAGCCGGCGCCCCCAAGATCTCCGGGTTGAGCGCGTCGAGCATCACCAAGAACTCTGCGGCGATCGCCGTGAGCATCGATCCCGATGGTGCGACGACCAAGTACGAACTCTGGCTCGTGTGGGAACCCGCATGTTCGCCCTACTGCGAACTCGCGAACAACGAACGCCTGATCCGGCACGGCACCTTGCGTTCCAAGGCCGGCACAAAGAGCGTCAACGCTCACGCGAGGTTGCCGATTCCGGAATGGCGGTACAGCGTATATGTGACGGCGACCAACGAAGCCGGCACGACGACCAAGAAAACCTCATTCCGCTCGGACTAGGCGCTATTCGCCGTCGAGCACCAAGCGGGTTACGACGGTGGACCGAGTCGCCGGCTCAGTCCGGGTCGCCGAACGGGTTCGGCGGCTTGGTCTCCTTCTGCGGCTCACGTGGGGGTGGCTGCGAGCGGGCCTCCTTCACCTTTCGCCGGTCGTGTCGTCTCTTCTGGCGATAGCCACGCCTGCTGACGAGAACCACGAACAGGATCGCCAGGGCGAGAGCGTGCTCCAGGCGGGCTTCCAGGAACGCGGTCATCCGAGGACACGTCGCCGGTCAGGGGCGACCGTCGATGTGAGCGGGCGCTACGGCCAGGACGAGGGCTGCGGTTCGTGGCACGTCGGGCACAGGTAACGCGGGGGCTCGGACTCGGTGTCGATCAGCCACCCGTAGGTGATCGCCTCGGCCGCCGATTCGGCCTCGCTCTCGCAGCCGCACTTCTGGCACGCGAACCGCTCGGCCGGAGGTTGTGGATCGAGGCCCATAGACACCGTGGGAGGGCCTTACTCTCCGCCCGCCTCGATGATCTTTTTCGCGGCCTCGAGCATTCCCATCGCCACCCACGGATACATCCCGGCCCTCACCCTCAGGCCGACATTCCCGTCGGACCCTTTGACTTCGACGATCGTGATCACACGTCCGATCTCGTAGCTGTCGCCGAAGTCGGTTTCGATGGCGTCCATCTGCTCGGCCACTTCCTGCATCAGCTTGGCCCGCGGATCGTGGTTGGAGGCGTCTCCGGGGCTCTCGTTCTCCGGGGTCGACATGAAGTCCTTTCTGGTGGGGGTCCCCGAGGATGATCGCACCCCTCCCCCGTCCTCAGCGGCCTGGCGGTGGCGAACCCTGCCCAGTTATGTCAACCTTCTACAAGGCATGAGGGGACGGCACTCTTGGAGGTTGACGCTCATCGCCGTGGTCGTGGCAGCGCTCGCGGGTGCGACGCTTGCCGCTGTGACCGCCACGGGCCAGTCCGGGCACCCCGCGACCGCCGTCGAGGTCGACTCGGTGCACCCCGCGCGGGTGTCCTCGGATCCGGCCCGCCTGCCCCAGCCTTCTCGCCTGCAGGCGGCCGCCGAATACCTCGGCATCTCCGTCGAACAGCTGACCTCCGAGCTCAAAGCAGGCGTGTCTCTGGGCCAGATCGCCGCGGCGACGCCGGGGAAGTCCGAAAGCGGGCTGATCCAGGCACTCGTCACCGAGCGCCGCCAACGGCTGGCCAAGGCGGCCGAAACCCTCCCCAAGCGGGTCAAGGCGGTCGTGGCCAAACCCGGAGGGCCGGGATCGGGCAGCGGGGGCGGGCTGCTCGCGGTCGCCCGTGCCTACCTGGGAATCAGCGCCGCCGAGCTCACGAAGGACCTGCACTCGGGCGAGACCCTCGAGAGCATCGCCGAATCGACCCCGGGTCGCTCCCGGGAAGGCCTCAGCCGGGCCCTCTACGACGTCCGCGTACGCCAGGTCGAGACCGCGATAGCGAGGGGAAAGCTGCGCGAACCGGCCACCAAGGTGCGCCTCGCCCACGTTCAGCAGCGGGTGGAACGGATCCTCTCCCGCACCCACCGGACCGGCCCCCGCAGGCACACGCGCTAGACGCCCACCGACCGCTACGCCCGTCGAGCGGCTACGGCCGGGGGACGTGACGCCGGCGGAGGAGATCAGCAGCGGAGACAGAGGGTCGCCGCCCGCGACCACCCGGACTCGACGCTCAGCGGTCTATTCGACCGTCAGCGTGCCTTCCATGCCCGCCATACGATGGCCCGGCACGGAACAGAAGAACTTGTAGGTCCCCGCTTTGAGGTTCAGGGGGATCGTGTGGGAGCCGCCGTCGAAGGTCGTGGTGGCGGCCACCTTGGCACCGGCCGAGTTTTCGAGCGTGACGTTGTGGGCGAGCGGGGAGTTGTTCGTCAACGTCAGCGTCGCCGGCCCCGCTTTGGCCGTGAGGGTGGTCTTGTTGTATTTCAGTTCGCCGGTCGGGTTGGCTTCCAGCGTCAGGTGCTGCACGGGGGCCGTGGCCGCTTTGGTGGTGGTCGAGGCTTTCGGGGCCGTGGTGGCGGTGGTCGTGCTCGAGGAGGTTTTCGAGCTCGAGCTCCCGCAGGCGGCCAGCGCGAGAACGGCCACTGCGGCGAT
The DNA here is from genome assembly GCA_963701175.1 of uncultured Solirubrobacteraceae bacterium. Taxonomy (GTDB): domain Bacteria; phylum Actinomycetota; class Thermoleophilia; order Solirubrobacterales; family Solirubrobacteraceae; genus Palsa-744. The sequence goes on along the minus strand of OY969573.1, from coordinate 3,207,559 downwards.
CGCCACGAGCAGGACCCGGCGAACTCCGCCGGGCCGATGCGGGAGCCACTTCGACCGGGTCGCGGTCGGCTTCCGGTGCATGAGCCGGCTGCTCGGCACGGGAGGAAGCTTACACCTGTCCCCTACGGCTCGGTGTGCACGACCACCTCGTCGATCCCCTCGATGCGGCTGCGTAGCTCGTCCTCCAGCTCGCTCGCCAGCCGGTGGGCGTCGGTCAGCGACTCCCGCGCCCCCACCGTGAGGGTGAGGAACAGCACCAACCCCGCATCGGTGGAGATCAGCTGCACCATCTCAGGGTCCGAGCCGGTGCGCTCACGAACCAGCTCCCCGATCTCGCGGGCCGTGCGGCCGGCGCTGCCGTCGTCGGCCGCACGGCTGCTGAGGGGCCGCTCGAGCGGCTCGAGGTGCGTCTGCACGTCCCCCACCCCGGGCCTCTCCCGGATCGCCGCCTCGATCCGCTCGGCCGTCTCGTGGGCCGCCTGCAGATCGAGGTCGGCCGGGAACTTGAGGTGCAGGGACACGCTCGTGGTCCCCTCGCGTTCGAAGATGGTGATGTCGTGGGCCTCCTTGACGAGGGGCTCGGCGAGCGCGATCGCCAGCACCCGGTCGCGCAGGTCCAGGCCGCTCCGCCGGGGCTCCACGTGGACCACCACGTCGCTGCCGGGAAGCGCCCGCTCGACGGCCCCCTCGATCAGATCGGCCGCCCGGTGGCCCTCCACCACGGCCTGCCCCGGAGGCACGCTCACGACCACGTCGGCGAAGTACCGGCCCGCCGACTCCCGTAGCCGCAGGCGGGTGAGCTCGAAGTCCTCGCTCAGCTCCGCGATCGCCTCCTCGGCCGCCATCCGCGCCTCCACCGGAGCCCGGTCCATCAGCGCGTTGGAGTTGATCGCGATCAGACGGGCGGAGGCGGCCAACATGATCGCCGCCACCACCAGCGCGGCCACCGAGTCACCGTCGTGCATGCCCCCTTTGACCGCCACCAGGCCGGCCACCACCGCCACCGACCCCAGCAGGTCGGTGGCGAAGTGCCAGGCGTTCGAGGCCAGGGCGGGGCTGTCGAAGCGGTGAGCAGCACGCACCGAGATCGCCCACCGGGCCCCGTCGAGGGCGATCGCGATCCCCAGGATCGCGAACTGGAACCAGCGGACGTCGGGGGTGGCCCCGCCCACGATCAGGTGCCTCAGGGCCTCCACCGTGACCACCACCGCTCCCGCCAGCAGGATCCCGGCCTCCCCCAGCGCCCCCAGGTTCTCGGCCCGCCGGTGCCCGTAGGGGTGGCCCCTGTCGGCCGGCCGCCCGGCAAGCCTCACGGCGAACACCGTCACTGCCGCCGCCACCACGTCCCCGCTGGACTCGATGCCCGCCGAGATCAGGCCGAGGCTGTGGGTCCCGAGGCCGACCCCGAGCTTCAGCGCCACCAGGGCGGCGGCGACCCCGACCGAGACGATCGTCGTCTCCTGAGCGCTCATCACATGGCGCCGCTCGCGCGTGCGGCTCATGCCGGGGAGCGTAGAGGCGGCAGCTGGCGGGATCACGTGCGGCAGGCGCCCGTGCCGCGCGTATCTTGGTGTCAGTGATGGGCCACTCCCACGCCGGTCACCTCCACCGCCTGGACTCCGAGGGCGACCGCAGGCGCCTGGGGGCGGCGCTCGCCGTGATGCTCGCCGTGATGGCCCTGGAGATCGTGGGGGGTGTCGTCGGCCATTCCTTGGCCCTGCTCTCCGACGCGGCCCACATGCTCACCGACGCTGCCGCCCTGGGCCTCTCGCTGGTCGCACTGCGGCTCGCCAGCCGCCCCGCCCGCGGGGCGATGACCTTCGGCTTCTCCCGGGCCGAGGTCCTCTCCGCCCAGGCCAACGGCATCACGCTGCTGATCCTGGCCGCGTTCATCGCCTACGAGGGGATCCGCCGGCTCGTCAACCCACCCCACGTCCACGCCACCCTGATGCTGGTGATCGCCCTCGCGGGCATCGCCGCCAACCTGGTGGCGGTGCGGCTGCTTTCAGGGACCGAGCGGCGGAGCCTGAACATCGAGGGCAGCCTCAAGCACGTGGTCACCGACCTCTACGCCGGCCTCGCGACGGCCGCCGCGGCCATCCTGATCCTCACCGCCGGCCTGGAGCGAGCCGATCCGATCGCGTCGCTGCTGATCGCCGCGATCATGATCCGCGCGGGGGTGGGGCTCGTGTTGGCCTCCGCCCGAGTGTTCCTGGAGGCGGCTCCGACGGGAGTGGACCCCCGGGCGGTCGGCGAGGCGCTCGCCTCCCAGACTGGTGTCGTCGAGGTGCACGACCTCCACGTGTGGGAAATCACGAGCGGATTTCCGGCGCTCTCGGCCCACGTGACCGTTGGTCCCGACCGCGACTGCCACGAGCTCCGGCGCCGCCTCGAGACACTCCTGCACGACCGTTTCGGCCTCGACCACACGACCCTCCAGGTCGATCACCGGGGCGAAGACCTGCTCGAGATCGCCCCCCACCCCACCGGCGCGACCGCCTCCGGAGGTCCCCAGAGCGGGTCCGAGTAGCCGTCCGGCGTAGGCCCGGTGTTCCTTTCCGGCCCCTACGGTGTATGTTCATTTGCGGAGTCCGGGCCCCTCGGACTCAGCCCCTGCGGCAGCTGCTGCCGATGGAACGCCACGACGGACCGCTCCGTCGGGCCCGCTCGAGGGTTTGCTCTTGAGCCGCGCGGGAATCGCACGTTCATGTGATCTCCGCAGGCAGGGGAGCGCGTACAGAACGTCGAACGAGCAATTGTAGCCACTACCTGAGAGACTAATTGACAACGCAACTACCGAGGCGTATAATTCCGACCATAACAATCGGATTAAGAGGACGCCCCACCATGCCTAATTCCCCCGCCCCCACAACCACAGCCCTCAATGCCGTCGCCGCTGTTCCGGACGCCGACGTCGAGGTTGAGTCGGTTCTGGACGAGAGCAGCGAGGAGACCCCCGCCGCCGCGCGTCTCGACAGCCCGATCGAGCGCACCGACCTCGCCCCCAGCGAGACGTTCATCCCCGAGGCAGTGGACCAGCTCCTGGCCCACTCGCGGCGCTACCCCCTGCTCACCCCGGCCCAGGAGATCGAACTGGCCAAGCGGATCGAGCGCGGTGACCTGCACGCCAAGGAACTGCTCGTCAACTCCAACCTCCGACTGGTGGCGTCGAACGCACGCCGCTACCAGAACCAGGGCCTGCCCCTCGGCGACCTGGTCCAGGAGGGGATGCTCGGGCTGATCCGGGCCAGCGAGAAGTTCGACTGGCGCAAGGGCTTCCGCTTCTCGACCTACGCCACGCTCTGGATCCGCCAGGCGATCCAGCGCGGCCTGGAGAACTCCGGGCGCACGATCCGCCTCCCCGTCCACGTCGCCCAGCGCTCCCGCAAGGTCGGGCGCGTCGAGCGAGAGCTGTCGGTGAGGCTCGGCCGTGAGCCCACGATCGAGGAGCTCGCCGAGGAGACCGGCCTGCCGATCGAGCAGGTCGAGGAGGTTCGCCACCAGCGGGCCGCCCTCGTCAGCCTCGACCAGCAGATCGGCGAGGACGGCGACACCGCCCTCGGAGACCTGCTCCCCTCCGACGCCCAGGTGCCGGAGGAGACCGCTTGGGACAACGAGCGCGAGCGGATCGTCCACCAGGCGATCTCGCAGCTGCCCGAAACCGAGCGGAAGGTCCTGACGATGCGCTTCGGCACCGGCCCGGAGGAGCCCCAGACGCTGACCGCGATCGGCAAGCGGCTCGGGTTCTCCGCCGAGCGGGCCTCGCAGCTCGAGCAGCGTGCACTGAAGAAGCTCGCCGAGTCGCCCGAGCTGGCGGCCCTGCGAGAGGCCGCATAGGGCTCTCCCCTCGCTGGGACCATTCCCGGCGGCCAACCAGACCATCCCGGCGGCGACCCCCCGCCGCCACGTAGCACCCCACCCCCCCGGACAGACGCCCCGCCCGACCAGCTCGCGGCGGGGCGTCTTCCTTTTGAGGTCGGTCCGGCCGCGGGGACGGAGACGGGACTTCGGGGAACGCGTGCGATAGCGTCTGGGTCGTGGCAGGGGAACGCCGGGACCGGCTGGTGAAGCTGACCGTGACCGTCGGCGAGCGCATCCTGGCCCCGATCGAGCGGTTCATCGGCCGGCGATCGCTGGTTGGAGACCACACCTTCTTCGAGCCCTCCCAGTTCCCGTGGGTGGACCACATCGAGAGCAATTGGACCGTGATCCGGGATGAGCTCGCGACGCTGCTCGAGGACCACGACGCGCTGCCCAACTTCCAGGACATCTCCAAGGACCAGATCGAGATCACCGACGACGACCGCTGGAAGACCCTGTTCCTGTACGGGTATGGGTTCGAAGCGGAGCTCGGGGTCGAGCTCTGCCCCCGGACGGCGGCGCTGATGAGGGAAATCCCCGGGATGACGACCGCGATGTTCTCGATCCTCTCCCCCCGCAAGCACATCCTCGACCACCGGGGGCCCTACAAGGGCGTGCTGCGCTACCACCTCGGACTGATCGTCCCCGAGGACGCGGCCTCGTGCCGCATTCGGGTGGGAGACGACGTCCGCCACTGGGAAGACGGCAAGAGCCTGATCTTCGACGACACCTTCAATCACGAGGTCTGGAACGACACCGACGAGACCCGGGTGGTGCTGTTCGTCGACGTGATGCGCCCCCTCCCCTCCCCCGAGGCGACGATCAACCGCCTGATCATCAAGGCGATCGGGATCTCACCCTTCATCCGGGACGCCAAACGCAACCAGGAAGCCTGGGAACGGCACTACCGGGAGCGACGCCGGGTGGCCGCCGCGGCCGAGGCCGGCGCGGTCTCCTAGATACTCGACTGCCAGGGGATCGTTTTCGACGCCCACGTGTTGAGCGTCGTGAACTCCCCCGTCACGATCAGGACCCCGAGCGCGATCATCACCGCTCCCCCGACGGCGATCACGACCGGGAAGTGGCGTCTGACGACGGCGAGGGCTCCCGCCATGCGCTCGAACGCCAACGCGATCGCCAGGAACGGGATCGCCAGGCCCGCGGAGTAGAACGCCAGCAGCAGCGCCCCGTGGGCCGCGGAGCTGGAGATCGCGGCCTGCGTGAGGATCGCGGCGAGTGTCAGGCTCGTGCACGGGGTCCAGGCGATCGCGAAGGCGGCTCCGGCGATCAGGGGGCCGCCACGGCCGGCCATCCGCATGAGCCTCTCCGAGTGCCAGTCCCGCCCCAGCACCCGCACGAACGGGCTCGCCAGGAACGCCACCCCCATCACGATGATCAACAGGCCCCCGATCTGGGTGAGGGCCTGTTTGTGTTCCTTCAGGGCCGACCCGAGGACGGTCGCGCTGAGGCCCAGGAGGATGAAGATCGCCGAGAAGGAGGCGATGAACAGGAGGCTCGGCACCAGCACCCGGCGGACCTTGACCCCCTCCTTGAGGTCCATCGGCGTGACCCCGACCACGGTCGACAGGTAACCCGGCACCAGGGGGAGCACGCAGGGGGACAGGAACGACACCAGCCCCGCCGCCAACGCCACGGGGATGCCGACACCGGTGGAGGTGTCCGATGAGGCCAGAACCGCCGTTCCGAGATGAATCACGCCCACGTCCGCACCGTCAGACAGGATGGCGCATCCGGGCCCTCAGCTCGGCAACCTCCCGCTCCAGCCGCTCGACGCGGGAGAGCAGCTCCTGCAGATCCGAGGGGGTTTGCGCGGAGGTGGAAACCGGCGTGGGCTCCGACGCGGGTGCCGGTGAGGGCGTCGTGTCGGCTGCGGGTGCTCCAGCGACCGCAGGTGTGGCGGTCGGCGGGGTCTGGCCGCTCTCGCCGCCCTCGTCGAGCAGCTGGACGTAGCGCTCCTCCTTGTGCCCGGGGCGGCGCTCCAGGCGCCTGGCGAGGTCCCGGTCGATCAGCGCCTCGAGCGCCCCGTGGACCGCGGCCAGGTCCGGGAATCCGTACATCCGGTCCGAGCGCTGCTTGAGCTCGCCCGGCGTCTGTGGACCGCGGAGCATCAACGTGCACAGGACCGCCTGCTCGGGCTGGCCGAGGGGGAGCACGTCGGCCAGCAGGTGGCGATACTTGGCGGCCCGGGAGCCGGCCCCACTCGCGAGCCTCACGTAGCCCCTGCGCTCGAGCCTGCGAAGGGCCTCGCGGATCGTCGGCTCGTCGTACTGGACGACGGGATCACGGTTGGTGCTCTGGTTGCAGGCGAGCCGCAACGCGTTCAGCGACAGCGGATAGGCATCGGGGGTGGTCTTCTGCTTCTCCAGCAGGCAGCCGAGCACCCGGACCTCCTCGGGGGAGAGGGCCGGGTTACCGGCGACGGGACGGGCTTCCGCGCTCAACGTGGGCGAAGCCTATCCCGGCGGGTGCCCGGCTCGGATCCAGTTTGAGGGGGACGCGGCTGATGCCACGCGGCGCGTCCGTGCCATATCTGTGCGCACGTGGCGTGGGGGCTACGCCCAGCGCGATGATGAGCGGCCAGCAAGCTCCTCTGTGCTCGCTCCCCCTCACGGCCCATGCTAGCCCGCCGGGCGGGCTTTGGCGGTGACGTGCGGCGGTATCGGACCCACGGGCCAAGCGGCGGCCCCCCGGAGCAGCCGCGCAACGGGGGCGCGCGCGGCCGCGCGGGCGGTGCGCTCTGCACTCGACCTCCGGGGAGCCGAATGCGGAAAACCACCGTCGCGACGCGAGTTGCGCGGAGACCTCGGTGGGGCCGCTCCGATGGACCCGTCTGGGTGTCAGGAGCCCCTCACTAGAGTCAATGGGCGTGAGTGCGCAGCCTTTCGGTGGGGGACTCGGCGGCCACGGCATCGGCGCCGGCTCAGGGCGGCGTGTCCGCGGCGAGCCCCCGGTCGCCGACGAGGAGCCCAAGCCCGCCTCGCTGAGGCGGATCGTGAGGCTGTTCGCCCCCTACAGGACGCGGATGACGCTGCTGCTGGGCCTGATCGTGCTCGGCTCGATCCTCGGGGTCGCCTCCCCCTTCCTGGTGCGAGAAGCGGTCAACAAGGGCATCATCGGCCACGACCTGCAGCTGCTGAGCTGGGTGGTGATCGGGATGATCGCCCTGGCGGTCATCAACGCCGTGATCAGCGTCGCCCAGACGTGGATCTCCAACCAGGTCGGTCAGAAGGTCATGCACGACCTACGGGCGGCCGTCTACGAGCACCTGCAGAGGATGTCGCTGGCGTTCTTCACCCGCACCCGCTCCGGGGAGGTGCAGGCCCGCATCGCCTACGACATCGGCGGCATCGACGACGTGGTCACGAGCACCGCCACCTCGACCGTGTCGACGGTGGCAACGGTGCTGGCCACGATCACGGCGATGTTCGCCCTCAGCTGGGAGCTGACGATCTTCTCCCTGATCCTGCTGCCCTTCTTCGTATGGCTCACGCGGCGGGTGGGCAACGAGCGCAAGCGCATCCAGTCGGTCCGGCAGAGCCGCCTGGCGGACATGTCGACGCTCGTGGAGGAGTCCCTGTCGGTGTCCGGGATCCTGCTGGCCAAGACGATGGGACGCTCCCGTGAGCTGGTGGACCGCTTCCGGGGCGAGTCCGACGAACTCGCCGACCTCGAGGTGCACGCGCGGATGGCGGGTCGCTGGCGGATGGCCACCGTCCAGATGAGCTTCGCGATCATGCCGGCGGCCGTGTACTGGTTCGCGGGCTACACGAACGTCCACGGGCACGCCGCCATCTCGGTTGGAACCGTGGTCGCGTTCACGACCCTGCAGACGCGTCTGCTGTTCCCGATGCAGTCGCTGCTGTCCGTCGGCGTCGAAGTCCAGACCTCACTGGCGCTGTTCGGGCGGATCTTCGAGTACCTCGACCTCCCGATCGACATCGTCGAGCGCCCCGGCGCCAAAGAGCTCTCCGACGTGCGGGGCGACGTCCGTCTCGACGGGGTCTGGTTCCGCTACGGCCCCGATTCGCCGTGGACCTTGGAGGACATATCGGCCGAGATGCCGCCCGGGAGTCGCACCGCCCTGGTCGGCGAGACCGGGGCCGGCAAGACCACGTTGGCCTATCTGGTGGCGCGCCTGTACGACCCCCAACGGGGGACCGTGAGCCTCGACGGGATCGACATCCGGGACATCAAACTCGACTCCCTGGCGGCGGCGGTGGGGCTCGTCTCCCAGGAGACCTACCTGTTCCACGCCTCGATCCGCGAGAACCTCCGCTTCGCCTGCCCGGACGCGACCGACGAGCAGATCGAAGACGCCGCCCGGGCGGCCCAGATCCACGACCAGATCGTGTCCCTGCCCGACGGCTACGACACCCCCGTCGGGGAGCGCGGATACCGCTTCTCCGGCGGCGAGAAGCAGCGCATCGCGATCGCCCGGACCATCCTTCGCAATCCTCCGGTCCTGCTCCTCGACGAGGCGACCTCGTCGCTCGACACCCAGACCGAGAGGGCCGTCCAGGGCGCGCTCGACGAGCTCTCCCGGGGGCGCACCACGATCGCCATCGCCCACCGCCTCTCGACCGTCCGAGACGCCGACCAGATCCTCGTGCTCGACGCCGGAACAATTGTCGAACGGGGCACCCACGACGAGCTGGTGGATCGTGGCGGGCGCTACTCGGCGCTGCTCAGGGGGTCACTGATCGACGTTCCCGAAGCGCCCGCGGAACCGCCTGCCGCGCTCGCCTGAGGCGGGCCGGCACCGCCCGCATGGGGAGCGGCTCGGCGGGGGCTGCAAGTTGATGATCCGTTGACACCCGGCCCGCACGGCTTCAGGGCGGCCTCCACGCGTCCGACTGCGGTTACATGCACGCCCGAGCGGGAGCACGCTCCATGGTCGCCTGCGCGCTCGTAGCGGTCGCCCTGCCCTCGCTCGCCCGTGCCGCGGGTGCCGAGGGCGGGCATGTGTGGGTGCTCGCCCGCGCCGAGCGAGGCCACTGCGCGGCAACGCTGCGCGTGCAGGCCGGCCACCGCGTCGTCTCGGTGCTGGTCCGCGGAACGCGTCCGCGGCGCTACCTCACCTCGCTGCTCGCGAGTGGCGGGAAGTCGATCTCCACCGCGCAGTCGCGCAGCTCCCGCTGTAGGGCGATCGTGGTGGCGAAGGGGACGCTCCCGGTCATGCGCCGCAAGGGGACGACGCCCGTCGCAGCCGCACTGGAGTCAACCGACGTCGGGCCGCTGGTCGCGGACCGGTCGCTGGCGCCGGAAACTCCGCTTGCGCCCGGGACCCCCGGCGGCGAAGCCCCGGCGTCACGGGCGGGAGTCGTGCTGGGCACCTTCGACGTGGTCGGCGCGGCCCAGATGGAAGCCTGGGCGGCCTCCGGCGGCACGGCGGTGGTGGTTCCGGTGATATGGGCCGAGGCGCAGCCGAACCCCGGCGAAGCGGTGACCCTGCAAGACGCCGGCAACGTCGGACAGGACGTGCTGGCGGAGATCGCCGAGGCGCACGCGGCACATCTGCAGGTGTATCTGGAGCTCGACCTGCAGTACCCCCCCGAATGGGTCAAGCAGTCCGTACCTCAGTACGTCGACCAGGCCGGGACCGCCTACTCGAGCGCGACCCCCGGCAAGGACATCCGCGACTGGGTCTGGTCGCAGGTCGGTCGCGAAGCCGTCGCAGAGTTCGTGGCCGGAGCGCTCGGTGCCCTCTCACCCGCGCTCGGTGACATCGCCGGGATCCGCGTGGGAGGCGGGATGTATGGCGAGATGCAGTACCCCTACGACGGCTCGACGGTCGCGGGACAGCCCTCCTACTGGGGCTACGACGTGCCCGCCCAGACCGGGCTCGGCCTGGCCGCAGGGCAACAGAGCTCTCCCCTGCCCGGCTACGTCTATGGACAGGGCTCGCCCTCCGAGGACGCCCAGTGGGCCTCCTGGTACCTGCAGTCGCTCGGCAACTTCGTGCACTGGTACATCCTGCAACTGCGTCAAGACGGGTGGGAGGGCGCGGTCTACGTGCTGCATCCCTCCTTCGGGATGCGCGAAAACTTTGCCCCCCGCTCGCCCGAATACGAACAGCAGCTGGCGCTCGGAACCGACTACGCGGTGCAGATGGACGCCTATGACACGCTGCCCGACGCGTGGCCGTGGTCGACGTGGGCAGATGACCCCGAGCCGTTCTATTACCCAGGCGACCCGGTGGACTCCGACAAGGCCGCCTGGCGCGAGCTGCTGGTGCTCGCCCAGGAACGCGGCCTCGCCTCGCACATGATGGGCGAGAACACCGGCGGCGGCGGCGAAGCAGCGATTGATCGGTTGGCGACGGGGGCGCTGCGCGCCGGTTACCGCGGCATCTTCTACCTCGACTATCCGGCGCTCACCGCCGACGGCGGCTCGCTGCTCGGCGCGCTCGTGTCGACCTTTGACGAACAGCTTTCACTCGCAGGGACCTGAACCGGAACCGGGCGCGGCCATGCGCCGCGCGGCTGACCTATTCCGTGCGGCGCACGTTGCATCCGGGCCGCCGGCGGCCGCCCGGGGCTAGCCGACCGCGCCAGCCGTGTCCGGGCACCACCGGCGCAGCCGCACGACGCAGTTCCAGGTCGCGAGCTCGCGCACGATCGGAACGTCGATGATCGCCTTCAGCGAGGGCCAGTAGCGCGGCTCGACGGCGATCACCTGCAACTCCGGGCGTGAGCGGATGAAACGCAGCGTCGGCCCGATGTGGCACGGCCACAGCGAGTCTCCATAGACGCACTTCGGTTCGTTGCCGTGACGCCGGCGGTAGAGGCGCAGCCCGAGGCGTGGTCCGAGGAAGTGGTAGGGGGTCATGTCGTGCCCACCCCAGGGAGAGAACCAGTTCGTCCACGACACGTAGGCCCATCCTCCGGGACGCAGAACGCGCGCGATCTCGGTTATCACCCGGTGCGGTTCGGGGGTGTGCTCGAGCATGTTGGAGGCGAAAACTCCGTCGAAGAGGCCGTCGGGGACGGGCAGATCCATCGCGTCGCCGACGACCGCTCCCTCCAACCGCCGGCCATTTCGTTCCAGCTCGGAGGAATCGTGATCGACCGGGGTCACCTTGGCGCCGACCGCCCGCAGGGCTGCCGTATACCAACCGGGCCCGCAGCCGATGTCGGCGATGTGCTGTCGATCCAGCGGACCGAACCAGCGCTCCAGGTCCGTCACCGCGCGATCCGCCAGCACGCCGTAGAACGCCTCGGGATCGTCCGACTCGTTACGCCACAGCCGCCACAGGTCCGTCATTCCTGCACGACTCTCGGAACTCGGGGAGACGGGATGACTCGACAGGATCGTTGACACGTCTACATCTCCTTTGTGGTTGCTTTGCGTCAACTTCGATACGTCGGGCGCCGGCGCACCATCGAGAGATTCGACTTCGCGACTCCTTGCGCCGGCCCTCTTTCAGTCCCTGTAGGTGGGCGCGCCCACGCCGATCGGCGCCCGCGGTACGAGCGGCTCGGGCCCCGGCGGTGCATCGCCGGGAAGACGCCCGGGCAATTGCCACACGACCACCGTCCCAGCGGTCGCGCCGGTCGAGGCGAAGCGCTTGCGGGAGTGCGTCCCCAACCAGGCCAGCAGCGCCGGGGAGGCCGCCGAGTAACCCTGTTCGGCCTGCAGCGAGCTCGTGATCACGAACTGCGTGCGCGATGCCTCGAGCATCCTCGGAACCACCTCGCCGGCCTCGGGATTGAACTCGAGCCGGTAATCCGGCAGCAGGAACTGGATCCCGTCGGCGAGCGGTGCCACGCGGCTGTCGGCGGGTGCGTGGCTCTGCATCCAACCCACGGCGTTCGCCATCGCGGTGTCGCGCTCGGTATGCGAGCCGACCCAGGTGATCAGGTCGAAAAGTGCGATCGCCACGATCGCGGCGATGACGACGGCGTTGAGGCGTTTCGTGCCGAAGCGCATCAAAACCAGCGGGGCGGTGCTCGCGACAGCGACGATCGACGGCACCACGAGGTAGTAGAACATCTGCTCCTCGATCGTCCCCTGCGTAATCTGGAAGGCGAGCTCGAAGAACGCTCCGAACACCCAGGTCGCGATCCAGCGCTGGCGTGCGCTGCCGTTGCGGTAGAGCCACACGGCGGCGCAGGCCCCCAGGGCGATCAGCACGTAGGTCATCGCGAACGTGCCGAGGTTGGCCGTAACACGTGACAGCAGTGACGGCACCCCGGGACGGTTGTACCCGGTCGCCTGGATGATGCCGAGCATCCTCTCGATCCCGCCGAACTTCTGGTAGGTGAACTGATAGCCGCCGCCCGTCAGCACCGCGATCAGGGGATAGGGCGCGTACGTCACGAGCGCGGTCCCGAGCGACGTGGCGGCGGCACCGCGCCGCAGCGGCCGGCCTCGGACGATGCAGACCAGGAGGGGCAGCACGTACAGCGGTGCCGAGGTCTCCTTGGTGAGCAACGCCAGCCCGAAGGCGAAGCCGCCCGCGATGGCGCGCCCGTGGCGCTGCGGCGCCGCGCTCGTGCCGTCCGCCGTGACGGGCTCGACCGCCATCGGGAGCAGTAGGTAAAAGCCGAGGAGCACCCAGAAGGTGGCGAGCGTCTCCAGGAACAGCCGGCTGTCGAAGCTGATGATGAAGGGGTCGCAGGCGAACAGCCCCGCCGCCAGCAGCCCCCAACGAGGCCGGGCGATCGTGCGCACGATCGCGTACACGAGCACGGCCACCCCTCCGGCGACGAGAACGTTGAACACGCGGAGTTGATAGATGACGTCGATCGCGGTGCCGCCGATCCCGAACACGCGGATCACGAACGCCTGCAGGTAGAACGACAACGGACCGTGCAGGTAGAACGGATAGTTGCCGAACACGAGACGGCCGTCTACGGCTGCTCCCGCGGAGATGCGTGAGTAGATGCTCTCGTCCAGGAAGACGTCATAGGAGGTGCGCAGGTGAAACAGCCGCAGACCGACGGTCGCGGCGAACACGCCGACCGGCAGCAACACCGCCCACCGGCGGCGGCGCTTGGCCGGCTGCCGTTCCTCCGGCGGTGAGACCGTCGCAGGAACCGCGAGCGGAGCTGTCTGCGAGGCGCTCATCCCGCGAGGGCCGACAGGTACACCTGCTCCTGGGCCGCCGCCACGCCGTCCCAGCTGTAGCCGGCAGCGTGACGTCGACCCCTTGCTCCCATCGCCGCGCACGTGCCCGGATCGCGGAGCAGCGACCGCAGTGCCTCTCGCAGCGCGACCACCTCGAACGGCGGCACGAGCACGGCCGTGCCGCGCCCGACGGTTTCCTGCAGGCTCTCGATGTCGAAGCCGACAACGGGCGTGCTGCAGGCGAGCGCCTCGAGCGCGGTGAGCCCGAAGGTCTCGTAACGCGAAGGCATCGCGCAGATCTGCGAAGCCGCCAGCAGCCGCCACTTCTCAGCTCCGTCGACGCGCCCCCGGAAGTCGATCCGATCGCCGTCCGGGCTCGCTGCGGCGAGGGCGCGAACGGCTCGCGCGTCGTGTCCGTCACCCGCGAGCACCAGGCGGGCATCCTCGGCTGCGAGCAACCCGTTGCACGCGCTGATCAGCAGGTCGAGACCCTTCTGTGAGGTCTCGAGCCGCCCGAGGTAGACGATCTGCCGCGAGGCGGGGGCTGGGGGCCGATCGAGGCTCTCTGCGATCTCCTCGTGCGCAACTCCGAGCGGGATGATCGAGACCTCGGCCGAGGGCGCGTCCTGCCGCAGGCGCGCGGCGAGGTCGTGCGACGCGGCGATCAGGCGCGTGTGTCCTTGGGTGCCCCAGCGCTGGACGCCGACGAGCGCCGAGCGCGGGAGATGGTACTGCCGCGCCTTCTCTTCGGCGAAGTAGCCCTGCACGCTGCCGACCGTGGGAATGCTCGTCAGGCGCCCCAGCCCCAGCGTCGAGCAGGGAGGTACGAACTCCTCCACGAGCAGGTCCGGGCGCAGCCGGTGGCCGCCCGCTGCCAGCACAACGCCTGGCAGCAGGGCCTGGTATGCGATCAGGCTCGTGAAGTACTCCAACCCGAGCCCGATCGGCCGGTAGCTGACGCCGTCCTCAGAGCGCGCGCGGGCGCCGGTGTAGCGAGCGGTCAGCACTTCCACCTCGTGTCCGCGGGAGACCAGACGGCGGTTAACCTCGTGGTTGCGCAGTGATCCGCCCCCCGAGCCCGGGCGCCGATGGTCCTCGAAACCAAGATGCAGGATCCTCATCGCGCGTTGAGCGCCGTGGCGCGGTCCGGACTGGCCAGGGCGGCGCGCACGATCTGCACCCCCACCACGCCCGCGAGGCACAGCCACAGCCACGGCACCGGACGCGTGACAACCAGCACGGCGCAGACGGCGGGCCAGGGAAGCAGCGTCCGGAGGTCCGGACGCTGCGCCCCGCGCCAGCGGCGCTCCGTTTGGACGGCTAGGGCGACGACGGCGGTGATCGCGCCCATCAGCGCGCCGACGGCGAGCCAGTAGACGCCGAACGTCGCGCCGACCGCCATTCCGGCGAGTGACACCGCGCACGCACCGGCAAGGGTCAACAGGCACTCTCGCGTGCGCCCGTCGGCCCTGAAGACAGTCGTCTGGAGTACCACCAGGCCGTAGCAGGTGCTGATCGCAGCGGTCAGCGGCAGGAACCGGGCCGCGCCCACGTAGTCGCGAGGCAGCAGAGCCGTCAGGACCGGGCCCGGAAGCGTCGCGATCACGGCCAGCAGCGGCACCAGCACGCCGAGGACGTGCTTCGTGTGTGCAGAGAGCACCTCCCGATCCCCGGGCCGTCGCGCCAGTCTCGGGAACGCGGCCGTTGCGAACGCCAACGCCAGGAACAGGGGAGCGCGGGTGAGTGTGGCTGCGACTTGATACGAGGCGGCCGTGCGCGTTCCGCCGAAGCGCAACGAGACGAACAGCACGTCGATGACCGAGAGCAGAGTGACCGCGGCCTGCACCCCACCCATTCCCACTGCCGACCGCCATAGGCGACGTGACCCGAGCGCGATCCTGGGCCGCAGGTCGCCGCGCATCACGACGAGCATGTAGATGGTGATGGCGAGCGCGCCGCCCATCGTCGCGGCGAATGCGCCGGCGGGGCCGGCGCCGGCTGCCACCAGCGCCAACCCGAGCGCGGCCTTGATCGCAACCTCGGCGACGATCAGCCCCGCCAGCAGCACGAGGCGTTCGCGACCCAGTGCCCAACCCATGCCCGTCGAGGCGACGAAGAAGCTGAGCGTGGCGGCGCCGAGCCATGCGACGGTTGCGACGTCGGCGAAGCCGGCAGCGAGGCCAACGGTGAGGGCGGCGGCGCCGATGCCGACGGCGAAGTTGAGCATCACCGCGAACCACACGACCGTGCGCACCTCCGAGCGCTCGCGCGCACGGGAGATCTCGCGTGCCAGCAGCCACGGCACCGAAGTGTTGGCGACCGTGCCGGTGATGAGCATGATCGCCTGTCCGCCGGCGAAGGTCGAATACTCCGGCGGCGCCAGCAGCGCGGTCATCGCCAGGGCGTACATGTAGTTCAGTCCGCCCGCTGCGACGCTCCCGATCAGGATCCAGGAGGCGGGCGAAAGCCCCAGCCTGACGGTGAACCGGCGGGTGGGAGCGAGTTCGAATCCGTTCATCCCGGAACCGAGGGTCGCCAGGAGGCTTCCAGCGGATCAGCGTCGCGCAGGGTGGGCCACGAGCGTGCGGGCACCCCGGCCGCGGTGTGGCCGTCGGCGATATCGCCGATGACCAGGGCGTGCGCCCCGACGGAGACGTCGCTGCCGATCTGGACCTCGCCGAGGACAGAGGCGTTCAGGCCGACCGTGACGCGGTCGCCCAGGCTCGGGAAGCCACCGCCCAACGACACCGCCCCGAGGGTCGTGTTCCCGTAAAGCGTGAGCTGTTCGCCGGCCACGACTTCGGCACCCACCGCGATGCCGACGGCGTGCGGGATGCGCAGCCTTGGGCCGATCCGGGCCTGCGCGTGGATCTCCGATCCCGTCACGAGCAGGCTTATGAGGCTCACGATCTGACTGACGATCCGGCCCAGCCGGCCGCTCACCGCCGCCCCGTGCGCCACCCGGTAGAGCACGCAGGCGAGTACGCCCGGACACAAAGACCCCTGCACGCGTCGCATCTCGGCGAGGTCGGACCGGATGAGCTGGAGGGTGGTCACCGTCTGACCAACGTCAACGGGTCTCCGCCCAGCAGCCAGTCGGCGGGTCGCGCGACGCGAATCTGAGCGTGCTCAGCCACGCCCAGTCGTTCCAGCGCGCAGCGCACACCCGTCTCGTCGGCGCCCGGCATCAGGGCCTCGATCCTCTCTCCCCTGCTGATCCACACGTCGGTGCGGCGGCTGGACGCTGCGACCGGGAACGCCGGCACCACATCGGCGGGAAGAGAGACATGGCAGGCAAGATCGCTCTGGCATCGCTGGTCGCCGCCGGGAATGCGGGCGTCTCGCTGCAGGCGCTTCTCCTCCTGGGCGATGACATCCAGCAGGCGCGTGGCGGTCGCGTCCCATGAGAACCTCGCGGCCCATCCACGGACGCGGCTGGACCATTCCTCGGCCGCACGCGGGTCCCGCAGAATGGTGAGCGCCTCGCCGATCACGGGGCCCAACGCCGCGTGGGGGTCGACGAGCCACCCGGTGCGGCCGCTGACAATCGAGTCCTGCAACCCGGGGACCCGGAACGCGACCGCGGGCACGCCGCAGGCGTTCGCCTCGATCACCGAAAGCCCCCATCCCTCACCTGCGGACGGATTCACCGTGAGACACGCGCCCCGAAGCAACCGCTCGCGCCGCTCGTCGGTGACCTGGCCGTGGAACTCGACGGTGCCCGCGAGCCCCAGCTCCTCGGCTTCCACGCGGAGGTTCTCGAGCTGAACGCCGGTCCCGACGATCGAGACCTTGAGATCGGGGTGGGTGAGGAGAACTTCAGGTATGGCCTGGATCATGAGATGCATCCGCTTGTGCGGCACGAGCCGACCGACGCAGACGATGCGTGGCTCGCGGGATCGCCCGACTATCTCGCCGGAGTCGCGCCGGGCGCACGGTTCGACTCCGCACGGAACGACGTGCACGGCTCCGCGCAGGTTCAGTCGGTTACGTACACCGGCCCGTGTGGAGGGCGAAATCACCGCGATCGCGCGTTGTCCGTAGACGATGCGGCTGACAGGCCCCTCGAGCCAGCGTCCGATGCGGGCGATCGGCCAGCCGAAATACGACGCAAACTGATCCTGGTGCACGTGGAAGATCAGGCACACCACCGGCACCGAGGCTCGCGTGACGAGCGGCGAGAAGAACGGGATCCCGTTCTGGCAGTCCACGACCGCGTCCACGCCGCGGCGGTGACGCAGGAGCCACGCGAGCGCGTGCGCATATACGCTCAGCGTGCCGCCACCGCGCCGCACATGCACGCCGCCGATCATCTCGTTGCGAGGGGCCCGGGCCGGGCGGGACGTGAGGAGGGTCACCCGCAGCCCGCGCTCCGCCAGACGTTGCGCGGCGGACTCGCAGTACAGCTCGGCGCCGCCGGCCTTCGGGTGGCGCGAGTCGCGCCAGTTGGCGAACACGACGTGGTACTGTCGCGGTTTCCGGCGCGTCGGCGCCCGGGCCCGTCGGAACAATTCGTCCACAGCAGTGCCTGGCACGACGTGGGACAGGGCGCGGGGCCAGCTAGAGCGTCGCTGGGTCGCGCTCACGCAGCAGGTCTCTGACGGAGGGCGCGGCCTGTCCTACACGTGCACGCACGGCAAGGAGCTCTCTCATCGCCTCGTAGCCATCGGTGAGGAGACGAAAGGACGAGCCTTCTTCGTCGGTCCACGCCACCGGGACCTCGGTGACCGTGATACCGGCCGCCAGCGCCAGGCCCACCACCTCCGCATCGAACGCGAACCCGTCCGCCGTGGCCTTCGAGAACAGCGCCTTTGCGATGTGCGTGTGGAAGAACTTGAAGCCGCACTGCGTATCGCTCACCGATGGCGCCACTGAGCGCGCCACCGACCGGAACACGGCACCGCCGACGCGTCTGCCTACCGGCTGCACGTCAACGTACTCGGCGCCCGAGCAACGCCTCGAGCCGATTACCACCGGGTGACCCGAGGTGAGCAGCTTCACCACCGGAGCGATCGTCTCCACGGGCGTCGAGAGGTCTGCGTCGCAGAACCCCACGTAGCGCGCGGAGGTCGCGAAGATTCCTCGTCGGACCGCGGCTCCCTTGCCACGGCGGCGGCAGCCGACCACTTTGACCGGTACTACAGGCGAGGTGATCGCATCGGCAACCTCGAGTGTGCGGTCGGTGCAGCCGTTGTCGACCACGAGCACCGAGGAACTCCAAGGCTGTCCGGAGAGAAACTCGACGAGGGCTCCGAGAACGGGGCCGATGCGTGACTCCTCGTTCAGTGTGGGAATGATCACCTCGAGTTCAGTACGTGTACCGCGAGGGGTCAGGCGTTCGTTCTTTTCCATGTCAGCGTCCTTACTCGTGTCCTTACTTGTAGTCAGGGGCGAAGACGCCGCACGCACTACGTCCCGCAGCTCCGATCGGTTTGAGAGAGGCGTTACCTAAAGGCGATGGATCCGTTCTCTTAGACTGTTCCTCACGAAGCAGGCTGTCCCACCACTCGTGAGCGGCCCCGCCACTGGTCTCGCTGCCGCTTCTGCGGCTCCGGACCGAGCGACTACCGAGTGCATCTACCACGCCACAGGGTGGCTTCAAACATCAATTCACAGGATCTATGCGCGTGTCCAAGGCGAACAGGCCAGCCGGCCGAGATTCGCGGTCGGAGGGCTCGTGTACCTGTCCGAGACGGCGTGCGATCTGCCACAAGCACAATCCGTGGGCCCGCAGGGGATCTCCCCGGAGATGCCCACCGACAGTCACACCGGGCTGGAGCGATCGCGGACCCACGACGAGCTGGTGGAGCTCGGAGGCCGCTATGCCGCGGTGCTGAGGGGCAGGTTGCTCGACGGTCCCGCCGTGCCCGCAGGGGGGGCGCCGGCGATCGCCTGAGGCGACCGCCGCGGCCGGGCCTGGCTATTCGGACGCTACGCGGGGGCTACTGGCCGGTGCACTGGTACCGGATCGAATCCCCGGTCGCTCCGGTGAGGTATTCGAACGACACTTCCGTCCCGCTCGCGTAAGCGACCACCGGGATCGGCGTCCCCTTGGTTTCGTCATAGGCGGTGCACAGGTAGCTTTTGCTCGATTCGAAAACGGCCGAGCCCGAGAAGTTGACGGTCAGCTTTCTCCCGGTCGCCGGGCCGGTGCCCTGGACGACGTGTGCCGTACCGATCGAAGTCCCGTTGGAGCTATAGATCGGCGCCGCGCCGGGTTTTCCTTCGGCACCGGTGGGGCCGGTTACCCCCGTCGATCCCGTTTCGCCTTTCACGCCAGAGGGACCGGTTTCGCCTTTTTCGCCGGTCGGCCCGGTCGTCCCGGTTGGCCCCGTTTCGCCTTTCGGCCCAGCGGCACCCGTTTCGCCCGTCGCACCAGCCTGCCCGGCGTCGCCTTTCTCGCCCTGGATGCCCTGCCCACCTGTTTCGCCCCGAATGCCTTGCGCGCCTGTTTCGCCCTGGACACCTCGCGGGCCAGTTTCGCCTTTTTCGCCGGTCGCACCCGTTTCGCCTGTTGAGCCTGTCGCCCCAGTGGCACCGGTTTCGCCCACAGCGCCGGTTTCCCCCCGGGCGCCCGTGGGACCAGTCGCGCCCGCTACACCCTGCGCGCCTGTTTCGCCTTTTTCGCCACTCGGACCTGTCGCGCCGGTTTCGCCCTTAGCGCCTGCGCCGCCGGTTTCGCCTGTCGCCCCCGTTAGGCCGGTCGCGCCGGTTTCGCCTCTAGCGCCGGCCGCGCCCGCGACTCCGGTTTCGCCTTTTTCGCCCGTGGCTCCGGTTTCGCCCGTGGGCCCAGTCGGCCCCGTGGCGCCGCCCGCACCGGTGGGACCGGTCGCGCCCTGCGGTCCTTCGGGCTTCCAGCAGTTGTGGAACGTGGTGGTGACTGATCCCGTGATCCCGTTGCCGGCCCCGGGCCCCTCATCACGGAAGTAAGCTAGGACTTCCCGTTCTTCGGCTTCTGGATAGATACCTCCGATAGTTACCTCGTCACTTTTCGCTTCGACGCCTTCTTTTTCGTAAAGAGTGCGCCCGCCCGGTTCTGGCGTCGTAACGCTTACATGGTAGGTTTCTCCCGGAATAGCCGGGAAGTCGAACTCCCCGCATGACAGGAACAGGGCTGACCCGGCCGGGCCGGTTGCACCTGTCACACCGGAGGCACCCGTTTCGCCACGTTCGCCTTTTTCGCCGGTCGCGCCGGTTTCGCCTTTAGCACCAGCCGCCCCAGCGCTCCCTGTTTCGCCTTTTTCGCCGGTCGGCCCGGTCGGCCCGGTCGCGCCGGTTTCGCCTTTAGCACCAGCCGCCCCAGCGCTCCCGGTTTCGCCTTTTTCGCCGGTCGGCCCTGTTGCGCCGGTTTCGCCTTTGGCACCGGCTGCCCCGGCGCTGCCGGTTTCGCCTTTTTCGCCGGTCGGCCCGGTTGCGCCTGTCAGGCCTGTTGCGCCGGTTTCGCCTTTAGCGCCAGCCGCCCCAGCGCCGCCGGTTTCGCCTTTTTCGCCGGTCGGCCCGGTCGGCCCGGTCGCGCCGGTTTCGCCTTTAGCACCAGCCGCCCCAGCGCTCCCTGTTTCGCCTTTTTCGCCGGTCGGCCCGGTCGCGCCGGTTTCGCCTTTAGCACCAGCCGCCCCAGCGCTGCCTGTTTCGCCTTTTTCGCCGGTCGGCCCGGTTGCGCCGGTTTCGCCTTTAGCACCAGCCGCCCCAGCGCTGCCTGTTTCGCCTTTTTCGCCGGTCGGCCCTGTTGCGCCCGTCAGGCCTGTTGCGCCGGTTTCGCCTTTTTCGCCGGTCGGCCCGGTCGGCCCGGTCGCGCCGGTTTCGCCTTTAGCACCAGGCGCCCCAGCGCTCCCTGTTTCGCCTTTTTCGCCGGTCGGCCCGGTCGGCCCGGTCGCGCCGGTTTCGCCTTTGGCACCGGCCGCCCCGGCGCTGCCTGTTTCGCCTTTTTCGCCGGTCGGCCCGGTTGCGCCGGTTTCGCCTTTAGCACCAGCCGCCCCAGCGCTGCCTGTTTCGCCTTTTTCGCCGGTCGGCCCTGTTGCGCCCGTCAGGCCTGTTGCGCCGGTTTCGCCTTTTTCGCCGGTCGGCCCGGTTGCGCCGGTTTCGCCTTTGGCACCAGGCGCCCCAGCGCTGCCTGTTTCGCCTTTTTCGCCGGTCGGCCCTGTTGCGCCCGTCAGGCCTGTTGCGCCGGTTTCGCCTTTTTCGCCGGTCGGCCCGGTTGCGCCGGTTTCGCCTTTAGCACCAGGCGCCCCAGCGCTCCCGGTTTCGCCTTTTTCGCCGGTCGGCCCGGTCGCGCCGGTTTCGCCTTTAGCACCAGGCGCCCCAGCGCTCCCGGTTTCGCCTTTTTCGCCGGTCGGCCCGGTCGCGCCGGTTTCGCCTTTAGCACCAGCCGCCCCAGCGCTCCCTGTTTCGCCTTTTTCGCCGGTCGGCCCGGTTGCGCCGGTTTCGCCTTTAGCACCAGGCGCCCCAGCGCTGCCTGTTTCGCCTTTTTCGCCGGTCGGCCCTGTTGCGCCCGTCAGGCCTGTTGCGCCTGTTTCGCCTTTTTCGCCGGTCGGCCCGGTCGGCCCGGTCGCGCCGGTTTCGCCTTTAGCACCAGGCGCCCCGGCGCTGCCTGTTTCGCCTTTTTCGCCGGTCGGCCCGGTTGCGCCCGTCAGGCCTGTTGCGCCTGTTTCGCCTTTTTCGCCGGTCGGCCCGGTTGCGCCGGTTTCGCCTTTAGCACCAGCCGCCCCAGCGCTGCCGGTTTCGCCTTTTTCGCCGGTCGGCCCGGTTGCGCCCGTCAGGCCTGTTGCGCCGGTTTCGCCTTTAGCACCAGCCGCCCCAGCGCTCCCGGTTTCGCCTTTTTCGCCTTTTTGCCCAGTCGCGCCGGTTTCGCCCTTGGCGCCAGTCAGACCTGTCGGCCCAGTCGCACCCGTCGCGCCGGTTTCGCCTTTTACACCCGTCGCACCTTTTTCGCCCTTTTCTCCGGTTGGGCCCGTCGGCCCCGTGGCGCCTTTCACACCCTGGAGGCCGGTTGCGCCCGTCGCCCCGGTGGGTCCTGTGGCGCCTTTAGCCCCTGTGGGTCCCGTCGGCCCGGTTGGCCCCTGGTTGCAGTACCAGCCGTAACACCCGCCGTTCGCCGACGCCCCCTGCGAGACCGCGAAGAACGCAACAAGCGCGACGAGGCAGCCGAGCAGACCGATTCTCTTGCCGCGGACGGCACGGGGTCGTGAGCCGTCGTGACGGCCTCGCTCGTGACTCCGATCACGAGCGATCATCTCGATGTGTCCCTCCAGTGGGACCCCGCGTTCCCTGCGTCCATCGAGGTGATCAAAACGTCCCGCTCGTTTCTACGTTCGTCCTGACAACGAGCAACCACCGCAGTTCTGGTCGGTGGCTGGCCGGACACTCCGTACCCGCAGGCACGGCTTCCATGCGCTGCGCGACGCTAACAGAGGCCGCCGGCAGGCGTCAAGGCTTCTTGCGCCGAGTGGTTGGCGCCGACGTCGATTTTGTCGCAGTTTCCTTCTTTTCCGGCACCGACGAATATTCAACGTACCCGCGATCGTTGGCCTCGACCACGCGGAAAATCGTCTTGACACCGTTCGGCGTCGTGGCGACGCATTCGAACCTGACGCCCTTTTCACGGACCACTTCCGGCGGACACACCACCGTCGCGTGGACATGCCGCTTTTCGAGGATGCTGGCTTCGATGGCTGCCTTCGTCTGGGTCGTGCTGAGGAATTCGGACCCGGTGCTTGACGATCCCGAGCCGCAGGCCGCCAGAACCAGCCCGAACGTCAGGACGAGGACCACAGCCGCCGCGGGTCGTGTCCAACCGGTGCCGGCGGCTATGCTCCGGGTCGCTTCGTGACGGCGAGCGCTTCGCATTTCGCGCCGATGGTAGCTGCCGGAAGCCGCGGTGTCCTCGGTCGCGCACAGGAGCTCCGTCGGAGCCCTGCCCAACATCCTCCCGGCCGCCAGTGCGGCCGAGCTAGATGAGCGGTGCGTCGATGTTCATGCGCTTGCGTTGATGTTCAAGCGCACGTAGTCGACCGTCACCGGCTCGGGCAGCACCTCCATCACGGCGTCCATGAAGGGATCGCGCAGCTCGTCCGGGAGCTGCTGGACGTGGGGGCCGAGCACGATGTTCGAGAGGAATTCGCGCGGCTCCTCCGGCTGACGGGGAGCCGGCGTCAGCCAGCAGCGCGCGCTCTCGAAGCCGGCCCCGCCCAGGCGTTCCTCAGTGTCCTGCGCCGAGGCGTAGTTCCACGGTGGCTGGAAGCTCGCGAAGTGCTCCGCGTAGGGGTCGCGGCGCATGATCGGCACGATCGCCCCGCGGAGCACCGTGATGTTGCCCTCTCCCCCACACTGCGCCACCAGCCGCCCCCCTGGCCGCAGCGTGTGGTGCAGGCGGGCGAACAGGCGGTCGTGGTCGCCGATCCAGTGGAACGTGGCGGTGGAAAGGATCGCGTCCACCGGCTCGTCGAGGTCGAGGTCGAGGAGGTCGAGGGTCAGGACCTCCACGTCCGGCCCCAGGCGCTCGCGGGCGACCTCCGTCATCGACGGCGACTCGTCCACCGCGATCACGCGGCCTCTCGGAAGCCGCTGCACCAGCGCTTCGGTGATCCGCCCCGACCCGCAGCCCGCGTCGAGGACAGTCTCGTCGCCCTCCAGCTCGAGCCGGTCCAGTACCGCCAGGCCGAGGCCCTCCATGACCCCTGAGATGCGGTCGTAGTTGGAGCCATTCCACTCGCGAATTGGCATACGATCGTACGTTATCACGTACTAGCGAGCGACTGCGGCTAGCTCAAGCAGCACCTTCGAGAGCTGTCCTCCCTGCCACGCGATCGGCGAGTGCGGAGGGTCCTGCGCCGGCTCCACGACGAGTCGGGCACCGGAGATCGCGTCGGCGTAGGCCTCCCCCACTGCCAGCGGGTGCCCGGGGTCGGCCTCGTCGCGGCTCGCAACCACAACCGTGGGGACGGCGATTCGCGCGAGTTCCGCGAGGTCCTCGAACGGCCGCGACCGCGGTACTACTTCGAGCGCGTCGGCGACCGCGTCGATGTGATCGTGAGCGGACAAGCGTTGGCGCAGGACCGTCTCGACGATGCCACGCCAGCGCTCGGGAACCTCGTCGAGGTCATACGCGGCCACGAAGCCGTCCACCCCTCGCTCCCGCAATCCCCTCGCGAGCTCGTCCCAGCGGAGAAGTGAGCTCGCATCTTCCTCCGTCCCGGGGAGGAACGAGGGCGTGATGAGAGCCAGTCCGCTCACGAGCTCCGGGTGCTCGAGTGCGAAGCGCAGCGCCGTGTGGGCCCCCATCGAGGCGCCGGCCAGGATCACCGGCGGGCCGTCGGCGTCGGCCACCACCGCTCCCAGATCAGCGGCGAGGTGTTCGTAGCCGTACTCCCTCCGGGGGGCCGGGCTTGAGTGCCCGTGCCCGCGGGCGTCGTAGGCGAGCACCCCCATCCCGGCGCGCTCCAGCGCCGTGGAGCCCATCACGACGTAGCGACGAGTCGCGGTGAGGCCGTGCAGGAGCACGATCACCGGTCCCTGAGGGTCCCCGGCCTGCTCGCCGGCGAGCAGCACCGGCCCCGAGCGGACCTCGAGGTCGCTCAAGCCGGGACGGCGGCGTGGCGGCGCAGCAGTTCCGCCGAGGCCGCGGGCTGCTCCCAGAAGAACAGGTGCCCTACCCCATCCAGGATCTCGAGGCGGGCCCCCGGGATCAGCGAGGCGATCAGGCGGCCGTTCTCGACCGGGATCATCTCGTCCTCCGTCCCGTGGATCACGAGCGTCGGGGCGTTGATCGCGGGTAGGCGCTCATGCGTGTCGTGCTTTACGCAGGCGGCGACCTGGGCCATGATCACCGGCACCGCCACGGCGCGCTCGGCGGCGATCGCCTGGAACTGCTCCCACAACTCCGGGTCGGCGGTGGCCTCCGGGGAGAGGTTGAGCTCGTAGGCGGTCCGCAGCGCCCGCACGCGGTCGCCCGAGCTGAACGCCTCGTACAGCCGGTCGCGGGCCATGGAGCCGTAGGAGCTGCCCGGCCCTCCGCAGTAGGTGCACCCGAGCGTCAGCGTGCGCACGAGCTCGGGGTTCGCGAGCACCAGCTCCTGGGCCACCATCCCGCCCATCGAGATCCCCAGCAGGTGGACCGAGTCGAGCTCCAGTGCCTGGATCAGCCCGGCGGCGTCGGCGGCCAGCTGGGAGATCGTGACCGGGCCCTCCAGGCGGCTGCTGGAGCCGACCCCGCGGTGGTCGTAGACGATTACCTCGAAGCTCTCCCTCAGCCGCGAGAGGAACGGCTCTCCCCAGTGCAGCGAGGTCCCACTCATGCCCATGATCGCCAGCAGGGGCGGGCCTTCGCCGCTGGGCTCGTAGTCGAGCTCGATCTCGCCCACGTCCGCTTTCGGCACGAGCGGATGCTACCGGGCGTGGACGAGCGCCGGCACAAAGCCGCCGCCGGAGACGGACCGGTCTTTCAAGGGCTGTTCTTCCGAGCGATCTCGATCCAGTCGAGGGTGCGACCGCAGAGGGTTGCCGCCTGTTCCGCAGGAACCGTGACCAGCGCGCTCGGCGGACCTTCTGGTTCTAGGGTGATCGAGCTCAGCAACGTGAGTTCATTCTCAGCGCTGCCAGGCGTGAGATTGGCATGAGGATACGTGAGTGCGAACGTGTGAACCCCGACGCGCAGCGGCAGATCAGCGAGGTAGATGCTCGCGCTGAAGCCCGAGAGATCATCCTTGACCACACCCGCCGGCCGCGCGCCGTCAACCGTGACTTCAAACCCGCGAGAGAACTCCCCGTCCAGCCACAGCGTGTAGTTTTGCGACCTCGGGACGGCGATGTGGAAAACCGCCGTTCCCGGCCTCGTGGGGGTCAACGTGCGCGCCTGACTGTCGTGAAACCAATCAGCTGGCCACACGCTTGCGTCACCCCGAACGGCGATCGCCTCAGGGCGTTCATACGCGACGAGCTCGGCGTGGTCCGTGCGGGCCTCTCGCCCGAGCGCTCGTACCTCTGCACACGGAGGCACCGACACTGGGTTGATCGAGCAAAGTTCCCGACGTGGCGCATTCACAGCGTTGCCACAGTAGGGCAGCGCATTGGATTCACCGAGCGGCACGTGCTTCACGA
This sequence comes from uncultured Solirubrobacteraceae bacterium, assembly GCA_963701175.1. Classification (GTDB taxonomy): domain Bacteria; phylum Actinomycetota; class Thermoleophilia; order Solirubrobacterales; family Solirubrobacteraceae; genus Palsa-744. Next base: position 3,181,516 of record OY969573.1, on the reverse strand, counting down.
TGCTGATGCTGGGGTGAACAGGACGCTCCCAGAGTTGGTAGTAGCGTCCCTGCCAAGCGAGCTGATAGATCGACGGCGGACGGCTTTCCGCCGGCGATCGTTGTGTGACGATGGAGCGATACGGTTCGAGTGTCGACAACGGAAACGAGTCGATGTCCGCCCACGCCCCCTTAGTGAGTGTCACGCCGCCGTTCAGTGGGAGGCTGAAGGGTCTGTACTGCGCCGGCTCGATGGGGGCACCCTGGCGCAGGAAATGTCGAGCGGCGTAAGCTTCGAAGACGTTGATGAACGTCGGGCCCTTGTCCGCCACGAGCCCGCCGATGTGTTCGAGCTCGACCAGCTGTGCGCGTGGGGCAAGGGTCACGTTCTGGTACGCAAGCGCATTGGACCATAAGACGCCACCTCCGATCCCGAGCAGGACGAGGAGACCTACCCGGCGACGGCGCACCCACAACAGCGCTCCGCCGGTGAGCGCTGCGGCAAGTATCGCCGGCGAGGCGATGGCGAGTGCCTTCGCTACCACCCACGGCGTACTCCCCACGAGATAAAAGACGGCGCAACCGCAGAGCGCGAGTGCCACATAGGTGATGATCGTGAACTGCCGACGGCGCACGGTCAGCCAGATCGCCATTGCGGCGCTCAGCAGTGCCAGAGCGACCAGCACGGCGGTGGCGGTGGTCGGTGCGCGCAACCGAAAGTCGCCGACCGGCCAGATTCCCACGAGTTGCCAGCCGCTTAGCGCCTGGAAGAGGTTTCCGAGTTTTTCGCTCACCGGCTGGCCACTTGTGAATAGGTTGGCGTCATTTCTGAGAAAGCTTGAGAGGACCACCCACATCGGTATCGCGAGCACGGCCGTCACGGCCGTGAGCACTCCGATATCACGCACCAGTGGCCACTTGCTGCCATGCCGCCCACGGAGGATCCAGACGACCACCACGCAAGCTAGGGCGGGCAACACCCAGCCGGCGGCGCCTGCTCCGAGCGTGACGATCAGGGCGGCCGCCGCCACCGCTAGCGGCAGAAGGCGGCGTGGATTTGTGGGGGTGTCTGCGATCACCTGTGAAAGCAGAGCGGCACCCAGTACGAGCACAAAGGCTGCCGTGAGTTCCTTGATTCCCCCCCACATCGCATACCCGTACAGCAGCGCCGGTTGTGCGGCGAAGAATGCCACCAGCGCACAGAGGATCGGCGATCTCACGATCCCTTCGACCAACGCATACACGCCGAGCCCCACTGCGGCCGCACAGCACGCCAGGTAAGGCTGATAGATCCACGCGACATCGACCGTGGTGAACGCGTGACCGATTCCCAGCAACATGAACGAGCCAAGTGGATAGCTATTTGTCACATACTCTTCGAGCACCGCTCGGTACGTCGAAGGCGGCAAGTCTGCTACCGACCGGCCGTGCGAGATGACGTGGTCGGCGATGCCCATCCACGAGGCTGAGTCGTCCAGCTTGAGGTACCCGGCAAACGTCGCCGTTCCCGATAGGAGCACCGGCGCGCCGTACACCGCCAGCACTCCAAGCGCAACCAGCGTGGGCCACATCTTCAAGCGCGTGAACGGCCTAACGACGACCAGCCCGGCGACGGCGATGACGCCGACGACGGGAACCGCTGCCGGAGCCGTGGCCCTCCATGCCGTCAGCAGCGAGGCTGCAACGATGGCGGCCGCCAGCCCGAGCGGCACCACCAGGGCACCGCTGAGGCGCGTCCCGGACGCGCGCTCGACGGCCGCCCCCCAGCCGGCCCCGACTGCGCCGAGCACGAGAGGAAACAAGATCCAGGAGAGGACGAGCGGCATGCGGGTCAATCTAGGCTGACCGGTAGGAGTGGGTCTAGAGGCACGCGCCTCATCGAGCAGGCGCCCCGGCCATAAGCGCCACTACCCGGAACAATTTCCTACTGGGCGCACGCGAGCGGGAGGGCGAGCTGGGCCGCCCCGGCGGCCGGGTGCCCGAGTACGACCGGTTCCTCCCCCGACCCCCTCGACGGGGCATCGCTGGCCGCCTCGGCAACGAAGCCCGCCACGCGCACCCCTAGCAGCCTCACCGGGCGGGGCGGCGCGTAGCGCTGGAGCAGCTGCAGCGCCTCGGCCGTGACGAGCTGAGGGTCGTCGGTCGCCGTCTCGAGCGTGTGGGCGCGGGTCACCGTCGTGAAGTCGTCGAGGCGAACCTTGATCGAGACCGTCCGCCCCCGGCGTCCATGGCGGCGGAGGCTCTCGCACAGCTCCCCCGCCATCCTCGATAGCGCCTGCTGAAGCTGCTCGGGAGCGGCGATGTCCTGGTCGAAGGTCCGCTCCCGCGACTCCGAGGCGACCTTCCGGGGGGCGCCGACGACGGCGTCGGATTCGAAGCGCCCGCGGCGGCGCAGCTCCCTTCCCATGCGGGCTCCGAAACTGGCGGTGAGCAGGCCCTCGGGGGCCTCGGCCAGCGCCGCCAGGGTGGTGATCCCGAGCGCCTTCAGCCGCTCGGAGGTCTTCGGCCCGATCCCCGGCACCAGGTCCGGGGGCGAGCCCGCGAAGCGCTCGCAGGCCTGCTGTCGGGTGAGCGCCACCAGCCCGGCCGGCTTCTCCGCGTCGGAGGCGACCTTCGCCACGAGCTTGTTCGGCCCGATCCCGACCGAGCACGTCAGCCGCGTGGAGGCCTTGATCTCGGCCACCAGGCGGCGCATCGCCGCCCGCGGGGAGAACAGCCCGTCGAGGTCCAGATAGGCCTCGTCGAGACCAACCACCTCGACTCGCTCGACGTGCTCGCGGACGATCGCCATGATCCGCGTCGACGCCTCCCGGTAGACGGGGAAGTCGGGCGCCAGGAAGACTGCCTGGGGGCACAGCCGGCGGGCGCGGGAGGCGGGGATCGCCGAGCCGACCCCGAAGCGGCGGGCCTCATAGCTGGCGGTCGTCACGACCGCCCTCGGGCCGGTGCCGGAGACCACCACCGGGAGCCCCCGCAGCTCCGGATGGCGCAGCAGCTCGACCGACACGTAGAAGGCGTCGGCGTCGAGGTGCGCGACCCGCAGGGTGGTGTCGGAGACGCTCACGGGCAGCTGAATCTAGCGCCGCTCACGGCGGCGCGGACACCACCCTCCGATCCGGGATAGGCTGTGTCCCAGAGCGCTTGTGGACCTCACTTTCAGCCCCAAGGAGACGGCCTTTCGCGACGAGCTGCGCTCCTGGCTGGCCGACAACCCGCCCGACCCTGAGCCCGTCGACGGCGGTGAGGACGCCCGCAACTCCTGGCGCAAGGACTGGCAGCGGCGGCTCTACGACGCCGGCTGGGCGGCACCCGCGTGGCCGGTGGAGTACGGCGGTCGCGGCGCCACCCTGACCGAATCGGCGATCTACTACGAGGAGATCGGCCGCGCCCGGGTTCCGCTGGCGGCCAACACGCTCGGGATCCTGCTCGGGGGACCGACGCTGATGGTGTGGGGCACCGACGAGCAGAAGGAGCGCTACCTGCCCCCGATCCTGTCGGCCGAGGAGATCTGGTGCCAGGGCTTCTCCGAGCCCGAGGCCGGATCCGATCTAGCGGCCGCGAAAACGCGCGCGGTCAAGGACGGCGACGAGTGGGTCGTTACCGGCCAGAAGGTGTGGACCAGCGGGGCCCAGTACTCGAAGTGGTGCATGCTCGTGGCCCGCTCCGACGTCGAGTCCGACAAGCACAAGGGCCTCACCTACTTCCTGATGGACATGGACCAGGACGCCGTGGTCGTGCGCCCCCTGCGCCAGATCACCGGCGAGGCCGAGTTCAACGAGCTCTTCATCGAGGAGGCCAGGATCCCCGACGCCAACGTCGTGGGGGGCGTCGGCAACGGCTGGAAGGTCGCCCTCACGACGCTGATGAACGAGCGCGCCGGCCTCGGCTTCGCGCTGCAGATCCGCCTGCGCCAGTTACTCGACGACGTGATCGCGGTGGCTGCCGAGAAGGGTCTGCTCGAGGACCCGCTGTACGCGGACAAGCTGGCCGAGCTGCACGTGCGGACCGAGTCGATCCGGCTGCTGGCGTGGAAGGGGCTGACGGACGTCGAACGCTACGGCCAGCCCGGGCCCGAGGGCTCGCTGGTCAAGTGGCTGTGGTCGGACACCAACCAGCGCCTCACCCAGCTGGCGGCCGACATCATCGGCGCCGACGCCTTCGTCTTTGGCGACAACTGGAGCTACGAGCTGCTGCGAGCCCGGGGCAACACGATCGAGGGCGGCACCACCGAGGTGCTCAAGAACATCATCGCCGAGCGGGTGCTCGGCCTGCCGCGGCTGAAGGCCGCCGCCTGACGAGATGGACTTCGGCTTCACCGACGACCAGCGCGAGATCCAGCGCACGGCCCGGTCGCTGCTGGCCGAGCGGGCACGGCCCGAGCGGGTGCGCGAGAACGCCGAGGCCCGCACCACCGACCAGGAGCTGTGGCGGGAGCTGTGCGAGCTCGGGTGGCCCGGGATCGCGGTCTCCGAGCAGTACGGGGGCGGCGGGCTCGGGCGGATCGAGCTCTCGATCCTGTGCGAGGAGCTGGGACGAGCGGTGGCTCCGGTCCCGTTCCTACCGAGTGCGATGGCCGCGACGCTGATCGAGCACGCGGGGTCGCCCGAGCAGCGTGAACGGTGGCTGCCGGGGCTCGCCTCCGGAGAGTCCATCGGTGCCCTCGGGAGCGCCAACGACGGCGTTGGCGAGCTTGTCATCAGCGCCCCCGAGGCGGACGTGATCGTGCTGGTGGAGGACGACGGGCGGGCGCGCCTGGTGCCCGGGTCCGAGGCCGAGGTGACCCCGCTTGAAGGGATCGATCCCACCCGCTCGGCGGGACGGGTAGGGGCCGCGGGCAGCGAGGAGCTCCCGGGAGATGTCTCCGGCGCCGTCGACCGGGCGCTGGTCGCGATCAGCTCCGAGCTGGTGGGCGTATGCGAGCGGGCCCTGGAGATGACCGTCGCCTACGTCAAGGACCGCAAGCAGTTCGGGGTGCCGGTGGGCGCCTTCCAGGCCGTCTCCCACCGCTGCGCGCAGATGCTGCTCGACACCGAGAGGGCCCGTTCGGCGGCCGCCTTCGCCGCCTGGACCGCCGATGCCGACCCCGAGGGGCTGGCCGAGGCCGCCGCCATGGCCAAGGCGTCCGCCTCCGATGCCGGCCGCGAGGTGACGGCGAGCGCGATCCAGGCCCACGGCGGGATCGGCTTCACCTGGGAGGCCGACGTCCACTGGCTGTTCAAGCGCGCCCAGCTCGACGCCGCCTTGCTGGGAGGGGCCTCCCGCCAGCGGGCACGCGTCGCCGCGATCCTCGCCGAGAAGCTCACCACCGCCGCCCCGGCCTAGGCCGTGACCGGCGGGTCGGCGTGATCGAGCCGCTGCCCCGAGGGCGCAACCCCTTCGACGAGTCGGGGGTCATCCGCGACGAGGACGGGCGGGCCCGCTACCAGAGCCTGCCGCGGTCGCTGGGGGCGATGCTGGCGGCGAGCGTGGAGCGTGACCCGCAGGCCACGGCGCTGCTCGAGGTGGGTGGCCCGAGCTGCACCTACGACGAGCTGTGGGAGCGCTCGGCGCGGACCGGCGGAGGCCTGCTCGAAGCCGGGATCTCGGCCGGGGACCGGGTGGCGATCCGGATGCCCAACGGCATCGACTGGGTGGTGGCGTTCTTCGCCACCCAGCTGGTGGGGGCGGTGGCGGTGCCGGTGAACACCCGCTTCAAGGAGGAAGAGGTGGCCTACGTGGTCGAGGACTGCGAAGCGGCCTACACCTTCCAGCCGGGGGCCGAGCTCCCGAGCGGGGACCGGGTCGAGCCCGTCGACCGGGCTCCGGAGGACCTGGCCGCGATCTTCTACACCAGCGGCACCACCGGCTTTCCCAAGGGGGCGATGACCTCCAACGAGAACTTCCTCACCAACAGTGAGAACGCCTTCCGCTGCCTGTCCGTCGACCGCAGCGAGGGGCCGCGCATCTCGACGTGCGTGTCGGTGCCGCTGTTCCACGTCACCGGCTGCAACAGCCAGCTGATCCCGATGCTCGAGCTTGGGGGCCGGGTGGAGATCCTCGCCAACGCGCTCGACCTCGAGGGCCTCTGCCGCGCGATCGACCCGGGGGGCGTCAACCAGCTCGTGTCCGTCCCGGCGATCTACCACGCGCTGCTGCGCTTCCAGGGGTTCTCCAAGATCGACGTCAGCGGCGTGCGGTGGGTCTCCTACGGCGGCGCCCCGATCGACGAGGCGATGGTGGCGAGGATCATGAGGGCCTTCCCGAACGCCCGCGTGGGCAACGGCTTCGGCCTCACCGAGACCTCCTCGCTGACCTCGTTCCTGCCCCACGAGGAGGCCGCCGCCCACGCCGACTCGGTCGGCTTCGCGATGCCGGTCGTGGACCTCTCGATCGAGTCGCCCGACCCCGACACGGGGGTGGGCGAGCTGCTCGTGCGGGGCCCGAACGTGGTGAGGGGCTATTGGAACAAGCCCGAGGCGAACGCCGAGACCTTCACCGACGGCTGGCTCCACACCGGCGACCTCGCGCGGGTCGACGGCGACGGGCTGCTGTACATCGTCGACCGCAAGAAGGACATGATCAACCGGGGTGGCGAGAACGTGTACTCGATCGAGGTCGAGAACGTCCTCGCCGATGCCCCGGCGGTGGCTGAATCCGCGGTCGTGGCGGTGCCCGACGACATGATGGGCGAGAAGGTGGGCGCGGTGCTGGTGGCGGTCAGCGGACGCCAGATCGACATCAACGAGGTGCTGCGCCACTGCAAGGCCCACCTGGCCGACTTCAAGGTGCCCCAGTACATCTCGATCCACGAGGAGGGCCTGCCGCGAAACCCGGCCGGGAAGCTGCTCAAGGGCGAGATCCGCAAGGCAACGACCTGGGGCAAGGAATACCGCTAGACACCTACGAGGAGGGGCACGAGGGGATGGCAGACGTCCAGACAGTCCAGGGGCCGGTCGCCAGCGGCGAGCTCGGCGTGGTGCTGGTCCACGAGCACGTCCGCTTCCGCGACGAGGCGGTCGCCGATCAGTGGCCCTCGATGTACGACACGGAGGCCGAGCTGGCCGCGGCGCTGGAGGCGGTCGGGGCCGCCAGGGAGCGGGGCGTGGAGACGATCGTCGACCCCACGGCGATGTTCGGGGGGCGCGACGTGCGCTTCATGCGCGAGGTGGCCGAGCGCAGCGGGGTGAGGATCGTGCCCTGCACCGGCATCTACAGCTACGACTACCTCCCCCACTACTTCGAGAACCGCGACGTCGACGCGATGGCCGACCACTTCGTCGCCGACATCGAGAGCGGGATCCAGGGGACCGACATCCGGGCCGCGTTCCTGAAGTGCGCCGCCGACGCCGCCGGTGTGACCGAGCGGGTGGAGAAGATCCACCGGGCGGTCGCGCGGGCGTGCAATCGCACCGGGGCGCCGATCATGGCCCACTCGATGCCGGCCGTCGGAACCGGCCCCAAGCAGGTCGACATCTTCGAGCAGGAGGGCGTCCCGCTCGAGCGGGTGCAGATCGCCCACTGCGGCGACACCGACGACGTCTCCTACATCGAGGGCCTGATCGACCGTGGCGTGTACGTGGGCCTCGACCGCTACGGCCTGGAGATGTACCAGCCGATCGACAAGCGCAACGCCACCGCCGCCGAGCTGCTGCGGAAAGGACACGCCGAGCGCCTGATGATCTCCCAGGACTACTGCGCCACGATCGACTGGTTCCCCGCGGAGGCGGCCGAGACCTTCGAAAACAGCGGCGCGATCCGCAACTGGTCGATGACGTTGGTCTTCGACGAGGTCGTCCCGGCGCTACGCGAGCAGGGCGTGATCGACGACGGCGTGTTCAACACGATCTTCGTCGAGAACCCGACCCGCTGGCTGACCTCCGGATCGAGCTGAGGGGCACCGGTACCGCGACCGGTGACCCGTCGATCGTGGGCCGTCGTGCTGCTGGTCGCCCTGGCATTCTCGGTGCCCGGCGTCGCCAACGCCGCACCGACGGTCACCTTCAAAGCCGAATTCGTCCCGATCCCGGGCTTCCCGGGCACGGGGAACTACTACGGCGCGGGGGCTGCGGTGCGCGTCGAATACCAGATCGAGGGCACCGAATACGGCGGGTTCCCGCCCCCGCTCGTGGCTGTCAACCTGTACCTGGCAAAGAGGACCTTCGTGCACACGGCCGGCTTCCCCTCATGCGCGGGGAGCATCCTTGAAAGCGTTGGTCCCTCGGGCTGCAAGAAGTCATCCACAGCCGGCCCGATCGGCAACGTGCTCGGGATCGTGTCGTTCGGCAGCGAACGTGTCGAAGAGTCCGCCACGCTGCAGTCCTTCTACTCGCCCGAAGGCGGCTTAGAGTTCTTCACCGAAGGCCACTCGCCGGTGTCCCTGGAGATCCTGTCCGCCGGGCACTACGTGAACCTCGGCGGGGCCGGTGGCTACGGGCCCGAGCTGATCACCCAGGTGCCGCTCGTCTCGACGGTGCCGGATGCTCCGTATACATCGCTCGAGTCGATCGCCTTCACGGCCGGCTCGGCCTACAGGAAGGAAATGAGTAAGACCTACTACGACCGGGTCCCGACGAGGTGCCCGAAGGGCGGCTTTCCGATCAGAGACCGAAGTGATCTTCGACACGGGCGGGGTCAACCCGCCTGTCGACGAACCCGTGACGGCGACCTACAAGGCGCCGTGCCCGAAGCGCGCAGCTGGCGCAACCGAAGAAGGAGCCGAAAGCCAGCCTCCAGCTCCGCAGACCTCGATCCCGGGGACCGGCGGGGCGATCACCGCCCCGTCCAACGCCAAATGTGTCAGCCGCCGTGACTTCATCATCCACGTCCAGCACATCAGGGGCCTGGTGTACGAACGTGTCGCGGTCGTCGTGAACGGGCACGCCCCGAAGGTCCTCAAGGGACCGCGCCCCAGCGCCCGCGTCGACCTCGTCGGGCTACCGAAGGGGCGTTACACGGTGGGGATCACGGTCCGTACGACCCATGGCCGTACGCTTCACGGTACGCGCGCCTACCACACCTGCGAACCGAAGCCACGGCCCTTCAAGAAGCCGCCCTTGTGAGCCACTGCCTCATCGGAACCGCGCGAGAGGCGGTCGCCGACAGCGGCAGCCCCTACGCGCGGCTCAAGGTGACTTCTGCAGGATCCAGACGCCGCCCCGTCCGTTGAACGCGTCGGGCTGTCCGAGCAGGATCGTTTCTCCGTTACCCGAGACCCCGAGTGAGATCTCCTCTGCTTCGGTCCAGAAGGACAGTCTTTCGACTTCCTCGGGAAGGCTGCCTTCCAGGTCGTAGATCCACGCTGCGACACCGAGGCGGTCGTACGGGCTGCCGGACGAGTAGTTGCCGAAGCTCCCGACGAGCCCGATGGCGCCATCGGCTGACAGGGCCGTGGCCGAGCCGAAGCCTCCTCCGGGGACCTCTTCGGTTCCCGTCAGTTCCGTCGGCGTCGTCCACCCGCTTCCGTCATTGGTGGTCCTCCCCGCCCATCCCGGCCAAACTTCTTCTTCACTCAAGTAAGCCGGCTCTGAGCTGCCCAGCAGCGCGGCGTCGCCGTCTTCGTCGAGCGCGACGCTCGTGAACGGCGCCGGGCCGGTCACGACTTCTCCCTCGGTCCATTCTTCGCCGACCCGCCTGAACGTCCACGCGGTGCCTCCGAACGGTTCGCAGAAGCTCTTGCCGTCGCTGTGTTCTGAACATTGTCGGTCGTGATCGCCGATCAACGCGACCTCCCCATCACCCGACAGGGCGATCGCCGACCCGAACTCCTCCGGTTGTCCAAATCCGGGAACGCCCACCGTCAGCTTCTGTCCATCCTGGCGCCATTCTTCCCCGTCGCGCGTGAACGCCCACACGGCGCCGACGCCTTCATCATCGTCATCGCCACCCACCAACGCGGTCCGGCCGTCGCCCGACAGCGCGACGTCACAGCCGAAGTTCGCATCACCTTCCTGATCTGTACCGACAAGGTGCTGGGGCACCTTGCTCCACCTCTTCGCCCCGCGGGTGAATACCAGTACGTTCCCCGCTCCGGACTCGTTGCAGCCACCCACCAGCGCGACGCTGCCGTCGGCCGACAACGAAATACCGCCCGCGGAGAAGCCGGGACTACCGTTCCCGTACGTGGGTCCATCGGTCGTTTCACGGGACAGGAGGTCGATGGCCCTGTGCCACCTTCCCTTTGTGTCTTCATAGACCCACAGGTGACCCCGGCTTTTGCCGTTTCGGGCGGTGTACACCAAAGCCGTGCTCCCGTCGCTCGAGAGCGCGGTGGCAGCGCCGAACTGGGTGAAGGCGTGTTTCGGGTTGGTGCCCTGGAAGCTCGCTTCCGTTCGATACGCCGGTTCCCCCCGTGCCTGATCGACATGGACGGCGAGCAGTACGAGAGCGGTCGCTGCCAGCAGAGACACAACTCGAAACGCGCGGAACGCCGATCCGATGCCTGCGACGGCGACCCCGGGACTCGTGTTGCGCATCCTCCCCACCTCCAGCCCGACTTTGGAACGGGCAGAACTCTACATAACCTTCACCTTGCCCAGGCGGTGCCGGTCAGCGAGCGGCGGCCGAGACGGCCGGCCTGCAATCGGGCTGGCGACCGCTTCGCTCGAGCCCGACCGTGCGGTATGTTCGTGGGCGCCAGATGGAGTCCTGGCGGGCCCCGCGCCCGAACCGCCCACGCCAGCACAAGGGCTGATGGCTCCTTTCGCGTAACACCTTCACCCGCGAGAGGAGCAATCGACAGTCGTGCCGAGCATCAGTGGAGCCACAGGATGAGGACCGACGGCCGCGAGCTGGCCGCGATCTTCGGCGGCGGCGCGATCGGCGCTCTCGCGAGGGTGTGGCTCGGGCGCCACTTCGCCGGCGGTGCCGACAGCTGGCCGTGGGCGACATTCGCGATCAACGTCAGCGGGTCGTTCCTGCTCGCCTACTTCGCCACCAGGCTGCAGGAGCGGCTGCCCCAGTCCACCTACCGGCGGCCACTTCTCGGTACGGGCTTCTGCGGCGCCTACACCACCTTCTCGACGATGCAGGTAGAGGTCCTCACGCTCGTGGAAGCCGACCGCTACGGCGTCGCGATCGGGTACGCGGTGTCGAGCATCGCTGCGGGCCTGGCCGCGATCTGGTTGGCCACGGCGATGGTGAGACGGACGAGGGCGCTGGCGTGAGCGACTGGGTATGGGCGGCGGTGGCGGTGGTCGGCGGCGGCGCGGCGATCGGACGGTTCCTGGTCGACACGGGGATCTCCGAGCGCGCCGGCCGAGAGCTCCCCTACGGCACCTTCGTCATCAACATCACCGGCGCCCTGATCCTCGGGCTGCTGAACGGGCTCGCGATCGGTGGCGACGTGCTCGTGATAGCGGGCACCGCCACGATCGGCTCCTACACGACCTTCTCGACCTGGATGTTCGAGACCCACCGGCTGGCCGAAGACCGGGAGCTACGAGGGTCGCTGGCGAACATCACCGTGAGCCTCTTGGCGGGGTTCGTGGCGGTGGTGGTGGGACACGCGATCGGAGCCCACCTGTGAGCGGGGCCTTCCCCGATATCGGCGAGGAATGCCTGAAGCTGACCACCTACTTCGGCGAGCGCGACCGCACCGCCCGCGGGCTCCTGGGCGACCGGCTCCTTGACATCTACGGAGAGGAGCGTCTGCAGGCGAGCGTGCTGCTGCGGGGAACGGAGGGCTTCGGCCGGCTCCACCACCTTCACACCGACCGCCTCTTGTCCCTCTCCGAAGACCTGCCGGTCATATCGGTCGCGGTCGACCTTCGCGAGCGGATCGAGTCGGTCCTGGAGCAGGTGGTGCCGGCTCAGCGCAAGGGCATGATCACGCTCGAGCGAGCCCGGCTGATGAGGGGGCATCTCGGAGCAGAGGCGACGGCGGCGGTCACGGGGGAGGCGACCAAGCTGACCGTCTACGTCGGGCGTCAGGAGCGGACGGGTCGAGTGCCCTCCTTCGCGGCTGTGACCGACCTGCTCCACCGCCGCGGTATCTCGGGAGCGACCGTGCTGCTGGGGGTCGACGGCACCAGTCGCGGGCGGCGGACCCGGGCCAGGTTCTTCGCCCGCAACGCCTCCGTGCCGTTGATGATCATCGCCGTCGGCACCGGCGAGAGGATCGCCCGGGTGCTGCCCGAGGTGACCGGCCTGCTGGCCGACCCGCTGATGACGCTCGAGCGGGTGAGGGTCTGTAAGCGGGACGGCGAGCTGCTGGCGAGGCCCCACGAGCTCCCCCATACCGACGAGCGGGGGCTCGCCATGTGGCAGAAGCTGATGGTCTACACCTCCAACGCGGCGACCCACGAGGGACGGCCCCTGCACCAGGAGATCATCCGCCGGCTGCGCGAAGAGGACGCCGCCGGGGCCACGGCCCTGCGCGGCATTTGGGGCTTTCACGGCGACCACCCGCCCCACGGAGACAAGCTGTTCCAGCTCGTCAGGAACGTCCCCGTGGTGACGATCGCACTCGACACGCCCGCGCGGACGGCCCGCTCATTCGAGATCATCAACGAGCTCACCGACGAGCACGGCCTCGTCACCAGTGAGATGGTGCCCGCGATGAGTGCGCTGAGCGCATCCGAGCGTCGTGGAGGGCTCGACCTCGCCAGCCACGACTTCTGACCGGGACCGTCCGACCCCCGTGCCAACATCGCTGGCGCCTTCACGGAGAAGGCCCCTCAAAGAAACACCGGGAGGGCCGCTCTACCCCCCATCCCCAGGCGGCCCTCCCTCTTAACCGGCCAGCTCTTCGGGCACCTGCAGCAGCTCCGGTCCCTCGGGGGCGGCACCGGGCCGGTTCAGCGCCGGGTTGGCCGGGTGGGCAGTCAACCGCTCCACCGGCAGTGGGCCGCACAGCGAGAGCGCTTCCCCTGCGCCCAGGTCTGGGTCGAGCCACGCCTGCTGGGCGTCCTCGTCGGCCAATATCACGGGCATCCGGTCGTGGATGGCGGCGGCGACGCGATTGGAGGAGGCGTCGCAGGTGAGCAGGGTGACGCTCACCACCCAGTCACCCTGTACCTTCGCCGGCGTCCACAGCGAGGCGAACGCGAACGGGACGCCGCCGTCGACCTGGAAGTAGAACGGCTGGCGGGGGCCGAGCTCGGCGCGGGAGCCCTTGCGCTCGGGGGCCAACCACTCGAAGTACCCGTCGGCCAGCTGGAGGGCGCGGCGGGAGCCCTTCGGGATCAGCGCCCGGTAGGCGGGTGTGCGCGTCACGGACTCCATGCGGGCGTTGATCAGGCGACCGGATCCCTTCAGGTCCTTGGCCCACGGTGGCACCAGGCCCCAGCGGAGCAGCCTGGCGGTGTGCCCCTTACGTTCATTGACGATCGCCAGCACCTCTTCGGTGGGGGCGATGTTGAAGCGGTGGGTGCCGGCGTCGCTCTTGATCGGGACCCGGAAGCGGTCGTTCAGCTCTTCCGGTCCCGCCGTGTTGGTGTAGCGGCCGCACACGAGTCGAGCTTATTGGCCCGCCCGCCGGGAGCCGGCAGCCGGTAGAGGACGTGGGGCGCGAGCGGGTCCGCCGCGGGAAGGCGAGGGTGTAGGAAGTCCTCCGAGGGGTCGCGCTCCATCCCGAGCCGGGACATCAACCGCCGTGAGCGGCCGTTGGCGGCGGCGGTGTAGGCCACCAGCTCGCTCAGGGCGAGCTCCCCGAAGGCGCGCTCGATCACGGCACCGGCCGCCTCGCTCGCCAGCCCCCGGCCCCACAGGGGCCGGGCCAGCCGCCACCCGAGCTCGGTCGCGGGCGCGAAGGGCAGGTCCGAGGGCACCGGGGAGATGCCGAGGAACCCTCCGAACACGACCTCGCCGGGAACCTCCAATGCCCAGAAGCCGAAGCCCCGCTCCTGCAGGCCGCTCCGAATCGTGGCCATCAGCTCCGCCGCCTCGTCGGTCGAGAGGGTGGTCGGGAAGTGCTCCATCACGACCGGGTCCGCGCTCATCGCCGCGAACGGGGCGAGGTCCTGATCCCTCCAGCCCCGGAGCAGCACACGGGGGGTTCTGATCTCAGGCGGCGAGTGCGACGGGAAGCGTCTTCAGCTGGTTGACGAACGGGCTTTCCACGTACACCGGCTCACCGGAGAGCGCGATCCGGGGGTAGCGGCGGAGGGTCTCCTCGAACAGGACCTGCAGCTCCAGCCGCGCCAGCGCCGTACCAAGGCAGAAGTGACGGCCGCCGGCGCCGAATGCCTGGTGCTCGGCTTCGCGGCGGAGGTCGAAGCGGTCCGGGTCCTCGTAGCGGGTGGCGTCGCGGTTGGAGGACACGTACCACATCACAACCTTGTCCCCCTCCTTGATCGGCTGCCCGTGGAGCTCGGTGTCACGGGTGGCCGTGCGGCGGAAGTGGGCGAAGGCGGGGAACATCCGCAGCGACTCCTCGACCGCGGCCGGGATCAGGGACGGGTCGTCCAGCAGCAGCTGCATCTGCTCGGGGTCTTCCATCAACGCCCTCATGCCACTGCAGTAGGTCGCCTTGGTGGAGTCGTTGCCCGCCGCCATCAGCAGGAAGAAGCCCATCACGATCTCGTGCTCCTCCAACTTCGACCCGTCGACTTCCGCGTGTACCAGCACGCTCGTGAGGTCGTCGGTGGGGCGCTCGCGACGCTCCGCGATCAGCCGCTCACAACGCTCGAAGATCTCGGGAACGTCCTTCTCGATGACTCCCTCCACGCCCTCGGGACTGAGATCCGCGTCGCCTGATCCGAGGGTCGAGTTCATGAGCTTGGCCCAGATCGCGTCTTCCTCCTCGGCCACTCCCATGAAGCTCCCGATCACGCGGGCGACCACCGGCTGGGCGACGTCGCCGACGAGGTCGGCCCGGTCGCGACCCTCGAGCCGGTCGAGGACGTCGAGGGTGATCTGGCGGATGCGACCCTCGTGGTCGGCGATCCGGCGGGGCGTGAACCCAGCCTGGAAGAGGGCCTTCAGGCGGTCGTGCTTGGGTGGATCCATGCCGATGAACATCGCCTGGGTGAGCTCGAGGGGGAACACCACCGAGGCCGCCGTGACGCCGCCCGTTTCGGATGAGTAGGTCTGCCAGTCGCGGCTGACCGCGTGAATGTCGTCCCACGTGGTCACCGACCAGAAGCCGGCCTCCTGGGGGAAGTCGGCGATGGCCGGGCTCCAGTGGACGGGGCATTCCTCCCGCATCCGCCTGAACACCTCATGGGGAGGGCCGTCGGCCCACATCTCGCGGTCGCCGACCTGCAGGCCGTCGAGGTCGCTCCTGACTGTCGCCATCGTCTCCTCCGATCGTTGACGGGCGGTCGGGGGCGATGTTACTCCGACGGTGGGCGACCGGCACGAGCTCGCACCGGCCGCCGGTATCAATGGACCTCGGGGTTAGCGGGTGCTCCAGACAACGCCGGTGCCGGCGAAGCCGAGTGCGCGCTTGGTGGCTTCCGTGAGGTCGAATTCGCGTCCCGCGACGAACGGGCCGCGGTCGATCACCGGCACGGTCACGGAGCGGCCTCCGTAGCGGATGTCGACGAGGGTGCCGCACGGGAGCGTGCGGTTGGCGACCCCCATCGTGGAACTGGTGAGCTCGCCACCGCAGGCGAGCGACCCCCCTCCCCCGTACCACGAGGCGTCGACGGCCCGAAAGACGTTCAGGCGGCCGACCCGGCGGGTCGAGGAGACGGCCAGTTCGTCGCCCGGGAAGCGGACGCGGACGACCTCGCTCCTTGGGGTGTGGGCGACGTAGTTGATCGCGAATCGCCCTCCCCCCCGTGTGTGGGACCGTGCGACCGTTAGCCAGCGCCTGCCGGCCCGGCGTTGGAGGACCACCATCAGGTCGGAGGCTCCCGGATGGCCGTCCTCGAGCAGGCGTCCGGTGATCCGGGCGCCGTGTCCCTCGAGGACGTTGAGCTCGCGTTTGGCGAGGTGGAGTGCCGTGACCTGCCGCTCCGGTTGTTCAGCCGCGAGGGCCTGATCCACGATCGTGGCAGGGGTCAGGTCGCGAGCAAGCGCTTCTGTTGGGGAAATGGCGTGCATCCGTGAAATAGCTCCCTTCGATTTGTCCGCCTGCGGGGTTAGCTGCCGGGCTCACGGCCGGCACAACGCAGGGAACGTCTCCGACGGCCCACGTTGGCCGGGCGTTACGGCCACATCAGCGGCCGACTCGCCCCATTCGCCGGCGCCAGTACGGCGATCCGGCGGCATTTGGGTCCCCCGCTCGGCCGTCTCGGCCGACTCGGCGGATCGAACAATTGTTCGACCCTATGGGTGATTATGACGCCTTTGTGTGCGCTTGGTCACGCTTATCCCTTGACAGTAGGTACCTACCGTGGTAACCTTCGGGTATGTCCTGCGTGGACCGCAACAACCCGAAGCGAGGGACCGCCTCGCAGTCGCAGTACTCCCTCATGGAGTTCATGCGCGCCTACCCGGACGACGCTGCTTGCCTCGACTTCCTATGGCGCGAGCGGTTCGCCCCGGACGGCCACCACGCTCAATGCCCGAAGTGCAAGCGTGAGCGGAAGTTTCACCGCGTAAAGTCGCGCCCGTCGTACTCCTGCGACTCCTGCGGACGGCACATAAACCCGCTCGCCGACACGATTTTCCACAAGTCGGCTACGTCGCTGCACCTGTGGTTCTACGCCTTCTACATCGTGACGAGCACTCGCTGCGGAGTGTCCGCCAAGCATCTAGAGCGCGAGCTTGGCGTGACCTACAAGACCGCGTGGCGGATGCTGAACCTCATCCGCAACCAGCTGATGACCGAGGATGACGACAAGCCGCTATCGGGCGAAGTCGAGGTCGATGAGGCGTCGGTGGACGGGAAGCCCAAACGCGGCTACCTGCAGCCGGGCACAAAGGCCGAGCGCCGCTCGGAAGCTATGAAGATCCGGGAACGTAGTAGAGCGACCGTCCTCGCTGCCGTGGAGCGTGGTGGGCGGATCAAGGCTACGGTCGTCCCGGGGCGGCGTGGCGCACACATCGAGCGGCAGGTGGTCGAATGGGTCCGCCCGGAGTCCATCGTCTACACAGACGAGTGGCCTGCCTACAACCAGCTAGGCCGCTACTACGACCACAGTCGAGTGCGGCACGCGGCCCACGAATACGTGGCCGGCGACGCCTACACGAACACCGTTGAGGGCTTCTTCGGCAACCTAAAGACCGGAATCCGGGGCAACTACAAGAAGGTCTCGCACAAGTGGCTGCAGGGCTATCTAAACGAGTTCTGCTGGCGATACAACCATCGCCGTGACGGTCGGGCGATGTTCGAGCAGCTACTTCTTCGCGCCGCCGTCGTGACCCGCTGAGGGCTTGACCTTGGGCTTCGCGATCTTCTTCAATCCCCGCTCGACCGCATCGCGCGAAGGGACCGGAATCTCTAGGCCCTTCGGGGTCGTTTGGCGCGGCTCCCCAGGCTTTAGGTCACGCATGGCTCGAATCGAGTATAGGTGTCGGTCGGATGCCGCCTGAAGATCACGAGAAGGCCGAGCGGCTGATCTATGCGAACTGGGTTCGCCTCAACAAGACGCCCTATGACGTGGGGCTCGACTTCGGCTACCGCGAAGGCCCAGCGCCCCCGCCGGATACGTACCCGGTTCGCCTCGTTATGACTTGGGAGCACGCGCGGGATCTGAAACGGCTCCTTGACGCTGCAATCAAGGAGTACGGCACACAACTCGGCGAGATTCGCGACTTCGGCGGCGAAGTCGGGGACGCTCGACAGGAGGGCTCCGATGCCTGAACTCATTGCCGCTTGGGATACCCGAGGCAAAGATGCTTCGGAACGCGATTGGGCGCTAGCGCCCGGGAAGGAAGCGTCCATAACCGTGCAGACTGCTTCGCGCGTTTGGAACGTCGGACCCTGGATGCTCCAGGGGTCAGAGGAATCGGTATCCCGGTGGTCATCCGCACCCGAGCGCCTGCCAGATGGGCGCCTCGTAGTAGACCCCAACGCAATGTCAGCGCTCGTCGATTGGGCGCTTGCCCAGGACTTCCCACCCGACGCGGCGGAGGAAATCCGCGACGCTTCCTGGCGCTGAGCGCGTTTAGCATCGGGCCCCATGCCCGAACCACGACGCTGGGGCTCGACACCCCTAATCGCCGACACGACAGTCTGGTCGAAGCTCCGTATCGCTCCACCGGACGCGCAGGATGATTTTCGGGCGGCGAGCGAAGCTGGTTTCATTGCTGTTAGCCCCGTCGTGCAATTGGAGTTCCTGCGGCACCAGCGAAACGGCGCCGAGTTCGATGCCGCCTTCGCTCGCCTCACCGCCGCACCCTCGTTCCTGCTGACCCCCGAGATATGTGGCCGTGCTCTCGAAGCCGTCAGGCGGCTCCGACAAGAAGATGCAGGTGGCCTTCATCGCGTCCCTGCGGCCGATGTTCTCATCGCCGCGACTGCGGATGTAAATGAAGTCAACGTGCTGCATGACGACACCGACTTCGAGAGGCTCGAAAGGGTCCTCGATTTCAGCGCAGTGCGGTTTGGCCCATACCACTCGGCCTCGGAGCGAACATGGCTCCAGCGCGCATCGCGCCGCGTCATCCGAAGGCTGCCACGGGCCTATCGGTAGTACCTACCGTAAGGGGATAAGCGTGCGCTTGGTCACACATGTGTCCACAAGGTATGTATCCTAGGGAGCCCGTGACGGGGCAGCGCCCCGGAGCCAAGCTCCGGGCGTTTGGTGCTGCGCTTGGGGAGGGGTGTGTGGGGGTGGATGCCCTAGGTGGATCGCCTAGGGCTCCTGCGGATCCTTGAATGCTGCGCCGAGCTGGGTGAGGGCGTATTCGACGACGCGGAAGATGGCCTCTACGCCAATAGCGCCGAGGTGCCCCGATCCGGCGTCGAACCGTATTTGAAGGGTCGGCTCGCCCTCCACGCGCACTTTCGTTTGGGGAGGGCCGTCAACGTGGATGTGCGCGACTGGTGCGCCGCCTTCTATGTCCACCCCGCCGAGCGAGAGATATTCAACCTTGTAGGACTCGACGCCTTCCGCGATGTACTGGACGGTCATGAATCCGACGCTCGCAAACGATCCGGTGGCTATGCGGTGCTTGTCAGCGTTGGAGACGCGACTAAGCCAGCCAAGGGCTTCAAGATGGCCGCGGTCCGCTCGCTCGTACGGTTGCAGACTCTCGATGACTGCCAAGGCGCGGTCACTGATGTAGGGCAGAAGGTCGTGGCGTATGAACTGCCGCTCATCGGTCGTAATGGGGAACGTGACGAGGCGGCGGTTGGCTTTGGCCGCTTTGGCGTCGTGCTCGATGGCCAGCTGCCAAGCGGTTACGTCGAGCGCGGACCGCAGGTTATGGGCGATGTCTCCCACGATCGCGCCGAGCTGGGGATCGGGCTGACGAACTGGGACGAAGCGGGCGACGTGGCATTTTGCCTCCGTCTCGAACTCGACGGAGATGTGGTACGGACGCGGCTCTCCCTGAAGGAACTCCAAACTCTCGGTTGTGAGCGCCTTCATGTGGGTCAATGCCCGGTTGTGCTTGATCCAGGCGTCCCCGACGGGGTCGTTCATCGGCGGTACGCTGGTGGGTGATGGGAGGAATGCCGCCACAGCCCGAGCCTATTCAGCCGACACAGCCCAAAGGGATCGACCCGAAGACCGGAAAGCCCTACGAGCCGGTCGAGATCCCGGTCCCGAAGCAGAGCACCTGGGATCGGCTGTTGCGGCGGGCTGAGACCACGCCACTGAAGGACGAGTGATGGACCAGCTATTCGGTGTGATCTGGGAGTTCGTAAGCGGCCTGTTTATGCAGATATTCGGGCCAGGCGACGGCCGCTTTCGCCGCTAAGGCTGCACGTCGCCGTTCGCCTTTGCCTTCGCTTCATTTTCGGCCGCGATTTCAGCCTGACACGTAGGGCACCCTTCGCAGCGCCGCTGGTGCTTCGTGGACTGGACCATGACGGTGGAGTGCGGAGGCCCGTCGTGCTTGCAGAAAACGCAGGAGATAAAGCCGGTCACGCGGCCGGTCGCTTCCCTTCGGCGGCGCGTTCGAGCGGCTGCGTGAACAGCGCGCCGGGCTCGCGTTTGGCGCTGTAGCGCCAGGAGTAATCGTCCAGGTAGGACTGCAGATAGGCCGGGGAGACCTTCTTGTAGGTGCCGCGCATCCCGGTCTTGAGGTGCCCAAAGAACCCCTCGATCGTGTTCGTGTGCGTCGAGCCTTCGACGTAGATCCCGGCTGAGTGGTTGATGACCTTGTGGTCGATGTAGTGGCGGCGCAGGGGCTTGTAGGACGCCCAGTCGTCGGTGAAGATGATCGAGTCCGGGTTGACGTTCGCCGTGACTGCTCTACTAAGGCCGGCGCCGTGGCGGGAAGGGATGATGCGGACGCGGACTTTGCCGCCGCGCTCGACCATCCCGAGGATCGTTGGTTTCGCTTCCCGTCCTTTAGCGGCCGCTGCGCGACGGGATGGCCCGAGGGATATGTCGCGGGGCTGTCCGTGGGGTCGTTTGGGCTTGCCGCCCCAGGAGGTCTCGTCGATCTCTACGTCGCCTTTCAGCGGCTCTCCGTCGTCGCCCATGAGCGTCCGTATCCGCTTCATCATCTTGTGCGCCTGCTTGTACGTGACCCCGATCTCGCGCTCCATCTGCTTCGCCGAGATTCCACAGCGAGTGCTAGCCATCAGGTACATGGCGTAGAACCACAGGTGCAGCGAGGTCGAGGACCGCTCAAAGATCGTGCCCTTCTGCGGATGGACGTGCAGGCCGCAGGAGTCGCAGGTGTAGGACGCCCTGGTCTTGGTCCGGTGGAACTTCCGCTCCCGCTCGCACTTAGGGCAGAGCGCGTGGTGCCCGTCAGCGGCGAAGCGGTCCCGCCAGAGCCGGTCTAGGCAGGCAGCGTCGTTCGGGAACTCCCGCATGAACTCCATGAGCGAGAGGTCCGATTCCGAGGATTTGCGCCGCTCGGGGTTGTTTCGGTCCCTGGGGGCGCGCTCGGCGGTCATCGTGACCTCCCAACTATGCGGACGATCACGTACGTGCCCACCGCAGCCACGAGCACGACTCCGATCCCGGTTCCAAGCATGGTTTCGAGCATGTCCTACATTATACATACCTTCTGGACATAAGCGTGCGCTTGGTCGCACATGTCCGATCAAGGCAGGACGTCGGGAAGACCGCAAAATACGGCTGTCGCTCCGATGACCGCTGTCTTGCTCGGCTTATCCGGGCCTCGCTGCCGGTCGAGATCGGCAGTGTGGCGATCCGCCGCCAAACCGTCGCGCTGCTTTGCCTTCCCGCCGGTGTCGCGCTGCTCGGCATGCTGCACCACCGGCCGCGAGCCTGGGTCTACAGCGCAGCGGAAGTAATGCCCCCAAAGCCGCCGGACTTCTACGCACCCACGCCCGCGCAGGCGGCGTCTACCTTCGCACAGGTGACCGCGCCGAAGGGGTTCAGGCGCGCGTCGTTGCCGGGATGCGGCGAGGAGGACGCGTGCTTCCACGATCCGACCTCTGTGATCCTGTCGGTCCCACTCGTAGATCGCTGGGCGACCGAAGCGGGCCTTACTGTCGATCACGAGAACGCGGCGATCGTGTGCCCGAGGCACATCCGTGGCCGCCCCGGACGCATCAGGCTGATGGGGTGCGGTGGAGTCTCCGCCACCCTAGGAAGGTCTGTGTTCGATGTGATCGCACATTCCCTCGTGATCACTGGACGCCACGGAATCCGGCCCACAAACGTGCGCGTCGAGAAGATCCAGGGCACCGAGCTTCTTCTGGCCGACTTCGGCGTGCCCAACGTCGACGCCATCCGCAAACAGCAAGCTGAACTCGCAAAGGAAGGCCGCTGACGGGCTCGCGGCCGCCCGCAGAACACCCAGGTCCGATCGCCAAGAACACCCGATCCGGATGGCACTCCACCAGCCGGGATCAAGAACGGCTGGCTGGCGAGAATCGCCTACTCGGTCAGCCCGAGTGATTCGAGTGCTTCGGCCTTGGTTCGGTACTCCCACACCTCTACCGTCCTGCCGTTGCGCGTCTTGTAGACATGCGTCTCCTGCATGCTGACTTCCTCGTTGCTGTCCCTGAGACGCCCTCGCAACCACAGCACGGCGATCACATGGTCTCCCGCATCGATCATCTCCTCGAGCTCGAACTGATGGTCGTGAAATGCCTCCGTCCATTCAGCGAGGAACTCCGTTAGGCGATCAAGCCCGACGAGCGTCTCGGAATCGGGCAGATCTGCACGCAGATGCCACCGGATGTCGGGGTCAAACCAGTCCGGGTCGAACTCACCGGTCTCTGCCAACGACCCGAAGGCCTCGCGTAGCCTGCCCGCTTCCTCCTGCGACATCGCCTGCCGAGTATCCCACGGCGGCGGGTCGTTAAGAGGCCGAAATCGCCGCCGAAACCGAAGGTAAGGACGAGGCCAGCCGCGGCGCCGACCGCTGGTCCTTCGGCGGCCTGTTCGGCGCCCGGCTCGTCCGCCCTAGGGGAAGTGAAGGGGTAGTACGTTCGCGGATCCTCACCCGCGCTCTGTTCGGCCAGACGCCTCGGCGGGAAGTACAGGCGTCATGCACCGAGTGCTGACGATGCTCCGCGACGAGTCTCTGCCGTGGCTCGTCGAATTCTTGGTCATCGTCCTGGGTTGCGTCGTCGGGCTGCAACTCGTGCTCGGCGAAACCGTCCACCTGGTTCCGGCCCTCGGTGGCGCGATCGCCGCCATCGCCGCAATGGCGTTGCTGCACCAGAAACAGCGTTCCCCTTGAAGCCCCACGCTGCGAATCCGGCGGCGGCGGGTCGTCCGCCACTGGAGCCTCGGTCACGGCGCGCTTCGAGGAGGCCCCGGCGGACTAAGACCGGAGCCCCCTCGAGCTGTCGCCCTCCCAGGGTTTGGGGCGTCAGGAGAACGACAGACTGCCGCTGCCGGCCTGTCTTCAGGCCCCATCACCTTCTAGAACGCGGCAACGGCGGCGAGGTTGGCCGCTGTCCCGCCGCCCACCCGAAATCGCTACCGGGCGTTCTCCGCCGAGGTCGCCCGGTCGCCGGGCCGCGACGAGGACCAGAAACCCTGAGAACGGCCTCTACGATCGCGACGATCGCAACGAGAGCGCCAGGCCCACCACTTCGCCCAACGGCCGGGCGGTGCGAGCACACGAAAGCCGGCTGGGACCGGCGAGTGCCGTAGTCCCTGCAAAAGAGACCTTTTCCCGCCTGTTTGTAAGGCTACTTGACACCATATGAGCTGTCAAGTAGCCTGAGAGCGTGGACGATCCCAACGCTCCGGCCCTGATCGAGCTCCAGTTCGCCGCCGAGAGGCGCCTCCGTGCCGAGGAGGCCCGGAAGGCCGCCGCAGGGGAGCTGAGGGAGCGCGTGGTGGACGCCTACGAGGCCGGGATCCCGGTGAGCCGGATCGCCCGCGAGGGCCGTGTCTCACGCCAGGCGGTCTATGAAATGCTCGGTCTCCGCCGTCTTTCGCGCCCCCGAGGGTGATGTCCTCCCGTCCAGGCGCGACGGTACAAGGCGCCCCGGCGGATAAGGTCGAGACGTGACGAGCATCCGAGGCCGTAGGTTGCGCAGCTTTGCGAAGGTTTGCGGCCGATCGTTGACCTTTGATCGACTAGCAGCGAGAATCGCGTTGTGGCCAACCCGGACCGCCTGACCGCACTCGACTCCACCTTCCTGCACCTGGAGGACCACTCTCCGGCCCACATGCACGTGGCCTCGGTAATGGTCTTCGAGGGAGAGGCGCCGACGCTCAAGGAACTCGTCGACCACGTCGTCAGCCGCCTCCACCTCGTCCCCCGCTACCGCCAGCGCCTGGCATACGTCCCGTTCGGTCAGGGCCGCCCGGTGTGGACCGACGACCCTCACTTCAACCCCTACTACCACCTCCGCCACACCGCCCTGCCGAAGCCGGCCGGCGACGAGGCTCTCAAGCGGCTCGCGGGCCGCATCTTCTCGCAGCGCCTGGACCGCTCCAAGCCCCTGTGGGAGATCTGGCTGGTACAGAACCTCTCCGGCAACCGCTTCGCCCTCATCGCCAAGACCCACCACGCCCTCGTGGACGGCATCTCCGGCGTGGACATCACCACGGTCCTGTTCGACACCGCCCGGGAACCGGCCGCGCCGACGGCTCCCGGGACCCCCTGGGCGGCGAGACCGCTGCCGGGTCAGGCGAAGCTGCTCGGCGAGGCGTTGATCGAGCGCTCCACCGTCCCGGGTGAGATGGTCCGCGGCACCCGTGCCCTGCTGCGCCGTCCCCGGCGGGCCCTCTCACAGGTCACCGGAGCGGTCCAGAGCATCGGTGCCACCACCATCGCCGGGATCTCCGCGCCCGCGCCCCCGAGCCCGTTCAACGTGGAGATCGGCCCCCATCGCCGCTACACCTTCCTCGACGTCGACCTCGCCAGCCTGAAAGCCGTCAAGGACTCCCTCGGAGGGACCCTCAACGACACCGTCCTGGCCTCTGTCAGCCTCGCCCTCGGCCGCTACCTGCGTCGCCACGGCCACAAGACCGACGACCTCGAGCTGAAGGCGATGGTGCCCGTGTCGGTCAGGACCAAGGCCCAGCGGGGAGCCCTCGGCAACCAGGTCGCCGCCATGTGGGCCCCGCTGCCGGTGGGGGTGGAGAACGCGGCCGAGGTGCTCCGCAAGATCGCTTCCTCGATGGACGACCTGAAGAAGTCGGGTCAGGCCGTCGGCGCCCAGGTGCTCACCAACCTCGCCGGGTTCGCTCCCCCCACGATCCTCAGCCAGGCCGCCCGCCTGCAGGCCCGCCAGCCGTTCTTCAACCTCGTCGTCACGAACGTCCCCGGCCCCCAGTTCCCGCTCTACCTGCTCGGGCGGCGTCTGGAGATCCTCTACCCCGTCGTCCCGCTGGCCCAGAAGCAGGCCCTCGGGATCGCCGTCATGAGCTACGACGGCCACCTCGGGTTCGGCCTCCTGGGCGACTACGACGCCCTCCCGGACATCGAGGAACTGGCACTCGACCTGAAGTGGGCCGTGGCCGCCCTCTGCCGTGCCGCCGGGGTGCGCCCCCGGGTGGGAAGCGCCCGCAAGCCGGCCCCCAAGCGCACCACCAACGCCACCCGTCGCAACTCGAACTCCCGCACCGGGACCAGGCGACCCGCCGGAACGAACTAGCCGGCCCAGGCTATGCGCCTGGCGCTCGGCCAGATCAACACCACCGTTGGGGACGTAGCCGGCAACGCCGAGCTCGTTCGCGACGGCATCCAGGCGGCCCGTCGCAACGGAGCCGACCTCGTGTTGTTCCCCGAGCTCGCCCTCACCGGCTACCCACCCGAGGACCTGCTCCTGAAGGAGCACTTCCTCGCCGACGCGGCCCGGGCGCTCGCAGAGCTCGCGGCCGAGACGACCGGCATCGTCGCCCTGGTCGGCTTTCCCGAGCGGGCCGACGACGTCTACAACGCCCTCGCGGTCCTCTACGAAGGCACCGTCCACGCCGTCTATCGGAAGGTGTACCTGCCCAACTACGGCGTCTTCGACGAGCAGCGCTACTTCCAGGCCGGCACCTCGGGCGCGGTCCTCGACGTCGGCTCCGACCGCGTCGGGCTGACGATCTGCGAGGACA
Organism: uncultured Solirubrobacteraceae bacterium; assembly: GCA_963701175.1. Lineage (GTDB taxonomy): Bacteria > Actinomycetota > Thermoleophilia > Solirubrobacterales > Solirubrobacteraceae > Palsa-744. Next base: position 3,156,063 of record OY969573.1, on the reverse strand, counting down.
TCTGGGAGCCGGGCCCTCCTGCCAGCGACGAGGCCCTCGCGGGGGCGACCCTGATCGTCAACATCTCCGCCTCCCCCTACCACGTCGGCAAGGGCATCCAGCGCGAGCTGATGTTCGCCCAGCGGGCCCGCGACACGCTCTCATACGTCGCCTTCTGCGGGCTCGTGGGCGGCCAGGACGAGCTCGTCTTCGACGGCCACTCGTGCGTGGTCGACCACACCGGCACGACCATCGCCCGCGCCGCCCAGTTCCGCGAACAGCTGCTGCTGTGCGACGTCGACCTCGAGGTCGCCGCCGCCGCCCGCCTGCGCGACCCCTCCCACCGTCCGGCGGTCCGACGCTCGCGGGCGCAGGTGATCGAGCTGCCCCCGCTCCCCCTCAAGGCGGCGGCGCACAGGCCGCCGTTGGAGCCCTCCCTCAGCCCGCCGCTGGCCCCGGAAGAGGCCGAGGTGTACCACGCGCTGGTGCTGGGGCTGAGGGACTACGTGACCAAGAACGGCTTCGAGCACGTGGTGCTGGGGATCTCCGGCGGGATCGACTCGGCGTTGGTCGCGTGTCTGGCGGTCGACGCGCTCAGGCCGGAGGCGGTCAGCGCCGCGGTGATGCCGTCCCGCTACTCCTCACCGGACACCCAGGGTGACGCCCACGCCCTCGCCGGCGCACTCGGCATCGCGATCGTCGAGCTCTCGATCGAGCCGATGGTGGACGCCTACGACGGGGCCCTCCGTACGCAGCTCGCCGAGGCCGAGACCAGCCTCGCCCGCGAGAACCTCCAGGCCCGCATCCGCGGCAACATGCTGATGGCCCTCTCCAACGAGTTCGGCTGGCTGGTGCTCACAACCGGCAACAAGTCCGAGATGTCGGTCGGCTACACCACCCTCTACGGCGACCTCGCGGGCGGCTTCGCGGTCATCAAGGACGTCCCCAAGACGCTCGTGTACCGGCTCTGCCGGTGGCGCAACTCGCCCGACTTCTCGCTCGCCGAGGACTTCCCCAAAGCGGCGGCCCGAGCGGTCGCCAGCCCGATACCCACCAGCATCATCGAGCGTGCCCCCTCGGCCGAGCTGCGCCCAGACCAGCGCGACGAGGACTCGCTGCCCCCGTACCGGGTGCTGGACGAGATCCTCCACGGCTACGTCGAGCTCGACCTGAGCCGCGAGCAGCTGATCGCCCGAGGGCTCCCGGTCGCCGACGTCGAGCGGGCGATCTCGCTCGTGGACCTCGCCGAGTACAAGCGCCGTCAGGCTCCCCCCGGGATCAAGATCACCCCCCGAGCCTTCGGCCGCGACCGCCGCATGCCGATCACCAACCGTTACCGCGGCTGACGCGGCCGGGTCGCCCACGACGCCGATGAGGACGAGCCGGCCCCACCGCGCGCTGCTCCTGGCGCTCGCGCTCCCGGTCGCGGCGGTCCTGGCCGGGTGCGGGAACACGCTCCAGGTCCAACCGATCCCCCACAACGAGCTCGAGAGCATGATCGTGGCGCCGTTCCGCGTGTACTGGCTGGGGGACACCTTCGAAGGGTTGGCGGTGCAGCAGGTCTCCCACGACCCCGGAGGCGCCTTCAGCGTCCAATACGGGAACTGCCTGACCGGCGGTCAGGGCACCTGCCGGCCGCCCCTGCTGGTCGTCACCTCGCCGGAAAACACGTTCGTCCCCGGGGGCTCCGCCCGCACCCGTCGGGTCCCGATCCGCGGGCTTCCCGCCCTGGAGGCCCAATCCGGGCGGGTGGTGATGATCCCCACCGGCAACGTGGTGGTCGACGTCTTCGCCGCCAACCCCAGGCTCGCCCGCGCGGCGGCCCGCAACGTGGTCGCGATCAACGCCCCCGGGGGGCCGGGCACGCCGCTGCCCCCGGCCCGCCGAACGGAAGCCTTCAGCAACCGCCCCTTCGGCTCCCAGGTCCCGAGCCCGCTGCGTCCGCTGCAGTAGCGCCGAGCCCGTTCAGCGACCCGCCGCGGAGGGCACTCCCGGCCGTGCCCGCCCGTCGGAGGGGGGGCGCACCGCGACGGTCATCCGGGTCAACGCGCACAGCCGCTGGCGGGAGTCGCTGAAGCGGACGTCCCACACCCAGGTGCTCCGTCCCCGGTGCACCCGCGTCGCGACCGCGTCCACCACGCCCTCGGTCACCGGCCTCAGGAAGCTCGTGCTGTTGGACAGGCCCACGGCCATCATCCCTTCCTCCGCCACGCCGAAGGCCGTCGCCATCGAGGCCATCGACTCCGCCATCGAGGCGTAGACCCCACCGTGAACCAGGCCGTAGGGCTGGGTGACTTCCTCGCGGACCGTTACCTGCGCCCGTACCTCGGTCTCGCTGCAGGCGATCACCTCGAGCCCGTACAGACGGTCGAAGCCCCTCATCCCCAGGTTTATCTGCTCGGCAGCGGCACTCGCCATGCCGGCGCCACGATAGCCTAGGATCCTGCCCTGGAGCCGGCGGGTGGCTCCCACACATGACAGCGCGTCGATGAGCAGATTGGAAGACCTTCCACCTGACCAGCGGGCTGCGCTGTCGCTGCTACTGCGCCAGCGCAAGAGCTACGCCGAGGTCGCGACCCTGCTGCAGATCCCTGCGGGAGCGGTCCACGACCGTGCCCAGGCGGCCCTCGCGGTGCTCGCCCCCGGAGAGGCCAGGGGCCTGACCGCGGACGAGCGGGCCGAGGTCGGCGACTACCTGCTCGGCCAGGCCGGCATCGCCGAACGACTGAAGACGCGCACCTACCTGAGCGACTCCGAGCCGGCCCGCAGGTGGGCGCTGGCGGTGGCCGGGGAGCTGTCGGCGCTGGGCACGGGATCGCTGCCAGAGATCCCCCCGCCGTCGGCCAACAACGTCCACCTCCGCGAGAGCAACCTCGCGCCCCCGGCAACAGCCGCGCCGGCGCCCCCGGCGGCACCCGAGGGTGCCGGGGCCCCGCCGAGCGCGCCGCCGGCCCGAGCGGCTTCCAGCGGCGCCCCCTCGAGCTCCCGCCTCGGCGGCGCGCTGGTCCTCGCGGCGGTGATCGTGGCCGCGGTCGTGGCGGTGATCCTGTTGACCGGCGGCTCGGGCAAGAGCAAACACGCCTCCAAAGGGAGCACCACCACGGCGGCCAACACCCACGGCCCCACCGTCCACCAGATCACGTTGCGCTCGCCGAGCCCCACGAGCCGCTCGATCGGGGTCGTCGAGGTGCTCTCCGAATCGGGCAAGCGGGCCTTCTACATCGAAGCCCAGAACCTGGCGCCGAGCCACCACTTCTTCTACGCCGTGTGGCTGTACAACTCCCCCACCAGCGCCGAGCCGCTCAGCAAGGCTCCCCCGGTGGGCGCCTCCGGCCGGCTCGCCGGCGGTGCCCTGCTGCCCTCCAACGCGGCCGACTACCGCGAGATGCTGCTCACGCGGGAGACCAGCAGCCACCCGACCCGCCCGGGCAGAACAGTGCTCTCGGGGCCGTTCACCCTCGAATAGGCTCGTCCCCGGCGAACAGCTTGCCGGGGTTCATGATCCCGGTCGGATCGAGCTCCGCCTTCGCCGCCGCCAGCACCGCCACCCCTCCGGGGGTGATCTCGTCCGGGAGCCAGCGGGCGTGGTCGCGGCCGACCGCGTGGTGGTGGGTGATGGTGCCCCCGCTGCCACGGATCGCGTCGCCGGCGGCCCGCTTCACCGCCTGCCACTGGGCGATCTCCTGACCCTCCCGCTGGCGGGCGAGCATCGTGTAGTAGAGCGAGGCGCCGGTCTCGTACACGTGCGAGAGGTGGCACATCACGATCCCCATCGTGCCCTGCCGGGAGAGCTCCCCCGAGATCGCCCCGACGACCCCGTCGTGGACCTCCAGCAGGCGCGACCACTGCGCCGCCGTCTCGAGCGTCTCGGCCATCACGCCCTGGCCCAGCAGGTCGTCGCGCAGGTAGGGACCAGCGAACCGTCCCCGCAGCCACGCCCGTCCCGGCGAGCTCCCCGCCGGCCTGCCCCCGAGTCGCCGCAGCAGCTCCTTCGCGCGTGCCCGCCGGGCGCCGACCTCCTCCTCGGAGCCCTCGAAGCCGAGGATCGCGAGGCAGCCGCCCGCCACCCCCCGCGCACCCATGTAGGCCCGCGTGAGCACGTTCCTGAGCGGCCCCTGTTCGGCCAGCATCAGCGACAGCTCCGTCTCGCGCTCGTCGGACAGACGCACCACGTCCGGCAGCGAGTGCTCGCCGGCCAGCTGCCGCAGGGCCTCCACGCCCTCGGCGAAGTCGGCGAAGAACATCCCCTCGTAGACGCCGGTGGTGGGTGCCGGGCGCACCCGCAGCGACACCTCGGTCAGCACCCCGAGCGTGCCCTCCGATCCCACCAGCAGCTGACGCAGGCCGGGCCCGGCGGCGGTCGCCGGGATCGGCGCCAGCGAGATCTCGCTGGCCGGAGCCGCGAGCCGCAGCCCGAGCACCATCTTCTCGATCGCCCCGTAACCGGTCGAGGCCTGCCCGGCCGAGCGGGTTGCGGCGCAGCCCCCGAGCGAGACGTACTCGAACGACTGCGGGTAGTGGCCGAGCGTGAAGCCGTGGCCGGCGAGCTTGCCTTCCAGCGCCGGCGCCCGCATCCCCCCCTGCACCGTCACCGTCCGCGAGCGGGCATCCAGCTCGAGGATCTCGCTCATCCGGCGGGTGTCGAGTGCCACCACCGCCGCGTGCCCTCCGCTCAGCGGCGCCACCCCGCCGACGACGCTGGTGCCGCCCCCGAACGGGACCACCGCCAGCGAGGCCGACGCGCACGCCCGCAGCACCTGCACCACCTGCTCGTGGGAGCTCGGAAAGACGACTGCGTCGGGGGCGCCGTCGGGGGTGCCGGCGCGCATCCTGACGAGGTCCGGGTAGCCCTTGCCGGCGGCGTGAAGGACCCGGATCGGGTGTTCGGCGCTGACCCCGTCGGAGCCCACGATCGCCGCCAGCCGGTCGAGCTGGGACTCGTCCAGACGCGACGGCGGCAGGCCCACGCGGGCGAGCGCCACCGGCGCGCGGGGGTGTTCGCTGACGCCGACGTGCTCGCGCAGGTAGGACAGCGCGCGGGCCCCGAGCGAGGGCGGGTGGGCGGGATCTCCCCAGCCCCACCAGCGCATCTCCGCCGGTTGGGGACGGTCAGCCACTGATTCGGGCGAGGCCGTCGAGTGCCTCGTCGATCGTGTGGGTGGCCGCCCGCCGGATCATGAAGCCGCCGAAGCGCGCGAAGAACCCGATCGGCGACTGGCGAAGCTCGATCGTGACCTCGGTCGCCACGGGCGGGGCGCCGGCGCCGTTCGCGGCCGCGCCGCTGGGACCGCTCGCCGCGCCCGGAGCCGAACCCCCGGCCGCCGCGGGTGTGAGGCGGACTTCGGTCTCGGCCGAGCGCAGGAAGCGGCCGAAGGCCGTGCCCTCCAGGCGCTGGGCCCAGCGCATCGTGTGCTCGCGCTCGTCGCTGTAGACGAGGTCGAAGTCTGCTCGCACGAGTTTGCCCTTGCTGGTCGCGAACACCTCCGTGAAGGCGCCGCCCTGCACGTCCTCCACCCGCGTCACCCGCGGCCACCAGCGGGGCAGGTGGTGGGGGTCGCCGATCAGCTCCCAGAGCTCATCCGGGGAGGCGGTGATGGTGCGACTGCGACGCGCGGTGGGCACCGAGGGGAGCTTAGGACTCGTACGTCAGCACCGCGTGGACCTCACGCCCCGCGAGCCGCGCGCGCCCGTGCAGGAAGGCCAGCTCGACCAGGAAGCTGCAGGCCACGACCTCCCCTTCGAGGCTCTCGACGAGCTCGCACAGGGTCGCCGCGGTGCCCCCGGTCGCGAGCAGGTCGTCGTGAACCAGCACCCTGGCCCCGGCACGCAGCGCGTCGGTGTGCAGCTCCAGCTGGCCGGACCCGTACTCGAGCAGGTACTCGGCGCTGACGGTCTCATACGGGAGCTTGCCCGGCTTGCGCGCCAGCACGAAGCCGGCACCGATCGCCAGCGCCAGCGCCGGTCCCAGCAGGAAGCCCCGGGCCTCGGCTGCCACCACGAAGTCCACCGACAGCGGCCGCGCGTGCTCGGCCAGCAGCTCCACCGCCTCGCGCAACGCGCCGGCGTCTTCGATCAGAGGGGTGATGTCCTTGAAGTTGACCCCGGCCTTGGGGAAGTCCGGTATGTCGCGTATCAGCGAGCGCAGCGACTGCGCGCTCATCAGCGGACGATCTTGCGCAGGTCGCGGATCAGCAGCAGGTGCTTGAGGTGGGTGGCCACCACGGCCAAATTCTCGAGCGCCTCCACCGCCTCCTTGCGCCGCTCCGGGTTGCGGGAGCGCAGGGCCGGGGCGAGGATCTGCTGGAGCAGGTTGGCCTCACGGTCGGCGGAGGAGCGGAACACGCGCAGGTTGCGCCCCCCGACGCCGTAGCGGGCGAGCTCCGCGACGGCCGCGATGATCTCGCGCTCGGTGTCGTCGAAATAGCGGGTGCCGCCGCGCATCTCGCCTTTGACGACGCCGTACTCTTCGAGCTCGCGGACCAGCTTGGCGTCGGCCTTGGTCTCCTCCAGGACCTCTTCGAGGGAGTGGAGGGCGCCGGTGCCCTGGCGCACGCTCATGCTCGTCCGCCAGGTGCGAGCGCCCTCCCGCCGGGCCGGGACCTCGGCCTCCTCGGCGCGACCCGCGGCCAGCTCCTGGCGGATCACCCGCAGGGGCAGGAACTCGTCGCGCTGCATCCGCAGGATCGTGCGCAGCCGGGCGACATCGGCCTGGCTGTAGAGGCGGTAGCCACCCGGGGTCCGGCGGGGGGCGAGCAGTTTCTGGTCCTCGAGGTAGCGGATCTTCGAGATCGAGATGTCGGGGAACTCCTGCGCCAGGGCCTTGCAGACGGCGCCGATCGTCAGCGACTTCGGCCGCTTGGCGGCCTCGGCCGCCCCCGGCGCGGCGGTCCCGGCATCGGGCACGGGAGTCGGTGCGGAGTCCGGTGATGTCGAGGACACGGCCATCAGCGCACGTGGAAGGTGAGCTTGTACTTGCCGATCTGGACCTCGTCGCCCTCCTGCAGCCTGTGCGACTCGATCCGGTTGCGGTTCACGTAGGTGCCGTTGAGCGAGCCGCAGTCGTCCAGGTACCAGTCGTCGCCACGGTGGATCAGCAGCGCGTGGTCGCGTGAGACGGTGATGTCGTCGAGGAACACCTCCGAGTCGGGCCGTCGCCCGATGCTCATCCGCTCCCCGTCGACGGGGAAGCTCTCCCCCACCCGCCCTCCGCCGGCACGGATCACGAAGGCCGGCCCGCGGGCCGTGACCTCGCCCATCTCGACCGGCACGAGTTCGCCGGTCTCGCCGATGCGGTAGGTGGCGGTGGCCGGGTCGCCTTCGCCCTCAACGCGCGGCAGCAACGCGCCGCAACGCTGGCAGTAGTTGGCTCCATCGGTGTTGACGAAGCCGCACTCCGTGCAGTGCATGGCCATGACCGCGGTGGCTAGTTCTCGGTGGTCCCCTGGGAGAGGATGTCCGTCAGCCGCTGGACGTCCTCGCCGGTGATCAGCGCTTCGCCACCCTCGTGCTTGTGGCGCAGGCGGTTCACCAGCTCCGCCCTCAGGATGTCGATCTTGCCGTGCAGGATCCGCCGGCGGTAGGAGATCTCGGTCTCCTCCTCGGTGAGCTGGCGGATCACGTCTTTGAGTTCGACGTCGCTCAGCGAGCCCAGGTCCGGGAACGTCTCGTCCATAGTCGCCTCTTCTCTCTAGCGGGCACTTGACCCCGGAGGAAGCCCTCGGGAGAGGAGCGCTCCCCCCGAGCCCCGGGTGGCGCCAGTATAGCCCGAATGTCAGGTTGAGCTTGAGACTATGGACGGGACCGCCGACGCAGCTCGGAGAGCCCGTAGCGGAAGTACATGACCGTGGCCGTGATCGCCAGCACGAGCCCGATGTAGAGCAGGATCTCCGCCACCCGTTCGAGGCCGGTGATGGCGAGGAACAGGGACGCCATCACCGGGAACACGGCCACCCGCCCGGGCCAGTTGATGCGCAGCTCCACGCCGTGGCGCTGACCGTAGCGGCCGAACACGAGCATCAGCAGCTCGCGTGCGGCGAGCACCGCCAGCGCCCACCGGGGCAGCAGCCTGAAGTGCCAGCACACGACCACGCCGGAGACGATCAGGACGCGGTCGGTGATCGGGTCCAGCAGCGTCCCCAGACGGCTGTACTGGCGGGTGATGCGGGCCAGGATCCCGTCGAGGTAGTCCCCGCCGGCGATCACCGCGAACAGCACGGCCGCCGGCACGCTGGTGCCGTCGGAGCTCGAGAGGGCCACGATCAGGAACACCGGGATCAGACCCAGGCGGACGAACCCGACCGCGTTGGGGACCGTCCACACCCGCAGGGGCTGGCCCGAGAGCGTCTCCGCGGGGGGCGGCCCGGAGCGATCCAGGCCGAGCAGCCGGCGGACCCCTAGGGGGTGCTCCGCCACAGCTCGTCCACCGCACGGATGAGCTGGCCGGGCTCGTCGGTGAGCGCCAGCGGTGGGCGCTCCTGGCGGCCGCGGCGGGCCTGCACCTCGATCTCCCCGGACTCCAGCGAGCGGCGACCGACGGTCAGACGCAGCGGGCACCCGAGCAGCTCGGCGTCGGCGAACTTCTCCCCCGCCCCGACGTCGCGGTCGTCGTAAAGGACTTCGACCCCGCCCGCGAGCAGGATCTCGTAGACGCGGTCGCAGGCCTCCCGCTCGGGGCTGCCGGCGCTGCCGAGCGAGACCAGGTGGACCGCGAACGGGGCCAGCGCCCGGGGCCAGGAGATGCCGTGGTCGTCGGCGTACTGCTCGACCGCGGCGGCCACCAGGCGGGCGGGGCCGATCCCGTAGGAGGCCATCCAGATCGGGCGCTCGGTACCGCTCTCGTCGAGGTAGTGGGCGCCGAGGGCCTCCGAGTACCGGGTGCCGAGCTTGAAGATGTTGCCCACCTCGATCGCGGGCTCGACGGTCAGCCGCTGGCCCCGGTAGGTGAAGCCGTCCTCGTCTCGCTCGACGCCCTCGAGGCGCTCGGCCACCTCGGCGTTGGCGGCGAAGCCCTCTCCCAGCACCACCTCGTCCTCGCCCGCCGCGCACGGTGCCATGTACTCGTGGGCTCCCGAGCCGCCCATCATCCCGACGTCGCCCTCGACGCGGTAGAAGATCAGGCCGGTGCGCTCCATGATGCGGTCGTAGGCGCCCACGTGCAGCGCGTAGCTCCGCTCGAGGGCCTCCTGGTCGCGGTCGAAGCTGTAGGCGTCCTTCATGATGAACTCCCGCGTGCGCAGGACCCCGGCGCGGGGTCGGGGCTCATCTCGCTCCTTGACCTGGAAGTGGTAGAGGATCAGCGGCAGGTCGCGGTAGGAGCGCACGATCTGGGCCACGTGGAAGGTGACGGCCTCCTCGTGGGTCATCGCCAGCACCAGCTCGGAGCCCTTGCGATCGGTGAGCTTGAACAGCTCCTCGATGCCGAGGCGTCCGGTGCGGCGCCAGAGGTCGGCCGGCTGGAGCACCGGCATCAGCATCTCCTGACCGCCGATCGCATCCATCTCGCTGCGGATGATCTCCTCGACCCGCTGATGGACGCGCCACCCGGCCGGCAGCCAGGTCCACATGCCGGCCCCCATCTGGCGCACCAGCCCGGCCCTCACCATCAGCTTGTGCGAGATCGCCTCCGCGTCGCTGGGAGGCTGCTTCTCGGTGGGGAGCAGGAACTGGGACAGGCGTGTCATCGCGGTGGGGCCGGGTAGAGGGTGCCTGAGCCTACCTGCGATCAGCTGATGCCGCCGGTCGCGGGCTGATAGAACAGCCCTCGTCCACGTCCGCCGGAAACTCGACAAGGAGCCCTCTGCGATGGCCTACTCCGTTCCGCCGCTCCCCTACGCATACGACGCGCTCGAACCGCACATCGACAAGGCCACGATGGAATTCCACCACGACAAGCACCATCAGGCCTACGTCGACAAAGTCAACGCCGCCCTCGAGGGAACCCCGCTGGCCGACACTCCGATCGAGGACATCCTGCGCGACCTCAGCCAGGTCCCCGAGGACAAGCGGGCGGCGGTCAAAAACAACGGCGGCGGCCACTACAACCACACCCTCTTCTGGCAGTTCATGAGCCCCAACGGCGGCGGCGAGCCGCAGGGCGAGCTGGCGAGCGCGATCGAGTCCACGTTCGGCTCCTTCGAGGACTTCAAGACCAAGCTGAAGACGACCGGCGTCAACCAGTTCGGCTCCGGCTGGTCGTGGCTGGTGCGGAGCGGCCCGGGCCTGGAGATCATTCCCAGCGCCAACCAGGACAGCCCGGTCTCGAGCGGCCAGACCCCGCTGCTGGGCGTCGACGTGTGGGAGCACGCCTACTACCTGAAGTACCAGAACCGCCGTCCCGACTACATCGACGCGTGGTGGAACGTGGTCGACTGGAACTTCGTGGCGGAGCGGTACGCGGGCTAGCGGCTGAAGCGCCTGCCCGCGACGGGAGAGAGCTCCTCGTCGAGCGCTGCCGGCGGCCCGCCCACAGCGGACGTGGCGCCGGCGGCCGGGGTCAGCATCGAGTCCAGGACCTCCTCGGCCAGCGCGTCGTCCCGTGCGGCGGCGGCCTCCATGGCGGCGATGCGCTCGGGCGTCATCGCCGTCAGGTCCTCGTTCTCGGCCAGCCAGGCACGCGCCTCGGCGGCCTGGAGCTCGTCGCGCTGGACGTTCTTGCCGGCGGCGTAGTAGCGGTCGATCTCCTTGAACAGCTCGTCCACGAGCTGCTCGGTGGGGACCTTCTTCAGGGGCTCCCCCTTGGAGTAGATCATCCCCATGTCCTTGGCGCCGGTGATGCCGAAGTCGGCGTGGCGGGCCTCGCCGATGCCGTTCACGGCACAGCCCAGGACGGACACCTCGATCGGGTCCTCGTAGGCTTCCAGGCGGCGCTCGACCTCGGCCACGACGGTGTCCATGTCGAACTGCAGGCGCCCGCAGGTGGGACAGGCGATCAGATCCGGCCCCCGCTCGCGGAGCTTCAGCGCCTTCAGGATCTCCCACGCGACCTTGACCTCTTCCTCGGCGTGGAAGGTCGACAGCGAGATCCGGATCGTGTCGCCGATGCCGTCGGCCAGCAGCGTCCCGAGGCCGACGGCCGACTTCAGCGACCCCGACCACTTCGTCCCGGCCTCTGTCACCCCGAGGTGGAGCGGGTACGGGATCCGCTCGGACAGGAGCCGGTTGGAGGCGATCGTGTTGGGCACCGAGGTGGACTTCATCGAGACCTTGAAGTTCGTGAAGTCGAGGCTCTCCATCAGCTGGACCGTCTCGATCGCGGCCGTGACGAGGGCCTCGACGGGGTTGTCGTACTCGAGTTGACGCAGGTGCTTGGGCAGCGAGCCGGAGTTGACGCCCACGCGCAGCGGCGTGCCGTGCTGCTTGGCCAGCGCGATCACCTCCGCGACCTTCTCGGCGCCGCCGATGTTGCCCGGGTTCAGGCGCACGCAGTGGGCACCGGCTTCGATCGCCTTCAGCGCCAGGGTGTGGTTGAAGTGGATGTCGGCGATCACCGGGATCGGGGACTCGGCCACGATCGTCTTGAGCGCCTGGGCGTCCTGCTCGCGGGGAACGGCCACCCGCACGATGTCGGCACCCGCGTCCGCGACGGTGCGGATCTGGGCCATCGTGGCCGGCAGGTTGGCGGTCTCGGTCTTGGTCATCGTCTGGACCGCGACCGGGGCGCCCCCACCCACGGCGACTTCGCCCACCCGGACCTGGAGCTTGGAGGCCATAGGCTGATTCTATGATGCCGAGGGTCTACGCCACCGCGCGTGGCCCGCTCGCGCGCGTGGCCGACCCGCTGGCGGCGCGGGCCCGGCGTCGCCGCCACGAGCGCTTCTTCGCCCTCGCCCGGCTGGCGCCGGGGGCGAGGGTGCTGGACGTGGGTTGCGGCAGCCTCGGCCTGCGAGGGCTCGAGCCGCAACTCGACATCACCGGCCTGGACGTGGTGGAGCGACCCTCCTACCCGGGGCCGTTCCTGCTCGGGGACCCCGCCGAGGGGCTCCCCCTGGCCGATCACGAGTTCGACCTCGTGTACTGCTCGAGCGTGATCGAGCACGTCCCCCCCGCCCGCCGGAGGGCATTCGCGGACGAGCTGCGGAGGGTAGGCCGGGGCTGGTACGTGCAGACGCCGGCGTTCTCGTTCCCGCTCGAGCCCCACTCGCTGCTGCCGGGCGCCCACTGGCTGCCCCCGGGCCCCCGCCGGCGCTACTGGCGGCTGGGGGCGGCGGAGGGGTGGGAGCAGATCTCGCTGCTACGGCGCCGGGAGCTGGAGGAGCTGTTCGGCCCCGCCCGCCCGGAGCGCTTCGGCGGGCTCGTGAAGAGCTGGGTCTGCGTCAGCCCGCCAGGCGGCTGATGTCGTTGCTGATGCCGTTGATGACCAGGAACACCAGCAGGATGATCCCGACCGAGCTGAAGCGGTACATGGCCGCCAGCGAGATGCGCCGGCCCCGGACCTTCTCGGCCACCGCCCAGAGGATGTGGCCGCCGTCGAGGGGTAGGAACGGGAACAGGTTGATCACCGCCAGCACGAGCGAGATGAAGGCCAGGAACACAAGCGCGTAGCCGGCACCGGCGATCACGGTTTCGTGTGCGATTTCGGTGATCCCGACGATGCTGTGCAGTTCGTGGCGGACCTTTTCGCTGGTGAAGGCGTGGCCGAGGCTCGAGATCATGCTCGTGGTCATGCCCCACATCTCATGGACGGCGAGTCCGGCGGCGGCGAGCGGACCGTAGTGTTTGGGGGCGGTGCCGAACACGAACCCCACCAGCATCCGTTTGTAGGTCTGGTTGTAACGGGGATAGACCGTCAGCGAGAGTCTGTGCCCGGCACGCAAGACCACGATGTGCACGGGCGTGGCGGCCCGACAGCCCGCTACCGGGCGCCCGGCGCACGGGTGCGCATCGATCGCCCGCTCGGTGGAGACGATGCCGGCGCGTTTGCCCTCGACGGTGAGGATCTTGTCGCCGGCTTTCAGCACCCCGACGGCCGGCGTTCCCTTCTCGACCGCGCCGACCGACGCGGCCGCCACCTGGGTCTGGATCGACGGGTTGAGCCGTTCGATGCTCCCGACTCCGGCGAGGTTGCCGGACATCAGGATCACCCAGAAGATCAGGAAGGCGATCAGGAAGTTCACCCCCGGCCCGGCGATGATGACCGCGACCCGCTTCCATGGCGGCTGGTTGTAGTAGGCGCGGCGTAGGAGCTCGGGGTCGACCTGCTCCTCGCCCGGTACGGGCTTGAGTTCCTCCGGGTTCATCCCGGCGATCTTCACGTAGCCCCCCAGGGGGAGGGCGCCGATCGCGTACTCGGTTTCGCCGCGGCGGACCTTGAACAGCGTCGGTGGGAAGAACAGCGAGAAGCGTTCGACGCGCATGCCGACGGCCTTGGCGACGGTGAAGTGCCCCAGCTCGTGCAGGACGATCAGGGCGCAGATCCCGAGGAGCGTCAGAACCCAGCTCACCGGCTCAGTTTGGCAGGCACCGCCTACCGGACCGGGGGGAACCGTCGCCGCCGGGGCGCGGCCGGCTCAGCGGGTCAGCAACCGCGACACCGCGTCCCCGGCCAGCTCGCGGGCGCGGCGGTCGGCCTCGTACAGGGACTCGAAGGAGCGGATCGGTTCGCTCTCCAGCTCCTCGAGCGTCTGCTCGATCACGTCGGAGATCTCGAGGAAGCGGAGGCGACCGTCGAGGAAGGCGTGGACGGCCACCTCGTTGGCGGCGTTGAGGATGCAGGGGGCGGTGCCCCCGCGGCGGGCGGCCTGCTCGGCGATGCGCAGGCAGGGGAACGCGTCCAGGTCAACGGGCTCGAAGGTCAGCTCGCCGACCTGGGCCAGGTCGAGGGGGGTGACCGGTAGGTCGACGCTTTCGCCGCCGTGGAGGGCGTAGGAGATCGCGATTCGCATGTCCGGCGGACCGACGTGGGCGAGCATCGCGCCGTCGGCGAGGTGGACGATCCCGTGGACGAGCGACTGGGGGTGGACGAGCACGTCGATCCGCTCGTACGGGACGGCGAACAGGTGGTGGGCCTCCATGATCTCGAGCCCCTTGTTCATCAGCGTGGCGGAGTCGATCGTGATCTTGCCCCCCATCGCCCAGGTGGGGTGGGCGAGGGCCTGCTCGACGGTGACGTCCTCGAGCTCCGAGCGTGTGCGCCCGCGGAAGGGCCCGCCGGAGGCCGTGATCGTCAACCTTCGAACCGCCCCCGGAGGCTGGCCGGAGATGAGCTGGTGCAGGGCGGTGTGCTCGGAGTCGACCGGAACGATGCGGGCATTGGTCGCTTCCGCCAGGGCGGTGACGAGCTCTCCGCCGACGACCAGCGACTCCTTGTTGGCGAGGGCGAGGTCGATCCCCTCCCCCAGCGCCGCCACCGTCGGCCCGAGGCCGGCGGACCCGACGAGCGCGTTCAGGACGAGGTCTGCCTCGGACTCCACCACCAGCCGCACCAAGCCCTCCGGGCCCGCCAGCACCTGGCCCTCGGTCCACGCCTCCGACGCCCGTGCGGCGGCGTCCACGTCGGCCAGCGCGATCCGGTCGACCCCGAACTCCCGGGCCTGCCCGACGAGCTTCTCCCAGGAGCTCTCGGCGGACAGCCCGACGAGCTCGAGCTCGTCGCTGCGTGCGGTGACGTCGAGGGCCTGGATGCCGATCGAGCCGGTAGAGCCGAGAATCAGAAGGCGCTTGCGCGCGGCCACCGCGGCCATGATTCCACAGCTAGGATCGGCTCATGGGGTTTGGCCGTCCGGCCCGGGGACACACGACAGCTATCGAGATGTCGGCTGATCGGGTCTTCGGCGCCTGCAGGCTGCGCACCGGTGTGCTCGCGCTCGTGCCCTTGACGCTGTGCTTGGCGCTCGCGCTGCTCGTCCCGGTGGCGACCGCCGACACCTCGGCGACGCCGGCGGAAGTCTGTCCGCCGACGCCAGCAGCTCCCGCCCCCGGCGCAGAACCCGGTCCCCCTACACCGCTCCCGGCCGCGATCCCCGCTCCCTCCCAGGTGATCCTCGCCTGCGTCGGCGGCACACCGATCAATGGAGCGACGGTCGATCACTGGGCCACGGTGGCACGAAAGAGCGGGGCGAGCCCCGAAGAAGTCGGTGGACACCGCGCCAAGGGGCACGAGCCCACCGTCCACGAAGTCATCACCGAGGTGATGGGGTTCCTCATCAGCAGCGACTGGGTCATGGGGGAAGCCTCCCGGCTCGGGATCTCGCTCTCCGAAGCGGCCGTGAAACGGAGCTTCGACCACACCCGCGACGAGCAGTTCCCCCACCGCCGCGAATTCCGGAAGTTCCTGCGGCAGAGCGGCCAGACCATCGGCGACCTGCTGCTGAGGGTGCGCCTGAACCTGCTCTCGAGCGAGATCCAGAAGCGAGTGACCGCATCGGCCCAGTCGCCCAAAGACAAGCAGCAGGCGCTGCGCGAATTCGTCAAGACCTTCAAAGCCACGTGGCAGGCGCAGACCGTGTGCGTGCCGGCGTTCGCCGTACCCGACTGCGGCTCCAACCAGGAGCCGCTGTAGAGACTCTTCTCAGGCTGCCGCGGCGGCGGCCGCCGGGTGGTCGCGGACCCAGCTGACGATCTCACCGCTGCCGCAGACCACGTCGCCGTCGTCGAGGACGAGGATCGGCACGTTGCGCTGGCCGCTGAGCCGCTCGACCTCAGCGCGGTCACGGGACCGCGACGGCCACGTCCAGGGGCGCAGGCTGCCGCCCTTGACCATCTTCAGCTCGTACCGGTAGCCGGCGTCGTCGAGCGCCTTTGCGGCCCGCCCGCAGGGGTGGGCGAGCGGTCCCGGGAGCCCGCCCCCGGCCTTTTCGAACGAGCACGCGTAGAGGACCACGGGCCGGATCGTACTCCCGGTGGACCCCGGTAGACTTCCGCCCCCAGGGAGCGAGGATCAACCGGAGGGTGAGCGGGCGGATGGGACGTACAGCGAGGCACATCGCGGCCGGGGCCGCGGCGGCGCTGGTTGTTGCGGCGGCGCTGGCGGCAACAGCGGGAGCCGGCCCCGCGAAGGTGAGGGCACCGAGGATCCAACACATCTCGGCCTCGGCGACGGGCACACGGGCGTCACTCTCGGCCACAATCAACCCGGAGAGCCTCGAAAGCTCCTACGAACTGGAGCTGCTCTACCGGCCGCCCGACTGCTGCACCCCCAAAACGAAGGAATGCTGCCCGCCGGAAGTGGAAGTGGTCGCGAACGGGAAGCTGCCCGCGAGCTCGAGCGCCCACCAGGTCCACGGCAGCGCGAAGCTGCGAGAAGGTAATTATTCGGTGCGCTTCATGGTCAAGGCCGACAACTCCGCGGGCAGCAGCGAGAAATCGCGGGCGATCCCGGTATCCACCCGCTGATCCCATCGCGATGCGCCCGACGGTCCGTCCTGCTTGGGTTTGAGGGCGGGGGAGCGGGAAATGCGAGGCCCTTAGGGGGGCGCGGCCAAAGCTCCCCGCGACCGGGTAGCGCGCTGCAGAAACCGGCGGTTTTCCCCCGCCCTCGGGATTAAGAACGCGGCCGTGGGGCGAAGGTTGGAAGTGACCCGACTCGTGCTGAGCGCCGGCGGCCCTCTTGCTGGCAACGCCGGCGCTCATGGTTCTGGCGGTCGCGGCCGATGAACCTCGAGGAGCGCGTCATCCAACTCATGGAAGACGCGGCTGATCGCGCTCCGCTACGTAAAAGCAACGTCCGGCGCCGTCGGTACTCGCGCCACCAGGACTTGACTTTCGCGCAAAGTGGGGCCACATTTCCCGGTGCGCGGGGGCACCGCCATCGTGGACTGTGGCACGGATGCTCCGCGAGCC
This sequence comes from uncultured Solirubrobacteraceae bacterium, assembly GCA_963701175.1. Classification (GTDB taxonomy): domain Bacteria; phylum Actinomycetota; class Thermoleophilia; order Solirubrobacterales; family Solirubrobacteraceae; genus Palsa-744. The sequence continues at coordinate 3,139,308 of OY969573.1, read as the reverse complement.
GGCGCCCCTGGGAGAAGGAGCGGCTCCCACCGGCAACGGCAGCGGCCTCCTCGGGGCGACACGCCGCTGCCGGCAAAATCGCGATGTCCCAACAGAACGTCGACACGATCAGGTCGGGCCGCGAGGCCACGACTTCGGTGACACCGACCGCACCGAAGGGACGCGGGTGAGCTCCAACGTGGAGCTCGTCGAGCGGTTCCTCGCTCGGGTCAACGCCGATGAACTGGATGCCGCCCTGCTCGAGGTGGCTCCAGACGCGGTGCTCGACTGGTCCCGCTCGGAGGCACCCGACGGCGGCGTCCACCGCGGCCACGAGGAGTGGAGACGATGGATCGCCAGCCGTCGTGAGGGGCTGTCCGAGGCGCGGTTCGAGACGAGCGAGTTGGTCGACCTCCCGCCCGACCGTGTTCTGGTGGTGGCCTACATGCGGGGGGTGGGCAGGACTAGCGGCTTCCCGGCCGTGGCCCTGGGGGCGGCCATCGTCGGGGTGCGCGACGGAGCTCTCACCGGGATCACGCTGTTCCAGACCCGGGCCGACGCGTTGCGGGCGGCCGGCCTGACCGGCCCGGAGGATCAGAGGTGAAGGAGCCGGGCATGCCGCACCGGAGGGCCGATCGGGTCAAGCAGGTCCACATCTACTCGGACGCGGGCGCGGCCCTGGAGGCTGTGGGCACCGACGATTAGCACCCGTATACCCTCGCGGGTCCACAACCACCCCGACCGGCGAGAGGAGAGACGATGTACGCGGCGTTCGTGAGCGTGACGTTCAGCGATGGCGGCGAAGCCCTCGAGGTTCTCAAGCAGCAGGTGATCCCCAACGCGTCCGCCACCCCCGGCCTGGTCGCCGGCTACTGGGCCGGCGACATGGAAGCCGGCGGACGGGGGATGGCGATGCTCCTGTTCGAGACCGAGGAGGAGGCCCGGACTTTCACCAGCGAGATCCCCCTGGGACCCGGTGGCGGCGTGCAGAAACTCGAGGACATCTTCATCGCCGAGGTCGCCGGGCAGACCTGAACCGGACCCGCGGGGCTGCGCGCGGGAGCAGCCGTAGACGCCTGCGCCACGCCGGGGTACACTCGGCGCTCGGGCCAAGGGATCGAGGGATCGAGGGGCATACAGGGATGTGGAGGACGATCGCCGTCGTGGCGGCAACAGTCGCGCTGGCAGGCAGCGCCGACGTGGCGAGCAGCGGCGCCGCGAAGGGTGCCAAGCGGCCGACGATCAGCGCGCTGAAGGTCTTCGCCGAAGACGGCCACATCAAGGCGTCGGCGATCGTGAAGACCCACGGTCTCCAGACGAGCTACAGCGTCTGGATCTGGGCCCGGGTGGTGTGCACCCGCCGAGCGGCTCCCGGCTGCGTGCCGCCCGAAGAAAGAGAACCGGCCGAACCGGCGGCCACGGGCACGATCTCGGCCACGTCCGCCAGCCGCGAAGTGACGGCCGCGATCGTCGGAGCGCCACCGACGAGCGGCAAGGAAGAGTACGCGACCGTGTACGAGGTCCGGTTGTCGGCTGAGAACACCGTGGGCACCGCCACAAAGTCCAAGGAACTCAAGGGACGCTGAATCCAGGCCCCCCGCGGCCTTCTGGTTGGTCCTCGTTTCGCCCCCCTGTCATGGGGGCAGCCTCACGGACTGGTTCACCTGCGGCGTTTACCTGGCAACGATGCCCAGCGAGAACGTCGAGATCGTCCGCCGCGTCAATGCGGCCATCAACAGCGGGGACATGGAGCGCGTCCTCGCCCTCGTTCACCCTGAGTTCGAAACAGCGGTCGGACCGGAGCTGTCCCCCGAGCCCGACGCCTACAGGGGCCACGACGGGGTACGGCGATACTTCGACTCATTCCGAGAGGCGATGGACCAGATCCGCTTCGAGCCGGCCGGGTTCCGGGAGGCCGGCGGGTCGGTGGTCGTCGCCCTGAGCCTCACCGCCAAGGGCCGCTCGACCGGGATTGCGGTGGAGCAGCGCCTCGGGCAGGTCTGGACGATCGACACCGGCAGGGCGATCAGGGTGCGAAACTACGTCACCTATCGGGAGGCGCTGGAGGCCGTGCAACTGGGATAGCAAAGCCAAATACGCTCCGGGCCGCGGTTGGCTGAAACGAGTAGCCTCACGGCGTGATGCGGTCGCGGCCTCGTCTGAGCATCAGGCTTTCGCTGGTCTTGCTCCTGACCGTGGCTGGCTACGCTGCGACGGCCGAGCAAGCCAGCGCACGGGCGCGTCCAGCATGTGAAGCCACGGCCCCCACCCTCGAAAGGCCAGAACTGACCGCAGCCAATGCCGCCGGTGTCGGGATCGAAGACAGGATCGACCCCGATGGATACGAAACCACGTATGAAATCGCGATTGTGTGGCGAGAACTGCACTCGCCCGAACGGGGCGAACCGCTCCCGGGAGGACCGATCGCGCAGCTCGGGCGACTACCGGCCGGCAACAGCTACGTGACGGTAAAGGTGTTCCTCACCGGCTTGCAGCCGGGCTACACATACTTCTATCGGGCGAGGGCGAGCAATCTCGGCGGGTTGGCGGAATCTGGTGCTTATCCCTTCGGCTACCTCAACTCTGGCGAATACCCGAATGGCGAGGGCTCGGGGCCGCCGTATGAAAGCGAGATTTCGCAGTGCCAGATCGAAGCGGGTGAAGAAGCAGCAGAACTGACTGTGCTCGAACAGCGAGCGAAAGAAGCCGCGATCGAGGCCGCCGAACAAGAAGTCGTGAAGCGCGAGCGAGAGCAGGAAGAAGAGGAAGCCGAACGAGCGCAGAAAGCGTCGTCACAGAACGTCGCTACCGCAGTGGCTCGGTGTGTCGTGCCGGCGCTCAAAGGCGATACCTTGCAAACCGCCCGCCGGGCGATCAGCAAGACTCATTGCCGGCTAGGCTCCGTCCACGTTCCGCGCGGCCATCAGCATGGCAAGCTCGTCGTGATCCGGCAGAGCGTGAAACACGGCCGCGCACTCCCGTACGGGACGCACATTGCGATTTCGCTTGCCGTGCGGCGCTGATCCAAATGGCGACCATTCCCGGGCCGCTCAGCAGCCATCAGAAGCCCCTCCCCCATTGGCGCAAACCCTTCTGAAGAGACCCTGACTTGGGCGCGGGTCAGCTCGAGACGCTCCAGCCTTTCGACGGGGGCCGGGGTGTCTGCGTGCCTCGCACTGTCGTGCCGTAGACGGGATACTGCGCGGGTGATGTCTGAGGAGTCCACGACCCCCGACCTGGTGGAGCTGACCCGGCGAAGCATCGAGGCCGACAGCCCCGAGGCAGCCGTTGGCTTCTACGCTCCCGAGGGAGTCTGGGACGCGTCTCCTTGGGGTATGGGCGTGTTTGAGGGTACGGCAGCCGTGCGAGACTTCTTTGACGAGTGGAGCCGCTCGTACACCGACTTGGAGTGGGAGGCCGAGCAGATTCGTGACCTCGGTAACGCAGTCACGTTCGCGGTAATAGTGCAGCGGGGGCGTGTCGCGGGGAGCAGCGGCTCCGTTCAGCTTCGTTATGCAAGCGTCGCTCAATGGAGAGACGGGTTGATCGTGCGCAACACGACGTACACCGACATCGACGAGGCCCGTGCCGCCGCCGAACGCCTCGCGCAGGAGCGGGTGTAGAGGGTGTCGCAGAACGTGGAGGTCTCCGAACGGATGGTGAAGGCCTTCAACCGGCGCGGCCGGTTGACACTCCCTTGGGGATCCTCGGCGACTACCGGGATGGCAAGTGCTGGCGTGTCCGGGGTTTTCTCGATCACGACGAGGCGTTGCGGGCGGCGGGCCTGGAGAAGTAACGCGGGCACGCCACTCCTGAGCGGTGAGCCAAGGTAGGGCTTAGACAAGGTCACTTGCCGCCGGGCCGGATGCCGCCGAGCGAGATGCGAAACTGGCGCGAATCCTGGCGCGAGCAGGACGCCGAACCGTCGTAAACGGCTCCGTAGAGCCATCCCCGCGGTTCAGTGCACGTACGCCGCCCAGATGTAATAACTGGCAACCGCGGTGAACAGCACCGCGTCGAGGCGGTCCAGAGCGCCCCCGTGGGCGCCGAACAGCCCACCGGAGTCCTTGATATGGGCCTCCCGCTTGACGAACGACTCGAACAGGTCTCCGGCGGGCGCCACCAGGGCCACGCCGAGGCCGATCACGAGGGCGTGGGTTCCCGGCAGCCATTCCTCGTAACGGCCCGCGATCCAAACTCCCAGCACGGCACACACCATCCCGATCACCAGGCCCTCGACCGTCTTGCCCGGGGAGATCGAGGGGGCCAACGGCCGGCGCCCGAACAATCGCCCGCCGAGGTACGCGCCGGTGTCGCCGAGGAACGTCCCCACCAGCACGTCGATCACGATCGCCTCGCCGTGGGGGAGGTCGCGCAGGAGGACCGCATGGGCGAGGGCGAACCCGATCCAGTAGATGCCGAGGATCGTCACCGCGATCGACCCGATCGAGGGGCGGGGGGTGAGCAGGGTCAGACCGAACGTCACCGGCAGCGCGATCACGGCCACCAGCAGCACCTGGAACTGGGTGCCGTAATAGGCCGCCAGCAGCAGACCGGCGAGGGCGAGCAGGCCCGCCAGCCGCACCGGGCGGGCCCGGGCGTACATCCCGTAGAACTCGTGCAGGCAGATCCCCCCGAGCACGATCAGCCCGATGGTGAAGACGAGGCCGCCTTCGATCACCAGGAACAGGGCCACCGCGATCGCGGGGATCGCGGCCAGTACCCGGGCACCGAGGTCGGAGCGTCCCTCCCGCACGGTGCCGGTCCCCCGGCGCTGCCGCCGGGCAGAAGCCTCCTCGGTGTCACCCCCACCCCGTCCCCTCGGCCGGCGGGCTCCCCTCGTGAAACGGGTCCTGGCGGCCATCAGCCGCTCATCGTCCGCCGAACCGTCGCCGGCGCTCGGAGTACTCGGCCAGAGATTCCTCCAGCGCCTGACGGGTGAAGTCGGGCCACAGCTCGTCTCGGAACACGAGCTCCGAGTAGGCCGACTGCCACAGCAGGTAGTTGGATAGTCGACGCTCCCCGCTGGTGCGGATTATGAGATCGGGATCGTGCATCTCGGGCGCGTACAGGCAGGCCCTGAAGTCCTCCTCGCCTCCCCCCTGGAAGCGACTTGCGGCGTCGAGGATCTCGGCCCTCCCCCCGTAGTTGAACGCCACGTACAGGGTGATGCGGCTGTTGGAGGCGGTCACCGATTCGGCCCAGTTCATCTGCTCGACGAGCTCGGCGTCGACCCCCTCCCTGCGCCCGATGAACCGCATTCGCACTCCTTCGCGGTCGAGCTCGGGGGTTTCGCCGGCGATCCGTACCGAGAACATGCTCATCAGCCCGGTCACCTCGGGCGCCGGGCGCGACCAGTTCTCGGTCGAGAAGGAGTACACGGTGAACTCCTCGATCCCCAGCTCGGCGGCGTCCCGCAGGCGGGCCTTTACGGTGTCGGCGCCGGCGGAGTGGCCGTCGTTGACGGGCAGGCCGTGGGCTCGAGCCCAGCGTCCGTTCCCGTCGGTGATGATTGCCAGATAGCGAGCCGCTGTCCCGGCGGCCATCACACCGCCAGGATCTCCTCTTCCTTGGTCTTGAGCATCGCGTCGAGCTCGCCGACCCGGCCGTCGGTCAGCTTCTGCAGCTCCCCCTCGGCGCGGTGCTCGTCGTCGGAGGACGCTTCGCCCTCGGCCTTCAGCTCACGGAGGTGCTGCATCGTGTCGCGGCGGACGTTGCGGATCGCCACCCGGCCCTCCTCGGCGAGTCCCCGGACCACCTTCACGAGCTCCCGGCGGCGCTCTTCGGTGAGCTCCGGGACCACCAGCCGCACGACGTTGCCGTCGTTGGAGGGGGTGAGGCCGACGTCGGACTCGTTGATGGCTTTCTCGATCGCCTTGATCGCGGACTTGTCGTAGGGCTGGACCGTCAGCAGCCGGGCCTCGGGGGCCGAGACCGTGGAGAGCTGGTTGAGGGGGGTCATGGCCCCGTAGTAGTCGACCACGATCCGATCCAGCAGCGACGGGCTCGCACGCCCGGTTCGGACGGTCGTGAACTCGTGCTGGGCCGTCTCCAGGGACTTGCCCATCCGCTCGCCGGCGTCCTTGAGCAGTTCGTCGATCAGGTTCTCAGTCGCCACTGCCATCTCCCGTAGTCGTCGAAACGAGGGTCCCGACGCGCTCGCCGGAGATTATCCGCGCCAGGCTGGTGTCGTCGTCCATGTTGAAGACATTGAGGGGCATCCCGTTCTCCATGCAGAGGGCCAGGGCCGTGGAGTCCATCACCCGCAGACGCCGCTCGATCGCCTCCATGTGCGTTATTTCCGGGATGAACGTCGCGTCGGGGTCGATCGCGGGGTCGGCCGTGTAGACGCCCTCGACCCCGTTCTTGGCCATCAGGATGATCTCCGCGTGGATCTCGGCGGCCCTCAGCGCAGCCGCCGTGTCGGTCGTGAAGAAGGGGTTGCCGGTGCCCGCCGCGAAGATCACGACCCGTCCCTTCTCGAGGTGCCTCATGGCCCGCCGGCGGATGTAGGGCTCGGCCACCTCGGAGACCACCAGCGCGCTCTGGACCCGGGTGTCGGTCCCGATCTTCTCGAGCGCGTCCTGCAGGGGGAGGGCGTTCAGGAGCGTGGCGAGCATGCCCATGTAGTCGGCCGTCGAGCGGTCCATACCCGCCGCCGCCCCCTTCATCCCCCGATAGATGTTCCCGGCCCCCACCACGATCGCCACCTCGACGCCCTGGTTGCGTACGTCGGCGACCTGCCTGGCGACGGCGTGCAGGCGCTCGGGGTCGGTGCCGTAGTCGAGGTCGCCCATCAGGGCCTCCCCGGAGAGCTTCAGCAGGATCCTTTTGAAGGCGGGGGCCATCGAGCGCTCAGGAGCGTACCCGAGCCGCAGCGGAGGGCCCGGCCGGTCGGCCGGCGGGCTGGTTCTGTGGGCCCAGGCGCCCTACTGGCCCACCGCGAAGCGGACGAAGCGGCGGATCACGACGTTCTCGCCGGTCGTCGCCGTGAGCTCGTCCCGCAGCTGCTGGACCGTCTTGCCGTCGAACTTGGGGTTGTGCATCTCCTGCTCGAGCAGCACGATCGTCGACAGCCAGGAGTCGAGCTTGCCCGAGACGATCTTCTCGCGGATGTTCTCCGGCTTGTCGGCGGCTTCCTGCTCGTAGATCCGGGCCTCCGCCTCGCGGAGGTCCTCCGGCACTTCCTCCCTGCTCACGAACTTCACCGTGGGGGTAGCCGCGATCTGCAGCGCCACCTCTTTGGCGAAGCCCACGAAGTCGTCGTTCTTGGCGACGAAGTCGGTGTTGCAGTCGACCTCGATCAGCACCCCCACCTTCGAGCCGGCGTGGATGTAGGCCTGGACCGTGCCCTCGGTCGCCGCCCGCTCGCCGAGGTCCTGGATCTTCTTGCCCTGCCTCACCCTCAGGATCTCGATCGCCTTCTCGAGGTCACCCTCGGCCTCGGTGAGGGCCTTCTTGCAGTCCATCATTCCGGCGCCCGTGCGGTCGCGCAGGGCCTTCACGTCTTTTGCCGCGATCTCAACAGTGCTCATCAGCTGCTCGTCTCCGCTGTCGTCTGGTCGGTACTCGTCTCCGGCACAGGCTGCTGGTCGGCCTGGCCGTCCTGGTCCGGTGCCTCTGGGGTCGCCTCCTCGGCCGTGGCCTCGGGGGCCGGTGCCGGCTTCTCGACCTCGGGGGCCGCGGCCTCGGGCTCGCTCGCGGCGGGCGCGGAAGCAGCGGCTTCTGGCTCCGGCGCGGCAGCTTCTGGCTCCGGCGCGGCAGCTTCTGGCTCCGGCGCGGCGGCTGCGGGGGCCTCGGGGGGCGGTGCAGCGGCCTGCGCCTCGGGGGGCGCGGCCTCCGGCGCCGGCGGGGCCGCCTGAGGGGCGGCCTGCGGGGCCGCTGCCTGGGGCTGGGCGGCGGGCGCGGGAGTCGGCGCTTTCGCCGCCTCGCGGGCCTCCTCGGCGGCCTGGCGGGCGGCCTGCTCCTCCGCGGCCTGGCGGGCCGCCTGCTCCTCGGCTTCCCGGGCCTTCTGTTCCTGGGCTTCGCGGGCGGCCTGTTCCTCGGCCTCCCGGCGGGCACGGGCCTCGGCCTCGAGGCGGGCGCGCTCTTCGGCTTCCTTGCGTGCCCGTTCCTCCTCGGCGCGGAAGATCGAGTGGCCCTCGGAGACGACCTGGCCGATCGCCTGGGTGATCAGCGCGCACGAGCGGATCGCGTCGTCGTTGCCGGGGATCACGAAGTCGATCCCGTCGGGGTCGCAGTTGGTGTCCACCAGGCCGATGATCGGGATCCGCAGGCGCTGGGCCTCTTTGACCGCGATCAGCTCGGTTTTGAGGTCGATCACGAACATCGCGTCGGGCACCCGCTGCATGTTCTTGACGCCTCCGAGGTTGGCCCTCAGCTTCTCGAGGTCGGCCTGGGCGGACATCCGCTCGCGGGTGGGCAGCAGCGCGAGCTGCCCCTCGGTCTCGTAGCGTTCGAGGTCGTGGAGGCGGCGGATGCGCTGGTTGATGGTTTGGAAGTTGGTCAGCAGGCCGCCGAGCCAGCGGTGGTTGACGTAGGGCATGTCGGCCGCTTCGGCGACTTCCTTGACGGTGTCGCTGGCCTGCTTCTTGGTGCCCACGAACAGGACGGTCCCGCCGCGGTGTGAGAGCGTGGACGCGAATTCCTGGGCCGCTTTCAGGGCAGCCTGCGTCTTCAGCAGGTCGATGATGTAGATGCCGCCGCGCTCGCCGAAGATGAAGCGGCGCATCTTGGGGTTCCAGCGGCGCGTCTGGTGGCCGAAGTGGACGCCGGCCTCCAGCAGCTCCGTTATGCCTACTTCCGGCACGGGCTACCTCCCTTTATGTGTGTTGCGTGTCCGCGCGAGGCTCGCGGGACCCGGGGGCTGGTGCCTTGCCGGGCAGGGCCGCGATCCTTGACCGCGCGGGTCGAGGACTCGTCTTTCCCTCTCAGGATAGCTTTTCGACGCGCTCCAGCGCGGCCCTCAGGTCCTCCGGAAGAGGCGAGGTGAGCTCGACCCGATGCCCGTCGAAGGGGTGCTCGAAGGCCAGCCGGGTGGCATGCAGGAACTGGCGGTCGAGCCCGAGCAGTCCCGGGCGACCGTACTCCGGGTCGCCGGCCACCGGATGGCCGATCGCGCTCAGGTGGACACGGATCTGGTGGGTGCGGCCCGTGTCGAGCCGGACCCTGAGCAGCGAGAAGCCGTCGAGGGAGCGCTCGAGGGTGAAGTGGGTGCGGGCCTCGCGGGCTCCGGCACCCCCGACGGTCATCCGCGTCCGCACCCTCGGATCGCGACCGATCGGAGCCTCGATCGTGCCCGTCCGGGCCGGGGGTCGGCCCTCGACCAGCGCCAGGTACTCGCGCTCCACCCGCCGCTCGGCGATCGCCCGCTGCAGGCGCCGGTGGGCCTCCTCGGAGCGGGCGACGACCAGCAGACCGGAGGTGTCGCGGTCGAGTCGGTGCACGATCCCCGCACGCTCGCCCTCGCCGCCCGCGAGCAGCGGCGCCAGCCGCTGTGCCAGCGTGTCCTGGTGGTGCCCCTTGCCGGGATGGACCACCACCCCCGGACCCTTGTCGATCACGATCAGGTGGCTGTCCTGGAGGACGATCGAGAACGGCTCCGGGGGGCTCACGGGGGGCTTCGCCGGCCGCGCTCGGCGAGCAGGAACAGGAGCACGATCCCGACCGTGATGGAGGCGTCGGCGAGGTTGAACGGGGGCCACCCGAGGGGCAGCTTGACGAAGTCGGTCACCTCTCCGTGGCGGATGCGATCGACGATGTTGCCGATCGCCCCCCCGAGCAGCATCCCCGTCGGCAGCCAGATCAGGGGACGGGTGAGGTGGCGGGCGAAGTACACCAGCAGCACCACCAGCGCGACCGCGATCAGGACCGTGACGGCCACGTGCCTGCCCGGCAGGAAACCGAAGGCGACCCCCTGGTTGCGGGTGTTCACGAGCTGGATGCCGGGCAGCACACGGCGTTCTTCCCCGGGCACGATCGAGCTTTCGACGGCGTGCTTGGTGAGCTGGTCGACCACGACCACCACCACCGCCACGAGCACGACGAGCAGCCACGAGCGGAGCGCCGGGTGCTCGGCGGCCAGGCGATCCACGCCGCCCGCGCGACCCACGCCGCGCCGCACCGGGCCCTCAGCCGTGGATGATGCCCCGGACGACGACGCTGTTGATGATCGCGAGCGCAAAGATCGCCAGGATCGGGCTGAAGTCGAACCCTCCGAACGACGGCAGCACGCGACGGAAGATCCGCAGGAACGGCTCGGAGACCTCTCTCAGGAAGGTGAGGATGGCGTCGACCGTGCGGTTGTACGGGGGTCGCAGGCCGGCCGCGAACAGCAGGTTGGTGATGATGTACAGGATGATCAGCAGCGTGTACACGTAGATCACCGTCGAGAGGAAATCGGCGATGTCCGTGCGTGTGCTGGCGAGCACCATCTGATCGCCCTACCGCAGGACGGCGTCGAGTGCGTCGCTGAAGGCCGCCCTCACGCCGGCGCGCTCGAGCGCGTCCAGGCCCCGGGCGGTGATGCCCCCGGGCGAGGTGACCTCCCGCCGCACCGCGACCGTGTCGTAGTCGCGGGTCCGCAGCAGCTCGGCGGTGCCGGCCAGCGTCTCCACCACCAGCGGGGCGCCCTGGGCGGCGGGGATCCCCCGCCGGACGCCCGCGTCGATCTGGGCCTCGGCGACCAGCGCCACGTACGCCGGGGCGCACGACATCAGCCCCATCGCCACGTCCACCAGCGACTCGTCGAGGACCACGAGCATCCCGAGTTCCTCGAACAGCGCGGTGACGGCCGCGTCGAGATCGGTGGGCTCGTCGCCTGCGCCCGCTCCCGATCCCCGGGCCTCGACGATCGCGCCACGGCGGACTTCCACCGGCAGCGAGGGCAGGAAGCGGTACACGCTCGAGTCCGGATAGGCGGCGCGAAGGTCGGCCAGCGGGGTGGCTGCCAGGATCGAGGCCACCGCCAGGCCCGCGGCCCCCTCCCCCAGCTCTGCCGCCACCTCGCCGAGCTGGGCGGGCTTGTGGGCCAGCACCAGCAGGTCGGACGCATCCGCGACCTCGCGGTTGCTGTCCATCGCCCGGCCACCGAGCTCGTCCGCCAGCCGGCGGGCGCGGTCGGCCTGGGGGTCGAAGCAGGCCACCGGCCGGCCCCACCCGCGGGCCAGCGCGCGGGCCATGTTGCCGCAGCCGATCAGGCCGATGCGCATGCTCTCGGCACCTCCGCCGGCGCCAGGGACCTCAGGACTGATTGAAGAAGCCCTTCTCGATCAGCCGCGCTCGCTCCTCCGCGGAGATCTCGACGTTTCGGGGAGTCAGCATGAAGACCTTGTCGGCGATCCGCTGCATGCCGCCGTCGAGCGCGTAGGTGAGCCCCGAGGCGAAGTCGATCAGGCGCTTCGACAGCTCGGTGTCGGCGCCCTGGAGGTTGATGATCACCGGGATCGAGTCCTTGAACTTGTCCGCGATCTGCTGGGCGTCGTTGAACGACTTCGGGACCACGAGGTGGACCCGGACGTCGCCGTTGCCGTTGCCCACCGACCGCAGCGCGGCCGCCTGGCGGCCCCGACCGGAGCGGCGGCCCGAGCCGCCGCTCTCCTCCTCGTCGGCGAAGATGTCGTCGAACTCGTCACCCCGGCGGCGCAGCCGCCGTACGTTGGGGCGCTCGCGGTAGCGGTCTTCGATCTCGGTCTCCGGACCGGCCTCCTCGGCGTAGTCGTCCGGATACTCCTCGGCCAAGCCGAAGTAAACCAGCGCGCTGTGCCATGAGTCGCGAATGGACATCGGTCTAGATGCGTGTTCGCTCGAGGAGACGAATTCCCTGCAGATGCTAGTGGTTTGCCGCCCCGAAAGCGGTCGGAGCCGCGCTCAGCCGGCCCCGCCCCGCCCTCAGCGGGCCCCGGCGGCCCGTCCGGGCTACTCGTACAGGCGCGTGCCGATGCGCACGATCGTGGCCCCCTCCTCGACGGCCACGGCGTAATCCTGGGAGGTCCCCATCGAGAGCTGGCCGAGCCCCCGCTCGTCGGCGAGCCGGCGCAGCGAGGAGAACCACCGGCGGCTGTCGTCGGGGTCTTCGGACGGCGGCGGCATCGTCATCAGCCCCACCACCGGGAAGGGAGACAGGGCGATCAGGCCGTCGAGTTGCTCCGGCGGCACCCCCGCCTTCGTCGACTCCCCGGCCAGGTCCACCTCGATCATGATCCTCAGCCCCGGCCGGGCGAGGTCGCGGTGGCGCTCGAGCTCCCGCATCGCCGACTCGGAGGCGACCGAGTGGATCATCCTCACCAGCGGGACGATCACCCGCACGCGGCGACTCTGGAGCTGCCCGATGAAGTCCCACTCGAACAGGTCGCCGTGGGCCTCGAACTTGGCCCGGAGGTCCTGAGCGCGGTTCTCGCCCACCAGCCGGACCCCGCCCTCGGCGAGCCTCGGCAGGTCCGCCGGGGGGACATACTTGGTGGCCGCGAGGACCTCCACCGGTCCCCGCTCGCCCCCGTCCGGCGCGGACGGACGACGGGCGGCGGCGGCCGCGATCTCCTGTTCGATCCGGGCGAGGTTCTCTCGCACCCTGGCGGGGTCGATCCCGGCGATCAGGTCAGCCAAGCGATCCCCGCCTGCCTGCCCGCGAGGGCGCCTTCGCGGCGATGGGAGTAGAAGCGTGGGCTGCAGATCGTGCACGTCCCGACCGTGCGGATGTCCTTCACGCCCGCCGCCACCAATCTCGAGCGGGCCACCGCGGGGAGATCGATCGTGGGTCCCCCCCGGGACACCGACAGCGCCTCGTGGACCTCCACCCCGACCTCGTAGCAGCACGGTCCGGCCCCCGGGCCGATGACCGCCGCCAGGGGTCCGGGCCCGGCGAGATCCCGTACGGCCAGGACCCCCTGCTCGAGAACCCCGGCGGCCAGGCCCCGCCAGCCGGCGTGGAGCATCGCCACGACGCCGTCGCCGGCCACCGCCACCGGCAGGCAGTCCGCGGTCACGACCATCACGGCCAACCCCCGCACGGAGGTGGCCTGCCCGTCGGCCTCCACCCCGCCGGCGTGGTGATCGCGGGCGTCGTGGGACGGAGGCGTGGTGACGCGGCTGACCGCCGCTCCGTGGACCTGGCGCCCGCGGGCCACCTCGGTGACTCCCGTCAGCCCCGCCACGCGCTCGTGCACCTCGGCCGCCCGAACACCCCCGTCCGGCTCGGACGGGAGCGCGAAGCTCCCGTGGGAGCGGTCTGTGAACAGCACCGCGACCGCCCCCGGAAGCTCGAAGCGCAGCTCGGGGACCGTGACCGTGGGGCCGGGCTGCGGGACGCTCACGTGGTCGCCTCGAGAGCCGCCCGCAGCTCCGCGGGGGCGCCGGCGCCGTTGAGGCGGCCGTCGAGCTTGGACGCCAGGGCCGCCTCCAGGCGCATCCCGACCTGGGGGCCGGGAGCGACGCCCGCGGCGAGCAGGTCATCGCCGGTGATGGCGAGGCGGACGTGGCGAAGGTCGTCGAACCAGAGGCGGGCCTGGTCGGCCGCCGCCCGGTCGTCCCGCCCGCCGCCCAACGCACCCGCGAGGGCAACGGCCTCCGGCTCGTAGCCCGAGAGCGCCTCGTAGAGCTCCGAGCGGCTGTCGGATCGCACCATCCGCCGGCCGAGCGCCTCAGCTCCGAAGGCCGCCCGGATTGCGCGGTCGCGTTCGGCAGCGGTGAATTCGAGCCGCTCCAGCTCCCCCTTGAAACGCTGTTCCTCGCCCTCGCCGTGACCGGAGGCGGCCTCGTGTACCAGCACCGAGAGCAGCAGTCGAGGGAGCTCGCCGTCGGCGGGCAGCAGCCCCATCGCGCCCATCGCGAGCGTCTCCGGGACGGACGAAAATCCCAGCCGCGACAACGCACCGAGGTCGTGCAGCGATTTCAGCGAGGCCAACGGGTCGGCTTCCCCGAGCGCGAGCCGCAGCTCGGCGCCGAGGCGCCCACCGGAGACTGTGTCCAGCGCACCGTCCTCCAGCGCGGCGGCGGCGAGGCCGGCGGTGTGGGGCTCGACCTCGAACCCCAACCGGGCGCGGTAGCGGCCGAGCCGCAGCAGGCGGGTGGGGTCGTCGATGAAGCTGCGGTCGTGGAGCACCCGCAGCACGCCCCCCTGGAGGTCCGAGACCGCGTGATCGACCGCCACCAGCTCACCCGCACGGCTCCCCGACAGGGGGACGGCGAGGGCGTTGACGGTGAAGTCCCTGCGCTCGAGGTCCTCCTCGTCGGTTCCCGGGCGGACCTCCGGCAGCGAGCCGGCCACCGGATAGCTCTCCGCCCGGCGGCGGGCAACGTCGACCCTGCCGGCGGGCCACACCAGGGCGGCGGTGCCGAAGCGATCGTGGAGGGTGAGGATCGGGGTGCCCTCGCGGCGGAGCTCGAGCATCGACAGCAGGTCGCCGGCGAAGCGGCCGGCGTCCCCCGACACGACCACGTCCAGCTCCCTGGGGGTGCGACCGAGGAGCAGGTCCCGGACCGCCCCGCCGATGAGCGCGACGTCCTCGTGGCGCTTGGCGAGCGTCGTCAGCTCCTCACCCCCCGGCCGCTCGTGGAGCCGCTCGAGGACGACCGCCGCGGTCGTCATGCGGGGACGCGGACCGGCACCCCCGCACCCGCCAGGGTGGCCTTCGCCTCGGCGATGGTGAAGTGCCCGTAGTGGAAGATGGAGGCGCACAGGACCGCGTCCGCCCCCGCCTCGACGGCGTCCACGAGGTGCTCGAGGCGACCGGCGCCGCCGGAGGCGATCACGGGTATCCCGACGGCCTCGCTGACGGCCGCGGTGAGGGCGAGGTCGTATCCGGCGGTGGTGCCGTCGCGGTCCATGCTCGTCAGCAGGATCTCGCCGGCTCCCCGCTGCTCGGCCTCTCGGGCCCACTCGACGACGTCACGTCCGCTGCTGGAGCGACCGCCGGCCACATAGGCCTGCCAGCGGTCGGTCCCGTCGGGGAGCCCGTCCGGCCCGAGGAAGGCCTTGGCGTCGATCGCCAGCACCACGCACTGGGCCCCGAAGTTGTTGGCGAGCTCGTCCAGCAGCTCGGGCCTGGCCAGTGCGGCGGAGTTCACCGAGACCTTGTCCGCGCCCGCGTCCAGCACCACCTGGGCGTCGGACACGGAGCGGATGCCGCCGCCGATCGTGAAGGGGATGAAGACCTCGTCGGCGGCCCGTCGCGCCAGGCGGGCGATCGTGTCGCGCTTCTCGTGGGTGGCGGTGATGTCGAGGAAGACGAGCTCGTCGGCGCCCTCGGCGTCGTAGTGGGCAGCCAGTGCAACGGGATCGCCGGCGTCGCGGATGTCGACGAATTCGACGCCCTTGACGACGCGGCCCGCGTCGACGTCCAGACAGGCGATCACGCGCTTGAGGTGCATCCCCCCACGCTAGCCCGCGAGCGCCTCCTTCGCCTGCGGGACGGTGAAGCGGCGCTCGTACAGGGCCTTGCCGACGATCACGCCCGTGAGGCTCTGGAGCCGCAGGCCGGCGAGGCCCTCGAGGTCCTCGATGCGGCCGATTCCGCCGGAGTAGATCAGGGAGGCGGCGGTCGAGGAGGCCAGCTCGCGGACGGTGTCGAGGTCGGGGCCCTCGAGCATCCCGTCGCGGTCCACGTCGGTGTAGACGATCCCCCCCACCCCGTCCCCTGTGAGGGCCTCGATCACCTCGGCGGCGGTGCGGGTCTCGGTCTCGGTCCAGCCGGCGCTGGTGGCCATCCCGCCGCGGGCGTCGACCGACACCAGCACCCGCTCGGGCCCGTGGGCGGCGAGGGCCTCGCGGAGCAGCTCAGGGTCGCGGAGGGCGGCGGTGCCCAGGATCACCCTCGTGGCCCCGGCCGCCAGGGCGCGGTCGATCGCGTCCCGGGAGCGAAGACCCCCGCCGTACTGGACCGGCAGCTGGAGCTCGGTGGCGATCCTCGAGAGATGGTCGAGGTTGACGGGCTCGCCCGCGCGGGCGCCGTCGAGGTCGACCACGTGGAGGGCCTCGGCGCCGGCCTCGGCGAAGGCCGAGGCCGCCGACAGGGGGTCGCTGGCGTAGGTCTGCCTGGCGTCGAAGTCCCCCTTGACGAGCCGGACCGCCGTGCCGTCGAGGATGTCGATCGCGGGGTAGAGCCTCACCCGGCGACGGGAGCCCGCGAGGCCAGGCAGATGCGGGCGAAGTTGGCGAGCAGGCGGATGCCGGCGGCGGAGGACTTCTCAGGGTGGAACTGGACCCCGTAGAAGCTGTCCCGGTGCACGGCGGTGACGAACGGCGACCCGTACTCCCCGGTCCCGAGCACGTCCCGGTCCTCGGCCGGGACGGGGGCGAGGGAGTGGACGTGGTAGAAGGCGCAGCGCGGGGGGATCCCCTCCAGCAGCGGCGAGCCGGGGTGGCCGAAGGTGACCTCGTTCCAGCCGATGTGGGGCAGCTTCTCGCCCGCCACCCGCAGCGGAAGTACCTCGCCCTGGAGCAGCCCCAACCCCTCCGCACCGCCGAGCTCACTCGAGGACTCGAAGGCGAGCTGCATGCCCAGGCAGATGCCGAGCATCGGCGTGCCGCCGCCGACCAGCTCCCGGATCAGCTCGTCCAGCCCCAGCTCGCGGAGGTTCGACATCGCCCGGGGGAAGGCCCCCACGCCGGGGAGCACGAGGCCCCCCGCCGCCCTGATGCGGGAGGGGTCGCCGGTGATGGTGGCGTTCACGCCGACGTGCTCGAGGGCCTTCTCGACCGAGCGGCGGTTGCCCATCCCGTAGTCGACGATCGCCAGCTCGAGGCGATCGCCGCCGATCTGCGGGGCGACGCTCATCGTGGCGCTGAGGTGCTGCTCACGGTCATCCTGCCAGCGTACCCTTCGTGCTGGGGACGCCCTGCTCGGTGGCGTCGAGGGCGACGGCGGCCCGCAGCGCACGGGCGAAGGCCTTGAAGGCGGCCTCGATCATGTGGTGGGCGTTGGAGCCGCTTTCCACGCGGAGGTGGAGGGTGAGCTTGGCGTTGGTGGCCAGGGCACGGAAGAACTCCTCCGTCAGCTCGTGCTCGAAACCGCCCGTGGAGCCGCTCGGGAGGTCGGCTTCGAAGAGCGTGAAGGGCCTGCCGGAGATGTCGATCACGGCGGCGGCGCGGGCCTCGTCCATGGGCACGACCGCGGCTCCGTAACGGGCGATCCCGGACCGGTCCCCGAGCGCCTCGTCGAGCGCCCGGCCGATCACGATCGCGGTGTCCTCGGCCGTGTGGTGGGCCCCGGTCTGGAGGTCGCCGGTGACGGTGAGGGACAGGTCGAGGTGACCGTGGCGGGCGAGCAGGTCGAGCATGTGGTCGAGGAACCCGACCCCGGTCGTCCGGGTGCCGGCGCCGGTGCCTTCGAGCGTCAGTTCTACGGCGACCTGGGTCTCGGCGGTGTTGCGCTCGATCTTGGCGGTACGGCTCATGGGGCGTTCTCGATTCGGGTGGTGCGGGTCACGCGGCTGCGCTGGGTCATGGCGGTGGAGGTCATCAGGGCCCATTCTCGCTGACGGCCCGGGCCTCCATCGATTCGGCGTGGACCTCGAAGCCCTCGGCGCGGGCGATCGGAGCGGCGGCGGCGGCGAGCTTGGTGGCGGCCGCGCCGACCCTCACCTCGGCCATCGTGCGACGGAAATGGCGGGGGGACAGTCCCGAGGCGAAGCGGGCCGCCGCGGCGGTGGGAAGGATGTGGTTGGAGCCGGCGACGTAATCGCCGAAGGCCGTCCCGCTGGAAGGTCCGATGAACAGGCAGCCGGCGCTCTTGACGAGGGTGGCGAGCTGTTCGACCTCGGCCCCGATCAGCTGGAGGTGCTCGGGGGCGAACGCGTTGGCGAGTTCGATCGCCTCCCGGGGGCCCGGGACGGCGACGATCCCGAAGGCCGCGTCGGCGACCGTGGGACGTTCCACCACCAGCCGCTCGAGCTCGGCGGCGAGGCGGTCGCACAGATCCGGAGAGGGGGACGTGGCGACCACGAGGGTGGCCTCGCCGTGCTCGCCCTGGGCGAGCATGTCCAGCGCGGCGAGTCTGAGGTCCCGTGGTCCGGTGTCGGCCGCCAGCGCCACCAGCAGGTCGCTGGGACCGGCGAAGCCGTCGATGCCGACGACGCGGGAGAGCTGGTGCTTGGCCTCCTGGACGTAGAGGTTGCCCGGACCCACGATCACCTCCACGGGGTCGACGGTGTCGGTGCCGTAGGCGAGGGCGGCGATCGCCTGGGCCCCACCCATGCGGTAGACGCGTTCTACGCCGCACAGGCGGCAGGTGCCGAGGATCACGGGATCGATGTCGCCGTCGGACCCCGGGGGGGCGCACACGGAAACGTCGAGGACCCCGGCGGAGCGGGCGCAGACGACGCCCATCACGACGGTGCTCGGATAGGGGGCCCGTCCGGAGGGGACGTAGACCGCGGCCGAGGACACGGGCACCTCGCGAATGGCGACCTGGTGGCCCTGTGGGAGCGTGACCGCGCCGTCGGAGTGGACCCCGGCCTCGGCCACCAGGGCGACGTTCGCGATTGCGACCTGGAGGCCCGCCACGAGCGGCAGGGGCAGCTGGGTGATGGCCGCGTCGAGCTCCTCTCCGGGCACCCTCAGGGGCCGCTCGGGCGCGTTGGGGGCGTCGAAGGTGCGGGTGTAACGGGACACGGCCGCGTCCCCGTCGGTGCGGACGGCCTCGACGATCGCGCGGACGTCCTCGGCGACCGAGGAGGCACCCGGGACCAGCTCGCGAAGGCGTGCGGCTGCGGCCACGGCACCGAGCTCGGCGAAGGCCGAGGCGTCGATCCGCTCCAGGCGCACCTCAGCCTCCGCCCGCGAGACCGGTGGCGGGGGCGGCGCCCTGCAGCTCGCGAACGCGGCCGAGGAGCTCGTCCACCGCCGCCGCCTTGAGCTTGTGTGAGACGGGGTTGGCGATCAGCCTGGCGGTGCAGGTGAACAGCTCCTCGCGGATCACGAGGTTGTTCTCGCGCAGGGTGGTGCCGGTGGCCGTGAGGTCGACGATCGCCTCCGCCAGCCCCGTCAGGGGGGCGAGCTCGACCGAACCCTTGACCTCGACGATCTCCGCCTGGCGCCCCGTGGCCTCCATGTGGCGGGAGGCCACCCGGGGGTACTTGGTCGCCACCCGCATCACCCCGAGCCGTCGCAGCGACTCCATCGCGGTGTCCTCCCCCGCCTTGCCGGCGAGCACCATCGTGCAGCGGCCGTAGCCGAGGTCGAGCAGCTCGTACACCTGGCGACCCTGCTCGCCCGGGTCCTGGGCGGTCTGCTCCAGGAGGACGTCCTTGCCGGTGACGCCGAGGTCCGCCGACCCGGCCTCCACGTAGGTCGGCACGTCCGACGGGCGCATCGTGATCACGCCGACGTCCTCGAACAGGAGCTTGCGCTCGTTGGAGCGGATCTCGTCGGTGTCGATCCCCAGCTCGGCGAGGAGGTCGACGGTGTCGGCGAAGAGGGCGCCGCGGGGAACGGCGATCGTGAGTCCGTTGAGGAGGGTCATGGGGCGGTGACCCGTGCGCCCGGGAGACCGTCGACGCGGTCGCCCGCCAGGAGCATCCCGGTGCCCCGCTCCTCGCCGGCGAGGGCGATGTGGAGGCGGTCGACGCCGAGGGCGAAGCCGACGGCGGGGAGGGTGCGGCCGAAGCGGCCGAGGAGCTCGTCGTAGCGACCACCGCCGCCGATCGGCGCTCCGAGGGCGGGGTCGTAGACGTCGAACACGGCGCCGGTGTAGTAGCCGATGTGGCGGACCAGGCCGAGGTCGAAGATCAGCCTCGAGGCGACCTCGGGCTCGAGCAGCTCGTGGAGTCCGCGAAGCCCCGACACGGCCTCCTCGGCCTGGTCGGGGGCGTCGGCGAGCACCTCGGGGCCGCCGCGGCGTTGGGGCACCTCGGCCAGCAGTTCGGCCGCCTCGCCGGTGATCCCGGCCCGGCCCAGAGCCTCTCGGAGCCCCACGAAGTCCCTCAGGACGAGTGCCTCGAGCAGGCCCTGGCGAAACTCGGACGGCACGCCGAGACTCTCCATCAGGGCTGGGAACAGCGAGGCGTCGCCGATCCCCACGCGGTAGTCCTTGAGACCGACGGCGTCGAGGGAGTGGCACAGGACCGTGAGGACCTCGGCGGTGCCCTGGGGAGCCGGGGAGCCGATCAGCTCGATGCCCGCCTGGAGGAACTCGCGGGGCTGGCCCCGTTGGGGGCGGACTCCCCGGTAGCAGTGGGCGAAGTAGCAGAACCGCAGGGGCGGCTCGGAGGCGGCGTAGCGGGTGGCCACCACGCGGGCGATCGGGACCGTCATGTCTGACCGCAGCACGAGCACGTTCCCGGTCTCGTCGAACACCCGGTAGGTGGGCTGGGCCTCGGCCATGTCGGCCCGGGCGAGGACCGACTCGTACTCCAGGGCAGGGGTGTAGATCTCGCCGTAGCCCTGACGCTCGAACCCGGCACGGAGGGTGTCCGTGATCGAGCGGACCTCCCGGGTCTCGTCGGGAAGCACGTCACGGGTGCCGCTGGGAATCGGGTGGATCATGAGATCCCTCCGAAGCTTAAGTCGTCGTTCGCCTTCAGGCGGGGACCGGTTCCGTGGCCACGCGCTCGATCCGGGCTCCGAGCTCGCGAAGACGCTCGTCGATGCGCTCGTAGCCACGGTCGATCTGGCGGACGTTGCCGATCTCGCTGCGGCCCTCCGCGCAGAGGGCGGCGAGGAGCATCGCCATGCCGGCTCGGATGTCGGGGGACTCGACCCGCTCGCCGCGGAGCCTGCGGGGACCGGTGATGATCGCCCGGTGAGGGTCGCACAGCACGATGTCGGCCCCCATCAGGATCAGCTTGTCGGTGAAGATCAGGCGGTTCTCGAACATCCACTCGTGGACGAGGATCGACCCCTCGGCCTGGGTGGCGAGGGCGACCGCGATCGAGGTGAGGTCGGCCGGGAAGGCGGGCCAGGGGCCGTCCTGGATCTTGCTCTTGTATTCCCCCACGTCGGCCTGGACGACCAGGCGTTGGCCGCCGGGGACGATCACGTCGTTGCCGTCGAGCATCGAGCACAGCCCCACCCGCTCGAACACGAGGCGGATCATCCGGAGGTCGCCGGGGACGGTGTCCTTGATCCGTAGTTCACCGCCGGTGACGCCGGCGAGGGCCATGAAGCTGCCGATCTCGATGTGGTCGGGGGCGACCGTGTGGGAGCAGCCGTGGAGGCGCTCGAGGCCGTTGATCGTGATCACGTTCGAGCCGATGCCCTGGATGTCGGCGCCCATCTTCACGAGCATCCGGGCCAGGTCCTGGACGTGGGGCTCGCAGGCGGCGTTGCCGATCACGGTGGTACCCGGAGTGAGGGCAGCGGCCATGAGCGCGTTCTCGGTCGCCATCACCGAGGGCTCGTCCATGAACACGTCCGTGGCCCGGAGCCCGTTGGGGGCGGTTAGGAGGATCTCGCCGTTGCACTCCGCGGTCGCGCCCATCGCCCGGAAGGCGTCGAGGTGGGGGTCGAGGCGGCGTCGGCCGATCACGTCGCCCCCCGGGGGCGGCATCGAGGCGCGGTGAAAGCGGGCCAGCAGCGGGCCGGCGAGCAGGAAGGAGGCTCTCAGCAGCTCGGCGAGGTCACGGTCGATTTCGACCGTGTGAACGGTGGCACCGCTGAGGGCCAGTTCGTTCGGGCCCCGCCATTCGGTGCGGGCGCCGATCGCCTCGAGGATCGCGACCATGGCTTCCACGTCGCGGATGCGGGGGACGTTCTGGACCACCACCTCGTCCTCGGTGAGGACCGATGCGGCAAGGATCGCGAGCGCCCCGTTCTTGTTCCCGGCCGGGGTCAGAGTCCCGGAAAGCGTCTCGCCGCCTTCGATGACGAACTTCTCCATGACGGGTAGTCGCCGCCGGCGAGAACCCAGGATGGTCCTCGCGGTGGGGCGCTTGGAGAGCGTAACAGCCATCTCTACGACGTCATGTTCGAGCCCCGGGGCCCGTGCCCTGCCTGTGTGGGGAGGTTCGGGCCTGCTCGGGCGTGTCGGTTCGCGGGGCCGGGGGTGCCAACGTGACCGTGTCGGACCCGGCCCCTCGAAATCTGTGCGGTCGGCCCCCAAGAACCGCGCACCGCCCCCCGGGTTCCAGGTGTCGACCCGTCCCTCGAATGCAACTCGCATTGCACTCCGATGCGGCCGCTTTCGGCTCTACACAGCCACTTTCGACCGGTTCGGGGGCCACGTACGCATGTTCGACGCGCTTCCGTCCGCGGGGCTCCTTAGCTTGCGAACACATGTTCTCACGAAGGACATCAACGCTCACGCAGCGCGCGCTCGCCGCCGCCGGGCTGATCCGCGCTTTCCTGCTGCTCGAGGACGACCGTCGTGTCGACTGGGAGGTCGACGGGCAGGACGATTCCGGTGACGCCCACGCGGCGGCGGCGACGCTGCACGCGCGCAAGCTGACGAGGCCCGTTCGGATGCGCCGCCCGGGGTCACCCGGGGCCGCGGTCCAGGTGTGCCTCTCCCCCATCGGCCCCCAGCTCGGGCACGACCGGATCCGCCCGCGGCAAACGCAGCGGGCAGCGCACCGCGGTCGGCCGTCCTGTGGACGGCCGACACCGCAGTGAGAAAAAAACCGGCGGCGTCCTACTCTCCCGGGCCCTTGCGAGCCAAGTACCATCGGCGCTGAGGGGCTTAACTGCTCTGTTCGGAATGGGAAGAGGTGTTTCCCCCTCGCCAAAGCCACCGGAAAAAGGTGAGAGACCGCGCTCCCAGCGGTCCTTCAAAACTGCACAGGAGCCACTGCGGGGTATCACAAAAAAATCCGTCAAGCCCTCGACCCATTAGTACCGGTCTCCTTCGCACGTTACCGTACTTCCAGATCCGGCCTATCAACCTGGTGGTCTACCAGGGGTCTTACTCCCTCGAGGGGATGGGAGAGTTCATCTCGAGGCCGGCTTCCCGCTTAGATGCTTTCAGCGGTTATCCGATCCGCACGTAGCTAGCCTGCAATGCCCTTGGCAGGACAACAGATACACCAGAGGTGCGTTCATCCCGGTCCTCTCGTACTAGGGACAAATCCTCTCAACTCTCCAACGCCCACGGCAGATAGGGACCGAACTGTCTCACGACGTTCTGAACCCAGCTCGCGTACCGCTTTAATGGGCGAACAGCCCAACCCTTGGGAGCAACTCCACCCCCAGGATGCGACGAGCCGACATCGAGGTGCCAAACCGGGCCGTCGATGTGGACTCTTGGGCCCGATAAGCCTGTTATCCCCGGAGTACCTTTTATCCGTTGAGCGACGGCACTTCCACTTGCTACCGCCGGATCACTAAGACCTGCTTTCGCACCTGCTCGACTTGTCAGTCTCGCAGTCAAGCTCCCTTACTACCTTTACGCTCTACACACGATTTCCAACCGTGATGAGGGAACCTTTGTGCGCCTCCGTTACATTTTGGGAGGCGACCGCCCCAGTCAAACTACCCGCCTGGAACTGTCCAGCACCCGGATTCACGGCGTGCTGTTAGAAATCCAATACACCAAGGGTGGTATCTCAAGGTTGGCTCCACGCTAGCCGCAACCAGCGCTTCAAAGCCTCCCACCTATCCTGAGCGAAATGCACCGAATCCCAATACCAGGTTGTAGTAAAGGTTCACGGGGTCTTTCCGTCTAGCCGCGGGTACTCGGCATCTTCACCGAGACTGCAATTTCACCGAGCTCCTCGTTGAGACAGCGCTGAAGTCGTTACGCCATTCGTGCAGGTCGGAACTTCGCGTTTCCTCTCGTTTCCGAGAGCGCAGACTATCCCTTCACCTCATCTAGCATCTTTAGGAGCGTGGCCCAGTCTTCGAGCCTCTGCCGAGCAAACGATCTCCTTGGTTGACCGCTGCGAACGCAAACGAGCCTGCACAGCTCGCTTGACGTCCCCCGGAATCCGGGTGGATCCAGCAACGCACTCCATTGATGTCCATTGTCATGATGAGGGCCGGCGTATTGCGCATCACATGGATTTCCGGTCTAGCCGGAGCGTGACACGCCTCTCCTTTCGGATCAGTCGTTAGGGGGTCACTAGGACTTCCCTCGGGATTGCCCTCTGCCGTAGACAGGAGGGTTTCCCCGATATGAGCCGGTTCTCGACCGCCTCTCACGAGACGGCGGGGCAAGTGTTACTTACCCGACAAGGAATTTCGCTTAATGCCTTACTCGTGCGCCACGCGGCGTCGAGCGGAGTGAGACCCTTGTGCGTCTCTCTCCCTGCATGTCGCCATGCAGATGGGACCATCTCATGATCCAGTGTCCTGGACCTCTGGCGTATGGCCTCTGAGGATTCCGATGGGCGTCGTTGGATCGTCCACGCTCCGCAGCGCTCACGTTCCGCAGGCGTCTGAGCCATTGGCACGTGGTCGAGAGGCATCCCCCTCGGGCGTGCGAAGCCAAGATCCAGCTGACGCGCTATCGGCCTTTCCTGCTGGTTTTCTGCACCCGACACATTGTCACGGTATCGCCCACTTGGACGGCACTCGTAGTGCGGGATGCTCAGGTTTTCCAGCATATAGCCAGATGCGCACCGCGCAGTTACCTGCGCGGGGGGCAACGTTTTACCTTAGGCACTTTTGTTACGTCTCCCGTACACGGAAACGGCTAGGTCGTTTCGGTTCCGCCTAGCTCTCCATGTCGCCATGGAGGTCGGACCATCTCTTCACCCCTCTACGAGGTGTTCAGCGTATGGCCTCTGAGGATTCTGTCGAGCACCTGGTCAATCGGTCGTGAACGCTGCTTGCCGTTCCCGTTCATCGCATATGCGATACGAACGATTGCGGCTAGGCCCTCCCGCTCGAGATGCGCTCCCCGTTCGAACAAGCCCATGGCCTCTTCAAACAGTCGCATATCTCGAGTTCTCGATGAGAACCGGAAGTACCGCCGCATGAACGGCAACACATGCGCTGTAAGACACGCACGTGAGTTCACGGCCAGTACGAGTACGTTTCGATTACCTGGCTTAGGCCAGATCCCGCCGCACCCTATGACCTCTTTCGTGAGCTCAAGAAGTTGGCGTCGGTCTCGATGTTGATACACGAAAAACTCTGGCTGGACGTAAAAGCCCAGCGAATGAGTCTCGCGTCTCTTCACCGAGATGCACCAGCTCCCTCGCCCTCGACGACGCCGGCAACAAACCAGCGCCGCGCTTCTTCGCTCGACAGTCTTTCCTGCTGATTGTCCGCACCCGTCACATTTTCACGGTACCGCCCACTTGGGACGGTACTCGTAGTGCGGGATTCTCGGATATCCCAGCATATAGCTGAATTTTGTAACAGCCAGTCGACCGTTATAGTTACGGCCGCCGTTTACCGGGGCTTAGCTTCGCTGCTTCGGGTCAAGCCCTAACAACTCCACGTAACCTTCCGGCACCGGGCAGGCGTCAGCCCCTATACGTCGTCTTTCGACTTAGCAGAGACCTGTGTTTTTGGTAAACAGTCGCTTCAGCCAATTCACTGCGGCCCTCTCGGGCTCCACTCGCGAGGAGTTTCACCCTACTGGGGCGCCCCTTATCCCAAAGTTACGGGGCGATTTTGCCGAGTTCCTTAACGAGGGTTATCTCGATCACCTTAGTATTTTCTACTTGCCCACCTGTGTCGGTTTTGGTACGGGCACGCGCTTCCTCCCTAGAGGATTTTCTTGGAGGTTTGGCGTCAGGGACTCGCCGGCTTAACGCCAGCTGGCATCGCACCTCAGGTTATGCAGCCCCGCATTTCACTAGGGCCACCCCTACATGCTTACCCCAGGTCAACCATCGCCTGGGTTCCCTTAGCCTCCCTCGTCTCCCCGTCGGTCAAACGGATGCGACGTGGTACAGGAATATCAACCTGTTGGCCATCGACTACGCCTTTCGGCCTCGCCTTAGGTCCCGACTAACCCTGAGCAGACGAACTTTACTCAGGAATCCTTGGGCAATCGGTGGAGGGGATTCTCACCCCTCTTTCGTTACTCATGCCGGCATTCTCACTTCCCAAGCCTCCACCACTGGCTTCCGCCGCGGCTTTACTGGCTTGGGAACGCTCTCCTACCGCGCGATCGACCCGAAGGTCTCACGCACCCGCAGCTTCGGTGACTAGCTTGAGCCCCGTTGAATTGTCCGCGCTCGAACACTTGACCAGTGAGCTGTTACGCACTCTTTCAAGGGTGGCTGCCTCTAAGCCAACCTCCTGGTTGTCTATGCACTCGAACATCGTTTCCCACTTAGCTAGTACTTAGGGACCTTAGCTGGCGGTCTGGGCTGTTTCCCTTTTGACGCTGAAGTTTATCCCCCAGCAACTGACTCCCGGAGTAAACGTGACTGGTCTTCGGAGTTTGCCTGAAGTCGGTAACCTGGTAGGGCCCCTAGTCCAAACAGTGCTCTACGGCCAACACGCAATTTATCCGAGGCTATACCTAAATATATTTCGGAGAGAACCAGATATCACTGAGCTTGATTAGCCTTTCACTCCGACCCACAGGTCATCCGCCCAGTTTTCAACCTAGGTCGGTTCGGCCCTCCACGAGGTCTTACCCCCGCTTCAGCCTGCCCATGGGTAGCTCGCTCAGTTTCGGGTCTACCGCCTACGACTATGTCGCCCAGTTAGGACTCGCTTTCGCTACGGCTCCGCTCATCGCTTAACCTTGCCGCAGACGAGTAACTCGCCGGCTCGTTATGCAAAAAGCACGCGGTCATCCCACGAAGGGACTCCCACCGCTTGTAGGCACGCGGTTTCAGGTACTATTTCACTCCCCTTCCGGGGTTCTTTTCACCTTTCCCTCACGGTACTTGTCCGCTATCGGTCACCAAGTAGTACTTAGCCTTGGAGGGTGGTCCCCCCAGTTTCAGTCCGCGTTTCACGGGAGCGGACTTACTCAGGAACACCTGACAGGAGATCGTGCAGTTTCGTCTACGGGACGATTGCCCTCTATGGTGCGCGGTTCCACACGCTTCGACTACCACACGATTTTGTAACTCCTGCCGGGCCGGACATGGCCCGGAACAGGTGCCCTACAACCCCCGACGGACAACGCATGTCCACTTACATCCGCCGGGTTTGGGCTAGATCCCTTTTCGCTCGCCACTACTCAGGGAGTCTCTGTTGATTTCCTTTCCTCGGGGTACTGAGATGTTTCACTTCCCCCGCTTGTCTTCTCCCGGTCTATGTGTTCAACCGGGGATAACGCCGCATTACCAGCGCTGGGTTTCCCCATTCGGGCATCCACGGGTCAAAGGCTATTCAGCGCCTCACCGTGGCTTATCGCAGCCGTTCACGCCCTTCATCGACTCTTGGTGCCAAGGCATCCACCGTGTGCCCTTACTATCTTGACGGTGATCAGACCCAGCATCTCTGCCGGGTCCGGTGATACCCGTTATCAGCCGCCCGCTTATCGATGGGCGGCTGTTGTGGCTTCTGTGCAGTTTTCAAGGACCGGCTGGGAGGCACACGCCCGCACGAACCAAGCCGCGGGCGCCGGTCTCTCAAAACTCAACAGCATGCTGGCCCGGTTTCAGCGTCTCGCCCGGCGCTCCCCTAAGCAGAAGGGGCGCGCGCCGGCTCGACGCAAGACCAGCCAGGTTCGGTCGACATGCTAGGCCCGGCCTGCACTGACATCACACCGTACGTATTGACGGCGTGACCGCACGGGTCCTCGAGGGACCCTGGACCGGGGCACCGCTAGGTGCTCCCTAGAAAGGAGGTGATCCAGCCGCAGCTTCCGCTACGGCTACCTTGTTACGACTTCACCCCAGTCACGAGCCCCACCTTCGACGGCTCCCTCCCAAAAGGGTTAGGCCACCGGCTTCGGGTGTTGCTCACTCCCGTGGTGTGACGGGCGGTGTGTACAAGGCCCGGGAACGTATTCACCGCGGCAATGCTGATCCGCGATTACTAGCAACTCCGCCTTCATGCAGGCGAATTTCAGCCTGCAATCCGAACCGAGACGCACTTTAAGGGATTCGCTCCACCTCGCGGTATCGCAGCCCTCTGTATGCGCCAATGTAGCACGTGTGTAGCCCTGAACATAAGGGGCATGAGGACTTGACGTCATCCCCACCTTCCTCCGGTTTGTCACCGGCAGTCTCGCATGAGTCCCCAACTAAATGCTGGCAACATGCGACGGGGGTTGCGCTCGTTGCGGGACTTAACCCAACATCTCACGACACGAGCTGACGACAGCCATGCACCACCTGTGAAAGTGCCCCGAAGGGAGGGTGTGTTTCCACACCTGTCACTCACATGTCAAGCCCAGGTAAGGTTCTTCGCGTCGCGTCGAATTAAACCACATGCTCCGCTGCTTGTGCGGGCCCCCGTCAATTCCTTTGAGTTTTAGCCTTGCGGCCGTACTCCCCAGGCGGGCAACTTAATGCGTTAGCTTCGACACGGGGGGAGTCGACACCCCCCACATCTAGTTGCCATCGTTTACAGCGTGGACTACCAGGGTATCTAATCCTGTTTGCTCCCCACGCTTTCGCGTCTCAGCGTCAGTCACGTCCCAGCGAGCTGCCTTCGCCATTGGTGTTCCTCCTGATATCTGCGCATTTCACCGCTACACCAGGAATTCCACTCGCCCCTTCCGGACTCTAGCCCGACAGTATCCACCGGCATTCCAGGGTTGAGCCCTGGACTTTCACAGCGGACTAATCGGGCCGCCTACACGCTCTTTACGCCCAATAATTCCGGACAACGCTTGCACCCTACGTATTACCGCGGCTGCTGGCACGTAGTTAGCCGGTGCTTCTTGTGAAGGTACCGTCACTCCGAACGGCTATTCACCGTCGGAGCTTCGTCCCAACTGAAAGGGGTTTACAACCCGAAAGCCGTCTTCCCCCACGCGGCGTTGCTGCGTCACGCTTTCGCGCATTGCGCAAGATTCCCCACTGCTGCCTCCCGTAGGAGTCTGGGCCGTGTCTCAGTCCCAGTGTGGCTGATCGTCCTCTCAGACCAGCTACCCATCGAAGCCTTGGTGGGCCGTTACCTCACCAACAAGCTAATGGGCCGCGGGCCCATCTCGATGCGGAGGCCGAAGCTTCCTTTCCCCTTGCGGGCACATCCGGTATTAGCCCGAGTTTCCTCGGGTTGTCCCAGTCATCGAGGCAGGTAACCCACGTGTTACTCACCCGTTCGCGGCTCTGCCCCAGGGCAAGCCCTGGTTCGTCGCTCCACTTGCATGTGTTAAGCACGCCGCCAGCGTTCGTCCTGAGCCAGGATCAAACTCTCCGTGAAGAACTTCACGAAAAGCTGTCATGGGTGTGCCGCTCCATCGACACCCGAGGGCGTCACCGGAGACGGCGGCCGGGACCCATACACCGTGGTCCCGAACCTATGACGGGGTACTTCTCTGCTTTGACTCTTTGCCGTCACCGAGCACGCCGAGTCGGCGTCTCGTGACGGGTCGAACCTGGACGCACACCACGATCGCCAAGCGATCGTAGATGCGCATGCTGTTGAGTTTTCAAAGACCGCCGGGCCTCCCGAGGGGGGCTTCCCCTTGGGGGAGACCGACCGACCCGACGCCCTGAGGCGCCATTGGGCCGACCGAAGAGTATAGCGCGGCTCGACCGCGGGCCCCGTGTCCCCGCCGGGCGAGGCCGGCCCGATCCCGCACTGTGCGGACCTCCGGGCCCTTCCGGGCGCCTCCGGGATGCTAGCCGGCGGCCCGCAGGCGTACGAACCGCCTCCGGCCGACCCTCAGGACCTGCCCGTCGGCCCTCTCACAGGGGACGTCGTGCTCCCCCGAGGCCACCGCGGTGTCCCCGAGCGACACTCCCCCCTGGTCGATCAGCCTCCGGGCCTCCGACCGCGAGACCCCGAACTCCCTCGAGATCAGCTCCGGGAGGTGGACGGTCCCCTCCGGGCAGGCGAAGTCCGCCTCCCTCATGTCCCGTGGCTCCTCCCGCTGGACGAACACCCGCTCGAACTCCTCTTCGGCGGCCCGTGCCTCCTGCTCGGAGTGCAGCCACGTCACTAGCTCCCTGGCCAGCTCCCGCTTCGCGTCCCTGGCGGCGCTGGACCCCTGCTCGGCGCCGGCGGGGGGCTCACGCCCGAGCAGCAGCCGGTAGTACTCCTCCATCGCCGAGTCGGGGATCGCCATCGTCTTGCCGTACATCTCCCGGGGTGGGTCGAGGATCCCGATCTGGTTCCCCAGCGACTTCGACATCTTCCGGGACCCGTCCACCCCCACCAGGATCGGCATCGTGATGATCGCCTGCTGGGGCCGCCCGTAGGCCCGCTGGATGTCCCTCCCGAACAGGAGGTTGAACTTCTGGTCGGTGCCCCCGAGCTCCACGTCCGCCTCCACCGCCACCGAGTCGTACCCCTGGAGCAGCGGGTAGAGCATCTCGAGCAGCGAGATCGGCTCGGCGGCCGCCATCCGTTTGGCGAAGTCCTCCCTCTCGAGCAGCTGTGCCGCCGTGGCATGCCGCATCAGCTTCAACAACTCCACCGAGGGCATCGCCAGCCACTCGCTGTTGTGCCTCACCTCCAGCCGGGCGGGATCCTCGTCGAGGATCCTCATCGCCTGCTCCTGGAAGGTCGCCCCGTTGGCCTCGATCTCCTCCTCGGAGAGCATCGGCCGCAGGCTCGACCGCCCCGACGGATCCCCCACCCGAGCGGTGTAGTCGCCGATGATCAGCACCACCCGGTGACCGGCGTCCTGGAACTGACGCAGCTTGCGCAGCACCACTGCGTGGCCGAGATGGATGTCCGGCGCGGTGGGGTCGATCCCGAGCTTCACCCGCAGGGGACGGCGCTCGGCGCGGGCCCTCGTCAACCGCTCGGCCAGCGCCCCCTCGGGGAGCGAGTCGACGGCCCCCTCGGAGAGCTCCTCCGCGAGCCGCACGAGGTGTGGGTCCGGCCGCTGTCCGGCGCCCGCGGCGGCCTCATCCTCGTCTTGCATGCAGGCCCGAATGCTATTCTCTCGCGGTCCCGAGGGTCGATCCTGAGGGCCTGGCGCGCCGCCCGCCACACCTCCGGCGCCGCCACTCAGGGTACGGTCCTCGCGCTGCAGGTCTCGCTCCCCCCGCCGGACGAAGCATGAGCGTCTACGACCGACCAGCAATACCCCAAAGCGAGATCGAGCCGGTCGCCCGGCCGCGCCTCAAGCGCCTTCGCCTGGTCGCGATCCTGCTGGCGCTGCTGCTCCTCGGCGTGGTCTCGTTCGTGTTCGGGATGTTCGTGTCGATCGCCGCCGACCTCCCGTCGCTGACCCGCTTCTCCCTGTACCGCAACGAGCAGAGCTCGTTCCTCTACGACGACCTCGGCCACCCCATCGGGGTGCTCAGCCAGCAGAACCGCGTGATCGTCACCCCCTCCGAGATCCCCCCGATCGTCAAGGAGGCGGTGGTGTCGATCGAGGACAAGCGCTTCTACCACAACAGCGGCGTCGACCTGCGCGGTATCGCCCGCGCCCTGGTGGCCGACATCCGCGGCGGGGGGGCCGTCCAAGGGGCCTCCACGATCGAGCAGCAGTTCATCAAGAACGCCCTCCAGGCCCAGTCCCATCGCACCATCTTCGAGAAGCTCCGCGAGGCGGCCCTCGCCTACCAGCTCTCCCACAAGTGGTCCAAGGACAAGATCATCACCGCCTACCTGAACACGATCTACTTCGGCAACGGCGCGTACGGCATCGAGGCCGCCGCCGAGACCTACTTCGGCCACGAGCCCCAACACGAAGGCTGCGGAACCCCCGGCCACGAACTCTGCGTCCAGCAGCTCCAGCCGTGGGAGGCCGCGCTGCTGGCCGGTGTGATCCAGTCGCCCACCGCCTACAACCCGGCCGTCTACAAGACCGCCGCCCTTCACCGCCGCAACATCGTCCTCTTCCAGATGCTCGAACAGGGCTACATCACGAGACCCGTCTATGAACAGAGCATCGCCAAGCCGCTCCCCTCCGCCGCCGAGATCGAAGCCCCGTCGGCGCAGCCCGTCGAAGGCGTCGACGTCGGCTACTTCACCAGCTGGGCCCAACAGCAGGTGATCGAACGCTACGGCGCCCAACGCGCGTTCGAGGGCGGCTTGAAGATCAAGACCACCCTCGATCTCGGGCTCCAGCGCTCCGCCGAACAGGCGGTCGACTCCTACTTCGGCGAAGAAGGCCCCACCGCCTCGCTAGTGGCGATCGAAAACTCCACCGGCGAGGTCCGCGCGATGGTCGGCGGGCGCAACTACGACCGCTATCCGTTCAACCTCGCCACCGACGGGGAGCGCCAGCCCGGGTCCGCCTTCAAGGCCTTCGACCTGGCCGCCGCCCTCGAGCACGGCATCTCCCCCTACTCGGTGTGGTCCTCCAAGCCGAAGGAATTCGTCGTCTCCTCCCCCAACGGCCCGGAACGGTTCGTGGTCCACAACGACGAAGGCGCCTACTCGGGCTCCAACACGCTGATCGGCGCCACCGCCTACTCCGACAACTCGATCTACGCCGAAGTGGGCCTCGAGGTGGGCACCCAGCACATCGCCGACCTCGCTCACAAGATGGGCATCACCACGCCGATCTCGACCAACCCGGCGATGACGATCGGCGGGCTCACCGTCGGCGTCACCCCGCTCGACATGGCCCACGCCTACGAGACGATCGCCCACAACGGCGATCGCATGAGCGGCACCATGACCGAGAGCGGCCAGCCGGTCGCACTCCAGGAAGTGACGGCCGGGTCCGAGCCCCTGCCCGACGGCAACCACACCGACCGCAACCGCGTCATCGCCATCAGGGTCCTTCCCCCGTCGGTGGCCCAGACGGAGACGGGGGTTCTGGAAACGGTGCTCGAGTACGGGACCGGGAAAGCCGCCGCGATCGGTCAGTTCGCGGCCGGCAAGACCGGCACCACCTCCAACTACGGCGACGCGTGGTTCGTCGGCTGGGACTCCAAGTACACCGTCGCCGTATGGGTCGGCTACCCCGAAAAGCTGGTCCCGATGACCAACGACTACGACGGCGGCCCGGTCCTCGGTGGCACCTTCCCCGCCCTCATCTGGCACGACTTCATGACCTCCGCCCTCCAGCTCGACGCGGAACGGGAAGCAGCCTCCAAGCACGGCTCCTCCCCGTCTTCGCTCCCAACCACGGGCGCTTCGGAAGTCACGCCGTCCTCGCCGACCTCCGGCTCGGGAGCCACGAAAGGCTCGGGTAAGACCGCGAAGCCCACCACGGGCACGACCTCCCCCACCTCACCTCCGCCCTCGACCGAACACGTCCAGGCCACCCCCGAACCGACGCCCACCCCGGCCCCGTCCCACGAAGCGCCGAGTACCCCCTCTCCCACTCCGGCCCCCACCCCCCAGACACCGTCGAGCAGCTCTTCGGCGGGCGGGACGGAAGCCGGCGGCGCCAGCGCCCCCT
This sequence comes from uncultured Solirubrobacteraceae bacterium, assembly GCA_963701175.1. GTDB lineage: Bacteria > Actinomycetota > Thermoleophilia > Solirubrobacterales > Solirubrobacteraceae > Palsa-744. The sequence goes on along the minus strand of OY969573.1, from coordinate 3,106,060 downwards.
GAGACGCCACCCTCCGCGAGGCGCCAGCGCCCCCTGAGACGCCGGCCCCGGCGAGGCATCAGCGCCCCCTGAGACGCCGGAGGCCGCGGGCCGCGGGCCGCGGGCCGCGCGGCGCCGGAGCCCCCTGACGCGCTACGCCGCGGGCGGGCGCGGGCGCGAGACGTTTGCGTCCCCGGCCGCGGCGAACCGCCAGGGCAGCCCGGCGGCTTGGGTGATCCCCACGCGGGGGCCCACCAGGATGCGGGGTTCCGACCACTCGGCGGTCGCTCCCAGCACGCTCACGGGCCCGCCGGCCAGGTCGGTGCCGTTGAGGTCGAGCTCGATCGCCAGCGCCTGGGTGAGCTTGCCCGGCCCGGAGCAGAGATCCTGGTCACGCTCGATGCCCCCTCGCCGCCTGCGCATCAGCCCCAACCCGGTGGTCGGCGACAGCGCCCGGATCAGCACCGCGGCACCGACACCCTCCGGCTCGCAGACCGCGTTCAGCATCGCGTGGATGCCGTAGGAGCGGTACACGTACGCGCGGCCGGGAGGGCCGAACAGGGTGCCGGTCCGGGGGGTGAGGCCGACGAACGCGTGAGACGCGGGCTCGCTGTGGTGGTAGGCCTCGGTCTCGACGATCACGCCCCCGGTGCGACCGTGGACCACGCGGCACCCGATCAGGTCCCGGGCCACCTCGAGGACTGGACGCTCGTAGAACTCGTGGCCGAGCGGGCGTGCGCTCACCGCGCGGACGGGGCCCGGACCAGCCGCTCCCGGGCCAGTGCCAGCTGCTCGCGTACCCTTCCGCTCGCCGTCCCCCCCTCGGAGATCTTCGACTCGAGTGCCCCGCCCGGGGACAGGACCCGCAGCAGCTGATCTCGGTGGGCCGCGAGCAGCTCGCTGTGGGAGGCGAGCTCCGACTCGTCCAGCTCGGAGATCGGCCTGCCGGCCTCGAGCGCGCCCCGGACGAGGCCGGCGACGATCCCGTGGGCCTCCCTGAACGGCGTCCCCAGCCTCACCAGCAGGTCCGCCACGTCGGTGGCCGCCACCAGCTCGTCGGCGGCCGCCGCCGCCATCGCCTCACGGTCGAAGTGGGCGGTGGCGAGCATCCCCCTCGCCGCCGGGATGCACAGCTCGAGCGTGTCGGAGGTGTCGAACAGGTGCTCCTTGTCCTCCTGGAGGTCCTTGTTGTAGGCCAGCGGGAGGGCGTGGATGACGCCGTGCAGGGCAGCAAGATGGGCGACCACGCGGGGGGCCTTCGCACGCAGCAGCTCGGCCGCATCGGGGTTCTTCTTCTGGGGCATCAGCGAGGAGCTCGAGGACCACGAGTCCGACAGCTCGCAGAACCCGAACTCGCTGCTCGACCACAGCACCAGCTCGGCCCCCAGGCGCGAGAGGTGGGTGGCGCAGGTGGCCGCCGCAGACAGGTAGTCGAGCGCGAAGTCCCGGCCCGAGACGGCGTCGAGGGAGTTCTCCGCCACGCTCTCGAAGCCCAGCTCGGCGGCGACCAGGCGACGGTCGGTGTCGAAGTTGACACCCGCCAGCGCCCCCGAGCCGAGCGGCAGCCGCCCGCACTGGCGCTCGGCGAAGGCGAACCGCTCGCGGTCGCGGTCGAACATCCAGAAGTACGCCAGCAGATGGTGGGACAGGTACACCGGCTGGGCCCGCTGCAGGTGCGTGTAGCCGGGCATCGCCCAGTCGAGGTGCTCTTCGGCCCTCGCCACCAGCACCCCCATCAGCTCGCCGAGCTGCTCGATGGAGGCGGCTGCGCGCCCGCGGGTGTAGAGCGCGAGGTCGGTGGCGACCTGGTCGTTGCGCGAGCGGGCCGTGTGCAGGCGCCCGCCGACCGGCCCCGCGATCTCCGTCAGCCGCCGCTCGATCGCCATGTGGATGTCCTCGTCGCCGGGGTCGAACGGGAAGCTGCCCTCGCGCAGCTCGGCCTCGACCTGATCGAGACCCGCCAGCAGCTGCTCGAGGTCGCCCTGCTCGATGATCCCCCTCGCCGCCAGCATGCTCGCGTGGGCACGGGACTGGGCGAGGTCCTGCGGCCACAGCCGGCGGTCAAAGCCGATCGAGGAGTTCAGCCTCCGGAAGTCGGGGTCCTGGGGCTCGGACAGGCGTGACACGCGGGCAGTGTATGGCGGCCCGGACCGGCTACCCGGAGACGATCGCACGTAGCCGCGCGGCCACCCGCTCGATCTGCCCCTCGGTGATCTGGGGGAAGAACGGCAGTGCCAGCGACCGCGCCGCCACCTCCTCGCAGACCGGGAACTCGCCCTCCCGGTGCCCGAAGCGCTCGCGGTAGAAGCTCATCAGGTGGATCGCCGGCAGGTAGGGCTTGCTCTGGATCCCCTCCTCCGCCAGCGCCCTCACGACCTCGTCCCGGTCACATCGCCGGGGCACCTGCACGACGAACACGAACCACCCCCGGCGCTCCCCGCCGGCGTCCTCGCACGGCAGCCCCAGGTCCTCGATCCCGGCCAGCGCCTGGCGGTAGCGCTCGGCGGCGGCGGCCCGCGCGTCGAGCATCTCCTGCAGCCGCCCCAGCTGCACGATCCCGAGCGCGCAGGCCAGCTCCGAGAGGCGGTAGTTGAAGCCGAGCCGGTCGTGGTCGAGCCAGCCCATGTCGGGCGCCCGGCCCTGGTTGCGCTCGGAGTCGATCCTTGCCTTCAAGGTCTCGTCGGCAAGCGTCACCATCCCCCCCTCGGCGGTCGTGAGCTGCTTGTTGGCGTAGAAGCCGAACACGGCCGGGTGCCCGCGGGCGCCGACCGCCGGACCGTCCCGGTGGCGGGCCCCCAGCGCCTCGCAGGCGTCCTCCACGATCGCGAGGTCGTGGCGGGCGGCGATCCGCTCGAGCTCCGGGAGGTCGGCCGGATAGCCGAACAGGTGCACCGGCAACAGCGCCCGCGTGCGCTCCCCGATCGCCGCCTCGGCTGCCCGCGGGTCGAGGTTCAGGGTCACCGGATCGATGTCCGCGAACACCGGCCTGGCCCGCTCGTAGAGGACCACGTTGGCGGAGGCCACGAACGACAGCGGGCTCGTCACAACCTCGTCGCCGTCGGTCACCCCCACCGCCCGCAGAGCCAGGTGAAGGCCTGTCGTGCCGCTGCTGACCGCGCTCGCGTGCCGGGCCCCGAGCTGCTCGGCGAAGGCCCGCTCGAACTCCTCCAGTCGCGGGCCGAGCGACAGCTGACCGGAGCGGAGCACCTCCACCACGGCGTGCTCCTCCGGCTCGCCCAGCACCGGCCGGGCGAGCGGGATCGGCTCGCTCACCGCGAGGAGCCCGGAGCCGCGGCCGGCGCGCCGGCGCCGCGGCGATGCGAGAGGCCGTACTCGAGCGAGTCCAGGAGCGCGTCCCAGGAGGCCCCGATCACGTTCTCGGAGACCCCGATCGAGCCCCACACGTCGTGGCCGTCGGAGGCGTCGATCAGCACCCTCGTGACCGCCCCGGTGCCCTTCGACTCGTCGAGGATGCGGACCTTGAAGTTGACCAGCTCGATGTCCGACAGGGTCGGGTAGAGGTCGCCGATCGCCTTTCGCAGCGCCTTGTCAAGGGCGTTGACCGGGCCGTTGCCCTCGGCCGCCGCCCAGTAGCGCCGGCCGTCCTTCCAGACCCTGATCGAGGCCTCGGTCTCGACGTTGCCGTCGGCGTGCTTCTCGACCGTGACCCGCCAGGACTCGAGCCGGAACAGGGACTCGTAGCGGTCCTGCTCGCGGCGCATCAGCAGCTCGAAGGAGCCGTCGGCGGCCTCGAACTGGAAACCCTCGTGCTCGAGCTCCTTGACCCGCGAGAGCACCCGCTGCACGAACTCGTCGTCGGCCTCGATGCCGGCGCTGCGGGCCTTCTCCACGACCGCCCCCTTGCCCGACAGCTCGGAGATCAGCAGGTCGCGGCTGTTGCCCACGACCTCGGGGTCGACGTGCTCGAAGGTGTTGGCGTCGGAGCGCACCCCCGCCGCGTGCAGCCCCGCCTTGTGCGCGAAGGCGTGCTTGCCCACGTATGGTTGGGCCGGGTTCGGCGTGCGGTTCAGCAGCTCGTCGACGAAGTGGGCCGTCTCGGTGAGCCTCGCCAGGCGCTCGGGGGCCAGCAGGGGCACGCCCATCTTCAGCTGCAGGTCGGCGATGATCGTCACGAGGTTGGCGTTGCCGGTCCGCTCGCCGATGCCGTTGACCGTCCCCTGCACCTGGGTGGCCCCGGCTTCCACGGCGGTCAGCGTGTTCGCGACCGCGCAGCCGGAGTCGTCGTGGGTGTGGATCCCGAGCGCCGCCTCGGGGAGCGCTTCGCGCACGACCGCGAGGGCGGTGCGGATCTGCGGCGGCAGCGAGCCGCCGTTGGTGTCGCACAGCACCACCCGCTCGGCGCCCCCGTCGGCGGCCGCCCGCAGGGTCTCGAGGGCATAGCCGGGGTCGAGGTTGAAGCCGTCGAAGAAATGCTCGGCGTCGAACAGCACCCGCTTGCCGGCCGACCGCAGGAAGGCGATCGACTCGCCGATCATCTGCAGGTTCTCCTCGCGGGAGGCACGCACGACCTTCTCCACGTGCAGGATCGAGCTCTTGCCGACGAGCGTGCAGATCGGGGCGAAGCAGCCCGCCAGCACGGCCAGGCCCTCGTCGTCCTCGACGGCGACGCCACGCCTGCGGGTCATGCCGAACGCGACCACCTCGGCGACCTCGAGGCGCTCCCCCGCGAGCAGCTCGAACAGCTCCTGCTCCTTCGGGTTGGACACCGGGAAGCCGGCCTCGATCATGTGCACCCCGAGGTCGTCGAGGGCGTGCACCACGCGCACCTTCTCGGCCGCCGTGAGCGTCATGCCTCCCCCGCCCATGCCGTCACGAAGGGTGGCGTCGTAGAGCTGTATGTCGACCATGGGGCCTACCCCGCGGTCGTGGTCTGCGCGCTCGGCGCCGGCGCCTCGCCGGTGGGCGTCTGCAGCGCCTCGGCGTCGACCACGTCGAGCCACTCGCGGTAGCGCTCGGTGCGCCCGTGGACGGCGTCCTCGAAGGCCGCCCCCAGGACCCGCGTCACCTCGCCCGGCTTGCCGGTGCCGACCTTGTGGTCGTCGACCTCCCGGACCGGCACGAGCTCGGCCGCCGTCCCGGTCAGGAACACCTCGTCGGCGAGGTAGATCTCCGCCCGCGCGACGTTGCGCTCCTCGACGGTGTACCCGAGGTCACGGGCGATCTGGATGATCGATTTGCGCACGATCCCGTCGAGGATCGAGTTGTGCTGTCCGGGCGTGGCGATCACGCCCTCGCGCACGATGTACACGTTCTCGCCGGTGCCCTCGCACACGTGGCCGTGGTCGTCGAGCAGGATCGCCTCTTCGTAGCCGGCCTTCAGCGACTCCACCTTCGCGAGCACGCTGTTGAGGTACTGGCCGGAGGCCTTCGCGTGGGGGATCAGCGAGTCCGGGCTGATGCGCCGCCACGAGGACACCTTCGCGCGCACCCCGTCACGCTTGCCCTCCTCGCCGAGGTAGGCCCCCCACTCCCAGCACGCGATCGTCACGTCCACCGGCGCCTCCAGCGGGTTCAGCCCCATCTGACCGTAGCCGCGGTTGACGATCGGGCGGATGTAGCACGAGCGCAGCCCGTTGCGGGCCACCAGCTCGAGCGTGGCCGCCCTCAGCTGCTCGGAGGTGAAGGGGACCGGCATGTAGTACAGCTCGGCCGAGCGCAGCAGGCGGTCGATGTGCTCGGCGTTGCGGAACACGGCCGGACCGAGCTCGGTCTCGTAGCAGCGCATGCTGTCGAACACCCCGGTGCCGTAGTGCAGGCCGTGGGTGAGGACGTGGACCTTCGCGTCTCCCCACGGAACGAAGTCTCCATTCATCCAGATGAGCTCGGTGGGCTGCACGTTCGGGTCGACTCCTGATCAGAGGTTTTCGAGCACCGCGTCGGTCGCCTGCGCGGTGCCCGACTCGCCGCCGAGATCGGGTGTGCGCAGCCCCGCCGCGAGCGCGCGCTGCACCGCTGATTCTACAGCCGTCGCCTGCGCCCCCAAATCGAGTCCGTGTCGCAGCATCATCGCCGCCGACAGGAACATCGCCAGGGGATTGGCCACGCCCTTCCCGGCGATGTCCGGGGCCGAGCCGTGGACCGGCTCGAACAGCCCCGGCCCCCCCTCGCCGAGGGAGGCGCTCGGCAGCATCCCGATCGACCCCGTCAGCATCGCGGCCTCGTCGGAGAGGATGTCCCCGAACATGTTCTCGGTCACGATCGTGTCGAAGTGACTGGGAGCGGACACGAGCTGCATGGCGGCGTTGTCGACGAGCATGTGCTCGAGGGTGATATCGGGGTACTCCCTGGCGTGCAGCTCGCTGACGACCTGACGCCACAGCCGTGAGGTCTCCAGCACGTTGGCCTTGTCGACGCTCGTGACCTTCGCGCGGGCGGCCCCGAAGGCGGTCCTCGCGATCCGCTCGATCTCCCCGGTGGTGTAGGCGCAGACGTCGCTGGCGCTGTCCTCGGTGCGGGTCTTCTCGCCGAAGTAGATGCCCCCGGTCAGCTCCCGGACGAGCAGCAGGTCGGTCCCCCGGATGCGCTCCTCGCGCAGCGGCGAGGCGTCGTAGAGGGCCTCGATCGGCTTCACCGGGCGCAGGTTGGCGTACAGCCCCAGCCCCTTGCGCAGGCCCAGCAGGCCCTGCTCGGGACGGGGCCTGGAGGGATCGGTGGTGTCCCACTTCGGGCCCCCCACGGCGGCCAGCAGCACCGCGTCGGAGCGCCTACAGGCCGCGAGCACCTCGTCGGTGAGGGCGGTCCCGTGGGCGTCGATCGAGGCGCCCCCGAAGACGTGCTCCTCGAACTCGAACTCACCCACGGCCTCGAGCACGCGGATCGCGGCGGCCATGATCTCCGGGCCGATGCCGTCACCGGGCAGCGTTACGACGTGGTGTGCCATCCGCGGGGGGCGCCCCTAGAGGGCTGTCGTCACCGGGCCGGTGCGCTCGCGGGCCGCCTCGTAGGCGGCGATCTCCGGCTGTTTCCGGAGCGTGATGCCGACGTCGTCGAGGCCCTCCAGCAGCCGGTGGCGGATCTCGGGGTCGATCTCGAAGGGCACGGTGACGAGCTGCCCGTCGTGCCCGCGGAAGCGGACCTCCTGGGCGTGGAGGTCGACCTGGCCCTCGCCCGCGGCGGCCAGGTCGCGGCAGCTCTGTTCGTCGAGCACCACCGGAAGCAGGCCGATCTTGGTGCAGTTGGAGTAGAAGATGTCGCCGAAGCTGGGCGCGACGATCGCCTGGAAGCCGTAGTCCTGCAACCCCCAGGGCGCGTGCTCGCGGGAGGAGCCGCAGCCGAAGTTCTCCCCCGCCACGAGGATCGGGTTGGGGGGCAGGTCCCAGCCGGGCTCCTTGGCCCAGTCGTAGAACAGGAACTGGCCGAAGCCCGTGCGCTCCACCCGCTTGAGGAACTGCTTGGGCATGATCTGGTCGGTGTCGACGTCGGCGCGGTCGAGGTGGCTGGTCGCGCCGGAGATGGTCTCGATCGCCTGCATCAGTGCTCCTCTCGGGCAGGCTTGAAGCCCGCCATCACGGCCGCCTCGGCCCATTTGAACTGGACTTCCGCCTGCTCGAAGCCGGCCTCCCGCAGCCACCCGATCTGGGCCTCGGCGAGGTCGGGACGATCGTCGTCATCATCGTCGAGAACCGGCTCATCGGCGTCGCCGGAGCCGGCATCGCGGTCGGCTCGCAGGGCCTCGTCCTTCTTCTCGTCGAACAGGCCCCGCAGGGGACCCTCGACGGCGACGTAGTCCATGTTCACGAACACGCCTCCGGGGTCGAGCAGCCCGAACAGCTCGGCGAACAGCTCGCGCTTGCGTTGCGCCGGGAGGTGGTGGATGGCGAGGCTCGAGACGATCGTGTCGTAACCGCCTCCGGGCAGCTGCTCGGCCCAGGAGCGGTCGTTGAGGTCGGCGCGCCAGAGTGACGCGGTGATCCGCAGGCGCCGCAGACGCTCGCCCGCACGCTCGAGCATCGTCGGGGAGAAGTCGACCATCACGGCCTCGGCGGACGGATACGCGTCGACCACCAGCTGCGTCATGGCGCCGTCGCCGCAACCGAGGTCCATGAAGCGCGAGACCGGCCGCCCGCGACGCTGGAGCAGGCGCGCGACGAGGTCTTCCTGGACCTCGAGCATCGGCACGAAGTCGCCGCGACGCTCGAGGAAGCTCGTCGCGAGGTCCGCCTGCTGCCAGGTGGCTCCGGGCGCTGGCCCGTTCACCGCTCCCACCCCCGGATGTCGACGAAGCGGCCCTCGATGGCCGCCGCGGCCGCCATCTGGGGGGACACGAGATGGGTGCGGCCACCCCGTCCCTGGCGGCCCTCGAAGTTGCGGTTGGAGGTCGAGGCGCAGCGTTCGCCGGGCTGGAGGATGTCGGGGTTCATGCCCAGGCACATCGAGCAGCCGGCGGCCCGCCAGTCGAACCCGGCCTCGGTGAAGATCCGGTCCAGCCCCTCCTCCTCGGCCTGGGCCTTGACCTGCTGGGAGCCGGGGACGACCATCGCGTCGACGGTGTCGGCCACCCGGCGCCCGGAGACGACCTCGGCGGCGGCCCGCAGGTCGCCGATCCTGGAGTTCGTGCACGACCCGATGAACACGCGGTCGATCGCGATCTCCTCGAACGGGGTGCCGGGCTCGAGGTCCATGTAGCGCAGCGCCCGCTCGGCCGCCTCGCGCTCGGGCTCGGTGTCGAACTCCTCGGGGGAGGGCACCTTCTGGGTCACGGCCCGCACCATCCCGGGGTTCGTTCCCCAGGTCACCTGCGGCGAGATCTCGCCGGCGTCGATGTGGACCTCCTTGTCGAAGCTCGCGCCCTCGTCGGTGGGCAGTTCCCGCCACTGCTCGATTGCCGCGTCGAGCTCCGGGCCGTTGGGGGCGCCGGGGCGTGCGAGCTCGCTGAACCAGGAGAAGGTCGTCTCGTCGGGGGCGATCATGCCAGCCCGCCCGCCGCCCTCGATCGTCATGTTGCAGACCGTCATCCGCCCTTCCATCGAGAGCGCCCGGATCGGCTTGCCGGCGTACTCCACGACGTGACCGGTGAAGCCGCCCACGCCGAGGTGCCCCAGCGTCGCGAGGATCAGGTCCTTGGCCGTCACCCCGAAGCCCAGCTCGCCGCCGTAGAGCACCCGCATCGAGTGGGGGCGGTGCGCCACCAGGCACTGGGTGGCCAGCACGTGCTCGACCTCGCTGGTGCCGATGCCGAAGGCGAGCGCCCCGAAGGCGCCGTGGGTGGAGGTGTGGGAGTCACCACACACGATCGTCATGCCGGGCTGGGTGACGCCGAGCTCGGGGCCGATCACGTGGACGATCCCCTGGCGGTCGGACCCCAGCGAGTACAGGGGGATCCCGAACTCCTCGCAGTTGGTCTCGAGCGTCTGCACCTGCACGCGGGAGAGCTCGTCGCGGATCAGGGCCGCCGCCGGGGTGCCGTCGGTGGGTGTGTTGTGGTCGGCGGTGGCGAGCGTGCGGTCGGGCCTGCGCACCCCCCGGGCCGCCATCCGCAAAGCGTCGAAGGCCTGCGGGCTGGTGACCTCGTGGACGAGGTGCAGGTCGATGTACACCAGCCCCGAGCCGTCGAGCTCGTGGGCCTGCCAGATCTTCTCGAACATCGTCTTGGGCATCGTCAGCTCCTTCTCAGCCCCGCGGACAGAACCGCGAGGAACACGGCCGGCTCGCCGGCTGGGTTCTCGAAGTGGTGGGGGAGGTCGGCGTCGAAGGTGACGCAGTCGCCGGCGTCGAGGCGGTGGCGCTGGCCGTCGCAGACGAGCACCACCGAGCCGCTCTCAACCAGCGCCGTCTCGCGGCTCCCCGGCTCGTGCATCGGCGGGTCGTCCTCGGCTCCGGTGGAGCCCCTGGCCGCGAGCGTGTGGCGCGAGAGCTCCGCCCGCTGCCCCGGCCGGGGAGCGGTCAGGACCTCGTAGGTGTGCCGCCGCCGGGCGCTGCCGCCGCGGCGTCGCTGACCGGGGCGCACGATCGTCACGGACCCACCCTCGTCCAGCCTCAACAGCTGCGAGAGCGTCAGCTCCAGGCCGGCGGCGATGCGGGCGGCCACCGTCAGCGACGGGCTCGTGTCCCCCCGCTCGACCTGCGAGAGCATCGGCGCGCTGACACCGCTGCGCTCGGCCAGGTCGCGCAGCGACAGCCCGCTCGCCTCGCGCAGGGCCTTCACCCGTGCCCCGATCACGGGCGCCCCGAAGGCGGCGACCTCGACACTCTCGGGGGCCCCGCTCGAGGCCTTCGGCTTCGCGGCAGTCACCATACGTTTGTACGCTATCACAGACACTCTGGAACGGGCGTGCTACGCCTCTGGAACCGGCGTGCTGCGCGCTGGGCACCCGTGGGCGGCGCGGGTGTACTGTTCGCCGCATGGCTCCCACCCCGATCACCGGCCGCTGTCTGTGCGGCAACGTCACGTTCACCGCCGAGGGCGACGCGGCCGTCCATGCCGCCTGCCACTGCACCGACTGCCAGCGCCAGACGGGCAACCCCTTCTCGGTGATCGTGGCGGTGCCGTCGGAGGGGTTCAGCGCCGAAGGAGAGACGCTCGCCACCTACGCCACGATCGGCGAGGACCACGGCGGCGAGACCCAGCGGAACTTCTGCTCGGCCTGCGGCTCGCCGGTGTTCAGCGTGGCTGCCGTCATGCCCGAGATGATCTTCATCAAGGCGGGCGCGCTCGACGACGCCTCCTGGGTGCAGCCGTCGATCGAGGTCTGGACCAGCTCGGCCCAGCCGTGGTCGCCGCACTTCGAGGGCGCGGCCCACCTCGAGCGCGGGCCCGGCTAGCCAGACCCGCCGGCCGGACTCCCGGGCCCGCCGGCGTAGGCCCCGGGGCGGGGGCCCGCCGGCGTAGGCCCCGTCAGGAGCCCGCCGTCTCCGGCAGCCCCACCGCGTCGCTGGCCTGCGACCGCACCACGGCGACCGACAGCGCCCGCACGTACGCCCGGGCGGCGGCCTCGACGATGTCGGTCGAGACACCCTGGCCGGCGCCGGTGACGCCCTCCAGCTCGAGCACCACCGACACCTCGCCGAGGGCATCCTGGCCCTCGGTGACCGCCGCGATCGTGAAGTCGCTGAGCCTGGCGGCCACGCCGGTGGCGACGTTGATCGCCTGGAACACGGCGTCGATCGGCCCGTCGCCCGTGAACGCCCCGGTCGAGGAGTTGCCCTCGGGATCGCTCACGCCCACGCGGGCGTGCGGGGGTCGCAGCGACGAGGCCTCGACCTCGAACCAGTCGAGCGTGTAGCCCGCGATCTCCTCCCGCAGCTCGTCGGTGACGAGCGCCTCGAGGTCCATCGCGGTGATCTGCTTCTTGCGGTCGGCGAGCTCCTTGAAGCGCTTGAAGGCGGTGTTGAGCGCCTGACCATCGAGCTCGAAGCCCATCTCCGCCAGCGCGTTGCTGAGCGCGTGCCGGCCGGAGTGCTTACCCAGCACGATCGAGTTGCTGCTCAGCCCGACGGTGGTGGCGTCCATGATCTCGTAGGTGGCCCGCTCCTTCAGGACCCCGTCCTGGTGGATGCCCGCCTCGTGGGCGAAGGCGTTGCGACCGACGATCGCCTTGTTGGGCTGCACCTGGTAGCCGGTCAGGCGCGAGACCAGTCTGCTGGTGCGGGCGATCTCCGTCGTCTCCACGCCCGTCCACAGGCCCAAGGTCGGCTCGCGGGTGCGCAGCAGCATCACGATCTCCTCGAGCGAGGCGTTGCCGGCGCGCTCGCCGATGCCGTTGATCGCGCACTCCACCTGCCGGCAGCCGGCCCTCAGGCCCGCCAGCGAGTTCGCCACGGCCAGCCCGAGGTCGTCGTGGCAGTGCACGGACACGACCACGTCGCGGAGCCCCGGCACGAGCCGGTAGAGCTCCTCGAACATGGCCGCGTACTCCCCCGGCATCGTGTAGCCGACCGTGTCGGGGACGTTGATCGTGGTGGCCCCCTCCTCCAACGCGATCGCGATCACCTCGGCCATGAACTCGACGTCCGAGCGAGAGCCGTCCTCGGGTGAGAACTCGACGTCGTCGGTCACCTCCCGCGCCTGCGACACGGCCGCCCGGACCTGCCCCTTGACGTCCTCGCGGGTGGTCTGGAGCTTGCGCTCGATGTGGATGTCGCTGGTGGCGATGAAGGTGTGGATGCGCGGGCGGGAAGCGTCGCGGACCGCGTTCCAGGCAGCCTCGATGTCCTGCTTGGAGGTACGGGCCAGACCGCAGATCACGGGCCCTTCCACCGCCCTGGCGATCGCCTGGACCGACTCGAAGTCGCCGGGCGAGGTGATCGGGAAGCCGGCCTCGATCACGTCCACGCCGAGCCTCGCGAGCTGGTGGGCGATCTCCAGCTTTTCCTGCTTGTTGAGCGATATGCCGGGCGACTGCTCGCCGTCGCGCAGCGTCGTGTCGAAGATCAGGACGCGGTCGCCCTCGTCGCGTTTGGCTGCACCTGTGCCGCTCATGCCGTCACTGCTCCATTTCTTGTCTCGCTGGTCGTTTCCTCTCTGCCGGGTTTGCGGCTACGCGGCCGCCACGCACTATTCCCCCCGAAGGGGGAGCAGAAGCAGCGAGAGGGAAAGACCCGAGAACGGCATCTGTGCCGCAGGGTAGCACCGATCGGCACGACCGAGCGGACGTCAGGAAGGGGTGATGACCACCTTGCCGACGTTGCGCCGAGAGGTGATCATGCCGTGCGCCTCGCCGGTCTCGGCGAAGCTGAACTCGCCCCCGACGACGGGCTGGATCGTGCCGTCGTCGAGCATCTCCTGCAGCGGTGCGATCCAGGGACGCAGCGAGCCCCGGTCCTTCCACAGGGTCAGCATGTTGAGCCCGATCACGGCCTTCGATTCCGACATCTGCTTGACCATGTTGAAGCGCGGCATGCGCACGACCGTCTTCAGCGCCGCGGGGATGTTGCGGCGCTCGCCCGAGACGACCCCGGCGGCTCCGAAGGCGACCAGCCGGCCCCCCGGACGCAGCATCCCGTAGCTGCGCCTGAAGCTGTGCCCGCCGAGCGCGTCGAGGATCACGTCGAACTTCGGCAGGCCCTTCTCCCAGCCCTCGCGGGTGTAGTCGAGCGTGTGGTCGACCCCCAGCTCGGAGCAGCGCGCGTGCTTGGCCGGCGAGGCGGTGCCGTAGACCTCGGCGCCGCTGCGCTTGGCGATCTGGGTCGCGGCGATGCCCACGCCGCCACCGGCCGAGTGCACGAGCACCCGCTCGCCCTGCTGCAGGCTGCCGTAGCCGATCAGGCCCGCCCAGGCGGTGGCGTAGTTGACGGGTATCGCGGCCCCCTGCTCGAACGTGAGCCGGTCCGGGAGCGCGACCACGTCATCCTCCGGCACGACCACCTGCGAGGCGTAGCCGCCGAAGGAGGTTCCCGCCAGCACGCGCTGGCCGGGGCTCACGCCGGTGACGCCCGCTCCCACCTCCGCGACGGTGCCGGCCACCTCGTAGCCGACCACGCAGGGTGGCTTGGGGGCGTCGGGGTAGAGCCCCATGCGGGCCATCACGTCGGCGAAGTTGATGCCGGCGGCGGCCACGTCGATGCGCACCTGGCCGGGCCCGAGGGCCGGGTCGGGACGCTCCTGGACCTCGAGCACCCCGGGTCCCCCGTGCTTTGTGATCACGACCGTCCGCATCAAGCGCTCTCCACGGCCGAGCCTATCCGACTTCTCCACTCATGGAAGGAAGCCGCACATGTGCGGCTTCCCGGGACCGTGCATGCACGGTCCCGCCGGCCGGCGCATGCGCCGGCCCGAACAGCAGAGAATCAGCCGAGGTCGACCGACCAGCCGTTGACGAAGCTCTCCGAGGCGACGATCTCCGCCACGACCTCCTCCGGCACGGCGGTGTCGGTGGTCACGACCATCGCCGCCAGGCGGCCCTCGTCGGCGGCCCCGTCGGGGGCATGTCCGACGGCGGCCGAGGAGATGTTGATCCCGTGGGCGCCGAAGATCGTGCCCACGCGTCCGATCATGCCGGGCAGGTCGCGGTAGCGGAACACGGTCACGTGTGGCTCGAGCTCGATCGTCAGGCGCCGGCCCTGGACCTCCACCAGGTGCGGTACCCGCCCCGCCCCGATGCCGGTGCCGGCGACCGCCACCCGCTCCGAGCCGGCGACGACCGTCACCCGGATCAGCTCGTTGAAGTCCTCCGCCTCGGAGACCACCTTCTCCTCGTAGACGATGCCCCGCTGGGCGGCCATCGAGGGGGCGTTGACGATGTTGACCTGCTCCTCGGTGTGTCCCTGCAGCGCGCCCACGATCACCGCCAGGCCGAGCAGCCTGGTGTCGAAGTCGGCGATCCGGCCGAGGAAGGCCGCCTCGATCCGCTCCACCGAGCTGCCGGCGGCGAGCGTCATCGCCAGGCGCCCGAGCTGGGTCGCCAGCGGCAGGAACGGGCCCAGCGCCTCCATGTCCTCGGCTGCGATGGCGGGGATGTTCACGGCCGTCGAGACGACCCCGCCGGTGAGCGCGGCGACGACCTGCTCGGCGCTCTGGTAGCCGGCCCGGTCGGTGGCCTCGGCGGTGGAGGCGCCGAGGTGGGGGGTGACGATCACGTTCGGGTACTCGAACAGCGGGCTCTCGGTCATCGGCTCCTGCGGGAACACGTCGAGCGCCGCCCCCGCGACCTTGCCGGAGTCGAGCGCGTCCTTGAGCGCGTCTTCGTCGATCAGCCCGCCGCGGGCGACGTTCAGCACGCGCACGCCGTCGCGCATCGCGGCGAACGCGTCGGCGTCGAGGAAGCCGATCGTGTCGGGGGTCTTCGGCAGGTGGATGGTGAGGAAGTCCGAGCTCGCGTACAGCTCCTGGGGGCTGTCGGCCTTCTCCACCCCGTGCTCGCGGAAGCGATCCGCGCTCACGAACGGGTCGAACGCCACCACCCGCATCCCGAAGCCCCGGGCGCGTTGTGCCACGAGCTGGCCGATGCGCCCGAAGCCGAGCACCCCGAGGGTCTTCTCGTACAGCTCCACGCCGGAGTACTTGGAGCGGTCCCAGCGGCCGGCGACGAGCGATGCGTACGCCTGCGGGATGTTCCTCGCGAGCGCCAGCAACAGCGCCATCGTGTGCTCGGCGGCGGTCACGACGTTGGACTCGGGAGCGTTGGCGACGACGATCCCCAGCCGCGTGGCGGCCTCCACGTCGACGTTGTCCACGCCCACGCCCGCCCGCGCCACGACCTTCATGCGCCCGGCCCGCTCGAGCAGGTCGGCCGTCAGCTTGGTCGCCGAGCGGATCACGATCCCGTCGTACTCGCCGATCCGCCGGGCCAGCTCCTGCTCGTCCCAGTCGACACCGAGCTCGACGTCGAAGTGCTCCCGCAGCAGCGCCACGCCCGGCTCGCCGATCTTCTCCTTCACCAGCACCCGGGGGCGCGCGCCGGCGGCGGCGTCGGAGGGAGCCGCGCTCGTCCCTGCGACCGCGGCGCTCATCCCACCATCCTCTCGAGGACCCAGTCGATGCAGGCCGTCAGGGCCTGGACGTCGGACGTGTCGACGGCCGGGAACATGCCGATCCGCAGCTGGTTGCGCCCGAGCTTGCGGTAGGGCTCGACGTCGACGATGCCGTTGGCCCGCAGCGTCGCCGCCAGCGCGGCGGCGTCCACGTCCTCGTCGAAGTCGATCGTCCCCACCACCAGCGAGCGGTGCTCGGGGGACTGCACGAACGGGCTCGCGTGGGAGCTGCTCTGCGCCCACCCGTACAGGTGCTCGGCCGAGGCCGAGGTGCGCGCGACGCACCACTCCAGGCCGCCGCCCTCGAGCATCCACCGCAGCTGGTCGTCGAGCAGCAGCAGGGTCGCGAGCGCGGGCGTGTTGTAGGTCTGGTCCTTGACCGAGTTCTCGAGTGCCGTCGCCAGCGAGAGGGACTCCGGGATCCAGCGGTCAGAGCCGCCCAGCTCGGCGACCCGCTCGAGCGCCGCGGGGCTCAGCAGCGCGAGCCACAGGCCGCCGTCGGAGCCGAAGCTCTTCTGGGGGGCGAAGTAGTAGGCGTCGGCCTCGCCCACGTCCACGGGCAGCCCGCCCGCGCCGGAGGTGGCGTCGATGAGGACGAGCGCGGCGGGCGCTCCGGCGGGCCTGCGGACCGGCACCATCACCCCGGTCGAGGTCTCGTTGTGGGCCCACGCGATCACGTCGGCGCCACCGTCGGCGGCCGTCGCCCCGACGCCGGACGGGTCGGGTGCGTCGCCCGGGTCGGCGGACACGATCACCGGCTCCTGCAGGAACGGCGCCCCCCTGGTGACGGTCGCGAACTTGCTCGAGAACTCGCCGTAAACGAGATGGAGCGCGCGGTCGCGTACGAGCCCGCAGGCGGCGGCGTCCCAGAAGGCTGTGGTGCCGCCGTTGCCGAGCGCCACCTCGTAGCCCTCGGGGAGGTCGAACAGCTCGCCCAGCCGCGACCGGATCCGGCCCACCAGCGAGCGCACCGGCTGCTGGCGGTGGGACGTGCCCATCACCGCGGCCCCGGCCCCGGCGAGGTGCTCGAGCGCCTCCGGGCGGACCTTCGAGGGGCCGCACCCGAAGCGCCCGTCGCGCGGCTTGAGCTGCTCGGGAATCACGTACGACTGCTGCTCGGTGGTGGGGCTGGTCGTCATCGGGGCTCCTCGTGTCCTTCCGTCCGAAGGATGGTGGTCGCTATTGAGGGTGCCCAGGCGCGCGGCGTCGACTGATCGCCGCTTCCCGGTGGTGAACTCCACCCGAACGCCAGTCGCGGCGAGGAGGCGGAGTCTAGCGGAACCCTCCTTACCCTCAGAGGCTCCACAGCAGCTCTCGTGTCAGCACACGGGCACTCCAACCGCGGGGCAGGCGACCCTCGCGCACGCCCGACGGCGCCTCGGGTGCGACCAGGCACAGCTCGGGTGCGGGGCCGAGTACCAGCTGGCGGCGCCAGAGGCTGGCGGTGGCGCCGTCCATGCCATCACCCAGCAGCCCCGCCAGCCCGGGACCGCGCCCCACCGCAGCGGCGCCGGGGCCCAGCGGCTGGGTGGCGACCCACACCGCCACGCCCCCGGCCGCGAGCGCGGCGGCGTCGGGCTCGCCCTCGAGCAGGGCGTACAGGCCGCCGGCGCCCGAACCCGTCAGCGCGGCGACCCCGTCGTGGCTGGAGCGGTGTCCGCGTCCGGCGGCGGCCTCGTTGAGGACCCCGAGCGCGGTGTGGTCCGCGACCAGGTACCAGTCCTCGTAGGCCGGCGTGCGCAACATCGCTTCGGGGAGCTGCTGGGCGATCTCGTCCGGTGCCTCCAGCGGCGACCCCGGCGCCTGCCAGGGCAGCTCGGCGAGGCGGTAGGACGCCAGCGCCGTCATCCCCGCCGGCGGCCGCCGGGCGAGGGAGCGGTGGAAGCTCTCGAGCGAGTGCTCGTAGTCCGCGAGCGAAGTGCCGTCGCGGGGGCGGTGCCAGAACAGGTAGGCCAGCACCGGCGGCTGCCCCTAGAAGTCCGGCTTGATCCAGTCCATGTGGGAGCGCAGCTCCTGGCCGACGTGCTCGACCTGGGTGTCGGCCTGTTCGGCGCGCATCCGTTTGAAGTTCTCCTGGCCGGCGCGGTTCTCGGCGATCCACTCGCGGGCGAACTCGCCCGACTGGATCTCACCGAGGATCTTGCGCATGCTGGCCCGGGTCTCCTCGGTGATGACCCGCTTGCCCCGCGTGTAGTCGCCGTACTCGGCGGTGTTGGAGATCGAGTAGCGCATCCCCGCGAGGCCCTTCTCGTACATCAGGTCGACGATCAGCTTGAGCTCGTGGAGGCACTCGAAGTAGGCCATCTCGGGGTCGTAGCCGGCCTGGACGAGCGTCTCGAAGCCCGCCTGCACGAGCTCGGAGGCGCCCCCGCAGAGCACCGCCTGCTCGCCGAACAGGTCGGTCTCGGTCTCGTCCTTGAAGGTCGTCTCGATCACGCCTCCGCGGGTGTTGCCGATCCCCTTGGCGTAGGCCAGCGCGAGCGCCCGCGCCTGCCCGGTGGCGTCCTGGGCGACCGCGATCAGACCCGGGACGCCGCTGCCTTCGGTGAACTGGCGCCGGACGAGATGGCCGGGACCCTTGGGGGCGACCATCGCCACGTCCACCCCGGCCGGTGGGGTGACCTCGCCGTAGTGGACCGAGAAGCCGTGGCCGAACAGGATCATGTCGCCCTCGGCGACACCGTCGCGAAGTTCGTTCTCCCACACCTGACGGTGGAGCTCGTCGGGGACGAGGATCATCACTAGCTGGCCCCGGCTGGCGGCCTCCACCGGCGAGAGCACCTCGAAACCCTGCTCGCGCGCCTTCGCCACCGAGGAGGAGTCCTCGCGCAGGCCGACGACCACGTCGACGCCCGAGTCCTTGAGGTTGAGGGCGTGGGCGTGTCCCTGGGAGCCGTAGCCGATGATCGCAACCGTCTTGCCCGAGAGCAGGCCGAGATCGGCGTCGTCGTCGTAGATCATGGGCGGTCAGGCTAGCGGGCGGCTCATGCGCTCGCCTTCGCCACCAGCGTGCGGCCGGGGACCGCCACCGACCCGTCGGTGTCGGTGTAGGGCTCCAGGCGCACTCGCAGGCCCTCGCGGATCGCGTCGATCTCAGGTTCGGGGCGGGACATCACGAGGTCGTGGAACGCCTTCGAGAGATCGAGGGTCGTGTCCCAGAACTCCTCGAAGCTCGCTTGCCGGCGGACCAGTTCGATGTCCTCGATCGTGACCTCGGTGAAGCCGGCGCCCTCGAGCAGATCGGCGAAGCGGCCCCCATCGCCGAGGGCGAACGGGCCGGGAAGCTGACTCGACCCCGGCGGCGGGGTCGCACCCGGAGGCGGGCCGAAGCCGTGCTCGGCGAGCTCCTGGCCCGGCAGCGAGGCCCACGGGTTGCGCTCGATCGAGTCCCATACGGCGGCCGCCAGGCGGCCGCCCGAGGCGAGCACCCGCCGCGTCTCGGCCAGGGCGGCGGCGGGGTCGATCATCAGCATGTAGCCCCAGCGGCAGAGGACGATGTCCACGCTCGCGGTCGGCAGGTCGATCGATTCGCCGGCCAGCACCTGGAAGCGGACGTTGCCGATCCCGAGCTCGGCGGCCCGCTCGCGGGCGCCGTCGAGCATCGCCTCGGCCTGGTCGGAGATCAGCACCTCGCCGCCCGGCGCGAGGAGCTCCGCCGCCAGCAGCCCGGTCTCCCCCAGTCCCGCTGCCAGCTCGAGCACCCGCTCCCCCGGCTGGGGTGCCACGGCATCCACCAGCCAGTGCGCGACCGGTGCACCGAAGGCGTCGATCTCCTGTCTGCGCCGCCGCCATCCGTGCGCCGCCGATTCCCAGTTCTCCAGGCTCGACCGCCGCGGGTCCTCGGAGTCGTCGCTCAACGCAGCTCCCTGCGCAACAGCTTCCCCGAGCGGGTCCTCGGGAGTCGACCTTGCGACAGCGAGATCCGCTTCGGCACCTTGTAGGGGGCGAGCAGGCTCGCGCAGTGGGCCCGCAGCTCCTCCACCCGGTCCCCCTCCTCGCCGCCGACCGATCCCTCGCGCAGCACGACCACCGCGGTGACCGCCTCGCCCCAGCGCTCGTCCCGGATCCCGAACACGCCCGCCTCGACCACCAGTGGGTGGCTCTCCAGCACCGCCTCGACCTCCGCCGGCGCCACGTTCTCACCGCCGCTGATGATCGTCTCCGCGCGGCGGCCGAGGACCGACAGCCGCCCCACCCCGTCGAGCTCGCCGAGATCGCCGGTGTGCAGCCAGCCGTCGGGACCGATCGCGGCCGGCGCCACGGTCGGCCCGCGCACCAGGATCTCGTCGTCGGGCGCGACCTCCACGCGGGTGCAGAATAGTGGCGGGCCGGCATTCAGTCGCCGTGGCTCGGCCGGCACCTCACGGGCGAGCGAGGCGACCGGCACGGTGGCCACCTGCGAGCACGCCTCGGTGAGGCCGTAGGTGAGCGCCACCGGGACGCCCGCATCCCGCGCCCGTCCGAGCAGCGCCGGGGCCGCGGGACCTCCCCCGAGCAGCACGCAGCGGAGCGTTCCGGTTCGCTCGAGTCCCCCCTCCAGCAGCCGCTGGAGGGTCGTGGCGACGAGGCTCACGATCGTGACCCCCTCCCTCTCCAGCGCGTGCAGCGCCCGCTCGAGCTCGAAGCGCTCGTGAACGACGGCGGTGGTGGCGTAGATCGTGCTGCGCACGAGGATCGAGAGGCCGCCCATGTGGGAGACGGGCATCACGCACAGCCACCGCTCGTCCTCCGGGGCTCCGAGCGCGACCGCCGAGCCGAGGGCGCTCCACAGCAGGTTGCCGTAGGTCAGCTCGACCTGCTTCGGCGCGGCGCTGCTGCCCGAGGTGTGCATCACCAGCGCGGTCGCGTCGAGGTCGTGACGCGCGCTCCCCTGCCCACGGCCGCCAGCCCCGGCGACCACGGCGCCGGCCGCGGCAATCCCGGGGCCGGCGGCGCCGACCGGCAGCGGCTCCTCGAGCACCAGGTCACAGGCGCCCGCCACCGTCGCGCGCTCGGCGTCGGACAGGCGCAGGTCGATCGGCACCGCGGCGGCGCCCAGCAGCAGGCAGGCGTGCAGCGCACGGGCGAAGTCGAGCCCGGCCGGTAGCGCCAGCCCCACGCGCGTCCCGGGGCCCGCGCCGAGGCCGCGGAGCTCGACGGCCGCGACCCGCACATCGGCGTGCAGCTGCGCGTATGTGAGCGTGCCCTCCGGGCTCACGAGTGCCGGATGCCCGGGGCGCGCGGCGGCGGCGCGTTCCAGCCATCCGTCGACCAACATGGCGCACAGGCTAGCCCTCGCCCGAACAGCCCCCCGTGCTCATGCCGGGCAGTGCCGGCCGGAGTCCTCTACGCCCCGGTCGGGGGCTTCGCGCGGTCGGCCAGGTCTAGATGCCCTGCACTTCCACCGGCGTATCGGACTGTCCGCCGGTCCCGATCCCGAGCTCCCCGAAGTCGTTGTAGCCCCAGCAGTCGACCTCGGCGCTCGAGAGCAGCGCACAGGTGTGAAATCCACTCGCACTGACGCTGCTGGCGGCGCCGATGTCGGGCACTTCGACCGGCGTCCTCGCTTCTTCATCGATGGTTCCGTCGCCGAGCTGCCCTCGTGCGTTTTCTCCCCAGCAGTCAATGCGGGCGTCGGACAACAGGGCGCAGGTGTGCCAGCCGCCCGCGCTGACCTCGGTCGCGGTGGCGATGCCGTCGGCCTTGACGGGGGTGGTCTGTATTTCGTTGCTGCCGCCGTCCCCGAGCTCCCCGACGAAATCGTCGCCCCAGCACTCGACCTGCCCCTTGGAGAGCACGGCACAGGTGTGCCAGCCGCCCGCGCTGACCTCGAGGGCTTTGCTGAGGCCCTTCACTTCAGTCGCTTCCTTCACGCTGCCCCCACTTTTGCCGTTACCAACCTGTCCTAGTTCGTTGAAGCCCCAGCAGTCGACGTGGCCGGTGGAGAGTACGGCACACGTGTAACGCCGGCCGGCGCTGACCTGGGTCGCTTTGCTGATGCCCTTGACTTCGACGGGCGTGTTCTGTTCTGCGTGGAATTCTTGGCTGTCGTCGCCCAGCTGGTCTTCGGCGTCGTCGCCCCAGCAGTCGATGTGGCCGCCCGAGAGCAGCGCGCAGGTGTGTCGGTCGCCGGCGCTGATCTGGATGGCGCTGCTGATGCCGTGCACTTCGACGGGCGTGTCCTGTGGTTCCCTGGTCGTCGCGCCGTTCCCGAGCTGTCCGTATTCGTCCTGGCCCCAGCACTCGACGTGACCGCTGGAGAGCAGCGCGCAGGTGTGTTCGCCGCCGACGCTGATCTGGGTGGCGTTGCCGATGCCCTGCACTTCGACCGGCGTGTCCTGCGTTTCGCCTACCGTCGCGTCCCCTATCTGGCCGTACCTGTTGCGCCCCCAGCAGTCGATGTGGCCGCCCGACAGCAGCGCGCAGGTCTGAAATTCACCGGTGTCGAGTTCCTTTGCGTCGCTGAGGCCCAGCGTTTCCAGCGGCGTGTCGAAGCTGACGGGAGTGCCGTCGCCGAGCTCCCCTTCGAGATTGGTCCCGAAGCATTCGATGCGACCGCTCGACAGCAGCGCACAGGTGGTACGGCCACCGGCGCTGACCTCGGTCGCGTTGCCGATGCCCTGCACTTCAACGGGCGTGTCGGAGTTGCGGATGCCGGGGTCCCCGAGCCGCCCTTCTTCGTTGTCTCCCCAGCAGTCGATGTGGCCAGTGGAAAGGCGCGCACAGGTGTCTTCGCCAGCGGCGAGGTCGTTGGCCAGCGTCGCCGCCCCGGTTGCGGCGCTGACCGCCGTCGCGTCGCTGATGCCCTGCACCTCGACCGGAGTGTCACTGCCTGGGTCGACGGTGGCGTCACCGAGCTCCCCTTCGGAATCGTTTCCCCAGCAGTCGATCTGTCCGCTCGAAAGCACCGCACACGTGTGGTTACCCCCGGCGCTGACCTGCGTGGCGCTGCTTACGCCCTGGACTTCGACCGGCGTATCGGAGTTGCCGGTGCCGCCGTCGCCGAGCTGCCCCTGCGAGTTGGAGCCCCAGCAGTCGACGTGTCCCCCCGAAAGCAACGCACAGGTGTGCTGGCCGCCCGCGCTGATCTGGGTGGCGCTGCTGATGCCCTGGACTTCGACAGGTGTGTTGTGACCTTCGGTGCCTCCGTCCCCGAGCTGCCCTCGTACGTTATGCCCCCAGCAGTCGACGTGGCCGCTGGAAAGCAACGCACAGGTGTGATAGCTGCCCAGGGTGATCTGGGTGGCGCTGCTGATGCCCTGCACTTCGACCGGGGTCTTCTGATCTTCGTAGGTCCCGTTTCCGAGCTGTCCCGAGCCGTTCGGGCCCCAGCAGTCGACGTGACCGCTTTCCAGTAGCGCGCATGCGTGGAAGCCGCCTCCGCCGATTTCAGAGCTGCCGTCGGCAGCGCCGACTTCGGTGGCGGTGCTGATGCCCTGTACCTCGACCGGTGTGTCCGACCCGATGGTGGTGCCGTCTCCCAGCTGTCCGTATTCGTTGTCTCCCCAGCAGTCGACGTGACCGCCGGACAACACCGCGCAGGCGTGCGACTCTCCGACGCTCACCTCGTCGGCGCTGGCCGGGCTCGAGCTGATGGCGACCTTGACGCTGTTCGATGTGCGCATGCCGGTGCCTTCGTTGCCTTCGATCGAGGCGTCGTCGGTGTATTCGCTCCCGGGACCGAGCACGTGTTCACAGGCGAACGTCTCGGTGCTCCCGGGGGCGAGCCTGCTGCCGCCGCCGGGCGCGAGGTGTTCGCAGCCGGTGTCGTCGAGGGCACCGAACGTGACCGTGACGAGGCCCGTGTTCCTGACGACGAGCTCGTACTGGACGGTCTGCCCCGCGGCCGCGTCGAGTTCGCCGGACGCGTAGGCCCCCTCGCCGCTGATCCGCTGGAGCTCCCCGATCGTGAAGCCGGCCGTGCTCACGGTGACCGTCGTCTTGGCCTTCGTCGCGCCACCGGAACCGCTCGCCTTGAGCGTGAGCTTGACCTCGAGTGGCTTCTTGCCCGTGTCGGTGGGCATTGTGAGGGTGCGTTTCACGCTGCCGGACCCGCATGGAGCCGTTTCGGGCAGGCCCGATACGGCCTTGTTAGCGGACAGTTCGCACGTTTCTGCGCCCGAAACAGAGGCGCTCACGGTCGTCGAGGCCCCCGAGGACACCGTTTCGGGACTGGCGGCGAAGCCCGAGATCACCGGCTTGGAACCGCCCGCCTGGGCCGGAGCTCCGGACACGGCGGCAGCTCCTGCCACCAGTGCAACCGCGGCAACAACACGGATCGCCCTCATGTCAACACCCCTCTCCCCGCTCAACTCCCCTGAGGATGGGACCTTACAGGAGGCCGGCCGCGGCTGTAAAGCGATGTTGAGCCCCGAGCGCCGCCGCGATCCTCGCCGACCGAGAGGGCCGGTGACCCTGGAGCCGTCGCACGTCTCCGGTCGCAAAACCCCTAGCCTTCGCCCGCGTGAGCACGACTTGGACCGAGGCGTCAGAGGGCGCTTACACCGACATCCGCTACGAGAAGTCGGCCGCACCCGACGGGGGGATCGCGAAGATCACGATCGACCGTCCCGAGGTGCGCAACGCGTTCCGGCCGCGGACGATCATCGAGATCTCCCAGGCGATGGAGGACGCGCGCGAGGACTCCTCGATCGGGGTGATCGTCCTCACCGGCGAGGGCCCGGACGCCTTCTGCTCGGGCGGCGACCAGCGGGTCCGCGGGGATTCCGGCTACCTGCATGAGGATCAGGCCGGCCGTGCCGGGGTGGGGCGCTTCCACGTCACCGATCTCCACATCCAGATCCGCCGCCTGCCGAAGCCGGTGGTGGCGATGGTGGCCGGCTACGCGATCGGCGGGGGCAACGTGCTGGCGCTCGTGTGCGACCTGACGATCGCCGCCGACAACGCCCGCTTCGGGCAGGTTGGCCCGCGGGTGGGCTCCTTCGACGGCGGCTTCGGGGCGGGTCTGCTGGCCAACCTCGTGGGCCCCAAGCGGGCGCGCGAGATCTGGTTCCTGTGCCGCCAGTACTCGGCCGAGGAAGCGCTCCAGATGGGCCTCGTCAACGCTGTCGTGCCGCTGGATCGACTCGAGCGGGAGACGGTCGAGTGGTGCCGGGAGATGCTGGCGCTGTCGCCGTTCGCGCTGCGGATGATGAAGGCGAGCTTCAACGCGGCCGAGGACGGGCTCGCCGGGATCCAGCAGCTCGCCCACGACGCCAACCTGCTCTTCTACGAAAACGAAGAGGCCCAGGAGGGTCGCAACGCATACCGCGAGAAGCGCAAGCCGGACTACTCGCGCTTCCCCAAGCGGGCCTAGCTTGGCGACCGCCCGCATCTGGGTCATGGCAGCGCGCCTGCGGACGCTGCCCGCCGCGATCGCGCCGGTGCTCGTCGGCACCTCGCTGGCGCTCGGCGCGGGCCACTTCGAAGCGCTCGCGTTCGTGGCCGCGTTGCTCGGCGCGATGTTCATCCAGGTCGGGACGAATCTGTCCAACGACTACTCGGACGCCCGCCGGGGAGCCGACACCGAGGACCGCCTCGGCCCGGTGCGGGTGACGGCCGGCGGCCTGGTGCCGCCCGGCCAGGTGCTGGTGGCCACCTACGTGACCTTCGGCCTGGCGTGCGCCTGCGGCATCTACCTGGTCGCCGTCGCGGGCTGGGAGCTGCTCGCCGTCGGCGCGGCCTCGATCCTCGCGGGCGTGCTGTACACCGGTGGTCCCCGCCCCTACGGCTACGAGGGCCTGGGCGAGCTGTTCGTGTTCCTGTTCTTCGGCATCGTGGCGGTGGTGGGGTCCTACTTCGTGCAGGTCCAGCAGCTCCCCTGGCAGGCGTTCGTGTGCGCGGTCCCGG
The DNA here is from genome assembly GCA_963701175.1 of uncultured Solirubrobacteraceae bacterium. Classification (GTDB taxonomy): domain Bacteria; phylum Actinomycetota; class Thermoleophilia; order Solirubrobacterales; family Solirubrobacteraceae; genus Palsa-744. The sequence continues at coordinate 3,080,824 of OY969573.1, read as the reverse complement.
TGGGCCTGCTGGCAAGCGCGATCCTGGTCGTGAACAACGTCCGCGACCTCGAGACCGATCGCCGTGCCGGCAAGCGCACGCTGGCGGTGCGGCTCGGACGAGAGCGCACGCGCGTGCTGTACGGCGCGATGCTCGGGGGAGCGTTCGTGTGTGCGCCGCTGCCGTGGCTGCTCGGATCGATGCAAGCCTGGCTGCTGCTGCCGTGGCTGACGATCCCGCTCGCGGTGGCGCTGATCCGGGTGGTGCGGACCCGCATCGACGGACCGGCGCTGAACGGGGCGCTGGCCCGGACCGGCCTGCTGCAGCTGACGTTCTGCGTGCTGTTCTCGGCCGGGATCCTCGCCAGCGGCGGGATCCCGTCGTGAGGTTCGAGCTCTCCCGTCGCACGCTCGTGCTGTCCTCGCCGGTCCACACCTCGTTCGGGGCGACGACCGAGCGCGAGCTGCTGATGCTGGCGCTGACGGATGCACACGGCGTCGGCGGAGTGGGCGAAGCGGCCCCGCTGGAGGCGTATGACGGCGTGCCCTTCGAGCGGGTCGAGCGGGCGCTCGAGCGCTACCGCCCGCTGCTCGAGGGCGCTCCGGGGTTCGCCGAGCCGGCGGCGCTCGTCGCCGGCTGTCGGGCGATCGACGACCTGCCCGCGGCGCTGGCGGCGGTCGACGTGGCGCTGTGGGACCTCGCCGGCAGGCGAGCCGGACGCCCGCTGGCGGAGCTCCTGTGCGAGCGACCCGCCGGCAGCGTCCCGGTCAACGCCACGATCACGGCCGAGGACCGAGCGGGCGCCGCCACGCAGGCCGCCGCCGCGGCGCGGGCCGGTTTCGGGGTGCTGAAGGTCAAGGTCGGTCTCGGCGACGACGCCGGCAGGCTGGCGGCCGTGCGCGCCGCGGCGGGGCCGACCGTGGCCCTTCGGGTCGACGCCAACGGCGCCTGGAGCGTTCCCGAGGCGGTGGCCGCGATCGGTTCTCTGGAAGCGGTTGGACTCGAGCTCGTCGAGGAGCCCACCCACGGGCTCGACGACGTGCGTCGCGTCCGCGCGGCGGTGCAGGCACGCGTGGCGATCGACGAGACCTCGGCCGAGCCCGGCGCGCTCTCGGCGGGGGCTGCGGACGCCGTGTGCCTGAAGCTCTCGCGCTGCGGCGGGATCAGCGCGCTGCTCGCGGACGCCGCAGAGGTGCGGGCCAGCGGCTGCGAGGTGTACCTGACCTCAGGCCTCGACGGGCCGGTGGGGGTCGCCGCCGGCGTGCACGCGGCCGCCGCCCTGCTCGCGACCGGCACGCTCGCCCACTGCGGACTGGCGACGCTGGCGCTGTTCGAGGACCTCGAGGACCCGCTCCCGCCGCGTGACGGTCAGATCGCGCTGCCGTCCGGCCCCGGGCTCGGGGTGGAGCCCGGCGCGTGATCACCCGCCGCCGGACCCGGCTCCCGGCGCCCCGGTCGTCCCTTCGAGCACCACCGCCAGCTCCTGCGGACACTCGAGCGCCAGCGCGTGGCCGCCCTCGAGCACGTGCAGCCGCGCGTCGGGGATCAGCTCGACCAGCCTGCCCGCGATCGCCATGAACTTCTCGTCGCGGGCGCCCGCGACCACGTCCACCGGCATCGTCAGCTCCCGCAGCCGACCCCACAGCGGCTCCATCTCCCCCGTGCCGATCCCCCGCAAGACGTCGGCGAGGGGACCGGGACGGTTGCGCCGCTGGTCGGCTAGCGCGAGCTCGGCTACCCGCGCAGGCTCGCCGGCGAACACCGGCTGCGAGCGCCAGCGCGCGATGAACTCCTCGTAGGGGGCCGTTTCCAGCTCCTCGGCGAGCAGGTGATCGCCGAGGCGGCGCTGCTCGCGCTCACCGGGGTCCCCGATCCCGGCGGTCGTCGAGACAAGCACCAGCCGCTCGATCCGAGCGGGGCCGGCGAGGGCCGTCTGCAGGGCGATGCGCCCTCCGAGCGAGTAGCCACCCAGGACGAACCGCTGCGGGGCGGCGTCGAGCACCTGCTCCACGCAGGCTGCGAACGTGACCGGACCCTCCGCCCCACTCGCCCCGCCGTGCCCGGGCAGGTCGAGTGCCAGGGGGCGATACCGTTGCGCATCGAGATGGGCCACGACGCCGTCCCATGCATGGCGGGTGCCGCCGAAGCCGTGCAGCAGGACGATGCTCTCCGGCACGGTCCGATCCTAGGGAGATCCGGGGAGTGAGCTCGACGACCGACACCCACGTGCTGCTGAGGGCGTTCGTCGACGAGCTCGCCCGTTGCGGGATGCGCCACGCCTGCACCTCCCCCGGCTCGCGCTCGGCGCCGCTGGTGCTCTCGCTCGTGCGCGAGCGGCGGCTGCGCTGTCACTCCCACGTCGACGAGCGCTGTGCGGGCTTCTTCGCGCTCGGCCTGGCGAAGCGCAACGGCCTGCCGGCAGCGGTCGCCTGCACGTCGGGGACCGCGGTGGCGGAGCTCGCCCCGTCGGTGATCGAGGCGTATGAGGCTCGCGTGCCACTGCTGGTGCTGAGCGCCGACCGCCCGGCCGAGCTGCGCGACAACGGAGCCGGACAGGCGATCGACCAGCTGAAGCTGTTCGGGAGCGCGGCGAAGTGGTTCTTCGAGGTGTCGCTCGACGGCGGCGCCGGCCCCGGACAGCTTCGCTTCATCCGCACCCTCGCCTGCCGCGCCTACTGGACCGCACTCGAGGGCCGACCCGGCGCCGTGCACCTCAACTTCCCGCTGCGAGAGCCGCTGGTGGGCGACGAAGAGCTGCCGGTCGATCACAGCGGCCGAGCCGACGGACGTCCCTACGTGCGCCGCACCGTTGCCGTCGCGGACGCGGCGGCCGACGAGCAGGAGTTGGGCGAGCTGGTGCGCGCCGCGCAAAGGGGCGTGCTCGTCGCCGGCCGCCACGAGCGCGGAGACGGGCTCGCCCGCACGGCCGCCGAGTTCGCGAGCGCGGCGGGGTGGCCGCTGCTGGCGGATCCGCTCTCGGGCGCCCGTCGCGGCGAGGCCGCGGTGGCTCATTACGACGCGCTGCTGCGCGACGGCGGCTTCGCCGCCGGGCACGAGCCCGACCTCGTGCTGCGGGTCGGAGACCTGCCGGTCTCGAAGCCGCTGCGCAGCTGGCTCGGGGGACTCGACTCCACCACCCAGATCGCCCTCGATCCGGAGGGCGCGTGGCAGGATCCGAGCTCGGTCGTGAGCCGATCGCTGGCGCTCGATCCCGCCGCGGTGCTGCGGCGGCTCGTGGGCGAACTGCACGGCGAGCCCGTCCGCCGTCCCGCTACGGTGGCGGGCGAGACCGACGCCGATAGCGGGGCGCGGGAGGAGTGGCTGGCGCGCTGGCGCAGCGCCGACGAGCGGGCCGCCGGGGCTCTGGTCGGAGTGCTCGACGGTGCCGAGCTGTGCGAGCCCGCGGTGGCCGCCGAGTTGGGGGCGCTGCTCCCGGACGAGGCCACGATGTTCGTCGCGTCCTCGATGCCGGTGCGCGACATCGAGAGCTTCTGGCCGGTACGCGAGCAGCCCCCGAAGGTGCTCTGCAACCGCGGTGCGAACGGCATCGACGGGACCGTCTCGTCGGCCTTCGGCGCGGCAGCCGCGGCGCGGGAGCCGGTCGTGCTGCTGATCGGCGACGTGGCGCTCGCGCACGACATCGGCGGCCTGCTGGCCGCGCGGCGGTTGGGCATCCCGCTCACGATCGTGCTCGTCAACAACGGGGGCGGCGGCATCTTCGACTTCCTCCCGCTCGCCGGGGTCGCCGAGCAGGAGGCTTACGAGACGCACGTGGCGACGCCGACCGGGCTCGATTTCGGGCGGGCCGCCGAGCTGTACGGGCTCGAGCACGAGCTGGCGCAGGACGTGCGTGGCTTTCGGGGCGCCGTCGAGCGGGCGCTGCGGGCGCCCCACGCCACGATCGTCGAGGTCCGCAGCCCGCGGGCGGGCAACGTCGAGGTGCACCGGCGGGTCTGGGAGGCGACCGCGCGGGCGCTCAGCCCGCAAGCAGCGGGAGCAGGGCCTGCAGCTTGATCTCCGTCTCGGCCAGCTCGCGGGCCGGGTCGGAGTCGCGGACGATCCCGTTGCCGGCGTAGCAGCGGGCTTCGGCGCCCCGCAGCAGCGCGCAGCGCAGCGCCACGCACAGTTCGCCGTCGCCATTGGCGTCGGTCCAGCCCACCGGGCCCGCGTACCAGCCGCGGTCCAGGCCCTCCAGCGCGGGGATCAGCGGGGCGGCCTCGGTCAGCGGCTCGCCTCCCACGGCCGGGGTCGGGTGCATCTCGCCGGCGAGCTCGAGCGTGTCGAGCGGGCGGGCGAGCTGGGCCCGGATGGGGGTCGCGAGGTGTTGGATGTTGGCGATCCGCACGAGCTGTGGCTCGGGCGCGGCGGTCACCCAGATCGAATGCCCACGCAGCGTCCGTTCGATGCGACGGGCGACGATCGCGTGCTCTTCGCGGTAGCTCGGGTCGCGCAGGAGCTGCTCGCCGAGGTGGGCGTCGACGGCAGGGTCGGCGCTCCGCCGGGTGGAGCCGGCCAGCGCGAGGGTGCTCACCCGCTGCCCCTCGCGGCGTAGCAGCAACTCGGGGCTCGCCGCCACCAGGGTGGCGTCGCCGCGACCCACGCAGAGCGAGAAGCAGGAGGGGAACTCGGCGCGCAGCACCCCCAGCACGGCCGCCGGGTCGTACGGCCGGGGCGCGTGGACGAGCACCTCCCGTGCCAGCACGATCTTCTCGAGCCGGCCCTCCGCGGCGAGCTCCACCGCGCGGGAGACGGCGTGTTCGTAGTGCTCGGGTGGCATCGCCGAGGCGAGCACGTGCTCACCCGCGGGGTCCGGGTCGAGCAGCGGCAGCGGCTGCATTCGCAGCTCCTCCATGCGCGCGCCCAGGCGGCCGGCGAGCTCCTCGGGGAGGTCGTCTGGGCCGGCGAGCGCGGTCACGCTCAGCACCACCCGGGAACTGCCCCCGTGTGTGCCGCGGGCGATCGCCAGCTCGGGGACCACCAGCGAGGCGGGCGGGAACCCCCGCCAGTGGCGCGCCCGCCCCCCGTCGGGGGCGAACGCGAACCCCCCGAAGGCGATCAGCCCGGCCCCGGAGGGGGCCGAGGGGGCGTCCACGACCGCGCGGGCACAGAGCTCACGCCAGCGCTCGGCCTGGCGGCGGAAGCGGCCCGGGCCGGCGTCCTCGAGCACGGCCGCGGCGCCGAGCCCGGCCAGCGCCGCCCCGCCCCGGTCGGGCTGCTCGAAGGCGAACCATGGCTCTCCGGTGCGGCGCGACGCGCACACGATCTCGGCGGGCGAGACCTCCGCGGGCAGCTCGACCGAGATCCCGCCGAGCGCCGGCGAGCCGTCGCGACGGGCACGCCGGATGGCTGCGCGCAGGCTCCGGTGCAGCCGCTGGCGCTCGTCCTCGCCGAGCCGTAGGGCGGAGCTCGCGCGGGTCGCCCGCGTCAAGGGCCGGTCAGGTCTCGCTGCGCCCGCGGGAGATCGCAATCTCGCCCGTGCGCATCATCTCGATCAGCCCGAAGGGGCGGACCATCGTCTCGAACGCCTCGATCTTCTCGGTCGTGCCGGTCACCTCGATGATGATCGCCCGCTTGGTCACGTCCACGACCTTGCCCCGGAAGATCTCGGCGATCTGCATCAGCTCGCCGCGCTGGACGCCGTCGGCGGTGACCTTGAACAGGGCCAGCTCGCGGGCCACCGTCTCGCCCGGCTCGAGATCGCGGATCTTGAGCACGTTGACGAGCTTGTGCAGCTGCTTGGTGACCTGGTCGATCGGGTGCAGGGCGCCGTCGACGGTGAGCGTGACGCGTGAGATCTGCTCGTCGTCGGTGGGGCCGACCGTGAGCGTGTCGATGTTGAAGCCGCGCCTGGCGAACAGCCCCGCGATGCGGGTGAGAACCCCGGTCTTGTTTTCGACCAGGATCGAGAGCACGTGCTTGCGCCCGGTGCGCAGGCTCGCGGCCGCCTGCAGCTCCTCGAGGCTCAGCGGCTCCTTGGTGCCGGGTTCGCCCATCGCTAGCCGACCATCTCGCGGGCTGCGTGCCCGGCGGGGATCATCGGGTAGGTGTTCTCCTCGCGGGTGACCCGCACGTCGACCAGCACCGGCCCCTCGGTGGCGATCGCGCGCTTGAAGTCGTCCACCAGCGTGTGCTTGTCGGTGAAGCGCATGCCGGTGACGCCGTAGGCCTCGGCGAGCTTGACGAAGTCGGGGAACTGACCCGTGTCGACGTGGCTGTAGCGGCCGTCCCAGAACAGCTCCTGCCACTGCCTGACCATCCCGAGATAGCCGTTGTTCATGATGAAGACCTTGATCGGGATCTTGTTCTGGGCGCAGGTGGCCAGCTCCTGCGCGTTCATTTGCACCGAGCCGTCGCCGGCGATGCAGCAGACGACCTTGTCCGCCTGACCGACGGCGGCGCCCATCGCCGCCGGCAACCCGAAGCCCATCGTGCCGAGCCCGCCGGAGTTGATCCAGCGACGGGGCTCGGGGAAGTCGTAGTACTGGGCCGCCCACATCTGGTGCTGGCCGACGTCGCTGGTGACGATCGCCTCGCCGGCGGTGGCCTCGTACAGCGCCCTGACCATGAACTGGGGCTTGATCTCGGCGTCGGTGCTGTCCTCGTAGCCGAGCGGGTACTTGGCTTTCCAGGCCTCGATCCGCTGCCACCACGCGTCCAGCCGGGCGGGGTCGGCGCCGATCTCGCGGTACTCGACGGCGAGCTTCGCCAGCACGTGTTTGGCGTCGCCCACGATCGGGATGTGGGCGGGGACGTTCTTGGAGATCTCGGCCGGGTCGACGTCGATGTGGATGAACTTGGCCCGTGGCGCGAACTCGGACAGCTTGCCCGTGATGCGGTCATCGAAGCGGGCCCCGACGGCGCAGATCAGGTCGGCCTCGTCCATCGCGTAGTTGGCGGACCTCGTGCCGTGCATGCCGAGCATCCCCAGCCACTGGGGGTGCGGTGCCGGGAACGCACCGAGGCCCATCAGCGTGCAGGTGATCGGAAAGCGGTCGGAGGTGACGAAGTCGCGCAGCTCACGGGAGGCGTTGGCGTTGACGACCCCGCCGCCGGCGTAGATCACGGGGCGCTGGGCGGCTGCCAGCGCCTTGGCGGCCTGGCGGATCTGCTTCTGGTTGCCCTCCACCCGGGGCTGGTAGCCGGGTAGGCGCACGTCGAGTACGGGCTCGTAGGAGATGTCGGCGCGGGAGAGGTCCTGGGGGATGTCGACGAGGACCGGGCCGGGACGGCCGGAGCGGGCGACGTGAAAGGCCTCGTGGATCGCCCGCGGGAGCTCCTGCGGGTTCTGGATCATGATCGAGTGCTTGACGACCGGCATCGTGATGCCGATCGTGTCCGCCTCCTGGAAGCCGTCGGTGCCGAGCAGCTCGGTGCGGACCTGGCCGGTGATGAACACCACCGGGACCGAGTCCATCATCGCGTCGGTTATCGGGGTCAGCAGGTTGGTGGCCCCGGGGCCGCTGGTGGCGAAGGCGACGCCGACTTTGCCGGTGGCCTTCGCGTAGCCCTCGGCGGCGTGCCCGCCGCCCGCCTCGTGGCGGACGAGGATGTGGCGGATGCCCGCGTCGACGAAGGCGTCGTAGGTGGGCAGGTTGGCGCCGCCCGGGAGGCCGAACACGACGTCCACGCCCTCCGCCTTCAGGCATTCCATCAAGGCATCGACTGCCCTCATCTGCTCAGACCTCGCGCTAGCTCGTCGCTCCGACAGGGAAAAAGCCAGTGTACCAGCGGGTTTTTCGGCGATCTCAGGACACGCCCAGTGCGACCCCGATCGCCAGCGAGATCAGGCCGCCGACGCCGACGAACACGAGCGAGGAGCGGAACGGGATGTGCAGGAAACGGTTCCTGATCCAGGCGATCACGAACAGCTCCACGGCCACCACGCAGCCCGCCACGATCAGGGCCGTGTGGACGTCGGAGATGATGAACGGGAGCGTGTGGAAGATGCTCCCGAGCATCGTCATCGCCCCGGTGATGGTGCCGCGCACGACCGCCGAGCCACGTCCGGTCTCCTCACCCGTGTCGGAGCCGGCCTCCGACCAGCCCATGCTGACGCCGGCGCCGAGCGCGACCCCCAGACCCACGACCAGGGCCGTGTGGGAGTTGGCGCTGATCGCCGCCGCGAAGATCGGGGCCAGCGAGGAGATCGTGCCGTCGATCAGGCCGACGAGCCCCGGCTGCACGACGCGCAGCAGGAACTCGCGTTCGTCGTGGAAGCCGGCGCGGCGGATCCAGCGTGTGATCGGCCGTTCCTTCTGCAGGGCCGGCTTCGCCTCGGTGCTCATCGCCGCAGCGTAGGCGAGCAGGGCCGTTAGGGCGGCCTAAATCCGGGCCTCGGCAGGGCTCGGTCGAGGGCCTCCAGAGGCTCGGCCGACGGCCTCAGCGGGCCCGGCCGTGCGCCTCAGCGGGGCCCGGCCGTGCGCCTCAGCGGGGCCCGGCCGAGGGGGCGCGGGCCTGCGACTCGGGTGCGATCGCGACGTCGGGGAATTCCAGCTCGGTCCCGCAGTTGAGGCAGATCGCGTCGTAGAGCTTCGTCACGCGGCCGCATCCGGGGCATTGGCGGCGCAGCTCGTTGCTCTCGACCCTGTAGGCGACCGCGGCGATCAGGCCGAAGACCGGCACGATCCCGGAGATCAGGAACCAGATCGTGAACGAGCCGCCCTTGAGCTTGCCGACGATGCCGCCGGCGAGCCCGAAGCAGATCGCGATGACGACATAGGCCACGAGTCGCCCCCGGGCCGGCCGCCTACAGCAGCGTGCGCAGCGCCCAGACGAGCGCGATCAGGGCGACCACCACGAGCACGATGCCGAACAGCCAGGAGATCAGGTGGATGATCGGAACGAGCAGGAACCAGGCCGCCACCAGCGCCACCAGCGCGGCGACGATGGTGCGTCCGAACGAGCGTGAGTGCGAGTCGTTCATGGCTCCCCAGTCTACCGCCTCACCCGCCCGGAGACGGAAGGCGCTGCGACCGGGCGGATGGAGGAACCCGCCCGGTCGCACGCCTTTGGAGGGACACCGGGAGGGAGTCCGGCGCCCGATTGTTGCCATCCGTGATTCCGCCTAGGAGCGGTGGATCCGAGCCCCCGGGGAGCCCGCACACACGGGCTCCCCGGGGAGCAGGAGGAGTCGCCGCGGGGCTGAGGGGTAGAGGCTCGCGACAATCCGTTCCATGCCCGACATGGTGGCGGGGCCACCCCAGGCGTCCATTGGCCGGGCGTCCAAAATGTCCCCGCGCGGGCTGTCGCGAGTGCGAGCGGCTCAGACGCCGAGCTGGGCGTGGATCAGGCGGGAGACCTCGGAGCCGTCGGCGCGGCCCTTGGTCTCGCGCATGACGTGGCCGACGATCGGCCCGATCGCCTTGGCGTTGCCGGCCCGAACGCGCTCGGCGGCATCCTCGTTGGCGGCCACCGCCTCCGCCACGATCCGCTCCAGCTCGCCCTCGTCGGCGATCGCCGCCAGGCCCTCGCTCTGGACGATCGCCTCCGGATCGCCGCCGTCGACCGCCAGGCGGTCGAGCAGCTGCCGTCCCACCCCCACGCTCACCCGCTTGGAGGACACCAGCGCCACCAGCGAGGCGAGCGCCTCCGGCGTGACCGGGGAGTCGGCGGGATCCTCGATCTCATCGAGGCGGGGGACGAGCTCGACCGTGAGCCAGTTGGCGAGCGCCTGCGGAGGGACGTCCGGGGAGGCCCCCGCGAGCGAGCGCTCGAAGAAGTCGCCCAGCTCGCCACGGGCGGTGAGCGCGTGGGCGCTGTCGGCGCTCAGGCCGACCTCGGCCTGGAGGCGCTCGGCGCGGGCCGCGGGCAGCTCGGCCATGCCCGCACGGGCCGCCTCGACCATCGCCGGCGTGATCGCCACCGGGACCAGGTCCGGGTCGGGGAAGTAGCGGTAGTCGTGCGCTTCCTCCTTGGAGCGCAGGGACGTGATCGCCCCGCTGTCGGGGTCGAAGTGGAGGGTCTCCTGCTCGACCCTCCCGCCCGAGGAGAGGAGCTTCTCCTGACGGGCGAGCTCGGCGCGGATGCCGCGTTCGATGAAGCGGAAGGAGTTCATGTTCTTCAGCTCCGTCTCTGACGCCGAGCTCGGAGCTGCCGGCCGGGCGCAGGGAGATGTTGGCGTCGGCGCGCAGCGAGCCCTGCTCCATGTTCACGTCGCTGACGCCGAGGGCCCGCAGCGTGGTGCGCAGCAGCTTCAGCCACTCGCTGGCCTGCTCGGGGGTGCGGATGTCGGGCTCGGTGACGATCTCCGCCAGCGGTGTGCCGCCGCGGTTGAAGTCGACCAGGCTCTGCTCGGAGCCGTGGATGCGACCGCTGGCGCCGACGTGGATCAGCTTGGCGGCGTCCTCCTCGAGGTGGACGCGGTGGATGCGCACGTCGCCGAGGTGCCCGCCGCGGCACAGGGGCTCGCTGTACTGGGAGATCTGGTAGCCCTTCGGGAGGTCGGGATAGAAGTAGTTCTTGCGGTGGAACAGCGAGCGGGGGGCGAGCTCGGAGCCGAGCGCGAGCCCGATCATCAGCCCGAAGTGGACCGCCCTGGCGTTGGCCACCGGAAGGCTCCCGGGGAGGCCGAGGCAGACGGCGCAGGTGTGGGTGTTGGGAGGGTCCCCGAACGACAGCGGGCAGCCGCAGAACATCTTCGTGGCGGTCGCCAGCTGGACGTGGATCTCCAGGCCGATGACGGCCTCGAGGCCTCCCCCGGCGCCGTTGGACCGCGACGGCCCGAGCTCAGACACGGGCTGGGGCCCCGTCGAAGGACAGCGCCCGCTCGAGCGCGTGGGCGGCGTCCAGCAGCCGGCTCTCGCTGAACGCCGGGCCGGCGAGCTGGAGGCCCACCGGCAGGCCCCGGCTGAGCCCGCACGGGATCGAGATCGCGGGGATCCCGGCGAGCGACATGGGCACCGTGCAGAAGTCGTTGAGGTACATCGCCAGCGGGTCGCCGGTCTTCTCCCCGAGCCCGAAGGCGACGGTCGGGGAGGTGGGCGTGGCGATCAGGTCGACCTCCTCGAAGGCGGCGGCGAAGTCCTCGGAGATCTTCGTCCGCACGCGCTGGGCGTGGCCGTAGTAGGCGTCGTAGTAGCCCGAGGAGAGCGCGTAGGTGCCGAGCATGATCCGCCGCTTGACCTCCGCGCCGAAGCCGTCGTGGCGGGTGCGGGTGTACATCTCGAGCAGGTCCTCGGCCCCCTCGGCGCGCAGCCCGTAACGGACGCCGTCGTAGCGGGCGAGGTTCGAGGAGGCCTCGGCGGGCGCCAGCACGTAGTAGGCCGACAGCGCGTGGGGAGCATGGGGAAGGTGGACCTCGCGGACGCCGGCTCCCAGCTCTTCGGCGCGGGCGAGGGAGGCCTCGAAGGACTCCAGCACGCCGGCTTCGATGCCCTCGCCGGTGAGCTCGTCCGGCACTCCCAGCACGACCCCGTCGAGGCGCTCGGCCGAGGGCGGCTGCAGCGGCGCGGGCGCCTCCAGCGAGGTCGCGTCGCAGGGGTCGGGGGCGACCATGTGGCCGAGCAGCAGCGCCGCGTCGGTCACGTCCCGGGTCATCGGCCCGGCCTGGTCGAGCGAGGAGGCGAAGGCGATCATCCCGTAGCGCGACACGGTCCCGTAGGTCGGTTTGAGCCCGACGATGCCGCATAGGGCCGCCGGCTGGCGGATCGAGCCGCCGGTGTCGGTGCCGAGCGCCCACGGGGCCAGGCCGGCGGCCACGGCCGCGGCGCTGCCCCCGGAGGACCCACCCGGGACGCGCGAGCGGTCCCACGGGTTGAGCGTCGGCCCGAAGGCCGAGTTCTCGGTGGAGGAGCCCATCGCGAACTCGTCCTGGTTGGTCTTCGCCAGCAGGCTCGCCCCGGCCTCCTGCAACCTCGCGACGACCGTGGCCGTGTAGGGCGGCCGGTAACCCTCGAGGATCCGAGAGCCCGACTGGCTGGGGACATCCTCGGTGCAGAAGAGGTCCTTGACGGCCAGCGGGACGCCGCCGAGCGGCGACCCGGAGGGTGCCGCGGGGGCCTCCTCGGCAACCCACGTGAAGCAGCCGAGGCCGTTCTCGCCGTCCTGGAGGTCGGCGCCGGCGCGGTCGCGGTAGAAGTCGAACAGCTCGGCGGCGGAGACGGCGCCGGAGGCGATCTCGGCAGCGGCGGCCGAGGCCGAGAGGTCGAGCAGGGCGTCGCTCATGCCTGGGGGCTCGGTACCAGGAAGCCCCCCTCCCCCACCGCCGGCGCCTGCGCCAGGGCGACGTCGCGGGGCAGGCACGGCCGGACCTCGTCCTCGCGCAACGAGGTGGTCAGCTCGACCACGTGGGAGGTCGGGGGGACGTCCTCGAGGTCGAGCTGTTTGATGCGGGCGATATGGTCGAGGACGGCCGAGAGCTCACGGGCCATCGGCTCGATCTCCTCCTCGGCGAGCTCCAGACGCGCCAGGCGAGCCACGTGCAGGACCTCCTCGCGCGAGATCACGGGCGGGGCTCGGGGGGCGGCTCGGCGGGCTCGTAGAGCGGGATGTGCTCGTCGCGGAGCGTCTCCCAGGCGCCCACTAGGACCGCGAGTGAGCCGGCCACTGCCAGCCACCCCCCGGCCGCCAGCGAGGTGGCGTGTTCGGGGCTCTCGAACAGGCGGACCACCGAGGCGACCACGGCCGCGAAGCCGACCGGCACGCACCACACCGCCGTCGACACGGGCAGCGCGGCGGTCCGCTCGGTGACGGCGCTCACCACCACCGCGAGCCCGGCGAAGGTCCCCGCCAGCTCCAGCGCGACGGCGGCCCCGAAGGTGTCCCACGCATCGAGGCTGCCGGAGGGGCTGTGGTAGGTGGGGACGAACAGCGACACCACCAGCGCCACCACGCCCGCCAGCGTGATCAGCTCGCCGCGGCGCAGGCGTCGTACACCGCGGGCGGGGGTTGCGACGGCGGCGCTCATCGGGCGGGGACCGGTGGCGCCTCGACGGGCCCGTGCTGGATGCGGGCCGCCTGGAGCGTGTTGCGGAGCAGCATCGCGATCGTCATCGGGCCGACCCCGCCCGGGACCGGGGTGATCGCCGAGGCGATCCGATCGGCCGCCGCGAAGTCGACGTCACCCACGAGGCCGCTCTTGTTGCCCGCCTCCTCGGGGGTCAGGCGGTTCATGCCCACGTCGATGACGGCGGCCCCGGGGGCGATGTAGTCGCCCCCCACCAGCCGCGGACGCCCGGCGGCCACGATCAGGACTTCCGCCCGTGAGCAGACGGCCGCCAGGTCACGGGTGCGCGAGTGGCAGGTGGTGACGGTGGCGTTCGCCTCCAGCAGCAGCTGGGCCATCGGCTTGCCGAACAGGTTGGAGCGTCCCACCACGACCGCTTCGACGCCTTCGAGCGTGACCTCCGCCTCGCGCAGCAGCTCCATCACGCCAAGGGGAGTGCAGGGGCGCAGACCCGGCTGCCCGAGCGACAGCCGCCCCACGCTCACCGGCGTGAGGCCGTCGACGTCCTTGTCGGGGTCGATCAGCGAGGTCAGCTCGGGACCCTCGAGGCCGCCCGGGAGGGGCAGCTGGAGCAGCACGCCACTGACGGCCTCGTCGGCGTTCAGCGAGTGGAGCTCGTCGGCGACCTCCCCCGCACTCGCGCTTGCGGGCAGGCGCCGGTCGAAGGCCGCCATGCCGACCTCCCGACAGGCCTTCTGCTTGCCCGCGACGTAGATCTGGGAGCCCGGATCCTCGCCCACCAGCACGGTCGCAAGGCCGGGCGTGCGACCGGTGTCGGCCACGAACTCCTGCACTTCGGAGGCCACCTCGGCCCGGATCCGGGCGGCGACCGCACGACCGTCGATGATGCTCGCGCTCATACCTCAGATGCTATGCGGTGCCGGGGCGCCAGCGGGCCCCGGCCTCCGGGTCAGCGGCGACTGAGCGGGGCGTAGTCGGCCATCAGCTTGCGCTCGCTGCCGTCGCCGGCGAAGCGGACCACGATCACGCCACCCGGCTCCACCCCCGTCACCACGCCGTCGCCGAAGGCCGCGTGCACGATGTCCTCGCCGAGGCGGAAGCGGGGTGGCTCACCGGCGCTCGCGCCGCCGCCCTGGGTGTCCCAGCGGGGGTATCCGCCCTCCCCGCTGGCGCTTGAGGTGGCCGTCCCGTGCAGCGATCGCGAGCCCCCGAACATGCCGGGCCGCAACGGCCGCTCGGCGGGACGGTGGAGGAGGTCCGCCGGTATCTCGTCGAGGAAGCGGCTGCGCAGGCCGTAGCTCTGGGCGCCGAACAGGGCGCGGCGGCGGGCGTAGGTCAGGTACAGGGAGCGCATCGCCCGGGTGACGCCGACGTAGAACAGGCGGCGCTCCTCCTCGAGGCCGCCCTCCTCGACGGCCCGCGAGTGCGGGAAGACGCCGTCCTCGCAGCCGACGATGAACACGGTCGGGTACTCCAGGCCCTTGGCGTTGTGGAGGGTCATCAAGGTCACCAGCCCCTCGTCGTCGCTGCGCTGGTCCGCGTCGGCGACCAGTGCGATCTCGGCCAGGAAGGCCGCCAGCGTGCCCTCGCCGTCGCCCTCGCCCTCACCCCCGCGGGCGGCCGCGGCGGCGTCGAACTCACGACCCACCTCGACCAGCTGCTCGAGGTTCTCGATCCGGCCCTGGGCCTCGATCGTGCGCTCCGCCTCGAGCGCCTCGAGATAGCCGCTGCGGGACAGCAGCGCCTCGATCAGCTCGCTCACGGGGGCGCTGGCGGCCAGCTCGCGCAGCTCCGCCATCGTGTCCATGAAGCGCCTCAGCGCCTTCACCGCCGCGGGGGCGAGACCGGGGACGCGCTCGGGCTCTGCCGCCGCCTCCCACACCGGCTCGTCGATCGTGTTCGCGTGGGAGATCACGCGCGCGAGCGAGGTGTCGCCGATCCCGCGGCGGGGGGAGTTGGCGATCCGCGTGAAGCTGACCAGGTCCGAGGGGTTGGCCAGCAGCGACAGGTACGCGACCGCATCCTTGATCTCCGCGCGTTCGTAGAACTTGGTCCCGCCGATCACCTGATAGGCGATCTCGCGTCTGACGAGCGTGTCCTCGATCACCCGCGACATCGCGTTCGTGCGATAGAGGACCGCGATCTCCGAGCGTGACGCGCCCTCGTCCACGAGCCGCTGGATCTCCCCCACCACGAACCGCGCCTCGGCGTGCTCGTCCTCGAGCTCGCGGAGCTCGATCGGCTCGCCGCTGCCGAGATCGCTCCACAGGCGCTTGGCGATGCCCCCGCGGTTGTTCGCGATCACGGCGTTGGCCGCGGACAGGATCGTGCCGGTGGAGCGGTAGTTCTGCTCGAGCTTGATCACCCTCGCGTCGGGGAAGTCCTCCTGGAAGTCGAGGATGTTGCGGATGTCGGCGCCGCGGAAGCTGTAGATCGACTGGGCGTCGTCTCCCACCACCGCCAGGTTGCGGTGTCCGACGGGTCCGGCGTAGAGGGGGGCCGCCGGGGCGGACTCGTCGGGGGAGGCCTCCTGCGGTCCGCGGGCGGGGCGGTCGCGACCGCCCCCGACCAGCAGCTGCAACAGCCGGTACTGGGCGTGGTTGGTGTCCTGGTACTCGTCCACGAGCACGTGGCGGAAGGCGTTGACGTAGCGTTCGCGAGCGTCGTCGAACAGCTCGAGCAGGTTCACCGTGCGGAACAGCAGGTCGTCGAAGTCCATCGCGTTCATGCGGTGGAGGTCGCGTTCGTAGAGCTCGTACACGTCCGCGAGCATCTCCTCGTAGGGGCCGGCAGCCGATTCCCTGTAGGTGGAGGCGTCGAGGAGCTGGTTCTTGACGGCCGAGATCTGGTTGTGGACGGAGGCGGGCGTGTAGCGCTTGGGGTCCACGCCGAGGGCGTCGAGCGAGCGCTTCGTGAGGCGTCTGGCGTCGGCCTGGTCGTAGATCGTGAACTGACGCGTGTAACCGAGACGGTGAGCCTCGGCGCGGAGGATCCTCGCGCAGGCGGAGTGGAAGGTCATCACCCACATGCCCCGGGTGGCGTGGCCGAGCAATTCCTGCACACGGCCGCGCATCTCGCCGGCGGCCTTGTTGGTGAACGTGATCGCCAGGATCTCCCCGGGCTGGGCCTGGTCGGTGAAGATCAAGAACGCGATCCGGTGGGTCAGCACGCGGGTCTTGCCGCTGCCCGCGCCGGCCAGGATCAGCAGCGGCCCCTCGCCGTGTGTGACCGCCTCCCGCTGGGGCTCGTTGAGCCCGTCGAGGAGCTCCTCGAGGTGCTCTGCATGAGGGTTTGCCGCCATCCCTGGAGCCAGCATAGATGCGACTTCGGCGGCCCCCGCACGGCGGGCGCGGCCCTCAGCCGCCGGCCGGATTGGGCCCCTTGACGGTGCGCAGCGGACGCACTTCCGCGACCGGCTGGGGCTCGCCCTCGGAGAGCTCGGAGATCGTCCGTTCGAGCGTGGCTATGCGAGCCGAGAGCGCCTGGATGGCCTCGGCGATCGGGTCCGGCAGGTGGATCCAGTCGGCGTCGGGTCCCTCCACGCGCTGGCCGTCGACGCGGACCGGATGGCCGGGGTTGCCGACGACGGTGGAGTTCGGGGGGACGTCGGTGATGACGACGCTGTTGGCGCCGATCTTGGCGCCGTGGCCGATCGTGATCGGGCCCAGCAGCTTCGCCCCGGAGCCGATCGTGACGTTGTCCTGGACGGTGGGGTGGCGCTTACCGGTGGCGAACCCGGTGCCGCCGAGCGTGACGCCCTGGTAGAGGGTGACGTCGTTGCCGATCTCCGCCGTCTCGCCGATCACCACGCCCGCGCCGTGGTCGATGAACAGGCCCTGGCCGATGAGGGCGGCGGGGTGGATCTCGATCCCCGTGACGGTGCGTGTGAGCAGCGACAGCAGCCGCGGCAGCAGCGGCACGCGGGCGAGCATCAGTGCGTGCGCCACGCGGTATGCGAGCAGCGCGTGGATCCCCGGCCAGGTGGCGAGGATCTCCACCGGAGAGACGCCGCGGGCCGCCGGGTCCCGGTCGCGGGCGGCAAGCACGTCGCGGCGGACCTCTTTGGCGACTCCGGCGAAGGCACCCACCCCAGCCATGGCAACAGCCTAGCGGCCGTGGGTCCGGCCTCTAGGGAGCGAAGAACGCCTGCGAGACGTAACGCTCGCCCGAGTCCGGCATCACCACCACGATGCGCCGCCCGCGGGATTCCTCGCGCGCGGCGACCTCCAAGGCGGCGAACATCGCCGCGCCGCAGGAGATCCCCGCCAGCAGGCCGGCCTGGCGGGCGCACCTCCAGGCCGTGCGGATCGCGTCCTCGTCGGACACGGGGATCACCTCGTCGATCAGCTCGCGGTTGAGCACCGGCGGCACGAAGCCGGCGCCGATGCCCTGGATGCGATGTGGCCCGGGCGGGCCGCCGGACAGCACCGCCGACCCCTTCGGCTCGACCGCCACGATCCGCAGCCGGGGGTTGACGTGCTCGCGGAGGTATTCCCCGGTGCCCGTGATCGTGCCCCCGGTCCCGACTCCCGCCACCAGCACGTCGACGTCGCCGTCGAGCGCCTGGGCGATCTCGGGCCCGGTGGTTCGCCGGTGGACCTCGGGGTTGGCGGGGTTGGAGAACTGGTCGGGAAGGAACACATCCGGGCGCTCGGCCATCGCGCGGGCCGCCTCGACGGCCTCCGCCATGCCCCCCATCGACTCGGTGATGTCGACGCGGGCGCCGTACAGCCTCAGCAGGCTCTCCCGCTCGCGGCTCATCCCCTGGGGGAGCTTGAGGACCAGTTCATAGCCCTTGGCGGCGCACACGAACGCCAGCGCGATGCCGGTGTTGCCGCTGGTGGCCTCGACGATCGTGGTGCGCCCGGGCTCGATCCGCCCCTCCGCCTCGGCCGCCTCGATCATCGCCACGCCGATGCGGTCCTTGACGCTGCCGCCGGGGTTGAGGGCCTCGAGCTTGGCGAACAGCTGGACCTCGTTCTCGCCCGCCGGTCCCTCGAGCAGCGAGGGGAGCGACACCACCGGCGTTTTGCCGACCAGTTCGGCAATGTTGATCGGGATTGCGCTCATTGCCGGCGACGATAGACGACCGCCCCGCGGCGGTCGAGGCGCCTCCCGGGCCGCTCGGGTCCTACTTCTTCGCGTACGAGAGCGTGACGTTCGTCGTCGACGCCTTCAGCGCGGTCGGCGTGCTGCGACCGATCAGCAGCCTCGCCTTCAGGTGCCCGTGGCCCGACCGCAGCATCCCCTGGCCGGTCTCTGCCGAGCTTCAGGGTGACGACGAAGTTGTGCCCGGCGGTGGCCGAGTAGGTGCCGGAGGCGATCGTCTGCAGCTCGGTGTGCTTGCCCTTCTTGACGCTCACCTGCAAGGAGATGTGGCCGCCGCAGTGGCCGCTTCCGTGGGCGGCGAGGGCGAGCTCGGCGTGTGTGTGGGATGCGACGGAGATCTTGCTGCTACGCAGGGCCACCGTGCAGGCGGCGGAGTTCGAGGTGCTGCCGGCGACGCCGCCGGACGGTTTCGTCGCGGTGGTGGTGCCGGTGCTCGGGGGGTTGAGGATGTCGCCGATCGGAACCCCGGGTTCCCGGCCTTTTTTGTTTTTCGGCCCGCTCCCGCCCCCGCCCCCGCCGCCGCCTTCTTCGGCCGGACCGAGCACGTAGGTGTAGCCGTCGTTGCTGTTGACCGCGCTGAGCCAGTCCGCGGTTTCCACCGTGACGTCGACTTCGGTGGCTTCGTCGGCGGGGGGCACTTCCACGAGCAGCTTCTCCTTGCCCCCTGAGGGCGCTGTCTGACGTTCCACGATCCGTTCGGGACCGGCCTTGTAGGGCCCGAACCAGACGGCCAGCGCGGCGCTGATGTTGCGGCCGATGATCAGCACCTTGTTGCCCCCGTCGAGGTGCCCTTTGGCGTGTCCTTTTTCGGTCGGCGGCGTCACTTCTTCGACCAGCGGCCGTTCGCCGAACAGCCACACGGCACCGGCTTTGTCGGACTCGTGCGGCGCCCCGACGAGGATCGTTTCGCCGGGTTGCGTCATTGCGACGCTCTTGCCGAACTGGCCGTTGCCCTTCTCCAGCGGTCCAGCTTCGACCGTCTGCGTTTCGTTCCATTCCGATTTCGACGCCGTGTACATGACCACCGACCCGGCGCCTTCGCCCCGTTGTTCGGCGTGCGTTTTGGGCGCGCCGACGAGGGCGCGCGTGCCATCACCGGAGAGCGCGAGTCCGCGGCCGAATTCTTCCTTCGCGTAGCCCTTGCCCACGAGCTTGGCTCCGAACTGGTTCCACCGGCCGGTGACGAACACGAACGACCACACGGCCCCCTCTCGGCTGTTTTCGGCCGGTGCGCCGACGAGCACGGTGCTCCCGTTGGAGGCCATCGCGACGCTTTCGCCGAAGCGCCCTTCGCCGGACTCGCCGGAGCCGCTGAGGGGACTGCCGTTCTGGGCCCAGGTGGTGCCGTGTTCGAACACGAACGCGGTGCCCTTGTGCAGGTCGTCGAGGGGCGCGCCGGCGATCGCCTGCTGCCCGTCCGCCGAGAGCGCCACGCTGAAGCCGAGGTGCCCGCCCGGACCCTCGCCCGTGCCCACCAGTGCAGCGCCGCTGCCCCAGGGCGATTCGGGTCCCACGCGTTCGAACACGTAGGCCGCGCCGCGCCCGCCGTGCTCGGTGGGAGCGCCCACCAGCGCGTGGTTACCGTCACTGGAGAGGGCGACGCTGAAGCCGAAGTCCTCCTGGCCCGTTTCGGTGGGGCCGGTCAGCAGTTCTCCTTCGGTGGGCCATTTCGAGCCCGAGCGGTTGTAGACCCAGGCCACACCGGGCTTGGAGCCGTGAGCTGGCGCTCCGATCAAGGCCACGCCGCCGTCGTAGGAGAGGGCCACGCTGCTGCCGAAGGCGCAGCTGACGGGTTCTTCGGCGCCGACTTCTTCACCTTCGCAGGCGCCTTCTTCTTCACTGGTGGAGCCCGTGAGCTTTTCCCCTTGCTGTGTCCAGACGGCGCCTTCGCGGTGGAATATCCACGCCGCGCCGGTGTGGGATTCACCGTCGGGCGCGCCCACCAGCGCCGTCGTCCCGTCGCCCGACAGCGCGACGGCGGCGCCGAACTGCGGCTTTTCCGGGGCTTCGCCCTTCCCCTCCCCGAGTTCGATGGAGAGACCTTCGCCGGTGAAGAAGGGACCTTCTTCGGTGACGGTGGGGTCGATCGAGACCGGGAAGCTCGCGCCGGCCGTGTCCACGTGCAACGACAACGTGTGGCCGCTGAGCGACATCCACGAAGGGAGCAGCCGACGGGCCGCGTCGACGGCCCGCAGGCCGCTGTAGCGCAGCGCTCGGCCTGAGGGCGAGCTGAGTACGACCGAGCTTCCGTCCGCCGCGAGGACGGGCGGGGCGGTGCCCGAGACGGTCATCGCAACGGTGTAGGTGCCCGGTTGCGGCTCGGACGCGGCCGGCTGCTCGACGGTGAAGCCCTGCTCGAGGCCGAAGGGGCCGTTCGCGTACCACTCCTGCACCCCGGGGCGGTCGTAGGTGACGCGGTTGGAGTAGGGCTGCGGCGTAGCGGGAGCGAGGGCCGCTTGAGAGCCGCCGAAGCCCGCGGCGGTGGTCCGCAGGGCGAGACCGAGCGAGCCCGAGGACACGCTCACCCCGTTGGAGGTGAAGCTCACGGCGAAGCCCTGGCCGCGGTTCACGGCCGCTGCCCCGGACGGGCTCGGGTGGACGCGGTATGAGGGCTCGACCGCACCGATTGCAGCCGACACCGGTCCGACGGCCGCCCGCGGAAGCTCCCCGGTCGCCATCGTCGGAAACGGGTTCGCCGAGGAGCCCACCGGCCGGCTGGCGCCGGTCGCGAACAGCGAGCCCGAGCGGGCCACGAGCAGCCCCAGCGGCGGCACCAGCGCGAGCAGAACTGCCGCAGCCAGCTGCGCGCCCAGTAGGCGCGGCCATCGCAAGCCACGTGCGCCGCTCATCGTGAGGTGCTCCGTAGTCTCTCCACCAGCCCGGCCGCCGTGATCACAACCATCCGTAGTCCCTTCCGTGGGCGTGGCCGGCGTTCGCCACCCCAAGCGAGACTAGCTAAGCGCCCCCGATCTGGCAACAAGCGACCGTTTCCTGGCGCACCGCCCGTCGGGCGACGGCGCCGAGCGGGTCAGGGGACGGGCTGCAGCCGGGTCGCCGGACAGGTTCGAGGAGGTGCCTGGGAAGGCCCGCGAAGGTGTCGTGGTGGGCGCCCGCGAAGGTGTCCCATGGCTCGCCAGAACCCCTGCACTGGCGAGCTTTTGCGAGGGATGTGGAGCTAAGCGGAGGCGAATGTTGCCGTGGCTCTTGACACCGCGCGAGGCTCTGGTAGGAATGGTTTGGGCTGGGCACTGCACGAGCCCCGGCAGCAGGGCATCGCGCCTTGGGAAGGTCTTGACGCCACCCGGGCATTGCCTGAACTGCAAAAGCACGGATGCGATGGGGAATGAGTACCGCGGCGTGGCAAGCGCCTGCTGTGGGGAGTGTCCAGCCCGCCAAAACCTGGGGGCCCCCGTACGCTTTGAGGGTGTCGCATGAGAACGTCGAGATCGTCGAAGCGATCCACCGGATGTGGAACGCCGGTGAATCGACGCGAGAGCTCATCGACGAGCAGCTCGAGTACGTGAACCCGCCGGATGCCGTCGAGACCGGGACCCTCCACGGGCGATCCGCGCTGCGGCGGGTGCTCGACGTGTACCCCGACTACCGCATCGAGATCGAGGAGATCATCGACGGGGGTGACGAGGTTGCCGTCAGCGGTGTCGTCCGCGGAACCAGCCCGAGCGGGCTCTCGATCGAGGGACGCCAGGGCTTCGTGTGGACCCTCCGGGACGGCCGTGCGGTGCGGTTCCAGTGGTTTAACGATCCGGCCCAAGCGCTTGCGGCGGTCGGGCGCGCTCCCTGAGGAGCCATGTCCACCGCACGTGCCGGCGCCGCGGTCATTCGCCGTAGGCCCACGCCGCCCCGTCACGGTGGTCTTTGGGGCCGCCGACGAACGCGACCGTGCCTTCTTCGGAGAGCGCCACGGCACGCCCGAAGTCGGCGTGCTTGGTCTCGGCGCCCCCGGTCAGCGGTTCGCTTTCCCGGGCCCATTCCCCGTCTTCCAGCTTGAACACCCAGGCGGCGCCACCGTCGGTGGTGTGCGCTTTGGGCTCTCCGACGAGGATCGTTTCGCCGTCTCCCGAGAGCGCCACGCGGATACCGAAGGCGCCCTTCTTGCCCTTCAGCGGTCCGGCCAGGAGCTTCGCCGACTGGCTCCATGCTTCGCCTTCGGCGGTGAATACCCACGCCGCCCCGGTGCCGACGTTGTCGCCCGGTCCGCCGACGACCGCCGTGGTGCCTTCGTCCGACAGCGACACGCTGCGCCCGAGTTCGGCGTCCCCGACCTCTTCGCCGGCCGTCATCTTCGAGCCCTCCGGGGCCCACGTTTCGCCGCTGCGGGTGAAGAACCAGACGGCGCCGATGCCGCCGTCGTCGGTCGGCCCGCCGATCAGGGCCGTGTTCCCGTCGCCCGACAGCGTCACGTCTCCTCCGAACTGTCCCGCTCCGCTCTCTTCGGGCCCGGTGAGCTTGGGGCCCTGCTGGGCCCAGCTTTCCCCGGACCGGGCGAACACCCAGGCGCCGCCGGCGTTGTCGTTGTCCGCATAGGCTCCGATCAGCGCTGTCTGGCCGTCGGCGGAGAGCGCCACGCGACGCCCGAAGCTCGCGTGGCCGACCTCTTCGCCGCCGGTGAGCTTCGCCCGCTGGGTCCACGTTTCGCCCGAGCGCGTGAAGACGTAGGCGGCCCCCGTGCCGTGGTCGTCTTTGGCGGCGCCGATGAGCGCCGTGTTGCCGTCCTGCGACAGAGCCAGGCTGTCGCCGAAGTAGCCGTGCCCGATCGCGCCTGTGGCGGTGATCTTCCCTCCCTGGGGCACCCACGTGTTGCCGGAGCGCACGTACACCCACACGGCGCCGGTACTGCCCTTGTCCTGTGGAGCGCCGACGATCGCGGTCGACCCGTCGCCCGACACCGCCACGCTGAACCCGAAGGCCCCGCTCCCGACCTCGCCCGCCCCGGTGAGCTTCGGCCCCTGTTCGCTCAGCGACGCCGGCCCCGCCGCCAGCGAGGCCGATCCGCCGCCCCACGCCGCCGCCGACGTCGACACGACCACGGTGACGAGCACGATCGCGGTGAGGACTCGGCGAGCCCTCCCGTCCACGGACCGACACGGCATGCGCCCCCCGGCCATACCCCACATCTCCTTTCTCAGCCCCTCTGCGCCCGGCCCGCGACGCCCGAGCGGCGAGCATAGCCGCTGGGCGTGGGCCGGGTCGAGGCCTTCAGGTCGTGAGCCCCCGCGCCGCGCGAGCGCCGTCGCGGCGCCGTAGATGCTGCGCGATACTGCCGAGGAATGTCACAGGGGAACGTGGAGACGCTCCGGTCCTTCTACGAAGGCCTCAACACCACCGGGGAGGCACCGGTTGAGCCGTTTCACCCCAACCTCGAGATTCATATGTTCGAGGGTTCTCCGATCGCGGGTCCGTACCACGGCCTCGATGGTCTCCGTCAGTGGCGCGAGGATACGTTCGACGTGGTCGAGGACTGGCGGCTACTGCTGGAGGAGGTGATCACCGGAGACGATCCAGACGTGATCGTGGTCACCAACAGGTTCGTCGGACGGATGAGACACACGGGTCTCACCGTGGACTTCCCCTTGACTGTCGTTGTCCGGTTCCGCGATGGACTGATCGTGCGCTTCGAGGGGTATCTGGAGCGCGCCGAAGCCCTCACAGCCGTGGGGTTGGAAGGGTAGGAGAAGTGAGTTAGGTAGACCCCTGGTAAGCCGCGTCGAGAACCGCAGACTCCAGGCCTCGGGAGCCTCCCGATGCGCGTGGCGGAGCGCGAGCGTACAGTAGAGGTTCTCCATCTTCCACAACCGACGAGGAGGAACGAGATGCCCCGCTACGTGGTTCAGCGCACGTTCCGATGGCGCAGAAGGAGGCTGTCGACACGACACGCGTGGAGGGTGGCGGCCGCCGTAGCAGTGCTCATCGGGGCCGGGGGCCTTTCGGCGGCGCAGGCTGCGGCGGGTAAGGTGACTCTGCACCTGCGTGCATTTCAAGGAGGCCCCGTCCTGAAGGTTGGATCGGAAGTCGACGTCGAGTTCTTCCTAGGAAATGAAAATGGAGGCTGTTTTCAATCGTGGAGCGCTACCCTCACCACAAATGAAGCGAGTAAGGACACGCTGACCAGACTTGGTGCCGTGGAACTGTTTTGTGAACACGTAGCAAGTCGCGAGTTCGGCGTCGCACTCTCCGGATCCATCTCACAGCTTCAGCTCACGACGGAGGGCAAGCTGACCACGAAGGTCTCAAAGCTCGCGCTCACCGAGACATTCTGCGCCCCGGGGAGCGAGTGTAAATTCAAGTACAACTGCGTCTATAAGCTATCCAAGCCGTCCGGCGCGATACCCATCCCCGGAGGACTGGAAGACCTGCCTCTCACCGTCAAGGGCAAGCTCGACAAGAAGGAAAGCGGCTCCGAGTGTGCGAAGGAAGAAGCTTTTGGCAACTCGGGATTGGTAGAAGTACGGGAACCGGGAAAGACAGCATTCGGAGAAGAACCGGTCTGGGCGGAAGACGCCCCTTAGCACCAGGGCGAGTCTCGCCAAGTGGTCGCAAGAGCCGCCGTCACTCGCTGGCGACACCAGCGCTCGCATGCGGCCGGACGCCGGCTAAATGTGGTACATGCTCGCCCCAGCATCGTGCAGCTCGCGCTGGACGATGTCGGCGATCGTGGTCCGGGCCAGCACTTTCCTGGCGGCGTCGGCGGCGTCGGCGAACACGCCCTCTGAATCGCGGCCCACGGGCCCGTCGAGCAGCTCCACGATCTCCAGCACGGTGACCGTCCCGGGCTCGCGGGCGAAGCGGTAGCCGCCCCGCACTCCTCGCTGGGAGCTGATCACGCCGGCTCGTCGCAGGACCGCGAACAGCTGCTCGAGGAACTGCACGGGGACGTCCCGGCGGCGGGCCAGCTCGCCGATCGGCACCGGCTGGCCGGCGGAGGTGCGGGCCAGCTCGGCCAGGGCGAGCACCGCGTATGGAGACTTCGTCGTGATCGAGATCATGCTCGCGCGCGTGGGCGTGGGAAGCTCACCCCACGAACAGTAATCGCCCGGCCCGCGACCGCGCCCTGCCCCGCGGCGACACGCCGCCACGCGAGACCCCCGCGCCCGACCAAGCCGGACGGGTGTCCGGCGTACCGGGTACTACAGCCAGCCGCGCTCGGTGGCGATCAGGACGGCCTGGGCGCGGTCGACGGCGCCGAGCTTGCCGTAGATGTTGTGCAGGTGGGTCCGGACGGTGCTCGTGGAGAGCATCAGGTCGTGGGCGATCTGCTTGTAGACCTTCCCCTCCGCCAGACGCTGCAGGACCCCCAGCTCGCGGTTCGACAGGGGGCATGGGTCGACATGGCGCTGGCGCTGGTTGCTGGAGTTGGGAAGCTCGTAGAGCACCACCCGCAGCTGCTGGGGGGTGAGGCCGATGCTGCGAGCGGTCAGGAGCATCTCGGCCGGTGACACGCGGGCGCCCTGGGCGTAGTGGGCGAGCATGTCGGCGAGGCGGACGAAGGCCGCCTCCCCTTCGGGCTGGGAGCTGTGGTGGCGCTCGATCGGCGTCGAGAGGTTCGCGGGCAGGCCCCAGCGGCGGATCAGGACGCCGCCGACGAGCGCGTGGTCGACGCCGAGCTCGCGGCGCTCCTGGTGGACCCGCTCCTCGGGGGTCCGGGCTCCACGATGGACCTGGGAGGGGTACCCGGGGTAGGCGTGCAGCAGTACGAGCTTGCCGACGTCGTGGAGCAGGCTCGTGACGGTCAGCCGGTCGCGGTCCTCGTAGCCAACCTCGGAGGCGATCCGGTCGGCCGCGTGCTGGGTGGCGAGGGCGTGCAGGCGGAAGCGCTCGGGGGCGCTGTCCCACACGGTGGCCCGCTCGAAGAAGTCGAACGTCCGCGTCCTGGAGGCGACGGCCTCGACGGTCTGGGGGGTGAGGAGCTCGACGGCCTGCACGATCGTCTCGACACGGCCCTTGCCTTCGCGGGCACGGTTCGCGAGCCTCAGCACGGCGATGATCAGCGCCACGTCGGACTCCACCGCGGTGACGACGTCGGCGGTCGCGACGTGCTCCTTGGAGATGACGGCGAGCAGCCTGTCGCGGGACTCGGCCAGCGCGGGGAACGCCTCGAGGGCTTCGAAGGCCATTGTCAGGCGACGGCCGTGGCCCTCGTCCTGGTGTCGCTGGGGAGCGGCCGAGCCGTTGCCCTGAGACTTGCCCGGAGCCGCAGCCGCGGCCGGGCTCTGGGCCCGATCCGAGCGCGTCTTGGTCGGCTGCCGCCGTTTGCTCTGTGCGCCCAGCTTCTTCGCCGTAGCGGTTGCCTGCATACCTTTCAGGTCCCTTCCTTGGGGGTCGCCGGGTCATAGCCGGACTGATTGGCTCGGATGCTCCCGTATCGGCACCGCCGGCCGAACGGTTGAGCGCCGCCACCACGCCTCCCGCGCCGGCCCCTCAGGCTCGGGAAAGTGCCTCGTCTATACGTCCAAGCGTCTGCTCGCGGCCGAGCAGCGCCACGCTCTCGAAGATCCCGGGCGAGACCGTCCCACCGGAGATCGCCACGCGCAGGGGTTGGTAGACCTGACGAGGTTTGGCCCCCCTTGACTCGATCACCCCTTCGAGCGCGTGCTCCACGGCCGGCTCGTCGAACTCGGGTAGCTCCTGGAGCGAGCGCCGCACCTCCGCCAGCACCGCACGCCCTTCCTCGTCCAGCCACCGCTCCCGTGCCGCCGGGTCGTCCACCGGGTCGTCGAGCAGGGGCCCCGTGAGCGGCCAGAAATCGGCCAGCGTCTGGATCTTCTCCTGGCTGATCTCCGCCGCCCGGCGCAGCCCGGTGCGCCCGGTGAACGCTTCGAGCCTGCGCGTCAGCTCCTCGACCGGCAGTTTCCTGATGTAGATCCCGTCCAGCCACCTGAGCTTGACCTCGTCGAAGCGGGCGGGGTTGCGGCTCACGCGCTCGAGCGTGAAGCGCTCGACCAGCTCCCGCGTTTCGAGCACGGTCTCGTCGTCCCCGGCACCCCACCCGAGCAGGGCCAGGTAGTTGCGGACCGCCTCCGGGAGGAAGCCCTGGTCGCGGAGCTCCTGTACCGAGGCGGCGCCGTGGCGCTTGGAGAGCTTCTTGCCGTCGGGGCCGTGGAGCAGCGGCAGGTGGGCGTACACCGGCAGGTCCTCGTCCCCCGCCAGCCCGGCGTCCCGCATCGCCTCCAGCACCCACAGCTGCTTGGGCGTGTTGGAGAGGTGGTCCTCGCCCCGCACCACGTGGGTGATGGCTGCGTCGAGGTCGTCGATCGCGACGGCGAAGTTGTAGAGCACCGAGCCGTCGGCCCGGGCGATCACGGGGTCGTCGTAATGGAAGTTCTCGAAGCGGGTGTCGCCGCGGACCACGTCGTGCACGACGGTGGCCTCCTCCGCCGGCACGTGCAGGCGCACGGCCCCCTCGCCGTCGTCGCTGCCGCGGTACCCGGCCGACGCTCCGTGTAGCTGCTTGTAGGCGCGCACGTCCTCCGGCGTCGCGGTCGAGCGGTACGCGTGCCCGGAGGCGAGCAGCGCCGCCAGCGCCTCCTGGTGGCGCGCCGTGCGGGCCGTCTGCAGGATCGGGCCCTCGTCCCAGTCGAGCTCCAGCCACCGCAACGCGTCGAGGATCTGCTCGATGTTCTCGCTCGTCGAGCGCTCGCGGTCGGTGTCCTCGATCCGCAGCACCAGCTGGCCGCCGTAGTGGCGGGCGAGCAGCCAGTTGAACAGGGCGGTGCGCGCGCCGCCGATGTGCAGCGCGCCCGTCGGGGATGGTGCGAAGCGGACCCTCATGCTGACGAGCAGGGTATTCCGCGCGTGCCGAGGCTCGCCGCCTCGGCTGGGGGCGGACATAATCCGCCCCCATGCTGATCGGCTGCCACGTATCCCCGGCCGGAGGCCTGGCGAAGGCGGTCGAGCGGGGCGAGGAACGAGGCTGCGAAGCGATCCAGATCTTCAACCAGTCGCCGCGGATGTGGAAGGGGCGAGTGTACTCGGACGAGGAGGCGCAGGCGTTCCGTGAGGCGTTAGGCGCCAGCCCGGTGAAGGCGGCCGTGATCCACGCGATCTATCTCCTCAACGTCGCCAGCGAGGACCGTGACATCCGCCGCAAATCGCTGCAGTCGCTGACGATCTCGCTGCGCTCGGGCAAGGCGACCGGCGTCGCCGGCGTGGTGCTCCACCCGGGGTCGGCCAAGACCGGCGCGACGGCCGGCGCGATCAAACGGGCGGCCGTCGCGATCCGCGAGGCGCTGGCCGAGAGCGAGGACTGCCCGCTGTTGCTCGAGGACATGGCGGGCACGGGCGGGACGCTGGGGCGCAGCTTCGAGGAGCTGGCCGCGCTGATCGAGGGTGCGGGAGGCGAGCGCCGCCTCGGCGTGTGCCTGGACTCCTGCCACCTGTTCGCCTCGGGCTATGACATCCGCACCCGCCCCGGCATGGACGCGGTGATGGAGGAGTTCGACGCCCGGGTCGGGGTCGAGCGGCTCGGCTGCCTTCACCTCAACGACTCGGCGACCCCGCTGGGCAGCAACCGCGACCGTCACGCGAACGTCGGCGAGGGTGATATCGGGGCCGCGGGCTGTGCCGCCTTTCTGTCCGCGCCGCAGTTCGACGGCCTGCCGTGTGTGCTCGAGACCCCCGGCGCGGGCAAGGCCAGGGGCGGGCCCACGCGGGCCGAAGTCGAGCTGGCGCGGAAGCTCCGCAGACGCGGCCTGGCCGCCCGCCGGCGCGTCAGGCGCTGACGGCGGCGGGGAGGCCGCCGAGGGCGCTCTCGAGGTCAGCCCGCAGCGCGCCCGAGTGGCGGACACGGAAGGCGCTGCCCAGGCGCACGCGCCGGGTACCGGATTTGGTGTGGATGTCGAGCACCACCTCGGCCTGTCCCGGCGACTCCTCGATCGCCTGCCTGAGCTCGGCCAGGGTCTCGGCCGAGAGCGAGTCGGCCGACACGCTCAGATGTAGCGGCTGCGCGCCGATGGCGTCCGCGGCGGCGGTGGCCCTCGCCTTCGCCCGCGCCCGATCCAGCTCCTGCCGGTCGGGGGCGTACGGTTCGACGGTCTGCACGATCAGGCACGTGCTGCCGGCTTCCTTGTGGTCCACCCGGCCCTTCACGAGCACGACCTTGTCCACCTCCAGCGCCTGATCGTGATCCGCCAGGGCATTGCCGAATACGAGCAGCTCGACCGAGCCGCCGAGGTCGTCGAGCGTCGCGAACATCATCGGGTCCCCGTTGCGGGTGCGGATCCGCCTGGCCTCGGTGATGATCCCCCCGACCGTGAGCAGGTCCTTGTCGCGGCGGTCCTGGAGCGCCGCCAGCGAGCAGTCGACCCGCGCCCGCATCGCCTCGCGCAGGGGCTTGAGGGGGTGGTCTGAGACGAACAGCCCGATCGCTTCCTTCTCGGCCGCCAGCAGCGCCGGCTGGTCGAACTCCTCCGTGGGGATCGGCGGGTGCACGGGGCGACCGAGACCCATGCCCGCGAAGGCTCCGGCCGCCTCGCCGGCGTCGCTCGCGGGTCCGGCTGCTCCGTCCCCGCCTTCCTGGAGGTCGAAGATCGAGGACTGGCCGATGAGCGCGTCCTGCTGGACCTTCTGGCCGGCGGCCTGGGCCCGCTCGAGCACTTCCAGCATCCCCCGCCGGGTGGCGCCGGTGGAGCCGAGCGCCCCGCACTTGATCAGCGCGTCGATCGCCTTCTTGTTGACCGCCCGCGAGTCCACCCGCTCGCAGAAGTCCCACAGCGAGGAGAACGGCCCGCCCTTCTCGCGGGCCCGCTTGATCGCCTCCACCGCCTGGTAGCCGACGCCCTTGACGGCGTCGAGGCCGAAGCGGATGTTGCCGACCGAGCTCCCCGGGCTCGGTGCCCCGACCGTGAACTCGTGGTCGCTGAGGTTGACGTCGGGGGGCAGGATCTCGATCCCCATCTCTTCGCAGCGAGCCACGAAGAACGGCACCTTGTCCTTCGTGGACATGACCGAGGAGATCAGCGCGGCCATGTACTCGGCCGTGTAGTTCGCCTTCAGCCACGCCGTCCGGTAGGCGATCAGCGCGTAGCACGCGGCGTGGGACTTGTTGAACGAGTAGTCGGCCGAGCGTTCGTTGGTCTGCCACAGGAACTCGATCACCTCGGCGCTCGTGCCCGAGCTGCGGCAGCCCTCGACGAACTCCGGCTTCAGGGCCGCCATCGCCTCGCGCTTCTTCTTGCCGATCGCCTTGCGCAGGTCGTCCGCCTTGGCGCCCGAGAAGCCCGCGAGCTCCTTGGAGATCTGCATCGCCTGCTCCTGGTAGAGGATCACGCCCTTGGAGGACTCGAGGATCGACCGCAGGCGCTCGTCGCGGTAGCTGATCGAGGCCGGGTCGTGCTTGCCCTTGGCGTACACGGGGATCTGGTCCATGGCGCCCGGCCGGTAGAGGGCGTTGAGCGCGATCAGGTCGTTGAACTCGTCCGGGCGCACCTTCTTGAGCGCCTCTCGCATGCCCTCGGACTCGAACTGGAACACGCCGGTGGAGTCCCCCCGGGAGAGCATCTCGTAGGTCCGCGGGTCATCCAGCGGAAGCGTCGTCATGTCCGGACGCTCGCCCGTCGAGCGCTCGATGATGTCGAGGGCGTCCTCGATCACGTCGAGGTTGCGCAGGCCGAGGAAGTCCATCTTCAGGATCCCGATCTCGCCGATCGGGTCCATCGAGAACTGCGTCACGGTGCGGAACTGCCGTTCGCCGTTCTCGTCCAGGCCCGCGTCGGCGAGCTGGAGCGGGACGATCTCGGTCAGGGGCCGGTCGGCGATCACCACGGCCGCGGCGTGGATCGAGGAGTTGCGCACGATCCCCTCCAGGCCCTGGGCGACCTCGACGATCTGGCGTGCCTGGGTCTCCTCGTCGCAGGCCTTGCGCAGCGGCTGGCCGCCCTTCAGGCATTCCTCGAACGACGGCGAGCGGCCCATCACAGGGTCCGGGATCAGCTTCGCCAGGCGGTCGCCGATGCCGTAGTCGAAGCCCAGCACGCGGGCCGCGTCACGGGTGGCCTGGCGGGGGAACATCTTGCCGAAGGTCACGATCTGGGCGACCGACTCGCGCCCGTACTTGTCCGCCACGTAACGCATCACGCGCTCGCGCCCGCGGACCGAGAAGTCGATGTCGATGTCCGGCATCGAGACCCGCTCGGGGTTCAGGAAGCGCTCGAACAGGAGGTCGTAGCGGAGCGGGTCGACGTCGGTGATCGCCAGGCAGTAGGCCACGATCGAACCGGCGGCCGAGCCACGGCCGGGACCCACGGCGATGCCGTTCTCCTTCGCGAACTTGACGAAGTCCCAGACGATCAGGAAGTAGGCGTTGAAGCCCATCCGGTCGATCACGTCGAGCTCGACGTCCATCCGCTCGAGCGCATGGGCCGGCGGCGGGTCGCCGTAACGCAGTCGCAGGCCCTCGGACACCCGCGCGCGCAGGAACTCCCGCTCGCTGCTCCCGTCGGGCGTCTGGAAGCTGGGGATCAGCTGCTTGCCGAGCTCGAGCTCCAACTCGCAGCGCTCGGCGATCTCGACCGTGCTGGCGATCGCCTCCGGCCACTCGGCGAAGGCCGTCACCATCTGCTCGGTGTTCCGCAGGTAGAACTCGTTGGTCTCGAACCGCAGCTTCGGCGCCTGGATCGTGCTCTTGGTCTGCACGCACAGGAGCGCCGTGTGGTGGTCGTAGTCCTCCCGGCGCAGGTAGTGGACGTCGCCGGTGCCGACCAGGCTTCCGCCGAGCTCGCGGGCGATCCGCACGATGCCCTCGTTGCACTTGTCCTGTGCGGTGAGGCCGTTCTTCTGGACCTCGAAGTAGACGTTGCCCTCGCCGAAGACCCCGATCAGGTCCCTCGCGTGGGCCCGGGCGTCGTCGACGCGGTCCTCGAGCAGCCGCTGGCAGAAGCGCGAGGCGAGGCAGCCGGTGAGGGCGATCACGCCCTCGTGGTGGCGCTCGAGCTGACCCAGGTCGACGGTCGGCTTGCCCCGTTGCAGTCCCTCCAGGAAGCCCGAGGAGGAGAGCTTGACGAGGTTGCGGTAGCCCTGGTCGGAGGACGCCAACAGCGTCAGGTGATTGCGCTCCCCGCGTACCTGGGCGGCGGTGCTGTGGTCGTCCACGAGGTAGATCTCGCAACCCACGATCGGCTTCAGGGAGTGCTTGGTGCAGGCCTTGTAGAGGTCCACGGCGCCGTTCATCACGCCATGGTCGGTGAGTGCCAGCGCGGGCTGATCGAAGGCCGCCGCCCGCTCCGCGAGGGCCTCGATCTTGCACGCGCCGTCGAGCAGCGAGTACTCGGAGTGGACGTGCAGGTGGGCGCAGCCGGGGTGGCTCACAACAGCCTGGATGCTATGCGCCGTCCCGGCGGGACCGGGCCTGTTCGCGCCGCTGTTTGCGCCGTTTGCGCACGCGCGAGATCAGCGACATGCTGTGCTTGTGGGGCTCCCGCGCGGCCACGGGGGCGGGCGGCGGGGCGGGCGCGAGCGGCGTCGACTGCACGGCCGGCTGCGCCACCTGCGGGACGGCTACGGAGATCTCCTCCCCGGCCGGCTCCGGTGTCTGCGGGGCGGTCGCCGCGGCCGGCGCCGCCGGCCCGGGCTGCTCCGGTGGGGCGGCCTCGGCGCGAGCGCGCAGGCGTTCGACGGCGGCGGCCAGCGCGGCCGCCATCTCTGCCCCCTGGGCGGTCTCGGCGGCGGCCTTCTCGAGCTCGCCGACGGTCGCCGGCGAGGGCGTCGCGGGCGTGGCGCCCGCGGGCGGCGGGGAGGGCGTCGGGGGAACGGCCCCCAGGGGCGCCGGTGGTGGTGTCACGGGCGCCGGCACAACGGGCGCCACGGGCGCCACCGCGGGCGGCGGGGCGAGGGGCGCCGGCGCCGGCTGCTGGGCCTCCAGCAGCCGCCGCAGCAGCTCCTTGGTCTCGGCCAGCACGGCCTGCATCTGGACGTGGGCGCGGCGGACGGCGCCGAGGTCGGCTTCGGTGCGCCCGCGGGCGCTGCGCTCCTCGGCCAGCTCCAGGCGCAGCTCACCGAGCTGGCGCTCGAGCTCGGCGATCCTCCCCTGCAGGTCCTGCTCGCTGCGGGCCAGGGCGGCGCGGCCGCCCGCGGCGGCCTGCTCGGCGGAGCTCAGCTCGCGCTCGACCCGCTCGACGCGCTGCTCGGCCTGGCGGCGCAGCTGCAGCTCTTCGTACTCGCGCTGGCGGGCCGAGCGCAGCTCCTGCTCGCCGGTCTCGGCGGAGCTGCGCTCCTCGGCCAGACCGGCCGCCAGGCGGGCGTTCTCCTCCTCGGCCTCGCGCAGGCGCTGCTGGAGGCTGTGAACGTGCCGTTCGAGCGTGTGGACGGTGGCCTCGGCGGCCTCCGCGCGGCGGATCAGGGCCTGCTCCCCGCCCTCGGCGGCACGCCGCGCGCGGCGTTCGGCCAGCAGGTCGCCCTCGCGGCGGCCCGGTGGAAGGCCGCTCTCCCCTCCCGGTGGCTCGTTCTCCTCGGCCATCATGCGGCCTGGAAGGTAAGGCCGATCCCGGACGTCGCCGGCAGCGTCCCTAGCCGGTCAGGCGCCGGAACAGCGCGGTCGCGGTGGCGGCCCCCGCGAGCAGGGCCGCGATCGACAGCACGACCCGCCGCCGTGAGGGCAGCAGCTCGCGCAGGTACCACTTCAGGGCCCGCCAGACGACGAGCCCGAAGAGGCTGTAGAAGGTGCGCTTCATGGCCCTCCGATGCTACCCGCGCAGCCGCCAGGCCATCCGCGACTGCAGCGAGAACAGCTCGATGAAACCGGGCGAGGCCGCCTGCGAGAACAGGCCCCCGGACTCCGAGAAGCCAGCCAGGGCGGCGTCGTAGACGGCGTTCTCGGAGGCGCGCGTGATGACCCGTGCCTGGCCCTTGAACAGGCGCAGCCCGATCGTGCCGGTGACGCGCGAGTTGACCTCGTCCATGTAGGCATCGAGGTCGGTGCGCAACGGCTCCCACCAGAGGCCCGCGTACACGAGGTAGGCCCACTGGCGGTCGAGCTGGGGCTTGAACTGGTTCTGGTGGATCGTGCACACCAGCCGCTCGAGCTCCTGGTGGGCGGCGAGCACGATCGTGGCGGCCGGCGCCTCGTAGATGTCGCGCACCTTCAGGCCCACGATCCGGTCCTCGATGTGGTCGATGATGCCGACCCCGTGGCGGGCGCCGATCTCGGCCGTGCGTTCGATCAGCTCGACCAGCCCGAGGCGCTCGCCGTCGAGGCTCACGGGCAGCCCCCGCTCGAAGCCGAGCTCGATCTGCCGGGGCTCGTCCGGGGCCTCCTCCGGGCGGGTGACGAGCTGGAACACGTCGTCCTCGGGGGCGTGGTCGAGGTCCTCGATCCAGCGGCCCTCGGAGGAGCGTCCCCAGAGGTTGTCGTCGATCGAGTAGGGCACCACCTCGGTGCCCTGCTTGAGCGGGATGCCGTGCTCGCGGGCGTAGGCGATCTCCTCCTCGCGTCCCATCCGCCACGAGCGCACCGGCGCGATCACCTTCAGCTCCGGCGCCAGCGTCGCGATCGTGGCCTCGATGCGGACCTGGTCGTTGCCCTTGCCGGTGCAACCGTGGGCGACCGTGTCGCAGCCCGAGGAGCGGGCGTACTCGACGGCGAGCTTGGCGATCAGCGGGCGCCCCAGCGAGGTGAACAGCGGGTAGCCGGTCCCGTAGATGGCGTTTGCCTTGATCGCCGGGGCGATGAAGTCGTGGGCGAACTCGCTGCGCGCGTCGACGAGGTGGACCTCCTTGGCGCCGAGCGCCCTGGCCTTCGCCTCGACCATCTCGAAGTCCTCGCCGGGCTGTCCGAGGTTGACCGTCAGGCACACGACCTCGGCGTCGTAGCGTTCCTGGATCCACTTCAGCATCACGCTCGTGTCGAGGCCCCCGGAGTACAGCAGCAGCACGCGGTGGACCTGCGCGGGGTCCGCCTCGTAGCTGGCGCTGCGCTGCGCCGGGATCTCGCTCGCCCCGCTCACGGCGCCGAATCGTAGTCGTGGGCGCGTTCCATCAGCTGGTATGGGGTGGCGTGGTCGGCGAAGCCGACCTGCTCGTACAGGCCCTGGGCGTCCGCCGTGTGGAGCATCCAGCGCACCTGGCGCCCGAAGGCGCCCGCGGAGCCGTCGACCATCTCGCGCACCAGCTCGAGGCCGAGGCCGAGGCCGCGGTAGGGCGAGAGCACGTACACATCGGCGAGGTACGCGACGGTGGCGCCGTCGGAGACCGCGCGGGCGAAGCCGACGAGGGCGTCGTCGTGGTAGAGGCCGACCACGCGCCGCGCGCCGCCGATCGCGGCCTCGGTGCGCTCGCGGCTGCGCTCGCGACCCCAGTAGGACTCGTTGGCGATGAACTCATGGACGGCGTCGACGTCGACCCGCCCGGGGTCGTCGTCCAGCTCGAAGCCATCCTGGAGCACGCGCCGCACGCCGCCGCTCACGAGCCCGCCAGCAGTGCCCCGAGGCGCTCCAGGGCGTCCTCGACCTGCTCGCCGTCGATCGTCAGCGCCGGCATCAGCCTCAGCGTGCTCGGACCGGTCGCGTTCAGCACCAGCCGCTGCTCAACCAGCGCCCGGCGCACGAGCGAGGGCGCGTCCAGGTCGAGCTCGCAGGCGAGCATCAGGCCGCGACCGCGGACCTCGAGCACGTGGGGCAGCCCCTGCAGGGCGTCGGCGAGCATCGCGCCCCGCTCGACCACCCCCGCGAGCAAGCCGGGCTCGGCGGTGACTTCCAGCGCCTCGATCGCGGCCCTCGCGACGACCGGGCTGCCGGCGAAGGTCGAGCCGTGGTCGCCGGGGACGAACGCGTCCGCGAGCCGCTCCCCGGTGACGAGCGCGCCGATCGGCAGCCCTCCGCCGAGCGCCTTGGCGGAGGTGATGGCGTCGGGCGTGACGGACGTCTGCTCGTAGGCCCAGAGGGTGCCGGTGCGGCCCATGCCGGTCTGGATCTCGTCGAAGATCAAGGCCGCCCCGTGCTCGTCGCAGGCCTCGCGGGCGGCCCTCAGCAGCTGCTCGTCGAGCACGTGCACGCCGCCCTCGCCCTGGATCGGCTCGAGCATCACCGCGGCGGTGCGGCCGTGGACCGCCCCCACCAGCGCGTCGGCCACCGGCGGGACCGCGCGGAAGCCGGGGACGAGCGGCGCGAACGGCGCCTGCTTGGCCTCCTGGGGGGTCGCCGACAGCGCTCCCAGGGTGCGTCCGTGGAAGCCGCGGAGGACGACCACGATCTCCCCTTCCGGGCGCGCCCGGCGGGCGAGCTTGATCGCCGCCTCGTTGGCCTCGGCGCCGGAGTTGCAGAGGAACACGCGACCTCCGAGGGACAGTTCGGAGAGCAGCTCGGACAGGCGCATCGCGGGCGCGGTGTAGAAGAGGTTGCTGACGTGCATCAGCGTGCCCACCTGCTCGCGGACCGCCCGCACCACGCGCGGGTGGCAGTGCCCGAGGCTGGTGACCGAGAGCCCGCACAGCAGGTCGAGGTACTCGTTGCCGTCGACGTCCCACAGGCGTGAGCCCTCGCCGCGGACGAACTCGACGGGCAGACGGGCGTAGGTCGCGAGCACCCGCTCGGACTCGATCCCCTGGAGCTCGGCCACGCCCATCAGTCGGCTTCCACCTTCGTCCCCACGCCGGCGTCGGTGAACAGCTCGAGCAGCAGCGAGTGGGCCACGCGGCCGTCGAGGATGTGGGCCGCGCCGACGCCGCTGTCGATCGCCTCCAGGCACGCTTCGAGCTTCGGGCGCATGCCGCCCTCGAGGCCGCTCAGCGCGCGCCGCACGCGGGTGGCGGTGGCGCTGGTGATCAGCGAGGCGGGGTCCGACGGGTCCTCGAGCCACCCTGGAACGTCGGTCAGGAACAGCAGCTTGTAGGCCCCCATCGCGCCCGCCACCGCACCGGCGGCCTCGTCGGCGTTGACGTTGTAGGAGTTGCCCTCGCGGTCCGCCCCGACCGACGCGATCACGGGGATGTAGTCGGTCGCCACGTGCTGGATCACGCCGGCGTTGACACGCTCGATCGTGCCGACGAAGCCGATGTCCTCGCCGCCGGGCGCCGCCCGCCGGGCCACGCGGAAGAGCGTGCCGTCATCGCCGCTGAGGCCGACCGCGGGCTGGCCGGCGCGGGACAGGCGCAGCACGATCTCCTTGTTGACCTTCCCGACCAGCACCATCTTCGCGACCTCGACGGTGCTGGCGTCGGAGACCCGCAGCCCGCCGACGAACTCCACCGGCAGGCCGAGGCGGCGCATGTAGCCGGTGATCTCCGGGCCGCCGCCGTGGACCACGATCGGGTTCAGACCGACGTACTTGAGCAGCACCACGTCGCGGGCGAACTCCTCGCGCAGCGACTCGTCCTCCATCGCCGCGCCGCCGTACTTGATCACCACCGTGCGACCGTGGAACTGGCGGATGTAGGGCAGCGCCTCCAGCAGCGTCCCGATGCGCGCGGAGGAGGCCGGGGCCCCGTCGCCGCCGACACCCGGGGAGCCGCCGGCACCCGGGGAGCCGCCGACACCCGGGGAGCCGCCGACACCCGGGGATGAGCCGGCGGCCTCGTTGCCGGGCCGGGCGCTCATGTCGTGTAGTGCGCGTTGAGCGCCACGTAGTCGGCCGACAGGTCGGAGAAGAAGACCTCGGTAAGTGCCCCCCCGCCGGGCAG
Source organism: uncultured Solirubrobacteraceae bacterium (assembly GCA_963701175.1). Classification (GTDB taxonomy): domain Bacteria; phylum Actinomycetota; class Thermoleophilia; order Solirubrobacterales; family Solirubrobacteraceae; genus Palsa-744. The sequence continues at coordinate 3,043,211 of OY969573.1, read as the reverse complement.
GGCGACCTCGTACTCGACCTCGCGGGCGGACACGGCGCCCGCCAGCTCGGCCTCCTCGTAGGGCAGCGCCGCGCCGGCCGAGCACACCTGCCGGCCCTCGATCCAGACGTCGATCGCGAGTGGGTCGGGGCCCGGCAGGGCGGCCCCGGCGGACTGCACGATCCGGCCCCAGTTGGGGTCCCCGCCGTGGAGCGCGGCTTTGACCAGGGGCGAGTTGGCGACCGCCCGGGCGACCCTCTCGACCTGCTCCGGGGCGCCCCCGCGGACGACCACGCGGCCGACCCGTTGCGAGCCCTCGCCGTCGGCCACGAGCATCACCGCGAGGGCTCGCAGCAGCGCATCGATCGCCTCGCCGAGGCGCAACTCGTCCTCGCTGTCGCCCGCCACCTCCACGCCGCTGGAACCCGATGCCATCAGGATCGCCGTGTCGTTGGTGGACAGCTGGCCGTCGACGCTGACGCGGTCGAACGAGCGTGCCACGCACGCGCCCAGCAGCAGCTCGGCGGTCTCGGGAGCCAGCCGCGCGTCCGTCTGCACGAAGCACAGCATCGTCGCGAACGCCGGCGAGATCATGCCCGCGCCCTTGCACTGGGCGCACAGCCGCACGCTGCCCGACGGCAGCGCGACCTCGAGGTTGGCGCGCTTCTCGTAACGGTCGGTCGTCTGGATCGCGCGCTGGAAGTCCCGGTCGCCGTCCGGGCTCAGCTGCGAGCGCGCCTGCAGGATGCCCTTCACGACCGCGTCCGTCGGCAGGAAGTGGCTGATCGCCCCGGTCGAGGCGAGCGCGACCTCGAGCTCGGACACGCCCGCGGCGGCGGCAGCGGCGCCCTGCGTCTTGGCGGCGTCCTGGTAGCCGCGCGAGCCGGTCGCCGCATTGGCGCAGCCCGAGTTGGCGAGCACCGCCCGCAGCCTCTCCAGGCGGCAGCGCTCGCGCGTGATCAGGACGGGTGCGGCGGCGGTGCTCGAGCTCGTGAAGACGGCGGCCGACGCCGGCTGCTCGCCGTCGCACACGAGCAGTCCCAGGTCGGGGTCCCCGCTGGGCTTCAGCCCCGCCGCCACGCCGGCGGCACGGAAGCCTTCGGGCAAGCCGGCGTCGGCGGGCAGCTCGCGCACGTGGCCGGGGAGGTCCACCCAACGTGAGTCGAACAGCTTCACAGCAGCCCACTCGTCTCCGGCAGGCCGAACATCAGGTTGAGGTTCTGCAGCGCCTGCGAGGAGGTGCCCTTCCAGAGGTTGTCGATCGCCGCGAACGCCAGCACCTTGCCGGTGTGCCCGTCGTGGGCCGCAAACAGCCGGCAGTAGTTGGTCTCGCGCACCTCGAGCACGCCCGGGGGCGCGTCGGCGACCTCCACGAACGGCTCCTCGGCGTAGGCGTCCGACAGCAGCCGCCGCACCTCCTCGCCGTCGACGTCACGGGCGGGGGTCACGTAGCAGCTGGCCAGCTCGCCCTGGTCGAGCGCCACCAGGTGGGCCTGGAACTGCACCCGCTGGGCGCCCGCCCCGGCCAGCTCGAGCTGCTCCTCGATCTCGGGGGTGTGGCGGTGGGCGGCCACCTTGTAGGGGACGATGTTCTCACCCGCGAGCGAGTAGTGGGTGGTCTCGTCGAAGGTCCGCCCGGCGCCGGAGATGCCCTGCTTGGCGTCGATCACCACGTCCCCGATCACGCCCGCGCGCGCGAGCGGGGCGAGCGCCAGCAGCGAGGCCGTCGGGTAGCAGCCTGGGTTGGCGACCAACGACGCCACCCGGATCGCGTCGCGGTGGAGCTCTGTCAGCCCGTACACGGCCTCGGCCATCAGCTCGGGGCGCGGGTGCTCGCCGTACCAGTGCTCGTAGCTGTCCAGCGAGCGCAGGCGGTAGTCGGCGCTGAGGTCGACCACCCGCACCCCCCGCTCGCGCAGCGCGGCGACGGTCGGCGCGGCGGCCGCATGCGGGTACGCGACGATCGCCGCCTCGACCTCGGCCATCGGCCCCTCGAGGTCGAGCTCCTCGATCACCAGCGGCACGCGGTAGCGGGGGTAGAGGTCCTCCAGCCGCCGGCCCCGGTGGGAGCGTCCGGTGATAGCGGTGAGCTGGAAGTCGGGGTGGCGCCAGAGCAGGTGGGCGGCGAGCGCCCCGGTGAAGCCGGTGGCACCCGCGACGAGCACCCGCGGTGCGCCGTCGGCGCTGCGCTGGACGGGCTCCCTAGCCACGCAGCTCACCCCCGAGCGCCTCGACCGCGGCCACGATCCGCTCGCGCAGCGGCGCCACGTCCTCGTCGGTGAGCGTCCGCTCGGAAGAGCGGAACGACAGTGCCAGCGCCAGCGAGCGACGCCCCTCCCCCACCTGCTCGCCGGTGTAGACGTCGAACAGGCGGGCCTGCTCGAGGCTCTCGCCGGCAGCCTTGCGGACGTGGTCGAGCAGCTCCGCGAGCGTGACCCGGTCGGGGACGATCACGGCGATGTCCTGGCGCACCGGGGGGTAGGAGCCGAAGGCGCGGAACCCGCTCACGGCCGGGGCCGCCTGCGCCAGGCGGTCGAGGTCGATCGCGAACACCGCCGTGCGGGCGAGGCCCCACTCGCCCGCCACCAGCGGGTGCACCTCGCCCAGCAGCCCGAGCGGAAGCTGCCCGCCGTGCTCGCCGCTCACCGTCGCCGTCACCGCCACGCTGCGGGCGGGGTGCAGGAAGGGCCAGCTCGCCGGCTGCACGGTCGCCTCGACGTGGAAGTGGTCGAGCAGGGCCTCGAGCAGGGCCTTGGCGGCGTAGAAGTCCGCCGCGGGCGCCTCACCGCGCCACGACGGCGGCGCCAGCGCGCCGCTCAGGAGCGCCCCGAGGGCCGGGTGTTCGTCGGCCCCGCCGCCGTCCTCGCGGGCGCGGTAGACGGTCCCCGACTCGAACAGGGCGAGGTCGGGGCCGTTGCGGTGGGCGTTGTGACGGGCGGCATCGAGCAGCGACCCGACGAGCGTGGGGCGCATGATCGAGAGGTCCTCCGAGAGCGGGTTCTCGAGCCGCACCACACGCCGCAGCTCGTGGCCGGCCGGGAGGCGCAGGCGGTCGAGCAGCCCCGGGTCGGCGAAGCTCCAGCCGACGATCTCGAACAGGCCGCGGCCGGCCAGCAGGTCCTCGGCGCCGCGGCGCACCCGCTGGGCGTGGGTCAGGCGCCCGGCCGCGCCCCGCCGCGCCGGCAGCGTCGCGGGCAGCCGCTCGAGCCCGTCGATGCGGGCGACCTCCTCGATCAGGTCGACCTCGCGGGAGACGTCGTTGCGCCGCACCGGCGGGACGCCCACGAGCAGGCCGTCGTCGGCGGGCGCCACGTCGAAGTCGAGCGAGACGAGGATCTCCCGCTGGCGCTCGCGGGTCACCTCCACGCCGAGGATCGCGTGCACGCGCTGGCTGCGCAGGTGGATCGGGGCCGGCGCCGGGGGCACCCCGCCGACGTCGATCGTGCCCGGCGCGAGCGTCGCCCCGCAGAGCTCGATCATCAGCTGCCCGGCCACCGCCTGGGCCTGCAGGCACTGCTCGGGCGCGAGACCCTTCTCGAAGCGCGAGGAGGCCTCGCTGCGAAGGCCCAGCGCCCACGAGCTGCGGTGGATGTTGGGGCCGTTCCAGGTGGCGACCTCGAGCAGGACCCTGGTGGTGTCCTGCTGCACCTCCGAGCGCGCACCGCCCATCAGGCCCGCGATCGAGGTCGGTCCGAGGGCGTCGTCGATCACGACCATCTCGCCGTCGAGAATGCGGGTGTGGCCGTCGAGCGTCTGGACCGGCTCGCCGTCCTTCGCCCGACGGACCGTCAGCCGCCCGCCCGCGACGCGGTCGAGGTCGAAGGCGTGGAGCGGCTGCCCGCTGAGGAGCATGGCGTAGTTGGTGATGTCCACGACGTTGTTGATCGTGCGCTGCCCGGCGGCGGTCAGCCGCGCTTTCAGCCACGGCGGCGAGGGGGCGAGCGTCACGTCCTCGAACACGCGGGCGGTGAAGCGGGGGCACAGGTCCGGGCACAGGACCTCGACCGTCGCGCCCTCCACCGGGCCCTCGCTGCCCGGGTCACGGGCCCACGGCTCCTCGCTCAGCGGTGCGCCGATGGCGGCGTGCAGCTCGCGGGCCACGCCGAACACGCCCAGGCAGTCGGGACGGTTGGGGGTGATCTCGAGCTCGAGCACCTCGAAGGAGATCGGCAGGATCCGCTCGAGCGGCGTCCCGGGCGCGATCTCGGCGTCGATCACCAGGTCGTCGAGCACGAGGATGCCCTCGCCGCCCGAGCCGATCTCGAGCTCGCCCTCGGACAGGATCATGCCGTCGGAGGTGACGCCCCGGAGCTTGGCCTGCCGCAGCTTGCTGCCATCGGGCATCACCGCCCCCGGCCTGGCCACCGCCACCGTCTGCCCGGCGGCGACGTTGGGGGCGCCGCAGACGATGCTCACGGGCTGCCCACCGTCGCTGTCGAGCTGCACCGTGCACACCCGCAGGCGGTCGGCGTCGGGGTGCTGCTCGGCAGTGAGAACGCGCCCGACGACGAACCCGTCCGTCGCGGGGACGCCGTGGTGGCGGATCGCCTCGACCTTCGTGCCGGTCATAGTGAGGCGCTCCTCGATCGCCCGCACGTCGAGGTCCGGGTCGCAGTACTCGCGCAGCCAGGGCAACGGGACCTTCATCAGAACTGCTCCAGGAAGCGGAGGTCGTTCTCGAAGTACAGGCGCAGGTCGGGGATCCCGTGCTTGAGCATCGCGATCCGCTCGACGCCGAGCCCGAAGGCGAAGCCCTGGACCTTCTCGGGGTCGTAGCCGGGCGCGTTGCGCTCGGTGGTCGGGACGTGTTCGTAGACCGCCGGGTCCACCTCGCCGGCGCCGAGCACCTCCAGCCAGCCCTCTCCCTTGCACAGATAACAACGCGAGCCGTCGGCCATGAAGCCCCGGCCCTCGCAGTTGAAGCACGACACGTCGACCTCCACGCTGGGCTCGGTGAAGGGGAAGAAGTGGGGCCGTAGGCGGACCTCCCGGCGCTCGCCGAAGACCGCCCGGGCGAACTCGAGCAACGTGCCCTTGAGGTCGGCGAGGGTGATGTCCTCGTCCACCGCGAGCCCCTCGACCTGGTGGAACTGGGGGCTGTGGGTGGCGTCGTTGTCGGGCCGGTAGACCCGGCCGGGGACGACCACATACAGCGGCGGCGGGTGGGCCTCCATCGCCCGTACCTGCATCGGCGACGTGTGCGTGCGCAGCACGAGGTCCTCGGACACGTAGAAGGTGTCGGTGCGCTCCCTCGCCGGGTGAGTGGGGCTGTGGTTGAGGGCGTCGAAGTTGTAGTGCACGGTCTCGATCTCGGGGCCTTCCATGACCGTGAAGCCGAGCCCCAGGAAGATGTCTTCCAGTTCGCGGCGGGTGCTGCTGAGGACGTGCAGGCGGCCCACCGGCTGGGGCGGGGCCCCGGGCAGGGTGAGGTCCATGGTCTCGCCCGCCAGGTCGCGGTCGAGCTCCTGCGAGGACAGCGAGTGGGCGCGCTCGTCGAGCAGCGACTCGAGCCCGCGGCGGGCCTCGTTGGCGGCCTTGCCGACGGCCGCCCGCTGCGAGGGCTCGAGCTCGGCCACGCCGCGGAGTAGCTGCGGCAGCTCGGCCTTGCGCCCGAGCCAGCGAACCCTCAGCTCGGCCAGCTCCTCGCTGGAGCCGGCGGCCGCGATCTGCTGCTCGGCCTGCGCGCGCAGCTGCTCGATCCGCTCGATCATGACGCGCGGACCCTAGATGGTTTGCGGGTCAGCTCATACAGCGCCACGGTGGCGGCCATGGCCGCGTTCAGAGAGTCGCCGGCGATCGTGATCCTCGCCTGCCGGGCGCAGGCGGCGAGCACCTCGGACGGCAGGCCGGTGCGCTCGGAGCCGATCAGCAGCGTCACCGCCGGGGCGATCTCCTGCAGTGGCCCGCGGAGCTCCTCGCTCGCGCCGGCGCTGAGCCCCAGCAGCTCACCCGGAAGCTCACCCGGCTCGGCGGCCCGCGCCAGCGGCACGCTGAAGATCGCACCCATGCTGGCCCGTACCGCCTTCGGCCCGTAGGGGTCCGCGCAGCCCGGGCCGAGGGCGACGCACGAAGCCCCGAAAGCGTGGGCCGAGCGGATTACGGCGCCGACGTTGCCGGGGTCGCGCAGGCCGTGCAGGTACACGCACAGGGGTCCCGCCGGCGCCGCCCAGCGCTGCTCGTAGACGGCCAGCACGCGGGTCCCCGAGCCGAGCGTCGAGACGCCCGCCAGCAGCTCGCCGTCGAGCTCGTGGAAGTGGGGGCCTCCGACCACGGTGCCGGCCAGGCGATAACCCTCCAGCGGGCGCCGTCCCGCCCGCTCGGCGGCCGCGACCAGGTCCTCGCCCTCGGCCAGGAAGGTGCCGCTGCGATCGCGCTCGCGGCGGCGGTGCAGGCGACGGAGCGCCTTCAGGCGGGGGTTGGCGGCGGAGGCGATCGTGCTCATCGAAGGCTGGTCGGGTGGTCTGTGGAGGGCGCTGTTCGGTGCTCGGGGTGTGGGATTGTCGGTGTGGGGTGGCGGCGGTGGAGGTGTCCGGAAAAGCAGAAGGCGCCGTCTCCTGAGCTTTCAGGAGCGGCGCCCGTGAGGCGGTCGGTCTGGTGGCCGGGGCCCGGTTTCGGAACGGACCGGGTCAGGCAGCCGACGCCTCGCGGGCGGCATCGGCAAAACGTCGGAAGGTGTCCGCGTCGCGCACGGCGATGTCGGCGAGCACCTTTCTGTCGAGCTCGATTCCGGCCAGCGAGAGCCCGTGCATGAACTGCGAGTAGCTCATGCCGTTGACACGGGCGGCGGCGTTGATGCGGGTGATCCACAGGCGCCTGAAGTCGCGCTTGCGGTTGCGCCGGTCGCGGTAGGCGTAGGCGTCCGCCTTCAGCAGCGCCTCCTTGGCGCGGCGGTAGTTGGAGTGCGCCTCGCCGCGGAAGCCCTTGGTGAGAGCGAGCGTGGCCTTGCGCTTCTTGCGGGCGTTCAGGGAGCGCTTGACGCGGGTCACTTGCCGACCCCCAGCATCCGCTTCACGCGTGGCACGTCGTCCTTCGAGAGGATCGCCGGGCGGCCCAGCGCACGCTTGTGGGCGGCCGACTTCTTCTCGAGGATGTGGCTCGTGAAGGCGTGCCGGCCGCGGACCTTGCCGCCGGCCGTCACTTTGAAGCGCTTCTTGGCGCCGGAATGCGTCTTCATCTTCGGCATCGGCGACCGATTATGGCACGCGCGTGGGAGCGTCCGCCGCTCAGCTGCCCTGGCCCGCGCCCTCGGCCAGCACGGGCTCCTGCGAGAGGGGCTCGGCGGCGGGAGCCGGCTGGGCCGCCGCCGGCGGCTCGGCCGGGGCCGGTGCCGCAGCGGGCTGCTCGGCGGGTGCGGGCGGCGGCGGTGGAGCGGCCTGCTCCTCGGCGGGGGCGACCGCCGGAGGCGGAGCCTCGCCGGCCGCCGCCTGCGGCTCCCCCTCCGGGGTGGCGATCTCGACCGGGGGGGCGTCTCCGTCGAAGCGTCCGGTGAGCACCGCTTTGGACGGCGCCATCAGCATCGTCATGTTGCGTCCTTCCTGCATCGGGCGCTGCTCGACGACGCCGATCTCGGACAGCTCCTGGGCGAGCCGGTCGAGGATCGCCGTCCCACGCTCGGGGTGGGTGACCTCGCGGCCGCGGAACATGATCGTGACCTTGACCTTGTCCTTGTGGCGCAGGAAGCGCTCCACGTGGTGCTTCTTGGTGTCGTAGTCGTGCTCGGCGATCTTGGGGCGGAACTTGATCTCGCGGACGGTGACCTGCTGCTGGTGCTTGCGCGCCGCCTTCTGCTTCTGGGCCTGCTCGTACTTGTACTTGGAGTAGTCGAGCACGCGGCACACCGGCGGCCGGGCGTCGGGGGCGACCTCGACGAGGTCGAGTTCGCGTTCCTGGGCGAAGGCCAGCGCGTCGGGGGTCTTCATCACCCCGACCTGGTTGCCCTCCTCGTCGATGACCCGGACCTCGGGCACGCGGATTCGGTCGTTGATCCGCGTCAAGTCCCGCTCGGGCGGGCGCCGGTCGAACCTGCGGGGGACCGGCACTAGCTTGCGTTGCCGCGCGTCAAGCTGAGCTCAGGCGCGGCGGTGAGGGGTTTGCCCATGGATCAATGCGGGGCAGTATAGCCCCCCTCGAGACGCTCGAGAAACGCTTTCAACGACATGCTCCCGAGCTCCTCGCCGTGATGCTCGCGAACGGACACCGAGCCGTCGTCCTGCTCGCGCTCCCCGACGACGAGCATGAACGGGATCTTGCGCAGCTCCGCGTCGCGGATCTTGCGGGCCACGCTCTCGCTGCGATCGTCGAGCTCCACCCGCGCCTGCCCCTCGCGTAGGCGCTCGGCGACCGCGGATGCGTAGTCGTTGAAGCGGTCCGACACGGGCAGCACGATCGCCTGCACCGGTGCCAGCCACACGGGCAGCTCACCGCCGTAGTGCTCGATCAGGATGCCGATGAAGCGCTCGAAGGAGCCCATCAGGGCGCGGTGGATCATCACCGGGCGGTGCTCCTCGTTGTCGGCGCCGGTGTAGTGGAGGTCGAAGCGCTCCGGCATCGAGTAGTCCAGCTGGACCGTTCCCAGCTGCCACGAGCGGCCGAGCGAGTCGGTCATGTGGAGGTCGATCTTGGGGCCGTAGAAGGCGCCGTCGCCCGGGTTCAGTTCGTACTCCAGCCCCTCGGCCTCGAGCGCTCCGGCGAGCGCCCCCTCGGCGCGATCCCACATCTCGTCGCTGCCGATCCGTTTCGGCGGGCGGGTGGAGAGCTCCAGGCGGGGTTCGAAGCCGAACAGCTCGTACAGGAAGAAGCCGAAGCGAAGACACTCGACGACCTCCTGCTGGACCTGGTCCTCGGTGCAGAAGATGTGGGCGTCGTCCTGGGTGATGTGGCGCACCCGCATCAGGCCGTGGAGAACGCCGCTGGGCTCGTGGCGGTGGACCAGGCCGGCCTCGGAGTAGCGGATCGGCAGGTCGCGGTAGGAGTGGCGGCTGTCCTTGTAGATCAGGATGTGGGCCGGGCAGTTCATCGGCTTCAGCGCCATCGGGCGGTCCTCGACGTCGGTGAAGTACATGTGCTCGCGGTAGGTGTCCCAGTGGCCCGACTGCTTGAACAGCTCGACGTCGTAGAGGATCGGCGTGTGCACCTCCTGGTAGCCCCGGCGGCGGTTCTCGCTGCGCCACAGCTCGGTGAGCGCGTTCCACAGCGCCATCCCGGCCGGCTTCCAGAAGGGGCTCCCGGGTGACAGCTCGGAGAACATGAACAGCTCCAGCTCCCGCCCGAGCCGACGGTGGTCGCGCTGGCGGGCCTGCTCGAGGCGCTCGAGGTGCTCGTCGAGCTCGGCCTTGGAGAAGAAGGCCGTGCCGTAGATGCGGGTGAGCATCGTGTTGTCGGAGTTCCCACGCCAATAGGCGCCGGCGACGGAGTTCAGCTTGAAGGCGCCGACGGTCTTGGTGGTGGGCGCGTGGGGGCCTCGGCAGAGGTCGGTGAAGGGCCCGTTCGTGTACAGCGAGACCGTCTGCAGCGGGTGGTCGGCGGGGGCGGCGGTGACGAGGTCGTCGATCAGCTCGACCTTGTAGTCCTGCCCCTCGTTGGCGAAGCGCTCGCGGGCCTGCCCGACCGGCAGCTCGTCGCGGACGAACTCCTCGGCCGCTTTGACGTGCTCGCGCATGCGCGCTTCGATCGCCGGCAGGTCGGCCTCCGAGACGGCCGTCCCGTCCGGGAACTCGAAGTCGTAGTAGAAGCCGTCCTGGATCGGCGGACCGATCGAGATCTTGACCCCGTCGTAGAGCTCGAGCACGGCGGTGGCGAGCACGTGGGCGGCGTCGTGGCGGATCACGTCCAGCGCCGCCTGGCCGCTGCGGGGGGTGATGATCTGCAGGTGGGCGCCATCCGGAAGCGGACGGGCGAGGTCGCGTACCTCCGGTTCCTCGCCCGCCTCCGGGTGGCTCACCTCGACGGCCAGCGCGGCGCGCGCGAGGCCGGGGCCGATGGCGGCGGCGGCGTCCGCGCCGGTGGCGCCGTCCGGCAGCTCGAGCGGGGTTCCGTCGGGGAGTGTGACCTTGACCGGCATCTCGTGGGGCAGGAAGGCTATCCCGCCGCGCCCGGGGCGCGGGCGGGCGCCTCAGGTTCGGGCCCGGCGGGCGCAGCGGGCGCCCGGGGCCCGAGCGCAGCGGGCGCCTCAGGGGTTGCGTTCGAGGAACTCCACCAGGATCTCTGCCGTGCGCCGGGGGGCGTCCTCCCACACGAAGTGCCCGGCGTCGTCGATCACGTGCAGCTCCGAGCCGGGGATCTCCTGGTGGAAGCGCTCGGCCATCTTCACGCCCGCGAACGGGTCGCCGGCGCCCCACAGGATCAGCGTCGGCAGCCCCATGGCCGCCAGGCGGCCCTCGTAGGGCGCCAGCTTCTCGAAGTCCCCGGAGCGGTACAGCTCGAGGTGGCCGCGGCGGCGGGTGTCGTCGGCGAACGCCTTCCAGTACTCGTCGAGGGCGTCCTCGTCGACGCCGTTGCATAGCTGGCGCAGCGCTCCGGCGAACGCCTCGCGGGTGTAGGAGGCGACGAGCCTCTCCCCCTCCCCCGGCGTGCGCATCACCTTCGCCAGGTCGTGCCAGCGGCGGTCGGCGAAGAAGCCGCCGTCGGAGATCGTCAGCGAGCGCACCGAATCGGGGTGGTCGCACGCCCAGCGCAGGCCCACCAGCACCCCCCAGTCGTGCGTGACGAGGTCCACCGGCGCCAGCTCGAGCGCGCGCACGAAGCGCTCGAGCGCATCCAGGTGATGCTCCCAGCTCCCCGGCGGATCCGGTGGCGAGTCGCCGAATCCCGGCAGGTCGGGGGCGATCCCGCGACGGCCGGCGCCGGCCAGCGCCTCTAGCGCGGTGCGCCACATGTAGGACGACTCGGGATAGCCGTGGACCAGCAACGTCACGGGCTCACCCGGCTCGCCCGCCGAGCGGTAGGCGAGGCCCGCCGCGGTGGAGGTCGTCCGGGCGCTCACAGGCGGACCCGTAGCACACCCATGGTCCGAGCAGGTGAACGAAGTGGGTGCCGCTTGTCGAAACTGTGCGCTATTTGCGGATTCTTCTGGGAGCCTACGGGACGCCTGCCCAACGCAGCCGTTAGCGTCGCAGAGGCGCGGGCAGGCGACTCCGGCCGCGGCCCCGCATGATCACGGCAGGCTGGCTTGACGAGCCTGCTCAAGGGGGTTGAGCGAACGAGAGCGTAACTCTGTCTGGTCTTGCCTGCCGGTCGCCTCGCGAGGGACGACCGACACCGAGCCACGACTTCGCTCGAGACCTCGAACGCGATAGAGAGGGGCAGGAATGAATCACAAACTGGTTGCTGCGCTGGGTGCTCTGCTGAGCATCGCGGCGTGTGCAGTGACGCCGGCGCTCGCCCAGGGCGCCGAAGGTAAAACCACCAAGCAACAGGAAGTCAGCGCCTACAGCGAAGAAACCAACTCGCTGTGCGTGGAACCGAAAGACGGGAGCGTGTTCTCCAGTCCCGGTCCGCCGTTGAACTTCAAGCCGCTGGAAGGCGGCTCGCCCATACCCGAAACGGCACCGTTCCCAGAGGAAGGCTCGGCGTGCGCCGAACCCGAAAGGATTCACCCGATCGCCGAAGGCGGCAAACCGGGCGGAGCGTCTGGATTCAAATACAAATACGGCAACCCCGTCAAAGAACGGCCGCTTTACGAATCCCACATCGCAAACGCCACGTGGGTGACCGTCTACGCCGGCGCAGGCTCCGGGGGACACGACCCGGCCTACTACATCTACAACGCCAAGTTCAAACTGCCCTGCACCACGGGGGCGGTGATGACCGTCGAATTCGCCGCCGACAACGCGGCCGGCGTGTACCTCAACGGCCACCACATCGGTGAGGACGCGATGATGGAAACGTCCGCCAACTTCACCCCGAAAACGATCACGGACTCGGGGAAATACTTCGTGGTCGGCGAAAACGTCCTGCAGTTCATCGTCTACGACACCTCGCCACCGTACGCGGGCCTGGACTTCGCGGCCCACACCAAATTCGGTCCCTGCAAATCGACCAAATGGGTCAACGTGGGCACCGAAAAGGAGCAGACGGTCTCGTCGGGCAAAATCACGTTCAACAGCGCCATCGGCCCGGTGACGTGCAAGAAGTCCGATGCCGGCAACATCTGGAACCCCGAACAGGGGAACGGCCTCGACGAAACGGTGCTGTTCGTCCCGTACGAGTGCTCCGCCGGCGAATGTCCGAAAGGCGTGACGGTGACGGCCTCGGGCCTGCCGTGGCCCTCCGAACTCATCGAAGAAGGAGGGGTGGTGCGCGACAAGAGCACCGGCGTGAGCTTCACGGTCGACTGCGAAGGCCGCACCTTCACCTACAGCGGCGAAATCAAGCCGAAGTTCGTGAACGCCACCAAGAAGGTATGGGGGTATGAGGAATTCGACTCCGGCTCGGGCTCGCTGGAATCGAAAGAAGGGGTCGGCCCGATGACGATCTCGGGCAAGGACAGCACCGCCGGCTTCCTCAACTTCGAACCGATCACGACCGCCACCACGACGACCAAAGCCACCAAGGAAGAACAGGCGAACGAAAAGGCAGTCGCCAAGGAAGAGAAGACGGTCGAAAAGTACGAGAAGAAGGAAGGCAGGCGGATCGAAGCCGAAGAAGCGAAGAAGGAGCAGGAAGAACTAGAAAAATGAGAGCCGGCTCGGATCTGCCGGTCCACGGGACCCGCGCTGATCCGTAGCCGCGGACACGTCCCCCGGCGCCGACACCGCTCGGCGCCGGGGACGCCCGCCGGGCGCGCCGGCCGTGCGCGGGCCCGGGCAGCCACCATCCCGGCCGGCGCCCGCTGCCCGCCGCGCCTGCGTCCGCTACCTGCCCGCGACCTGGGCCGCGAGGATCGCGATGTCGTCGCCTACGCGGGTGTCGGGGCCGATCAGCCCGAGCAGCGCGTCGATCGCGTCCTGGGGGGAATGACGGGGAGCGGCCCGCAGCCGCTCGATCATCTCCCCGACCGACACCACGCTGGTGGGGGCGTGGGCCTCGGTGAGGCCATCGGTGTAGAGCGCGAGCGCGTCCCCAGGTCTCATCACGGTGGAGGCCTCCTCGATGTCGGCGTCGGGGAACACCCCCAGCAGCTTCCCCGAGGCGCCCAGCTCGCCGGCGTCGCCGTCGGAGCGGGCGATCAGCGCGGCCGGGTGTCCGGCGAGCGCGACCGTGACCTCGACCTCGGAGGGGCGGAAGCGCATGCGGGTGAGGATCGCGGTGGCGAAGCAGCCTTCGAAGTCCTGCTCGAGCATCGCCCGATTGACACGCGTGAGCACCCGCCCGGGGCGGTCGGTTTCGCGCGCGTAGGCCGCGGTGGTGTGGCGCACGAAGCCCGTCAGGGCCGCCGCCTCGGCGCCCTTGCCGCAGACGTCGCCGACGATCAGCCAGCAGCCCTCGGGGTCGGTGATGACGTCGTAGAAGTCGCCCCCCACCTCGCTGCCGGCGCCCATCGGGCGGAAGTAGCTGGCCAGCTCCAGACCCGGGATCTCGGGCAGCGCGGCGGGCATCAGGCTGCGGCGCAGGGTGCGCGCGACCTGGGCGCGCTCGGCGTACAGGCGGGCGTTGTCGTAGGCGAGTGCAGCCCTCCCGCTGAGGTCCTCGAGCACGCTCAGCAGGCCGCGGTCGAAGGGCCGCTCGTCCTCCGGGCGCCAGAAGGTGATCATCCCGTGGATGCGCCCCCGGGCCAGCATCGGGAAGCCGACCTCGCACACGTAGCCCGCCTCCCCCATCACGCCCGCGTGCTCGTGTCCGTCCACCACCTGCGTGGCCGCCTCCTCCGCCGGCGCCCGCACGCGCTCGCGCGCGTGCCCCCCGTTGGTGGAGGGCTCGTCGAGCAGGTTCGAGACGCCGTCGAGGCGCAGGTCGCTGAGCGGCCGCAACGCCGGCGAGGCCTCGATCGCCGGCGCCAGCGCCGGGTCGGCCGCGGCGGCCACGGTCGAGCCGATCGAGCCGGTGCCGTCGAGCGCGTCCACGACGCACAGCGGTGCCAGCTCCGGAACCGCCATCCGGGAGATCGCCCTCAGCGTCTCGGCCGGGTCGAGCGAGCGGTCCAGGCCGGCGCTGGCCTCGATCAGGACCTGCAGGCGGCGGCGCTGCTCGCGAATCCGGTTGAGCGCGAAATGGACCGCCGCGCTGGTCAACAGGGCGAGCGCGATCCCCATGCAGGCGACGGCGGCGAACTGCGTCGAGGCCCCTCCTTCGTAGGCGATCGGCAGCAGGAACGCGACCAGGCTCACGAGCGCCACCACGTACACGCGACCGCGCGGCTGGAAGGCCGCCGCATGGCCGATCGCGAACATGTAGATCAACGCGAACGGGCTCGACGCGCCGCTGCTGCCGGCGCACAGCGTCCCGATCAGCACGACCCCCCAGAGGTCGGCGAGGAACGCGATCGTGAGCGTCCCCCGGCCCCGGCCCCACAGCAGCAGCAGCAGGACGCCGGTTCCGGTCGCCACGATCCCGACGGAGGCGATCGCCGCCGGAGCCCGCAGTTCCGGAAGCAGCGCGCCCGTGGCGCACAGCAGCGCCCCCACCAGGTACAGACCGCCGGCGACGGCGACGGCCCAGTTGGCTTCGCGGTCGGTCGGCGCTACCTCGGATGGTGCCCTGGCTCGCATGTGCTCCCCGTGCGCGCGACGCTTGCGTCAATCCTCACGTAGCCATCATTCCAGGTAGCGGCGCCACCCGGAAGCGATTGTCGGAACCGCTTTCGAGGCTCACCCGCCGCAGCCGCCGGGCGAGGACCGCTCGGTCGCCTCGAGCACCCACCGCAGGTAGGGCTCGTGCCCGTCGGACACCTCGGTGACGAGGATCTCCGGGACCTCGTAGTGGTGCAGCTCGGCGACCCGAGCCCGCACCCGACCGGCGAGCGGGGCGGCCGTCTTCAGCAGGGCCAGCCACTCGCGCTCCCGCCGCACCTCCCCGTCCCAGCGAAAGGAGCTGGAGATCGGGCCCAGCACCTGCCCGCAGGCGATCAGCCGCTGCTCGAGCAGCTGCTGGACGATCGCCTCGAGGGCCGTGCGGTCGGAGTGTGAGACCTGGATCTGGACGACGCCCGCGGACACGGCAGGCGAGGATACGCCGCCTCGTCAGCCGTGGGCCTTGACTCCCCGGCCCACGAGCTCGACGACCTGGTGGCCGCGGCCGTCGTCGCCGGCCAGCACGTAGCGGCCGCTCACCGC
This sequence comes from uncultured Solirubrobacteraceae bacterium, assembly GCA_963701175.1. Taxonomy (GTDB): domain Bacteria; phylum Actinomycetota; class Thermoleophilia; order Solirubrobacterales; family Solirubrobacteraceae; genus Palsa-744. The sequence continues at coordinate 3,028,023 of OY969573.1, read as the reverse complement.
ACCGGTCGCGGTCGGCGTGAAGGTGATCTCCTCGTGGAGGGCTTCGTGGGCTTCGATGGTGAGGCCCTCGGGCACCGTTTTGACGGCCGAGAACGGTTCCGCCGGCGGGATCGCGCGGGTGATCGTGACGGGCACGTTGCCGGCGTCCTGGATCGTGAAGCGGAGCGTCCTGCTCGAGCCGACCGCCACCGCACCGAAGTCGAGCCTCCGCGGCGAGAGCGCCATCCGTGGGTGTCCCGCGACGGCCCTGCCGGCGAGTCCGACGGTGACACCGCCGCGGTCGCTGTCGATCCTCACGCGGCGGAGGTAGGTGCCCGGCGCCGCGGGGTCGAAGTGGACGGAGACGGTGAGCGTGCGGCGAGGGGCCAGGACCGTCCCCACGGCGGGAGCTCCGGTCACCTCGTAGGGACCCCCGGGCAGGTGGACGGCGGTGATCCGCTCCGGTCGGGTCCACGAGTTGCTGACCGTGAAGGCGAGGTACTTCCCATCGGTGTGGGTGGCGACCTCGCCGAAGTCCAGCGGGGGCGCGGATCGGATCAGGCCGGGGGCGCTGCCGTAGCCGCTGACCGGGACGGATCGTGTGCCGGCGCTCGTGTGCACCTCGAGCAGCCCCACGATCGGCCCCGGGTGGGCGGGCCTGAACGAGACGTTCACCCCCAGGGTCTGGCCGTCTGCGAGCCGGGACCCCCGAGGGGGCTGCCTGACCGACACGACGCCCGCACCGAGTGTGGACTCGCTGGCCGGGATCTTGGTCGGCCCGGCCGTCAGGCCAGGGGGAGCGACGAAGTCGCTGAGGGCCGTCGTGGGCGTCAGCGGTTCCACGCCGGTGGCGCCGATCGGGGCCGTCAGGCGCAGCGCCCGCGCGGCCGCCAGCGACAGCCGCACGGTACGGGCGTGGCCGACGGCGACGGTTCCGAATTCGACCGGTGCCGCCTGCAGCGGCCCCTGGGAGGAGCTACCGAAGGCTTCCAGCTTGCCGGTGCGGGTGCCGACGAAGACCCGGCCTTCGGAGGCGGTCGGAACGGCGAACTTCGGGGCCGTCCCGATCGACCCCGACCACAGCAGCGGAAGCGTGCCGCCTTCGGGGATCCCGCCGTAGGCGCGAAGCTGGGCGTGCTTGCCGTTTTCGCCCTCGTAGATCACCCACACCACCGCGCTGCCCGCGGTGGTGCCGTCGCTGGTGACGATCGGCGAGCCGGAGGCGTACCCGAACGATTCCGCGCTCTGACCTTCGGGGACGAGCTGGGGTTCGCCGTGCGGCCCGACACCCGAGCCGTAGGCCGCGAGGCTGCCGCCGCCGCCGCTTTCGAGGATGTACACCCAACCGCCCTGGCCGCCGTACGCGGCAGGGTGACCCCAGACGCCGTCGAACGGCCCGAGCTGCTGCAGCACGGCGTTCGTTTCCCCGGGACCCTGGCGGTAGCCGCCCATGTCGTCGGCGTCGAGCAGGAACACACGGCCGTCCTTGCCGACCTGGACGACCAGGTGGGGGATGTCCGCCGAGCCGAAGTATTCGGTCGGCAGCGCCATCGGCCCGCCCGAGCCGAAGTCCTCGTCGTTCTCGTCGAGCGTCGGGGCGTCTTCGGGGGCGAAGAACTGCGTCGGGGCGATCTGGCCCCCGGCGCCCACGGTCAGGGCGACGACCGACTCCGACAGCGTCTGGGGGGGTTCATCGGAGGGGGCGGGCGTGGGCGAGACGCCGTTGCCGGTCGCGAGGATGATCCGGCCCGGGATGTCCGACACGAGCCCGCCGCCGCTCTGCCAGATGCCGGCCATCGAGCTTTCGTCCGCCGCCGGACCGCTCTCGTCGCTCCACATCGTCGTCAGTTCGCCGTTGCCGGCGTTGAAGCCGGCGACGATGCCGCGGTAGGGGTTGATGTCGCAGTCCGAGGCGAAGGCCACGTACACCACGCCTTCGAGCAGCAACAACGCCGGACGCTGCTCCTGGAAGGCTTCGTTGAAGGGGATCCCGGGCGTGTTGTACGGCGTGCCCTGGATCGGCACGGGGAAGCCGGGACGCTCTTCGCCGGTGGTGGCGCTGAGCGCCTGCAGGAACCAGTGGGCGTTGGCCAGACGACCACCCTTGTGGCCGGTCTCCAACCGGGTGGTGACGTACAGGGTGCCGGTGGAGGGGTCGATCACGGGCGTCGAGGTCGAGCCCACGTTCGGCTTCAGGTCGGTGCAGCCGATCGCCGCGGACTTGAACGGCGTGCCGAACGAGCGCTGCCAGCGGACCGCTCCGGTGGCCGCGTCGAGCCCGTACGCGCGGGCCGTCTCGGTGGTCGCGACGACCGTCCCTTCGTAGACCAGCGGCTGCGAGTAGATCGACCCGTTGAGCTTCGTCGAGAACAGCTTCTGGAAGCCCGGTGAGCGGACCGCCGACGGGCCCAGGGAGGGCTCGTTCGGGTCCCAGCCGTCGCGGAGGTTGTTGTAGTCGGCCGTGGTGACGTTGCCCGAGGCCGCGAGCGCCGCCGGTGCCGCGATCGCCACCATCGCCATGCAGGCCCCGATCGCTGCCACCAGGACCCGCCCTACCCCCTGCCCCCGAAGCAAGTTCTCTCCCGTCGGTTACGCGCTGGGTGCCCGCCCCCGGCCCCGGGCACGAGATCGCCACGGCCACCGGTGGCGCGATGGTAGCGTCTCGGCGCCCATCCGGGAGCAAGGAGAGATCGAGCTGACAGCCACCCCACATCCCCGTGCGGCGCACGCCTGATGGCCTCGGTCCCCCCTCCCTCCGCGCAGGGCGCCGGCAGCAGCGCGCGGATTCTGATGTCCTGCCCCGACGGCCCGGGCATCGTCGCGGCCGTGTCGGGGTTCCTGTTCGGGCGGGGCGCGAACATCGTCGCCAGCGACCAGTTCTCCACGCACCCCGAGCGGGGGACGTTCTTCATGCGCACGGTCTTCTTCCTGCCCGAGCTCGAGCGGGAGCGGGAGGAGTTCGAGTCGGCCTTCGAGGCGCTCGCCAGGCGCTTCTCGATGAGCTGGCGGATCTCCTATCCCCACCGCCGCCGGCGGGTGGCGCTGATGGCCTCGACGGCCGACCACTGCCTGCTCGACGTGCTGTGGCGAACCCGCCGGGGAGAGCTCGACATGGAGACTGTTTGCGTGATCTCCAACCACGAGCAGCTGCGCGACGAGGTCGAGGCGCTGGGGGTGCCCTATATCTACATCCCCGTCACCCGCGAGACCAAGGCCGAGGCCGAGAAGCGCGCGCTGGAGGTGCTCGCGGGGGAGGTCGACCTGGTCGTGCTGGCGCGCTACATGCAGATCCTCTCGGGGGAGTTCCTGGCTCAGGTGGGATGCCCGGTGGTGAACATCCACCACTCGTTCCTGCCCGCCTTCGCGGGGGCTGAGCCCTACCGTCACGCCTACGAGCGGGGGGTGAAGCTGATCGGGGCCACGGCGCACTTCGTCACCGAGGAGCTCGACGAAGGCCCGATCATCGAACAGGACGTGCAGCGGGTGGGCCACGACTACACGGTCGAGGACCTGGAGCGGATCGGACGGGACCTCGAGCGGGTGGTGCTGGCACGGGCGCTGCGCAGCGTGCTCGACGACCGCGTCCTGGTCCACGACGGCCGCACGATCGTGTTCTAGGCGCGGTTGTGGAGCCCGCCCCGGGGCCTGGCGACGGCGAGCCTGCCCCGGCGCGTAAGCTGGGCGCAACAGCGGCGAAGGAGGGCACATGACTGACTTCAGGGCGAAGCTCCTATACCTGTTCGCGAGGTTCCTGTCGGGTCTGCCGGGACCGATCCAGGTGGCACTGTCCGGCTCTGCGCCGATCGAGCTCGACGGACAGCGCCTGGCCCCCTCGCAGCAGCTGTCGCTGTCGTTGCTGAACCGCCAGGCCGCCGCGGTGGAGCACGTGGATCCGCAGGAGATGCGGCTCGAGCGCCGCCGCCTGGCCGCGCTCTACGGCGGGCCCCCCACGCCGGTGGGCGCCGTCGAGGACGTGCGCATCGGCACGCTCGCCGCGCGCCACTACGCGCCGCCGGCGGCCGCCGGCGGCGAGCGACGCCCGCTGCTCGTGTACTTCCACGGCGGGGGCTTCGTGTTCGGAGACCTCGACACCCACGACTCCCTGTGCCGGCTGCTGTGCCGCTCCTCGGGCGCGCACGTGCTGGCGGTCGACTACCGGCTGGCCCCCGAGAACCCGTATCCGGCGGCCGTCGAAGACGCCCGTGCGGCGCTCGCGTGGGCGTACGAGAACGCCGAGCACCTGGGAGCCGACCCCGCCCGGATCGGCGTCGGCGGCGACAGCGCGGGCGGCAACCTCGCGGCCGTGGTGTCGCAGCTCAGCGCCCACGACGGCGGCCCGGCCCCGGTGCTGCAGCTGTTGATCTACCCCGCCACCGACATGAGCTCGCGGCGGCGGTCGAGGGACCTGTTCGGGGAGGGCTTCTTCCTGACCGACTCGGAGATGAAATGGTTCGAAGGGAGCTACCTCGGCCCGGCCGCCAAGACCGACGTGGTGCTCGACCCGCGCGTCTCGCCGCTGCTCGCGGAGGACCTCTCGGGGCTCGCGCCCGCGATCGTGATCACCGCCGGCTTCGACCCCCTCAGGGACGAGGGCGAGGACTACGCCCATGCGCTCCAGGAGGCGGGCACGCCCACGCTGGTGCGGCGCTACGAGGGCTTCATCCACGGCTTCGTGTCCGGTGCCGGCGTGAGCCGCCCCCTGCGCGAAGCCGTGATCGAGATCGGCGGGATGACCGGAGGGGCGTTCGCCCTCGCCGGGACCCGGGCACCGCTCCAGGCGCTGAGCTAGCCCCCCCGGGGCGCGCCGCGCCTCCGGGCGGGTGCTCTCGGGGGCGCCCGTCGTGGCGCCCCCGAGACCGGCCCGTGTGGCTCTAGAAGATGACTTCCAGGTTGCTGCTTTCGTTGATCAGCACGTTCGCGTCACCGCTGAAGGTGCTGTTGGTGACCGTGAATTTGCCGGCCTTGTCGCCGGCTTCTTTGTCGGATTCGACCTTGATCGCCGTCTGGCTCATGTCGTTGACCTTCACGTGGCTCGCCGCCGATTCGGAGGCCAGCGTCTGGCCTTCGTACTGGAGCAGGTCGACGCCGATGTTGCCGGTGCCTTCGATCGTGTCTTTGCTCAGCAGGGCGTTGCCCTGGTCGAGCACCACGCCCTCCCAGCGGTCGTCGGAGAAGGTGTCCTTCTTGAGCTGCACCTCCGCCGAGCTCGGCTGGGTGGCGCTGGTCGAGTAGTAGTAGGCGCCGATGTCGTTTTCGTCGAGCTTGCTGCTCGTGACCCTCGAGCCCGAAGCGGCCCCGAAGAAGAGCACGCCCGTGGCCTGGTAGTCGGTGAACGCGTCCGAGCCGCAGCTCGCGACTTCGCACTCGTTGCCGGAGATCGTCGAGGACTTGATCTTCGCCGACGCGCCGTTGCTCACCTGGATCCCGTTCTGGGCGGTTGCCGGCGTCGGCCCGGCACCCGTCACCGTGGTCGTGCCGATGTTCGCCGACGAGCCGGACCCGTCGATCGTCATCCCGTTCTTCTGGTAGTTGGTGACCGTCACGCCCTTGAGGTTGGCGTGACCCACCTCCACCGGGGTCGTCCACGCCATCCCGACCTGGATCCCGACGCCGCCCTGGCACCCGTTGATCGGGAACGCGCCGGCGCCGTCGACCGTCAGGTTGGTGGCCTTCAGCGTGGCACCGCCGGCCACCAGGATGCCGTACAGCGAGTCGTAACAGGTCCCGCTCGGCCACTTTGCTTCCAGAGCGAGGCCGCTGATCGCGACCGTCCCCGAGGTGCAGATCGAGATCGCGTCCTGGTCCGCCTGGTAGCTGCCGGTCCCCGGGGCTTCGTCACACGGCGTTTTCGAGTCCACCGGCGACGCCGGAAGGACGACGGTGGCCGACCCCGCCGTGCCCGCCACGAGCAGGTTCACCGGTTTGGTGATGGTCAGCTGTTCGGTGTAGGTGCCGGGACACACGTTGACCTTCCCGGCGCCGGATTCGACGGCCGCTTGGATGCCGTTGTAGTTCGGCTGTACGCAGCTCCTCCCGCCCGCGACCACGGGCGAGGACGACACGTACACGGTTGATGCGCTCGCGATCGCCGGGATCGCCAACGCACACATGGCAGCTACGAGGGCGGCCCCCCCTGTGCTCAAGACTCGTTTGGACATTGCACACATCCTCCATAGTGGCTCGATATGCCTACTTTTGGGCGGTTGACGGCGTCGAGGGACGCGGGTCTCCCTTGCGTAACGGCACAACCCCGGCGCCTCGTGGCGCCGTCCCCCGGTATGCCGAGGGGCGATACTAAACGAGGGGGGCCATCGCCGCAACACTAAATCTGGACGTAAGGCATAAGCCGCGCCTATGGCGCCGCCCGAGGTCCGCGTTGCGTGTCCCCGGTCGGCGATCTCGGTTATGAGCCGGCCTCCAACCGGCCTGTCGTACCGGAGGGACGACACGGGTGTCGACCTGTTCGTCCAACTTGCGTTTTCCGCGTCAAGCCCCGGGGTCGCGGTGACGACACCCTCGGCATAAACCGACAGTGAAGGGGCAAACCCGGCGCGAGCCGGGGACGCAAAGCTAGAGGTCTCCTCGAGATAGCTCGGCTGCCACCTAAAAAGGAAGGCGTCGATGCTCTCACTATCTCGTCAAGCGACACGGCCCCGCCGGGCGGTCCTCAAGCCGCTGGTGTGCGTCGGCGTCGCGGTCGCCTGCATGTGGGCCGTGCTGCCCCTCGCCGGTGCCCAGGCTGCCACCACGCACGGCGTGTGTCCCGAAACACAGCTGGTGCAGCCGTTCACCGCCTGGGGCGACAGCAACTACTACCAGCTGGTGCCGGGTGGGAGCTTCGAGCTCGGAGAACCCCTCTGGAGCTACTCGCACGGAGCCAGGCTTGCACTCGGCAGCGAGCCCTACGCGGTCACCGGCAGACTCGGGTACTTCTCGCTGGCGCTGCCCCAAGGAGCCAGCGCAACGGCTCCCTACGTGTGCGTGGAACCGGACGACCGCACGTTCAGGTTCTTCCTGCGCTCGGAGGGATCCTCGGCCAAGGTCCAGGTGACGCTCGTGTATCGCACCCTGCTCGGCCTGTCGCTGGCGGTGTCGACGAAGGTGGTGACGGTCGGGAACAGCTGGGAACTCTCGCCTATCCTGCACACGGGTGCGGCGCTCGCTTCGACGATCTCGCTCGGAGCCGCGCAGCTCGCGCTCGAATTCACATCGGTCAACGGAACTGCGCGGATCGATGACGTGTACCTCGACCCCCGCATGCGCTGATGAACAGGAAAGGACACCCAAAGCGACCGGCCCACAGCCTCCCCTGGGACTGCCACGGCCGGTCCTCCCGCATCGGCGAGATCGTCCTGCGCCGGGCCCGCTTCTCGATCCTCTCCGCCCGCGCACGGGCGGCGAGCCGGGCGGCCTGCCGGTGCCCGAAAGAGGTGTTGAGGTGAACACCCCCGTGGAAGCGTTCGGCGCGCATTGGCTCGAGATCGGAACGAGCGACCAAGAGCATCCGCCGGGGGCGGACTCGGCTCCGATCCCTCATCGGTCGCCCAGGTTCTCCTCGATGTCCATGCGCGCGATAACCCCGTTCCGGAAGCGGTACACGTGCACGACGGACCCCTCGGAGAGCGACCCGCCGTCGAGGTCCCGAATCACCTGATCGACCTCGACGGCGACGCGGCCGTCGGGCCTCGTGGTGAACCTCAGCGGCGTAACCGTCGGATCGATCGCCGACCATTGCCTGGACCAGTAGTCGCGGACGTCCTCGTGGCCGCGCACGCGTCCTCCCTTCCAGCCGTTGGGCCAGTCGACGTCGTCGCTCATGTGTGAGAGCACGGAGTCGATGTCACGGGCGTTGAAGGCGCCGTAGAGGGCAACCAGCGCCTGCTCGTAGCCCCCGTTCACCGTTCGGTCCAGGTTTTCGGTGGATGCCGCCGGTCGCCCCCCGAGCCGCTCGCCGGCAGACCCGCACCATCTCTCACCATGACTCCACAGCGGTGCCCGTAACTCGATTGCAGTACTCGGCGCACCGGGCGCCTGGTGTTCACCGGTGCTTCACATGATCGTTGCGAGTTGGTCACAGGAACACGGTGTTTGCGTGGAAATCTGGTTGGCATATGCACACCACTGCGTGGGCGGCGGGGAGCGACGAGGGACGTAGCCGGGTCGATCTCCATTGCCACTCGAGTGCCTCGGCGGAGTCACGTCTCGGCGTTCAGCGGGCGGTTGGTCTCCCGGAGTGTGCCACCTCACCCCAGGAGGTGTATGCGTTGGCGAAGCGACGGGGGATGGACTTCGTCACGATCACCGACCACGACACGATCGCCGGTGTGATCGAGATCGCCGACCGTCCCGACGTGTTCGTATCGGAGGAGCTCACCGCGCAGTTCCGCGATGAAGAGCAGGCCGTCCACATTCTCTGTTTCGGGATCACCGGGGAGGATCACGAATGGCTGCAGGCGCACAGGTGGGACCTCGAGCAGTGTGCGGGTTATCTCCACCGCCACGAGATCGTCTGCGCGCTCGCGCATCCCTACTACGCGGTCGCCGCCCCCCTTTCCCGCCGCCACCGTCACCGCTTGGCCGAGCTGTTCACGGTTTGGGAGGTGCGCAACGGGTCGCGGGCTCCGCAGCTGAACCACCCCGCCGCGCTCTATATCGCCACGCGCGAGGGCACAGGCATCGGCGGCAGCGATGACCACGCCGGGGTGGACATCGGCAGGACGTTCACCGAGGCCCCTGCCGCGGACACCCCCGAGGAGTTCTTCCGGCACCTCCGCGCGGGCGCGGTGGTCGCCCGGGGCGCTCAGGGCAGCGCCGCCAAGTGGGCCCATGCGGCGATCGCCCTCGCCGTCAGGTCGCTGGGCTTCTCTGCGGGCGTGGACGCGGGTGCCCGCGTGGACCCCGAGCGGGTGATGAGGTTGGTCGGGCGCCTGCTGCGGGAGGCCGACGCCCGCCAGGGACCGCTCAGCCAGGACCTCACGCCCGGCGACGCCCGCTGTCTGCTCGACGCGTGGCGCAGCGCGGTCGGCCTGCGGTCGCTCGACGAGACCGATCTGCTCGAGCTGATGCAGGCCGAGAGCTTCAGCCACGGCGCGCTCTACCGGCGAGCGTGCCGGGCCCACGAGCGGACCCTGCGCTCGGCGGTGGGGGAGCTCGTGAGGACGGTCGAGGGGGACCCGCCGGCCGGGAGTCCGGCCCGCAGCGCGGAGACTGCCAGGGCGCTGTTCGAGTCCTGCATCGCGGTGATCCCCTACGCCCCGGCCGCGGCCTTCCTGGCCAGCGAGGAGGCGAAGCTCGCGGAGATCGCGAGGCCCGCGGCTGGGGACGCCGTGCGCCGACACGAAGAGGGCGAGAGCGCCCGCGTGGCGATCATCGTCGACGGCATCGGCTCGACCCACGGGGTGACCCGGACGATCGAGGAGATCCGCCAGCGAGGGGTCCCCGGCTTCGAGATCGAGGTGGTGGGGACCGACCCGTCGGTCGACCGTCGGCTGCCGGCCGTGGCGGACATCGAGGTGCCCTTCTACCCGGGGCTGCGAATCGGCGTCCCCAGCCTCCCGTCCGCCGTCCAGTCGCTGACGGAGGGCCGCTTCGAGGCCGTCCACGTCTCCTCCCCCGGGCCGGCCGGGATCGCCGGAGCGCTGATCGCCCGGGCGATCGGGTTGCCGCTGATCGGCAGCTACCACACCGAGCTGACCGCCTATGCGGCGATTCGGGCACGCAGTAGCGACATCGCCACCGCCGTCGGGCTCGGGGTCAGCGCCTTCTACCGCGCCTGCGACGTGGTCCTCTCCCCCAGCGAGGCCGCCGACGAGGCCCTCGCCGCCGCCGGGGTGCCGACGGAGAGGGTGATGCGCTGGGACCGGGGGGTCGACACGCAACGCTTCTCACCCGCCCGCCGGCCGGGCGCCACCGATGGGTCCCAGGCGGACACCGGGCCGCTGACGGTCCTGTACGCGGGCCGGATCACACAGGAGAAGGGCATCGACCTGCTCGCCGACGGCTTCTCGCTGGCCCACGAACAATGCCCCCGCCTGCGACTGGTGCTCGCCGGAGACGGCCCCGAGCGGGCGGAACTGGCCGAGCGGCTCGGCGAGCGCGCCACCTTCCTCGGATGGCTCGAGGGCGGAGAGCTGCCCGCGGCCTACGCGGGCGCGGACATGTTCGTGTTCCCGAGCGCCACCGACACCTTCGGGCAGGTCGTCCTCGAGGCCCAGGCCAGCGGCGTCCCGGTCGTGGCGGTGGATGCGGGCGGACCTCGCTGTCTGATCGAGCACCGTGTCAGCGGAATGCTGTGCGCGCCGGAGCCGAGGGCGATATCCGAGGCACTGGTGGAGCTCGCCCGCTCGCCCCTGCTGCGGAAGCGGATCGCCTCCGCCGGGCTGACCGCCGCCCAGGCGCGCACCTGGGAGCGGGCCCTCGAGCGGCTCGCCGACGGGTACCGCGTGGCGCTCGGGCCCGATGAGACCGCCGGGCACTCGCGAGCTGCTTAGCCCCGCCGGCCCGCGGCTCCTGAGCCGGTCTAGATCTCGACCTCGAAGCCGATCTCGGCTTCGGTTGCGGGGGTGCCGCCGTCGACCGCCCAGTTCTGCATCGGGGGCTCGTGGAGGACGATCAGCACGTCCTCGGCCGGCACCCCGGTGGTCGCAAGCCGCTCGACGAGCGCGTCGTACAGGCGGCGCTTGGCGTCCATCGAGCGCCCGGCGAACATCGTGACCTCGACGAGCGTGAAGCGCTCGGAGTGACGGTCCGGGTACGGCAGCAGGTACTGGTCGGGCGGATACTCGACCAGTCGCACCAGGGGGTCCTCGGCGGGGGCGCGAAGGGCATCGCTGAGTGCGGCGCGGACCGCCTCGACCATCGCCCGCTTCTCGGTCGAGGTGCGGCCCTCGTGGATCTCGATTCGGGCGAGTGCCAAGGTGGCGCCATGCTAGGGGGTGAGGTGGGCGGGGAACGATCCCCGTCGGACACGTTCGTCTAGCGACGGGCGCAGGCGGCCCGGTCGCGCCGCAGGATGTGGCGAGCGGCCACGATCGGTGCGTGGTAGGCCTGCTGCCTGCTCGTGGCGCGTGCCACCGCGTCGCCCACGATGAACAGGCACCGGCCGGCGACGAAGAGGACGTTGCCGGTTCCTCCGTGCCCGGTTTCGAACTGACCGATCAGCACCGAGCCGGGGATGTCCTTGATCGTGGAGCTCATGAATCCGTGATCTTTCACGCGTTTCATGTCGGTGGTGACGGTTTCGGGGAACTGTTCGGCAGCCCCCTGTGGCGAGGTGAAGGTGAATGCCTCAAAGACGGCTTCGCGGTGCGGCGCCCTGAAGATCTCGGCGACGGTGTCCTGCAAGCCGCGCTTCGTCAGCAGGGCCCTGGCGGCTTCCATTTCCGCCCTGGTCGCGTTCTGGCGTTCGACGAAGCGGCCGACCGATTCGAACACTTCGAGCTTTTTCGTCGCCCCCGCGAAACCGGGGAGTTCACGGCCGTGGAGGACCAGCGATCTGGGCGGGATGGCCGGTGGGGGCGGTTCTTCGCCCGAGGCCACGTTCGCACCTGCAGCGATCCCACCGGCGACCAGCAGCGCGACCCCGACGAACGAGGTACTACACCGCAATGTCGGCCGTGACATCACGTGGGGACGATACCCGTGGCCATTGTGCGACAAACCGACGACCCTGCCGAGATATAGACTTCGGGTGGTCTGCGAGCGGTGTACTGCAACCGACAGCGGGGAGGTTCGCGATGGCCGTGGTGCAACGCAACGTCGAGATCAAGGCGTCGCCAGAGGCGACGATGGCGGTCTTGAGCGACGCCGGTCGCTGGCCGGACTGGTACCCGGGCATGACGGAGATCGACATCGCCGCCCCCTTCCCCGACCAGGGGGGCAAGGTGGCCTTCAAGGTGAAGTCGGCGGGCCTGTCGATGGCGATCACCGAGACGGTTCTCGACTACCAGCCGGGCAAGCTGCAGCTTCTGCAGATGGAGGGCATGTTGTCGGGGCGCGCCCGCTGGGAGCTCACCCCGGGCGGCGATGGGACACGCCTCACGACGACGTTCGACTACGCGCTGCCGGGCGGCCCGTTCGGCAAGATCGCCGATGCGCTGTTCGTCAGGCGCATGAATGCCAAGAGTCTCGAACAGGCTCTCCACAACTTCAAGTCGCTCGTCGAGGGCCAGTAGGCAGACCGTTACATCCCGGTGGGGTCAGCCGGCGCCGTAGTGGCGGCGCGTTTCGGCGAACATCCGCCTGAATATGAACCCGTTCAACGGCGCGCCTGGCCGACCGAGTGCGGTTGGCTCTATCGCGAACGTCCAGGCGAAGCGGCAGCGAGCGGGTCCGTCGGGTTCGACCACGTAGTCCTCCGCGAAGCGCTTGAAGAGGGGAAGGTTGGCCTCGGTGACGTAGAACGATTGCCGGTGACCGTCCTCCCAGATGAAGTAGCGCTCCTTGAGTTTGATCGCCCCTCCCAGCGAGCGTGCCCGCCTGGTCGTGCCGACCTCGAACGGGCGCTGCGAGGTCCAGTGGAGCGACAGCCCGCGACACCATGCCAGGGGCCTATCCGAGACCAGGTCGCCCCAGACCTCCTCGGCGGGACGAGCGATCGTGAACGTGTCCGAGTAGCGGTTGGGCGCCGACGCGAAGAAGCTCTCGTCGACAGGCTCGAGACTGACGGCCATGCGGTGGTGGTCCTCCCCTTCGCTCGTTTGTGACGCGACCCCGGCCTCTCCCACGCCCGTCCCGGGCGCGGCGGCGGGGTGATCATGACACAAGAGCGGACCACGACGAGCGTGACGATGGGCCCAGAGGACGCCGCGATCAGAGCGATATCACGATCCTCGCTGCCCCGTGCTCGCCGACGGAATACGCTGGAGGCCCCCACCCCCCACCCAACGGAGTCCGTGATGGCACAGCAAGCCGTACGACCCGAAGTTCCTGAGACCTACCCAGCCAGTCGTTCCTACCGCCTCTTCACGGCGCTGTTCGTGTTCGGACCGCCCGCCCTGCTGGTGGCGACCTTCCGCAAGCGCTGGCTGCTTGCGACCTCCGCCAACCGACGCATCTTCGGGGTGTTCTACATCCTCAGCGGGTTCGGCATCACGGCCGGCTACCACCGGCTTTTCACCCACCGCAGCTTCAAGACCTATCCGCTGATCCGCGCCATCTTCGCCGTGCTCGGCTCGACGGCGATCCAGGGATCTGTCCCGGACTGGGTGGCGGACCATCGCAAGCACCACGCCCACGCCGACGAAGAGGGCGACCCACACAGTCCCCACGCCGGCCACGACGGTGGCCCGATCCGAGGCTTCGTGCATGCTCACTTCGGTTGGCTGTTCGCCGACGAGAAGGCATCGCGGCAGCGTTACGTCCCCGACCTGCTGGACGACCCGACGGTGATGGCGATACACCGCCGCTTCGGGTTGATCGTGGTGCTGAGCTACTTCGTGGCGCCGTTCACGGCCGGGTTGGTGGCCACGAGGAAGCTCCGGGGCGGGCTCGGGGGTTTCATCTGGGGCGGTGCGATGCGGGTGTTCTTCGTGCACCACGCCACCTGGGCCGTGAACTCGGTCTGCCACCTGTGGGGTACGCGCCCGTTCGAAACCCGGGATCAGAGTCGCAACAACCCGCTCGTGGCCGTGGTGGGACTCGGTGAGGGCAACCACCACAACCACCATGCCTTCCCGCGGTCAGCCAAGCACGGCTTGCAGCCGTGGCAGTTCGATCCCACCTGGTGGCTGATCCGGACGATGGAGGTGACCGGCCTGGCCTGGGACGTCCAGCGCGTCACCCCGGAGGCAATGGAGCGCAAGCGGGCCGGCCAGCGAGCACAGGCGAACGTGAGCGAGCGCTCGCCCGTCTCGGCGGTCGCCTGAACCGGCTGCGGCCTGACGTCGGCGCCGGCGGCGGTCCAAGTCGACCGGCCGGAATTCGAAGACCGCGAGATCCCCGTGTCGGCGGGGTCACCGAGCCCGTATAGTCCCGAACGACGGATGGTGCGTGATGGAGGTGCGCGGGGAATGAACGCAAGACGGAGCTGTGGGCTAGGAGGAACGATCGCAGCGTTCATCCCGCTCACAATCTGTGCTGTGATGCTTTCGTCGGCGGCCGCAGATGCGGCGGTGACCGGGGCGATCACCGGCACGGTGACCGCCCCCAGGGGCACCCAAATCGTGGTCACGATATGTGCCGGCGCGAGCGGCGGCGCAGAAAGTTGCACCACAACGCTTGCTACAGACATCAACGGTAACTCCCCGGGCCCGTACACGATCTCCGGTCTCGCGAGCGGCGAATACGAGGTCCGTTTCGTCGCTCGGTGCTCGGTGGAACCTTGCCCTGAGACCTTCCCACCGCAGTACTACGACGATCAGATCTCGGTGGCGAAGGCGACCCCCGTGAAGTTGACCGCGCCGGAAACGCTCGCCGGGATCGATGCGAGCATCGAAACGCAAGGCGAAAGCAAGGTGCGGGAATACCTGGAAGATCGGGGAGAAGCCAAGCCGGTGGGCGAAGTGACGGGCGTGGGGCCCGGAGCGATTCAACCGCTGCCGGTCAACCAGAAGGTCGAGGAAGAATTCTGGGCGCATCCGCCGTGGGACACCGGCACGAGCTCTGTACCCTCGACGCCGGCCGCCGGCGTGGCTGTGGCAGTCGCGGCCAGCACGGCGGATGTGAAGGGCGCCGGCGCGGAGGTCCTGCTCCATTGCGCCGGCGCGAGCGGCTGCGCCGGCATGCTGGCCCTGGTGAAGACGGTCGTCGAAAAAAGGCTTGTCAGCCACGACGGCAAGCGTGTCGAGGTGAAGCGGCCACTCAGGATCTTGTTTGGTACGACCCGCTTCTCGCTCGACGCCGGAGCCTCAGAGACGGTGAGGGTGCACCTGACCAGGATCGGTCAGGCTCGCCTCCACGCACCCGGAGGGAAGGGCCTCAAGGTCGAGCTGACGGGCAGCGGCATCAAGACGGGGGCGCTCGTCCTGAAGTAGGCGCCCGCGTCGCGCCCAACCTCGGCCGCGCGCGGCAGAGCGGCAGAGCGGCAGAGTTGCCGCTACCACGCACCCTCGGTGTGCGGTCGTGGTGCTTGGCCGTCGAAGCGCGGGTCCGCTCAGCCGCGGCAGCTCGGGCTGAGCGGGATTTCCGGACCGGTGCCGACCGGGGGCGGATCGACCTTGCACCAGGCAAGCTGCTGGCGGCGCGGATCGACAACGGCCTGAAACGGATAGGCGATGCCCGCGCTGTAGACGGTGCAGTGGTAGCGCCCACGCCCGGCGCTACCTGTCCCGGCTGCGCTGCAGGTGACCTTCTGTAGCGGCCCCGTCACCTGGCGGTCCGCGATCCGCTGACGGACGTCCCGGGCGATCGCTCGCTGAAGTGCGGCAGCCGGTTCGGAGCCCTGGGGCAAACTGGCGAAGTGGGGCGCCTCGTCTTCGGTGATCGCGAGGTCGGCCAACCGGTTGTCTTCGGCTTCCACGTCGGCTTCGGAGGTGCCACCTCCGGGGCCGGCCCGATGGATCGCGATCGCCGTGCCCGCGATCACGGCCACACCGACGGCGATCGCCAGCGCCCAGCGCGCCCACATGGGCGGCAGTCGCACCACCCGTCGCCGTGAGTTCATCTGCAGAAGAGTAGTCCGGCGCTCTTTGCGGCGACCCAGCCGGCGACCGCTGACGCGCCCTCCGGAAGCGTGACGACGCTCTCCGCGAAGAGGCGCTAACCTCGGTCGACTGGCCAGGGGTGTTGCAACCGCGCGGTTTCGGTCGTGCGATGGGCCTGCGACGAACGGGAGGTGGGGATGAGGACTCGCTTGCTACTTACGCTCATGGGCGCCGTGCTGGTGCTCTCCGGCGTCCCGGCCGGCGCAGGCGCCATGCCGGCGGGCAGCCAGACACGCTCGCCCGCAAGGCGCGAGCGGCTGCCCAAGATCAACATGAGTGAAGCGGAAGATTGCGACTTCATCGCTCAGCCGCGCAACCACGTCTGCATGCTGCCGTTTCCGGACAACTACTACACGGTCGCCGACCCCAGCAGCCCTACCGGGCTGCGGGTGGACTTCAAGACGGCCGGTATGCCCGCGAACACTCACGAGGAACACATCGAAGCGGAACCCTATGACGTATCAGACGGGTTCAGCCCGGGTTCGGTGATCCTCGTCAAGGTCCCCAGGATCGAAACAGTGCAGGATGTGCTGGCGACCGGAGCCGCGCCGATCAACAAAATCGCGGAATACAAGAACGCAAACGCGCCGGTAGTGGTGATCGACGCAGAGACCGGCGAACGCTGGCCGATCTGGGTGGAGATCGACTCTCACGCGAAGGTCAGCAAGGACGCCGTGATCGAGATACATCCGGCGGTGAACTTCGAAGCCGGTCAGCGCTATATCGTGGCACTGAGAAACCTGCGGAGCACAAATGGAAGGAAGATCCTGGCGCCCGCGGCTTTCCGCTACTACCGCGACGACGTTCCCTCCACACAGGAACAGATCAACGTGCGGCGGCCCCACTTCGAAGAACTCTTCCAAAAGCTCGAAACGGCAGGCATTGAGCGCTCGAGCCTCTACCTCGCCTGGGACTTCACGGTGGCCAGCGATGCGAACAACACTGAGCGAATGCTGGCGATGCGCAATGACGCGTTTGCACAGCTCGGCGACACCGACCTCGAAAACGGGATCCCGGAAGGTGTCTCTCCCAGCTTCACAGTCGAAAAGGTTGAAGACGAACCCTACCCGGGGCAGATCGCCCGTCTCGTGAGAGGCAGGTTCGACGTGCCATGCTTCCTCTTCCCGTCCTGTGGGTCCGGTGGCAGGATGACCTTGAACGGCGATGGCGAACCGATGCAGGACGGAACCTGGGAAGCCAACTTCGACTGCATCGTCCCGGTCTCGGCGACAACCGGAGAAGCCGAAGCGGCGCGGCCCATCGTGTACGGCCACGGGCTGCTCGGAAGTGCCGCCGAGGTGTATGAGGCGAGCGCCGAGCGCGACTTTGCGCAGAACCACAAGGCGGTGCTTTGTGCCACCGACGAGATCGGCCTGTCCGAATCGGACATCGGGACTGTGGTGGACGCGCTGAAAAACGTGTCGGCGTTCCCGGCGATCCCCGACCGCCTGCAGCAGGGCCTGCTCGACGAGCTCTACCTCGGCCGCCTGCTGATCAGCCCGACTGGCTTCAGTACGAGCCCGGCCTTCCACCAGGAAGACACGCTCGGCAGCGCCTCGGCGCTGAACATCAGCCACCTCTACTACGCCGGCAACAGCCAAGGTGGCATCTTGGGCGGCGCGCTCACCGCGGTCGCCACAGATTTCACCCGCGCGGCGCTGGGTGTCGGCGCGATGAACTACTCGGTCCTGCTTCCGCGCTCGGTGGACTTCACGGAATTCGAAACGATCTTCGATGCACACTACACCGACGAAACCTCACGGCCGCTGATACTCGATCTGATGCAGATGCTGTGGGACCGCGGAGACCCCGACGGGTATGCGGACCGGATGACCTCGGATCCGCTTCCCGACACGCCCGCGCACCAAATCGTGCTGAATGTCGAGCTAGGGGATCACCAGGTGTCCAACTACCAGTCGGACGTGGAGGCGCGCACGATCGGCGCCTATGCGCACACACCCGTGCTCTATCCGGGACGCTGGCCGGAAACCGAAATCCTCTGGAACGTCCCGGCGATCAGCCAGTACCCGTTCACCGGATCGGCCATCTACTACTGGGACATCGGGCCGGTGCGAGAAAGTCCGCCCGGCTCGCATGAAATGTTTGGTGTCCCGCCGCCGCCGTACGAAAACATCGCCAACACTGCGGGCACCGACCCCCACGGGGCACCGCGAGGTGTACCCGCCGCCGAGGAACAACTCATTTCCGACTTCTTCGAAGGCGCGATTCAGGCCGACGACGACTGTGAAGGCGGGCCGTGCTACTCCGGCGGCTTCACCGGCCCGGCCGAACTCGAGGCCCACGCCGGCGCCGGGCTCTCCCGCGCCGACGCGGAAGCGCTCACAGCCTCCTCACCCTGACGAGACGCCCCCCGTTGGCCGAGGCGTGCGGCCGCCTCCGGGCTGCCGAGTCGCCGGATGCAGTTCGAAGCTCTTCGGCGATGGTCGCGAGCCCCGCTTTGGTCGGATCGCAATAGTCGAGCGATCCGCACGCGCGCTCGTCCTCGGGATACTGATAGATGTCTCCACGGGAGAGTCCTCGAGCACAAGCTTTCCCTCGCGGTACCAGCCTCGTGTATGCCACGAGCGCACGATGTAGTCAGCGCCGGGCCGCGTTTGGTCATGGCGCCGGGTCAGCATGACACGCGAAACCATCGCTATTTGCGGCCCTTTCGTTCGAATCTGGCGTCTGTTCTCGCCCCTCTTCATACGCCCAGCCGTTATGTTCGGCTGTACGCTGATGCGAGGGGCTCGCGATTGGCACTGTCGCGTGCTGCGCAGCGACCAACCGACGAACAAGAGACGGGGGAGTGATGAGCATTAAAGCAGTCATCGGCCGATCGATGTCGCGCGGGGTCATGTGCGCGTTTGTGACACTGGCGTTCCTGGGAGGGGCCGTCGCAACGGCCCAAGCCGGTCCGAACGGTTGGTCGACGGGCGGGAAGAAGCCGCCGCCGCCACCACCACCGGTACTGGCCAGCCTCAGGACCGTCTTCAGATCCGGCTACGCAATTATCGAATGCGAACGCGACTACAAAGAATTCGGAAAGCCTTGGGTGTACGTCAACTGCAAAGTGATCGCGTGGATAGTAAATCCCAACAACAAAGCGGTATCCGAAATATGCACGACCAAAGGCGCTGCATCAGGTGAAATTGTGGCCGACAGCAACAAGATCAGCTATGCCGCGATCAGTGGCGAAGGCACGGCAGCTCCCAGCGTCGGTTTCGAGGCCTCGCTGAAGTTCGCGTTCGAATGCGGCAACGTCAAGTTCGAAGCCAAGGGCGCCGTCATCGGCGAAATCAATCCGATCCGGACGCCGACAGACGAATATACGGCTGTCTTCGCCGCGAATGAAGAAGGTCACCAGGCCGTGACGAGCTTCGAGGGTGGCAAGCCCACTCAGCTCGACTTCAAGGCCACAGAAGGACGGACCAAGACCAAGTGGGAACCCGGCGTGGTCGAATCTACCGAGCAACTCGTCACCGAAGTGCCCACCGAACTGAGGTCGGACGCGGAATGGAAGCTCAAAGAAAAAGAAGAAAAGAAGAAAGAAAAGGAAGAAAAAAAGAAATAGCGGGAAGCGTGGCAGGGCTTTAGTGGAGCAACAGGGCGGAGTTGGGGTGCTGGTCGCGAGGCTGCACCCCAACTGTCGCTCCTCGTTCTCTGGACGTCCTCACAGGGGCCTGAGATGCGCTCACCTAGGGACCACGGGAAGGGCGCTGGCGCGGTGAGGTTTAGATCAGGCGGGTGTTCAGCGGGCTGGGTGGGGCCAAGGCCGGCGAGGCATAACGAGGCCTCGGGGCTAGCTGCACGCCAACCGGCAGGGGTTCCGGCCACTTTCACTCATGCCAGCCCTGACTACCGACGAGGGAAGGGAGCAAAGCAGATGAAACGTTTCAAGACCCTGGGGCTCTGCCTTGTCTCCGCCCTTGCGCTCAGCGCGGTGGCCACGTCGAGCGCCGCAGCTGCGGCGCCTGAATACTTCACGTGCGGCAAAGCGGCAAAAGTAGGCACAAAATGGCTGGGTCATTACACGAAAAAAGAATGTGCTCCTTCCCAACATGCAACCCCGCCGCAGGAAACCGCAGGCGTGGTGAACAAATGGGAACGCAAGTCGTGGAACGCCGGCACAACAGTTCTTGTTCACAGGCAAAAACGTCGGCATGCCGCACAACAACCTCGTCGACCCCTTCGGCGTGAACTCCTTGCCGGGCGAGCCCGGCCAGATCGAGGGCACGATCGAATGCAAAAAAGAGAAAGTCGCCGGTTCGGTGACCGGACCGAAAACCACGGAATGGCAGGCCGAATACACCGGCTGTAAATCTTCGACCGGCAAATGCAACACCTTCTCCCGCCCCCCCGGTCACATCGAGACCGAAAAACTGACCTCCGAACTCGTCTTCCTCAACGCGGCTAAAACGGTAGCCGTCATCGAGGTCGAGGGTAACGGCCCAGTCGGCGGCAAGTTCTCCAACGACGGGCTCCTGGCCCAGTACGAATGCGGACCGAGCGGGCCGCCTCACATGAACGTCGATGTGTACGGCGGAATCCTCGCGCCAGTGACCGGCGACATCGAAGAAGCCCAGAAAACGACAACGTACACAGCCGCTGAAGGACCCTTGCACCTTCAGGCGTTCACGTACGTCGAAGCATACGAACCAAAAGGGAACCCTGGCACCAACGAAGAAGCAGCCAAAGGCTGGTGGGAAGCCGAAGAGGCAAGCCTCCCCAACGTCTTCACGAAACCGGTCATGCTCGAGAGCGACGCCACCGGTGCCATATCGAGTGACGTTCCGTGCACGCAGAACGGCGTGACCGCCGACAAAGGTGAAGCGATGGGCATCAGCCTTTGAAACCACAGGCGGTTCCGAGTGTGCTGCGACGAAACTGCCTCTGAGGCGGTGGCCTGTGCGTCATCGCATGGGCCACCACGGTGCTTGTGCTTTCGGCGGATGGCGCGGGTCTGAGGATCGCCCGTGCTCACCGTGCGGACTAGCGATGTAGCTCCGTCTGTAGGCGGGTCGCGAGGCGGACGGAGGCATCGATCTCGACTTGGCGGATCGAGACGCTCTCAACGCTGAGCCCAAATGGAACGCCGACACGCCGGCAGAATGCGATCAGCTCGACGGCCGTGGCGACGGCTTGATCGTAGGACGCGTCGAGGGTGTCGTCCGCGTGGCGCAGCTCGTTCTCGATCCAGCGCGGCACATCGACCCCGAGCCACTGAACGAACTCCAGTGTCTTCACCGAGCCGCAGACCGAGAACGTAAAGACGATCGGCGCCGGCTTGGCGTCACGAGCGGCGCACTCGTAGTGATAGTCGGAGACCAAGTCCTTCGCCGCATTGACGTCATAGACGATCTGGGTCACAAAGAACGAGCAACCGGCGGCTTGCTTCGCCAGCAGGCGGAGGTGCTCCCCGCGCCCGCGCGCGTGCCGCTCTGGGATCGCGACCCCTCCCAGCAGGAGATCCGGGCGCACCTCGGTCCTGAGCTCGTAGGCGCGCAACAGAGAGGTTGCGACCGTCTTCTCATGAGAGGACGCACCGACAAACACCGACAGCGTTTGGGTTGGGGCTTGTTCTCTGAGCCACGATCGAAGACGTCGCTCCGGGTACTTGCTGACAGCGCGGTACACGATGGCGGGCACCTCCAAGCCGACGAGATGGCGAGCGAGGTAGTCGGCTGGGTCCATCGTGGGGAGGAACGGAAAGGGGCGTTCATCGGGATTGCGGTCGCTCTCGTCATCAATGTCGTAGAGCACGAGGCCGTGGATGCCCACCGGGCGCAGGCGCTCAAGCGTCTTCGCAGCGATCTGACCGGCTTGCTCTGGTTCGGTCGTCAGGCGCGGAGGCGTCAGCGCGAAGAGCAAGAACTCGCCCGTCCCCTCGGCGATGCGCCGCTGCAGCTCCACGCGCTGAAGCGTAGCTAGACGCCTACTCACGACGAGAAGCGCGTCCGACAGGTTGCCCTCAGGACGAGGATCAAGCGCCTCGTCATCCGGCGGCGCTCTCCCGCTTTCTCGAACTCGTCCTCCTCGGGCGGTTCTCGATACCGCGGATGTCTACACCGGCACCCATGCCAGACGATAATGTGTGGCAATGTCGGCCGTGCTGCTTGGTAGGGGTGCCGAGCTCGATAGGCTGAGGTCCGTACTGCAGGGGGTCCATGCTGGAGGGCTGGCGCTGCTGCTGCGCGGCGAGGCCGGAATCGGCAAGTCGGCGTTGCTGGAGGTCGCGGGCGAGGAGGCCGTGCAACAGGGCATGGTCGTCATTAGCACGACCGGGGTGCAGGCAGAGGGCGACCTTCCGTTCGGCGGCCTGCATCAGCTCCTGCGACCGGTGCTCGGTCACGTCGATGCCCTGCCGCAGACACAGCGTGCGGCGATCGCGACCGCGTTCGGCGCTGCCGAGGGCCCCGCGCCTGAACTGTTCCTGGTGGCGTTGGCCGCGCTACAACTGCTCTCCCACGCGGCAGCCCGGCAACCGCTTGCGCTGATTGTCGAGGACGCCCACTGGCTGGACAGACCGAGTGCGGACGCGATCGCGTTTGTCGCGCGGCGGCTCGCGTCCGACCCGATCGTGATGTTCGTCGCCATCCGGGACGGCTACGAGAGCCCTCTCCGCAACGCGCACCTGCCAGAGATGGCGCTGCACCCGCTGGCGGAGCCCGAGGCGCGAAAGCTCATCCGGATGCGCCATCAAGACCTCGCCCCGAGCGTGGCATCCAGACTGCTCGACGAGGCGCGAGGCAACCCCTTGGCGATCCTCGAGCTTCCGACTGCCCTGGAGTCGGGAGCCCGTGGAGGTAGCGTGCCGCTGCCGGACCACCTGCCCGTCACGGCACGCCTCGAGAGCGCCTTCGCATCGAAGGCCGAGGGCCTGCCCGACCACACCCGGACCCTGCTGCTCGTCGCGGCGCTCGAGGACCAGGGGCAGCTCGCCGAGATCCTCCGAGCGGCCAAGATCGTCGCGGGCGAGCCGGTGACCGTCGCCGACCTTGACCCCGCCGTCTCCGCGGACCTCGTACGCCTCGATGGGCAGATCCTGCGCTTCCGCCACCCGCTTGTGCGCTCGGCGCTACATCACGCCGCTCACGTCGCGGAGTTGCACGCCGCGCATGCTGCGCTGGCCGATGTCCTGGCCAGCGAGCCGGACCGCAGCATCTGGCACCGCGCCGCGGCCGTGATCGGCGTCGATCCCGAAGTCGCCGACGGACTCGAGGAGGCGGGGCGGCGGGCCGACATGCGCGGCGCCGTAGAGACCGCGGCGATCGCGTTCGAGCGGGCAGCGGCGCTCGCCGGAGACCCCCAACGGCGGGGGAGACTGCTGCTCGGTGCCGCCACGAAGGCCGCCGAGTTGGGCCGGACAGCGACCATGCGGCGCCTCGTGGTGGAGGCCGAATCGCTGCCGCTCGAGGAGCGCGAGCAGGCGCGCGCCATCTGGATCAAGGAGCTCCTCGACACCGGCCCCGCGGGTGACCCAGCCCGGGTTGAAAGGCTCGTCACGAGCGCGGGGCGAGCAGCTGGGGCGGGCGAGGTCGACCTTGCGCTGCAGCTGCTCGCGGCTGCGGCCTTCCACTGCTACTGGGGTGACCTCGGCCAGCGCGAGGCCTCCGATGTCCTCCACGAGACCGAGGGCCTCGGTCTGGATCGCCGGGATCCGCGGTTACTTCAGATCGAGGCCTATGCGGCGCCACTCGAGCGTGGCGCCGACGTCAGCGCCCGGCTACGCGAGATGATCCTCCCGCGTAGCGGCGAGGACCTCTACCTGCTCGGAACCGCGGCCTCGCACGCGGGCTGGTTCGACGAGGCGGTGGCGCTTCTCGGCCAGTCGGCGGCGCGGCTGCGAGAGAGCGGGCGCCTCGGACGTCTCGCGCAGGTGCTGCAGACCCAGGCGTGGTCGGCGATCTTCACCTCGAACTACGCCGTCGCTATGCCTGCGGCCGAGGAGGCCGACCGGCTGGCGAGCGAGACGGGCCAGCCGCTGTGGCAGACGGGCGCCCGGATCGCCGAGGCGATGCTCGCCGGATTACGCGGCGAAGCCGACGTCGTCGCGGAGATCACCGCGGACGCCGAAGGTGTGGCGCTCCCGTCACAGGTCGCCGGGCTGCTCGCGCTCGTCCAGTACGCTCGCGGCCTCTCGGCGCTCGGACTCGGGCAGCCTGAGGAGGCCTACGAGCACCTCCATCGCCTCACCGAGCCCGGCGATCCCTCCCGCCACACGCTCGTGTTCTCCTACGCGATCGGCGACCTCGCCGAGGCCGCGATGCGCATCGGCCGCACCGACCCCGCGCGCGAGGAGGTCCGGCGTCTCGAGCCTTTGGCCGGCCCGTCAGCCTCGCCGTGGTTTCGCATCGCGCTCACCTACGCCCGTGCTCAGCTCGCCGCCGACGACGCCGAGGACGTCTACCGCGACGCCCTGTCCGAGGAGCCGCATGCGTGGCCGTTCATGCGCGCCCGCCTGCAACTCTCGTTCGGGGAATGGTTGCGACGCCACCGCCAGGTCGCCGCGGCGCGACCACAGCTGCGCCAGGCGCGGGACGCTTTCGACGCCCTCGGGGTCCGCGTCTGGGGCGAACGCGCCCGGCAGGAGCTGCGCGCGTCGGGCGAGAGCAGTCGGCGTCTGCCGGCAACGCTCGAGGAGCTCACCGCGCAGGAGCTGCAGATCGCGCAGATGGCCGCAGAGGGGCTCTCAAACCGCGAAATTGGCGAACGCCTGTTCTTGTCGCATCGCACGGTCGAGTCGCACCTCTATCGCGTCTTTCCGAAGCTCGGCGTCACTTCCCGCGGCCAACTCACCGAAGTGCTCTTGAACACACGATCCCCGTCCCTTCCGGGGAGTCTCAGTGACAGCACTGAAGACCCGTCGCCAGCGTCCGCGACCACACAGTGACGACACGCTAGAGCCTGGCGGCGCGCGGCTCTAGAACAGTCGCATCAGATCACTGCCCACCGTCCTCGGCGGGCACGGCCTTCGAAGGAGCCGCACGATGCCGTTCGTCGACGTCGGCGAGGAGAACCCGTCGCCCGTCAGGGTTCACTACGAGGACGTTGGCTACGCGGTGATCGAGTGAGCCCCCCACGGCCGGCTCTGGATCCAGGCCGAGGAGATCAACCAGGCGCTCCTGGACTCCCTGGCCGAGACGGAGCCCTCCGTGCGCCACCCGCCTTTGCCAACGCCTGACGAACGCTGCCATGTTCCATCATCTCGACCTGCCCATCGCCCGCCAAGACGTGCGACTCGACATCACGAACCTCTACGTGTTCGACGGCCAGACGGGCACGGTATTCGCGATGACCGTCTGCCACTCGATCGCCGACCCGCAGATCCCTGGCTTCCACCCTGAGGGGATATACGAGTTCAAGATCGACCTCGACGGGGACACCGTCGAGGACCTCACGTACCGGTTTGCGTTTGCCGAGCGGGACAGGCAGGGCCGCCAGAGCTTCGTTCTCATCCAGCTCACGGGGGCGGCGGGCACGGATCCATTCGTCGCGGGAACGACAATTGCGAGCGGGTCGACCGACGAGACGGTCATCGGCGACCACGGCGTACGGGCCTGGGCCGGCCGAGCCGGTGACCCGTTCTGGGTCGAGCTCGACGTCCTACGCGCCGTCGGTCACGCTCTCCAGGACGGGACGAAGGTCGAGCTGGGCGAGTGGAGGCCCGATCGAGCAGCTAACTTCTTCGCCGGTCACACGGTTCACTCCATCGTGCTGGAGGTTCCCGGCGACCAGGTTGAGAGCACGGCGAGCCATGGACGGATTGGCGCTTGGGCCGTCGCCAGCGTGCGGACGGACGCAGACAAATGGCGCTCGATCAACCGGGTCGGCCTACCCATGATGCATCTGCTGCTTACGCAGTACAACGAGGATCTCGGAACCCGGCTTGACGCGGGGGATCCGTCCGACGACTTCGCGACGTACGGCGAGACGTTGATCGGCGAGGTCGCCGGAGTGGTCGGCGCCTATGGCACGGCCGAGAACCCGCGCGCGTACGCGGAAAGGGTCGCACATGTGGCCCTTCCGAACGTCCTGCCCTACCTGGTCGGAACAGCAGCGGCGTTCGGCTTCGCCGAGCGAAATGGACGCTCGCTCAGCGACAACGCTCCCGACGTGATGTTCACGATCGCCTTCAACACGCCGATCCACCTCGGGATCGGCAAGGAGTCGGTTGCCTCCAAGCCCGTGCCCGTGTTCCCCTATGTCCCGCTCGTGCCATGAGCGGATGCACTCCGAGGCGGGCGCGGCTGACTTTGGCCCTGTCGCTGTGGCGGTGTGAGCAACTCTCAGGCGCCAGTTATCACTCGGCAGCAGCCAAAAGTGGCACGAAAGTGTCCTCGCTGAGGCTGATCAGAGCGTCAGCATCCCAAACGGAACCAAGAACAAACAGCTCCGGGTACGAGGCAGCTGATGTCCGGGAGTCTCGGTCTCGCCTGTCAATCGATCTGCAGCCAAACAAAGGAGGACCTCGATGTCCCACCATCTCGACACCCCGCTTGCAAAGGAAAACGGTCAGCTTTACATCGACGATCTCTACGTCTACGAGGCGAACGGCAGCACGGTCCTCGCGATGGACGTCAACTCGACCGTTACCGGCCCGGACATCACGCCCGGGTTCAGCCATGAGGCTCGATACGAGTTCAAGGTCCATTTCGACGGGTCCGACTACGAGGCGCTCACCTATCGCGTGACGTTCGGCCCGCCTGACGACCAGGGCCGGCAGGCGCTGCAGTTGCACTTGCTCAGCGGCGAGGACGCCCGCAGCGACTCGGCGGTGGGCGAACTCGTGCTGGAGGGCCGCACCGGCCAGACCGCCAGCGCAGGCGACGTCCGCATCTGGGCGGGCCGTGTCGATGACCCGTTCTACATCGATCTCTCCCTCCTCGGGATGGTCAACAGCTCGGTTCGGAACGGCACTCCGCTGGACCTGTCCGGATGGGATCCCGACAAGGCGGAGAACCCGTTCGGCGGCACGACCGTCGAGACGATCGTGCTCGAGGTCTCCCACCAGCACCCGCGGCTGCGGCCCGGAGCGCGGATCGGCGTGTGGTGCGTGACCCATCTCGAAACCGATGCCGGCGGCTGGCGCCAGATCAACCGTGGCGGGCACCCGATGATCTGGCCGATCTTCTGGCCCGACGACGTGAGGTTCGAGAACCCCGCCAACACGAGGCACCCATCCGAAGATGTCGCCGCCGTGGGGGACGAGATGGCCGGGCTGATCGCTGCCGCCGTCGAGGCGAGCGGGGCGGCGGATGACCCCCGCGCCTACGGCGAAGTGGTCGCCAAAAGGCTGTTCCCTGACGTTCTCCCCTACGTGGTGGCTACCCCCGCCACGTACAGCTTCGCCGCCTTCAATGGCCGGACGCTCGCGGACAACGCACCGGAGGCGATGCTCTCGCTGGTCACCAACAGCCCCGTTCCGACCGGCCACAAGCCCTCGGTGGCCGCGCGCTACCGGACCGACGAGTTCCCCTACGTGGTGCCCGCTCGGGCGCTCGGAGAGCAGCAGTAGGCGAGCGACATGGGATCCGCCGGGTTGAACAGCAAGCGTCCGGGAGGCAACCCGGCAGCCGTGGTCGTGCGCCCCGCGAAGGCCGGCCCGCGCCGCCACACTCCGGGGAGGCTGCGCTCGTTCTGGTCGTCGCTGACGGGTACCCAGCGGCGCACACTGTTGATGATGGGCGTGGTCGTGGGCGTGCTGCACATCGCCGGCTTCCTCACGCTGATTGCCCTTGTCGCACCGAGGCGCTATGAGCTGGGCGCCGGTGGGGCGTTCACGATCGGGATCGGCGTGACCGCCTACACGCTCGGGCTGCGTCACGCCTTCGACGCGGACCACATCTCCGCGATCGACAACACCACGAGAAAGCTGATGAGCGAGGGCAAGCGACCACTCAGCGTGGGCTTCTGGTTCTCGCTGGGGCACTCGACGATCGTGTTCGCCCTCGCCCTGCTGATCTCGATCGGCGTGCGCACGCTCGACGGGCCTGTCAAGAACGACAACTCGAGTCTCCATCAGGTGACCAACGGGATCGGCACCCTCGTGTCCGGCTCGTTCCTCTATGTGATCGCCGCGATCAACGCCGTGATCCTGCTGGGAATAGTCGGCGTCTTCCGCGAGATGCGTGGTGGGCGCTTCGACGAGGCCCAGCTCGAGGAGCAGCTAAGCAAGCGAGGCTTCATGAACCGGCTCCTCGGCCGCCTGACCAAGACCGTGACGCGGCCGTCGCAGATGTACCCGATCGGAGTCCTGTTCGGGCTCGGTTTCGACACGGCGACCGAGGTCGCGCTCCTGGTCCTCGCCGGCGGCGCGGCAGGCGCCGGGTTGCCCTGGTACGCGGTTCTGTGCCTGCCGGTCCTGTTCGCGGCCGGGATGTCGCTGATGGACACGATCGACGGGTCCTTCATGAACTTCGCCTACGGCTGGGCCTTCTCGAAGCCCGTTCGCAAGGTCTACTACAACCTCACCATCACGGGCCTGTCAGTGGGCGTTGCCGCGGTGGTCGGCACGATCGAGCTCGGAGGGCTGGCCGCCTCAGAGCTCGACCTCTCCGGCTCGTTCTGGAGCTGGTTCGAGAACATCGACATCAACGTCCTCGGATTCGTGATCGTCGGAATGTTCTGCCTGACCTGGGCCTTCTCCCTCCTGATCTGGAGGTATGCACGGATCGAGGAGCGCTGGAGCCGATCGGACACCGCCACTCCCGTGGCAGCGGAGCACTGAACCAGATCTTCGGCGGATCGCATCACCCACCCATCACCCACAGCAAGGAGACACAATGTCGGCGATATCCACCATTCCCGTCGTCCTGGAGCCCGACGCACAGGCGTTTGCGGACGCGGTAGCGACGCCACCATTCCTCACCGAACTCGGCCCGGCGAAGGGTCGTGAAGTGCTCGACCAGGTCCAGAGCGAAGCGCAGGCCGCGCGTCCCGAGGTGCGGATCGAGGATCTCGTGATCCCGGGGCCCGACGGCGAGGTCAAGGTTCGAATCCTCAAGCCCGCACACTTGGGGGACCCGCTGCCGGTGATCCTCTACACGCACGGCGCCGGCTGGGTGTTCGGCGGGCCGGTGACCCACGACCGGCTGGTGCGAGAACTCGCGTTCGGTGCGAACGCCGCCGTCGTGTTTCCCGACTACGTGCGCTCCCCGGAGGCGAAATACCCACAGGCCAACGAGGAAGCCTACGCGGCCGCCCAATGGGTGATCGACCACGGCCGTGAGAACGGTCTGGATGCCTCGCGGATGGTGATCGCCGGTGACTCTTGCGGCGGGAACATGGCCGCGGTGCTCGCGATCATGGCAAAGCAGCGGGGCGGGCCGAAGTTCCTGGCGCAGGCGCTCATCTACCCGGTGACCGACGCAGAGTTCGACGACGAGTCCTACAGGGAGTTCGCGGAGGGCTATCACCTGCGCAAAGACATGATGGAATGGTTCTGGGACCAGTACACCCAGGACCCGGCCGAGCGCGAGCTGATCACCGTCTCGCCGCTCAAAGCCTCGCTCGAAGAGCTAAAGGGGCTGCCGCCCGCGCTCGTGATCAACGGCGAGGCGGAAGTCCTTCGCGATGAGGGCGAGGCGTACGCTCGCAAGCTGAGGGCAGCCGGCAATGACGTCCAGGCCACCCGCCACGGCGGGATGATCCACGACTTCATGATGCTCGACGCCACCCGCAACACGCACGGAGCGCAGAGCGCCACGGCCGAAGCCATCGAGTTCATCCGCGACCACCTCGGCACCTGACCCCGTCCTGGCGGTGGCCGCCGGTCGCAGCTCCGGCGGCCACCTTCACCAACCGATCGATCCTGATGAGCCGGGCCTTAGCCCAGCTGAGGAGTAGAAGCCATGAACACGACGCAGAAGAGCCAGGCGCGGGAGCTCCCGCAACCGATCACCGACGGGCGTGGAGCCTCGATCCTCGGACCGCGGAATTTGCCCATCGAGGAGGCGAACCCGGACCTGCTTCTTTCACCACTCACGGACGCCGGGACGATCCCCAACCTCAAGTTCCCGTTCGCCCAGGCGCGCAACCGGGTGACGACCGGCGGCTGGGCCCGCGAGGTGACCGCCCGCGAGCTGCCCGCCTCCCAGGAACTGGCAGGCGTGAACATGCGCCTGAAGCCCGGCGGTATCCGTGAGCTGCACTGGCACAAGGAGGCCGAGTGGGCATATATGCTCGCCGGCAGTGCCCGTATCACCGCCGTCGACCCGGACGGGGGCAACTTCGTCGATGACCTCGGCGTCGGCGATCTTTGGCTATTCCCCGCCGGCACCCCTCACTCGATCCAAGGTCTGGAGGAGGGGTGTGAGTTCCTGCTCGTCTTCGACGACGGGAACTTCTCCGAGAACGAGACGTTCCTGATCACAGACTGGTTCGCGCACACGCCACGAGAGGTGCTGGCCGCGAACTTCGGCCTTCCCGAATCGGCTCTCGCCGGCCTTCCGCCCGATGTCGAGCACGAACGCTACGTGTTCGCGGGGGAGGTGCCACCAGTGCCCGAGCGGGATCGTATCTCGGGACCCGCCGGTGCATCGAAACAGCGTTTCAGCCACCGCATGCTCGCCCAGGAGCCGATCGCGTGTCCGGGCGGTCAGGTGCGGATAACCGACTCCCGCAACTTCCCCGTCAGCCAGACGGTCGCGGCGGCGCTCGTCGAAGTCGAACCGGGCGGCATGCGCGAGATGCACTGGCACCCCAACGGCGACGAGTGGCAGTACTACCTCGCCGGGAGCGCGCGCATGACCGTGTTCGCCTCAAGTGGAAAGGCCCGTACATTCGACTACCAGGCCGGCGACGTGGGCGTCATCCCCTACGCGATGGGGCACTACGTGCAGAACACCGGTGACGAGACGCTCCGCTACCTGGAGATATTCCGCAGCGACCACTTCGCCGACGTCTCACTGAACCAGTGGATGGCACTCACCCCGCCCGAGCTGGTGCAGGCCCACCTCAACATCGACGACGACGCAATCGCGGCGCTCCACAAGAACAAGCAGATCATCGTGCGCTGAGGGTCCGTCGCAGCACACGATCAGCACGTTACACAACCCGCAACTCCAGGAGGAGATGAGCATGGCGACCACGGCAGCGACCTCACGATCAGGCCTCGATCTGTTGCGCGACCCGCGCCTGAACAGGGGGACGGCCTTCACCGAGGCTGAACGCTCGGCTCTCGGCCTGCGCGGCCTGCTGCCGGCGGGTGTGCAGACGCTCGAAGAGCAGCTGGAGCGCACCTACGAGCAGTACAAAGCGCAGCCCACCGATTTGGCGAAAAACGACTTCCTCGCGGCACTACACGACCGCAACGAGGTCCTGTACTACAAGCTGCTCTCGGTACACCTGAAGGAGATGCTGCCGGTCGTCTACGACCCGGTGGTGGCGCAGGCGATCGAACGCTACAGCCACGAGTTCCGCCGCCCGGATGGCGTCTACCTGTCGATCGACGACCCCGACGGCATCGAGACCGCCTTCCACGACTACGGACTCGAGGGCGACGATGTCGACCTGCTCGTCGCGACCGACGCGGAGGAGATCCTCGGCATCGGCGACTGGGGCGCCAACGGGATGGACATCTCGGTCGGCAAGCTGGCGGTCTACACCGCCGCTGCCGGCATTCACCCGGACCGTGTGATTCCCGTGAGTCTCGACGTCGGAACCGACCGAGAGTCGCTCCTGAACGACCCGCTGTACGTCGGCAATCGGCACAGCCGCGTCAGGGGTGAGCGCTACGACGCGTTCATCCGCGGGTACGTCGAGACGGCGTCCAAGCTGTTCCCGAGCGCGCTGCTGCACTTCGAGGACTTCGGGCCCTCGAACGCCACCAGGATCCTGCGCGAGTACCGCGGCAAGGCCCGTATCTTCAACGACGACGTGCAGGGAACGGGGGTGGTTACGCTCGGCGGCGCATTGGCGGGAATGCGGATCGCCGGCACCCGGCCGGCCGACCAGCGTGTGGTGATCTTCGGGGCAGGCACCGCGGGCGTCGGGATCGCCGACCAGATCCGGGTCGTGATGGAAGGCGAAGGACTGTCCTCCGAGGAGGCGCACCGGCGCTTCCTGGCCGTCGACAGGCAGGGCCTGCTACTCGAAGGGGTGGAGGATCTGCGTGACTTCCAGAGTCCGTACGCCCAGCCTCGCCAGACGGTCTCCGACTGGAAGCTCGAGCACGGCGGCGATGGTCCGATCACGCTCTACGACGTGGTCGCCAACGCGCACCCGACGCTGATCGTGGGGACATCGACAGTGGGCGGGGCCTTCACCGAGCGGATCATCCGCGAGATGGCCAAGCACGTCGAGCGTCCGCTGATCTTCCCGCTGTCGAACCCGACGCAACGAATCGAGGCGGTTCCGAAGGACCTGATCGAGTGGACCCAGGGCCGCGCGCTGGTCGGCACCGGCACCCCTTGGGAACCGGTCCCCTACAACGGCGTCGAATACGAGATCGGCCAGGCGAACAACGCCCTCGTCTACCCGGGCATCGGTTTGGGCACGATCGTCTCGCACGCTCGGCACGTCACCGACGGCATGCTGCTGGCTGCCGCGGATGCGATCGCCGGGCTTGCGGAAACGGATACCCCGGGCGCCGGCGTACTGCCCGACGTCCAGAACCTCAGGGCCGTCTCTGCCGGCGTCGCGGTTGCCGTCGCCGAAAGTGCCCAGCGTGAAGGCGTCGCCGAGGCCGACCAGTCGGACCTCGTGCAGGCCGTCCAGGACGCGATGTGGGAGCCCCTTTACCAGCCGCTGGAGGCATAGCGATGAGCACCGCCACGACAACCATCATCCGCGAGGTCCCGATCGGAACGGGCGCCACAGGAACTCGCGTCGAGAGCGACTCGATGGGGCAGGTCGAGGTTCCCGCCGAGCACTACTGGGGCGCGCAGACTCAGCGGTCGCTGATCCACTTCTCGATCGGCGACGACCACATGCCGAAGGACGTCTACCACGCCTACGGGTACGTGAAGAAGGCCGCCGCGCTCGTGAACGAGCGGGCGGGCCGCCTGGACCATGAACGTGCCAGCGCCATCGTGACCGTCGCCGATGAGGTGATCAAAGGCGAACTCGACAGCGAGTTCCCGCTGTACGTGTGGCAGACGGGCTCCGGGACCCAGTCGAACATGAACGTCAACGAGGTGATCGCCAACCGCGCCAGCCAGCTGCTCGGCGGCGAGCTCGGTACCAAGAAGCCCGTCCATCCAAACGACCACGTGAACGTCGGGCAGTCCTCCAACGACACGCTTCCCCACGGCGATGCACATCGCGACGCTGCTGGAGGTACGCGGTCACCTGCTGCCGCGGCTTACACAGCTGGTCGACGCGGTGTGGGCGAAGGCCGTCGATTGGGTTGACGTCGTCAAGATCGGGCGCACCCACCTGCAGGACGCGGTACCACTCACCGTCGGGCAGGAGTGGTCGGGCTGGGCCACGCAGATGCGGGACGCCAGACACCGGCTCGAGACGAGCCTGCACGCGGTACAGGAGCTGGCCGCCGGGGGCACGGCCGTCGGCACCGGCCTGAACGCACCTCCCGGCTTCGGGCCGGAGATCGCCGCGAAGCTCTCAGAGCTCACCGGCCTGCCGCTGAAGACAGCCCCCAACAAGTTCGCCGCCCAGGGCTCACTCGACGGGATGGTCGCCGTCAGCGCCGGTCTGCGCGGGGTAGCGGTCGCCCTGATGAAGATCGCAAACGACATGCGCTGGCTGGCGTCCGGCCCTCGCGCCGGCCTGCACGAGCTGAAGCTCCCGGCCAACGAGCCGGGCTCATCGATCATGCCCGGGAAGGTCAACCCGACCCAGCAGGAGGCGATGGTGATGGTCTGCCTGCAGGTGATCGGCGAGGACTCGATCGTGGCCGCGGCCGGGGCCCAGGGCAACTTCGAGCTCAATGCGATGCGCCCGATCATCATCAACAACGTTCTTCACTCTGCCCGGATCCTCGGCGATGCCTGCGAGAAGCTACGCATCTACAGCGTCGAAGGGACCCAACTCGACCAGCAGAAGGTGTCCGATTACGTCGGGCGCTCACTGATGCTCGTCACCGCGCTCTCGCCGCATATCGGCTACGACAAGGCTTCGGCGATTGCGCATAGGGCAGACGACGAAGGAACGAGCCTCCGCGAAGCGGCGCTCGCGTTAGGGGTCCCCGCGGCCGACTTCGACCGCATCGTCGACCCCAGCGCGATGGTCGGCGATCCCCGGCGCGACCTCCGCATCGATGCGGATACTAGGAACACCCAAGAGCATCCGCGCAGCGGTGGGTCGCGGTCTGACGACGGCGATCTCCGATGACCAACTGAGTTCGTGTGGCAGCACACCTAGCGCCGACCTCCGCGCCATGGCGCAGTAGCCCCGACTCCCACTCACACAGCGATGCGAGCGTCTCGCTATATCCGCATCACGCTTGCTCAGGACGAAACCCAGGCCTCTATTCCGCATCCGTCCGCCGGCCTGTTTCCCAGCTGAAGCCCAAGCCGTTAACGGCGTCGGGGTTGGAGTCAGACGCCTTCGGTCTCTCAGAAATGGGCGATACTGGGCTCGAAACGACCGGACGCCCCTAGATCGACCGGACGCCCTGCAAGTACGGGGCCCTAGGTTGGCTCAGATGACCTAACTTTCGCTCATGTTGGTACCCCAAGTGGTACCCCGTCATGATCTAGCCCGTGAGCGAAGAGGTCGAGCTGGTCGCAAAGACGTCCGCAGAGGTGGTTGCTGCCCTCGCGGAGAAGTCGGGCGCGCTTGCCGTGCCGTCCGAGTACGCCAACTACATCGCTGCGCGCATTCATCTCCGCCACTATCCGGCACTCGTTGAGCGCGCCATGACTGCCGCCGAGAGGATCACAGCGGCGGGCCTGCCACGACGGGCGTTTGCAGCGCTGGACGAACCGCTACTCACTGCGATTCTCGAAGGGATGGCCGAGGAGACCGATCCCAGCCTTCAGGAGATGTGGGAGAACCTTCTCGCGAACACGGTCACCGATGGGCCAACTGATTCACAACGAGCGCATCCGCAGATACTTCGTGCACTCGATCCGGTCGAGGCCAAATACCTCAGTAGCCAGTTCACGAGCGCGGGTGCTGAGGCGGTGCGACCGCATAACGTCATGAAGCAGTACGGGCTCAGGGACGCGAACCTCGACAACCTTGAGCGCCTCGGGCTGATTCGCTATGAGATGGGTACAGCTGCGACCTGGGAGAACATGACGGACCTCTCGTCCGCCACCCGACAGGTCTTTAAACTCACGCGGCTGGCACGCGAACTTTGGCGGGCTTGCCAGCCTCCCCGTCCCCGCGACTGAACGCGGCCGCCACGAGCTCCGCGTCACGGGTCCGCGGCGCGTAGTCCGCATACCGCTGTGTCGTCTCAATGTCACGGTGCCCCATCCACTCCTGCAGCGTGCGCATCGGCACGCCGGCTGCGGCCATCGCGGTCCCGAACGTGTGCCGCAGATCGTGGAAGCGGTGCGACTCGTCCAGCTTCGCCGCCGTGAGCGCTTTGCGCATCCGGCGCAGCACCCCGGCCTTATCCAACGGCTCGCCGGTGTGCGGGTCGGGAAACACGAGCGCGTCGTCCGCGGGCCCCCCGATCGCCTGGTAATAGCGGTCAAGCTCCGCCGCGACGTCATCGGCCATCGGCACGCTGCGGCTCGAGCGCTTGGACTTCGGGGTGCCGAACTCGCCGAGCACATAGTTGGAACGCACCCTGACGGCGCTCGCTGTCCAGTCCACGTCTCGCCAGCGCAGCGCGATCAGCTCGCCGAGGCGCATCCCGGTCATGGCTGCCGTCCGGTACATCGCCCGGTCGAGCAGCTCATACGCGCCGGGCTGGGCGCCGCTGACGAGCGCGTCCACCTGGTCGAGCTCGAGGTACCGGATCCCGACGTGCTCGGGCACCGCTGGCAGCTCCAGCCCGTCGCACGGGTTCACTGTCGCCCACCTACGGCGGGGGTGCATAGCGAACCTGTAGAGCGCCGACAGCGTGCCGATGTAGTTGCGGATCGACTTCGGCCCGACCCCCTTCTTTTCCATGACTGCGAGCAGGTCGATGACGTCCTCGTGGCGGATCGTGCCGATGGGCCGCTCATGGAAGTACGGCTCGAGGTGCACCCGCAACGTGGACTTCACGGCGGTGCGGGTCGAGAGCTTGCGGCCCTGCTTCTCCAGATAGGTGAGATACCGTCTGCCGACCTCGCCGACAGTCAGCGCTTCGGACGCGGCCACGGTCGGACGCACCTCGGCGATCAGCCGGCGCAGCTCAGCCTCCGCGGCACGGCGGGTAAGGCCGTCCCGGGAGCTGTCGGCTTTCTTTGGGCCGATCTTGCGCTTCACCTGCGTGCCGTTGTGCCGCCACTTGCCGTACCAGCTCACACGGCCGGCGCTGTCGGCTTTCTCGAACAGCGCGCCCGTCCCATAGGAGCGCCGCTGAGTGTCGTTGGCGGCCATCAGACTCGCCGCCCGGCCGTCACGGTGTAACTTGAGAGTCGCATCAGGACCAACCTCCTGGTGTCACGGGGCCGGCGTTCCAGCGCGCGGCCCCACTTGTTTGGAGGCTCAGATTCTACTCCTCCAGGCAGCCTCGTGCAGGGCCGTTTCAGGGTTTGCCGGGCGACGATTGCGCCAGGATTTTCCCGGGCGGATGACGGCGGGTACAACCACCGCCGCCGGTGCCGAACCCGCAGCGCCAGCCGCCATGCAGCGTCCACGTTTTCTCGAAGGACGGGGAGCTTCGACCGCCGTGTTCTGTGCCCCCACCGGAAAGGAAGGTTTCCATGGTGGAGCGCGCTTCCTTGCAGGACACCCGGCCGTTCCGGACGGTCACGTTGAACGTTTCGCCGCGCACATCGATGCGCCCGCAGGACGTCGTGCCTGCGGCCGCCGCGGGGGTCATCAGGACGGCCGTGGCGACGAGTGGGATCAGGGTCGCCTTCATGGCTGGCCAGCATACGCGCCCCCCGGGCGTCTTGCACGGTTTCTACGGCGCCCCTGATACTCGACCAGGGCGCGGTACGGGAGGGTCTGTACGGCCCGCCAGGACCGCTCTCAGTCGGGAAGCCTCCCGCCGACATGACGCGGAGCAGGTGCGGGCCTGCCGGCGGCGTCCCTCCAGGGAGGCACCGCACAATTGGGCAGCGCCTCAACGCGGCGACCTCCTTGCTCACCGGCACTTAGATCGGTGCGTGATCGAGCAGTAGCTTCCAACCGACCCGCGAGCCCGGCTGGCGGTGGACACTCGCCTCCCACGGCCCCTCGTGTCGTTGAGGGCCGCCCTCCAGCCGGGCGCTGCGGGGTATCGTCCGGGCCGCTTATGTCGGGGGACGCGTTTCGTCGTTGGCTCTTGGCCGTGTCGCTCACCGTGCTGCTGGCGGGCTGCGGCAGTTCGGAGCCGCCAAGGACTCACACGGCCGCAGCAGCGACGGGCCATGCGAGCACCCCCTGGACGGAGCTTCAAGCCTGCCTGAACTCGCATCCGCTTTTCGCTGGGCTGCTCAGCGTCCACGGGGCGAGCCATAACCCGGGCGAACCCGGCGCCCAGGTCGGGAGCATCACGGTGTTCGACCAGATCCACGGCTCGGTGGCAAACATCACCGAGTACGCGAACCATGCGAAGGCCGTCGCGAACGCAAACGCGGGCAACGCTGCCGTTCCCGCCACGCCCGCCGAAAACGGACAAGCCGCCGAACCTGCGGAGCCCGCGGCGACACCGAGGGATTCCGGTCGATACGTCTGGACGGCAGGCCCGCTGACCTACACCTTGAACGGCCGGGAACTCTCCGACGACACAAGCCAAGCCGTCGTCAACTGCATCAATACCTCTTACGGCGCCCACGCACCGTTGACGGTCACTGCGGCTCTCGCACAAACCACGACCGCTGCGGAAGGTCCCGCTGGAACGGGCACCGAAACGTCCACGACCGGCGGGAGCCCCAGCGGCCCAATGCCGGAACTTCTCTGCGTGGAAGGACACATTACGGTTCCCAAGCTCAAGCCCACGTCGTGCGTCCTCGCCGACGAACAGAGCCACAAGGCAGTAAGCGAATATCCACACGTCGTCAACATGACGTGGAGTAGCTGGGGCTCGACCCAAGCGGAGGGCACAGGCGAAATCGACGGGCTCGCCGTGCGACTCGAACTCGCCAAGCCCGTGAAGAACATCACGACGGGCGGGCCACCCATCTTCGCGGCAGTCACGGTGAAGGAATCCACGACAGGTGCGACGCTTATGACGATCACGCACTAGCCTCGGGGCGACGCCGCTCGCGTTCGCGTGAGAACATCTACACGCAATCGCGGCGAGCACCAAGGCTTGCCGGCTCTTGATCGCCCCAAGCGCGGCCGTCATGCCGGTATCACCGGACCGTTGTCGACATCGCGCCGTCCGCCTTATGCGGCGACCACGTCGAGGGTCACGACCTCGCCCCGGTGACGCTCCACCGTCGGGACGGCCTGCTGCTGCACCTCCTCTGGCGAGCCGCAGCTCCACACCCCATCCGATCACCTCGCCGTCGGCCAACACGCGACCGGTGTAGAGGCCATCCGGCCCCGGCCCGAAAGCCTGCACGCTGTACGCGGGCCCTCTCTCTTTGTTGCTGTTGCGCTCATCGCTTTTCTCCTTTTCGGTTGGGGCTGGGCCTACGCCGCGACACGCCCGCGTTCCCGCGCCTCGCGCTGCTCGCGAGCGATGCGCTTGAGCGCCGCCGCGGCTTTAACCTCGTTGTCGGCGCGGATCTCCGCGTTGTGCTCCTGCCGGGCGCGTTCGTACTCGTTCACGTCGGCCTGCCTCATCGGCCGGTCACAGCCGACCGGTGCGCGCCGCTGCGGCCTCGCCTCGGCCTCAGCCTCGGCACGCAGCGCCGCCGGGTCCACGTCGAGCGTGACGGTGCCCGCCTGGTGGCGTTCCACAATCACACCGGCCTCGCGCTGTATCCCATTCGCCGTGCCCTTCTCGGCCGTCCATCCGATCGTCTGCCCGTCACAGCACACACGCCCGCTGTAGGTGCCGGTGATGCTCGGGCCGACGAGCTCGACGGTGTACGACCGTTTGCCGGTAGTGGTTGTCGCTGCTCTAGCCATATGGCGTTTCCTTTCAGTAACCGACGGATCTTTGTGGTGCCGCGTACCGACGACGCCAGTGTTCGCGGCGCCGCTCGTTGTATCTCGCGCGCTTGCCCTCAGCGATTTCGTAAGCGGTACTGCGATGCAACTGCACGGCAGCACCGATGGCCGAGTCAGATCGGCCTTCGGCCCTGAGCCGCCGGATCAACTCGTCACGCTGCTCACGGTCGGACGGCGTCATCGGCGCTCATGCGGCGTCGTCGTCGAGCAGGATCCCGGCCTTGAAATAGTCCAGGTCCACCTTCGGGTCCAAGCCGTCCCGCTCGCACACCCCGAGGATCGCCCGGTGACGCTCGGCCCGGTCGTTGAGCTGACGCGTCCCCTCGCGGTGTGCGGCGAGCAGCAGCCTCTCGGGCGCCGCGTAGTCGGGGTCTGCCTCGAGCTGCTTCAGGCGAGCCTCCGCAGCCCGCCGCGCGATCAGTAGATCGCCCACACGCCGCCCCGAGCGCGGATCGCGCACGCCCTGCTTCTCGATAGCGCCTATCTCCCTGTCGCTGTCCAGGATTACCTTCTCGAGCTGGCCGCCCTCGAGGCGCAGCTTCGTCGTGCGTTCCGCGGGGGCTCTCGCTTCCGCCGCCCGTTCGCTCGCAGCGATCTGGGCCGCGCGGACTTTCTGGGCACGCTCAAGCGACCTCACCCAATCGCACGGCGGGCTGCTTTCGAGGTACAGCTTGTCCACGCGGTCGAACTCCGTGCCGCCCTTCGCCCCCTCGTAGGTCCCGGGCGACGCCGCACGGGCCCGCAGCAGCCTCGAGGCGCGTTCCTGCGGGTCCGTGAGCGCCTTCGCCACGTCGAACGACGCAGGGCACACGACCGTGGGAGGTTGGCCGCCAGCGCCCCGAATGAGCTGCTCGTCACCCACCGCCGACGTGTACCCGGTCGGGACCTGGCCGGGCTGCATGGTCGAGCCGTCGAGGGTCTTCACCATCGAGCCGGCGGCCTCGAGCATCGTCGCCACGGCCGGCGCGCCCATCCCGCGGAAAACGTCCGCGAGCGAAGCGGTCTCCGGGAGCCGTTCGCGGGCGCCGTCGAACGCCCAGACCGCCTCGCGGAAGCCCGGCAGCTTCGCCTCGGCCTGCGCGAGCTGGAGCGCCCAGGCGAGTTCCGGGTCGCTGGGATTGTCGAGCAGCAGGTTTACCATGACGGTCCTTTCAGTCAGTACGGCAGCGCCTTCCACAGCGCGGCCATGTCGGCGCGTGGAGGGACGCGGGACGGACGGGTAAGCCCGGAACGCTGTTCGAGCAGGTCACAGTCACGCTCAGCCGCCATCGCAGTCCTGCAGGCGTCAGCCAGCGCCGGGCCGAACCCCGCAGACTGCTTGGCGACCTCGAACACCTCGCGGCCTTCCGCGAGCAGACGAGCGTTATCGGCACGCTGCCGGCGGGCGTCTGCGGCCTGCTCAAGTAGCTCGTCCACGAGCCGCCGTTCGCGATCACGGTTGCGGTTGAAAAACACCATCTACATCGAGCATCTCACGGTTCGCTCGAAAACCCGAAATCGCTCTAGCCCTGGCGCTCCCGCGTCCGTCCAATTGGACGGGCCGTCGGGCCGCGAGCCCCAGCACCGCGCACGACCACGGCTGGCTTCCCCACAACCTAGGTGCAGTCGCTCGCCCACTGTTGCCAGAAGGATCACGATGTGGTAGGAGGACGGAGCCAATACTCGATCTGGGGGTGTCCGACCGTGGCAATTGACCAGGGTACATCGAATCTTGAGTTATCTGCTCGCAGCCGCGCCTTGTTGAAATTCGCTACGCGCCCGCGGCTTGTGAAACCTGTAAGCGATGCTGTCGTTACAGCCGCACTGTGGGGACTGCCCTGCCGACTGGAGATTCCCGAGGCGAACGTCGTTCAAAACTATGACCAGCACGGGAACAGAATATTGCAGTGCCTTCACGCCTCACCCCACTGCTGGGATTTTGCCGGTTATGTCCGACCGTGCAGTTGATCCCGCATGTACGAGGCACTTTCAGCACTGCTCGGCATCGGCCTGTATTTCTTAGCAGGCCACAACGAGACTGCTGCGATTTTGCTCGTTGTGTGCGTGGCCGCCGTAGCTGTGTTATGCGTCATCGCAACCAGCGTGATTGGCGGACATGCGGCACGTATTGGTGCCGCCGCCCCGTGGTTCTGGTCACTCCTCCTCATAGCGATCGGCTCCGCGGCAGCATGGGGCCTTATTGCCCTCGCTGCGACCATCATCGAAAACATCAGACACCATAATGACCCAGCATCGCAAGCGGTCGCCATCGCACTGGACCTCGTCTTTGCTGCGCTCATCGCACGGCTTTACCGTTTTTCAAAACATTTCGGAACGCAGTGGGCGACAATGCAGATCCTTCAGATCCGTTACGGCAGTCGGGTGAACAGCTTTTCTGTGCGTATGGAGTCGACGGATCCGAGTCGCCTCGCCTACGAAGCGGCGCGGGCGGACGCGTTCAACGCCGGGGCGAAATCGGCGGTTGAGGGATGGGGCTACGGCGCGCGACGGAAGCGCTTTGAACTCGCGGCGCAGGCACCCGCGGCCACACCGACCGCCGCAGAACCGCCACAACCTGCTTAGAATCGCAAATCCCGTATCGAGAGGCCGCGCTGGGGCGCACCGAGCCGGTCCCGCAACGGGCGGCTCGGCGAAGCGAACTCGTCGT
Organism: uncultured Solirubrobacteraceae bacterium; assembly: GCA_963701175.1. GTDB lineage: Bacteria > Actinomycetota > Thermoleophilia > Solirubrobacterales > Solirubrobacteraceae > Palsa-744. Next base: position 2,986,641 of record OY969573.1, on the reverse strand, counting down.
GCACTTGCGACCACATCGTGGGACCCGAACGTGCTTCGCCCCGCGGAACGCCAACGTGGCGCAGATGCCAACACGCGAGCGCGAGCGCCTGCACCTGGTCGCAATGCCCGCGCCCAGATCGCGGAAGAATGATTTTCGGGCCGCCCTGCTCGAGCTTCACACGCACTCGCGCCAGCTCGTCCAGCAGCACCGCGTTGTCTGGGAGCGTCAACCGTCCGGAATACAGCGCGTCTCGCAGCGCCTTGAACGCCTGGTGCTTCGTCGCCGGGTTCATCGCCGTCACCGCCATCGACACGCCCGACTCCCGAGCACGAGCGATCAGAGCCTTCGACTCATGCTGATCGGTGAAACACCGCGCCGCGTACCCCTTGCACAGCTCGAGCACCTCGGCGGTCATCCGGTCCTGGGCATCACGCTTCGCCTCCCACGACTTCGCACGCCGAGCAGCCTTATCTGGCTGCATCGCTCGCACCGGGCCCAGCACCAACTCATCGCCACGCCGGCCCACGAGCGCCAGCCCGAAGGCATCGCCAGCATAAGAGGGGTCGAGGCCGCCGATCCAGTCCTCTGCCGCGTCGGGGGGCGCCTCGCCGAGCTCCGAGTCCACGCGAACACGATCACGCTGCAGCCAGTGATCGCCCCCCGATGTGAACTCCGCCAAATACTCGGACGCGAACGTCTCCGGTGACTCCAACTCCACTTCGCGCAGCCACTCGTCGCTCAACGTCGGATTTAGTTCCCGCGAGGTGTACTGGAACGCCGCCCAGGACGGCAACGCGCCCTCATGCGCCCGTTCCACGTCTCCGCGAACGTCCCATCCGTCCCCATCGGCGAACTAATGAACAGCGACCGGCCAAGCTCCCCGAACTGCGCCTGCGCCGGGCGCACAGCCTCCACGACCCGCTTCGCTGTCTGGTCACCATCATCGCTGCTGACGAAGAAAGCCTGCTCGTCACAGACGAACGTCGACACCGGGTAACCCCGCACGCCGCGGCTGCTGCACGGGAACGCCCGGATAGCGGCGCGGCCCGTCGATGTCTCGAACAGCAGTTCGTCAGCCGTACTGCTCGCCAGCATTGACGCGATCGCCGGGCTGCTTTCCGCGATCAGTCTGGCACTCTCGATCATTTTCCTCGCCTGCTCCAGATTCGTCGCGATCACCACCGCGTAACGAACCTCCCCCGGCCGCACCAGTGCATCCAAGTCCGGGCGAAACAAGCTGTCGTAAATACACACCGCCGACGCGATCGTCGTCTTCCCACCACGCCTACCAGCAGCAATCACCGCGTTCTGCGGACCCTCACTCAACGCCCTCACCAGCTCCCGCTGCTTACCGCGAAGCGAAAGCCCCAACAGCCGCGGATCCTCAATCGCCTCCAACAACCCAATCGTCGGCGTCCCACTCATGCCGCCCTCCTTTTCACAGTTATCCGATCCGCCGGCACCGGCACCCGCGGAAGACCCACACAATTCTCGAACGCCTCACGGCCCAAACCACGCACCAGTCCAAGGTCATATTCCACCTGGCGGGCACTAACACTCAACAACTCGGCTGCCTCCACCCGACGCAGCCCGCACGCCACAAGAAACGCCGCTCGCGCACACCGCAACGCCACCCTCTCATCACGTGACACCCGCAGCCCGTGATACGCCGCACGAGCTTCATCCACAACCGACGGCCCACCAAGATCCACCTCAACCGCCGGCTCACACACCCCCAAACGCGGACGAGCACGACCACCCGCCCCCAACACAGCACCACGCAACCGCTCCAAACCCTCATCCCCGGAAGCAGGAACCCCAACCGGCGTGCGGGATCCGACGCCGAAACGTTCTGAGCCGACCCGGCTTATGTTTGACCGTGGGGGGCCGTGACGGTCACTCATGGCTGCTCGTCTCCTGCTCGGGCTCTCGCGGCGGCCTGGCGTTGCTGCGGCGCGGTTGTCTGCGGCGACGAGGCGCGCTCCTGGCGCTGACGGGCTGACCGGCTCTCACTCATCATCGTCGCCCTCCTGGCCGTCGTCCGGGTCTGTGCCTGCCGTGAGCTGCCGGCGACGGACGATGTCTTGTTCGATCTCGGCGAGCGACTCAGCGGGGTTTGGGGCCGCTTCGCGCTGCTGCTGCTCCAGGCGTTCGTTTGCACGCTCGTAGGCGAGCGCGACCTTCCCCCAGTATTCGGCCGCCGGCCAGATCGTCCCGAAGCGTTTGTTACGGATGATCCCCTTCCCGTCCAGCCACGCCCCCACGAGCTGCAGTTGTGCGGCACGCGTCGCCTGCAGGCCGAGGATCGTCACGTCAGCCTGCGGAAACCTCGTCAGGAGACGCTCGAGGTGCTGCTCACGGACGGGCTCAAGCAGCGCCGGGCTGTGCGCACCGTGCTTGGTCGCCGCCATCGGGTGCACGTTCGCCCTGCTGCGAGCCTTGCCCGACAACTCACAATGGTCAGTCGGTACCCCTGGTGGTACCCCACGCCCGCGGGTCGCCTGATTTGGCTTACTCATGCCAGATGCCGGCCGTCTGCTACTGGGCGTGCCCCAATACGCGCCCTCCTGGCAGCCTTCGCGGCCGCGCCACGGTCACGCCACGGCCCACGCGCTCGAGCACGCCACCACGCATCCAACTCGTCAGCGTCGAAACGCACATACCTGCCGAGCCTCACGTGCGGGATGCGGTCTGCACGAGCCTCCGCGAGCACCCAGCTAGCAGGCACACAGAGCTGCCTCCCGGCCGCTGCAGCGTCAAGCAACGCCGTGACACACGGTCCGACAGCCTGAGTCGGTTCTGGCACGCCAGACCCTAAAGACGGGCTGGATGGTTTCGCCGTCATCTCGCCCACCTCGGCCAGATATGTCGGCGTGTTGGTTTGACCAGTTGCGCTAGCCCGTCGCTAGGTAGGCCACCGCCGCGCAGCTTCCAGCGCAGCGGGTGGCCGTCCGGGACGGGCGGGGTGTTTGCCGAACCGTTGCCGGTCGGGGTGCGGGTGTGTTGCGGTTCGGCAATCGGGCCTGCCCCCCGTAGGGGGGTGCGGGGGTTGTGTTTGCCGAACCGTGCCGGTGTGCCGAACTGTTGCCGGACCGTTGCCGAACGCCGTAACGGCGGGGTGTTGGAGTGCCGAACCGTTGCCGAACCGTTGCCGATCCTGGTGCTGTCGGGGTTGGGGCCGGTGAAAGTGCCGAACCGTTGCCGAACCATTGCCGAACCGTGGGGGTCATTCGGGGTTGTCCTCGACGGTCCAGAGCTTGTCTGTGGCGGCGTCACCGGGTCGTGTGTCCTCGGCGCCGATGTCCTTGAGGGCCTTGCGGATGGTGCGCTCGGCGTAGCCGGTTTCCTTGACGAGCTGGCCGATGGTGAGGCCGGGCTGCTGCTCGAGCAGTTCGCGTACTTGCTCGGCGGCTGTGCGCTTGGGGGTTTCGTCGTCGGGGTCGCGTCGGAATCCCTGCTCGCGGTCGAACAGCAGTCCCCATTTCGCGCCGATGGATAGGTCGCCGTCGCGGTCCTTGAAGAAGTGCAGGCGGCCGTACCCGTCGCGGATGCGTTGCAGGCCGAGCACGACCTCGGCGCCGCGTAGGTAGGCGGTGCTGCCGAAGAACTCGTGCATGGTGAACTTCGCGCCGATGGGTGGCTTGCGGCAGTGGACGGGCAGCACGAACGCGAAGCGGTATTGCTCGCGCCAGGCGTCGAAGCGGCGCATGAGGTCCACGGCGGCGCGCTCGTCGTTGCTGTCGCCGGTGTGCAGCTTGTAGAGCGGGTCCGCGACGATGAGGGCGTAGTCGCCGTCGGCTAGGACCTCCTCGATCGCGGCGACGTGCCGCTCGTCGGTGTCGAGGGAGAGGCCGTCGGGGACGCGTATGTAGTCGACGTCCTCGGATTCGTGGAGTCCGGCCTCGTGTAGCCGGCGCTTGATCGTCTTCAGTCCTTGCTCGGCGTCGATGATGAGTGCGCGCCCGCCGGCGCCGGTCCAGTCAAGGAACGGGCCACGGGTGCTGATCGCACGGACCACCTGCAGGGTGATCGTCGTCTTGCCCTCCCCGGTGTGCGCGCCGATGACGAGCCGGCTGCCGCGGGTAACGAGCGGCCCGAGCAGCTCGTCGGAGAGCGGCGGATCCGGTAGGGCGCAGATTGCCTTGGCGTTGAGGACCTCAACGGTGAACGTCTCGCTGGCGGTGGCGTCGGGTGCGTACCGGCCGACTGACTCGGCGATCCGGTTCACCTCGCGCTCATTGAGCGGTGGACGGCAGCGCAGCTCGTTCTCGGTCTGGAGGGCAGCGGCGATCGCGTCCGGGGTCATGCCGCGCTTACGCATCGACCCGGCGAGCGACGCCAGGTGCGCGTTACGGGCGCCCTCGAGCACCGCCTCGTCCGGGACGCTGCCGTTGCTGGAGCTGCTGGAGGGTGCTGGACGGCTGAGCTGTTCAGCGAGCCATCCCGGCAGCTCGGCGAGCTCTACATCGTCCGGGCCGTGGTCAGCGACCCACATGTACATCCGGCCGTTCTCGTGCGTTGAGGGCGGCGCGATGACATAGCCGCCATCGCCACGGGTATCGAGCCCGGCGCCGAGCTTTCCGGCGGTGTTCCGCATGTCCTTGCCGGGGTGCTTGAAGTACACGTGCCGGCCGCGGCCGGTGAGAGCTTCCACGGTCGCGGGGAGCTCGCCGTGCTGGAGTTCGAGCTCGTGCAGCGTGTCGGCGCCATCCTCGCCGTCCACGTCCACCACGAACACCCCCGACGCGTCCCCGGTGCTGAGCCCGATGTTGGCGTCGGGCCAGATCTGCTGCCAGTGGTCGAGCTTGTCCTGGTCGGTGGTCGCGTCGTGCAGCCCGTGGTCCGTGCGTGGGCGCTTCCCGTCGCAGGGGAACACCGCCCAGCCCCTCGCGGCGAGCGGCCGGGCAGCGGCGAAGACGGGCGCCGAGGAAGCGCCCGCCTTCTCACCGTTGCCGTTAGGACCGTGCATCCGTCCCGGTTACGCCTAGAACGGCGGGTCGTCGTCGGGCCGCGGGACGTCTTCGGCCTGCGCGTCCGCCTGCGCCTGGTGGCGCGCCTCGTCCTCGGCCACATCGGCGCCCTGCGGCTCCGCTCCCATCCGGGAGTAGTCGAAGACGCTCGGCGTCTCGCGGTCAACCGCGACCGCGAAGTCCGGGTAAGCGCGGCCGTCCTTCTTGCGCTCGAGCATCCCGGTGAACCGCACGGCGACCGTCTCACCTATCTGCGGCGTCGCTTTCAGCCACTCGCTGTGCAGGCGCGTCGGGTAGGTGCGGACGCTCCACATCTTCCCGTCGCTGTCGCGGATCACCGCAACGATCCGCAGGTCGTTCTGGTAGTCGCTCCAGACGGAGTCCAGGGCGACGAGCTCCCCGGCGATCGTCTGCGGCTGTCCCGCCCCGTCGGACTTGAACGGGTACCACGGATCGGCCTCGCTAATCGAGAGCTTCTCCTCTAGTGTGCTGCTGCTCATGTTGCCCACCTTTCGTGGGTCGCGTGTTTGCAGCGGCCCGGGTCAGCTCCGGGCCGCTGCCTTGTGGCCACTGTTGGCCTCAAGATCGGTGGACACGCGCATCGCGAGCGTCCCGTTGAGCCGCTACGCTGGGCGCACATGGCGGGGTCCGGTCCCCGTCGAAGTCTCGGGCGGCGGTGCGGTGGTCTCCGTGCCGTCGCTGTTGTTTGCGATCAGAGCCTCGACACTCGCGGCCGTGTAGCGCGCGAGACGGCCGCCGACCCGGACGCGGTGTAGGCGCCCTTCGTCGCCGTAGCGCCGCACGGTCCTGGCCGAGACTCGTAGGACGTCGGCTACCTCGGCCGGCGTGAGCAATTGTGCGATCCGCAGCGCGGGCGATACTTCGGCAATGCCAGATCCGGCCATATCGGGCAGCAAAGCGCGCCGAGAGTGCTAGCTATGTACGAAACGGGACAGGCAATCCGCTACGACGCCCGCGACCATCTCCTGTGGCTTGTGGCTCTCCCTGCGTTCCAGATGGCGCGGCGCTCTCCACACGAGATCGACCGATGCGAACCACTGCCGCCGCTTGTCTCCTACGGCTGGCACCATGTGCCAAGCGGCGTGAGGAACCGCGATCGCCTCGTCGACCGACCGCTACAGACGGCCCGCCGCAAGATCGCCGCCGTGCTTCCGCCGACGATGCGCTGCCTCGCCGAGCCGCTGAGCTTGCCGGCCCCGGGTCAGCTCGAAGCGTTCGCGGAACGGGTCGGCGTACGGCCCGGTCGTCGGCTTCGCGACGCCGGTCAGATCGCCTCTCTCCAGGCAGCGATCGAACGCCGTCTGACGGACCAGCCGCGGGACTCGGACCGTAAGACGCTTGAGCGTCGGCTCCGCGACATCGACCCGGTCGCGTGCTGGCTGCCGATCGACAGCCTCGAGCCCTCGCTCGTCGAGGGCGAGCCCGTTGCTGTCAATGCGACGGCGGCCTACCTCGAGGGACGCATTGTTGGCGCCGCGAGCGCCTCGACATGGCCGATGATAGGTCGTGTCGGCGAGAACGGCATCGAACCCAACGACCCGCCCCCACCGATCAGCGAGTTCCGTTTCGTCAAGTCGCTTGACTCTGCGCGGCGAACTTGAAGCACGGTCGATCGAGGAAGATGCTCTACCCAGCGTGGATCGAGAAGAGCTATCCGAGCTGCAATGCATCACGCCCATCGCGAACCTGGCGTCGATCGCATTCCTTGGCATCCTGTGTCACAAGCTCGCCGCGGAGCTCGACCACACCGACGTCTCGAGCGGGATCATCCAGGACCGCCGGGCGGGCAGAGAAGTCCCGGACGTACGGCGATCGCCGCCGCTCGAGCTGCACGAGTACGCCAACGTCTACATCTGTGCGCGGAATCCGATGATGTACGTGCTCCGGGACTTGCACGAGGAGCTCGCGGTGCTGCGCGTGAGTTGTGAGGTCTTGGACGTCGAGGGGGCTGTCATCGCCGACGGCAACGCTTCCAGCGACTACACGGGCTTTCACGCCTCACCGGCGGGACTGTCGATGATCGACGCTACGATCACGTTCCTGGGCGACCCCCGGCACCCAAATCCTCCGGAGTTCTATGACCGCAAGCGGCGTCAGTGCGCCGAGGTCCTCGTTCCTGAGGTGATCGCGCCAGAGTTCCTTCTCGGTGTCTACGTATCATGCGCCGCTTCGCGGGCCTCGGTCGAGGAGCTTGAGTTGCCCTGGCCCGTGACCGTCGATCCTCGAATGTTCTTCCAGCAATGACACCCATCGAGATAGACGTCGTTGTGGGCGATCTCTTCGAGTCCGACGCGCAGACGCTTGTCAACACCGTCAACTGTGTCGGCGTTATGGGCAAGGGGGTTGCAGCGGAGTTCAAGAAGCGGTTCCCCGCGATGCACGAGGACTACCTAGCGCGCTGCGAGCGTCACGAAGTTCGGCTCGGGTACCCGTACCTCTATTGCAATCCTGAACCGCCGCACGTCCTCAACTTCCCTACCAAGCAGCACTGGCGCGCCGTTTCGCGCCTCAGAGACATCGTGGCTGGCTTGGAATACCTCCAAGCCAACTACGAGTCCTGGGGTATCACGTCGCTCGCGGTGCCGCCCCTCGGGTGCGGCTATGGCGGCTTGGAGTGGCGGGTCGTAGGCCCCACTCTCTATCAGCACTTGAGTCGCCTCGAAATCCCGGTGCAGCTCTTCGCTCCGTTCGGCACCGCCCACGAGGAGCTCGAGCCGCGCTACCTGCAACGCACACTCATGTCGGAAGGATCGAGCGATGCTGTGTCACGTGAGCACCGAGTAGCCCCCGGGTGGGTGGCGATCGTTGCAACACTGGCCGAACTGGAAGACGACCCCCACCACTGGCCCGTGGGTAAGACCTCGTTCCAGAAGCTCGCGTACTTCCTGACCGCCGGCGGCTTACCGACAGGGTTGACATTCGAGCGCAGCACGTACGGCCCCTACGCGCCCCAGCTCACTGGCGCCGTGTCTCGTCTGGTGAACAATGACCTCATTGAGCAGACACAACTCGGACGGATGATTCAGGTCAAAGTTGGACCTACCTTCGCCGCCGCACAGCGCGCCTACGCGGATGATCTCGCGGCATGGCGGACAACCATCACCAAGACCGCCGATCTGCTCTCCCGGATGCACAACACACGTGAGGCCGAGGTAGCGGCGACCGTGCACTTCGTCGCATCGGAGATCGCGCAGGCTACTGGCGAGGTGCCGACGGACGAAGAGATTCTGATCGAGGTTATGGAGTGGAAGCAACGCAAGAGGCCACCCCTGGGCCAAGACGAGGTTCTCAAGGCAATCCATGGCCTAGCGATGCTCGGCTGGCTCGACGCGAGGTTCGTCGAGGCTATGCCGGTCGACGAGGCCGCTCTCGTGGGCTTCTAACTTCGGCGCCCTGAGTTACTCAAGTTGCCCCGCGAGGATCTCCGCGAGCTCAGACTGGGGTTAGCTTCGGCGAGTCGGGCCAAGGTTCGTGCGGCGCTCCGCGTCCGAATGTCGGCTTGGCGTGGCACCAGACCGTGCCACCGTCTCGTTGTTCGACGCGGACGTAGTCCTGGGCCTTCCCCGCCTGCGGGTAAACGGTCAGAGCCTGCGCCGGGTGGCTTGTCATTCACTCCCCCCTCTCTGACGCCTTGCTTGGTGCCAACGGTACGCGGTCGGCGCCCACATCTCGCGCAGGCAAACGGTACCCCATTGGTACCTTGGCGCCTCTCAGAAACGCGAAAACCCCGCGGTCTGCAGGGTTTTCGTGTATGGGCGATACTGGGCTCGAACCAGTGACCTCCGCCTTGTCGAGGCGGCGCTCTCCCAGCTGAGCTAATCGCCCGGGAGGTTGCCCAAGCGTATCAGCGGCCAGACGGGCCAGCGAGGTCACTGGGCGCCGTCCCCACGTCGGCCCGGACGGCTCCAGTCGACACGCTGTAGGGGAGCTAGGGAACGAGGGCTCGACCCTCCCCCGCTCCTTCGGATTCCTGCCCTTCGCTCCCTTCGACCGTACGTTCTGGCTCGGCTCGTTCGGTTTCGCTCTGCTCGGATTCACCCTGTTCGGCTTCGTTCTCGGCTTCTCCCAAGCGACCCTGGGTTCCTTCCTCGGTTTCCCGGCTCTGCGTCGAACCTGCCGAGGAGCCACTGACCCCGTGACCCGATTCGATCGCTTTCACGGCTTCGGCGGCCGTATCCGACGAGATCGCGAACCCGACGCCCGTGCTCCCGGGCTGGGATCCTTCGGTGCGCGACGCGTCACTCGCGATCTGCGAGTTGACGCCGATCACTTCGCCCTGTTGGTCGATCAGGGGCCCGCCCGAGTTGCCGGGATTGAGTGCCGCGTCGGTCTGGATGGCCCCTTTGATGGTGGCGCCATCGGGCGACTCGATTTCCCGGTTCAAGCCCGACACGATCCCTCGTGTGAACGTCTCTTCCAGTCCGTAGGGATTGCCGATCGCGTACACCTGGTCGCCAACCTGGACGTTCTTCGACGAGGCCATCTTCAGCGGCTTCAGGTCGAGCCCTTCCGGGTTGACGCGGATCAGCGCGAGGTCGTCGTTCGCTTCCTCGCCGACCAGCGTTGCCGCCCGGGTCGTCCCCGAGGCGCCTCCCGTTCTTGATCGAGAGCGACGTCCCGTTCTCGATGACGTGGTAGTTGGTGAGAATCAGGCCTTTCCGGTTGAGGACGATCCCGGTTCCCTCATCGGCGCCCTCGGACGAGGTCGCAGTTATCGACACCACGCCCGGGGAATCGAGGCTGTAGATCTCCGAAGCGGTCAGCGTGGCGTTGGCGACCTCGGCTCGATGGGATACGGCGGATCCGCTGGCGGGCGCGGTGGTGGACGAGCGCGTAGAGCTGCCCTTCGACGAGCTCGACCCCAGCAGTAGGATCACGGCCGCGGCCACAGCGGCACCAATGCCGGCCGCGACGAACACGGGTGCGAACAGGGATGTCCTTCTCATGGCTGACCTCGTTTCAGTCGGATGCGACGAGGCTGGCTTGCGAAGCTGAGGAGCCGTTAAGACCTTTCCCAAGGCCGTCTAAGGAGCTCCCGAGAAGATGCTGAGGGACCGGCCCCGCGGGTCACGCCCGTTGCGGGGCGGCCGCCGCTCGTGCGCGCGTGCAGGCATAAAGCCGATCTCCCCGAAACAGGCCTCCCGGCACGGTAGGCTTGTCGCTCCTCGTTGGCGACGTGGCGGAGTGGCTACGCAGCGGCCTGCAAAGCCGTCTACACCGGTTCGATTCCGGTCGTCGCCTCTAGCCCTTTCTGGAGCCTCTCCGCTACCCCTAGAACGTTCGTTCGTACTCCGTAGCTCAAATCCTTGACCGCTGCGGCGAGGTCATCGAGCCTCGGGAAGCCCAGATAGGTATCTGTTGTGCCGAGGTGAGCGTGCCCCAGAAGATGCTGGGCGTACCTCGGACCTGCGCCCCGCGCAATGTGCTCCGCAAACGCGTGCCGAACGCTCGCTCGCCCCGCCAAAGCAGTAGCGCTACGCCTTCCCGCCCGCTGTCGTCAAGCCGCGACGCAGGGGCTGCAAGACGAACGCCTCGGGTGATGCGTTCCTGCGCCTGGCCGAAGGAGTCCCGAGCGCGCCCGCAAGCTGCTGGCCGCGGACGACGCGAGCACGCCGCGGGACGTGCAAGCCCGCTTGAGCGGGATGGCCGGCAAAGAGACTATGAGATGACCGAGGACGAAGCGTTCATGCGCGGATTCGAGCTCGACGCCGAGCTCTCGATCCCTACCACGAGGTTCTGGGTGGAAATCCCAAGATCCCCACCCAGACACGTGACCTACACCTCAGGTCTTAATCTCCTCCTTCTTCACCGTCAGAAGGACTCCGTTGACGCCTTCCTGAATCGCCGGCCCCGTTTCTTCTTTGTCGGTTTCCGGGTTGAAAAACGTCACATTGAGGTCCTGTTCCCCACCACTGGCCGAGAAGGTCTCGTCGAAGCTCGGCTTGCCCGGCTTCCTTCCCTTCTTCGTTTCCTTGCCCGGCTTGCCCGCCTTCAGGCCTATGTCGAGGTTATTGAGCGTTCCGCTGACGGAGCCGGATACTTTGAACGGGATGCCCAAGCATTCGAATTCATACAGGATGCCATGAAGTACAACTCGGCGGTACTCGATCCAGGCTTCGCCTTCGGCGGGTTCCTTGCCGCCCACGCCTTTCTCACCGTGGTCGAGGAGGTGGCTAGTCAGTACGTCCGTGACGATTTCGCCCGGGTTCGCCGTGTTCTGACAGCTGAACCCGTATGGTTCGAGGGTACATTCGAAGTACTTGAAGGTGTCCGTATTTTCGGTCGCGTTCAGGAATTCCCCTTCGTCCGATGAGTGCTGGCAGGTGATCGCACCGGCACCGCCTTTGAGGTGGCTGACGCCCTCTTCAGAGGTGTATTTGAGGCCCGCGGCCGGGACCCATTCGTACTTCCCCTTCTTGGCTTCGGTCGCCGTTTTGGAGCAGACCTTGTCTTCGTATTTGCCGCCCTTCTGCTTCACGCAGGCGCCGATTTCTCCGGCCTGCGCAGCGGACGCCATGACCCCCGCGAGCGCGATGGCAGCAACGAGGCACAGTCCCACCATCTTGAAGCGTTTCATCTCTGTGTCGCTCCTTTTCCCTGTGGACGGGTTCGACCCGATCTCGAACTTCCGTCTAACTCGGGTCCTTTTCAGCGGATTCGCGCGTACTCCGCACATACTTACGTGGCCGCGATCTCCGCCGTCGCGCGAGTCTCCGGCGACGGGTCGAGCCGCGTACCCGCAGTCAGGCCCCCTTGGTCTCGTGTGCGGACGAACACGAGCGTCGCCCGCGTGTGCACATGGTGTACCAGATTGCGGCGCAGGGCGTGTGTGAGATGCGTCCGCGTGCCCCTTCCAGCGAAAGCGAGCGTTCCGATCGGCGAAGGTCGCGTCCCTGAGCTGCTGTAACTTTGCCGCGGCTTTGGTTCCCTTGAGGTCAGTCTAAGCGGCGATCACCTCCTTTCCTCGGCTTCTGATTCCGTCGGCTGGTGGCGCAGCCGGTAGAGCTTCTGACGGTCGATGTCGGAGAGCCTGACCCCGTTGCAGGTGTTGTTGATCTGGAGGTCGAGCACGGCCCAGACGAGTGATAGGCAGCTCTCCTCGCCGGGGAATCTTCCGATCACCTTTGTCCTTCGCTTCACCTCCCCGAGCGTCCGCTCGAGCAGGTTGGTCGAGCGCCAGCGCGTGCGGTGGCGCAGCGGGTAGCGCAGATGCACGACCAGGGCATCGAGATCATCCGCGATGCAGTTCGCGGCCGACGCATAGCCGGCCCGCTCGAGTTCGGCGACGAGGGCCTTGAGCCGCTCGGCTCCGTCGCGCTCGTCTTGGCCTCGTCGAGCGCCTTCCAGTAGGCCCGGCGCACCCGCTCGCGCTCTGCTTCGGGCAGCTTCGCGATCAGGTTGCGCGCCCGGTGAACCGAGCAATGCTGACGATCAGAGGAAGGCCAGCACTGCTCGACTGCCTTGATCAGCCCCGGGGGCGCCGTCGGCGACGATGAGCATCGGCGCTCCCAGCCCGCGGGCGATCAGATCCCTCGCGAGAGCGAGCCAGTCCTCGTGGGATTCGCGCATCCCCAGGCACACGCCAACGAGGACCCGCTCGCCCTGCTCGGTGAAACCCCAGGCGCAAAGGACGCCCTCCTTCGGGCCCTTCGGCCTGACGTTCAGGAAGATCGCGTCGAGGAATAGCGCTTCTGGGCCGGGGCGATGCGCGGGATCGCACGTGAGAGAGCTACGGTTCGTTCTTTTCGACTGCGCCGGGGTGAGCGGCGAGCGTCAGAGACGATTCGCTCTCCGTGTCCTTTGCGGTTTCTTCATAGGTGGTGTAGCGCGTCGTGGTTTCTTCGAGCTCGAGCGCCCCGCTGATCTGACCGTTCGCGTGCGTGAGCGACTGATCGACAAGCTCGACGGGCGCGAATGTCGTGGCGTCCACGTACATGGTCGGGTCTGCCAGCTTCTTGCCTTCGAACACAGGCTGGGTGTAGTTGGCCGGGTGAACGGTCAGCTGCCAGACCGCCCTACCGTCAAGGGTGGTCTGCCCGACGATCGTCGCCCCACCGCTCTTGACGAGTTCGCGTAGAACGCTGGTCGGAGTGGCTTCGTGTGTCAGCGCTCCCACAGGGGTGCCGTGCAGGATCACATTTGGTTCTTCTGCGCTCCACTGACGGTCTTCTGGCGGGCTCGCGACGAAGGCCTGTTCGTAGGTCTTGCCGTCGGGCGGGGTGGTGACGGACCGCAGCCGGCGCGGGTTCTGTGCCGTCCAGAGTTCCTGACGCGTGGTCCGGGTCTGTCCGGCGACAGTCTGTTCAGTCACCTGAACCATGTGAAGCACGCCCGAGCCGGGGCTCAATGCGCGGTACACATCGGCGAGCACGTTGGGCGTCCCGCCACCGGGGGCGCCGACGCTCGCAAACACGGCAATCGCGACCGCCGCTGCGACCCCGCACCCCGCCGCGATACGGACTCCGGGATGGCGCACCGGGCTCGTGGGCTTTCTTCGGATGGGGTCATCGAAGCGGCGCGCCGTCTGATCGAGGCGCGGCAGGAGCTGCTCGACCGGTGGCGCCGGCGGGTCCGAATCGAGAGGGTTCATCTGTCTCAGGTAGTCGATCGCGTCTGTGGTGGTCACGGGGTCTCCAATCTGGCTCGCGAGGTCGTCTCTGGCTGGCTGCGCTCCAGTGCTCGTCCCAGGCGCCGCTTCGCGCGGTGGAGGCGCACGCTGAACGTCGCCTCCCGTACGCCGAGTACACGAGCTGCGTCACGATGGTTCAAGCCCTCCCAGGCGGTCAGCAGGAGAGCCTCGCGGTCGGTCTCGCTGAGGTGCTCGAGCGCGTCCTGGAGCGGGCGCGAGGCGAGCGCGGGGCCGTCCGTGGATTCCGCGGTGAGATCAGGGCTCTCTTGCAGTCGCTCGAGGGCCGCGCCCTGCCGGGCGACACGGCGCCGCTCGTTCGCGAGCACGCGCCGGGCAACGCCGAACAGCCACGGACGGGGCTCGGCGGGGACGTCCTCGAGGCGACGCCAGGCGATCAGGAACACTTCGGCGACAACGTCGTCTGCCCTCGCAGGGCCGGTACGACGCATCGCATATCCCTTGACGGCACCTGAGTGCTGTTCGTAGACCGCTTCGAAGCGCTGTTGCGAGTTCATGCCAGCTATATGTCCGCAACGTCCCGCTTCCTTACATGCCTCGAGCTGCCATCAGGCGCTTGGAGGAGCCCTCCGCGCTCCCGGTCTTCAGGGCGAAACCTGGAGCCCAGCAGGCCCGAGGGCGACCAGGACGCAGGGCTGAAGCGTCTCCAACCTGCTTTCGCGCGCTCGATATGCGCCTCCCGACGAGCGCTGTCGCTAGCGCAGGGTGGCGGTGTGGAGAACGCCCGTGTGCAGCCAGCTCGCTGTCTGGCCGACGACCTTAAGCCCGGTGATCGAGCCGGTCGGCTCACTCGCGAGTTCGCAGTCGAGGGTGCGTCGGTGGGCGTGAGGTTCGACGGCGACGACGGCGTCATCCGGCTCGGGCCCACCCTGACCGGTGCCGTGGTGTTCGCCGGGGCACGGTGAGCCTTCCGATTGCAGGTAGACGAGCGCGCCGTCCGCCGCCACCCCCACTTCCACCACGAAGCTGTCGAAGCTTTCCGTTTCGCGTGGCTGGACTTCGCGAGCGATCCGGCCGGTCCGCACGTTGACCGACTCGACCGAGGACAGGTCGTACCCGGGGTCGCCCGTCGCCTGCGTCGAGAACGCCACGTACTCCCCGTCGATCCGGACATGGCTCGCGAGCGTGGGGCCGCGATCCGGGAGGTCTTCGCCGACCCGTCCGAGTGTCGTTCGGAACCTGGTCGGGAGCCAGCAGCTGTAGAACACGCCGCGGCGCACGAACACCCGCACCCGAGGCGAGCGCGCCAGTGTCCGTCCGCCGCCGGCCGAGCAGAGAACGCGTGGCGATCGCCTGGAAGCGCCACTCGCCGACGCCGTCAAGCCGATGGCGAGCGCCAGGGTGCCCGCCAACGCATATGCCATCAGTACGAAACCGACCCTCGCGCCGCACCGACCGCGGCGAGAGGGCGCTCTATCCGTCGCCATGGTCGCGCGAGCATATTTGACTCCCGACGGGCCCCGGCGACGGGCCCTCGCGGGCACACTTCCCTCCACAAAGCGGCGGAGGCTCCGCCGGGGCAGTCAGCGGCCACGACACGCTTGGCGTGCCGGCGATAGAGGCGCGCCACCTCGAACGCCCAGGTGGTGCCGTCGGCGAACGTGATCCGCAGACGAGCCGAGCTGAATAGATACACCCCGGAGTGTAGATACACCCCGGAGTGGCGCCAGCCGCCGTCGAGCTCGGCCGCCGCGACCGTGGTTCGGGCCGCTCGACGAGCACCCCGAGCCGTCTGCCGACCAGGTTCGGTGGTTGCGTGCTCGTGAGGGCGAGCTCGCGCTCGGTGACAGCCAGGAATCCCCGCTGGCCGCAGTCGGGCGTCGCCGCCCTCGCCTCGGCGTCGGCCTGTCGTCGCTGCGCGGCGCTCGCCCCGCCCAACTTGTCGGCGATCACGGGACCGGTCGAGCCTGGTACGACGACGGCGCCCGCGCCCGCCGTCACGCCGGACTCGAGCTCTCGGAATAGGCCAACCGGGCTAACGACGACACCCGCGAGCTGGGGCTCACCCAACAGATCAGATGCGTGTATCAACTTTATTTTGCATCATCGCAAGCCGCAGTGAGCCTGGATCTGGTGAGCAACCGATCCTCCGTTGCGTATAGCGTCGGCGCCGAGGCGGCGCGAACGCAGCTTTCCGGGGGGAGGCTCTTCTGGGGGAAGCGTCGGCGTCGCGATCCGAACAGAGCGACGTGGAGGTGTTCGATGTTTGGCGGGAGTCACCGCAGGTCTCGGCCTGCCCGAATTCGTCTGGCCGGCGCAGGCATCCTGGCGACGGCGGCACTGGCGACCACGGCGAGCGGCGCGTGGGCGGCAACCACGATCAAGCTGTGCGTGCCCAGGAAGGAAGGTGCGGCGACCCTCACCCCGACACATGGGAAGTGCAAACGGGGCTACAAGCTGGTCAGCCTGGGGGCGCAGGGCAGCGCTGGCAAAGCCGGGCCGGAAGGGAAAGCCGGGTCGGACGGCAAAGCGGGGCAGGAAGGCAAAGCCGGGCCGGAAGGGAAAGCGGGGTCGAACGGCAACGAAGGTCCGGAAGGCGGGACCGGAATCACGAGCGAAGAGCGTGACACCCTGGACCTGCTGCTTCCGCATCTGAAATTTGTGACCTCGGGGGTGGACGGCAAGCCGACGGTCCAGTTCTCGGGCGTAAACGTGCAAGTCGTCGACGGTGCCGGCAAAACCGCGACGACCAACGGCGAGGGGAACCTCGTGGTCGGCTACGACGAGAACAGTGGCAAGACACAGACTGGCTCGCACAACCTGATCCTCGGTGAAGAACACACGTTCTCGAGCTACGGCGGCCTTGTCGTCGGCTACGACAACTCTCTCACCGCGCCGTTCGCCTCGGTCACCGGTGGCGAGTTCAACACGGCGAGCGGAGCCGACGGATCGGTCAGCGGCGGTGAAGGCAACACCGCCGGCGGGCCGGCAGCCTGGGCCAGCGGCGGAGAAGGCGACGACGCGAGCGGAACCGACGCCTCGGTCAGTGGGGGGCTCGACAACAAAGCCACTGGCATCTACTCCTCTGTCAGCGGCGGCGTCACCAACACCGCTGAAGGCGGATCCTCCTCCGTCAGCGGGGGCGAAAAGAACACGACCAGCCAAACGGAGGCCTCGATCAGCGGTGGCTTCGAGAACAAAGCCACGGGCAGATACTCCTCCGTCAGCGGCGGCAAGCTCAACACAGCCTCGGGCGAACTGGCCTCGGTTACTGCGGGTGAACAGAACGCCGCCGAAAGCCTGGGCACGTCGATCACGGGAGGAAGACACAACACTGCCAACGGCATCTGGGCGTCCGTGACGGCCGGCATCACCAACGACGCCGAGGCGGAACAGTCATCGGTGACCGGCGGGCTGAAAAACACCGCTTCCGGATTCGACTCGTCGGTGAGCGGAGGGGAGGAAAACACCGCCGCAGGCTTCGACGGCTCGATCAGCGGCGGAGTGCAGAACAGAGTCGAGGCGCTGAGCGAATGGGGCTGGATAGGCGGTGGTTACAGGAATTCCGTCGTCGAAGACCAGGACGGGTCGATATTCGGTGGTCAGGAAGAAGAAGCGAAGTTCGATCACGAACACCTGCCCGAATAGAGCTTGGGCCTGGGAGCTGGCTCCTGCTCGGTCGCCGTGCGGCGGGCGCGGACCAGCACCGGCAACCGTCGCTCGCAGGCGAACCGTCATCCGGCCCGCGTGGAGGCCGGGGCGGTCCGTCGCCTGCGAGCAGCGGGGCCGACCGCCCGCGCCGCGATCGACGCGCCTAAGGAGCCTTCGGAGGCTTCTTGTCGTAGAGCGTCGGGGACTCCCCCCAGGGCTCCACGTCCTGCGGAGTCCAGCCCGGCGGCTCCGGCCCGATCTGCCCAACCGTCCTGTCGTCGTAGCCACCGCCGGCACGAAGCCAGTTGACCGTCGCGAGCACGGCGAGCACGGCGAGAACAGCTACGACCAACCCAACCATACGCATGAGCCTAGCAGTGGTGTCCCGTTCAGCCGATCAGTCGCCCTCGCCGATTGAGAGCTGAGCATTTGTACCCGACGAGCCGGTGCAGAACCCACTGTCGTGGAGCCGAGCACCGTGTGAGAGCAGCACCGTTAGAGTCGGCGTGGGATGACTGCGCCCAGACACTCGGGGACGACGCGGACGGGCCACGCGCCGTCGGGTGCAAGGGCCGAGGGCGTTAGACACCCGGATCCCCGCGCGGGCTCGAGCGCAGTGGCGACACTGGAGTCAGGCGAGTCGGCCGCGCGCGGTCGCGCTGCCCGCAAGGACGTGCCCCGCTCGGCCCATGGCGACTGGGTGCCCACATCAGACCGCCCCGATCCCGTTGCCCTTCTGCACCATCAGGCGGTGTCTCGGCTACCGGAGCTCGTGCCGATCCGCTACGGCCGCATGCTGATCTCGCCATTCACCTTCTTCCGCGGCGCCGCGGCGGTGATGTCGGCCGACCTTGCCAGGACGCCCCGCAGTGGCATCGTCGTCCAGGCCTGCGGGGACGCCCATATCTCCAACTTCGGCGCCTTTGCGGCTCCCGACCGGCGACTCGTCTTCAGCCCGAATGATTTCGACGAGACACTTCCGGGACCTTGGGAGTGGGACGTCAAGCGGATGGCCGCCAGCGCGGAGATCGCCGGCCGCGACATCGGGCTTTCGGCTCCCCGCCGTGACGGGATCGTGGCCGATTGTGTGAAGGAGTATCGGCTGGCGATGCGTGGCTTCGCCCGCCAGAACCACCTCGACGTCTGGTACGAGCGGCTCAACGCGAGCGAACTGGTCGACCGTTTCGGCGGCAGGCTGGGACCCAAGGGGCGGCTCCTGTTCTCCAGGCCGTTCGCCAAGGCAAGGCGCAAGACCAGCCTGCGAGCTCTGGCGAAGCTCACCGAGCGCGTGGACGGCGAGGTTCGCTTCCGCAGCGCCCCGCCGTTGCTGACGCCGTTCCGCGAGCTGTACCAGGGGTCCGACGTGCGCGAGGAGAACACGGTCATATACGAGCTCCTCGACCGGTATGCGGCGAGCCTCTCACCTGACCGCCGACACCTGTTCGCCTCCTACCGCTTCGTCGACATGGCCCGCAAGGTGGTGGGCGTGGGCAGCGTCGGCACCCGCGCTTGGGTGTTCCTGCTCGTCGACCGTGCCAGCCGCGATCCGCTGATCCTGCAGGCCAAGGAGGCGCAGGCATCGGTGCTCGAGCCGTATCTCGGCACAAGCGAGTTCCCGAACCACGGCGAGCGCGTCGTGCGCGGGCAGCGCATCTCGACCGTCGCCTCGGACATTTTCCTCAGCTGGCAGCGGAGCCTCGGCCTCGACGGTGGGGAACACGACTTCTACGTCCGCCAGCTGTGGGACTGGAAGGGGTCCGCCGACCTCTCGACGATGTCCGAGTCGGGCCTGCACGCCTACACGCGCGCGTGCGGCTGGTCGCTGGCACGCATGCACGCTCGCTCCGGAGACCGGCTGGCGATAGCCGCCTACCTCGGCTCCGGCCCGGGCTTCGACAGGGCGATCGCCCGCTTCTCCGCCGCCTATGGCGACCAGAACGAGCGTGACTACGACCGGCTCGCACAGGCGGCCCGCGGCGGCGAGGTCCGAGCCGAGTTCGGTGTCTGACAAGGCGACCCTCGTGGGCCAGGAGCACGGCCGGCCCGGAAGCTCACTGGGGAACAGACCGGCGAACGTGGGAATCCGCCCGTGCGTCTTGACCCCGGGGTCGCGCCCGTGGTAGCGTCGAGGCCCGAGGGGAGCCACGGAAATGGGGAGGTCGGCCATGGCATACGGACGACTGGCGGCGATGCTTCGCACAATTGGCCTCACGGCGGGTGTGCTGCTCGTGGGCCTCGTATCGGCGGCACCGGGACACGCCGCCACGACCCCCCTCGCGGCGCCGCTCACGAGCGAAGCGTTCACCGAGGCGAGCTACCACCTCGCGCCGTGCGGGTTCTACCGCAATGTCCTGATGTCAGCCGACGCCACAACCGCCGTCTGGGGAGAGTGCAGGGTCTCCTACGAAGAAGGCGAATGGAAGATGGGGCCGAAGTTCCTCGAAGAGTTCCAGCAGCCGCTTGCGATGTCGGGGAACGGCCTCACGCTGGTGACCTCCAGCAACGAACACGGCATGCAGGTCTACACGCGTGCCTCCGAGCAGGAAGAATGGACCCTCCAGGCGACCCTGCTGGCTCCGATCGCCTACCACACGCCGGCCGTCGCGCTCTCGGGCGACGGCGATCTGCTGCTGGCGATGCGCTACAAAACGAAAACCGAAGGCAAAGGGAAAAAAGCCAAAGTCACCTTCGAACCCGAACGCTACGCCTGGGAACGCAACGGCGAAAGCTGGGAAGCGGTACCGGCCCCCGAAGTCGGTTGCGACAATCCGGAAGTGGCGCTTTCGGCCAGCGGTGAAGTGGCGATGCTCGCGTGCTCCGGGGAAGCCCAGGCGTTCGAACGCTCGGGCGACACCTGGGCCAAGCAGGGCGCGCCAATTGTGGCGCCGAGCCTGGGCGGCTATTTGGCCTTCGCGGCCGACGGTGAAACGGCCGTCTTCGGCGACCCGTTCGCGAACAAAAACAAGGGGGAAGTCTTGATCTTCGTACACACCGGCGAAGGCTGGAAGCAGCAGGGGCCGCCGATCCTCGAGCCCAAGGTCAAGCACGAGAAGGCGTACAACCTGTTTGGGGCAAGGCAGGCCATCAGCGCCGACGGGGATGTCGCGCTCGTGGCCGCACCGGGAATCCTCGAAGTCCGCCGCCGAGAAGGCTCCGAACCGCCCAAGAAGTACGGTGCTGTGTACGTCCTCGAACGGTCGGGCGAAAGCTGGAGCGTGGTCCAGAAACTGACGCCCGCCACTCCGCAGCGCTCAGACGAATTCGGCCGCTCACTCGCACTCGGTGAAAGCGGCGAAACCGCGCTCATCGCCCGCAACGGCGACCTCGACTTCTTCAGCCGCTGACGCCCCTCCGGTTACGTCGCCGCCCGAGCAGGGCGATCGCGCCTGCCGTACCGTCACGGCATACGCGAGCAAGAACCGGTAGCGATCGTCCCCTACGACCCCGCCTGGCCGGACCGGTTCGAAGCCGAGCGGGCGACCCTCGAAGCCTCCATTGCCGACTGGTCGACCGGCGGGATACACCACGTTGGAAGCACGGCTGTCCCCGGCCTGGCCGCCAAGCCGATCATCGACATCCTCGTGGGAGTACGGGACCTACCGAGCTCCCGCGGGGCCTTCGAGCGGCTGGCGGCGCTCGACTATCTCTATGCGCCCTACCGGGTCGAGGAGATGCACTGGTTCTGCAAGCCGGACCCGTCTCGACGCACCCATCACCTGCACCTTGTCCCGGTCGGCTCGCAACGCTTTCGGGCCGAGCTGGCGTTTCGGGACCATCTTCGTAAAGACCCGGCGAGGGCGGAGGAATACGCGGCCCTCAAGCGAGATCTGGCCTCGATGTTCAGGAACGACCGCGACGGGTACACCGCCGCGAAGGAACCCTTCATCCGGGCGACGGTGGAGCTTGCCCTGAGCCGACGCCCCGGGTAAGCCTCCACGGCGCCTCGGAGTACGATCTAGCTTCGTGGAGGGGGCGTTGCGAATGTTCACCCGGCTCAGCGGCGCGCTCCTTGTGGTCCTCGCACTCGCGATCCCGGGCTACGCGCTCCTCTCGGACACGGACATCAGCGGCCTTGGATGGCTCGTCGTCGTCGTGTGTTTTCCATCGGGCCTACTCGTGTTACGACGCGCTAGAAGGTGGAACGAGCCCCGGTACTGCCCGCGTTGCGGCGCCGAGGTACGTCGAGGCCTGGCGACCTGCCCCCGCTGCGGTCTCAACTTCGACGCGCCGACGTGGGCAGCGATCGGCGAGGAGAAACTTCCCTGAGCTCGCGCACCCAAGCCACGGTTTGACCCGGACGGACTAATTCACAGTCCGTCGGACCTGACCTTCAGGTCGAAAACGGCTCGCAGTCAGCATGCTGTATGGTCCCGTGCCGGCGAGTGGGGAGGGAGATATGACTTCAGGGATGGCGACACGACCCTCCGAGAGTGACAATCCGCTGGGATGCTCACTCGAGGACGGCGGGCCCCCCGCGGGTTCCGCTCGGCACCGCCGGTCCCAGCTGGAGCAGCTGGCGGTAATCGCTTGCCTGACGTTCTTCCTGACCCTGTCCGGGAACGCTCTCGCCGCCACAGGACGCGGTAACGGTGAAGGTGAAATCCACGGCTGCATCTCCGAAAGCGGCCAGCTGACGATCGTCAAGGCGAGCCAGAAGTGCCCCAAGCATCACACGCGGGTCTCGTGGAGCGTACGGGGACCCCAGGGCGCCACGGGACAGCAGGGCACCGCCGGGGGGCAGGGGTCGCAGGGTGCTGCGGGCGCAACCGGTGCGACCGGCGAACCGGGATCCGTCGGCCCCCAGGGAGTGCAGGGCCCCACGGGCCCCTCCCAGGGACCGACAGGGCCTCAGGGTGTCCAGGGCGCGACCGGACCGGAAGGGGCCCGAGGCCTGCAGGGGGCAACCGGGCCGCAGGGTGTCCAGGGGGCCACCGGCGCCCAGGGACAGCAGGGAGCAACCGGCCCCCAGGGCATCCAGGGCGCCACCGGGCCCCAGGGACCGGAGGGGCCCACCGGCGCCCAAGGACCCACCGGGCCCCAGGGCGAAACGGGTCATCAGGGAGCACAGGGACCTACCGGCGCCGCAGGAGCCACGGGCACCCAGGGGGCCACTGGCCCCCAAGGGCCGACGGGGCCCTCCGGACAATCGGGCTTCGAAGAATATGAAGTCGACGTCAGCCCCGGCGAAAACACGACGCTGCTGGAACGTGAAGGGCTCCTAGTCGACGTCGCATGTGAAGACAGCACGCTGGGATCGGGATTCAAAGAAAGGGTCGGCCTGAACGGCTTCTCGAGCACCGGCCTCTACTGGACGCGGGAAGGGTCTGGCGTCCAGAAGGACGCGGAAGGTTACGAGCTCGACAAGCAGGAAGTGAACGCCGAGCTGTCCGGTCGCGAAACCAACGGCGCAGCCGTTCACATCGACATCGTCGGCACTCGGGAAGCCAACGTCGATTGCATCTTCAACGTCGTCGAATCGCCTTGAGCGCGTAGCCACCACGCACCACCGGCCTCCGGCAGCGCTTGGCGGCCTTCGGGCCGCGGGTCTGCCGGGACTCATGCTTGCACCTGCAATCATCGGGCGATGGCCGAGATCTCCGTCACGCACTTCACCGACCCGGGCTGCCCGTTCGCCTACTCCTCGTGCCCAGCCTTCGCCGTGCTGCGCTGGCGCTATGGGGACCAGCTGCGATGGCGGCTGGTCACGATCGGGCTATCCGAGAGCGCCGCGCAGTACGAAAAGCGCGGGTACACGCCGTCCCGGGCGGCGCTCGGGGCGATGCACTTCCGCCGCTACGGGATGCCCTTCCTGGTCGCCCCGCGGGAGCGAATGCTCGCCACCTCTCCCGCCTGCCGCGCGATCGTCGCCACCCGCCTGATCCAACCCGGTCGTGAGCACGACGCCCTGCGGGCCCTGCAGCTCGCCTGGTTCAACACCCCGCTGCTGCTCGACGAGCCCGGGGCGATCGGACAGGCGCTGTCGAAGGCCGACGGGCTCGAGGTCGAGAAGATCGTGGCTGCGATCGACGACAGCAGCACACTCGCGGCCTACGAGCAGGACAAGCAGGAGACACGGACGGCCGAGGGCGGACCGACCCACTTCCAGGGCAGGGCCCGTCAGACCGACGGCCCGGTCCGCTATTCGGCGCCGTCGCTGGTGATGGAGCTCGGCGACCGCCGCCTCGAGGCCGGCGGCTTCCAGCCCCTCGAGGCCTACGACGTGCTGATCGCCAATCTCGACCCCACACTCGAGCGTCGCGAGACGCCCGGGGACCCCGTCGAGGTACTCGAGGTTTTCCCCTCCGGTCTCGTCACCCAAGAGGTCGCCGCGGTGATGTCGCCCAACAACGCCAAGCCGGACCGAGACGCGGCCGAGCGGGCGCTGCTCGAGCTACAGGGCACCGGGGCCGTACGGCGGACTCCCCTCGGGGACGACGCCCTCTGGCAGCTCGCCTGAGCCGCCGTGTAGAGCTCGTCATTGCGTCCAGCGGCGCAATCGATACTGGAGAGCAGGGGCGACCACCCCGAAAACACGCCGTGACCATGTCGGCCGGACCGCACCTGCCAGCAACACGATCGGGCGAGCTCGCTCCCACGGGCACCCGCTCACGGGCCGCTCTTCGCCGCCTCGCCGGGATCGCGGCGTGTTGCATGGTGCTGCTCGTGGCCACCCTCGGCGCCGGGGCCGCCCAGGCCGTCGCCGCCAAGGAGCGGGCGGCGAAGCCTTCGAAGGTCCACCACAAGACGAAGCCGCGCAAGCACAAGGCCAAGGTCAAGGACCGGGCTGCGGCACCCAACAAGAAGCCGAAGGCGGCCCCTCACTCCAACCGTGCCGCCAAGGGTGGACACGGAGAAGCGGCCGAAGAACCTGAAGAAGCGGAAGAACCCGAAGAAGCCTCCGAACCGGAAGAATCCGAACAGGAAGAAGCGTGAGGGCCTCGCGCGGCCACGTCGGCGTGGCCCCGGCCCGGGGCTGACGCTCCGGACCTGACGCCCCGATACCTCCTCGGGGTCCTCGCCCTAGTGGCGCTTCGCCTGGGGTCCCTTGAGGGTGACGGTCGCCTGGGCGGTGACGTACCCGGCGGGCTTCTTTTTCACTTTGATCGTGGCGAGCGCCACGAGGCCGTGACCGTGAGCGATCAGATGCTTGTCGGCCTTCGGGAGATACAGGGTGATGGATCCCTCTTTCCCGACCGGGATGTTGAACCACGCGCTCGCCAAGGTCAGGATCGAGTGGGCGACGGCCGAAGCGCCATTCGTGGCCGCAACGGCGTGCAACGTGCGCAGGACGACCGTTCCGGTACAGCTCCCCTCCCCGGCCGTGCACTTGACCTTCACCGTGAACCTCCCGGAGGAGCCGACGGTGATCAGCTTCGAGACGAGGGCGGCGGACGGGAGGACTTCGCTGACCCCGAGCACGCTCAGACTCGCAGTGGGGACGACCGTCGCCGCGCGTTCGGCGGCCTCCTGTCGTTCTTTGGCTTCCTGGCGTTCTTTGGCTTCCTGCTGTTCCTTGGCGGCAGCTTCGACGGTGCCGGTCACGGTCTCGGTGCCGCCGGTCTCGTGGTAGGCGATCCGCATCGTCTGTGAACCACCACTGCAACTTTTGCCGTAGGTGAGCGGAACTTCAGCGCCGCCTTCCGGCGCGTTGGCGAATTCACCGGTGAGCGGCCCCGGCGTCGTGACGAAAGTGAACGTCTCGCCGGGACTCAGGATCGCACATGACTTTTCGGTTCCGGCTTCGACGATGATCTTCGAATCTTCGAGCTTGACCGGACCCTCGGATGCGAGCTCGGAGAAGTCGAGTCCGGCAACGGTGCCATCGCCCGTTATGTGGAACACGACGCGACTCGACGGGTCGAGTGTGACGCTGACAGCTTCTATCCGTTGAGCGGGATATTCCGACATGCCGACACCGAGTTCAACCGCGCTCGTGGTCAGTGGGCCGACTTCCCCGTAGCCAAAGAAGAAGATGTGACTAAGTTCGACCTCATGCTCGTCGGTGGCGTTCAGTTTTCCGCCTAGGAGCGCGGCGAAGCTGTCTTTGACATCTTCCCCCACAAACGATGCGGGTCCCACCTCGGTGTCACCGAGTAGTCGCACCAAGGCCATCTTCGAGATCTCGACACCCAGTTCGCTGGTCGACCCCACTTCGGAGCCCAGCGTCAACCTGTTTTCAACCGTTTCATTGCCGTTTCCAATCACGTTCCACGTCTGTCGAGCGGCCAGGTACAGCGGAAGTTCAATGAAGTCGTCGGCACGACCGCTCGAGCCGGGCGCTGGCGAGGCGGTGAGCCCTTCTTTGCCGAGCGAGAGCGGTTTGCCGCTTATGTGATAGGTGTCACCGTCGTCGAGCTTGATCCCTTCGGCGCTGAGACCGCTCACGTCGTTGTCGCTGGAGTAGCACGCATCGGCAAGTACTGCACAGGCTTCGCTTGTCAGCCGCGGGAATACCAGCGTCCCAGGCTCGGCTGGTTCCAGCGGCGCGATCCAGTTTTCGGAGGAGGACCATTCTCCGCTGCTCGATAACCCTGTCCACGTGTAGGAGGGCCCCTCCGCCATCGCCGCGGGTGCCACTGCGAGCAGGGCCACGCAGACCGCCAAGGCGAGGAACAGGAGCCGCCGGCGAGCAGCCGTGCCCGTCCGCGCGAATCGACCGGACCAGCTATCCATGCTCGCCACCTGCGCTCCTTGCGTCAGTCCCCCGGGGACGAACAAAGCTACCAGACCCGTAAAGGCCGTCGAACCAGTTGCCGCCCGGCCGCGTGGCACTCTCGTGAGTCACCCGCAGGCGCCTCGCGCGCGGGTAGCGCTCCGCGGTGAATCACAAACACCAGCCTAGCCGCGGGAACGGGAGGCCTGCGCCGGCACGCGGGGGCCCGCTCAAGGCACAAGCGATGGATGTCGATCCTGTTCGGAGATGCGGCTCCGTGCCCTGATAGCGGTGAGCCTCGGGACGCTCGCGGGCGCCGGGGGCCTGAGCGCGTGCGGCGGCTCGGCCGTCGTCCTCGGGCCGCTCGCACAGGCGGCCGACGTGACCGCGAAGGTCGGCGGTGCGCACATGCAGATCAGCGCCCAGGTCGAAGCCGCCGGCCTCCCCCAGGCGGTCTCGATGGAAGGCGGGGGCTATTTCAACTTCGCCAACCACGAAGGGACGTTCTCGTTGGCGCTGACGGGCTTCCCCGCTTCCGCCGGGGTCGGGCCCGAAGCGACGATTCAGGAGATCCTCAAGGGCTCGGACGTGTACGTCGGCTCGTCGCTGTTCGCCGGCAAGCTCCCCGGCGGCGCCAAGTGGATGAAGCTCGACATCGCCCACCTCGCGCAGACCGCCGGCCTGAACCCGAGCGAGCTGATCGACGGACAGTCGAACCCGGCCGAATTCCTCTCCTACCTGAAGGAGACCGGCGCGACGGTCGCGAAGGTCGGAAGCCAGCGCGTCCGCGGCGTGCCGACGACCCACTACACCGCCACGGTCGACCTCGCGAAGGCGCTCGCTGCCCAACCGGGCGTCGACGCCGGCGCCGCCGAGAAGGCGATCGCCCAGCTCGGCGTCAGCGAGGCGCCGGTGGACGTGTGGGTCGACTCCCACAACCTCGTCAGGCGCCTGCAGATCACCCTCGGCGCCTCCACCGTCCATCTGCGTATGAACATCGAAATGTTCGACTTCGGGGCGATTCCGGCGGTGTCGCCTCCGCCGGCCTCCGAAACGTTCGAAGCCACCTCCTCGGCCCTCGCGGGACTCGGCTGATCCGAGCCCGGTCGCGCAGGGCCGCGTCCCCTCAGGTAGCGGATCGTCGGAGCCGTAGAGCGACCCTCTGGTGGCACCGGGAAGTCCTCATGGAGCCCACCGACGGGGCCGATGCGTAGAGCACGATGGACACCGATGACCTCCACATCGGCGCTGCCGGCGGCAGCGCCCGCGACCGGGCAGAACGGCTCCGACGCGAACGCGAGTCCCGCGCTGGAGGCCACCCGGATCGCCCGCACGATGGCAGTCCTGTTCCCGTCTGCCGCGTCGCGCCGGAGGAAGGCGGAGGAGCGCAACTGGAGGACGGGGGCCGAAGGTGAGGAGGGCCTTGCCGCGTTTCTGACCCGCCGCTGCCCGCAGGTGCCGATGCTCCACGACCGCGCGGCGGCGATGAGCAGGGCGAACATTGACCACATCGCCATCGCGCCCTCCGGCGTGTTCGTGATCGACTGCAAGCGCTACCGGGGCAAGATCGAGGTCACACACCCGCTCTTCGCCCCTCCGAAGCTGAAGATCAACGGGCGCAACCGTACGAGCCTGATCCGCGGGCTCGAGCGCCAGATCGTCCACGTCCAGGCGGCCCTCGCCGGGCTCACCACGGAAATCCCGGTCCACGGATGTCTGTGCTTCGTCGCCCCCGAGGGCCGTTCGGGCGTCGTCGGGCTGCCCCTTTTCAGGACGCAGAAGATCGATGGGCATCCGCTCTACCACGCCAAACGCCTCGCGAGGCAGCTGAACCGACCGGGTCCGATCGCCGGCGAGGAAGCGGCGGCACTGCAGGCCGAGCTCGCCAAGCGCCTGCGACCCGCCCTTCGCGCCCCCATCGCCGCCTGACCCGGCCGCCCGACGTGGAGCCCCTCCGATTGCAACCCTCCAGCGCACCGCGCTCGCGGGAGGTGCCGATCTAGAATCGCTCCGACGATGGCGGCCAGCGGCTACGCGCAGCGCGACGTTCCCTACTCGCGCACCCCCGCCCTGTTCGGGCAGGTGATGGGCCTCGTCGCCCTCACGACAGGCTTCGCCACCCTCGGCGTGTACCTGTTCCGCAACTCGGGAGGCGCGCTCTGGTTCATCGCCTGGCTGATAGCGATCGGGTGCCTCGTGGGCCTGAACGCCGCCAACGCGCGTGGAAACCACGGCCTCGCGCTCGGGTTGCTGTTCGCCTTCGGGCTGCTGCTGGGCGCGAGCATCGCCTCCACCGTCAACTACTACTCCGCCACCGACCCGACGGCCGTCCGCCAGGCCTTCGGCGCCACCGCGTTGTTCGTCGCAGCCCTGGGCACGACCGGCTACGCGATCCGCAAAGACCTCTCGTTCCTGTACCGCTTCCTGTTCTGGGCGCTCCTGCTTCTGATCGTGGCCGGGATCGTCTTGATCTTCGTGCACATACCGGCGGCCTACACCGTCTACGCCGTGGTGGGGCTCGTGATCTTCGGTGGCTACACGGTGGTGGACTTCAATCGCCTTCGCCGCGCGGGCTCCGAAGAAGCGATCCCCCTGGCGGCTGGGATCTTCCTCGACATCCTCAACATCTTCCTGCTGTTCCTGAGGCTGTTCGCGCGCGAATAAGGGCCCGCGGCCGGCGCGGTCGGCACACCGCTCGGTGGCGGCGAGGGCCCACTCGACCGGACGCGCCCGCCCCACAGCGGCGACCGATTGATGGGCGCGGCGACCGTGAGGGGACGTATCGCCGCGCCCGCTGCCATTCGCACGCTAGGAGGGTCTTCGCGTGTGGCCGGGCCGAGTGTCCGCCGTAGCCGGGCCGATGTCCAATAGTTTCTGATCCGTCTGGTATAGACTTCGCCTATCTCTAGGCCTTGCGGGGGCGCGATGGCCGAGGATCACAGCTCACTCATCCACCAGACACCAACGGGGGCTCGTCGGCCGGGTATCGACCGCGCCGTTGACGGGTGCACGCCGTGACCTTCAGGCGAGGCCATCTCGACTACTTCGTGGTCGTGGCCGAGGAGGGACAGATCACCCGCGCGGCGGCACGCCTCCACGTTGCCCAGCCGGCCCTCTCCCAGGCGATGGCCCAACTGGAGGGCGAACTCGGGGTGGGGCTGTTGCAACGTCACTCACGCGGGGTGACGCTGACACCTGCCGGGGAGGCGTTCCTGCCGAAGGCGCGAGCGGCGGTGGCGGCCGAGACGGAGGCTGCCCTCACCGCCCAGTGGCTCGCACGGGCAGCCCAGGGGACGATCGAGTTCGGCTTCGTCGGCCACGCCCCGGCAATCGACAGCCCCGGCCTGCTGGAGGTCTTCAGGACCTCACACCCGGACGTCACCCTTCGTTTTCACGAACTGCCGTTCCCGTCGGCGCCGACCAAACTGTGGCTCGCCGAAGTCGACCTCGCCGTCTGCCACCGACCCCCCGCCGATCCCAGCACCTGGATGCATCCGGTGCGGGAGGAGCGGCGGGTGGTACTGGCGTCGCGGGGCCACCACCTCGCCGGCCGCCAAGAGGTGAGCGTGGAAGAGGTCATCGGGGAGACGTTCGTCGGCGTCCACCCATCCGTGGACCCGCATTGGAGCGGATTCTGGGGGCTGGACGAATACCGCGGCTCGCCCGCGAACAGGACCCATGACCACGCCCGCAACGCCCAGGAGATGCTGGCGGCGGTCGCGGGTTCGCGGGCGATTACGACGGCTCCGGAATCGGTCGCCGCGATGATGCTCAACGACCTCAGCGGCATCCTTGCGATCCCGCTGACCGACGCCTCCCCGGCGGTCATCACGCTGAGCGGACACGCCGACCGCAACAACCCCCTGGTGGCCGAGGTCGTCGAGTTCGTCCGCGGGCTGAACGCCGCTACCCTTCCGGCCGTCCACGCCCGCGCCTGAGCGCCCCGACGCTCAGGCCTGGGTCGTTTCGGACCTTTCGGCGCGGGCCAGGGCCCGGTCGAGGCTGTCTTCGGTCTGGGGGCCGATCAGCTGCGCGACGATGCGGTGCCGGCGGTCCACGACGAACGTGGTCGGAAGTCCGGTGAGCCCGTAGGAGTTGCCGACCGTGCCCTGGCCGTCGCGGACGTTGGGGAACGTCCAGCCGTAGCGCGCGATGAACGAACGCGCGCCCGACCGTGCGTCGCTCCAGTCGACCCCCACGATCCGCTCGCGCCCTCGGCTGCTGCGGGCGAAGCGCTCGAGCGCGGGAGCCTCGCGCGAGCAGGGCCCGCACCAGCTGGCCCAGAACACGACCAGGACGGGCCTGCCGGCGGAGGAGGACAGCAGGCTGGTGAGGGTGGCGGGGGTTCCCGAGAGGGCTTCGCTCGGCAGCCCGGGCGCGGACCGGTCGGAGCCGCCGGAGTGCCCGGCGAGGCCGAACACGGCCACCACCGCGATGACAGCCAGGGCGGCCACGGCCACCGCCACACGCCGCCCCCTCCTACCGGACACCCCCACCCCCATCCCGCCCGCGGGACCGCGCCGGACTAGGCACAGGACGCGAAGTCGGGGCCATGGCACGGGCCCTCACGCCGCCGGCCGTCGGGGCCGAATCGGGAATTCCTGCAAGTACAACGCATTTTGCGAACAAATCTGTTAGGTTGCCCGCCGTTCGTGCCGAATCCCTGGTCCCACGGGGCCACGGATCGGGGGACCCAGTGCGGTTCCACCGCGGGGGCGAATCGCCACACCTGTGGCGTAGCGTAGACGTTTACGCGAGCCCGACAGCTAACCCCGTAGGCGCCAAGAAACGTAGACGAAAGGACCGCCGCGAATGTCGGGATCCACCCGTGATCTTGCCGTCGTTGACCACTGGAACAACTCACTGCAACGCTCGCTGGAACGACGCGCCCGCGCCAGCCGAGGACTCGCACGCCGCAACCGCCGGTCTGCCAGGCCGATCGGCCTGAGCGCCAACACCGCCCTTCTGCAGACACCGCGAGACCTCTCCGAGGAGGAGCCCTGGGAGCTGTCGCTGGGACGCTCCCGCGCTCGTCGCCGGGCGGCGGAGCTGCGCTTCGTCCCGGCCGGCTCGCGCGCCAAGCGCCTGTCGCTGGGAGCAGCCGTGGCCTTCGCGGTCGCCCCCGCCGCCGGGATCGCCAGCGGCCAGGCCCCCGTCGCCCCCGGCAACCCGAACCCCGAGCCGGCCACCACCACCGAGCACTCGATCGTGCTCAGCTTCGGCAGCGAAGGCCGGCAGGTCCGGCTGCTCCAGGAGGCCGTGGGCGGGATCAAAGTGGACGGCATCTTCGGCCCCGAAACCGAAGCCGCGGTGCGAGCCTTCCAGTCACGCAGCGGGCTCCAGGTCGACGGCGTGGTCGGCACCAAGACGGCCTCGGCGCTGCGCGGGGAGGCCTCCGGGAGCACCCTCACCAGCGAAGTCGAAACCGTCGGCCCCTCGCAGCCGACGGCGACCGCCGCCAGCCGCGAGAACGCCGACCTCGAGCTCGGCTCCAGCGCCCGCTCCGGAAACGGCGGCGCCGAAGCGCCCGCCGAAGCCGCCCAGGAAGGCTCCGACGAAGCCGGAGCCGGAGGCTCCACCGGGACTTCGACGGCCGACGCCACCACGACGGGAGGCGCGCAGGCACCCGCCGAAGGCGGAGCGGGAACAAGCACCGAAGACGGGGCGGAAGCCGGCAGCGAAGCGACCGCCTCGACGAGCCCCTCGCAGACGCAGTCCGGTGCCTCCGAAGCCGCCACCGTGGGGGCCGTCAAAGCCCTCCAGCTGGCGCTGCACGTCAGCGCGGACGGCGAATTCGGACCCGAAACCGAGGCCGCCGTGCGCCGCCTGCAGGCCCGTAACGGCCTCAACGTGGACGGCGTCGTGGGACCAGCGACGTGGGGCGTGATCGGCGTTCACACCCTCCCCACGCTGACCCCGCCGCCCTCGGCGCTGCCGCAGGAACCGACCCACCCCGGCGCCGCCACCGGTGCCACCACCGGCGACCCCGCCACCGAAACCGGCTCCGTGGAAGCGCCGAGCGGGAATCCGGTCGCCCGCCTGCAGCAGGCGCTGCACCTGCCGGTGGACGGCGAATTCGGTCCCGAAACCGAGGCCGCCGTCGAGCGCCTGCAGGCCCGGCACGGTCTCGACGTGGACGGCGTCGTGGGACCGGACACGTGGGCTGCGATCGGCGTCAGCGAGGAGAGCACCCTCACTCCGCCGCGCTCGGCAGTCGCCCAGCCGAGCGACCAGGAGGCCGCGCCCTCCACCCCCACCGGCGGCGACGTCGGCTCCTCCACCGGCGCCGTGACCTCGGCCGGGGGCGGCGAAGGCACCGTCTCGCGGGTGATCGCGGCGGGCGACGAAATCGCCACCCGCCCGTACGTCTATGGCGGCGGCCACGGGTCGTTCGAGTCCGAGGGGTACGACTGCTCCGGGTCGGTCTCCTACGCGCTCCACGGCGGAGGCCTGCTGAGCTCGCCCGAGGACTCGACCGAGCTCGAGTCCTACGGCGCCCCCGGCCCCGGCAAGTACATCACCATCTATGCCAACTCCGAACACGCGTGGATGGTCGTGGACGGCAAACGCTACGACACCGTCGCCCTTGCCGAGAGCGGCTCGCGGTGGTCGAGCAGCATGGCCTCCACCGGCGGCTTCGTGGTTCGCCACCCGGTGGGCTACTAGACGGGCGAGTCCCGTCCCAAGCCTCGCCTAGCCTCGCCCGCTTCCTGAAGTCCGATGACCACGGGAGCGGGCGATGCTCGCGAGGGCGCACGCGTTCACCATCGACGGGTTCCAGACCCAACATGTGACGGTCGAGGTCGACGTCCGGCCGGGCCTGCCCGCGTTTGTGATCGTGGGCCTCGCCGACACCGCCGTGCGTGAGGCCCGGGAGCGGGTCGCGGGCGCGATTCGCAACTCCGGGTTCGAGTTCCCGCCCCGGAGGATCACCGCCAACCTGGCACCCGCCGACGTCCCCAAGGCGGGTCCCGGCCTCGACCTGCCGATGGCCTGCGCGGTGCTGGCCGCCGGCGGTCAGTTGCCGCCCGACAGGCTGCGCGAGGTGGCGCTGGCCGGCGAGCTGGGCCTCGACGGGAGCCTGCGGCCCACCCGGGGGACGCTCGCGATCGCCGAGGCGGCCCGCGACGCGGGCCTGCGGACGTTGGTGCTCGCGCCCGCCCGCAGCCGTGAGGCGAGCCTGATCGAGGGGCTCGAGGTGGCGGCCGTGGGGTCGCTGCGCAGCGCGGTCCGACTGCTGTGCGGTGGTCCCGGGGATGGACTCCCGTCCCGGGCCTCGCCGCCCCAGCGTCCCGCTCGCCCCGCAACGGCC
Organism: uncultured Solirubrobacteraceae bacterium; assembly: GCA_963701175.1. Lineage (GTDB taxonomy): Bacteria > Actinomycetota > Thermoleophilia > Solirubrobacterales > Solirubrobacteraceae > Palsa-744. The sequence goes on along the minus strand of OY969573.1, from coordinate 2,953,465 downwards.
GGCCCCGACCTCGCAGACGTTCGCGGTCAGCGACTGGCCGTGAGGGCGCTCGTGATCGCCGCCGCCGGGGCACACAACCTGCTGCTGAGCGGCGCCCCGGGCACCGGCAAGACGATGCTCGCCCAGCGACTCCCTTCGATCCTGCCGCCGCTCGAGGACCGGGAGGCGGTCGAGGTCACGCGCATCCGCAGCCTCCTGGGAGTCGAGGTGCGGGAGCTCACGCGCACGCGTCCGTTCCGGGCGCCCCACCACACCGTCACCGTCGCCGGGATGCTCGGTGGCGCACGTGCCGGTGCGCCGGGAGAGGTCGTGCTGGCGCATCAGGGCGTGCTCTTCCTGGACGAGCTGTCGGAGTTCCCACGCTCGGTCCTGGAGTCGCTGCGCCAGCCGCTCGAGGACGGCAGGGTGGCGATCGCCCGGGCTCACCACAGCACCGTCTACCCCGCCCGCTTCATGCTCGTGGCGGCCACCAACCCGTGCCCGTGCGGCTTCGCCGGGGAGCCCGAGCGCTGCCGTTGCAGCGCTGCCGACCTCGCCCGCCACCGGCGCAGGCTGAGTGGTCCGCTGCTCGACCGGCTCGACCTGCTGGTGAACCTGCGACGCACGCCGGTCGACGGCGAGGCAGGGCGCCAGATCACCTCGCGACAGGCCCGGGTAGCCGTCGCAAGCGCCCGGGAGCGCCAGTCGCGGAACCTGCGCGGGCGAGCTGCCGGCCTGAACGGCCACATGGACGCCCCCGCGTTGAGGGACTGCGCACGGCTGGAGGCGCGCGCGGAGGGGATGCTGCGCCGGGCCGTCGAGGTGGGACTGCTCAGCGCCCGCGGAGAGCACCGGACCGTGAGGGTCGCGCGAACGATCGCGGACCTCGACGCGAGCGTCCGCATCGGGGCGGCGCACATGGCCGAGGCGTTGGCCTTCCGGCCGGACCTCGCCTACGAGCCGGGGGCCACCCGCACGGCCGTCGTTCCCGCTTGAACGGCGGGGGGTGCGATGACTGCCGGCGCAGGAGCGGCCTGCTCGCCGAGCTTGGTGGGGTGCTCGACCTGAGGGCCCGCGACCGCTGGAAGCTGGTCGAGTTGCTCACCCGCGAGGACCTGGAGCTGATCGAGCTGCTCGGGGGTCGTCGCAAGCAGGAGCTGCGCCGGGCACACGAGCGGGGAGCGCTCACGGCCGGCCGAACCGACGCTCCCGCGCTATGCCTGCACGACCCTGGCTTTCCGCGACGGCTGAGGACGCCGGGCTCGCCCCGGCTGCTCTACACCGACGGTGACGCGACCCTCCTGAGTGGGGACGACGACCAACCCGCCGTGGCCGTGCTCGGCACGAGTCGCCCCAGCGACTACGGCGTCGAGATGGCTTACTCGCTCGCCCACGCCCTGGCATCCACTGGGGTCGTCGTGGTGACCCTCGCCGCCGACGGCATCGCGGCGGCTGCTCGCGCGGGTGCCGAGCGGGCCGGGCGGGGCCCGCTGCTGTTCTCCGGCCACGGCCTCGCGGGAGGGGCAGCAGCGACCGCCCCCCGACCTGGCGGTCACGCCCGCGCGGGCTCCTGCGTGGCCGGCGAGCTGCCTCCCGGGAGCTCGGGGAGGCGGTGGGGGCGGCTGGCCGCCGAACGAACGGTGGCCGCACTCAGCGGCCTCGTCCTCGTGGTGGAGGCCGAACGCATCGAGGAGCTGTTCGCGGTCGAGCTGGCCCGGGCCACGAAGGGCCGCATCGGGGCGGTGCCGGGAAGGGCGACCGCACGGCTGGCGAGGGGCCCGCTCGAGCTGCTGCGGGCCGGCGCCTCGCTCGTACGGTCGGCCGACGACGTCCTGGAGCTGTTCGGGCGACCCGCTGCTCCCTCCCCACCCTCCGGCCTGGAGCGCCTGCCGCGGCGCCTGTCGCGGGTGCTCGACCGAGTCGGATCGGGACTGGAGACACCAGAACAGCTGCTGTCGCGCGGCGACCGCGGCGAGACCCTGCTCGCGCTGGCCGAGCTCGAGCTGATCGGATGCGTGCGGCGGACCCGTGACGGGCGCTACGTCGCGAGCGCCCAGTCCTCCAGCCGTTGATATCGATGTTCTCGGCAGCGCTAGATTCGCGCGGTGAGCTTCCACGCTGCGGCTGATGCGTACGACCGCTTCATGGGCCGCTACTCGGTGCCGCTGGCCCCGCAGCTTGTCGATTTCGCGACGATCGCGGCTGGTCAGCGAGCACTCGATGTCGGCTGCGGCCCGGGCGCTCTCACCACCGAGCTGGTGAGACGCTTGCGAGCGGACCTCGTTTCGGCTGTTGATCCTTCCGAGCCCTTCGTCTCGGCGGCCCGAGACCGCCACCCCGGCGTCGACGTGCGACTTGGCTCGGCGGAGCAGTTGCCTTTTTCAGACCAGGCATTCGACGGTGTTCTCGCGCAACTCGTCGTTCACTTCATGAAAGACCCCACAGAGGGGCTCGGTGAAATGGCGCGCGTCACCCGCCCGGGCGGTGTCGTGGCGGCATGCGTGTGGGATCACGCCGGCGGTCAGGGGCCGCTCAGCCTGTTCTGGGATGCGGCGCGCGAACTCGACCCCGAGGTCCGGGATGAGTCGCAGCTTGCCGGTGCCCGCGAGGGCGAGCTTCCGCGGCTGTTCGACGCCGCCGAGCTGCGCGAGCTCGTCGGTGCGCAACGTTCCCCGCGAGCGCCGTCGCCGTAGCAAGCGCCGGCGCTCAGCGCCGCTTCAACGGGGGCTACTCCGAGGGTCTACACGCGCCCAAGTTCGACTCGACGTCGACCACCGGGATAAAACACCGTTTCGACTCCGGCCGTCGTCCCTAGTGACATGTGGCTCTGGTGCAGGGGATTCGGCGGTCGACGAGATGGTTGTGCTCGCACCGTGCCCCACTGTGTCCCGAAAATCGACGCAGGGCCGAGCCCTCGAAGCCGCCGGGCCGCCGCTGGACCGTTCAGGGTTCGCAACGGGGCCCGCGCGCACCCAATCGGGGCGGCGAGATTTGAACCCACAACCTCCCGCTCCCAAGGCGCCGAGTGGACCTTCGCGCTTCTCGCCGGACGGACGCCTGGCAGGAAGCCGAGGGCGCCGGAGGTGACGACACCGGCAGCGCCGATGTGGTTCGATTAACACTCGCAGCAGGAGCCGAGACGACTATTGGCTTCGCTGCTGCACAATCTGGGAAGGGGGAGGACATGGTTAGTCCGGCTAGTGCGCAGGTGACGGTTGATCGCCCCAGCCACAGCACGCATTAGGCCCACCGCTCGGTCTCGAGGTCCGTCGCGTGGCGCGGAGAGGGAGAGCGGCGCGTCCAGCCGCCACGATCATCCTCGTCACACACGAGCGCGCACGTCGCGGTTGATTTCGATCGTCGTCGTTGGCATCAGCCTGGCCTTGACGCTCGACGCACTGATGCCCGCGGGCGCACGCGCGGCCGGCTGCACCGAGTCTTGGGCCCACGGGGTGAGCGGTTCTTGGAGCGTGGCGGCGAACTGGTCTCCGGCGAAAGTGCCCACATCGAGCGACGAAGTCTGCATCACGGCGCCCGGTAGCTACACCGTGACACTCACAGGAATGGTGGAAGTGACATCGCTCAATCTCGGCACCACTACTCCGGGCCCCGAGCAGACCCTGGCCGTGGGCGGGCCTCTTGGCTCGGGAATACTCGGCCTTGCTGCGAGCAGTACGATCAACGCGGCTGGAGTGCTGGACATGGAAAGCGCGCTCGGCTTCAGCGCGACCGTCCGAGGGCCTTTCGGGTCGAAGATCATCAACGACGGCCAGGTTCGCGCCTCGGGCACCGCAACCGACTACCTACGCGTTGCGCTCGCCAACGAAACGGGCGGGCTCGTCGAAGTCCAGAGCGGCGAACTCATCCAGGACAGCGCCACCACGACCACCAACGAAGGCACCTTCGAGATCGACGCCGGCGCGACCTACAAAGGATTCAACGACTCGACATTCCTCAACCACGGGAGCTTCGAGGACTCCGGCACCACGATCTGGGACAGCAATTGGACACAGAATGGCACCGAGTCAGACGGCGCCGTGCAGCTAGCAGGAGCGACGCTCACCGATCAAAGCGGCGCCGGCGCGTTTGACCTCATCGGGAGAGATACGCTCAGCGGCAGCATCGCGACGGGACAAACGGTGACCGCGAGCGCTAACACGCAGAACGCCGAAGTCTCAATCTCGGGAACCTTGGCCAACCACGGCACGCTGGCGCTGGAAGCAACGCTCGGAAATCGCGCGATTCTCACCGGCACCAACACCCCGCGGATCGCCAACACCGGTTCGCTGACCTCACGCGCCTCGGGCACCGCAACCGACTACCTACGCGTTGCGCTCGCCAACGAAACGGGCGGGCTCGTCGAAGTCCAGAGCGGCGAACTCATCCAGGAAAACGCCACCACGACCACCAACGAAGGCACCTTCAAGATCGACGCCGGCGCGACCTACAAAGGATTCAACGACTCGACATTCCTCAACCACGGGAGCTTCGAGGACTCCGGCACCACGATCTGGGACAGCAATTGGACACAGAATGGCACCGAGTCAGACGGCGCCGTGCAACTAGCAGGAGCGACACTCACCGATCAAAGCGGCGCCGGCGCGTTTGACCTCATCGGGAGAGATACGCTCAGCGGCAGCATCGCGACGGGACAAACGGTGACCGCGAGCGCTAACACGCAGAACGCCGAAGTCTCAATCTCGGGAACCTTGGCCAACCACGGCACGCTGGCGCTGGAAGCAACGCTCGGAAATCGCGCGATTCTCACCGGCACCAACACCCCGCGGATCGCCAACACCGGTTCGCTGACCTCACGCGCCTCGGGCACCGCAACCGACTACCTACGCGTTGCGCTCGCCAACGAAACGGGCGGGCTCGTCGAAGTCCAGAGCGGCGAACTCATCCAGGACAGCGCCACCACGACCACCAACGAAGGCACCTTCGAGATCGACGCCGGCGCGACCTACAAAGGATTCAACGACTCGACATTCCTCAACCACGGGAGCTTCGAGGACTCCGGCACCACGATCTGGGACAGCAATTGGACACAGAATGGCACCGAGTCAGACGGCGCCGTGCAACTAGCAGGAGCGACGCTCACCGATCAAAGCGGCGCCGGCGCGTTTGACCTCATCGGGAGAGATACGCTCAGCGGCAGCATCGCGACGGGACAAACGGTGACCGCGAGCGCTAACACGCAGAACGCCGAAGTCTCAATCTCGGGAACCTTGGCCAACCACGGCACGCTGGCGCTGGAAGCAACGCTCGGAAATCGCGCGATTCTCACCGGCACCAACACCCCGCGGATCGCCAACACCGGTTCGCTGACCTCACGCGCCTCGGGCACCGCAACCGACTACCTACGCGTTGCGCTCGCCAACGAAACGGGCGGGCTCGTCGAAGTCCAGAGCGGCGAACTCATCCAGGAAAACGCCACCACGACCACCAACGAAGGCACCTTCAACATCGACGCCGGCGCGACCTACAAAATATTGAACGTAAGTACGTTTGCCAACGGGGCATCAGGAACATTGAAGCCTGACATCTCAAGTGCCACGAGTTTTGGCACCGTCGAGGTCTCCAGCTCGACGTTCATCCCGGGTGGAGCCATCTTCCCCAACCTGGTTGGAGGCTACGTTCCGCCGACGGGCACGGAGTTCGATGTCATCGCCGCAACAGCCCCGATCAGCGGGGCCTTTGCAACCGTGGGAAATGACTTTGAAGCTGACTACACCAAACCGGACATCATCGCCGTGAGGCTCCTAAGCGCCTCAGGCGGAACGGGAGCAACCGGACCGACGGGAGCAACCGGCGCCACGGGACCGACCGGAGCCACCGGCACCACCGGAGCGACCGGAGCCACCGGACCAACGGGAGCAACCGGAACCAACGGAGCCACCGGAGCAACCGGAGCCACCGGACCAACCGGAACCACCGGACCAACCGGAACCAACGGAGCCACCGGACCAACCGGACCAACCGGAGCCACCGGACCAACCGGAACCAACGGAGCCACCGGACCAACCGGAACCAACGGAGCCACCGGACCAACCGGACCAACCGGAGCAACGGGGCCAACCGGAGCAACGGGACCAACCGGAGCTAACGGCGTGACCGGCGCCAGCGGGCCAACCGGACCAACGGGAGCAACCGGAACCAACGGAGCCACCGGAGCAACCGGAGCCACCGGACCAACCGGACCAACGGGACCAGCCGGAGCCAACGGCGTGACCGGCGCCACCGGGCCAACCGGAGCAACCGGACCAACCGGAACCACCGGCGCGACCGGACCAACCGGAGCAAGCGGAACCACCGGCGCGACCGGACCAACCGGAGCAAGCGGAACCACCGGAACCACCGGCGCGACCGGAGCAAGCGGAACCACCGGCGCGACCGGAACCACCGGCGCGACCGGCGCCACCGGAGCAACCGGAGCAACCGGGGCCAACGGAGCAACCGGACCAACCGGAACCACCGGAGCCACGGGAGCCACCGGAGCAACCGGAGCAACCGGCGCTACCGGCGTGACCGGAGCAACCGGACCAACTGGAGCGACCGGAGCGACCGGCGCCACCGGACCAAGCGGGGCGACAGGACCAAGCGGAGCAACCGGAGCGACCGGCGCCACCGGACCAAGCGGGGCGACAGGACCAAGCGGAGCAACCGGAGCGGCCGGCGACACCGGAGCCAACGGCGTCACCGGTGCCACCGGGCCAAGCGGGGTAAACGGAGCGACCGGTCCAAGCGGAGCACGTGGCGCGACAGGAGCCAACGGCGTCACGGGACCCACCGGGGCAGCCGGCTCCACAGGCCCGACCGGATCCACCGGGGTAGCCGGCTCCACAGGCCCGACCGGATCCACCGGGGTCGCCGGCTCCACAGGCCCGACCGGGCCCACCGGGGACCGAGGAGCTGAAGGTCCAGAAGGTCCACCGGGGAAGAGCGGCGCGACTGGTCCTTCTGGCAACGCAGCCGTCGCGACATTCGCCAGCTTTGCGGTCGTGCCCCCCGAACACTGCCTCGACTACACCGAGTTGGCGGGGCAGGGCGAGGCGGCCTGCCCGGCGAAAACGAGCGGTTTCTCGAGTAGCCCTCTCCTGGCTGGCCCTACGCCCGCGAACGGAGCGTCTGTGAGCGACCTATACGCCGATACGAGCGCGAGTGCAACCGGCGGCGCAACCGAGACGGTCGCGGTCGTGGACAACACGACAGGGACGACACTACTTGAGTGTGTGGTCAATTCAACCAACATCAACCACTGCGAAAATGCCGCGGTCGGGAGTTCTGCAGCGGCGGGTGACAACATCGAGGTCAGGCTCGTCGGCGCCGTCGAAGGCGGGTGGCGAGTGAGGTTCCGCTACTAAGGATCGACCGAGTAGAGGGAGAACGGATCCCAGCACTCGACGGCCCCCAGCCCTCCCGGGCCTAAGGTGTTTCTCAATCGCGGCGGCGGGATTTGAACCCACGACCCCCTGCTCCCAAAGACCCGGGTCGGCTCGCGCAAAGCACGCTCGGCTCGGGAACCGTGTCGACCCACAACCGGAGGCGATCTCGGTCGGCCAATTGCGGGCGATCGGTTCGCCCCGCTGCGTGTCGGGGGCGGCGATCGAAAAGCGCGTTTGCTACCCACGAGTGCTACCCACGGGGAGCACGAGGCCCATCGTTCGTCCCCGAGAACAAAGAAAGCCCCTATTTGCGGGGCTTTCTCAAGGAGCGGATCAAGGAGCGGATGAAGGGATTCGAACCCTCGACCTTCGCCATGGCAAGGCGACGCTCTAGCCAGCTGAGCTACATCCGCGCGGCGTTTGATTCTAACCCCACCGCCTAGGGCGGTCCAGCGCCGACGTCCCGAGGCCGCGGCGGAGCCGTGGACACCCACGTCCGCCGAGCCCTCCCACAGCCGGCCGGCGATCAGCCTTTGAACGTCGAGGAGCCGCGATCGCCGAACGGGTCGTCGCGCTCGCGTACCGCCTCGCGGAAGCCTGCTTCGGCCGCCCTGCGCTGGAACTCGTAGCCCTCCTCGGTGTGGCGGGCGATGCCGTCGAACACCGTCCCCAGCACCTGGGTGGTGTGGAGGCCCTGGGCGTAGAGGCTCTGGTTGACCAAAAGCTTCATCATCGCCAGCTGGTTCACGGGCACGCGGGCGATCCGCTCCAGCAGGATCTCCGTGCGCTCCTCGAGACTCTCGGCCGGAGGGGCCTCGATCGCCAGGCCCCACTCCGCGGCCTCGGCTCCCGACAGCGAGTCCCCGGTGAACAGCAACCGCTTGGCCCGCTGGGCGCCGACGCGGTGGACCCAGAGGGAGGTCGTCGGCGATCCCCACACGCGGGCGGGCGGGTAGCCGATCTTGGCGTCCCGGGCGGTCACCACCAGGTCCGAGCAGAGCGCCATGTCGGTACCCCCGGCGACGCAGAAGCCGTGTACCCGGCAGACGACCGGCTTGGAGCACGTGAACAGCGACATGAACGCCCGGACGTTGCGGCTCATCATCGCGTAGTCGACCATCGGGTCCCACGTCCGGGAGGGGTCGTGGTTGGCGGCGATCACGCTCGGGTCCAGCGGTGAGCCCTCCTCAGGGTCCGATTTCGTGGCGGCCGCGGAGCCCAGCCGCTCGGCACTGGCAATGAGGTCGTACCCGCCGCAGAAGCCCGGGCCGTTGCCGCTCAATAGCACCACGTGGACGGCCGGGTCGAGGTCTGCCCGCTCGACGCATTCGACGAGGCCCCGCAACAGCGACGGCACGATCCCGTTGCCCCGCTCGGGCCGGTTGAGCGTGATCCGGGCGACCCTGTCCCGGGCCTCGTACAGGACTGGCGGGGCCTCGCTCACGTGCCGGAGCCTGACATATGGCCGCCCCGCCGGGGAGCCCGATCGCGGCGTCGGGACATTGCGGGATTCCGGCGGCAGCTCCACGGGCCCCGGGACCGCTCATCGGCTAGCCTGGTGGTGTGCGCCTGTTCAACCGCCGGGAGCCCGAAATGGTGGAGTCGCCGACGGCCCTGCCCGGGCGCAGCGAGGAGATGCGGGTGCCCACCCTGCACGAGGTCCTGGGGACGCCGCTGAAGGGCCCGTTCCCCGGCGGTATCCGGACCGCGATCTTCGGGATGGGGTGCTTCTGGGGCGCCGAGCGGATGTTCTGGCAGGCCGAGGGCGTGTACACGACGGCGGTCGGATACGCCGGCGGCTTCACCCCCAACCCCACCTATGAGGAGGTCTGCAGCGGCATGACCGGACACGCCGAGGCGGTCCTGGTCGCCTACGACGTCGCCCGCGCGAGCTACGAGGACATGCTGAGGATCTTCTGGGAGGGCCACGACCCGACCCAGGTGATGCGCCAGGGCAACGACGTCGGAACCCAGTACCGCTCGCTGCTGATGTGGCGGGGAGAGGACCAGCGGGTCGCCGCGGAAGCCTCCCGGGATGCCTACCAGGAGCGCCTCACGGCCGCCGGCCTCGGCACGATCACCACCGAGTTCCTGCCCGCCGACGCCGAGCACCCGTTCTACTACGCCGAGGCGTACCACCAGCAGTACCTGGCCAAGAACCCGGGCGGATACTGTCCGGACCACTCCACGGGCGTCTCCTGCCCGGTGGGGTTGGGCGTCCCCACCGCCGCCGACGTGACGGCGTCCGCTGAGGACGTCCCCGCCACCGGCGCCGGACAGTAGCGACCCTCACAGCCTGGAGCACCCCGTAGCACCGGCGACCCCGTCGACGGTCGTGGGAGCGGCATTGCGCGCGCAACCACCGGCTAAAGGGGGGCCGGGCTGGATCCGATAAGCGCAATGCGCAGCTCTCCCCCGTTCGGGGGACGGAGAGGCGTCAGGACAAAGGCACCCCCGTCGCGAGGCGGGCTCGCAAAGCCAGGGATCTCAAGCAGACCGCCCAGCCGCCCAGCTTCGACCAATCAATCAAATAGGGGGTTCTGTGGTGCGGCGGGTCTTGCTAACCAGAAAAGGCCGCCTGGCGGCCGGTGCCGTCGTGGCCTTGCTCGTAGTTGCCGGCAGCGCGTTTGCGTACTGGACGAGCTCGGGCGAAGGCACGGGGACTGCCAAAGCCAACTACACGAGCTCGTCGTTCGAAGTGACCAGCGGCCTGGCGGAAAACCTGTATCCGGGCGGCAGCGTCTCGGTGCCGGTGAAAGTCAAGGACGTCGACGCCAAACTCAGCGAGTACCTGACGAAACTCGAAACCGAAATCAAAGAAACGTCGGTCACGGAATGCAAAAAGGAATGGTTCGAAGTGACCCCCGCGACCCAGGAACCGAAAGTGCTCCTGTTGGCCGGCGAAACCAAGGAATACACCGTCACGCTGAAAATGAAAGAAGAAGCGGCCGTCAACCAGAACGCCTGCAAGGGTGCGAGCATCACCCTGCACTACAAAGCGTCCTGATAGGCGGATCCGACCGCTCCAGAGCTGCCAGATGGGACGGGCAACGGCCACCGGGTCGCGGCCTGTCCCACCCCCACCTTCCCGGGGCCTCCGGCGCGCCGTCTGCCTCGCCGCCACCGCCGCGCTCCTGGCCGGCTGCGTATGCCCGGGGTCCGCGGACGCCTTCTGGCCCAACAGCGGTGAAGGCACCGGCCACGCCTCGCTCGCAACGCTGGCGACGCCGACCATCACCGGTGCGACGCCCGGCGGCGAAACCGTCGTGCTCACCTGGAGCGCCGTAACGCCCCCCGGCAGCGGCACGGTCGAGTACTACGTAACCCGCGACGGCGGGGCACCGAGCAGCGGCTGTCCGAGCTCGACTGCGCCCTCGACGGTCACGACCTGCACCGACACCGGGGTGACCGTGGCTGCCCACGAATACACCGTCACTGCCCGCTGGCACGGCTGGAGCGCCTCCAGCACGGCGAAATCGGTCACCGTCACCTACGGGCCTGCGACACAGCTCGTCCTCGAAGCCGCTTCCACGAAACCCGTGGCGGGTGAAGCCGACAACCTCACGGTCACCGCCAAGGACGCCCTTGGCCGCACCGTCACCAGCTACACCGGAACCCACTCGCTCACCTTCGAAGGCGCAACCGAAGCGTCGACCGGTACCAAACCCGTCGTCGTCAATGCCGGCGGCACCGAAAAGGCGCTCGGGGAAAGCACCGAACTCACCTTCGCCGAAGGCAAGTCGCAGGTCTCCTCGGGCAAGAACGGAGTGCTGAAGCTCTACAAGGTGGAAGCAACCCACATCAAGGTCAAAGAAGGGTCGCTGAGCAACGGCAGCGGGCTGGCGATCACGGTCTCCGTGGGCGCCTTCAAGAGCTTCTCCGTCGCCCCCGTCAGCTCCGAACCCGAAGCCGGCGTCGCCTTCGAAGTGAAGTTGAAGGCTTGGGATGAATGGCACAACACGATCACGACCTACACCCGCACCACCAAACTTCACTACGAAGGTGCCGAAGCGTCTCCGAGCGGCAAAGCGGCCGAATACTCGACCGCGACCGAACCGTCGTTCATATCCGGCGAAGCGACCGTCACTGGCTTCAAGCTCTACAGGGCCGCGACCACGAGCCTCAAGGTCAGGGAAGAAACCAGCGGCCACGAAGGCACCGGATCGTTCACCGTCGGCTCGGCCGCCTCCAGACGACTCGCGTGGACGGGCGGCGCCGTCAGTGCCGGCACCTTGAGCTCCCCGTGCCTGTTCACGTGCGAAGACGCGGCCCTCGAACACAGCCACACGTTCAAAGCATCGGTGAGCGTGACCGACGAATACGGCAACGTCGTCAGCGGTCTCGGGATTGGCCACACCGTCAGCCTCACGACCTCCGGCGGAACGCTGAGCGTCGGCGAACTCACGATCGCGAGCACGGGTGCGGCGACCTCGACCGCGTCGCTCACCTTCACCTCCCAGTCGACCCTCTCTGGCACGGACACGCTCGCGGCCAAAACCAAAGCTGGGACGTCCTACACCGAAGCGGAAGCGAAAATGCACTACTAGGCGCCCGGCTGGCCCACTGGGCGCCCGGCCGGCCTACTGGGCGACCGGCCGGCGCCGTGGGGCAGCGCCGGCCAGCGACCTACCGCTTCCCCTCCCTCAGCGCACGCCGTCCTTCAGCATCGCCTGCTCCACGTCGAAGGCGTCCTGTTCCTCCCCGGTCGCATTCGGGTGCACCGGCACTTCCGTGAGGGAGCCGAAGAGCGGTTCGATCCAACGCGTGCCGACGGGCTCGCAGGCGTTGTGGCCTTCGCTCTCCTTGAAGGTGTTGACGAAGATCGCGCCGTTGGCCTTGGCCTCCCTCTTGAGGTTGGCGTCGCCCGCCCTGGTCACCTTACGGAACCACTGCAGGTCGCCTTCCTTCCAGTATTCGAAGCCCGCGCAGGTCCCTTCAGCCGGCGTGATTTCCGGATAGCCGACCACGAACACCTTCGCTTTGGGTGACAGCACGTGGATTTCCCGCAGCGCGGCTTCGTAGGGCGCCTTGTCCTCTTCGAAGGCTTTCCTGACGAACGCCGAGTACTCCTTTTTGCACGGGGCGATCTGGTCTTTGTGGAAGATGCCCGCTTCCGTGCAGCCCTGCACGAGGGTCCCGAACAGGTTTTGGTCGTTGCCGCCCATGCCCAGCGACACGACTTCGGTGGATTCGCCGAGGGCGTCGAACTGCGGCGGCTGGTCGGGGTACTGCGCGACGGTGAAGTTTTCGGTCTTGGCCCCGCCGCAGCTCACGTCGGTGAGGGAGAGTTTGAGCGCGGCCGCCACCAGGTGCGGGTAGTTCAGTTCGGACTGGCCGCATTCCGGCGGTGCGCTCGGGGAGTACGGCAGGATCCCGGGCCCCGAGGTGTAGGAGTCACCCATCGCCACGTAGGAGATCGCGGCGCCGGCCGACGCGGGCAGCACCGCCCAGAGCATGCCCAGGACCGCGGCCGCCAGCGCGATCCGCAATGCCTGCCGGTCGCTCCCGGCGTGCCTACCACCCGCCCGCAGTAGGACGTTCCGCGTGAACCCATTCCCTCTCATGTGTTCCCCTTTCCCCCGGGTGCCCCCCAAGGTCTCCTTCGGTTGAAGCGTGTGGCTCCCCACGCCCGCTGCGCGGAGCCGGGCAAGCGTATCAGCGGCCCGCGACCCTAGTCCCCTCGGGACCCGCACGTGTCCGCGGCGATGGAGGTGTTCGGCCGCGGGGCGCCCCGCGGCCGGCCGGCGCCGGCTAGAGGAGTTCGACCAGGAAGTCCTTACGCACCGAGTAGCCCGCCGGGATGGTCACCGATTCGGCCTCTTGTGGATGTTCGCCGTTGTCCTTCACGCCGAGGAACGTGGCGGTGACCTGGTAGGTCCCCGGCGGCAGCGTTATTTCGGCGAAGTGCGTTTCTCCGGAAGGTTGGCTCGCCACCAGTTCGCCGCTCGAGTTGCGCACTTCCACCGTCCCGGGGCCGAGGCCCACGTCCCTTTCTTCACACGGTTCGAGTGTCCGGCGCGGCGGAGGGTAAGCTCCGACGAATAGGCCGCTGACGAGCTCGGTCGGGCCCGGTGTGAGCCGCGCGAAGAGGACCGGCCCTTCTAGATCCGGATCGGGTGGGTCCGAACCCTTGAGCGGCAGCCCCACTTCGGCGCACGTCGGCCACGCGCCCGTCGCTTCCGAGGAAGGCTTCGGCGACGCCGCCACCGGCGTCGTGAGCGGGGGTTCCGGCGTGCCCTCCTTCGCCGGCACGCCGCCGAGCCATACGGTCACGCTCGCGGCCCGCGCGTGGGCCCGCGGTGACTGCTTCTCGATCCGCTGGGAGGACGGCGACTTCAGGGCGGCACCCCGCACCCGCAGCCCGCAGCCCGCGTGGGCCGCACGGCCCCTGGCGGCCGTCACCGTGAGCCCCCGTAACTGCGGGACGCGACACGGCCGGCCGCTCCGCGCAGAGGCGCTCGCGGCGCCCGCCGAAGCCAGGCAGAGCACCGTCGCCGCACCGGCGAGAGCGCGCCCGATCCTCACCGGGGCAGTCGCGCTTAAACGGCTGCGACCCCGCAGGACGCGGGGCCGCAGCGCTCTTGCTTCCGTTACCGGGGCGTCCGTGGGGAAGACGCCCCGGTGCGGAAGGATTTGGTTGGCGCCTAGGCTCCAGCGCCGGCGGGCAGAGGACCGCCGCCGGGCTCCCAGGACGGAGCGTGAGGGCCCCCGAGCGTGGGCACGTCGGACGGGTACACCTCGTTGCCGTGGATCGCGTGATCGCCGACCTCGAGCTCCTCGTCGGAGAGCCTCAACGGCACGAATATGCCGATCACCTTGAGGATGATGAAGGTGGCGATGGCGGTGTAGACGATCACCCACGCGCCGGCCTCCGCCTGCCAGCGCAACAGCGTCCAACTGCCGTTCACGAACACGCTACCCGTGGGGTTGATGTTGGGGGTTCCTTTCGTGCCGAAGTACTCGACCATGTTCGGATTCGCCACGAATCCCACTAACAGGCCCCCTACGAGCCCCGCTATCCCATGCGTATAGATCACCCCCAGGGTGTCGTCCACGTGCCTGAACATCGGCGCTCGGCTGAGGAAGCGGATCGACATCCAGACGATCGTCGACGCGACGACGCCGATGATGATCGCCCCGTACCCGTTCACGAAACCGGCCGCCGGCGTGATGCCCACCAGCCCGGTGATCATGCCGTTGACGGCTCCTAGCATCGACGGCTTGTCGCGGAAGATGTAGTCCCACGCGATCCACACCATCATCGCCACCGCCGTGCAGAGGTTCGTGTTCAGCACGGCTGCTGCGGCGTTGTTACCCGCGTAGTAGGAGTCCCCCCCGTTGAACCCGTTCCACCCGAGCCACAGGATCCCCGCGCCGCAGGCCACCATCAACAGGTTGTTCGGAGCATCGACCTCGCGATCTCGTTGCAGGCGCGGCCCGATCACCGCTGCGAACACGAAGCCCGAGACGCCTGCTGCGAGGTGGATCACGTACCCACCGGAATAGTCGAGGGCACCGTGCGCCGCCCAGTAGCCGCCGCCCCAGAGCAGGAAGGCGTTGACCGTGTACACGCACGTGATCCAGATCGCCACGTACGGGATCCAGGCCTTGAAGTTCACCCGGCCCAAGACCGAGCCCAGTGCCAGGATCGGCGTGATCGCGGCGAACACGAACTGGAAGTACACGAGCGTCGACAGCGGGAAGTGGAACGGCGGTCCTGTCGTTATCGACGGGATGATCGCCTGGCCCTCCTCGCCCACATGACCGAGGACGCTCCCCGGTTCGCCGAGGAACGTGCCCAGGAACCCTTTGGCCCCGAACGTCCCGCCCCCGCTGTGAGCGATCGACGCGCCGAAGCCCATCTTGAACGCCCACAAACACCAGACAATCAGGGTGACGCAGAAGGCTACAAACGTGAGCATCATGCTGTTCACCGACCAGCGCTTCTGCATCACGCCGCCGTACAGGACCGCAAGGCCCGGCAGGCTCATCAGCCCCACGAAGGTCGCGGCCGTCATCTGCCACGCGTTGTCCCCTGGATTAAGCCAGCTTTGGTACGGCAACCAGGTCATGTGCCTCCTTTGTCTCGATATTGCCCAGCACGCACGCGCTCGCGATACCGCGGGCGGGGGCGCTGCAGGCACATGAAAGCCGGGACGTCGGACCCCGGGTAGGGCCACCCTGGCCAGATCTTCCAGCCGGGGTTTAGACATTTGTCGATGTTGCTATTTGCGGGATCCCGGGGCCGGCTTGGGGCCTATGCGAAGCCGGCCCGCTTGCAGGCGACCTTCAGCTGGGGGCCGAGCGCGCCGTAGCCGGCAGGGGATGCGCAGATGTGCCGGGCCTGGGCACCGCAAGCATGTAGCTGGGCGCCCCCGACGTTGCTCGCGAAGGTCACCGTGATGCAGTCCTTACGGGCGGGCGAGCCACTCGAGAGGGCGAACGCACTGAGGCCGACGACCGCGAGCAGTACGCACCCCAGCAGGATCGCGACGATCGTCTTCTCTCGCCGGCCCCAGCGCAGCGGCTGGGACAGCCGCCGCGACTGTTCGTGCATGATCATCGCGGCTGGGTCGGCTCGCTGCCCGTTCCGCGCAGGATCTCGTGCTGCCGGGGCGCGAGCTGCTCGCGCCGGCGCTGCTCGCTCTCGTGGACCTCCCGCTCGGCGGTTGCCATACCCGGGACGGGTTCTAGCACTCCTTCCCCGCTACCGGCGGCCGCCCCCCGCTGGGTGGTGGGCCGCCCCCCACTGCTATCGTGATCCTTACGTTCACGTCAATTTCCTGCTACCGGAGGTGACGCGTTGGCGACGGTGACGAGGGCGAAGCCGAGGCTCCGCTCCCGCAGGCTCCTGCGGCCCGGGAGACCGGGCGGGGACGAGCACTACCGCTGGTGGGCGCTGTCCTGCACCAGCCTGGGGATGCTGCTCGCCGCCACCAACTCCGGGACGCTGATCATCGCCCTGCCGGACCTCGAGCGGTCCCTACACACGAGCCTGCTGGCACTGGTATGGGTGATCCTCGCCTATCTGATCGCCGCCACCGTGCTGGTGCTGATGGCGGGCCGCCTCAGCGACCTGTTCGGGCGCAAGCGGGCCTACGTGGGCGGCTTCGTCCTGTTCGCCTTCGCGTCCCTGGGCGCGGGCTTTGCCGCCAACGGCACCGAGCTGATCCTGTGGCGGATCCTGCAGGGGATCAGCTCTTCGTTCCTGTTCGCCAACGCCGCCGCCCTGGTCACCGACGCCTTCCCCCGCGAGCAGCTCGGTCTGGCGATGGGGGCCAACACCATGATCGCCGCCGTCGGCCTGGTGCTGGGTCCCGTGCTCGGTGGGGCCCTGGTCGCGATCTCCTGGCATTGGGTGTTCTGGTTCAACGTGCCGCTCGCCCTCGCGGGAGCGGCCTGGGGCGGGGTGATCCTGCGCGAGCTGGCCAAGCCCGACGAGGTGCGCGGCTTCGACGTGGTCGGGACCCTCACCTTCGTGGTGGGCTTCACGGGGCTGGTTCTGGGCGTCTCGAAGGGGGGCATCAGCGGCTGGAACAACCCGGTGGTGATCATCGGCCTCGCGGCGGCCGCCGTGTTGCTGCCGCTGTGGGTGCTGATCGAGCGCCGGTCGCCGGCGCCGATGCTGGACCTGACCCTGTTCCGCAACCGTCTGTTCGCCGCCGCCAGCGGGGCCGCCTTCATCAACGGCCTGGCCCGCTTCGCGCTGATGTTCCTGTTCGTGTTCTACTTCCAGGGCGCCCAGGGCGACTCCCCGATCGACGCCGGCATCAAGCTGGGCCCCCTCGCGCTGGGGATGCTGGTGGCCTCCCCGATCGCGGGCATCTACGCGGACCGGCATGGCTCACGTGGCCTGGCCGCGATCGGGATGGTCGTCACGGCCGCCGGGCTGGCGGGGATGACGACGCTGGAGGTGTCCAGCGCCTATGGGCAGAGCGCCCTCTGGCTGGCGCTGGTGGGGGTGGGCTCGGGGATGTTCAACAGCCCCAACACGGCCGCGATGATGGGCGTGGTGCCGGCCAAGCGCCGCGGTGTGGCGGCGGGCGCGCGCACGCTGCTGCAGAACACCGGCGCCGTCCTTTCGATCGCCTTCGTGCTCGCGATCGTCACCTCCTCGATCCCCAAAAGCACCCTCTTCGCGGTCTTCTCGGGCCTCGCCAAGGGCCTCTCGGCCGCCAAGCTCGACCCCTTCATCGCGAACATGCACGTCGCCCTGTGGGTGCTGTCCGCCGTCTCGCTGCTGGGAGCGCTCGTGTGCCTGCTGCGGCCCGCCCACGACGCCGCCGAACCCGACGCCGCCCCGGCGGACGGGGTGCTCGCCGAGGCCTCACAGGGAGCCGGGGCTTGAGCGCCCAGCCCAACCCCGCCGAGCCCTCCGCAACCCAGCCCCCTGCCGGTGGGCAGCTGCGCATCGGCGATGTCGCCCGGCTCGTCGGAACCACCCCTCGGACGATCCGCTACTACGAGGAGCTCGGCCTGCTGGCGTCGCCCGTCTCGCGGGCCGCCGGCTCCCACCGCACGTACTCGGTCGAGGAGGTCGAGCGCCTGCGGGAGATCATGCGCCTGAAAGAGCTCCTCGGCCTGTCGCTGGAGGAACTGGGGACGCTGCTGGCGGCTGAGGAGGCAAGGGCGGCCGTGCGGGCACAGCTACGCCGCGACGACGTCGACGCTCCTCGCCGGCAGCAGCTCCTGCTGGAGGCGCTCGGGCACATCGACCGCCAACTCGGGCTCGTCCGCCGCCGAGCGGCCGAGCTGGGGAAGCTCGAG
This sequence comes from uncultured Solirubrobacteraceae bacterium, assembly GCA_963701175.1. Classification (GTDB taxonomy): domain Bacteria; phylum Actinomycetota; class Thermoleophilia; order Solirubrobacterales; family Solirubrobacteraceae; genus Palsa-744. The sequence goes on along the minus strand of OY969573.1, from coordinate 2,935,334 downwards.
GGCGAGCTGTGCGAGACCCGCAAGCGGGTGAAGCGCAAGCTGCGCGAGCAGGATCCCGGCCGCGGGACCGGGCCGGCGTCCACGAGCGAGCCCGGGGATCCCGCAGCACGATGAGAAGCGTCCCGGTCGAGCCCAGCCCCGCCGGGGTTCCCGGCGCCGTCACCGACACCTCCGGGCTGGAGGCACACGAGCTGACGTTTGCGGGCAGCGGAGGCACGGCCGTCAACGGATACCTCGCCTCCCCGTCCGGCCATGACCGTCGCCCCGGGATGATCGTGATCCACGAGGCGGGTGGTCTGAACGGACACATCCGCGACATCTGCAACCGCCTCGCCCGCCTCGGCTACGACGCCCTCGGGGTCGACCTCTACACACGCGAAGGCGGTCCCCCTCCGGCGGGGGATGCTCAGGCGTTGATGAAGCGCCTGTTCTCGATCCCCGACGAGCGGGTCCTGGGGGACCTCGAGGGGGCCGCCGACCACCTCCGCGGCCTCTCCAGCGCCGGCGGCCGGGTCGGCTGCATCGGCTTCTGCATGGGCGGCCGCTACACGCTGCTGATGGCCGTCGGCTCGGACCGCCTCGACGCCGCCGTCGACTGCTGGGGCGGGTTCATCGACCGCTCGACCCCGGACGAGCGCTCGACCCCCGAGCGCCCCATTCCCCCCCTCGAGCTCGCCGGACGGCTGCACTGCCCGCTGCTGGCCGCGATCGGGGCCGAGGACCAGAACCCCTCGCCGGAGATCGGCGAGCAGCTGCTCGAGCGTGCCTCGGCCTCCGGTCAGGAGGTGAAAGTCGAGGTCTACGAGGGCGCCGGCCACGCGTTCCTGGCCGACTATCGTCCGACCTACCGCCCCGAGCCGGCGGCCCGGCTGTGGCAGCAGATCGTGCCCTTCCTGAGCCGCCACCTACAGGAGGACTAGACCATGGACCGCAAGTGGTGGACGTTGATCGCCGTCTCCTTCGGCGTCTTCATGCTGCTGCTGGACATCACGGTCGTCAACGTGGCGCTGCCCGACATCCAGCGCTCCCTGCACTCCTCGTTCGCCGACCTGCAGTGGGTCATCGACGCGTACGCGCTGACGCTGGCCGCCTTCCTGCTGACCTCGGGGTCGCTCGCCGACCTGTTCGGCCGCCGGCTCGTGTTCGCCACGGGACTGGTCATCTTCAGCGGGGCCTCGGCTGTGTGTGGACTCTCGGGCACCCCGCTGATGCTCAACCTCGCCCGCGCCGTGCAGGGCATCGGGGGGGCGATGATGTACGCGACCTCGCTGGCGTTGATCGCCAACGCCTTCCGCGGCCGCGACCGCGGCACCGCGTTCGGGGTGTTCGGCGCCGTCAACGGCGCCGCGGTCGCCGTCGGGCCGGTGCTGGGCGGGGTCATCACCTCGACGATCGGCTGGGAGTGGATCTTCTTCGTCAACGTCCCGATCGGGGCGGCGGCGGTGTTCGTGACGCTGACGAAGGTGATCGAGTCGCGCGACCCCGAGGCGGCGGGGATCGACTGGGCCGGGCTCCTCACCTTCTCGGGTGGCCTCTTCCTGCTCGTCTACGCGCTCGTCCAGGGCAACCAGAAGGGCTGGGGCTCGACCGAGATCGTCGCCATGCTGGCCGGCGCCGTGGCGCTGCTGGTGCTGTTCCTGGTGGTCGAGCTGGCCCAGCGCCGTCCGATGCTCGACCTCACGCTGTTCCGCCGCCCGGCGTTCACCGGGGCCAACATCGTCGCCTTCTGCCTGGCCGCGTCCTACTTCGCGATGTTCCTGTACCTGACCCTCTACATCCAGGACGTGCTGCATTACTCGCCGCTGCAGGCCGGCCTTCGGTTCCTGCCGATCACGCTGCTGTCGTTCTTGGTGGCACCGGTGGCGGGCCGTCTCAGCGTGCGGATGCCCGTACGCCTGCTGCTCGGCAGCGGCATGGTCCTGTGCGGCGTCAGCCTGCTGATGATGACGGCGCTGACCTCGACCTCGGAATGGACCTTCCTGATCGTGCCGTTCGTGCTCGGCGGGGCGGGCATCGGCTTGGTCAACCCGCCGCTCGCATCGACCGCCATCGGGGTGGTTCCCCACGAGCGCAGCGGCATGGCCTCGGGCATCAACGCGACCTTCCGCCAGGTCGGAATCGCGACCGGCATCGCGGGGCTCGGGGCCGTCTTCCAGCACCAGATCATCCGCGCCACCACCTCGTCGCTGGCGAGCACCGCGAACGCCCACCCGGTGCTGGCGGCGGCGCACGGGAAGCTGGGCGAACTGCTCGGCTCGGGCGAAATCAAGACCCTCGAGCACGTGCTCTCGCCGGCCGCCTGGCTCGCGCTCGCGCACTCCTACCACGCCGGGTTCGTGCAGGCCTTCACCACGATCGCTGCAATCGCCGGCGCGGTCGCGCTGGTCGGGGCGGTGGGCGCGTTCGTGCTCGTCCGCAGCCGCGACTTCGTGAGCTCGCGCGAGCCGAGCGGGGCCCCCGAGGGCGAGCCCGTGATGACGACCGCGGCCTAGAGCCGCGCGCCGTCAGCGCTCATGTTCGTGGCCCCGACAGGACAGCACCGGCAGGCGCGGATAGCGCGGGAAGGCCGGATCGGCCTGCGACAGCCGGCAGAGGTAGAACACCGACCCGCGGCTGTTGGGAACCTCCCGCCTGTGCGTGCAGGTGGCACACAGCCCGGCACGGTGGAGCCCGGAGGCGTCTGCTCGGCGGGGCGGCTCGCTCACGTCGGTCCCACGATACGCGCCGCCGCACTCGCCCAGGAGAGGCCGGTGAGCGGCTCGCGCCCGCCGGCGAGTGCCCCACTTCCGCCGGCAACGACCCCGCGGGCGGTGCGATAATCGTTGCTTACACAACTATGAGCGCCCTGCGATGAAGACCTTCCGGCGACTGCTCGGATTCCTCAGCCCCTACCGCCGGGGCCTCGCCACCTCCTGGGGGCTGGCGAGCGTCGCGATGGTCGGGACCGTGGCGCTGCCGGCGCTCACGGGGTGGGCCGTCGAAGCGATCAAGCACGGGGCGGCCGCCACCCAGCACCACCACGCCGCCGCCCGGTCCCACGAGCGCGACGTGCTGCTGACGCTCGCCGTGGCGATCCTCGCCGTCGTCCTGATCCGCTGGGGACTCACCGTCTGGCGACGGATGATCGCCGGGCGCGTGTCGCTCGGCGTCGAGTACGACCTGCGCAGGCTGATGTACGGGCAGCTCCAGCGCTTGGAGCTTGGTTTCTTCGACCACCAGCAGACCGGGCAGCTGATGTCCAGGGCGACGGTCGACCTGCAGGCTGTGCGCTTCTTCCTCGGCTACGGCCTCGTGTTCATCCTGCAGTCGGTGCTCACGATCGCGCTCGCGGGCGCGGTCATGATCGCGGTCAACCCGGGCCTCGGGCTGATCGCGCTGGCACCGGTCCCGTTCGTGGTGCTGATCTCCTACCGCTACGGCCGCCGCGCGAGGCCCGCGATCCAGGAGACCCAGCAGCGGATCGGCGAACTGACGGCGGAGGCGGAGGAGAACATCTCCGGTGTGCGCGTGGTGAAGGCCTTCGCCCGCGAGGATCGCCAGCTGGAGGGATTCCGCAACACCGTCGGCAGGCTGTTCGACCAGGCGATGCGGGTGACAAGGCTGGAAGCCCGCTACAACCCCGCGATCGGCTTTCTGCCCCAGCTGGGGCTGGCGGCCGTGCTGCTGGTGGGAGGGGAGGCCGTGATCCACGCCCACCTGACACTGGGGCAGTTCACGGCCTTCTTCCTGTACCTGAACATGCTGATCACGCCGATGCGCTCGCTCGGGGTGACGCTCAACCTCGCCCAGCGGGCAACCGCCTCGGGGGCGCGGATCTTCCAGCTGCTCGACCGCGAGCCGCAGATGAGCGACCGGCCCGGCGCCCCGGAGCTGCCCGCCGGCAGCGGTCACGTACAGCTGCGTGGGGTGACGCTCCGCTACGAGCCCGCCCACGACGAGCTGAGCACCGCTCCGGCCAAGCCCCTCCCCCCCGGCCGGGCGGTGCTGCACGACATCGACCTCGACGTCCCCGCCGGCAGGACCGTGGCGATCGTCGGGGCCACGGGCTCGGGCAAGACGAGCCTCGTGGCGCTGATCTCGCGGCTGTATGACCCGAACGAGGGCCAGGTGCTGCTGGACGGCGTCGACGTCCGCGAGGTGAGCATACGCAGCGTCCGCCGGGCGGTGGCGGTCGTCAGCGACGACCCCTTCCTGTTCTCGGCCAGCGTGGCGGAGAACATCGCCTACGCCCGCCCCAGCGCCTCCCGCGAGGAGATCGAGCAGGCTGCCCGGCGGGCCCAGGCCCACGAGTTCATCATGCGCCTGCCGCAGGGATATGACACCCAGGTCGGCGAGCGGGGCCTGACCGTCTCCGGGGGCCAGCGCCAGCGCCTGGCGATCGCGCGCGCGCTGGTGGCCAACCCGCGGGTGCTGGTGCTCGACGACGCGACCTCGTCTGTGGACGCCTCCACCGAGCAGAGGATCAAGCTCGCCCTCGCCGAGGCGATGTCGGGACGCACGACGTTCGTGATCGCCCACCGCCTCTCCACGATCGCGCTGGCGGACGAGATCGTGGTGCTGGACCACGGCCGGATCGTCGCCCGCGGCGAGCACGCGAAGCTGCTCCAGAGCTCCCCCCTGTACCGCGAGATCGTCGCTGCCGACTCCCGGCCGGCGCTCGCGGGCGTGGCCGAGCCCGACAGCCTCGGGGTCCTCGCCGGCAGCCCCACGGGAGCCGAGGAATGAGCGCGATGGGAACGGGCCGGGGCGGTGGCCACGTCGGCGGTGCCAGGGCCGGGCTCGGCCCGGGAAGCGCCCGCGGCGGGCAGTGGACCGGCGAGCGGCCCTCCCGCGGCAGCCGCGGGCGGAACCTCAAGGGCCTTCTGGGCCTGCTGGCCCCCTACCGCGTGCGCGTGGCCGCGATGTTGTTCGCGCTGGTGCTCGGGACGTGCGCGTCGCTGGCGCCGCCGCTGCTGGCGAGGCTCGCGATCGACCGCGGCATCACCGAACACAACCCGGAAGTGCTCGCCTTCGTGGTGGGCGCCTTCCTGCTCTCGGCGGTGCTCGTGTGGGCCGCCACCCACGCCCAGACCTACCTCGTCGGGTGGGTCGGCCAGCGCGCCCTGGCCGACCTGCGCATCCGCATCTTCACGCACCTGCAGCGACAGCCGATCGGCTTCTACGAGAGCCGCCCGGCGGGGGTCCTGATCTCGAGGATCACCAACGACGTCGAGGCCCTGGAAAGCCTCGTGACGGACTCGGTGGTGACGCTCTTCCAGGCGGGTCTCACGCTGATCGGGGCGATCGGCGTGCTCGTGTACCTCGACCCCAAACTCGCGCTGCTGACGTTCTGCATCGTGCCGTTCGTGGCCGGCGCCAGCATCTGGTTCCGGCTCGTCTCGGCCGGCGCCTTCCGGCGCACGCGGGAGACGATCGGGGCGATCACGGCCTACCTGCAGGAGACGCTGTCGGGCATCCGCGTGGTTCGCAGCTTCGGCCAGGAGCCCGCCCACGTGGAGCGCTTCGCCGAGCTCAACGAGGAGAACCGGGAGGCGAACATGGTCACCGTCCGCCTCAACGCCACCTACTTCCCGGCGGTGGAAATGATGTCCGGGGTGGCGCTGGCGGTGATCGTCCTGTACGGGGGCTACCAGGCCATCAACGGCAGCATCACGGTGGGCACGATCGTGGCCTTCGTGGCCACCCTCTCGTTCCTGTTCGAACCGATCCAGCAACTCTCCCAGCTGTACACCACCTATCAGTCGGGGATGGCCGCGCTGGAGAAGATCTTCGGCCTGCTCGACGTCGAACCCACCCTCGAGGACGCCCCCGGGGCGCGGGCCCTCGGGCCGATCCGCGGCCAGGTCAGCTTCGAGGACGTCTCCTTCAGCTATCAGCCGCGCGCGGTCCGGCGCCGGCCCGCGGGGCTCGATGGCGCCGCTCCCGCAGCGGCGGGAGATGGAGCGCCCGTGCCGCCGCCAGACCCGGCACTCGCGCTCGAGCACGTCGAACTCCAGATCCCGGCCGGGCAGACGGTCGCGCTGGTGGGAGCCACCGGGGCCGGCAAGTCGACGATGGCGAAGCTCGCTGCACGCTTCTACGACCCCACCGCGGGACGGGTGCTGGTGGACGGGCAGGACCTGCGCGACGTCACGAGCAACTCGTTGCGCTCGCAGATGGGGATCGTGCCCCAGGAGGCGTTCCTGTTCTCGGGCACGGTGCAGGAGAACATCGCCTTCGGACGTCCCGAGGCCAGCGACGAGGAGGTGCGGGCGGCCGCCCGGGCCGTGGGAGCCGACGAGTTCATCGCCGAGCTGACCGACGGCTACGGCACCGAGGTCGGCGAGCGCGGAGCCCAGCTGTCGGCCGGACAGCGCCAGCTGCTGGCGTTCGCCCGCGCGCTGATCGCCGACCCCAGGATCCTGATCCTCGACGAGGCCACCTCCAACGTCGACCTGCAGACCGAGACGAGGATCGAACAGGCGATGCGCCGGCTGCTCGCCGGACGTACCTCGATCGTGATCGCCCACCGCCTCTCCACGATCCGCCGGGCGGGCCGGATCGTCGTGCTCGACCACGGCCGCATCGTCGAGCAGGGAACCCACGAGGAGCTGCTGGCGGCGGGCGGGCGCTACAGCGAGCTGTACCGCGACTGGGCGCTGCGGGCGGCCTAGAGGCGGCGGCGGCCCCGCCCCGCCCCGGCCCCCGAGCCGCGAGCCGGTGCCCTCACGGCACGAGCAGCTCGAAGGCGTCGTTGACGGTTTTCTGGGTGGCCACGTCGTAGACGGTGACCCGCCACACGCCGGGCCCCTCGTTCTTGACGGCCACCGTGTCGGCGTCGGGGAACGACCCGCCGGCGTCGGCCGTGGCCAGCGCGACGACCTCGGGGTTGCCGGGGAAGCGCACCTCGTACTCGCCCGTGTCGCCTTCGACGCTCCTCGCTTCGACGGGCCGTCCGCTGCAGCTGTAGGCCGTGGTGAGGGCGGTGAAGCCTTCCGGGAAGCTGGCGCTCGCGGGCACCAGCGCAAAGCCCTTGACCTGGCCGGTCTCGGAGGTGCAGTCGCTGCGGGTGTAGCCGGAGGCGGGGATTTCCCCGAGCGAGAGCGCGTTGTTGGCGGTGCCCGTGGTTTCGGAGTGCGACGCGTTGGTGGCGCTCTCGGCGTTGATCGCGCCGGTCACCGGCACCGATTTCGCCAGCTGGAGGAACACTTTGCGGTCCGTCGTTTCAAGCGATTTGATGACCGTCGGGTTCAGCTGCTTGGTGGAGTTGACCAGGTAGTGCTTGGCGGCCAGTGCGCCGCCGCTCATCGCGAACACGAGCGCCAGGGTGGCGGTGACGTTCGCGTAGCTCAGGTGCCGTCGCAGCGTCCTCATGGTCGTCTCCCGTCGCGGGTGTCGGGCTCCCTATCCGGGTGTGCCGTTCGCGATCCGGGGGCGCCGGTGAGGATAGGCGCTCGGGCTACGAGCCCGCGCCGCTTGGGCCCGTGTGGGCCCCTCAGCGATAGGCGGCGTCGATGATCTCCTGCGCCTTCTCCGGCCCGATCCCGAGGTCGTCGGCGAGCCGGGCCGCGGCCCCGCTCGGCACCGGGCGGGCCGAGGGCTCGACCACCCACCCCGCCCGCTGCGCCGACACCGCGGGCTCGGGAGTCGCGCGCGCGGCCGCGGGCGAAGCGCCGGTGGCGAGCGCTCCCGCGGTCAGCAGCACGGCGAGGCGTCGCATCTTGGCCATCTCACAACACCCCCGATATCGGCGTGTTGGAGACCTCGTCGCGTTCGGCTTCCCTCGGGACGACGGCCACGACCTGGGAGCCGCCGTGTCCGTGGGGCTTCGGCGCGGTGGCGCCGGCGCTTGCCGTGGCGGCGCCGGGGACGAACCCCACCACTGCCACCACGGCACAACTCGCCCCCAGGGCCAGGAGCTTCTTCGAGTGGTCGGTCGCGTTCATGAGGGCAGCCTGACGGAGGCCCTTGTGCGCCCGCTTTCGGTCTCGTGAGAGAGTGCTGAGAGTTCTCTCTAGCCGTTGCCGAGGGACGCCTCGAGCGCGGCGGCCTGGGTCTCGGACAACGGCTGGCGTGAGGCGGATCGGGCGTGGTCCCCGAGCGCCGTCAGCAGTTCCTCGATCTCCCCGTCCTCGGCGATCAGGACGATCGCCGAGCTGCCCTTGGGGATCGCAGCCCGCAGCCGCTCGGCCAGCTCCTGCGGCTCGCTCTCGACTTCGGTCGGCGTCCCCACCTGCGAGCCGACCAGACCTCCGACGAGCAGCCCGAGCGCGATCCCGGGGGGCCCGCCCAGCACTCCGATCAGGCCGCCCGCGACGGCGCCCTCGCCCATGCCCGTCTGTGAGACGTGGTCGGTCTCGTCGACGTCGAGGTAGTGGCCGGCGAACATTCCCCGCAGCAGCAGCCGCCCGTTGCGGTGGTGCTCGACGAGCCCCACGTCACGGGTCCAGCGGGCGTCCCGGCTCGAGCGGTCGCGAGCTTCGGCGAACCTGACGCTGGCGGTGTTGTCCCCGGCGAACGGGACGACCACGGATTCGAGCGACATCGCCGGGCAATCTACTCCAGCGGCGTCTGCTCCGCCGGGCCGGACATCGACCGCCGGCGTCGCCACGCTCGCATCCAAGAGGTCGGCAACACCCACCGGGTGCCTGTTCCGCTCGAAGACCGAGGGCCCCGGAGCTACCTCCGGGGCCCTGGTCTACTCCTGTGCCCCCTATGTCATCAGCGAGGGTGACCGAGACGGAGCCGACTACTTGCGCTTGGCCTTCACCTCGAACGCGGGCTGTGCGTACTTCCAGCAGTCACCACTCGCTCCGAACGAGCCTTCGACCCCACCGCAGGCCGCGACGCTGTACACCGTGCTCTGGAAGGCCTGTTCGGGGAACGGGTCGGTGCCCACCGAGGGTTCCGTGGGGAGTTCGGTGAATTCTTCGCACACGTGGGTCATCGCGTTTTCCTTCGAGCACTGGTAGCTGACGTTGAGCGTCACGTTCAGCGAGTTCTCGGGTCCTTCTTCACCCGTCGGTTTGGAGCCGTAGCTCTCGGTGTTGAACGCCAGCGCGATGATCGCCGTGTTCGGCAGTTTGAACCCCGGCAGGCTGTAGGCGATGTTGTGCGCGATCGCCACCACGCATTCTTTCCCATAGCCTTTCGTCCAGCCTTCGTTCGGGCACTTCGGCGACTCCGACGGTCGATAGGGGATCTTGAATTCACGGGTCACCCTGGTGATCAGGGGGCCCACTTCGTCACCCGCTCCGGCTTCGTAGATTTCCAGCGTGATCGGCCACGTGAAGGTGGCGTTTTTTTTCGTCGTACAGGTTTCGTCGCCGCCCGCTTCGCAGCCGAAGCTGAGCAGGCCGGCGGTGATCGTCGGGCTGCTGCGGTTGCTGCCGGCGAACGTGACCTCACCACCGAACGACGAGGTGCCGCAGCACTCGAAGCCCTCAGCTCCGTCGAACTGGTGCTTCGTCGGCATGTTCTTGTAGATGATTTCGGCCCCCGCCGAGGCGGCCATCACCCCCATCGTCGCACCTGCCACCAGTAGCACGGCGACCAGCCAGGCCACCGCTGAAGAATTGCATCCCTTGCTCATGCTGTCGTTCCTTCCTCTGTTGCCCGGAGCGCCGCCCCCGACCCGCTCGGCTCATCCCTCCCGTTGCAAGTCGTCGCTCTTCAGGGCCCTCGGCTCGCGATGTTCCCGCGAACCCCCTTCCACATCGGACGAAGACGAAATTGTAAACCCAAAAACGGTGAAAATGTAGCCTCCCGGGTGCCGCTGAGGACGGGGTGGCCACGGGCAAGGCGACCATCTCGCCGTCGATGACCCGTCCTCCGCGAGGACGACGTCGGGCCTACCGGTTTGGAGACCCCTCAGGCTTCTGGCGCTTGCGACCCTTCTGGTCAGCCCGCCCCGTACCGATGCACTCACGGCAAACGACCCACTTGCCCTCTGGCTCCTCCTCGGGCAACCACCATCTCCAACCAGCGCCCTCACACGCCAGGCAGCGGTCCTTCTCGGGAATCTGGCGATCAGCCTGGGCCACCGCGGCCGAGGATACCCCGAACGCGCCGTCTCCCTGTGTCAGGTCCCGGCGGCTGACCCCGTCTCGAGGAGGGCCGCCGCTCGGGGCTCGAAGAGGCCGTAGCCGTGCTCGCGTGAGAGCTCGTGGCCTGCGACCGCGCTCATGATCTCCGCCACCTCATCGGCGCCCAAGCCGTGCAGGGCGATCCGCTGAACGCCCTGTAGCGAGCGCAGGTCGGCAAGCACCGCGGTGAGCGGATGGTCCTTGCCGAGGTCCGAGTCCCGGTAGGTGACGATCACCTGCAGCGCGCTTTGCTCGCTTGAACGCAGCAAGTGCTTCAGCAACCCCGGCGACTGCGCATCAGCCCAGTGCAGATCGTCGAGCACCACGCACAGGGGCACCATCCCGGCCACTTCTGCCAGTGGCCCGGCGACGGCGTTGAACAGCAGATAGCGCTCCGTCTCGGGGTCAGAGGACTGGCCGCCGGTGCCTCCTTGCTGCGCGCGGTGAGATTGCTCGCCAGGCGCGAGAGCTCCCCGCCGTGGCGCTCGAGGTGCGCGGCCAGCAGCTCAGCCGGTGCTGGCGCTGCCCCGCGCGCGCCAGCTTCATCGCTTCCTCGAGCGCCGCGCGCTCTTCGACCCGCCCGACGTACTTCACCGGCGGTACAGACCGCAGCAGCGCAGGCAACGGCCAACGACCCGAAGGCTCGCCTGCCTCCTCGGCAAGCGGCGCCCACGACACCTAAAACGCCTCCACCGGGTCAGGAAAGCCCTTCAGCTCCAGCTCGCCGGCAGAGGCGAATCCCCGTCCTTGACCGTCGACTCGCCCGCACCCAGACCGACACGCACATGCAAAGCCTGCTCGGCATCCCGGTAGCGACGCTCGAACAGCTGCTGGATCGCCACCGCACACTCCACCGCACCAGAAGCCGAGGAGAACGCGACCATCAGGCCGTCGCCGGTGTTCTTCGCCTCCCGCCCACCGGAGGGCGCGATCGCGTCGCGCAACAGCTCGAAGTGCTCCTCTCGCAACTGATCCGCCCGCACCGGCCCGACCTCGCCGGCGCCTACCAACGCCCAAATCCACGAACGCCCCGGATTCCCGGGGCGTTCGTTTACTCCGGGACAGGGACTCGAACCCCAATCTCCCGGACCAGAACCGGGCGTCACTGCCAATTGGACTATCCCGGACAGCGATTCGGGCCAAGAATAGCCAATCGCGACGACCCCTCAGGGGCGCTGCCGTGCGCCGCGGAGCGGGGGCACGGGCCGGCCGTCGTCGCCGCCGCTGCGACCCTCAGATGCGAGCCGGCTGGCCTTCGGGGGAGAAGTAGGAGGTGATCGCCTCCTCGAGGCCCGGGTCGAGCACCAGCAGGACCTCGTCCCCGGCTTCGATCACGGTGTCGGCCTTCGGGACGAAGCCGGCGCCGCCCCGTAGCACCGAGATGATCAGGCTGCCCTCGGGGAGCGAGATGTCGACGACCTTCTGGCCCACGGCGGGGGCATCGTCGCTGACCTCGAGCTCGATGATCTCCAAGCGCTCCTCTTCGAGCGCCAGCAGGTGCACGAGCCCGTAACGGGGGACCTCGTGCTCGATCAGGCGCAGGATCAGGTCGGTGGCGGAGACCGCCGGCTGGATCCCCAGGAGCCTGAAGTGGTCGTGGTTGCGGGGGTTGTTGACGCGGGCGATGATGCGGTCGCAGAGGTACTTCTCCTTGGCCACCTGGCAGACGAGGATGTTGTCCTCGTCGTCCCCGGTGACCGCGATCACCAGGTCGGCCCGCTGGATGCCTGCCCGCTCGAGCACCCACAGCTCGGTCGCGTCGCCGTACTGGACCGCGTGCTCGAACTCGTCCTCGTTGGCGAGGTAGCTGGCCCGCGAGCTCTCGATCAGGGTGACCTCGTGACCCTTGGCGATCAGCTCCCTGGCGAGGTTCCTCCCCACCTTCCCGGCGCCCGCGATGATCGCGTACATCCCTACGCCGCCTCCGGCTCCAGCGCAAGTTCGAACTCCTCGATCGCCTGCTTGGTGGGGCAGATCGTTTTCATCCCCTGACCCCCGTACCAGTCGGCCCGGGCCGGATCCATGACCCGCACGATCACCTTCTCCACGCCGAAGCGCTTCTGGGCGATCTGGGCGATCACGAGGTTGGTGTTGTCACCGGCGGTGGAGGCGATGAACACGTCGGCCCGCTCGATCCCGGCCTCGATCAGGGCGTCGGTCTCGAGCGCGGTGCCGACGGTGAAGCGGCCCTCGGCTTCCTCCCAGGTCTTCGTCTGGCCCGCGTCCAGACGCTCGTGAGAGAGCGGGTCGGTGTCGAGCACCGACACCTCGTGCCCGGCCGCGAGGGTCGACTTCGCCAGCGCCGAGCCGACGCGGCCCGCGCCCACGATCAGTACGAACATTGCACCCCAGCACAGCCCATAGCCGGAGATTAGACGATGGTGGGCCGGTCCAGGGGTGGGCTGGGCTGATGCTCGCCGGACGTCAGGTGATGAGCGGGATGATCAGGATCGCGACGATGTTCGCGACCTTGATCATCGGGTTGATCGCGGGTCCGGAGGTGTCCTTGAACGGGTCCCCGACCGTATCCCCGGTGACCGCCGCGGCGTGGGCCTCTGAGCCCTTGCCCCCGTAGGCACCGTCCTCGATCAGCTTCTTGGCGTTGTCCCACGCCCCTCCCCCGGCGGTCATCAGCACGGCGAAGAAGAAGCCCACCACGATCACGCCGATCAGCAGGCCACCGAGGGCCTGCGTGTCGATCAGCCCGACGATCACCGTCAACCCGATCGGCAGCAGCGAGGGCAGGATCATCTCCCGCTGGGCGGTCCTGGTGACGATGTCCACGCAGGTCGCGTAGTCGGGTTCTTCGGTGCCCTCCATGATCCCCGGGTGCTCGCGGAACTGGCGGCGGACCTCCTCGACCACGGCCCCGCCGGCCCTCCCCACCGCCTCCATCGACAGCGAGGCGAACAGGCACACCATCAACCCGCCCAGCAGCAGGCCGATCAGCACCGGCGGTTCGTTGATCGCGAAGTTCGTGATGTGCCCGGAGTGGGCGATCAGTTCTTCGCGGAATCCCGCGAACAGCACGACCGCCGCCAGCACCGCGGAGCCGATCGCGTAACCCTTGGTGACGGCCTTGGTCGTGTTCCCGACCGCGTCGAGGGGATCGGTGACGTTGCGCACCGCCTCCGGCAGGTCCGCCATCTCGGCGATCCCGCCGGCGTTGTCGGTGATCGGCCCGAAGGCGTCGAGTGCCACGATCAGCCCGGTCAACGAGAGCTGGCCCATGACCGCGACGCCCACGCCGTAGATGCCCACAAAGCCACCGCCGGCGAGCTTCCAGGAGCCGAGCACGCCCAGCACCAGCACCAGCGCCGGCAGCGCGGTCGCCTGCAGACCCGAGCCGAAGCCCTGGATGATGTTGGTGGCGTGGCCGGTGATCGAGGCTTTGGCGGTCTTCTTGACGGGCGAGAAGCGGGTCGAGGTGTAGTAGTCGGTGATCACGAACAGGCACGCGGTGACGCCGATCCCGATCAGCGCGCAGAGGTAGAAGTCCTCCCAGCTGGGCGTGTTCACGGGCGCGCCGGCGGCCTTGTAGCTGAGGTTGTCGACCATCCAGTAGGTGATCGGCGCGAACGCGGCCGCCGCGATCGCTCCCGAGACGATCAGGCCCTGGTAGAGCGCCCGCTCGACGTTCCCCGCCCGCGAGCGCACGGCGAAGGTGCCGATGATCGAGGCGATGATCGCCGCGCCGCCGAGCAGCAGCGGGTACAGCGCCACCTGGGTGGCCTCGTGGAAGGTGAGCACGCCCAGCAGCATCACGGCCACCGCCGTTACGGCGTAGGTCTCGAACAGGTCGGCGGCCATCCCGGCGCAGTCGCCGACGTTGTCGCCCACGTTGTCGGCGATCGTGGCGGGGTTGCGGGGGTCGTCCTCGGGGATCCCCGCCTCGACCTTCCCCACCAGGTCGGCGCCGACGTCGGCGGCCTTGGTGAAGATCCCGCCGCCGAGCCTGGCGAACACCGAGATCAGCGAGCCCCCGAAGCCGAGACCCACGAGCGCGTCGACGGCGGTCTTCTGGGAGTCGTTGAAGACGGCCGTCAGCAGCCCGTAGTAGCCCGCCACGCCGAACAGCGCGAGGCCCACCACCAGCATGCCGGTGATGGCGCCGCCGCGGAAGGCGGTCGCCAGCGCCGGGGACACGCCGCCGCGGGCCGACTCAGCCACGCGTGCGTTGGCGCGAACCGACACGTTCATGCCGATGTAGCCGGCCGAGCCCGAGAGCACACCGCCGACCAGGAAGCCGCATGCCACCGCGATGTTCTGGACGAAGATCAGCGCCACGAACAGCACCACCCCGACGACCGCGATCGTGGAGTACTGGCGGTTCAGGTACGCCCGGGCCCCCTGCTGCACGGCCCCCGAGATCGCCCGCATCCGCTCGTTGCCGGGCGAGAGCGCGAGCAGGGACCGCGTGGTGAGGAGTCCGTAGGCGACCGCACAGGCCGCGCACACAAGGGCGACGACGACCCCATGGTTCGTCAGGAAGCTGCTCAAAGAAAATCCTCCGCGGTCTCGGTTTGCTCAGCCGCGCGAGGATGTCGCGCGCACGTTCGTCAGAGCCGGCCTGCTTGCTGGCACAACCAGGGTCCGGTCAAACGCGGGCGCAGTCTATCGTGCCGCCCCGCCGTACGCCGGTCAACACGCCGGCCGACGGCCCGCTTGCAAGCTCAAGTCCCCGGGACCCATAGCCGTCCGCTGGACTCGGCGGGCCCGGGCCGACGCTGTTGCGGGCCCGAGGCCGGCTCATCGCCCGAGCCGCCGCCCTCGCCGGAGTCGCCTCCCTCGCCGCCCGTGCCGGACCCGCCTCCCTCGCCGCCGGTGCCGGACTCGCCCCCACCGCCCGCGCCCCCGCCCTGGCCGGTTGAGCCACCCGGCTCGCCCTGCCCGGACCCGCCCTCGCCCGCGGGAGCGCGCTGGACCTCGGTGGCGTAGGCCATCTGCAGCCGCGAGAGGGCATCCCTCAGCGGCGGGATGTCCTCGGGGATGCGCCGCTCGAGGATCCCGATCAGGGCACGGGCGGCGTCGATCGCGTCCCTCACCTGCTCGAGGTCCGGCCCCCCCGTCGCCGCCGGCCCGCCCTCCTGCTCGGGCGGGGCCAGCTTGCGGGCCCCGAGGTTGAGGAGCGAGATCGTCGCCTGGGCGATCACGTCGGTTGTCGTGATGCGGCTCAGTTCCGCTTCGTAGGCGGCCCTCAGCTCTTCTTCGGAGGGCTCGCCGGGGGGCGGCCCGCCCGCCTGTCCTTCGGCGGCGCTCAAACCTTCACCACCTCCGTGTAGGTCTGCCTGGTCTCCTCCACCGAGGCCGCGAAGACCTCCTCCCGGCCGGCCCCGGCCGCGATCATGCGGCGCTGGCGCTGGGCGCCGTTGAGCTCGCGGAACGAGGGTGAGATGCCGAGCTCGGAGCGGACCGGCTCGGTCCAGGCCGCCAGCCGTTCGAGCGCCGACCGGGCGGGGAACTCCTCCGCCCGGCGGAGGTCGATGAGGCGGCCGTCCATGCCGTAGCGGATCGCCCGCCAGAGGTTCTCCTCCACCATCCGCCGCGGGGGCGCGGCCAACGGCAGGCCTTCGTCCTCGTCGCGCAGGGCCTGGGCGATGCACGACACCATCAACGCGGCCAACGCCTCCGACTCGGGGGCGGTGGCCTGGGCGTCGCAGATCCGCACCTCCACGGTCCCGAAGGCGAAGTGGGGCCTGATCGACCACCAGATCTGGGTGAACTCGACGATCGAGTTGGTCCGGATGAGGAACTCGATGTACTCGCGGTAGGCGGGCCAGCTGCCGAACACGTCGGGGATGCCACAGCGGGGGAAGCTCTTGGTGAAGGCCTGCGTGCGGGCCGAATGAAGGCCGCTGTCACGTCCGTCGAGGTACGGCGAGTCGGCCGAGATCGCCAGCAGCAGCGGAAGCACCGGGCGCAGGCGGTCGCACGCCCGCACCGCCCGCTCGATGTCCCTCACGCCGACGTGCACGTGGAGGCTGAAGGTGTTGTTCCGCCAGGCCACGTATTTGAGGCCGTCCTCGACGCGGCGGTAGTGCTCGGTGTCGATGATCGGCTGCTTGCGGTAGTCGGCCCACGGGTGGGTGCCGGTGGCCGCCAGCGCGGCGCCGTGGGCGTCGGCCAATGCGAACAGCAGGCGGCGGCGCTCGCGCTGACGGGAGATCGCGTCGTGGAGGTCGCTGCCGACCCCCGAGATGATCTCGATCTCCGAGGAGATCAGCTCGCCGGCGACGGCGTCGCGCAGGACCGGGTCCCCGGCGGCGGCCGCAGCCAGCTCCTCGAAGCGGGGAACGAGGTCGAGCGTCTCGGGATCGACGATCGCGAACTCCTCCTCGATCCCGATCGTCAGGTCCGCGGCCTCGGAGAAGATCTGGGCCGCGCGGTCTAGGTCGATACTGCTCATCGGAGCGCTGTTCGGTGTATGTCCGAGGGAGGGAGAGCGGTCGCGCTGCTCGCGCTGATCGGGTCCTAGGTCAGGTAGAAGTACAGCGCGTAGAGCAGGTCCACGGCCGGACTGGAGGTGTGGACGGTCACCTCCGGGGGGACGTCCAGGAGCGACTCCGAGTAGTTGAAGATGATCTTCACCCCCGCCTCCACGAGCTCGTCGGCGAGTCCCTGGGCGGCGAGGGTCGGCACCGCCAGCACCCCCACGACGATGTCCTCGTCCTCCACCAGCTGGCTCAGTTCGTCGATGTGGCGGACGGTCTGGTTGCCGACCCCGGTGCCGACCTTGGCCGGGTCGCTGTCGAAGATCGCCACCACCCGGAAGCCGTGGTCGGCGAAGATTTCCGAGGACGCGATCGCCTTGCCGAGGTGGCCCGCTCCGATCAGGGCGATGTTGTGCTGGCCGGCGGTGCGCAGGATCTTGCGGATCTGGGAGACCAGCGCCTCGACGTTGTAGCCGACCCCCCGCTTGCCGAACTTGCCGAAGCCCGAGAGGTCGCGGCGGATCTGGGTGGAGTTGACGTGGGTGTAGTCGGAGAGCTCTTGCGAGGAGATCGTCTCCTTGCCCATCTTCTTGGCCTGGGTGAGCACCTGCAGGTAGCGCGACAGGCGGGCCGCCACCCCCAGCGACAGCCGGTCGTTTGAGCCGGGATTCCCGTCCCGAACCTGCTCAACTGCCCCGCTGATGGACTCTCCGTAGTTCATCGCCGTGACTCTAGTCGCTCTCGCAACAAGGGCTCGTCGACAAAGTATTGACACAGCTCCTCGCCGTCGAGGGCGATCACCGGGATCCGCTCGAAATAGGCCCGGTGGAGGCTCTCCTGCCGCCGGATGTCTTGCTCCTCGAGCTCGAATCCCAGCTCCGGCTGGAGCGCGCGCAGCGCCTGGAGCGCCTGCTCGCAGAGGTGGCAGTCGGGCTTGGAGTAGACGGTCACGACGGGCATGATCGGCGCCTACGGGCGCTCGCCGCTGGCGTAGGCGTCGAGGGCGAGGTAGTTGGGGTAGGCGAGCCGCTCGCCGTAGCGGGCCGCGCTGGCGATCATCGCCGCGTTGTCGGTGCAGAGGGCGCGGTCGGGCACGTGAAGTTCGACCTCCAGCTCCCCCAGCCGCCGGCGCAGCTCGCCGTTGGCGGCGACCCCACCGCCCACCGCCAGCCGGCCGCTGCCGGTCTGACGCAGGGCCCGTTCGGTGCGCGAGATCAGGCTCTCGACGATCGCCGCCTGATAGGAGGCGGCGAGGTCGCCGGCCCGCTCGGAGCGCTCCTCCTCGGAGAGCTCCCGCAGCTTGTACAGCAGCGCCGTCTTGACCCCGGCGAAGGAGAAGTCGAGGCCCTCGGCGAAGGCGGCCCGCGACGGCGACCGTCCCCGCCGCCGCTCTCCCGGTGACCCCGGGAAGGAGAACGCCGCGGGGTCTCCGCCCACCGCCAGCCGCTCCAGCGCCGCGCCCCCGGGATAGCCGAGGCCGAGCATCCTGGCGCCCTTGTCGAACGCCTCCCCGGCGGCATCGTCGACGGTCGTGCCGAGCACCTCGAAGCCGTCGTGGGAGCGGACCTCGGCGAGCAGGGTGTGACCGCCGCTGGCGATCAGGCACGTGAAGGGGGGCTCGAAGGGGCCTCCGTCGCCGCGCACGAAGTTCGCCGCCACGTGCCCCTGCAGGTGGTCGACGGCCGCGAACGGCAGCTCCCGCGCGGCGGCGATCGCCTTCGCACTCGAGAGGCCCACCAGCAGGGCCCCGATCAGCCCCGGGCCGCGGGTGGCGGCGACGAGCTCCACGTCCTCCAGCCCACTGCCGGCCCGGCCCAAGGCCTCGTCGACGACGGCGTCGATCAGCTCAAGGTGGTGGCGGGAGGCGATCTCGGGCACCACGCCGCCGAAGCGGGAGTGCTGCTCCTGCGAGGAGATCACGTTGGAGCGGATCGTGCCGTCCGGCTCCAGGACCGCCGCGCAGGTGTCGTCGCAGCTTGTCTCGAGCGCCAGGATGCTCACGGCGGGGAGGCGTTGGGCACGTCCTCGAGCGACCCCGCCAGGGTGGCGGGCGTGCGCCACATGACGAGCGCGTCCTCCCCGTTGTCCTGGTAGTAGCGGCGGCGAAGCCCCGCCGCGCGGAAGCCCTCGCGCTCGTACAGGTGGATGGCCACGTGGTTGGACGGCCGCACCTCGAGCGTGAACCTCGCGCTGTCGTCTCCGACCCGCTCGTAGAGGTCGGCGAGCAGCGCCGAGGCGAGCCCCCGGCGCTGGTGGTCGATGTCGATCGCCACGTTCATCACGTGCCACACGGTGTCGTAGCGCGAGCAGATCAGGTAGCCCACGAGCCGCTCCCCTTCGACCGCTGCCAGGCAGATCCCCGACGTCTTCGACAGCTCCAGCACGA
Source organism: uncultured Solirubrobacteraceae bacterium (assembly GCA_963701175.1). GTDB lineage: Bacteria > Actinomycetota > Thermoleophilia > Solirubrobacterales > Solirubrobacteraceae > Palsa-744. The sequence goes on along the minus strand of OY969573.1, from coordinate 2,916,453 downwards.
ACATCGCCAACGACCACGGAGTCGGGAACACGCGCCGCTCGATGGCCGTCACCTGCGGCAGGTCGGGGTAGCTCAAGGGGCGGATCTCGATCCCCGGGGGCAGGGGCCGTGGCTGTGGTGAGAGGGTCGGCTCGGTCATCGGCGGTGTCCTCCGGGGGCGGTCCCCCCTAGGCGCCCTCAAAGGCTAGCTCCGCGTCGGGCCTGCGGACGTAGTCGGGCACCACCAGGCCACCCCGAGGGGCGGGCGCGGCGGCTCCGAGGGTGCAGATGGCCGCTCCCGAGACGCGGTTCAGGGACGAGCCCTCGGCCACCTCGAGGCCCCCGCCGCTCAGCAGCTCGCGGTAGCGGACAGCGCCGTCGCCGACCAGCAGCCACCGCCCGGAGCCGGGCTCGCGCCCGCCCGCCACCAGCTCGACCAGCCCCTCGGGGGCCAGCGCGGCGGCAGCGCCCAGCGCCCGCGGCACACCTTCCGCCCCGCCCTCGTAGGGGGCCGCGAACACCTCGCCCCGGCGCGCGTCGATCACGGCCACCGCCACCTCGGGACGGCCGCCGTCGTCCTCGCCGGCCGGCCCTTCGAGCGCCCCCAGCGCCAGGGCCTGCAGGCTCGAGACACCGACCAGCTCGACCGCGCGCGAATGGGCCAGGCCCCGGGCGCTCGCCACCCCCACCCGCAGGCCCGTGAAGGTGCCCGGGCCGAGTCCGACCGCGATCCGGTCGACCTCCTCCCAGGAGATGCCGCCCTGCCGGAGCACCTCGGAGACCATCACGAGCAGCCGCGTGGCGTGACCGGGGTGGGCTCCCGGCGGTGGGTCGTCGCGGCGTTCGAGCACGCTCCCGTCCGCCAGCCGCAGCCCGACCGCGGTTGCGGCGGTGGCGGTATCGAGGCCGAGCACGATCAAGCCGGGTGCTCCCCGAGGGGGGCGAGCACGATCACAGCGGGGCGCCCCGGGGCGAGGGTGGCCGCGATCAAGCCGGGCGCTCCCGGCCCTCGTCCACCTCGACCTCGCGTTCGTCGGCGCCACGATGGCTGATCCTCACGAGCACCCGCGCGCCCGCCAGATCGGGAGCGCCGTCCTCGGGCCACTCCACGAACGCGATCCGGCCCTCGCCGAGGTAGTCGGCCAGGAGGTCGGGGTCCTCCCCTTCGAGCGAGGAGATCCGGTACAGGTCGAGGTGCGAGACGGTCACACCCTCCGCCCGGTAGCGGTTACCGATCGTGAAGGTGGGGCTCGTGACCGGCTGGCGCACGCCGAGCGCCCGGGCTGCCCCGCGCACGAGCGTGGTCTTGCCCGCCCCCAGCTCGCCCTGGACGAGCACCACGTCGCCGGGACTCAGCCGCTGCGCGAGCTCGGCGCCGAGGTCTTCGGTCTGGCCGGCGGAGGAGCTGTGAACCGTGCGGCTCGGCACATCAGGAGCGTAGAGCCAGCCCGGCCGTGGGCACAAAAAAAGACCGACCCGCGGGAGAATGGGGGGCGCGGGCCGGTCGTTACTCCTGGAGGGATGGAGACAGGACCTTCATCGGCAGTCTCTTCACTCGACTTTAGGACCTGCTGGACACCGAGATTCGCCCCCACCCCCCAAAGTCCTGCAAATAAAGCCGATTCGCAGCTTCAGCGGGACCGAAATTGCGTCCAGAACGGGACTGGACGGCCCTGGACGGGGCTCGGGGATCCTCCGCGGCGGGCCCCGGCGCCGTCCACCGGCGGCCCCCCGGGCGACTAGAACAGACCCAGCTGCTCGGCCTTACGGGACTCGGCCTCCGTGGGACCCTGCTCGGGGGGTCGCTCGCCGGGGGCCACCACGGACACGGCGGAGTCGGCGCCGCCGTCGGCGTCCTCGGGCACCGGCTCGGGCGGTGCCGGCGAGGGCTGTTCCGGGGCTCCGAGTGCGAGCAGCTCGGGGATCCGCGAGAAGTCCTCCCGCAGGGTCTGCAGCATCCTCGGCGTGTAGAGGGCTGCGGCCGGGTGGTAGATCGGGTACAGCCGCACCGCCCGCGAGCCCAGCACGATCAACTCGGGCTGGCCGTGCAGGCGGGTTATCCCGGTCGGATCGCCCCGCAGCAACTTGGTCGAGAAGTTCCCGAGCGTGCAGATCACGGTCGGCTCGATCAGCTCGACCTGCCCCAGCAGGTACTCCTGGCAGTTCTCGATCTCGACCGGCTGGGGATCGCGATTGCCGGGGGGACGGCACTTGAGCACGTTGCAGATCCACACCCCCGCCCGCTCGAGCGAGATCTCCTCGAGCAGCTGGTCGAGCAGCCGCCCCGCGCGCCCCACGAAGGGCAGGCCCTGCTCGTCCTCGCTGGCGCCCGGCGCCTCGCCAACGAACATCAGCTCGGCGTCCGCGTTGCCGGACCCGAACACCACCGTCTTGCGGGTGGCGGCCAGCTCCGGGCAGCGCTCGCAGGCGCGGGCTCGCATCAGGAGCTCCTTCAGCGACTCCCGCCGGACGGCCGCGGTCTGCGGCTGGGCAGCCATCGCCGGCATGCTAGCCGGAGCCCGGGAGCCTCGCGTGGCCGCCGTCGGGGATGATCTGCCCGTGAGCGATGCGGCTGCCCATCCCCTGCACGCCCCCTTCGACGCGGTCGTCGTGGCGCTGCCCCAGGGGCCCGACGAGCACGTGCGGGCGGGAGCTCCGGTGGTGGTCCTCGAGGCGATGAAGATGGAGCACGAGGTGCTCGCCGACGTCGACGGGTTCGTCCGCGAGCTGGCCGTGGCCGTGGGCGAAGCGGTCACCGAGGGACAGCTGCTGGCGACGCTCGAGCCGCAGGCCGTCGTCGGCCCCGCCACCGACGGGCGCGACACCGCGACCGGGAGCGGGGCGAGCGGCCCACGCGCCGGGGCCGAGGCCGGGCGAGTCGCTGGGAGGGCCGAGCACGAGCGCGAGCGGGCGGACCTGCGGGTGGTCCGGGAGCGCCACGAGATCGGCCTCGACGGCGCCCGCGGGGAGGCGGTCCACCGCCGCCACGAGCACGGCCGGCGCACGGCCCGGGAGAACCTCGGCGAGCTCGTCGACCCGGGCACGTTCGTCGAGTACGGCCCACTGCTGTTCGCCGCGCAGGAGCGTCGCCGCAGCCGCGAGGAGCTGATCACCCGTACGCCCGCGGACGGGCTCGTGGCCGGCGTCGGCGAGGTCGACGGCCGCCGCTGCGTGGTGATGTCCTACGACTACACCGTCCTGGCGGGCACGCAGGGGATGCGCAACCACGCCAAGAAGGACCGCCTGTTCGAGCTCGCCGAGCGCGCCCGCCTGCCGGTCGTGCTGTTCGCCGAGGGCGGCGGTGGACGACCGGGCGACGTCGACATGCCGATTGTCGCCGGGCTCGACTGCCGCGCCTTCGCCCTGTTCGCCTCGCTCAGCGGGTTGGTCCCGCTGGTGGGGGTCGTCGCCGGCTACTGCTTTGCCGGCAACGCCGCGCTGCTCGGCTGCTGCGACGTGGTGATCGCCACCGAGGACTCGAGCATCGGCATGGGCGGCCCGGCGATGATCGAGGGCGGCGGCCTCGGCGTCCACCAGCCCGGCGAGGTGGGGCCGATCGAGGTCCAGTTCGCCAACGGCGTCGTCGACCTGCGGGCGGCCGACGAACGTGAGGCGGTGGCGCTTGCCAAGAGCTACCTGTCCTACTTCTTCGGGCCGGCCGAGCCCGGGCCGTTGTCCGACCCCGAGCGGCTGCGAGACCTCGTGCCCGAGCAGCGCAAGCGTCGCTACGAGGTCCGTGACGTCGTTCACGAGCTGTTCGACGAGGGCTCCGTGCTCGAGCTCCGCCGTGGGTGGGGGCCGGGAATGATGACCGCCCTGGCCCGACTCGGCGGGCGCCCGCTGGGCGTGATCGCCAACGACGCCTCCCATCTCGGCGGCGCGATCGACGCGGAGGCGGCCGACAAGGCGGCCCGTTTCCTGCAGCTGTGCGACGGCTTCGAGCTGCCCGTCCTGCTGCTGTGCGACACGCCGGGCTTCATGGTTGGGCCGGCCGCCGAGCGGACCGCCACCGTGCGCCACTTCGCGCGCATGTTCCTGACCGGGGCCAACGTGTCGGTGCCGGTCGGGACGATCGTGCTGCGCAAGGGCTACGGGCTGGGGGCGCAGGCGATGGCCGCCGGCGGCTTCAAGGCCCCCCTGTTCACCGTCGGCTGGCCCACCTCCGAGTTCGGGGCGATGGGACTCGAGGGGGCGGTGCGGCTGGGGATGCGTCGCGAGCTCGAGGCGGTCGAGGACCCGGACGAGCGCGAGCGGCTGTTCAACCAGCTGGTGGCCACCGCCTACGAGCGGGGCCGGGGCGTGAACATGGCGGCCTACGGCGAGATCGACGACGTCATCGACCCGGCCGACTCCCGCCGCTGGATCGAGACCCTGTTCGACGAGCGCTCCCGCAGCTGGTGGGAGAGGCCGGGCAAGAAGCGCCCGAACATCGACGCCTGGTAGCGCTTGCGCGGTCCGCGAGCGCGGGTATCATCCCGTCCAGAGGCGGCCACCGGAGCTCCTCCGGGGTGGACCTCGAAAGCAGGATCAGGACCCTGGCAGACCCAGGCGCGCCGGTATCCATCGAGGAACTGGACCAAGCCGATGAGCATCCCGAACCCCGCAGCGGACGTCCCCCGATGAGGACGCTGCGGACGGTCGCCGAGCTGCGGGTGGCGCTGGCGTCCGCGCGGTCCGGCGGACTCTCGATCGGGCTGGTCCCGACGATGGGAGCCCTCCACGACGGCCACCTGGCGCTGGTGGCGCGGGCGCGGGAGGAGTGCGAGGTGGTGGTGGTGACGCTGTTCGTGAACCCGACCCAGTTCGACGAGCAGACCGATCTCGACCGCTACCCCCGTGACGAGCGCCGCGACGCGGGCCTGGCGGCGGAGGCGGGGGCCGACGTGCTGTTCGCGCCCTCGCCCCTGGAGATGTACCCCGAGGGCTTCGCCACGACCGTCGAGGTCGCCGGGGTGAGCGAGCCGCTGGAGGGCCAGAGCCGCGGAGCAGCGCACTTCCGGGGGGTCGCGACGGTGGTCACGAAGCTGCTCTGCATGGCCCTCCCCGACGTCGCCTACTTCGGGCGCAAGGACGCCCAGCAGCTGCTGGTGATCCGCCGGCTGGCGGCCGACCTGAACCTGCCCGTGCGGATCGCGGCGGTGCCGACGGTACGCGAGCCGGACGGGCTGGCGCTGTCGAGCCGCAACCGGCTGCTCAGCACCGATCAGCGCGAGCAGGCGCTCGGGATCCCGCGGGCGCTGGCGCGGGCCCGCGACCTGGCCGCCGCCGGAGTGGGTTCGGCGCGGCAGCTCACCCAAGCCGCGCTCGAGGTGCTCGCCGACCACCGGCTGGAGGTCGAGTACGTGGCCCTCGCCGACCCCGACACGCTCGTCCCGGTGACGGAGCTCGACCGGCGGGGCCTGCTGCTGATCGCCGCCCGTGTCGGGAACGTGCGCCTGATCGACAACGAGATCTTGGGTCCTGGGGCCCACCTGGGCCCCACGGACCACTCGGGCCACACGGCCCAGCTGGGCCACACGGCCCGCAAGTCAATCCACGAGGACGAGGTGGCGACCGCCGTTCGCTGAGAGGCGGCGTCAACCAGCGTCCGGATAGGAGTCCCCCATGTCGAGCCACCCCGCAATCAGAACCCACGCCGACCCGGTGCGGCTGCCGATGACGCTGCCGCTGCTGGCCGAGAAGAAGCGTCTCGGAGAACCGATCGTGATGGTCACCGCCTACGACTACCCGAGCGCGCGGGCGGCCGAGGCCGCAGGTGTGGACCTGGTGCTGGTCGGCGACTCGGCCGCCACCACCGTGCTCGGGTACGCCGCCACCACGCCGGTGGAGCTGACCGACATGCTGGTGCTCACCCGCGCCGTCAGCCGCGGCCTGAGCTCCCCCCTGCTGGTCGGCGACCTGCCGTTCGGCTCGTATGAGATCTCCGACGAGCAGGCGATCGGGACCGCGATGCGGATGGTCAAGGACGGCGGCTGCGAGGTCGTCAAGCTCGAGGGCGGCGGCGAGGCTCCGGCGAGCCGTGCGCGGGCGATCGTCGGTGCCGGCATCCCGGTGATGGGGCACGTCGGACTCACCCCCCAGACCTCCACCGCGCTCGGCGGCTGGAAGGCCCAGGGGCGCAACGCCCGGGCCGCGGCCCGGATCGCCGAGGAGGCCCTCGCGCTGCAGGACGCGGGCTGCTTCGCGCTCGTCTTCGAGGCGATCCCGAGTGCCGTCACCGAGGAGCTGATGGGCCTGGTCGAGATCCCCGTGATCGGCATCGGGGCGGGCCCCGCGACCGACGGCCAGGTGCTCGTGTTCCACGACCTGCTGGGGATCCGCGACGGCCTCGGGCCGCGCTTCGTCAAGCGCTACGCGAACCTCCAACAGGAGATGAACGAGGGGGTCGGCGCGTTCGCCGAGGACGTGCGCTCGCGCCGCTACCCGGGACCCGAGCACACCTACTCGATCGACCCGGCCGAGCTGTCGGACCTGAAACAGCTGCTGGCGGTGCGCTACAGCTCCTGAAGCGGCTCGCCCCAGCGGTCGGCGAAGGCGAACTCCTCCACCGGGCGCCGCGCCAGCCGGCGGGGCCAGGGATCGATGCGGCGGCCGACACCGACGTGGGCGGCGAGGGCGATCTCGGCGGGGATCCCGAGCAGCTCGCGGACGGCGTCCTCGGCGGGCACCAGCAGGGTCGTCATCGCGGCTCCCAGCCCCTCCGCCCGCAGCGCCAGCAGCAGGTTCTGGACGAACGGGTAGATCGAGGCGCCGCCGACGATGCTCGGGCGTGGCAGCTCGGCGTCGGTGACGGCGAGGTCTCCCAGCCGCACCCCCACGACGAGGTGCAGCGGCACCTCCGCCAGCGAGCGGGCGTACTCGTCGGCGCCCTCGAGGCGGCGTCGCACCACCGGATCCGCGTCCGGATCCTCGAGCACCCCCTCGACCCCCAGGCGGCGCAGATAGGCGCGCCAGTGGGGCAGGTACATTTCCCCCAGCTTGCGGCGCAGCTCGGGGTCCTCGACGGCGATCACCCGCCAGCCCTGGCGGTTGCCGCCGCTGGGGGCGAAGCGGGCCGCCTCGAGCGCCCGCAGGAGCATCGCGCGGGGCACGGGCTCGTTGCTGAAGCGCCGGGTGGTGGGGGCGCTGCGCATCGCCTCGTAGAGGTCCATCGCGCCCGCGGACGCTACCCGTATTCGATCCTCCGCAGCACCTTCGCCGGGGCGCCCGCGGCGATCGAGTGGGCGGGCACGTCGCCCGTCACCACCGAGTTGGCCCCGATCACACAGCGCTCGCCGATGTTGACGCCGCTGGTCACGACGACGTTGGCCCCGAGCCAGCAGTTGGCGGCGATGCGGGTGGGGCCCTTGGTGGTGAAGCCCTGCCACGGCACCGGCCGGTCGGGGTCGTCGAAGCGGTGGGCGGCGTCGGAGACGAAGCAGCCGTTGGCGAGCATGCAGTGCTCGCCGATCTCGACCAGCTCCTGGGCGGCGACCATCACGCCCATGTTGAGGAAGCTGCCGGCTCCGATCCGCACCCGCGCGCTCCCCGGGGCGGTGATCCACACGCCCGGCTCGAACAGCACGCCCGGCCCCAGGTCCAGGCGACCCTCCCTCAGCGCCTCGAGCACGTTGCCCTGCACGGGCCAGCGCACGAACGCTTCGCGGCGCATGAACTCCCAGTGGATGCGGGCGCGATTCCAGGGCAGCGAGTTGCGCTCGTACCAGCGCCACTTCTGTGTCCACAGGCGCAGCCGGCCTGCGCTCGGGGCCGCCATCGGTACCTGTTCAGGCGGCCACCTTCGGGCGGCGCCGGCGAGGCGGGCGGCCGCGCCGGGCGGTGGCGGGGGTGAGGATCGAGGCGAGGAACTGCCCGGTGTGCGAGGCGGGCTCGAGGGCCACCTCCTCGGGGGTGCCGGCGGCGACCACGATGCCGCCCTCCTCTCCCCCCTCCGGGCCCATGTCGATGATCCGGTCGGCGGACTTGATGACGTCGAGGTTGTGCTCGATCACGACCACGCTGTTGCCGGCCTCGACGAGCCGCTGGAGCACCTCCAGCAGGCGCTGGACGTCGGCGAAGTGGAGCCCCGTGGTGGGCTCGTCGAGGATGTAGAGGGTCCGCCCGGTGGCGACCTTCGACAGCTCGGTGGCGAGCTTCACGCGCTGCGCCTCGCCGCCCGAGAGGGTCGTGGCGGGCTGGCCCAGGCGCACGTAGCCGAGGCCGACGGCGTCGAGTGTCTCCAGCCGCCGGCGCACCTTCGGGATGTGCTCGAAGAACCGCAGCGCCTCCTCGACCGGCATGTCGAGCACCTCGGCGATGTTGCGCCCCTTGAAGCGCACTTCGAGCGTCTCGCGGTTGTAGCGCTTGCCGTGGCACTGTTCGCAGGGCACGTACACGTCGGGCAGGAAGTGCATCTCGATCTTGATCTGGCCGTCCCCGCGGCAGACCTCGCAGCGACCGCCCTTGACGTTGAAGCTGAAGCGTCCCGGCTTGTAGCCCCGGGCCCGTGCCTCCTGGGTCTTGGAGAAGAGGTCCCGGATCACGTCGAACAGGCCGGTGTAGGTGGCCGGGTTCGAGCGTGGGGTGCGGCCGATCGGGGACTGGTCGACGGCGATGATCTTGTCGAGCTGCTCCAGCCCGTGGATCGCACGGTGGCTGCCGGCGCGGCGGCGGGCGCGGTGCAGGCGGTTGGCGACGGCCTTGTAGAGGACGTCGTTGACGAGCGTCGACTTGCCCGACCCCGACACCCCGGTCACGCACGTCAGCACCCCGAGCGGGACGTGCACGTCGATGTCGCGGAGGTTGTGCTGGCTGGCGCCGAGGATCTCGATGTAGCCGCTCGGCGTCCGCCGCCGCGTCGGCGTCTCGATCGTGCGGGCGCCGGACAGGTACTGGCCGGTGAGCGACTCGGGCACGCGCTGCACCTCGGCGGCCGTGCCCTCGGCCACGATCCATCCGCCGTGCTCGCCGGCTCCGGGCCCGAGGTCCACGAGGTGGTCGGCGGCCCGCATCGTCTGCTCGTCGTGCTCGACCACGATCACCGTGTTGCCGAGGTCGCGGAGCCGCTCGAGCGTGGCGATCAGCTTCGAGTTGTCGCGCTGGTGCAGCCCGATCGAGGGCTCGTCGAGGATGTACAGCACGCCCACCAGCGAGGAGCCGATCTGGGTCGCCAGCCGGATCCGCTGGGCCTCCCCGCCCGACAGCGTGGCGGCGGCGCGGTCCATCGACAGGTAGCCGATGCCGACGTTGTCGAGGAAGCGCAGCCGTTCGGAGATCTCGCGCAGGATCAGGCGGGCGACGTGGCGGTCGGTGTCGGACAGCTCGACCTCCTCGAGCCACTGCAGCGCCCGCCTGGCGGACAGCGCCGTGAAGTCCTCGATCCGGGTCCCGGCCACCAGCACCGCCCGAGCCTCCGGTCGCAGGCGGGCGCCGCCGCAGTCGGGGCAGGCGCGCAGCGACATGTACTCCTCGATCTTCTCGCGCGAGAACTCGGAGTCGGTCTCGTGGTAACGCCGCTGGAGGTTGGGGATGATCCCCTCGAAGCGGGCGGCGTAGGAGCGCCGGCGCCCGAAGCGGTTGCGGTAGGTGACCTGGATCGGCTCTCCGTTGGTCCCGTGCAGGAACACCTCGCGCTGATCCTCCGGCAGCTCCTCCCAGGGGGCGTCGAGGTCGACCCCGTACTCCTCGGCGATCGCCTCGGTCATCTGGGCGTAGTAGTTGGAGCTGCTCGAGGCCCACGGCGCGAGTGCCCCTTCGCCGATCGACAGCGACGGGTCTGGCACGACCAACTCGGGGTCGATCTCCATCATCGAGCCGAGGCCGGTGCAGCGGTCGCAGGCGCCATGGGGCGAGTTGAACGAGAACACCCGCGGCTCGAGCTCGACCAGCGAGGGCCCGTGCTCGGGGCAGGCGAAGCGCTCCGAGAAGGTGAACACCGTCCCCGCCGGGGGGATCTCGCCCGGGTGGATCTGCCCGGACGGGGCCCGTGTGCCCTTGGCACCGGTGGCGTGGGCCGCGGACGGCTCGCGCTCCTCGCCACGGGCCACGATCTCGATTTCGACCAGGCCGTCGGCCCGCTGGACGGCGGTCTCGATCGAGTCGGCCAGCCGCTTGCGCAGGTCGTGGCGCATCACGAGCCGGTCCACGACGACGGCGATGTCGTGCTTGTAGCGCTTGTCGAGCACGATCGACTCCTCGAGCATGCGCACGCGGTCGTCGATCTTGACCCGCGTGAAGCCGTCGCTGCGGAGCTCCTCGAGCAGCTTGCCGTACTCGCCCTTGCGCCCCCGCACGACCGGGGCGAGCACCATGAAGCGGGTGCCGTCGCCCAGCTCCATCACCTGGTCGATGATCTGCTCGGCCGACTGGCCCACGATCGGACGGCCGCAGATCGGGCAGTGGGGCTTGCCCACGCGGGCCCACAGCAGGCGCAGGTAGTCGTAGATCTCGGTCACCGTGCCGACCGTCGAGCGGGGGTTGCGGGAGGTCGTCTTCTGGTCGATCGAGATCGCCGGCGAGAGGCCCTCGATCGAGTCCACGTCGGGCTTGTCCATCTGGCCCAGGAACTGGCGGGCGTAGGCTGACAGCGACTCGACGTAGCGGCGCTGGCCCTCGGCGTAGATGGTGTCGAACGCGAGGCTCGACTTGCCCGACCCCGACAGCCCGGTGATCACCACCAGGGCGTCTCGGGGCAGGACGACGGAGACGTCCTTGAGGTTGTGCTCGCGGGCGCCCGAGACGCGGATCTCGTTGCCCGCCGGAATCTGATCGCCGGCTGCCATCGCGAGAGTGATTCTATTGAGGCGAACAGATGTTCGCCCGGGCGCCCCGGCGGGGCGGCGGCGGCGCGATGCCGCTCAGCCCTCGACGGCGGCGTAGACCTCGTCGATCAGCTTGAGCCGGTCGGGAAGCTCGAAGTTCTCGGCCAGGTAGCGCTCGGTCTCGGCCCGCGACTCGCCGTTGAGGGCCATGTTCAGCGCCACCAGGCGGGCGCCGTCGATGTCACCGGGGACCGGCTGCTGCTCGGCCTTGGCGGGCTGCTCGGGGGCGGCGGCGGGCGCGGGCTCAGCCGGCTCGGGCTCGGACGCGACCGGCTCGGGGCTCGCCACCGGCTCGGGGGCGGGCGGCTCGGGCTCGGGGGCCGGAGCGCTCGCCGGGGGGGCCGGCGCCTGGGCCCCGGATCCCCCGGGGCGCCCGGAGGCGGCGTCGTAGAGCTCGTGCATCCCGGTCTCGACCGCAGCCAGGTCGCCCGCCAGGCGGCGGGCGCCGGCGCGGAGGCTCTCCACCAGGGCGGCCACCTCGCTCTCCATCGAGCCGACCCGTTCGAGCAGACCGGCCGAGGCCTGCTCGACGGCGGCGACGTGGGCGCGGGCGCGCTCGAGCGACTCCTCGCGGTTGCGGTCGGCGTCGCGGTCGGCCTCTTCGCGCAGCGAACGGGCCTCCTCGAGGGCGTTGTGCTCGATGTCGGCGGCCGTGGCCTCGGCGGCCTCGAGGATGCTCTGGACCTGGCTGGCGGCGGAGGTGGCCAGCGACAGGTCGGGGGAGCCGTGGGTGGCGGCCCGCTGGATGTCCTCGAACTCGCCCGCCAGCGCCCGCAGGTGTGCGTCGACCGCGTCCGGGTCATAGCCGCGGCGGCCGATCGGGAAATCCTTGCGTTCGATTGCCTGTCGGTCGAGGTCCAAGGCGGGGGGGATCCTAGGCCATCTCGTTGGCGGGCGTCTCGCGCTCGGCTGGAGCGCGCTGCGAGTGTACATCGATGTCCCGCAGGTCGCGTCGCAGCTCCCGCAGCTCGTCCCGGAGCTGGGCGGCGTACTCGAAGCGCAGGTCCTCGGCGGCCGCCAGCATCTCCTCCTCGAGCTCCACGGCCATCCGCTCGAGCTCGTCGCGGGGCATCTCGCGGGCGTCCCCGGCGGCGCGGATGCGGGTGGTGCGTCGGCGCCCGCGGGGGACCTTCGACTCGGCCTGGAGGAACTCGGCGATGTCGGAGATGCCCTTCACGATCGTGGCCGCGGTGATGCCGTGGCGCTCGTTGTAGGCGAGCTGGATCTCCCGCCGGCGGTCGGTCTCGGAGATCGCGGCCCGCATCGCCCGGGTCTCCTTGTCGGCGTACATCAGGACCGTCCCCCCGACGTTGCGGGCGGCCCGCCCGATCGTCTGGATCAGCGAGGTCTCGCCCCGCAGGAAGCCCTCCTTGTCGGCGTCGAGGATCGCCACCAGCGAGACCTCAGGGAGGTCGAGGCCCTCGCGCAGCAGGTTCACGCCCACGAGCACGTCGTACTCGCCCAGGCGCAGGTCGCGGATGATCTGGATCCGTTCGAGGGTGTCGATCTCGGAGTGCAGGTAGCGGGTCTTGAAGCCCATCTCGAGCAGATATTGGGAGAGGTCCTCGCTCATCTTCTTCGTCAGGGTTGTCACGAGCACCCGCTCGTCCCGCTCCACGCGGACCCGCACCTCGTTCATCAGGTCGTCGATCTGGTTGGTGGTCTCGCGGACCTCCACGACCGGGTCGACGATCCCGGTGGGCCGGACGATCTGCTCCACCACGCTGGTGGAGCGGGTGCGCTCGTACTCGCCGGGCGTGGCCGACACGAACAACAGCTGGGGGGTGATCGAGAGGTACTCATCGAAGGTCTGGGGGCGGTTGTCGAGCGCGCTGGGGAGACGGAAGCCGTAGTCGACGAGGGTCTGCTTGCGGGAGCGGTCACCCTCGTACATGCCGCCGATCTGGGGGACCGTCTGGTGGGACTCGTCGATGAAGCAGACGAAGTCGTCGGGGAAGTAGTCGATCAGGCAGTAGGGCCGCTCGCCGGGACGACGGCCGTCGAGGATCCGCGAGTAGTTCTCGATCCCCGAGCAGAACCCGACCTCGCGCAGCATCTCCATGTCGTACTGGGTGCGCTGGCGCAGCCGGTGGGCCTCGAGCTGCTTGCCTTCGGAGATCAGCTCCTCGCAGCGCTGCTCGAGCTCGGCCCCGATCTGCTCGACCGCCGCCTCGATCGTCCCCTCCCTGACGTTGTAGTGGGTGGCGGGCCAGATCGCCACGTGCTCGAGGTCGTCCGCGAGCAGCTCCCCGGTGAGGGGGTCGAAGTTCTGCAGGCGCTCGACCTCGTCGCCGAACATGCTGGCCCGGAAGGCGGTCTCGGCGTAGGCCGGGAACACCTCGAGCGTGTCCCCCCGCACGCGGAAGGTGCCACGGGACAGGACCGAGTCGTTGCGGGTGTACTGGATCGAGACCAGTTTGCGCAGCAGCGCGTCGCGGTCGACGCTCTCCCCCCGCTTGAGGATCTGCATGTTCATCTCGTAGGTCTCGGGCGACCCGAGGCCGTAGATACACGACACCGAGGCCACCACGATCACGTCGCGGCGGGCGAACACGGCGGCGGTGGCGGCGTGGCGCAGCCGGTCGACCTCCTGGTTGATGGCCGAGTCCTTCTCGATGTACAGGTCCCGGCTGGGGACGTAGGCCTCCGGCTGGTAGTAGTCGTAGTAGGAGACGAAGTACTCGACCGCGTTGTCGGGGAAGAAGGTCCGGAACTCGTTGCAGAGCTGGGCGGCGAGGGTCTTGTTGTGGGCGATCACCAGCGCCGGGCGCTGGACGGCCTCGATCACCCCGGCCATGGTCATCGTCTTGCCCGTGCCGGTGGCCCCCAGCAGCGTCTGGAAGCGTTCGCCCGCGCCGACCCCGCGGGCCAGCGCCTCGATCGCCTTCGGCTGGTCGGCGGTCGGCGTGAAGGCGGGATCGAGCTTGAAGTCGGGCATCCGTCGCGGGGTCCCCTGCAGGTTAGCCGCCGCCCAGCCGGGCTTCGACGGCCGCCGCCGTGGGCGCTCAGGTGATGCCCAGCTGGCGGGCGTAGTCGCTGCGGTAGACCTGCTCGGCGCCGAGCACCCGGCGCACGTATTCGCGTGTCTCCGGGAAGGGGATTTCCTCGATCGTCAGCTCGCGGCCGGCGGCCTGGGCCTGGGCCACCCAGCGGTCGACGTTGGCCAGCCCCCCGTTGTAGGCCGCCACCGCGAGCATCTCGTTGCCGTCGTAGTGGTCGAGCAGATAGCGCAGGTAGTAGCTGCCGTAGGCAACGTTCACGCTCGGGCTGGCCAGGTCGGCAGAGGTGAACGTACGCCCCCCGGACAGTTTCGCCAGGTAGTAGGCGGTTTCCGGCAGGATCTGCATCAGCCCCTCGGCGCCGGCCGCCGAGGGCCGCGGTTCGAATTTCGACTCGCAGTAGATCACCGCCGCGATCAGCGCGGGATCGAGGCGCTTTTCGGCCGCCTGGGCGCGGATGATCTGGGTGTCCGCCAGCGGCAGTGTCCGCCGGCCCGCCTCGCTGATCACGACGAGCACGAGCGCGCCGCACACAAGCACAGCTCCGAGCACCAGCCATGTCCCGAGCGCGCGCTGACTCATCGCCGTTCTAGCTTGTCAAGCACCTCCGACAGCTGGCGGGCCAGATCCTGCTCCGTCCCGTCGTTATGCACCACGAAGGTAGCGCGAGCCGCCTTCTCCTGCTGGCTGAGCTGACGGGCGTCGCGCTCCTCCAGCAGCACCTGGCCGCGGGCGGCCGCCCGCGAGCGCCGCAGCCCCTCGTCGGCCAGCACCGCGATGGTGGCGTCGTAGCCGTCCTCGAGGCCGGCCTCGAACAGCAGCGGCACCTCCACGACCGCCGCTCGAGGAGGAGGGTCCAGCGAGCGGGCCCGCTCCAGCCACGCGGCGATCCGGCGGCCCACCAGCGGCCACACCAGCCCCTCGAGCCAGGCGCGGCCGTCGGCGGACGCGAACGCGCGGCGGGCCAGCTCCGGCCGGTCCACGCTGCCGTCGGGAGCGACCTCGGACCCGAACCGCTCGGCGACCGCCGCCACGACCTCGGGGCTCTCGTAGAGCTCGTGGACGACCTCGTCGCTGGAGATCACGTCGGCCCCCAGCTCCCGCAGGGCGCTCAGCGCCGTCGACTTACCGGCGCCCATGCCGCCGGTGAGCCCCACGAAGGGCACCGCGGCGCTCACGTCAGCGGCCCACGCGGGCGGGCGCCTGCGAGCAGCGGCGCCGTCTTCTAGTCCTGCTGCGCGGAGTCCGCCGTCAGCTCCGGCTCGGCGACCGGACCACCGTCGCCGGAGGCCGCCCCGTTGTCACCCTGGGCGGCGGCATCGGGCTCGGCGGCCGGGGCCTCCGGTGCGGCCGTCTCGGCCGTGCCGGCCTCGGGGGCGCCGACCTCGGCCGTGGGCGGCTCGGCCGGCGCGGCGTCGGCGACCGGCTCGGCCGCTGCGGCCTCGGCAGCCGGCTCCGCGGACGCCTGTTCGGCGGCGGGCTCGGCCGGTGCGGCGTCGGCGACCGGCTCGGCGGACGTTTGTTCGGCCGCCGGCTCCTCCGGTGCGGGCTCCGCTGGCGGGAGCTGCTCGCCGACGGCCTCGGCGGGCTGTTCGACGGCCGCCTCGGCGGAGGGCTCGTCGGCGGCCCCCTCCCCGGCCGGCTGGCCGGGCCGCGAGACGGGCAGGATCTGGTCCTCGACGCGCTTGGCCGACAGCGACAGGCGCCTGCGCTCGGAGTCGATCTCGAGGATCTTCACGCGGATCTCGTCCCCGGGGTGGACGATCTCCCGCGGGCTCTCGACGTGGTGGGGGGCGAGCTCGGAGATGTGGACGAGTCCCTCGACGCCGTCGAGGATCTCGACGAAGGCGCCGAAGGTGACGACCTTGGTGACCTTGCCCTGGAGCTCGTCGCCGACGCTGTAGGTATCGACGATCCGCTGCCAGGGGTCCTCCTGGGTCTGCTTGAGACCGAGCGAGATGCGCTGGCGGTCGCGGTCGATGTCGAGCACCTTCACCCGCACTGTGTCGCCGATCGAGAGGATCTCGCTGGGGTGGTTGACGTGTGACCAGGACAGCTCGGAGATGTGGATCAGGCCGTCGATCCCGTCGAGGTCCACGAACGCCCCGAAGTCGACGATGTTCGAGATCTGGCCTTCGACCACGAGCCCGGGCTGGAGACGGTCGAGGATCTGCTGGCGAACCTCCTTGCGCTCCTCCTCGAGCACCGCGCGGCGGGACAGCACGACGTTGTTGCGGGAACGGTTGAGCTCGATCACCTTCGTCTCGATCTTGGTCCCCATGTATTCGTCGAGGTTGGGCACGCGGCGGATGTCGACCAGCGAGGCGGGCAGGAAGCCGCGCACGCCGAGGTCGATGATCAGCCCGCCCTTGACCACCTCGATGACGGTGCCTTCGACGGGCTCCCCCGACTCGGCGGCGGCTTCGATCCGCCGCCACGCCT
The DNA here is from genome assembly GCA_963701175.1 of uncultured Solirubrobacteraceae bacterium. Classification (GTDB taxonomy): domain Bacteria; phylum Actinomycetota; class Thermoleophilia; order Solirubrobacterales; family Solirubrobacteraceae; genus Palsa-744. The sequence goes on along the minus strand of OY969573.1, from coordinate 2,900,234 downwards.
TCTCGAAGCGGGCCCGCTTCTTGGACATGATCAGGCGCCCGTCCTGGTCCTCCTTGGTGAGGACGATGGCGTCGACCTCCTCGCCGAGGTGGACCTCTTCGCTGGGATCCACGGCCTTGCGGATCGACAGCTCGTTGGCGGGGATGACGCCCTCCGACTTGTAGCCGATGTCGACCAGGACCTCGTCCTTGTCGATTCGCACCACGTGGCCGGTCACGACCTCGCCCTCCTCGATCGGGCGGAGCGTGGCATCGTAGTTGGGGACGATCTGACCGTCCACTTCGAGCAGCAGCCCGTTCGACCCATCCACCACGTGGGCTCCTGCCTCTTCCGTCACTGCTTGCACCCGGCGAAGCGTAGCGCAGCCGTATGATTGCGGGCGAAATGCCTGTTCGAGCGACGAAGCGGGGTGCCGACCGCACCCGCTTGCAGCGTGACTGCGACGTGCTCGTGTGCGGGGCGAGCTTCGCCGGGCTCGCGGTCGCGCGCGAACTCGCCGGCACCGGCGCCAGCGTGCTGGTGGTCGACCGCTACGAGATCGGCGAGCGGCAGACCTCGGCCTGCGGGATCCCGACCTCGTGGCTGACGGCGCTCGAGCTGGGCCCCTCGCAGCGGCAGAGCTTCGACGCGCTCGTGGTCCACACCCCGTTCGGCACCTCCCGCTGGCAGCTTCCGTGGTCGTTCTCGACCTTCGACTACCGCGAGCTGTGCGGGCTGCTGTGGGAGCAGGCGCGGACGCCGATGCTCGAGTTCGAGACCGCGACCGTCACCGGCCGCAGCGGCGACGTCGTCCACACCGACCGCGGCGAGCTGCGTGCCCCGCTGATCGTGGACGGCCTCGGCTGGCGGCGGGTGCTCTCCAACGCGAAGCCGATCCAGCCTCCGCAGGCGCGGCTGTCCCGGGGCCTGGAGGTCCACCCTGCCGGCAGCGGAGACGACATGGAGCTGTGGCTCGACGCCGGTTATGTGCGGGCCGGTTACTCCTGGAGCTTCCCCGCCGGCGACGAGCTGCGGGTCGGGGTCGGCTCCTTCTGGCCCACCCACCACGTCAAGGAGCCGACCGTCAGGCTCGCCGGGGACCTCGGCCTGCCGGCACGCGGCTATCAGGGCAACTGGATCCCCCACCAGCTCCGGCGCGCCGTCGAGGACGGCATCTTCTTCGTCGGCGACTCCGCCGGGCACTGCCTGCCGCTGACCGCCGAGGGCATCCGCACGGCGCTCTACTTCGGCCTCGCGTGTGGCCGGGAGCTGCGGGGGGTGCTCGACGGGAGCCGCACCCGCGAGCAGGCGCTCGCCCGCTACGGCGCCTTCTCCGACGCCCACGCGAGGAAATTCAGGTGGCTGCTGGCCGTCCAGCGGGCGGTCGGCCAGATCACCCCCAGCCGCGCCGCGGGAGCGCTCGTGAGAGCGTTCGAGAACGGCGGGCTGAGCCGGTGGGCGTTCTCGCACTACCTGGCGATCGCGCCCCCGTCGTTCGTCGCCGCGGGCTTCGCCGGCAGGTCCTCGAGCGCGAGCGAGAGCAGGCGGACGCCCTCGTCGATCGCCGGCTCGGCCAGGTTGGCGTAGCCGAGCACGACCCCGTCGTCGAGCGGGCGGGGGGACAGGTAGGCATACCCGAGCGGGTAGACGCCGACCGAGCGCCTCGCCGCCGCCCCCATCAGCGCGAGTCCATCGACCGCCTGCGGTAGGCGCACGATCGCGTGCAGCCCGGCCGCCACGCCCGTCACCCTCGCGCCCGGCAGGTGACGGGCGACCGCGTCCACGAGCGCGTCCCGGCGGGCGCGGTAGCGGCGGCGGGCCTGGCGCAGATGGCGGTCGTAGTCGCCGGATTCGATCAGCTGGGCGAGCGCGAGCTGCTCGAGCGTCGGAGAGCCCGCGTCGGCCAGCCGCCTGCGTTCGGCGAACGCGTCCACCAGTCGCTCGGGGAGCACCACCCAGCCCAGGCGCAGCGCCGGGGCGAGCGTCTTGCTGACCGTCCCGAGGTACACCACCCGGTCGGGGGCGAGCCCCTGCAGCGCGCCGAGCGGCTGGCGGTCGTAGCGGAACTCGGCGTCGTAGTCGTCCTCGATCACGAGCCCCTCCGCCGACCTCGCCCACGCCAGCAGGGCCGCCCGGCGGGGCGCCGACAGCGCCACCCCGGTCGGCGACTGGTGGGCCGGCGACACCAGGGCCGCGGCCGCGCGGGACGACTCGAGCTCCGCTACGCGGGCGCCGTCGTCGTCGACCCCCAACGCCGTCACGGTCACGCCGGCGGTGGCGAGGATCTCGCGGTGTACGGGCAGGCCGGGGTCCTCGACCGCCAGCTCGGCGCCCGGCCCGAGCACCGCCGCCAGCAGCCCCAGGGCTTGGGCCGCGCCCCCGCAGACGAGCACCGTGGCCTCGTCGGCCACGACGCCCCGAACGCGCCGCAGGTGCCCGGCGATCGCCCGGCGAAGCTCGGGGGCCCCACGCGGATCGGGGTATCCGAGGGCGCTGTCGGGTGCCTGCCGCAGGACCGCCCGCTGGGAGCGCAGCCAGGCGCGGCGGGGAAACGAGGCGAGGTCGGGGTTGCCGGGGAAGAAGTCGTAGCGCAGCGCATGTGCGACGGGTGAGGACGGGGGCGCGGCCGCGCTGACGGCGCCGGCCGCGACGAAGGTCCCGGCCCCCGCCCGCGCCGTCAGGTACCCCTCGGCGAGCAGCTGGGCATAAGAGTCCACGACCAGCCGCCGCGACACCCCGAGGTCGGACGCCAGCTCGCGCGTGGGCGGCAGCCGGGAGTCGGCCGCCAGCCGACCCTCGCGGATCGCCCCCCGGAGCTGCTCCTCGAGCTGGGCCCGCAACGGCCTCGGCGCTTTGCGGTCGAGCCGCAGAAGCAGGTCCCCTCCAGAATTGGTACCCATCAACACGTCGACATTGGTGCTTTACGGTGGACCATCGGCAGCATATCGTGGTATCCACGAGCACGCCCACCCGAAAGGAGCTCCCGATGACGCGCATCCAGACACTCCAGGGCCGTCGCGCCCCCCTCGCAGCGCGCCTGATCGAGCGGATCGCACGCCGCCGATACGGTCGCGACATGGACCCGCTGGGTGTCTACGCCCATGCACCGGGGATGCTGGTCGGCTACTGCCTCTTCGAGCAGGCCACGGCGGGTCAGCACGAGGTGGACGAGCGGCTGAAGATGCTGGCCGTGCTGAAGGCCGCGGCGCTGATCAGGTGCGAGTTCTGCGCCGACATCGGCTCGTTCGAGGCGCGCCGGGCGGGGATCACCGAGGAGCAGCTGGTGGCGCTCCCCCGCTACCGCGACAGCGACGCCTTCGACGAGCTCGACAAGCTCGTGCTCGACTACGCCGTGGCGATGACACGCACCCCCCCGGAGGTCGGCGACGAGCTGTTCGCAGCCATGCGCGAGCATTTCGGCGAGCGCCAGATGGTCGAGCTCACGAACATGATCGCCCTCGAGAACCTGCGCTCGCGCTTCAACAACGCCTTCCAGATGAGCCCGTCGGGCTTCTCCGAAGGCATGCTCTGCATCGTCCCGGAGTCTCCCCCCGCCGCCGAGCCGGCCCCCGCATCGCTGACCGCCGCGTGAGGATCCTGCTCGCCGGGGCCACCGGCGTGATCGGCCGGGCGCTGCTGCCGCTCCTACTCGAGCGTGGCCACGAGGTGGTCGCGGTGTGCCACTCGCCGGAGAAGCTCGACGGACTCCGCGCCCAGGGGGCGCAGGCGGTGGCGCTCGACGCGCTCGACGCCGCTGCGACCCGGGAGGCGGTGACGGCGGCCAACCCGCAGGCGGTGATCCACCAGCTGACCGCGATCCCGGCGCAGATCAACCCGCGCACGATGGTCCGCGACTTCGCCGGCAACGACCGCCTGCGCACCGAGGGGACCGCCAACCTGCTGGCAGCCGCCGAGGCCGCGGGCGCCGAGCGGTTCATCGCCCAGAGCATCGCCTTCGCCTACGCCCCCGGGCCCCGGGGCACGATCCACGTCGAGCAGGACCCACTGCTCGCGCCCGCACAGGCGCCGAAGGAGTTCCGCCGCTCGGCGGCCGCGGTCGCCGAGCTCGAGCGGGGCGTGCTGGGAGCGGGTGGCGTGGTGCTCCGCTACGGGTACTTCTACGGCCCCGGCAGCGCGATCGCCCGCGACGGCTCGATGGCCGCCGGCCTCAGGCGTCGGCGCCTTCCGATCGTCGGCTCCGGCGCGGGCGTGTGGTCCTTCGTCCACGTCGGCGACGCCGCCGCGGCGACGGTGTCCGCGCTCGACCTCCGGGGCCCGGCGGTGCTGAACGTCGTCGACGACGACCCCGCTCCCGTGTCGGAGTGGATCCCGGCGCTGGCCGGGGCGCTCGGGGCACCCGCTCCGCGGCGCGTGCCGGCGTGGCTGGCACGCCTGGCCGCGGGCGCCTACGGAGCCGCCGTCATGACCCGCCAGCAGGGGGCCGCCAACGCCGCCGCGCGCGCAGAGCTGGACTGGAGCCCGCGCTACCCCTCCTGGCGCGAGGGCTTCCGCACCGCGCTGTAGCGCCGCCGCTACTTGCGCACGACCAGCACCACGCCGGCCACCAGCAGCAGCAGGCCGAGCACGCGGTGGAGGCTGACCTGCTGCTTGGCCACGCCGAGCAGGCCGAAGCGGTCGATCGCGACCGACACCGCAAGCTGTCCCGTTATCACCACGGCCGTCAGCCCGGCCGCTCCCAGCGTGCGCACCACCACCAGCGCCACCGACACGTAGACCGCGCCCAGCAGCCCTCCGATCAGCGCCCACCAGGGGGCGCGCCCGACGCCGCCGAGCGCGCCCAGGCCGCCGCCCACGATCGAGGTGATCAGCACCAGCGCGGCCGTGCCCACCAGGAACGAGAAGCTCGCGGCCGGGAGCGTGCCGACCACCCTCCCCAGGCGCGAGTTGACCGGCGCCTGAATGCCCACCAGGCACCCCGCCGCAACCCCGACCAGCACCGCCAGGGTGCGGCTCACTTCGCGTCCAGCCAGGTGGGGCCGTGCCCGATGTCGACCGCCAGCGGCGGCTCGCGGGTGCCCCACACGGACACCATCTCGCGCTCGATCAGCTCGCTCGCGGCCGCGGACTCCTCGGGCGGCCCCTCGAACAGGAGCTCGTCGTGGATCGTCAGCAGCAGGCGGGTGCTCAGCCCGGCCTCCGAGAGGGCGCGGTGGGTGCGGACCATGGCCAGCTTGATGATGTCGGCGGCCGTCCCCTGGACGACGGTGTTGACGGCCAGTCGTTCGCCCTGCGTGCGGACCTGGTAGTTGCGGGCTCGCAGCTCGGGGATCTGGCGCTGGCGGCCCCAGAGCGTGCGCACTTCGCCCTGCTCGCGGGCCCGTTCGACGGTATCGACCATGAAACGGGCCAGCGCCGGGAAGCGCTCGAGGTAGGTGTCGATGAACTCGCGGGCCTCCTCGCGGGGGATGTTCAGGCGGTCGGCCAGCCCGAAGTCCGACAGCCCGTAGACGATCCCGTAGTTGATCATCTTGGCCTTCGAGCGCATGCCGGGGTCGATGTCGCCGGGCTGCACCTCGAACACCCGCGAGGCGGTGGCCGTATGGACGTCCTCGCCGCGGGCGAAGATCTCCATCAGCGCGTCCTCCTCGGCCACGTGGGCGAGCACCCGCAGCTCGATCTGGGAGTAGTCGGCGCTGATCAGCTGCTCGCCCGGCGGAGCCTCGAAGCAGCCCCTGATCTCCCGTCCCAGCGGAGTCCGGATGGGGACGTTCTGCATGTTCGGGTTGATGCTCGACAGGCGCCCCGTCTGGGCCACCGCCTGCAGGTAGGTGGTGTGGATGCGGGAGTCGGCGTCGACGAGTTCGGGGAGCACGTCGAGATAGGTTTTGACGAGCGTGGAGAGCTCGCGGAAGCGCTCGACCTTGGGCACGATCGGGTGCTCGGAGCGGATCGCCTGGAGCACGCGGGCGTCGGTCGAGAAGCCGGTCTCTGCCGCGTCGCTTGCGTGACAGGCCGAGCTTCTCGAACAGGATCTCCCCGAGCTGCTGGGGCGAGGCGATCAGGAACTCGGTCCCGGCGAGCTCGAAGATCTCGGCTTCCAGCTCCGACAGCTCGGCCCGCACGCGATCGGTGATCGCCGCCAGGCGCTCGACGTTGAGGCGCACCCCGAGCAGCTCCATGTCGCGCAGCACCGGCACCAGCGGCAGCTCGATCTCCTCCATCACCTCCTCGAGCCCGCGCTCGGCGATCTGCTCGCGCTGCCAGTCCGCCAGCGCCCCCAGCATCACCGCCCCGCCCGCCAGGGGGTCCTCGAGCGGGCTCCCGAAGCCGCGCTCCTCGGTCAGCTCGGCGAGCGGGTAGCCCCTCCTGGCGGGCTCGAGCAGGTAGGCCCCCAGCAGCGTGTCGTGCACCAGGTGGGCGGGAACCAGACCCAGCGCCTTGGCGTCGTGGGCGATGACGGGGTGCTCGCCGCACTCGGCCACGAGCTCCTCGCTGCCGTCGCAGTCGCCGGTCAGCACCTCGCCGTCGTGGGCCACCGCGAAGCGCCACGGCCCCCCCTCGGCGAACAGCTCCCCGTTCGGAGCCTCGTGCTCCTCGGCCAGCACCGCCAGCTCGGCCTGCTCGGGTAGGCGGGCGACGTCCTGCACCGAGACCTCGCGCACGGTCGCGGTGAGCGTCACCTCGGCGGCGGGAGCCGGCGCCGCGGCGTCGAGATCTCCGAGCGCCTCCTCGAGGCGGCGGAGGGGGTCACGCAGCTCGTAGCGGCGGAAGACCTCGCGCACGCGGCCACGGTCGGGCTCGCGGGCCGCCTCGGCGACGAGGTCCACGTCGACGTCGAGGTCGCGCTGGACCGTCGCCAGGCGCTTGGACAGGCGCGCGTCGTCGGCGTGCTCGAGCAGGTTCTGTTTGCGCTTCGGGCCGCTGATGTCGTCGACGTGCGCGAGCACCTCCTCGAGCGAGCCGTGCGAGCGGATCAGCTCGCTGGCTGTCTTCTCGCCGATCCCCGGGACGCCGGGGATGTTGTCGGAGGTGTCCCCCTTGAGCCCGTAGAAGTCGGGGATCAGCTCCGGCGGGATGCCGTACCGGTCGATCACCGCCTGGCGGTCGTAGACCTTCGTCTCGGTGATCCCTCTGGACGTCGCCATCACCTTGATCAGCCCCTGCTCGTCGACCAGCTGCAGGGCATCGCGGTCCCCGGTCACGATCATCACCGGCACGGGCGGCTCCGAGCCGGCGGCGCGGGCCGCCAGCGAGGCGATCACGTCGTCGGCCTCGAACCCCTCGACCCGCACGTTGGCGTAGCCGAAGGCCTCCACCAGCGGTTCCATCGCGGGCCACTGCTGCTTGAGCAGGTCGGGCCGGGAGCGGCGCTGGGCCTTGTACTCGGAGTAGACCTCCGAGCGGCCAGAGGTGCCCGCGTCCCACACCACCAGCGTCGGGCACACGCCGTACTCGGTGACGATCTTGACGAGCATCGAGGCGAACCCGAAGATCGCGTTGGTGGGCTCGCCGGTCGAGGTCGCGATCGACTCCGGGAGCGCGAAGAAGGCCCGGTAGACGAGGCTCGGCCCGTCGATCAGGAACAGCCGCCGTTCGCCGCCCCCCGCCGCTGCTGCGGCCCCGGCGGTTCCCGCACCCGTGCGCGCTTTCGTCCCGACGGCCATGCACCGAGCACTCTAGGGGGAGCGCCTGCGAGCCGTCCCGGCGGTGGGGGCGGTGCCCGACCGGCGGCACGAGGGCTGATACCCCCTAACATCTCGTGCCGCCAACTACCGGGGGAGCACCGTCAGGTGAGCGCAACACCCAGCGCCCAATACCGCATCACGATCCGCGTCCAGCTCGACGGCGCGAAGGACACGCTCGGGCGTGTGACGAGCGGGATCGCCGCCGCCGGGGGCGTGGTGGGATCCGTCGACGTGGTCGAGATGGACGGCACCAGCGCCCTGCGGGACATCGTCGTGGACGCCTGGAGCAGGGAGCACTGGAGCCACATCATCGAAGCCGTCGAGGCGATCGACGGAGCCGAGATGATCGACACCACCGACCGCACCTTCCTGCTGCACCTCGGGGGCAAGATCGAACAGCGCAACCGCCACCCGCTGAAGACCCGCGACGACCTCTCGATGCTCTACACCCCGGGCGTCGCCCGCGTGTGCCTGGCGATCGCCGAGGACGAGGACCGGGCCTTCCAGTACACGATCAAGCGCAACACGGTGGCCGTCGTCTCCGACGGCAGCGCCGTGCTCGGGCTCGGCGACATCGGCCCGCTGGCCGCGATGCCCGTGATGGAGGGCAAGTGCTGTTTGTTCAAGGAGTTCGCCGGGGTAGATGCGTTCCCGATCTGCCTCGAGACGAAAGACACCGACGAGATCGTGCGCACCGTCAGGGCTCTCGCTCCCACCTTCGGCGGGATCAACCTCGAGGACATCGCCGCGCCCCGCTGCTTCGAGATCGAGGACCGGCTGAAGGCCGAGCTCGACATCCCCGTCTTCCACGACGACCAGCACGGCACCGCGGTGGTCGTGATGGCGGCGGTGCTGAACGCGGTCAAGCTCACCAACCGCAACCTGGCGGACCTGAGGGTGCTGATCATCGGCCTCGGCGCGGCGGGCGTGGCCGTCACCAAGATCCTGCTCGAGGCGGGCGTCCGGCACATCATCGGGGCGGACTCGCAGGGAGCGCTGCACGTCGAGCGCGAGGACTACCTGGACGGCTCGATGAACTCCGTCAAGCGCTGGGTCGCCGAGACGACCAACCCCGAGTGCCGCTCGGGCTCGCCGGCGGACGTGATCGAGGGGGCCGACCTGCTGATCGGGGTGTCGGGGGCGAAGGCGCTGCCGGCGCAGGCGCTGGCGAAGATGAACGACGACGCGATGGTGTTCGCGATGGCCAATCCGAACCCCGAGGTGGACCCCGAGGAGGCCGCGCCGCACGTGCGGATCATGGCCACCGGGCGCTCGGACTACCCCAACCAGATCAACAACGTGCTGTGCTTCCCGGGTGTCTTCCGGGGGGCGCTCGACGTGCGCGCACCGGCGATCACCGAGGAGATGAAGATCGTCGCCGCGCGGGCGATCGCGGCGATCGTCGAGGACAGCGAGCTGCGCGAGGACTACATCATCCCCTCGGTGTTCAACCGCGCGGTGGCCCCGGCGGTGGCGGCCGCGGTCGCCGAGGAGGCGCGCCTCACGGGCACCGCCCTGGCGGGGCAGGAGGTCGGCTTCGCGCCGACCGAAGCGATGACCTCGACGGGCACCCCGATCGCCGACGGCGGCGCCTGACCCCACGCCGATGAGCGTCGGCAGCGTCACCCTCACCGGGGCGACGGGACTGGTCGGCCCGCAGCTGGTGCGCCGGCTGCAGGAGCAGGGAGCGAGCGTCACGGTGCTGAGCCGCGACCCCGAGCGGGCCCGATCGTGCCTCCCCGGCGTCGAGGCGGTGGCCTGGGATCCGCTCGCCGAAGCCGCCCCCGCGGGAGCGCTGTCCGGGCGCGAGGCGGTCGTGCACCTGGCGGGCGAGCCCGTCGCCCAGCGCTGGAGCGAGCAGGCAAAGCACGCGATCCGCGACAGCCGCGTGCTCGGCACCCGCAACCTCGTGCAGGGGCTGGGCGGGTGCGACGATCGCCCGCCGGTGCTGCTGAGCTCCTCGGCCGCGGGCTACTACGGGCCCCGCAACGAGGAGCCGCTCGACGAGGACGCCCCCGCCGGGCACGACTTCCTCGCCGGCGTGTGCGTGGAGTGGGAGCGCGAGGCGGCCGGCGCCACCGAGCTGGGGATGCGCGTGTGCATGCTCCGCACCGGCGTGGTGCTCGACGCCCACGGCGGCGCGCTGGCGAAGATGCTGCCGCCGTTTCGCCTCGGCCTCGGCGGGCCGGTGGCCTCCGGGCGGCAGTTCGTCTCCTGGGTCCACACCGACGACCTCGTGGCGCTCGCGCTGGCGGCGATCGGCGACGAGCGCTGGAGCGGGCCGATCAACGGGACCGCGCCGGCGCCGGTCGAGAACCGCGAGTTCTCGAAGGTCCTCGGTCGCGTGCTGCGTCGCCCCGCGGTGTTCCCGGTACCCGCGCTGGCACTGCGGCTCCTGTACGGCGAGATGGCCGAGATCGTCACGACCGGCGCGCGCATCGTGCCGGCGAAGGCGCTCGTGCTCGGCTACGAGTTCCGCCACCCGCAGCTCGAGGAGGCCCTGCGCTCGGCGCTCGCCTGAGGTGCAAAATCCCATTCACCGCAGACGCCTGAGAAGGAACCCAGCTTATGATCCCGACGGGGCCGGGCCCCCAAAGCGACGGCCCGGTGGTGGAATGGAAACCGCACGACGCGAAAACTACGACTCCGGTGAGCACTTCGTCCTCGAATACGGGGAGCTGCGCTTCACCTTCAACGAGGTCGACTTCTCCGAGCGCTGCGAGCAGGCGGCGATCAAGCTCGGCTTCGTCCGCGACCGGCTTGAGGACGAGGAGCTGGAAGACCTCGTCAACCTCGCGGTCAACGGCGAGATCCTCGAGCCCGCCTCGGCGCTGGGGGACCACGTCAACGACTGCTGGCCCGAGCTGGTCGGCCCGGCCGAGCGCTCGCTGGTGCACTGGTTGCGCCGGCTGGTGTTCCGGGGCGCGTGGCTGGACCAGCGCGTCAAGGAGGGCGAGTTGGCGGTCCACTTCGATCCGTCCGGGGGCACGTTCGCCTACCTGCAGCCCGCCGACGCCGGCACCGGCCGGCGCGCGGAACCGATCGAGCTGGCGCCCGAGCCGTCCTGGACGCGGGTCGCCTACCAGCCCCGCCAGGTCTAGCGGTCAGTCCTCGAGCGCGGCCGCGCGGGCACGCGTGATCGCCGCGGCGCCGTCCTCGCCCACCAGCAGGTCCGGCCGCAGCGTGCCGCTGGCGGCCAGGTCGACCAGCGGCTCACGGCCGGTGGAGGCGGCGCGGGGGTCGAGGGCGACCACGGTCGTCTCCCCGCCCAGGGGGCTGCTCGCGGTCGCGATCACCGTCAGCGAGCCGCCGCCGCGGAGGTTGCGGGCGGCGGACAGGGCCTTGCGGGCGGCGGGCGGGTGCAGCCCGTCGAGGGTGTCGATCAGCACCACCGCGTGTCCGCCGCGGGCGGCGGTGCGGCGGGCGGTCTCGAGCACGGGCTCGAGCGCCTGCGCCTGGGCATCGGCCGAGGCGGCGAAGCTGAGCGCGACCGCGGGCTCGAGCGGACCGTCGTTCCACTGCGTGACCTCCTCCGGACGCACGCCCACCAGCGCCACGCTCAGCGTCAGCTCGGGCTGTGCCTGCAGGGCCACGGCGATGCGGCGCAGGACCTCGCTCTTGCCGGCGAACCGTCCGCCGGCGATCACCGCCCGCGACCCCCTTCCGAGCGGGGTCAGCCACTCGATCGCCTCGAGCGTCGGGTCACCGGCGGCGAGCGCGAGCCGCTCGGCGGGCCAGTCGACGGGCAGGTCCTCGTAGCGGGTGCCGGCGGCGACCTCGTCGGCGGGGGCACCGTTGATGGTGTCGATCCGCAGCAGCGAGGCGTAGCGCTCGGAGCGCCGCGGGGTGCGCACCGGGCCGCTCACGCGGTCGCCGCTGACGAGCTCGCAACGACGGACCTGGGCGGCGGAGACATACAGGTCCTCGGGCGAGGGCTCGGGCGGGTCGACGCGCACGAAGCCGGAGCCGTTGGCGAGCACCTCGACGACGCCCTCGGCGGTGCGCTCCTCGGCGGTCGCGGGCCCGCGCCGGCCACGGCTGCCCGACGGAGCGCGATCGCCGCGTGAGCGGGTGCGGGCCTTCGGGGCGCGGGCGTCCTCCGTAACGTCCTCGGTGGCGTCCTCCGTCGAGGCGTCACCGCCGGGTCGGGCCTCGGCCTCGGCCTCGGCCTCGGCCGCGGCCGGCTCGCCGTCCGGCGACTCGGTCGCGGGCTCGGATCCGGCCTCCTCGGACTCCTGGCGTTTGCCGCGGCGGGTGCGGATCAGGCGGCGTTTGCGGGCGGGTTTGGAGTCTTCGTCGGCCTCGCCGGCGGCGTCGGCCCCGTTGGCCGGGGCCCCGCCCTCGTCGCCCTGGGCGGCGAGGATCTTGTCGATCAGCTCCGCCTTGCGGAGGCGTTTGAAGCCGTCGATGCCGATTTGGTCGGCGATCGCGTGGAGGTCGGCGAGCGGGCTTGCCTCCAGCTCGGAGCGCTCGAGGACTGGCATGGTGAATCTCGCTTTCTGTTCGCTGGGCGGTCGGCGTCCCCGGGCGTTGGACAGCCCGGGGCACCCGTGTGCGCGTCAGCCTAGCGCTCGTGGCGCAGCCGCTCCTGCAAGATGAGCTGCGGATCGACCTCCAGCTCTCCCGCCAGCGCCGCGCGCACGCGCAGGAAGTCGGCCGCCTCGCGGACGTCGTGCAGGCGCATCAGGTGGGCCCCGCACGCGACCCCATGGGCGAGCGCCGCGAGCGTGCCGGCCAGCCGCTCGCGGGGGGCGCGACCGGTGAGCGCACCGATGAAGTCCTTGCGCGAGATCGCCAGCAGCAGCGGGCGCTCCAGCTCGTGCAGGCGAGGGAGACCGCGCAACAGCGCAACCGTCTGGGCGGGCGTTCTTGGCGAAGTCCGGGCCGGGGTCGAGGATCAGCTGCTCGGGGCGGCATCCGGCGTCCAGCGCCAGCGCCATCCGCTCGCGCAGGAACCCGAGCACCTCGGCGAGGACGTCGTCGTAGAGGCCGGGGTCCTGGAGCCGCTCGCGGGGTGCGGCGCGGGTGTGCATCAGCACCAGCGCGGCGCCGGTGCGAGCGCAGACCTCGGCCAGCGCCGGATCGCGCAGGCCGCTGACGTCGTTGACGATGCGGGCCCCAGCAGCGATCGCGGCGGCGGCCACGGGCGGCTTGTAGGTGTCCACCGACACGAGCGCGCCGAGGCCGCGGGCGACGCCCTCGACCAGCGGCAGGACGAGCTCGAGCTCGTCCTCCCACGCCAGCGGCGGGGTTCCCGTGGTGGCGGACTCGCCGCCGATGTCGATCACGTCGGCGCCGTCGGCCAGCAGTCGCCGGGCCAACCCGAGGCGGGCGTCGAGGTCGCCGTAGCGGCCGCCGTCGCTGAACGAGTCCGGCGAGGCATTGACGACGCCCATCAGCCACGGCCGCTCGCCCAGTTGCAGCGACATCTCGCACGCCTGCAGCGTGCGCCGGGGGGCGCTCAAAGCGCCGGGGCGGTGCCAGCCGGGCTGCGCTCGGGCGAGGCCCCCGCCACCCAGCAGGACGGGAGGATGCCCTCGGCGTGGGCCTCCCGCTCGAAGTGCTCGAGCTCGAGCGCGAGTCGCCGGGCGTCCCAGCCGAGCTCGCGAGCCAGCACGTCGCCCGCGAGCCGGGCCGGCGCCGGCGGGGAACCGTCCTCGCCCTGCTCGAGCGAGCGTCCGGCCAGCAACCCCAGGCGGGTGCGCCTGAGCAGCACGTCGCCGATGCTGCGCGCCTGCTCGTGGCGGGCGGCGAGCGCCACCTCGGCCAGCAGGTCGGGCAGGCCCGGGACGATCGGCTGGGCCAGCTCGCCGCGCGAGGCGGCCAGCTCCAGCACCTCCCGGGCGGCGTAGCCGTAGCGTCCCGCAAGCGCCGGGTAGGCCGCGTCCGCGACCCCCTCGACACGCGGCAGCTCGTCCACCGCGACGGCCTGCCCGAGCGGGATTTCCTGGGTGCGGCAGGGTGCGTCGCGGGCGTCGCGCTCGACGATCCGGTCGACCGCCATCTTCGCCATCCGCCGCCAGGTCGTGAGCTTCCCGCCGGTGATCGTGATCATCCCCGAGGAGGTCTCGTACAGCTCGGCCTTGCGTGAGATGTCCACCGACTTCTTCGGATCGCCGGTCGAGATCAGGGGCCGGACCCCGGCGAAGGCGCCACTCAGGTCGGCCGCCCCGAAGTCGGTGCCGAAGAAGCCGTTGATCGCCTCCAGCAGGTACTCGACGTCCGAGGTCGAGGGACTGACGTGGTCGAGCGGGCCCTCGTAGTCGTTGTCGGTGGTGCCCACCAGCGCGTGCCCCAGCCACGGCAGCGCGAAGATCGAGCGCCCGCCGCCGGCCGGCACGATCGCCCCGCCCCGCAGCGGCAGCTCGGAGGTGCGCAGCAGGATGTGGGTGCCGCGGCTCGGGCGGATGCGCGGCAGCTCGGCCTCCTCGTGCAGCTCCTGCGGTCGGAGCTCGTCGGCCCACACGCCGGTGGCGTTGACGACGTTCGCGGCTCGAACCTGAAAGCTCGAGCCGCCCTCGGAGTCGCGGACCTCCACCCCGCGGGCGCGGCCATCCTGCTCGAGCAGCCCGACGACCTCGACGCGGTTGGCGCACACGGCCCCGAAGCGCTCGGCCTCGCCGAGCACGGTCAGGACCAGGCGCACGTCGTCGGTCTGGCAGTCGTAGAAGAGATAGCCGCTGGTCGGCTCGCGGGCGGCGAGCGCCGGCAGCAGCTCCAGCACTTCCTCGCCGGAGATCACGCGGTGGCGCTCGGGGCTCCAGGACTCGGCCTCATCGGCACCGCCGGCGGTGGTGGCGGTCGCGCGCTCGGCACGGGAGCGGCGGGAGCGGCGGGAGCGCAGGCGGTCGCGTTCGACCGACATCACGTCGTAGAGGTTCAGGCCGACCCCCACCAGGCGGTCGGGTCGGGCGCCTTCGAAGGCCGGCACCACCAGCGGCAGCGGGCGCACCAGGTGCGGGGCCAGGTGGACCAGCAGGCGCCGCTCGAGCAGCGCCTCGCGGACCAACCCGAGGTCGAAGTTCTGCAGGTAGCGCAGGCCTCCGTGGACGAGCTTGCTGGAGCGGCTGGAGGTGCCCGAGGCGAAGTCGTTGCGCTCCAGCAGCGCCACGCTGTAGCCGCGGCTGGCGGCGTCGAGGGCCACCCCCGCCCCGGTGATCCCGCCCCCGACGACGGCTACGTCGAACTCCTCCTCCGACAGGGCGGCCAGGGCGCGGCTGCGCTCGATCATCGAGCGCAGTGTCGCAGAGGCGAGTCTCAGATCTGGGCCAGCTCGGCCGTGATTTCGCTGACGGCCGTCTTCGCGTCGCCGAACAGCATCGTCGTCTTCGGGTCGTAGTAGAGCTCGTTTTCGATCCCGGCGAAACCGGGGTTCATCGAGCGCTTGATGACGATCGTCGAGTGGCTGTCGGCGACCTCCAGGATCGGCATCCCGTAGATCGGCGAGGAGGGGCTGTTCTTGGCCGCCGGGTTGGTGACGTCGTTGGCGCCGATCACGAGTGAGACGTCGGTGCGCTGGAACTCGGGGTTGGCCTCGTCCATCTCCTTGAGCTGGTCGTAGGGGACGTCGGCCTCGGCCAGCAACACGTTCATGTGACCCGGCATCCGGCCCGCCACCGGGTGGATCGCGTAGCTCACTTCGACGCCGCGTTTTTCCAGCTCCTTGGTCAGCTCGCGGACGGCGTGCTGGGCCTGGGCGACGGCCATCCCGTAGCCGGGGACGATCACCACGCGGTTGGCGTAGGCGAGCTGGATCGCCGCGTCGGCCGCGGTCGTGCTGCGCACGGTGCCGGCGTGCTCACCGGCCCCGCGGGCGCCCTCGACCGCGCCTCCGCCGCCGAAGCCGCCCGCCACGATCGCCGGGATCGAGCGGTTCATCGCGGTCGCCATCAGGTTCGTGAGGATCGTTCCCGAGGCGCCCACGATCATCCCCGCGACGATCATCGCGGGGTTGTTCAGCGCCACCCCGGTGGCGGCGGCGGAGAGCCCGGTGAAGGCGTTCAGCAGCGAGATCACGACCGGCATGTCGGCGCCTCCGATCGGCAGCACGACCGCGTTGCCGAGCAGCGCCGCGCACACGAGCACGCCGATGAAGAGGGCTTCGGAGTGGTTGCCGGAGGCGATGTCGATCGCCCCCGCGAGCGCCAGCACCAGCAGCAGCCCGTTGACGACCTGCTGGCCCGCCCCGAGCGTGATCGGGCGCCCGGGGAGGATTTCCTGGAGCTTGCCGAAGGCGATGTTCGAGCCCCAGAAGGAGATCGAGCCGACGATCGCCGCGAACAGCGAGAAGATCGTGATGTAGGTGGCGATGCCGGAGTAGCCGCCGGTGCGGCGGAACTCGGCCCAGGCGATCAGGAACACGGCGCCGCCGCCGACGCCGTTGAACAGCGCCACCATCTGGGGCATCGCGGTCATCCGCACCTGACGCGCGGCCGGGACCCCGACGGCCGTGCCGAGGGCGATGCCGAGCGCGATCAGCCCCCAGTTGCCCTCGTCGGGCTTGAGCAGCGTGGCGATGACCGCGATCGCCATGCCGACGGCGGCGCTGCGGTTGCCGCGCACGGCCGTGGTCGGACCGGCGAGGCCCCGCAGGCCCTGGATGAACAGCGAGAAGGCGACGATGTAGAGGACGTAGATGAAGCTTTCGCTCTGCAGGAAGCTGGTCGCCAGCGGCACGCTCATCGCTCTCCGCCGCCCTTCCCGGCGTCGTCCTCGCCCTCGCCCTTGGGGGGCTTGGGCTTGGCCTTGAACATCTCCAGCATGCGGTCGGTGACGAGGAAGCCGCCGACGATGTTGATCGTCCCGAACACGATCGCGATCACGAGGATGACCTTGTTGAAGGCGTCGTTGCCGGACAGCCCGATCAGCAGCAGTCCGCCGAGCAGGACGATCCCGTGGATCGCGTTGGTCCCCGACATCAGCGGCGTGTGCAGCGTGTTCGGGACCTTCGATATGACCACGAAGCCGATGAACCCGGCGAGCACGAGGATCGCGAGGTTGGTGGTGAGGACGCTGGCGAGCATCAGGCGGCGGCCTCCACGGCGGCGCGAGCGCCGGCGTTGACGATCTCGCCGTCGCGCACCACACACGCGCCGCTGACGATCTCGTCGTCGAAGTCGAGCGACAACGTGCCGTCCTCGCCGATCAGCAGTTCCAGCAGCGCGAGCACGTTGCGGGCGAACAGCTGCGAGGAGTGCTCGGGCAGCGTCGCGGGCAGGTTCAGGGGAGAGACGATCTTGACCTGGTGGCGGACCACCGTCCGGCCGGGCTCGGTCAGCTCGCAGTTGCCCCCCGCCTCGCCGGCCAGATCGACGATCACCGAGCCCTCCGGCATCCCTTCCACGGCCTCGGCCGTGACCAGCCGGGGGGCCGGGCGCCCGGGTACCAGCGCGGTGGTGATGACGACGTCGAAGCCACCGATCGCCTCCGTCAGGGCCTGCTGCTGGCGCTCGCGCTCCTGCTCGGTGAGCTCGCGCGCGTAGCCGCCCTCGCCGCTGGCCTCGAGCCCGAGGTCGAGCCACTGCGCCCCGAGCGACTCGACCTGCTCGGCCACCTCCGGGCGGACGTCGTAGCCGGTCGTCCGCGCGCCCAGGCGTTTGGCGGTGGCGATCGCCTGCAGCCCTGCGACGCCGACGCCCAGCACCAGCACCTTGGCCGGCGGGATCGTGCCGGCGGCGGTCATCAGCATCGGGTAGAAGCGCCCCAGTTCCTCGGCGCCGAGCAGCGCGGCCCGGTAGCCGGCGACGTTGCTCTGGGACGAGAGCGCGTCCATCGACTGGGCGCGCGAGATACGGGGGATCGCCTCCATCGCCAGGGCGGTGGCGCCGGCCTCGGCGAGCGCCCTGATCGTCTCGGGGCTCGTCAGCGGGGCCAGGAAGCCGATCAACACCGAGCCCTGGCCCAGGCCCCGGATCGCCTCGGGGTCCGGTGGGGAGATCGTGATCACCGCGTCGCCGCGCCAGACCGCCTGAGCGTCGCCGGTGACCTCCGCTCCCGCGGCACGGAAGGCGTCGTCGTCGAGCAGCGCTCCCTCCCCCGCGCCCTGTTGCACGGATACGTCGATCCCTTTCGCCGTCAGCTTGGCGATGACCTCCGGCACGAGCGCGACGCGATGCTCGCCCGCGGCGGTCTCCTTCGGAACTCCGATCCGCATTACAGGGCCGGGAACGTACCCGATCGGCCAGGACGGCGCCGGCCGGGGTGGGGTTTCGGCGCCTGTCTGGGGCCCCCGGTGTGCGAGACTCGGGGCGGGCTTTCGATGACCGTCAACCTGACCAAGATCTACACCAGGCACGGGGACTCGGGGGACACGCACCTCGGCGACATGAGCCGCGTCTCCAAGCTCCATCCGCGGGTGGAGGCGTATGGAACGGTGGACGAGCTGAACGCGGTGATCGGCCTGGCGCTGATCCAGCCGGGCCTCCCCGGCCGCTTCGGCGAGTGGCTCGGGAGGGTGCAGAACGACCTGCTCGACCTCGGCGCCGACCTGTCCGTTCCGCCGCCGCCGCCGGACGCCGACCGGACCCGCACGCGGCTGCGGGTGGACGGGTCCTACACCTCCTGGCTGGAGGAGGCGTGCGACGAGGTCAACGCCACGCTCGAGCCGCTGCACTCGTTCGTGATCCCGGGGGGAACCCCGGCGGCCGCCCACCTGCACCTGGCCCGCACCGTCTGCCGGCGGGCCGAGCGGCGGGCGATCGTCGTCGAGGACGGCAACCCCGAGGTGGTGCGCTACCTGAACCGGCTCTCGGACCTGCTGTTCATCCTCGCCCGCGCCGCCAACGTCCCCGCGGAGGGCTCATCTGAGCCGCTGTGGCA
Organism: uncultured Solirubrobacteraceae bacterium; assembly: GCA_963701175.1. GTDB lineage: Bacteria > Actinomycetota > Thermoleophilia > Solirubrobacterales > Solirubrobacteraceae > Palsa-744. The sequence goes on along the minus strand of OY969573.1, from coordinate 2,881,791 downwards.
GCCGGGGGCGCACGGCGCTTCGGCGCCGCCGCACGACGACTGACTCCGTCGGTTCAGGGGGCGGGCGTGGACCGGCCTGTCGGCCAGCGCCGCTCGGCCACGCGCAGGGCGGCCACGGCCAGCGCGATCCACAGCGTGGCGGTGAGGTAGCCGCCGACGACGTCGCTGGGCATGTGCTTGGCGAGGATCAGCAGGCCCGCCCCGGCGGTGGCGGCGAACAGGCCGCCGAGCAGGGCGATCGCGGGGCGCCAGCGGGCGGGAACCGCGAGCACCGCGCAGAGGGCGAGCGTGAGCGCCGCGGTGGCGTGGCCGGAGGGCCACGAGGAGACGCCCAGACGGCTGCCGTCGTAGCCGACGGTGCCGTGTCCGAGCAGCGGCTTGAGCACCTCGGCGGTGAGCGGGGCGAGGGCCATCACGAGGGCGATCGCGAGTGCCGTGCGGGGTCGCGAGCGGGCCAGCGCGAGCGCCACCAGGGCGATTCCCCAGAGGGTGTAGAGGGTCGGGTCGAGCAGGTGTAGGAGCGAGCTCAGGGCGGGGTTCAGACCGGGGCCGCCGAGCGCCATGAAGTGCCGCAGCAGGGCCGCGTCGCGAACGTGGACAGCCGGCACCAGCTCGGCCAGGCACCAGACCAGTGCCAGCGCCGCCGCACAGGCGCCGGCCACCAGCAGCGGCGCCGATGGGCTGCGGGCAGCGGGCCCCCGTCGTCCGCCGCCGAAGCTCCTGGCCCGCGCGGCCGGGGCCGCGTATGCCTCTCCGGTCACGCCTACAGCCTAGAGAGCGCTGTAAGGCGTGTCGAAACGGTGTCTAAGGAGTTCCTTTGCCCAGCGCCGGCGGGCTCCAGCTCACGTGCATGCGGGAGCGGACCCGCAGCAGCATCCTCAGCAGGATCGCGCCGAACGCCAGCCCGAAGGCGAAGCTGGCGAGCACGTGGGTGAGGTCGAACACGGCAGATCCCCCGAGGACCACCCCGAAGCCGGCCAGCGTGTGGCTCCCGGTCCCGGTCCAGGTGTAGAGGTCGAGCAGCAGGTTGAACGCCTCGGCGGCCACCGCGCACGCCAGCGCGATCGCCAGGGGCGAGGCGCGGCGGGCGGTGAGTGTCCCGAATCCCGCGCCGAGCAGCCCTACCAGCCCCCACCCCAGCATCTGCCACGGCGTCCAGGGGCCCTCGCCGAGGAGCATGTTCGACGCCAGCGCGGCGAGCGCGCCGGTGGCGAATCCCGGCGCGGCGCCGAAGGCCATGCCGGCGACCAGCACGATCGCCGTGATCGGCTTGACGTCGGGGATCGCGGCGAACGCGTCGCGGCCGAGCGCGGCCAGCGCCGCCAGCGCCGCCACCAACGCGACCAGCTTGGCCGGCGGGCGGGAGCGCTCGTACCACCAGAAGGCGGCCCCGAGGGTCGCCAGCACGATCGCGAACGCCGCCAGCTGCCAGCTCACCTGCCGGCCCCCAGGAGCGAGGTGATCTCGCCGTCGTGGCCGGCGATCGCGGCCCGGCGCGCCTCCAGCACCGAGGCCGCCTGCTCCGGGCGCACCACTCCCGGCAGACCGCCGAGGATGCGCGCCGATTCGGTCGTGAAGTAGCGACCACCGGCGAGCACCTCGCCGATCGGGCCGTCGGCGATCGGGCGGCCGCGTGCGAGCAGCACCACGCGGGTGGAGAATTCGACCGCGAACTCGCAGTCGTGGGTCGCGACCAGCACCAGCGCCCCCCGCTCGGCCCTCGCCGACAGCCACTCCGCCAGGCGCCGCTTGGCCGCCCGGTCCATCCCGCGGGTAGGCTCGTCGAGGGCGATCACGGCAGGGGTCCGCTCGCCACCGAGCACGACCGCCAGGGCCAGGCGCTGGCGCTGGCCCGAGGAGAGGTCACGGGGGTGGCGGTCGGCGAGTCCGTCGAGGCCGAGCTCGTGGAGGGCGGCGGCGGGGGCCTCGTCGCGGACATGCTCGTGGACGAACAGGTCGCCCGGGTTCTGGAGCAGCAGCGCGAGCTCGCCCCGCAGCTGGACGCGCCCGCGGGTCGGCTCCATCAGGCCCCCGGCGTGTCGCAGCAGCGTCGACTTGCCCGCCCCGTTGCGGCCCATCAGCACGACCGCTTCGCCGCCGTTCAGGCGCAGGTCGACCCCGCGCAGGATCGCCGGGCCGTCGCGCAGCTCGTGCCAGACGCCCCGCAGCTCGAGGACGGGCCCGGCGTCGCCGGCGCGACCCCCGCCCCGCCGCAGGCGACGGGCTCGAGCGGGTGACCCGCCGCCCTGCGCCTGGGGTGAGGCGTCGTCCCGCGCGCGGGGGTCGCCGTGGAGGAGATCCTCGCGGCGGAGGATCGCGCGGGCCTGCTTGACGCCGCTCGGAAGCGGGCGCAGCCCGGCGGCGGCGAAGGCGCGTGCACCGGGGGTCTGGAGGGCGGGCTCGTGCTCCGCGGCCCACTCGAGGAAGCCACCCGGGTCGAGGTCGCAGACGATCTGCCCGTCGGCGACGGCGAGCACGCGGTCGGCTGCCGCCAGGCAGCGCTCGAGCCGCTGCTCGACCAGCACCACGGCCGTGTCGCACTCCTGGTTGAGCCGGCGCAGCTGCCAGATCAGCTCGTCTCCGGCGACGGGGTCGAGCTGCGAGGTGGGCTCGTCGAGGAGCACCAGCTGCGGCCCGGCGGCGAGCGCGCCGGCGAGCGCGACCCGCTGCAGCTCGCCGCCGGAGAGCTCGGCGGTCGGACGGTCCAGCAGGTCGGCGATCCCGAGCGAGAGCGCGGTTTCCTCGACCGAGCGGGCGACCGCGGCGGGCGCCGTCCCGCGATTCTCCAGCGCGAAGGAGATCTCCGCGCGGACGCTGTTCATCACCACCTGCGTCTCGGGATCGGGCAGCAGCGTTCCGGCGTGCGCCCCGATCTGCGCGGGCGTGTGCTCGCGGGTGTCGAGACCGGCCGTCACCACGGTCCCGCCGAAGGTGCCCCCGTGGAAGTGGGGCACCAAGCCGCAGGCGGCGCGCAGCAGCGTGGACTTGCCCGACCCCGAGAGACCGGCGACGACGCAGAACTCGCCCGGCTCGATCGCGAAGCTGACCTCGCGCAGCGCAGGCACCTCGGCGTCCGGGTAGCGGTAGGAGACGCCCTCGAAGCGCAGGATGCTCACGGCTCGATCCCCGCGCGGTCGAGGAACGGGGCCAGCGCGATCGCCGGGAACGCGAGCGCGAGCCCCACGACCGCCGCGTCGAGGGGGACGCTCACGAGCGGGTAGGCGTGGAAGCGGGCTCCCCCGGCGAGCGCGCACCACACCGCCGGCAGCGCGATCGCCGCGGCCGCCGCCGCGAAGGCGAGGTCGTGGCGCGAACGGGGCCCGAGTGGGCGGGAGGCCCGGCGGGAGGAGGGGTAGCCGCGCATCTCCAGCACCGCGGCGACATCCAGGGAGCGCTCGAGCGCGCCGGCGACCGTGGCTCTGAGGACCATGAGCCGCCCGCGGGCTCCGGGCTTGCCGGCGCCCGCGCCGGGTCGACAGCGCTGGGCCTCGGCGAGGCGGCCGGCGTCGCCCGCCAGCACCGGTACCAGCCGCAGCGCGACGGTCGCGCTCAGGGCCACACGGGGGCTCAGCCGGCCGCAGGAGCCGAGCAGCTGATCCGGGTCGGCGGCACAGACGGCGAGCAGGCAGGCGAGTCCGACCACCAGCAGCCGCAGCGCGAACACGGCTCCGTACACGAGCGCCTCGAGCGTCAGATTGACCTGTCCCAGCGCCCCCCAGTCCCCGAGCCGGGCGAACACCGTCAGGCCCTGGCGGTTGACGAGCAGGTTGACCACGACGCTGAGGCCGATCACGGGCAGCGCGCTGCGTCTCAGCGCGCGCAGCAGTTGTGGCCCGGCCCCGGCGGCGGCGCCGGCCGCCAGGATCGTGGCCAGCAGGCTCCCGAGCAGCAGCGGGTGTTCGGTCACCAGCGCCGCCACGGCGATCGCCGCGCAGTAGGCGGCCACGACCGTCCCGCGGGCGGCGTGCAGCGGGCTCGCGCGGCGGCGGTAGGCGATCAGGCGTGTGCCGGCGGCGCTCATCTGGCGGGCGGGCTCGGGGGTGTCATCGTCCCGGGAGCGGCAGCGGTAGCGTGCCGGCTGGACCGACGGCGACGGCGAAGTGATCGTGGAGGTCGAGTTCGTCGAACGCCCCGGCGGCGCGGGCCACGCCGGCCTCGGTGGTCCCCGTGACGACCCACACCGGAGCGTCTTGGCCTTCGCGGGTGGCGGCGAGCAGCCCGACTTCCGGTGACGGCGCGTGGACCGCCCGGCCGTCGGCGTGGAGCAGGTTCAGCTGTCTGCCGTGGTCGGAGAAGGTCGCGTACACGCCGCTGTGGGACGGCCCCAGTGCGACGCTCGCGACCGTGGTGTCGATGGCGATCTTGCCGAACACGCCGACGACCACGCGCACCGTTTCCGGCTCGCCGCCGGCGCCGACGGCCGCGACCGCGGCGGGCACGCCGAGTTCGCGAAGGCGGGCGACGATCGTGCGGCAGGGAGAGCTCGTCACCGAGGAGCACTCGACCCTCACCGGATAGCGTTCGCCGCCGAACCCGCGCAGGAACGGCTCCGGGAACGAGCCAACGACGGCGGGGACGTTCTGGGTCTGGCTGTAGTCGTGGCGGTCCCACCAGATCTGATCGCCCGCGTGGACGTTGGTGGCGGCGGCGCCCTTCGGCGCCTGGACGCCGTTGACGTAGTAGAACCAGCTCACAGGCTGGCCGCCTTCGCCGCCTTCGCCGAGGCCGTCGATGCTCTGGACGAACTTCCCCCCATAGCGGGTGGCCACCGGGAAGTTGCGCTCGAGCAGGCTCAACACCGTTTCCTGCCCGACGACCTTCAGCGACGCCGGGGCGGGCAGCTGGCGCTGGCCGAATTCGTCGGTGACGGTGACGGCCACGCTGCCGGGCGCGGCCCCCGCGCCGAGGCCGCAGCCGGCGAGCGAGACGGCGAGCGACAGCGCGAGCAGCCCGGCGAGCGGCCCCGGCGAGGGGCCTCGCTTCGGGAGACGGCAGCCGGGATCCATTACTGCCCGACCGAGGACAGCTCGCCGTCGGGATCGGCCAGCGCGCGGCGGTCGGCCTCGCTGAGCACGGTCCCGGCCGCCAGCAGCCTGCGGGCGTCGTCGAGGTCGGCGGAGCGCCCCACCGTCAGCGCTGCCACGACCCGCCCGCCGGCCAGGTACCAGAGCGTGAAGGTCCCGCCCTCCCCGGTCGAGCCGCGCACGATCTCCTCGTCCCACTCGTGGGCGGGGCCGACGTACTCGAGTTCGCTCCAGTCCCCCAGGACGGAGTAGAAGTAGGGGACGACGTCGTGGGGAACGTCGCGGCCGAGCATATTCAGGGCGGCGGTCCGGCCCTGGTTGAAGGCGACGTCCCAGTGCTCGACGCGCAGCCGACGGCCGCCGTTGACGACCGACTCGTATTCGCAGATGTCTCCGGCGGCGAACACGTCGGGGGCCGAGGTCGCCAGGCGGGAGTCGCAGCTGACCCCGCCGAGATCGCCCAGCTGCAGGCCCGCGCGGCGGGCGAGGGCGAGGTCCGGTGTGACCCCGGCCCCGATCACGACGGCCTGCGCCGGCAGCTCCAGCCCACCGCTCGCGTGCACGGCGCGCACGCGTTCGTCGCCCTCGAAGCCGGCCAGCTCGCGGCCGGGGTGGACGGTGACGCCGTGGCGCTCCAGCAGGTCCTGGAAGAAGCGGCCCGCCCGCGGGCCGAAGCCGCGTTCGAGCGTGAGCTGCTCCTGCATCACGATCGAGCAGCGCTTGCCGAGCATCGTCAGCGAGGCCGCCACCTCACAGCCGATGTAGGAGCCGCCGATCAGGACGACCTCCTCGGCGTCCTCCACGCCCACCCTGATCGCGTCGGCGTTGCCGAGCGTGCGCAGGTAGAAGATGTTCTCCAGCTGCGAGCCCTCGACGTTCAGCCGGCGCACGTTGGCGCCGCTCGCGAGCAGCGCCTTGCCGTAGCGGAGCTCCTGCTTGTTCGAGAGGGTGGCGGTGTGGGAGGCGGGGTCGAGGCCGGTGACCGTGGTCCCGATGAGGAGCTCGACCCGCTGGTCCTTCCACCACTCCGGGGGACGGAACAGGGGCTCCTCGCGTGTCTCTTCGCCGCGGAGGTAGCCCTTGGAGCACTCGGGGCGGTTGTAGGGAGGGTCGAGCTCGCGACCGACGAGCAGGATCTCGCCGTCGGCGCCTTCCTCCCGCAGCCAGCGGGCGCAGTTGGCGCAGGCGAGGCCTCCGCCGATCAGCAGGTACTCGACCTCCCTGACGCTCATCGCCCCCGTCAGCCTATAGGCCGGGCGGGTGTCGACAGGCCGGGTCCGCCACGACGAGCTGGGCGGCGCGTTATAGGCCGGGCGGGTGTCGAACCGCCCAATGCGCCCACGACGGCAGCGTCGGCAGGATCCGCCACCGGGGGCCGTCCTGGTCGCGGTTGGGGCCGATGTCGGTCCCGTCGTGCGAGGTGTCCAGGCGCAGGCCGGCGATCACAATGAAGACGTGCGGTGTCGGGACATCGGCGGCGTAGATCGTGACCCAGCGACCGGGCCCGGAGTCGCCCCAACGGACGTAGTCCTGGGCGAGCGGGTTGTCCCGCAGGATTTCTGCCAGGGGGCGTACTCCGGAGCGGTAGAGGACGTAGTTGACGGTGCTGGAGCAGTCCTCCTCCGTGGCACCCAGCGGGTCGGGATGGCCGAGCGGCCCGTAGGGAAGGTCCTGGAGCTCGTTCCCGGCGACGAGCATCGCCTGGACGATGGGGGGAGCCTCGACGGGGATCATCGCGACGTGCCCGTCGGCGGGCTCGAGCCGGGCGACCGTCCCGGCGATGAACAGGACCGGCGTGGTGGTCTCGTCCGCCAGCGAGGAGTCCGGGCCCGCTTCGGCGAGGGCGGGGACGGGAACGGCCTGCGCCGGTGCCACGGTCGTATAGCGACGCGCCCAGCTCTCGACCTCTTCCACGTACCACGAGGCGTGGTTGTACGCGAAGATCGCCCGCGCGTAGTCCTGCGGCGCGCCGGCCGCGCGCAGGTAGCGGGCGGCGGCGTAGATGGCATCCGCGGGGTCCCAGCGGTCGGCCCGTCCGTCACCGTCCGCGTCGACGGCGTAGATCGCCCACGTGGAGGCCAGGAACTGCATCGGCCCGCCCGCCCCGACGGCGTTGACGGCCCCCTCGACCGTGCACGACGGCGACGGGTCGCGCCCGTGGTCGCACTCCACCCTGCCGATCCCGGCGAGCACGGTCCACCGCAGCCCGTAGCGGGCTGCGGCCTGCTCGTAGAGGCGCAGGTAAAGGGGCGGGATTTCCCGCAGCGCCAGTGACGAGGGGGCGACCGTCTCGCCTTCGTCGGGGCCTGTCGTCGGGGTGCTCCAGCCGACACCTCCCAGCGCGCCGACGACCACCAGGGCCAGGAGGGCGGCCAAGGCGGACGCGCCGGCCGCCGCGGCTCCCAGCGCGACGCGGGAGCCGGCCGCCTGGCTCCTGTAGGCGCTCACGGCAGGTCCGGGCCGAGGAAGCGTTTGCGCCCCGCCTCGACGTCTCGGGCGTCTCGCATCAGATCCGAGGCATCCTGCGGCGTGTGGCCTTCGGCCTTCAGACGCTCCCGGAGCAGTGCCAGCTCGCGGTCGATCTCCAGACGCGCGCGGCGGCGCTCCTCGGGATCGACGGGACCGAAGGAGAGCTGTTCGCGGCCCCGGCGACCGGGCCCGGCTGGTGGGCCCTGCGGCCCCGTGTGGCGCCCGCCCGCCGGCGACCCCGCCGTCGGGGACGGGCGGGCACCGGTGTCGGGACCTCGGGCGCGCTCGGAGGAGTCGCCCTGCCGGAGCTCCGCCTCGATCCGCGCGGCGCGGGCTGCGAGCGTCAGCGCGCGGCGGCGGTTTCCGGCCAGCTCCGCACGGTGGCGCGCGCCCTCCACGCGCGTGAGCTGCTCCCGCAGGCGCTTCGAGGGAGCTCCTTCGCGCTCCTCGGTGGATCCCGGCGGGACGTCGGTGTCCGGGCGCCCCCCCGCCGGATCGGAGGGGCCGCGCCCGAGGTCCCGCGAGGAGGGGCGGCGGACGTCGGTATCGGACGCGGAGCGCGAGCGCCGCTGCGCGGCCCATCGCACCGCCGCCATCCCTTTACGCGACTCCAAGGTCTCGCTGATCCGCTTGGCCACGGAGCGGGGTTCTCGCCGACGCGCCACCGGCATGCGTTCCGCGAACGCCCCCTGCGTCACCCCGAGCGCCTGGTGGCGGCGCAGGTAGGCACCCCACCAGAAGGCCGACATCAGCAGCCACTGGGTCCACCAGCCGAGGGCGTGAAGGCTGGCGAGGATCGCGAGCACCGCGAGCACCACCCCCAGCAGGAATGAGAACAGCAGCTTCGACACCACCGCTGCCAGCAGGTGGCCGGCCCAGCGGCGGAAGATCGCGCGGCCGCCCTCGCCGAGCGCCGGCGCGAGCACCATGCCGGGAGCGATCAGCAGGTAGAAGAGGCTGAAGATGGCCGCGCTCAGCAGCCGCAACGCGATGAAGCCGAGCAGCAGGACCATGCCGAGCGCCCCGACCAGGATCAGCAGCAGCCCGCCCATGCGGGACCAGGTCTGGCCGCCGGTGCGGAATTCAGCCTCGGACGCCGCCGGGCCATGGCAGTCGCTGGCGTCGCTGCTCTGACAGATCGTCCTCAGTAGCGAGCCTTCTTCGTTGATCGAGTTGCGTTCGGGCCCGTTGGCGGGCAGCGCGAGGAAGACGGCGCCGTTGGTGGCGGCTTCGCGTAGTAGCTGGGCGCTGTGGGCCAGCCCCTGATCCTTCGCGCCGAGCCCCGCCGGACAACCCGCGGCGCTGCCCGAGCGGCAGCCCGCTTCGGAGAGCTCCTTGGAGGCGATCTTCAGCCCGGCCGCACGCAGGCGCGGTTCGGTGCGGCCAGGGTCACGGCACCAACCGACGTTCCCGAACTCCAGATAGCACCAGGGCGCTTCGATCGCGGCGGAGAAGACGACCTGCATGCTCTGCCCGAGTGCCACCGGTGCACCGGACGGGGTCCCGCGAGCGGCCGCGGCGAGCGTTCCGAGGCTGGCCTGGTTGGCCCACGAGCCGAGGGCTCCGACCGTCCCCGCCGGGTCCGCGATCGCCCACAGTCCCGCGATCATCATCGCGGCCATCATCAGCGCCTTCCCGAGCGTGTCGGCGATCCGGCGCCGGATCAGCCCGTCGTACAGCACCGCCATGCAGGCGACCGAGAGCACCACCGGGATCCACGGTTCGGTGAGCGCCTGTTGCATCTGACGCAGGCCACGACCGAGTTCCCCGCTCATCGGGCTGTCGAGCAGGTTCAGCGTGAAACACCACTCGAGCATCACGCAGAGCGCATGGACGACCCACACGATGGCCATCCAGAGGGGCGTGACGAGAAGGTCCTGCAGCGCGCTCATCAAGCCGCCGTTGCTGAGCCCGAGCACGCCCGTGTCGATGTGGACGTCCAGCCCGTAGTTCCCGGTGGGCGCGGCGCTGGCCACGAACCCCGAGGTGACGCAGTTCCTGTGCGCGGTCGCAGAGAGCGCGGCTTCGGCGATCCGCCCGCGGCACAGGGGGCTGCCGAGACCGTTGCTGACCAGCGGATCGCCGCCGCTCTCGGGCGCGCTCGCCGGTTCTTCGGTCGCGACCGCGGCGCCGGTCGGCCCTGAGCTGAGGGCCGGGCCGGCGGGTGCCGTGGCGGGTCGCGCCAGCACGGCGGCCGGATCAACGCCGACCGCGACGGTGACCAGCGCGAGGATCGACAACTGCGCCGCGGACGCGCGTCTCAAACGGTGGCGGGGGTCGTGGAGAACGCCCTCCGCAACTCGGGCAGGACGAGGTCCACCTGGACGGCCTCGACCCTTCCGTGGTGATCGCGCATCAGGCACCTGCCGGAGTCGAAGCCGAGCAGGCTCTGGCGCATGGCCCGGTCCTCCGGATCGAGGCCCAGCAGAGCCAGGGCGCGGCCCGCTTCCGCCTCGGACCTCATCCCGAACACGAACGTCGCCCCGAGCAGGTTCTCGATCGAGCTCCCCTCCCCCACCAGCGCGTCGGTGACGAGCTGCGTGCTGATGATCGGCACGGCCAGCTCGGAGCGTCCCATGCGCTGCAGGGAGCTCAGCAGCGTCCTGCCGACAGGATCGCCGAGCAGCCGCCAGCCCTCGTCGAAGGAGAACAGCTTCAGGCGTCCTCGTTCGGCGCTCATCAGGTGCATCGCGAAGATCGCGATCAGCCGCACGATCTGCTGGCCGACCCTCTCGGACTGGGAGTACTCCGCTCTGCGCACCCCCGGCTCGGGCGCGGGCAGGTCGCGGATCGGCAGGTAGGTGACCTGTCGTGTGCCGACTGCGGGCAGCCGCACGTCGGGGTGGGCGAAGCCGAGCTGGGTGAGCCCCGAGCGCGCGTAGACCTCGAGCGCCGCGGCGACGCGCTGTTCGGTCTCGTCCCCGCCCCGCAGCGCGTCGACCACCTCGGAGCAGCTCGGCTCTCGTGCACGCGTGATGACTCGGTCGACCGCCGCGACGATCGCCGTCTCCCAGGTCGGCTCGGCTCGACCGGGGAGCAGGTCGCGCAGGAACGAGACGGTGAGGTCGTGGCGCAGGTGGGCAGGAGCGATCCTCAGCGGGTCGAGCATGCCCCGCAGCGTCGGGTCGGGCCTGAGCGTCACCTGCTCGGCGTGGAGACCGACCTCCTCGAGCAGGTGGAAGCGGTGATCCCCCTTCGGATCGCAGTCGATCACTCGCGCCCCATCGAGGAAGCCCTCGTACTCGAGCTTCTGGACGAGCGTCGTCTTGCCGGTCCCGAGCGCTCCCACGCAGAGCACGGCTGTGTTGCGGTTGCTCTCCGAGCCCTCCCTGACGTTGAAGCGCACCGGCTGGCGCGAGCCGGACAGCGTGTGGCCCAGGTAGAAGCCGCTGTCGGAGCCCACGACGTGGGTGGCGGTCGGCATCATCGCCGCCACCTGCTCGGTCGTCAGCGTGTCGTCGTAACCGGCCAGCCTCGTGCGCTGGCCGGGGAGCTGCTGCAGGAACAGCTGCAGCTGGTCGCCGAGCGGCCTGTGGAGGCGAACCTCGCCGTAGGCGCGGCGGCACATCTCCACGCGGCGCTCGAGCTCGGCCTCGCTGTCGGCGGCGACGGCGATCGCGAACGTCGCCCGCAACAGCGGGGGGCGACTGGCGGCCTGGAGGTAGGACAGGAGGTCCCTCGCTTCCTGGGTGCGCTCGACGCCGAGGTCGGAGGCGCCCTGCTCGCCGTCGGACTCCGCGCGCAGGATCTGGTCGGCGTCCTGGACGCGGCGGCGCGCGATTCTGACCGCCAGCTCGTTGGGCAGGAAGCGTGCGTTCAGCGAGATGTCGACGGTGAAGGGAAGGCTTTCGGCAGGAGCGAACATGAGCTCAGCCCGTGCGCCGGGAAAGTCCACGCGCTCGGGCAAGGCGCCCAGCACCAGGTGTGCCTGCCAGCTGCGGCCCTGCTCGGACTCGACCACGAGCGAACGCCCCCGATGCTCGACGACGCCGTCGGCCCAGCGCATCACGTCTCCCTCCAGCGGAGCGAGCACGGCTTGCCCGTTGCACTCGAACGCGAGCGCTCGCGGCTCGTGCAGACCGTCCACCTCCGGTTCGCCGACGCCGCGGCAGAAGCCGCGCCTGATCAACCACTGCAGCTCGACCAGGCGCGCGGGGCGGACGTCGAGGAAGTCCGCGATCCGGGCGTGGGCGAGCTCGGCGGCGGCCCTTGCCCGCTCGAGCTCCCGAACGCTCATGAACCGCCGTGTTCGCGGCGACAGCGCGGCACGCAGCTCGTCGATCAGCCTGCGCGGATGCTGCGAGGCCATGCCGGACAGGAAAGAGGCCACGTCCCGCTCGGGTTCGCGGAGGCTGGCGAGGATGAAGACGAGCGGCTGCGCCGGCTCGGACCCCTCCAGCAGCCGGGCCTGCTCGCGCACGTACCGGGTCCGGGCAGCGGCCAGGCGGCCGTTGTGTCCTCCGTCGTGGCGGCGGGCGTCACTCATGTCCCGCTGGTAGCGCTCGCGCCGCCAGCGGCGGGTCACGCGCAGCACCTGCACGTCCGCGGCCAGCGACTCCAGCGCCCCCACCAGCGCGACCAGCCGCGAGTGCTTCTCGGCCTCACTGCTCCACGCGTATGCCCCCGTCTGCACCCGGAACGCCGCCCAGCCGTCGTCGAGCCCGTTCGCGAACACGCAGTTGCCGTACAGGAAGGTGATCGGGGCTCCCACCGGATCACGTGCCCCGGTCGGGCGCTCCGCGCACGCGCAGCGTTGCCCCCGGCTCCAGCAGGATCACCTCCGGCGTCGAGGATGCGCGGTCCTGACCGGCGGGGCGAACGATCAGCGTCGTGCGTGCAGCGGCCGGCATCCAGCGACCACGCCGGCGCCGGCGGACCGGGTCGTTGCGTTCGTGAGGCGCCCCCAGCAGTGCCGCGCCGGGACCGGTGTAGCGCAGCTCGCGGAAACTCCGCTCCGAGCCGTCCGGCAGCGCCAGCACGTCGTGTGGGTGCCACCGCCGTCGTCCGCATCCACGCCAACCGCCGAGCAGGCGCCGGCGCGCGCAGGCGAACCGCATCAAGGCGTAGGCCGCATGATGGAAGGTCCTTCCCTCGACGCGGATCAGCCCCATGAACGTGGCCGCCAGCGCGGGCAGGATCAGGTCCCGCAGGTACCAGGGGACCAGACCGAGCCCCCCGCCGAGCAGCGGGAGGCGCGAGCAGGCGAGCGCCCCGGCGACGACCGCCACGAAGTACACGACGCCGCGCACCGGAACGCCGGACGGGTTCAGCCGCAGTCGGTCGACGCTGTACACGCGGCGCTCGAGGTCGAACACCCTGCGGAAGGAGCGGATCTCGGTCACCCCGCTGCCCTCACCCGGTGCCGAACAGCGAGGCAACCGTGTCTCGCAGCACGCTCACGCCCGCCGGCGTGGCCAGCAGCACGGCCACGATGCCCACGGCGAACACGCCGGCCGCCTCCTTGAAGTCGCGGCGGAAGACGAGCACGGTGCCGGCGACCGCGAACCCGAGGCCGATCAGGCTCATCGCGACCGCTCGTCCCGTGTCCCCCGCTTTCGCGGCGGCCGATTCGAGCGAGCTGGTACCGCCGCCGGACGATTCACCCGCCCCGACCGCGGTCTCGGTGCTGGTGCGTACCGCGGCCGCGGACGGTGCCGGTCCGGCGGCCAGGCACGCGAGGATCATCGCGGGCAGTGCCCAGTGACGGGGCTTCATGCGCATGGGGCTTCTCCTGTCTGTCTACGAGTCGGGATCGGTCTGGATGGCGGCCACCTCCCACCGGCCCTGCTCCCGGACGACGTCCAGTTCGTACGCGAGCAGGTACTCGACGCCGCGTTCGTCGTGCGCCTGTACCTGGACCGCTACCGTGCGGCCGGCTTCGGCCCAGTCGAGGTGCTGGACCGAGTCGAGTGTCAGTGCGTTCGCGGGCAGCGAGACGCGCGCTGCGGCGGTCAGATCGGCAGCCAGCTCGCCGGCGGCGCCGGCGAGGTAGTTGCGAAGCGCGCGCGTGACCACGGTCGACAGCGCCGGTTCATCGACTTCGGGCGAGGTCTGAGGCAGCTCGGCCGCGGCGGACGACGGCCCCCCGACGAACGCGGGATACCCCTCGAGCTGCAGGGCGCCGCCGGCCGTTCGGGCGACACCGACGGTCAGGTACAACAGTCCCGCGGTGTCGGTCTGGGCGGCCACCGTGTAGACGCGCCTGCCGGGGCCGGCTTCCCGCACCTGCACGACTTCCGCCCATTCGACCCGCTGCTCGCCTGCGGCCGGTGGGACCTCGCCCGCGTCCGGTTCGATGCCGGAGCCGGTGAATGCCTGCAGGTCCTGCAGACCCGACTGCGGCCGCCCGCCTTCCCAGGTCAGATACCGGCGTGCGAACAGGACCGCGTAGCCTTCCGCCGCGCGGTCTTCGGTCGTCGAAGCCCGTACCGGGGCCGGGGACACCGGATGCGGGGGCGCCACCAGGAAGCGGACGCTCGCGAGCAGCCCGCAGGTTGCGGCCGCCGAGAGCAGGTAGCGAGGCGCTTCCCGGGCCAGCCTGATCCGCCAAACCGGCCTCGTGACGGTGGCGAAGCGGGCTGCGGGCGTGGTCGTCCGTTCCCCGGGTGGTGCCTCAGCGCTCAAACCCGAACTCCGGCGGCGGCGTGAGAGACCGCCGCGCGTTTGCGACGAGGACCGGAGATCGCCCCACCCGCGGCGCGGCGGGCGCGGCGGGTACCCGATGCCGTTGCGCCGCCTGGGCGAGCGCGAAGACCGGTGCCGCGGTCGAAGATCGGCGGCCGGTGGCTCGGCGGCGGCGCGCCGCCCCGCGTTGGGGCCGCAGACGGGATCCCGCCGGGGGTCGCCGGCTGGACCCCGTGGTGCTCGGACGGGCCCGCGGCGTGTCGCCCGCGAGCTCGCGAGGAGCCGCTGCGACGAGCGGTCGACGTCCGACCACGACACGCGTCTGCAGCAGGGCCGCGATCACGCCGCCGGCGCATCCCACGCCCCCGACCCAGGCGAGGACCCGTAGGGGGCGCCGACGTGTCCGTGTCGGCCGGTGCGAGTCGCTCCACGCCGGGGTGGGCTCCTCGGCGGGCTCGCGCTCCCAGCCTTCACCGCGGAGGTACTCCTCGGGGGAGACCACGCGGTATCCGCCATGGTTCGCCCTCAGCACCGCTGCCCGCTGTCCCGGCGATCGACGCCTTCGCGTGCGGCCGAAGCCCGGCGGGGGGAGGGCGCCGGCCTCCGGCCGCGATCGCGCGGACAGGGTTCACCGGAGGCTCGTGAGTGCCACCGAGCCCCGGTGCCCCGAAGGGACGCACCTATGTGTGTTTGGCTTCCGGTCACAGGCTGGGTCCCTGGCTGCCGATCCGACCGCGGGCACGCGGCGGGACATGCGACTCACGGGCGGCGAGCAGTTCCTTCAGCCGTGCCCTCGCACGCTGGGCGACCTTGCGGTACTTGGCGGCCGTCCAGCCGTGCTGAGAGCAGAAGTCGGCCGGCGTCGTCAGGCCACCGGCCTGGCTTGCCAGCACCATCCGCTGGTCGGCCGACAGCGCCGGGAACAGCTCCCGGATGGCACGAAGTTCCTGGCGCAGGATCACCACCTGCTCGACGCCGGGGCGTCGGTCGGCGACGTCGAGCTGCCCCTCTTCGGGCGAGGCCGCCAGCGGGAGTGCCGTCTCGAGTGCAGCCTGTGTAGAGCTGCGTCCCGAGATCGCCCGGCGGCGGTCCTGGATGCGGGAGACGAAGCGCTGCTCGAGCACGCGGGCGAGGTGCGTCGTGCCCGCGAAACGTCCGCCCCGGCGGACGTGGCCGATCAGCTCGAGAGTGGCCTGCGAATAGCAGTCCTCGAGGTCCTCCCGGCGCAGTCGGAAGCGGTGTACCCGCAGCAGCAGCTCGCGTCTGGCGTGGGCGACGAGGGCGACCTCCTCGACGGCCTCCGCGACATTGCCGGGACGCCCGGGGAGCGCACGGCGGGGCCGGCCCGGCGGCGTGCGTAGGGTCGATCGGGTAGACACACCAGGATGTCGACCGTCGAGCCGTATCGACCCCCCCCCAATTTCGGCGGACGCCGGTGAGCGTCGGCGAGCGGCTGGAAGCGCTCGATCGCCGCCAGCAGCGCAGCCGGCCGATCGGCTTCGTGGTGGCGGTGATGAGGAAGTTCAACGACGACCAGGCCGGCCAGCTGGCGGCGCTGATCTCCTATTACGCGTTCGTCTCGCTGTTCCCGCTGCTGCTCGTGTTCGTGACGGTCCTCGGGTTCGTGCTCGAAGACCACCCCCACGAGCGCGAAGAACTCCTCAAAGGTGCCCTGGGACAGTTTCCGATCATCAGCGACCAGCTCAAGCTGCACTCGCTGAACGGCAGCGCGCCGGCCCTGGCGATCGGGGTCGTGCTGGCGCTAATGGCGGGGCTCGGGATCACGAACGCCTCTCAGAGCGCCTTCAACCGGATCTGGAACGTGCCCCACAGGAGCCGGCCGAACTGGGTGTCGACCCGGGTTCGCGGCCTGGCCATGCTCGCGTTGCTGGGGACGCTGTCGATCGCCTCCACGGTCGCGGCGGGCTTCGTGGGCTCGAGCTCCCACGGCGCCGTGGCCGTCGTCGCCGGCGAGGTGGTGGCGCTGGTGTTCAACCTCGCGCTGTTCATGTTGGCCTTCAAACTGCTCACCGCCATCCCCCTGGGCTGGCGCGATCTGGTTCCGGGTGTGGTCCTGGCAACGGTGTTCTGGCAGCTGCTGCAACACCTGGGCGGCCTGTACATCGATCATGCCCTCAAAAGGACAGGCCCCCTGTACGGCGTTTTCGCCCTCGTGCTCGGGCTGCTCGCGTGGCTGTATCTGGGCGCGCAGCTGACGATCTTCGCGGCCGAGGTCAACGTCGTCCGCAAGCACCGGCTGTGGCCCCGCAGCTTCTTCTCCGATCGCCTGCTCGAGACCGACAAGCAGGCGCTCGCGGCCTCGGCCGTCGTCGAGGAGCGGGTCGCGTCCGAGCAGGTAGACGTCAGCTTCGCACCCCCCGAGGACGGGCCCAGCTGAGGCTCCGAGGCCGCGCTCGCGCGCGGTGCCCCCGCCGGGAGGAGATCGCGGGCTCCCCAATGCGCCCTGATCTCCGCCCGTCTGCGATCGGCGAGCCGTTGGTTGTCATGGCGCGGCTGCTCTGCCCTTCTCACAGCTCCTTCGTCATTTCGGTCGCCCTCGCCCCGAGCCCCTCTTCGGAGAGGTAGGTGAAGCGCCGCGGCGTCAGGCGCCGGTTGAGCGTCTCGGCCTCGATCAGCGTGTGGTGGACCCACGCGGGCCCGCCGAGGACGGCGACCGACAGCCCCCGCCGCTCGTACAGCGCGCTCAGCGAGGCGATCGCCTGCGCGCCCACCAGCTCGACCGTCTCCAGCCGGCGGATGTCGAGCACCAGGCTGGTGACACCTTCCTGGTAGAGGCACTCGATCTCGTCCTGCAGTTCGGGACCGGTGCGGGCGTCGAGGTTCCCCCTGAGGACCAGCGTGTGACGCCACACGGGGGGCGCCGTCTCGGGCATCCCGAGTGAGACCTCGGGCACCCGTTCGAGCATCGTGACACCGTCGTCGACCGGCACCGGGGCGGCGAATGTGAGATTGCGTTGCATTTGAGAAAGCTCCTTTCGAAAATGTCTTCATCCGAGTTGCTGCAGCCCCGGACGCACGGCGCCCGGGGAGATTCGAGAAACCGGAAGGAGCTAGTCCGGCTTCTCGGGGATGAGGAGGAAGAAGGTCTGCCGCGCCGATCGCTCGGAGATGCCGAGCCGCAGCATCACGCTCGCGGGCACGTTGAAGAAGACCGATACGAGGTTGCTGGAGGCCGAGGAGCCGGAAGCCGCTCCTCCCCCTGCCGCGGAGGATCCCCCGCCCGACCCCCCGGGCCCGGGCCCGGGTGTGGGCGCGGTGGAGTGCCCTTCCGTGCTCGAGCTCCCGTCTCCGCCGTTCGCCGAGCCTCCGCCTTGTAAGGAGGCCGAGCGATCGTCGGCCAACCCCAACGCCCGGATTTCCGCTTCCGGCGCGGTCAGGTCCGCGAGGGTGTCGGCCAGCGCCCGCCGTCCCGCCTGGGGTTCCAGGGCGAGCCATTCGGCCAGCCTTCCGTCGGTGGCATCCTGCTCCAGCGAGCCCGTGCGTTGCTGCGCGCCGGACTTGGAAGCTTCGGGCCACAGCACGAGCGGGCCGGCGGTCGCGGCCCCGGCTTCCGCAGGTGCCACCGCGACGGCGGGCAGCGCGGCCGCGGGAGCGGTTTCGTGCGAGTCCTTGCCGGCGTGGGCTTCGGCGGCGGGCGCTGTGCCCGATCCGCCCGCGGCGCCACCCTTAGGCGAGCCTTCGGTGGTTTTTTCAGGCGTCTTTTCGCCGCTTTTTTCGGTCGGGGGCTGTTCGGTGCCGCCCACGACGACTTCTTCGGCAGGTTTTTCGGTTGGCTGGATGACCGGCTGTTCCGGTACCGGCGGCGGCGGTGCCGTTTCCGGCGGTTTTTCCGCGGGAGGCACTTCTGGCGGCTGTTCAGGCGGAGGTTCAACAACAGGTTCTTCGGGCGGCGGCGATTCGACCGTCTGCTGCGGCGGCGGCTGTTCGGGTGACGCCTGCTGCGAGGGCGGTTCGACCGGGGGCGCTTCCTGTGGGGGCGGTCCGCCCGGGGTTTCCCCCGGTGGCGTTTCCGCCGGCGGCACCCCGCCCGGAGCCTGCCCGGACGCCGGTGCTTCGGAGGCCGATTCTTCGGCCGCGAGCCTCTGCGACTGAGGATCTTCGGCGTTGCCCGGGGCCGATTCGCCGAGCACCGGCGCCGGTGATTCGGTCAAAGAAGATGTCGCCTGCTGTTCGCCGCCGGTGGCTTCCCCGCCGGCGAACGGGTCACCCTGGGCCGCCGTGGGGGCCCCTTCGCCGGTTGATCCCGGCGACGTTTCTGCGCCCTGGCTGCCCGTGCCCGCGTCCCCGCCGGCGCCCGCGGTCGTGCCGGCGCCCGATGCTCCTGCGGAGGGCGCCGATTCGCCGCTGGACGCTGCTTCGCTGCCGCTCGAGGGGGACGATCCGGTTTCCGCGGCGCTGGACTGCTGCGCTTGCGAGGACCCAGACGGGGCGGATTCCTGGGTCGTGCTCGTCCCGGCCTGGGATTCGGTCTGCGAGGAGCCGCCGGAGGTGCCTTCCTGGCCACCCCCGGACGCTTCCGGGGTGGTGGTCGACGGCGTTTCGGGGGACCCGCCCGAGGAGGCTTCCGGCGCGCTGCTCGACCCGGTTTCCGGCGAGCTGCCCGACCCCGCTTCGGTGCCGCTCGTCGTCGGCGTTTCGCTCGCCGTCGCAGCCGGGACTCCTTCGGAGGTCGCCGTCGAGGCTTCCGCCGATGGCGATTCGGCCCTCGCGACGGCCACCGGCAGCAGCGCCAGCCATACGACCGCGCCGAGCAACCCAGCGCAAAGCCAAGCTGTGGAGCGCCATTTCCCGGCGGAGCCCGCGGCCATCCTGATCATCACTACCTTGCCGTGACCATCCTGATCATCGTTGTCGTCCATAAACCATACGGCCTCCGGCTCTCAAACTTCCCTTCCCCTGTAAGCTCGGAGGAGTAATGATGACGATGCGGATACATGAACGCGTCGATCGCTTCGATCGGGAAGCAGGCTGAGGTGCTGGTCCTCAGTCGCAAGACCGGCGAGAGCGTCATGATCGGCGACGACATCGAGGTCACGCTCGTGTCAACCGAAGGCTCGAAAGTCCGGATCGGCATCCAGGCACCGGCCGATGTTCCGGTCCACCGTAAGGAGATCTACCTCGAGATCCTTGCTTCCGCCCAGGACCAGGAGCAGGTCGTGGCGCCGGACTTCTTCCGGGCCTCCAGACGGCGCGCCAGCTGAGAGGCCGACCTCTCCTCGGTGCCTGACCGGGCTGCCCCCCGGCCCGCTCGTCGCTGAGCCGGCGCATCGTAGTCCCCGCCCGAAGTGCCTGCGCAACCCCGCCGGCGTGCCCGCGCAACCCACCGGGATGTGCCCTCGTACACCCGCCCGGAAGTGCTTGCGCACGCAATCAACGCGCGCTATACTAACTACACTTTCGTAAGTAGATATGGAGCGTGTACCCCATGACACCTGCTGCGCCTCAGAGCACATCACCCCCCGATAACACGGAGCCCAGGCCCCGCTTGAGGCTCATCCCCCTCGACGACACCGTCGTGTTCCCGAACATGGGCATCACGCTGACGGTGGACGTCGGCGAGGACGAGCGCGTCGTGCTCGTCCCCCGCCACGAGAACGAGTTCCTCGAGGTCGGCACGATCGCCGAGGTCTCAGAGCAGATCCGGCTGCCCGGCGGCGGCCGCGCGGTCGCCATCTCCGGCGAGCACCGGGCGCTGATCGGCGCTGCCGAGACCGGCCCCGGCGGCGAGCTGCGAGTCGAGGTCGACGAGCGCCCGGACGAGGTCCCCAAGGACGGCCGTACGCGCGAGCTCGAGCGCGAGTACCGCGCCACGGTCGAGGAGATCCTCGAGCTGCGCGGCGACGACGGACGCATCTCCGCATTTCTGCGGGCGATCCAGGAGCCGGGGGCGCTGGCCGACTCGGCCGGCTACTCGCCGAGCCTCTCCTACGAACAGAAGGTCGAGCTGCTGCGGACCCTCGACGTCACCGAGCGTCTGGAGCTGGCCGTCAAACTGCAGCGTGAGAGCCTGGCCGAGCTGCAGGTGCGCAAGCGCATCCGCGAGGACGTCCAGGAGGGCGCCGAGCAACAGCAGCGCGAGTACTTCCTGCGCAAGCAGATGGAGTCGATCCGCAAGGAGCTCGGCGACGACGAGGCGTCGGTCGCCGACGAGTACCGCGCGAAGATCGAGGAGGCCCTGATGCCCGAGCCTGTCAAGGAGCAGGCGCTGAAGGAGCTGGGGCGACTCGAGCGGATGGGCGAGCAGACGGGCGAGTCCAGCATGATCCGGACCTACCTCGACTGGCTGATCGCGGTGCCGTGGGGCAAGACCTCCGACGAGCACCTCGACCCGGTCGCGGCGCGTGCGGTGCTGGACGCCGACCACGCCGGCCTGGAAGAAGTCAAGGACCGCGTCACCGAGTACCTGGCGGTGCGCAAGCTGCGCGAGGACCGCGGCATCGAGGCCGACCCCAAGTCGGGCGCGATCCTGACGCTGATCGGGCCGCCCGGCACGGGCAAGACCTCGATCGGCGAGTCGATCGCCAGGGCCACCGGGCGCGAGTTCGTGCGCATGTCGCTCGGAGGTGTCCGTGACGAGGCCGAGATCCGTGGCCACCGGCGGACCTACATCGGCGCACTGCCCGGACGGCTTGTACGGGCGCTGCGGGACGCCGGGACGATGAACCCGGTGATCCTGCTCGACGAGGTCGACAAGGTCGGCGCGGACTGGCGCGGAGACCCCTCGGCTGCCCTGCTGGAGGTCCTCGACCCGGCCCAGAACCACTCGTTCCGTGACCACTACCTCGACGTCGAACTGGACCTCAGCCAGGTCATGTTCCTGGCCACCGCCAACGTTGCCGACACGATCCCCGGACCGCTGCTCGACCGCATGGAGGTGATCCACTTCGACGGATACACCTCCGAGGAGAAGCTCGCGATCGCGAAGGGCTATCTGTGGACGCGCCAGCGCGACCGCAACGGCCTGCGCGAGGACGAGGTCGAGATCTCCGACGACGTCCTGCGGCTGATCATCGCCGAGTACACCCGCGAGGCGGGCGTCCGCAACCTCGAGCGCAACCTGGGGACCGTGCTGCGCAAGACGGCCACCCGGATCGCCTCGAGCGAGACGGCCGAGGACGGCTCGGACAAGCTCGAGTTCCCCGTCAAGATCGACGTGGAGGCCGTGCGCGACGCGCTCGGACGCCAGAAGTTCTTCCAGGAGTCGGCCGCCCGGACCGCGACGCCCGGAGTGGCGACCGGCCTGGCCGTGACCGGTTCCGGCGGAGATGTGCTGTTCGTCGAGGCGACCCAGATGAAGGGCGGCTCGGGCAACAACCTGGTTCTGACCGGGCAGCTGGGCGACGTGATGAAGGAGTCGGCGAGGATCGCCCTCTCCTACGTCCGCGGCCACGCCGAGGAGCTCGGGATCGACGAGAGCGCCTTCGAGGGCAAGGAGTTCCACGTCCACGTTCCCGCGGGTGCGATCCCCAAGGACGGACCGTCCGCGGGCGTGACGATGGTCACCGCCCTGGCCTCGCTGCTGAGCGACAGGCCGGTCAAGCACACGGTCGGGATGACCGGCGAGGTCACCCTCCAGGGTCGTGTGCTCCCGATCGGCGGGCTCAAGCAGAAGGCGTTGGCGGCGCACGCGGCCGGATTGACCGACGTGATCCTGCCCGAGCGCAACCGCGGCGACCTCGACGAGATCCCGGAGGAGGTGCGCGAGCAGATGACCTTCCACCCGGTCATGACGGTCCAGGAGGTCATCGACCGCGCGCTGGAGCCGGCACTCGATGTCGCGCGTCTCTCGTAGGTGTCAGCCCGTCCCCGAGGAGGTCCGTGAGGCCGCGGACCTCCTCGAGCGGCGCTGGCAGCTATCGATCATCTACGCGGCCATGACCGGGGCCCTGCGCTTCAACGAGTTCGCCGAGGCCGTATCCGGCATCTCCCCGAGGATGCTCTCCGAGCGGCTCCGGGACCTCGAGGCGGCGGGCCTGGTGGCACGCACCGTGATCCCCTCGAGCCCTCCCACGGTCGAGTACCGCCTCACCCACCGCGGCCGGCGGCTGGCGCCGATCATCGAGGCGATGCGCGACTACGCCCAGGATTCCGGCTAGCAAGACCGGCGGCGGGCGCCCGCCGCCGGTCTTGCGCCGGTCCGACCCTCGCCGCTCCCAACCGCGCCGGTCCGAAGCGCGCGGGTCCACGCTAGGCGCCCGCCAGCCGGTGGCCGGTCGTCTGCGGGCTGCTCACCCCCAGCAACTGCCCGCCCGCACAGCTTGCGGCCCGTAGGTCCCCCGAGGGGTTGCGGATGAAGGCCAGGCCGACCGCGCCCCCTGCGGCCACGAGCACCGCGGCCGCCATCAGGCCGACGTGGAAGGCGTGCACCGAGGCCACCTCCGCGGCGCCGTGGACGGCCGCGGCGGCCGGGTGCGGGAGCGAGCCCGTGTGAGGCAGCCCCAGCGGCAGCCGTTTGGCTTCGGCCAGCGCCGCGCGCCCGCGGGATCCGAGGCTCACCCCGCGTACGTGCGCCTGCAGCGAGGAGTTGAACACGGCCGCCACCACCGCGCCGATCGCCGCGGTCCCGAGCAGACCCGCCACCCGGGCCACGGCGTTGTTGACGGCCGAGGAGATCCCGGCCTCTCCCTCCGAGCCCGCGAGCACCGCCGCCGTCAGGGGAGCGACGGTCATCGAGATCCCCAGCGCGAACACGAGCTCCGCCGGGAGCACGTCGGCGAGGTAGCGGACGTCGTGGCCGACGCGCTGGAACAGGAGCAGCCCGACGGCGGACACGAGCGGGCCGAGCCCCATGAACAGACGCGGCCCGTGGCGATCGGCGAGCATCCCGAAGCGCCGCGACAGCAGGAACAGCACGAGCGTCATCGGCAGCGTCGCAAGGCCGCTCTGCAGGGGCGAGTAGCCGCCGATCTGCTGCAGGAACAGGATCAGGAACAGGATCAGGATGCTCAGGCCCGCGTACACGGCGAAGGTCTCGACGTTGCCGGCCGAGAAGTTCCGCCGCTCGAACAGCCGCAGCGGCAGCATCGGCTCACCGGCCGTCGCCTCCCGCGCCACGAAGCCCACCAGCAGCAGCACACCGGCCCCCAGCGTGGCCGAGACGGCGGGGTCGGAGAAGCCCAGCCGCGGCTGCTCGATCAGCGCGAACACCATGCAGGCGAGGCCGGAGGCGGCCAGCGCCGCCCCGGACACGTCCACCCGGCGGTGGACCGCTTTGGGGGCGGCCGGCGGAATCGCCACCGCGATCAGCACCCAGCACGCGATCACCAGCGGGACGTTGAGCACGAACACCCACCTCCAGCTCGCCAGCGACAGCAGCTCTCCCCCGACCAGCGGGCCGAGGATGCCGGCGATCGCGCCCCATGCCGTCCAGCTCCCGATCGCCGCTCCCCGCTCGTCCTCCGAGAAGGTGTTGACGATCACCGCCAGCGAGCTCGGAACCAACAGCGCCCCGGCGCAGCCCTGGAGCGCCCGCGCCGCCACCAGCAGCCCGATGCTGGGCGCGCCCGCACACGCCAGCGAGGTGGCCCCGAAGGAGAGCACGCCGATCGCGAACACGCGCCGCTCGCCGTAGATGTCGCCCAGCGACCCGCCCACCAGGATCAGCGAGCCGAGCGTCAGCAGGTAGCCGTTGACGATCCACTGCTGCGCCGCCAGCCCGCCCCCGAGCGAACGCTGGATCGTCGGCAGGGCGACGTTGACGACCGTCCCGTCGAGCAGCACGACGCACGAGCCGATGATGCAGGCGGCGAGCGTCAGGCGCTTGCGCGTGCCCTCGTCCGACGCCCACGAGGAGGGGACCGCCGGCGTCGGTCCTCCTCAGCCGAGGACGAGCTCGGCCGCCGTCCGCAGCGTGTTCGCGTCGCCTGAGATCAGCATCGTGGTGACGATCGACTCGCGCCAGCGGTCGAGCTCGTCACGGATCTTCTCCCGCGGTCCGATCAGGGCCATCTCCTCGATCAGCCGGCGCGGGACCTTGGCCGCGGCCTCGTCCTTGCGCCCCGCCAGGTACAGCTCGGCGATTTCGTCGACCTCGCGCTCGTAGCCCATCGCGATCGGCACGTTGGCGTGGAAGTTGGTGCCTTTCGCGCCCATCCCCCCGAAGTAGAGGGCGTAGAAGTGGCGCAGCGAGTCGGCGGCCGCGTCGACGTCGTCGGAGACGATGAAGGGGACGGTGGCGGCGACCTCGAAGTCATCCGCGCCGCGACGGGCGCCGTCGCGGGCGAAGCCCTCCTGCAGCGACCCGGTGTACAGGTCCTGGTGGCCCGGTGAGAAGAACAGTGCGAGCCATCCGTCGCACAGCTCGGCCGCCAGCGCGATGTTCTTCGGGCCCTCGGCGCCGAGGTAGATCGGGATGTCCTCCCGCAGCGGGTGGATCGAGGCCTTCAGCGGCTTGCCCAGTCCCGTGCCGCCGGGGAGCGGCAGCGGGTAGTGGGGCCCCGGCGCCTCCACGGGCCCCTTGCGGGCCCAGATGTCGCGCAGGATCGAGATGTACTCGCGGGTCCGTGCCAGCGGCTTGGCGAACGGCATCCCGTACCAGCCCTCGACGACCTGCGGCCCCGACACCCCGAGGCCGAGGATGAAGCGTCCCCCGCTGAGGTGGTCGAGTGTCATCGCCGCCATCGCCGTGGCCGCCGGCTGGCGGGCCGAGAGCTGGACGATCGCGGTGCCGAGCTTGAGCCGCTCGGTCGCCGCCCCCCACCACGCCAGCGGGGTGAGGCAGTCCGAGCCGTAGGCCTCGGCCGTCCAGATCGAGTCGAACCCGAGCCGCTCGGCCTCGAGCGCCGCGTCCGCGGCGCCCGCCGGCGGCCCGCCGGCCCAGTAGCCGGTGTTGAACCCGAGCTTGAGCGTGCCAGCCATGCTCATCCCGCGACCCTACCGGCTCGGCTCAATCGCCGTCCACGAGCACCAGCGTGAAGCCGTCGTAGCCCTTCAGCCCCACCGTCTGGATGGTCGTCGCCCGCACCCCCTCGGTGCGGCCCGCCAGCTCGTGGAAGCGGCGCATGCCGATCGCGCCCTCGTCGTCGGTGTCCTCCTCCACCAGCGCTCCCCCCCGCACGACGTTGTCCACCAGGATCACGCCCCCGGGCCGCACCAGCTGCAGCGACAGCTCGAAGTAGGTCGGGGTGCCCTGCTTGTCGGCGTCGATGAACACCATGTCGAACGGCCCCGCCCCTTCGGCGATCAGGGCGCCCAGACCGTCGGCCGCCGGCCCCACACGCAACTCGACCCGCTCGGCCAGTCCCGCCCGGGCGATGTTGGCGCGGGCGACCTCGGCGTAATCGCGGTTGAGCTCGAGCGTGACCACCCGCCCGTCGGTCGGCACCGCGCGGGCCAGCAGGATCGTGCTGTAGCCGCCGAGCGTGCCGAGCTCGAGGATCGAGCGGGCGCCGTGGATCCGCGCCAGCAGCTGCAGGAAGCGGCCCTGGGCCGGGGACACGGCGATCGGCGGCAGGCCGGCCGCGGAGCTCGCCGCCAGCGCCTGCTCCAGTACGGGGTCGCTCCCCAGCAGCGTCTCGGCGACGAACTCGTCGACCCTGTTCCACAGCTCCCGGCTCAAGCGTGCGCCCCCGCCCGCTCGCCGACGCTCATCAACGCCAGCGGCACCGACAGCCCGGCCGAGCGCCGCACCGTGGCGATCTCTCGCCCCGGCTGCACCGCGGCACGGACGGGACCCGCGTGGGAGCCGAGCACCGCCACCGCCCGGGGAAGGTCCGCGAACAGCAGCGCCAGCCCCCACAGCCGCGCGGGCCGGTCCGGGCCCCCGTGCCGTTCGACGATCTCGGCCGGTTCCTGGACGACCTCCAGGATCACGTCCCCGAGCCGGAAGAAGGCCTGCCGCGGAGCCCCCGCGGGCGTCGGCTCCTCGCGGATCCTGCGCAGGTCGAGCCCGGCGGCCCGGAGCGCCGCCACGGTCCGATCGAGCGACGGCGACATCGCCACCACGTGGTCCACCCCGAGGGCGCCGTTCGGGTGCTCCGTCGGAGCCGCCGTCGGCGTCGCCGGGGCTCGCTCGGACACGCTCGTCGCCAGCCCGTCGAGATCGGCGCTCTCGAGCCCCCGCAGCGACCAGCCGACGATCCCCCTGCCGGCGTCGGCCCCGCGCAGGGCGAGCGTCACGGTCCCCACCCGGCAGTCCTCGCCGTCGACGGCGAAGCCGAGCGCCTCCCAGGCCGCGGGCTCGTCGGCGAGCGTGATCTGATCGACGCTGACCCCGGTCAAGCTCCGAACCGTACATGCTCGGAGCGGCCCGGCAGGGGCGCATGCAGGGCCTAAGGTGGCGGAGAGAGACCGATGGGTTCCCACGGCCACAGCCAGCAGTCGCGTCCGGCGCGCCGTACCTGGCCGCTGGTGGCGCTGCGCTACGTGCTCCCGGCGCTGGTCGTGCTCGCCGGCATCGTGGTGATGGCGCTGGGCAGCGAAACGGACCTCGAGGGCGGAGCGGCGATCGTCGGCGCCGGCCTGGCGATCTTCTTCCTCAACTGGCTGTTCCGGCTCGGCGTGGCGGGGGACCGAGACCGCGAAGCCGAGGACGCGGCCCGCGACTACTTCGACCGTCACGGTCGCTGGCCCGACCAGCGGCCTCCCGGCCGCAGCGACCGCACGGGCCGCAGCGGCCCACGCTGACGCGACCGACCGGCGCTGCGGGTGGCGCCGCTACCCCTGGTAGCCGGCGAGCATGGTGGCGAACGCCAGCGGCGCCTGTTCGAGGCCGTCGCATTCTTCTTCGGGGACGCCGCCGCCGCAGGGGCGGTCGCGGTTGACCGACCAGAAGCTCACCCGCGCGAGGTGCTTCTCCGAGGCGAAGGAGAGGATCCGGGAGAAGTCTTCCTCGCTGACCGTCTCCGAACGTTCGTCGGTATCGCCGCTCATGGTCGAGATCCCCGCGTCTTCATAGGCCGCCGCGTCACTGATCCCGTACGCGCCGGCCAGCTCCCCGGCGAGCGCTTCCAGCGCCTGGATCGAGGCCGCCGCCATGGTCCCCGTGGGCGGGCCGAAGTCGAACGGCATGATCGTCCAGCTGTTGGGGTGCAGGCCCGCCGCGACGGCGTCGGAGATCAGGCTGCGGCCGCTCGCTTCCGGTCCCGACTGGTTGCTGGGGAAGGTGATCGAGATCTCCACGCCCGGGTCGGCGGCATGAACCAGCGCGAGGGCGTCGATCACGCGCAGGCGGACCTTGGCGCTGCGCAGCTCGTTGTGCTCGATGTCGATGTCGATCGCGTTCAGCGAGTAGGCGTCGATCACCTTCTCGTAGGCGCCCGCCAGCGCCTGTGGGGTGTGGCAGGCATTGCCGAGCTTGCGGCCGCTCCAGCCGCCGAAGGACGCGTCGACTTCACCGCCGGCCGCACGGATCTGTTCGATCGCCGCCTGATCGACCCCGCCGAGCAGCGGCCGGCGCCCGTCCCACTCGGGATTGCAGGCGCCCCTGCTGAGGATGAAGGCGAGTGTGAGGGCGTGGAGTCCGCTGTCGCTGAGCACTTCGCCCGGGGGCTGCGGGTCGCCCCAGCCCATGTACTCATAGGGAGCCGCCTGCTCGACCGGCTGGGCCAGCGACGGCCGCGCACCGAGCCACAGCAACAGCGCCGCCCCGGCGAGCGCGAGCAGGGCGGCGGACCCTGCTCGTCGGCGGGAGCGGCGCGTCAGGACCGTGCGGTGGTGCACCACACAAGGGATGATCGCGCACCGATATTGTGCTCGCCTCGTGCAGGAGCCGACGCCAACCGGACCCGAGCACCAGGCCTTCGGCCTGCCCGAGCGCCCCAACCTGGTGCTGCTGATCACCGACCAGCAGCGCTCGCCCCAGCACTGGCCCGAGGATCCCGCATGGCTGGCGGAGTTCTGCCCGCACGAAGCGGAGCTGCGCGCGCACGCGCTGTCGTTCAACCGCGCCTTCACCGCCAGCGCGATGTGCTCCCCCAGCCGCGCCTGCCTGATGACGGGCAAACGGCCCTCCCGCCATGGCGTCACCTTGACCCTTACCGAGGGCGACCTGTGGCCCGACCGCCACAACGCGCCGGCCGCGCTGCGCAGCGCACTGCGCCAGGGCGCCAGCGGTGAGATCCCGCGCGGACGGCTGGCGCGGAGCTTCGTCAAGACGGCCCTGCGGCTCGGCCCCAAGAGCGGCCACGAGCCCGAGCTTCCGCCCGGCATCGACACGCTCGCCACGCTGCTGCGCAACCGCGGCTACCACGTCGCGATGAAGGGCAAGTGGCACCTCAGCAAGCCGCTCGACGGGGAGCACTGGGGCGCGGGCGACGCGGAGCGGATCGAGCACGACTACGGCTTCGCCGAATGGGAGCCCCCCGACGCCGGCGGCGACACCAAGGCGCACAACTTCGGCGGCGGCAACGCCGGGCGCAGCCTCGAGGGCTGGGACGAGGACTACACCCGCCAGATGGAGTCCTGGCTCACGTCCGCCGAGGTCCCCGAGCCGTTCTGTCTGGTGTTCTCGCTGGTGAATCCCCACGACGTGCTCGGCTTCCCGGACTCCTACCGACCCGGGGGCTACGCGGTCGACGAGTTCCGTGGCCTGGGCGTCCCGCTGCCGGCGAGCCTGGAGGAGGACCTGCGCGAGAAGCCGGCCGTGCAGGCGCTCTCGAGGCTGGGAATGGACAACTACCTCGGACCCCTCCCCGACCTCCAGGCCAAGCAGGACTACGTCGACTTCTACGCCTACCTGCACCGGGTCGTGGACCGCCACATCGGGCGCCTGCTGAGGGCGCTCGGGTCGCCCGCGGACGAGACCTCGCTGCGTTCCCGCACGATCGTCATCCGCACCTCCGACCACGGCGAGATGGGGCTCTCCCACGGCGGCCTGCGGCAGAAGATCTTCAACGGCTACGAGGAGACGATCAGGGTCCCGCTGATGGTCTCCAACCCGCGCCTGTTCCCGCAGCCGCGCGAGAGCGACGCGCTCGTCTCGCTGCTCGACGTCGTCCCCACCTGCCTCGGGATCGCCGGTCCCGGGAGCCTTCCCCAGAGTCTCGACGGCGAGGACCTCGCGCCGCTGATCTACGAGCGCGCCGAGGCCGTCCGCGACGCGGTCCTGTTCACCTACGACGACCACCAGGCCGGGACCGCCCTGCAGAACGCCTCGGGGCAGCCCAACCGCGTCCGCTGCGTGCGCGACGAGCGCTACAAGTACGCCGTCTACCTGGACCCGGACGGTGTCGCGGAGCCCGAATACGAGCTCTACGACCTCCACGAGGACCCGCTCGAGATGCGCAACCTGCTGCGCGTCCGCGGGGGGCAGCCGCGCGAGCCCCGCTACGCCGAGGTACGTGAGCGGATGGCCTCGACGATGGCCCGGCTGTGCGCCGACAGCGGGACGCTCTCGCCCCGCCTGCCCTACTGATCGAGCGCGAACTCGCCGTCTCGGTAGATGACCCGCTCCGAGCCGTCCTCGAGCGTGGCGGTGACGGTCCGCTCGGTGGTCGACACGACGTCGGTGTGGACGCTCGAGTCGTTGAACCCGAGCCGCTCCCAGTCCTCGGGCTTGAGCGTCCCCGGATCGCCGTCGTAGGCGTCCTGGTAGGCGCGGCCGAGCGCGATGTGGGTGTTGCCGAACTTCCCCCCCACGTTCTCGTCGTAGAGCGTCTGGGCCATGAAGCGGGTGATGCGCGAGAAGCGGCGGTCGGTGAGCGAGAACTCGCCGATGCGGTCAGCGCCCTCGGTGGCGATCATCTCGGTCAGGACCCGCTCGTTCTCGTCGGCGCTCGCCTCCACGACGCGCCCCCCGGCGAACTTCAGGCGGATGCCCCTGACGAGGTTGCCGTAGCGGTAGAGGGGCTGGTCGCAGTGAATCCAGCCCTCGGTGCCACGCCAGTCGGGGCTCGTGAAGATCTCGAAGCTGGGGATGTTGCGTCCCCTCCCCCCCAGCCAGCGCCGTCCCTCGCCGAGCTCGACCTTCAGGTCGACATCCGGCCCGGTCACGTGCACCCGCGCGATCCGCAGCTCGTCGAGGCGCTCGCGGGTGCTGTCCAGGCGCTCTCCGACCTCCCGCCAGCGGGCCAGCGGATCGTCGCTGTCCAGGAAGCACGCGTCGATGATCTGCTCCCAGTACTGCTCCGGCCCGAGATCCGCCTCGGCCGCCATCGCGGCGGTGCCGTAGAGGCCGAGCGTCCACGTGAAACGGCCTTCGTTCTCCTTTTCCCCGCGCCAGTCGAGCAGCTGGCGCATCGCCTCGCCGCGGCGCATGATCAGGGATGGCTCGACGGAGTCGAGGGCGCGGGGGTCGGTGGTCGCGATGACCGCTACCTGATGGTCCATTTCGTCGACCACGCCGCGCATGTAGGAGGACGGGAAGTGCTCGATCTGGGCGTCGTCGGCGAGCTCGAAGAAGTCGCGGGCCAGGTTCGCGCCGGCGTCCTCGTCGGGTTGGTAGGCGCCCAGCACGTGCCCGCCCGAGCGCCACACGGCGCGGTTCAGCTCGACGTACAGCGGACGGGCGCATTCCGGCGCCACGATCCGCACCACGTGGCGCCGAGCGCGAAGTCGACGAGCACCCGCGCGTATCGCTCGAGTACCTCCTGGGGCGGCGTGTACGGCACCGGCCCACCATATCTCGGCGGGCTCAGGTCTCGAACAGGGACTGCACCGACATTCGCTCGCGCAACGAGGACGCCGCGCCGCTGCCCTCGCCGAGGCCGCTGCCGTCGCCGACGACGGTGCCCGCGCCCGCCGGCAGGCCCGGCCCGGGCGGGCGGGTGGTCGTGAAGTGGCTGCGGACCTCGGCGCTCAGATACCGGGAGGCCTGGCCCAGCCCGTGGGCGTCGTCGCTGCCGTGTGGGCGGTGGTGATAGATCGCCGGCACGTACACGTGCAGGCGGCGGCGGGCGCGGGTGAGGGCGACGTAGAACAGCCGCCGCTCCTCCGCCACCCCCTCCGGTGAGGAGGTGTTCATGTCGGCGGGGAAGTTGCCGTCGTAGGCGCCGATCACGTGGACCGCGTCCCACTCCAGGCCCTTGGCCGAGTGGACCGTGCTCAGCACCAGGTAGTCCTCGTCGAGGTGGGGCCTGCCCGCGAGCGCCGCGCTCGAGCTGGGCGGGTCGATTGTCAGCTCCGCGACGAAGCGCCGCAGCTCCGGTGCCGCCCGCGCCGCCGCCGCGAGCTCTTCCAGGTCCCCCACCCGGATCGCTCCGTCGTGGTAGCGCAGACGGATCAGCGGCTCGATCGCCGCGCACAGTGCCTCCACGTGTGCACCCGCGCACGGCTGGGCCTGGGAGCGTGCGCAGCGAAGGGCCTCGAACACGCCCACCGCGAGCGTGCGAGAGCCCCCCGGTACCTGCTCGCGAGCGGCGACCCAGTCCTCTTCGCCCTGACCGTCCCGAGGGCGCAGGGCCCGCAGGATCCGCCCCGCCCGCGCGGGGCCGACGCCGTCGAGGAGCTGCAGCACGCGGAACCACGCGAGCTCGTCGGCGGGGTTGTCGACCAGCCGCAGCAGCGCCAGCAGGTCCTTGACGTGGGCCGCGTCGAGGTAGCGCAGCCCGCCGTACTTGACG
This sequence comes from uncultured Solirubrobacteraceae bacterium, assembly GCA_963701175.1. Lineage (GTDB taxonomy): Bacteria > Actinomycetota > Thermoleophilia > Solirubrobacterales > Solirubrobacteraceae > Palsa-744. The sequence goes on along the minus strand of OY969573.1, from coordinate 2,850,155 downwards.
AACGGGATGTCCCGCCGGGCCAGCTCGAGCTCCAGCAGCGCCGAGTCGTGCCCGGTCCGGAACAGCACCGCCTGGGCTCGCAGCTCGATCGCCTCCTCCCGCGCAGCCAGGACCCGCTCGCACACCTCCCGTGCCTGGGCACCCTCGTCGTGGGGGAACACGAGCTCCGGGCGCACCCCGCCCTCGCGATCGCTCCACAGGTGCCTGGGAAAGCCCCCCGGGTCCTGGGCCGAGACGGAGTTGGCGACCGTGAGGATCTCCTGCGTGGAGCGGTAGTTGCGCTCGAGCACCACGGCGTGGGCGTCTCCGAAGCGCTGGGGGAACTCGAGGATGTGGCGCGCGCTGGCGGCACGGAACCCGTAGATCGCCTGGAAGTCGTCGCCCACGACGCTGAGGCCCCCGCCCCAGCGCCACAGCCCCGCGACGATGTCCACCTGCAGCGAGTTCACGTCCTGGTACTCGTCCACGAGCACGTGCTCGAAGCAGCCGGCGATCGCCCTGCCGGTGCGCTCCTCGGCCATCAGCGCCCGCCACCCGAGGAGCAGGTCGTCGAGGTCGAGGACACCCAGCTCCCGCTTGCGGGCCGCGTAGGCGGCGAACACCTCGGCGAGCAGCTCGGCGTGCTCCTCGCACCAGGGGAAGCGGCTCGCCAGCGTCTCGAGGAGCGGCACCTGGGCGTTGACCACGCGCGAGTAGATGTCGAGCATCGTGCTCGCCCGCGGCACCCGCCGGGCACTGCTCGCGTGCCCCCGCTCGCACCGCAGCAGGTCCATCAGGTCGGCGGCGTCGCCGGCGTCGAGCACTCCGAACCCGCCGCCCAGGCCGAGCTCGCCCGCGTGCAGGCGCACGAACCTGTGGGCGAGCGAGTGGAAGGTGCCGCCCGCGATCGTGCCGGCGCCGGAGCCGCGGCCGCCCGCCGGCGTGGCCTGGCCCCGCGCCCTGCCGACGAGCTCGCTCGCCGCCCTGCGGGTGAAGGTGAGCAGCAGCAGGCGCTCGGGGGCCAGTCCCCGCGAGAGCAGCCAGGCGGCCCGCCCGCACAGGGTGGTCGTCTTGCCGGTGCCGGCCCCCGCGAGGACCAGCAGCGTCCGCCCCCCGTAGGTGGCCGCCTCGCGCTGGCGCTCGTTGAGCGACTCCAGCAGCTTTGCGGCCGGCGCGACAGCGGTCCTGATCACGGGCGGGCGAGGCTAGGGTGGCGCCCGGACCTCATGAATGCGTCCGTGCAGCGGCGGCGAAAGCGTCAGGGAAGCGGCGTCAGTGCGGCCGCGCCAGAGGTTCGACGTAGCGGATGAAGGAGTCGATCGAGAGCGGCCCGCCGGTGGCCCGTTCGACCAGCTCGGTCGTGTCCAGCCGTCGGCCGTAGCGGTGGACCCGCTCGCCTAGCCACGCCTTGATCGGCTCGACCTCGCCCCGGCGCAGGTCCGCCTCTTGCGGCCCCAGCTCCTGCTCGAGCGTCTCCCACAGCTGCGCGGCGATCAGGCACCCGAGGGCGTAGCTCGGGAAGTAGCCGAAGCTGCCCGCTCCCCAGTGCACGTCCTGGAGGGCGCCGAGCTCGTCCGAGGGGACCTCGAGGCCCAGCAGCCGGCGCACGCCCTCGCGCCACGCCTCCGGCAGGTCCGCCACCGCCAGATCGCCCTCGATCAGGGCCAGCTCGAGGTCGAAGCGAAGGATGATGTGCAGCGGGTAGGTGAGCGCGTCCGCGGTCACCCGGATCAGCGAGCGCCGCACCCCGACGAGGCTCGCGTGGAGGTCCGCCGGCGCGATCTCGAAGCCGCCGCCCGACAGTTCGGCCGCCATCAGCTCGGCGAAGGCGGCGTCGCGGGCGACGTGGTTCTCCCACAGCTTGCTCTGGGACTCGTGCACGGACATCGAGGTGCCCCGGCCGAGGTTGGTCCTCGTCAGGGCGGGGTCGATCTGGCGCTCGTACAGCGCGTGACCGTACTCGTGCAGCGAGCTCAGCAGCGACTCCACGTTGCCGTCGCTGTAACGGGTGGTCACGCGTGTGTCGTCGCGTCCGATCCAGGCCGTGAACGGGTGCGCGGACACGTCCACCCGCCAGCTCGCCGGGTCCACCCCCAGCCGCTCCAGGGTGCCCGAGACGGCCGTCCGCTGCGCCGCCACCGGCACGTCCAGCTCGCGGGGCGGCGAGAACCGTTCCGCCTCGCCCACGAGCGGCGGCAGGGCCTCGGCGAGCGAGCCGAACAGCCGGCGCAGGTCGTCGGTGCGCAGGCCGAAGTCGTAGTCGCCGAGGAGCCCCTCGTAGGGGCTGAGGCCGTCTGCCGCGACGCAGCCGCCGTACTCCCTGGCGAGGCGTACGTTCCGCTCGAGGGCCGGCTGGAACATCGCGAAGTCCCCCGCCGCCCTCGCCTCCTGCCAGCGCTGCTGGCCCTCGGCGCCGGCGCGCGCGAGCTCGCCGGCGAGCTCCTCGGGAACCCGCCGCGCACGCTCCCAGTCGCGTCGCGCCAGACGCACGATGTCGGCGTCGATCGCGTCGAGGTCCGCGCCCTCGAGCTCGGCCAGCCACCGTCCGAGCTGCTCGTCCCGCGCCCGTTCGTGGTTCAGCCGCGCGAGCGTGCCGAGCTGCTGGGAGCGCGCGGGAGCGCCCTCGGCGGGCATCATCACCAGCTGATCCCAGCCCAGCAGCATCTGCACGCACTCGAGGTCGGACAGCTCCCCGGTCCGCTGTCGCAGCTTCTGGAGTGCCGTCATCGCCGCAGAGCGTATGCACACCGCCCGATGTTCGTGCGATCGACCCGCAGCGCGGCGATGCGCGAAAATGGCCCGGCCATGAGCCTCGTGGAGCTCGATCCGCAGGCCGAGCCCTACTGGGAGGAGCTGCTCGCCGGCGAGCGGGAACCGTGGGGCGGCGTCGGCGAACAGCTCACCTGGCGCGACAAGAACACGCAACCTCGGGCTGCGGGACGAGGACGGAACGCTGCTGGCGGCAGGTGGGGTGGTGCTCGCCGAGGCCCGCACCGCCACCGCGCCGGCATTCGAGGTCGCCGGCCTGGGCGGGCTGGTGGTCAGACGCAGCGCCCGCCGACGGGGCCTTGCTCGGGAGCTCGCCGGGCACCTGCTCGAGCTCGCCGCGGAGCTCCCGGCCGAGCGGGCGATGCTGTTCTGCGAGCCCCACCTGATGCCCTTCTACGGGCAGTTGCGGTTCGAGGAGATCGCCGAGCCGGTGTGGGCGCAGCAGCCGGACGGGAGCGTGAGGATGCCGATGCGGGCGATGTGGAGGCCGCTGCGCGAGGGCGTCGCCTGGCCGGCGGGTGAGGTGTACCTCGACGGCGAGCCGTTCTAGGCCCCGCTAACGCGACGCGCGCCCGGGCGCGCGCTGGCGGCGCCGATGAGTCCCGATCGCCCGGGCCGCGATCGCGTCCTGCCCGATCGGGTCATGGGCCTCGACCGGGGCGGCCGGGGTGTCCAACGGCCTGGCCGGGTCATCCACCGGCGCGACGGCGGCGTCCGCCACGGCGGGCTCGAGCGCGTCCACCGCCTCCCATGCCTCGCCGCGGAACTCGTCGATCACCTTCAGGAAGGCGTCCACGACGTGCGGGTCGAAGTGGCTGCCGCGCTTGCGTTCGATCTCCCTCACGACCCGGTCGAAGGCCCAAGGGTCCTTATAGGAGCGCCGCGAGGCGAGCGCGTCGAAGACGTCGCAGATCGCGCAGATCCGTCCCACCAGCGGGATCTGCTCCCCCTTCAGCCCCTCCGGATAGCCGGTCCCGTCCCAGCGCTCGTGGTGGGTGCGGGCGATCACCTCGGCCATCTGCAGCAGCGGCGAGCGGGAGCCCGACAGCAGCGCCGCGCCGGCCGAGGTGTGGGCCATCATCGCGCTCCACTCCTCGGTATCGAGTTCGCCCCGCTTGAGCAGCACGCGGTCGGCGACACCGATCTTGCCGACGTCGTGGAGGGTGCTGGCGATGCGCAGCCGCTCGGCCTCCCGCGGGGCCATCCCCGCCTGCAGCGCGACCCGCTCGCAGATCCGTCCCACGCGGTCGATGTGGACCCCGGTGTCGTCGTCCCTGAGCTCGGCCGCCTGGGCCAAGCGCGTGATCAGCTCGACCTGGGTGTCGTACAGCTCGGCCGTACGTTCGCGGACGGTGTCCTCGAGCACGGCTCCGTAGCGGTCCGACAGCTCCCGTTCCCAGGTCTCGGCGAGATAGCTCACCAGCAGTGCCCCGAGCGTGCCGATCGCCAGCGCGACCAGCGGGTAGCTGACCGGCAGGATCAGCCCTTCCCGGAACGCCAGCTGGGCCAGGACCGCGTACGCCACCGCCACCCCGACGCCCATCACGAGTGCTCGCGCGGGACGCATCGTGAGGCAGCTCAGCGGCGTTGCCAGCCCGGCCAGGACGGTGATGATCAGGCCCACCCACAGGACCGGCTGGCGCAGGGGGTTGCCGTCCATCGCGGTCGCGATCGCGTCGGCCTGGACTTCCGGGCCGGACATCCCCGTGCTCGAGGTCACCGAGGTCGCGTGGATGTCCTGGAGGGCAGGGCTGGTGCTGCCGACGACGACGACCCTGCCGGTGATCGCGGCCGGGGACACGCGCCCGTCGATCAGGTCCACGAAGGACACGGTGGGCACCGTTCCCACGGGCCCGGGGAAGTCGATCCAGGCCGACCCGTCATGGAAGGAGGAGCTCGGCACGGCCCTGCCCGTGGCGGCTTCGGTGGCCGCCACGGCGACCGAGCGCAGGCCGCCGAGCGAGTACTGGTACTGCTGGATCACGCCGCTGGAGTTGGTGGAGAAGTCGGCCGCCCCGGCGCGGGCGTGGGCTTGGGCGAGGCTGCCTTCGCCCCCCAGCAGGCTCGACCCGCCCGCCTGACCGACTTCGGTCGTCGCCAGGACCACGGTGCCGGCGCGGGCGACGGCGCGGTAGAGGGCCGGGTCGCGGGCTTCGGCGGCGGGTTTCGTCGACGGCACGTCGTAGACGATCGTGCGGGCATCGTCCTTGCGCAGGACTTCGATCGCGCGGGCGTCGAGGGAACGGGGGAACGGCCAGTGCAGGTCCATCGCTTCGAGCGTCCGGTCGTCGATCGCGACGACGACCAGGTTGCGGGGATGGTGCGCGGGTCGCAGCGAGAAGCGGGCGTCCACGGTCGCGTTCTCGACCGCGTTCCAGGCCCCGGTCAGCATTCCGATCACTCCCACCCCGGCGGCCAGCAGGGCGACGCCCACGAGCATCCAGGCGTGGGCAGCATCGCGGGATCCGCGCCAGGGGCGGCTCGTATGGGTCCTGGGAGCGGACATCGAAGGGCCTCGACCATGCTTCGGCGCTTCTCGTGGGCGGCTTTAGAAAGCGCGCGCCGGCGCACGCTGCGGCCCAGCGGGAGGGATCGCGCCGCGGGCGCTGAGAGCTATGGGCGGGCGGTCAGCGCGACGATCTCGTTGGATGCCAGCGAGATCGGGACCTGGGCGGTGGCCGAGGCCACGTTGCGGGTCGGCAGGCCGGCCTCGGAGGGGCTCAGCAGCGCCATCTGCGCGACCGAGACGCCCCGCACCAGCACGTGCGCCGCGCGGGCGCCCTGGTTGTCGAGGATCAGCACGACCGTGCCGTCGGGCCGCAGCGCGGCGTGCGCCACCACGCCCTCCGCGGCGAGGGCCCTGGAGGCCACGGGGTGGAGCGTCGTTCCCAGCGGAAGCCAGCTGTTGAGGGCCAGGAGCGCATCCGCCAGCGGGCGCTCGTGGATCTCCCCGTCGAGGACCACGAAGGGGTCGTAGGAGTTGCCGCTGAAGTGGTAGCGGACCTCCTCGAAGCCCGCTTCCAGGGCCGAGAGCCCGAAGCGCAGACCCCAGACCGCCGCGGCGGGCGTGTCCGAGACCCCGGGCAGCCCCCCGCAGGAGGCGGAGTTCGCCTCGGAGATGATCGCCGGCAGGCCGAGGGCGTGGGCGGCGAGGGCGACCCACCCCAGCCGTCGCGGAGCGTCCCCAACGCGCTTTGAGAGCAGGCCCTTGAGCGTCACTTCCGAGGCCGAGCGGCAGGTACTGAGCGGATACAGATGGACGCCGACGGTGCCCAGGCCGACCGATCTGGCGACCAGCGGCAGCTGCGCCCGCCAGCGCGAGGCGACCGCCAGTTCCGGGCCCACCACTGGTTCGTTGCCGACCGCCGGGCGCAGGTAGTTGGCGAGCTGCTCGTACAGGCCCGCGGCGTCCGCTTCTTCGCCGGCGAAGGGCTTGTCGAGCGCCGAGTAGTTGGGCAGTTCGTAGAGGTCCGGCTCGTTGCCGAGCGAGAACGACAGCCCGTCGACGGCGGCGCCGCGGGCTTCAGCGGCCATCTGCGTCGCCCACGCGAGGTTGCCGGTGCGCATGTTCAAACCGACCGTGAGGGGCTCGCGGGTGCTCGACAGGAGGCAGTGAAGCTGGCTCCAGAAGTCCGCCGGCAGCGGATACAGCGTCGCCGTCTGCCACGAGGTCGGTGCCTGCGTGAGCGTGCCGGGGGGCGCCGTCAGATCCTGGCTGACGCCGCCCAGCTCCAGCGGCGGCGAGCCCAGCTTGACGAGCTCGGCGGAGAGCGTGGGCGGCGGGCAGGCCCCGCCGCCCATGTCCTTGGCGAGCACCGGGTACTCGACCGAGATGCCCGCCGGGACCATCGTCACCTCGACCGCCGGCGCCTGCAGCAGCGAGGGCCCGAAGGTGATCTTCGCCACCCCCGCGCCGGGCTCCCTGGCCGGCTTGCGCCTGGCTGCGGCGAGCGCCGTGGCGGACACCCCGAGCCAGCCGCCGGCGAGCACCGCGACGGCCCCCAGCGCGGCCGCCAGGCGACCCCCCGAGAACGGCTGGCGCTCGCCGTGGGTCAACTGCAGCTCAGCGTCTGGAGCGTCGACTGGTAGCTGGTCAGGAGCTTGCTGGTGGCGGCTTCGACCTGCTTGACCACGTTCGACGGTGTCAGCGTGGTACCGAGCGTTTCGGCGATCTTGGTGACTTCGCCGGTGAATTCGCCGGTCGACTTTTCGACCTGCGTCTTCGTTTCGGGCTTCAGCTTCGGCGCCTCTTCCTTGATCTTCTTGAGTTCCTTCTCGATCGTTTCGAGGCTCGTCTTGGCGCTCGTCACCGAGCCGACGCTCAGCGGCAGCGATTTCAGGCTTTCGACCTGCTTCTCGATCGCCGCGCGCGACTTGCAGACTTCCGCTTTGGCCTTTTCGAACTTTTCCGATTCGGATTCCCCGCACCCGGCGAGCAGCAGCGCGCACGGTGCGGCCGCGAGCACGAGGGCGAGTCGGGTGAGCCTGGCTGCCTTGGTCATTGCGGTTCCCTTTCGGCTTGCGGTTGTCTTTTGCGCTCGTGGGTTGGGCCGCCGCCCGTCAGCCGCTGAGGCCCGCGATCCCGTCCCGGAGCAGGACCACTCCCAGGATCGCGATCAGCGCCGCCCCGATCTTCGACGCGTTGCGCATCAGCCACTCGCGTGCGCGGTGAAGAATCCGCAGCGTACCGTCGGGAGCGATTCGCAGCATCAGCAGAGCCAGCGACAGCGGCAGCAGCGAGATCAGCGCGAACGCGACCCACAGCACGATGTATTCGCCCGCGTTGGGGTTCAGCTGCGATATGTCCTTCAGCGCGATCGGGATGAAACCGCCCGGGTTGGCGAGTGCCGCGCCGGCGCCGAGGACGGCGACCGCCGGCGAGGAGGCCAGGCCGCTGACTTTGTCGACCATCTTCTTTTCCGCCTCCGGGCTCATCGGTTTGCGGGCGAGTCGCGCCGCGAACAGCAGCGCCAGCGCGCCCAGCACGAGATCGAGGATCGCCACCCAGGTCTTCGGCTGCGAGCTTCCCGGCGGTGCGGCGGCCACGTCTTCGAGCACGAATGCGGCCACCACCCCGACGAGGAGCGTCGCCCCCAGCGCTCCGAGGTAGAACCAGGTTCCGGTCCGGATCGGGCGCTCGCCGAGCACCAGCGCGAGCACCGAGACGGTCAGCGTGGTCGGCGACAGCATCGCCGCGATCGCGGTCAGCAGCAGCTCTACTTCGGCGGAGCCCATCAGGCGGCGCTCGCGGGCACGCTCGATGGATGCGGTGCCGCCTCGGTTGCCGGGGGTGGGAGGAGCACCCGGCTGACCATGTAGGCCACGATCGTGCCGACGATGACCAATGGCTCGCTGCCCGCGCCCGATCCCGCCGTCAGCACCGCGGCGATCACGATCGCCGACAGCGGCAGACCCAGCACGGCGGCGACCGGTGCGGCCATGCCCACGGCGATGGCCGGGGTGATCGAGAATCCGGGCAGCTGGCCGGCCATCAGCCCCGCCACCGCTCCGAGGAAGAGCGCCGGGAAGGTCGGGCCGCCCCGGAAGCTGCCGAGCGAGACCGAGTAGGCGATGCCCTTGAAGACGATCAGCAGCGCGAGCGCGCCGATCGACCACGTGCCCGCTTTCGTGACCAGCGCCGGAATCGAGGCCTGGCCGGAGAACAGCACTTCCTGGAAGGGCTTGCCGGTGGCCTGCTGGAATGCGATCGCGAGCCCGGCGACGATCAGCCCGGCCGCGGGCAGCAGCACGAAGCGTTTGACGGCCACGATGCCCACCGTGCGCCTGCCGGCGCGCACCATCAGCACGCAGACCAACCCGACGGCGAGCGCGAGCGCGATCGTCCACCCGAAGTCCGCGATGTCGGGCCGCGCGAACTTGGCGAGCCCTTCCACCGAACCCAGCGCGTAGGCGCTCGTGCTCAGCCCGGTCCACGAGCCCATGCCGAGAGACACGAGCGAACCGATGCCGGAGGCCAGCAGACCCGGGAGCAGCACGAGCGTCAGCCTTGGGCCGCCCAGGCCGATCACCTCGATGAGCAGCACCGCCGCGAGCAGCGGCGACTGGAACAGGAACGAGACCGCGGCGAAGGTGCCGGCCGCGGCCATCACGGTCACGACCTGCGGCGGCGCGTCCCTTCGCGCGAGGCGGATGGTCAGCGCCCCGAGGCCTCCGCCGAGCGCGATCAGCGGGGCCTCCGGGCCCAGTACGACTCCGAGTCCGACAGCCGCGAACGCTGCGAGGATGACCCCCGGTAGGGCGACCGGAAGCGTTGGGCCGCCGGCCGTCGAGAGGCCGTTTGCGGGGATGTGCCCTCCCTCGCCGGGAAGGCGCTCGATCGCAAACGCGATTATCAGGCCGGCGAGGGCGAGCACCGGCAGCGACCACCAAATCGGTGGGCCGCCGTGGTAGCCGACGTCGCTCGGGAGATGGACGTACACCCCTCTCTGGATCTGATCGACGAGCTCGAGGAAGCACCAAGCGGCGAGTGATACGACGACGCCGACGATCGCCGCGGCGAGCAGCAGGACGACGAAGCCCCGGCTCCGGATCGTCGCTTCGAGCTGCTCGGGCGAGACTTCAGGCTCGGCCATGGCGCCCCGGCCTGTGGCTCGCGTGCCGGCCCGAAGGGGCCGCTTTGCCGCCCGCTCGGCGGACGCCGCCCCGGCTCAGTTGGCACGCCACGCGGACATTACATAGAAGTTCGCGATCTGCGGCTTCGTCGCAGGCGCGCGCGTCGAAGCCGCGGCCGGGTAGCATCCGCGCCCGTGTCCGTGCTCGCAACCTCATCTGTCGGGATCGGTGGCCTGTCGCTGCTGTACGTGCTTCTGTTCCTGTTTCTGGGAGTACGGTCGATCAAACGCGGCCACTGGATCATGTTCCTGATCGGCATCCCGGTGCCGATCTTCTGGGTCATCGGGGGGTTGATGCCGCCGGTCCGTGGATGACCCGGATGCACCGAGGGAGTCCTCTGGAGCGGGCGCCTCAGGAGCGAGATCTCGCTAGTGGGTCGTCGGGGTGACGGGTGCCGCGGGCGGCGATTTCGGCGGTCCCGCCGGAGGCGCTTTGAGGCGCCCTCGGAAGACGTGGAAGGACCACCCCTGGTAGAGCAGCACCAGTGGTAGGAAGATCACGGTGGTGACCGTCATCACCTTCAGTGCATACCCGCCCGAGGCGGAGTTGCTGACGGTCAGGTTGTAGGCCGCCTTGGTGCTCGAGACCATGACATTCGGATACAGGTCGATGAAGATCGAGCCGACCGTGGCCGCGATCGCGATCGCCGAGGCGGTGAAGGCCCAACCGTCGTGGTCGGTACCCGCGAGCCGCGCGGCGAAGATCACACCGATCAGCGCCAGCACCTCCACGGGCTGCGGTACTTCGGGGCCCCCTGCGACTTTGCGCGTCCAGATCACCCAGCCGACGACCAGTGCGATCGCGGCCCATCCAAGCGGCCGCGCGAGCGACCGGGCACGCTCGCGCAGCTGATCGGTGGTGCGCAGTTTCAGGAACGTAGCGCCGTGCAGCAGGCACAGCCCGAGCAGCGTGACACCCGTCCACAGGCCGTATGGAGTGAGCAGGTCGAAGAAGTTGCCGGTGAACTCATGATGTGAGTTGATCGGCAGGCCGTTCAGGAGGTCGCCGAGTCCGACGCCGAGAAGCAGCGGGATCAGCAGGCTGCCCAGGATCGTGCACCACGTCCACGTCCGGCGCCAGCGGCGATCCTCTTTTTTGCGGGTGTACTCGAGTGAGACCCCGCGCACCATCAACGCCGCCAGCACGAGCAACAACGCCAGGTACAGGGCGGAGAACATGGTCGCATACCAGCTGGGAAACGCCGCGAACGTCCCAGCGCCCGCAACGATCAGCCAGACCTCGTTTCCGTCCCACCAGGGGCCGATCGTGCCGATCGCGACCCGCCGCTCATCTTCGGTCCTGGCGACGATCGTGTGCAGCACGCCGACGCCGAAGTCGAATCCCTCGAGCACGAAGAACCCGACCCACAGAACGGCTATGACCACGAACCAGAGTGTGTGTAGATGGAGCATCGGCCGCTAGTAGGTGAGCGTCGGGATCGGTGTGGCGCCGGCGCCGGCGGCGCCCGTCCCCTCGCCGTCGTCTTCGAGTCCTTTGCGTGAATAGCGCAGCATCAGCAGCAGATCGGCGGCGCCGAGCGCGATGTAGAGCAGCACGAATGCGACCAGGCTTATCCATATGTCGGTCGAGGTCACCGACGGCGAGTTCGCGTTGATCGTCTTCATCAGCCCCTGCACGATCCATGGCTGGCGGCCGTTCTCGGTCAGCAGCCAGCCGGCGGTGTTCATCACGAAGGGTGTCACGACCGCCCAGATCGAGACCCGTGTGAACCACTTCGATCGCTCGAGTGTGCCCCTGTGCACGAGCCAGCCACCCCACAGCGCCAGCAGCAATATCAACGACCCCAGATAGGCCATGATGCGCATCGACCAGTACTGGATGAACACGTCCGGAACGTATTCGCCGGGCCCGTATTTCCGTTCGTATTCCTTCTGCAACTGCGTCAGCCCTGTGACTGGGCCGTTGAAGGTGCCCGTCGCCAGCACCGACAGCAGGTGCGGTATTTCGATGATCTGCGACGGCGTGTGGTCGTTCTTGCCGCCTCCGATCTGGAACGCCGAGAACGAACACGGCTGGCAGTTCTTCCACTGCGCCTCAGCCGCCGCGATCTTCATCGGCTGATACTTCGTCTCGATCTCGCCGAGCTTGTTGCCGACGAACATCTGCAGCGCAATCACCGGCAACAGCACCACCACCGAGATCCTCGCGCTGTTGCGGAAGACCGCCACCTCTCTCCCCTTGCGCAGATACCAGGCCGAGACCGCCAGCATCACCAGCGAGCCGGTGACCAGCGAGGCGAGGATCACGTGGACGTACCCCCACAGGAACGTGGGGTTGGTGAACAGCGCCCCGACATTGTTCAGTTCCGGTTGGCCACTGTGGTTCATCGTGTACCCGACCGGGTGTTGCATCCAGGAGTTCGCCGCCAGGATGAACAACGCGGACAGCATCGTCCCGATCGAGACCAGCCAGATGCACGCCAGGTGCACGCGCTTGGGCAACCGATCCCAGCCGAAGACCCACAGCCCCACAAACGTCGACTCCAGGAAGAACGCCGCGAGACCCTCCATCGCCAGCGGTGCGCCGAAGACGTCACCCACGAACCGCGAGTAGGTGGACCAGTTCATGCCGAACTCGAACTCCTGCACGAGTCCGGTGACCACGCCCACGGCGACGTTGATCACCAAGAGCGTCCCGAAGAATTTCGTCAGCCGGCGGTACTCGGGCTTCTCGTTGCGGTAGTAGGCGGTCTGCAGGATGGCAACGAGGAAAGCCAGTCCGATCGTCACCGGCACGAACAGGAAGTGGTAGATGCTCGTGGTGGCGAACTGCCAGCGCGCGAGTTCGTTACTCATGCCCGTGGCCTTCGGCTCACGACGTGTTAGGACTCCAGCGGTTCGATCGCACCCGGCTCGTGAGTGTTGACCACCTCGCCGCTCTCGGTTTCGCGTTGCTTCAGCGACACCCTTCCAAGGCGGCCGTCCAGCAGCGCGCCAATCGACGGGACGTCGCCATCGGTGCTCATCAGATCCTGCTTGCTCACACCCCACCCGTAGAGGTTGCGGATCGCCGGAGCGTTCTCGCCGCCCTCATGAAAGTCGTAGGTCTCCGGACAGACCTTCTCGCCGTCCGACTCGCCGCCGACCACGACGCAGAGCGGCCGGATCGACAAGCGGTCTGGCGCGATCTGGACTTCCTCGATCCGCAGCGTGTATTCCCCCGGGTCGAGCACGACCACGGCTTGCTCTGCAAATCCCTCGAGCTGCTCGCCCTCCATAATCCACTCCTCACTCGGAGGCGCCTGACGGCACCACGCCGCCGCGCCCCGACAGGCTACCCGGCCGGGCCGTCCGAAAGGCGCTGCTCGCGGAACAGCGCGGCGTAGCGGCGGTCGCGCTCCATCAGCGCGGCGTGCGTCCCGTGTTCGGCGACCCGGCCGCCTTCCAGCAGCACGATCTCGTCCATCTCCTCCATGCTCTCGAGCCGGTGGGTTATCAGCAGCACGGTAAGTCCACGGGCGGCATCGATCAGCTCGGCCGTGAGGGCGCGGGCGGTGGGCAGGTCGAGGTGCTCGCCCGGCTCGTCGAGGATCAACACTCCGAACTGCGCCAGCAGCGCCCGTGCCAGCGCCAGGCGTCGGCGCTGGCCGGCGGAGATCTGCCGGCCCTGCTCGCCCACCTCCGTGGCGAGCCCGTCAGGCAGCGCGCGAACCCACTCGAGCAGGCGCACGCGCTCGAGGACCTCCAGCAGCTCGGTGTCGCTCGCCTCGCGACGGGCGAGACGCAGGTTCTCCTCGATCGTGGTGTCGAAGATGTGCGCGTCCTGCGCCACCAGCCCGACGACCTTGCGGACCTCCTCGGCGGGCAGGTCGTCGATCTCGACACCGTCCAGTGCGACCGATCCGCGATAGGGCAGGAAGCGCACCAGCGCCCACGCGAGCGTCGTCTTGCCGGCCCCGCTGGGCCCGATCAGCGCGATCCGCGCCCCCGGCGGGAGGTCGAGGTCGACACCCGAGAGCGCCCACCGGGATTGCCCCGGATGACGGCAGCGCAGACCCCTGATCCGCAGGCCGCCGGGACCGGAAGCCCGTACCCGAGGGCGCTCGGGTTCGGCGACGGGAGCCTCCCGATCGCGAAGCTCTGACAGCCGTGCGCTGGAGCGGCGCACGCCCTGCAGCGACTGCGTGGCGGCCGGCAGCGGGCCGATGAGTTCGAACGCCGCCAGCGGCACCAGCGCAAGACCGGCGAGCAGCACCCCGTGGGTGCGTCCGTCGGCGACGGCGCCGACGCCGAGCACGAGCGAGCCCCACATCGCAACGCCCGAGAGCGCACTCGCGAGGCCCTGCCCGACTCCGGCGGTGCGGGCGCTCGAGCTCGCCAGCCGCCCCAGCTCGGCGTCGGCGGCGCAGGCCCGATCGAGAGCGACGCCGATCGTGCCGTGCACGGTCAGCTCCTGCGCGCCTGACAGCAGCTCGACAACCGAGGCCGAGAGCTGGCCGCGGGCGCGGGCCTGGCGCGCGGCGGTACGAGCGGCCAGGCGCCCGGCGAGCCACGGCACGGCCGCGATCCCGAGCACGAGCGCGGCGAGCAGGACGAGGCCCGCGGTGTGCAGCATCGCCGTCTGCAGTGCCACCGCCAGCAGGCCGACGATGACGGCGATCGCGAACGGCGGCAGCACCCGTACCAGCAGGTCCTGGATCGAGTCGACGTCACCGACCAGACGGGCGAGCAACTCGCCGCTGCGAAACACGGCGAGGCCGGCCGGCGCCAGCGGCTCGATGCTCTCATAGACCCTCACGCGCAAGCGCGCCAGCACGGCGAAGGCGGCGTCGTGCGAGACGAGGCGTTCGGCGTACCGGAACAGCCCGCGTCCGAGCGCGAAGACCTGGACGCCGACGATCGCCACGGCCACGGCCGACTGCTCGGGGCGCTGCGAGGAGCGCGAGATCAGCCACGCCGACGTCGCTGTCAGGCCGATCGCGCACGCCATCGCACCGGCGCCGAGCAGCGTCGCCGCCACCAGCCGCGGCGCGGCGGCCCGCGAGGCTCCGAGCATCTCCCTCATGCGGCCGGTACCACCTGCGGGGGGGCGAGGTACACGACCCGATCGGCGAGCGCCAGCAGCGCCGGGCGATGCGCGGCCAGGAGCACCGTGCGCCCCTCGGACATGCGCCCGATCGTCTCGATCACGCCGCGCTCGGTGGCGCCGTCGAGGTTCGCGGTCGGCTCGTCGAGCAACAGCAGCGACGCGTCCCGCACGAGCGCCCGTGCGAGGGCCAGGCGCTGGCGCTCGCCCGCCGAGAGGCCCCCGCCGCGCTCGCCGAGGATCGCGTGGATGCCCTCGGGCAGGGCCCGCACGACCTCGAGCAGACCGGCGGCGTCGAGCGCCGCCAGGACCTCCTCCTCGGAGGCTTGGGCGCGCCCGGCGCGGACGTTTTCGAGGATCGAGCCGCGAAACACGAACGGCGCCTGGGGCATCCAGGCAAGCTGCCCCCGCCAGGCCGCGATGTCGAGATCCTCGAGTGGGACACCGCCGACGCGCACGCTCCCGTGGCTCGGCCTGAGCAGGCCGAGCAGGACCGCGATGACCGTCGACTTGCCACACCCGCTCGGCCCGGCCAGCGCCAGCACCTCCCCCGGGCGGATGGTCAGGGTCAGCTCCCGCACGGCCGGCACGGGTCGGCCGGGGTAGGACACGCTGAGGTGCTCGAGGGCGATCGGCGAGCGCGGCGCGGGAGCGGCAGCCGGGAGCCGGCCGATCGCGCTGAGGGCCGTCGGCTCGGGTGCCTCGAGGACCTCGAAGGCCCGCTCGGCGGCGGCCACGCCCCCGGCGCTGGCGTGATAGTTGGCGCCGAGGCGACGCAGCGGCAGATACGCCTCGGGTGCCAGCACGAGAGCGAACAGCCCGGCACGCAGGCCAAGGCTGCCAGCGATCAGCCGCAGCCCGATCGCCACCGCCACGACCGCCACCGACAGCGTCGCGACCAGCTCCAGCGCAAGCGACGACAGGAAGGTCACCCTGAGCGTCGCCACCGCCGAGCGGCGGTAGCGTTCGGTGACGCTCCCGATGGCCGCTACCTGGGCCCGTGAGCGCCCGAACAGCTTCAGCGTCGGGAGCCCCGCAACGACGTCCAGGAAGTGCCCGGCGAGTCGCTGCAGGGAGCGCAGCTCGAGTTCGGTCCGCTCGCGTGTCGCGTGCCCGATCAGCACCATGAACACGGGGATCAGGGGGATCGTGCAGATGATGATCACGCCCGAGATCCAGTCGTCGGCGAGCACCGCCGCGACCACCACCACCGGCACGATCAGGGCCAGCACCAACTGGGGCAGGTACAGCGCGAAGTAGTCGTCCAGCGCATCCAGCCCGCGCGTGGCCAGCACCGCCAGCTCGCCCGTGCGCGCACCGATCGAGCCGTACGGGATCAGCTCACCGGCGCGGGCCAGCAGCGCCCGGCGCAGCTGGGACTTGGCCTGGGTCGAGCTGCGCGCCGCCACGACCTCGGACGCCCACGCGATCACAGCCCTGGCGAGCACCACGACCAACAGCAGCGCAAGAACACCTCGTACCGCCGAGATGCCGCGACCGTGGAGGAAGGCTTCGCACACGACGTCGACCAGCAGCCATGCCTGGGCGATGATCAGCAGCGCCCCGAGGGTGCCGAGGGCGACCGAGCCGAGGATGAACGTACGCGTCGCCCGCGCGTAGCGCAGGAGCCTCGGGTCGACGGCGCGGGAGGCGCGCCGGGGCGCGGCCGAGGGCGTTGCTTGCACTGGACGGGGCGCGGCGCTCGCGCCGCCCATCAGGCCCGGGCGCCGGGTGGCGTCCGGATGCTTTCCAGTTCCCCGTCGATGACCTGGTCCTGGGGACTGCCCACGCGGGTGCTGATCCAGTCGATCAGGACCTTCAGGCGGTGCCCCGGACCGCCGCCGCTGAGGTAGTACATGTGCACCGTCAGGTAGGTGAAGAAGGCGGGGCGCCCCCACAGCTCGTGGCCGCGGATCTCGCAGATCGCCTTGCCGCGTCCCACGACCGCGAGCGCGCCCTTGTCGAGGTAGTGAAAGCCCCCCTTCGCTCCAGGGCTCCCGTGGCGGATCCCACGCGCGAGATGGCGCGCCTCCTGGATGGCGACCGTCGCGAGTCCGGGCAGCGGACGCCCGCCTGGTCCGGCGAGCTGGCTCGCGTCGCCGATCACCGAGATCTCGGGGTGGCCGGCGAGCGCGAGGTCCTCGCCCACGGGCAGCCGCCCGCCGCGATCGCACTCGGCGCCGGTTGCGGCGGACACGATGCCGGTGAAGCCCGCGGCCTGCACGCCGGCCCCCCATACGACCGTGGGCGTGTCGATGTGCTGCTGCCGAGCGTCCACCTCGAAGCTCACACCGTGCTCGTCGATGCAGCTCACGCGGGCTCCCTGGTGAACGCTCACGCCGAGCTCATCGAGGTAGCCGGCCACCTTCGCCGACAGGTGCTCGCTGAAGCCCGCCACCAGCCTCGGTCCGGCATCGAGCAGGATCACTTTCGCCTGGCTGGGCTGGATGTGCCGGTAGTAGCCCTTCATCGTGTGTCTCGCGATGATCGCCAGCTGGCCCGCCAGCTCGACGCCGGTGGGGCCCCCGCCGACCACCACGAACGTCAGCCAGCGCTCGCGCTCGACCGGGTCCTCGGCCCGCTCGGCCTCCTCGAAGGCACTGTAGATGCGGTTGCGCAGGGCGACGGCGTCGGCGAGCGTCTTGAGGCCGTATGAGTGCTCGCGCCAGTCGTCGTTGCCGAAGTAGCTCGTTTCGGCGCCACAGGCCACGATCAAGGAGTCATACGGCAGCCGCTCGTCGCGGTCGAGCAGCAGCTCGCGCCGCTCGGCGTCGAGTCCGACGGCGCTGCCCATCAGCACGCTCACGTTGTCGCGGCGGTGGACCGCGCCCGGATCGGGCTGGCGCACTCCGCCGGCGAGAGCCCGCCGCACGCGAGCTGGTAGAGCAGCGGCTGGAACAGGTGGTGGCTGTGACGATCCACGAGGGTCACGTCGACGTCGGCGCCGCCGAGCACCCGCGCGGCCGTCAGCCCACCGAAGCCACCCCCCACGATCACCACCCGCCGGCGCCCGGAGGTCCGGTGTCCGTTGTGCTCAGCCGCCATCGCCGCCCGCGCTCGCGGAGGCTCCGAGCCGCTCGAGCAGGTGCTCGCCCACCCGCAGCGCGTTGGCCATCGCGGTGAGCGCCGGGTTGACCGCGCCGATGCTGGGGAAGCAGCTGGTGTCCACGACGTACAGGTTGTCGAGCTCGTGCGCCCTGCAGTTGACGTCGAGCACCGAGCTGGCCGGGTCGCTCCCGAAGCGGCACGTTCCGGCCTGGTGGGCGACGCCGGCGACCGGGATCGGGTTCTGCAGGTAGGCGTTGTGGAGCAGGTGGCGCTGCTCCATTCCGAGCTTGCCCAGCATCGAGGTGAGCGTGTGGTACAGCCGCCTGCGCGGCTCCTCGTTGGTGGCCGTGTAAGCGAGCTGAACCTGCCCCTCGGAGGTCACCGTGACGCGGTTGTCGATCATCGGCAGGTCCTCGGTCGAGAGCCAGAAGTCGACCGCGTGTTGGGCGATGTCGCGCAGCGTCCAGTTGGGCGCCAGCAGCGTCTCGTGGGGCTTCTCGCCGCGGAACATCGGCGCCTGGGACTTGCCGACCATCTGGATGTTCCCGAGCGGGAACTCGAAGTCGGGGCCGTGCAAGTAGTAGTCGTTGACGCCCAGCGTCTTCTGGAAGACGGTCGGGTTGGGCTCCTTCGAGAGCGCGAGCACCGCCACGCTGTTGTGGAACATGTAGTTGCGACCGACCTGGTCGGAGCCGTTGGCCAGCCCGCGGGGGTGGCGCTCGCAGGCCGAGTTCAGCAGCAGCGCCGCCGAGTTGGCCGCCCCGGCGGAGACCACGACGATGTCGGCGCTGTAGCTCTCCTGCTCGCCGTCGCGCTCGACCAGCACCTCGCTGATGCTGGTGCCGGCGTCGTCGGGGTTCAGGCGCAGAGCCCGGGTGTTGCGCAGCAACGTCACGTTGTCGTGCTCGATCGCGGGGCGGACGGCGATCACCTCGGCGTCGCTCTTGGCGTGCACCAGGCAGGGAAAGCCGTCGCAGTCCGGGCAGCGCACGCAAGCGCTGTAGGGCATGTCGGCCTCGTCGAGCAGCACTCCACAGGGGGCGTGGAAGGGGTGGTGGCCGATGGCCGCGAGGTCCTCGGCGAGCTGGGCGATGCGCGGCTCGTGGGAGACGGCCGGGTGCGGATAGGGAGCGGAGGCCGGGGGTTCGGTGGGGTCCTCCCCACGCGCCCCGTGGACCTGGTAGAGCTGCTCGGCCTGGGTGTAGTAGGGCTCCATCTGCTCGTAGGAGATCGGCCACGCCGGTGAGATGCCGTCGTAGTGGCGCAGCTCGCCGAAGTCCTCGGCGCGCAGGCGGTAGAGCGCCGCCCCGTAGAGCTTCGTGGCCCCGCCGACGAAGTAGTGCACCTGCGGCTGGAAGGGCTTTCCGTTAGCGTCGAGCCAGCTGTCCGTCGACATGTAGCGCCCGGCCTCGAAGACCTCGTCGGCCAGCCAGTTCTGGGGCTCGCGAGGCAGCCAGTCGCCGCGCTCGAGCAGCAGGATGCGCTTCCCCGAGGGGGCCAGCCGATGGGCGAGCGTGCCGCCACCGGCGCCGCTGCCGATGATGATCACCTCGTAGTGCTCCATCGCGCTAGAGCTCTGCGGTCAGCTCGGAAAGCATGATCCGCCCGGCTGCCTCGATCAGCGCCAGGTGCGAGAAGGCCTGGGGGAAGTTGCCGAGGTGGCGGCCGGTGCTGGTGTCGAACTCCTCCGCGTAGAGGCCGAGCGGAGAGCCGACCCGCAGCAGCCGTTCCATCAGGTCGCGGGCCTGCTGCTGCTCGCCCACGATCGCCAGCGCCGACACGAGCCAGAACGAGCAGATCAGGAAGCTCCCCTCCTTGCCGCTGAGCCCGTCGTCGGTCTCTTCGGTGCGGTAGCGCAGCACGAACCCGTCCTCGGTCAAATCGTTGGCGATCGCCATCACGGTCGTGTGCAGGCGCTCGTCGTCGGCGGGCAGGAAGCCGAAGATCGCCGCCAGCAGCGTGGACGCGTCGAGCGAATCGGTGTCGTAGTGCTGGCGCAACACGCCGTCTTTGGTGACGCCCTTGGTGAGGATGTCCTCGTGGATCTCCCGGGCGGTCTGTCCCCATTCGGCCTGAAGCTGGTCGTCGCCGCGCAGCGCCGCCAGCTGCGAGGCGCGGTCCATCGCCACCCAGCACATGATCTTCGAGGAGACGTAGTGCTGGGGCTTGCCGCGCGCCTCCCAGATCCCCTGGTCGGGCTTCGTCCACACGCGCTTGGCGCAGTTCGCCTGGGCCTCGACCATCGGCCACAACCGTCGCGGCAGCCGCTGGCTACGACGGCTGTGCAGCAGCACCGCGTCCAGGGCGGCCCCGAAGACGTCGTTCTGGCGCTGGTTGAAGGCCCCGTTGCCGATCCGCACCGGGTGGGCTCCGGCGTACCCGGTGAGTTCGCCGCGGATCGACTCCGCAAGGTCGCGGCGGCCGTCGATCCCGTACATGATCTGCAGCGCGCCGTCCTCGTTGGGCTCGAGATCAGCGACGAACTGCATGAACTCCTCGGCCTCCCAGTCGAGGTTCAGGTAGTGCAGGGCTTGGAGCGTGAAGGTGCTGTCGCGCAGCCACGTATAGCGGTAATCCCAGTTGCGCTCCCCCCGGGGGTCTCCGGCAGCGACGTGGTCAGCGCCGCCACCGTGGCCCCGGTGGGCATGTAGGTGAGCCCCTTGATCGCGAGCGCCGAGCGCTGCAGCGGTTCCCGCCAGCGGTGATCCGGGATGCGCGCGTTCTTGATCCAGCGCCGCCAGAAGGAGACGGTGGCCGCCATCCTCGCGTTGGCCTCGTCGACGTCGGCCGGGAGCGGGACCTGATCGCTCCAGGACAGCGCACAGTAGGCCTGCTCGCCCTTGCGCAGCACGTGGCGGCCACGCGCCCGTTCGCCCTCGATCCCGAGCGCCAGGTTGGTGGCCAGCGACATGGTCACGCCGGCGCCCGTCACCTCCGCGCGGCCGGGTTCGTCTCCCAACGTCCACGTCCCGGCCTCGCTGGCGTAGTCGAACACGGGTTCGCAGTTGAGTTCCATCTCGACCTCGTCCTCGAGACACAGAGACCACCCGCACCACCATGTGGTCGGCGTCGTCGTCGGCCGGGGGGCGCGTGTGCGGAGTGGTGTGATCCACGCCCTGGCGGGGACCCATCGTGAGGGCGTCCCTCACCAGCACCCAGCCGGTGGGGGTCTTCCAGGTGGTCGACAGGATGTTGGTGCCGGGCTCGTAGATGCGGGCCGAGGGCGCGTTGATCCCGAACGGGGCGAAGCGGAACGAGCCGCCCTGGCGGTCCAGGAGTGTGCCGAACACGCTGGGCGCGTCGAAGCGGGGCACGCACAACCAGTCGATCGCGCCGTCGGGTGCCACCAGCGCTCCCGTGTGGCAGTTGGACAGGAACGCGTAGTCGGCGATCGGCGGGAACGGCGACATCGCGGCCGCGCTCTGCCCCCCAGCGGCGCCGGCGCCGGGCGCGCGGCCGTCGGCGCCGGCGCGTGCGGCCGCCACCGAGCCACGACCATTGGCCGCCGCCTTGCTTTTGGCAGGGGCTTTGCTTTTCACCGGCGCTTTGCTTTTGGCCGGCGTTTTGCCCTTGGCCGCACTCCCGCCTTTGGCGCGCGGGCTCATTTGTCCCACGCCGAGCTTGGATCCCAGGGACCCAACCAGTGTCCGCCATAGCCGGCGAGCAGCGCATCCGCCTGCTTCGGGCCCCAGCTGCCGGGCGCGTACTCGTGCACGGGGGGAGGCGAGTCGAGCAGCGGTTCGAAGATCCTCCAGGTCTCTTCCACGCCGTCCTGGCGGGTGAAGCGCGAGCTCTCGCCGCGGATCGCGTCGAGCAGCAGCACCTCGTAGGGAGTCGGGGCCTCGCCCCCCTCCTGCGCGAACTCCATGTCCAGCGTGATCGCCTGGGGTCCTTCCTTGTCGGCGCGGTGGGCCTCCCAAACCAGGCGCACGCCCGTCGACGGGTCGAGCTTGATCACGAGCTGGTTGGGGTCGGGCCGGCGGTGCCACTGGTCCATGAACATGAGTCGCGGCGGCGCCCGGAAGACCGCGCGCAGCTCGGTCTCGGTGACCGGCAGGCGCTTGCCCGTGCGGATGAACCACGGCACCCCCGACCAGCGCCAGTTGTCGATCATCAGGCGCATCGCGGCGTAGGTCTCGGTGGTCGAGTCGGGTGCCACTCCGTCGATCTTGCGATACCCGTCGTACTGGCCGCGTACGTAGTGGGCGGGGTCGGCGTCCTCGATCGAGCGGAACAGCGAGTACTTGGCGTCCTTCAGCGTTTCCGCATCGCTGCCGGCGGGCGCCTCCATCGCCGCCACCGCCACGAGCTGCATCAGGTGGTTGACGACCACGTCACGCAGCGCCCCGACCGGGTCGTAGAAGTGCCCGCGGTCCTCGACCCCGAAGTCCTCGGCCATCGTGATCTGCACCGAGGCGATGTGGTTGCGGTTCCAGATCGGCTCGATCATGGTGTTGCCGAAGCGCAGGTAGAGCAGCTCGTCGGTGCCCATCTTCCCCAGGAAGTGGTCGATCCGGTAGAGCTGGCTCTCGTCGATGTACCGGTGGATTTCCTGCGCCAGCGCGCGCGCGCTCGCGAGGTCGTGGCCGAAGGGCTTCTCGACCACCACGCGGGCCCCACCGGTCAGGCCCGCGCCCGCGAGCTGCCCGATCACCATCCCGAACAGCGAGGGCGGGATCTCCAGGTAGAAGACGGGATGCTCAGCCTCGCCGATCGCGTCGCGCAGGCGCGCGTAGGTGTCCTCGCTGCCGAAGTCGCCCGATACGTAGGAGAACCGCCCCGCAAGCCGCGCGAAGACCGCCTCGTCGATCGTTTCGCCGCAGCCTTCGATGCAGCTGCGGGCGCGCTCGCGCAGCTGCTCGACGGTCCAGTCGTCGCCGGCCACGCCGATGATCGGACAGTCCAGCAGCCCGCGCTTCTCCAGGCGGTAGAGCGAGTGGAAGGTCATCACCTTCGCGAGATCCCCGGTGATGCCGAAGATCACGAGCCGGTCGGCGAGCGCCTGCGCGCCCCCGCGCGGCGCCTGGATGGGTGCCGTCTGCTGTGTGCTCGCCATGGACCACCCGCACCATAGCCCCGTCCGGGTCGGGCGCGTCGCGCGGCCCGGAGGACCTGCACGAGCGCCGTCCCGGTAGCGTCCCGAAGCGAGCGTGAGCAGCTATGTCGAGGTGCCGAAGGGGTGGGAGCGCCTCGGCACCGAGGGGCCCGGCCCGTTCGTGACCGCCGAGCTCTGGCGCGGGCTGTGCTTTCTCGTGGGGGCGCTGCTGCTGATGCCCGAGGCCGCCGCCGAAGCGCACACGGACGACGCGGCGCCCGTCGTCGGCCCGGGCGTCTCGCACGTCTCGCCCTGAAGGAGCGGCGCCCGTGCGGGCGCGTATGCGAGAGTGCCGCGAATGTGCAGGTGGATGGCATGGCACGGGCAGCCGGTCCTGATCGAGGAGCTGCTGTTCAAGACCAGGCACGGGCTGATCGACCAGAGCCTGCACTCGAAGCTGGGCGCCGAGACCACCAACGGCGACGGAAACGGCGTCGGCTGGTACGGCACCGGCGGGGGGCCGGGCGTGTATCGCAGCATCTCCCCCGGCTGGGCGGACGCGAACCTGCGCCACCTCGCGGCCCACATCGAGACGCCGCTGTTCCTCGCGCACGTCCGCGCCAGCTCCGGAACGGCGGTCCAGCAGAGCAACTGCCACCCCTTCTGCCGCGGGCAGTGGCTGTTCGTCCACAACGGGCTGGTAAACGAGTTCCACTCGGTGCGCAGGGAGCTGATGCTCGCCCTCGACGCCCAGTCGGTGGGGGAAATCGAAGGCTCGGCGGACTCGGAGGTGCTGTTCCACCTGGCGCTCGGCTTCGGCCTCGAAGACGACCCGGTGGGTGCGCTCGAGCGGGCCGTGGGCTTCGTCGAGCAGACGCTCCGCGACAACGGGATCGTGCCGGCCGTACAGGCCAGCATCGGCGTCAGCGACGGCGAGCGCCTGTGGGCGGTGCGCTACTCCAGCGAAGGTAAATCGCGGACCCTGTTCCGCTCCCAGAACGCCGAGACGATCAAGCACCTGCACGCCGATGACGAGCGCATCGCCCGCCTGCGGGACGACGACAGGATCGTCGTCTCCGAGCCATTCTCGGACCTCGCCGGGGACTGGCAGGAGATCCCCGAGGCGACGGCGCTGACGGTCGCCCCCGGAGGCCACTGGGAGACACGGCCGTTCGCGCCGCGGTAGCTTGCAAACCGACCCTGGGATCGACCAAAGGAGGCCTTAGTGGACGAGAAGGACATGTCCTCACTGGTGCGAGAGGAGCGGCTGCAGGGACTGCCGCGCGAGCGCCTCGAGGCCTCCGGCACGGGCAGCGAGGTGGCCCTCGACGTGATCTGCAACGAGCTGCTGCTCGACGGCAGCGCGCGGTTGAACCTGGCGACCTTCGTCAGCACCTGGATGCCTCCGCAGGCCGGGATGCTGATGGGCCTCACGGCCGACAAGAACATGATCGACAAGGACGAGTACCCGCAGACGGCGGAGATCGAGCGGCGGTGCGTGAACATAGTCGGCCACCTCTGGAACGTGCCCGGCGAGGAGGAGGTGACCGGGACCTCCACGACCGGCTCCAGCGAGGCAGCGATGCTCGGGGGCCTGGCGATGAAGTGGCGCTGGCGGGAACGGATGCGGGCCGCGGGCAAGCCGGTGGACCGGCCCAACCTCGTGACCGGGGTCAACGTCCAGGTCTGCTGGGAGAAGTTCTGCCGCTACTGGGACGTCGAACCGCGGCTGGCACCGATGGAGGGCGACCGCTACCACCTCGACGCCGAGCACGCGGTCGAACTCTGTGACGAGAACACGATCGGGGTGGTGACCGTGCTCGGCTCGACCTTCGACGGCAGCTACGAGCCGGTGGGCGAGATCTGCGCCGCGCTCGACGAGGCCTCCTACCGGGGAGGACCCGACGTCCCCGTCCACGTGGATGCCGCCTCGGGGGGCTTCATCGCCCCCTTCGTGCAGCCTTCGCTGGTGTGGGACTTCCGGCTCAAGAGGGTGCACTCGATCAACGCCTCCGGCCACAAGTACGGACTCGTCTATCCGGGCGTCGGCTGGGCGATCTGGCGTGAAAAAGACTGCCTGCCAAAAGACCTCATCTTCGAAGTGAACTACCTCGGCGGCAGCATGCCGACGTTCGCGTTGAACTTCTCGCGGCCGGGCAGCGAGGTGATCGCGCAGTACTACATGTTCGTCTCGCTCGGCTTCGACGGGTACCGCGAGATCCAGTGCGCCTCCAGCGCGATCGCCCAGCACATCGCCAAGGAAATCTCCGAGATCGGCCCCTACCGGCTGCTGACCGACGCCAGCGACCTGCCGGTGTTCGCATTCGTGCTCAAGCCGGAGGTGAAGAACTACTCGGTCTTCGACGTGTCCTCGCGGCTGCGCGAGGACGGGTGGCTCGTGCCGGCGTACACGTTCCCCGAAAAACGCGAAGACCTGGCCGCGCTGCGGATCGTCGTGCGCGCCGGCTTCACGCGCGACATGGCCGACCTGTTCCTCGAATCGGTGCGCAGGCAGACGGCCTCGCTGGAGTCGCTGGACGGTCCGCTGCCGCAGCGCTCGCGCAAGGAGGTCGAAGCCTTCAAGCACTAGCCTTGACGGCCGCGTGGCCGCGGCTCGACATCAGCAGGCAGACGATCCCCTTGCGACCCATTCGCTGGCTCCGAGGGAGCTCAAGGAGCTGCTGGCCGCGCGTCGGCGCCGGCGGCCGTTTCTGGCCCTCAGGGGTGAGGAACGCCAGCTCGTCCTGTTCGAGCTGGGGCGCGAGGAGGGCAACCGCACGATCGGCCGGCGTCCGGAGGCGAACGTCTCGATTCCCTGGGATGGAGAGGTGTCGGGCCTGCACGCCGAGCTGCAGTGCCTGGGCGGCGAATGGACGATCGTCGACGACGGGCTCTCGACCAACGGAACCTTCCTCAACGGCGAGCGCGTCCTCGGCCGCCAGCGCCTACAGGACGGCGACCTGATCCGGGTCGGGCGCACGGTGCTCTCCTATGACCTCGGCGCGGCCTCCTCGGCCGACACCACCGCGATAGCGGGCCAGGGCCCGTCGCTGCCGCACCTGACCAACACCCAGCGGCGAGTGCTGGTGGCACTCTGCCGCCCGCTGCGCGACGGCGGGAGCTTCGCCACCACAGCCAGCAACCAGCAGATCGCCGACGAGCTGCACCTCAGCCTGGACACGGTCAAGACGAACCTGCGCACGCTTTTCGCCCTCCTGCAGCTGAGCGAGCTCCCGCAGAACCGCAAGCGCGCGCGGCTCGCCGAGCTGGCGCTCGAGTTCGGCCTCGTCAGCCGGCGTGAACTCGAGCAGGCCCAGCCGCCGGGCGGCTGAGCGGCGCGCGACCGCCCACCGGGCGCCTGACCCGCGAGCGGCCGACCGGAGCTACTCGGAGATGATCGTGGGCGCCACGGTGGCGGCCGGGTCGCCACCGTCGGTGGCGGTGGGGCGCGGTGTCGACGTCGGCGCCGGCAGCGGCTCCAGCCCGACGGCCGCCGCACAGGCCGCGGCCAGCTCGCCCGAGGAGCGGTAACGGACCGCCGGGTCCTTCGCCAGCCCGCGGGCGATCACGCGGTCGAGCGACTCCGGTAGCTCCGGGCGTGAGGCGCTGGGGGCGGGCACCGGGGCGCTCAGATGGGCCCACAGGATCGCCGCCTGGCTGTCGCGGACGAACGGGGGGTGCCCGGTGAGGCAGTGGTAGAGCAGCCCGGCCAGCATGTAGGTGTCCGCGGCGGGGGCGATCTGCTCGCCGCGGATCTGCTCCGGGGAGAGGTAGTCGAGCGTCCCAACCCACTGGCCGGCGTTGGTCAGCCGGCTGTAGTCGTCGACCCGCTTGGAGACCCCGAAGTCGGTCAGGTAGGCGTGCTCGGGCTCGCCGGTCGTGAGCAGCACGTTGGCGGGCTTGACGTCGCGATGGACGAGGCCACGGGCGTGGGCCGCGTCGAGCGCCGCCGCCACCTGGACGATCAACCTCGCCGCCCGCCGGGGCTCCAGCGGCCCGCCGTTGTCGAGCACCTGCTCGAGGTCGATGCCGTCGACGAGGCGCATCGAGATGAACAGCAGCCCGTCGTCCTCGCCGGCCTCGTACACCGGGATCACGTTGGGGTGCTCGATCGAGGCGGCGATCCTCGACTCGGCCTTGAAGCGCTCGCGGAAGTCGGGGTCCTGTGCGTGGTCGGGAGTGATCAGCTTGACCGCCACCAGACGGTGCAGCGCGAGCTGGGTGGCGCGGTAGACGATCCCCATGCCGCCGCTGGCGATCGGGTCCTCGATCCGGTAGCCGGCGATGATCGCGGTCGGGCCGAGGTGGCGCGGGCCGGGCTCGTGCAGGACCTTCTCCACCGCCCGCGGTTCGTTGGCGGCGAACAGCAGCCGCAGCCGACGGCGCTCGCGGCGGTCGAACCACAGGCCGCGAATCACGCTGCCCCCGGTGCCGACCACCAGCGCCGTGACCGGAGCGGCGTACTCGAGCACCACGCCGGCGTCGAAGGCGAGCTGGGCGGCGAGCGAGTAGAGCACCAGCCCGGCGAGCCCGACGAGGGCGATCCCGAGCGTCTCCAGGCGCAGCGCGGCGGCCGGCGCCAGCGATGCCGCCGCCAGGATCAGCAGCAGCGTGACCGCCCCGCCGGGGCTGCGCAGGGGCAGGCCTTCGAGCACGGTCGAGATCGCGTTGGCCTGCACTTCCGGGCCGGACATGACGCTGCCGGCGGCGGTGGCGTGCTCGTCCTGGAGCACGGGCGCGGTGGCCCCCACGACCACCACCTTGCCGCGGATCGCGGCCGCGTCGAAGTGGCCCCCCAGCACTTCGCTGAAGGACAGGTTCGTGACCGTTCCCGGCGGCCCGTGGAAGTCGATCCAGCCCCCTTCCAGCTCGGCGGCCGGGGCCGGGTGGCGCTGGAGCTCGTGCGAGACCACCGCAGCGATCGTGGGCAGGCCGTTGACCTGGGCGAGGGTGTGCCGCACCACCCCGTCGGCGTCGGCGGGGAGGTCGGATGCCGCCACCCGGTCGCCCATGCCGGCCACGGCCTCGTTGCCGCCGAGCACCTGCGTCTGGCCGCGGGGACCGATCAGCGAGGTGGCGAACACGACCGGGGGGTCGCGGCTGGCGGCTTCGAGCAGGGCTTCGTCGTCGAATTCGTCGGTCGCCTGGTCGAAGGCGATGTCGTACACGATCAGCCTCGCCCCGGCGGCGTGCAGGCGTTCGATCATGCGGGCGTGGTAGCGGCGGGGGATCGGCGGGCGGGGAAGCGTGCGCAGACTCTGGTTGTCGATGCCCACGACCACCACGTCGCGGGGAGCCCCCCGGGAGCCGCGGATCGAGAAGCGGGTGTCGACGGTGCTGCGGTCGAGCCAGTTGGAGGCGGCGGCGAAATGCACCGCCAGCCCCGCGCCGGCGGCGATCAGGGCGACCGCCAGCAGCCCGAGGTTCCGTCCTTGCAGAAGCCGGCTCCCCATGCCCAAAGAAGGGTAGTCACGCGTACCTGCGGCGCACGAACAGCGCCGGGCGTGCTACAGAATGGGTCTGCTACGGACGGGATCTGCAGTGAAATGCGCGCGAAAACGTAGACGGATCTCCGCGCCGCACGTTGCCGCGCTGCTGGCCGCCTGCACGCTCTGCCTGCTCGCCGCCCCGGCCGCCCAGGCCGCCAAGCCGTCGGTTCTCGGCTTCGGCGCGAAACCCGCCCCGGGTGATGCGGAGGTGATCCTCGGCGAGATCGACCCCGGCGGCGAAGCCACCGAATTCCTCGTCGAGTACGGGCTCGCCGGCTCCCAGTGGTGCGCCGAACAACCCTCGGCGCGGCAGCCCCCGGGTGGGATCGGGGTCGAAATCGGGCCGCTGGAAGTGCTGATCGGGCTCGGCGGCACCCCGCCCCCCCATTCCACTCCTCCGTCGCCGCTGGGCTACAGCGACGAAGAAGACCACGCGGTGGCGGTGGAGGTGGGCGATCTGGCCAGCGGAGCCGAATACTGCGCACAGCTGGTGGCCTATAACGACTCCGGCGTCGGCACCAGCGGCAAGGTCGTCTTCAGGGCCGGCGCCCCGAGCGTCTCCGGCACCCGTTTCGTGGCCGCCTCCAACACCCTGCAGGCGGAAATCGACCCGGCCGGCGAGACCACCGAATACCACGTCCTGTACGCGCCGATCGCCTCGGAATGGTGCTCGAGCTCCGGCGCCCGCGGCACCCCGGCGGAGCTCGGCCAGCCGGCACCGCTCGGCTACTCCGATACCTCCTCCCACGAGGTCTCGGTGAACCTGATCGGCCTCGTCGCCGGAGCCGAATACTGCGCCGCCATGTACGCGAGCAACGAATCGGGGAGCACGGAGGGGTTCCAGGTCTCGTTCACCGAGCGCCCCACGGTGGACTCGCTGGCGCCGTCCGGCGGGCCCGGCGCCGGGGGCACGACGGTGAGGATCGCGGGCGAGAACCTGGCCGGCGCGAGCGCGGTGTACTTCGGCTCGACCGCCGCCACGATCGAGAGCGCCGCCGCGGACGAAGTGCTCGTCAGCTCTCCCGCCCACGCCGCCGGCGCGGTGGAAGTGACCGTCACGACCCCCGCCGGCACCAGCGCCACCTCGCAGGCCGACGTCTACACCTACGAAGCCGAAACCGGCCAGGGGCCGACGGGCCCGACGGGCCCGACGGGTCCGACCGGTGGATCGGGTTCGGGCGGCTCCGGCGGGACCGGCGGGTCGAACGGGACCGGCGGATCGACCGGCGCTACCGGATCCACGAGCCTCGACCTCACCCCGGTCCCCGACGAAGGGGTGGTCCTGGGCGAAACCGTTCAGACGGGAGAAGTGACCGGGGATGTCACCGTCAGGGCGGGCGGGTCGAGCACGTTCGTGACGCTCCGCCGCGGCACGACGATCCCCGACGGCAGCGAAATCGACGCCACCGATGGCAGCGTCGTGATCACCGTCCGCGAACCTGACGGCCGACTCGTCAGCGCCACCGTCCACGGCGGCCGTTTCCGGATCCACCAGGATCCCGACGGGGAAACCCACTTCATCCTCACGCTGGCGCTCACGGGCTGCCCGCGGACGAAGCTGCCGCGGGGCGCCGCCTCGGCGGCGAAGGCCCGCAAGCGGCCGAAGGCGAGGCAGCTGTGGGTCAGCGAGCGGGGCGGGCACTGGGGCACGAACGGGCGCTACGTGAGCACGAGCGTCGAGGGTACGGCGTGGCTGACGCGCGACGAATGCAGCCGCTCGGAGGTGGTCGTCACCGTCGGCCGGGTGCGGGTCCGCAACCTCGTCACCCGCCGCACGAAGACGATCCGCGCCGGCGGACACTTCACCGCCCGGGCCGCGCGCCCCCACCGGCACGGCGGTCGCTAGCCGCCGCGGGCCGCGGCAGCGGTCGCAGCGGGGTGTCGCGACTCCACACCTTGGGTGGGAAGCGCCGGGGGCGATCCTGGGCCAGTATGAGTGCAGGGCAGGGAGGCTCGAACCGAGAGCAAGGACGCTCGTGGACTGGGACCTAGTCCCCTCATTTTGGGTCGACCTCGGGGGTCCACGGACGGAATCTTCGCGGTCGTCCCAAAGGGGGCCCTCTCGGCGTTCCCGCCAGCCATGGAAGGTTGACGGTCGTCCCGAGCGGGCCCTCAACTCTGCTTCCAGTCGCGGAAGGCGCCCAGCAGCTCCGCGCGGGCGCGAGGCGAGAGGTCGCCCTCCTCGAGCGTGCCGGTGAGCCGGATCGTGCGACGCATCTGCTCGAGGTAGGCGGTGCAGCCGTCACACCCGCGGATGTGGCGCTCGAAGCGCCGCCGATCGCGTCCCGGCAGGGTCCCCTCGAGGTATTCCGTCACGAGCGTCACCAGCTCGCGACAGCTCATCTGGGATGGGCGCAGTCCGATCATGGCGCGAGGTACTCCTCCAGCACCCTGCGGACGTGTGAGCGAGCCCGGTGCAGCAGCACACGCTCGTTGCCGGCGCTGATCTGGAGTGCGTCCGCGACCTCCTCGGGAGCGAGTCCTTCGACGTCCCGCAGGCCGATCACCGCCTGCTGGGCCGGGGGCAGCTCGGCGATCGCGCCGCGAAGCACCTCGGCCGTCTCGCGGCCGAGCAGGCGGTCCTCCGGCCAGGCACGAGGGGGCGAGGCCCATCCCAGCGGCCGCTCCGGGTGGTCGGGGGGCAGGAAGCGGTCGAGCGGGACCTCGGGTTCCTCCTCGCCGTAGAGGGCCGACAGCGGCAGCTGCCGGCGCTCGCGCACGCCCCGCGTCTTGGCGCGGTTGGTGAGGATCCTGAAGATCCAGGTCTTCAGCGAGGAGCGACCCTCGAAGCGGTCGATCCCCTCGAGCACGGCCAGCCACGCTTCCTGTGCGACTTCTTCGGCAACCGCGCGGTCGCCCACGTACATCATCGCGATCCGCACCAGCGAGCCGTTGTAGCGCTCCACGAGCTCCTCGAAGGACGCCTCGTCGCCGGCACGGAGCGCCTCCACGAGCGCGCGGTCGCGCGCGTCGCTGCGCGAGCGCGCCCGCCTGCCCGGCGAAGGGAATCGTGTCGGCCAGGGAGCCGCCATCTGGATCGCCGGCAACGAGAGAGCGGCGGCGAGCATCATATCCACGCTGTTTTCGCGCCCGCCCGGAGGCGGCCTTCGCCGAGCGGCTCGCCCCCGGGGCTACCGGGAGTCGGCCGCGTCCATGTCGAGTGCCACGGAGTTGATGCAGTAGCGCTGTCCGCCGGGTCCGGGGCCGTCGTCGAAGACGTGGCCGAGGTGCGAGCCGCAGTTGCGGCAGCGGACCTCGGTGCGAACCATGCCGTGGCTGTTGTCGGGCAGCAGCTCGACGTTCTCCGCGACCGTCGGCTCGGTGAAGCTCGGCCAGCCGGTGCCGGATTCGAGCTTTGCCTGGGAGCTGAACAGGTCGTGGCCGCAGGCGGCGCAGCGGTACATGCCGTCGTCCTTGGTGAAGGCGTAGCGGCCGGTGAACGGCGCCTCGGTGCCGCCCCGGCGCAGCACCTCGTACTGCTCGGGGGTCAGCTCGGTACGCCACTGCTCGTCGGTCTTGATCGTCTTGTCGGTCATCTGTTCCTCCGATCTGTGTTCACAAGAACAGTCTCACGAGGCACCCCTGCGTTACAGCCCCAGCCCCGCCCCGGCGCGTCCCACGCCGCCCGTGGAGGCACGCCGGGCGGCGTTCCGGCGGCGCATCGAACGAACGTCGAGTCTGCTTGACCGGCGGCCCGGAAGGGCGGATATTCGACGGGCAAGCACGGACATATCGAGCTGAAAAAGGCAAACCCGCCGTGAGGCGGGGACGCAAAGCCAGAGGTCTCGGGACCCCCTCCCCGAGATGGCTCGGCCGCCAGCCCCTCCGAGCCTTGTCCCCCAAGGCGCGGAGTCAGCGGGCGGCTGGCTCCGCGCCGTTTCTTTTCCTGGACGGCTCATTTTTTGGCTTTCTTCGGCGGCTTGTACGTGAACACGGTCTTCTTCCCGGAGGCGCTGCTCCCGCCTTCGGTGTGGACCGTGACGAGCACTTCGCCGCTCCCGGCGGGCGAGGAGACCGTGAGGCTGGTGCCGCTGGCGACTTTGACGTCCGTCCCGGGGGATTCGCCGAAGTCGACGGTCACCGTCCCGACGAAGCCCGAGCCGGCGATCGTGACGCGGGTGCCGCCGGCCGCCGGTCCCTTCTTCGGGGCCAGCTTCTTGATCGTCGGGGGGAGCGCCGTGCGCTGCTCGCAGGCGGCGATTTCGTTGCTCCACTCCTGCTGGTAGAGGTACTCGTGGCCGTTGATCAGCTGGTTGTATGGCACTCCGTCGGGCGCCTTGCCGAGCGGCGGGCCGAGTTCCTTTTCTGCGTTCGCCGAGCGGCACTTGTCGGCGATCTCTTCGATCACTTCCTTCTTTTCGCTGTACCAGCCGTTGAATTCGGGGTCCGTGAGCGTGTCGCTGTGCTCGTGCGCGACGCCCCCCGAGATGGCGTAGTCGGAGGGGCTTTCGTTGGGGCTTTCGGCCACGCATTCGGGCGTGTCGTCGTAGGGGTCGTCGACGTACAGGAAGGTCCCGTAGGGCAGCTTGAAGAAGCTGTGATAGGCGCAGTACTTAACGTGCTGGGTCCCTTCCGAGCAGCGTTTGCCGGCGGCTTCGTAGCAAGTCGAGACACCCGGTGGCAGGAGCATGAAGTACTCGTGCGCGAGATCGGCGGGGAGCCCGTGGGCTTCGACGTAGGTGCCCAGCTCGGTCCTCAGCTGTTCGTCGGTGAGGCAGGTCGCAGCGGCTTTGCAGCCGTTGGCCGGATACGGGTCGGTGTCGATCAGGGCCCCGCCGAAGTGGGAGTTGTAGTTGGCGAAGCCGCCTTCCGAGTCCCCGTACTGAACCAGCACCGAGTCGGTGTTGAGCAGGCCGCCGCTGTCGTGGGCGAGATCGCCGAACCACCTGTCGATGCCCGAGATGTAGCCGCTCGGGTAGGCGGATTCGCCGGCCGGAGCCCAGAACAGCGGGTAGTTGGTGTTCGACGTCATCACCGGGCCGCCGTGATAGGCCAGCAGCACCGCGCTGGCCGCCTCGGCGCGGGGTGCGGTCCGGCTCGCGACGGTCGCCTGTCGCGCGGCCGCCTTCTGCTGGGCCAGGGGCGGCTGATAGCCGACCGTGCGGCCGGGGAGCCGCAGCACGATCGCCCCGGCTCCCGACGCGGCCAGCAGGCAGGCCGCCATCCCCAGCAGCAGAACCAGGCACGCGCGCGGGATGCGCCGGCTCATTGCCCGTGTTCCGGTGTTCCGGGTTCCGGTGGCTGGTGGTGTTCCTCGCGGCGCTTCTTGCGTTCGGCCGCGCGTTCCTCGCGGCGCTTCTTGCGTTCGGCCTCGACTTCCTCCCAGTGCTTGCGCCCTTTGTTCGGGTTCTGGGCGTGTATGTGTTCGTGTTCCCGTTCGGATTCGTTACCCGCTTCCGAGCCCTTCGATCCCCCGCCCGATTTGCCGCCTGTTTTGCCGCCCGCTTTGCCTTCGCTCGTGATGTGGACCGATCCGCCGCCGGTGTGCGCGTGCTTGACCGGTGCGGTGGGCGCGACTTCGCCTTCGGCCGCGGCCGGCTGGTGCGCTTCTTTGCGTTCGTGCTGGCGTTCTTCGAGCGCTTCGGCCCGTAGTTCGCGGCGTTCGTCGGCGGTCAGGCGGCGTTCCTGCAGCGCCGTCAGCGCGGCCGGGGCGCCGCTCGCCCCCGACCCCCCGGCACCGCCGGCGCCCGACCCGCCGCCGTCGTTGCGTTCGTCGCGCAGCGAGCCCACGCGTTCGCCTCGTCCTTCACGTTCGGGGCGTTCCTTGGCGGCGGCCGAGGCTCGTCCCTGGGCCGTCGCCGACACGCCCGGGCGGCCGGCCACGCCGGCACCGACGTCGACGCTCACCGGGCCGGTGTAGGCGAGGCGGGCGGCGCGCCCCCCGCTCGAGGCCAGCTCGGCCCCGCTCCCGGCTCGACGCACGACCGCGGGCGGGCGGCTGTGGGAGGCCGTGGGAGTGTCGATCACCGTCATGCCCACCCCCGCGCTCGCTCCGACGGCCACGATCCCGGTCGCGACCTTCGCCACCAGCGCCGTCATCCCGCCACCGGCGACTTCCAGCGCGCTGCCTGCGATCGAGGCGCTGTTGGCGTAGTTGGCGGCGTCGCTGCCACACAGCTGCAGGGCCTGGTCGACGGCGCGGTACTTGAGCCCCAGCGACGGCAGGATCGGCAGCAGCGAGGCGAGCTGGCGCTGCTGGCGCTCGACGCCGTCGGCGTAGGCGCGGCACGCGTCGCAGGAGCGCAGGTGACGGCGTAGGCGGGCGCGTTTGCTGACCAGCCCACGGCTGGTGGCCAGCTCTTCGCGGATCTCACGGCAGTCGACTTCGCGGGCGTGGCGGTCGGACAGGAGGTTCGAGCGCGCCTGGAAGACGTATGCCTTCACCTGGTCGGGCCGGACGCCGAGCACCGAGCCGATCTCGGCGTGGCTCATCCCGTGGACCTCCGCCAGCACCAGCGCGGCGCGCTGCTTCTCCGGCAGCTCGCGGATGCCGCCGATCATGCTGACCATCTCCTCGTGGACCTCCGCCAGCTTGACCGGGTCGCCCGTCAGCGCGACCTCGCCGTTGAGCTCGACCTGTGGGCGACGCTTGCGCAGGATGCTCAGGGACTCGTTGCGCGCGATCGTGAACAGCCACGGACGCAGGCTCACGGGACGGGTGTCGTTCAGCAGCGCGCGGTAGGCGGAGGCGAACGTCGCCTGGAGCGCGTCCTCGGCGTCGTGCCTGGAGCCGAGCAGGTAGATGCAGAACGTCAGCAGCTGGGCCGCGTGGCGCTCGTAGATCGCCTCGAAGGCGCGGCGATCACGGCGGCGGACCCCGGCCACCAGCGCTTCGTCACGGCTGTGCCCGAGGAGCCTCCTGGCCCCCGCGATCATCCGTCCCCTGCCCTCGGCCACCTACGTTGCCTCCAACATCCTCCGTCGATGTTCCCTCACCGTCGACTGCGATTTGAACATTAACCGTGAACACGCTCGAAACCTAGAAAAATAAATTCTCCCGCTGCGTCCAACCTGGGCGCTGACGCGGCGTTGCGCCACTTCCCCCTCGGCTACCGGGGGCCCGCCAGCACCGCCTGCGTCTGGGTCGTCTGCGCCACGGCCCGTCCGTCGTCGTCGCTGAGCTCGGTCTGGACCACGATGATCGTGCGCCCGACGTGCAGCGGCCGGGCGACGCCCGTGATCGAACCACCCCGCACCGCACGGAAGAAGTTCGTCTTCGTCTCGATCGTGGTCGTACCGGCGCCCGCCGGCAGGTTCATGAACGCGCACACAGCCCCGAGCGTGTCGGCCAGCGACAGGATCGCGCCACCGTGCATGACCCCGCCGGCGGTGCAGCGCTCCGGCGTCCAGGCGAGCGAGCCGGCGGCCCGCTCCGGGGTGGGCTGCTCGAGCTCGATCCCGAGCGCGAGCGCGAACGGCATCAGCTCCCGCAGCTGTGCGGCGGTCGGGACCTCGGCCACGGAGCGGGAGTGTAGGGCTACGCTGAGCCCGTGACGGCGCCGCAGGTGGAGCTCCTGTACTGGTCGGGCTGCCCGTCCCATCCGCGGGCCCTGGCGGACCTCCGCGAGGGAATGCGGGAGCTCGGTCTCGACGCCGGCGGCGTGCGCGTGCGGGAGGTGGACAGCGAGGAGCAGGCACGGGCCGAGGGCTTCGTCGGCTCCCCCACGATCCGCATCGACGGCCGCGACATCCAGCCCCCGCCGCCGCACGAGCCGACCGGGCTCACCTGTCGGATCTACCGCCGCCGCGACGGCCGCATCTCACCCACGCCCGATCCGCTCGACCTCCGCGAGGCGCTGCGGGCCGCGGTGACGGCGACGCGGACACGCGGCTGAGGCCCCCGCCGCAGCGCTCGGCCGCCGCCGTTCAGCTGGCCGCGCCGAACAGGCCCGAGCCGACGCTGTCGCCTTCACCCCTGCAGCCGGGCGGCGCGAAGAAGTAACCGCCGCCGACGGGGGTGATGTAGTCGATCATCGGCTCCGTCAGCAGGCGCCGCTGGACGGTCTGGAACTGGCGCCTCGGGCTCTGGTTGAAGGCCACGAAGATCAGACCCTGGTCCAGTGCCCCCGACTCGTCGAAGCCGCGCGTGTAGTTGAAGCCGCGGCGCAGGATGCGCTGGTCTTCGGTCGGGGCGATGCGCGGGTTGGCGAGCCGGATGTGCGCCGTCAGGGGGATCCGCTTGCCGTGGGGATCGAGGCCGTACTGCGGGTCCTCGAACTCCTCGGTCCCGCCGAGCGGCGCCCCGCTGGCCCGGGCGCGGCCGATCATTTTCTCCTGCTCGGTGAGGCCGACCCGGTCCCAGAACTCGACGTGCATGCGGATCACCCGCACCACCTGGTAGGTGCCCCCGGCGGCCCAGGCGGGCTCCCCGGGTCCCGCCCACACCAGCTTGCTCATCAGCTTGGCGTCTCCGGTCGGGGGGTTCGCGGTGCCGTCGCGGAACGCGAACAGGTTGCGGTGGCTGCTGTGCGGCGTGGGCCCGCGCGCGGCGCTCGAGAAGCCGTCGACCATCCACCGCAGCTGCAGCGTGCCGCGGACGGTCCGCAGCAGCTCGCGCATCGTGTGCGTGACGGTGTCGCGCTGGTGGGCGCAGATCTGCACCAGCACGTCGCCGTGGCTGTTGTCGGGGTCGAGGTCGTCGATCGGGAAGGTGGGCATCTGCACGAGCTCGCGGGGACGCCGCGACGCCAGCCCGTAGCGCCCGTCGAACAGCGACGCGCCGAACGAGATCGTGACCGTGAGCCCGTCGGGCTTGTTGACCGGTCCGAGGATGCCGGAGTCGATCGGCGGGGCGTCGGGCTCGAGCAGGGACGACGGAGGTGTCCCGTCGATCGCTTCCGGGACCGGCCCCCCGAGCGCCAGTTCCCGCGCCCGTCCGCTGAGCGCCGCCAGCGCGACCTGGAGGGTGACGCGGTCGGGGGCCACCGAGTCGAGCGCGGCGAAGGTCGCCTGCGCCGGGCGCGGCGTCAGGATCCCCGCCTGGTGCTCCCCGTCGAAGCTCTCGCCCTGCCCCAGCTGCGCCTGCGAGACGGCCCATTCCTCGGCCGCGGAGGGCTCACCGGAGGCCCCCTGGGCGTCGGCGCTGTTGCGCGCCACCGCGGCTCCCCCGCCGAGCGCGCCCGCGCCGAGGACGGCCGCCGAGCGGGTCAGGAAGGTGCGCCGGTTGGTCGGCTTCATGGGTCGATCCTCACATCGCGCGAGGGGATCGGCGCCGGGTGGGGCGGCGTTTCGACCTCCAGCCGACCCGGCACCTGCGAGAGGGCCTCGAGCGCGCCTCCGAGGGTCGCGTCGAGCCGCTCCGCCTGGGATTGGGTGAGCTGTCCGTTGGTCGGCTGGTTGCCGCCGTGTTCGGCCGCGATCGAGACCATCGCCGAGCGCAGCACCGCGAGTTCGTCTCGCACCAGCCGGAAGGTGCCGAGGTCGCCGTCCTGACCCAACAGCAGGGGTTTCAGCGTGCCGATCACCTCTTTCGTGGCTTCCAGGCCGGCGAAGGTCGCGAGCGGGCCTTCGCCGCTCCAGGGCACGTCCGCCCCGCTCAGCAGGTCGCGCTGGGCGTCCTCGAGGATCTCGTGGGCGCGGGTCGCGTATTCCAGGGGCGTGATCGAGACGCCGGGCATGATCGCGCGCAGCCTGCCCACCGCGCCCTCCAGCCGATCCACCGTCCCCACCAGCGACCGCGGCGGCGCGCCGGTCCAGAGTCCGTATTCGATCCTGTGCAGCCCGGCGAAGTGGGGATTCGAGACGCCGCCTTCGAGCCCGTTGGCGGTGCCGTCGATTTCCTGGTTGAGCGTCGCGACCGGCCCGACCAGGTACACGGCGCCGAGGTGCAGGTAGGTGGCGTAGGCGGCGCGCCAGGCCGCCTCGGCCTGTGTGCGGCTATTCGCCGCCAGCGCGTCCCGGAGAGCGGACAACCGCGGCTGCATCGCTCCGAGCTGGGCGACCGAGTAGGCGCGGTACTGCGCGACGGGCCCCTCGAAGCGAGCCGGAACCAGCTCCGGGAACGTCGGCAGCGGCGGCGCCTTGGAGAGTGAGTAGAGGGAGCTCGCGCTGAGCACGTGCGGCTCGCGGGCGGTGTAGACCGCGAACGGCCCGTGCGCGGCCGTCGCCCGTCGGGTGCCACCCGAACCCCCGCCGCCGACGACGGTGACGAGCACGAACACGACGACCGCTGCGCACACCGCGAGAACCGCTGTCAATCCCCACTGACTCATTACGAGTTGTCTAGCACGGCCGTGGGCTCAGCGCCACATGTTGAATCTGCCACTGCCCCGATTCTTCGAGCAGCATCGTGTAGGTCCCCGACCACCGCCGGCATCCGTGCTGGGCTTCGCGGGTGACCAGCGATGTCACCGCCACGGTGGCGAACGACCTCGCGATCACGTTGACGGACCCGGTTCTGGCATTCACCGCCCCGGTGAAACTGGCGGATTTCACCCCCGCGCGTTCCTCGGCGGAGACGAACTGTGGTTCGGTGAGGTTGGTGGCTCCGGGCGCGTAGTAACCGTAGGCCGCGGAGAACTCGTGGCGGTCGATGTCCAGCCAGTAGTCGTCGAGCGCCGCCAGCATCGCCGTGGAGGGGTCACTCGCGCCGCGCCGGTTGCCGGCGCCCCGGAGCCCTGCGGCCGGGAAGCGACGAGCGGGCACCGGGAAGCGGTGCCTGACCGCCGGTGAGCCCGTGTGTCCGCCGCCGCCGCCGCCGGACCCCAGAGCCGCGGTGAGCAGGAGCGCGAGCACGACCGCCGCCACGATCAGCGCCGCCCCACCGAGTACGGCCCCGGGCCCGCGGCCGGGGCGGGCTGCGCGCACGCGTGGCATGCGATCGATCAGACGGGTCACGCTACCGAGGGACCGGGGCGGCCGCGCCGGTCCGGGGAGCTCGGGATTAACTCACTCGCGCCACTTGATCGAGCACCCCACCGGCGTGGTCTCGGCCGGACTCGGGTCCTGCCCCTCGAGCAACGCGTCGAGTGCGCCCCTCAGCCAGGCCGCGTCCTGTGAAGGGTCGTCGTGGTCGGCGTCCGGCGCGCCGCGGTAGCGGAGGTCCCCCTCACCGTCGAGCACGAACACGTCGGGGGTGGTCTTCGCGTCGTAGGCGCGGGCGACATCCTGGGAGTCGTCGTGCAGGTATGGCACGCCCTCGAATTCGCCGTTCTGCACCCGCCCACGCATCGCCTCGGTCGAATCCCTCGGATAACGCTCGGCGTCGTTGGGGTTGATCGCCAGCATGCTCACGCCGCGTCCGGCGTAGTCGTGCGCCACCGACATCAGCCGCTCGTGCCAGGCCAGCGCGTAGGGGCAGTGGTTGCAGGTGAACACCACCACCGTGATCTCGCCCGGGTGGGGCTGGTGGGCGGCTTCCTGCGTGTCCGGAAGGCTGAAGACCGGCGCCCGCCGGCCGATCTGTGGTGCGGTTGCGTTCATGCGGTCCAGCGTACAGAGCCGCGGGCGCCGTCCCGGAGGCTCAGCCGCCGCCCGCCCGGAACAGCTCCTGGGCGACCTTGCGCAGCTGGATCTCTTCGCTGCCCTCGGTGATCCGGTAGCGGCGGTGGTGGCGGTAGATGTGCTCGAAGGGCATGTGGCGCGTGTAGCCGATGCCGCCGCAGGTCTGCATCGCGCGGTCGGCGGCGTCGCACGCCAGCCGGTTGGCACGGTAGTTGGCCATCGCCACCAGGTGGGTGACCTCCATGTGGTGGTGCCGGTCGAGCTCGGCGGCGGTGCGGCGCACGAGCCCCCGCACCAGCTCGGCCTCGGTCCACAGCTCGGCGAGCGGGAACTGGATGCCCTGGTTGCGCCACAGGGGGCGGCCCCACACGACCCGCTCGCGCGCCCAGCGCACGGCCTCCTCGATGCAGAACACCGCCGCACCGAGGCTCGAGGCCGCCTGTCGGATGCGGTTCTCGTGCACGAAGCGCTGGGCCAGGGCGAGACCGCCGCCGAGCTCGCCGAGGATCGCCTCTTCGCCCACCCGCACGCCGTCGAGGCTGACCTCGGCGTGGTCGGTGGGCATGTTGAACGTCCACCAGTAGAACTCGACCTTCAGCCCGGGAGCGTCGCGGGGGACGATGAAGGCGGTGATCCCGGTCGCCTCCCCGGGCGCGCCGGAGGTGCGCGCGAACACGAGGTCGTGGCTGGCGCGATGCATCCCCGAGTTGAAGCGCTTGGCGCCGTCGATCACCCATTCCCCGCCGTCGGGGCGGGCGACCGTCTCGAGGTGGGTGGCGTCGGAGCCGTGGTTCGGCTCGGTCAGCCCGAAGGCGAGGCCCGCCTCCAGGCGCAGCGCGGGCTCCAGCAGCGCCCGCTGCTGCTCGGGCGTCCCGAACTCGTGCAGCAGGATGACCGTGGGGAAGTTCCCGATCATCGAGGTCTCGCTCTGGGGATCGTTGTGGAGGCCGATGCCGAGCCGGTTGAGGTGCTCGCGCACGACGGCGAGGGCGAAGTTCGAGCCGCCGCGACCCCCCAGCTCGGCCGGCAGCGCGAAGCGCCACAGGCCGGCGCGGTCTGCTCGCCGCACCATCTCCTCGAGCAGCTCCTCCCACTCCCCCGCGGGGATCCCGCCCTGCTCGAAGTCGGTGCGCGAGATCTCGCGCCGGTGGTCGAAGAAGCGGGCATTGTCGGCTTGCGCTTCGAGCGGCCTCACCTGCGTCTCGATGAAGCCGTCGACCTCCTCGA
The DNA here is from genome assembly GCA_963701175.1 of uncultured Solirubrobacteraceae bacterium. Lineage (GTDB taxonomy): Bacteria > Actinomycetota > Thermoleophilia > Solirubrobacterales > Solirubrobacteraceae > Palsa-744. Next base: position 2,809,487 of record OY969573.1, on the reverse strand, counting down.
TCAGGTCTGTGATGTCGGGCGGCAGCTCGTCGTTCATGGCTCCTCCGTGGTTGGTTCGGTCTGCTGGAGATAGGCGGGGTTGGCGACCTCGAGCTTGGCGCGCACGATGTCACGCACCGCCGCCCGCACGCGAGGGTCCTGCGCGGGCAGGCGCCCGTCTCGGATCTCGCGGGCGAGCTCACGCTCGTCGCGGCACCCGACCGAGGCGAGCGCGGCCGCCCGCACGGCGGAGTGCTCGGCCGCGTGCTCGAGCTCGCGCCCCACGATCCCGAGCGCTCGCAGCACGACCCGTAGCTGGAAGGCCGGGCGCCCGTCGAGCAGCGGCAGCACGTCGTCACCCAGCGCCCCCCGGGCGGCATCGAGTAGCTCCGGGGCGGTGGGGCGGTCGTGCAGGACGGGCTCCGCCGTGGCCCGGGGCGGGCCCGTCGACGGAGGCTCGGCGACCGCGGAGGTGTCGTGCAGCGGGACCCCGAGCAGCTCCAGCAGGTCCCACTCGACCTCGCACGCGCGCCGGCCGATCACGGCGTGCTCGACCGAGCGACGGGCGCCGGACAGATGTGAGAACGCCTGCATCACGCAGATCACCCCCCACCTCAAGGTTCCGGCGAGCTCCCACCAGGCGAGCGCGGCAGGGTCCACGGCAACGCCGCTGTGGCGCTCGTAGGAGTCCAGCAGCTGCGTGCGCGTGCCCAGCCCGGCGGCGGGCACGTCGCGGCGCGTGAAACGCCACGCCGGCACGCACAGCCAACCGAGGTCCTCGACCGGGTCCCCGGTGTGGGCGAGCTCCCAGTCCAGCACACCCGTCAGCCCCCCGGCGCCGACCATCAGGTTGCCCAGACGGAAGTCGCCGTGCACGACCGTGCTGCGCGCGCGTGCAGGAGGGCCGGCGGCGAGGGCCCTGAAGGCCAGCTCGAAGGCGGGATGGGGCTCTCCCAGACGCTCGTGCCATTCGCGCAGCCCCGCGAGCGGGTCCTCGACCTCGGGCAGCCGGGTCAGACCGTCGGCGTCCAGCGGGATCCGGTGGATGGCGGCGAGCGCGGCGGCGAGCTGGTCGATCAGGCGGGGGCCGTCGGGAACGCCCTCGGCCGCGAGGATCGCCTTCGGGTCGGTGGTCCCCGAGAGCGCCTGCAGGACCATCCACCCGCTCCCCATGCCCTCGCCGCCGGGGCCCTCGGCGATGACGGCGGGCACCGGCACCCCCGCCGCCGCGGCGGCTCGCAGCAGCGCGGTCTCGGGAGGGGCGCTGAGGACTTTGTCGGTGCCCCTGGCGATCTGCACCACCAGTGCCCCCCGCGAGCGCGTGGAGCAGAGGAAGGTCTCCCGCGAGGCGCCGCTGCTGAGCCTCGTGGGCTCGCCCTCGAGGGGCTCCCCGAGCGCCTCCTGCAGACGCCGGGCCAGCTCGCGCCCGCGTCCCTGGCCCCCTCCCCCGCCGCTCTGCATCCGGGATCGGACTATAGGCTGAGCCCGAGGATGCGGCTCGAGGGCAAGGTCGGGATCGTGGTCGGGGCGGGACAGTCCCCGGGGGAGACGGTCGGCACGGGCCGGGCGACGTCGCTGCTGCTCGCCCGCGAGGGCGCCCGCGTGATGCTCGCCGACCGCGACATCGACTCCGCCCGCGAGACGGGCAGGCTGATCGCCGGGGAGGGCGGGGCGTTCGAGTGCGTGGCGGGCGACTGGACCAGGGCCGAGGACTGCCTCGGGTTCGCCTCCGCGTGCGTGGAGGCATGGGGACGGATCGACTTCCTGCAGAACAACGTGGGCGTCGGCGGAGGCGGCGACGGGACGCCCCGGCGGATGACCGAGGAGGCCTACGACCGCATCATGGAGGTGAACCTGAAGGGCTGCGTGCTCTCCTGCCGCGCGGTCGCGCCGGTGATGGCCGAGCAGCGATCCGGGTCGATCGTGAACATCTCCTCGGTCGCCGCGCTGGCGGCAGCGGTGTCGCTGACCGCCTACAAGATCTCGAAGGCCGGCATCAACGCGCTGACCCAGTCGCTCGCGATCGAGAACGCCTCGCGCGGCGTCCGCGTCAACGCGATCATGCCCGGCCTGCTCGACACGCCGATGGCGATCGACGCCTGGGCCCAGGCGCTCGGACGCCCACGGGAGGAGGTGCGCGCCGAGCGCGACGCGCTCGTGCCCCTGCGCGGCAGGATGGGCAGCGCCTGGGACGTCGCCCACGCGAGCGTGTTCCTGCACTCCGACGAGGCCTCCTTCATCACCGGCGTGGCCCTGCCGGTCGATGGCGGCCAGCTCGCCCGCGTCGGCTGACGCCCCCATCGGCTGACGCCCGCCTCGGCTGACGCCGGTGCGAGGCTCCTAGCGCACGCCGGCGAGCGGCTGCGGGGCGGCGGCGGGCGCCGCGGTAGCGGCGGCCGACGGTGCGGCGCGGTTGGCCTTGACCTCGACGGGCACGCCGTGGCGGGGGGTGAGGGTGACGCCTTTCAAGACCACGGGGTCGAGACCGTCGCGCAGCGGGCGAAGCTCCACGGCGGGGACGATCACGCGCAGGACCTCGATCATCTCGGCCTGTGCCAGGGCGGCGCCGACACAGCGGCGGATGCCGCCCCCGAACGGGAGCCAGGCGTAGGACTCGGCACCCTCCTCGAGGAACCGCTCCGGGCGAAACTCGAGCGGGCGTGGATAGAGGTCCTCGCGCCGGTGCACGAGGGCGATCCCGGGGAACACGTTGATGCCCGCGGGCAGGTCCCAGCCGGCGACCGTGCGGGGCTTGCTCAGCTTGCGCTCGACCGCGTCGATCACGGGCCGCAGGCGCATCGTCTCCTTCATCACCGCCTCCAGGTAGGCGTCCGCGTCGCCGCCCTCGAGCTCCTCGCGCAGCCGCTCCAGCACGCGTGGATTGCGCAGCAGCAGATCGAACGCGAAGGCGAGCCCGGTGGCCGTCGTCTCGTGCCCGGCGGCGAGCATCGTGAACAGCTCGTCGCGCAGCTCGGGGTCGGTCATCGCGCGACCGCTCTCGTCGCGCGCCCGCAGCAGCAGCGAGAGCACGTCGGTGCGCTGCTCGAGGTCCGGGTCCGAGCGGCGGCGGGAGATCTCCTCGTAGATCAGCGCGTCGGCCTCGCGCCGGGCCCGCGCGAAGCGCCCGCCGGGGCTGAGGGGTCCGAGGTCGACAGCCAGCGTGGGGACCAGCATCAGCAACGGGTTGCTGTCGATGACCGCGATCAGCTTCGTGCGCAGGCGCTCCACCCGCCACGGCTCGGTCACGCCGAACACCGCCCGGCAGATGACCTCGAAGGTGAGCCCGCGCATGCGTTCTCGCAGAACGAGCTCAGCGCCCGGCCGCCAGCCGGCCACCTCGCCTTCGGCCACCTCGCGGATCACCTCGCGGAAGGACGCCACGCGCGAGCCCTGGAACGGCGGCAGCAGCAGTTTGCGCTGGCGCAGGTGCTCGGGTCCGTCGAGGATCAGCACCGAGTGAGGACCCAGCGCCGGCTCCATGAACGAGTTCGCCTCGCCCGCCCGGAGATCCGATTGGTCGCCGGTGAACAGCTCCCTGATCGCGTCCGGGTCGGCGACGTACACGCCCTGGCCGAAGCTCAGGAAGCGGACGCTGAAGACGGGGCCGTAACGGCGGTACCAGGCCTGCAGCGTCTGTAGCGGCCGGTACGCGAAGCGAGCCGTCGTGACGGTCGCCGGCGCGCGCGGTCCGGGGGGCAGCGCCATGGTCGGATCTTAGGCTCGCAGCCACGGTGACGCAGTGACGGGCATCACGCGCCGCACGCCGGCTTCGGACACCGCACCGGACCCGGCGGGAGGCGCGCCGGGCCTGGGACGGGTGCTGGGAACCGGGCTCCCTAGAGGGGCCTGGTGATTGGCCTCAGAAGCCCTTGCACTGGCCCCACTCCGGACCGGCCACCACATTCGGCAGGCCGTCGTTGGTGGGTTCCGGCGAGTTGCAGCTGCAGACGAGCGGGCCGTAGATGTGGTTGGCCTCGATCTCGGCGCCGACGTCGGTCCCTTCGAAGGCCGGGCCTTGGTTGCCGATCAGGAACACCGGACCGGTGATCGAATCGCCCCCGACCTCGACCCCCGCCTCGTTGTGGATCAAAGCCACGGGGCCGTGAACGTAGTTGGTGGCGCAGGCCGGGGTGCCGTCGTCGTCCGCGTCGCCGATCATCAGGAACTTGGTCCCGTCGTGGGCGGCGATGGGGCCGTTGATGATGCTGTCGCAGATACGTACGTAGTTGGCGCCCGCGGCCCGGACGCCACCGTCCACACGCGAGTCCTGGACCATGATTCCGGCGCCCGGCGCCACCGTCGCGCCGCCCTCCACCTGCGCCTGGACGAGGCAGTAGCGCTGGCCGGTTGGAACAAAGACGCCGGCGCTGACGGTGCCGGTGAGCGTGCTGGTGCAGCCAGCGGGCACGGTCGTTTCTTCGGGCAGCGTCGGCGTCCCCTGGCCGCTCGGAGCACCGTGGGGCGGCCCGATCGAAACCCCCTGGGGCGGACCACCCGGAAACTCGCGGGGCGGGCCGATGGGAACCCCGTGGGGTGGACCACCATTCCAGTCGTGGCTGAAGTTCGGCGGCTCAGCCGCAGCTGCGCCCGCGGCCATGAGTGTGATCGTCGTGGCCGCCAGCAGCCCGGCTGTGGCGTACCTGAAGTGACCGGCCGCGACTCTGTGCGAGTTGCCTTTCATCTTGCCTCCCTGTGTGAACGGTGTGATCACCGCGGCTGACGCGGCGATCGGGCGGAGCGCCACGCGCGGTGTGCAACAGGCACTCGGGGATAGCAGTGGCGCGCCGCCGCAGGACCTCGCCTGGACGGATCGCCGAGATCGTGTTCGGGGGCGCCCGGCCCTGGCGCCGGCGCGGACCGTTTGATACACATGTCCCCTCGTGTCACACTTCCTTTCGTGGCGCGATAGATTCCGCGGGTAATCGCGCGCGGCCGGGGCGCCGTGGCGCACGACAGAGGGGATGGGAATGTTCGAGCGTATGGGGTGTTCGGGGCGGCCCGTCCGTGCAGCGGCGTTGACCTTGCTGGCGGCGTTCGCCGTGGCAATGGCGATGAGCGGCACGGCGGCAGCGGGCGAAAAGAGCGTCTGGCTCTGCAAGCCGGGCAAGAAACCGGATCCGTGCGAAGAAAGCCGCAACGCCACCGTGGTGACGTACAACGGCAGCGAACGAAAGGAAACGGTCGTCACCGTGGCCAAGAAGAAGCCGAAACCGCCGATCGACTGCTTCTACGTCTACCCGACGGTCTCCGAACAGCCCGGCCCGAACGCGAACCTGACGATCGAACCGCAGGAGACGCAGGTCGCGATCGACCAGGCCTCGCGCTTCTCGCAGGTGTGCAAGGTCTACGCGCCGATGTACCCGCAGCTGACGCTCAAGGCGATCAAAGAACCGGTGTCCGAAGCAGCGGGGGTGAAGGCCTTCACCGGCGTGCTCGAAGCCTGGGGCGAATACATGAAGAAGTTCAACAAAGGCCGCGGCGTCGTCCTGATCGGTCATTCACAGGGCTCGATCATGCTCGAGAACCTGATCAAATACACGTTCGAAAAAAGCCCGTCACTGCGCAGCCAGCTGGTCTCGGCGATCATCCTCGGGGGCAACGTGCTGGTTCCGGAAGGCCAGCTCGAGGGTGACACCTTCGAAAACGAGCCCCTCTGCACCTCGATCACCGACACCGGCTGCGTGATCGCGTACTCGACGTTCCTCAAAGAACCGCCCGAACCCTCCGTCTTCGGGAGGCCGGAAAGCTCACTCCTGGGAGGAGGCTCTCCTCCGCCTCCCGGCACCCAGGTCGCGTGCGTGAACCCGACCCTGCTGGAACAGAACGGCGGCACGGGCGAACTGCTGCCATACGCGCCGACGACGCCGTTCCCCGGAGAACAGGGCGGCGCCGTGCCGACGCCCACAGCCACCACCCCGTGGGTCCAGACCAACGGCGTCTACCAGGCCCAGTGCAAGCACGAAAACGGAGCCACCTGGCTGGAGCCGAGCTTCAAGGCGTCGGTGACGTCCGAAGCGCAGGCCAGCCTGCTGGAACACAACGAAGTCGCCGAGGAACTGATCGGCCCCGAATGGGGACTGCACCTCTACGACGTCAACATCGCGCTCGGCAACCTCGTCAAAACGGTCGCCATCCAGTCGGCGGCGTACGCGTTCGAAAAGGAACCGTAGAAGCGCGCGCGGCGCTCCCGGGGGGGTAGGCCCGCCAGCCCCCCGGGACGCATGCACGGGCCGCCTCATCCCCTCGGAGCGGCTCGCGCGGCCGTGCGTGCCGCGGCGGCCGGAGCCTGGTGCGGGCTAGGCGCCGAGCCGGCCGATGCGCGTCACGAGCAGGTCGAGGAAACGCTCGGAGTCGATGTCCACCGCCACCTCGCAGTTGGGCTCCCAGCCCGCGGCGCCCCACAGGTCCACGTACGTACGCCCGCGCGAGAGCTCGGGACCGGTGTCGATCCTCACCCCGCAGTGGCGGGTCTCGAGGATCTGCTCGTCGATCACGTGCGCGACGGCCACGGCATCGTGCACGGGCGCGCCATCCCAGCCGTACCGGGCGCGGTGGTGGCGACCGTAGAAGCCGAGCAGGTCGGCCGTCAGCCTCCCCGCCGTGCCCGTCGCCGCCAGGCGGTCGGCGTGAGCCTGGGTGACCAGCGCGCGGTGGGTGACGTCGAGCCCGACCATCGTCACCTCCAGCGAGCTCGAGAACACGCGCCGCGCCGCCTCCGGGTCGGCCCAGACGTTGAACTCGGCGGCCGGAGTGACGTTGCCCTCCCCGATCGCCCCGCCCATCAGCACGACCCGCTCGATCCGCGCTTCGACCTCGGGATGGCGGGCGAGCAGCAGCGCGATGTTGGTCAACGGGCCGGTGGGAACCAGCGTCACCTGCCCCGGGTGCTCTTGAAGCGTCCGTGCGATCCAGTCGATCGCGTGCTCGGCGACCGGCGCCCGCGACGGTGGCGGCAGCGCGGGACCGTCGAGACCGCTGTCGCCGTGCACTTCGGCCGCCACGCTGCGCTCGCGCACCAGCGGCCGCGGGGCGCCGGCGGCGACCGGGATGTGCTCGTAGCCGAGGTGGTCGAGCACGCGGATGGCGTTGGCGGTGGTCTTCTCGAGCGTCTGGTTGCCGGCCACCGTGGTCACCCCGAGGATCTCGACCTCCGGGCTGGCGAGCGCGAGCATCAACGCGATCGCGTCGTCGTGCCCGGGGTCGCAGTCGTGCACGATCGCGCTCACCGGCTAATGGCCTCCTCGAGCTCGGCGGCCGTCGGCAGCGACGCCTGCGCACCGGCCCGCGAAACCGCCAGCGCGCCGGCCACGCAGGCCCGCGCCAGCGCCTGCTCGAGCGCCCGTCCTTCGAGGATCGAGATGACCAGCGCGGCACAGAAGGCGTCGCCCGCCCCCGTGCCGTCGACGGCCGTCACGGCCGGCGGCCTGGCGCGGGCGATCTCCTCGCCGTCGCGCATCAGCACCGCGCCCTCGCCGCCGAGCGTCAGCGCCACGAGCCCGCCGACCTCGCCGACCGCCTCGCGCTCGTAGCGGTTGACGACCAGCAGGTCGGGCTCGAGCGGCAGCGGGCCACGGGCGGGCGCCGCGTTGAGGCACAGGAAGCGCGCACCCTCGGCCGCGGCCCGCAGCGCGTCATCGGAGATCTCCCGCTGGCACATGACGGCGTCGACGTCCCCGACGACGATGTCCTCGGGCGCCAGCCGGGCGTTCGCCCCCGGCGCCACCACGATCACGTTCTCGCCGTCGTCGCCGACCAGGATCAGCGCCGTCCCGCTCTCCCCCTCGTCGCGCACGACGCCCCCGATGTCGACCCCCTCGCGTTGCAGCGAGCGCAGCACCAGGTCGTCGCTGCCGACGCGCCCGACGAATCGGGTCCGCGCGCCCAGCCGGGCTGCGGCCACGGCCTGGTTGGCGCCCTTGCCGCCGGGGAGGCGCTCCAGGCGGGCGTCGGTGACGGTCTCCCCCGGGCGGGGGAGACGCTCGCAGCGCGCCACCAGGTCGGCGTTCGCGGAGCCCACGACGGTGACGCTGGGAGGCGCGCTCACAGGCGCCCGACCTGCCACAGACCGCTGTCGTGGCGGGTCTCGAGCCAGCGCTCGGCGTCGCGCCTACCGAGCGCGATCAGCTCTTCGATGAACTCCTTCGCGAGGAACAGGTAGCTGAGGAGCTCGCCGTGCACGGGCCCGCGACGGGCGTTGAGGAACCTTCCCAGCAGGGCCACGCTGCTGCCACGCAGGAGGCTGTCGAGGCCGGCGTAGTGGCGCTCGAAGATGCTGCGCGCCAGACGGCCGATCTCGAGGCGGTCGGCGGGGGCGACGAAGATGTAGGGCACGCGCCTGCGCGCGCGCGAGCCGCCGGCCCGGGCCCGCGTGGGCAGGCTCTCGTTGACGGTGGCGAGCGTGTCGACGTCTTCGGCGAGCTGGTCCGAAAGCGCGACCTGGGCCAGCTGGGCGAGCCCGTCCAGCGCGTCGGGACGCAGCTCGCGGCCCAGAGGGGTGACGGAGGAGTTGAGCCCGATCACGACCACACGCGACGCTCCCAGCGCCAGCGCGGGCGCGAGCGGCGCGTTGAGGCGCACGCCCCCGTCCCCGTACCACCCGGCCGCCTCGCGGGGCCGCTGCACCTCGACGGCCGGAAACGCCCCGGGGATCGCGGCCGAGGCGAGCACGTGCTCGGGGAGGATCGGCGTGGCGGCATAGTCGAGCGCGCGGGCCGGGTCGGACGGAGGCGGGGCGCCGCCGTGGTGGAAGACGACGCTGCGGGTGCTCGCGTAGGAGGTGGCGACGACCGCCGCCGCCGTCAGCGAGCCGTCCATCACGTTCCGGGTTATGCGCTCGAACGACACCAGCCGCTCCAGCGTGCGGCGCAGCGGCGCGGGGTCGAGCAACGCGGGCAGGTGCCAGCCGGGCAGGCCGGCGAACATCGCGCCGGCGGTGAGCAGGCGGCGCAGCTCCGGCCCCGAGACCAGGGGCCGCAGCGCGTCGCCCCACCCCAGCTCACACCACATCTGCACCGCGGCCCCGGTGGCCTCGGGCAGCGGCTCGTGGGCGCGGGCGGCGAGGAAGGCGCTGTTGAGCGCGCCGATGGACGTCCCCACGAGGATGTCGGGCGCCTGGCCGCGCCGGGCCAGCTCGGGGGCGAGCACGTCGAGCACGCCCGCCTCATACGCGCCGCGGGCGCCGCCGCCGGCGAGCACCAGGGCGATCGGCTGGGGGCGGGCGCGGGATCGGGGAGCGCTGGGCACCGTTGTCGCGAGGCTATCGTCGCGGCCGACCCGTCGCCCCTCTAGCCCCACCACCCGGGGAGCAGTTCCCCGTCGCCCTCGCGGCGGGGCCCGAACGCGAGCACCTCGAGCCCCTCCGGCCCGGCCTCGAACGCGCGCACCACTGCGGGCGAGACGCGCACAGCATCGAGCGGGCCGAGCTCCACGACCTGCTCGTCGAGCTTCATACGCCCGGACCCGCGCAGGACCACGTACACCTCCTCCGCATGCTCGTGGCGATGACCGAACGGCTGGCGGCGATCCGGCTTGAGCGCGTAGAAGCTGACGCCCGTGTCGGACGCTTCCAGCGCGTCGTGCGCGAAGCGCGCCTCCTGGACGTCAGCGAAGCCGAACTTGGGCGCGGAGTCCTCGACCGTTCGGAGGTTCTTGATCGTGTAGGTGGCGGCCATCTGGTCTGCTCCTTGTCGCTCGCGTGCGGGGCCATGTTCCCACCACCGACGCGCCCGGTGGCGTTCTCACCCGTGACGTTCCCGGCAGCAGCCGTTCAGGGACTCGGCGTGCTCGAGAAAGCGCGTGCACAGCTGTGCTCCGAGAAGGTTGGAGCGCTCGATGCGCCGCTGGGTCGCTGCACGCAACGCGGGCCAATCGATCCGCGCGGCGACGGCGTCGGGGTCGTTGCGGTAGTCCTCGATCCAAGCCTCGACCGACCCGCTGGTGACCTCGGCGTGGAACTGGATTCCCCACCACGGGACACCCGCCGCGCGGAAGGCCTCCAGGCAGGCACCGCTGCGCGCCAGCACCGAGGCGCCGGGTGGCGGCGAGACCTCGTAGCTGTGCCACTGAAAGGCCTCGAAGCGTTCCGGCAGCGCGCCAAGGAGCGGGTCGCCGCCGGCGGCGGGCTCCAGCTCGACGCCCCTCCAGCCGATCTCGGGCGTGTCCATGCGCGTGACGCGGCCTCCCGCGACCTCCCCCAGCAGCTGCGCGCCCAGACAGACCCCGAGAGCGGGCGTGCCGGCTGCGAGCAGGCCGCGGAGGTGAGCCTTCTCCCCCGCCATCCACGGGAGCTGCGGCTCCTGCTCGCAGTTCATCGCTCCGCCGAAGACGAGCACCGCTTCGGGCGCCAGGGCGGGCGCGGGCAGGCCCAGCGGCGCGAGCCATTCGAGCACCTCCTCGCCCCGTGCCCGTAGGACGTCCCCGAACACTCCGGCGCCGGCGGTCGCTTCGTGGACGATCGAGAGGACACGCACGGGGGCGCAGTTTCACAAACCGCCGCGGTCACGCCGGCGGGGAGGCGGCGACGGTGTAGCTTGCGCGGCCAGTGAACGTTCTCGCGATCGACCAGGGAACGTCATCGACGAAGGCGCTGGTCGTGGCCGACGGGGGCGAGGTGCTGGCGCGGGCCGCCGTCGCCGTCACCCCCACGAGCTCGGCCGCAGGGGCCGTCGAGCAGGACCCCGAGGAGCTGCTGGCCTCTGTGCTGGCCGCCGGCCGCCGGGCGCTCGATGCCGCCGGGACCGAGGTCCAGGCCGTCGGATTCGCCAACCAGGGCGAGACGGTGCTGCGCTGGGACCGGCGCAGCGGCAGTCCGTACGGCCCGGCGCTCAGCTGGCAGGACCGCCGGGCGGTGACCGTCACCCGCGAGCTGGCCGACCGCGCCGAGAGCCTGAGGGCGTTGACGGGGCTCCCGCTCGACCCCTACTTCGCGGCTCCGAAGATGACCTGGCTGCGTCGCAGCGAAGGATCCGAGGGCGTCGTCACGACCATCGACGCGTGGCTCAACTGGCGCCTCGCGGGCGCCTTCGTCACGGACGCCGCCACGGCCTCGCGCACGTTGCTGCTCGACCTGCGCGGGACGAGCTGGTCCCCGGAGGCGTGCGAGGCCTTCGAGCTCGACCCCGACCTCCAACCGCAGATCGTGGACTGCGCGGGACACACCGGCGAGACCTCCGCCTTCGGGCCGCCGCTCGCGCTCACCGGCCTGTCCGTGGACCAGCAGGCGGCGCTGCTGGCGCAGTCGTGCTTCGAGGCGGGACAGGCCAAGTGCACCTACGGCACCGGCGCCTTCATCCTCGCCAACGCCGGCGAGGAGCCGCCGGTGTCGGCCGCCGGCCTGGCCGCCTGCGTGGCCTGGCGGCTGCGGGGGAGGACCACCTACTGCCTCGACGGGCAGGTCCACAGCGCCGGGTCGGCCGTCGACTGGCTCACCCGCCTCGGCCTAATCGGAGACCCCGACGAGCTGGACCTCGTCGGCAGCGATCGGCGCGAGCGCGCCGCCGACCCTGGGGTGCCCGCCCGCGACGCCGACGCCGGCGTGGTGTTCGTCCCGGGCCTGGCCGGGCTCGGAGCCCCCTTCTGGGCCCCCGAGGCTCGCGGCGGCTGGCTCGGTCTCTCGCTCGCCACGGAGCGGGAGGACCTCGTGCTCGCGCTCGTCCGGGGGATCGCGGCCCAGGTGGCATGCCTGGCGCAGGCGATCGCGGCGGACACCGGCGTGCCGCTGCGGCGGTTGCGGGTCGACGGCGGCCTCACGCGTTCGGCGAGGCTGATGCAGGCCCAGGCCGACCTGCTGCAGGCCCCCGTCGAGTGCTACCCCTCCCCGGAGGCGACCGCGCTGGGGGTGGCGGCGCTGGCGCGGCTCGGAGCGGGCGCGGCGAGCACCCCCGAGGAGGCCGTCGGGGCCTGGTCACCGGCGGCCGTGTACGAGCCGCGGATGACTGCGCAGGAGGCACACGAGCGGCTCTCGCGCTGGCGCGCCGCCGCGGACGCGGTGGCGGAGTTGGGAGGCTGAAAGCGTGGGCGCAGCGCCGGGCCGGTACGACGTCGCGATCGTGGGCGCGGGCGTGGTGGGGAGCGCGATCGCCCGCGAGCTGTCGCGTTTCAAGGTCAGCCTGACGCTGCTCGAGGCCGGCAACGACGTCGGCGCCGGCACGAGCAAGGCCAACACGGCGCTGCTGCACACCGGCTTCGACGCCAAGCCGGGAACGCTCGAGGCGCGTCTCGTGCGTCGCGGTCACGAGCTGTTGAGCGCGTACGCCCCGCGCGCCGGCATCCCGCTCGAGCGCGTGGGCGCGCTGCTGGTGGCGTGGAGCGAGGAGGAGCACGGCCGCTTCGCGGCGATCGTCGAGCGGGCCCGCGCGAACGGCTACGGGGCGATCGCCGAGATCCCACCGGAGGAGCTCTACCGCCGCGTTCCGTCGCTCGGTCGGGGGGCGCGAGCCGCCCTGGAGGTGCCCGACGAGGGGATCGTGTGCACGTTCACCACCCCACTGGCATTCGCCACCGAGGCGGTGCTGGCCGGCTGCGAGCTGCGGCTGCGCTGCGCGGTGGGGGCGGTGCAGCGGGGGGCCGACGGCGGCTTCGAGCTGGCCACCTCGGGCGGACCCGTGCGGGCGCGCTTCCTCGTCAACGCCGCCGGCCTGTTCAGCGACGAGCTCGACCGCATGCTCGGCCACGACGCCTTCACGGTCACCCCACGGCGGGGCGAGCTGATCGTGTTCGACAAGCTCGCGGGGCCACTGCTCGAACACATCGTCCTGGCCGTCCCCAGCGAGACCACGAAGGGCGTGCTGCTCGCGCCGACCGTGTATGGCAACGTGCTGCTCGGGCCCACGGCCGAGGACGTCGACGACAGGCGGGACACCTCGACCACCGCCGCGGGGCTCGCCCAGCTGCTGTCGGAGGGCCGGCGGCTGATGCCGGCGCTCGAGCGGCACGAGGTCACGGCCGTCTACTCGGGGCTGAGGGCCGCGACCGAGCACGCCGACTACCAGCTCGCGATCCACGCGCCCGAGGGATACGCGCGCGTGGGCGGGATCCGCTCGACCGGCCTGTCCGCGTCGATGGCGATCGCCGAGCACGTCCGCGAGCGGCTCGGCGAGGCGGGCCTCGCCCTCGAGCCCGCCGACGGGCTGCCCGCGGTGCGCATGCCGAACATCGGCGAGCGCTTTCCCCGCCCCTACCAACAGTCGAGGCTGATCGCGCAGGACGCCGACTTCGGGACGGTCGTGTGCTTCTGCGAGCGCGTCACCCGCGGGGAGGTGCTACGTGCTCTTAGCTCGCCGATCCCACCCGCCGACATCGAGGGTCTGAGGCGGCGCACGCGGGCCTCGATGGGCCGCTGCCAGGGCTTCTACTGCGCCGTCGGGCTGGAGGCGCTGCTCGAGGGACAGCCGCCGCGGTGAGCGAGCCGGGGCACCAGCGGCGGGGGGTGGTCGTCGTCGGCGGCGGTCCCGCCGGGCTTGCGTGCGCGGTCGAGCTGCGCCGTCTCGGCGTCGCCGACGTGCTCGTGCTCGAGCGCGAGGGTCGGGCAGGCGGGATCCCCCGGCACTGCGACCATCAGGGATTCGGGGTCCGCGACCTGCGTCGTCTGCTGCCGGGCCCGCGGTACGCCGATCGCTACGTGCGGGCGGCCCTCGAGGCGGGATGCTCACTCGAGTGCGGGACGATGGTCACGGGCTGGTCGCCCGACGGCGAGCTGCAGCTGACCGGCCCCCGTGGGCACAGCTCGGTGGCGGCCGAGGCGGTCGTGCTGGCGACCGGCTGCCGCGAGCGCCCGCGACCCGCCCGCCTGATCGCGGGGTCGAGGCCGCGAGGGGTGATGAACACCGGCACGCTGCAGCAGCTGGTGCACGACGGCCGGCGACTGCAGGGCCGGGCGCTCGTGGTCGGCGCCGAGCACGTCAGCTTCTCGGCCGTGCTGACGCTGCGCCGCGCCGGCGCCGAGGTCGTGGCGATGATCACCGAGCTGCCCCACCAGCAGTCGCTGCCGCTGGCGGCCCTCGCGGCCCGGGCCCGATTCGGGACGCCGCTATCGACCCGGACCGCGCTGCGCTCGATCGAAGGGCGCCCGGTGGTCGAGCGGGTACGACTCGAGCGCCTCGACACCGGCGCCGAACGGTCGCTGGACTGCGAGCTGGTGGTGCTGAGCGCCGACTGGATCCCCGACCATGAGCTCGCCGTCCTCGGCGGGCTCGAGCTCGACCCCGCCACCCGCGGCCCGCGCGTGGACGCGTCGCTGCGATCCACGCGGGCCGGCGTGTTCGCAGCCGGGAACCTGCTCCAGGGCGCCGAGCCCGCCGACGTGGCCGCGCTGAGCGGGCGCCACGCGGCCCGGGCGGTCTCGGGCTGGCTGCGGGGCGCGGGAGCCTGGCCGGCGCCGTCGGCCCCGATCGTGACCCGGGCGCCGTTGGGCTGGATCACGCCGAACGCGATCGGCCGCGACGCCGGGCCTCCCCCGCGGGGCCACTTCTCGCTGCGCGCCGGGACCTTCCTGCGACGTCCGGCGATCGAGGTCCGCCAGGGCGGTCGCAGGTTGTGGCACGGGCGCCTGGCGCGCCTGCAGCCGGGCCGTTCGACGGCTCTGGAGGCCGGCTGGGTGACGGCCGCCGACCCCGCCGGAGAGCCGGTCGAGGTCGGCCTCGCGGGCGTCTGAGCCGGCGCCGCCCTCAGCCGCGGACGCGCTCGCCGCGCGGGTCGAACAGCGGCTCGGGGACGACCTCGCCGGGCACCCACTGTCCGAAGATGTCGATCTCCACCTCGGTTGCGGGACCTAGCTCGGCGGGCAGGTAGGCGTAGGCGATCGAACGCTCGAGGGTGTAGCCGTAGCCCCCGCTGGTGACGCGCCCCACGACCTCCCCGTGGACGCGCACGGGCTCGTTGCCCAGGGCCACCGAGCGGGGATCGGCCAGCACCACGCAGCGCAGGCGGGGCACGGCCCGCGACGACTCGGGGGGCGAGCGCAGCGCGGGACCACCGAGGAACTCCTCGCCGTCCTTGACGCAGAACCCGAGCCCCGCCTGCAGCGGCGTCTCGTCGGCGGTGATGTCGGCGGCCCACACGCGATAGCCCTTCTCCAGGCGCAGCGAGTCGATCGCGCGGTAGCCGCCGGCCAGCATGTCGTGGCCGCGGCCGGCCTCCCACAGGGTCCGCCACAGCGCCGCCCCGTACTCGGCCGGGCAGTACAGCTCCCAGCCCAGCTCGCCGACGAACGTGACCCTGAGGGCGCGCACCGGCACGTCGCCGACGGCGAGGTCGCGCATGCTCATGTAGGCGAAGTCGAGCGGGTCATCGGTCAGCGGGGCGAGGATCTCCCGGGCGAGGGGCCCCCAGAGGGCGAAGCAGCTGGAGCGGGCGGTCACATCGGTGCAGCGGACGCTGCCGTCGGACGGGGCGTGGCTGCGGATCCAGGCCAGGTCGTGGTCGCCGAAGGCGGTGCCGGTGACGATCGAGAAGTCCTCCTCGCCGGTGCGGGTGACCGTGAAGTCGCACTCGATGCCCCCGCGGCGGTTGAGCATCTGCGTGTAGGTGATCGTCCCCACCCCACGCGCGACACGGTTGTCGCACAGCCGTTCCAGCAGCGCTGCCGCGCCCGCTCCCGAGATCTCGAGCTTGGCGAACGAGGACTCGTCGAACAGGGCGGCACGCTCGCGGGCGGCGCGGTGCTCGGCTCCGATCGCCGGCGACCAGTGCATGCCCGCCCAGCCCCGCGGGCGCAGCTCCTCGTCGCCCAGCCCGGCGTTCGAGTCGTACCAGTTGACCCGCTCCCAGCCGGACTTCTCGCCGAAGGCCGCTTCGTGGTCGCGGTGCCAGTGGTAGGCGCTCGAGATCCTCAGCGGTCGCCCGGACAGGCGCTCGTGGCCGGGGTAGCGGATGTCGTAGTAGGTCTCATACACCTCCGTGGTCCGCTTGAGCGTGTAGCCGGGCGAGCGGTAGCGCGCGCCGAAGCGCCGCACGTCCATCTCCCAGACGTCCATCGGGGCTTCCCCGTCGGCGATCCAGCGAGCCATCAGGCGGCCGATGCCGCCCGCCCCCGCGAGCCCGTGGGCGCAGAAGCCGGCGGCGACGAAGAAGCCGCGCACGTCGGTCTCGCCGAGGCAGAACTCGTTGTCCGGGGTGAAGCCCTCGGGGCCGTTGATCAGGCGCGTGATGCCGACCTCCTCCATCGCCGGGACGCGAAGGCGGCTGTTGGCGGCGATCTCCTCGAACCGCGGCCAATCCTCTTCCAGCAGCCGCCCGTTGAAGTCGGGCGGGATCGCGTCGAGCTGGTGGTCGTCGAGCGCCCACGGCGCCGAGGACCGCTCGTAGCCGCCCATCACCAGACCGCCCCCCTCCTCGCGGAAGTAGATCAGCAGGTCGGGGTCGCGGAGCGTCGCGAGGTGCTCACCCGCGGAGCGATCCCGGAACGGCTGCGTCACCAGGTACTCGTGGGCGAACGGCACCACCGGCACGCGCACGCCGGCCATCCGCCCGATCTCCGCCGCGAACATCCCGCCGGCGTTGACGACGACCTCGGCCTCGATGTCGCCCCACTCGGTACGCACGCCCCGCACGCGACCGTCGCGCACGTCGATCGCCTGCACGCGGGTGTGCGTGAACACCTGGCAGCCGCCGTCGCGAGCGCCCTGGGCGAGGGCGCCCGTCAGCAGCGAGGGGTCGAGGTAGCCGTCGCTCGGCAGGTAGGAGGCGCACCGCACCCCCTCGGTGCTCATCAGCGGGAACAGGTCGCGGGCCTCCTCGGCGGAGATCAGCTCCAGCGGCAGCCCGAAGATACGGGCCCACGCGACCTGGCGCAGGACCTCCTGCTCGCGCTCGGGGGTGCAGGCCAGCCGCACGCCTCCGCACTGCACCCATCCGCAGTCGAGGGTCCGGTAGAGCTCGACCGAGTCCATCATGATCCGCGTCAGCGACACGCTCGAGCGCAGCTGGCCCACCAGCCCGGCCGAGTGGAAGGTCGACCCGCTCGTCAGCTCGCTGCGCTCCAGCAGCACCACGTCGCGCTCGCCGAGCTGGGCCAGGTGGTAGGCGATCGAGGCGCCGCCCACTCCCCCACCGACGATCACCACACGTGCCCGCGAGGGCAGCCGCCGAGGCCTCACTCCCGCGGCGGGCGCGGGCTGTTGCTCGCCGGCGGTCTCGCCGGGGTCAGCCTCGGACGAGGGCAAGCCACTCCTCGAAGTCCGGCCCCGTGACCGTCGAGCTCAGGCGCTCGAAATGCTCTCCGGCATAACCGCCGAAGTCGAACTCGAGCTCCGAGACGACGCCCTGGACGACCCCCCAGGCCGCCTCGCGGGCGTCCGAGAGAACCCGCATCAGCTTCAGCGACGCGCGTCGCGCGTCGTCGGGCGCGTCGCCGTAGTAGGCGCTCAGCAGGCGCTCCTCGTCGCCGTCGTCGAAGCCGTTGTTGACCGCCAGGTTGCCGAGGTCGAACCGGGGGTCGCCCATCCCGGCGTACTCCCAGTCGACGATCATCAGGCGGCCTCCATCGTCGCTGCGGATGATATTTGCGGCCAGCAGGTCGTCGTGACAGGGGGCACTGGGCGCGTCCCCGAGCGCGGCGGTGACGCGTGCGGCGGTCGAGCCGGCGAGCGCGTAGGCGTCGGGCAGCTCACCCCCGTTGGCATGGACCGTGGCGGCGTAGCGCCCGAGCAGACGGTCGACCGCGAAGCTCACCGGCAGCCGCACGCCGCAGTCGTGGAAGGCGCGCAGCGCCCGGCCCAGCTCCGCGGCGCGCTCGGCCGGTTCGCGCGCCGACACCGGGCGGCCCTCGATGAAACGCGTCACCAGGCAGCCGTCGACGATTTCGAGCACCGCGGGCCCGATCCCCAGGGCGGCCGCCGCCTCGCTCGCCAGGCGCTCGGCGGTTCGGTCGATGCCGAGCAGCGAGCTGCGATCGCCGGGCAGGCGGACGACGTAGTCGACACCCGCCAGCCTGACGCGGAAGTTGCGGTTGGTGATCCCTCCGGACAGCGGCTCGGGCTCTCCTTCGAGCGGACCGAGCCGGGTCCCCAGGTGCTCGAGGATCCCCTCCAGATCGTGCACCGGCGGAACCTACCGTTGCGCCGGCATGTGGGCAACGCTACCGTCATCCGGGATGAGCGCTGTCGCGACCGCACCCCTCACGGTCGAGCAGCTGCGCGCCCAGGTGGAGCGTGGTGAAGTCGACACGGTGCTGCTCGCCATCACCGACATGCAGGGCCGGCTGCAGGGCAAGCGGATGACCGCCCGCCACTTCCTCGAGGAGGTCGCCGAGCACGGCGCCGAGGGGTGCAACTACCTGCTCGCGGTGGATGTCGAGATGGCCACGGTCGACGGCTACGAGATGGCCTCCTGGGAGGGGGGCTACGGGGACTTCGTGATGCGCCCGGACCTCGACACGTTGCGTCCCGTGCCGTGGCAGGAGGCGACCGTGCTGTGCCTCGCCGACATCGCCTGGCCCGACGGCTCCGACGTGGTGGCCTCGCCGCGACAGATCCTGCGGGCGCAGATCGGGCGGCTGGCCGAGCGCGGCTGGAGCGCGCTGGCGAGCACCGAGCTGGAGTTCATCGTGATGCGCGACACCTACGAGCAGGCGTGGGAGAAGGGCTATCGCGACCTCGTGCCCGCCAACCTCTACAACGTCGACTACTCGCTGCTCGGGACCGCCCGCGTGGAGCCCCTGATCCGCCGCATCCGCAACAGCATGGAGGCCGCCGGGATGTTGTGCGAGGACTCCAAGGGCGAGTGCAACGACGGCCAGCACGAGATCAACTTCCGCTACGCCGAGGTCCTGCGCACGGCCGACGAGCATTCGATCTACAAGAACGGAGTCAAGGAGATCGCCGCCCAGGAGGGGATGTCGATCACCTTCATGGCCAAGTACAACCAACGTGAGGGCAACTCCTGCCACATCCACTTCTCGCTGCGCGACGAGCAGGGCGCGGTGTTCGAGCACGACCGCGAGGCGTTCGAGTCCTTCCTCGCGGGACAGCTCGCAGGGCTGCGCGAGCTGACGCTGCTGCTGGCGCCGAACGTCAACTCCTACAAGCGCTACGCCGCCGGGTCGTTCGCCCCGACGACCGTGGCGTGGGGGCTGGACAACCGCACCTGCTCGCTGAGGGTCGTCGGCGAGGGACCCTCGCTGAGGATCGAGAACCGCGTCGGAGGAGCCGACCTGAATCCGTACCTGGCGCTCAGCGGGATCATCGCCGCCGGCCTGCACGGGGTCGAACGGGGCCTCGAGCTCGAGCCGGTGTTCGAGGGCGACGCCTACGCCGCCACCGACCGGCCGCGGGTGCCGGCCACCCTGCGTGACGCGCGCGAGCTGTTCGCAGCCAGCGAGATCGCCCACGAGGCCTTCGGCCAGGAGGTCGTCAGGCACTACTGCAACGCCGCCGACGTGGAGCTCGAGGCGTTCGCCTCGGCGGTCACGGACTGGGAGCGCTACCGGGGGTACGAGCGCCTGTGAGGCGGGCGGCCGGGGCACCCGCGGACGAGGGAGCGGCGATCCGCGCCCGCCGGCGCGTCCCGGCCCCGCCGTCACTCGAGCCGCCGGACGCGGTGTTCGCCCCGGTCCGCTCACACACCGCCTTCGAGGAGACGGTCGACCGGCTCGGGACGGCGATCTCGCTCGGCCTGCTGCGCCCCGGCTCGCGCCTGCCCGCCGAGCGGGAGCTGTGCGCCCGGCTGGGCATCTCGCGCTCGACCCTGCGCCAGGCGCTGACCGCGCTGTCGCAGAGCGGCCACGTGTTCGCGATCCGCGGGCGGGCGGGAGGAACCTTCGTCTCCGACCCGCTGCCCCCCAGCGATCCACCCTCGCCGGAGATGCTCTCGCGCTGGCGGGAGACCTGCGACGAGCGCCTGGCGG
The DNA here is from genome assembly GCA_963701175.1 of uncultured Solirubrobacteraceae bacterium. Classification (GTDB taxonomy): domain Bacteria; phylum Actinomycetota; class Thermoleophilia; order Solirubrobacterales; family Solirubrobacteraceae; genus Palsa-744. The sequence goes on along the minus strand of OY969573.1, from coordinate 2,789,668 downwards.
TCGAGCTGGGCGTCGCGCTGCGGGCCGCCGAGCGGGCGCAGCCCGAGTCGCTCGAGTTGCTCGAGCGGCTGGCCTCGGCCTTGGACGAGATGCTCGAAGACTTCTGCGCCTACCGCCAGACCGACGTGCGGCTGCACGTGTGCCTGGCCCAGGCCACCGGCTCGCCGCAGTTGGTGCGCGCGATGACCGAAGCGCAGATGGCGATGACCGACCTGCTGTCCCACATCGCCCACCCGCCAGAGGTGCTGGCGTCCTCGAACGCCCAGCACCGGCGCCTGCTGGCGGCGATCCGCGAGCGCGACGGCCGGCGGGCCGTCGAGGTCATGGCCCAGCACCTGCAGGGCACCGAGCACGTGCTCGCCGGACTGCTGCCGAACGCCTGACGCAAAGAGCGGATTTCAGCTCTTGACTTCTGGCGAAGATCGAGCTATTTGTCACGATCGAAGGCAGGGTGAGCAAACCATTTCTCTCTGAAAGGGCGGGCGATGACGACAGCGGGTGCGACCAACCAGGACGAGCAACGCCTGGCCGAGCTGGGCTACAAGCAGGAGCTCCACAGGGGCTGGAGCAGCTTCTCCAACTTCGCGATCTCCTTTTCGATCATCTGCATCCTCGCCGGCTGCTTCACCACCTACGGCCAGGCGCTGAAGAACGGCGGGCCGATCGCGATCTCGATCGCGTGGCCGCTGATCTGCATCCTGATCCTCGCGGTCGCCGTCTCGATGTCCGAGCTCGCCTCGGCATTCCCGACGGCCGGCGGGATCTACTACTGGGCCTCGAGGCTGGGCGGCCCGGCCTGGGGCTGGTTCACCGGCTGGTTCAACCTGATCGGCCTGGTCGCGGTGGTCGCGTCGGTGGTCTACGTCAGCGCCGTGTTCCTGACCTACCTGCTCGGCCTCTACAACGTCCACTTCATCTTCAACTTCGTCAAGGCCGCGGCGGGCACCGACGTCCACTACAGCGCGCACGTCTACTTCGCCGTGTTCGTGTTCATCGCGATCGTCGCCGGGCTGGTCAACGTCTTCTCCAGGCACCTGATCTCGACGCTGTACAACGTCTCGGCGTGGTGGAACATCGTCGGCGTCCTGGCGATCGTCGTGATCCTGATCGTGGTACCGAGCCACCACGCGAGCCTCTCCTATGTGTTCAGTCACAAGGCCAACGAGTCGGGCTTCAACGGCGGCGGGGTCACCGGGGTCAAATTCTGGTTCTACATCCTTCCGCTCGGGTTCCTGCTGACGATGTACACGATCACCGGGTACGACGCCTCGGCACACGTCTCCGAGGAGACGCACGGCGCCGAAAGCTCATCTCCGAAGGGTGTCTGGCGCTCGGTCCTCTACTCGGCGATCTTCGGCTGGATCGTGATCCTCGCGATCACGTTCGCGATCCAGAAGAGCCATGAAGGGGAAATCTACAAAGCCGCCTATCCGGCACTGTCGATCTTCTCCTCGGCGCTGAGCTCCTCCGCGGCCAAGGCGGTGATCCTGATCTCCACCGTCGGCCAGCTGTTCTGCGGCATGGCCTGCGTCACCAGCGCCTCGCGAATGACGTTCGCGTTCTCCCGCGACGGCGCCGTGCCGGGGCACAACCTCTGGCGTCGCCTCAGCAAGAGCAGGACGCCCACGTGGGCGGTGCTGTTCGTCTGCGTGTTTGCGATCGTCGTCACGATCCCCGCCTACTTCCCGAACCACCTCGGGGAACCGATCGCCTTCCTGGCGGTCACCTCGATCTCCGTCATCGGCCTGTACATCGCCTACACGATCCCCGTGTTCCTGCGCTGGCGGGCCGGCGACAGCTTCGTGCCGGGATCGTGGACGCTCGGCAAGAGGTACAAGTGGATCAACGCGATCGCGGTCGTGTGGGTGGCGATCTGCGTGGTTGTCTTCTGCCTGCCCTTCACGCCCGCCGGCGTTCCCTGGGAAAGCTCCTTCAGCTGGTCGTCGGTCAACTACGCGCCGCTGGTGACGATCGGGACCATCGTCGGGGTGATGATCTGGTACTTCGGCTGGGCGAGGAAAACGTTCAAGGGGCCGATCCGCACGATCGACGAGCTCGATGCGGAACAGGCCCTACCGGCGATCGCCGAGGCCCCCTAGGAGGCCCGGGCGGCGAGCGCGACGGAGCCCGGGACGGCCGCGGACCGCGGGCGGGCTGAACGCTGAGCGCCACGCTTGCTGTGCTCGAGCCGGCCACCGAGGCGGTGCTGGCCGAGGTCCCCCGCGCCGGCGTCGAGGACGCCGACGAGGCGGTCGCCCGCGCTCGGGCCGCGTACCCGGCGTGGCGGGCGATCGCACCGGGTGAGCGGGCCGAGCTGCTGCTTGCGATCTCCTCCGCCGTGCGCGAGCACCTCGAGGAGTTGGCCGTGCTGGAGGCGCGCAACGCCGGCAAGACGATCGCCGACGCCCGCGGCGAGATGGGGATGGTGGCCGACACCTTCCGCTACTACGCCGGGGCGCCCGAGCGCCTGCTCGGCGACACGATCCCCGCCGCCGGAGGGCAGGCGCTGACGGTCCGCGAGCCGATGGGCGTGGTGGGGCTGATAACGCCGTGGAACTTCCCCCTCACGATCGCCTCGTGGAAGCTCGCCCCGGCCTTGGCGGCCGGCAACACGGTGGTGCTCAAGCCGGCCGAGCTGACGCCCCTGAGCGCGCTCCGGTTCGCCGAGCTGGCCACCGCCGCCGGGCTACCCGAGGGGGTCCTGAACGTGGTGGTGGGGCCGGGCCGCAGCGCCGGACAACGCCTGGTCGCGCACCCCGACGTGGCCAAGATCGCCTTCACCGGATCGACCGAGGTGGGCCGCACGATCGCCGCCGGGGCAGCCGCCACGCTCAAGCGCGTGACGCTCGAGCTGGGCGGCAAGTCGGCCAACATCGTGTTCGCCGACGCCGACCTCGAGGCCGCCGCGCGGGCCGCGCCCGGGGCAGCGTTCGGCAACGCCGGCCAGGACTGCTGTGCGCGCTCGCGGATCCTCGTCCAGGCGGAGGTGTTCGAGCGCTTCATGGATCTGATGGAGGCGCAGGTGAAGACGCTGCGGGTCGGCGATCCGCTGCACGAGGACACCGACATGGGGCCGCTGATCTCCGCCTCCCAGCGCGAGACGGTCGGCTCCTTCCTCGAGGATGGGCCCCCGGTGGCGTTCCGCGGCTCGGCCCCCGAGGGCCCGGGGTTCTGGTTTGCTCCCACGGTGCTGGCGCCCGTGAAGCCGAGCGACCGGGCTGTACGCGAGGAGATCTTCGGGCCGATCGCCGCGGTGCTGCCGTTCGCCGACGAGGGGGAGGCGATCGCGCTCGCCAACGACAGCATCTACGGCCTCTCCGGTTCGATCTGGACGCGCGACGGCGCCCGCGCCCTACGCGTCGCGAGGGCCGTGGAGACGGGGGTGCTGTCGATCAACACCAACACCTCGGTGCGTGTCACCACCCCGTTCGGCGGCTTCAAGCAGTCCGGCTACGGTCGCGAGCTGGGCCCCCACGCGGTGGAGGCCTACAGCGAGGTCAAGACGATCTTCTACGCCACGGAGGGATCGGACTAGGTGGCGGCAGATCCCGGACAGCAGGGGCTCGGCAGGCTCGCGGGAAAGGTGTGCGTGGTCACCGGCGCCAGCGGCGGCATCGGGGCCGCGAGCGTCGAGCTGTTCGCCCGCGAAGGAGCCCACGTGGTCGGGGCCGACCTGGCCGAGGGGGCGCCCGGGGAGCTGTCGCTGACGCTCGACGTCTCCGACGAGGACCAGGTGCGCGAGATGTACGAGCTGGTACGGGCCCGCTTCGGGCGGATCGACGTGCTGTTCAACAACGCCGGCATCTCCCCGCCCGAGGACGTCTCCGCGCTGGAGACCTCGTTGGAGGCCTGGGAGCGGGTGCAGCGGGTGAACCTCCGCAGCGTGTTCCTGTGCTGCAAGCACGGGATCCCTCACCTGCTCGAGGGCGGCGGCGGCGCGGTGATCAACACGGCGTCGTTCGTGGCCGTGATGGGTGCGGCCACCTCGCAGATCTCCTACACCGCCTCCAAGGGAGGGGTGCTGGCGCTGTCGCGCGAGCTGGGGGTCGAGTTCGCCCGCCGCGGCGTGCGGGTCAACGCGCTGTGCCCGGGGCCGGTGGACACGCCGCTGCTGCGGGAGCTCTACGCCTCGGACCCCGAGCAGGCGCAGCGCCGCCTGGTGCACGTGCCGGTCGGGCGGTTCGCGCGTCCGGAGGAGATCGCCGCCGGCGCGCTGTTCCTCGCCAGCGACGAGTCGAGCTTCGTGACCGCCTCCACCTTCATGGTCGACGGCGGTCTCAGCGCGGCCTACACCACGCCGCTGTAGGCGGGCGCCGGCAGCGCGGGGACGCGGCGCCGCGAGAGCGCCGGCGACGCGCTCATTCGACCGTCAGCGTGGCTTTCATGCCTTTCGCCTCATGGCCCGGGAGCGAGCAGAACAGCGTGTAGGAGCCTGGCCGCAGTTCCACCACCTGGCGCGTGACGGCCTTCGGGTCCTCGGTCGCGAACGTGGCCGCCGGCGGGCCGCTTTCGCCCTGGGCGTTGAGGTTGTGTTCGTCCTGGCCGTTGTTGACGAACTGGATGATCACCTTCCCGGCCGGGACGGTGGTGCGAGAGAGCGTGAAGTGGTACTCGACGGCGCTCACCTGCACCTCCGGCAAGGACGGCGGAGGCGTGGAGGTTTCACCCGGCCCGGACTGGCCCGGCTGGCCGGGCTGGGGCGCCGTCGCGGTCCCCGGCGAGGTGGTCCCGCCCGCGGCACCCGACGAGCCGGTGGACCCGGTGGAGCCTTCCGAGCGCGGCTTGGCCCCGGGGCCGGCGGCGTGGCGAGGGGTCTTCGGGCAGCGCGTCGCGGCTCGCCGGCGGCTGCCAGCGTGGGCGTCCTGGCGCTCGCGTGAGTCCTCCCGGCGGCGGGCGTGCGGGTCCGTGCGGGTGCAGGCGCTCGAGTGGCGGGAGTGCGCGGCCCAGGCCCCGGCGAGGCGCTGGCCGGGGTCCCAGCCGGAGACCGCCACGGCGGCGAGCACCGCGCACAGCCCGCAGCCGGCCACGCCGGCCGCCGGCGCCGTGCGGGAGGAGTGGCTCATTCGATCAGCTGGGGGACCGCGCCGTAGGCGCTCGGTCCGGGCAGGCCGGTGCCGGCGCCGGGGATCACGAGACCGGCTTCGACGCCGTACCACTGTCCCAGCAGGCCCGCGTACATCGCCCTGAAGTCGGAGGTGTTGATCAGGTTTTCGTTTTCGTCGAGTTTCGTCAGGCCGGGGAATTCGCCGACCATCCTGCCCCGCACGCGACTGCCGATCAGGAACGCCACCCCGCCCGCGCCGTGGTCGGTGCCGGAGCCGTTTTCCTGCGGACGGCGCCCGAACTCGCTCCACAGCTGGATCACGACGCGATCGTCGAGCCCGCGGGCTTCGAGGTCGCGCTGGAAGGCCACGATCGATTCGACCGACTGGCCGAGGTTGGTGGCCAGCGTGGTGGCCTCGTCGGAGTGGGTGTCATATGAGCCCACGGCGGTGAGCGAGACGCATTTGATCGGCAGCAATTCGTCGGCCAGCATGTCCGCCAGCACCGCCAGGCGGATCGGGAACTCGTCGCCGCTCGTCGGGTAGGTGACGGGCGAGGTGAACGGGGGTTTGCCTTCCACGTCGGCGAACGGGGCCACCTGCCGGCGGATGATGTCGGTGTCCTGCGAGGCGGTGCGTGCCTGCGCCAGGGCCGTCGAGCCCGCGGCCAGCGTGCCGAGCTGACCGAACGTTTCCAGCGTCGGGCCGGTCAGAGGTTCCTCCAGGCCGTAGGCCCAGAAGCCGTAGTCGGAGGGCGTCGAGACCGCCGCCACCGGCACGCGGGCGGTCGCCAGCGCCGGCGCCAGCGAGTAGTCGAGCGAGAGGCCCTGGAGGGGGTTGTCGGGCTGACCGGCGACGTCGAGGTAGCGCCCCATCCAGCCGGTCCGGGCCTCTGTATTCAGTTCGCCGACCTCCCAGTAGTGGCGGCTGGTGAAGTGGCTCTCGTCGGGGGGGTCGTAGCCGATCGCCGGGAACACCGCCACCTTGCCTTCTTCGTGCAGCTGCGCGAGTCCGGCCGCCTGGGGGTGCCACATCAGGGTCTCGTCCTCGGTGAACGGCACCCCTTCCCCTTCCTGCCTGCCCAGCTGAGGGCGCAGCTGGTGGTAGGCGGCTTCCTTCACCGGCGCCAGCACCGACAGCGCATCCCAGCCGCCTTCCATGAAGATCGACACGACCACCGGCTGTCCCGGTGGCGACGCGGCCGCCGCCTGGGCGATCCCGGCTTCGAGGTGATGGGGCGAGAGCGCGCCGGCACCGTATACGGCCAGCAGGCCACCGGCGGAGCGCAGCAGAAACGACCGTCTGCTCATGCCGGTGCCGGCAGGGAGCGGCATCCCGGCCTCGATCGAGGGCAGCCCGCGGCCGGCCTGGGCCACCCCGTTGCGCAGCATCTGCGAACGCGTGAACTCCCTGCACGAGCAGCTGCGGGCCATCCCGGTCAGCTCACCTGCATGTCGGGGGAGGTCACGATCAGCATCCGCAGCGCGTTCTGGCGGATCGCCCGATAGGGGCTCTGCTGCCATTCGGCGTCGGCCACCCCTTCCAGGCACCGCTGTGCGAATTCGCCGATGCAGTCGAGCGATTCTTCGGAGATGGCGGGCTGGCCCCAGTAGGCCATCGCGCTCGCCAGCGCCGCCCCGGCCGTCTCGGTTTCGCTGTAGCGGGGTTCACCTTCCCCGGGCCACGGATTGGGGTAGTTGTTCGACGTCACCCAGGTCGCCATTTCCCAGCGTGCCTTGGCGGTGGAGGTGTCCAGCCAGCGGGTGAAGTCCCACCCCGACACGTTGGGCGGGTAGAACAGCTGCTGGCCGGCGGCGGCCGACAGCCACGTCCAGGCGGTGGTGTCGATGTAACGGCCGACGGCTCGCAGCAAGCCGGCGTTGAATACGACCGGCGGCGTCACCAGTTCGGGGCCGTCGAGGAATTCGGGACTCTGGAGGATCGCCTCCACGACCGGGCGGATCGAGAAGCCCGAGGACACGTAGAGCCCCTCCAGCGAGGCGAGCGTCGCTTCCGGCGCCGGCACCGGCACGAAGTAGCTCCACAGCCGGCCCACGAAGTAGGACGGGTGCAGCGGGTGGTTGACGGCCATCGCAACCGCGTCGGCGTAGTCCCAGTTGCCGGTCTGGCCGAACACGGTCTTGAGGCCGGCGTCGTGGCGTTCGGGATCGAAGTGGAAGTCCTGCAGCCCGCTGCTTTCGGTCCATTCGGCCGTCCACCCCGTCAGCGTGCGGGCCATCTCTTTGACGTCGTCCTCGGTGTAGGCGCCGCGGTCGGCCCCGAGCGAGAACAGCTCCATCATCTCGCGGGCGTAGTTCTCGTTCGGTTCCCAGACGTTGTTGTAGATGCCGTCGAGGAACACGAGCATCGCCGGGTTTTCCGTGACGGCGAGGAACAGGTCGTGGAAGTTCCCCAGCGCGTGTTCGCGGAACAGGTTGTTCTGGTCGAGCATCCGCTGCTGGTCGTCGACCTTTTCGTTGGAGTTCGCGAACCAGTCGTGCCAGATGTAGGTCATCCGCTCGACCAGCGGCTGATCGGAGCGGATCATGCGGTCCAGCCACCAGCAGTGGTCGTCTCCCCAGTTGTCCGCCGGCTGCAGCGCTTCGCCTTCTTCGTTGTGGGGTTCGGGTCCGTTCAGGACCGCGGGACCCGAGGGGCGGGTGAGGCTGAACACGACCTGCTGGAGGGATTGCCCGACGAGTGCCTCGGCCTGGCCCGGCGCCGGACCGAAGCCCGCCCGCCACAGCAGCCGCCGCGCCCGTGCGAGCGTGAGGGGGTCTTCGATGACGGGCGGCGGCGAGGACGAGGGCGACGGCGGGTTGACGGGCACCATCGGCGGCGCGGGGGCGCCGGCGAGCCCGGAGACCGAAGCGTGATGCTTGTGCTTGGGGTGGTGCTCGTGCTTGCTCTTGTGCTTGTGGGACTTCGGCTTGTGGAGCTTGTGCTTAGGAGCCTTGCCACCGTGCTCGGAGGAGTGACGCGCCGGCCTGCGGCTGTCGTGCTCGCCGGCGTTGCCGTGGGCGTCGTGGGAAGCCTTCAGCCTGCTCAGCGCGGCGGGGCGGGTCCGCGTCATGCGGTTGCCTCGGCGCGCGGGGCGCCGACGATGAGCGGACGCCCGGATGCCTAAACGGCCGTGCTAAACGCCGTCTGGACGGACGTGCGAAGACCGGCCGAACAGAGGCGGGGGGGTCCTCGAGCGATCCATGCCCGCTCGGGCGCCCACGCGGATTTCTTTTGCGCGCGGCGGCCCGCGACCTGACGAAAAACTCGCAATTTACGAGAGAAATCGCGCCCGCAGGACGCCGGACGGACTAGCCGCTGCGGTGGTGGCCGACCGCGAGGTTAGGCTGGAAGCGTCTTGCCCTCTCGCGCCAGGGGGCCCGCTCTGCGAATGCCGGCAAGATCGCTCATCGGCACGTGCCTGCCCGTGCTCGCCACGGTCGCGTCGCTGCTCGCCCTCGTGGGGCTCGCCCCACCCGCCCGGGCCGCCACGACGAGCACGATCTTCGGCAACGCCACGCCGGCGACGGTCGACTCGGGCGATCCCAACTCGGTGGTACTGGGGGTCAAGTTCCGCTCCGAAGTCGCCGGCAGCGTCACGGGCATCCGCTTCTACAAGGCGAGCACCAACACCGGCACCCACATCGGCAGCCTGTGGAGCTCGACCGGGACGCTGCTGGCCACCGCCACCTTCACCGGCGAGAGCGCCTCGGGCTGGCAGCAGGTGACGTTCGCCAGCCCGGTCGCGATCACCGCGAACACGACCTACGTGGCCTCCTACCTGGCGCCCAAGGGCCACTACTCGGACACCGCCTCGGCCTTCGCCACCGCCGGCGTCGGCAACCCTCCCCTGACGGCGCTCGCCAACAACGTGAGCGCGGACGGCGCGTACATGTACTCGAGCACGAACGCGTTCCCGAGCCAGACCTACAAATCCACCAACTACTGGGTGGACGTGGTGTTCGCGCCGAGCTCATCGAGCGGCGAAACGGGCACAACCGGCATAACGGGCTCGACGGGGCCCACGGGCTCAACGGGCGCCACCGGCACAACAGGATCAACGGGGCCCACGGGCTCAACGGGCGCCACCGGCACAACAGGATCAACGGGGCCCACGGGCTCAACGGGCGCCACCGGCTCAACAGGGTCAACGGGGCCCACGGGCTCAACGGGCGCCACCGGCTCAACAGGGTCAACAGGGTCAACCGGTACAACCGGCACAACGGGCTCAACCGGCGCGACCGGCATCACGGGCGCCACAGGGTCGACAGGCTCAACGGGCTCAACCGGCACAACGGGCTCAACCGGCGCCACCGGCTCAACAGGCGCCACCGGCTCAACAGGCTCAACGGGCTCAACGGGCTCAACCGGCATAACGGGCGCCACCGGCACAACCGGCGAAACCGGCGAAACCGGTAACACCGGCAGCAGCGGTGCAACCGGCACGACGGGTACGACGGGTACGACGGGTACGACGGGTACGACCGGCGAAAGCGGTACCACCGGTGAAAGCGGTGCGGTCTCCGGGATCCTGATGGGCGCTCCCCAGAAGCAGCACTGGGAAGCGCACTCGTCGGAATGCACCAGCAACGCCAACGAATGCGCGGACGAAATCTCCCAAGGGCAGTTCGTCGCCTGGCCCTTTGTCGCCGAACACACGGGTACCGTCGAAGCGATCTTCGCCGTGCTCTACGAAGGGGATCACGAGAGCAACACGGGCTCGGAAATCGGGATCTTCGCCAACCGTGTCTACCACTTCGCGGAAATCACGTACAGCAACAGCTCGGAAAACAACAGAGGCGGTTGCAGCTGCACGTGGACACCCGCCGAATTCATGAAGTACGAAGCGGAAATCCCGCCCGAAGACCCGGGGGCACTACTGGGCACGTCGGGCAAAGTCGCGGAGTCCAAGGTCAAACCCGGCGGATTCACCGAATTCAAGCTCGAACACCCGGTCAAGGTCGTCAAGGGGGTCAAGTACTGGCTCGCGAACACCACCTTCCAGGCGCGCGGAATGGGGCACGTGTACCAGAACTTCCTCCACGAACGAAAAAGCGACACCGAAGGCCAGCCCTGGGGCGTGTACTCGAACGAACCTTCGAACTGGGAAGAAGTGGCGCGCCCGCTCAAGGAACTGCCCTCGCCGGAAACGACCAAAATCAACTGCGAGGTGTGCAACACCGAAGGGTGGCTGCAGGAGGAACCGGCGGGGAAGCACCTGACGAACTCCAACCGGGAAGCGCAGGAAGAAGGCGGGCAGACATTCAGCTATGCCGCCGGCAAAGTCGAAGAAGCTGAAGCGACGACCCCGCCGGGAGCGGTTGGCTCCCTGACTGTCAAGGCCGGGACCGACTCCGCCACGGTGAGCTGGACCGCCCCGACCAGCGGCGGCGAACCGGCCGAATACAAGGTGACGCCCTACATCTCCGGCGAAGCACAGACCGCCATGGTCGTCACTGGCACGCCGCCGGCGACGAACGTCACCCTCCCAGAACTGAAGGGCGGCACCGCCTACACGTTCACCGTGCAGGCGCTCAACTCCTACGGACCGGGGCCCGTGTCGGAACGGTCCGCCGAAGTCATGCCTCTCTCCCCCACCGTCCCGGAAGCGCCGATCGGGGTCACGGCCACCGCCGGCAATGCGACCGCCACCGTCAAGTGGACGGCCCCGGGCAACGGCGGAAGCCCGATCCTCAGCTACACGGTCACTCCCTACGCGGGCACCGAAGCGCTGCCCTCGACCACCGTCAAGGGGACGCCGCCGGCCACGACCGCAACCGTCGAAGGACTCAACAACGGCACCGCTTACACGTTCCGCGTGACGGCCACCAACCAGTACGGCACCGGACCCGAATCCTCCCCCTCGAGTGCCGTCACGCCCGCGGCTCCCGCGGCGACGCCCACGATCGATGCGAACGTGACCGTCAACGGGCGCAGCACGGTCACCACGCAGCAGTTCTCGACCACCGAAGCCGGCGAGGTGCTGTTGGCGTTCGTTTCCCTGGATGGGCCCTCTGGCTCCAAACACCAGACCGTGTCCGTGACAGGTGGGGGCCTGACGTGGACGCTCGTCCAGCGTTCCAACTCACGGGCGGGCGACGCGGAGATCTGGACCGCCACCGCCGTCGGTCCGCTGTTCAACGTGTCCGTCACGGCGACCCCGGGCCTCTCCGGCTACGACCAGTCGCTGAGCGTGGTCTCGCTCAAGGGGTCCGTGGGAGTGGGGGCCTCGGCCACCGCCGGGGCAGCGACCGGCGCATCCAGCGTGTCCGTGAAAGCCTCGGAAAAGGGCTCGCTGGTGTTCGCCGTCGGCCACGACTGGACGGCCGCGGCCGCGCGCACGCTGGGAGCCAAGCAGGTGCTGCTGCGCCAGTATCTCGACACCTCCGCCGGGGACACCACCTGGACGCAATACACCAGCGCCGCGACGGCAGCGGCCGGGGAAACGGTCACGATCAACGACACCGCGCCCACGAAAGACGAATGGGACCTTGCCGCGGTCGAGGTGCGGCCGGGCTAACCGCCTCTCCGGCGCCCCACCCGGCGCTAGATTTCGGTCGGTGTCAGGGATGGTCTCGCTTCGTGGCCGAACCGCGATCGCCACGGTCGTGCTCGCGCTCGCCGTCGCCCTGGTGATCCCCGCGGGTGCCTGCGCGAGCCGCTACTACCTGTCCCTCGGCGACTCGCTCGCGCAGGGCATGCAGCCCGATGGTGCCGGGATCACCGTGAACACCGACGAAGGCTACGCCGACCAGCTGTACGCGATCGAGCGCCCGCGGATCCCTGGGCTGAAGCTGGTGAAGCTCGGTTGTGGAGGAGAGACCACGGGCAGCTTCCTCACCGGCCGGGGCAACTCCGCCGACGCGTTCCTGCTCGGCTGCCATCCCGCGGGGGGATCGCAGATGGCCGCCGCGGAACGCTTCCTGCGGGCGCATCAACGCCGTGGCGAAGTGGCGCTCGTGACCATCGACATCGGCGCCAACGACGTCGACGGCTGTCAGCAGGGCTCCGAAATCAACACCGATTGCGTGATCCGCGGCGTGGCTTCGATCGCCAGGGACCTTCCCGTCATCCTGCGCCGGCTCGATCGCGCGGCCGCGCCCGGGACCCCGATGGCGGCGATGACCCTGTACGACCCGTTCCTGGCGCTCTATCTCTCACCCGGTGAGCAGGAAGAAGCGCTCACCAGCGTGACGTACGCGCGCAACGTCAACCAGGGCCTGGAACTGATCTATCGCGCCGCGGGCTTTCGGGTCGCCCACGTGGACAGCGCCTTTCGCACCTACGACACCTCCCGCACCACGAGCCTCGCCGGACAGGGCGCTCCGGTCCCGGTGGCGGTCGCGGAAGTGTGCCGGCTGACCTGGATGTGCGCGCCCGCGCCGGTGGGGCCGAACATCCACGCCAACGCCGACGGCTATCACGTGATCGCCGAGGCGTTCGCAAGGGCCTTCGCCTAGGCAACCCCGCCGCCCGCCCTCCAGGGCCCCGTCCGTCCTCGACGAGCGGCGGCCGGGCCACGCCAGGCGGTCGACAAATGGGCACGGGGAGGCCCACCTGTTTCGCCAGGAGTCGAAGGTGGGCGGGTCGGGGGCGCAGGAGAATCGGACCGTGCAGGCGGGAGCTGCGACACGAGGGGTGGGCGAGGGCGGCGCGATACCCGGCGGCGCAGGGAGCTACCGGCCGAAGCCTCCGTTCCTCGACGAGCTGTTCGAGCAGGATGGGACCCCCAGGTCGACGGCGGGCCCGCTGGTGGCCGCGCTCGAGGAGCTGGGAGCCACGGGGCTGATCGAGGCCGGGCGGCGGCGGGATGCGATCTTCATGCAGCAGGGCATCACCTTCGAGACCGGCGGCGGGGACGGGCCGACCCACGATCGCCCGTTCCCCCTGGATCTGGTTCCACGGGTGCTCGACGGCCAGGAATGGAAGAGCATCAAGCGCGGTCTGGCCCAGCGGATCCGCGCGCTGAACCACTTCGTCGACGACGTCTACCACACGCGTGAGATCGTCCATGAGGGGATCGTGCCCTGGCGGCTGGTGGCGTCCTGCTCTCACTTCGCCCGCGCGGTCCACGGCATCAGGCCGCCGGGCGGCGTCTACACGCACGTCGCCGGGTGTGACCTGGTCCGCCACAGCGACGGCAGCTGGCGGGTGATCGAGGACAACGTCCGGATCCCGTCGGGGATCTCCTACGTGCTCGAGAACCGGGCCGCGATGGCCCGCCTGGTCCCGGAGCTGTTCGCGTCCTACCGCGTTCGCCCGGTCGACCACTACCCGCAGTTGCTGCTGGGGGCGCTGCGGGCCGTAGCGCCCTCCGCCGAGAGCGAGGCGACGGTCGTGGTGTGGACCCCGGGGCCGGCCAACCCGGCCTACTTCGAGCACGCCTTCCTGGCTCGCCAGATGGGCGTGGAGCTGGTGGAAGCGTCCGACCTGGTCGTCCGCGACGACGTCCTCTACATGCGCACCATCAAAGGCCTCGAGCGGGCCCACGCCGTCTACCGGCGGATCGACGACGACTTCGTCGACCCACTCGAGTTCAGGAGCGACTCGCTGCTCGGCGTTCCCGGGCTGGTGAGGGCCTACCGCGCGGGCAACGTCGCGATCGCCAACGCGCTCGGGACGGGGGTCGCCGACGACAAGGCGGTGTACCGCTTCGTGCCCGACATGATCCGCTTCTACCTCGGCGAGGAGCCGATCCTCGAGAACGTCCGCACCTACCTGCCTTCGGACCCGGAAGTGCTCGAGCACGTCCTCGGCCGCCTCGACGAGCTGGTCGTCAAGCCGACGGGCGAGTCCGGGGGACGGGGCGTGATGATCGGCCCCCACGCCGACGAGCGCGAAATCGCGCAGATGCGGCTTCTGCTCGCGGCCGCGCCGGACCGCTGGATAGCCCAGGACGTGGTGCGGCTCTCGACCGTGCCGGTCGTGGACCCCGACGGCGGGCTCGTCCCCCGCCACGTCGACCTGCGCCCGTTCGCGGTGTTCGGCGAGCGCATCGACATCGTGCCGGGCGGCCTCACGCGGGTGGCGCTCGAGGAGGGCTCGTTGATCGTCAACTCCTCCCGCGGGGGAGGCTCGAAGGACACGTGGGTGCTCGAGGACGGCGACGACGCCGACCGCGCGGGCCCGCCGATCGCCGACACCCAGCCGCCCGCGCTGCCGGACCTCCGCTACGGCACCTGGGTCGCTCAGCAGCAGCAGCAGCAACAACAGCAGCAGCAACAACAGCAACGCCGGGACGGACAGCGCCCCGACGACGGGCGGGACGGACCCTGATGCTCGCCCGCATCGCCCACGAGCTCTACTGGCTGGGCCGCAACCTGGCGCGCGCGGAGTTCACGGCCCGCGCCGTCGAGGCGGTGCTGCAGGCCGAGCTGCAGGGCGCCTCCGACGCGGCCCCGGGGGTGAGCTTCGGCTCGGGGGGCCTGTTGGCGATGCTCGGCGACGACCCCGGCACCCGCGCCGGCGGCCACACGCTCGGGGAGCTGATCCTCGACTCCGAGCGCCCGGAATCGATGCTGGCGAGCGTCGAACGGGCCCGTGACGGCGCTCGCACCGTGCGCGACGTCATCAGCGCGGAGATGTGGCAGGCGATCAACACCACCGCCATGGGGCTCCAGGGGGCCGGGCAGCCGGGCTGGGGAACCCCCACCGGGCCGTTCCTCGCCTCGCAGTACATCAAGGAGCGCACATCGCTGATCTGGGGGATCGCCAACCGCTCGATGCTGCGAGACGAGGCGAAGTGCTTCCTCGACGCGGGCGGCCTGATCGAGATCTCCGACATGGTGCTGCGGATGCTCCACGTGGCGATGCCCCCCGCGGACTCGGCCCCAGCCGACGGGACGGCCTTGATCCTGCTGCAGGCGGTGGGCGGCTTCCACGCCTACCTGCGGGCCGTGACCGCGCCCCCCAACGCCGACCCGGTGGCCCGATTTTTGCTGTTCGAGCGCTCCTACCCGGACAGCGTGGCCGCCTGTGTGGACTCCCTGCACGAGGTGTTCACGGTCGCCGACGCCGGCCCCCGCAACTCCAAGCCGGTGCTGCGGGTCAGCCGGCTGGCCGCCGACCTCGACTTCCAGCGCCGGGCATTGCCCGAGGGGTCGGAGCTGACGGGCATCTGCCGGGATACCCAGCAGGAGCTGGGGCGTCTGGATCAGGACGTCGCCGAGCGTTACTTCGCCGGCGCCGCGGCGGCGGGACCGAGGGGTGAGCAGTAGGTGCACTTCGCGATCCGCTTCCTCACCGAGTACCGCTACGACGCCCAGGTCACCGACAACCTCAACGCCCTCCGTGTGCGTCCCGCGACGACCTCGACGCAGCGCTGCGACGAGTTCCACACGCGGATCGAGCCCGAAGCCCGGATCGCTCGGCACCTCGACTACTTCGGCACCGAGGTGATCGAGTTCGGCATCCCCGCCGCCCACGACCACCTCACGATCGACGTGCGGGCGCGGGTCGTGACGTCCAACCCTCCCGACCCGCCGGAGGGCTCGTGGGACAGCCTGCGCAGCGCCGCCTACACGGACGCCGCGGGCGAGTTCGCGCTCCCCTGGCAGGACCAGCCGGCGATCGCCGGCCTCGAGGGGCTCGAGGCGGCGATCGCGGCCGACACGCCGCTGGCGATGCTCGAGCGCCTCTGCCAGGAGATCCCCGACCGCTTCGAGTACCGGCCGGGGGTCACATACGTGGGATCGAGCATCGACGAGCTGCTGCGCCAGCAAGCCGGGGTGTGCCAGGACTTCGCCCATCTCTCGCTGGTGCTGCTGCGCCGGCGCGGGATCGCCGCCCGTTACGTCTCGGGGTATCTGTGGGCGGCCCCCGACGACGCCGGCTCGGACTCGCTCGAGGTCGACACCCACGCCTGGGTCGAGGCGCTGCTCCCCGACGCCGAGGAGGGCGGAGAGCCGCAGTGGGTCAGCATCGACCCCACCAACAGGAAATTGGCCGACGCCTCGCACGTGAAGATCGGCCACGGCCGCTTCTACGCGGACATCCCCCCGGTCAAGGGGCTATTCATCGGCAACGCCACCTCGACCCTGTCGGCGGCGGTGACGCTGTCGCTGCTCGACCCCCAGTCGGGCGCCAAGCCGTGAGCACGACCGCCCCGCTCATCGGGCCGTGGGCGAGCGGCCGGCCGCCCCGGCTGGGAGGTCGGCTTCGGGACTGACGAGCGCGCCGCTGAGAACCCGCAGCGCGCCGCCGCGGGCCATCCGGATGACCGCGTTGAGCACCCCCGAGGGGCCCGTTCGCAGGCGGGCGAGCGTGCGCCAGCGGCCACCGGAGGTGGGCGCCCACTGCAGCAGGGCGGTCTGCTGCCCGGGCGGCAGCAGGGCCCACAGGCGAACCGTCCGGGGGCCGGCCCGCAACGGGTCGAACGGGAACGTGAACCCTGCCAGGAACGGCTTCGGGCGGGCCAGTTCGAGGTTCCCGCCGGGACCTGCGCTGTAGAGCCCGGCCGGGCGCTGGTATTCGAGCGGGCCGCCGGTGGAGGTATCCGAGCGGACGGCGGGGTAGGGATCCACCAGGAACTGCCACGCCACCAGCGACACGCCGGCGACCCACAGCCGGTGCAGGGCGCGCGAGACCCACGCGGCCTGCAGCCCGGGGGCCACGCCGTCGGTCGACTCGGGAGAGCTTTCCCAGTTGAGCTCGGTGACCCACACGGGCTTGTTCGCCCGCGGCAAGGCCGTGGCCAGGGCCTCTGCCCGCCGCACAAGGCGCGTGATCTTGGCGGCGTCGGCGATCGACACGTCGAGGGAGGATGCCGCCGGGCTGTCGGGGTTGCCGACCGACAACGGGTGGAAGGCGAGTACGTCGAAGTGGGGCGGGTCGGCGCACGGGGCGCGGGCTGGATGGATGGGGCCGGTCAGGCACAGCAACGAGGCGAGGAACGTCAGCGGCGCCATCCGACCAACACCGACGGGATCGCCGTCGGGGGCCACGCCTGCGGTGATCACCACGTCGCCGGGTGCGACCTGCTTGACGCCGTCGTAGAAGGCGTTCAGCAATTGCCTGTAGAGCAGCGGCGAGAAGGCGCTCCAGCGCCCGTTCTCGACCACCCACTGGGGCTCCAGGTAACGGGCCAGGTTCGGCTCGTTCCATGCCTGGAAGTACCTCACCGCAGGCAGCGCCCGGCCCGGCTCGAGCGGATCGGGGAAGCTCCCGTCGTAGCGCCGGGCGAGGGCTTCGGCGAATCCCTGCAGGGCCGTCGGACTCGGGGCCCAGGATCCCGGGTACGCGTACGGCCAGCGCCCGGGGGCTTCCGCGAACGGCGGCGCGTGTGAGACCACGAGGATCGGTTGCAGGCCCGCGGCGACCGCCCCGCGGACCGATTCGTCGAGGGGGGCGAAGTCGTAGGAGCCGTCGGCCGGGTCGGCGGCGTCGAACCCGGCCGGCGGGTCGGGGGACACCATTTCGCGCCAGTCCACCGGGATGCGCACGACCGCGGCGCCGGTCTGGCGGACACGGGCGAGCGCCCACGCGCGGGTCTGCGGGTCGGGGCTCAGCAGCAGCGTGCCGTCGGAGACACCACGGACGAGCCCGCCGGCGGGGAACGGGCCGTACAGCAGGGCGCGGTCCTGGGCGCGCGCGACGCCGGGACTCGTGTGGGCCGGCTCGCGGCCGATCCGCGGCGTGACGGTGAACGGACGCGGCGGCCCTTCCGGGCCGCTCCGGGACGGGACCGGAAGCACCGGCGGGGGCACCAGCCAGACGGCGGCGGTCAGGGCGATGCCGAGAGCGCGCTCCACGGGGGCGCGAGTGCTCAGTGAAGCGTCACAGACCGGCGAGCGAGGCCGAGTTTCGCCCCGGAGGAGCTGTGCAGGGTCGTGAGCAGCACCGCGTGCACGCTCTTTGCGGAGCGGATCCTGACGCGCCCCTTGTTCGTCACCCGCAGCAGCACGCTGACGACCCCGGCTTTCTTGGCGATGACGTAGCCACGGGCGACCAGCAGGGCGGGCGGCTTGTGGCTGTGGTGCTTGCTCGACGCAAACGCCGGGAGCGTGCCCTCCTGCAGGTAGAGGTCCTCGATCACCGTCCCGGGCTGATTGATACCCACCAGCACGTGCCAGCCCGACGTCAGCAGAGAGTGGAGCGTGAGGTGGCCCAGCTTCATCACCGAGCCCTGCAGCACGGGCGGCGCGGGCGGCGGCGGCGGAGCCGGCGGGGCCGGGCAGGCGCCCACGGGGCGCGTCGTTTCGCTCGTATACGTGTAGGTGGCTCCTTCGGCCAGCAGCGTTTTCAGGGACTCGGTCGCCGTGACGGTCTGGCCGGTCTGTAGCGGCGCCAGGAAGTTGCCTCCGAACGTGGTCCCCGAGAGCGATTTCACCTGCGCCTGACCGAAGCCCGATTCGTTCACCCCGTTGACGTGCCCATACGGGTCGGTCCTCAGCGAGTAGGACACGTATGAGCCTTCGACCGTGAAGCCGGAGGTGTTCTGCCCGGAGAAGTTGCTCGAGCCCGCGCACACGGTGGGGTCCATCGACGGAAGGCCGTCGTACACGACCGACCCGATCACCTGCCCGATCGGTGATTCGAGCGTGACCACGTCACCGACCTCCGGGACCTGCGAGAGCCACACCCCGCCGTGTTCGTTGGTCGTCCTGTAGACGACCGTCCCGCCGCGTGTGATCGAAAGCGCGCTACTGGCATTTTCCGGCCCCGACCCCGACGTGTAGGCAACCGACTTGTATTCGGGGAACGTCGTCTCGCCCTCGCTGACCGTCAGCGAGTACTGCGGCGTGTGGTTCCACGCGCCCGCCGGCGCAGCCTCGACGCCGAGGAGCACCAGGGGCAGCCCCAGCAGCGCGCCGAGGACGGCCGCACCGGCGGCCCGGCGGCTGTACGTGAGACGGCTACCAACCCTCATGGACCGCACTGCAATCGTCTGCGCAACGTCGCAGCATTAGGTTCGAGGATCCAAGTGGACGACGGTACCCCGGCTTCAGGGGGACCTTCGTGCCGGCCGCGCGCCGGGGCGGCGCTCGGCCCAGCTCAGCTCGCCACCACCCCGCCGTCGCAGACGATCGTCTGTCCGACGATGAACGACCCGGCCCGGGAGGCGAGGAACAGGGCGGTCCCGGCGATGTCGCTCGGCCTGCCGACGCGCCCGCTGGGATTGCTCTGACCGACGAGGTCCCAGTCGGTCGCCTCCACGTTGCCCCCGCCCCCCACGCCGGTGCTGAGCATCCAGGTCGGGAACGGCCCCGGGGCGATCGCATTCACGAGGATGTTGCGGGCCACCAGGCCGGCGGCAAGCTGGCGGGTGAGGGCGTGGACGGCGGCCTTGGAGGGGCCGTAGGACCAGTTCTCGAACCGCGAGGTCCTGATCCCGTCGATCGAGCCGACGTTGATCACGCGGGCGGGCGACTCGGCGCCGGCGGCGGCCTCCAGCAGCGGGAGCAGCCCCTGGGTGAGGAAGAAGACGCCCTTGACGTTGGTGTCCATGACCTTGTCCCAGCCGTTCTCCGGGAACTCGCCCAGCGGCGCACCCCAGGACGCGCCGGCGTTGTTGACGAGCACGTCGAGACGATCCTCGCGCGCGCCCAGCTCCCCGACGAGCGTGTCGACGCCCTCGAGCGTCGACAGGTCCGCCGGGATCGACGTGCACGGCCGACCGTAGGTCTCGGCCAGGCGGGCCGCGGTCGCGTCACATACATCCGCCTTGCGAGAGCTGATGTAGACCGTGGCTCCGTTGGCCAGAAAGCCGGCCGCGATCATCTCGCCGATGCCGCGCGAGCCACCGGTCACGAGCACGGTCCTGCCCGTGACGGAGAAGAGCTCCTCGATCGAGAGCTCCGTCATGTTGCCCCTCCTTCGTGGTTGGTTGTCCGGACCCTACGAGAGCGCCACAGTCTGCCCTGCTCGGCTCGATGGCAACGGGCTCACGGGCGCTCGATCACGAGCTTGGTCCAGCCCTGCTCGGCGAGCGCGGCCGGCGCCTGCGCCCAGGAGACGACCTGTGTGGTGACGAGCTGTGGCCGCAGCTCCCCGGCGGCGGCGAGCCGGAGCACGTGGGGCATCGCGGGGCGGGCGTTGACGCGCCCGGTGCGAAAGGTGATGCCCTTGGTGTACATCTCCAGCAGCGGCATCCGGGGCTGCTCGCCGAAGTAGATCGACGTGCTCGTGCAGACGCCGTCGGCTGCGGTCGAGCGCAGCGCCAGCTTGAGCCCGTCGGGGTCGGCGCTGGCATCAACGGTGATCGGGTACGGACCGACGCGCTTGGGTTTCTCGGCCAGCGTCTGGGCGCCGAGCCGCGAGGCGGTCTCGCGCCGCGCGGGATCCCCGTCCATGTACAGCACCGAGCGGGACCCGAGCGCGACCGCCAGGCCCGCGGCGTAGAGCCCGATCGAGCCGGGACCGGCCCCGCCCACCACCAGCACGTCCGCGCCGGGGAGCTCCACCAGCGGCGGCCCCACCGCCCGCCACGCGTCGCTGAGGTTGTCCGAGGCGCTCGCCGCCGCGGCGGGTGCGAGGCCATCCGGCAGCGGGACCAGCATGTGCTCGGCGAAGGGGACCTCGACCGCGTCGGAGAGGAACCCACCCCAGCGGTCCACCCCGGGGCCGAAGCCGTAGGTCGACATGAACGGGACCTCTGAGCAGTTGGAGGTGCGACCGGCCAGGCACGCCGCGCAGGTGCCGCAGGAGATCTGGAAGGGGACACTCACCAGCCGGCCCGGGGCCAGCGAGGTCACCGAGTCTCCGACCTCGAGGACCTCGGCCACACATTCGTGCCCGAGCGGGAAGGGAGCCGGGAACGGTGAGGTCCCGGCCACTATCAACGCGTCGAGGTCACAGGTCGCCACCGCCACCGGACGCACCAGCGCCCCCTCGTCGGACGAGAGGCGGGGGGCCGGCGCTTCATGCCACTCGAGCGAGCCGGGACCCGTGTACACGAGCTGTCGCATCATCCCTCCCTATGTAGACCGGTCACTATAGTAATTGAATGAGCTCCGGCGAGGACGCCAGCAGGCGTGGAACCACGAATCCCGGCGACCGCCCTCGCGAGCGCGGGGCATCGCGGCGCCGAGCATCGAAACGCGAGGCGTCGGGGCGGCCGCGGGGAGCCTCGAAGACGGCGTTCGTGGCGGCCACGCAGGAGCTGCTCCGGCGGCGTGGGTACGCCGCCACCGGGCTCGGCGAGATCGTGGCCAGGAGCGGAGCCCCGAAGGGATCCCTGTACTTCCACTTCCCCGCCGGCAAGCAGGAGCTGGCGATCGTGGCGATGGAGCACTCGGCGCGGCAGCTGCGCGACGTGATCGAGGCGACGCTCGAGGCCAGCGACCACGTCGATGAGGCGATCGGCCGTCTGATCGATGCGCTCGCCCGCGGGCTCGAGGACTCGGGCTTCGCCGACGGCTGCCCGATCGCGACCGTCGCACTGGAGACCTCGAACGAGTCCGAGGCGATGCGGCGGGCGGCGCAGGCGGCCTTCGACTCCTGGCTCGAGGTGCTCGCCGAGCACCTGCGGAGGGACGGGTACGACGGGGCCCGTGCGGAGCAGCGGGCGTTACTCGTATTGGCGGCGATCGAGGGCGGCCTGATCCTCGCGCGGGCGCGACGTGACGTCGGTCCGCTGCTCGCCGTCTCCTCGCAGCTGCGCGGCGCCGACGATTAGCGGCCACCCGAAACGGGTACACCTGCGCGCATCCCGATCGGTTCGAAAAACTCGGACCGGCGACCGATCTGACGAAGGGGAGGTAGTGGCAGGATGGGGATCGACCCGCTGCGTGGTGAACGCATGAACGGTGACGGCCACGACGCGAGCAGCGGGATCGGAGACGGCCGGCGTCCGGCGACCCGCTCCCCCCGGTTCCGCCGCGCCCGCGTCTCCCTCGTCGTAGCGCTCGCAGCGCTCACCGTGTCACTGCTCGCGGTCGCGAGTGCCTCCGCGTTCGACGCCAAAGGGAGTGTCGAACAGGTCTACGTGACGGGTTTGGCGGCCGACGCACAGATGTCGCTCGTGAACGCCCACGGCAAGGTCCTCTCCACCCAGAACGCGGACTCGCTCGGGGGCCTGTTGTTCCGGAACGTGAAGCCGGGAAGCGGCTACCACGTTCGCCTGGCGGGCTCCGGAGAAGAATCCGAAGCGATCACCGTGCACGACGATTCCCCGGCGCCGTGGGACCCGAGCATCTACAACCAGGAAATCCCCGACAACGGCTACACCTATCTGACGACCCGCGACGGCACCCAGCTGGCGATCGACGTGCACCCGCCGAGCAGCCCCGCGGGCGAGCCGGGCGTGCCCTCGGAATTCCACTTCCCGACGTTCCCGATCGAAGGGGTCCCGTCGCCGAGCTACACGCCTCCCTACCCGACGCTGATCGAGTACTCGGGTTACGGGTATGCGAACCCGAAAGGGCCGGAAAACGGCATCGCTGTGGTCGCCAACCTGATGGGCTTCGCGGTCGTGGACGTGAACATGCGCGGGACCGGGTGCTCGGGCGGGGCCTACGACTTCTTCGAAAAGCTGCAGAACCTCGACGGCTACGACGTGATCGAGACGATCGCCAAACAGCCGTGGGTGCTGGGTCACAAGGTCGGGATGCTGGGAATCTCCTACGGCGGGATCAGCCAGCTGTTCACCGCCCAGGAGGATCCGCCGGACCTCGAGGCGATCGCCCCGATGTCGGTGATCGACGCCACCGCCACCACGCTCTACCCGGGCGGCATCCTCAACACGGGCTTCGCGGTCGCGTGGGCCGAACAGCGCCAGCAGAACGCCGAACCAGCGAGTCCCGGCCACGGGCAGGCGTGGGCCAACGAACGGATCGAAGAAGGCGACACGACCTGCGCCGCCAATCAGGACCTCCACGGCGAGGCCACCAACCTGTTGAACAAGATCAAAGAAAATTCGACCTATAACGCGCCCGTCGCGAACGAACTCGATCCGGTCACGTTCGTCAACAAAATCAACGTGCCGACGTTCATGGCCTGCCAGTGGGAGGACGAGCAGACGGGTGGGCACTGCGCCGACCTGGCCGAGCACTTCACCGGCACCACGAAGAAGTGGTTCACCTTCACCAACGGCGCCCATATCGACTCGCTCGACCCCGATACGTTGACGCGAATGTATGACTTCCTGGAGCTGTACGTGGCCCACCAGGCGCCGATAGTCGACTCGGCGGTGATCAAAGCCGCCGCCCCGGTGATCTACGACGAAGCCATGGGCCTACCGAAGACGGACGTGGTCACGCTTCCGGAAGACCCGATCCAGGAGGAGCCCACCTACGAAGACGCGCTGGCGGCCTTCGAAGCGCTGCCGGAGGTGCGGGTGATGTTCGACAACGGGGCCGGGACCTCGCCGACCGACAGCAAAGTCGCCGGCGAGCCGTATCCGGCATTCGAAGACACCTTCCCCTCCTACCCGATTCCCGGCACGACCGCCAAGACCTGGTACTTCGGCCCGGGTGGGACGCTCGACGAACAGCAGCCGGCGATCCGCGGGACCGACAGCGACACCTACACCTCGAACGCGAGCGCGACGCCGCTGACCGACTTCTCGAGCAACACCGGCACCGGCGGCCTGTGGGGCGACGCCTCACAGTGGGAATGGAACTGGCAGCAGCCCCCGGCGGGCTCCGCGGTGTCGTTCGTGTCCGAACCGCTGGGCGCCAACACGGTCGCCATCGGCGGCGGCGCGGTCCACCTGTGGGTCAAGTCGTCCACCCCCAACGTCGACTTCCAGGCGACGGTCAGCGAAGTCCGTCCCGACGGCAACGAAACCTTCGTGCAGGACGGGTGGTTGCGGGCGAGCGAGCGCAAGCTCGCCACCAACGCCAACAACATCCTCGAGGAGGAACCGACCGAACTCGAACCGATCCCGACGATGTTGGCCAAGAACGAGAAGCCGATGCCGGCCGGCCGCTACGTGCCGGTCGTGATCCCGCTGTACTTCGAGGGACACGCCTACCGTGCCGGCTCGCGGATCCGGGTTACGATCGCGGCGCCCAACGGCACCGAGCCGATCTGGTCCTTCAGCCAGACCCAGCCCGAAGGCGGGACCTCGGAAGTGTCGATCGCGTACTCGCGCCAGAAACCGTCGAGCCTGATCCTCCCGGTGGTCCCGGGTGTGAGCGTCCCGACCGAACTGCCGGCGTGCCCGAGCCTGCGCAACGAGTCCTGCCGCACCTACGTGGCCTACACCAACGACGGGTCCTGACATCACGGCCGCCGTCCGGCCACCCCCGAGGCGCCCTTCCCGGCCGCAGTTAGCCGCGATCGAGACCGGGTAGCAACACACCCGAGGGTCCGGCGGAGGCTTCGGTGGACCGAACCGACACGGGAAAGGAGCGGCTATGGACCGAAGACCCCCGCGTCCCCCCGCGTCCCGGATGCAGGGCGATCCGGGCCACAGCCTGCCGGAGGAGGTGCGCCAGAGCGCCGGCATGCGGGAGCTGTTCCTGGCGTGGCAACGCCACGGCGACGAGAGCGCCCGCGAGCAGCTGGTGGAACGCCACATGGGGCTGGCGCGGCGGCTGGCCCGCCGTTACATGCGGGGCTCCGAGCCGCCGGAGGACATCCTCCAGGTCGCTTTGATGGGGTTGCTGCACGCCGTGGACCGCTACGACGTCGATCGCGGCGGCGGCTTCGCCAGCTTCGCGGTCCCCACGATCCTGGGAGAGATACGGCGCTACTTCCGCGACTCGAGCTGGGCCTTGCACGTGCCCCGTGCCGCCAAGGAGCGCGCACTGGAGGTCGGCGGGGCGGTCACCAGCCTGTCGGCCCTGCACGGACGGAGCCCGACCGCGGACCAGCTGGCGGAATACCTCGAGCTCGACATCGAGCTCGTGTTCGAAGCGCTGGCCGCCACCCAGGCGCACGAGACGTGTTCGCTGGACGCACCCCGGCGCGGCGAGGACGGGGCCAACGGGAGCTATGCGGAAACCCTCGGCGGCGAGGACGAACGGCTCGACCTGGTGGAGTACGAGGCCACCCTGCGTGCGGCCCTCGCCCAGCTGTCCGAGCGCGACCGCCAGATCCTGAGGATGCGCTACGTCGAGGAACTGACGCAGTCGGAGATCGCGGAGCGGATCGGCATCTCCCAGATGCAGGTCTCGAGGCTGCTGCGCAGGTCGCTCGAGCGGCTGCGGGGGCTGGCCGGGCAACCGCCCGAGGTGCGCTAGCGTCCCCGCCGGCGGACGTGTTCGGCGCCGATCGTGGACCACGCCGGCGCCTGCAGGCCGGTTGAGGCCGCGATCAGGACGATGGCTACCGGCGCCCACATACGACTGCGACTCTCGAGCCGGGCGGAGAACGTCACCGTCGTCCGCCAGGCGCTCGGCGGGCTGGTCGACGCGACCGGGCTCTCGGCCGCCGACCTGAGCGACATCGGCACCGCCACCACCGAGGCCTGCAACAACGTCTCGGCACACGCCTACGGGGGCGACGAGGGCCCGCTGGAGATCGGCTTGCTGGTGCGCGACTCGGCGGTCGTCGTGACAGTCCGCGACTGGGGGGTGGGAATGGCGCTCGACGCCGGCTCGCCGGCCGAGTTCCCCTCGGACGTCGACGGTGAGCTGGCCGGGATCGGGCTCCCCTCGATCAAAGCGCTGGTGAGCACGGTGCGATGGACCGAGCCCCCGGGTGGCGGCACCGAGGTGGAAATGGTCTTCACGACGCCGGCGCTCGCCGCCCCGGCCCGGGATGGCCCCGACGGGGAGGCGGAGGCCGCCCTGGCCTTCGAGGGCGAGCCCTCCAGGCGCTCCCGTGCGATCGAGGTCGGGATGGCGCCGGCGCTGGTTGTTCGCAGCGTGCTGCCGCGGCTGCTGCGTGTGATCGCCACCCGCGCCCAGTTCTCCGTCGATCGGCATGCCGATGTCCAGCGGGTCGCGTCGGTCGTGCTGGCGGCCGGCGCGTCGAGCTGGATCAGGCTGGGTGCTCGAGCGCGTCTGCTCGCCGGCGAGGACTCGCTCGAGGTGGCGATCGGGCCGATGTCCGAAGAGGACGTGTCCCGCATGGCGGTCGCCGTGGGGTCGGTGGAACCAAACCTCTCGATCGCGATCGAGCCGCCCGACGGGCGGCCACAGCGGTTGCTGCTGCGACTCGAGCGATTGCCGATCCGCGAGCGCTCGGCCCGCGGTCCAGCCTTCGTTCGGACCGGGGCCTCCGGGCTGGGACCGGGGGAGAAACCTCCCGGCTGGGCGATCGCGCTGCTCGTCGAGACCGGGGCGATCCTGTCGCGGTCGCTGGACCCGACGACCACGATGAGTCAGGTCGCGCAGCTGACGATCCCGACGCTCGCCGATCTGTGCGTCATCGATCTCCTCAACGGCGAGGGCGCGATCGGCGAGCTCGCGGCGGCCTCGGCGGACCCGGAGCTCGCCCGTCGCCTGGAAGAGCTGCGCTCGCGATTTCCCCTCGACGCCGGGGGTCCCCATCCGGTCGCGCGGGTGATCCGAAGCGGCGAGCCGGAGCTGCTGGCCGAGATGAGCGGCGAGTCGCTGCGCTCGTTCGCCCAGGCGTCCGAGCACGCCCGGTTCATGATCGCCAACCACTACAGGTCGGCGATCGTGGCGCCGCTCACCGCTCGCGGACGCACCCTCGGCGCCCTCTCGACGCTACGGCTCGCGGACAGTGAGCCCTACGACCACGAGGACCTCGAGCTGGTCTCCGAGCTCGCCCGGAGAGCCGCGCTGGCGATCGACAACGCCCAGCTCTTCTCCGACCTCCAGACGGTCGAGCAGCGACTGCAGGCGGTGCTCGAGAACCTCGCGGAGGCGATCACGGTCGTCGACGAGAGCGGCCGAACCGTGTTCGCGAACGACGCCGCGCTTCGCTTCCTCGGCGTCTCCGCCGAGCAGCTGGCGGGGGCGAAACCGGGCGACATCATGTCCCGCTTCACCGTCCTGAGCGAGTCGGGTGAGGAGCTGGCGCTCGACTCGATGCCCGCCCGGCGGCTGTTCCGCGGGGAACCCGCGCCGGCGATGCTCGTGAGGAACATCGTGCGGGCGACCGGAGAGGAACGCTGGATCGTCGTGCGGGCCTCCCCGATCGTCGACCCGGCGAGCGGCCGCGTGGTGTTCGCGGCCAACGTGTTCGAGGACGTCACCCAGGTCAAGCGCGCACAGCTCGCGGAGGCTTTCATGGCGCAGGCCAGCCGCGTGCTCACCTCCTCGATGGACTACGGCGAGACGCTCCGGCGCGTCGCCCGGCTGGCGACCGGCTTCCTGGGCGAGTGGTGTGCCGTCGACGTACTCGGCGAGCGGGGCGGGATCGAACGGGTGGCCGTCCACCACGGCGATCCCGACAAGCTTGCGCTGGCCGAACGCCTCGATCGGCACTACCACCCGGAGCTCGAGGATCCCCTCGGCGTCCCACAGGTGATCCGCTCGGGCGAGGCGAGGATCTTCAACGACATCGGCGCGGAGGAGCTGGCCGGCTACGCCCGCGACGACGAGCACCTGGGTCTGCTGCTCGAGATGGGAGCCCGCGACGTGATCATCGTGCCGCTCGCGGCGCCCGCGCGCACGCTCGGCGCGATCACGCTCGTGTCCTCCTGGGGCGCGAGACGGCTCACCGAAGCCGACCTCGACGTCGCCGTGCGGCTCGGGCGCCGTGCCGGCACGGCCGTCGAAAGCGCGCGCCTGTACACCGAGCGCAGCCGGATCGCCCGCGTCCTGCAGCGGGCCCTGTTGCCGGACTCGCTGCTGGAGATGCGGGGGTTCGAGGTTGCGGCCCTGTATCGCCCGGCGGGCGAGCTGAACGAGGTCGGTGGGGATTTCTACGACGTGTTCCCCTACGCCGAGGGCCGCTGGCTGCTGGTGATCGGCGACGTCTGCGGCAAGGGGGCCGAGGCCGCCAGCGTGACGGCACTGGCCAGGCACACGCTGAGGGCGGCGGCGAACCTCGAAACGCCCCCGGTGGAGATGCTCGAGCTGCTCCACGGGACCCTGCGGTCACAGCAGCCGGAAGGTCAGATGTGCACGGTCTGCCTGGTCGTCGTGGAGCCACGGCAGACGCAGGCGCCGGGCGCGCCGGTGGGGCTGCGGATCGCGCTCGCCGGCCACCCGCGACCCCTGGTTGTCGGACCGGAGGGCCCCGCCAGGGCCGTCGGAGAGCCGGGGACGATCCTCGGCGTGGTCGACCCGGTCATCGTCGAGGAGGTCGCCGTCGAGCTGGCGGAGGGAGAGACGCTGGTGCTCCACACCGACGGGGTCACAGACGCGGCGAGGTCTCGCACCCAGTCCGCGATCGCGCTCGAGAGCCTCGTCGTCCAGGTCCGCGGCCTGGCCCTGGAGGAGATGCTCCGGGCGATCGAGGCGGCGGCGGTCGGGAGCGCGGCCGGGCAGCCCCAGGACGACATCGCCCTCGTCGGCCTGCGGCTCGCCGCGGAGCCGAGTGCTGGTTAGAATCCGCGCCCAATGAGCGCTGACGAGCGGTTCCGCGTCGATCTCCGGCGTGGAACCGGACGGGTGATCCTGGAGCTCCGGGGCGAACTCGACATGGCCAGCTCCGACCTGTTGGAGGAGACCCTCGCGAGTGCGGACCTTGGCGGCTCAGACGCGGTCGTACTCGACCTCAGCGGCGTCAGCTTCACCGACTCGACGGGCCTGAAAGCGATCTTCAAGGCCCGCAAGGCGGTGCGCGACGGCGGCCGCTCGTTCGCCGTCACACGAGGATCGACGCAGGTCCAGCGCCTGTTGGCCCTCACGCGCCTGGACGAACACCTGCACACGATCGGGGGCCCGGAGGACGCGCTCGAGTAGCGACCTCCGGGCCGACGGGCCGCGGACACGACGACGACGCAGGCTGCGCGCGCCGGCGTTCCCCACGTGCCGCCGGCGCGCGCCTACACCGCCGCCCGGGCGCCGCCCCTCACCAGCGTCCGTACCAGCGCCGTCGTCCGACGGTGGAGTCCACGCCGCCGACGAAGAACCCGATCAGCCACAGGATCAGGGCCGCGATCAGGAGCAACCACAGCACGTGGGCGGCGAACCCGAGCCCGCCGAATACAAGCAACAGCACGACCAGCACTACCAGGGCAACCACGATCGATCCTCCTCGTTCTCTTTTTGGTTCGCTCTGGGGCCTACCCATGAGCCACCGTGGTGAAACGAGCGCCCGTGCCCGAAACACTCGCGTGGGTGGGTGAACGCCGGCTGTGGTGGCGACGTTCACTTCCCGCTCACGGCTGCTCCTGGTACTCGCGTAGGAACCCCTCGAACAGTCGAGGTGCCCGACGACGTTCCCGAGTCCCCGGAGGGTGCCGCCCGGGAGGCGGCGCGGCGTCACGCCCGGCAGGTGGGCCGGGGAACCGGACGGCGACGTGAGCGCCGCCAAGTGGATCGCGACGATCCGACGCGACAACGAGCGCGCCCCGACGCCGGCCCCGCGAAGGGACCGGACACCGGGGCGGGCACGCGGCCTGAGCCGACCGGCGACCCCCGCTAACTGAGCGGGGCGCAGGCGGTGAGGCCGTAGCCGTGGGCGACCTGGGCGAAGTCGTGGAAGGCGGCCGGGCCGGCGAGGGCCGGGTCCTTTGCGATCTTGGCGATGTCGCCGGCGAGCAGCTTGTCCATCGAGGCGATCGTGGCCTGACCTTCGGTGGGCGTCCCGAGGGCCTTGATCTGACCCGCCTGGGACTCGATCTCGGGGATGAAGGTCCCCGTCACGATCTGCTCGGCAGCGGCTGGGTCGTGGGTCGTGGCGAGCTTCAGCGCGGTGGCCGTGAGCGGGCCGTTGGTGGCGTTGCAGATCGCGTTGGCCTTGGCGACGAACTCCGCCTTGTTGGGCCCCTGGGCGGCGGGAGCGGTGGCGCGGGCGGTGGTCGTGGCGGTGGTGCTCTTGCTGCTGCTACCGCAGCCTGACGCGGCGAGCGTGAGCGCCACGCTCAGGAGGACGAACGCGGAGGACCTCAGCAAGACTGGCGAGTTGACGGGCATGGTGCTCCTTGTGGGCTTGGCGGCCGGGCACGGGCGTGCCCGGTGTGCGTATGGAGACTCCTCGGCCCGTGCCCAGCGGGACGTCACTCGCGCACGGCTACTTGCACCCGTGGGAGGTGGTCAATCCGTCCAGTGGCGACTGAGCTCCCTGAACACCTCCCGCGCCGCGTACCGATCCGCCCGTAGATGCGTCGCCTTGCCTCCTCCTTCCGGGCGCGTTTCGGCGTCTGGCTCCCGCTGACGGGACTGATGCTGGTGCTCGGGGTCGCGGCCTCGGTCCTCGGAGCGCAGTCGCTGGCGAGCAGCGAAGCCAGGAACGAACGGCAGCTGTTCCACTTCTCCTCGCAGGAGATCGCCGCCTCGCTGAAGCTCGCGATCACCAACGAGGAAGACCTGGTGGCGAGCACCAGCGCCCACGTGGTGACCGATCCCGCCGCCCGCACCCCGGTGGGACTGGATCGGTGGATCGAAACCTCCGAAACCCTGCGCCGCTTCCCCGAGGTCCAGAACATGGGCCTCGACGTACTCGTGCCGGCATCGAAGCTGGCCGCCTTCCAGGCCGCCAGGGCCACGGACCGGATCCGTCCGTTCGGCCGCACGGGACCGTCGATCTGGGAACCGGGCGTGCTCCCCGCCGAAAACCAGCCCTTCTACTGCCTGGCCGTGGCCGGGATGGCGCGTGACGCCGAGGCGTTTCTGCCGGTGGGCGTCAACTACTGCGCGCTCGCGCCGACGATGATGTACGACCGCGACGCGGGCGCGGCGAACTACGCGCCCGTCACGGTCGCCGGGAAAACGACCCTCGGCGTGGCGACCCCGGTCTACAGGACCGGCCCGCCACCGAGCACGGTCCCCGCCAGGCGGCGGGCGTTCATCGGCTGGCTCGGGGTGCTCCTGGTCCCGAACGTGATCCTCCAGCGCGCGCTGGAAGGACACCCGAACATCGCTGTGAAGTTCAGCTTCGGCTCGCCCTCAGCGCACTTCGCCTTCGACCGCGGCCACGTCCCCTCGGGCGCGATGAGCGAGACGGCGACCGTCCACACGACCGCCTCCGCCCACGCCACCTGGACCCTCCAGACCTACACCCCCGCGGTCTCGGGCTCCCTGTTCGCACGCCCCAACGCGATCGAGCGACTCGTTGGAGGACTCCTGCTGACGCTGCTGGCGACCTCGTTGATCCTGCTGCTGGGGACCAGCCGCAGGCGGGCACTCGCGATGGTGTCCGCCAAGACCGCGGAGCTGGCCTTCCAGGCCACCCACGATCCCCTCACGAAGCTGCCCAACCGGGCGCTGGTGCAGGACCGCGCAACCCAGCTGGTGGCCGCCCACCGGCGTACGACGGGGATGATCGCCGCGCTGTTCATCGACGTCGACGGCTTCAAGGACGTCAACGACACGATGGGGCACGCCGCCGGGGACAGGCTGCTGATGACGATCGCCGAGCGACTGCGAGCCACGGTCAGGGAGCAGGACACCGTCGGCCGGTTGAGCGGCGACGAGTTCGTGGTCCTGTTCCAGCACAACCCCGACGAGCCGTGCGAGAGGCTGGCCGGACGGATCAACGCGAGCGTCCGTGAGCCGATCGTGCTCAGCCCGGGGACCGACCCGGTCCACGTGACGGCGAGCATCGGGATCGCATGCGGACGGTACGGAACCGCCGACGAGCTCCTGCGGGACGCCGACATGGCCCTCTACCAGGCCAAGGGCGAGGGCAAGGACCGCCACGCCGTGTTCTCGGCCAGCGCCGAGGAAGCACCTCTCGTCAGCTGACCGGTTGCCGCACCGGACGGCAACCCCGAACTCGACCGTGACGAGGAACGCCCGCTGTTTGCGGGGGTTCCCTGGTCCATCCGGACGTCCCTGTGGTATACGCACCGAGACGGGCACCGGGGGCATTCGTGTGAGACGTTCGTTCCCGGGGTGCGTCCGCATCGATTCACGGCCGTCGCGCGAAGGAAACGGCTCACTGGAGATGCTCATCGGAAGTGTGACGAATGGACGTGGTGTGCTGATGGTGGCTGCCGTCCTGTTGGTCACGCTGTCGGCGTCCACCGCGACGGCCGCTGCTCACGGAAGCAAGCGCAGAGCTCGCACTCCGTTTGTGGAAGAACCCACCTGCGTGCTGCACACGACGCCGGGGTCGTTCGTGGACCAGGGCGAGTTCGGGACAGCCTCGAGCGTCGCCGACGTGGTCGAAGTCGAGTGCCAGCCCGTCTATGCCGAGCACTTCGTCGAGCTGAGCGCCAACGAGCTCTCCGACCGGTGTGGCGACACGCTCAGCTGGGCGGCTCCCCCGCAGCTGTACCCGGGGGTGTTCACGGGCCCCCAGTTCTTCGTCCAGCTCGACGATGCCGGCAACGCCACCGCGGTCCTATGGGGCGGGCCTTCGTGTGCCGCCGGGGAAAGCCTGATCTCGGCCCGTCTCGTGGAAGCGCCCTACACGAACGTGACGACCGCCTTTACGGTGCTCCCCCCCAGACCGGGTTCGCCCGGCATCACCGTGTCGCCGGCGAACGCGGTCGAGGACACCTTCTCGAGCAGCGTGGCCACGATCGTCCAGGTGCGGTTCCCGGCGGTCTATGCCGAGCAGGCGGTCAACATCAACGCCTCGCAGTTGTATGACCGCTGCAAGGGCCCAGGTCCGAGACTCGAGTGGGCCGGTCCCGACCAGGAGCTTCTCGAAGTGGGCGAAGAAGTGGCCGGCAAGGTGACGCTCGACGACGACGGGAACGCGTTCGTGGTCCTGCTGGCGGGCACCTCGTGCGCCTCCGGCCCGTCGCAGATCGAAGCGAGCCTGGAATCGGCCCCGTACACCACCTATACGGCGACCTTCGAAGTCGAAGCACCGCGGCCAACCGTCTAGCGGATGACATCCGGCGGGGATCTTCCATGAACACGGCGCGAGTGTGCTGAGCGGCGGCTCGGTCTCGCGGCTCGCCGGAGCGTGCGTGACCGTCCTCGCGCTCGCCGTCCTCTGCACGAGCGCCGCAGCGGGTGCCTCGCTGCGTGCGATCTCCGAGACCCCGACTCCGGTTGCCGCGGGCCGCGCCCAGGTCGTCGGCGCCCACCCCGCGGGCAGCGTGCTGAAGCTCAACATCGCATTGAGCGTCCGTGATCAAGAAGGCCTGCAGGCCCTGATCGCAGACGCCAGCAACCCCGCCAGCCCGCGGTACGGCGACTACCTCACCCAAGCCGAGTACCTCTCCGGCTACGCCCCCACCGATGGGGAAGTCGCCGCCGTCACGGCCTGGCTGGGCAGCAAAGGTCTCACCGTCACCGGCGTCAGCAAGGACAACCTGCTCGTCCATGCCAGCGCACCCACCGCCACCGTGGAGCGGGCGTTCCGCGTTCGCGTGCTCGATTACCTGGCCAAGACCGGCCGACCCTACTTCGCCAACGATCGCGATCCGGTCGTGCCGGCCGATCTGCGGATCCACTACGTCAGCGGACTTTCCGACTACACGTTCGAGGAACCGGCCACCACGTGTACCCCATCCAATCGCTGCGGCTTCGAAGGCAACGAACTGCGGGAGGCCTACGACTACGTCGGCAACGGCGAAGGTCAGACGCTCGGCTTCACGCTGTGGGGCAAACCGATCGCGCAGTCCAACTACACCGAATACGCCAAAGCCACCGGTACGACCCAGCTGACCGTCGGCGGCTCGGGCAACAACGGCCTGACCTTCATCCAGGTCGGAACGGCCTCCACGGAAACCGAACCCGAAACCGAGATCGCGCTCGATACGGAGATGGCGCACGCGGTCGCACCCGGAGTCCACGAGACCTACTGGCTCGGCGAAAACGACGGCAGCGTCGCCGGGGAAGAAACGCTCGACGAAGCTGCCAACTCCTCGATCAAGGTGATCTCAGACAGCTGGAGCACCAACAACGTCGAAAAGCCCCCTAAAAAAAGCGGCGAATTCGAACCGTGCGTGATCGAATCGAGCATCGAAACGATCCTCGAACACGGAGCGGCAACCGGCAAGACCTTCTATTTCGCCACCGGCGACAGCGGCGCCTCGCACCAGTGTGTATTTCCCGCCGAGAGCGACTACGACGTTGCCGTCGGTGGCACGAAACTACCGTTCATCGGCGAAGGGGGCGAAGAGGAAGCGTTCGCGAACGGCGGCGGCTGCCTGTCGAGCCAGCCGCGCCCGAGCTGGCAGGTGGGCATCGGCACGGCCTACAGCTGGGGCCCTCCGCAGACCGTCTGCGCCGGCCGCGCCGAGCCCGACGTGTCGGCGGACTCGGCCAACGGCGCATACCTCTTCCAAGGAGGCAAAGCAACCTGCTGCACCGGGGGTACCAGCCTCGCTACGCCGCTGTGGGCCGCGGGCATGGTGATCTTCAACAAGCACAACCTCGAAGAAAAACGCCCCGGGATCGGTTTCGCCGCGCCCCTGATCTACACGCTCGCCAACGACGAAGCCGACTACAAACGCGACTTCCACGACATCACGAAGGGCACCAACGGATTCGCGGCACGGCCAGGCTGGGACGAGGCCACCGGCTGGGGCTCTCCCGACTTCAACAACCTCGCCAACAACAAGGCGGAAATCGTCTACACCGGTCCGACCCAGGCCAGCGAAGGCGAAAAGATCACGCTGTCGGCCGCGCTCTACGACAAGGGCACCACGCACGGACTGGAAGGCCGAACGATCACGTTCACACTCGCCTCTCAGTCCTGCAAAGGCTCGACCTCATCGAGCGGGATCGCCTCGTGCGAACTGACCGTCAAAGAATCCCCCAAATTCACGAGCGTAACGGCTTCCTTCGCGGGCGACGTGGCATATGACCCGACCTCGCTCGGCACGCCGTTCACGATCCTGCACATCCCGACCGAAGTCAGCTACACGGGAGCGACCACCGGCGTCTACAACACCGCGATGACGCTGTCTGGGAAGCTCACCGAAACGAGCACGAAAGCACCGCTGGCACACCAGCAACTCAAGTTCAACCTCGGCAAACAGAGCTGTGAAGGCGAAACCAACGCCGGCGGAGAAGCCAGCTGCAAACTAACCCCGCTGGAAGTCGCCGGCAAATACACGCTCGAAGTGAGCTTCGCCGAAACCACGGTGTTCCGCGGGTCGAGCACGAGCGTCGGCTTCACGCTCGAAACGGCCCCTACGGAAGTCAGCTACACGGGGCCGACCACCGGCGTCTACAACACCGCGATGACGTTGTCGGGGAAGCTCGTCGAAAAAAGCACGAAAGCACCGCTGGCACACCAGCAACTCAAGTTCAAGCTCGGCAAACAGAGCTGTGAAGGCGAAACCAACGCCGGCGGAGAAGCCAGCTGCAAACTCACTCCACTGGAACCGTCCGGCAAATACACGCTCGAAGTGAGCTTCGCCGAAACCACGGTGTACCGGGCGTCGAGCACGGGCATCAGCTTCACCCTCGAAGCCGAGCCGACGACCCTCGAAGCGATCCCGCAGTGGATCTACACGGCGCCGCCCGGGGGCGTGGGTCCGGACTACGTGGCGGCCTACCTGTGGGCGGGCGGGGCGCCGGTCGAATCGCGGACGATCGTCTTCTCGCTGCCCAGCGGGATCACGCTGTGCAGTGCCGTCACCTCATCGAGCGGGTACGCGGTCTGCAAGATCACGAGCTCGCAGGAGATCTCCGTGATCCAGGCGAAACGCTACCGCGCGAAGTTCCTCGGCGACGCGTTCTACAAGCCATCCAGCGCAGAAACGCCGATCGACACGTTCTGAGCTCGCGAGAGGCCCATCTGCGGGCCTCTTTGGATCAGGGAGACTGGTGCGAGCGTGGTGAGACAGGATCCCGAGACTGCGACGGCCCGACCCGCGGCGGCGGCGACCGGGGATTACTCAGGTGCTGGAGCTCGTCTCGCTCGGTGATGCGGTTGCGCCGGGTATGGCATCGCCATCGTCCGCCGCCTCGAGGCCGGACAGCTCCTCCTGAGACCCGGGAGCGTTCTTGCGCGCCTCCTTCCTGGCCGCCTTGGCCACGCGCCGCTCACGGAGCTTGTGCTCACGCGCGAGCTTCGCCATCGTGGTCTTCTTCTTGCCACCGGAGGCCATATCTTCTCCGTCCTTATGGGGAGCGCCTCAGTGCGGGCCAGCCGGGCTCCAGCCGGCGTCGCGGAGCGAGCACCCTGGTTGAGCGACCGCGTATTCGCCGACCACGGATGGCCGTGGTCGGCGAAGCGGTGCGTTAGACCGGCTTGACGTTCTGGGCCTTAGGGCCCTTGTCGCCCGGTTCAGCGTCGTAGGTGACCTTCGCCCCTTCGGCGAGCGAGCGATAACCCTCACCCACTATTGCGCTGTGATGGACGAAGAGATCCTGCGACTGGTCGTCGGGCGTTATGAACCCGAAGCCCTTGTCGTCGCTGAACCACTTGACGGTGCCACTTGCCATTGTTTCCTCCGGCGTTTGATTGAGTGCTGCGAACGCGGAGATTGCGAGGCAATAGCTACGAGCGCGGGCACTACTTTGTCGGACGATATGTCCAACCTGACGCGCAAACGCTAGCACCCGCGGCGGACCGGCGCTCTTCGACCGGCCGAATGCCTCGCGGCGGGGACGGCGCATTGGACTGGGTGCCCCCTCGCAGCAGTCAGCCGGTCGGTCTCCTGAGAGGGACCCGGCAGATCCACCGCCGGCGTCCAGGCGCCGCGCTAAGCTCCTTGGGGACGGCTCGAGAGGGGTGGCAGCCGCGCCGCTCGTCGCCACAGCCCGGGAGGAGGGACATGCCCAGTCCTCAACAGGTGCGCTGGCAGGAGCAACGCGACAAGAAGCTCAGGGAAATGCAGGATCAGGTCGAGCAGGGTAAGCTCGTGATCCGGCAGATGACTCCCGAGGAGCGCAGACGTTACCCACCTCGAGACTCGAACGGGCCGGCCAAGCGATCGAAGGGCCGATGACTCCCTTCTTCCTGCCAAGCACAGCCGACAAGGCGGCAGCCGAGAGCCACTACGGAGCACTGCGGGACCACGCAGAGGCCACGACCGGTCTGCAGCCGCGCAGCCGGCGGATCCAACAGATCGACTGCCGGCGTGAGGGCCGTGACTGCCAGCTGACGGTAGGTGAGCCCGATGTGACCAACGGCTGGACGGTCGCGGCGATCCTGCAGCTGGGCCGAGACGCCTACACGGTCCACCACGTGGCGAGCCGCCCGGGCACGGCGATGCCGCTGACGGTGTTACGTCGCACCGACGTGTATTCCGTCACCGACTTCGACTGACCAGCCGGCTCGACGCGATCGCGGGAGCCTCAACGACGCGCATCGACCGTCAGCTGCGCGACGTGCCCGCCCAGCGACGCCTGCTCCCCGAGCGGCTGAGTTGGTCGAAATGATCGAGCGCCTGACCCGAGCCCGTGGCCACGCACGTCAGGGGCGACGCCGCGAGGGTGACAGGCACGCCCGTTTCCGCGGCGATGAACTCCGGGAAGCCCCGTAGCAGGGTGCCCCCGCCGGCGAGAAGGATCCCGCCCAGGGCTATATCGCCCGTCAGCTCCGGGGGGGTCTCCTCGAGGGTGTCCTTGATCGCGTCGACGATCTCTTGCAACGGGCCCGCGATCGCCGTGCGTACCTCCTCGCTGCGCAGCTCGATCTGGGTCGGTAGCCCCGTGATCAGATGACGCCCCCTCACCTCGGTCGTCTCTTCGGGTCTGAGCGGGACCGCCGATCCGATCGCGATCTTGATCGCCTCGGCCGTCTGCGAACCGATGGCCAGCGCGTAGACCCCGCGGAGGTAGCGGGTGATGGCTTCGTCCAGCTCGTATCCGCCGACTCTCAGCGAGCGAAACAGCACAATCCCGCCGAGCGAGATAACGGCCATCTCGCTCGTGCCGCCACCGACGTCGACGACCATGCGCCCGACCGGCTCGGCGATGTTGAGGCCCGCACCGATCGCGGCGGCGATCGGCTCCTCGATCAGGTGCACGCGGCGTGCCCCGGCTGCGAGCGAGGCCTCCTCGACGGCCCGCTTCTCGACCTCGGTCACGCCGGAGGGGGCACACACGATCAGTCGAGGGTGGGCACGGCCGCGATCGAGCACCTTGCGGATGAAGTAGCGCAGCATCTGCTCGGTGATCTCGAAGTCGGCGATCACTCCATGACGAAGGGGCCGCGTCGCCGAGATGGTCGCGGGCGTGCGACCGATCATCCGCTGGGCGTCCGCTCCCACGGCGTGAACACGACCGGTCTGGGAGTCCGACGCCACAACCGAGGGCTCCGACACCACGATCCCGCGCCCCCCGACGTAGACGAGTGTGTTCGCCGTACCGAGGTCGATCGCCATGTCTCGCACGCCGAGCGCAGGAGCGAGATGCCTGCGAGAGACGTCGCGGCGTGAGCCATCTCGGCGAAAGCGCATCACGACAGAGTGGCAAACTCTGGTTGGCAGGGAGTCCGGGCCGCCAAGACCCGCTCGTTTGGAGCTGCACAGGCCGGCGCTTGGACTCGCCGACGGGCTGTGCGAGAAACAGTGCGGATTTGCAGGCTATTTTGTCGGACGGGGAGACACGATCGAGGGCGCACTCCGGTTGTGCGTCCGCTGAGGCCGAGGTTCTTGTTCCTGACCGCCGCTAATGTGGCGAGGCAGTGGCGCGCGCACCTCTGCCCCTGATCGAGTTTCCCGCCGACGACCCCGAGCGCGCCAAGGGGTTCTGGTCGCAGCTTCTCGGCGCCGAGCTGTGGGTTCGCGAGGCCGACGAAGGAGAGGGCTGGGAGACACGCTCGGGAGACTTCAGGCTCGGTGTCCATCAACGCGGGCGTGGCCCCGGTGATTCCGCCTCGCTTCCGTACTTTGCCGTAAGTAACATCGCACAGGCGCTCGAGCAGGTCCGAGCACTTGGCGGCAGCGTCGTTCACCCCGGAGACAGATGGGCGGTCTGTAAGGACTCCGAGGGCAGTCCGTTCGGACTCAGCCAGAGCTCGCCGTCGGAGTAGTCACCGCGTAGCCAGCCGTTAGGCGCTCTTAGGCGCGGTCAGTTGTTTCGCAACGCCGGCTGCTTTTATCGGGCCTTCGTTTCCGCTTCCTCCACTTCGCGCATCACACGAGGGCCTGCGACGCGTTCGGCCTCGTGGAGCTGGTGGAGCTCACGTTCACGTTCCTTGGCGGACGGACTCACGCCTCGTTGGCCACGGCCCGCGAGGTTCTCTCGCGAACGCACTCCGTTCACGCGAGTGGTCGAGCCCGCCTCTCTTTCAGCGCACGCAGTGCCTTCCGGGCAGGTCGCTCGGGATCCCTGCGGCCGCCTACGCCGAGCCCGCCGAACTCGACGGCTGGCTTGCGGGCCTCGGCCCCGAGGCCAGCTCAGCTGACCGGGATCGCTACCGACGGGCTGCCGCCGATGTACGAAGGCTCGGCTATGAGATCGACCTGCAGACGCCCACCCGCCAGCAGATCGGGCTCGTTCTCTACGAGCTCGGGCGCTCACCCCACGAGGCGCAGCTGTTGGCCAAGCTCAGCCAGCTCGTCAAACAGCTTGCCCGCGAGCCCCACCAGCTGCTCGACCGGGATCCCGACCCCGACCGGCTCTACGCCATCGACAACATCCAGGCCCCCATCTTCGATGCCAACGGCAGGCTGGTGGCCGGGTTCACGTTGCTCGGCTTCGACGAGCCCCTCAACGCCCGAGGCCTGGACCGCTACGTCAAAGCCGTAACTGGCGCGGCCAGCCACGTGACCAACGTGACGGGAGGGCGGGCGCCGCTGTCGCTCTGACGGCCGTGGCAAGGCGCGCGGCACAGGGATCGAGCAGCGCGGGGCGAGTGGCGAGGCCCTACGTCATCTGCGGCGTGTTCCGCGTTTGGCGACGAGCGGGACTCACGTTCTGCACCCGCCGCGTAACCAGCGGGAGGCGTGAGCCGGGGTCGCCGAGCAACTCGTCGGTCGGCGTTGGCGTCCGATGTAACGCTTTCGCGGGTTGATACCAAGTAGAGATATGGAGCCCGATGAAGTGGCGCGGATCGCTCACGATCCCGACGTATTCGAGGTGTTCTACCGCGAGCACATCGACGCGGTGCAGCGTTTCGTTGCACGACGCATCGCCGATCCGCATCTGGCGGCAGACCTCACGGCGGAAGTGTTCCTCGCCGCAATCGATGCGGCAGCGTCGTATCGCCCTCGTCGTGGCGCGCCGACGTCATGGCTCTTCGGTGTAGCGCGGAATGTAGTCAACAGCCAGTTTCGCCGCGCCGTACGCGAGAAACAAGTGAACGCACGGTTTGAGGGGCGGCGACTGCTCGCCGACGATGACATTGTCAGAGCGCAGGAACGCATCGACGCCGAGGTGCGGTCTCGTGAGCTGTACGCAGCGCTCGATGGACTGAGCGATGCCGAGCGCGCGGTGTTCGAGCTCAGTGCACTCGACGGACTCAGCGCGACGGAGGCGGCGAGGGCGCTTGGAATCCGTCCTGTCACCGCACGGGTCCGCCTGCATCGCGCACGCCACACCCTGCGGACCGAACTTGCACCGCAAGAGGCTCAACTTAGGACGAAATCGATGGAGGTATCACCATGAACCCACCACAGCGATTCGAGGACCGGCTGCTCGTGCAGCTTCGTCGCGTCGTCGCCGAGCGTGAAGCTTCCCGCGAACCCAGTCACAACCGAAGGGGGCGCAGGCGCCTGGTGCTTTCCGGCGCCGGTGCTGCGCTCGTGATCGCAATCGTCGCAATCGCTGCAGTCGCGGTTGGAACCGGCACTAGAACGAGCGCGGCTTACGCGATCCACGTACGCCCTGGCGGCGAGGTGGCGGTCTCGATCTACAGGCTCGGCGACGCGAAGTCGCTGCAGCGTAGCCTTCGAGCCGCGGGCGTACCCGCGGTCGTCGACTTTGAAGCTACGAAGGCGGGTCCGTGCGTCGTCGCTGCTGGAATGAACACATACCCCGAAAAGGCAGGCACCGGCGACGAAGCAAACGAAACGCGCCACCTCGTGCAGTCCGAATCCAGGGTTTCACGGGGCACCGCGCCGGGCACCGGGGAAGCCGGCGAAAACACAACGATCCAGGTACACACGTCCACGGCGAAGGGCGCCACGAACGTGACGGTCAGCGAGTTCGTAGTTGATCCGAGTCGCATCGGGCCGCACGAGAAGCTCTACATCGTCCACAGCGGCACCTCCATCCTCGTGAGGGAGGTGGGCGCGTTTTCCTGCCCGAAGACGCCATCGTCGCGATAGCAGCTATAGGTGGCCCAACGGCAGATCTCTGACTGCCACAGCGGACCAGCCGCGAGCCACCGGTTCCTGAGTCTGGGGATATTCGTAAACCGGTGCAGTTATGGACGAAGCGCACGGCTGCG
This sequence comes from uncultured Solirubrobacteraceae bacterium, assembly GCA_963701175.1. Classification (GTDB taxonomy): domain Bacteria; phylum Actinomycetota; class Thermoleophilia; order Solirubrobacterales; family Solirubrobacteraceae; genus Palsa-744. The sequence goes on along the minus strand of OY969573.1, from coordinate 2,748,461 downwards.
GCGCGGAGGAATGAGGCGGCCGAACCCGTTCGCGCGCAGGCGTGCTTCGGTTGCGGCCAGTTCTTCCTCGGCACGCCGGGATTCCGCTTCGTCGCGCTTCTGTTCTCGGGCGAGTGTGCTGAGCTCCGTCCGCTCTTTCCCCGCGTAGTAGCTGTCGCCGAGCATCGGCGCCAGGCCGATGCCGAAGGTTGCGAGGGCCGCCGAGAGCACGACGATCAGGACGCCCTGCCGCTTGGCCCAGCTCCCCGGCCGGGTCGCGACGAGCACTCCAGCCAGAAGACCGGCGAACGGAAGCAACACTGCGGCCAGGTAGCTCAGGAGCACGAGGCGAACAGGCCTCGGCACGGGCGCATGCGCGCCCGCCGCTATACCCTCAGCGCTGATCGACGCCCCCCGGGCCCGTGTTGGCGTGGCGCGCTGAGCCCCGGTCGCACCCCAGCCCGCTCGCGCAGATGTCGGGCGGCCAACTCAGAGGCCCCATGTGAACTCATCGGCAACCACCGACGCCGACATAAACGACTGCGCTGTTCTTGGCTCCCGTGGTCGTGCGAACGCGCTCGAGGCACGCTACCCGCGAGCGGGCAAGAGGACTCGAACCTTCAAGGGCCTGAGCCTAGTTGCGCTCACCCAGGCCGGCGCTCAGGGTAGTGCGGTAGGCCGTCGTCCGGAATCGCCTCCCAGGGCGCGGCGTAGGCGATGAACTGCCGGAATTCTGGTCGGACTCCTGGATCACCGTCGATAGCCCCCAGCCGCACCCCGGTCTTGGCGTGGTCCTCAGGATCGCGCGTGAAGATGGCCGAGCCGCAGTCTCCGCAGAACCACTTCTCGTGTCCGTCGGGAGGTGTCCAGGCCTTCAACGCCGCGTCTCCCGACACGATGCGCAACGAGCCAGGTACAACGGTGGCGTTGGCTGATGCGGCGGTACCGGTACGCCGCTGACAACGCGTGCAGTGACAGTAGCGGGCGCCAAACAGCGGCTCGGTGATCTCGAAGCGTACGGCACCGCAGTTACAGCCACCGGTCAACGTAGGGCTCACTGAGCCAATCCTACGACGACGCCGACGCTCGCGGCGGCAAGGCGCTGCTCCTGGTCGTCCGATGTGAGTGTCCTGAACGAGCGGGCCCAGACGCCCGCGTATCTCCCGCCATGCCCCGCGTCGCGGATGCGACGCGAGTAGTGGCGAGCGTGAGCTCAGTCGATCATGAGCCGATGAGTGCCGATCGCTAGCTCATCTCCGGCGCAAAGCACGTGTCGCCCGACGGATGTGCCGTTGACTTCTGTGCCGTTTGTGGACTTGAGATCCTGAACGATCCAATTGCCATCGCGAAAGACCAGCCGTGCGTGGCGGCGCGAGACATACGGACCGTTGAGCACGATGTCGCAACTCGACTGACGACCGACGACGAGTTCGTTCTTGGGCACCGTCCCAGTCGAGTGCGAGTAGCGTCACCGGCTCGCGCCGCTCTGGGCCAGCCTCGATCCGGAGCGAGTGCAGAGCCGCAGCCAGCGCCTGTTGAATACTGGCCAGCCATCGCCTTGGCATCCGTTGGGTGAGGTCTCCCACGAGTGCAGGCGGCTGCACGAGGCGTCTGGAGAACAGCAGATCGAGGCGGTAAGTGAGGGTGCGCTCGCTCAGTAGCCCGGCGCCGTAGGCGGCAGTCAGGACCTCAGCGAGCTGGCTCCGCGCGGCTCCAGGTCGGCCCATCATCCAAGTATCCCGCGGAGCGTTCGCGATGTCGAGTCGGCTCGCCATCCGCGCTCGGAGCACCCCACGCCCGAGGCATGCAAGCCCTGGGGGAGCTGGGGCCGAGCTGACCTACGGGAGCACCTTCTTTGCCGACGAGGGTCGTGACCGATCGCCGCCGTTATGTTTCGAGCGATCTCGGCCCGCCCTCGTTGCTGTCGGCACCCTGCGCTTCGGTGCACGTGGGTCCTTGTGGTCCGGTCGCTCACCGGGGAGACAGGATTTGAACTGGCGACCGCCCGGTCCCCACCCGGTCGTGGGCGAATCGCGAGGTCACAGAAGGTGGAAGCGAGCGACCTGATTACCGCTCACTCGATCCCGAGCGAGCGAGCGATCCCGTCGAGCACGCGCGCGAGCCCTCGCTCGAATCGGCCCTCGTCGCTCGAGAGCTCGTTCAGTTCGGCGATCACGTCGCGCACCGGACGCCCACCGATCGCCGCCTCGATGTGAGGGTACTCGCCGGTCGCCAGCTGGTCGGCGAAGTAGTCGGCGATCTTCTCGTGGAAGTTCTCGCCATAGGACTGGAGCTCGCGCTCGTCCTCAGCCGCGCGTAGAACGAACCCCACGAGGTAGTCGTCGACCATCGTGATGACCTCGAAGCGCGTGCGCAGGTCGACGTCGAGCTCGGCGACAGCGGCCAGGGATTGGTCTACGTGGCGCATCGCGTTGGGACCTGGAGCGGTCGGCGGCGCTTCGATCGCCCACGGATGTTGCGCGAAGGTGGCGAACCCCCTCATCGCGATCGCGGTGAGCGCCCCGCGCCAGTCCCGTGGCAGCTCATCCTCGGAGACGAGCACCTCGCCGATCATGGCGTCGTGCATCAGCTCGAGCAGCTCATCCTTGCTCTGCACGTAGTGGTACAGGGACATCGTGCCGGCTCCGAGCTCGCCGGCGACCCGGCGCATCGAAACGGCCTCGATGCCCTCGGCGTCGGCGATCGAGAGCGCGACCTGCGCGATCTCCTCGCGGGTGAAGCGCGTACGGCGGGCGCCGGGCTCCGGGCGCAGCCAGATCGGTCCCGACCCCTCCTCGCGCGCTGTCCGGCGAGCCTCGCGCGCAGCCTCGACGGCCGCGCGTCGCGCCTCGCGGGCGACCTGGTGCGCTGCGCGGCGCGCCTCGCGCGTGACATCGCCGGCGGCACGCCGGACCTCCCGTTCGACGTCCTGCCTGGCTTGGCGGACGGCCTTCCCGGCGGGTCCCTCGGCGTTCTTCTCGTGGCCGTCTGTTGACATGTCGTACAGCGTACTGCTAGCTTGGAGATACAGCGTACGAACTAAAGGTACAGTGTATGAACTCAACCCCCTCCCCCCACGTCATGAACACCGGCCCCGCCGTCTACTCGGATGGCCTGAGCAAGCGCTACGGGGACCTCTGGGGCCTGCGCGATCTGGATCTGGACGTCCCCGCCGGCACAGTGCTGGGCCTACTCGGCCACAACGGCGCCGGCAAGACAACCGCGATCCGGATCCTCACGACCCTCTCCGCCCCGACGAGCGGAACGGCCCGGGTGGCGGGTCTGGACGTCGTCGCGGATGCTGCGCGTGTGCGCTCGCAGATCGGCGTCGTCGGCCAGTCCGCGGCCGTCGACGATCTCATGTCCGCCCGCGCGAACCTCCGCATGATCGGTCGTCTGTATCACCTGCCCCGCGCCACGGCCGACCGGCGAGCCGATGAGCTGCTCGAGCGCCTATCGCTCACCGACGCCGCCGACAGGCTCGTCAAGACGTTCTCGGGCGGCATGCGCCGGCGGCTCGACCTCGCCGCGAGCCTCTCCGCCAGCCCGTCCGTCCTCTTCCTCGACGAGCCCACCACCGGTCTCGATCCCGAGGCCCGCAGCGAGCTCTGGGCGCTCGTCGGCGAGCTGGTCGGCGAGGGCATGACCCTCATCCTCACCACGCAGTACCTCGACGAGGCGGACCGCACCGCCGATCAGATCGTGGTGCTCGATCACGGCCGAATCGCAGCCCAGGGCAGCCCCGCGGAGCTGAAGGCCCGCATCGGCGGCGAGCGGGCGGTCGTCTCGCTCGGCTCGCTCGCGGACGTCGGAGTCGCGACGCAGGCGCTGACGCCCTACGCAAACGGGCCCGTGACCAGCGACGGCCCCGAGCCGGAGGTCATCGCCCCGATCCGCACCGGGACGCGGCTCGTCGAGATCGTGCGGGCGCTCGACAACGCCGGCGTCGATGCTTCTGACGTGCACCGCCGCGAGGCAACTCTCGACGACGTGTTCCTGACCCTCACCCGACGACAGCAATCCGAGCAGCCGAAGGAGGTGGCCGCGTGAGCACCAGCGCGATCCCGATCCAACCGACCCCCGCTACACGCCTGCGGTGGCTCGTCGCCGACAGCCTCGTGCTGGCGCGTCGCAACCTCGCGCATGTGCGTCAGATCCCCGAGAAGCTCATCGACGTGACGCTGCAGCCGTTGATGTTCGTCGTGCTGTTCGCATACGTGTTCGGGAACGTGATCCACATCCCGGGGGGCAGCTATCACGAGTACCTACTCGGAGGAATCGCCGTCCAGACGCTGGTCTTCGGTCTGATGGGGCCCGGCACCGCGATCGCCACCGACCTGCGCGAGGGAATCGTCGACCGCTTCCGGTCGCTACCGATGGCGCGGTCGGCCTACCTCATCGGCCACTTCGCAGCCGAGCTGCTCGCCGCGGTGTTGGCGATCGTCGTGCTCAGCGTGAGCGGACTCATCATCGGCTGGGGCGTCCACACCGACCTCGCGCACGTCGTCGGCGCATACGCGCTGCTCTTGCTGCTCGCGGCCTCGATGATCTGGATCGGAACCTTCCTCGGCGTGATGGTGCGGTCTCCCGACGCCGTCCAAGGGGTCGTCTTTGTCGTCGTGTTCCCGCTCACCTTCATCGCGAGCGCGTTCGTGCCCCTAAGCGGTCTGCCCTCCGTCCTGCGCACGGTCGGCGAATACAACCCCGTCAGCACGTTCGCCGCGGGAGTCCGGACTCTGTTCGGGAACCCCACCGCCATTCCGCACGGCGCGCCGTGGCCGCTGCAACACCCGGCCCTCGCCTCGATGCTCTGGTGCATGACCCTCCTGGCCATCTTCGTCCCAGCCACGCTCGCGGCGTTCCGGGCACGCACGGCCGGGTAGCGGAGCACGTCTCGCGAAGCTCTGGGCCGCGTACGACTGCTCCGGCGCCACCTTGTTCCTCCTCTACGCCGCCAGACTCCTCGGCGCCACCCGCCAACCTCAACGACGTGACGAGCTACGTCTCGCGACACCCAGGGCCGCATGAGCAGGCAACTCCACCCCTAGTCTTCGCGCCGACAACGCTCTGCTTCACGCTTGAGGCCCTCGACTGGACGAATCGTGAGGAGCTCTCGGACCTTTGCCTCAGCTGGCCCACGCACCCCTTTGCGCAGAAGTTGCTCGGTGGAGGTGCATTTCGGCTTGGTAGAGCAAGATTAGACGAGGTTGGCGACGGGATAGTCGGCCTAGATTTGCCGAGTCGGGGACACGTTTCGGGACACGGTTTCTCGGCCGATCGATATACGCTCCCCCGTCCACCCCGTGAATCAGCAACAGCAGCGGGCCGCCGCCCGCCCGTGCATAGGTCACCCGCCGGCCGTGAAGCACGATCCCGCTGGCCTCAATCACAGTCACCGGTAGCGTTGTTTCACTCGACGTTCGTCCTGGCGAGCCGCTCTCGAACGATCTCTACGCGCGATCCGGTCATGATGCTCAGAGACGCATCGCGAGTGGCCGGCTAGAAGCCGGCCACTCCCGCCCCGTGTTCCTATTTCGCTTTGCGCGACCCGCCCAGCGAGGATCCCGCACTGTCCACGACCTTGCGCAGAAACTCAGCCTGCGTGTGGACCAGCCGCTGGGCCATCTCCAGGGCCGAGTCTGTGATCTCCTCGGCCCGGGAGCGCCCCTCACGATCCGGCGGCAACGCCTTGTCGACCGCCTCGGTGAACCGACGCACCGCGTCGAGCGCGCTACGTGCACCCTCCTCAAGGTCCCTGAGCACGTCCTCGGAGAGCTCGGTGGTCCGCTCGACCGCGCGTGCCGTATCGGCCGCGTGAGTTTGCCCGGAAACAGCTTGCTTTTTCGCCGGCGGTCGGCGTTTGGTTTTGGTCTCGGGCATTTGCTCGACCTCTTTCTTGGGATCTTGGGTTGTTAGCTAAGGGGATTTCTGAGTGGCCACCCCGACTCGTCGCGGCTTCCGCGTTTTCCTTGTCGAGGGCTGCGTCGCGTCTGCGCAGTGAATGTCGCGAAGCGAGATCGTGGCCATGCGTCATCTCTCTGTGAACCAGATACCGGCGCGCGCGACCTTTGGCGCCTCCTGGCCGATTGCGCGGGTGAGCAGCCACAGGTCAGCCAGCGCCGGGTGCAGCAGTGGCTTGCCGCTGGTCATGAGGCCGACCGAGAGCGCGCGCTCGGGGTCCGCCCAGCCGAGCACATTCGTGAAGCCGAGGTGCCCGAACGCCTCATCGGTGTCGGGACCGAACAGGCTGAACGCCTTCGCTCCCAGCATGAACCCGCTCGCGTGACGCAGCGGCGCCACGAGGCTCAGATCGATCTCGCGAAACGCACGCTCGGAGAGGGCGCGGCGAATCGTGCGTGGTTCAAGGACGCAGACCCCGTCGAGCTCGCCTCCGGCGAGCAGGAGCTCGAAGAAGCGCGAGAACTCGTTCGCGCTGGTCACGACGTTGCCTGACGGCACGACCCCGGTCAGGAAGCGTCGGTCGTTGGAGCGGACTGTGATCTCATCCGGCGGAAGGCCGAGGGCGTGCTCCAGCACGGTGGACAGCGGCGGCAGCGCCGGCGGGCCGGTCGGGTAGCTCAGGGCGACTCGCTCGACGTCCCTGGGACTCACGCCGTAGTTGCCCCAGCGAAAGCGAAGCGGCTTCAGGATCTCCTGCCCGAGCACCGCGCGGATGTCCTTGCCCGTGACCCGCCGGACGATCTCGGCGATTATGAAGCCGCCCGAGACCGCGTGATAGGAGAGCAGCTTGCCCGGGCGCGAGCGGGGCTTGGCCGCGCACAGCATCTGGAGCATGAAGTCGCGGTCGCTGAAGCGGTCGAGATCGAACGCATCAGCAGGCAGGTTGGGCACGCCCGCGCGGTGGGAAAGCAGATGCTCGATGGTGATGACGTCCTTGCCGTGCGCGGCGTACTCGGGGATGTACTCGCATACCCGGTCACCGACGTGCAGCAGTCCGCGCTCCTCGAGCAGGTGAGTCACGACGGTGGTCATCACCTTCGATGCCGAGAAGATCACGAACGGCGTCTCGGGCTTCGCCGCGACGCGCGGGGCGTCCTTGTGGTCGGATGGTCCGTTGCCGCGGGCATGTCCGATGGCGCGGTCGAGCACGACCTCGCCATGGCGGCGCACACACAGGGCGATTGCCGGGTAGAAGCCACTGGCGTAGAGGCGCTCCACCAAGCTCCAGATGCGCTCGATGCCGGTGGCCGTCATGCCCAGCGCCTCGACATCGCCGGCCTCCGCAGAACGGGCGGTGACCGCGCTCAGATCACGCGGCACCCGGATGCGTCGCAGCGGGTCGCCCACGAGAGGAAGGCGCGGGATCGGCGGGGTGGGGACGGCCTCCAGCGAGATCACGGACGCCATGCGCTTGCGAACAGCGTGACGGGTGCAGCGATTCCGAGCCGGTCGGGGCTGTCGCCCATCTGCTCAGGCCGCGGCGGCCCGCTTGCGCGGGCCGCTCTTGGCAGCTTTCGGCTTGCGTGGCGTGGCCTTGGGAGCAGCCAACTGGCGCGAGCTCGTCTTGGCGGGTAGCTGCTTCTGCCGCGGCACGTCGCCAGCGGGCTCGTGCGCGCCGGTCTCAGAGCCGCTGCGGCCGGGCAGCGGCGGCAGCGCGAGCTTGACGATCTTGCGCACCACGCTGCCGAACTGCTTGTACAGCGGGCCGGTGTTGTAGGGGATGCCGTAGCGTTCTCGGATCTCCTGCACTTCCTCGGATATCTCGCCGTAGCGGTGGGCGGGCAGGTCGGGGAACAGGTGGTGCTCGATCTGGTAGCTGAGGTTGCCGGCGAGGATGTGAAAGAGCTTGCCGCCGGTCAGGTTGGCCGAGCCGAGCATCTGGCGGTAATACCACTCGCCGCGCGTCTCGTTCTCAGTCTCCTCCTCGGTGAACTCTTGGGTCCCCTCGGGGAAGTGGCCACAGAAGATGATCGTGAACGCCCACAGGTTGCGCGTGAGGTTCGCTGTCGCGTTGCCCACCAGCACGAACGGGAACGAGGGACCGGCCAGCAGCGGAAAGAGCACGTAGTCCTTGAGCGTCTGGCCGCGCACCTTGCGCCAGATCGCCTGGAGCTTGTCGCGCTTCTCATCAAGGGTGCTCTCGCCGGCGGCGATCCGCTCGGCCTCGAGGTCATGCATCGCGACGCCGTACTGGAAGAAGGTCGCCAGCAGCGCTGCGTACAGCGGGTTGCCGAGGTAGTACGGACGCCACGGCTCATCCTCCGACATGCGCAGGATGCCGTAGCCGATGTCGCGATCCTTGCCGACGATGTTGGTATGCGTGTGGTGCATGTAGTTGTGCGAGTGACGCCACTGATCGGCAGGGCAGGCCGTGTCCCACTCGAACGTCTTGCCGTTCAGGCGCTCGTCCCCCGTCCAGTCGTATTGGCCGTGCATGACGTTGTGGCCGATCTCCATGTTGTCGAGGATCTTCGACAGCGACAACGCGGCAGCACCGCCGAGCCAAGCGGGCGGCAGGAAGCCGAGAAACAGCAGGCCGCGGCCGGCGACCTCTAGGCCCCGCTGGACACGGATCAGGCTGTTGATGTAGTCGACGTCGCGCTCGCCGAGGTCCGCCACAACACGCGCGCGGATCGCGTCGAGCTCCTGACCGAAGGCCTCAAGCTGCTCGGGGGTCAGGATGGGCGCGGTGGTAGGCATGGCTGGCTCCTTCTCGGGGGTCGGTGGTCTAGATCTCAAGCGCGACGTCGCCCACGGGCACCGACACGCATATGCGGATCTGCTCCTCCCCGGCGCTCGAGAGCGCGCCGGAGATGACGTTGCGCACGACGCCCTTGCTCTTGCGGCAGCTGCAGGTGTTGCAGATGCCCATGCGGCAGCCGTGGTCGGGGAAAAGCCCGGCGTCCTCGGCCTGCTCGAGCAGCGCCAGACCGCTGTTCGGGACCTCGCGTGCGCTCGCCGTGAAGCTGACGACACCCTTGGCGCTGTCCGTGTCGAAGCGCAGCACGGGCGGCGTGAACGTCTCGACCATAGGCTCGGGTAGGGCGTCCCTGGCCCAGACGGCGCGGACCGCGTCGATCAGGGCCGGGGGGCCGCAGACGAACGTCGCCGCGGCGGCGTGATCCGAGATCACAGCAGGCAGGTGCTCGCGCGAGAAGCGGCCAGACAGCTGCGATCCACGCGCGCGGGTGAACCCGCGTGCGACCAGCAGCCGCCGATGATTTTGCGCGAGGCTGCGCAGCTCGCGCTCATAGAGCGCGGTCAGGTTCGAGCGGGAGTAGTTCAGGAAGCCGACCTCGCCGGCGAAGCCCTCATCGCAAAGCGTGCGGAGCATCGCCATGACCGGCGTGATCCCGCTACCGCCGCTGATCAGCAGGACGCGCTCGGGTCGGGGTTCCGGTAGCACGAACTCCCCCTGCGCCTGCGTGAGGCCGACGATCATTCCCGGGCGCGCGTGGTCCCGCAAATGCCGCGAGACGCTCCCCTGCGGGTGGGTGGAGATCGTCAGCTCGAGCACGCCATCCGGGGCGTGGTCCGAGCCCGCAGGCGAGTAAGGGCGGGCCAGGCGAACCCCATCGACCTCGACGCTGACACCGACGAACTGTCCGGCGCGGAAGCCCCGCCAATTTTCATTCGGACGCAGCGTGAGGGTGACGCTGTCGGCCGTCTGCCAGTGGACAGCGCTGACCTGCGCGCGGACGTCGCGGGCGAGCGCCAGCGGGCGCAGGAGCTCGACATACCGGTCCACCCCGTGCGGGTAGGCAAGCGCGTTCAGGAGGCTCGAGTGCAACAGACGGCGCCCCAGCCCCCTGGGGCGAATATCGCGAGGTACGAGGACGCCCATGGGCATAACCTCAAGTGATGATACCTCAAACGAGGGAACATAGGGCGGTGGTATCGTTAATGCGCTCATGGCCCGTGCAAGTACCGACACCAATAGCCGGCCTCCTCGAGCGACGCGCCTGCCGAGCTCAACGTCCGCGCATGACCTGACCGTCGAGAAGCTCGCTGCCGAGGTCGGCATGTCCGTGCGCAACATCCGAAACCACCACACCCGCGGCCTGCTGCCCCCACCAGAGGTCAGAGCGCGGGTCGGCTACTACAACTCAGAGCACGTGGCAAGGCTGCGGCTGATCCTCGACCTGCAAGCCGACGGCTTCAACCTCACCGCTATCGAACGACTCCTCAGCGGATCCGACGGGCTCGCCCAACGCCTGCTCGGACTACGCAACGCCGTCACCACCCCCTATGAGCCCGAGACCCCACAGATCATCACCGGCGAGGAACTCGCCGACAGATTCGGAGAGATCAGCCCAAAGGACATCGCCCGCGTACGCAAGCTAAAACTGCTCGTCCCACTAGGAGACGACCGCTTCGAAGCCCCCAGCCCGACCCTGCTGGACGCCGCCGAGCAAGTCATCGCCGCCGGGATCTCGCTGCACGCCGCGCTCACGCTCGCCGAACGCATCAACCACAACTGCGAGTCGGCCGCGCGAGCATTCACACGGCTCTACCTCCGAGAGCTATGGGAACCCTTCGAACGCGCCGGCCAACAAGACGACCAGTGGCAGGAGCTCATCGACGCCGTCAACTCCCTGAGACCGCTCGCCTCCGAGGCGCTACTCGCCCTGTTCAAGCAAAGAATGACCACACAGCTCGAAGACACCTTCGGAAAAATGATCGAGCACCAGAGCAAACGCAGATAACCAGCGTCAAGGTCGATCGCCGGCGCCGTACAGCCAACGCGTTGATCGCGGGGGTCCGGGGGCTGTCGATCCCGCCCCCCGGCGCGGCTGCTTAGACGCCGGGCTCAGCCGCCAGCGGCTCGAGGCGCAGTTGGCGCCCGCCGCATGGGTTCGGGACGGTGGCCGCTCCCTGGTACACGAGCGGACCGCTCGGGTCGCTCGAGGGGACCCAGCGGCCGGTTCCCGCCGGATAGGTTTCGGTCGGCATCGACACCGTGAACGTCGGCGCCGACGGTCTGCCGCCGAACACGCAGGCGACGCCGAACACCACCTCGGCGTTGTTGACGGATGAGGCGCCAGCGCCGGAGAGCCTGAGGTCGTAGCCCGCGAGTCGGAGACACGTTTCGGGACACGTTTCTTACGGGTCGATTGAGAAACGCTCTCACCTTCAGCGTCTCCTCGATCGCGGGGGTCCGGGGGGTGTCGATCCGCACCCCCCGGCGACAAGAACCAGGCAGCGCGCGCCCGAGGCCTGCGCCTCCTGGGCGGCGTTGTCGGGAAGGACCGGGCCCCCGCTGCGCAATCGGGCATGTGAGGCTGCGCTGCTCGCCCGAGAGCATCACAGCTTGCCCGCGGTGCACACGAAGTACAGCCCCGCTTGAAAGCGCTCCGTAGTGACCGCGGCGGAAACCCGCATCAGGTCCACCCAAGGTTCCGAGTACGGATCACCGGGAAAGACAGTCGCGACGATCTCTGCCAGTGGACCGAGCAGTTTCGCGACGCCTCGCTTCGGGACCCCGGCATCCATGATGACGAGCCGACCTCCGGGGCGGAGCATCTCCCAGGCCCGGCCGAGCGCCGCGAGTCGGTCGGGCATCACCGAGTAGCTGAGCGAGAAGTACGCCGCATCAACCGACTCGTCCAGCATCAGCCTGGCCGCGTCCGCGTTGACCAACGCAACGTTGTCCCAGCCGCCATGCGTGACGACCTTCCGCGCCTCGGCGAGCATGCCCGGCGATGCGTCGACGCCAATGACCCGGCCGGCGTCGCCGACCGCCTCGCGCAGCAGCGCGAGGTTGCGTCCCGTGCCGCACCCGATCTCGAGAACACGCTCACCGAGCTTCAAGTCAATTCGTTCGATTGCACGACGCCGGAAGCCCGGCGCGAGCAGGATCGTCCACTCCAGGTAGCGATACCAAGGCGCATATCGGTCATAGCGCCTGACGACCGTGTCCAGCGGCTGGCGTGCGAACGTCCTCCTGGTCACGCGCGAGTCATTCCAGGATTTCCCAGCCTCTGCCCGCCGGCGACCTCAAACGACGCGACCGGGCTATGCGTCCGGTTCCGGTAGGCGCTCGAGTTGGACGAGCAGCCCGGCAAGCTCGCCGACGCGTTCGTACGCCTTGCCGTGCACCGCGTGCTCGATGCGTTCGGTGAGCTCGTCGATCAGGGCTGGGACGATGCCGAGGGGGACCGCGAGCGCCGGCCCGCGACAATCCAGGCGCTGCTTCAGGGTCTGTGCTTCGCTCATCTGGTCCAGCGATAGGTCGACTTCGTCTGCCGCCAGGAGGCCGTCGCGTTGGCTTTGCTGCTCGAACTCGATCAGCCAGTCACATGCGTCGATCAGCACCTGGCGCTCTTGCGGGCAACAAACGGAGACGAACCCCACGCGGCCGGCGGTCAGCGAGGATCCGTCATCGACCATAAGGCGTCTTTCGCTGCCCGTCCGCGTGGCTGGCTCTGGTGGTCATAGCGCAAACAAAAAGCGGGCGCCGCGACGGGGGCTTAGACCATCGCGGCGCCCAGTGAAGCTGGCTCCAGAGGGAATCAGGAGCTCCCTTCAATGTCGTCCCATTGTGGGATGAGAACGACAATGGTCGTTATAGCGAATCTCCTGTTTCCCGTCAACAGGCTGACTAATCTGGGCATATTGGCTTGCTTATGTAACGTTACAGTATTCTTATACGAGGCCTAGTCATGCCTAAGGAAGGTCGCGCGGGCCGCCGGCATAAGGCAAGGGCGAGATCTCGCTCGTGTTTCGTCGGGCGCTGAACGCGGCGAAGCCCGCCGTGGACCCGATCGTCTGCTCGCAAAAGCCGGCTTCGGTGAAGTACGAGAACAGCTCGTCTCGCCCCGGGGGCATCGCATGCCCGCGGCGGGCACCCAGCTGGAACAGCGCTCGCGCCCGCCGGCTGAGGTCGTCCACGAGGAAGGTGGTGCCGGTGAGGAGTCCGCCGGGCCGCAGACAGCGGGCGAACTCGGCTAGCCCCTCCCGGGGGTCGGCGAGCATGTGGAGGCCGCTGTAGCAGACGACCACGTCAGCCTGACCGGTCCTCAGCGGCAGCTTAGTCATGTCGGCAACGGCGAACTCGATCTGCCCAAGCGCGCGCTTGCGTGCGCGCCGTTTGGCACGCCCGATCATCTTCGGCGATGCATCTACCGCGATATAGCGGACATCCTGGTCGGGCTTCAGCGCCCGCAGGGCCACACCTCCGCCGCAGGGCGCGTCGACGATCGTCACGTTCTCGGCCGAGCGGAGCTGCGCGATGCTGCGGTAGAGCGGAGAGGCGTCCATGCCCCACAGCGCACGACCGACGACAGCCATCAGCGACGGCCGCTCGATGCAGAAGTCATAGAACGCGCCGAAGCCGCCCGCGCAGATATTCGGTGCCGTCTCTGTACTCAAGCTTGCGCGTCCGAACGGGGCGTCGGGGAAGGCTAGATTGCCCCGGTGCCAGCACCGGGCCGATGCCGGGCGTGGGTTGTCAGCCTGCGAAGACCAGGCCACGGCGGCGATGCCCTCCACCCGGCCCTGAGAACCCGAGCGCCGCGCGCCGGGACCAGCGTGATGTGATGGTTGCGGACGGGCTCGTCCGCCGGAACGTCCGTGCGCAGCTCGGCTGCGTGGAGGATCGTGCGGAGAACGACCCGCATCTCGAGGCTGGCGAAGGCGGCACCCAGGCAACGTCTGCGCCCGCCCCCGAACGGGATCCAAGCATAGGTGCCACCCTGGTCGCCGTTCAAGAAGCGCTCGGGCTTGAATCGGCGAGGTTCGCTGAAGAGCGCCGGGTTGTCGTGCATCAGCGTGATCGCGGGCATCACGGTGACTCCCGCCGGCAGCTCGTACCCGCCGAGGCTGACAGGCGCGCGGAGCTGGCGCAGCACGACGGGGAGCACTGGGCGCACGCGCAGGCTCTCCTGGACCACGGCGTCGAGATAGGAGTCATCGCCCTCGCGCGCGCGGGCGAGTGTTGCGGGATGGCGGAGTAGGCGCTCAAACGTCCATGCCAGCCCGGTCGAGCTCGTCTCGTGGCCGGCGACCAGGAGGGTCATGATCTGGTCGCGCAGCTCCTCGTCCTCGCTCTCCCCGGCGAGAATCAACCTGGAGAGCACGTCGTCGCGCTCGTCGAGCGTCGGATCGCGCCGGCGAGCACGGATCTCCTCGAGCAGCAGACGGTTGGCCTCGGCCAGCGTCGCCCGAAAGCGCCGCCAGCGCCCCAGACGCCCGAGGCCCGGGATAGCCCACATAGCCATGATCGACGGGCTGATCTGTACACAGGCAGGCAGCACCTCGCGCAGCGCGGCCGTGCGCACCGGGTCGCTCACCCCGATCACGGCGTGCAGGATCACCTCGAGGGTGATCGAGCGGAAGCGGGGGTGCAACGGAAACGGCTCGAGCAGCGGCCAGCGCTTGACCTCCGCGGCCACGATCTCCTCCACGACTCTCCCGTACGCCCGCACCGCCTCTCCGTGAAACGGTGGGAGAAGCGCTCTGCGAGCACGGAGGTGCTCGTCCTCGTCGAGCACGAGCACAGATCGCCGACCGACGACGGGCGCGAGGATCGAGTTGCCCTCGCCGGCGTGGTAGACCGCCGGGTCGCCCGCGAACACCTCCTTCACGAGCTCCGCATCGTTGACCACCACGGCGGTTCCCCACGGCATCGCGCGGATCGTGAAGATCGGTCCGTAGCGACGGGTGGCTGCGTCGAAGAACGGCAACGTGGCCCTCCAAGCGCGAGCGGTCTGAACCGCCATCGGGAGCCTGGGGCCCGGGGGAAGCGATGCAGATGCCACTTGCTCGGTTCCGGGCGGGTCGCTGGTCATCGTCATCGGTCTTGCGGGGTGGGGGCCGCGGCGACGGCGCAAACCGATCGCCGCGGCCCCCGGGGATGAGACGAGTGCTCCAGAGAGGAAGGAGCGCCTTCGCAATCGACCGTCGCTGGCATCCGAACGGCCACAGTAGGTTTTAGCGATCCGCGAAACCTTTGTCAAGACAGCGTATATGGCGGGTGTGCGCCACGATCTGTAACGCGTCGGTATCTCTATCAGGATCGCGTGGACCCCGGTCCGGAACGATTGACGAAGCGTGGCTCCTGGCCGGCACCACGACGAGGGTGGGCTGCTGCGTCGCCCGCCGGCAGCCGTCTGGACCCTCCACGTCGCGATGCGCCGACGTGTCGGTGGCGGGAACGGTTATTGCAGCCGATGACGAAAAGGATGCTCGAGCCCCACAGCTGTTTGGCCCGCGAGGATGTCCCTGGGTGCCGCCAATCGATCGGGGGTCAGCGTCCGCGGTGTTGCAGGGTGGTGAGTTCGATGGCGTCGGGGGGTGCGCTCAGTGCGGCGGGCTGGTTCCAGTCGGAGAAGGTGGTGCGGCCGGTTTCGCGCCCCTGCTTGATGATCTGTATGGGGTAGGGCTTGCCGGTGGCGGCGATCGCGAGCGAGCCGGTGAAGAGCTTGCCGGTGTCGTGGAGCTCGATCGCCTTCTGGCCGTTGATGGCTGTCGTGGTGCCTTTGGTGAATGGGCCGCCCGTCAGCTGGCGGTCGAGCTGGATGGGCAGGCTGGTGAGCGCCGCGTAGCGGGCGAGGCTGCCGGTGGTTGCGGACCCCTTCAGCCACAAGCCCGTGGGAATCCGGACGTGGTTGCCGGCGAACAGATGTTTGTAGAGGCCGGGGGTGCCTTTGAGGTAGATGGTGGTCCCGATGCGGATCACTTCGTAGCTGAGGCGCTCGAATTTCAGCTTCGCGCGGCCCCCGGTGTTTGAGAGCTGCAGGTCGGTGTTCAGCGTCAGTGGGCCCTGGGAGGCCGTGGTCTGGATGTGTACGGCGTTGGCGTGGGCCGCGGCGGTGCGGCTGGCAGCGAGGATCTGCGCTGGGCTGCCCGAGAGGCCGGGGTCGCTCGAGGAGCCGCCACAGCTCGCGAGCGCGGCAGCCGCGAGCAGGCTGGCGATCGTCGCGGCGATCGCGCGGCGGTGAGCAGTGGGCGTGCTGGCACTGCCCTGGCGCATCTATCGGGTGGTGTGCTTGCGGGTGTGGCGGGTGCTCTTGTGGGCCTTGCGCGGCGGGCCGTAGCGCTTGCGGGCCTGCCTTTCGCAGACGGCGCGTCTGGTCTTGGCCTTCTTGGAGCGGTACTTGTGCCGGCAGGCCGCGAGGGCTTTGGCGAGCTGCTGCGCCCTGGTGGGCTTGCTGGTGTGCGCGGCCGCCACACCGCTGCAGCCTTCCGGGGTGACTGGAGTGTCCTGTTCGATCACAGCCCCGTCTTGGGCGGTGATCGTGGTCGGCATTTGGAGCTTGGACGAGCAGAGTTCGTAGGGTTCCTTTTCGGAGGCGTAGGCGGTCAGGATGCCGTGCGGGCCCGCGGGCAGCACCGTTTCGAAGGTGGCGAACGGTGCGTCCGGCGCGGATTCGAAGCGGCTGTAGGTGACGCCGCTTTTGATGTCGGTGTGGCCGTCGAGGACGAGCGTGATGCCTTCGCCCTGCAGCACGAACTCGACATCGGGGAATTTCGCGTTGCCGTAGGAGACCAGGTAGGCAGGCCCCGTCAGCGGGTTCTTGAGGATCGGTGTGTGGACGGTGGCGTAGCCGATCACCGACCCTTCCGGGCAGGACGCTGGGTTGGCCTGGAAGACCGCCGCCAGACACGCCTGGTTCAATGTGGACTGTCGGGAGGGCAGCGCGGCGGGGATCTGCAGTTCGACCTTCCTGACGTTCGCGACGCCAAGTCCCTGGCTGGTGATCTTCACGTCAAAGCCGGTGCCGTCGGCTTTGCTGGCATGACCGCCAACCGATGCGGTCAAGGACGGGTGGAACGGCAGGTTTTCGCAGCCGCCGACCTGGAAGCGCGAGGACACGCTCGCGTTGGCGCCTTCAGAGCCCGACAGGGAGCCCTGGACGCTCATCGGGTCGCAGCTCGTGGGGTTGAACTCGAACCCGGGCCGATCTACCGTGACGCGTAGGCGTTTCAGCTGGGCGGGGATCCCTTTCAGCATCGTGATCAGCGCATCCCCGTGAGGACCCGGGTCGGTTGTCACAGTGACCGCCGCCGTTTCGGGGTTAACGTCGATCCGCGAGCGAACGTTCACATAACCCAGATCGAATGGGCCGGCCGCGGCGTGGGTTCGGACGAGCAGGCCAAACGGAGCCCCGTCATAGCCGCTTGTCAGATACACATCCCCCGGGAGTGTCACCGGTTCGTTGCCGAGCCCCGACCAGGCGGTCGAATGCCCGATCAGGCTTTCTTGCCCGCACGACCATTCCACGCCAGCCGGCGGTTCCTGGCAGGGGGTGACGCTCGATAGCACGGCCGCCACGCCGGCAGGCAGCGACACGGAGACGCCGGTCAGGGCCTGTTGCCCGTCGGGGCGGGCTATTTCGAGTTCGAACGGCGAGAACGCCCCCGCCTGGGGGTTTGCGCTCTGCGCGAAGAAGCCCGGCGAGAAGGCGAGCGGCCCCGGCGGGCATGGCGCGCCGCCGGCTCCCGAGGAGATCACGAAGGGCTGCGAGGATGGTTCAGCGCTCGCGCCGGACCAGGCGCCGAAGACGCTCGAGGTCGTGTAGGTGCCGCATGAGGCCGGAGTGCTCAGCGAGGCGCGTTCGCCGGCGAACAGGTGCAGCTTGAGTTCTTCGAACGGAAGCTGCGGGGTGTCCTTGAAAGAGGTGGTGATCTGCGCTGTCTGCTGGTTGAGCGATGCTTCGCCTGCGAGCTTGACCAGTACCCCGGCCTTCTTGTCCTGCGCGACGATGTATAGCGCGAGCAGTGACCCGAATGGGTTCTGGTTCTGCGCGGCCAGGTAGGCATAGCCTTCCAGTTCGTCGGGGAGCAGCGGCGTCCTGATCCGCACGGTCCCGAGCTTCGACGCTTCCGGACACGACGGCGCAAGGCCCCCTTCTTCGACGAAGCGGAAGGTCGGCGTGAACGTCGCGGTCCCCGGCGCGGGTTCCAGGCCGCTGTATTTCCGAAAGCCGGTGAAGCCGATGCCTTCGACCCCGCCTTCGGGGGTCTCCGGGCACGCCGCGAGCCCGTTCGCCGCGGAGGGGTTCACCTGGAACCCGGCCGGCAGCGTGAGGGTGGTTTCGCGCACGTCGGCCTCCGCGCGGCCTTCCGGGTTCGCTTCAAGCAACGGTGCCTGCGGCAAGCGCACATCCACGTCCAAGCCCGTGGGGGTGCTCGCCGTGTGCTCTTCCGGGCTGACTTCGATCGCCGGGGCGAACGGCAGCTGGCTGCAGCCTTCCAATCCCAACGGTTCCCCGAGCGGACCCGCCCACGCATAGGTCGTCGGTTCTGTGAAGCTCGGCTGCGCCCACGATTCCTCCTGCACCGAGGAGACGAAGGGTTCGCTGGCCGGGTGGGGCGCGCACGAGGTCGGCAACGTCAGGAACGGCGTCTGCGGCAAGTCGGGTTCGGCAGGGCACGGAGTGTGGACTTCTTCGTTGAGGTAGTGGTAGCCGCCCTGGATGCATTCCCAGCCGCGGGACTGGTTGTGGCGGGGGTCGCCTGGGTCGCCCCACAGCGTTACCTGGCTGCTCAGCAGCCCACCGTCCTCGGTCGCATTCTGGACGCTCGCTACGACGCCGTAATCCCCACCCGCAGCGACCGAGGTATCGATCGTGACGAACACTCTGCCGAGCACCTCGAAACCAAATCGCGCCGGCTCGCCCTGCGCCGGCACCAGGTTGAATACCGGCACCGTGAACTGTTTGTCGGGCGGGGTTTGGTCGGGTTCGTAGACGGTGACCGTCGCTGCGCCGATCGCCGAGCGTGGCGGGCACAGATTCGTCACCTTCACCGCGGCATTGAAGTCGACGGCCGTGCACTGTTGGACTGCATTGGGGTTGCCGATCAGGCCCGGCGGCAGATTTACGCGTAGGTTCTTGGGTAGGGCAACCGGCTGGCGAGCTCCGTTCTGGCGGATCACCTGGTTGAAGGTCAGGGCTGTCGTGAGCTGGAAGGGGTGCGAGCCGGCCTGGGTTGCTGGCGCGCCGTTTTCGTTCCACGGCGCGAGTTCATAGCCCCCGGAAGCGACGCCGAACGGTGTTTCCTGGCCGCTGAGTGTCAGGTGTTGGACGCTCGCGGCACTCGGCGCCCCGCCGCCCTGGACGCCCACTTCGTCGGGGAGGGTGGTGATCGCGGCGGGAGGCTCTTCGAGTTCGACCTTCACCGCGATCTTGACTTCGACGCGTTCGTAAGGATTGAGGACGCCCGTGTATTCGCACTGCAGCGTGGCGAGGGAGCAGGTCGGCTCTGTCCTGCTCCCCGGCGCGTTAGGCGTGATGCTCGTCGCGACCAGGCCGGCCGGCAGCTTCTCGGTCAAGAGCACCGGTGATTCGCCCGCACCGCTGATCGGCCCGTCGCCGCGGTTGGTCACCGTCACGATCACATCGCCCGTTCCCGGTTCACCGTCGAGCTTCGGCGGCAGATAGGTCGGCGCCACTTCAGAACCGACCTGCCACCACCCCGTTTCGGCAGATGCGGGTGATGGAAGCGCCAGCGCCACCGTCATCGCTGCGGCAAAGCTGGCCAGCACGCCAGCGAGCGCGATCCAGCTCGCACAGCCGGGAAGGGGCACGCGCGGCAGGGTCATCCGCGTGCTCGCCTCGAGAGCGCAGTGGAGGACATGCTCTTGCTCGTGCTCTTCTTCGACTTCTTCTTCGCGAGGGGCCCGTACTGCTTGTGTGCCCGGGCTTCACAGTTCTTGCGCCTCCTCTTGGAATTGGGGTGCTGGCGTCGGCAGCCCGCAAGCGCTTTGGCGAGTTGCTGGGAGCGTGTTAGCGCCTTGACGGCCGTCTTGGTGGCCTTGGCTTCGTGTTTGGGTGGCGGCGGGATGATGTTCCCGGGGCCGGTGTAGCCAGCGCTGCCCGACGGCTCGTCCGGTGTCTGCGCGGGCGGGGAGACCGGCCGGCAGGCGTCGGCTTCGCTGCAGCCCGACGGCGACTGCGGCGGCGGGCCCAAACACGGTGAGCCCGGCGTGCAGACGCGCGCGTCGTAGATGTCAAAGGCCGTATCGGTGTCCTGTGGGAGCAGCTGCGCGGCGGTGAGGAAGAACACGTCTTCGCCTTCGGGTGTCGCTTCAAGGAAGGCGGATTCGTCCGGCGAGCTACCCGAGGAGAGCAGCGAAACACAGCCACCGGAGGCGCTCGCGCACGACCCAATGCCGGCCGGCTCGTACTCGTAGACGTTCTCCACACCCACCTGCTGCTGTTGGCCGGCGACCTGCTCGCCGCGAGTCGCTGTCGTCACCTGCGGCAGCAACGCGTCGGCATCGTCGAAGAACAGACGGCCATTGTTTGAGAGGTAGCGCGACTGGTACAGCGCGCCCGTGAGGCTCTGCGGCGTCCACCCGGGGATGCTGCCCGCCAGCCAGCGTTCATTCCAGATGCTATGCCGGTCCACGAGCAGACCGATGCCTTCGCCGCCTTCGTAGACATCGAGAACGCCCCTTGGGCGCGCACCCGTCGGGTCACACGAGACGCACGTCAAGCTCGCGGTGTGCGCGTCATAGAGGAACACCTCCTCATCCATGCGTTCACCGAGATGGCCGCTGGAGACGTCTTCGTTGTCGTACCCCGTGAGGCTCTGCTCGGACATGAACGCCAGGTATTCCCCGTCCGGTGAGACACGCGCGGTCTGAAAAGCGCTGTTGGACGCCGCCCCTCCACCCCTCCAGTCTGGGAAATCTTCGCTCGAGAGCGTCGCGATGAACGTCGCGGCCCAGCCCGTACCGTCGTCGTGCAGGCGGTAGAGGTTCTGCCGGCCGGGTGCGGCGGCTTCACCGTTACCGTTTTCGCCCGCGGCGAGCACGCCCTTGGCGACGATGTAGACGCTCGCGCCGTCTTGACTTGAGCCGAGGACGAACCCCTGCACGGCCGCGTGTTCGCCCGCGCGCAGCACCCCAGCGGTGAGATCATGCAGTTCGCACTCAGGCCCGCCCGGGGTTTCGAGGATTTCGCACTCGTACAGGTCTTCATCACCAGCTTCCGGTTCAGCGGTCGAGTTCTTCGTGAGCCGCTGCTTGTCGGTGAAGAACACCCGCGAGCCGTCAGCGCTGGCGCCCTGGAAGATCGCGGCGCCCGACGGTGCTTCAGCGATCCCTGCTTCGGGTTTGTCCAGCTCGATTGTCTGGGCCGTGGCGGTGTCGCGCATGTACAGGTGCGCCGGCTGCGTTTCGCTGCCGGTCCACACCACACGCGTCCCATCCTCGGAGAGCGCGCTTGCCTGGGAGCGGTAGTAACCGAGCGCCGCATCCCCGACCGGTTCACCTTCAGGGAGAACACTCACCTGCTCCAGTCCACCGGCGGACCACTCATACAACCCCGGTGTCGATCCCTTGCCCTTCAACGCGACCATGGAGCTGATGATCACGTGACTGAGATCGGGGGTCGCGTCCTCGAACTGTGTCTCTTCTTGCCCGCCGAATACCGTGCCTTCGGCTACATCGCCATTCGTCAGGAGCGGCAGGTAGCCCGGGTAGTCCTGGCGCTGACCGTTCTGCGCGGCGGCGTCGTAGTTGGTTGTCTCCGCTTCGTCGGGTACCAGCGGCGGGTCATCGCGCACGTAGGCCGTGCCCTGCGTGATTTCCGGCGCCAGCGGGGGTTCGGCAGCAGGCCCGCTCTTGGCGCCGTGGTAGGGCTTTACCAGCGCAAGCGAAAGATCCGGCGTGAAGAACTGGTACTCCGGAGCCCCACCGACGTTCGCGCCCTGCGCGCCGACCTGCGGAGTCACGAGATCCTGCGAGCCCCAACCACCCGCAGAGCGAGTGGCGAGATACTGCTGCGCTTCGGGGCTGCGGCTACCTTCCGCCTGTTCCAGGATCGCACCATCGGCCACATATGCCAACGCATCCCCGTCTTCGGAGGCCAAGATCAGCCCGCCTTCGCGGGTCAGCGCTTCCACCGGAGCACCATGCTTATCGGGCGGGGTCACCATCTCCCACGCGCGGCCGTCCGGCAGCACCAACGGGGCTGCGGCGGAGCTGGTCGTAAAGGATTTTTCGATGCCTTCGCTCGCGCCGCCCGCACTCGTTACGAGCACGCGGTAGAAGTAGGTGGTATCCGGCTTCAGCCCCTGCAGCTGCACGCTCTCCGGCACGCTCGCTACGCCGGAGCCGAGCTCGCCCGGCGCGGACGGGAGCTCCGTGCAGGACCCCGGGCTGGCCTTACAGCTTTGACTGCCGTACTGGAACTGGTAGCTGCTTTCGTGGCCGTGCGGATCGATCACGGCGTCCAGGGTCGCTTCGCTGGAGCCGACCCCCGTAACTGACTCAGCTTCGATCGACGCCGGTTCTGAACGCGCCTGACAGGAGAACGAAATCGCCTCCCCGGCACCTTCCCCGCCTTCGGTCGTGAACCAACGACCCACACCACAGCTCGTGCCGTTCTGGTTCTCGGCGACCAGCCTGAAGAAGTACCTGGTGTCGGGTTTCAGCCCCGACACGGCGGCCTGCACCCTTTCTTCGCCGCCACCAGCCGTTTCATGGACGGGCGTGCTGAGGCCGGAGAAGGTTTCGCTTTCCCCGAACTCGAAATGATACTTCGCGGGTTTGCCATCCCCATTGACGGTGCCCTTCAACGTCGCGGTCGCCCCCGTCACTTTGGATGCCGGCTTCGTCGAGACGTCGGGCACAACCACAGACGGGCCGAACACATCCACCAATCCTTCTGTGTCGGCGACATACAGATCCCCAGACAGGCCAACCGCGACACCGTCGAGTTCGCCGAACGGGCCCGTAGGAGTTCCGGTCACCCAGCCCACCCATTCCCCCACACTGTTCAGCTCACCGACGACATCACGTTCTTCCTCGGAGACCAACAGGTCGCCGGTCGTTTCATCGACCGCGAGACCAGTAACGTTGCCCTGATGGACGAGGTTGCCTTCTGCGTCGCGCCCACCTCCGAAAGTCCCCAGCGGCGACCCAGACCCGTTCATCTTCGCTTCCAGCACCCCCGCGTCGCTGAACCGGTCGACCTCCCCCTGAACACTGTCGGCCACATACACGGTACCCGTGGCGGCGCTGACAGCGATCGCATTGGGTTCTTCCAGCCTGACGCCCTTCCCAACACCCAGATCCTCGACGAACTCGCCTTCCTGGGCTTCCTGCGGGCCGGCGGGGTTCGGCTTGAACACATCGACGGCGCCCCTTTCGCTCACCGGGTCTTCGCCATCCACGACGTAGACGTACCCGGCCGCTGGGTCCGACGCGCTCGTGGAGTTGTCCACCGCGACCCCCATCACTTCGCCGAAATGACCGCCCGGGATGCGCGCACCCGACCACCTCGACAGAAGCGTATACCCGCCCCCGCCATCCGGCTTGTACACCAACACCGCGTCTTCGAACGGTTCGCTCAAGTACACATCGCCAGTGGCTTCATCAACCGCCAGCCCGTTCGCTTCCACATAGCCGCCGAAATGCGCCACAACGCTCCCGGATGGGCCGAACACGTCCACCACCCCACGACCGCGGTCGGCGACGAACACCTCGCCCTTCGCATGATCCACCGCGAGGGCCGTCGGTTCCCCAAGCGCCCTCCCCGCCGGTGCTTCACTCAGACTCTCAACGAACACGCGGCCCGTCGCACCAGCTGCGATCCCAGCCGGCCCGAGCAGAGCGGCCGACGCTGCGAGCAAACCCAGAAACACCAGCCCGGGACCCCGCAATCGCGGCCGACAGCACACTCGCACTCGAAATCGCTGGGCACGCGCCCGCAACCGACTCACCAAACCTTCAGATCGACTCGACGTCGCTGTAGGGGCGGGGTGAGCGTGTGTCCGCAAAAGCGACCGCAACGCTCACCCCGTAGCCCTACATCAAGCGCTCGTCACGCTTTGATCTCCTCTTCCCCTTCCACAGTGTTCACGTTCGTGATTTCCTGAGCAGCCGGAGACCACGTGTTGCTTTCAATCGGCGCTTCCCTCGTTTCTTGAAACGTTTCGAGTAGCTCGATGTGACCACCTTCGAAGTGGTTGGGGACGTTTTCGTGGTTGGCGTTGGCCGTGTATTCCTGCGTGAACTTCGGCGTCATCGTGTTGACAGGGGTGATCGGCGAGATGACGCCGTCATAGCCGCCGGTGGCTTCCGGCGTGTAGAATGCGCCTTCCGTCGCATTCCCTACGCCCACCGACACGTTCAGTTCGATGTTTTCGCATTCAAGGTTCGCGAACCGGCCTTTGGCGACTACCGGTTCGAGAAGCACACCGACCTTCGTCCCTGCCTTTTCGATGTAACCGAGTTGCCCCTTCAGCGTTTCCGTGCGGACTTCTCCGGCGCTCGCACCGGGGCTCTTGCACGCGTCCACCCCGAAGATGAGGCAGTTGGTGAAGCGCACGGATACGTTCGCAACCTGATCGCTCCCTACGGCTTCACCGGTGGCGTGCTCGGTCGCGCATTCCACCTTGACGTTTACCTCCGGCAGGTAGTTGCCCGGGTCACGGCCTTCGTTGTAACAGTCTGCGCGGGGATAGCGGCCCGTTGGTGCTTCTTCTATTCTTTCGTCTTCGGGCCTACATTCATACATCGTTGCGGACAGAACGCCTTTGCCGCCTTCGCCTGTGAATTTCGGGCCGAACTTTTCGTAGCTGCCCTTGTGTTCCTCGGGGACGCCCTTCTTTTCCTTCTCGGTGTTGCACGCGCTGGTCAGGTAGTTGCCGTGCTTCTTCTTTTCACAGCCCGGCGCGGCGGAAGCACCCGCCTTCCATTCGTACTTGCCGTCGGGCGATTTGACGCCCTTCTTTTCCTTGACCTTTTCTTTGGTGCAGTTGCTGTCTTCGTAGAGGCCCTTCGTTCCCTTCGCGGCTTCGACGCAGCGGCCCCATTCCGGGCCGGCGGCCGAGGCGCTGCCCGCCGCGGCGATCGCGACGAGCGCGCACGCGACGACGAGGCAGGCCCCGAAGAGCTTTACATGTTTCACGTGCCCGGAAGCGGGGGCTAAAGGCGCGTAATTGGGCGTCTCTGAGCCGCGCGGCGCCCCCGGCCGCGCCAGCCGCCGGGTGGGCACGGCGGGGCCGTTGCGGCGAGTGCCGCTGACAGACGGCGTGGCCTGCGCGCCGCTGCTCGAGCTGGCCAGCGAATCCGTGCCATCGCTCGCCGGCTTGCTCGGCGACGCCGTGTCGGGCCGCGTATCTGAGGCCGAGCCGCGCGCGGTCCTGGACGACCCGCACGTCCCGTGTTGGCGGGCGCCAGGCGACCCACGCGAAGCGAAACGGACTGGTATGGTTGGGCCAGATGTAAGGGGAGATCGGCCGGGGGGCTGACGCACGATGAGGACCTGTGGGAATGATGCAGTTGGCCGTCTGGGCGACGAGAGGGAGGGCGTCGGCAGATGGCCGTAGGAGTGCGGCAGCGACATCGACGCGACTGTCGAGGTGGGCGTTGCGAGTGCTCGTGGGAGGCATTCGTCTACTCGGGCCGTGACGGCAAGAAGATCCGAAAGAGCTTTCCCACGCAGGCCGCAGCCCGGGCTTGGCGCGACGACACACGGGTGGCCGTTCGCCGACTGCTTGTGCGCGCACCGACGAGCGTCACGCTGGCAGAGGCGGGGAGGCAGTGGTTCTCAGGAGCGCGGGATGGCACTATTCGCACCCGCTCAGGCGACCGCTACAAGCCGGCTGCAATCCGGGCCTACGAGATCGCCTTCCGCCTGCGCGTCGTACCGGTGCTCGGCGGGATGCGCCTCTCCCAGGTGACTCGTGCCGACATCCAGGATCTCGTCGATGGGCTTGTGGCGGCGAACGCGCGTCCGTCGACGATCGTCGTCACGGCGTCGGCCGTCAGGGTGATCTACAAGCGTGCCCTCGGGCGCGGCGAGGTGGCTGTCAACCCGGTTGTGGGCGTGCAGCTGCCCGCTGTCCGTGGCAGGCGCAGCCGCATTGCGAGCGCACATGAATGCATGCGCCTGCTCGCCGCGCTGCCCGAGCGTGACCGGGCGCTTTGGGCCACGGCAATGTACGCCGGGCTTCGTCGCGGAGAGCTGATGGCGCTCCGGATTGGCGACATCGATCTCGGTCGAGGTGTGATCCACGTACGTCGTGGCTGGGACATCAAGGCGGGCGAGATCACGCCGAAGTCCGGTCGCGAGCGGATCGTGCCGATCGCCGCGACGCTGCGTGAGCACCTCGAGCGCCATCTGATGAACCTGGAATGGCAGGAGGGGCTGGTGTTCGGGGTTCGGCCGACACGGCCTTTCAACGGCACGCCCCTGTTCAAGCGGGCTGAACGCTCGTGGGATGCCGCTGGCCTCCAGCGCATCACGCTCCACGAGTGCCGGCACACGTTCGCCTCGCTGATGATCGCGGCCGGCGTCAACGCGAAGGCGCTCTCCTCCTACATGGGCCACGCGGGCATCTCGATCACGCTCGACCGCTACGGCCACCTGATGCCCGGGAGCGAGACGCAGGCCGCCTGGATGCTGGACGACTATCTGTCCCTTGGCGCGCCACGATTGCGCCAGGAGGGTCCTACGGGGGCCACGTCGGCGGGTCGCCCGGTGACCAACGGCAACGGCAACGGCGCGGCCTACGCCGCACTCGCCGCGAACCTCGCCTCGCGGCGGCGAGCCCTTGGGCTGACCCAGGAGCAATTGGCGCAGCGGGCCGCGATGAGCCCGTCGCTGATCTCCCGCGTAGAGAGCGGGCGCCAGCCCCCGACCGTGCGCACGCTGATGAAGATGGCGCACGCGCTGGGTGCGAGCCTCGCTGTGACCCTCGATGCCCCCGCCGAGGCGGGCAATGGCGTGCGCGAGCCGGTCCGGGCCCCCTAAAGGCGCAGGGCCGCGCCTCTCAGGCAGCCACGTTGCGCGCCGCCTGGGCGCTCAGCCGCTCGACGGCTGCGATCGCACGCTTCGGACCGATGAACGGCGCGGTCGCGATATAGGTCAGCAGCGGCAGCTGTCGTGGCAGCTCGGCAAGTTCCCCGCGGGAAGCCTGGCCGTAGAAGCTTTCGAACACGGCGCCCGTGATCGCGTGCGCGGCCAGACGCGGGAGCCGGGCGGCCGCGGGGCGAACCGTGAAACCCTCCTGCAGGAAGATCACCGCGGCTCGCTTGAGCTGCTCGGTCTGCTCGATCGCTGCGGTCCCTGCGGCGTAGCACTCGACGACCCGAAGATGGGTCAGGCCGGGGTTGCCCGCCACGGCGAGCACCAGGACCTGGAGTGCAAGCCAAACACGCTCCGGCCAGGTCTGACCGACGAAGTAGGCCGCGGCACACGCCTCCAGCAGGTTCTCGGTCCCGTACTCCTGGGCGGCCAGATACGCCTCGGCCTTGTTCGAGAAGTGGGTGTAGAACACGTCCCTGGAGATCCCGGCGGCGGAGACGATGTCCGCCACGGTCGCGGCGGCGTACCCCTTCGCCACCATGACCTCGCTGGTTCCGTGGATGATGCGCGTCCGCTGGCTTCGTTCGACAGCGGCCGCCGGGAGCCGGTGGCGTCCGCGCGGCAGCCGCTGCGGTACCGGCGGTGGAGCCGCGGCAGCGAGCCACTGCGCCGATACCGGGGCCGGAAGCAGCGTGTTCGGCCCGGTGCTCCACCCGTGCTCCTCAGCCGTCACCGCGTAGGACTCAATCCAGCCCATCACGTCGTCCACCAGCAGGTCCATGCGGTCCTCGCTGTGGGTGCGCAGGTTTTGGGAGACGATGCTGCGAACCGCCCCGAGCAGCATGTCGGCGGGAAGGTCCAACGCCTTGCCGTGTCCTTGTGCGGCGTCGAGAAAGTCCTGGGCCACCACCTGAAAGGACGCGAGCGCTTGCTCACGCTGCGAGCGCACGCGCGCTCCGCCCGCCAGCGCCTCCACGAGCAGCACGCGCCCACCGTTGGGGTCCTGCTGGAGCGCGCCCACGAGCTCTTTGACGAGCGTCCGCGACATGTCCTCCCAGTTCGAGCCGGTCTCCACTGGCCCCAACCGCTGCAGCACGCCCATCGCTGTCTTTTGGTACGCCGCGAGCAGGCAGTCTTCCTTGTCGGCGAACTGCTCGTAGAAGGTCGCGCTCGAGACCCCCGCGTGGGAGGAGATCTCCGCGATGCTTACGTTCGGATATCCGTGCCGAGAGGCGAGCTCGACCATCGAGGCCAACAGCCGCTCGCGCTGGTCCGGCTTGGTCGAATTCGCCGACGAGCCGTCGGAAGACGCAGAACTAGCGGGACGCCTGCGTTTTTGCCGAGCTTTTGCCGTGGCCACGCCACCGCAGGATACAGCAAACGGGTCGAACCGCTACCACGGCGTTTCACGAGTTGGAACGCGCTGGGACCGTCGTCGACGAGCGTGCGCACGCCCATACTGACCCTGCTGCCAGGCCAGAGCCGGCTGCCCGTGATCGGGACCTTGCGCAAAAAGGCAACCAGCGGCATTCGCGCAGTCTCGAAACAGGCGCCGTTCGGCTACCCCCTTGACGGCTACGACCGACGCTGTTATAGAATACCGTTGTCATTCATGGTGGCCCCCAGACTGGTGGGCTTAAGACGGGAGGGGTTCGACGGGGAAAGGAAGCTAGGGGGCTTAGGGCTCGCAACGAGGGAGGGCAACCCACGAGTGCGTCAGCGCGGGCACTTTGAACGTTGCGAGCTCCCCGAAGGCTCTTATCTCACGGCGTTCGCACGGTCGATCCGCGCCCATGATCCAAACTAAGAAGGAGATGGTGGGACAAGTGAACATGTAAAACTCATCGGGCTGGCCCTGGTCGCGGTCTTCGCCCTGGTCGCGGTTGCCGCCGCGGGCAGCGCCTCGGCGGCAGAACCGGAATGGGGCCACTGCGTCGCGGTCAAGTCCAAGGGCCACTACGAAGACGCGAACTGCACCAAAAAGGACGAAAAGAACGGCAAGGGCAAAGGCAAGTTCGAATGGGCCGCCGGCGCGGCTGTCGCCTGCGAATACAAGAAGGGCGGCAAGTACAAGGACAGCGCGTGCACCCAGGAAGACGTCAAGAAGGGCGTCCCGAAGGGCAAGTACGAAAAGACCGGCGGGCCTAAGTTCGAAGCTAATGGCGGGGCGGGCACCCTGTATGCGGACACGTACGCGTGCTCGAGAGGCAACAAAGGCTTTACGTCCGAAAGCCTGCGGCCGCATGCGGAATGCACGGGCGAATACGGCTTCGCTGAGGGCAATACACCGTTTGTGGAATGCACAAGCGAGCATGCGACTGGTGAAGCCGCGGCGTCCGATGAAGTCGCAAACGTGTCGGTGCGCTTCAAAGGCTGTAAATTCCTGAATGAGCCGGCGACGACTCATGGTCTGCCTGCGGGGGAAATCCAGACGGGCCTTTTGAAGGGCCGGCTTGGGTACATCAACAAAGGCACACACGAAGTGGGTGTGCTGCTGGGACCCGCCGCCGGAGGTCAGTTCGCGGAATTCGAAACCCTCGAAGGTGCGCAGATCATTCATGTCGGTGTGGGTAGCGCAACCGAAGGCGCGTTCTATGAAGAAGCGCATGGCGCGCCGACAGGCAACGATGGCATCATTTCGTCGATCACTCCGGTCAACCAGATGACGCACACGTTTACCCAGAACTACCGGACCGAAGAAATTGAACCGTACGAACCACCATCATGTCGCATTTCGCCCACCTGTACGCACGAACTGGAACCTGGCGTCAAAGGACTGTTCAACCCGGACGCGGATGTCCGGAATGTTCCGAGCCACTTTGAAGGCGGCCAGCTGACGGCGCTCGAAACGTACATTTTCGCCCCAGGAGAAGACACAGAGACTGCTTGGTCTCCGGCGGGTGAGGAAATCACGAATACGAACACCCTTGAAGGAGAAGCCGAGATCAAAGGCTAGTCAGCAGCGAGATATATGCAGTAGTGCGTGGGGCCACCGAACTGGTGGCCCCACGCGTGTTCTCTCGCCCTTGTGGACGCATGACAACGACTGAGCAGATAACAATAGGACGGGTGAGAAGCTGGGTCAGGCCGCTGCTCATCTCGGCGGTCCTGGCGCTCGGAGCCTCGTTCTTGCCGGGCACCCCGGCGCTGGCGATCACCCAGCGGGGCCACGTCTTTCGGTTCTCGTTCGGGACGACGGGCAAGGACCCGGGACAGTTCCGCGATCCGACGGGTATCGCCGTGAACAACGTCACGGGCGACGTCTACGTGGCCGATCGCAAGAACAAGCGGGTGCAGGAGTTCGAACCCGTCGCGAACGGCGCCGGCGAACTCGTCGGCGAGCAGCCCGTCGATGCGTTCGAAGCGCCGTCGCCCGTTGCTGTCGCCGTGGATGACTCGATAGAAGGCGCGGATCCCTCCAGAGGCGACGTGTACGTGGTGGGTGCCAGCGGTAATGCGATCCAGAAGTTCAGCGCCGAAGGCGTTGCGCTTGGCGTCATCAAGAGGTTTGAACTCGGGGGCGGCAAGGCGAAGTTCGAAGCGATCGAGGGGGTGGCGGTCGACTCGAGTGGATCGCTGTTCGTCTATCAGGAAGACGGGACGATCTGCAGGTTCAACGACGCCGCATCGAACGAGGCCGAACTGAGCCTGCAGGCGGGCCTGACCGGGCCCGGGAGGCCCGGGTTCGCGCTCGATGCCGAAGACAATTTCTACGCTGGCGTGCAGGGCGAAGGCGGATTCCCCGTGGTCTCAAAGCTGGAAGGGATCACGGGGAATGTTCTGATCGAAGAGCTCGACGGCGAAGCGACGAGTGCGGTCGCCGTGAACCCGACAGAAGTCGCGGGTAACGACGTCAACGAACGCAACGACGTCTATGTCAGTAGCGGGACGAGCATCGCCGAGTTCGGCCCCGAAGTCGAAGGCAAGCCCGGCGTGTTGATCCAGCGCTTCACAGCACCGGACCTGAAGGAAGGCGCTGGCATCGCCGTAGACTCCCAGACCGGGGAGGTCTACGTCACCGATGCGGCCTCGGGCGACGTTGATGTCTTCGCGCTCGAACCGGTCGGTCCGCCGAAGGTCGAAGGGCTCTCCGCGCAGCCCGTCGCTCCTCCCGCCGCCAACGCGAGGCGCCTGAGCGCCGAGGTCGACCCGACCGGTGCTGACACCCACTACTACTTCGAATACGGAGCGTCGAGCTGCACTGCGACCCCTGCGTCATGCATAAGGGCATCGCCGACGGACATCGGCGGGGCCTTCGCCGAGACGGAAGTGGGCGTCGAACTGACGGGCCTTGCCCCCGCCACCTACCACTACCGCGTGGTCGCCGAAAGCTCGTTCGGCAGAACCGCGAGCCCCGAACGGACTTTCACGATCCTCGCCTTGGCGAGCGGGTTGCTGGACGGCCGCGCCTGGGAGATGGTCTCTCCGCCGAACAAGCACGGTGCCTCGATCGAAGCGTTGACCGAGGAAGGCGGCTGGATCCTGGCCGCTGAAGGTGGGGATGCGCTGACGTATGTCGCCAACGGCGCGATCGAAGAAGAAGTGCAGGGCAACCGCAGCTTTGAATTGCAGCAGGTGCTCGCCACACGCGGTCCGGGTGGTTGGCGCTCCACGGACATCGCGACTCCCCAAGAACGGGCGGCGGGTGCCAACTTCGGTGCCCCGGAGTATCAGTTCTTCTCGCCCGATCTTTCGCTTGCGCTGGTGGAACCGTTCGTCTCCGAGCCTTCGCTGGCGCCCGCAGTGACGGGGCACATGGTGTATCTGCGCGATGATCAGCCGCTCGCGCCGGGAACCGCGGAGCGCCAGAGCTTTGGCGAAGCGGAAGCCAACAGCGGGTTTTTCGCGCCCGGGTTCCTGCCGCTCGTGAGCGCCGCCAACGCGCCCGAAGCGAGCCTCCCCGTCCCGGTCAGCTTCCTTGCGGCCACCCCTGACCTTCAGCACGTCGTGCTCAAGGCCAGCGCGGCGTTGACGGGGCCGTCGTCTGGCGTGGGGTTGTATGAGTGGTCCCGGGGCGGCGCTCTGCGCTTCGTGAGCGAGTTGCCAGAAGGCCGGCCCGCACCGCAGGTGGCGCTCGGCTACTACCGCACGCGCGCCCACGCGATCTCCGACGACGGCACGCGCGTGATCTGGACCTCCAGCCAGGAGAGCCCCGCGCACCTGTACATGCGCGACCTCGCAACGGAAACCACGATCCAGCTCGATAAGGCCCAGGGCGTCACGGAACCGACGACTGCCGGGGCGAGGTTCCAGACCGCCTCCAGTGACGGCTCGCTGGTGTTCTTCACCGACGATCAGGCGCTCGTGCAGGGCGCGAGTGTGGAACCCGGCCGGGAAGTCACCGATCTGTACGCCTGCGAAATGGTTCAGAGCGGCGGCGGCCCGACGTGTGCCCTGCATGATCTGACGATTCCGCTGCACGCGGGCGAACACGCGGCCGTGCAGGGCTCGGTGCTCGGAGCCAGCGAAGACGGGTCGAGTGTGTTCGTCGTCGCGCAGGGCGTCCTGGCCGAAAACGAAAACGCGGCTGGTGAAACGGCGCAGTCGGGGCAGGACAACCTGTATGAGCTGCGCCATGACGGCAGCGAATGGAAGAGCACGTTCATCGCGACCCTCTCGAGCGAAGACGCCCCCAACTGGGACGCGGGCCCGAACGTGTCCGATGAAAACCCGGCCTTCCAGACCGCCCGGGTCTCGCCCAACGGTGAATACGTGGCGTTCATGTCGCAGCGCAGCCTCACCGGCTATGACAACGAAGACGTCTCGAGCGGGCACCCCGGCGAACGGCTCGACCAGGAGGTCTACCTGTATGACTCGCAGACCGCGCGCCTGACGTGTGTCTCGTGCGACGCCACGGGCGCGCGACCGACCGGAGTGCTCGACCAGGAACGTGCCGGCGAAGGCGTCGGCTTGGTCGTCGACCGTCGCCAGAGCTGGCGCGGACACTGGTTGGCGGGCAGCATTCCCGGCTGGACGTCTCAGAGTCTCGTCAACGCCCTCTACCAGTCGCGCTATCTCTCAAACGAAGGCCGGCTGTTCTTCGACAGCGCCGATGCGCTCGTGCCGGGCATCGCGACGCCCACGCGTAGCGAGCAGGTCAACGGCTCGGCGGAGAATGTGGGTGTGGAGAACGTCTACGAGTATGAGCCGGGAGGAGTCGGCAGTTGCGTGAGCAGTCCTAGCGGCGGGTGTGTGGCCTTGCTCTCCTCCGGCAGCTCGCAGAATGAATCGGCGTTCCTGGAAGCGACCCCGGGCGGCAACGACGTGTTCTTCCTCACTGAGGCGCAGCTCTCGCCGCAGGACACCGACGACGCATTCGACGTCTACGACGCCCGCGTGTGCACACAGGAATCACCCTGCCTCACCACCCCCCCGCCTCCGCCGCAGGGTTGCAGCGAAGCCGAAGCCTGCCGCGCGGGCCCCTCGCCGCAACAGGAGCCGATCGGGCCGGCCGGCAGCGCGACGTTCTCCGGCACGGGAAATCTCGCTCCCCCGGCCCCGGCCGAGAAGGAACTCAAGGGCATCACGGTCATCAACAAACCAAAGCCGCTGAGCAATGCGCAGAAGCTCGCGAAAGCACTCGCGGCCTGCAAGAGACAACATCCCGATTCCAAGCGCAAGCGCCAGGAATGCGAAGCGCACGCCAGAAAGCTCTATCGACCCAATAAGAAAGCGAGCAAGAAGTGAGGCGCGCACATGTGCCTTTCGTCGGCATTCTGGCAGTGATGCTGACCGGCGCGGCCCCCTCGTATGGGACGGAAGCGCCCTCGCCGTGGTGGCGCATCGGCGCGGAAGTCGCGCCCAGCAACCTGCCCCCCGAACACGAAGGGGTAAAGGGTCGTGAAGGTCAGGGCCAGATCATCGTGGTGGCCAGCGATCTCGGCGACGGGCCGGTCGACGGCGGGACCGGCGATCCGGTCGTGGTCTCCGACAAGCTGCCGACGGGACTCACGGCCACTGAAATCACCGGCGCCGCAAGGCACGGAGCGGCGAGTTGCTCGCTCGCGACACTGGAGTGCACCTTCACGGGCGTCCTCTACCCGTATGAACGCTTGACGGTCACGATCAACGTGAAGGTCGAAGAGCCCGCCGGGACCGTCACAACGTTACCCGACCAGGTGTCCGTTGAAGGCGGCGGCGCGCCCAACCGCGCGTCGAGCACCCAGCAGGTGAGGGTCAGCGGCGCGCCGACACCGTTCGGGGTGCAGGACCAAGGCTATGAACTGACGCCATTCAACGCGGACGGCACACCAGCGACGAGGGCTGGCTCGCATCCGTTTGAACTGACGAGCACGCTCGTCATGAACCAGACCGGCGAATCAGGTGAACGGGAGCCGGTGGCGTTGCCGCGGAACCTGAACTTTCGCCTACCGTTGGGGTTGAGCGGCAATCCCACCGCGACCGCACAGTGTCCGACCGCGGATTTCTTTGCACACGCGCCGCTCTCGGAAGTGGATCAGTGCCCGCCGGACTCGGTGGTGGGCGTCGCGACCGTCACGATTGACGAACCCGAGCTCGTCCACGTGATCACCTTGACGGTCCCGCTGTTCAACCTCGTACCCTCCGACGGCGAGCCCGCACGCTTCGGCTTCGAGGCGCTCGGTCTCGTCCCCATCATCATCGACACCTCGGTGGGTCCGAGTGGCGACTACGGGGTTCTCGCGAGCGTCAAGAACGCAACCGCGATCACGGGCCTGCTCTCCAGCCAGGTGACCTTCTGGGGCGTGCCCGGTGACCCACGCCACAACCAGTCGCGAGGGTGGGAATGCATCAACAACGGCGTCCATTTCGAAAAAGGAGAAGTGCCGACACCGTGCCCTGCTTTCACGAGCCTGCCCGAGACACCGCTGCTGACACTCCCCACGTCGTGCGCGGATGATCCGGCAGGCGAACCGGTCAGCGCGACGGTGGAACTTGACTCCTGGACCCAGCAGGCCTATGTGACGCCGCCGGCGTATGTGTGGTCGGGTCCGCTGGAAGAACCGCTCGGCTTCACCGGCTGTGATGAACTGCCCTTCAGCCCAACGATCGATGTGGTCCCAGAAGAGCAGACCGCAAGTACCCCGAGCGGTTTGACCGTCGACGTGAAGGTGCCCCAAGCCGCCCTTCTCGAACCCGAAGGGCGCGCGCAGTCCGACGTCAGGAATACGACGGTCACGCTGCCCGCCGGCGTCCAGGTCAACCCGTCGGCGGCAAACGGCCTTGCGGCCTGCTCGCAGGCCGACATCGGCTTCACCGGCTTCGAGGACTTCCAGCCCGGCTCACCGACCGCGACGTTCACCGAAGGGTTCAACTTTACTCCGCTCGCCGAACCGGAGCCCGGGGAGAACTTCTGCCCTGAAGCCGCGAAGGTCGGGGTGGTGCACATCAAGACGCCGTTGTTGCCGAAGGAACTCGAGGGCGCGGTTTATCTGGCCGAGCCGGCACCCAACGGGGAACCCGGCAAGAATCCGTTCGACTCGCTGATTGCGCTCTACATCGTCGCGGAAGACAAGCAGGCCGGGGTGCTGGTGAAGCTGGCCGGAGAAGGCAAGCTGGACCCCACGACGGGCCAGATCACAACGAGCTTCCAGAACACCCCGCAACTCCCGTTCGAAGAACTGAAGCTCGAATTGTTCGGCGGCGAACGTGCGTCATTGAGCACTCCGGCGCAGTGCGGCAGCTACCAGGCCGCAAGCGTGTTCGACGCCTGGTCGGGCGCTGTCGCGGAACCCCTCTTGGAACCGTTCACGATCTCCTCAGGGCCTAACGGTGGGCCGTGCCCGTCGGGATCGCTCGGGTTCTCCCCCGGGTTCATGGCGCAGAGCGAGAGCGCGCAGGCGGGGGCGTTCACCTCCTTCGACATCGAAATCGCGCGGCCCGACGGCCAGGAGGCGTTGAGCGGCGTGACGGTTGGCCTCCCGGCGGGGGTCGCGGCATTGCTCTCGAGCGTGACGCCCTGTCCAGAACCGCCGCCGGGCCAGGAATGGTCGTGTGGGGAAGCGAGCCTGATCGGCCATTCCACCGCCGAATCGGGCCTTGGCAGCGACCCCGTCGCGCTTCCCGGGTACGTGTATCTCACCAGCGGCTATGACGGTGCTCCATTCGGGCTGCTCGTCAGGACGCGCGCGAAGGCAGGCCCGTTTGATCTCGGGTACGTGAATGTGCGTTCGCGGATCAACGTGAACCCGGAAACGGCGGCCGTGACGGTCACGACTGACCCGGGTCCGCACGGTGATGCGTTGATCACGATGCTGAAAGGCATCCCGGTTCAGCTCAAACGCTTGGCTGTGAACGTGGACCGGGAACACTTCGAGTTCAATCCCACCAGCTGCAATCCGATGGCGGTTACCGGCAGCCTGGACGGTGCTGAGGGAGCGGCCGCGGGTGTGTCCTCGCGTTTTCAGGTCGGGGGCTGTGAGGGCCTGCCGTTCCACCCGACGCTCAGCGCATCCACGCAGGGTCAGGCCAGCAAAGCCGATGGTGCGAGCCTCGACGTGACGGTCACGAGCGCCGGGCTCGGGCAGGCGAACATCCGCAAAGTGTTTCTGACGATCCCGAAGATCCTCCCGGCCCGGCTACAGCCCACCCTCCAACACGCCTGCCCGGAAGCGACCTTCAACGCCAACCCGGCGGGCTGTGATGAAGACGCCCTGATCGGGACCGCGACGGTCCACACCCCGGTCCTGAAAAGCCCGCTGGTGGGCCCCGCCTACCTGGTCTCCCACGGCAACGCAGCGTTCCCCGACGTCGAGTTCGTGCTCCAGGGCGAAGGCATCACGATCCTGCTGGACGGCAAGACCGACATCAAAAACGGCGTGACCTACTCGCGTTTCGAATCCACGCCGGACGCTCCGTTCACGAGCTTCGAAACAGTGCTGCCGACAGGCCCGCACTCGATCTTCGCGGTCAACACCGAAGAAGCCCCCGACTACGACCTCTGCACCCACAAGATCACGATCCCCACCGTCATCACTGCCCAGGACGGCGCCACGCTGGAACAGACCACCAACGTCCAGACCCCAGGCTGCAGCGCCGTCAAGAGCTCCAAAACCAAGAAGCTCACCCGCGCCCAGCTACTCGCCAAAGCACTCAAAGCCTGCCAGAAGGACAGGAAGAAGGCCAAGCGCGCCGCCTGCGAAAAGGCCGCTCGCAAGAAGTACACCATCAAAAGCACGAAGAAGAAGGCCGGACAAAAGGCCAAGTCCACCTCCAGACACCGTGCCTAGCCCGGTCCGCCCAGTACGCGCGAAAGCCGCGCCCCGGGCCTGCTCGCGAGCTTTGCCCTGGTCGCGGCGCTTGCTGGCTGCGGCTCCTTACAAGACACAGCCTCGAAATCTGCCGCCGCGATCCTCGCGGCAAGCAGAACAGCCGCACGTGACGCAGCCGCAGTGCACCTCACCAGCCAGGTCTTCGGCGCCCTCATGGGTACCCAGAAGACGAGAGTCAAGCCCCGATCGGTGCTCGATCTACAACTGAGCGGCTCGAGCGGTCGCGCGCGACTCGCATTCCTGGGCAAGGAAAGCGAAGCGATCCGCACCGGCAGCACGATCTACGTGAAGGCCAGCCCCGCCTTCTACAAGCGGCTGGCACGGCGAACCGGGGCGCATCTCGCGGAAGGCACCTGGATCAAGGCGCCTACCAACAACACCCAGCTCGCCCAGTTCACGGCGCTGACCGAGCCCGGCGGCGAGTTGACGTTGCTACTCAGAAACCCGACCTTGTCGCTCACCAAGGGCCAGACGACCACGATCGACGGACACAAGGCGATCGAACTAAAAACCAAGGGAAAGCTCTACAACGGCTCCATCTACGTCGCCGCGACCGGCACACCCTACCCCCTGAAGATCGTTAAGCACGGCCACGAAAACGCCACCACAACCTTCACCAGCTGGAACGACCCCATCACCCTCACACCACCAGCGGACACGGTCGAAATCAGCAAGCTCGAACACCGCGGGCCCTGAGAAACGTTCGCCGCCTGTACGCGTTCTAGTCGCGAACGCAGGATCGCCAGCACGAACTCCCCGCCGCACTCGCGCCAAACGCGATCACGAACGCGCCGGTGCTCCCCGACTCCCAAGCGCTTCTGATCACCAGACACGGCCAAGCGACCGAGCAGACCACCTTCACCGGCTGGAGCCATGAGCCGTTAGCTCGACAGGCGTCGTGAGGGCGGACCAGCGAGCCTGACTATAGCTCACCTAGCGGGGCTGACGCGCGAGCTGTTCTGGTGCGGCAGCTTGAATTTCGGTCAAGCGCACCGACACCGCCTAGGATCAGGTCATGTACGATGTCCGCTCTCAGCTCCCCGGGGAGGAGCTTGTGCGAGCCGGGGCCCGGGACCTAGCTGAGGGTCTGGAGAGCGAAGCCGCGCTCATCGTGGCGATCGCCGCGCGCCGGCTCCGGGCTCTCGGCATCGGAGTGCCAGAGTGCGAGTCGACGGACACATCCCACCGACTCTACGATCTTCTCTCCGAGCGCGATGTCGCGAGCGCTCACAGCCGCTACAACGCACTCGTCCGGCGCATGCTGAGCTTCCTGCGCGCCGCGGAGCATGCGCCCCCCGGTTGACGAGGCCCAGATACGGGCGCTTGCGCACGAGCTCGGGCAGCTGGCGCGGACGCCGACGCGTGTATACCTCACCGGCGGCTCGACCGCGGTGATGGAAGGCTGGCGGCAAAGCACGATCGACGTCGATCTTCGGCTCGAGCCCGAGGATGACGAGATCATGAGGGCGCTGCCGGACCTCAAGGAGCGGCTAGGGATCAACATCGAGTTCGCTTCGCCGCCGGACTTCATTCCCGAGCTTCCGGGGTGGAAAGAGCGCAGCCCGTTGGTCTTCGCCGACGGGCAGCTCTCCGTTTACCACTTCGACCCGTATTCCCAGGCCCTCTCGAAGATCGAGCGGGGATTTGAGCACGATCTCGCCGACGTCGCATCAATGATCTCGAACGGGCTGGTGGAGGTCGACCGTCTTCGCGATCTCTATGAGCAGATCGAGCCTGAGCTCTACCGTTACCCGGCAATAGATCCCGGAGCCTTTCGGCGCAAGGTCGACGCCGTCCTAGCACCCTGCTGACGAGCGACAACTCCGACAAGCACCGGACACGCCCGAAATGACCCGGTCGCTAAAGCTGGCCGGTCTTGGGAACCGACCCTCTAGACACCACGCGATGCCAGAAACAAGCTAGGGGAGCGCCAGACGAGTTGACGGGCCGGATAACGAGGACACGGCCCTGCGGGGCGAATGGGGGCTTCTGGCGCCTAGGGCCTAGGCACATGCGCCAGTCCCGCAGGGCGATTCTGGGACGTGTTCCGTAGGCCTCAGATCGACATTCCTCTAGCCGGCAAGGCCGAACAAGCCGCCGCAGCCTGGCGCCGCGTGTATGTCGAAGCACCTCACCAGTGGCGCAAATCGTGGCACGAACACGGCCGGACCCCAGTGTGTTCGGGGACGATCTCGCAAATCTGTCGCGAGTGAAACATGTAAAGCTCATTGGCCTGTGTCTGGTGGCCGTTTTCGCACTCGTGGCAGTCGCCGCCAGTAGTGCCGCGGCGGCTGAACCGGAATGGGCCGGCTGCGTCAAATTGGCGAAGGCGAAGGGCAACTTCACCGAAGAAAAATGCCAAACGGTCGCGACCAAACTCAAGAAAGGCAAAGCCGAACCGGATCACAAAGGCGCCTACGAAGTCGAGTCCGGACTAGCCGCGACATGTGTAGCGCAGAAGGACGGGAACTACACCGAATCGCAATGCGAAACCGTCGCCGGCAAAACCAAGAAAGGCGTCTTTACTCCCGACCACAAAGGCAAGTACGAAAAGGCAACGCAGGACAAATTCAGCGGCGAAGGTGGTGCGGGCGTCCTGTCGCTTGGAGAGACCAGCTGTGTCAGCAACGAATCATCCATACGCAAGCCGCGCCAAGATTGCACGGAAGCGATGGAGGGCAACGGCGACGGAAAACTGTATTGCACAAGCGAGCACAACACCGGTGAAGCCACCGGAATGAACGAAGTGACGAATGTCTCGGTGCGCTTCAAAGGGTGTGAATTCTTTGGACTTCCATCCCAAACACCTGGTCTGCCGGCGGGAGAAATCCAAGTCAACCAGCTGAAGGGACGCCTTGGTTATATCAACAAAGCAAACCACGAAGTCGGTGTGCTGCTCGAACCGGCCGCAGCAGGGGGTAGCTTCGCTTCGGTCGAAGTCCTCAACGGTGACGGCCTGATCACGGTTGGGGTTGGAAACGCCACGGAAGGGTCCTTCTACGAAGCGAAAGGCACTCCCGGCACACCGAACGGTGGCGACGGTATCATTTCGCCGATCACCCCGGTCAACACGATGACCCGCACGTTCACCCAGGAATACCGAGTCAAAGTCACAACGGAAGAGTGTGCGGAAAAACCAGAATGGGAACCCAACTGCGGGGACCCGGAATATTATGGCAAGAACGAAGAATACACACAGTCAGAAAACACACCGAACCACTTCGAAGGCGGGCCCTTGAAGACCCTCGAAGGCTGGCTGGAATTCCCGGCTGAAAAAGTCAGTGGGATGTGGAACTCGGCCGGTGAGGAAATCACCAATGTGAACACCGTTTCGTCGGGGTACGCAGAGATCAAAGGGTAGTGGCTAAGCACTAGTGTCTGCTGTCGTTGTTGTTGATGGAATTGTGCGTGGGGCCGCTACTGCGGCCCCACGCATGCGTCGTCGCGCCTCCCCACGTACCGGACGCCATGGGCGCTGATGAGCTCGCTGAACTGTAAATGGTGGAGGGTGTTTGGGGCGCGCGGTGGTCGTCAGATCCGTGCCGCTGCTGCCGCGTGTGACGTTGCGCGGCGCTGGCCGCTGGCGTTGGCGGGGGCGCTGTTGACGGCGGCGCTTTTGTGGTGTGCGCCGGCGCTTGCACTGAGCCAACGCGGCCACACGTTCAGCTTCGCGTATGGCTCCGCGGGCAAGGGCGAAGGCCAGTTCAAAGAACCGACCGGAGTCGCGGTAAACGACGGGACAGGCGACACCTACATCGCCGACGGCAAGAACAAGCGCGTGGTGCAACTCGAGCCGCTGGTGGAAAACGGCGCGGTGATCGGCGAGCACTGGGCGCGCTCCTTTGAGGTGCCATCGCCGTCGCAGGTCGCAGTCGACAACTCAACGGAAACCTCCGATCCCTCCAGGAGCGACGTCTATGTCGTCGGTAGCGCGGGCCGAGCGATCTATAAGTTCAGCGCCGAAGGCGTCGCGGTCGGCGAAGCACTGAAGCGCTTTGAAGTCAGCGAACACGGGGTCACGAGCAAGGCCAAACTCGAAGGGATCGAGGGCATCGCCGTCGACTCCGACGGCCGGCTGTTTGTCTACCAGAAAGACGGCGAGATCTTCGCTTTTAGCGACGAAGCCGCGAACAGGGGCATGTACAGCATAAGCACGGGCCTGGAAGGCGCCGCCGGGCTAGCTCTCGACTCCGGAGACAACTTCTACGCCGGGATAAAGGGCGAAGCCAGCCTCTCCGTCGTCGCCGAGCTCGAAGGAATCACGGGCGAGGTCCTCATCCCGCAGCTCGACGGAGAAGACACCACAGCGGTCGCCGTGAACACAGCCGACGTCCTCTCAAATGGGGTCGACGAACAAAACGACGTATACATTGATAACGTCAGCGAAACCTCGGGCGAGAAGCAGACCACGATCGCCCAGTTCGCCCCCGAGGCAGAAAGCGAGCCGGGCAGGCTGATCGAGCGCTTTCGTGCCCCGGACCTTACCGAAGGTGCAGGCATCGCCGTCGACGACGAGAGCGGTGTCGTGTATGTCACCGACGCCGCCTCGGACGAGCTCGACGTCTTCGACCTTGAAGGGCCCGGTCCCCCCACGATCGAAGACCTGTCCGCGGGGGCCGCCGTATCGCCGGCGCCTGACGCTAGGCGCCTGAGCGCGCAGATCAATCCGACCGACTCCGGCACCCGCTACCACTTCGAATACGGGACGGCGACCTGCGCGGCGACGCCGTCCCCGTGCACCTCGAGCACCACCGAGCACCTTGGCGGCGAAGCGTTCGCCGCCAAGGAAGTGAGCGTTGAGCTACCGGGCCTTGAACCGGGCACCTACCACGACCGCGTGGTGGCCGAAAACTCGTTCGGAACCGTCGACAGCGCCGAAGGCACCTTCACGATCCTCACCGTGGCCGACGGGCTACCCGACGGTCGGGCGTGGGAAATGGTGTCTCCGCCAAACAAGCACGGCGCGGCGATCGAATCGCTCACGCGCGAAGGCGGGCAGATCCTGGCGTCTGAAGATGGTGACTCGTTCGCGTTTGTTGCAAACGGGGCGCTCGATGAAGAAGTGCAGGGCAATCGCAGCTTCGAACCACAGCAGGCGCTGGCGATCCGGGAAGCGCAGGGCTGGCGCACGCAGGACATCGCCACGCCGCAAAATCGAGGGGCCGGGGCCAACTTCGGGGCTCCCGAGTACCAGTTCTTCTCGCCCGAACTGTCATTGGCACTGGTGGAACCGTACGTTGCAGAACCGTCGCTGGCGCCCGGCGTGTCGGGTAAGACGGTGTACCTCCGCGACGATCAACCGATCGCTCCGGGTCCGGCGCAGCAGCGCAGCTATGCCGAAGCGGTGTCCAACAGCGAATTCTGGGCGCCCGGGTTCCTGCCGCTGGCGGGGCCGAGCTTCCTCGACGCGACGCCGGACCTCGCCAACATCGTGCTCGACCTCAGTGCAGGGTCTTCGGGAGCGGGCTTGTACGAGTGGTCCGCAGGCGGCGGACTGCGGCTCGTGAGCGAACTCCCAGGCGGGGGGTCGCCGGGGGCGAACGTGGCGCTCGGTTATCTGCACACGCGTGCGGGGTCGATTTCCGATGACGGATCGCGTGTGATCTGGACTGCTAGCCAGACTGGTACGGGGCACCTGTACATGCGAAATCTGGTGACGGGCACGACGGTACAGCTGGACGCGGCTCAACAGGGCCTGACCGAACCGGTCGGCGC
Organism: uncultured Solirubrobacteraceae bacterium; assembly: GCA_963701175.1. Lineage (GTDB taxonomy): Bacteria > Actinomycetota > Thermoleophilia > Solirubrobacterales > Solirubrobacteraceae > Palsa-744. The sequence continues at coordinate 2,705,788 of OY969573.1, read as the reverse complement.
GGCGCGGTTCCAGACGGCCTCCAGCGATGGCTCACGGACCGCCTTCACCGATGATGAGCCGTTGGTGGAACACGCGAGCGTGGAACCGGCCAGAAAAATCTCGGATCTCTACGAGTGTGAAATGGTTGAACCTGGCGGGGGAAAACCGTCGTGCTCTCTTGAAGATCTCACGATTCCAGTGAACGCAGGCGAAGAGGGCGCAGTGCAGGGCGCGGTGCTAGGTGCAAGCGAAGACGGTTCGCGGGTGTTCCTGGTCGCACAGGGCGTCCTCGCAACGAACGAAAATCCCGCGGGCGAAGCAGCACGGTCGGGCGAGGACAACCTGTATGAATTGCACCGCGACGGCTCGGCGTGGGTCCGCACGTTCATCGCGGTGCTCTCCCCGCAAGACAGTCCAGACTGGGACGAGGGAGCCAACGTGTCCGCTGAAAACACCGCGTTCCAGACCGCGAGGGTATCGCCGAACGGAGAATACCTCGCGTTCATGTCCGAGCGGAGCCTCACCGGGTATGACAACGAAGACGTCTCGAGTAAGCATCCGGGGGAACGGCTCGATCAGGAGGTCTACGTGTATGACACGCGTACCCAGGGTCTGACTTGTGTCTCGTGCGACCCTACGGGTGCGCGCCCGACAGGCGTGCTCGACCAGGAACACTCCGGCGAAGGCATCGGCCTGCTGGTCGATCGCCGTGAGGCCTGGCGCGGGCAGTGGCTAGCCGGCAACATCCCCGGTTGGACCTCTGAGAGCGCCACCAATGCGCTCTATCAGTCCCGCTACCTGTCAAACGAAGGACGCCTGTTCTTCGACAGCGCCGATCCGCTGGTCCCAGGCGTCGCCGAAGAAGACCGCACACGTTCAGAGAACGTGACTGGCGAGGCGCAGGCGGTGGGCGTGGAGAAGGTGTATGAGTACGAGCCGGCGGGCGTCGGCGGCTGCGCGAGCAGCGCGACAGGCGGGTGTGTCGCTCTGATCTCGTCCGACACCTCAAGCAAAGAATCGGCGTTCCTAGAAGCGACCCCCAGCGGCAACGACGTATTTTTCCTCACCGCCGCACAGCTCGCGCCGCAGGACACCGATGACGCTTTCGATATCTACGACGCGCGTGTCTGCACCAGCGGATCGCCGTGCCTGGCCGAGCCGGCAGGCTCATCTGCGTCTTGCGCCAGCACGGAAGAATGCCATCTGGCCTCCTCTCCACAACAGACGGTGATCAGCATCTCCGGTAGCGCGGCGTTCTCCGGCCCCCCGAACCTCTCCCCGCCGGCATCCAAACAGGAAAACAAGGGCATCAAGGTGGCAAGCAAACCACTAACCCAGGCGCAGAAGCTCACAAAGGCACTGAAGGCGTGCCGTAAACAACATGCCCGCTCCATGCGCAGGCGACAGGCATGCGAAAGGCACGCGAGGGAGCTCTACCGGGCAAAACCGAAAGCGAAGAAGAAGTGATGCGGCATCTGTTGATACAGCGTCTGCTGCTCGCCCTCAGCGCCTGCGTGCTGCTGGCAGTGGTAAACGTCACGCCCGCCGCTGCCGCGGAAGCGGCAGCTCCGTGGTGGTCCGTCGGTGAGGAAGTGACGCCCACCAACCTGCCGCCAGAAGGCGAAGGCGAAAACGGACACCAGGGCAGAGGCACTGTCGTGCTCGTCGCGAGCAACCTCGGCGACGCGCCCGCCGGCGGCGAAGGCGGGCCTCAGGTGGAGATCACCGATAAGCTGCCGCCACAGCTGGAAGCCACCGAAATCAGCGGCGAGACCGTCCACACCAAATACCCGACCAGCTGCTCGCTCGCGACGTTGCAGTGCAAGTACACAGGACTGCTCTACCCCTATGAACGGCTAGCAGTCACGATCCAGGTGAGGGTCAAGGAGCCGGCGGGCACCGTCACGACGCTGCCCAACCAGGTCAGCGTGGAAGGCGGCGGCGCGAGCCACGGCGTCACTCGCGAGATGCGTGTCGGCGTCAACGGCGCAAAGACGCCGTTCGGGGTGCAGGAACAGGGATTCGAACTCGCTCCCTACGACGCCGACGGCACGCCGGACACCGAGGCCGGGTCGCACCCGTTTCAACTAACCAGCACACTCGTCATGAACCAGACCGGCGCGCCGACGCTTCGACAGCCCGTGGCGCCCCCGCGGAACCTGCGCTTCCAGCTGCCGCTGGGATTGGTCGGCGATCCGCAAGCCACCGAGCAGTGCTCCTCGTCGGCCTTCGCGGCACATGCGCCGCTCTCGGAAGTCGACGAATGCCCGCCCGGCTCGGTCGTGGGCGTCGCCAGCCTGACGATCGACGAACCGGAGGCCTCGCACGTGATCACGCTGACCGTCCCCCTGTTCAACTTGACGCCCTCTGAAGGCGAGCCCGCTCGATTCGGGTTCGAGGCCCTCGGCTTGGTGCCGGTCATCATCGACACCTCGGTGGATCCCAGCGACGATTACGCGGTGGTGGCGAGTGTGAAGAACGCCTCCGCGATCGCTGGGCTGCTCTCCAGCCAGGTGACCTTCTGGGGCGTTCCCGGCGATCCCCGCCACGACTCCTCCCGCGGTTGGGAATGCGTTGAAGGCGGGCTGCACGTCGAAAAAGGCGAAATCGCGACGCCGTGCCCGGTCTCGGCGAGCTGGCCGAAGACGCCGTTGTTGACGCTGCCGACGTCCTGTGCGCCCGAACCGGCCGCTGAACCAGTCAGCTCGCTGGCGCACATCGAATCGTGGACGGAAGATGAACACCCGGTGCAAAGCAAATACGCATGGTCGGGCCCGCTCGAAGAATCGCTCGGCTTCACCAGATGCGGGGAACTGCCATTCAGTCCAGCGATTGGCGTTGTCCCAGAAAAGCAGACCGCGAGTACGCCGAGTGGGCTAACGGTCGGCGTGAGGGTGCCGCAGAGCACCACGCTCGAAGCCAGCCCGGAAGGTCGCGCAGAGGCAGACGTACGTAGCGCGACCGTGACAATGCCGGCCGGAGTCCAGGTCAACCCCGGTGCAGCGAACGGACTTCTGGCGTGTCCCGAGGGAAGCGAAACGAGCCCCGGAGTGTTATCCGGGGGAGTCGGGTTCAAGGGCTTTGAGGATTTCCAGCCTGGATCACCAACGGCGACCTTTACCGAAGGGTTCGACTTCATCCCTCCTGCCCAACCGAAGCCCGGCGAAAGCTTTTGCCCTGACGCGTCGAAGCTCGGGACCGCGCGGATCAGGACGCCGCTGCTCCCCAACGAATTGGAAGGTGCAGTGTATCTGGCTGAACCGGCTCCTAACGGGGAAGCAGGAAAGAATCCGTTTGGCTCGCTGATCGCCCTGTACCTGGTCGCGGAAGACAAGCAGGCGGGGGTGCTGGTGAAGCTCGCCGGCGAAGGCAAACTCGATCCGGCGACGGGCCAGGTCACGACCAGCTTCAAGAGCACGCCGGAGCTTCCCTTTGAAGAACTCAAGCTCGAGTTGTTCGGCGGAGAACGCGCGTCGCTGACCACCCCGGCCCAGTGCGGTGGCTATGAGGCATCGAGTGTGTTCGACGCGTGGTCCGGTGCGGTGGCCGAACCGGCGTCTGAACCGTTCGAGGTGAGTTCAGGTGTCGCGGGTGGCTCCTGCCCGTCCGGTGCGCTGGCGTTTTCCCCGTCCTTTGTTGGGCAGAGTACGAGCACACAGGCTGGGGCGTTCAGCCCGTTCGAACTCGAAATCGTCCGGCCGGACGGGCAGCAGGCGCTTTCCGGGGTGTCGGTCAGCCTCCCGCCTGGGGTCGCGGCATTGCTCTCGAGCGTGACGCCGTGTCCCGAACCTCCCGCCGGCGAGGAATGGTCCTGTGGCCCTGAAAGCTTGATTGGGCACTCGACTGCGTGGTCGGGACTGGGCGAGGAACCGGTCGTGCTGGGCGGGAACGCCTATCTCACGGCAGGCTATGACGGTGCGCCGTTCGGGATCTTGGTGCGGACGAAAGCCGAAGCAGGCCCGTTCGACCTAGGCTGGGTAGATGTGCGCTCGCGGATCAACGTGAACCCCGAAACAGCCGCGGTGACGGTGACGACGGATCCGGGTCCACACGGCGATGCGCTGATCACGATGCTGAAAGGCATCCCGGTGCAGCTCAAACGGCTCGTGGTGTCGGTGGATCGCCCGGACTTCGAGTTCAACCCGACCAGCTGCGACCCGATGGCCGTGACCGGCACCCTCCAGGGTTCTGAAGGCGCGAGCGTCCCGGTGTCCTCGCATTTCCAGGTGGGGGGGTGCCAGAACCTACCGTTCCATCCGACGCTGAGCGCGTCGACGCAGGGTCAGGCCAGCAAAGCGGGTGGGGCGAGCCTGGACGTGAAGATCACGAGTGCCGGGGTGGGGCAGGCGAACATCCAGAAGGTGTTCCTGACGATCCCGAAGATCCTCCCCGCGCGCCTACAGCCCACCCTCCAGCACGCGTGCCAGGAAGCGACCTTCGACGCGAACCCCGCCGGGTGCGATGAAGACTCGCTGATCGGGACCGCGACGGTCCATACCCCGGTGCTCAAGAGCCCGCTGGTCGGGCCTGCCTATCTGGTCTCACACGGCAACGCGGCGTTCCCGGACGTCGAGTTCGTACTGCAGGGCGAAGGCATCACGATCGTGCTGGACGGCAAAACCGACATCAAAGCCGGCGTCACGTACTCGCGCTTTGAATCCGCGCCGGACGCTCCGTTTACGAGCTTCGAAACGGCGCTGCCGACTGGCCCGCATTCGATCTTTGCGGTCAACACCGAAGAAGCTCCCGACTACGACCTTTGCACGCACCAGATCACGATCCCCACCGTGATCACCGCGCAGGACGGCGCGACCCTCGAACGGACCACCGACGTCCAGACCACCGGCTGCGGGGCCGTGAAGAGCTCCAAGACCGTCAAGCTCACCAAGGCCCAGCTGCTCGCCAAAGCTCTCAAGGCCTGCGCCACCAAGTACAAAGCCAGACGCCAGGCGCACAAACGCCAAGCCTGCGAAAAGCAAGCCCACAAGAAGTACACCACCAAGAAGAAGACCGGCAAGAAGGCCAACTCCAGTCACAAGGCCAACTCCGCCTCCAAAGACCGCGCCTAGCCGGCCCGCCCGGTGCCAATGCGGCGCTCCGCGGCCCCTTCTCTGCCTGGAACCAGCCCGTCGCGCTGAGCGCGCCCCCGGACGCGAACACAGTCACCACCCTCGAACACGAGGGACGTTGACCCTCCGTCGACTCGCCGTGCGCCGCTCGGCAGGCGCGTGACGACCGAATACTGAACGTCTGCGTCCTTCCATAAGCCGAGGTGCGGGCGAGGTCGCGCCATGGATGGGGCATCTAGAGCTACAGACGAGCCAACGGGCGCTGAAAGGCTTTTCCAGCCTGGCCTTCAGCTAATGTCGGAGCCGCGTATGAAACCTACTGGTCTCTCGTCTCGGATCCGGTCAGCCGGGCCCTCCGACCAGTTATGAAACCGGTCAGTATGATTTCAAAGCGGGGCCGCTCTGGATGAGTTCTCGGCGTGCCGATCAACGCGCACGGATCCTCGACGCCGTGCAACTTGTGGTCTTCGAACGAGGCTATCTCGGTACCAAGATCGGGGACGTTGCCAGCCGCGCGGGGGTCTCGCGGGCGACCTTCTACGAGCTGTTCGAGAGCAAGGAAGACTGCTTTCTAGCCTCCCACGATCAAAGCGCAACCGTTGCGAGGGACCGCGTCGCCGCGGCAGTCGCCGGAGTGCGCGGGCGAGACGCAGCTCCGGCCGCCATCGCAGCCCTGCTCGAGCTCGCCGAAAAGGAGCCCGATCGCTTCGTGTGCCTGACCCGCGAGGCTGCGATCGCCGGCTCGGCCGCCCTCGCCAAGCGGGAGCGTCTGCTCGACGTGCTGGGCGAGCTCGTCACGAGCGCTCAGACGGGCGAAACACGCGGCCGCGCCCCGGACATGCCGCCACGAGTGCTGCTGGGCGCCGCAGTCCGGACCGCCGGTACGTGCCTTCGCCGCAACGACGATGACCTCGGCCAATTGAAGAAGGGACTGCTCCAGTGGTGCGAGCTGTACGCGACGCCCGTTCGCGAACACCGCTGGAGCGACATCGAGGTCGAGCCGCTGCCCCTGGCTGCGAGCGAAGAGCCGAACTACGCTGCCAGCCTGATCGAGCCCGAAATGCCGCGTGGGCGTCACCGCCTGCCGGCCCGGGTCGCACGGCGGACCCAGCGCGAACGGATTCTTCGCGGCACGGCCGCGGCGGTCAGCGCAAAGGGCTACGAGCACACCACCGTCGCTGACATCGTCGCCGCCTCAGGGATCTCACGCGACGTGTTCTACACGCACATGAACAGCAAGCGCGACGCCCTCCAGCAGGCCGCCAAACTGTTCTTCGAGCGCCTCGTCGCCACCACCGCCGGGGCCTTCTTCGCGGTCTCGGACTCCTGGAGCGAGCGCGTCTGGCGGGCGGGGGCGGCGGTCGCCGACTTCATCGCCGCGGCGCCGGAGTTCGCACGGCTGGCGTTGATCGACGCCTACGCACCCGACGAAAACGCAGCCCGTCATGCCGACGAGCTCCTCCTCGACATCGCCATGTTCATCGAACGGTGCGCGGCCGTGTCCCCCGACGGCCCAGTCCCGCCGCTCGCGGTACGAGCCATCCTGGCCTCGCTCACCGAGATGGTCCTACGGCCGCTCGCGACCGACCGGGTCGACGAGCTGCCCGGGTTGCTGCCGTTCGCGACCTACGTGACCGTCGTGCCGTTCATCGGCGCACGGCCCGGCAACGACTTCGTCCAGGAGAAGCTCGCGGCTCGCCGCGCCAAGGTTCGGGCCCGGCACACGAGCTGAATGCGGGCGGTATCGGCCGTGTGACCAGCGTTATGCCATGTTCCGGCGCGACTCCGCGACGAGTGGGTCGTTCCGTGTAAGCGAGTGGTCGCCCTTTCGGGTATGCTTCCAGGCGGGGGCAGTGGCATCACCGGTTCAACCCACCTCGTCACGTAGCAACCGCCGGACGCGGGCCCCCTCGCTCGCGCCGGGTCGCTCAGACAGTCCCAGCCAGCGTGAGCGCTTGATCGACGCGCTCATCCGTCTGTCAGCGAAGATGGGTTCTCAGAGCGTCAGCGTCGCTCAGATCAGCTCCGAGGCTGGGGTCTCAAGCGCAACGTTTTACGAGCAGTTCGAGAACAAGGAAGTCTGCCTGCTCGCCGCCCACGGCGCCGCCGCGGAACGCCTCCTGGTCGTGCAACCGCCGACCATCGCCAACGGTGATTGGGTCGAGGCTGCGCGGGAGACCTTGCGCGAGCTCGCGGATGCCCTGCAGCGCCACCCCGACGCGGGGCGGCTGCTGTTCGTCGACACGCTGGCGGGCGGTCCGCGCGTGCGGGCGGCACGCGGCGCCGCGGTCAGCGCATTCGACCGGCGCGTGCAGGAATTCGTCGACAGCACGCCGGCCGACGGACCGACGCTCGACGTGCCGGCCGTGGCGCTCCTCGGCGCCACCCGCAGCATCATCGCGCGGTCACTGAGAACGCATGGCGAGAGTGAGCTTCCGGCGCTCGCGGACGACGGCGTCGCGTGGGTGCTCTCGTACGCCGTCCCGTCCGGGACGCGCCGCTGGAGCACCGGTCCTCGCTCGCTGCTGCCCCTCGCCTCCGCCGCCACGACCCCCGCACGAGCACGTCAGTCTCCGAAGCGCCTGCCTCGCGGCCGTCACCGCCTCCCCCCCGGGCTCGTTGCCCGCAGCCACCGCATCCGGATCATCTACGCGACTGCGGAGGTGGTAGAGAGAAAGGGCTACCAGGAAGCCACCGTCACCGACATCGTGGCCGCTGCGGGCGTTTCCAGAGAGGTCTTCTACGAGCACTTCGGGGACAAGCAGGACGCGTTCCTGGAGGCCCAGAACCATCCGACGCAACACATCCTCGAGCGGTGTGCGACCGCGTACTTCGGCGGGACGGCCTGGCCCGAGCGCGTGTGGCTCGTGCTCGAAGCCCTGCTCGGGATGATCGCCGAGAACCCGGCGATCTCGCACCTGCGGCTGGTGGAGTGCTACGCCGCGGGACCGGAGGCGATCCGCCGGGCCGAGGAAATCACGCGGTCCTTCACGATCTTCCTGGAGGAGGGCTACCGCCACCGTCCACAGGCCGAGAAGCTCCCCAAGCTGAGCACGCTGGCGATTGCCGGGGGCGTGTTCGAGATGATCCAGCGACACGCCGCACGCGGCGAGCTCGAGGTGCTCCCATCGCTGCTCCCCCGCCTGACGTACGTGTGCATTGCACCATTCATGGGCGCGACAGGGGCGATCGAGTTCCTCAACGAGCGGATGGTCCGCAAGCGGGAGGACGTGGGGTCGTGACCAGCGTGGACGCTGCGGGCCGAGACACCCGGCTGGGCGCTTCGCGAACGCCGCGGCTGTCCTTCTCGAGGGCACGCGATCAGCGCTCCCGTCTGCACGAGGCGATCGTCTCGGTGGTCGCAGACCGCGGTTACGGCAGCGCGAAGATCGGCGAGATCGCCGACCGGGCCGGGGTCTCGCGCGCCACCTTCTACGAGCTCTTCGACGGCAAGGAAGCCTGCTTCACCGAGACTCACCGGGCGCTCGCGCAGCAGGTCGGCCAGGAGATCGAGGCCGTGATCCTGCGCGGCGAGGCGGCGGACGGGGTGCACGCGGCCATCGCCGCGATCGCCGCGATCGCCGAGCGCGAGCCCGAGACGTTCACGTTCCTCACACATCATGCGCTGCTCGCGGGCCCCCGCGGCCGCGAGTCCCACGATCGCCTGATGCGCACCCTCCAACGGGCCGTCGAGGATTCGTGGCAGCGCTCGCTGCCCGCGGACGCCGCGCCCGATGTGCCGGCGAGAGTGCTCCTTGGCGGTTCGATCCGGCTGATCTGCCTGAGCCTGCGTCGCCACGGCCGCTGCGCCGATGACGTCCTCCCGGTGCTTCTGAGCTGGGCGGACACCTACCGGACCGAGGAGCGCTCCGGGAGCAGACGTCAGCAGCTGGACGTGGCTGAGCTCAGTGCCCACCGTGATGCGACCGCGGCGCCGCGGAGGAGCTCTCCACGGATCCTCCCCCGCGGGCGGCATCGCCTGCCACGCGAGGTCGTCGATGAGATCCAGCGCGAGCGGATCGCATACGCGACCGCCGACGTGATCAGGGCACACGACGGCACCGCTGTCGCGGTCGCCGAGATCGTCGCCGCCGCCGGTGTCTCGCGCGAGGTGTTCTACGCGTACTTCTCGGACAAGGAAGAGGCCTTCCTGGCCGCCCATCAGTTGATCTTCGAGCAGCTGATGGGCGCCTCGAGCAGCGCGTTCTTCAGACCGGACGCCTCCTGGCCAGAACGCGTCTGGCACGGAGCCTGCGCCTTTGCCGGGCTGCTTGCGAGCAACCCGAGCTTTGCCCATTTCGCCTTCGTGGCTGCCTACGGCATCGGCGAGACCGGCGTGCGACGGATGGATGAGACCGCGCTCGCGTGGGGCCTGTTCCTCGAGGAGGGATACCGTTCCCGCCCGGAGGCCGCGGGGATATCGCGCTCGACCTCGGACGCGATCGCGCTCGGCATCATGGAAGCCGCTGCCGTCTACGTCCGCAGCGGCCGCTCCGCGGATCTACCTGCGCTGGTGCCGACAGTGGTCTACACGGCGCTCGCGCCGTTCATCGGACCCGATGCCGCGGATGCCCTCGTCCAGGGCAAGCTCGCGGCTACGGATGTGCGCCGCCGGGTTGATCAGCCTTCGGCTGGCCAGCGCCACTCGACCAGCCGAGAAGGCGCTGGACAACAGCAGGCAGAGCGGTCTGTCTGATCTCCCCTGAGGCCGCTTTGGACGACGCTGCGGCTGGGATCCCTGCGGCCGCAGCGCCGTCGAAGCCCCCGAGCGCTTAGCGCGTTCCGCCGAGCGCGTCAGGCGATCTGCAGGCCGCTGATCGCGCGGGCGATCACGAGCTGCTGGATCTCGGCGGTCCCCTCGAAGATGTCGTAGATCTTTGCGTCGCGGTGCCAGCGCTCAACGGGGAACTCGCGGGTGTAGCCGTTGCCACCCAGTATCTGGATCGCCCGCTCGGTCGCCCACACCGCCACCTCGCCGGCCTTGAGCTTGCTCATCGAGCCCTCGGCGTTCTCGAACCGGTGCCCGGCGCGGCCCATCCACGACGCCCTCCACACCAACAGCCGGGCCGCGTCGATCTCGAGCTTCATCCGCGCCAGCGTGAACGCGATCGCCTGGTTTTCGATGATCTTGCGCCCGAACTGTTCACGCTCCTTGGCGTACTCCAGCGAGTACTCATACGCCGCCCGGGCGATCCCCAGGGCCTGCGCAGCGACCGTCGGGCGCGAGGCCTCGAAGGTCTGCATCGCCGCCTGGGAGCTGCTGCGCTTGCCCTCACGCGTGCGCGCGATCCGTTCTTCGAGCTTCTCCCAGCCGCCGAGCACGTAATCGATCGGCACACGGCAATCGTCAAGGTGCACGTCAGCGGTGTGGGAGGCGCGCAGTCCGTGCTTGGAGACCTTGCTCCCCTGCGAGATGCCCTTCGCTTCGCTCATCGGCACGACGAAGGCGGCGTGGCCGCGCGAGCCGAGCGCCCGGTCCACGGAGGCGATCACCACGTGGACGTCGGAGATGCCACCGTTGGTGGCCCAGGCCTTCTGGCCGTTGAGCACCCACTCGCCGGCGGCTTCGTCGAGTTTCGCGGTCGTCCTGATCGCGCTCACGTCCGAGCCGGCGTCGGGCTCGGAGGAGCAGAAGGCTGCGACCTTGACGTCGTCGGGGGTGCCGAAGCAGCGGGGGATCCACCCACCGATCTGCTCGGGGGTGCCTTGGCCGAAGATCGCCGCCACCGCCAGCGCCGTCCCCATGATCGACATCCCGATCCCGGCGTCGCCCCAGAACAGCTCCTCGTTGACGATCGGCAGCGTCAGCCCGGTGGGGTCGGAGAAGAACTGGGCCAGGCCTTCGAAGCCGTAAAGCCCGATCTTGGCGGCCTCCTCGATGATCGGCCACGGCGTCGCCTCCTTCTCGTCCCACTCGTGGGCCGCCGGGCGCACCACATCGGCCGCGAACCCATGGACCCAATCGCGGATGTCCTTCTGGTCCTGGGTGAGGGCCATCGAGAACCCGCCCTCTCCCCCGCTCGCGCGCGTGACCGCGTCCAGGACGTCCTCGACCCCCTGAATCGACTCCGACAGCTCTGGCGAAGATGGGCTCAGAACGACCTCCTGGCTGGTTACAGCGGCCCGCCCCCGGGCTTGCTGAACGAATACGTTATCTAAACATTAGCCCACGCCGAAGTCAACCCCGCACTGTAAGCAGACTACCTCCGCCGACCAGCCGATCCTCTTATGTAACTGCACGGTCTGAGTTAGGATCAGCGACGAGCCCGCAGCCGCTCACCTCCGGCCCGTCGAGCTCCGAGCGCAAGCGCGAGGATCACCGCGGTAGTACCGAACAAGACCGACACGCAGAAGGCTGCCGCGATGCCTGCTTGCAGCAAAAGAGTCGTCGGGTAGCGGTTCTCCTGCATGCCTGTCCACTCAGCCCCGGGGTTCAGGCAGCCGCTCGAGCTGGACCAGCAGGCCCGCGAGTTCGTCGAGCCGCTCGTCGGCGTGGCAGCGCTCGGCGTGCTCGACGCGTTCGGTGAGCTCGTCGATGAGGGCGGGTACGATGCCCAGCGGAACCGCGAGCGCGAGGCCGCGGTAATCCAGACGCTGCCTGAGCAGCTTGGCTTCGCTCAGCTGGTCGAGCGAGCGGTCGACTTCGTCGGCCAGCAGGCCGTCGCGTTGGCTCTGTTGCTCGAACTCAATCAGCCACTCGCACGCTTCGACCAGCGCCCAGCGCTGGGGCGGAGAGCGAATCGCGACAAACCCCGTCTCGCCGGCGTCCGCGTGGCTGGTCGTGCTGGTCATCTCGGGCCCCGTAAAAGACGGGCGCCGCGGCAGGGGCTAGACCACCGCGGCGCCCAGTGAAGCTGGCTCCAGAGGGAAATAGGAGCACTCTTCGTTGCCGCTCCTGTTGAGGGAGAACGACGGCGGTAGTTATAGCGAATGAATCATCTACCCGTCAAATATGGACTGGAACGAATATACCTGGCGCTGCTGTAACTAGACAGTATTCTTATGGACGGCCAGCGAACCATTCGGGCCGCGGCGGCCGCGGAGGAACTCGGTCGCAGCGGGCGCCCCCATGAACGGCGCGATGCAGACATAGGTCAGTCTCGGCAGCAACGAGGGCATCAGCGCGGTCTCACCGCGCGCGGCGAGCCGCTGGATCAGCTCGAACGAGGCCCCCGCGACCGCCTGCGTGGTCAGCCTCGGGAGCGTTCGCGCCTCGGGCCGGTAGCGGTATCCCTCCTCGTAGAAGATCGTGAACGAGCGGGTGATTTCCTCTGCGCGGCGGATCGCGGCTGGGCCCGCGGCGTAGCACTCGACCAGGCGCAGGTGCGAGATCGCAGGGTTCTCAGAGATCATCGCGAGCAGCGTGTCGAGCATGCTCCACACCCGCTCCGGCCAGGTCCCGCCACTGAAGTACGCAGAGGCGCAGCGCTCAAGGATGTACAGCGTCGGGTGGTTCTGGGCCTGGAGGAACGCGTCCTGCTTGTCCGAGAAGTGCTCGTAGAAGACGTCGCGGGAGACCCCGGCGGCGGCCACGATGTCAGCCACGGTCGTATCGGCATAGCCCTTGGCTTGGGTCACCTCGGCCGTGGCGTGGTGCATGCGGGTGCGGTGGCTGCGCGCGACCAGCCCCGCTGGGAGATGGTGTCGACCGCGGGGAAGTCGCCGCGCGGAGCGTTGCGAGCTCGTCGCCGGCGCGGCGCTCGCCTCCTGCGGGAGCAGGGATCCGGCGCTCGTGCTCCAGCGCCGGCTGCCCGGCGGCACGGTATAGGCGAGCAACCAGCTGAGACCGTCGTCGACGAGCCCGGGCAGCTCGCTCTCGCCGTGGGTACGCAGGTAGCGCGCGATGATGCTGCGGGCGGCCCCCACGAGCGCCGCCGGCGGCAGGTCGATCGTCGGAGCATCCGCGGGAGTGCTCTGCAGGAACTGCTCCGCGCGGGCGTCGAACGCGCGGATGGCCCCGCCGCGCACCTGACGCAGACGAGGGCCGCCGGAGACCGTATCCACGAACAGGAGCCGTCCCGCATCGGGGTTGTGCTGAAGCGAGAGCGCGAACTCACGCAGCGAGCGGCGCGCCTCGTGTGTCCAGTCCCCGGCCTCCGGAGTGGGCGGCCGCACGACCAGCAGCCGTTCGGTGGCGGCACGGTAGGCGGCAAGCAGGCAGTCTTCCTTGTTCTCGAAGTGCTGATAGAAAGTCGCGCTCGAGACGCCGGCCTGGGAGCTGATCTGGGCAACGGTGGCAGCCTCCGACCCCTCGTTGGCCGCGACGGCGAGCATGGCGTTGACCAGACGCTCGCGCTGGCTGCGCCCGCGCCTGTCAGAGGCCGACGCCGCCGACCCCGCGCGGCCAGCAGCCGCAGCAGAGCGGGAGCCACTCGACGGTGTCATGATCCCGAAAGAGCTCCGCGGCGATGGCTACGGCGCGAAGCCCACGGTTTCGAGCAGCTGGCGGCAGTCTTTCGGGCCGAGCGTGAATCCCGCTTCGCCGAGCTCCTGTTCCGCGAGCGAGTCGCCGGCGGGAGCGCGATCCTGTCCCGCGCCGGTCACCTCGGACAAGGGGGTCGCGCAGTCGGGATGCGCCTGCAGCCGCGCCTTCTCGCCAGATTGCGCCATGGGCGCCAACGAACGTTTCTGCACCGCGACCTCAACCCCCAGCTTCGAATGATGACAGTAGTTCTATTGTGCGCTGCTAGTCCCTGTCAACGCAAGGAGCTACTTGGCCTCTGGTCGCTCGAATGTAATCTTACGGTACCGGTATAACGCGGCTCTCTCGCCGTGAGGGCAGGCTGTGCGCCGCGTGCGCACAGCCTCCTCTTCGAGTCAGCCTCCGAGTCGCCGGCGTGCCTTCTGCACGGACGGCAGCGCGCTCTTGGCCCTGGTCAATGCCCTTGCACGTAGGTCGACGCTGGCTGGTTTCGCGGCGATCGTGATCTCCTCGCCAGTCGCGGGGTTACGTCCTTTGCGCGCCTTCGAGGCGGGCTTCACTCGCACGGTCAGCTGCACGAGCCCGCCGATCTTGACCTTCTCCGCGTTTTCGATCTCATCGAGCACGACATCCTCGAGAGCGTCGAGCACGCGCTTTGCCTCTGCTCTGGTGATCTCGGCACGATCAGCGACGGCAGCAGCGAGTTGCGTTTGGGTCAACGGCACTAGCTCTCCTCCTTGGCAAGTCGGGAATCAGCGCTGCGGATCGTAGTCAACGTGGCTTGTCGGACAGCTCCGCGCGCCTTGGTAACGGCGCCGCGGCCCGGGCTGGATGTTCTGCCTCGGCTGGTTTCCGAACGCGGCTGATGCGCGGGTGGTTGCCGATGCCGCTGTGCTAGCACCTCCCTGGTGAATTTTCCGGCTGAGCGCAACTGTGTTGCCTAGCTCCGCTCGATATAGCAGCGCCAAGCAGGGCTCTTCCGGCGTTCGTGGCAAATCCATCTCGACCTCAAGGCGAGGGTCAGGAATCTGCGGGATTTGTCTCTCGAGGGAGGGTTGAGCCCGGGCCTCTGCTGGCCCGCTCGGTCGGCGAATCAGGTGCCTAGCTCGCCACGGGCTCGGCAATTGCGGCGAGTGAGAGCAGGCTGGCAAGCACTCCCCACGCCCCTCTACACCCACGCCTTCCGATCGGGGTCGCCCTCGTGCCAGCGCTTCCTGGCTGCGCTGAGCTAGTTGCCGATGCCCTCGAAGAACCGCATGCCCTGCGACCGATTCGCAGCTCCGGAAGGGCGAACGCTAGCGCTGATCGACAGGGCAAACCGCGCCAAGGAGCGATTCGGAGAGCACCGAACCGAGGTGGCGAGGCACGTGAGCGAAGGGACAGTTCGGATCCTGCCGGGCAAGGCCCAAACGAACGGCGACCTGGCGGGGGCCCCCGCCCGGACAAAGAGAATGCAATTGGAATAGAGCGCCTATCTGGTGTGCATCGCCATTAGGCCCATCTGCAGGCGTTTTGTTAGTCGGGGAGACAGGATTCGAACCCGCGACCGCCCGACCCCCATGCGCAGAAATGAACTGTCACCGGCTACAACGCCCCGTGTCTACTTGGCTTTTGTGTCGGCGAGTGCTCCCTGGTTTTCCTCAGTTTGTTCCATAACTTGTTCCGTCAAGCTGCTCGCAACCGTCGTCTTGGCTGCTCACGCCGCCGATCCCCAAGCGCTGACGTGATGGACACATGAAGCTGTCCAGCAGGACAGATAGTTATCGTATAATGGACACATGAGTGGGCTAGGCTTGCTGGCCGACGAGTTGGGTGTGCACGAGCGCACGCTTAGACGTGCGGCCGAACAGGGCACGCTGCGCGCGACAAGAACCGGGGGCGAGAGCGCTCAACCTGCCGCTGGGCGAGAGGCGATACGCGCGGCGTGCGTGGCCGCTGCTCGCCGCGTTGCGCGCGAGCCTTCGAACCGAGCAGAACGTTCGCTTTGCACTGCTGTTCGGCTCTGCCGCGACGGGAACGGACACGACCGCCAGCGACGTCGATATCCTTGTGGAGCTGCGCGACTCCAGCCTAGAGCGCGTTGTCGACCTTGGCGCGAAGCTGACTTCTGCGATCGGTCGTCCCGTCGATCTGATCCGGCTCTCGGACGCCGAGCACGATCCAGGCTTCCTCGCTGCCGCGCTCGCCGATGGTCGGACGCTCATCGACCGAGACGAGCGCTCACCACGCTTGCTCTCCCGACAGGCCGCAATACTCCGACAGGGCCAAGCGCAGGAACGCCTTCGCGCTCGTGCTGCCCTCGCTGGCATCGACCGTCTGCTCGCTGGCTGAGCATGGCCAGAGCGGCGCCAAGGGCTGCGGACCGGCAACGTTGGCAGAGAGACATCGTTCGCCGTTTGGAGGACTTTCCGCGCCAGTACGCCGCGCTCGAGAACGCCATGAGCGTCTTTGGCGCGGACTTCGACATGCAGGAGTTCAAGGACGCATTTGACACGACGGACGACATGGACGCCTATAACCGCGTTCAGGCCGTGGAGCGCGCAGTCAGCCGGGTCCAGAACTTCATCGCCGAGCTGGCCGAAGCCGCGGTGAAGCTTGCACAGCTGACGCCGCAGACGAGCACCAGACCTGCGTCCTCAGCGCAGAGCGCGTTTGAGGCATTACGGACAGCCGGCGTGATCAACGGGGAGCTCTGCCGAAGGCTCAACCGCGCACAGAACGCAAGGTCGAGGATCGAGCACTCCTACGTCCACGTGCCGGCCGGTGACGTGCACCGCGCGGCAACGCTCGTGCACGACGCCGCCAGAGATTTCCTTCGCCCCTATCGGGCGTGGATCGCCCAATACCTCTAGGACGGGGCGTCCCCCTCCCCGTTGCGAGTACAGCCTGCACTTGATTTGCACTCGATAGCGCTCAGAGAGGCCGAGTTAGCGGGCACCCTGTCTGCGCTCCGCTGCACCCTGTAACAGCATAAGTAGCAGGGCTTTTGTGCTGTCTTTGCACTCCGCTGCACCTTGCTGCACCAACTCCAAACTGGTCGGGGAGACAGGCCGTAATGCCTGTAGATCGATGATTCGTGGGCGGAATCGAGGCGGTCGCAGGACTGGGCGATTTCTTTGCTTGACCACTCGAAGGGGCGTCACGCGACATGTCCGCTCGTATGCCGCCACCGTCCTACTGAGTGCCTCGGTCTCCTCGCGATGTCCGTAGGACTTACGCACTGGCTGTCCTCCGTCTTCCTGTCGGAGCGCAATAGCCACGTCCTCGGACGCGAGATCCAGGACGCTCTCCACGTGCCAGCCCGCGAAGTGGCGGGTTGTCAGATAGAGATCCCCGACCAGCCTGTGTCCGCCTCACGGCCAAATTCCCCGCGGGGCTGAACTCGGCCGCGAGCGAGCCGCTCGCCAAGCGGCCGGCGTGGGCACCTCTCCTACGTCCAGCAGGCACTCCGGGCACCGCACTCGACGCGCGGCGCCTCGACGTTATAGCCTGTACGCGTTGCTGGGGGGCAATCACTGCGAACCCCAGTTCATGACAACGTCGGCCGCCGAGCGGCAAGGGGGAATAGCCACATGCGCACGCGTCTAGTCAAGCTGGGCCGGCAGCTCACGATGCGACGGCAACCGCCGAGACCGAACTGCGTCGCGCTGGCAACCGTGGTGGCGGCCCTCACCGTCGGCCTTGGGCCCATGGCGCCGAGCGCGGGTGCGGCGGCGCCCCCCGCAACCGACGTGATGTTCGTGTTCGACACGAGCGGATCGATGGGCACCGAGCTTGGAGAAGCCAAGGAAAAGATCGTCGAAGTGATGGAAAAAACGAATGCGACTCTGCCCAACGTCGAGTACGGCGTCTCGGAAGTGCGCGATTACCCCTTCAGCGAAGACACGCCGGCTGACGAAAAAGAAGCCGAAGAAGCATCTGAAAAACCGTGGAAGCTCGACCAGCCGTTGACCTCGAACACTGGGGCCGTCAAGGCAGCGATCGAACCGCTGGAAGCCTCTGGGGGAGGCGACGGCCCCGAATCGTATGGACGGGCCCTGTGGGAGACGGATACGAACCCCAACGTCGGCTGGCGTGCCGGCACCCGACACGAGATCGTGCTGGTCGCTGACAACGTCCCGCACGACAACAACCTCGACGAAGGCATTCCCTCCAGCGAGTGGGTTGAACCCGAACCGTGGAACACCGATTTCGACGGAATCGAAGGCAGCTGGGAACTTCCCGGCAGATGGGGCATCCCCGGCACCGTGTGGACACCCGGCACCAACCTCGACTTCCAGAGCATCGCGCGTCAGCTCGGGACAGACGGCAAGCCGCTCGAGTCGGTCGAGTTCTACGGTGGTGAAGACGGCTATCTCCACTACTGGGAATACTGGGCGGGCCTGTCCGGCGGCGTGGCGCTGAACGGCACCAACGGGGACCTCGCTGCCGTGCTCACAAGCATCGTGGTGAGCGGGGCCACGAGCAGCCTACCGCCGTGCCCCTCCGGGCAGTTCCGGAACGCAAGTGGTGTATGTGTCTCCATCCACCCCAGCGTCACACAGGTGGTCTGCAACCTCATCATCGCGACCGCCTCTGACACCTGCACGGCGACGCTTGGCGACGCTGCACCCTCGGAACCGACCAACCCAACCGGGACGGTCAGCTTCACGAGCGCGGCCGGCGGGGTTTTTAGCGCCGGCAACACGTGCACTCTCTCGCCGACGCCGATGTCGGTCAACACCTCGAGCTGCTCGGTGAAGTTCCTACCGCCGAGCGGCCCCAGCGCACTACCAGCGATCACGGCGAGCTATGCGGGGGACTCGACGCATTCACCCAGCACGGGCACAACGTTCTACGGTCCGGCGAGTTCACTGGCGGACGCTTTCGTCTGGTCCGGTGCAGGCACGATCACGCCAGGGACAGTCGTGATTCCGCTGTCGTGCGGCTTCCCGTGCGCTCTGACCGGCGGGCTGTTCACCCTTCCCGGGCTGGCACACATCACGTCTGTATCAACCGCGAGCGTGGAAGCGTCGATAGTCGCTTCGAGTCACGGCAAGAAGAAACGCAAGCCCAAACCCATTCAGCTCGGCAGCGGAACGCTCAAGCTGAGCGCAGCCGGTAAGGGTAAGCTCACGATCCGGCTCTCGGTCAAGGGCCGGCGCGCCCTCAGCCATGTCAACGATCACGGCGTGCGCCTGACCGTCAGGCTGAAGCTCACCACGCTCAACGGCACGCTCGTGGCCAGCAAGAACGAGCTCGTCACGCTGCGCCCGAAGCCGAAGAAGAAAAAGAAGTAATCCGTGTCACGGTCCGTGTCGCCCGCTGCGCGTCCGAGGGCGCGCCACGGGCGCCACGGGTGCTGCGCCGTCTCAACGCAGGATCAGCAGCTCAAGTCAATTCACGAGTCGCTTGGCCCTGGCGTAGCCAGGCCCTCAATTTTTGCGACAACGCTTCTCTCGGTGTTCGGTCCGGGCTGAATTCCGCTCACGCCTTGATTTGCAGGCTATTTCGTAGTCGGGGAGACAGGATTTGAACCTGCGACCGCCCGGCCCCCAGCCCGAGGGGTCCGGTCGTGACGGGTGCTTAGGGCCCGTGTTTACTGGGTTCTTAGGGGGCTGACTGGTGGCGAGTTGCCCTCACATTGGACCCCAAATTGGACCCCAGGGATTCGGGGTCGAAGCCTTCGTTGACCATCGTGATCTCGTGCTCGTCCGGCGCGTAGTGGGTGTAGATCTGGGTCGTCTTGATGTCGGCGTGTCCGAGCCACTCCTGGAGCTTGCGGATGGGCACCCCTTGGCCGGCCATTCGCGTGGCGAAGGTGTGGCGGAGCTGGTGGAACGTGATCACGCTCGCGCCGGCGTCCGCGCACGCCTGCTGGAACCGCCTGGTGACCTTCGTCCGATCCAGCGGGTTCCCGGTCTGAGGGTGCGCGAATACCAGATCGTGCTCCGCCGTGAAGGCCGTGCGCTTGGACCAGCGGTCCAGTTCGGCGACGACGCGGTCGGCCATCGGCACGGAGCGCCGAGTGGAGAGGTCCGACTCGCCCTTCGAGGAGTGCTCGCCGCGGGTGAATGCGTTTCGAACACGGATGCGTTGGACTGACCAGTCGACGTCGCGCCAGCGCAGGCCGAGCAGCTCCCCTTGCCGCAGGCCGGTCATGGCGGCTGTGAGTACGAGCACCCGCAGCACCGGCCCGAGCACATCCGGAGGTGGAGGCGGCGCGGGTCCCCGCCGCCCACGCCGTGTCGGCGCCGGGGCGCGGATAACCGTCTGATCGGGGATCGAGCGGATGACCGCGTCGAGCTCGGCGAGCGTGAGGAATTGAAGGTCCGGCTCGGCATCTCCTGCGCGCTGCCGACGCGGCCGGCTCGCACGACGGACGGGGTTCTCGGTGCACCAGCCGTTGTCGATCGCGTGCTCGAAGACGCTGTGCAGGAAGGTCAGCACGTTGCGGACCGTCTTGGCCGCGCGCCCCTGAGCGAGCATGGCCTCGGCGAGTGCTTCCACCGCCGGGCGGTCGACCGCGGCGAGTGGCGGATCACCGAGGCCGGGCACGATGTGTACGCGCTGCATCGACTCGCAGCCCTCGAGGTAGGACTTGCGCGCTCCTTCCATCGCGAGCTTGCGACGCAACGAGTCTGCGGCGTCAGCGACGCGCACACGACGGTCGAACTCCCCTCGTGGTGCAACCTCCTCGGCCTCCCGCACCTTGCGGAAGACGCGCTCGACTTCACTGCGCGTCAGCCCATTGGCCGCGCCGGGTTCTCGCACGGGGCCGAGCCGGCGGTTGAGGCGACGCCCGTCGGTCGTGCGCCATCTTCCGAACCATGCGCCCTGCTTGACGTAGAGCTGGCCCGTTCCGTAGCTGCGCTTGGCCACGTCGAAGTTATATGGGCCTCTCCGGCTGCCGGGGTATGTCGGGCATTCCGGATCGCGCAACTTGCGAGCTCGCGAGATTGCGGTGGCCGCTCAGCGGAACCGCCGAGTTGGCGGTGTTCGCGGACGATCCTCGATCCCGCGGATCCAATCCTCGATCGACTCCGCGCGATAGCGGTAGTAGCGGCCGAGCTGAACATGAGGTATCCGACCGGCGCGCGTTTGCGCGTAGACCCAATCTTTGGTCATTCCAATCATGTCGGCGACGTCCTGAGCCGAGAGAAGGGGGCGAGACGAACGCGCCGGGGCGGGCGACTCCGCATGCTGGAAGGTCTCAAGAACGGCGCCCATGGAGGCCAAATTAGCAAAACGAAGCTTGGTATGCAATCTCGGGAGATCACTCGGCTTCCACTCCGTGTGGCGCTAGGCCGAGCCCGTCGCGGGCAATCAGCGCCAGCACGTCGCCGTGGACCCATGCGGTCGGCTCGGCTGGCAGCCCTCGGGCAGGATGCCGGATACGTCGTCGAATAGCGCGCCCGCTACAGCGGCCAGCCAGCGCCTCTCGCGAGCCTGTGGGCCGCCTGTCGCTGCCGCTCGTGGTGACCCACTTCGATCGAGACGCCGGGCGCGCTAGTGGGCGGATTCTCGAGCGGCAGCCAGTGCTCGATCGATAGCTGGAGCCTTCCGTGCCAGTCGAACTCCCAACGTCGAATCACGGGGCGCACGCGATCTACGCCCACCAGGCCGACCTCCTCAGCTGCAGGCTCGTCACTGAAGGCGAGGCGCACAACCCCCTCATCGATGGGATGCAGCGCCCCACTGATTCTCACGTGTTCCGAGTCGTCGACCGAGAACCCAAGGATCGCGAACGCCTTATCGCTCGCGAGCAGCAGCACGTCACCGCGCCCCTCGTAGGAAGTAATGGTCCATGTCGCGTCGTCCGAGGCGAGTTCCCCGACCGTCCTCGAAAGGTAGGTGTACCCCAGGTGGAAGTAGGGGCCGAACTCATCGCCGCGTACGCGCTGCCATTCCTTGAGCACTTCGGTGACAGTCTCGGGCTTCATCGCCGCTCAAGTCTATGGCCCATGTGGACCGTTGGGGGGTCCAAACGACGTGGAACCCAGCACACTCCGTCACCGCGACGGCCAGACTTCGCCCCTTCAGGAGAGCTCAGGGGGAGAGTAGACCCAAGAGATTGCCGGTCATCTCCGACTCAAGCAACCCCTCCATCCCTGCAGCCAGCTTCGGCGACATGCGCGAATACTGGCCCCACTCACCGAGCCGGTGGAGTGTCTCGTCGAGGTCCTTGTCGCTCCCCGTCACGACGCCGAGCCGACATCGTGGTGGGATTTTTTGCAGCAGTTCGACCATGTGCGACTCCGCTGCCCTCCAGCCGCAAATGAGAACGCGGTCGATCTCCGGGAGCACCGTTTCAAGGGCTTCCAGGTGGATCCGCGGGCATTCGAAGGTCATCTTGTGTGCCATCGGCACCGCCAGCGCGGGGAAAAACACGGCCGTAGCCTCCGCCCCGTCGGCCAAGCCGGTTCGCAGCTCAAACTCGAGGTCGGGGGAGGCCAGCTGGTTCGCTCCTGCCAAGGCACGGTCGTAGTTGCTAAGGGCGGCGCCCGTCTCATTTAATCCCCGCCGAGACCACATGATCGAGCCATGCAACTTGATCAAACTCCATCTCGGCCCCTTCAAGTAGCTGTCGAAGCTGTTGAGCCGCCAGTCTGGAAATACGCTCCCGAGCGCGTCCTCGACTAGCGTGTCGTAGTTGAACGTCACGAGCATGATCGGCTCCTGCGACCGGTCTTGCCACTCGAGCAGGTAGTTGAACAGGCGGAGGTAATAGGTCTTGCCGTGGGTCTCCCCGAGCCAGTCGGTCGTCACGCTGGAAATTACGCGGGCGAGGTAGAACCGAAACGCGACGAGTTGCTGCATCCGGGTGGTCGTCTTTTCTGCGAGGGCACCGAACGATGCCAGGGCGTCCTCAAAACCGGTCCCGTGAGTCGTGGCCGCCCGCTCTAGATACTCGATCACTGCTCGACTTGCTGGGTATTCGGCCGCGATCGCCGGGTAGTTGGTCAGCCCCTCAGCGAGGGGCGGGCGCTTCCGCTCGCGCATGTAATACCCCGGGTCGCGCATCTGGCTGCGACCAGGGAGCGGCGTGCTGCCGTAGGAGGCTCCGGCGCCAAAGATCACCATCAGCACGGCTGCGGAGCTTATGGGCGTTTCGGCACGCGTGCCGAAACGCTGGGAAACCCCCAATACGCTCGCCGCCCGAAACGACGAACCCCAGCTATACCGGGGTTGCGTGCTGCTTGGGAAGCTTCGCCGAGGGGTTGTCGCCAGTTGCCTTGAGTAGTCAAAGTGGCTGCAAACGCCGGGATTTCGGCGCTGCCGAGGCAATCGGCGACGAGCGCTCGCGGCAAGCTGAGTGACCCATCAGTGACCCACGGAAGGCCACTGATCGGAGGCGTCGTCAACGCATCCAGCACACCGGTCACCCGAGTTCCACCTCGCGCGGAGCGATCCCGAGTCCGTCGCGCGCGATCAGAGCCAGCACATCGCTGTGGACCCAGGGCGTCGGCTCGAGCTGGCCGCCCTCGGGAAGGATGCCGATCCGTCGCCCAAGCCAGCTGGTCTCCCCACTCTCGCAGCCACGTTGATCGCGCTTTCGCCGCCCGCAGCGGATCGCGATCTCGCTCATGCTCAGTCCGTCCTGCTCCATCGCCGCGAGCACAGCTTCACGCAGGCCACGGTTCAAGACGATTGGGCTTTCCAAGAGACGCCGCAGCTCGGCCCGCAACACGGTCACCGACACGCCCTCGTCGGGCTCGTTGGCGCAGATCGCCTTCTCGGTCAGCGCGACGGCTGGTTGATAGTCCTCGAGTGTGGCCGCCAGCTGCCGCAATGTGACGAGCTCGGCAGCCGCGCGTGCCCCCGGGCGCATGAGATGCCAACGCACCTGTGGCAAGCCGGAGGGAGTAGGCGCGCTGTGCAGGCTGTAGAGATTCCCAACCGAATCGGCGAGCAACTGTCCTTCGGGCTCGAAGCCGGGGTCGACCCTCGACCTGACGTCCTCTGCGACGGGGTCGATCTCCAGGTCCTCTGCTTCGAGGAGCCGGCAGCACGGCAGGCGCTCCTGGCGGAGGTACAGGCCGCAGACGATGGCCGCATTCTCCGGGGGCTCATCCGCGCAGAGATGTGCGATGAGCCGCTGATCCGCACGCGTGCCGGCGATCCGGTCTATGACGAGCGTGTTGCCGCGAGCGCCTGCGAGCTTGAGGATCTCGCGTAGGCGTCCTTGGCGGTCGGTGTAGTGGGCGATTCGTTC
Source organism: uncultured Solirubrobacteraceae bacterium (assembly GCA_963701175.1). Classification (GTDB taxonomy): domain Bacteria; phylum Actinomycetota; class Thermoleophilia; order Solirubrobacterales; family Solirubrobacteraceae; genus Palsa-744. The sequence continues at coordinate 2,682,122 of OY969573.1, read as the reverse complement.
ACCAGTCTGGCGGGCCGGTGATCGGCGGTGGGTGCGTCCAGCTGTCGTCGCCATCGTGCTCCTTCGGCTGGGGCCCTGCTCGGGTGCGGGGCCGTTGCCCGCACGAGCGCACGCCCCGACAGGGGTGTGCCAGCATTTCGTGGGGGCGGGCCTCGCAGCGGGGCGCTGGTCGAGCACCTGGCCCAAGAGATTCGGCCGCGCGCGCGAGCGCTATCGGAGCGGCAGCAATCTCAGCAATGCCCTGACGCTTTAGGCCGTTGAGCGAGAGCACGCCCGGTTTCGCCAACCCCTAATAGGAAGGAGTGGCGAAACGCAGTTGCCTCCCGAGACTGGGGTAACCTGGTAGTGGCAGTTGTCACGAACCACGGGAGGGAGCAATGCGTATACATAAACCGTCGCCTGCGCTGATCGTCGCCTGCGCAGCGTTGTTTGTCGCGCTCGGCGGCAGCGCGATCGCGGCCAGTCGCTACGTCATCAACAACACCAACCAGATCAAGCCCAGCGTCCTACACACGCTCACCGGCAGCTTGGGTCGCTACGTCGAAGAGATAAGCCCCGAAGTCACCCTCACGCCAGGGCACTACGCCGCCTTTGCCTCGGCCAGCTGCCCCAGCGCTGGTCAGCTCCAGAACGGGCCGCTGACGTCGAGCAGCGCATACCACATCGTTACCGGAGGCTACGTTGCTGACCTCACGGCAGGCGCGACAGTCACCCAGGACAAGCCTCGAGGAGCGACGGGATGGTCGGTCGCCGTCACCAGCGCCGGCGGGCCGAGCGGAGCTTCGCACTTCCGCGCCTTCGCGCTGTGCGCACCTGGCAGCGCATCTGCGGCAGGTCCCGGCTTCTGGAGCATCCAATAAGCAATAGCCATCTGAGTTACGCCACCCCCTTCGCCACACCCACCTAGCCTGCTTCGGCGGCGTAGGTGGAGCGCAGCGTGCTCGTGGCCATCGGAACCTGGTCGTGCACCCAGGCCTGACGTACGTAGTCCGCGATGAGGGCTTTGAGGGCGTCGTAGCCATCTTGCTCGAGTCCGCTCTCGATCAGATAAGAGCGGCCTGTGCCGTGTAGGGGGCGGTCTGTGAGACGCACGACGCCGTTGATGCGCTGCCCAAAGATGACGCGTTTCCTGCCCTTGGCGGTGTAGCGGCCGAGCTCGATGCGCTCGCCGACGGTCACTGTCGCGATGGGACTCATGGGGTTCTCCTTTGGGTCGCGGGGTGTGAGCACGACCCGGCCAAGAGCGGGCCGGCCGGCGATGTCAAGCCCTGTCCCGTCAGGGATCGCCCCGCAGGGGCGACGCGAAGCGCAGGGCTTTACATCGGCTCCTTCATGCCGGCCTGCTGGCCTTCAGGGAGTGCTCACACCCCGCGAGCAGAAGCCCACGGACCCACCGGCTCGCCGAGCCGGTTTACGCAACCTGCGCGGTGGCTTGCAGCTACGACCCAGGCACTGAGTAAGCTACGGGACGCAAAATGGCCCAAACGAGATCGGATCAGCGCGTTCTCGACGAGTTCCGCGCCGCGCTCGATGGCTGGCGCGGCGCGCTCGAGGCCCACCGCCTCGCGCCACCCGACCAAGACTTCGCAGGCCGCCTGGCCGAACTCTCACACGCTGCTGCCGAGCAGGCCAGGGCCTGCCGTGAGGCGGACGCCGCCGGGTTTGACTGGACTCCTCACCGTGCGGCCGATAGCCGGCCTCCGTATGAGCTTCAGCCGGGGACTGGCAGGCGCGGCCCCGAGAAGCTGTGGGGTCGCTTTGATGCCGCCGTGGCGTCATTGAGCGCGGTCGCGACCGGCCGCGACATTCTCGCGGTAGCAGCCGCTTACGATGAGCTCGCCGGCGCCGCCCAGGAGCTGGCACAGGCTGTCGCGCGCGAAGACCGGTTACGGGGTCGCCGGGCTCCGGCGCGCCGCGCACGCGCCAGCTAAGCCGCGTCACGGGCTGAGCGGCCGTTAGGCGCGCTTGGAGGGAAGTGCCTGCTCGCCGGCGTCCCAGATCGACGCGGGCTGCGCTGCGTCTGGGCGGCGGTGTGGCATTCCAAGCTTCTCGGGCACCCACAGGTCTCGGCGCGTGGCCAGCGAGGTGCTGTCCGCCTGGGCGCGCGCGAGCAGCTCCTCAACGTCCTCGCGGCGTACTCGGAACGCACGGCCGATCCTGGCTGCGGGCAGGGTGCCGTGATCGATCCAGTTACGGATCGTCTGCGTGGTCACCTGGAACTCCTCGGCGACCTGCGAGACGGTCAGAAGTTGGCGCGGAGCCATTACAAAATACGCAAAACGGCAGCTTGGTTCTCCTATGATAGGGCCCTGGCGCGGCGACGAGGAGAATTCGCGGCGCGCGGGTGAATTGAGTCGCTGGCCGTGGGGGCCGCTTGCGGGTGGGCTCGGGCTCGCCGCGGCGGATGAGCTCGGCGATCGGCTGCTCCCAGACGGAGTAAGCGATAGCGCCCCGGATCGGACGGACGGGCGTGTCGTTCTGCGCGTCCGCAGGTTTCTGCCCGGGCTAGCGTTCGCTGACCACGATGACCGTGCTTCCGCGGGCTGCGCGGAGGGCCTCCAGCCCGGTGGTCGTCGTTCGCAGGAAGGGAGGCATCTCGACAAACGTCCCTTGGGCGCCTTCATAGCCGCCCCCAGCGGGGGATCACGGGCTGCACGACCCATCCTTCTGCGTCGCTTCGTAGCGCGCCTGGTCAACCGCCTGTCGGTCGGCTTTCAACAAGAAGACAAGCGCGTCGAACGTCGCCCAGCGGTGCTCGAGCGCCGCGACGATGTCAAGGGGCTCGGGATGCGTTTGCGTAGTCATGCTCCAAATGATCCACCTTGGACGCCGCATTCCGCAACCCACGGGGAGGATCCGACTCGGCCCCGATACTCAGCCCGTGACGACCATTCCGACTGGGCTCGCGGCGCTCGGCCTAGTCGTCCCAGCGGTGACCGGGCTCGCCGGCTATCTGCTCGCGGGGCGCAACGCACGCCCCCGCGACGAGCGGGCTGCGGCGCGCGAAGCGATTTCCCGGCGCGCGTCGGTCACGGAACGCCTGGAGGAGCAGCGCCACGCGTCCTACCGCGAGACCCTGCTCGAGCTACAGGACGCACTCCAGCGGCTCGTGCGCTGCACAGCCCAGGTGATCTTTCACGACGAAAGCACGCTCAAGCAGCAGGGCACGCTTACGCTTCTCGGCGAGGAGCTCGACGCGGAGACCTATGAGGTCGGGGTAACGGCGCGGCGCCTGCAAGAGCGGATTCTCGACTCGACGCCGCGGGAGACCGTCGGGGAGTTCCGCAGCCATGTGGCGGAGATCGACGCGTCCGTGGCGTTCGTGAAGGAGATGACTCCCGATGACGGGATCCGCCACCTCCAAAAGCCACCTGCGCGACCTCACGAGCCATTTCATGACCGTCCGCGAGCGAGTAGGCGCGGCGCTGGCAGCGAGCTGGAATGGCTCCCCGGGGACCCGTAGGCCATGCGGGAGGCGTGGGAGGTCCTCAAGCTCGGCTGGGGCTATGTCGCTGGTATTGCGCTGGGCATCGTCGCCGTCCTTCAGGCAGTCAAAGGCAGCCACGAATCGGCGTGGTTCTGGGCGTTCTGTGCGATGACAGCACTCGCGCTGGGAGTCGCCACGCGTCTACACGTAGTCGCCCGAGAACGCGACGCCGCTAGCGGGCCCTGGGAGACGATCGCAGCGCCGAGGCGGGAGCGCACCGACTCGAACGGCTCGCCGACGAGGCTCTCCTGATCCGAGACGAAGAGGTCCCGGCGGGCGACAACTGGGGAACGTCACGCCTGCGAACCATGCAGGTGTTCCAGCACTGGCAACGACGCGCGGACGCCGAGGTACGACGCAGCGCCACCGAGTACATGCCCGTCTGGCGCGAAAACCCGCCGGATCCGATGCTGCTGCACTTCGGGCGACCCGGGGAATCCCACGCATTCATTGACTTCAACATCGACCAGTTACGCCGCATCGCCAGGGAGCTCCGGAAATGATCGCGGCGCCGGGCTGGCGCAGTGCCTTCACCCGGCGCCCCTGCCGAGTTGCCTGAACACACGCGCGGCGACGCCGCCGATCGCGAGACCCATGAGCGGGAAGCTGATCGCGAGCTGCCCTGAGGTCATCCACCGGCATGCGTGTGAGTGGGCGGAGATTTCGCCGGCGCCGGCGGTTGTGATCGTACCGAGGCTGGCATAGATCGCTGCGACGGGTGAAAGCAGTTCCGTATTGCCGGAGGCGTTCCTGTAACACGCTTCAAGCACCGGGACCCCGTGGACGGCGACGTGGTGGTGGGCCGAGGAGTAGTCGGCGCTCGCGTACGCCGCCACGAGTGCAGCAAACGTCATGATAAACCCGGTGGCGATCGCCCACGTGGGCAGCGGCCGGGGCCGCAGGAACACGAGCAACAGCAGCGCAAAGTTGGCCGCGACTATGCTGGCTGCACCGATCCACACGAACGCACGGCTGCTTACGTTCCCGGCAACGGTGAACGCGAACAGCACCCACGGCAGCAGCCAGACCGCGACCACTAACAGCAGCGGCCCCACAGCGTCCCGCAGCCGGCTAAACACCCGAGCGGTCCGGGGAGGCCCTGATATGTCGTGGCGTTTGTCAAGTGGGCAGGGTTGATCGTGCCCACTTGATGGGCGTTGGTTGTGGTCGGGAGGCCGGGGCGCCGGGCTCGGTGTCGGCGTTGCCAGTCTGATGATGCGGGGGTTGGTTACCCCAGGGCCCGGTTTCGTGCTGCCGGCGTGTGCTCTCTAGGAGCGGGCGTGGCACCGTGTTGGGTGCTGCCCATAGGGCAATCGCGCGTGCCGGCCGCTGGTGGCCCGGCGCCCTGGCCTCTCGACCGGTGGGCTGTCGGGCGGCGTTAGTCGGCTGTTGCGGCTGCCCAGAGGAAGCAGGCCAGCTCGCGGGCGCAGGCCACGACGATCACGTTGTGCGGCTTGCCGCGGGCGCGCATGCGGTGATAGACGTGGTGCAGTCGCTGCTGGGCACGGTTGGCGATCTGCAGGATGTGGGCGGGCTGGCCTTGCTGACGGTTCTTGAGGGTCACCCCGATTCGTGGGGGACGTACGTAGTGCCAGGCCGACTCGACCAGCAATCGGCGCGCGAACCCGGAGCCGGTTTGGTGATCGAGCCGTGATGGGTTGACTGGCCGGACTGGTGAAGGGAAGGGATCAACCCGAGCCAGGCGCTGAGGGCGTTCGCGCGTTGGAAGCGCTGCCAGTCGCCGCCGAGCTCGAGGTGAAGCGCGAACGCGGTCAGGGTGTCGATCCCCCTGAAGCACCTGAGCCTCGCGAGCGTCGACCACCACATTTCATCCTGGGCCAGACGTGAGAGTCGCTCGGCGATCTGTGCCTTGCGGGCGCTCAGCCCGTCGACGGCCGCGATCAGATCAGCGAACGCAAGGTCACTCACGGCCTCCGGGAACTGCTGAGAGGCCAGCCAGCGTCGATGAGCCACCGTCCAGGTGCTGGGCTGCGGATAAACCCGGCCGTGGCGGAGCAGCATCTTGGAGACCCTGTGACGAGCAGTCATCAAATCCCGCCGGCACGCATCGTGAGCGCGCATCAGCTCACGGGCGGCCTCGATCTCGACCGGCGGGACCACGACCGTCGTCAAAGAGCCAGCGAGCAGCAAACGCGCGAGCAGCTCGGCGTCCTTGCGGTCGGTCTTCACCCGGTCAGAAGAACCCCGCGGCGTCTTACCAGGCGCGATGACCTGCACATCCACACCAGCCCTCTCCGCGGCCCGATAGAGCCCGAAGCCGGTCGGGCCTGCCTCATAGCAAGCACGGACCGGGCCAGGCAGACCTTTCAGCCAGGCCACGGGCTCCTCGATGCCCGGCCCGAACCTCGCACGCACCAGCTCCCCCGTCGCGGCATCGATCGCCGCTGCGTGCGTCGAGCGCGCATGGACATCAAGCCCCGCCCACGTCACAATCCCAGTCACGGCCGGACCTCCTCATTTTTCTGGGGTCAGCCGGAGCCATTCTCCGGCCAGACAAACCCCCGCGAGGAGTGTCCGGCCTACAAACTCCGACGGCCAGCCCAACAGGCCAACCGCGTCATAGGGTCTAGTCCCTAGCCTTTTTGAGGCCGGCCGCGCCGACGGCCAGCCCAATCACGGCGCCAACGATCACGCCGGGGATCTCCCCGAGCGCCAACCCGAGGCCGCCTAGCGCCAACGCGCCCGCGAGAGCGCCACCCTTGGTTCCGAGGCTACCGCGTAAGGTGTCGTCTACCTCACGCACGGACTCCGGGAGCTGGTGTTGCGGCGCGCCTGGTGCGGGCTCCGTCGGTGGCGGGGCCACTGTAGATGACGTCTCACTCATGGCACACACATCCCGCGAAAGCTACTTCAGTAAGTGTAGCAACCGGCGACAGTGTCGCCCTCACGGCTCGTGGAGCACCGTGACCTGCGAGACGGTGATCGTCGCTGGGCATGAACCCCCCACCTCGCGGACGGGTGCGCGTGAGCGCTCGTGCTCGCCTCGAGTCGCGTCTCGTGGAACGCTGGCCGCTCCCGTTCCCCTTGGCCTAGCAGCGTGCGCCAGACGTTGAACCGGGGCGCGGACCGTTCTCGGGCTGCGCGTTCGCAGTAGCGGGCGAACATCCCGAGGGCGAGCGTCGCGTCGCTGTCGGTCGTCGCGGCGGGGTGGAGGGCGACGACGCCGGGCTCGAGCGCTAGCGTCGCGAGCCGCGCCACCTCCTCCTGTTCGCCCCGGTAGCGCACGGCGACCGCGGGGTATTCCCGCGCGCTCCTGAATGCGGGGTGCCATCGTCTGGCCGCGCTGCGCGATCTCCGCTGCCTGCATCGCTAGGAGCGGCTCCCGGCTTCCAGTGCCTCGTGAAATGGCATTGCGCGAGCGATCGCGACCGCCCGCGGGTTATTGGGCTCCTCCTCCCGTGGCTAGGAACGCAGACCTCGATTTCATGCTGAACCGGCCAACTCTCGTGGCGGGCGTCACCGACGGGCTACCGACAAAAAGACGTTCGGCAGCCACCTCTCTCGGACGCGGTGGAGCCATCTCCCGGGCTTGTTCAGTTCGAGCTACCGCTTCACGTTCCTCCGCAACGGACAGTGGAGGGCTTCGTGGCCTTCAACTTTCTAGAGCCCCTGACCACCAGGCGGCGGTAATCGAGATGTTCGAGCACAACAGCGGACGATGGGCCGTAATATCGACGGCGCTCGGGACGAGCGTCGAAACTTGACTCATCCCTCGCCACTGGGCGAAGCCCGACCAGCGCGTGAAACAAGGCGCGGCTACTACCCGGTGTCGATCGCGGTTTCCCTCGCTCGTCGGGAGCGTTGAGCATACGGGCGTTGCGCCACCGGCCTGGTCAGCCGGTGACCTCCCCCACTTCCGGCAGCGCCGCTTCGATGCGGCGCGCGACTTGGTCGATCGTCTCGGCGAACTCGCTGACTGCCTCGAGAGCGCCGTTCTCGCCCCAGCCGGCGATGTAGGGGACGCTCTCGCCCTCGACCGCCAAGCCGACGCCGGCCGCCACGATGAACGTGACGGTGTCGACGATCACCTCCGCGTGCGCTCTCGAGTAGCGCTTGTAGTCGACGTCGCACGCGTGCGCGCACTCATGGATCAGGGTCCGCACTCTCGCGTTTATCGGCGCGTCTGCGTCCACCACAATCCTGCGAGCGCGGACATCGCACCAGCCACCGGCGGCGCCCTCGAATCGCGTGAGCGAAGTCGTACCCGACGACGGTCTTCTTTTTGCGGCCTCTCAAATGCTGCGAGCGATCGCCGGTGACGCGATGTCCGGGGCGCTCAAAGCGTGCGTAGTGGGCGGTGTCCATGTGCAGCAGGTCGCCGGTGGTCTTCCCCCGCTTTTCTTGACACCTGATCTGAGGCGCCGTGAGGTGCCTGCGAGAGGATGGTGTCTATGCCAAAGCCATATCCGAAGGAGTTCCGTGAGGGCGCGCTCGCGCTCGTCCGCGAAGGCCGCCCGGCAGCCGAGGTGGCACGGGAGCTCGGCATCGCGGACTCCTGCATACGCAACTGGATCAAGCGAGATCAGCTGGATCGCCACGAACGCGATGACGGGCTGACTTCAGCCGAGCGCGAGGAGCTCAGAGAGCTGCGTAAGCGCGTTCGGCGACTCGAGCAGGAGAAGGACATCCTGCGAAAAGCGGCGTCCTTCTTCGCCCGGGAGAGCGAGACCCGGTGAGCGCGTTCCGGCTCATCGCGGCGGAGAAGGCAGATCATCCGGTCGCTCTCCTGTGTCAGGTCCTGGGAGTCTCCCGTCAGGGGTTCTATGCCTGGGCCAAGCGTGTGCCTAGCAACCGCGAGCTGGCCGATGCCTGGCTGACCGAGCAGATCAAGGAGATCCACCAGGACAACCGCGGCGTCTATGGCGCGCCTCGCATCCACGCGGAGCTGCGCATGGCTCGCGGTGTTCGTGTCGGGCGCAAGCGCGTAGCGCGCCTGATGGCGGCAGCAGGGATCTCAGGGCTCGTGACTCGCAAGCGTGGGCGCACGACGATCCGCGTGCCTGGTGTCAGGGTCGCCGATGACCTGGTGGAAAGGCACTTCCGGCCAGGGGCGCCGAACGTCCTGTGGTGCGCTGACATCACCTATCTGCGTACCTGGGAGGGATGGCTGCATCTCGCTGCCGTGCAGGACCTCTACAGCCGCCGGATCGTCGGCTGGTCGATGGCAAACCACCTCAGAGCCGAGCTGGTCCTCGACGCGCTGGCGATGGCGGTCGCTCGCCGAGAACCCGAAACCGGGCTGATACATCACTCCGACCAGGGATCGCAGTACGTCTCACTGGCGTTCGGGCAGGCCGCCCGCGAGGCCGGCATCGCCCGCTCGATGGGCTCTCGAGGAGACTGCTGGGACAACGCCGTCGCCGAGAGCTTCTTCGCCACTCTGAAGAAGGAGCTCGTCAACCGCCGCTCCTGGTCAGACCGGGGAGAGCTGCGCTCCGCCGTCTTCGACTACATCGAGATCTTCTACAACGCCACCAGGAGGCACTCGACTCTCGGGATGCTCCTCGCCGGCGGAATACGAGACGATCACGCAGCACCCGCCAGAAATGGAGATAGCCGACTAACCCAAAGTGTCAACGGAAGCGGGGGAAGACCAAGGTACTTTGACGGGGCATCAGCTCGAGGGCCATATCGCCCGACCACAGCGACGAACATGAATGTCGGCAACCGGTCACAGATTGGTCGGTGAGCGCGTCTGTAGCTTGAAGCGCGCGATCATGGGGCTGACCTCTGAGGACATAACGCAGCTCTACGCCCGCCACGCGGAGGAGCTCGTCGGTTTCTGCGCTCGGCAGACTCTGCAGGCCGAGGTCGCCGTGGAACTCGTCGGGGAGACGTTCGCCCGGGCGTTCATCCATCGCGCCGACTTCCGCGGTGAGGGCGAGCGCGAAGCAATCGCTTGGGTCTACGGGATCGCCCGTCGGCAGCTGGCGGACTATTTCAGAGCCGGACAGGTACACCGGCGTGCCCTTGAGCGCCTCGGCGTGGCAACTCCAGAACTCCTTCAGAGCGACTACGAGCGGATCGAGGAGCTCGCGGCGCTCACGAGCCTGCGCAGTCAGGTCGCGGACGGGCTCGCGGCGCTCTCGGCCGACCATCGCGAGGCGCTGCGACTACGGATCGTCGAGGAGCGCGCCTATCCCGACGTCGCACGAGAGCTGGGCGTCAGCGAACAGACGGCACGGGCTCGCGTCAGCAGAGCCCTTCGCGTGCTGCGACGCGACATCAAAGGAGTCGAAGGAGCAACTGGAAATGCATGAGGACCTCGACACGCTCACGCCGGCGCTGCGCACTCTGGGCGCCGACCTAAGCCGCGCAATGCGACGAGCCGAGCAGAGCACCCAAGCCCCAGAGACCGCAGTGGCGGAGGGGCCTCGCGATCGCCGCGGCCGTGGCTATGTTCCTTGGGATCGGCCTCGCTGGCCACGGCGGCTCAATCACCAGTCAGGTGCCCGTCGCAGACGCCCTCGAGCGCGCGGCACGGGCGTCGCTCAGCGCACCATCGCTGATGCCCGGCGACGAGCAGTACTTCTATGTGCGCTCGGAAGGAACCCAGCTAGAGGGCGGAGCGGGCGGCGTGATCGCCCTGGAAACCAAGAGCGACAGCCGGTGGATCAGCGCCGGCCGTCCGAACATCAGCGAGTCAAGGCTCATATCGATCTCATACCCCACGCCCCGCGACAAGCATGCGCTCGGGTCAACGCCGCGCCCCGCAGTATCTTCGCCGCTACAACTCCCGCCGCGGGACGGCTACCAGATCGGCGAACACCTGCTCACCCGAGCCCAAGTGCTCAGCTACCCCACCAACCCACGCGCGATCTACAAGCGACTATACCGCGACACTCATGGCGGGAGCCGCAAAGCTGCGGAGCAGCACGTCTTCAGCGAGATCTCAGAAACACTCAGCAGCGACCCGATGCCGCCAGCGCTGCGGAGCGGCTTCTACCGCGCCCTGGCACTCGTGCCCGGGCTTCGGCTGACGTTCAACGTGCGTGACTCCCAGGGCCGCATCGGCGTGGGTGCATCCATCGTCAGAGCCGGAGTGCAAGAACAGATCATCTTCGACCCCAACACCGCCGAGCTGCTCGAGGAACGCAAGGTGATCGTGAACCCGAAGGTCGCCGGCCTGGCCGCGACCCCCGGCATGGTCATCAACAGCACCACCTACCTCGACTGGGCGATAACCAACACCGCCCCCCACGGCACTCCGATCACCGCTGAGGGCACCGTTATCTACTGCAGGACCGACGCGAGCAGCTCATGCCACACAGTCCACGTGCGCCGGGGGGAAACACACCCACCTCACTGACGAGCCCGACGCCTAGGCTCCAAGCCTCCGAGGCGCCGGCACTGCCCGACGCACGGCCACATGGCTCGCGCGGAAGCCATGAGCGAGCGTCTCAACCTGCGCGGTACTCCAGCGTTCACCTCAGGCGATGGTTTACATAAGCGCAGTTAGCGCGCTCGCCGCCCCTTGACCCTCGCAAGCGTGACGGACGGCCTCTGCGACACCGTCGAGCCGCTCGCCTTAGAGCCTGTCTCAATACCTCTGAGGGGAGGATGTCCGTCTCGCCGGTCGAACTTTCTGGGTGACATAACCCGCGAGGAGGTGCCTATGGCGGGCTCGGTGTGGCGGGTGCGGGACGAGCTGTGGGAGGCGGTCAAGCCGCTGGTCCCGGAGCATCCTGGCGATCCCCGCGGTGGGCGTCCGCGCGTGGATGACCGTCTCTGTTTCAACGCGATCGTGTTCGTCCTGGTCACGGGGATCGCCTGGCGCCATCTCCCGGCCGAGCTCGGATGTTCACCGGCGACCGCACGCCGGCGACTTTCGCAGTGGCAGAGCGAAGGGGTCTGGCAGCGTCTTCATCGCGAGCTTCTGCGCCGGCTCAACGCGACCGGTCGGATCGACTGGTCAACCTCAGTGGTCGACGGCAGCCATGTCCGTGCCCTTTTGGGGGGCTCCACACCGGGCCCTCGCCAGTTGACCGTGCCCGCACCGGCTCAACGCACCACCTGATCACCGACTCCGGTGGAATACCGCTTGCGATCAGCCTGACCGGCGGACACCGCAACGACTGCACCCAGCTCATGCCGTTGATCGACGGCGTCGGGCCTGTGAGCGGCAGGCCGGGACGTCCACGACAACGTGCCGAGCGGGTACTCGCAGACCGGGGCTATGACCATAAGAAGTACCGCCGCGAACTGCGGGAACGGGGCCTGAAGCCCGTGATCGCCAGGCGCAGCACCGTGCACGGCTCTGGCCTTGGCAAAGAGCGCTGGGTCGTAGAGCGAACCTTCGCCTGGCTTCACAACCTGCGCCGTCTACGGATCCGCTATGAGCGCGACCCAGACCTTCACATGGCGTTCATGCTGCTTGGCTGCGCTGTCGTCTGCCAGCGCAAGCTCGCCGCCTGAACACAATCAATCCAGGTCACCGTCCAGCTCGTCGTCTGCTTCCTCAGGATCAAATGCCCGGCGCCCATACTGGTCGGGGATCGAGCCCCAACCCCAGATCGGGGCAGGCACATTGGGCACGATCCCGTACTCCTCAACCGGATCGCCCTTCTCCGCCTCCACGGTGCAGCGGTGCCGCCAGTTATCGCCGAGGTCAAACACGTACTCGAACTCCTCGCCCGGCTTGACCTCTTTGGCGACCTTCAGCTTGGCGTGGTCGAGCCACACCAATTCAGGGGCCAGCGAGTCGTCCGGATAGCCGATCAGACGGCCGTCCTTGAGCTCGAAGTTGTGCAGGTGAGACAGGTCCCACCGTGCAAACGCGGCATCGATCGCCTCCGCGAACTGCTCGAACGTGTGCGACGGGCCGACCAGGAAGATACGCCCTGGCGGGGGATCACAGTCGATCCCGCCGCCTCCCAGCAGGTCCACCCGGATTCGCAGCCACGTCCGCGCCATGACGCGGAGAGCCTACCGGGGTTATTGAGACAGGTTCTTAGTCACGCACCGGGCCCGCCTTCGATATGACCTCTTGCCGCCCGAGCAGGACGTCCGGGTTCGCCTGAACCGCTGTCGGCTCTCGGACTCGAGCGCGCGCGGCGCAATCGCAGGGTGGTCCTCACCGGGACGCGCTGGGACGAGCCGCCAGACTGGTGCTACGGCGATCGCTGGCCAGGTCGCCGTCATTAGCTCAGGAAGTGATCGCTTGCTAAGGCAGCAGAAGGTCACTCAGCGAGCTTTATCGCTCGCGCGCGGTCGAGCCCACTCGCACCACTCGGCGGACCATCGGGCGGCGCCGCCGAATGCTGCCTAGGTCTGCCTGACCATGACTCCCGCAATCGGCCGAAGGCAGAAGGGCTAACCGGCCCGGGGCGGACGGCTCCTTTTCGTCCGCTGCGCTCGTCTCCTCGCTGCTCGGTCGGACGCTCGTTCGGCCCAGCAAAGCGCCAGCAGGGGGGGATAGGTGGCCCATGCCCGTAGGCACAGGCCACCTTGGCTGTCGTCTATTCGAACGCGACGGTCGTTCCGGTGAATGTGCCCTTCTTGACCGCCTTCGCCGGTTTCTTTCCTACGGGCACCCCGCATGTCGGGCCGCCGGTGAAGGTCATCGAGGTCTTCCCCGCGAGCGTGAGCGGCGAGAACGGACCGGCCGTCAGTGCGCCCGAGAGCGCCACCGACGGTGTTTCGGTCAAGAGCATTTCGAGCGTGCCTGTTGCTGTCGAGGGCTTCGCCTTCGGCGTCCACTTCAGGCTCGCCGCACCAGAAGCGGGTTCGCCCGCGCCGGTCAATACCGAGCAGGCGACCGCCCCGGCCGTTTTCAGCGTCGTTTTGTACGTCGCGCCCGTGAAGCTCTCGCCAGCGCATCCAGTGAGCGCGCCCCTGATCTTCAACGTCTGAGGTGCCGCCGTGTTCGTCAGGCCTGGCGAGAGCGTGATCGTACCGGTATTGGATGCGCACAGCGCGTTCACGACCGTGTAGCCGATTTGAGCTTTGGCGGTTTGCCCGTCTTTGCTGGTCGCGGTCACCGTGTAGGTGTGCGAACCCAGCGTCGAGGTATCGAGGACACCTTTGATGATGCCCGTGGTACCAGATGCAACGCCATCAGTGCACGACGCGATGCCCGGACCATCGGTGCCCTCGGTGCACGAGAATTCGGTGTTGATCGTCGCGTTCTTCGTGTAGACGCCGCCGCCGGCCGGGGCTTTGATGCTCGCCGTCGGCGCGGCAGCGACGGTGTAGCTGATTCCCGCCGTGCCTTTCTGCCCGTCTTTGCTGGTCGCGGTTACCGTGTAGGTGTGTGGCCCGACGGTCGAGGTGTTGAGCGTGCCCGAGGTGCCGGAGTCGCCGTGTGAGTCCGTGCACGATTCGATGCCGGGGCCTTCTGCGCCCTCGGTGCACGAGAAACTCGTCGGCACCGACTGGTCCACGGCGTAGGTGTTGCCGCTGGTCGGCGAGCTGATCGAGGCCGTCGGCGCAGCAGGACGGGCGACGCCCAACACCGTGCCCGTCATGTCTTTCAGACTAGGCGTCGTGCTTTCGGTGAGCATGACAGTGATGCATCCCGTCGCCGGGTTGTACGCCGCGGGAGGTTCTGTGATTTCTTCCCAGGTTGTAGCGGGGTTGTACCACCACACGTGTTCCCCGCCGTTTAGTTCACAGTCAGTGAATTCAAGTTTCGTGAAGGTGTATCCCGCGTCGAGGGAGACGTCGAAGTACTCGCCACTGCTTTCGAACGACGGGGGCCCGACTGGATCAGAAGCGTACTGGCCCACGATTACAGTGCCTTCACCATCGCTGGCCGTGGCCGTGAGCGCCCCCGAGCCGACGCCGGCCGTTGCGGAGCCCCCTGTGGTGCTCGACGTTTCGGACGCGCTGTTGTCTAAGCTCGTCAGGGCCAGGCTGAACTCGCCGCCGGCCGAGATCGCCGTGACCGCGGGCAGTCCGCTCACCGCCACCGGCACGTCTTGGTCGGTCTTGTTGCCGATGCCCAGTTCGCCGTTGAAGTTGGCGCCCCAGGCCATGACCGTGCCGTTTTTCAGCAACGCCATGGCGTGGCCATCGCCGTTGGAGATCGCGGTGACGCCGGTCAGTCCGCTCACCGACACCGCAGTAGTGCTGCAGGGTTCGGCCCCTTCTGCTTCACACATTTCGTTGTGGGGGCCACTGAAGCTGCCGTCGCCGAGCTGGCCGAGGGAGGCGGCACCCCAGGCCATCACTGTTTCGTTTTTCAGCAGGGCCAGGCCGAATTCGCCGCTGGTCGAGATGGCCGTGACTCGTTCGGTCAGTCCTTGCACTTCTTCCGGCTTCGTGCTACAGGATGAAGAAACTTTGCAGGTTTCGGGGCCGCTGGTGCGGCCGTCGCCCAGCTCGCCGTAGTAGTTGTAACCCCATGCCATGACCTTGCCGTCCTTCAGCAGGGCCAGGCCGTCCCGATTGCCGGCCGAGATGCGCGTGGCTTCTTCGGGCAGGTGCACTTCAACCGGCACGTCGCTTTCGTTCACCGTGCCGTTGCCCAGCTCCCCGACGAAGCCGTCGCCCCAAGCCACGACCTTGCCGTCGCTCAGCCGGGCCAAGCTGCCTTCTTCGCTGGCCGAGACTTCTTCTACCCCTTCCAGATAGGGCCCGCTTGGGCATGGTCCCGTCGAGCCCATGGCACACACCGCTACCGGCGTCGTGCTGCAGGGTGCATTGAACGGTAAACACGTTTCAGGGGCTTCTTCTTCTTCGCTGATGCCGGCGTTCTCGCCGTTGCCCAGCTGGCCGAAGAAGTTATAGCCCCAGGCCACGACTCTTTTGTGGTTCCGGAGCACGGCCAGGCCATGGCCGGCTTCCCCGCCGACCGAGACGGCCGTGACGCCGCTCAGGTTGGTGCCCAGGCATGGGGGCGGCGTCGGTTCGCAGACCGCTACCGGCACTTTGCTGCAGACGGATCCGCCCCCACAACTTTCGGGGCCGGCGCTTTCGCCGTTGCCCAGCTGGCCCGTGAAGTTGCTGCCCCAGGATTTGACCGTTTCGTTGCTCAGCAGGGCCAGGCTGGAAATCTCGCTGGCCGAGATCTGCGTGACTTCGGCCAGTCCGTGCACCGCCACCGGCACGTCGCTTTCGTTCAAGTTGCCGTCGGCCAGTTCGCCAATACCGTTCTCACCCCAGGCCATGACTGTGCCCCCCGAGGCCCCAGCCGACGACGCGTCCGCCATGCTTATCACGAACACGACCGCGAAGCAGAGCCCCATGATTCTGACTGCCGCCAGCACCCGCCACGGCAGCCCCGATTTGCTCCTCAGCACCACCCCCCACCCAACGGAGGGTTCAACGCGCACTGCACAGCCCGAGGCCCGTCCAAGCATGATGCCCCCTTTGACAACGGTTCGCGTCTGCATCGCCGGTAGGTCCTTCCGCCTCCGACGTCAGTGCGCGCAGGCACCCGGCCGTGTAGTCCTAAACGAAACCCAGCCTCGTGTCAAGAGGCACGAGCGCGTGCCCTGCTAACCGGTCGGAACTTGACGTCATCCGGCTTGCTCAAGAATGCGATCTAGCTCGGTCGCTCCCAGGTCAGGATCCCCCCTTGCGGCGTGCTGGCGCCCACCATCGCAATCGCCCCGACAGCGAGCATCCGACCGAGGGTCGCGCCCACGCTCGCACGGGACGGAGGCTGTTGCATAAACCCCCGAAGCCGTCACTGAGCCCGCTCTATGGGTGGGGTCGAAAAACGCGAAGGCGATCGCCCGGCCACGGCTCGCTCGGCTGGCCCCCGGCGCTCCCACCGCCTTCCACGGCCCTCACAGCAAATGCCGCACAGGTTCTCGCCGGCGGCTTTGTGCAACAGCCTCGACGCGTAGCAGGCGTCCCGCCGACCGGCGACCGACGTGTCGCCGTCCAAGTAGCGACTTACTCGCTGGACGAGTTCTCTGCCAGCGTCGGCCCGGGCAGCCGCCTCCGTCTTCGTCGCAATCCCGGCGCCGCAGACTTAGCCAACAGGACGTGGATTTCGTAGAGGCCGTGGTCGACGAACGCCGCAGCGAGTTCGGCTTGCGCGCCCTTCACGCTCAAGTGAGTGCGCCCGTTGACCAGGGTCAGCACGACTTCGACTGCGCCCCTCCGCATTCGAATCGAGGCGACGACTTTTTCAATGGCGCCGGAGGCGACGCCCACGAGTTCAGCCTCGAATTGCGCCAGCGTTTTGCCTGTGATCTCTTCCTCAGCCAACTGCGCTTCGAACCTGCGTCCGGAGGGGCCACTGGGGTCGTATTCCGTTAGCCAAAGTTCGATGCGTCCGACGACCGTCATAAAGTCTTCCATCGAAAGTTCGCAGGACCAAGCCGTCGATGGAGTGGCGCGTGTTGCCATGCCCGAGAGTCTAGGTGCCACCCCGGCGGAAGCCAGACGGCCCACGGCGCGGTTTCGGTGCGCGCTGAACGCAATGCAGCGTCGGCCGCTCCGATCCAAGTCCTCGTCTTGGGAGGACGAATGGCGACGGCCGTTATCGGTTCGGCGACGCACATCCGAGGTGCGCTTGCGGTCGACGAGCGTCGGCCTGTCACCGCACTTCCCTCGCCGACGTCGGACTTTGGCTGACCCGATACGGCTCCGGCGGACTCTGCCAAAGCGACGCTGAGGGTTGAGAATCACCCACGTTCGGCAGTGTCGCCCTTTCGGGCATGATCCCAGCGTCATGAGGTGGCTTGGGGTCGATGTCGGCGAGCAGCGCAAGGGATTCGATGCGGCGCTGATCGATGGCCGTCGGCTCCTTGACATCAAAGACCACCTGTCCGTTGATCACGTCGCAGCGATCCTCGAGGCCGAGAAGCCAGCCGTCGTTGCAATCGACAGCCCGTGCTGCTACGCGCCTGATGGCGAGAGGACCCGCGAATGTGAGCGCCGCGTGAACCACGAGATCTGCGGCATCCGCTGGACGCCGGATAGAGCTCACGCACAAGACAATCCGTACTACGCCTGGGTCTGGCATGGCTTGGAGCTCTATCGCTCACTCAACAGCCGTGACGCCGAGATCATCGAGGTGTTTCCCACGGCCTCCTGGACACGCTGGGCAGGGCCGCGAGGCCGGGCGAGCCGTGCCGACTGGTCTACCAGAGCCCTCGCAGACCTGGGCTTAGAGGACCTGCCGAAGCGCCTGAACCAAGACCAGCGTGATGCCATCGCGGCGGCCGTCACCGCCCGCGAGTACAGCGAGGGCACGGCGGAGCGGCTCGGAGAGATCGTCGTGCCAGGGGCTCGCGGTGCCCCTGTATCCGTCGATGCTCCTGCGCGGGTTGGCTCTCCCACGCGGCGAGTGAACATCAAAGGCGAGGCACGCGACGCGTACCGCGCCATGGCCGCGTTCGACCGCTCCATTGATTTCGACCCAGCACTTCGGGAGCTCGTCAAGATCCGCGCCTCGCAGCTGAACGGATGCGCGTATTGCATTGAGATGCACGCTCGCGCGGCACGCGCACTCGGAGAAAGCGAGCGGCGCCTCTACGCACTAGCGGCCTGGCGGGAGAGCCCACTGTTCACGCCGCGGGAGCGCGCCGCGCTCGAGCTCACAGATGCGATCACGCACATCGGCGAGCAGGGTGTCCCCGACGCCATCTACCAGCGCGCCGCGGGCGAGCTCGCCCCCAGCGAGCTCGCCAATCTCATCCTCGCGATCGCCGCGATCAACGCCTGGAACCGCATCGCCGTCACCAGCATCATGACCTTCACCGAGGCCACGCCGTAGCCCACGTGCGTCTTCGCCAGTACCGGCGAAGCCTTCATCGAGCCCTCTCCAAGTCCAAACGCAGCCGCAGCTCCGGCGGTCCGCGCCTACCTCGCGCAAGAGATATTGGACCCCAAATTGGACCCCAACGAACGCCTAAGCGCTGGCGTGGAGCCTGGCAAAAGGTACGATTTGCAGGCTGTTTTCTTGATCGGGGAGACAGGATTTGAACCTGCGACCGCCCGGCCCCCAGCCGGATTATCGTAGTCCAGCTCACGCCAAAACCGTGTTGTAGGGCCAAATCCGTCCGGTTGGCTCGGGTAGGATCCGGGCGGAATGGAATACAAACAGAATACGAGCCGGTCCTAGGGGATCCGATGGCCGCGACGACACGAAGGCGTGGGTACGGGACTGGGGCGCTACGTGTGATTGGGCCCTCCTGGGTGGGCTCATGGTATGGAGCCGATGGTCGGAAGGTCATGCGCAAGGTCGGCCCAGCCCGCACCGAGCACGAGCGAGACGGACTCACGAAGCCGCAGGCCGAGGAGCGGTTTCGTGAGATGCGCCAAGAGCACCGCCCACCCCCCTCCCACGCGCGCGTGACGATGGCCGAGGCCGGCGCCGAGCTCTGCCGGCGCCTTGAGATCCGAGGCCGCAAGAAGTCCCACCGCCTAACGGTCGCCTCGGACCTGCGCAACCACATCGCTCCCTTCTTTGATGACCAGGAGCTCGCCCGGATCACGCCAGCCGACATCGAGCGGTACATCGCTGCCAAGCTACGAGTCACTACCACAGGGGAGCCCGCCAAGCGTCCTCAGATCCGCTCGTCCGCGAAAGACAAGAGAACGCGCGGCGGCAGGAAGAGCAAGAAGCTTTCCCCGAAGACGATCCGAAACCACCTCAACGTGATGCATTCGGTGTTCGAGATCGGCCAGCGAGCGGGCTGGTGCGCTGGAAATCCAGTCAAGCTCGCAGACCGGCCCGTCATCAGAACCACGGAGACCCGGATCAAGTTCCTCGACCAGCCCGAACTCGAGAAACTCCTCGCCACCACCTACCCCAACGATGCCTTCAGCCGCATCGAGCCGACCCTCTACCTGACCGCCGCGATGACCGGCCTGCGCCAGGGTGAGCTGATCGGGTTGCGCTGGCGCGACGTCGACCTAGAGGCACGTCGCGTCCGGGTGGTCTCGCCTTACGTGCGCGGCGAGTTCGCCGACCCGAAGTCCGAGGGCTCCGGACGGTCCGTGCCCCTCGCCGCACGGGTCGTCGAGGCCCTCGACTGGCTGCGCGAGCAGAGCGTCTACTCGAGCGAATCCGACCTTGTGTTCTGCCATCCAGAGTCCGGCCGCCCGCTCGATCGGTCCAAGCTCATCCGCCGCTTCAAGCAAGCCACCGAACGCGCCAAGGTCCGCCAAATCACATTCCACGAGCTCCGCCACACCTTCGGAACACGCATGGCCGCCGCCGGCATCCCACTAAGGACCATCCAGCACTGGATGGGCCATGCCGACGCCAAGACCACCCAAATCTACGCCCACTACCAGCCCTCTGACGCCGAGGCGGACGTGGTCGATGCCGCGTTCCGCTAGTGGATGTCTGAGGCGCACCGGTTCCCTCGAACAGTCTGTTCGACTAGGCGAGCCCAGCCACACGCCTTGTGCCGTGGCGCCGACAAAACGAGTAACGTGGCACGGTCGCTCACGGAATTACTTATTCGAGCTGGTATTCCTCGACGATACGCGACGCCCATTCTCGCGGCAAGCCCGGCAGAAGTGAAACCGAGATACTTCGCCTATGGAAGCAACCTGGATGACGCCGAAATTCGGGCCGCGCGGCCGAGCTATCTCGGCCCAGCGCGGCTAGATGATCATCGGCTCGCGTTCACAAGACGATCAGTGCGCACGGGCACAGGCGTTGCCGATGTCGTGCCTGCGCCGGGCGAGTCGGTCTGGGGCGCCCTGTACGAGTTGGACGAGGGCGGCGTTGAGATACTGGACTGCAAGGAGGGTGCCGGTTGGGCCTATGTTCGCCGTCCCCAGGAGGTAACAACGATCGAGGGTCAAAAGGTCGATGCCTTCACGTACACTGTGTTAAGAAGGAGCCCTCCGAAGTTCAGCCGTCCACGACCTATCTCAGGCGTCTGATCGCTGCCGCGGAAAGGCGCGGCCTGCCGTCAACGTACATCGCGCTGCTTCGAGCTCGAGAGACTACCGTCGAGCCATAGCTGCGTGATAGCTCAAGAGGGTAAGCCTGTGGCATCCCCAGACGAGTATGAGCGGCGGAAGTTTCTCTACGAAGACATAGTCCGCGCTCTTCAACGGCAGTCCACAGTGCTTGCCGAGCTTCGCGGCCGCGCGAACATACTCTTGGCAGCAAATGCCGTCGTCGCATCCCTCTTTGGCCCAACGGTCCTCAGCAATCCTCATCCCCTCGCACTCGCGATCGGCTCTCTCGTCCTATTTGCGACTGGGGTCTCGTGCTGTATCGCCGTTTTGTGGGCAATTCATGACCACGGCCCCGTTGTCGACCCCGATTGCTGGGCCGAGATGAAGAAGTGGCCGTCCAAGGATCGACCGCGGAGATGGCGCGTCACGTTCGCGCCGAAAACCATAGAAGCGCTGCTCGACGGCCGTGGTCCGCTTCGCCTAGACGCTGACGAGTACAAGCCGTTCCGCTTGGCACGGCGCACTAACCATCAGACGATAAGTCGTCGTACCCGGTTCTTCCAAGCGGGTTGCGTCTTGCTTGCGTGTCAGATCGGCCTATGGACATGGCTCGTGTTCGCCCAGCCATCGTCTCCGATGAAGCCGAGGACCGCGCAGTCCACGGCTCGCGGGGAGAGTCCGGACTCGCTGTCGAATCCCACGAGTTACACCGCGCCCCTTGCCGACTTACCCGCGCGAAACGACCAGGTCCTTGGCGTGGACGTTGCGCGTGCCTCCGAAGACAAGCGGTGGCGGGTTGGGAAGGCGGAAGACGTGAACCATCCCTCGGGTTAGAAGTTGCTCGCTGGAGGTGCATTTCGGCTCTGTAGCGCCACATTATCGAGAGCTTGAGACGGCCTTGTCGGCTTAGATCTGCCTAGTTGGGGACACGTTTCGGGACACCATCTCTCGATCGATGGATCTACACCTCTTTCCAGCGAGTCGTCGATCGCGGGGGTCCGGGGGGTGTCGATTCACACCCCCCGGCGCCAAGCTCCGCCGCGCACCGCATACCCAGCTGAGCAGCATCAGCCCACCGTCATCGGCGGGTCGGTCCATTGGGTCACGATCGCTCTCGCTCAGAGGGCCCCTCTGCGCTCTGCTTCGCGCTTGAGGCCCTCCACTGGATGGCTCACGAGGAGCTCACGAACCTTTGCCTCGGCCGGTCCACGCACCGCTTTGCGCAGAAGACCGAGGGCCCGGTTCAGGTCGATCTCGAGGGAGTAGGTCGCACGCGTTCGCCCAGCACCACGGTCCTCGAGCTGCCAAGCACCGGACAGCGCCTTGAGGTCACCCCGCTCGCGCGCCCAACCCATACCGGTTGGCTCGAAGTACTCGAAGCGGAGCAACAGAGCGACGGTCGCCACGATCACATTGATGTGGGTCTCGACCAGTACCGGTCGCCCTCGAGCGTCATATTCAAGCGCCTGCGCTTTCTGCATCGCGCCCTGCCATTTGGGCGCACGCTCGACATCGGCGATGATCTCGAAGCAACGCTCGATCGGCGCGTCGATGTCGATCGAGCTGGATCCTTCTAGGTCGGCCAAAGCTGCTGCTCCGCTGGGCTCACTTCGCGGCGCTTTCGCCGCAAAG
This sequence comes from uncultured Solirubrobacteraceae bacterium, assembly GCA_963701175.1. GTDB lineage: Bacteria > Actinomycetota > Thermoleophilia > Solirubrobacterales > Solirubrobacteraceae > Palsa-744. The sequence goes on along the minus strand of OY969573.1, from coordinate 2,660,161 downwards.
GCCTACGTATGTCAGGAGATCTGCAGGCCGCTGATCGCGCGGGCGATCACGAGCTGCTGGATCTCGGCGGTCCCCTCGAAGATGTCGTAGATCTTTGCGTCGCGGTGCCAGCGCTCAACAGGGTACTCGCGGGTGTAGCCGTTGCCACCCAGTATCTGGATCGCCCGCTCGGTCACCCACACCGCCACCTCGCCGGCCTTGAGCTTGCTCATCGAGCCCTCGGCGTTCTCGAACCGGTGCCCGGCGCGGCCCATCCAGGAAGCCCTCCACACCAACAGCCGGGCCGCGTCGATCTCGAGCTTCATCCGCGCCAGCGTGAACGCCACCGCCTGGTTTTCGATGATCTTGCGCCCGAACTGTTCACGCTCCTTGGCGTACTCCAACGCGTACTCATACGCCGCCCGGGCGATCCCCAACGCCTGCGCCCCGACCGTCGGACGGGAGGCCTCGAAGGTCTGCATCGCCGCCTGCGAGCTCGAGCGCTTGCCCTCGTGCGCCCGCGCGATCCGCTCTTCGAGCTTGTCTCGCCCGCCGAGCACGTACTCGACCGGCACGCGGCAGTCGTCGAGATGCACGTCCGCGGTGTGGGATGCCCGCAGCCCGTGCTTGGAGACCTTGCTGCCCTGGGAGATCCCCTTGGCTTCGCTCATCGGGACCACGAAGGCGGCGTGGCCACGCGAGCCCAGCGCGCGATCGACGGTGGCGATCACCACGTGGACGTCGGCGATGCCGCCGTTGGTGGCCCACGCCTTCTGCCCGTTGAGCACCCATTCCCCGGCGGCTTCGTCCAGTTTCGCGGTCGTCCTGATCGCACCCACATCCGAGCCTGCGTCCGGCTCCGAGGAGCAGAAGGCGGCGACCTTGACGTCATCAGGCGTGCCGAAGCAGCGGGGGATCCACTGGCCGATCTGCTCCATCGTGCCCTGCCCGAAGACAGCCGCGACCGCCAGGGCGGTGCCCATGATCGACATCCCGATCCCGGCGTCCCCCCAGAACAGCTCCTCGTTGACGATCGGCAGCGTCAGCCCGGAGGGGTCGGCGAAGAACTGGGCCAGGCCTTCGAACCCGTACAGCCCGATCTTGGCGGCCTCCTCGATGATCGGCCACGGCGTCGCCTCCTTCTCGTCCCACTCGTGGGCAGCCGGTCGCACCACGTCGGCCGCGAACCCGTGCACCCAGTCCCGGATGTCCTTCTGATCCTGGGTCAGCTCGAGCGAGAACGTGGCCCCCCCCGCGCCCGAGCCAGTGACCGCGTCGAGGATGCCCTCGAGTCCGTCGAGCGACTCTGATTCCTCCCGGGAAGACGAGCTCAGAATGACCTCCTGACGGTTGCCACCGACCCGGTGCCCCCGGATCTCTGAACGCGTACGTTATCTCATGGCCAACCGCGCCCGTGGTCTTGGGGGTGGAATAGGCACCGACGGCCTTGTAACTGGTCGGTCTGAATTTAGCTCGCCCGCCGCGGCCGTCACGGCGCCCGCTCGGAGCCTCCTCGACGAGTGCTTCCCGATTGCAGTCGATGTCTCTTCGCCTGCCGCTGCAGATCGATTGTGGGCCAGTCCCTGCCTTGTTCCACGCGGCCGCAGGGAGGGGCGGACGCCGCGGCGACATGCATCTGGCGCCGCGGCGCCACAAGGAGCTGCCCCTTGGGGAAGAGCGACTTGGATCGAGTCGCTCGACGGGGCAGGAACGGCAGCAGTAGTTATATCTCGCGGATCGCGGTGGCGTCAATGCCGAGACCGAGTCGGACCGCACGGTGCACCTGTAACGGATCAGTATCTATTACGCCAGGCCACCGTGGTACCTCGCGCCGCACACCGGCGCCCCGCCGCGGCGATCGCTCGCGCGGACCGATTCAGGCGTCGCTGGAGTCCGCCCGTCGCCGTCGAGCCGTCCGCTCGCGCGAATCGACGCGGTATTCTAGGAATGGGGCCATGCCGAGTGCTGTGCAGTCGGACAGATCGCGTCAAATGCACTCGTGGGCAAACGCCCGCGGTTTCCTGCTTTTCGCCGCCAGGCAGGGCAGTTCGCAGGTGCCGGTCGGGGTGCTTGGAGCAGGCTCCGCCGGGGGCAGCCAGCAGACGACGCCGTCCGCAAACCCTGCCGCATGTGAAACCGCGTGGTAGCGGTTGTTCTGCGGTGCGGTATCGTCCCAGATGAACAGATGGCGCGAGCTGTCCCAAAACGCACACGTACCGCCACTCTCGCAGCGCCCGACGGGACATCGTCGAACGGCGCCAAGCCGGCGCAGCGCGAGCGGCTGCTGCGCTCGATGATCCAGCTGGCCTCCAGGCACGGCTACCCGCCGGTCAGCATCGCCGAGATCTCCTCGCACGCGGGCGTCTCCAGCGCGACCTTCTACGAGCAGTTCAGCGACAAGGAAGACTGCCTGCTGGCGGCCTACCAGCAGGCAGCCACCGCCGTTCTCGAACGGATGGCGCCGCTGGATCCGGCAGCGGACTGGCAGGACGCCTCGCGGATCGTCGTCAGGGACCTGGTCGGGGCGCTGCAGGAAGACGCGGACGCCGGCCGTGTGCTGCTCGTCGAGGCGCTCGCTGGCGGCGCTCGCGTGCGGACGCAACGCGAGCAGACGCTCGCGGCCTTCCAGGTGATCGCCCAGGAATTCCTCGACGCCGCACCGCGCGACGGACGCGCGCTCGAGCTGCCAGCGGAGATGCTGCTGGGGGCCGTGCGCAGCATCGTCTCGCAGACCCTGCGCACCCACAGCGAGGACCGCATGGGACTGCTCGTCGACGACGTGATGGCCTGGATCCAGTCCTACGCCGTGCCGGCGGACGAGCACGGCTGGAGTACGGGGCCGGCGACGCTGCTGCCGGCGGAGGTCGCGAACCGGTGGCTGGCGGCGGCGACTCCCCCACCTGCGCCCCAGCGACTCCCCCGCGGACGCCATCGACTCCCTCAGGCGGCGGTCGAACGCAGCCAACGCACCCGCATCATCCACGGCACCAGCGAGGTGATGCTGGCGAAGGGCTACGCCGCGGCGACGGTGGCCGACATCGTGTCCGCCGCGGGGATCTCCAGGGACGTCTTCTACACCCATTTCGCCAACAAGTTCGAGGCCTACCTCGCCGCCCAGGACTATGGGACCGAAACCCTGTTCGAGGCCTGTGCCGCCGCCTACTTCACGGGCCAGAGCTTCCCCGAGCGCGTCTGGCTGGCGTTGCAGGTGCTGGTGCTCGCTGTGGCCGGCAACCCGGGCCTCACGCACCTGCGGGTGGTCGAGTGCTACGCCGCGGGGACGGCCGCGATCGAGCAAACCGAGCAGCTCAAGCGCGTGGCCGTGATCTTCCTGCAGGAGGGTTTCACGATGAGCCCCGACGCGATGCGGATGCCCCGCCTGGCGGCGCACGCGATCACCGGCGCGGTGTTTGAAAGCTTCGCCGGCCAGGCCGCGCGCGGCGAACTGGTCGAGCTGCCGCGTCAGCTGCCGCTGCTGAGCTACCTCGCCACGGCCCCGTTCATCGGCCCTGAGCCGGCGATCGCGGCGGTCGAACGGCTCAGCGCCGAAGCCATCGACCGCGCCGCTAAATGAGGTACCGTCGGGTTACATAGAGCGACCCGATCGCCGCTGCGACCCAGACCTTGACAAAGGTTCGCAGCGGCGCTAAAAACCTACCGTGGTCGTTCTAACCCCTCAGGGAGCGGCCAGCTTGAGGTTGGCCTTGTAGTTCTCTCTGGACCAACTTCGCATCATCCCCGGGGGCCGCGGCGGCTGGTCATCAACCACGCCGCGGCCCCCTCCGTCCTCAACGACCACGACCACGAACTAGCCACGGATGGATCCAGCGACCGCCTCCCTCCCCCCGGGCCCACGGCTGCCGATCGCGCTGCAGACCGCGCGCGCCTGGCGGGCAACGCTCCCCTTCCTCGACGCCGCCACGCGCCGCTACGGGCCAGTCTTCACGATCCGTGCCCTGCCATGGGGCACGGTCGTGGTCGTCAACGACGCCGAGCTGGTCAAGCAGGTGTTTACCGGCGACCCGGCGACCTACCACGCCGGCGAGGGCAACGCGATCCTCGCGCCGGTCGTGGGCTCGCGGTCGGTGCTGGTACTCGACGGGGACGAGCACCTCGTGGCCCGCCGCGCCTTGCTGCCTCCGTTCCATGGGGAGGCCGTGCGCTCCTACGGACGGGCTGTGGAGGAGATCGTGACCGAGGAGGTGGCCCGTTGGCCACTGCTGGACCCGTTCCCGCTGCACCCCCGATTCCGCTCGATCACGCTCGAGGTGATCCTCCGCGCGGTGGTCGGCGTCAGCGACCCGCAGCGCACCGCGGCCTTGCGCCGGGTACTGCCGGCGTGCCTTCAGATCAGCCCCACGATCATGGCGATGTGGGCGATTCCGCCGCTGGTCAGGGTGGGGCCGTGGCGGCGCTTTCGCGGACAGCTGGCCGAGGCCAAGCGCCTGTTGCGGGAGGAGATCGTCGCCCGCCGCCGCGATCCGCGCCTGGAGGACCGTGACGACGTGCTCTCGCGGCTGATCGTCGGCGGCGACGACGAGGGCCACGACGAGCAGCTACGCGACCAGATCATGACGCTGTTGGTGGCGGGCCACGAGACCAGTTCCACCGGCCTGGCGTGGACATTCGAGCGTCTCTTGCGCCACCCCGCGGCCCTGGCCCGCGCGCGCGAGGACGGCGAGGCGTATCTCGACGCGGTCGTCCAGGAGAGCCTGCGCGTGCGCCCCGTGCTCCCAGTCGTGCTGCGCCAGCTGGCAGCGCCCGTGAGCCTCGGCGGCTTCGAGCTCCCCGCGGGAATCACCCTGATGCCCGCGATCGCGCTGATGCACCGCGACGCGGCGCTGTTCAGCGAACCGCTGCGCTTCAACCCCCAGCGCTTCCTCGACGGAGAGGAGGGCGGGACGTACGAGTGGATCCCCTTCGGAGGGGGGCGCCGACGCTGCCTCGGCGCGGCCTTCGCGAGCTTCGAGATGCGCGTCGTGGCGAGCACGATCCTGCGCTCCACCGAGCTCCGTGCCGATGTGCCGGCCGACGAGCCGATCCGCAACCACCACATCACTTTGGTCCCGGGGCGGGGCGCCCGCGTCGAACGCGCCGGCTGGCACGCGCTGGCGCCGGGCTCAGGCGCCCGGCGTCTGACGCTGCATGCGCGCCCGCGCTCCGGAGCGGGCGCCGCGGCCTGCTAGGGCCTCGTCTCCTTGCGGGACTTCTGCGTTCAGCGACCATGGCTGATGGCCGCCGTCGGGCGCGCTCTATGGGGGGTCGAGACCGCACCGCTGTACGACAGCCTCGCGCAGCTCGGGGCGGCCGAGAAGGTCACGATCCTGGACGTGCCCTGCGGAGGGGGCGTCGCGTTCCGGGCCCTGGAGCCGGGCCAGGCCGTGCGCTACATCGCCGCCGACCCGTCCGCGAGGCTGATCGCCCGGGCACAACGCCGAGCGCGGCGGCGCGCACTGGACCAGATCGAGTTCGCCGTCGCCGACATCACGCGGCTGCCGCTGCGCAGCGGCGTTGCCGATGTCGTGCTGTGCCACGGTGGCCTCGAGGCGGCCGGGGACCCGGGCGAAGCGCTCGGCGAGCTCGCCCGCTGCCTGCAGCCGGGCGGGCTGCTGACCGGTACGAGCTTCTTCGGCGACGAGCCGGGGGCGCGCGCCCGTAGCGCCTTCTGGCTGCGCCAACGTCGCGGTCGTGCCCTGCCCCCACGGCGTCGGGAGCTGTTCGCCGCGCTGGCGACAGCCGGGTTCTGCGAAGCGACGATCGGGCCGCAACCAGGCTTCGCGGGCTTCAGCGCGCGCAAGAGCGTAGCCGACCCCGCGCCGGCCGGAGCCGGAGACGAGCCGTCAAGCGTCGGCTTCGGGTAGCCGCTCGAGCTGGGCCAGAAGCTCGGACAGATCGGCGAGCACAAGTCGGCTGTCCTCGCCGGTTGCCGCGTCGCGGAGCTGGCCGGCGAGCTCGTCGATCAGCACCGGCACGACAGCGAGCGGAACGGCGACCGCCTGGCCGAGCTGCTGCAGGCGCTCGCGCAAGGCCATGGCGTCGGTGAGCTGGTCGAGCGAGCGGTCGACTTCCTCGGGCGGCAGACCGTCACGCTGGCTCTGGCGCTCGTGGCCGATCAGCCAGTCACAGGCCTCGATCAACGCCCGGCGCCGATGTTCGCCACCGATGAGGATGAACCCCGTGGCAGCGGCGGAAAGGGATAGACCGTCATCTCGCATGCTGGTCATCGCTCAGGCCCGAAAGAGACCGGGCGCCGCGACAGGGGCTAGACCGCCGCGACGCCCGATGAAGCTGGCTCCAGAGGGAATCAGGAGCTTCTTCGATGCCGTTTCAACGGGGAGAAGAAACGGCGACGGTACTTATATCGAATGGGGGGAACGCGGTCAAATGATTTGCCGACTCGTAACATCGCGTTACGTTATGTAAGGGCTCAGTATTTATATTGCTCGCTAATCTAGCTCTCGGTCGAGAGCTTCTCGATAACCAGCTTCCGAGCGGCGCCGGCACCGATGAACGGAGCCAGCGCCCCGTAGACGACGTTCGGTAGCAGCGCGAGCAGCTCGGCGCTACGACCATTGCGGACATGGTGGGCGGCGGCCTCCATCGTGGCGAGGGCAATCGCGTCCGAGGTCAGCCGCGAGCGAGCGCCGGCTGCAGCATCCTGCCGGTAGCCGTCCTCCAGGAACAGGCCGAAGGCACGCAGTCCCTCGTCACAGCGACGCGCGCCGGCGGGGCCGATCGCGTACGAGGCGACGAAGGCGAAATAGGCGAAGCTGGGGTTGGCGGCCAGCCACGCGGCGCCGGCTGCGCTCGCGTTCCACACCCGCTCGGGCCAGGGCGTGTCGTGCAGGAAGAAGGCACTGCTGGTAGCGGCGATCAGTTGCTCGAAGATCAGCTGCTGAGCAGCCAGGAAGGCCTGCTGCTTGTCGGCGAAGTGGGCGTAGAAGGCCTCCCGCGAGACCCCGGCGGCGGCGACGACGTCGGCCACCGCCACGTCCGCGCCGTCGCGCTGCATCACGGCCACGGTGGCGGCGTAGGCGATCCGCTCGCGCTGGATCGTCTCCACGAGCTCTTTCGCCAGCCGGTGGCGCCCGCGCGGCAGCGCGCGCGGGAACCAGCGACCCGGCGTGGTCGGGGCGGCTGCGCTCCGGTGCGGGCGCGACGCCGACCAGCTGTGCTCGAGCGCCGGCCACACGCGCATGCAATCGACCCACTCCGCCAGCGCCGGGAGCGTCCCCTCGCCGACGGCGCCCTCAGTGCGCAGCTGCATGCAGCACAGGCGCGCAGCGGCACCGAGCAAGATCGCGAGCGGTAACACGAAGACACCGTCATCGGCTCGCGGCAGGCGCAGCTCCACACGCGCCTGCCAGCTCGCCAGCAGCCGGTCGTACTCGCGCCTGGCTCCCGGGCCGGCGAGCAGCGCCTCGTGGGTGAGGAAGCACAGTGCCTGCGGTTCGCGCTCGGCCAGCGCGGCGATCACGGCCAGCGCCGCGTACACCGCCTCGTGCGGCTCGGCGGCGGCCAGCCCCGCCTGCAGCTGCTCGCCGACGCGACAGGCGAGCTGCTGGTGGGCGCCCAGGAAGCACTCCTGCTTGTCCTCGAACAGCTCATAGAAGGTGGAGCGCGAGACGCCGGCGCGGGCGCTGATGTCGCCGACCTTGGCGCCGGCGTAGCCGTACTGGGCGACGATGTCCACGATCGCCTCCAGCAGCCGCGCGCGCTGGTCATCGACGGTGCGCGACGGTCCCCGCGGCCGGGCCGCAGGATTTGCACGGGAGACCGGCCGGGCCTGCGCCTCGGCGCTGCTCACGAGCGCCCCGTCTGCGCCCGCTCGCGCGCGACCTGGGTCCGCAGGAACTCGATCGCCGCGGGCGCGCCCATGAAAGGTGCGATGCAGACGTAGGTCAGGCGCGGCAAGAGCGTGGGCAGCTGCTGTAGCTCGCCGCGGGCGACCTGGCGCTGGATCAGCTCGAAGCTGGCTCCCGCGATCGCCTGCGTAGCCAGCTTCGGCAGCGCGGCAGCCTGCGGACGGTAGCGGTAGCCCTCCTCGTAGAAGATCGTGAAGGAGCGGGTGATTTCCTCGGCGCGGCGGATTGCCTGCGGGCCGGCGGCGTAGCACTCGACCAGCCGCAGGTGCGAGATCGCGGGGTTGTCGACGATCATCGCCAGCAGCTCCGAGATCATTCGCCACACGCGCTCGGGCCACTCCGTCCCGGCGAAGTACGCACTGGCGCAGCGCTCGAGGATGTGCTGCGTGGGGTGGTTCTGTGCCTCCAGGAAGGCGTCCTGCTTGTCGGAGAAGTGCTCGTAGAACACGTCACGAGAGACGCCAGCGGCGGAGACGATGTCCGAGACCGTCGTGTCGGCGTAGCCCTTGGCCTGCGTGACCTCGGCGATCGCGTGCAGGATGCGGGTGCGATGGCTGCGTGCGACCAGCCCCGGCGGCAGGCGGTGGCGGCCACGCGGGAGTCGCCGCGCCGAGCGCCGAGCGCCGAGCGCCGGCTTGGCGCCAGCACTCGGCGGCAACAGCGAGTCGGGGCTCGTGCTCCAGCGGCGGGCGCCGGGTGCGACCGCGTAGGACAGCAGCCACGCGAGGCCGTCGTCGACGAGCGCGGGCAGCTCGCTCTCGCCGTGGGTTCTCAGATAGCGCGCGATGATGCTGCGTGCGGCCCCGACAAGCGCGGCCGCGGGCACGTCGATCAGCGGACCGGCCGCGGGCGTACTGTCGAGGAACTCGCTGGTGCGCTGGTCGAACGATCGGATCGCGGCCCCCCGTGCCGCGCGCACGCGCGGACCCCCCGAGGCCATGTCGACGAACAGCAGCCGCCCTGCATCGGGGTCCTCGCGCAGCGAGAGCGCGAACTCGCGCAACGAGCGGCGCGCGGCCTGGGCCCAGTCACCGTCCTCGAGGGCCGGCGGCGCCACGAGCAGCAGCCGCTCGGCAGCGGCGCGATAGGCGGCCAGCAGGCAGTCTTCCTTGTTCTCGAACTGCTCGTAGAAGGTGGCGCTCGAGACCCCGGCCTGGGAGCTGAGCTGGGCGACGGTAACCGACTGGCCGCCCTGCTTCGCCGCCAGATCGATCATCGCGTCCAGCAGCCGCTGGCGCTGGCTGCGGGGCTCGGCCGGCTCCGGCGCAGGCGCGCCCGACCGAGCGCGCCTGCCCGGCGGAGCTGAGCTGGATCCAGTCGACGGTGCCACGCGCTCCCCCGCCGGACAGCATACCGGAAGAATGAGGACCACTCAGGTACACGACCCGACCACTAATGCTGAGTCTGCTTGGCCATTAGTCCTATTCGCTCGATACCACGACCATTCACAAGGGTCCGACTGCGATGCAGCGGTCCGTCAATAGACGCCGGGCACTCGAAGCCCAGCGCATGGGGCGCGTGGGCGCACCTGCAGGCTCGCCGTACGCGAAATACCCCGCCGTCGGCGAGGCGCGGTCTGGCACGGCGTCCCAGCTAGATAGCTTTGGTGCGTCGCCCGGTGCGCTCGAGTCTGTGTGAGAACACCGCGACCTCGTCGCGGTTGTACCCGAGCGCGGCGTAGAACTCGCAGGCCTCGACATTGTCCGTCCGAATCACCGTCGACTCCGGCCCGGCAAGCGCCCGACGGAGATCCTCGATCGGATCGTTCCACGGTCGTGTTAGACCGGCTTCGTGCCATAACTCGACAGCGGCGTCGTAGTGGGCTGGCGACAACGGCGCGATCAGCATCGGCATCCACGATGCCAGAGCCGCGGCGGGAGCGCCACGATTCCGACGTACCCACCCCTAGCCCGCCCCATGCTTGGGGCTGCTGAGTTCGATCGCCTTCGCTGGAGTTTGGAGCGTCACAGAGTGGTTCCAGCCGGTGAAGGTGGTTTCCCCGGCCTGTTGGCCGTGCCTGGTGATAAGAATCGGGTACGGGGTGCCGGTGGTGGCGATGTAGATAGCGCCCATGTACAGCTTGCCCGTCTCTTTGAGTTCGATCGCCTTCTGCCCCTTTATGGTGGTGGTGTGTCCCTTGGTGAGCGAGATCGTGGGGTCTCGTAGGAGCAGGGCGAGCTCGCCGCCCGATTCGGTGAGCGCCGCGGACTCGGCGAGCTGCCCGCTGTGGGCCGGCGCCTTCAACCAGGCGCCGGTTGGCAAGTGCATCCCGGTGCGTCGCGCCAAGTTCGTGTAAAACGCGCCAGCGCCCCTGACATAGAGGGTGCTGCCGAGGCGGATCGCTTCGCTCGTGTGACCGAGCAGTGAGACTCGCGCGCGGCCACCACCGCTGGTCAACTGGAGTTCGATCCCGCTTACGCGTACGAGCTTGGTCTTCGGCTTGCCCTTCGTTTTGTTCGCCGTGATCGTAGTGGCGAAGGACTGGCTGCTCACGTGCACCGCACTGGCGGTGCGTGCGGCGGTCTGGCTGGCAGCGAGGATCGCGCCGGCCGGTTTGGCGACGACGCCGTTCTCGCTGGAGCTTGCGCAGCCGGCGAGAGCTGTGACCAGGACGAAACTCGCGACCAGGCCGCCCAGCGCGGCTTTCGCGCGCGCGGCGCGGACCGGGCTAGCCACGGTGTCTCGAGGTGAACTTGGCCTTGTGGGCGGTCTTCTTCTTCGTGGTCTTGGTGGCGTACTTCTTGCGAGCGGCCTTTTCGCAGGCTTGCCGTTTGTGCTGCTGGCGTTTGCCTCGGTACTTGGTGCGGCAGGCTTTCAGGGCTTTCGTGAGGAGCTGGACCTTGGTGAGCTTCACGGTCTTGGAGCTCTTGACGGCCCCACAGCCCGTGGTCTGGACGTTGGTGGTCTGTTCGAGGGTCGCGCCATCCTGGGCGGTGATCAGAGTCGGGATCGTGATCTTGTGGGTACACAGGTCGTAGTCGGGGGCTTCTTCTGTGTTGACCGCGAAGATCGAGTGCGGGCCAGTCGGCAGGACGCTTTCGAAGCTCGTGAACGGCGCGTCCGGAGCGGATTCAAAGCGGGAGTAGGTCATCCCATCTTTGATGTCGGTCTTGCCGTCGAGGACGATCTCGATCCCTTCCCCTTGCAGCACGAACTCGACGTCGGGGAACGCCGCATTGCCGTGTGAGACCAGATAGGCCGGGCCGACCAGCGGGCTCTTCAGCACGGGGGTGTGGACGGTCGCGGTGCCGATCAGCGAGTCTTCATCGCAGGCGGCGGGATTGGCGTTGAAGACCGCTTCCAGGCAGGCATGCTGGAGCGTGGGTTGTAGGCGGGCGGGGAGGATCTTCGGGATCGTCAGGAACACTTTCTGGATGTTCGCCTGCCCGACGCCCTGGGAGGTGATCTTGACGTCCAGGCTAGCCCCGTCCGCTTTGCTCGCCTGCCCCTGCGTCGAGGCCGTGAGCGTTGGGTGGAACGGCAGGTTTTCACAGCCCCCCACCTGAAAGCGCGAGGACACGCTGGCGGCCGCGCCTTCAGAGCCATCCAGCACCCCCGTAATGGCCATCGGGGTGCAGTTGGTGGGGTTGAACTCGAAGTCTGCCCGATCCACCGTCACGAGCAGGCGTTTGAGCTGCACCGGGATGCCTTTGAGCATCGTGATCAGCGCTTCGCCCCGCGGACCGGGGTCGGTCGTGATCGTGACCGCCGCAGTTTCGGGGTTCACGTTAATCCGGGAGCGCACATTCACGTAGCCGAGGTCAAACGGTCCGGCTTCAGCCTTCGTGCGCACCAACAGCCCGAACGGCGCACCGTCATAGCCACTGGTCAGATACACGTCCCCGCCGAGCACCACCGGTTCCTTGCCGAGCCCCGACCACGCGGTCGAATGGCCGATCAGGCTGTCTTCCCCACACGACCATTCGAGCCCTGCAGGCGGTTCGGGGCACGGTAAGACGGTCGACAGGAGCGCCGCCACGCCAGGTGGGAGGCTGACCGTCACCCCCGAGAGCGCCTGCCGCCCATCGGGCCGCTGGATTTCCACTTCGAACGGGCTGAACGCACCCGCCTGAGCAGTCGCGCTCTGCGCCAAGAACCCCGGCGCGAACGCCAGCGCACCCGACGGACACGGCCCACCCCCCGCCCCCGATGTCACCTGGAACGGTTCAGAGGCAGGTTCCGCCACAGCACCCGACCACGCGGTGAAGATGCTGGAGGCTTCATAGCCACCACACTGCGCCGGCGTGCTCAAGGAGGCTCGTTCCCCGCCGAACAATTCGAGGTTCAGTTCTTCAAAGGGCAACTGCGGAGTGTTCTGGAAGGTCGTGGAGACCTGCCCCGTGCCTTGGTTGAGGTGGCCTTCTCCAGCGAGCTTGACCAGCACCCCTGCTTCCCTGTCTTCGGCGACCAGGTAGAGCGCTATCAGCGAGTCGTACGGGTTCTTCCCCGGTTCGCCGTTCGGGGCCGGTTCGGCGAGATAGACCGCGCCTTCCAGTTCCTTCGGCAACAGCGGGGTCTTGATGTGCACCACCCCGACCTTGGATGCCGGCGGGCAGGACGGTCGGAGACCGTGTTCTTCGACGAACCTGAAGGTCGAGCTGAACACGGCGGTTTCCGCGGTTGGTTCGCGTTCAGCGCCCAGGAATTTCTGAAAGCCCTCGAAACCGACGCCTTCATACGGCTCGCCTTCCCCTGCCTTCTCCGGGCATGCTTCAAGGCCGTTCGCCGCCGACGGGCTCAGCTGCACCCCAGCGGGCAGCGTCACCGTGCTCGCACGCACGTCGGCCTCAGCGCGTCCTTCAGGGTTCGGTTCAAGCGTCGGCGCCTGCGGCAGCTTCACGTTCACGCTGAGCCCCGTCGGGGTGCTGGCGGCGTGGACGGCCGGCGCATGCCCCGCTTCGGGCGCGAGCTGCAGCTGCGGTGCGAACGGCAGTTCTCCGCAGGCCCGGAAGCCGAGCGGTTCCTGCAGCGGACCAGTCCAGGCGTATTCGCTTCCCACGTTTTCCGGCGGCTGTCCGGGTTCGGACCATGATTCCACCTGCATGGAGGATGTCAGCGGTTCCTCTGCCGGGTCTGGCGGACAAGAGGTCGGCAAGGTCAACAGCGGTGTCTCGGGCAGGCTGTTGGAAGTGGGACACGGCGTTGAGACTTCGCCTTTTTCATAATGCACACCGTTGTTGACGCATTCCCAGCCGCGGGACGGGTTGTGCCGCGGGTCGCCGGGGACCCCCCATACGGTCACCTGGCTGGAGAGCAGGCCCGCGAGCTGGGAGGCGTTCGTCACGCTGGCGACTACGTCGTAGTCGTCGCCCGGATCGACGGCGGTGCTGATCGCGACGGGTACCTTTCCTAGCGGATCGAAGCCGAAGCGCGCCGGTTCGCCTTCGGCGGGCACGAGATTGAACAACGGCACAGTGACCGTTTTCACGTAAGGGTTCACCTCCGGTTCGTCGATCGTCACGCTCGCGACGCCGACGACCGAGCCGGGCGGGCAGAGATCGACTTCGGATACCGGTTTGTGCGCCTCGAACTCCGACGAGGAGCACTGTTCAGTGGCCTGTGCGTCGCCGATCAACCCCAGCGGGAGCCGGAAGCGGAAGTTTCGTGGCAATGCCACCGGCTCACGCCTGATCAGTTCGCCCGTCTGGTTCATGATCACCGTGCTGGCCAGCTCGAACGGATGCGATCCCGCCAGCGTCGCGGGGGTGCCATCGGCGTTATACGGAGCCAATTCATAACCTCCCTGGACCCCGAACGGTGTGCGCGCGCCCGTGATTTGAAGGTGCTGGGCGCTCGACGCCGCCCGCGGCGCACCGCCTCCTTCCACGCTCACCACGTTGGGTAGTGTCGTGACCGTACCGGCAGGCTCGTCCACCTTCACGCCGATCACGACGGTCAACCTTTCATACGGGTAGAGGACCCCGGTGAAGGTGCACTGCACCGTTGGCAGCGAGCAGCTCATCGTACCGTGCCTGGCCTGACCCGCGATTTCCGTTGCTTTCAGCTCGGCCGGCAGCCGGTCGGTGATTACGACGGTATGATCGCCGGCCCCTTCGGCGAGCCCGCCACCGAGATCGCTGGCGAAGGCGATGATAGTGCCTTGCCCTTCGTGCTGTTTTTCGCCTTCACCCTCGGGCGGCAGGTTACTCGGCAGCACTTCCGCGCCGGCTGACCACCACGGCGAGGGCGCTTCCACGGCGAACGCCGGTCTGGCACCCACGAGCGCGAAGAGCAACACCCCGACCAGCGCGAGAAACCACGGCAGATAGGCCGGCGCCGCACTCGAGCGAGGGGGCATTGCCACCGTTCCGCGAAGCATCATCGCGTCTCCGCTTTGCTCGAGCGGGCGCCCGCGGACCGCTTCGCCCCGGTTCGCCCCTTCAACTTCGACACCGGCCGGTAAAGCTTCCTCGCGTGCGTTTCGCACGCCAGACGCTTGCGCTTGGCGTGGGGGTATCGCGCCCGGCACGCCTTCAGCGCGCGCGTCAGCTTCTGCTCCGCTGTCAACGGCTTGGCGGTCGATGGAGTTTTGACCGACCTGACTTCCTGCTTGGGCGACGGAGCGGCGATGTTCCCTGGCCCGGAGGACGTCGCGGTGCCGGATGCGCCGATCGCCGCCTGCCCCGGGACCGAGGCCGGGTGGCATTCTTCGACCGATCCGCACGGGGCCGGTGCGGCTGCGGGCGGGGTCAAGCACGGCGAGGCGGTGTCGCAGACCCGCGCGTCGTAGATGTCGAACGCGTCGTCGGTGTCCTGCGGCAGCAGTCGCCCGACCGTGAGGAAGTACACGTCGTTCCCATCGGGGGTCGCTTCCAGGAACGCCGATTCTTGCGATGACGTGCCGCCGGAGAGCAGCGCCACGCACCCGGGATCGCTCGTGCACGAACCCACACCCGCCGGCTCGTACTCGTACACGTTCTCCACGCCGACCTGCTGGGCATGGCCGTTGACGCTCTCTTCGCGGGTGGGTGTCGCGATCCCGGGGACGAGTGGGTCGGCGCTGTCGAAGAACAAGCGCCCTTCGTTTGACAAATATCGCGACTGGTAGATCGCGTTGGTGAGGCTCTCAGATGTCCAACCGGGAATGTTGCCCGCGATCCACTCTCCGCGCCAGCTCTGGCGCCGATCGACGACGAGACCGACGCCTTCACCGGAGTCTTCCTGATCGAACACCCCCACCGGTCGTGCGCCGGAGGCATCGCAGGAGACGCAGGTTAGGCCGCCCGCACGAGCATCGTAGAGGTAGACCTCCTGATCGAGGCGTTCTCCTTTCTTGTGGCTGGAGACGTCTTCGTTGTCGTACCCCGTGAGACTGCGCTGGGACATGAACGCGAGGTATTCCCCGTTGGGAGAGACGCGGGCGGTCTGAAACGCCGTCTCTTCGTCGTTGACGTTCGGTCCGGCGTCCCAGTCTGGGGCGTCTTCACCGGCGAGCACGGCAACGAACGTTCGCGTCCAACCGCCGCCTTCGTGGCGTAGCTCGTACAGGTTATCCTCGCCCGATTGCGCGGTTTCGCCCTGTTCGTTCTCGTTGCGCGCGAGCACGCCGTTGGCGACTACGTACACGCTTGACCCGTCTTCGCTTGCGCCCAGCACCTCGCCCTGCACCGCGCCGCGTTCCCCTGCGTGTAGAGGGATCGTCAGGTCCGTGAGCGCGCACGACGTTTGACCGTGCGTTTCGGTGATTTCACACACGTACAGGTCCGCTATTTCGTCGTCCGGTTCACCGGTCGCACCTTTCACCAGCGCCCGATCGTCAGTGAAGAACACGTCCGAGCCGTCGTCGGTGGCGGTCTGGAAGCGCGCCGCGGCAGCCGACGGTTCGCTCACCCCTTGCGCCACATCCAGCCGCACGGTCTCGCCGCTCGCCGTGCTGTACATGTACAGCGGTCCCGGTGTCTCCTGACTGCCCGTCCAGAACACACGCGACCCGTCGTTGGAGATCGCGTGCGCGCGCACCTGATAATAGCCGAGTGCCACCGACGAGGACGGCGCCGGATCTCCATCAGGCAGCACGCTCACAAACCGCAAGGCGCCACCAGTAGACCACTCATACAGCCCGCCGCCCGAGGACGGTCCCGTCAACGCCACACCGGAGTAGAACACGACGTGGTCGAGATCGGGAGTCGCCGCTAGGAAGCTGACGCTGGCCGAGGAACCCGCTTCTGGAGCGTTCACGCTGCTGACCAACGGCAGGAACCCCGGCGCCATGAAGCTGCTGGTCGCCTGCGCTTCCTCATAGCTCTGCCGCTCCGCTGCTTCGGGCGCGAGCGGCTGATCATCTCGCAGGTACACGCCCGCCAACGCTCCGGGCGCCAACACCGGTTCGGACACATACGGCTGCACGAGCGCCAACGACAGGTCGGGCGAGAAGAACTGGTACTCCGGCGCGGCGAAGTTGGTGCCCGCCGCGCGCGCGTTGGGCGTCACGATGTCCTGAGAGCTCCAGCCTTCGGGCCCGCGAACAGCAAGCACTTGCTGCGGTTCAAAGCTGCGATTACCCTGCACTTGTTCTTCGGTCGCGCCGTTGGTGGCAAACGTCAGCGCGTCGCCGTCTTCCGCGGCGATAATCAGCCCGGCTTCCCGCGGCAGCGCTTCGATCGCCGCACCGTGCTTGTTAGGTGGGGAGACCATCTCCCAAGCACGACCATCCGGCAAGGCCGGCAAGCCCAACGACTCGGTCGTGAACGTGCGTTCTGCACCTGCGGTCGCTCCAAGCGAGTTGGTCGCCAGCACCCGGTAGTGGTAGGTGGTGGCCGGCTGCAGTTCACGCAGCACCGCGCTCACCGGCACATCCGCTTCACCGGCGCCCAGATCGGCCGGCGGCCGGGGGACATCCGTGCAAGCGGAGGGACTGGTGGCGCAGCTTTCCGTCCCGTATTGGAAGTAGGCGCTGCTGTCGCGCCCGTGTGGGTTGACCTGCGCTTGCAGCGTTGCTTCGCTCGCGCCGACCGCGGTCGCCGACTCGCCGTCGATCGTCACGCGCGGAGGCTCGCAGGACAGGGAGGTCGCGTGAGCTTCGCCGCCCTGTCCGCCTTCGGTCGCGAACGTAAGCCCCACGCTGCAGCTGACCCCGTTCTTGTCTTCTGCGACGAGCCGAAAATAGTATGTGGTGGCAGGGTTCAGGCCGGTGGCGTTTGCGTGCACGTGTTCCTCGCCACCGCCGGCCGTATGCATCGTCGGGGTGCTCAACGTGGCGTAGGCTTCGCTTTCGCCGAGCTCGAAGTGGTAGCTCGCCGGTTCGCCATCACCGTCGATCACGCCCCGCAGCGTGGCGCTGGTCGCGGCTACGGACGACGGAGCCTTCACGCTCTCATCCGCGACCGTCACGCCTGGCCCGAAGACGTCCACCACGCTCAGGCCCGCGTCGGCGACATACACGTTTCCGGTCGCTGCGACCGCAACTGCGCTCAACGCGTCGAACGCTCCTGTTGGCGTGCCGGTGATCCAGCCGACCCATTCCCCGGCGCCGTTCAGCTCGCTCACGACACCGAGTTCTTCCTGGGCTACGAGCAGATCGCCCGTGGATTCGTCGAGCGCGATCGCGCTCACGTCGCCTTCCCCCAAAGGGCCAACGGGCGAGCCTGAGCCCTTGAGCTTCGCTTTATAGGTGCCATGGGAGTTGAAGGTCTCGACGAAGCCCGTTGCGCTGTCCGCGACGTACACCTCTCCCGTTGCCGCGCTGACCGCGATCGCGTTTGGTTCTTCAAGACCCTTACCGACGACGCTACGTACGAATTCGCCTTCCTTGCCCTCAGGCCCAGGCTTGAAGACATCCGCCGCGGCGAACCGCGTTTCCGCCTTGTTCAGGGCCACACCTTCACTGTCGAGCACGTACACGTCCCCTGCCGAGGGGTCCGAGGCGCTGGTCGAGTTGTCGACCGCGACACCCAGCACTTCCCCTTCCCCGAAGCTTCCACTGGGCTCGTTCGCGCCCGTCCAGCGCGCCGCCAAAACATAGCCACCTGACCCGTCCGGGCTGAAGGCCAACACAACCCCTTCGAACGGTTCGGCCACAAACACCATCCCACTCGCTTCATCCACCGCGATCGCGGCAGCTTCCACGCCGCCACCAAAGCGCGTGAGATATGCGCCCGAGGAGCTGAACACATCCACCATGCCACGACCTGCGTCAGCCACGAACACGTCACCTGTCGCATGATCAACGGCAACTGCCCCTGGTGCCAAAAGCGCCCGGCCTGCCGGCGCCTCCGTCAGACTCGACACATAGGGATGCCCGACCGCCGCCGCCGCTCCAGAAGGCAACACAACAGCGAGCAGCGCAACAGCCATGGACGCGAGCACCAAGCCCATCAACGGCGTGCCGGCAGCGCGAGCGCCCAGCGCGTCGCGAACCCCGCTCCTACGACACGCCCGATTGTTGCTACCGCCGTCGCTCATCGACACGCCTTCAATGGTCCTACCTCAGCGATTGGCATATGACGATGCGCGTGGGGCCACGCAAACCGCCCCACGCGCACCTTTGACAACACTTCTCGCCGCGCTCGCCTAGCCCTGCCGGCCACGCAAGCGAAGCAAATCGGCAATCGGACTAGCCTTTGATCTCAGCTTCTCCTTCCACAGTGTTCACATTCGTGATTTCCTCACCGCCAGACTCCCAGTCAGAACCCGATAGAGGTTCTTCACCGGCTTCGACGTTCCACACTTCGAGCGCCTCCAGCGGGCCGCCTTCGAAGTGGCTCGGAATGTTTTTGAAGTTCGCCGGTTCGGCGCCTCCAAAGAAATCGACGCATTTGTCCGGGCCGCCGTGCTGCTGGCAATCGTTCGGCCAGTAAGGTTCGGTCTTTTCGATCCGGTAATCCTGTGTGAAGGTGTGAGTCATCTGGTTGATCGGGAGGATCGGCGAGATGATCCCGTCATGCCCCGTCGGTACACCGGGTCCGGTTTCTTCGTAGTAGGAGCCGCTGCACAGACGGTTCCCGTCGCCACACTGGGCCGGAGTCACTTTACCCACACCGACGTGCTCGAACGTTTCGCCGCCGAGCACTTCGAATTCGGCAAACTGGCCGCCGGCCGACGCCGGTTCGAGCAGCACACCCACTTCCGGCTGTGGCGTGGCAGATTTGTTGATGTAGCCGAGCCTGCCCTTCAGAATGCTCGTCTGAATTTCACCCGCGGGCAGACCGGGCGTTGTAGCCGGCGCACCTTCAGCGGTGCAGCCCGTGAAACGCACTGACACGTTCGCTACTTCATCGCTCCCGGCCGCTTCACCGGTGGCGTGCTCACTTTGGCATTCGACTTTGGGCTTGATGGCCGTGTTGAACCACCCGCGTTTCCCGTCCGCTTCGTTTTCGCAGTCTTCGCGGGGGGCCAAGCCTTCGTAGGCTCCGAGCACGCAGCTGGTGAAGTCGGTCGTGAGCACGCCGGCGCCGCCGGCGGCGGTGAATTTCGCGCCGATCTTTTCGTACTTGCCCTTGTGTTCCTCGGGGACGCCTTTTTTCTCCTTCTCGGTGTTGCACGCGCTCGTCAGGTAGTTACCGTGCTTTTTGGCGACGCATTCGGTAGTCGCGGGAGCGCCGGCTTTCCATTCGTACTTGCCGGAATACTTCTTCACGCCCTTTTTTTCCGTGAACTTTTCTTTGGCGCAGTTGCTGTCTTCGTAGTGCCCCTTCTTAGCGGGGACACAGGCGCCCCATTCCGGTTCGGCGGCCGACGCGCTGGCCGTTGCAGCCACGGCGGCCAGCGCGAAGACGGCGACCAGGCATAGCCCGATGAGCTTCAGATGTCTCACTTTTCCTCCTACTCCCTTTCCTTGTTTTGTTTATGCGCAGGAGGGCAAATCAGATGCCCGCCCCCCTTCAGGCACCCCGAGCGGGGGCCGGTCGCGGTGATGGCGCGCCGTGCGCCATGACCGCCATTGCAATCCGGCGAACGCGCGAAGCGCATGTCGCGGACGCAAGCTTTCGTGGACCTCGAAGCCGGGTAGCTCATGCCGCCCTTCGGCCCAGTGGTGCGTTGTCGCTGACCAGCTCGAGCGCGCGCCGACCGTACGCGGTCAGGTGCCAGGCCTTCGCCTCGGGGATTGTTCCGAGGAGTGCTCTGTTTTCGATCAGCCCGCGCTGCTCGAGCGTGTTGAGGACCTGGGACAGCTCGCCGCCGCGCTGACGTCGCGCGCGGGTTTCCAGTTCGACCCTGCGGCTGCTGCCGCCTGGGTTGGCGGCGATCATGTGCAACGCGAGCAAGACCCTCGGATGGGCGCGAAGCGGCAGGATCCTCGCCTCCGTGGACGCCCGCGGCGGAAGCGAGGGATCGGCGTTGCGATCCGCGATCTCCGCGCCCGCGCCAACGTAGGGCTCGACGACGTGCTCCATCAGGGACGGCGTCAACTCGACCAGCGGCGCGGCGGCCGCTGCGAGCATCCGCGAGCGGACGACGGACAACACCGCGCTACAAAGCAGCTCGGCGACCAAGCTCGTGGGGGGCGTCAGCTGCGACCCGACGATCACCTGACCGCGCCCGGCGTTCAGGACCTCGCCGAGGGCGGCGTGCACGCGCCGCGTGGCCTCGCGCACTGCGAGCTCCTCGTCCTCGAGGATCAGCGGACGCGCCCAGCCCGCCTCGCGGTCGAGGAACGCGAGCAGGGCGCGGAGCGCGGAGTCAATCCGTTGCAGCCAGCGACGCTCGCCGGCGGCGGCGTCCGCCACCGTACGGGAGACCCGAGCGACCGTGCCGTTGAACTCCCCCGGACTGTCATTCCCCCAGCTTTCGTGGATCTCACCCGGAGTACCGGCGGGTACCCAATTGCGGGAGGTCTCCGTCCCGGCAAGACGGGGGTCACTGAGCCGGTCGGGGCCTAGTGTTGGTCCCCCCAAGCTGCAGAATGGGCGATTTCCGGGACCGGGCGAATGATCGTCGATGGTATGTTGACAACCAACTAGCGATCTGCTCTAGTTCTCCCCACAGCCTCGTCGCCATTGGTCAGGGGATGAGCAAGGGGAGTGCAGGAGGGCACACCGTGAGGGGCAGCAGCAAAACCCAACTGAACAGCGCCGAGGCCGCTACCGTGGCCGCAGTCGCGCCGCCTCGCGAGGCCCCCAAGGCACGGGCGTTTTCGTGGGATGCGGACGGCGCAGAACGGCGTCCCGGCGGAGCTGCGAGACTGTCCCGCACCGGGCTAGGCGCCGGCACAAGCGACTTCAGTGACCCCCGTCTTGCCGGGACCGGGTACGTAGCTCTAGCCCTGTAGGGGCTGGGCTTTTCGGCGTCTTCCCACGCCGGTCCCGCTCGGAGAATCCTCTCGGGAAGGCGCTTCCCGCGAGCGTGCCGGGCTGTCAGGCCGTCATTTCGGACCGCGGGGTTTCACGCTCGCGCTTACTCCTCGGACTGGTATGCCGCGAGCTGCACCGCGCCGTGCCGGGCCCACACACCCCGAGCAGCACCTTGCAGGATCAATAGTCTGCGCTGCTCTGCCCCGCCTACGAGGAGGAGCCCCCCGTGCCGTTGACCCAGATACAGCTCGCCGGAGCCGTCGCCGACCGTGCCGAGATCACCAAGGCCGACGCCAAACGCATACTGGACGCGCTTGAGGAGGTCGTGCTCGATGAGATCGCCGACGCGCAGAAGGTCAGGATCGGGGGGCTGGTGCAGCTGACGGTGCGCGTCAAGCCCGCCGCCAAGGCGCGTAAGGGCCGCAACCCTGCGACCGGCGAAGAGATCACGATCGCCGCGAAACCCGCCAGCGTCGACGTACGCGCACGGGCATTGAGCAAGGCCAAGG
This sequence comes from uncultured Solirubrobacteraceae bacterium, assembly GCA_963701175.1. Classification (GTDB taxonomy): domain Bacteria; phylum Actinomycetota; class Thermoleophilia; order Solirubrobacterales; family Solirubrobacteraceae; genus Palsa-744. The sequence continues at coordinate 2,638,579 of OY969573.1, read as the reverse complement.
ATGCGCTGCCCTCGCTGCAGAAGGCGCGGCGGCGGCTCGCTGGTTGACGCGCATCGTCGCTCGCCCTACCCGACCCCTGCCCCCTTCGCAAGGCTCGCGGCCGGGACCGCTGCCGTCGGCGGTGTGAGCTGTGTCGGCTTGTTCCAGTTGGTGAAGGTGGTGGTGGAGGTTTCTTGGCCGTGCTTTTCGATCATTAGTGGGTAGGGGATGCCGGTGGCGGCGATGTAGATCGCGCCGGTGTAGAGCTTGCCCGTGGTCTTCAACTCGATCGCCTCGAGCCCGTCGATCGTGGTCAGCGGTCCCTTTGTGAGCGAAAGGGTGGGATTACGGAGCAGTAGAGCGAGCTCCCCGCTCGGTTCGGTGAGGGCGGCGAACCCGGCCAGCTCGCTGGCGCGTAGGGGCGTCTTTACCCATGTGCCCGCCGCGATGTAGTGCCCTGTCAGGTTCTCCAGGCGCCGCTTGAAGCGTTGGCCGCCGTTCAGGTAGAGCGTGTTGCCGACGCGGATCGCTTGGCTTTCTCTGCCCAGCAGCTGCAGCCGCGCGCGACCCGCGCCGTCGCCGTTGAGTTGTAGTTCCACTGTGGAGGTCGGCGTGGGCTTGGTCCGTGCCTTTGGGTCGCTTCCTAGACGGAAGACCTCGCTGAGCACGTGCACGGCGCTGGCTTGGCGGGCGGCCGCGCGGCTGGCGGTGAGGATCGCCGCAGCCGGTTTGGAGCTCACGCTTTCGGAGGAGCCACAGCCTGCGGCGAGCACCGCGGTGCACACCAGCACCACCGTCGCGCCGCCGCCTCGCACAAGCGGCGTACCGGGGCGGTCAGGCACGGCGATGGGTTGCGCTGGCTTTGCGGGCGGCCTTCTTCTTGCTCGGCGCGTAGCTTTTGCGAGCGGTCTTTTCGCAGGCCGCGCGTTTGGGCTTGTTGTGCCTGTAGCGCTTGCGGCAGCTGGCGAGGGCTTTGGCGAGTTGCTGCGCGCGGGTGGGCTTGGCGGTCTTCTTGGCGAGCACCCCGTTGCAGCCCGTCGCGGTGACCGCGGTGTCCTGTTCGATCACGGCGCCGTCCTGGGCGGTGATCGTGGTCGGCATCGCCAGCTTCGTGGCGCAGAGTTCGTAGGGTTCCTTTTCGCCCGCGTAGCCGGTCAGGATCCCGTGCGGGCCCGCCGGCAACGTCGTTTCGAAGCTCGTGAAGGGCGCGTCCGGCGCCGTTTCGAACTTGCTGTAGGTGACGCCGGCTTTGATGTCGGTGTGGCCGTCCAGGACCAGCACGATGCCTTCACCCTGCAGCACGAACTCGACGTCGGGGAATTTCACGTTGCCGTAGGAGACCAGATACGCCGGCCCCGTCAGCGGGCTCTTCAGCACCGGGGTGTGGACGGTGGCATAGCCGATCAGCGACCCTTCCGGGCAGGACGCCGGGTCGGCCTGGAAGACCGCGGCCAGACATGCCTGGTTCAGCGTCGACTGGCGCGAGGGCAACTGCGCCGGGATCTGCAGTTCGACCTTCTTGACGTTCGCCACTCCGAGCCCCTGGCTGGTGATCTTCACATCAAAGCTGGTGCCATCGGCTTTGTCGGCGTGCCCGCCAGCGCTCGCGGTAAGGACTGGGTGGAAGGGCAGCTCTTCACAGCCCCCGACCTGGAAACGCGAGGAGACGCCCGCGCTGGCGCCTTCCGAGCCCGACAGGCTGCCCGTGATGCTCATCGGGTCACAGCTGGTGGGGTTGAACTCGAAGTCCGGCCGGTCGACCCTCACCAGCAGGCGTTTGAGCTGCACCGGGATGCCTTTGAGCATCGTGATCAGCGCGTCCCCATGCGGCCCCGCGTCAGTCGTGATCGTGACCGCCGCCGTTTCCGGGTTGACGTTGATCCGCGAGCGGACGTTCACATAGCCGAGGTCGAACGGGCCCGCCTGCGCCAACGTCCTGACAAGTAGCCCGAACGGGGCGCCGTCGTAACCCGTGGTCAAGAACACTTCGCCGCGCAGCGACACCGGTTCGCGCCCGAGGCCCGATTCCGCGGTCGAGTGCCCGATCAGGCTGTCTTCCCCGCACGCCCATTCCACCCCGGGCGGTGGTTCCTGGCACGGCGTCACCTCAGACAGCATCGCCGCGGCACCTGCCGGCAAGCCGACGGTCACCCCCGAGAGCGCCTGCTGACCATCTGGGCGTTCGATCTGGACTTCAAACGGCGTGAACGCACCCGCCTGCGCGGTCCCGGCCTGCGCCAAGAAACCCGGCGAGAACGCAAGCGCACCGGACGGACATGGCCCACCCGCCGGCCCCGAGCCGACCGTGAACGGTTCCGACTGGGGTTCGGCCACGGCACCCGACCACCCATCGAACACACTCGACACCCCATATGAGCCGCAACGCGCGGGAGTACTCAAGGACGCGCGTTGCCCACCGAACAGTTCCAGCTTCAGTTCTTCGAACGGCAGCTGCGGGGTGTTCGCGAAGGTCGTCGTCACCTGGCCGGTTTCCTGGTTCAGCTCGCCCTTTCCGGCGAGCTTGGCCAGCACCCCCGCTTCATGGTCTTCGGCGACCAGGTACAGCGCGATCAGGGAGTCGAACGGGTTCTTCCCGGCTTCGCCGTTCGGCGCCGGTTCAGCGAGATACACCGCGCCTTCCAGTTCACGCGGCAACAGCGGCGTCTTGATACGGACCGTGCCCAACTTCGACGCCGCCGGACACGAAGGCGCCAGCCCGCCTTCTTCGACAAACCTGAACATCGGGGAGAACACCGCCGTTTCCGCGCGCAGTTCGCGTTCGCCGCCGAGGAATTTCCCGAACCCTTCAAACCCGATCCCTTCGTATCCCCCACTCGGCGATGCCGGACAAGCCTGCAACCCGTTCGCCGCCGACGGGTTCAACTGCACCCCTGCCGGAAGCGTCACCGTCGTCGAGCGCACGTCTGACTCCGCGCGGCCTTCGGCTTCGAGCAGCCCGGTCTGTGGAAGCTTCACCGTCACGCTCAACCCCGTCGGGGTGCTCGCCGAGCGCACCGCCGGCGTCTGCGCTGTTGCGGGCGCAACTTCAAGCCGCGGCTCAAACGGGAGTTCTTCACAGCCCCCGAACCCGAGCGGTTCGCCGAGCGGACCCGTCCACAGGTAGGCGCTTTCGATGCTTTCCGGTGTGTGACCTGGTTCCGGCCACGATTCCGCCTGCATCGAGGTGCTGAGCGGTTCGAGGGCGGGGTCCGCCGGGCAGGACGTCGGCAGCGTCAACAACGGCGTCTGCGGTAAATCGGTGGAACTAGGACAAGGCGTTGAAACTTCGCCTTTTTCGTAGTGGTAACCGTCGTCGACGCATTCCCAGCCGCGCGAGGCGCTGTGCCGCTGGTCGCCCGGGACGCCCCACACGGTGACCTGGCTGGAGAGCAGGCCCGCGAACTCGGTGGTGTTCTTGACGCTCGCGATCACGTCGTAGTCGTCGCGGGGGTCGACGCTGGTGTCGATCACGACGGGGACCTTCCCGAGCGGGTTGAAGCCGAAGCGGGCGGGCTCGCCTTCGGAGGGGACCAGGTTGAAGAGGGGCGCGGTGACGGTTTTGACTTTTGCGATCTCGGGTTCGTCGACGGTCGCACTGACGATGCCGACCACCGAGCTCGGGGGGCACAGGTCGATTTCCGACAGCGGGGCGTGTGCGACGAAGTTGGAGGATGAGCACTGTTCGGTTGCCTGGGCGTCGCCGACCAAGCCCAGAGGCAGGCGCAAGCGGAAGGTGCGTGGCAACATCGCCGGCTCGCGTTCGTTCGTCGCGCCGGTCTGGTTCATGATCACGGTGCTCGTCAGCTCGAAGGGGTGTGAGCCCGCGAGCGTCGCCGGCGTGCCGTCGGCGTTGTAGGGCGCCATTTCGTAGCCTTCCTGGACGCCGAAGGGCGTCGCGGTGGAACTAATCTGGACGTTGTGGGTGCTCGACGCCGCCCGCGGGGCACCGCCGCCTTCCGCGCTGACCGTGTTGGGCAGGGTCGTGACCGTGCCGGCGGGCTCGTGCACCTGCACCGTGATCGCGACGGTCAGGCGTTCGTAGGGGTACAGGACGCCGCTGAAGCTGCATTGCAGCGTCGCCAGCACGCAGCTCACCGTGCCGTGTTTGGCCCCACCGGAGATCGCTGTTGGGGTCAGCTGGGCCGGCAACTGGTCGCCGATCAGGACCGTGTGGCCGCCGGACGTGTTGATCGGTTCGTCGCCGAGGTTGCTCGCCAGCGCGATGATCGTGCCTTGGCCCGGATGGCCCTGGGGGCCTTCGGGTGGCAGGTTGCTGGGGAGCACTTCCTCGCCGGTCCACCACTCCGGCCCGGATGGTTCGAGCGCGGACGCCGGCTCGGCGGCCGCGAGCGCGAGCGCCAGGCACGCCGACGCCACGCACAGCAGTGCCACGCACGCACGCATCGCGTCCGTCGGGGCAAGGAGCACCTTGCGGCGCATCAGCGGGGCTTCTCCTCGCTCGCTCGCCCGCTGGAGAACGGCTTGCCCTGGACCCGCTTCGTGGGTTTGGGCTTGGGGCCGTAGGCCTTCCCGGCCTGCGCTTCGCACGCGAGACGCTTGCGCTTGGAGTGCGGATGGCGCCTGCGGCATGCGCGCAGTGCCTGCGACAGCTTTTGCGCGCGCGTCAGGGGCGGCTTGGCGGTGCGTTTGGCGGCTCGGACTTCGTGTTCGGGCTGTGGGTGAACGAGGTTCGTGGGTCCGGAGAAGGCGGCGGTCCCCGACGCCGCGATCGCCGCCTGACCCGGAGCCGATCCGGAAGCGCACGTTTCGATCGAGCTGCACGGCGCAGGAGCGGAGGAAGGCGGGGCCAGGCAGGCAGCGGCGGTGGTGCAGACGCGGGCGTCATAGATGTCGAACGCATCGTCGGTGTCCTGCGGCAGCAGTTGTGCCGCGGTCAGGAAGAACACGTCGTTACCGCTCGGGGTCGCTTCGAGAAAGGCCGATTCTTTGCTCGAGGTGCCCGAGGAGATCAGCGCCACGCACCCACCAGCCGAACCGCAGGTGCCGACGCCCGCCGGCTCGTACTCGTAGACGTTCTCGACGCCCACCTTCTGCGAGTGCCCGTTCACGTCCTCTTCGCGCGTGCTCGTCGCGATCCCTGGCATGAGGGGATCGGCACTGTCAAAGAACAGCCGTCCTTCGTTTGATAGGTAGCGCGACTGGATCAGCGCGTTGGTCAGGCTCTCAGAGGTCCAACCGGGGATGCTGCCCGCCAGCCACGCTCCGCGCCAGGTCTGACGACGGTCGACGACGAGGCCGATGCCTTCGCCCGCGTCTTCCTCGTCGAAGACCCCCAGCGGACGCCCACCGGACGGGTTGCACGAGGCGCAAGTCAGACCGCCGGTGCGGGAGTCGTACAGGTAGACCTCCTCGTCGAGCCGTTCTCCCGGGTTTTCGCTGGAGGCATCTTCGTTGTCGTAACCGGTGAGGTCGCGGTCGGACATGAACGCGAGGTATTCCCCGTTCGGCGACACACGCGCCGTTTGAAACGCGGTGTTTTCGTCGGACACGTTCGGGCCGGCGTCCCAGTCGGGCGCGTCTTCGCCTGAGAGCGCGGCGATGAACGTCCGCGTCCATTCGCCGTCGTCACGGTGGAGCTCGTAGAGGTTGTCGCGGCCCAACTGCGCGGTTTCGCCGTGCGCGTTTTCGTTCCTAGCAAGCACGCCCTTCGCGACCAGGTACACGCTCGAGCCGTCTTCGCTGGCGCCCAGCACAGCTGTCTGCACGGCGGCGTGTTCGCCCTCGCGCACGGGGATCGTCAGATCCTGCAGCGAACACGACAGTGCTCCGCCCAGTTCGACGATTTCGCAGACGTAGAGATCGGATTCCTCGCGCTCGGGTTCCCCGGAAGCGTGTTCGACCAGCGGTTGGTCGTCGGTGAAGAACACCCGCGAAGCGTCGCTCGAAGCGGTCTGGAAGCGAGCCGCCCCTGGCGCTTCGCCCCGGAGCTGAGACGCGTCGAGCTGGATCGTGCGTCCGCTGGCGGTGTCGCGCATGTACAGGTGGCTGGGGGTCTCCTGGCTGCTGGTCCAGATCACGCGTGTCCCGTCTTCGGAGATCGTGTGCGCACGAACCTGGTAGTAGCCGAGCGCCACGGAGGACGAAGGCGCCGGTTCGCCGTCGGGCAGCTCGCTCACGAACCGCAGCGCTCCGCCCGCAGACCACTCGTACAACCCCCCGCTCGAGGAGGCACCGGTCAAGGCCGCGCCCGAGGAGAACACGAGGTGGTCGAGGTCTGGCGTTGCGCCGAGGAACAATGGGCTTGCGCCCGAGCCGGCTTCGGGGGCGTTCGCGGCGCTGACAAGCGCCAGAAACCCGGGTTCGACGAAGCTGCTGTTGGCCTGCGCTTCGGCAAAGCTCTGCTGCTCGGGCGCTTCGGGCGTGAGCGGCGGATCGTCACGCAGATAGGTCATCTCCCCCCTCACGCCTGGCGCCAGCGGCGGTTCGGCGACGTACGGCTGCACCAGCGCCAACGACAGGTCGGGCGAGAAGAACTGGTACTCCGGGGCGCCGAAGTTGATCCCGCCGACGCGCCCGTTGGGTGTGGCGATGTCGCTTGAACTCCAGCCGTCGGGACCGCGCGCCGCGAGCACCTGCTGGGGTTCGAAGCTGCGATTACCCTGCACGCCTTCTTCGATCGCACCGACCGCGGCATAGGTGAGCGCATCGCCGTCTTCGGCGGCGACGATCAACCCCGCTTCGCGCGGCAGTGCTTCGATCGGCGCGCCCTGCTTGTTCGGGGGGGACACCATCTCCCAGGCCCGGCCGTCGGGCAACACCGCTGGGCTGGCGGCGTGCGTCGTAAACGTCCGTTCGATGCCTTCGCTGACACCCAGCGAATCACTCGCGATCACCCTGTAGTGGTAGGTCGTGTCCGGTTGCAGTTCGTGGAGCACGACGCTCACGGGGACGTCGCTGTCGGCGGAGCCGAGCTGGCGCGGCGGCTGGGGTGCGCTCGCGCACCGCGAGGAGTCGCCGGCGCAGCTTTCGCTCCCGTAGAGGAAGTAGGCGGTTGTCTGATGTTCGCGTGGGTCGATCTGCGCCCGCAGCGTGGCTTCGATGGCGCCGACTTCGGTGACCGACTCGCCGTCGACCGTGGCGCGCGGACCGGTGCACGCCGCCGAGCTGGCCTGCCCGGTTGCTTCGGCGCCTTCGGTCGCGAACACCAACCCCACGCTGCAGCTGGCACCGCCCTTGTCTTCGCCCACCAGCCGGAAGTAGTACTTCGTGGCCGGCTTCAGCCCCGTGATGCTCGCCTGCACGTGTTCTTCACCGCCACCGTGCGTCTGCATCACCGCCGTCCCTGAACCGGCGTACGATTCGGTTTCTCCCACTTCGAAGTGGTAGCTGACGGCTTCGCCCTCACCGTCGACGACGCCGCGCAGCGTCGCGCCGGTCCCCGTTACGTTCTCGGGCACCTTCACCGTCACGTCCGGGACGGTCACGCCCGGGCCGAACACATCGACCACGTCCGCGCTCCCGTCAGCGACATACACGTCCTCCGAGGCGCCAACCGCCACGCCACGAGCTTCCCCGAACGGCCCCACGGGGGTACCCGTCACCCAGCCGACCCACTCCCCCGCCCCGTTCAGCTCGCTGACGAGGTCGTGTTCTGGATCGACGACCAGCAGATCTCCGTTGCCTTCGTCGACGGCCATCGCGCCCACGTCACCTTCCTCGAAGGGCCCGAACGGCGACCCCGCGCCCTTCAGCCTCGCTTCGAACACACCGGCCGAGCTGAACGCCTCGATCGCTCCCTGTTCCCCGGCAGCGATATACACCCGGCCCGTCGCCGAGTCGACCACCACCCCGCTCGGTTCTTCAAGGCCCTTCCCCACGACATCCCGCACGAACTCCCCTTCTTCACCGCCGGGACCCGGCTTCAGCACCTCGGCCGCCGCGAACTTCGTTTCGCCCTTGTTCAGCGGCGCGCCTTCGCTGTCCACCACATACACATCCCCTGCCGAGGGATCGGAGACGCTGGTCGAGTTATCGACCGCCACGCCCACGACTTCGCCGCCACCGAAGCTTCCACCCGGCACGTGTGCGCCTGTCCAGCGCGATGCCAACGCATAACCGCCGGACCCGTCCGGGCCGAAAACCAGCACAACCCCTTCGAACGGTTCAGCCACGAAGACGTCGCCCGTCGCTTCGTCGACCGCCAAACCGCCGGCTTCCACGTCGCCGCCGAACGACGTGAGATACGTGCCCGTGGAGCTGAACACGTCAACCACACCGCGACCGTTGTCAGCCACGAACACGTCACCGGTCTCGTGATCGACCGCCTCCGCTCCAGGTTCCAGCAGGGCGCTCTGCGCCCGTGTTTCGCCGAAGGCCTGCACGAACGTGTGTCCCACTGCAGCGCCGGCGGCAGACGGCAGCAGCACTGCCCCGCCCAGCAAGGCGGCTAGCGCCGCGACCGAAGCTCTCACGCGCCGCCTCACGCCAGCAGCCCACGCTGCGGAGCGCCGGGGCCTCCATGGTTGGCAACCTGGAACCCCCGGCGCAGCGTCTTCAAACAAGCGCTCGGCTCGTAGCTGCACAACATCTCACTGGTATGAGCCAAGCGGCTCCAAGGTACTCAGTCAGCCGGGGCCGCCTAGTCGGCTCCGGCCAGACTGAGATCCCGACCGCTCTACCCTTTGATCTCCGCTTCTCCTTCCACCGTGTTCGTGTTCGTGAGTTCCTCACCAGCGCCCATCCAGCTGGTCCCTTCTCCGTGATCTGATTCGTTGGTGATATTCACCCAGTAGTCTTCGAGCTCCTCGGGCTGACCACCTTCGAAGTGATTCGGAATATTCTGGATATCTGTGGTGTCGGGTCCTGGCTCGGCGAAGTACGTACATTCCACGTTCGCTTTATTGCATATCGGCGGAAAGTACGATTCGTTTTTTTCGATCCGATAGTTCTGGGTGAAGGTGTGCGTCATCTGGTTCACCGGTACGATTGGCGAAATGATGCCGTCGTTCCCCGTGGGACTACCAGGCCCAGTTGCTTCGTACCACGAACCTTCGGTAGCGTTACCCACGCCGACGTGCAGCATGAGTTCGCCGTCTTCGAGTTCGAATTCGGCGAACTGGCCGCCCGCGGTAGCCGGTTCGAGCAGCACACCGACTTCCGGCTCAGGGGTTGCCGATTTGTTGATGTAACCAAGCCTGCCCTTCAGCGTAGAGGTCTGGATTTCACCCGCGGACAGGCCAGGCGTCGTGGCTGGCAGGCCATCCGCCGCGCAGCCCGTGAAACGGACCGATACGTTCGCGACTTCATCGCTGCCCTTGGCTTCACCGGTGGCGTGCTCGGTCGCACATTCCACTTCGGGATGGATGGCTGACAACTGATAGCCGTGGCCTCCCCCCGGGGCCACGCCGTGGCAGTCTTCTGCCGGGAATCGCAGATCGATGTTTGGTTCTTCGTCACCCTTGAAGCAAGCCGCGTAAGTTGACCTCAGTACGCCCGCCCCGGCTGCAGCGGTGAATTTCGGGCCGCCCTTTTCGTACTTGCCCTTGTGTTCCTCGGGGACGCCCTTTTTTTCCTTCTCTTTCGTGCACGCGCTGTCGGTGTAGTTGCCGTGCTTCTTTTTGAGGCATTCGGGCGCCGCCGGGGCTCCTGCTTTCCATTCGTACTTGCCCGAGTACTTCTTCACGCCCTTTTTTTCTGTGAACTTTTCTTTGGTGCAGTTGCTGTCTTCGTAGTGCCCGTGCTGCACGCCGATGCTCTTGGCTTCGACGCAGGCGCCCCATTCGGGTCCCGCCGCTGAGGCGCTTCCGGCCGCAGCCACCGCGGTCAGAGCGAACAGCGCGACCACGCAAAGGCCGATTAGCTTTAGGTGTCTCACTTTCCTCCTACTCCCTTTCCTTGTTTGGTTTCTGAACGACAGGAGGGCAAGTGAGATGCCCGCCCCCCTCGGAGCGCCCCGAGCGAGGGGCGTGCCCGATCCCGGTCCCGGCACCAGGCGCCGGGACCGTGGTGACCGTCCGCGCGCGCCAAGCTGCGCGAGCGCGGATGGAAGCTTTTGACTGGCATGTGGACAGGGCTCACGCTGCCCTCCGAGATCGCTCGTCGAGGAGCTCGAGTGCGCGACGCCCGTATGCGGTCAAGCGCCACGCGTGGGCTTGACCCTCAGCCGAGGTCGAGCGTGAGTTTTCGAGCAGGCCGCGCTGCTCGAGCGGGTTCAGCACCTGTGAGAGCTCGCCGCCGCGCTCGCGCCTGGCGCTCACCTGCAGTTCGACTCCACGCGTGCTGAGACCTGGGCTGGCGGCGATCACCCGCATCGCCAGCAGCACGCGCGGATGCGCCCGCAGCGGAAGGATCCTCGCCTCGGTCGGAGCGCGCTCTGGGAGCGAGGGGTCACTGAGACGATCTGCGAGCTGTGCGCCCGCGCCGAGGTAGGGCTCGACGATGTGCTCCATCAACGACGGGACGAGCTCGCTCAGCGGCCCGCTTTCCGGGGTGAGCAGCCGCGCGCGGATCACGGACCAGAGCGCGGTGCAGAGCAGCTCGGCCACCAGCACGGTGGGCGGCGTGAGCTGGGAGCCGACGATCACCCGGCCGCGGCCGGCATCCAAGACCTCCCGCAGAGCGGCGTGCACACGCGCCGTTGCCTCGCTGAGAACGTGGTGCTCCGGGACGAGGGTCAGCTCGCGCGCCCACGCCGGCTCCGTGTCGAGCAAACAGAGGAGCGCGGTCAGGCCGGTACGGATTCGTCCGAGCCAGAACCGCTCGCCGGAGGCAGCATCCGCTGCCGCGCGCGAGAGCCGCTGCAGTGTCTCGGTGAACTGATACGGACTGCCATTCCTGGCGCATTCGCAAAGCTCAACACGGTCACGCGTCGGTACGCAGTAGGGGGGGGTCTCCGTCCTGTCAAAACGGGGGTCACTCGGCCGCTAAAGGTCTAGTATTGGTCCCCCCAAGCTGCAGAATGCCCGATTTCCGCGGGTATGCGAATGATCGTCGATGGTATGTTGACAAGCACCCGGCGATCTGCTCTAGTTCTCCCCACAGTCTCGTCGCCATTGGTCAGGGGATGGGCAAGGGGAGTGCAGGAGGGCACACCGTGAGGGGCAGTAGCAGGACCCAACAGAACAGCGTCGAGGTCGTCGCTGAGACCGCTGTCGCGGCGCCGCGCAAAACCCCGAACAAGCGAGCGTTTTCGCCGGTGCCGGCCGGCGGCGAGCGGCGGCTACACGGAGCTGCCACAGTGTCGCCCACCGCGCTCGACGCCAGCGAGAGTCAGCCCAGTGACCCCCGTCTCTGACAGGACCGGGTACGTGGCGTTTGCCCGGTAGCGACTGGGGTTTCTCGCTGCTTCCCACACGGCTCCCGCCCAGCGGGTGACCTCGACGTTAGGCGGAGGGCGAGCACGCCGCGCCGCTCGGGCGTGATCTCGGACCGCACGCTTTCACGGCGGGGATTGAGCACGCGTGCGGGATGCAGGTCTCCCCTGAGGCAGCCGGCGCCGTTCGGCATTCTGGGGTTTTCTGTCGACCTAAGATCACTCGATAGAAAGTGCTAGAAAGGCCGGGTTGCAGAAGCGCGAGAACCCCTACACCCCTGGCGCCGGGCGCAAGCCGCCGACGCTCGCCGGGCGCGACGGGGACCTCGAGAACTTCCAGGCGCTGATCGAGCGTCTGGCCGCGGGCGGCTATGAGCGCAGCCTGATCTACGCGGGCCTGCGCGGCGTGGGCAAGACGGTGCTGCTGATGGAGTTGGACGTGCTCGCCAGCGAGGCGGGGTGGGCCAGCACCGATGTGCAGGAGGTCGGCTCCCAGCCCGACTTCCGCGTCACGTTCGCGCGCATGTCCGCGCGGCTGCTGCGCGAGATGAGCCGCCGTCACCGGGTCAAGGAGCGCGTCGAGCGCGCCCTGAGCGTGGTGAAGGCGTTCAGCGTGGTCGCGCCCGCCGGGGTGCAGTTCAAGCTCGACGTGGAGGCTGCCTCCGGGGTCGCCGACTCCGGCGACCCCGAGCAGGACCCGTCAGAGCTGGTGGGCGAGATCGGCGAGGTCGCCCAGGCGACCGGTGCCGGGGCGCTGTTCCTGATCGACGAGATGCACAACCTCGACTCCCCCTCGCTGGCGGCTATCTGCATCGCCTTTCAGGCCGTCAGTCGCCGCGGGCTGCCGGTGGCGCTGGTCGGCGCAGGACTCCCCGACCTGCAGGTGCGGCTGATGTCGGCCAAGCCCTATGCCGACCGCCTGTTCCAGTACCACGAGCTCGGGCGCCTGAGCGACGCGGCGGCGCGCATCGCGCTGATTGCGCCCGCCGCCACCCGCGGCGTCGAGTTCCAGGAGCCGGCGGCACGGCGGGTGCTGCGCGAATCCGCGGGCTACCCCTACTTTCTGCAGGAGTACGGCCTGGAGCTGTGGAATCACGCCGAGCGCTCCCCCATCACGACCAAGGACGTCGCGGCGGTACACGAGATCGTCAGCGACTCGCTGGCACGCAACTTCTTCGGCACCCGCTTCGCGCTCGCCACCGACGCCGAGCAGCGCTACCCGGCCGCGATGGCCTCACTCGGCCAGGCGCCCTACGCCACAAACGAAATCGCCCGGGCCTACGGTGCCAAGGACCAGCGCGGCGTCTCCATCCACCGCGACGCGCTGATCGGCAAGGGCATCATCTGGGCGCCGCGGCGCGGGCGGTTGGACTTCACGGTGCCGCTGTTCGGCGAGTACCTACGCGAGAACCACCCACTCGCGTCCTTCGCAGAAAGCTAGCTCCGGGGGGTCGCCTTGCGGGCTTTGTGGGCGGTCTTCTTCTTGATCGGCCCGTAGCGTTTGCGTGCCTGCGCTTCGCAGGCGATCCGCCTGGGCTTGGCCTTCTTGGAGTGGTACTTGTGACGGCAGCTGGCGAGGGCTTTGACGAGCTGTTCCGCGCGCGTGGGCTTGCTGGTCTTCTTGGCGAGCACGCCGCCGCAGCCGGTCGGGGTGACGGCGGTGTTCTCCTGGATCACTGCGCCGTCCTGGGCGGTAATCGTGGTCGGCATCGTGAGCTTCGCGGCGCACAGTTCATACGGTTCCTTTTCAGAGGCGTACGCGGTCAGGATCCCGTGCGGACCAGCCGGCAGGCTCGTTTCAAATGTCGTGAACGGCGCGTCGGGGGCGGTTTCGAAACGGCTGTAGGTGACGCCGTCTTTGATGTCGGTGTGACCGTCGAGCACGATCGTGATGCCTTCACCCTGCAGCACGAACTCGACGTCGGGGAATTTCGCGTTGCCGTAGGAGACCAGATACGCGGGCCCCGAGAGCGGACTCTTCAGCACCGGCGTGTCGACAGTTGCGGTGCCGATCACAGACCCTTCCGGGCAGGAGGCGGGGTTGGTCTGGAAGGTCGCGGCCAGGCAGGCCTGGTTGAGGGTGGTCTGGCGTGAGGGCAGTTGCGCGGGGATCTGGAGTTCGACCTTGCGGATGTTCGCAACACCCAGCCCCTGGCTGGTCACGTCCACGTCAAAGGTCGTGCCGTCAGCTTTGCTGGCGTGCCCACCGACGCTCGCGGTCAGGTCGGGGTGGAACGGCAGATTTTCGCAGCCGCCGACCTGGAAGCGCGATGAGACGCTCGCGCTTGCGCCTTCTGAGCCCGAGAGCGTGCCCGCGATGGCCATCGGTTCGCAACTGGTCGGGTTGAACTCGAAGTCCGGGCGGTCGACGGTGACCTGCAGGCGTTTGAGCTGCACAGGGATCCCTTTCAACATCGTGATCAACGCATCCCCGTGCGGACCGGGGTCGGTCGTGACCGTGACCGCCGCCGTTTCCGGATTGACGTCGATCCGCGAGCGCACGTTCACGTAGCCGAGGTCGAAGGGACCGGCCTTCGCCAGCGTCCGCACCAGCAGCCCGAACGGCGCACCGTCATAACCCGTGGTCAGATACACATCCCCGGCGAGCTGGACTGGTTCCTCCCCCAGTCCGGACCAAGCGGTCGAGTGGCCGATCAGGCTTTGTTCGCCGCAGGACCATTCCTGCCCGGCGGGTGGTTCCGGGCACGGGGTGACGCTGGAAAGCAGCGCGGCGACTCCAGGCGGCAGATGCAGGGTGACACCGGTCAGCGCCTGCTGGCCGTCGGGGCGTTCGAGCTCGAGCGTGAACGGGGAGAACGCGCCAGCCCGCGTGACCGTGCTCTGCGCATCGAATCCTGGTGTGAATAGGAGCGGGTCGGGTGGGCACGTGCTGCCGCCCACACCGGAGGTGATTTCGAGCGGCGAGGACGCTGCAACGGGGGCCGTGCCCGACCATGGCGTGAAGAGCGCTTCGGTTGCGGGGCTACCGCAGAACGCCGGGGTGCTCAATGCGGCTCGTGGGCCGCCGAACGTTTCGAGCTTCAGTTCTTCGAAGGGCAGCTGCGGCGTGTTCGAAAACGTCGTTGAGACGCGCCCGGTGCTCTGGTCCAGTTCCCCCTTGCCAGCGAGCTTGACGAGGATGCCCGCTTCCCTGTCTTCGGCCACCAGGTACAGCGCGATCAGCGAGTCGAACGGGTTGCGGTTCGCTTCCCCGTTGGGCGCCGGCTCGGCGAGATACACAGCGCCTTCGAGTTCGTTGGGGAGCAGCGGTGTCCTGATGTGGACGATCCCGACCTTCGAGGCTTCCGGACAGGACGGCGGGAGTGTCCCGCTTTCGGCTGTTTCTTCGCTGAACCTGAAGGTCGGCGTGAACGTCGCCGTCTCCGCCAGCGGTTCGCGTTCGGCACCATAGAATTTCTGGAAGCCCTCAAAGCCGACGCCTTCGATGCCGCCTTCAGGCTGCTCCGGGCACGCCGCCAACCCGTTCGCCGCCGCCGGGTTCAGCTGCACCCCCGCGGGCAACGTCACCGTCGTGCCTCTGACGTCCGCCTCCGCTCCCACGTTTGGGTTCGCTTCAAGGAGCGTCCTCTGCGGCACGTGCACGTTCACGCTCAGCCCCGTCGGCGTGCTCGTGTCGTGTACCGGCGGGGCGTGCGCTTCTTCGGGGGTCACCTGGATCGTCGGGGTGAACGGCAGTCCCGCGCAGCCTTCCATGCCCAGCGGTTCGCCGCCTGCGTTCAACCACTCGTCTTCGACTGAGAGGAGGCTCGCCGGTTCCGTCCACGAGTCCATCTGCAGTGGGAAGCTGAGCGGTTCGCTCGCGGGGCTGGCCGGGCAGGAGCCCGGCAGCGTCAGGAACGGCGTCTGCGGCAAGTCGTTCGCTGCGGGGCAGGGCCTTTCTTTGTTTTCGATCTCTTCGAGCTCGCCGCGGAATGCGCCGCCGGCGACGCATTCCCAGCCGCGGGACTGATTGTGTTCGGGGGCGCCCGGCACGCCCCAGAGCGTCACCTGGCTGGAGAGCAGCCCGGCGGTCGTGGTCGCGTTCGTGACGCTCGCGGTGACGTTGTAGTCGCCGCCGGTGCGCACGGAGGTGTCGATCACGATCGGGACCTTGCCGATCACGACGAAGCCGAAGCGCGCCGGCTCGCCCCGCCCGGGCACGAGATTGAACACCGGCACCGTCCTTGTGAAGTCGGGAGGCTGCAGGACTTCATAGCCGGTGATCGTCGCGACGCCGACGACCGAGCTCGGCGAACAGAGATTGGTTTCGAGCACCAGTGCGTTGAAGTCCTTCAGCGAGCACTGGGTGACCGCGTCCGGGTCGCCGACCAGGCCCGGCGGCAGGTCGAAGCGCAGATCCTTGGGCATCGCCACCGGCACCCGGAGGCCTCCCTGTAGGATCTGGTTGAAGGTGAGCGTGGTGGTGAGCTGGAAGGGGTGCGAGCCGGCCTGCACGGCGGGCGTGCCGCTTTCGTTGAACAGCCCGAATTCGTAGCTCTGCGCGCCGAACGGGGCGGGTTCGCCGCTGACTGTCAGCTGCTGGGTGCTGGTCGCGCCCGCCGCGCCCCCGCCAGCTTGTACGCTGACCGTGTTTGGCAGCGAGGCGACGGTGCCTTCAGGCTCATCCACCTTCACCTTGATCGTGACCGTCACCCGCGTGTAAGGGGCAAGCGTGCCCTTGAAGGTACACTGCACGGTCGCGAGGGAGCATTCCGCTTTGTTCGCGCTCGTGATGCTGGTCGCGGTCAGCGCGGCGGGCAGTTCGTCGGTGATCACGACCGGGCTTTTGCTCGCTTCGACCGGAGCTGCGCCGAGGTTGCTCGCTTCCACGACGATCTCGCCTGCCCCTTCCGGCGGCAGGTGGCTCGGCGCCGCTTGGGTGGTGATCTTCCACCACGGCGTTGCGGAGAACGCCGGTTGCGCACCTGCCAGGGTGACGAGCAGCATGCTCAGCGCCGCCACCGCGAGTGGCGCTCGCAGCCGGGCCCCAGATCGCCGGGGGAAGATCATCGACCGGTCTCCTTCCCGGTGCTTTTCTTGGCCTTCGGCTTGGCTGGCCCGTAGCGCTTTCTGGCCTGCTTTTGGCAAGCGGCTCGCTTGCTCTTCTGCTTGTCCTTCTTGCATGCCGCGAGCGCCTTTGTGAGCTTCTGTGCGCGCGTCAGCGGCTTGCTGGTCACCCCGACGCCCTTGATTTCATGGTTGCCTGCCGGCGGCGCGATGTTGCCCTGACCGGAGTAGGTCGCGCTGCCCGACGGTTCGAGCGGCGCCTGCCCGGAGGACGAGCCCGCGTGGCATTCTGTGACCGAGCCGCAGGGCGCGCGCGGGCCGGACGGTCCGGTCAGGCACGACGATTCGCCGGTGCAGACGCGCGCGTCGTAGATGTTGTCCCCGCCTTCGGCTTCCGGCGAGAGCGGCGCGGCGGTGAGGAAGAACGCGTCGTTGCCGCTCGGGGTCGCTTCCAGGAACGCGGATTCGCTTTCCGAGCTCCCCCCGGAGATCAGCGCCACGCACCCGGAGGTGGTTTCGCAGCTGCCGACGCCCGTGGGCTCGTACTCGTAGACGTCATTCTTGTGGTTGGTGGCCTGCGGCGTCAGATCGTCGGGGCTGTTGAAGAACAGGCGGCCTTCGTTGGAGAGGTAGCGCGACTGATAGAGCGCGCTGTCGATGCTGCGCGCGGTCCAGCCGGGGATGTTCCCGGCAAGCCAGTCCCCGAGCCAGACCCCGCGGTTATCGACAAGCAGGCCGAGCCCTTCACCGGAGTCCACGGTGTCGAGCACTCCCACCGGCGGCGCGCCCGTCGGATCGCAGGAAACGCAGCGCAGGCTCGCCGAGGCCGAGTCGTAGAGGTAGACCTCCTCGTCGCGCTGGCCGCTGCGCTGATCGACGTTGTCATAGCCCGTCGGGCTTGCCGCCGACATGAACGCCAGGTAGCGGCCGTTCGGCGAGACGCGGGCGGTCAGATAGGAGGTGTTCCCGTCTGTTGCGCCTTCCCACTCGCGGCCGTCCTCGCTGGAGAGACGGGCGACGAACGTGGTCTGCCATTTACCCGAGGCTGCGCTGGAGTCAAGCTCATAGAGGTTGTCCTTGCCCGCTTCGGCCGTTTCGTCATTGCCGTTTTCGTTGCCCGCGAGCACCCCCTGCGCGACGAGGTAGATCGTGGAGCCTTGATCGCCTGCGCCGAGGAGGAATTCCTGCACCGCGGCGTGTTCGCCGGCGGTGTGATGATCGACCGTGAGGTCGCTCAAGCGGCATGCGAGCTTGCCTGCTTCTTCGGTGATTTCGCACTCGTACAGGTCGGCCGCTTCGTGCGTCGGTTCGGTGCTCGCCGAGGATTCCGCCGTCAGCCGCTGGCGGTCGGTGAAGAACACCCGCGAGCCATCGCTGGAGGCCGTCTGGAACTCCGCCGAGCCGGTCTGCGGTTCGGGTGCGCCCTGGGCTGCGTCGAGCTGGATCGTCTGCCCGGTCTGCGTGTCGCGCATGTAGAGGTGCTCCCCCTCGCCGTTTTCTTCCCTGCTGCTCCAGATCACGCGCGAACCGTTGGCCGAGATGGCGTTGGCGGACACGTGGCGGTAGCCCAGTGCCGGTTCCAGCGCCGGCGCCCCGTCGGGCAGTTCGCTGAGAAACTGCAGCTTGCCGCCCTCCGACCACTCGTACAGCCCCTCACTCGCACTCAGCACGACATGTTCGAGATCCGGCGTCGCACCTAGGAAGCCGTAGCCGCTCTCCAGCGGCAGGAACCCCGGTTCCAGAAAGCCGGCGTTCGCGTGCGCCGCTTCATAGCTCCGGCGCTCCGGGGCTCCCGGCGGGATCGGCCGATCGTCGCGCAGGTACACGCTCTTCTGTGTCACCCCTGGCGCCAGCGGAGGTTCTTCTGTCGAGCTAACCCACGGCTGCACCACCGCGAGCGAGAGGTCCGAGGAGAAGAACTGGTACTCGGGGGGGCTGCCCGCCGAGACTCCCTGGACGGTGAAGTCGGGCGTGGCGATGTCCTGCGAGCTCCAGCCCGCCGCGGTGCGCAGCGCGAGCACCTGCTGCTGTTCGGGGGTGCGGTTGCCCAGCGCTTCTTCGGTGATCGTGCCCGCGGTGAGGTAGGTCAGCGCGTCGCCGTCTTCTGAGGCGAGGATCACGCCCCCTTCGCGGGTCAGCGCTTCGATCACCGCGCCGTGCCTCTCCGGCGGGGAGACCATCTCCCAGGCGCGCCCGTCGGGCAGCGCGCTCGCCAGCTTGAAGATCGGGAACGCGCGTTCGGGACTTTCGATGGCGCCTAACGCGTTTTCCGCGATCACGCGGTAGTGGTATTCGCCCGCCGGGAGATCGCGCAGTTCAAGGCTCACTTCCCTAGACTCGAACCCACCGCCGATGTCCGTCGGCGAGGTGCTGGCGCACGCGGACGGCGTCGCTGAACAGCTCGCGGTGCCGTATTCGAAGTAGTAGCGAGTATCGGCGCCCGCGGGATCGACCTGCGCGCTCAACCGCCGCGCACCCCCCGCCGCCGGCACAGCAGCCTGCACGGAGGACCCTTCGACCTTCGGGACGCCAGCAGGTTGGAGCTCGAACACGTCGACATCATCAGACGCGGCGTCTGTCACGTACACCGCACCGGTGCTCGAGTCCACGGCGACGCCCGCGCCCCGCTGGAGAATCGGACCGCCATGCGCTTCGTCTTCCGCTTCGGAGGGGAAGCGTTGAATCAAACCCCCCGGCACACCGCCGGTTTCGGGCGCGAACTGTGCGACGCTGCCATCGTTGAGCGCATACACGTCGTCGAGTTCGTCCACTTCGTTTGATGGCGCATCGCTCGTGTTCACCGCAACCGCGGTGGTTTCCTCATCGTCTAGTTGTGGGATCAGGAGCTTGCCCGTGATCCCTTCGAGCTTTGCCACCACCGGAAACCCGCCTTCACCAAGCTGCCCGACGAACACGTCGTCCTGGGAATCAAGTGCCAATCCGGGCTCGGCCTCGCCTGTCAGGCCCGTCGCCATGCTGAACTCGCCTTCGTTACGTTCGGCATCGCTTAAGATGTAGACCTCGCCGTCTTGCAGATAGACGAACAGCGAGCCGGCCCGGTCGACCGCGATGCTCTCGATCGCTTCCAGCGTTACCTTCGCTCCGGTTTCCCTGAGCACGAACGTTTTGAGTGGCTTGCCAACCGCGACGCCTTCAGACGTGAACTTGTAGATCGCGTGGGCGTTTTTGCCGACCACGTACACGTCGCCGCTGGAGGGATCTGAGCTTTCGCTTGAGTCATCCACGGCGACGCTCGACGGCGACGGCACGTCAAAAGACGCCACAAACCTCTCACCAACGAGTTCGCCCTTCTCGCCCAATTCCGGTTCGAGGCGCACTACACGCTTGTTCAAGTGATCGGCGACATACACATCGCCCGTCACATCGTTCACCGCGACCCCCGAAGGTTCGGAGAATCCGCCTTCCCCCGAGACCTTCGACCCGTAGGAAAAGCTGAACACATGACCGCGCTGGCTGAGCGCCGACGCCGGCGCGCACCACACCAGCGACGCAAGCGCCAGCACGCAGAACGGCAGGGTAAGCGCCCACCGCCACACACCCGTCCTGGGCATATCCCTCAAAGCTCCCATCAGACCCTTCATCTCTCTCATACGCACAGACGCTGAGCGGGGTGCGTGGGGCCCAACCGGCGACCCCACGCACAATCGTGTCGTTTTCCTTGTGCTTCTCAGCTGAACGAGTCGCGATCCGTCACGCCGGTCGCCACCGCCAAGCGGTCCACCGCCGGCTGACGAATCCGATCCCGCTACGCTTTGATCTCGATCGCACCTTCAGGCGTCGCGACGTTGGTGATTTCCTCACCAGCCTCCGACCACAGCGAGGATTCTTGATGTTCTCCTTTTTCGTAGGCTTCGCCTGACTGATCGAACACTTCGAGCGCCGTCACGGGCCCGGTTTCGAATTTCTGCGGCACGTTGTAGGCATGGCTGCCTTCGTAGGCGAAGTGCTTGTTGGCATTCTCTTCCTGTGAAACGGTGTATTGCTGGGTTAGCGTGGAGGTCATCGCATCCACGGGCGTCACCGGCGAGATGACCCCGTCGTTCCCGCCGGTCGCTTCCGGCTTGTACGCGGCCCCTTCCGTTTCGTTCCCAACACCCACCACGAACTCCGAGTTGTCTTCTTCTGCTTCGTTGAAGCAGCGGAACGACGCGAACGTGGTCCCAGCGGCCGGTTTGAGAAGCACACCCACTTCTTTTTTGGCTTTATTGATGTAGCCCAGTTCGCCCTTCAGCGTAGTGACCACGATTTCGCCCACTTTGGCACCTTCGGAGCTGCACGATATGGTTTCAAACAGCGTGCATCCCTTGAACGTCACCTTGACGTTCGCGACGCCATTCGTCCCCGTTGCTTCACCAGAAGAAGCCTCGCTCGCACATTCCACGGCCGGTGTGGCTATGAAACCGCCCCACACCTCTCCTTCCTCGGAGTTTCGGGAGCAGGCTGCTTCAGTGTAGAGTTTGCCTCTTTCCTCGCCGGGTCCGTTTTCGCAGTCGAAGGCATAGGCTACGGAACCCCACAGCTTGCCTTGTCCGCCAGTACCGGTGAACTTGCTTCCTGCGGCGACTTTTTCGTATTTGCCCTTTTCCTCTGGAGTGAAGACGCCTTTTTTGGTCTTTCCTTCCAGTTCCGTGCAGGTGTTGTTCTTGTACTTGCCTTTCTTGCCGGGTTCTTCATAACAGGTGGTGTTAGCGTTGCCCTCCCATTCGTAGAACCCCTTCGCCTTCGCTTTGAAGACGCCTTTGCCGTTCGCTTTGCCTTCGAGTTCCTGGCAGTTCGCGTCCTTGTACTTACCCTTGTCCTTCGCGAGTTTTACGCAGCGACCCCATTCGGGACCTTCCGCCTGCGCCGCCGAGGCGACGACAGCACCGAATGCGAACACTGCCAGCAGACAGAGCCCGACCATTTTCACGTGTCTCACTTTTCCTCCTACTCCCTTTCGTGTCTGTTGTCTGTGCATAGGAGGGCAAGTGAGATGCCCGCCCCCCTTCGAAGCGACCCGAGGGGCCGCACGTGGCTGCGCCGATACCGAGACCGGCGGGGCCGTGACCGTCCTTGCGCCCCGCGTAGGGACGTCCCGTGGACGGAAGCTTTTGCTTGTGCGCCCCGGCAGCTCACGCCGCGCTCCGGCGCACCGCTCGCGTCGCCGGCTGGCGCGGGGCGGCGAGTCCGTCTTGCTGTCGAGGAGCCGGGATGCCGTCGCAGCTGTCGCTGAGCAGGTCGAGCGCGCGACGTCCGTACGTGGTCAGGCGCCAGGCGTGCGGTTGGGAGGGGAGTCCAGCCGCGCCGGTGCTTTCGATCAAGCCGCGCTGCTCGAGGGGGTTGAGGACCTGCGAGAGCTCACCGCCGCGCTGACGCTGCGCGCGCAGCTCCAGTTCGACCCTGCGGGTGCTGAGACCGGGGTTCGCCGCGATCACGCGCAACGCGAGGAGCACGCGCGGGTGCGCCCGCAGCGGAAGGATTCTCGCCTCCGTGGGGGCGCGAGCGGGGAGCGAGGGGTCGCGGACGCGGTCCGCCAGCTCGGCCCCTGCGCCAAGATAGGGCTCGACGACGTGCTCCATCAGCGCCGGCGCCAGGTCGACGAGCCGGCCCTGTGCCCCGGCGAGCATCCGCGAGCGGACGACGGACAGGAACGCGCTGCTTAGGAGCTCCGCAATCTGGCCGGTCGGTGGCGTCAGCTGTGACCCGACGATCACCTGACCCCGTCCGGCGTTCAGAACCTCCTCGAGCGCGGCGTGCACGCGCCGCGTCGCCTCTGCGGCGGCGCGATGCTCGTGTTCGAGGAGCAGCGGGCGCGCCCACTGCGGCTCCCGATCGAGGAACGCAAGCAGGCCGAACACTCCGCAGCGGATCCGCTCGAGCCAGAACGGCTCCCCCGCGGCGGCGAGCGCGACGGCCGTAGTGAGGCGCTCAAGGCCGCCACTGAACGCCGGCGTACTGCGATTCCCGACGCGTTCGTGGTCGCCGCCGTTGGCATGCTCGGGTACCCAGTCGAGGGGGGTCTCCGTCTCAGCAAGACGGGGGTCACTGAAGCGCCGCCGGCCTAATGTTCATCCCCCCGAGCTTGAGAATGCCCGATTTCCCGCCCCGGGCGAATAATCGCCGATGGTATGTTGACAACCAGGCAACGATCTGCTCTAGTTCTCCCCACGGTCTCGTCCCCATTGGTCAGGGGATGGGCAAGGGGAGTGCAGGAGGGCACACCGTGAGGGGCAGCAGCAAAACCCAACTGAGCAGCGCCGTGGCCGCCTCCGCGACCACGCTCGCGACGCCGCGCGAAACCCCGAAGGCACGGGCATTCACGCCGGATCCAGCGGATACCCCGCGGCGCGCCGGCGGAGCTGCCAGACTCCCCCACACCACGCTGGGCGCAGGTGTAGACGGCTTCAGTGACCCCCGTCTTGCTGAGACTGGGTACCTGGCTCTCACCCGGTAGCTACTGGCGTTTCTCGCTGCTTCCCACATGCCTCCCCCGGTTCGGAGCTCTTCGACACGGGACCGCATCCACGCCTAGGCGGATGGCTGAGCGTCAATCGGGACCGTTTGGTTTTTGCGGCCAGCTATGGATGCGAGTGGGATGCGTTCGCCGGTGGTGTCGGCGACGCGTTGGACGCGCGAGGGTGATCGTGCTCGGCCGGGCTGGCCAAGCCGATCCCCTTCGTCGTCTCGATGCTCGGCGGTACCTGGCCGGCCGTGGCACCGTGTCGGCGAATCTCGGTCGAGCGTGCGAACTGACGCGTGATTCAAGCGGGGGGTGCCCTGCGCTCACCAAGACGCCGACGTTCTCCGCGACCCGGGACCTACTAGATCGGCGTAGGCAAGGGGCATCGGGGGAGTTGTGACCGCGCCGGCCGACGACAGCGGATTTGTCGAGCCCCACGGGTGAAACACAACGGTCTGAGGTGCGGCGCTCTACGGCTCTGGCAGGATGCCTGGACGCCCCGAAAATGGCCTTGACTAACGCGTTTGGGGGTGTAATGTCGTCGTCTCACTACTCCATTAGACGCGGAAGTGAGGACGCGAGGGAGCTCGTGTCCGTGGCCCCGGTAGCCGGGCTTTTCAGTACGACTGCCGGGGCGACGCGTTGGCCCTTGCCAGCCCGCACCTGGACCAACCAAGCGACACTCGCCGCGGTCAGGACGAACGACGCGACGTGCGCGATGCCTTGTGGCGCTCGGCCTCGTGCGCTGGCTTCTTGGCGCTGGTGCTCGAGTACTTCCTGCGGGCGGTCTTTTCGCACGCAAGGCGCTTCTTCTTGTTGTGCTCGTATTTCGTGTGGCAGGCCTTCAGTGCTTTCGCGAGCAGTTGCGCAGTAGTCGTGTGGGGCTTGGCGGCCGGGCAGCCGCTGAGGGCGACCTTCGTGGTCTGTTCCAGGACGGCGCCGTCTTGGGCCGTGATGACGGTGGGGATCGTGATGTTGTGGGTGCAGAGGTCGTAGTTCGGGGCTTCTTCGGTGTTGACGGCGAGGATCGAGTGCGGTCCTGCCGGCAGCACGGTTTCGAAGCTCGTGAACGGCGCGTCCGGGGCGGCTTCGAAGCGCGAATAGGTGACCCCGTTTTTGATGTCGGTCTTGCCGTCCAGGACCAGCGTGATGCCTTCGCCCTGCAGTACGAACTCGACGTCCGGGAAGGCCGCGTTGCCGTGCGAGACGACATACGCCGGACCGGTGAGCGGGCTCTTCAGGACCGGCGTGTGGACGGTCGCAGACCCGATCAGGGAGTCTTCATCGCAGGCGGCGGGGTTGGCGTTGAAGACCGAGTCGGGACACGCGTGCTGCAGCGTCGGCTGCAGACGTGAGGGGAGGATCTTGGGGATCGTCAAGAACACCTTCTTGATGTTCGCGACGCCCAGCCCCTGCGAGGTGACCTTCACGTCGAGGCTGGCCCCGTCCGCTTTGGAAGCTTGCCCCTGCGTGGAGGCTTCCAACGACGGGTGGAAGGGCAGGCTGTCACAGCCCTCGACCTGGAAGGGCGAGGAGACCCCGGTGCTCGCTCCTTCTGCGCCCGAGATCGTCCCCGCGATCGCCATCGGCTGACAGCTGGTGGGGTTGAACTCGAAACCGGGGCGGTCGACCGTCACCAGGAGCCGTTTCAGCTGGACCGGGACTCCTTTCAGCCTCGTGATCAACGCTTCATCGCGGGGACCGGGGTCGGTGGTGACGGTCACGGCCGCGGTTTCGGGGTTGACGTTGATCCTGGAGCGGACGTTGACGTAGCCGAGGTCGAACGGGCCGGCCGCGGCGTGCGTGCGAACGAGCAGCCCGAACGGGGCGCCGTCATAGCCCGTCGTGAGATAGACGTCGCCGCCGAGCACGACCGGTTCGTTGCCGAGGCCCGATTGCGCGCTCGAATGACCCAGGAGGCTGTCTTCGCCGCACGCCCATTCCACACCCGGGGCTGGTTCGGGGCATGGCGTCACGCTCGAGAGCAGCGCCGCCACGCCGGGCGGCAGGTGGACTTCCACGCCGTTCAGCGGCTGCTGCCCATCGGGGCGTTCCAGGGCAAGCTGGAAGCTCGTGAAGGCGGCGGCCTGCGAGCTCGTCGAACCGGCGGACATGGCCGGCGCGAACGGGAGCGGCCGTGATGGGCACGGTCCGCCGCCGGGGCCCGTCGCGATCTGGAATTCTCCGGGGTTGGAGGCCACCGTGGCCGGGCCGTTGCCGGACCAGGGCGTGAAGCTCGCGGTCGCCTGGTAGCCGCCGCAGAATGCCGGGGTCGACTGGGCAGGATGGCCGGCGGACAGGGTGAGCTTCAGGTGTTCGAAGGGGAGCGGTGGCGTGTTCTCGAACGTCGAGGTCAATTGGCCCGTCTGTTCGTCGATCGTGACTTCGCCAGCCAGCTTGACGGCCACTTTGGAAGTGGGTTCCTGGGCGATCAGGTACAGCACTAGCGGGGAGCGGAACGGGTCGGTGTCCTGGGCGGCCAAGTAGACGGCGCCTTTGAGCGCTTCGCCCAGCAGCGGCGTCTGGATTTCCACGCTCCCGATCTTGGACGCCGGCGGACACGGCGGTTCACCGACCGCGGGTGAGAAGTCGTCGTTCTCGAGCTGTGCCGCTTCGGCCAACCCTTCCTGGAAACCGCCGTTGGTGCGCAGGTTGAAGCCGACTTCCCCGGCAGAGCACGCCCCCAGACCGTTGGCCGCGCCCGGGTTCAACTGCAGCCCTTCTGGCAGCACGAGCGTCGTGTGCTCGATGTCGGCCTCCGCGAGCCCTTCCGGCGCGAGCGTCCCCGATTGAGGCATCCCGACTTCGACCGTCAGGCCCGTCGGGGTGCTCGCCGTGTTGGTGTCAGGCGAGACCGCGATCGAGGGTTCAAATGCCAGTCCCCCGCAGCCTTCGAGCTGGGGCGCGTTGGTGGCCTGGGCGGCAAGGGTCTGTCCGCTCCAGGCGGTGCCGGTTACGCTCGCGCCGAGGCTCGAGCAGGTGCTCGGAAGCGTGAGGAAGGCGGTCGGGTGGGGGGATTCGCCGCTGGTGCACGGGTGGGTGCCGGGCTTGTAGCCTTCGACCCAGAACCCGTCGCCGAGGCAGTTCCAGCCACGGGAGCTGTCATGGGCCGGTTCGCCCGGAGTGCCCCACAGCGTCACCTGCGCGCCGAGGATCTGCACCGCCTGTGAGCTGTCGTGAACGGTGACGTTGACGCCGTAGTCTTCGCCGCTGCGCACGCTCGTGTCGAGGATCACCGGCACGTGGATCACCGAGAGGCCGAAGCGGGCCGGCTCTCCCGGCGCGGGCGGGAGGTTGAACACGGGCACGGGCCAGGTCTGATAGCCGAACAGGATCGGGTCGTTGAACGTGACCATCGCGACACCTACGGCGCTGTCGTCTGGGCAGGAGTTGATGTCTTCTTCGTCCTGCGCGCCGAAATCCACGTCCGGGCACTGCGGCACGGCGGCGACGTCGCCGACCAGGCCCGGCGGGAGCCTGAACTGAAGTTCGCGCTCCAGCGCCGGCGCCTCGGGAAACACCCGCCCCGCTTCGGGGTCAAAGCCGAAAGCCTCGTCGAGGTCGAACAGGCTGGTCAGCTGGAACGGGTGCGACCCCGATCGCGTGTCGAGCGTCCCGTCTTCTTCTTCGGGGGTGAGTTCGAACGCTTCAACACCGAACCCGGCTGGTTCCGGCGCGATCCGCACCCGCTGCGCCAAACTGTCCGGCGAGAGACCACCCCCGCTCACTGTCACTTCGCCGACGGGTTCGGAGGCGACGGTCGTGGTGCTCTTGACGACGATCTGCAGTTCCAGCTGCACGAAGGGAGGCAGCTGCCCGGAGAACGACCACGCGACCGTGTCGGAGCTCGTTTCGCAGGGGAGTTCCTCGGGGCTGCCGTGCTGCCCCGGCACACCGCGACCCGTCAGGCACTTCGCGCTCACCACTTCAAGACCCGCGGGCACGTGGTCGCTCAGCGTCACGGGCGCGGTTTCGCCGTCGATGTTGGCGTCGCCGAGGTTGGTCGCGCTCACGACCAGCATCGCTTCGCCGTTGATGTGTTCGTCCCCGGCGCCGTGCAGTTGTTCGCCGGCGAGCGGGAGCACGCTCGGGGCGCTACGGGTCTGAAGCTTCCAGTAGCCCCCGGCGCCAAGCGCCGCGGGCGAGGTGTGGAAAAAGCCCAACGGCGTGGCTGCCGCGAGCGCGAGCAGCAGCACCCTCGAGCGGCGGAGAGCCGAGGAGCTCATCGTTTGCCCGGTTTCGTCGTGTGCTTGCCGCCGCGCGTTGGTTTCTTGGGGGCGAAGCGCTTGCGGGCGCCGGCTTCACACTTGGCGCGCTGCCTGCGGCGCGAGGCGGCTTTGTGCTGTCTTCTGCAGGCGGCGAGCGCTCTTGCCAGCTGCTGAGCACGCGTCAGCGGCTCGGGCTTGCCCCCGGCGTTGCTGTGTTCGCCGAGCACCTGGACGCCGGGTGACGGTTCGGGCCCGAAGGCGCCTGCGGTGCGCGGCGCCGGTGCATCGCCACCGGGGGCGGCCGGAACCTGGCAGGGGCTGGCGGCGGTGCCTTCGCATTCGGCCGCTGGCGGTGCGGGCGTAGGCAGGCACGGCGATGTCGGTTCGCAGACGCGGGCGTCGTAGACGTCGAAGTTGCTGTCGATGTCCTGCGGGGAGAGTTTCGCGGCGGTGAGGAAGAACGCGTCCTGTCCGTCTTCGCTCGCGTCAAGGAACGCGGCTTCGTGCGTACTGTCGCCAGGTGAGATGAGTCCCAGGCAGCCCCCGGCGTTTTGGCAGCTGCCGGTCTGGCCGGGCTCGTACTCGTAGACCTTCTCCTTGGCGCTGGTGGCGGCGGGCACGAGAGGGTCCGGGCTGTCGAAGAACAGCCGCCCGGTGTCGTCGAGGTACCGTGGCTGGTAGAGCGCGCGTTTGAGTTCGATGGGACTCCAGCCGGGGATCGAGCCGGCGAGCCAGTGGTCGGCTTTCTGATCGCCGGCGCCCCAGATCCCGATGCGGTCGACCAGCAGCCCGAGGCCTTCGCCGGCGCCGCCTTCGCCGCTCTCCCCCGGGTCGAACACGCCGTGCGGGCGCTGCCCGGTGGGGTTGCAGGAGACGCAGGTCAGGGCTTCGCTTTGGGCGTCGTAGAGGTAGACCTCCTCGTCGACGCGTTCACCGGGGTGCTGGCTGGTGGCGTCTTCGTTGTCATAGCCGGTGAGGGGTTCCCTCGACATGAACGCCAGGTAGCGCCCATCCGGGGACACCCGTGCCGTCTGGTAGGCCGGATCGCCGGGCGAGCCGACGCCGCCCCAGTCGGGCGCGTCTTCGTTTGAGAGCACCCCCACCAGCTCGGGCGCTTCCCAACCATTCGCGCCGCGATGAACCACATACAGGTTGCAGTGGCGGCCCGGGGCGGCGCCTTCCCTGGTGGTGCAGTCGCCGTGCGTCGCGCCTTCGCTGAGCATCGCGTTGGCGACGAAGTACACGTAGCCCCCGTCTTCGCTGGCGCCCAGGACGCCGCCCCCGAGCACGTGCCCGGCGCCCGCGACGACCACATCGGCGCTTTCGCCTTCGATCCCCTCGGGGGTCAGGTCGCTAAGCGTCCCTGACAAGCCAGGACTGCGGTTCAGTTCGAACACGTACAGGTCGGGCTTGGGGACGCTGCCGTGCGCCTCGGCCCTCGAGCTTGCTGTGAGCTGCTGGGTGTCGGTGAAGAACACCCGCGACCCGTCCACCGAGGCCGTCTGGAAGTCCGCGTCCGGCTTGCCTTCGCCCGCATCTCCGGCGGGCGTGTCGAGCTGCGCCGTTTCCCCCGTTTCGGCGTCGGTCACGTACAGGTGGGCTTCTTCGCCGCTCGCCAGAGTCCAGAACACGAGCGCGCCGTCGCTCGAGATCGCGTGGCTGACGTCGCTGCCTTCGGGACCTCCGAGAGTCGCTTCGCCATGAGGATGACCGCCGCCGGGGAGGACGCTCACCCGGCTGAGCTTCGACCCCGGACCCCACTCGTACAGGCCCGGGTTCGCGCGGTAGGACTTGAACACCACGTGCGACAGGTCCGAAGTGGCATCCAAAACTTCAATTCCCTCGTCCTGGCCACCGCCGAACGCCGCCGCTTCACGTGTTTCCCCGAGCACGCCGAGCGCGTCTGCTTCGCTCACGAGCGAAACGAACCCCGCGCCGCCCATGATTTGCCCGTCGGCCTGCGCGGTTTCATAAGTGTCGGCTTCGGAGGGCGCCGGTGGGATCGGCTGGTCGGCGCGCTCGTAGATCGTCTTTTCCTGGTAGGTCTCGCCTTCACCGGCGAGCTGCGCTTCGTGCTGGGAGACGGGCGGGGACAGCGGCGGTTCCGCCCACGGGCTCGCGTTCGCGCCGCCCCCGAAGGGCTGCAGCAGGGCGAGCGCGAGATCGCTGGAGAACAGCTGGTACTCCGGCGTGTGTCCGACGAGGATCCCCGTCGCCGCGGCGTTCGGGGTGGAGATGTCCTGCGAGGCCCAACCCTGCGCGGTCCGCACCGAGAGGATCTGGGTGAATTCGGGGCTGCGGGAGCCGGAGACTTCCCCGCCGGCTGGCATCGGCCCGTCGGCCACGAACGCGAACGCGGCGCCATCCGCGGCCGCCTGGACCGCGCCGCCTTCCCTTGTCAGCGCTTCCGGTTCGGCGCCGTCCTTCAACGGCGGCGAGACCATCTCCCAACCACGACCGTCCAACAGGCCTTCCTCCGCGGAGATCACCGTGAAAGTGCGTTCCGGGCTCACCGCGCTGCCCGCGGCGTTGCGCGCGATCAGCCGGTAGTGATAGACCCCGGCGCCGAGGCCGCCGAGAGCATCGCTGAGCTGCTGGTCGCCGAACCCGGATAGGTGTGCTTCTGTTGAGCGCGCGCAGGCACCCGGGTCGTTTGCGCAGGCAGCGGTCCCGTATTCCAGATACGCCTGCGTTTCCAAGCCGTCCGGGTCGACCGCGGCGCTCAGCGCGTGCACGGCCGGTTGCGGTTCGCCGGCCGACAGGTGGTCCACACGTGGGGCGCCGGGAGGTTCGAGCTCGAACACGTCGATCCGATCGCTCGCCCTGTCGGCGACGTAAACCGTGCCGTTGCGCGAATCGACGGCCACACCCGACGCTTCTGCCAAGCCCGGCGCGGTGAAGCGCTGGATCAACGATCCTCCGGGCGAGAAGGCTGCGACCGCGCTGGCGCCTTCGGCGCCGGGCCGGTCGACGTTTGCGACGTAGACGTCGCCAAGTTCGTCGACGCCGTCGCTCGGAACGTCTGCCGTGCTGACCGTGACGGCTGTTGAGGGCCGTTGATCGAGTTCTGCGGCGAGCTGTTCGCCGGTGCTCGGGTCGAGCTCGCCGACCACGGCAGGCGCGCCTTCGGGGCCGAAGGCTTCGGGGTTTTCGCTTTCGCGTCCGAAGTAGACGTCGCCGTTGCTATTGACTGCCAGCCCGGGGGCTGGGCGTCCGGGCGTTCGAACAAAAAACAAGCCCTTGTTGGTCGCGGCGTCGTTGAAGACGTCGAGCCCTTCGTCATACACGAGCAGCTCCCCGCTCGCCGTAACGGCGACCCCGCTGATGTCTTCAAACCGTTCGGATTCCGCGCCTTCTTCTTCGGTCCCCTTGAAGCGCTTGAGCGTCTCCAACGGAGTCCCGCCCGCGGGCGCGAACTTGTAGACGATCCGCTCTTCCGGTTCGCCGCGCTTCACACTGCCCGCGGTCGCCCCCACCACATATACGTCCCCGGCCGACGGGTCGCTCCCGGCGGTGGCGCTATCGACGGCTACCGCGGTCGGTGCCGGCACGGCGAGCTCCCCCGCGAAGCTCACGCCCGTGATCTGACCGGCGGCGCCTACGACCGGGGAGAAGATCTGCACGCGATTGTTCGCGCGATCCGCGACGTACACCATCCCGTCCGACTCGTTGACCGCTACCGCCGCCGGCCCGGCGAACTGACCTTCGCCCTGCCCGGCCGAGCCGAAACCGAACGCGAACTCATGGCCGCGCTGCACAAACCCCACAGCCGACGCACACCAAACACACGCACAGGCGCACAGCACGACCGCCATCACAGCCCACACGGGCACGCGCGCGGAGCGCCAACGGCGCCCACAGCGTCGCACTCCCCCCTGGCAACGGGTCCCCTCGCTCATCGTCGTCGTCCTCGTCGACGTGATAGGGGCGCGCGAGCCCATCCTTGGCGCTCGCACGCCCGAAACCATCGTCCTTCTCTTTGCCTAGCGTCTAGACAGGTTCGAATTCGTACTTGCCCTTGAATTTGCCCTTCTTGGCGTCCACTTTGGTGCAGTTGCCGTCTTCGTACTTGCCGTGCTTGAACGGCTGGCAGCGTCCGAAGATCGGCTGTGCCCGTGGCACGACGGCGCACTGGACTTCTTTGACTTTCTTTTTGCCCTTGGGGACTTCGACTTCTTCGCACTTGACTTCGGTGGTGCTGATCTCAGCCGGGTTCTTGAGTTTTTCTTTGGCGCCGTGCTTGCCTTCAACTTCGACTTCTTCGTCGAGGGTGGCCCCCGTCGCGAGCTGCAGCGATTCGAATTCGCCGACGTTCGTGCTGCTTTCGGTGACCAGCGTGTCTTTCGGCAATCCTTCGAAGCTCTGGATCGCCTGCGCGAAGCCTTCGCCGGTGAAGACCTCGGAGGTTTCGATGCCCATCTGGTCCAACGGCCCGACGGTCCCGATGACAGAGCCCCTAACTTTCAGTTTCTGGGCCGAGCAGTCGAATTCGGCAAGATAGGTCGCGTTTTCCGGGCCCGGTTTGAAGTCAAGGCCGACTTCGTCCTTCGCCTTGTCGACCCAACCGATTTCGTTGTCGAGGACGAACGTCCTGATCGTTCCCGATTCCTCACCGCTGCTCTTGCATTTCACACCGAAGCCTTCGCATTCGCTGAAGGTGACGGTGTCCGTAGCCGTGTCGGGTCCGGTGATTTCGCCGACGTCGGCGCCGTGCTTGCACTTGACCGTGCCGAGCGAGGCCGCCTTGAGTTCGGCTTCCCCGACCGTCGAGGTCACCTTGATCGGCCCTGTGATCGGGACCGCCTTTTTTGCCAACGCACTCGGCGCGACGATCACTCCCGTGGCGAGCACCGCCACCAGACACATTCGAATACTGCGGAAAGCTTTCATCTATTCGACCCTCCTATCGCGGTTTCCATAATCGCGGCGAGTAGGGTCCGCCGCCACGCGGACCCTGCTCGCTTCGCTTTTCAACCGAGCACTCGGCGCCTTAGGTGACCGGGATGCCGTACTTCGCGAACCCTTCGAGCGTCTCTGTCTCACCGGTTTGCTCCAGCGACCCGACGACGATCGCGTCGTTGCTCCCAGAGGGCGACGGCAGGCCGAGGGCCGCATCCATGGCTTCGTCGACGGAGGCGTCTTTTCCGCAGCCTTCGACACCGGGAGAGGCGTATTCGTTGTCCACGACCGTGCTGTGGTCGAGAATGATCGTGCCTTCCGGGTTGAGACTCGGCGAGCCGAAGTGGCCGTGTAGGCCACCGGACGTGCCGGTCGTGAGGTGGATCATCACTGGGTGTTCGTTTGAACCCACGTAGCAGTGGCTACCGACGAACGGGCTGCTGAGCTTGATCTTCAACGGGAACTGAAGCGCTGTCCCCCGTTCTTCGATCAGGTTAAAGAGGCTCACGCGAAGCAAGCTTGCTGTGCCCGCGAGTTCGACGCTCACTGTCGTTGCCGTGCGGCCTTCGGCGATGAGCCGCTGGTAGATTTTCTTCTCCGCAGGGGAGAGCATCGCTTCGTTGACGTCTTCGTTGAGCGGCGGAGCGGGTTGGGCTACCGGCGTCATGAAGGGCGCGCCGTCTTCGGGCTCGTACACAAAGTCGGGACTTCCTTCTTCTTCGCCTTCAAAGTTCAGGCCCTGGATCTTGATCGGATTGATCAGGTTGACGTGGACTTTGCCGGCAGTGAATTCCGACCCCGGCTCGCTTTCTCCCCACGTACACCCTTCGACGGAGAAGAGGTACGGGAGTTCGCGGGCTTCTTCGAACGCTTTCTCGAGCGGGCAATTAGCGAGCTTGCCCCAGTCATTGCCTTCGTCCTTTTCTTCGTAGCCCGCGACTGTCGCGCGTTCTTTTTCGTAGGCTTCCTGGACGCTTTTGGCCGCTGCTTCTTCTTTTTCGTCTCGCTTCTGTTCGACTTCGAGTTCGGAGCGACCTTCACGGAGCAGCTGGTCTTCGTGATTCAGCAGGGCTTCTTCTTCTTTTAGTTCCGTGAGATGGTGTTCCAGTTCTTCGCGGACTTCGCGGGCATGTTCTTCGCCGGCTTTCTTTTCCGTTCCGAGCTTGCGGAGTTCTTCTTCGACCTTGGCGCGCCTTCGTAGGTTTTCTCCAATCGCCGCTTCCTTTTCTGCGATCTCTTCTTCCTTCTGTTTGATTTCTTCTTTGGCTTTCTTACAGGCCGGTAGTTTTTCGCACTTCTTGGCTTCCTTTTCTTCGAGCTGCTTTTTCTTCTTTTCTTCCTTTTCTCGCTTCTTCTGGGCCTTTTCTTCTTCCTTTTTCTTGTGGCATTCTTCGTTACAGGCGGCCCGCTTAGTCCTCGCGAGCGCCGGGCCAGCCACGACGAGCGCCGTCGCGCTGAGCGCGAACGCGGCGGCCAGACAGGCCGCCAGGATCCGTAGGTGTCTCACTGCTCCATCACTCCTTATGTTTTGTTTGCTTGCTCACGAGGAGGGCAAGCAGAGAGAAGCCCCCCTTCCCACCGTCCCTTTCGAGCCCCTGGAAGGGCCAGAAGCCAGACGGAAGCTTTGGATGCGTGTGCGCCCGGCGGTTCACGCGAGGCTCCCGCGCGGTTCACCGTCGACGATTTCGAGCGCGCGCCGCCCGTATGCCGTCAGGCGCCAGGCGTTGGCTGCGCTCGCGAGCGGCCGCGTGTTTTCGATCAGGCCGCGCTGCTCGAGCGGCCCAAGCAGCTGCGAGAGCTCTCTGCCCCGCCATTGCCGGGCGCGCAGATCGAGCTCGACGCCGCGCGTGCTGAGGCCCGGCGTGGCGGCGATCGCGTGCAGGGCGAGCAGCAGACGCGGGTGCGAGCGGACCGGGAGGATCTTCGCCTCGGCCGGCGCTGGCGGGGGGAGCGACGGGTCGGCGATGCGATCGGCGAGCCCGGCGCCCGCTGCAAGGTAGGGCTCGAGGACGTGCTCCATCAGCGACGGCGCAAGCTCGGCCAGCGGCCGGCGGTCCCAGGCCAGCAGGCGCGCACGGATGACCGACAACACGGCGCAACTGAGGAGCTCGGCGATCATGGAGGTGGGCGGCGTGAGCTCAGAGCCGACGATCACCTGGCCCCGCCCGGCGTCCAGGACCTCCCCCAGCCCCGTGTGCACGCGCGCGGCCGCCTCGCTGAGGGCGAGCTGCTCGTGTTCGAGGATCAGCGTCCGCGCCCAGCCCCGCTCTTGGTCGAGGAAGGACAGCAGCGCGAGCAGACCAGCGGCGATGCGCTCGAGCCACAACGACTCGTCTGCTGCCGCCCGCGCTATGACCCGGGTTAGACGGCCAACGCCGTCACTGAACGCGGTCGTACTGCCATTCCCGGCGCGTTCGCAGGTTCCAGCGCGGGCGGCGGCAGGTAGCCAATCCGCGGGGGTCTCCGTCCCAATAGGACGGGGGTCACTCAGCCAGCCAAGGCCTGGTTATGGCCCCCCTCGACAGTAGAACGCCGGATTTCCGGCTCCGGCCGGATGATCGTCGATGGTATGTTGACAAGCGGCGGGCGATCTGCTCTAGTTCTCCCACAGGCTCGCCCCACTTGGTCAGGGGATGAGCGAGGGGAGTGCAGGAGGGCACGCGGTGAGGGGCAGCAGCATTACGTACGACAGCAACACCGAGGTCGCTGATCCGACCGCGGCCCTGGCAGCTCGCGAGAGCCTGGCCCTACCGACGTTCTTGCACGCTCCAACGGCTGCCACCGGCATCGTCGCCGCAGCTGCCGCGACGCCCGTGACCGCACCCGGCGAGATCGCCACCGCCTCGAGTGACCCCCGTCCTATTGGGACGGGGTACGCGGCTTTTCGTCGGTAGCCACTGGCGTTTCTAGACGCTTCCCACATGGCCCCCGCGCCTGGAGCGGCACCGCTCGAGCGACGCGAGCGGGCGCCCTGCGGTCCCCGCGCGGCATCCGGGACCGTGCGCTTTCACGTCAAGGCCGCTGGGAGCCGGTGGGATGTCGTTCGTCTTTGCTCGCGCGTGCTGCGGGCAGTCATGGCACCCGGCGGGAGCGCTCGCAGACCTTCAGCAGCTCCCGTCCCGCCGCCGTGAGACGCCAGCAGTTCGCCATTCCGAGCCGCTGGCCGCCGCCGGTGTTCTCGACCACTCCGAGCTGCGCCAGGCGAGTGAGCATCCGCGAGATCTGGGCCGGGCCGACTCCCGCCGCCGTGCCCACGCTTCGATTGCTGAGCCCCGGCCGCTGCGAGATGGCCCGCAGTACCGCGAGGCGCCGATCGGTGACCCGCATCCGTCCGCCTCCCGTGGCCTGGCGCGCCGGCTTCCACACCACCTCCGAACCGTCATACTGCTGGATTACATATTGTTCGGCGGATGGAGGCATTGCCGTCCTGTCTTGGCGAGTCCGGCCTGGTCCATCGGACTACCGTCATCGTTTTAGTCAGTTCGGCACAGCGACCACCGTTCCTGCAGGGTCGCCGACGTCGGCGGAGCGGCTCGGCGCGATCTCATAACCGTTCTTGCCGTGCGTCTTGGCCGCGTACATCGCCAGATCGGCGGCGCGCAGGAGCTGCTCGATCGAGGCGTGTGGGCTGCTGGCCACGCCGACGCTGGCGGTCACGTTCTTGAGCACGCAGCCGCCGGCGAGTATGAACGGCTGACTGAACGCGCCCATCAGCCTGTCCGCAATCACCTCGGGCGAGCGACCGGCGTACTCCTCCTCGACGACCACGACGAACTCGTCGCCTCCGACGCGTCCGATCTGATCCTGCTCGCGCACAGCGCCGCGGAGCCTGCCGGCCACGCTCCGCAGCAGCTCATCGCCCACGCCGTGACCATGGGTGTCGTTGATCAGCTTGAAATTGTCGAGGTCGACGAAGGCGATCGTCAGCACGCTGCGCCGCCAGTGCGCATGGTCGAGACCACACCTTGCAGCGTGCTCTTCGATCAGCGTGCGGTTGGCGAGCCCTGTCAAGAACGTCGTGCGTGGCCATGAACGTGAGCTCCTCCCCGGCGCGCCGGCGCTCCTGCTCAAACGCCTTGCAGATCGCCAGCAGCGCGTCGTCCGCGCACCGCTGCAGGACCCCGCTCGCCTGCAACAGGACCTCGCGGGGCAGCGCGAGGCGTGCCGACGCCTCCCGGATCACATCCCCGGCGCTGTCACGCCAGCGCAAAACGCATCCAGCCATCGAGTCCAGCGCAGCGGCGTGCTCGATCGCCAGCGCGTTGAGGATCTGCAGAGAGCCCCGTGCGGGCTTGGGCCGGGACCCCGGCTCGCCGCGCCCCAGCTCGACGCACGCCTCAGCCGTCAGCGCCTCGGCGGCCAGGACGAACCCCTCGGGGAAAGCCACGCCGGCCTGCTCCGCGCTCGCGGCAAGAACGTGCCAGCAGCGCCTCGCTTCGATCCGCCAGCGCCCATCCGAGCAAGCGAAGCTGCTTCGTGTCACGTCCCGCCCGCGCTCGAGCCTGCGGGCCGCCAGGGAGCAGCAGGCCTGCGAAGAGGCCGCGGGTGAGCGCAGAGATCCGCACGACACACCCGTCGGATGCCAGCACCGGGGTTGACAGATCCGCGCGCCTCGGAAGGCAACGAATGTTCGAGGGCCTGCCGGAAGGCGAGGGACTGCGGCGGCCAGGAACGACGACGTGAGAGTCCCGCGCTTACCCACGTGAGCCGTCGCACCACCTGCGCGTCATCGTTGAAGGCGATCATCCCGAGCGCGACGCTCTCACGGGCCTCGGGGGTCTGCTCGATCGTCTCGATCAGTTCGGGCACGAAGCGGTTGACCGCGGTCAACGCCCGGTCCCCGTGACGGTGGCCGGGCTTCACGACCAGCGGCGAGAGCGCCCCCTCACTGCCACTGGGCGATCCCGAAGCGGATGTGTGCCGGGCCGATCCGCTGCGCGGTCTCGGAGGCAGCGTGCTCGGCCGCCTCGTGTGCGGCGGCCAGGACCCGGCGCAGGTCTCCCCTGGACTGCCGGTAGAAGCCGGAGAGCTCCTCGATCCCCTCGTCGTCGATCACCGCGGTGATCTGTTTGCCGAGACCGGCGAGGTCGATTCGGCGTGCGAGGATCGCGCCGACGACCCGGCGGGCGCGGCTGTCGAGCGTCGGCACGATCAGGCGCTCGATCAGTGGTGCGAGCCGCTCGAAGGCAGGGGAATCCTCGATCAGATGGGTCTGCACGGCCACGACGGTCGGTGCGTCCACCTGCTCGACGAACGCTCTCAGCGGCCCGGCGAAGAAAGCCTCGGCGCGGTTGCGCGCATCCCCGCCTCCCACAGTCGCCTCGGTGTCCTCGAACACGAACACCGGGATCGTGCCGGCGTCGGCGAGCACGGGCACCAGACGTCCGTTCAGAGCCAACAGGTACTCCCCCTGGAGGCGATCTTCTCTGAACTCCTGCTGCAGCGATGACGTGTTGACGCTGATCTCCGCGGGAATCGGGCCGCCGCCCAGCTTCGCTCCGAGCACCGACGGGGCGCGCGTGCTGCTGGTCCCGTCCGCACGCGCCTGGCGCAACTCGCCCTCGCCGTCCGCGTCCAGGATCACCTGATCGAGCGTCACCGACAGCGCGAGCCGGGCGACCTCGCCGACG
Organism: uncultured Solirubrobacteraceae bacterium; assembly: GCA_963701175.1. Lineage (GTDB taxonomy): Bacteria > Actinomycetota > Thermoleophilia > Solirubrobacterales > Solirubrobacteraceae > Palsa-744. Next base: position 2,601,124 of record OY969573.1, on the reverse strand, counting down.
CTGCCCGGATCCTCGACACCGGTGATCGGGATGCGCAACGCCACGTGGTTGCCGGGCAGCCGGCGGCACAGCCAGGAGATCACGCTGGACTTGCCGGCGCCGCTCGGCCCGATCACGGCGACGCACGCACCCGCCGTCAGCCGCGTGATCGCGCGCTGCTCGTAATCGCTGGTATCGGACAGGTAGTCGAAGGGCACGTGCAGTTCGTGAAGCTCCCACAGGCGCCCGCGCGGGCGAAACAGCGCGCGGCTCGCCACCAGCTCCACCTGCCCGGCGCTCATCAGAGGTCCTTCAGAGCGGGCCGGTAGATGGTGCGGGGACGTCCTGGACCGTCGGATCGAACGGTGGACGATTCCACCAGCCCCGCGTCCGCCAGCTCGTGCAGCAGGGTGCTCACGCGGGCCCGCTTCAGGCCCAGGCGAGTCAGCAGCTGCTCGTCGGACGGGCTTGCCTGGCCCATGTCCAGCAGCTCGGCCATCAGCATCCCGTGCGGGCGCCCGAGCTCCGAGGCGGCGTCGAGCAGATGCCCGCGGGCCGGCAGATCCCGGGACGGGTCGTGCCCGCGCACGAGCGCGTCGCTGGCGGCGCGGATCGCGGTGCGGGGGTTCCCGCGGGCGTCGCCCGCGATCTGCGACAGGGCCCGCCGCCCGAGCTCGTCCGTGCGCTCATTGAGGATCGAGCGCAGGTCCTCGACCGACCGTGGCTCCAGGTGCACGACGGAATCAAAAAAGGAGTCGGCGGGCGGCTTCAGCGCCGTCGCACGGTCATCCTCGTCGATCGCCACGACCCACGTATGGGGAAGCTGCCAGACCGTGTCACGCATGCGACCGAAGATGCCGTGCAGCGCGCGCGGCGAGGCCGAGGCGTCTAGGAGGATCGTGGTCGGCGCGACGTCGCCCCCGAGACCGGCCAGCGTGTCGTACAGCGCTCGAGAGGCCCCTCCCGGCGGCGGAGAGGGATCTCCCAGGGCCTCAGCCAGCGCGTAGTGCGACGCGTCGATGCTCCCGGGGCGTCCCTTGAGCGCGTCCTGCGTTCGCTTGGCGAACTCGAGCGGATCGTCGATCGCGGAAGCGTCCACGAACGCGACCGGCTTCTCTGCGTCGCGCAACGTGAGCTGCAGCTGGCGCAGCAGGCTGGTTTTGCCGGCGCCGCGAGTCCCGTAGACGAGCGTGTTGTTGCCGCGCTCGATCGCTCGTAGGATCACACCCCACTCAGGCGGGGCGACGAACAGCCTGCTGTCCGGCGGGGTGTCGTAAAGAGGGCGGCCCTGGAGCACTCAACGAATCATACAGTATGTTTCGTTGAGATCGTAGACTAACTGGTCGGGAGCCCCGTCGTGGGACACTGGTCGCGTCGTGGTCGAGGTTCCCTCTCAGTCGTCGGTCGGCCTGCAGGCCGAGCAGCGCGTGCGGGAGATCGCCGGCCTGCTCGGGGTAGCGGACTTCGTGTATGTCCCCGTGCTCGAGAGCAAGGGCAGCTCGCAGCGGGAGATCAGCGACGGCATGCTGATCTGCGGCCAGGACGGCCTGATCATCCAGGTCAAGACGCGCTCGGCCGACCAGGACGACGACGCGGATCGCGCCCAGCGTTGGATCCGCAAAAACGCCGACGCGGCCCGCAGGCAAGCTGATGGGACTCGTCGTCGGCTTTCGCAGGCGCAGGACGTGACCTTTACTTCGTTGCGCGGCTACACCCGCACGTTGTCCGGGATCGAGGGATGGCCCGCGGTCGTGATCATCGAGCATCCCGGGATCCCCGAGCGTCTCGTCCTCGAGCAGAGCTCCGACACGATCTGGATGACGCTTGACGACTGGCGAGAACTTCATGTCCGCGTTCGATCGACCGCTGCCGTGATCTCGTACGTGAGCCGCGCTCTCGCGTCCGGACTACACCCGGCTCTCGGCTGCGAGGCGGAGCGCTATCTGGCACTTGCGAGCGCCGACGCCGCCGCCCCCGGGGGGCCGGCGAGCTATCCGATGTTGCCAGCAACGGCACTTGAAGGGTCTGAGGCGGCGTTCGCCGCGCTGATCGACGATCTGATCGAGAAGGTCTGGCCGCAGGACGGCCCGATCCCGTGGCGTGATCCCGACGACTACCGGCTGATCGTCGAGCGGCTCGACCGAATCCCGCCGGCCATGCGCGCCCGCCTCGGCGCGAAGGTCGCTGCGACGCTGCAGGAAGCGGTCGCGGCCGGCAGGCGCCGAAGCTTCTCGGCGATCGACACCTCTCAGAACGCGCGGCTGGCTTTCGTCTGCGACGTGCTGCGCGACGGGGAGCGCGAGGAGCGCCTGTTGGCCGAGGTCGCGCTACTGGCCAACGTCCGTCAGCATCAGGCGCTCGAGGGTGGCGAGGATCCAGACAGCGTCACGCTCGCGGTCGGGATCCTCGACCAGGACGGACGCGGCCGCCAGTACTCGTTTGTGCACGTCGCCACCCCTCCACCTGACGTCCCGGACGACCTACGTGCGCAGATCGAGCACGAGTACGGAGTGCTGTCTGGCCGATCCATAACGCCCCCCGCGGCTTAGCTCCGGCAGCGCTCACGAAGGGCGTGGCGAGCGTGCCATCATCGTCCGATGGCCCCCAACACCACATACGGCCCGGGGCCGGCGGCGGAGGACCCGTTCTGGCTGGTCGGGTTCGGGCGACCGGTGCCGGAGTTGCTGGATACGAGCGTGCTGTTCCGGGAGTTGCACGGGCTGGCGGGCAAGGGCCGCGCGCCGTTGCTGCTCGGGGCCGCGCAGCTGGGCCACGCGTTGCTGTTCGTGCCGGCGCACGTGGAGGTCGAGATCGTCGAGAAGCTCCCGAAGATCGCGCGCGCAGCGCGCGTGCCGCTGGGTGCGGTGGAGGAGGCGTGGCGTGAGTATGCACGGCACGTGCGCGTCGTCGAGGCGATCCCCGCCGCGCATGATCCACGACGGCTCGAGCTCGCACAGGACGATCCGGACGATGTCGGCTTCGCTGACGTGGTCGCGTTGATGGGGCCGATCCTCGCGTTCTCGGCCGACACGGATCTGACCGAGCGCGGGCTTGCAAGCGAGCAGTGGCGGGACGTACCTGAAATGACGATGCAGGTCGTCGGCGCCGATTACGCCATCGGTGGACCGCCGGTCGCCGTCGTCTACGCGGTCCATCACGCGATCCGCCTGGCGCGCCGTAATCCAGAGATCGCCGCGCTGGTGGCGTGCCTCGCTGTGCTGTTGCTCGGTCCCTGGGGACCCGAGCGCACGCGCCTCACGCGAGACCGTGCGCGGGCGCTTGGGAACGCGGCGGTGAACGGGTTCGTCACGGTCATGGAGTTGCGCACGCGGGCCAGCGAGCAGCTCGCCGCCCGGCTTGTGCAGGGGAGCGGGAACGAGCTCATCCGCGGCGTCGTCGCCGCCCTGGCGCGCGAGCGCGAGCCGATCGCACTCGACGCGCTGGCGGCAAACCTGCGCGGTCGCCCGGAGGAACACGAGCTGGGGGAGATTCTGCACGCGCTGCCGATGTTCGTAGCCGTGCGGGGCGGCTGGCAGCTCGGGCGTCCGGTCTCCCTCTGAGCGCGTGGCCCGCTGTGCCTAGGCCACGAGCCGGTAGCGGCCGGTGCGATTGCCGATGCGCTCGACTGCCCCGGCGCGGTGCACCTGGGCGAGGAAGGTCGCGACCGGGTCTCTCCCTGCGACGCGATAGCCGGCCGCGGTCAGGAGTCCGTACCACTGCTTGTAGTGGATCGGGCGCCCTGGACCGACCTCTCGACGCAGCACCTGCACCGCGACTTCGCGCAGCCGTTGGCCGCGTAGCCGCGCGTCGAGGTCCTCGAGGCGAAGCTGGGGGTCCTTGCCGAGCAGCGCAGCGAACTCGCCGAGCAGGTGCTCGTCGCGGCCGGCGTTCTGATCGAGCTGGTCGGCGAGCAGCCGCAGCCGGTCTGCCCGCTCGCGCTGCTCGAGCACCTGGGCGACGAGTGCTCGGTACTCCTGCTCAAGACCGCTGCCCGAAGGGGCCGCCACGACGCCAAATCTACGGTGTCGCTCGGACGCTCGGGCTAGAGGCCAGGGGCCCAGCGTTCGATCAGCAGGCCGGTGAGCTGCTCGCCGCGACTGGCGAGCCTGGTGATCGTCTGCGCGGACATGGGCGCGAAGTCGGTCGGGTATCCGATCACCTCGTGGCGCGGCACGAGATCCGGCGGCAGATATGGAAGTGAGCCGTCGCGCTGGCCGAGGTAGGGCATCACGACGCCGGCCAGCGATCCGTGTTCGACGAGCGCGTGCAGTCGTGCCCGGGTCGCGTCCTGGGCCTTGCGGAAGGTCGAGGTGAAGCTGCGTGAGAGGCGTGAGATCGCCCCGAATGGCACCTCGTGCTCGAGCAGTCCGCGGCCGGCGTCGCACGCGATGATGAAGTCCACCTTGAAGACGTTGGTGCTGAACTGCTCGGAGCGGCCCGGCTCCAGGCAGGTCGTTCCGAGGTTGTCGAAGATGCCGCCGTCGGTCAGCACCATGCGCTGCTCGCTCGCCTCGCCGTTGCGGTTCACGACCTGCCAGCGGCGGTCGAGCGCCGGCAGCAGCAGCGGGTAGGCCGCCGACGCGGCGACGGCCTCGGCGACGGGGACGTCGTTGTCGATCAGCTTTCCGGCCCGCCAGGTGCCGCTCTCTCGGCTGCCGAAGCGGAAGGCGCTCCCGGTCGTCAGGTCGCAGGCGTTGATGACCACGTCGAGGTCCGGACGGGCGACGTCCGGCATCCTGGTGTCGCCGAACAGCCGGCGCGAGAGCACGTCGGCGAACGCGTCGGTGCGGCTGACCCAGCGCGGCAGCGGAGGGTCGAGCACGCTGTCGCCTCCCAGCCTTGCTTTGGCCCGGCCGCCGATGCGCGCGCCGGCGGCCGCCGTGCCGGCCACGAGGCGGGTGGCGAGCCCCTGTGCCAGGCGTCGAGAAGCGAGCGCCCGGCGGATGATCTGCAGCTGCAGGCCGCTGCGCAGCAGCGCGCATACGCGTGCGTCGAACTGCTCGAAGTCCTCGCTCGAGTACGCGTACAGGGCGGCGAGCAGTGAGCCGCCGGAGACGCCGGAGATCACCTGCAGGCGATCCAGCACGCCCCGGTCGTGCAACGCCCGCAGGCACCCGAGGTGGAAGGCGACGGCGCGCGCGCCCCCGCCGGAGAGGGCGAGGCCGACGTCGCGCCCGGCGGTCTCGCGCCGCGGGAGCGCCGCCGGCTCGGCCTCGTTGACGTGCATCTCGATCGAGTGCCCGGCCACGATCCCGTCGAAGGTGTAGGCCGAGATGTCCGCCTTGAAGGACGCGTGCGGGTTCTCGATCGCGGCGGCGTGGCCCACGATCAGGATCAGTCCGTGCGGCAGCGGGCTGTCGGCCGCGGCGAGCAGCTGGGCCATTCCGAGCAGGTCGCGCTGGCTGAAGTCCGAGCCCTGGTTGGGGTGCGTGTGCCAGACGCCCAGGAACTCCAACGATCCGCGGCCCAGCTCGCGCTTGACGGAGCACAGCTGCGGCACGCCCTCGACGCCGCAGACGAACTCGGCCGGGGACTGTCTGCTGTCCGGGGGCGGACCGCTGACGGCGTCGATCCAGATCACGCCCGCCGCCTCGTCGCGCTGGCCGAAGATCAGCCCGCCGGTCTCCGTATCCCCGCCGTAGCGCCTCGCTGCCGTCGCGATCCAGCCGCGCAGCTCGGTCATGGCGGCAGGAGCGAGCCTGACCTGCAACTCGTCGATACCGGTCTCGATCGTGGTCGCCGGCTCGAACGCGAGCCGGGCGCTGCGCGCGCCGCGGTGTGCGGCGCCGTCCAGGACGGTGAGGTGGCCGACGGCGGTGCTGGTGGCTTCGTCGCGCTGGAGGTCACGGCCGAGCTCGGTGAGCATGGCTCCGGCGAGCGCGCCCGTCTCGGCTCCCGAGCCGCGGAAGGTGGCGTCCGAGCAGCCGGGCTCGGTCTGGAAGTGCTCGCTTCGCGGGGGGCTCGGCCAGAACTCCGCGGCGAAGGCGCGAAGCTCGGGGCGCCGCAGGCAGCTGAGCTTGAGCGCACGAACCACGTCGGCGGCCGCGCCGGAATAGCGCGGGCGCGCGAGCACGGCGAGGCCGTGCTGGGCGGTGTGGCCCGCGAGCAGGGTCGCGATCGTGAGCTCGGCGGCCGGGTGTTCGCGCCGCACCCGCTCGAGCTTGGTTTGCACCGTCAGGTTGGCGCTGCAGTCGAGCAGGATGTCGCAGTCCCCGTGCCAGTCGGGGTCGTCGAGCAGCGCCAGGATGTCGCGCACGACCGGGGTGACCGGCAGGCCCGGCCGGATCGCCTGCAGCTGCGCGGCGAGCACCTCGGCCTTGTAGTGGCCGATGTCCGCGTCGGTGTACGGCTGGCGCACCAGCACCCCAGGCGCGACGGTCCCGGAGTCGACGATCGTCACGGCTCGAGCGCCCGCGCGCGTGAGCCACTGTGCGACGGGCGCGCCGAGCGCGCCCGCGCCCCATACCGTGACCCGTCTGCCGGCGAATGCCTGCAGCGGGGAGCGGTCGTCGCGGCGCACGACGATCTCCGGGCGATCCTCGCGCACCGGGCACCATTCGACCTCGGACTTCTGCAGCCACTCGAAGGCGCGCTCGCGCGAGCTACGTCCTAGCTCTTGGAGCTCCGCGTCGTCGAGGTACTCGGCAAGGGCGAGGCGCATCTGGTCGACCGCCTCCGCAGGGATGCGCCAGGCCGCGAGGTGCTGGCGGGGCCGGCCGCCGGCGATCCCGCGCATCGCGCTGCCGACGACCACGAGCATCGGCTGGCCAGGCTCGAGCCCGAGCGCCGTCAGCTTCAGGTGCAGCATCAGCTCGCCGTAGTCGACGCCGCGATCTACCAGCGCCATCAACAGCGTCGCCGTGTGCTCCGGGTACTCCCAGTCCATCGCGCAGGGCAGCAGGAACACGGCGGCGGCCGGCTGCGGCGGCGAGTTGCGCCCGCCGCTGGGATCCCTCAAGGGCGTCCACTCGTGCAGGTCGATGCGCCGCTGGCCGTGGCTCTGCATCGAGACCCAGCCGAGCCACGGCTGCTCGGCGACGGCGGGGGTGTCGGTGCGGGGGATCACGAGCGGGGCGCCGCGCTTGACGTAGGCGACCGGCGGGTGCAGCGGTGCTCCAGCGGGGTCGAGCTCGCCCCTGGCCGCCCGGCGCAGCCACAGCTCGGTGCGCTCGAGGAAGCCGTACATGCCGTCGCTCGCGACCCATTCGGAGATCCCCTGGTAAAGGCACAGCGAGTAGCCCCATTGGACGTGCGCGGACCCTGCCCAGCGGCGGTGTGGCGTGCCGAGTTCGGGCTTGGAGAAGGGGAAGTCCGCCGGCACGACGATCAGCAGGCGCTCGCGTTCGCGCAGGCGCAGGCCACCGGCTCGGTGCTCGAAACCGCGGCAGTCGAGCGAGACCTCGAAGCCGAGCGCTGCGCCTGCCTGACCCGGCTCGAGGACAGCCAGGATCTCGAGCGCTTGCGGGTCGGCCGCGGCGACCGCGCGCAGCTGGCGCAGCGCCTGCTGCTGCCCGCGGGACAGCGTCACGTGTGTCCGAAGCCGACGGGCTGGGCCGCCGGTGTAGCTGCTCCTCGGGCCTTTTCGACGGCCTGCGCGAGACTCGCGTTGTCCTCGCTCGACTTCTCCGCAGCGCCGCGAAGCACGAGCGCGCCGCCGTCGAGCTCGAACACGATCGGCTCGGGCGAGGCGGCCTCGGGGTGTTCGGCGGTGCACAGGAAGTGCCCGTCGTCGAGTAGCTCGCGGTAGCGCTTGGCCGCCTTCGCGTGGGGCGGGTTGGCTCCCTTCTCGTCGCTGGCGGGGATCTTGGTCGAGCTGGCGATGATGCAGCCGCCGTCATCCCCGGCTTTCTCGATCGCTTCGAGGATGTCGCGTTTGAGCGTCTCCTCGTCCTCGTCCTCGCCCTTCCAGTACATCGCGCTCTTGGAGCAGTGGTGCGGGGCGAGGAACGCGCCCCAGGCGAGATTCTCCTGCTTGGAGCGATCGAAGATCCGCTTCAGCGTCGGGTAGCTCAGATCTCCCAGCAGCAGCGCGCGTCCGTTTTCCTTCCCGTCGATCACTGTGATCTGGAGCGCGAATGAGGTGTCGTTGCGCTCGCCTTCGGTGTCGTCCTTGAAGGGGGCGTGCACGAAGGCGGAGAAGCGCTCGGACTGGTCCTCGCCGTCGATGTGGGTGAAGGTGCTGCCGGGAATCGTGACGGCCCCCTCGGGGAGGTCCTTGTAGATATCGGAGTGCTCCTCGAGCACGTCGTGGTAGCCGATGATGCGGATGCGGTCGCCCGAGCCGACGGCACCCTGCTTTTTCATCAGCTTGATCCGCCGTTCGGCCTCTTCTTCAAATGCCTTCGCGTCCTCGCACAGCTCGGCCTGGGCGTCCTGCTTCTGTTCCCAGAGGATCCGCGGCGTGAACCAGAGGTCGCCGATCACGACGCGATCCAGCAACTCGGCGAAGCCCTGCACGTGGTCGCGATCGAGGTGGGTCGCGCCGAAGGCTGCCAGGTAGGGCTTGCCGTCCTGCTTGGGAAGCAGCTCGACGAGCCGATCGAGGACCGGGACGCGGGGGTCGTCCTCGCTCTCGGCGTCCCCGACGTGGTGGATGTCGATCTGGACGATCGTGTCCTTGTTGACGACCAGGGTCGTCGAGTCGCCGCAGCCGACCGGCCAGAAGACGAAGCCCGGGTCGGGCAGCTTCAGCTTGCTCATGGGATCAGACCTCGAGGTAGAAGACGTTGCAACGCGTAGATCGAGTCTGGCACGGGGTGCGGATGGACCTTCTGCTAGCGACGAGCGCCCGCGCGGCGGCGGGCGTCGATGCTCGCGTACTCCCGCCGGGCATTGGTTTCACAGGCGCGGCGTGCGGTGCGCGAGTGCTTGTCCTGCTTGCGGCAGAGCGCGGTCGCTTTCGCCGTGTAGGAGGCTCTGGCCTTGCGTTCACAGGCGGCGCGGGCGGGGGCGGAGTGCTCGTGGCTGGTGCGGCACTTCTGCAGGGCTCTCGTGAGCTGCTGGGCGAGCGTCGGCTTCTTCGTTTTGGCGCTCTTGACGGCCGCGCAGCCGGTGACCTGGAGCTTGGTTTCCTGCTCGATCACGGCGCCGTTCTGGGCGGTGATTTCGGTCGGGGCGGTGATCGTGTGCCCGCAGAGGTCGTAGTCGGGGGCTTCTTCGGTGTTGACCGCCAGGATCGAGTGCGGTCCCGCCGGCAGCACGGTTTCGAACGTCGTGAAGGGGGCATCCGGCGTGGATTCGAAGCGGCTGTAGGTGACGCCGTGTTTGATGTCTGTCTTGCCGTCCACGATCAGGGTGATGCCTTCGCCCTGGAGCACGAACTCGACGTCGGGGAAGGCCGCGCCGCCGTGCGAGACGACATAGGCCGGGCCGGTGAGCGGGCTCTTGAGGATCGGGGTGTGGACCGTGGCGGTCCCGATCAGGCTGTCTTCGTCGCAGCCCGCCGGGTTGGCTTCGAAGACCGCCGCCAGGCAGGCGTGCTGCAGCGTCGGCTGCAGGCGGGAGGGAAGGATCCTCGGGATCGTCAGGAAGACTTTCTGGATGTTCGCGACACCCAGGCCCTGGCTGGTGACCTTCACGTCCAGGCTCGCGCCATCGGCTTTGCTGGCCTGACCCTGGGTCGAGGCTTCGAGCGTCGGATGAAACGGAAGGGCGCCACAGCCTTCGGCGGTGAACGAGGAGGACACGGGCGCGGCGGCGCCTTCAGAGCCCGACAGGGTGGCCGTGTAGGCGGTCGGGGTGCAGTTGGTCGGGTTGAACGTGAAACCCGGACGGTTGACCGCCACTTCCAAGGCTTTCAGCTGCACCGGGATGCCTTTCAGCATCGTCGGCAGTGCTTCGCCGCGTGGGCCGGGGTCGGTCGTGACCGTCACCTGCGCGGTGGACGGGTTGACGTTGATCCTTGAGCGGACGTCGACCCAGCCGAGGTTGAACGGGCCCGCCTGCGCCAGCGTGCGCACGAGCAGGCCGAACGGGGCGCCGTCATAGCCGCTGGTCAGGTACGCCTGGCCGGTGAGGCGCACCGGGTCCGAGCCGAGCCCTGACTGGCTGTTGACGTCGCCGATATGGCTCGATTCACCGCACGACCATTCGACCCCCGGCGGCGGTTCCGGGCATGGTTGCACGGAGGCGAGCACGGCGGCGAACCCGGGCGGCTCGGTCACGCTCAGGCCGGACACCGCCTGGTCGCCGTCGGGGCGGGCGACGTCCACCACCACCGGGCTGAACGCGCCCGCCTGCGGGGACTCCGGGCCCGCCGCGAACGACGGCGAGAACGGCAGCTGCCCTTCTGGGCATGCCGAGCCTTCCGGGCCAGCTGTGATCTGAAACGGCGGCTGTGAGAGCGGGTTCGCTGTCGCGCCGGCCCAGCCGGTGAACGCGCCGGCGAGCTGGTAGCTCCCGCAGAAGGCGGGGCTCGCCGTGGCGGCGCGCGGGCCGCCGAAGAACGACAGCGTCAGTTCGTGGAACGGCAGCTGCGGCGTGCCGGGGAACACGCCTTCCTCGCGGCCCGTCTGTTCGTTGAGGTGGATGTCGGCGCCGAGCTTGACCAGGATCCCGCTGTTGGGCGCTTCCAAGACGACGTATAGGCCGACGAGCGCGTTGAAGGGGTTCTTCCCGGCTTCGTCGTTGGGCGCGGGTTCCATCACGTACAGGGCCCCCGTGAGTTCTTCCGCCAGCAGCGGGGTGCGGGCGTGGACGGTGGCGACCTTCGAGGCTTGCGGGCAGTGCGGCTGCGCGGGGGTGTATTCGTAGATGCCGGTGGCCGGGTTCTGACCCGTGTAGCCGACCTGTTCCTCGCTGCAGGCGGCCAGGCCGTTGGCGGCCGACGGGTTGACCTGCACGCCTTCGGGGAGCAGCAGCGTCGTGTCGCTGAGGGCCGATTCGGCGCGGCCTTCGGGTTCGGTGAGGCCCGTCTGCGGGAAGGTGAGCGTGCCGTTGATTCCCGTCGGGGTGCTCGCGAACGGGGTTTCCAGGCTGGTGGTGAACGACGGGTCGAATTCGAGCGATTCGCAGCCGGCCAGCTGCGGGAAGGCGCTGGTTACCGGCAGTTCGCTGAAGGACTGTTCGGGGACGCTCTGACCGGCCGCCCAGGAGCTGGCACTGAGGGTCGGCTGCGGCGCGCTCTGACACGAGGTGGGGAGCGTCAGGAAGGCCGTCGGTGAGGGTTCGTGTGGTGGTTCGCAGGCGACGTCGAGGTTTTCTTCCTGCAGTTTCTTTTCATCCAGACAGGCCCAGCCGCGGGAGGCGTCGTGGCGTGGGTCGCCGGGGACGCCCCACAGGGTGACCTGGCTGGAAAGGATCGAGAGCACCTGGGAGATGTCGGTGGTGGCGACTTCGACGGCGTAGTCGCCGCCGGCGGGGAGCGCGGTCTTGAGCACGACCGGGACGCGTTCGGCGACGAAGCCGAAGCGGGCGGGTTCGCCCGGGGCCGGTTGCAGGTTGAACACCGGGACCGTCCTGCGCAGCAGCAGCAGCGGCCCGGGGTCGAACAGCACGACCTGGGCGACGCCGATCGCGCTGGCCGCCGGACAGCGGTTGAATTCCGCGTTTGAGAGCAGTTTGAACTGCGCGTCGGAGCATTGCGGGACAGCGGTGGGGTCGCCGATCAGGCCGGGCGGGAGCTTGAGATTCAGGTTGCGGGGCAGCGCGGAGACCGAGGGCCAGCCGCCGCCGGGTTCGCCCGGCGCCTTGCCGGCGCCGCGCTGCTGCGGGTTTTCGGTCGGTTCCAGGCGCTGGTCGAAGTCCAGCAGGGTCGTCAGCTGGAAGGGGTGCGAGCCGGCCAGCGGGTCCCGTTCGCCGTGTTCGTCTTCTGGGGTCAGCGCGTAGGCTTCGACGCCGAACGGGATCGGTTCGTCTTCGAGCTTTTGGAAGCGCAACGGCTGGGTGTGGGTGAGCGGCGCCGGCGGCGCACCGTCCGGCTGCTGGCCGCCTTCGATCCTGACGATGTTTTCCGGCGATGCCGCCGCCGGTTCGTGCACTTCGACGACGATCACGAGCGTCATCAGCGCTTGGTAAGGGGCGACCGTGCCGGTGGCGGTGCAGGTGACGGTCTGGCCGGCGATCGCGCAGCTGCTGTGCGAGGCGGCGGTTTCATAGCGCGGTTCGGTCGCCACCGGCGTCAGCCCGGTCGGCAGCGTGTCGGTCACGACGATCGGGTCGCCCCCGGGGGAGGCGAGCGGCGCGTCGCCGAGGTCGGTCGGCGTCACGAGGATCTGGGCTTCGCCGCTGCGCGGCAGCAGGCTCGGAGCGACGGTCGTGTTCAGAGACCACCAGGCACCCCCGGAGGCCGCTCGTGCCGGCGAGGTCGGCAGCGCCGTCGAGCCCGCGAATGCCAGCAGGCAGGCGACGGCGCCGAGGGGCACGATCCTGCGGGCGGCGATCACGCGGGCCCCCGGCCGCTACCGGCGTGCGCGCCGCTGTTGCGCGCACGCGTGGCGGAGCGCTTGGCGGGCTTGATGGGCTTGTAGCGGTGCCGCGCCTGCGCTTCACAGACGGCTCGCTTGTTGCGGGAGTGCTTGTGACGGGCGCGGCAGGCCTTGAGCGCGTCGGTGAGCTTCTGCGCGCGCGTCAGCGGCTTCGGTTTCGGTTTGGTTTCTTTGCTGGGCAGCACCGCGTGCTGGGGTGCGAGGTTGCCGGGGGCGCCCGCGGGGGCGGTGGTGGGCGCCGCGAGCGAGGGCCCGCCGGGCGGCGTGTAGGCGCGGCAGGATTCGCTGGACTGACAGTCTTCGGGGGGTTGCTGCTGGGGCGGGTCGATGCAGGGGGAGGCGGCTGTGCATTCGTGCGCGTCGAAGAGGCTGAACGTTGGTTCGGTGTCCTGGGGGACCAGCTCCGCGCTGCTGACGAAGAACACATCGGCGCCGCCTTCGCTCAGCTGTTCGCCGGCGGGTCCTTCGCCGCCGGATTCGGAGGCGTCGACGAAGGCGGCTTCCTGGCCGGCGCTGCCGGAGGAGATCAGGCCGAGGCAGCCGGCCGAGCGCGGACTGTAGGTGGCGCTCGAGCTGCTGCAGCGATGGGCGCCGGCGGGCACGCCGGACGGCTCGTACTCGTAGACGTCCTCGGTGGCGTTGGTGGCTTCGGGGACGAGGTCGGCGGGGCTGTCGAAGTACAGGCGGCCGCTGTCGGAGAGGAAGCGGGACTGGTAGAGGGCGTAGGGGGCGGCGCGCTGGGCCAGGCGTGTGTAGCCGGGGATGCTGGCGGCCAGCCAGCGTGCCGACCATGCGTCGGGGCGGTCGACGAGCAGCGTTTCGCCGCCGGCGATGAGGCTTTCCCGCGTCGGGTCGAGCACGGCGGCCGGCCGCGCGCCCGACGGGTCGCACGAGGCGCAGGTCAGGCTCCCCGCTTGCAGTGCTTCGCTGGCGGCTGCGTACTCGTAGACCTCCTGGGCGGGAGCGCCCTGCGCCGCTGGCGTCGTCGCACGGTTGTCGTACGGCTGCCCTTCGAAGCTGGTCAGGGGCATGTCGGACATGAAGGCCAGATAGCGGCCGTTGGGTGAGACGCGCGAGGTGACTTCGCTGAGTTCCGCGCGGACGAAGCTGGTGCCGGCTTCCCAGTCGACGGCGTCCGCTTCGGAGAGCGTCGCGATGAAGGTCGTGCGCCAGCTCCCGGAGGCGTAGTGCGCGAGATACAGGTTGCAGGTCGCGTCGCGGGGTTGGCGGGCGGCTTCGATCGCTTCGCGCCAGGCGTGCGCGGCCCCCGGCTGACAGGCGCCCGGTTCGGCGTGGTCGTGTTCTGCGCCTGGGGATTGGCTGAGGACGCCGTCGGCGACGAGGTAGACGTAGGAGCCGTCTTCGCTTGCGCCGAGCACGACACCCTGCACGTCGGCGGATTCCGGTGAGCTTTCAGACAGCGGCGGGGTGAGGTCGGTGAGCGTGCAGGCGGGTGTGCCGTGCGCCTGCGTGATCTGGCACGCGTAGAGGTCGGGGCTGCCCGCGCGGGCGCCGGCGTGGGGCGTCAGGGCCTGTTCGTCGGTGAAGAACACGACTGACCCGTCGGCGCTGGCGGTCTGGAAGACGGCGTGCGCGGTGCCTTCGCCGCTGCCGCCCTGGAGCGTGTCGAGCTGGATCGTCTGCGCGGGTTCGCTCACCTGGCGCATGTAGAGGTGCTGCTGGTCGTCCGCGCCGAGGGTCCAGAAGACGCGGGAGCCGTCGTTTGAGATCGCGTGGCGGAGCTCGCGGCCTGTTTCGCCGCCGAGCTGCGCTTCGACGGGTATTTGTTCGCCGGCGGCGCACGGGTTTGCTTTGCAGGGCGGGACGCTGACGGGCGCCAGCCGGCCGGCGGTCCACTCGTACAGGCCGGCGGCGCAGCCGAGCTGCGGGGACTCACAGCCCGGGACGGTGACTTTGGATTCGACGATCGCGGCCGTGAGGTCGGGGGTCGCGTCGATGTATTCGAGGGCGTTCTCGCCGCCGAACCGCGCGCCGGCAAAGACGTTGGCGTCGGTCACGAGCGCGACGTATCCCGGGTTGCCCATGCTCACGCCGTTGGCCTGCGCTTGGTCATAGATGGCGGTCTCCGCTTCACCGTGCGGGGCGATCGGCTCGTCGCTGCGCAGGTAGATCGTCTTTTCCTGCCCCTTCTGCTGTTCGGCTTCGCTGGCCGGCGGGGTGAGCGGGGGTTCGGCGAGGTTGTTGACCTGCGCTTTTTCGCCGAAGTCCGGGGAGCGCCAGGGGTGTAGGAGCGCGAGCGCGAGGTCTTGCGAGAAGGACTCGTACTCGGGGGGGTTGCTGCCGTTCGGGCCGGTGCCGGCGCCGTGGGTGTTGGGGGTGACGATGTCCTGCGAGGACCAGCCTCCCGGGCCGGTGCAGGTGGGCGTGCGGGTGGAGCAGGAGAGCATCTGGGTGGGTTCGTAGGTGCGTGAACCCTGGGCTTCGCCGACGGGCAGGTTGGTGACGTATGTGATGGCGTCGCCTGTGGCGGCGGCCTGGATGAGCCCGCCGGTTTCGCTGAGCGGTTCGGCCTCGGCGCCGCTTTTCGCGGGCGGGGAGACGAGTTCCCAGACACGATCGTCGGCGAGGTAGCGGCCGCTGCTGGGCGGCGTGGAGAAGCTGTGTTCGCTGCTTTCGCCGGCGCCGTGGGCGTTGCGCGCGAGCAGCCGGTAGTGGTAGGTGGTGGCGGGGCTGAGCTGCAGCGTGAGCTTCGCTTCGACGCGGTGGTCCGTGTAGTCGTCAGCGAGCGTCTGTGCGGGCGCCGGCGTTTCGATGCACGGCGAGGCGCAGGGTTCGTCGGCGGGTGCGATCGGGCCGGGGCTGTAGCGGAAGGCGTAGGTGGTGGCGGCACCGCGCGGGTCGACTGCGCCGGCGAGCTGCGCGGAAAGGCTGGAGACTTCCTGGACGGAGAGGTCTTCGACGGTCGGCGCGGATGGTTCTTCGAGGGCGAAGAGGTCGACCTTGCCGGTGGCGGCGTCGGTGACGTACACGGCGCCGCTCGCGGGGTTGACGGTGACGCCGGCGGCTTGCGTGAGGCCGGGGGCGCCGGCGCGCTGGAGCAGCCGGCCTTCGGGGTTGAACTGCGCGAGCGTGGAGGCGCCGTCGGCGGTGTTGGTGATGTAGGTGTCGCCCTGTTCGTCAACCTGGTCGGCGGGTTCGTCCTGCGGGTTGACGGCGAGCGCGGTGGTGTTCTGGGGGTCGAGGGCTTCCTGGAGTTCTTCGAGTTCCTCGCCGGCGGGGAGCGTCTGCCAAGTGGAGGTGAGGTCGAGCGGCTGGCCGGTGGGGCCGGGGAGGGCCTGGCCGATGTAGAAGCGTCCGCCGGGGGCGGCGGCGAGGCCGGCGGCGGGTTCGCCGGTGAGCGTGAACGTCAGCGGCTGTTGGGTGGCGGGCTTCTTGAGGGTGGTGCTGTTGAGGGGGTAGAGGGTTTCTTCGTAGTACAGCCAGGGGGTGCCGTCGGCGTCGATGCTCAAGCCGTGGGTTTCTCCGGCTTCGGGTTCTTCGAGCTTTTCCGGTTCGCCTTCTTCCTGGTAGGGGATCTTGGTGATGCGTTCGAGTGGTTTGCCTTCGGGTGAGTACTTTTCGATCGCCTCGTAGGCTTCTTCTTCCTTTTCACGTGGGGCGATCACGTAGACGTCGCCCTGCGATGGGTCTTCGAAGTCGGTGGAGTTGTCGACGGCGATGGCTTGGGCGTCGGCGAGCTGGAAGCCCTTGTGGGGGCGGCCTTCGTGGCAGGCGCTGGTGCAGAGCTGCCAGCTGTTGGCGTTGGTCTTGACGCCCCAGCCCCAGGCGGCGACGAATTCCCCGGTCGCGGTGTCCTGGACGATGCGGTTGTGGCCACGGTCGAGGACGTACACGTCCCCGGTCTGTCGGGAGACGGCGATCGCGCCGGGGTGCGAGAGGGCGCCTTCGCCGCTGGTGGCGAAGAATCGGGTGTAGGTGTGGCCGCGTTGGGTGAGCGCCCGGGCGGGCGCGGCGGCGAGCACGAGGGCCGCGACGGCGGCGGCTGTGAGCGTTGCGGGGAAGCGGAGGCGGGTGCGGACGGTGGCTGGTGCGGCCATGGGGTGCGGGTGGCTGGTGGGCTTGAGGTGAGTGGGGCCGCCCTGTTGGCGGCCCCACTGGCTGACTGGATGTCGGTGTCGGGCGCTCGGGCTAGGCTTTGAGCTCTAGTTCTTCGCCCTTGTTGGTGGCTTTGGTTTCCTCGAGGCTTTTGGCTTCTGTCTGTTGCGGTCCGAGGGGGTTGCCGCAGCCTTCGCAGAGGTGCGTCTCGAGGATGTCTTCGGGGCCTTCTTCGAAATGTTTCCACTTCTGGATGCCGATGCCGCCGTTGCCGAAGACGAAGGTGGCTTCCTTGGCGAATTTGTTGACAGGTGTGACTTCGCCGATGACGGAGCCGGTCACGGCGAATTCGGTGGGTGGGCACGTGAAGGACGCCAGGACTTCGCCGGCTTCGGCGGAGATGTCGACGCCGACGGTGGGGGTCAGGGTGCCTTTGCCGGCGAGGTAGCCGACGCCGGCCTTGAGCGGGTTGGTGACGATTTCGCCGACCTTCGAGCCGCTGGAGCACTTTTTGTTGTTGAATTCGCAGCCCTTGAAGGTGGCGATGATGTCGCCGGCGCTGGTGGCACTGGTGAACTTGCCGCTGTCGGCGGTCGAGGTGCAGGCGATGCCGCCGATGCCTTCGACCTCGAGGTTGGCGCCGGCGCCCTTGCCCTTGAAGGCCTTGGTCTTGCCTTTTTTGGCGGCGAGGTTCCATTCCTGCAGTTCGTACTTCTGGCCGCCTTCGGCGTGGTAGCCGGAGGCTTCGCATTTCTTGCTTGAGTAGTGGCCCTTGTAGACTTTGCCTTCCTTTGCGGCCTTGGCGCATTCATACACGCCGATTCCGGGTTCGGTCGCGAACGCGCTGGCGAGCGAGAGCGCCGCGAACGCGCCGATCACCGCCAGACACATACCGAACAACGTAAGCCTTCTCATGTGATTGTCTCCCTCACTCTGTTGGTTATCAGTCTTGTACGTGTTGGTGCTGCGCGCCCCGGTGGCCCCACGCCCGCACGAGCGGGACGGGGGTAGCAGAGCGAAGCTCTACGGGGTCGCTTTCAGCTCGAGTTCGTTGCGTTTGTGGTTGTAAGCGCTCCCGCCTTCACTCTCGACTTCGGGGAAGGCCATAGTGGCTTCGAGGCCGATGGTTTCCCATGCGCCGGCGTTGACCTGGGCCTGCAGCGGCTTGGTGGCGTGACCTTCGAGGTTCGCCGGGCCCTGCACGCCGGCACTCTGGCGGAAGGTTGCGGTGTATTCGTGGGTCATGGTGTTGACGGGCGTGATGCCCATCGTGAGCTGTTCGCCCTTCTTGTGCCCACCGACCAGGAGCGTGAGGCCTTCTTCGCAGACGATCTGCTGGAGGAGACGTTCACCTGGGTTTTCGGTCTTGTAGACGATCCCGGCTTCCGGTTCGGCGGTGTCCTTGCCTTTGATGAAGGTCGTCGTGCCGGTCCACTCGCCGGTTTCTTCTTCGAACAAGCGGCGCCACTCGTCGTTGGAACCGATGCCGCCGAACGTGGCCGTGTCGGTCGAGTGGCATGTGGTTTCTTCGGTGTAGGCGGCACCGGTGTGGCAGCCGCCGAATTCGAAGTCCGGGGCGGCCCTGGTGACGTGGGCGCCGTTGAGGACGACCTGTGTTTCAGGGACGAGGCCTTCGCAGGTGATTTTTTGTCCGTCGGCGAGGGTGATTGTGGCTTCGTCGACCGGCTGCGGGCCGTTGTCTTCCTCATAGTTCAGCTTGCTGCCGTGCGTGTTTTCTTCCGACAGCGGGTGCCATTCGTAGCTGCCGTTGGTTTTTCCGAAGACCTTCTTGACGGGCTCGACGCAGTTCGGGTCGCCGTAGAGGCCTTCGTGAGTCGGTGCCGGTTCGCACTGCCCCCAGGTGGGGAGCTTTTCCTTCGCCCAAGCCGCCGAGGCGCCGAACGCGGCGAACGCCAAGACGGCCACGGCGGCGGTCAGGGACAGCGTGAGTGTCCGTAGGTGTTTCATGGTCGTGTCTCCTTCACCTCTCTCAGGGGCCGGTATGACTGCGCCCTGACTGTTCGTTTCGGGGTGCCGGAGAATCCGTCCGCCTCCCTGTTGTGGTGGTTGTGAAATCCGCAACGCTCCGCGGCGCTGCCGGTCCGGGGACGGCCCACTAGGACCGCTCGTGGCACGGCTGTGAAGCTTCTGCTCGTAGCTGGGTGGCGACGTAAGCTTCACGGTGTCGCTTTCAGCTCGAGTTCTTCGCGGAGGTAGTTGTAGGCGCTGTCGAATTCAGTGGTCGCTTCCGGGAAGAGCATCGTGGCTTCAAAACCGATCGTTTCCCACGCGCCCGCGTTGATCTGAGCCTGTAACGGCTTGGTCGCGTGACTTTCGAGCGACGCCGGGCCCTGTACACCGCCGGCCTGGCGGAAGGTGGCGGTGTACACGCGGGTCATCGTGTTGACGGGCGTGATGCCCATCGTGAGCTGTTCGCCCTTCTTGTGCCCGCCGACGAGAAGCGTGAGGCCTTCCTGGCAGTTGATCTGCTGCAGAAAGCGTTCGCCCGGGTTTTCGGTCTTGTAGACGATCCCGACTTCCGGTTCGGGGGTGTCCTTGCCTTTGATGAAGCTCATCGTCCCGGTCCACTCGCCGGTTTCTTCTTCGAACAGGCGGCGCCACTCGTCGCCCGAGCCAATGCCGGCGAACGCGATGTCGTCGGTCGAGTAGCACCGCGTTTCATTGCTGAAGGTCGCACCGGTGTGGCAGCCGCCGAATTCGAAGTAAGGAGCAGCCTTGGTGACGTGCGCGCCGTTGAGAACGACCTGCGTTTCGGGGACGAGCCCTTCACACGTGACCTTTTTGCCGCTCGCGAGCGTGATCGTGGCTTCGCCGGCGGGCTGCGGGCCGTTGTCTTCTCGGTAGTTCAGCTTGCTCCCGTGCTTTTCTTCTTCCGACAGCGGGTGCCATTCGTAGCTGCCGTTGGTTTTTCCGAAGACCTTCTTGACGGGCTCGACGCAGTTCGGGTCGCCGTAGAGGCCTTCGTGAGT
Organism: uncultured Solirubrobacteraceae bacterium; assembly: GCA_963701175.1. Lineage (GTDB taxonomy): Bacteria > Actinomycetota > Thermoleophilia > Solirubrobacterales > Solirubrobacteraceae > Palsa-744. The sequence goes on along the minus strand of OY969573.1, from coordinate 2,581,674 downwards.
CGGTGCCGGTTCGCACTGCCCCCAGGCCGGGAGCTTTTCCTTCGCCCAAGCCGCCGAGGCGCCGAACGCGGCGAACGCCAAGACGGCCACGGCGGCAGTCAGGGACAGCGTGAGTGTCCGTAGGTGTTTCATGGTCGTGTCTCCTTGTCCCCTTCGGTCCAGGGCGCGTCGTTGCGCCGCGCTCCAGTTCGATGTACAGGGCTACAGAGAGCCTGCCCCCTCCCTGCTGCTTCCGGCGTGACTCGCGGGCGGCCACCAGGGTGGTCCGTCGCGGAGTCGGTCAAGCTGGGTGGCGACGTAAGCTTCACGGCGTCGCTTTCAACTCGATCGGGCCGCCGCCGTTGTAAGCATTTCCGTATTTACCGCGAGAGTTCGGGAACAGCATCGTGGCTTCGAAGCCGATCGTTTCCCACGCCCCCGCGTTGACCTGAGCCTGCAGCGGCTTGGTCGCGTGTCCTTCGAGTTCTGCCGGCCCCTGTACACCAGCGGTCTGCTTGAACGTGGCGGTGTATTCGCGGGTCATCGTGTTGACCGGGGTGATGCCCATCGTCAGCTGTTCGCCCTTCTTGTGGCCGCCAACCAGCAGCTCCAGCGATTCACCGTTGTCTTCGCAGACGATCTGCTGCAGGAAGCGTTCGCCGGGGTTTTCGGTCTTGTAGACGATCCCGACTTCGGGTTCAGGGGTGTCCTTGCCTTTGATGAAGCTCATCGTCCCAGTCCAATCCCCGGGTTCGCCTTCGATGAAGCGGTAGTACTCGTCGTTCGAACCGATTCCTCCGAAGTTCGCAGCGTCGGTCGAGTCGCACCGGGTTTCTTCGGTGAAGGTCGTCCCGCCGGGGGCGCAGCCCTTGAGTTCGAAGTACGGGGCAGCCTTGATGACGTGCGCCCCGTTGAGCACGACTTCTGTTTCTGGGGCGAGGCCTTCGCACTCGATCTGCTTGCCGCTCGCCAGCGTGATCGTGGCTTCATTCACCGGCTGGGGACCATCGTCTTCTTGGTATTGGAGACCGCTGTGGCCTTCGCTGGCGATGGGGTACCATTCGTAGCTGCCGTTCGTCTTCCCGAAGACCTTCTTGACGGGCTCGACGCAGTTCGGGTCGCCGTACAGGCCTTCGTGGGTCGGCGCCGGTTCGCACTGCCCCCAAGCCGGGAGCTTTTCCTTCGCCCAGGCGGCTGAGGCGCCGAACGAGGCGAACGCCACCGCGGCCACGGCGGCGGTCACGCATAGCGTGGGTGTCCGTACGTGTTTCATGGTCGTGTCTCCTTCACCTCTCTCAGGGGCCCGTGTAACGGCGCCCTGCCTGTTCGTGTCGGGGTGCCGGAGAATCCGTCCCCCTCCCTGTTGTGGTGGTTGTGAATGCGCGGTGCTCTAGGGCGCCGCCGTCCCAAGGACGGCCCAGTGGGACCACTCGTGGCACGATTGTGAATCTCAGATCGCCGCTGGTTGACATTTCGGTTCTCGCCGTGTTGCCGGGTCCTCACTCACTCCGGCCGCTGTCGCGGCCGGAGTACAAAAGCTCTACGGCGTCGCTTTCAGCTCTAGTTCGTCGCGTTTGTGGTTGTAAGCGCTTCCGCTTTCACTCCCTACTTCGGGGAAGGCCATCGTGGCTTCGAAGCCGATGGTTTCCCACGCGCCCGAGTTCACTTGAGCCTGCAGCGGCTTGGTCGCGTGTCCTTCGAGTTCTGCCGGCCCCTGTACACCAGCGGTCTGCTTGAACGTGGCGGTGTATTCACGGGTCATCGTGTTGACCGGGGTGATGCCCATCGTCAACTGTTCGCCCTTCTTGTGGCCGCCCACCAGAAGCGACAGCGATTCGCCGTTGTCTTCGCAGACGATCTGCTGCAGGAAGCGTTCGCCGGGGTTTTCGGTCTTGTAGACGATCCCGACTTCCGGTTCGGAAGAGTTCTTGCCCTTGATGAAGCTCATCGTCCCGATCCAGTCCCCGGGTTCCCCTTCGAAAATGCGGGAGTACTCGTCGACCGAACCGATTCCTCCGTAGGTCTGAGCGTCGGTCGAGTCGCACCGGGTTTCTCCGCTGAAGGTCGTGCCGCCGGGCGCGCAGCCGCCGAATTCGAAGTATGGGGCTGCCTTGATCACGTGCGCGCCGTTGAGCACGATCTGCGTTTCCGGGACGAGCCCTTCGCACTTGATCTGCTTGCCGCCTGCGAGCGTGATCGTGGCTTCACTCACCGGCTGCGGACCGTCGCTCTCCCCGTAGTTCAGCTTGCTCCCGTGCGTGTTTTCTTCCGACAGCGGGTACCATTCGTAGCTCCCGTTGGTCTTCCCGAAGACCTTCTTGACGGGCTCGACGCAGTTCGGGTCGCCGTAGAGGCCTTCGTGGGTGGGTGCCGGTTCGCACTGCCCCCAGGCGGGGAGCTTTTCCTTCGCCCAGGCGGCTGAGGCGCCGAGCGACGCGAACGCCAAGGCGGCGACGGCGGCGACGGCGGCGGTCAGGCATAGCGTGAGCGTCCTTGGGTGTTTCATGGTCGTGTCTCCTCATCCCCTTCGGTCCGGAGCGCGTCGTTGCGCCGTGCTCCAGTGCGATGTACAGGGGTACAGAGAGCCTGCCCCCTCCCTGCTGTTCCGGTCCGCGACTCGCGAGCGGCCACCGGGGCTTTCGTGGCACGGCTGTCAAGCCTGTGATCGTTGGTTGGTTCCATTTCGACTAGTGCGGTGTTGACGGGTGAACCGGACCGGCTACGGTGTCGCTTTCAGCTCCATGGGTTCGCCCCCGTTGTATGCGTTTGACTGGCCGCGAGAGTCCGGCCAGAACATCGTCGCTTCGAAGCCGATGGTTCCCCACGCGCCAGCGTTGACCTGGGCCTGCAACGGCTTGGTCGCGTGGCCTTCGAGCGAAGCCGGAAGCTGCACGCCGCCGCTCTGGCGGAACGTGGTCGTGTATTCGCGGGTCATCGTGTTGACCGGCGTTATGCCCATGATCAGCTGTTCGCCCTTCTTATGCCCCCCCACCAGGACCGATAGCTGCTGGCCATTTTCTTCGCAAATAATCTGTTGCAGAAAGCGTTCGCCGGGGTTTTCTGTCTTGTAGACGATCCCGACTTCCGGTTCTGGGGTGTCCTTGCCTTTGATGAAGCTCATCGTCCCAGTCCAATCCCCGGGTTCTTCTTCGAGGTAGCGGTAGTACTCGTTCTTCGAGCCGATGCCGCCGACCGCCGCCACGTCGGTCGAGTGGCATGTCGTTTCTTCGGCGTAAGTGGCACCGGTATGGCAGCCAGCGAATTCGAACCACGGCGCGGCTTTGGTCACGTGCGGGCCGGTGAAGAAGACCTGCGTTTCCGGGACGAGCCCTTCACACTTGATCTGTTGGCCGCTTGGGAGCGTGATGGACGCTTCATTGACCGGCTGCGGGGCTTCGCCGCCTTCATACGCTAGCTTGCTGCGTGTGCGTTCCCCTTCGGACAGCGGGTGCCATTCGTAGCTGCCGTTGGTCTTCCCGAAGACCTTCTTGACGGGCTCGACGCAGTTCGGGTCGCCGTACAGGCCTTCGTGGGTCGGTGCCGGTTCGCACTGCCCCCAAGCGGGGAGCTTTTCCTTCGCCCAGGCGGCGGAGGCGCCCACCGAGGCGAGCGCCAGGGTGGCCACGGCGGCGGTCAGGCATAGCGTGAGCGTCCTCAGGTGTGTCATGGTCGTGTCTCTCCTATCCCCTTCAGTCCCGAGCTTGTCGTTGCGCCGCGCTCCAGCGCGATGTACAGGGGTGAACGGAGATCCGGGCCCCCTCCCTGTGGTTGTCCTTGCGTGTTTCATGTGTGACTTGTCTCCTTCACGCCAACAGGCCCCGAGGGAACACCCGGCGGTCGTTCTTGACTGGGTGAGCGGAGAAACGTGGCCCGCTCCTGAAAGGCACGCGGCGTCCCGTCCGTCCTGGGCCCGGGTGCGACTCGCGCCTCGTCGAGCAGCACGAGCGCCCTGTGCCCGTAGGCCGTCAGCCGCCACGCCTTGCGCTGGCCGTGGCCGGCGTGTGTGTCTTCGATCAGGCCGCGCCGCTCGAGCGGGTTCAGCACCTGCGAGAGCTCGCCGCCGCCGCGGCGGCGGCTGCGCAGCTGCTGTTCGACCGCGCGGGTGCTGAGGCCGGGGCTGGCGGCTATCACCTGCAGCGCGAGCAGCACGCGCGGGTGCGCGCGCAGCGGCAGGATCCGCGCCTCGGTGGGGGCGCGCGGCGGCAAAGCGGGGTCGGCGAGGCGGTCGGCGATCGCCGCGCCGGCCGCCAGGTAGGGCTCGAGCACGTGCTCCATCAGCGAGGGCGCGAGCGCGGTCAGGGCACGCGTGTCGTCGGCGGCCAGCAGGCGCGCGCGCACGACGCTCAGCACGGCGCTGCACAGCAGCTCGGCGACCAGGCCCGTGGGGGGCGTCAGCTGCGAGCCGACGATCACCTGGCCACGGGCGGCGCCGAGCACCTCGCCGAGCGCGCCCTGCACGCGCGGCGTCGCCTCGGCGACGGCGAGCTCCTGGTGCTCGCAGATCAGCTCGCACAACGGCCCCGGCTCGCGGTCGAGGAACGCCAGCGCGGCGTGCAGCCCGATGCCGACGCGCGCCAGCCACAGCCGCTCGCCGGCCGCGGCCTGCGCTACCGTGCGCGAGAGCTGCCGCAGCGCCCGGCTGAACTGCGGCGTACTGCCATTCCTGGGACGTTCGCGGGTGGCAGCGGCGATCGCGACGGGTACCCAAGGCCGGGGGGTCTCCGTCTCACCAAGACGGGGGTCACTGGCCCCTGTCGCGGCCCGTGCTGCTCCCCCCCGACAGCCGAATGCCCGCTTTTCCTCGCCGCCCGGATGATCGTTGACGGTATGTTGACAAGCAGGCGCCGATCTGCTCTAGTTCTCCCCACAGGCTCGTCCCTGCGGACTGGGGATCGGCGAGGGGAGTGCAGGAGGGCACAGCGGTGGGAGGAAGCGCAAACACGCGGTACGACAACGCCCGGGTCGGGTCTGCGACCGACGGTGGCCCCCGTCTTGGTGAGACGGGGATCACACATCCAGGCCCGTAGCTACGGCGGCTTTCCCACCGTCTCCCACGTGGCTCCCACCGCCGCGGCGAAGCCCCGCGCCGGCCTGCCGAGCGGGCACGAAGCCGGCCGGAGCGCAACCGGGACCGTGCGCTTTCACGCGCGCCCGCGGCGGGCCACGCGGGATCCCGAGTCGGCTCGGGAGCTAGTCGATCACTCCTCGCGCTGGTAGGTCTCGAGCAGCGTCGCCTCGGCGACACGGATCAGGCCGAGGGCGACGTGGGAGCGCGGGTCGCTGCTGCGCACGCGCACGGTGGAGCCGTGGGGGCCGACGATCTCGACGATGCTGCAGACGTCGCCGACCTCGCAGTCCTCGCCGTAGTGGGCTTCCAGCGCAGCCATCTGCTCGGCCACCAGTTGCCCCACCTTGCTCTGATCAAGTGCCATGCGGATCGATCCTCGATGTGCCCCACCCGGCGTCGCGCGAACGGGCGTGTGATTCAAGCATGCGCCGACCGGCGTTGTCAACGCGCTCGCGGCCCCTCCGGGCCGCCACCGACGAAGACCCTCACGGGAAAAGGAACTCCACCTCTCGGCCGCAGGCGTGTGCTGCGAGCGCCTGAACGGGGAGCACGAAGAGCGTGAAACGACGTGGTCTGGGATCCCCCGCGGTCGCGCCTGCACGCCCACCAGCGATGCTGTGCAAATGGCTTGACTAGGCCATTCGGGCGGGTGTAATGTCAGCCCTGTTTGGGCGCCTTTGTCGAGCTTTGCGGCGCTATGCGAGAGGGGCAGGAAACAGGGGACTGAATGTCGGCCGGCTGTATCAGGGAGCGCAACGGCCGCTTCTACGTGCGCACCCGGGCGCTGGTGATCGACCAGCGCGACGGCAGCTCGCGCTGGCGGCAGATCGAGAAGGCGGCCGGGACCAGCCGGCGCAAAGCCGAGCAGATGCTGCGCTCGCTGCAGGACGAGGTCGACGGCGGGCGATACGTGCCCAGCGGCGTGACCGTGCTGCAGCTGGGCAACCGCTGGCTGAGCGAGCACGCGCGCGTGAACCTGAAGCCAGCGACCGCGGCCGGCTACCGGGAAACGCTCTACCAGCACGTCGGCCCGGCGCTCGGCACCACGCGCCTGGACGACCTCAATCCACAGATGATCAGGGCGCTGCTGGGCAAAAAGCGCGCCCAGGGACTCGGGGAGGAGACCGTGAGCAAGATCCGCCGTCACACCCACGCGATGCTGGCGTTCGCGCAGGACGCCGGCCTGCTGGCGGTCAACCCGGCCGAGACGGCCCGCGCGCGCGGGGGTCACACGGCGCGCAGGCGCGCGCGCGGGACGCAGCTGAGCCCGGTGCAGATCAAGCGCTTCCTGGAGGAGTGCTCGCCGCGCTGGCGGGCCTTCTTCACGGTGGCGCTGGACACGGGGCTGCGCCGCGGCGAGCTGATCGGGCTGCGCTGGGAAGACGTCGACCTGCTGCAGCGCATCCTGCACGTGCGCCGCAGCATCAGCGCCTACGACCAGCCCCACGGCGACGCCCAGCGCCAGCTCGCGACCAAGACCGAGGCCGGCCAGCGGCTGGTGCCGATCCTCGACGGCGCCCAGGCGACGCTCGAAGAGCTGTACATGGCCGCCGAGGACAAAAGCGACGGCGCGCCGGTATTCAGCACCGTCGAGCGCAAGCGCGGACGCGACGGACAGCTGCGCCCGACCGGGCGGCCGCTGAACCCGCGCATGGTCACGCGCGTGTTCCGCCGCTACGCGACCCGCGCGGAGCTGCCGAGCACGATCCGCCTGCACGACCTGCGCCACACCGCGATCACGAACGCGATCAGCCAGGGCGAGGACATCCTGCTGATCGCCGCCTTCGCCGGGCACGCCAAGACCTCGACGACGGTGGACGTGTACGGGCATCTGATGCCCGACCGCGTGCGCCAGGCCGCGCAGCGGATGCGCTCCGTGTCGGGACCGCGCAGCCCGAGCGAGGCCGCGGCACCCGCGCGCGAGCAGCGGCCCGCCACTCGCTTCGTGCGTCAGCTCGAGTCCAGGGGCGCGCACAGGCCGGCGCCGCTCGGCAGCGCCACCACCGCGACGATGCGCGAGGAACAGGCCAGCAGCCCGTCCGCGCACGCCAGCGAACAGGCCAATACCGACCCGGACGCCAACCCGGCCGCGGCGGCGCCGCCGGCACGAACGCGGGCGCGGCTGGTCGCCGGCTGGGACGCCGAGGGCGCAGCCAAGCCGCCGGGCGAGCGCCGCTGAGGCCGCCAAAGCCGCTATAGGCGTACCATCGCGTTACAGAATTCGTGCCGCGGAACGCGGTTCGTGTCTTGACACGGCGTTGACAGCGCGGGTAGAACTCGTGCTGCCGTGTCTGCCCATTCTCTCGACAACGGCGAAGTACGGCTCCTCCTCTCCCTCAAGTGGGGGATGCCTCTCAGGGCTCCGCGGCGGCCACGGCACGGCCGCCGCGGAGCCCGCCCCGTCGAGGCGGCCGAGCAGCCCAGCACTTTCTAGGCACCAGCGCCGTTCAAGCGCATGAGAGGAGTGAGATGCCCGAAACCTACGAGCCCGGCGAGCGCGCGCCGCAGAGCGGGGAAATCCGCTGCACCCAGCACGAGGACGTGATCGACGAGATCAGCGTCGGCGAGACGTTCCCGCCGTGCATGCACTGGAGCGAACACGACCGCCAGGAATGCAGCTGGGAATACATCTGAGCGTCGCTAGCGCGTCGCCAGCCACTGCTCGAGCATCGCGCGCGTGAAGCGGATGTGGCGCCCGATGCGCAGGCACGGCAGCTTGTTGGTGCGCGCGGCGTCGTAGATCCAGCTGGTCTTGACGTTCAGCAGCTCCGCGGCCTGCTCGGGGCGCAGCAGCGGCCCGTCCAGGCGCCTGGTGTCCGCGGGACCCGCTGCGGCCGGCTCACCGGTGCTCATCGCGCGCGCTGGCGGGGTGGTGGATGCGGGTGATCAGCGGGCGCTGGCCGCGACCGGGCGTGATGACCGCGGCCGTGCCCCGGCCGAGCCGCTTGATGCGGCTCGGATGAAGCTCGAACTCGTGCCCGCGGGTCAGCGAGCCGCGCGAAGCGGTGCGGCTGCCGAGCAGCCCCTGCTCGGTCTGGCGGGTCGTTATCCAGGCGGGACGGCTGCCGGCGAGCTTGGAGATCAGCTCGGCCGATTCGGGGACGTTCTGGCGGTGGGCGATCAGCGCCTCGATGTTGCCGAGCACCTGGTCGCGCAGCTGCTCGCCGGCCGCTTCGAGGTCGGCCAGCTCCTGCGTGCCGAGCACGAGGCTGATGCCGGCCGAGCGCGCGCGGCCGAAGAGGCGCGCGACCTGGTGGGCGCTCAGCGCAGCGAACTCGTCCACCAGCACGACGGTCGGCACGGCGTCGTGCTGGTTGGCGGCGGCGATCGTCACGAGGTCGCCGACGATCGCGGCGCCGATCATCTCCGACAGCAGCATCCGCCGGTCGGCGTCCAGGCGCATGTACACCACGGCACGCTCGCGGATCGCGCCCAGCAGGTCGAGCTCGGGCTTGCCGGCCGCCGGTGCCAGCCAGGGCGCGGTCTCTGACTCGGCGATGATCGCGAGGCGGTCGCGCACGCCGGCGAGGTCGCGGCGCTGGCGCTCGCCGAGCGAGTCGAGGTAGGCCTGCACCTGCTCGGCGCGCTGCGTCTCCAGGCTGCGCGAGGTCACCTCCAGCACACCCGGGTCCATGTGCGCGGCGAGCGTCAGGGGCGTCACCGCCACCCCGGCGGCGCGCATGGTGCGGACCGCGTGGCCGATGTAGCGCTGGGCCTGGCGCAGGTAGTGCGGCTCGGTGAAGTGCTCGCCGGCGAGCGCCTTGTCGGCGATCTCGCCGTCGCTGCCGTGCGCGTAGGGGTTGTAGGCGACCGGCCCTTCCGGCGTCCATTCCACGAAACGCCGCTTACGGGCCGTCGCGGCACGCTTGAGCTCGGCGCGCATCAGGCGGTCGCCCTTGGGGTCGATCGCGATCGCGCCGTGGCCGGCTTCGACCAGCCGGCAGGCGATCCAGGTCTCGGTCACGGTCTTGCCCGCGCCGGTGGCGCCGAGCACCAGCGTGTGGATCCCGGAGGCCGACCCGACCGGGATCGTGGCCGGCTCGCCACGCTCGTCGCGGCCGACCTCGAGGCCGTGCTGGGTGATCCACGGGCGCTTGCGCGTGCCTAGCTTGCGCAGCCCACGGACAGCGAGGTCGCGGATGCCGGTGCGAAGGCGCGCGCGCTCGGCGATGTCGGCGCCCCAGTCGAGCTCGCCCCGGTGCCAGCCGGCGCCGAGCAGGCACGCCAGCAGCGTCCCGCCGGCACAGCCGACCGCGACCACCCCGCCGCCCAGGCTCCAGAGCAGGTACCCGACCGGGAGCCCGCACGCCGCCCAGGTCCACTTCAGGCCCGAGCGCCGCAGCACGGTCGAGAGCACGACCGCGAGCAGAAGCGCGAGCGTCGCGACCAGCAGCAGGTCCTTCAGCGCGAGCCCGAGCGGCGCGAGGTTCAGGCCGTGTTCCTGCGTAGGACCACCCCCTCCAGCTCGCGCGCGATCAGCTCCGGGACTCCGTCGAGCGCCAGGACCGTGATCCGCTCCTCGGCGTGGACTTCCCGCACGGCCCTGATGACCGCTCGGGCGGCGCCGCGGGTGGCCAAGTAGTAGACGGCGTGCAGGTGGCGTGCACGCGCGTAGCCGCGGCAGATGCTCGCCAGGCGGCGCTGGGACTTGGGGGTCAGCTCGAGCTCGACGCTGACGACACGGCCGGCACGCGAGAGTAGCGCCACGTCGGGGCGGTGGAGAACCTCCTGGCCGGCGATCGTGCCCAGGCGCACGGAGCCGATCAGCTGGCGCGTGTCGCGCTCCAGCCAGCGCAGCTCGCGCTCGCCGAGCACGTCCCAGCCCGCAAGGCCGAGCTCGAGCTCGACGACGACCCCCGTCAGTCGGCGGGTGTGGGCGTCGGCTGCGACGGGCAGTCGCTGCAGGCCCAGGCCGGACTGCCCGGCGGCGCGCAGGCCCTTGCGCGAGAGGGTGTAGAGGCCGCAGCTTCCGAGCGTGTCCCGGTGGTGGATCACCAGGCCCTGGCGCACCAGTGCTGCCAGGCGGGCGTAGGCCTTGCTGCGGCCCATCCCGAAACGGCCCATTACGTGGCCCGCTTCGGCGGCACCGACGCGGCCCAGCCAGCTGACGATTTCGCGGTCTCTCGCGGTCTGCACGGTGCTGACGGGTCCGACCGCGGGGCGCGGTGGGGACACGGCGCCCGCCAGCAGGGCACGTCGGGAGCGACGCTGGCCTCCCCGGAGGGGTTCGACTGAACGAGCGACCCAGCCCGCGCCTGAGCTCGCAGGCAGGGCGCACCCCCTCAGAGACTTTGGCTAGTGAGCCGCTCGCAGCAGACGCCGAGGCGCTGCGTGCCGTCTCGCCGCTGACTGTTGAGTTCGGTGCGCTCTGCGGAGATCGATCCTTGATGGTCCTCGGCGCTGCTCGGCGCATAAATCACACAGGGGTCGCGCAGCGTCTCCGGCGCACCCGCTCTCTGGCCGCGGCTCGTGATTTTGCGTCGGAGCGGTGCGTAGCCGTGCGTGTGTGCGGGTCGCTGTGTGCTGGCGTCTGGTTGTTGTTGTTTTTGGCATCGGGTGTGGCGCGAGCCCGCGGGGGGGGGCCGGGCTCGGGGAGGGTTTTTTCCCTCTCCCCTCTTGCTCTTCTTGGTTGTTTTGTTTGTTGCTTGTCTTCCTGTTCTGCTGTCTGCTTGTTGGCTGGCTTGGTGCTTGACCCCGGACACACGAAGTGGGGGCGGGGTCAAGCGCCAAGCCAGCCCGCGCGCGTGGGTTTCATCGGGGGTTTTTCTCGGACGCGGAGTCCACGGGCCGGTCCGCGGGTCAGTCCACACTCTGGTCCGCCAAGAACAGCGTGATCCGGTGGCCCGGGTTGGGTGTAGCCTCAGGCTTGGGGAGCGCTCCTGTCCTGACACCTAGACCGTTTACCCACCGGCCAATCGACACAGTGGTCCGACGGTATGACCGCTACGCGCCTTGGTATAGATACCTGGAGTGGACGATCCTGCTCGCCCCGGGGTTCAGGCGCCGCGCGATCGAGCGCATCCGACTTCAACCCGGCGAGCGCGTCCTCGAGATCGGCTGCGGGACCGGACGCAACCTCCAGCTGCTGCGAAACGCCGTCGGGTGGACCGGCCGAGTAATCGGCGTCGACGCCTCGCCAGGCATGCTGGTGCAGGCGCGAAAGCTCGTCGGGCGCCATGGTTGGGAGAACGTGTCGCTAGTCCATCGCGACGCGGCGACGCTGGCCTTGGAATCGCCGGTTGACGCCGTCTACTTCTCCCTCAGCTACTCGGTTCTGCCCGATCGTGCATCCGTACTCGATCGCGCATGGGAGGCGATGCGCCCAGGTGGCCGACTCGTGGTAACGGACGCTTGCGTCCCAGAGACACGCCTGGGCCGGGCTCTCGGCCCCCTCGCTGAGATCGTGGCGACCGTGTTCCCGGGCGATCCGTATTCGGAACCGTGGTCCGACCTGACCCGGCTGTCGAAGTCGGTGACGACGGAGCGCTTCCAAGCCGGTCTGTATTTTGTCTGCACTGCATCCAAGCCCTGACGCCCGCGCGATGACCGCGCAAGAGCCTCCGGCGTCTGCACCGTCGAGGCGGGCCTGCGGCCGCGCTCACGCGCGCCCCTGACGGGGCCGACCTTGACGGCGAAGCCGCCTGCGGCTGGTGAGGCGATCAGGTCCGGGCGGGGCCGGACTGCACCTTCGAGTCACCGGCCAGCAGCACGTCCTCGAGCTGCTGCATCCGCGCCGCGGTGCGGCTCGGGAGCACGAGCTCGCCGCAGCGGTTCACCAGGCCGGCGGCGTGCAGGCCGGCGACCGCCTCGGCCGCCAGATGCTCGTCGCCGAGCTCGCGTGCGACCTCGGCCATCGACCACGGCCAGCGGTGTCCCGCGTGCAGCAGCATCAGCATCACGATCGCTTCGCAGCGCGAGGCCTCGAGCGGGCAGGCCTCGTGGGTAGGGTCATCCTGCATGGAAGGTGTACTCCTTTCCGTGCCGGGCCCCGGGCGGTGCCAGCCGCGCCGGGGCCACTTGGGTTACGGCGCCTGAAGCTACCACGCTGCTGTGACGCAGTCGCACCGGACGCGAGGGTGATGGAACCCACGACCACCACCTCCACCACCCCCAAAACGGTGACCGGCAACAGCATCATCATCATCAACAACAACGTCGGGGTGGGCGGCGTAAGCAGCAGGGCCATCAGCAGGAGCCGCGGGGCTGAGGCGCAGGGCGCCGCCGATCCCACCACGCAAGGGAGGAAAACGTACCCAGATGTGGTACTAGTGGGTATGATTTCCTCTCATGCGAGCGCCCCACATCGCTGACCTGCGCGCAACGCTCGGGGAGACGTTCACCTACGGCGAGGCCAGGCGGGCGCGCCTGGGCGACAAGCGCCTCTACCAACTGCGCGACAGCGGCGCGATCATGGCGCTCGGCGGCGGCGTCTACCGATGGGCCAGCGCGGCCCTCGCGGACACCGATCTGATCGAGATCGCGGAACGCGTCCCGCGCGCGACGCTGTGCCTGGAGAGCGCGCTTGCGCGCCACGGGCTGATCGACGCGATCCCGTCCGCCATCGACGTCGCGATCCCCCGTGGCAGCGGGCGACCCAGCCTGCGCGCGCCGATCCGGCTGCACCAGTTCGACAAAGCCACGTTCGAGCTCGGGCGCGAAACGATCGACGTCGGCGCCAGGCGCCAACTCGGCCAGTACTCGGCCGAGCGCTCGATCATCGACTTCGTGCGGCTGCGCCACCTCGAGGGCAGCGACATCGCCTGGGAAGCGCTGCGCCGGTGGCTGCGCCAGCCCGGACACAGCCCGGCCGCGCTGATGACGCTGGCGAAGAGCTTCCCGCGCGCCCAGCCGGAGCTGCGCAAAGCGCTGGAGGTGCTGCTGTGAGCTCCCCCACGCGGGCGGACCCGGCGGGACGCGCCTATCTGAATCTGAGGAAAAGAGCGCGCGATGACCGCCGCCCGGTGGCAGAGCTGCTGCAGCTGTACGTGCTCGAGCGCTACCTCGCAAGGCTCGCCGCCTCCGCGTTCGCCGAGCAACTCGTGCTGAAGGGAGGCGTGCTGCTGGCGGCCTTCGGGCAGCGCCGCCCGACCCGCGACGTCGACCTGCAGGCGGACGCCCTCGACAACGACACCGAGAGCGTCGGGCGCGTCGTGTGCGAGATCGCCGCCATCGACCTCGACGACGGCGTCGAGTTCCTGATCGACTCCGCCCACGCCGAGGTGATCCGCGAAGAGGACGCCTACAGCGGCGTGCGCGTGACGATGGACGTGAGGCTCGCGACCGCGCGCCCCCACTTCCACGTCGATGTCGGCGTCGGGGATCCCATCACGCCGGCACCCGGCCCGGTGCGGATCCCGGGCCTGCTCGGCGGGGAGGTGACCGTGCGCGGCTATCCACTGAGCATGGTGCACGCCGAGAAGCTCGTGACCGCCATCAGCAGGGGCACCCTCAACACGCGCTGGCGGGACTTCGGCGACATCTACCTGCTCGCGCGCCAGCACCCACTCGACGGCAGCGAGCCGGTCGCCGCGGTCGCCGACGTCGCCGCCCACCGCGCGGTGGCCCTGGCTCCGCTCGCCGCCGTGCTCGAGGGGTACGCCGAGATCGGCCAGCAGGAATGGGCCCGCTGGCGCCGGCGCCAGCAACTGGAGTCGCGGCTACCGGAGAGCTTCGCTGAGGTGATTGGAGAGGTGATCACGTTCGCGGAACCCGTGATCGACGGGAGCGCGGCCGGGCGCAACTGGGATCCGGGGGCAGGGACCTGGAAGTAGGCCTCGAGTGCCGTGTCAGCGGGGCAGCATGCGCAGGAAGTCGTCCTCCGCGAGCAGCTCGATCGGGCAGCCCGCGGCGCGCAGCTCGGCGGCCCGGAGCATCTTCGTCGAATGCTCCCCGTCCTTGACCGTGAACGCATCCTGCATGCCGAGCACCAGGAAGTTGACCTTCTTCGACACGGCTGAGGCGACCTTGCCGCCCGCGTTCACGACCTGCTGAGCGGCTTCTCTGCGCGTCCAGCCGCAGGTGAGGGTGCCGGTGAACACGACGACTTGCCCTTGAAATGGATTGCCGTCCGGGATCGATGCGACCGTCGGGGCCAGCTCGGCCAGCCGCACCGGCGCGAGGCCGTTGGCACTCCAGGCGCCCGGCGTGAGACGTCCGGCGAGCATCCCCAGCTTTGCACACGCCTGGTCGAGCCCGGCGACCCCCACCGAGCCGCAGCAGGCCACGGCCAGCTCACCGGCGGTCGCGGCGTCGGCGCCGGCCTCGTGGTGCTCGAAGCTCAGGCCACAGTCGTCGGCGAGATCCGCTAGGCGGTAGGAGAGCCGTCCGGGCCATGCGCGGCGCGCGAGCGCGCACGTGCAGTAGTAGGTCAGCTGTGGCCACTCCACGCCGGCGAGCGACAGCGAGTGGCGCAGGACACTGAGGTCGAACGGGGCGTAATGGGCGACCAGAGGTCGGTCGTCGATGTGGGTCACGATCTCCGGCCACACCTCGGCGAAGGAGGGACTGCCGGCAGTCATGTGCGGCGTGATGCCGTGCAGGGCGACGTTGAAGCCGTCGTATACGTTGCCTGGCGGCTGCACGAGCCACCTGGCGATGTCGCGGACGCGGCCGCCGTCGAAGGTCGCGACCGCGCACGCGCACGCGCTGTCCCGGGCGGCGGTCGCCGTCTCGAAGTCCAAGGCGACGAAGCCGCCCGCACCGAGTCGTCGGCCCTCTTCCAAGTCAGCAGCGACGTCGCGAGAACTGGTCTCCAGCTCGGGGATCGCTGGGATCGCAAGGATCGGGCGCGAATAGACGACCCGACCCGCTTCTTCCAGCTCGATTCGCACGTCGATCTTGACGGGCGCGCCCGCTCGCGGAGGGCTGGCCATCTTCTGCGGCGTGGCGGGCGGCCGATTGCGGGCGCTCGCCCCCTTGCGCCGTTTCAATCTCCGAAACATGCGCCCAGCCTAAGCCTAGGCCGGCCTCATAGCGCATTTCGCCAAGCATCGGCGAGGGCGTCGGTCCGTCAAGGGTCTTGGCTCTGGTGACGGCGTCGTGGAGTGCCGGCGCGATCGCCGCCCCGATGTTCCCCATTCCGGCGGGTTGCTCGCTCACGGCCACATGAGCTAATCCGCGCTAGATGTGGTCGCTCTTTTGGCGGTTGCAGTCACCGCAGAGGATCTGCAGGTTCTCGAAGGTGGTTGCGCCGCCTCGGGCGAAGGGCAGGATGTGGTCGTACTGGATGTCGAAGCTGCTTCCGCATTCGACGCATTTGCCGCCGTCTCGTTCGAATACTGCCAGGCGAAGGTCCCTCGGGATCGGCGGGCGCGAGCGCTCACCGTTTTGCTCGGCGCGCATCAGGCTGCGGGCTGATTCGAGCTTGCGATCCTGACTGCGCTCGCGTTGGAGGACAAGCGCCATCACATCCTCTGCGGGTAGCTGCTCGTCGTCCCAGTAGAAGCGTTCGTGGAAATGCCACAGCACGCGCCGGCGATCCTTCAGGAGCGCCACGGGCTGCTCGGCTTGGCGCGCATGCATCTCTGCGACCTTGCCCTCCGGCCAGCGTGGCGAGTAGACCTTCTTACCTGCACGGATAGCCCAGCGCCCGGTGAACATCCCGGTGAGCTTGACCAGCTCGACTTTGTTATCGGCACGCAACATCACGCTTCGGCTAAGCAGCCCACCGGGATAGTCGGTTGGTCGCCTCGCCGCCTTTAGCGGCAGGATCCCGCCCGCGCGCGGGAGTGAGACGAGGTGCCGCTGAAAGCGGCGGCGCTCAGTCAGTCGTGTTCGATCCCGCACCCACGACGCAGGGCCCGGCTGTACTGAGTCAGGCTTTTGCCCTGAAGGCCTTGGCGCGGGCTTTGGACGGCTTTCCCGAGCTGCTGCCGAGCTTGCGGGCGACCTGCTCTAGCTGGCGTGCCTCGCTGCGAAGCGCGTTCACGCGTGCTTCGAGCTCTTTGCGGATCTGCTTCTCGCTCATAGTGTCCTTTCCGCGGAGGGTGAAGGCGCGATCCTAGTCTGACCACGAGAAGAACGCTTTAGCCTGCGGCGCGCTCACTGTCAACACCGGGACCGGTAGCCGGCACCCGAGAGGGCGCCCCTCAGGGGGCCGACCGTTGACAGCGAACCCCTCCCTCGGCTGGTATGGCGGTCAGGTCCGGGCGGGCCGGACTCTCCCTTGGGTTCGGGGGTGAGGAGCGCGGCATCGAGAGGCCTAGCGTGCCCGCTCTTCAACGCGATCAAGTACTTCGTACTTCGCGTCGCGGATGTCGAACGCGGGCTTCGTGCCCTCCAGCACGTCGACGATCAGCCGGGTCATCGTCGGATCCTCGATCGCGCCGCTGGTGTAGGTCACGCGGTTGCCCTGGGTCTTCTCGATGCTCGCATGGATCACCTGATCGGCATCGCACACGACAGCCAGGTTGGGGTTGTGGGTCACGAGGATAATCTGCCGGCGCTCCTTGGCGTGCTTGACCGCCGGCACCAGCAGCTCGGCGACAGTCTCGTTGTCGAGGTTCTCCTCGGGCTGGTCGATCACGAGCGGCACATCCTCGCGGTCGACGAGCAGGTAGAAGAGCAGGAGTAGCGTGCCCCGCTCGCCGGGTGAGAGCTGATCGAGCGGCTTCTCGCGCCACAAGAGCTTGAAGCGCGGTTTCAGGTACTCAAGGCCGAACAGGAAGTCGTAGAGGTCCTCCTCCCTCCGGCTGCGCATCAGCTGTGTGGCGACGATCACCGGCTGGGGCGGATCGCCGCGGAGGTCGGAAGCCAGGTGCTTCCCGATCTCGGTGAGGAACTCCACCACGTTGTCCGCGCTCGCGAAGTCGTACTCCTTGATCAGCGCGCGCAGCCGCTCGCGTCCCTCCTGATCGCCCTGAAAACTTCCCCGCCGTCGCTGGTCGATTAATTCGAGCACCCCGTCCTCAAGGCCCTGGACGGCGATCACCGCATCGAAGGAGAGCTCGCTGACTTCCTGCGCCACTGGATGCTCGGCCACGAATCGCTGCACCGGTCGGTACAGCTCGCGGTAGGAGTCGAGTAGCTTCGACTTGGCCGCGAAGGTCTCGCGCACGAGCCCCTCGCGCTCGGCCCGCTTGGCGCTCGCGCGCTCGGGGAGCTTGTCGAGCTCGGCGACCCTCGCCTGCAGTCCCTTGACCGACTTCGGCTCGGTCGCGGCGCCGATGATCTCCGCCTCCTGCTTCTCCCAGTTTGCCAGGGCACGCAGGTACTCCTGGTGGCGTCGTTGCGGCTCAGCGAGCTTCCTGCGCAGATCCTCTGCGCGCTTTGACTGCTCGTTTCGTTCTCGCGCATCCGAGCCCTGGCGCTGCTCGTCAAGGGCGTCCGCGTGCGCGCCGACTTCGCGTAGGGTCTCCTCGCGAAGCACCTTCAGCGCGGTTTCCTGGGTCTCTATCTGGACGAGCTTCCTCGGATCGAGGCCGAGCAACTTTGCGTCCTCGGTGCTCTGCACGTAGAACTCCTCGACCGTCGTCGCCAGGTTGGCGATCCGGGTGAGCGTGCGTTCGATCGCGACCAGTCGTCGTTTGGCGAGTGCCTGCGCCTCTTGACGCTCCTTGGTGCTCTTGTCGAGCTTCTCGATCGCGCCGACCACCTCAGCGAGGTCCTTTTCGGTCTTCTGGGTATCTGGGTCAGCGCCGGGCTCCTTCCCGGGGTCTTTGACCGGTGCGGGCTTGGCCTTGCGGTGGGCATCGAGCTCGGAGCAGCGCTGCTCTAACTCTCCCTCAAGCCGTCGGCGTGACTCCTCGGACCCGCGCCGGCGCAACTCGACGTATTCGCGGTTTACCTGCGCGAGTTTCTTTCGCAGCAGCCCGATCCCGGCTTCGGTCTCCTCGGTCGTATGAGCGAATAAGTCCTCCAACGAGGTCTGCCCGAGCCGGTCGGACCGCGGGACATGGGAGAAGATCACCCCTTCGAGCTCTTTATCAAAAAGGGTTGGGCGCGATGACTGCCGGATCTCAGCGCACACTCTCTCGAGGTGGTTCTGGGGAATGTGCCGCACTCGTTCGGGCGAGGTCTCATCGGGCGGCTCGCTGAGGTTTCGCTCCTTGGTGTCTCCGGAGCGCCAATGCAGCGTCGCGTCGAAGAAACGGCCGAGGTTGTCCCTCGGGTTCAAGAACCGCTCCGTGTTCAGGAACGAGAACTCCCCGCCGGTGCGGGCATCGCCGAGCAGCCCCAGCACGTCGGCCAGCGCGCTCTTGCCGCTTCCCTTCTTGCCGATCAGTGCGACCAGGCCCGCGTTCAGGGGCACCGATCCCGAGAACCACCTGGCTTCTGCGCTGGCGCGTGCATCGCGCCTGAAGGCGATCTCCTCGATCGACTTGGTCGCCGATTCCCTGACCCGCTGCAGTGCCGGCGGCTCGGCGCCGATAAAGACCCGCCCGTCGGGCTCGTGGCAGAGCTGCACGAGCCCGTCGAAGGTGGGGTCCGCGCGGACCCACAGCTGCCGGTCCTCGGTGAACACGAACAGATCGTGCGGGCGGTGCGCATCGGAGCCGTGTATGCATGGCTTGCGGCTCCTGAACTCGTCTTCGAAGGCGGCAACCGACTCGGAGCGCTGCCCGAGCCCGAAGGCGCGCGTGCCCGCATTCGAGGAAAACAGCATGTGAGACTTCTGAATCAGGAACTTGCGGGTGCTGTGCCCCTGCCCGTCCCAGGGCACGTTCGAGAGGTCCTCATCGGCGGCGATCACGAACAGGTAGCGGCGCTCGAACGCAGCGCGGTTCTTTGCGAGGACCTCCGAGATCTTGCTGTGGGAGACGACCGCCTGGGTCATCCCGAGCTCCAGATCGGTGCGGTCCGCGAACGGAGGGTGCTCGGCCTTCAGGCGGGCTCCGAACTCGCTCAGATTGGAAACGGTCAGCGACTTTGCGTCATCGCTGCTGCCCGGCGCAGATTCGGAGAGGAACTCAAGCCGATGCAGGAAGTTTTCCTCGATCTCCCTGCAGGACACCTCGTCGGAGAAGATCACGTGCGCATTAACTCGGGCATCCTTCTGTCCGACCCGCACGATCACGTCGAGCCGGAACTCGATGTTCGCCAGGAGGCGGATCTGCTCGGCCCGCTCGGCGAGCTCTGCGCCGAGCAACTCCCGTAGGCGCTTGGTGTCCTTCTGGAGGGCGCGAAGCTCCTTGTAGCCGTCGATCATGAAGTAGTCGGTGACGCCGATCACCGCTATTTCGCGGTCGAGCGCCTTCTCGAAGAGCTCTTTGGCGTACACGTCGAAGTCGTTGCCGAAGCCGTTGTTCAACGCGGACAGCGGGGTGTGGACGTGAAGGTCCCACCGACGCCATTCCGAGCCACGGGGGAATGCGATTTGCTTGGATTTCTTGCTCATCGGCGTGGGCGGGGGTCGAGGCTGGCGATCGCCGGCGCCCTCGAGTTTCCACTGCCAGCCGCTCGACTCGAGAACGCGCGCTCAACCAGTTTCTCGGCGTCATTCACGAATTCACTCAGGCGTTTCACCTCGGCAGCATCGAACGCGTCGTAGACCTCCGCAGGGGGTTCGAGTGGTGATTTGCTGGACGCGAGCTGAGCCACGATAAGGATGGATCGGATCCTCAGGAGGCCAGGGAGATGAGGGACACGGCCAGCGCCACCAAGGCGACCGCGAGCGTCATGCTGGCGAGCAGGACGAGGCGCTTGGTGAGCCGTTCAAGCCTCGCCTGCCGCTCGTCCTCGAGCTTGGCTCGCTCGGTCTCCTGCCGGTCGCGACGCTGCGCTTCTTCTCGGGCCAGGATGGCGAGCGCCCGCAGGTCGGTGGTGGCGGCGCGCTGCGCGGTCGCCTCCCGGACCTGTGTCCCCGATTTGAGGGCATACGAGGTGATCAGAGCGATGGTGGCCAGCCCCGTCTGCCAGTTCTCCTTTACGTCCTCGCCTCGGAGAGCGCGGACTATCAGCGACGCCCACGTGGCGAACGCCGCGTAGAAACCGACGGCCGGAAACAGCCCGAACACCATGTCGATGGAGTCCATCGGCATCGAGTTGAGCCAGTGACGCAGTCGGCCCACGCTACGACGGTGTGGCCGATGAGCGCTTCAGTGAGTCCGCCGCGCCGAGCAAGCGGTCGGCGTAGTTCTCCGCCGCCCTCCGGACCCACCCGGGGGTCACCACCATCAGCCAGAACAGCAGGCACAAGAGACATACGGCTGCGGCACCAAACCAGCGGGCCGGGGACGACCCCGGCCCCAGCAAGGCGAAGGCGATCGCCACCACCACCCCAGCGGCGGAGAACCCAACGCCCAGCGGGCGCAGGCCCAGCGTGTTCCGGCGGAACCCGTAGTCGGCGTTCTCTGCCGCCACGAGCGGGAAGGCATCGATCCTGGTCAGCTCCCTCAGCACAGTGACCGCCTCGTCATAGCGGCAATCAGCTTCGTCCGGGTCGGCCGCCTCTTCCGCCTCGTCGGGCAGCGTCTCCCCGGTGGCGGCTTCGACCCGTTCGTGCAGCCTTGCCATGGCCGGAACGCTCGTGGAGTTCCGCCAGCGCAGCCGCGCCAACGTCGGTGGACCGCCCCAACTTTCCCAGAGCCGTGGCTGGATCCGGCGGCCGGCGCCCCTCACAAAGATCGCGACGAGGACGCCGATCGCCCCCAGGAAAATCCCCACGGTACGGAGCACGGTCTCCGGCGAAATCGCACCGGCCACGAGCAGCGCTGCGGGTGGCACCCCGAGGAGGATCGCCGGGGCGATCCGCGCCCTCCTGTTGTAGGCGTCAAACATCGTCCGTCGCCGCGTGCGTTGGGGGCGGTCCCTAGTCGTAGAGGTCGGTTTCGGCGAGCGGCGGGAGCACGGCGGCGGCGATCCAGCCCCGAGAAGGAGCATCATGCGAGTGGTGGCAGATGGTGAACCCGCGCGTCTCGATCACGTTGTAGCCCCGCCGCCCCACTGCGTTTACAACTCGTGGCGACGGGTTGTCGGACTCGACGCTCACACTCGCAATCGCGGTGCCGAACTGCCGGTCCCAGTGGCCCCCGAGAACTCGCCCGATCGTCTGCAGATCGAGGTTATGCCGGGACCCGTGATGGGGGAGCACGAAGAGCTTCGGCCACACTTCGGTCCGCTTTTCATGGTCGAGGAAATCGAAGGCAGCGTTGATGCCGGCGACTCCCGCATCGCTCGGGAAGACGAGGTGCTTACCGTCGATCATCAAGCTCACGATCGCGGCTCCGTTGTTGCACGGGCTGCCGTCGCCGCCTGAGTCGTCGAAGTCCTCCTCGAGAGGAAAAACCGGCACCGCCACGTGCGCCTCGGCAAGCGCGAGGGCGATGCCGGCGCCCTTGCTCGCCCGCGTGGCCTCGAGCATCCGCTCCTGCTGCGCTTCGAGCGTTTGCTTGTAGAAGGATTCCGTGGGGCCGGCTACCAGAAGACTGTCGTTGTAACCGCGGACATTCTGGAAGGGTTCGTGCACCTCGACCCCCCGCTCTTCGGCGAGCTCCCAGAGCTCTCACGCCAGCTCAGCGTTGCCGACGGTGGGGTATCCGTGCTGATCCGGTCGGTGAACCAGGAAGTGCGTGACGTTGAGGTTTTCTAGGACGTAGGTCAGCCCACCGGTGTGGTCTGTGTCGATGTGCGTGTTGAGGACGAAGTCGACGTCTTCCGTTTCGTAGTAGTGCCTGACATGGTTGACGAGGGAGGGGCCGCAAGGAGCGAAGCCCGCGTCGATGATTCCGACGACCGGTTCGCTGATGCCCTGGACTGTGTACCGCAGCGCGATCGCGTCGCCTGACCTCGTGCCCTCCCCGGCCGGAAGAAAGTCGATCTCGTACATCTACTCGGCACCCCCTTGGTGCAAGATTTCGCTGTGAGCGAGGCGGGTTATGTCGCCTAGCCGCCCGGTATAGCAGCGCCTAGCAGGGGTTTCTCAAGTTCGCCCTGGCCCTCAAGCCGAGGTTGAGGAATTTGCGGCATTTATCTCTCAACGCTGGGTTGAGGCCCGGGCCAATGGCTCCTCCCGACTCGCCTAGAATCGGGACCGTGGCTCAGCATCAAGCACGCATGGCACTGCTCGCCGACGGTCCGCGGAAGGGCGAGCGTCGTCCGGTGTCTCCTGGTCAGCTGGAGCTGACGATCACCGAGAGCTTCGACTACGACCAAGGAACCACCGAAGTAGACCTCTACTACGCGTACGAGGCGCCCGTCGCGAACGACCCCTACACGGTGATCTTCATATACCGCGGTCAGAACACGCGCCCGTAGAACGAGGCCTGAGGGCCGGGCGCGTCGCCGCACGACGGCCACCGGCGCCAACGGCAGCCGGCGTGCCGAGGCGAGACCGCCGCACGTGATGCGGGCTCGGCCCGTGCTCGGCCAAGCCGGGAGAGCCGCGAGTCATTTACCGCGGTCGGTGCTGCACCCGGACAAGATGGAATACGAACGGAATACAGACGGTTGTCCGGACCCGCCCGGCGAATCCTGCTGAATTACGTCATTAGCAGGAGTTTTTTGTAGTCGGGGAGACAGGATTTGAACCTGCGACCGCCCGGCCCCCAGCCGGGTGCGCTACCAGACTGCGCCACTCCCCGTGGCTCGGCGCGGACCTCGGTCCGTGCCTGCACCATCTTACGCCTGCCCCGGGCCGTCCGGGATCGGCCGCGTCAAGCGGCCACCGGGGTTCCGTCCGTCGGAGGCCGGCCGGCCGACGCCTGCTAAGCGTCCGCTGGCGCCTCGGGCGCCGGCGTCACGATCACGCCGCGGTCCCCGTAGGGGATGTGGTTGCGTTTGAGAATGCCCGCGACCGTGGCGAGCTCTTTTTTGATCCTCGTCTGGAAGCCGTACTTGGCCGTGACCTGCCGGCGGATCTCCTCGAGCTCCGTCCCCTCCACCACCCCGGGCCGTCGCCTCGATCGGCTCGGTGCCCGCCTTCAACCGCCCGCGGGCGTCGGAGGGCTGGACGGTGACCCGCTCGGTGTGTGCCAGCCGCTTGGCCTTACCCGAGCCGGAGCTCGTCAAGAAGGCCACAGAGCTCCCGCCGTAGGGTGTCACCCACACGGGCGTGGCCACCGGGGTGCCGTCCCGGCGGAAGGTCGTCAACAGCCGCTCGTCGACCAGCACCATCGACGCCAAGGTAGCTCGGGACGCGAGGGGATGCGACGGCGCCGATGACCCTCACGGGCCAAGCCGGGGAGCCGTCGCGGACACCCCGCGTCCTAGAGTGTGTCGGCCGGCGAGGCCGGATCGTGCGGCGGTAGCTCAATGGCAGAGCCTTGCCCTTCCAAGGCAATGATGCGGGTTCGATTCCCGTCCGCCGCTTGGAAACGCCCTGAGATCGCTCGGGCGCCGTTCAGACAGACGTGCCCTCCCTTGACATAGATCTGCTTCTGCGCGACCGGGCAGGCCTCGGTGGGCGGATGGGTGACTCCGCAGACATCCTGTTCGGCCTCCTTGGACGGATGGAACACGGCGATGTCGCCGACGTGGGGACTGCCGAAGTGCATCCCGATCCGATCGACCACGCGCTGACCCTCTGCGAGGGGTCGGCTCACCGCGCCTCGCGGAACGCATTGGCCGCAGACGCTGGCGATGCGTGAAACCTCCGAGCGAACTTGTCGGAATTTGGCCGTTTTTCGGTTGTCATCGCCGTGACAAAGTCCGCATCCTCCGCGATGCTCTCCGGGCCGGCTGGGATGTCCCGGTGGCACCCTCGCCCGGCCAATTCAAGCCGGCCGCGGGCCCGGTGAGACGGGACCAACTCGGAGCATCGACCTCCGGTCGCGCGCACTCCTCCAGCGATAGGAGACGCAGATGACGGCTCCCACGGTGACCACTCCCGGAACGACCGAGGCCAGCGGACGCACCGCCGCAGACGACGCTGTTCGACCGTTCGACGTGGCGGTTCCAGACGTAGCGCTTGACGACCTCAAGCGCCGCGTCGACGCCGCCCATTGGCCGACCAAGGAGCTCGTCGGCGATCGTTCGCAGGGCGTGCAGCTGGCCACGATGGAAGCGCTCACCCGCTACTGGACGAGCAACTACGACTGGCGCAGATGCGAGCGCCAGCTGAACTCGCTGCCGCAGTTCAAGACCCAGATCGACGGCGTGGACGTCCACTTCATCCACGCGCGCTCACCCCACGAGGCCGCGCTGCCGCTGATCATCACCCACGGCTGGCCCGGCTCGGTGATCGAGATGCTCGAGGTCATCGCTCCGCTCACCGATCCGACCGCCCACGGCGGCACCGGCGAGGACGCCTTCCACGTCGTGATCCCCTCGATCCCCGGCTACGGCTTCTCGGCCCAGCCGTCAGAGCTCGGGTGGTCCGCGGGTCGCGTCGCGAAGGCGTGGCCGAAGTTGATGGACCGCCTCGGCTATCGACGCTACGTCGCCCAGGGCGGCGATCAAGGGGCAGCCGTGACCGACGCGATGGGTCGCGAGGCGCCCAAGGGACTCCTGGGCATCCACATGAACCTACTGGTCCCGGCGCTCGGTAACACAGCCGGTTTCCCCACCGATACCGACGAGGAGCGCGCCGCCGACGAAGCTCTGAAGACCTTCCACGCGCGTGGCTTCGGCTACTTCCTCGAGCAGGCGACACGCCCGCAGACGATCGGCTACGCCCTGCTGGACTCACCCGTTTCGCTCGCGGCCTGGATGCTCGACCACGACACCGACAGCTATTACAAGATCGCGAGCGCCTTCGTCGATGGTAAGCCCGCGGGCAACCTCACCCGCGACCACATCCTCGACAACATCACCACCTACTGGCTAACCGGCACCGGAGCCTCGGCGGCCCGGTCCTACTGGGAGGGCGGACAGGCGAGCGCCCGCGCCGCCGGCCAGACGCCACCGCCGGTCTCGATCCCGGTCGGCTACACGACGTTCCCGGGCGAGATCTTCCGCGCACCCCGCAGCTGGGTCGAACGCGCCTACCCGAGCCTCGCGTACTTCAACGAGGTCGACAGGGGCGGACACTTCGCGGCCTGGGAGGAGCCGGAGCTGTTTTCAGCAGAGCTACGGGAGGCATTCAAGCCCTTGCGATAGCGCCCTCCAAACGTCACCGGCCGGGCGGTCCGACGGCAACCATTCACATCGATAGAGCAGCAGCCATGGCAGCCGCCGAAACCGTCCGACCCGGCGCCACCAACGGCGCCACCCCAGACCGCCAAGCACGGACGCGAGGTCCTCCGCGACCCACGGTTCAACCGGGGAACCGCCTTCACCGAGAAGGAACGCTCGGAGCGCGGCATCCACGGGCTGCTTCCGGCGGCGGTGATGAGCCTCGACGATCAGGCCCTCCGCCCCTACGAGCAGTTCCTCGCCCAGCCGACGAACCTCGCCAAGAACGCCTCGAGAGCACCGAGGGCGGGACCGAGCCGCGCCAGCACTGGACGCGCGTCCCGCATCGGCGGCCTTCTACTGGCAGGTGATCAGCAGCGAGAAGGCCTCGTCCGCGCGGACGCCATCAGCGAACGTTTCCGCGGTAACCGTGGTCCCGCTGGTCAACTGTGCGTCGGCCGTGAACGGGCCGCCGGAGCCGGTCTGGTTCACCGTCGCCTCGATCACCGGGCCGCTTTCTTGCGGGCCACACGTGCTCAAGTCCGGCGTCACTTCGATTTCGTACACGCCCGTTTCGATCCTCCGGCCATCTCCCGTGAAGGAGCCGCCGGCATTCCTGTACACGGCACCTTCCGGCGTGACGGTCGCGACGTCGGCAAGCTTGGGGCCCCGAGGGCCCGTGGGTCCCGTCGGGCCCGTGTCGCCTTCAGATCCACTTGTGCCTGTGGCTCCGGTTGCGCCCGTGGCTCCGGTCGCGCCTGCGACTCCGGGTTCGCCCGTGGCTCCGGTCGCGCCCGTGGCTCCGGTCGCGCCCGTGGCTCCGGGTTCGCCCGTGGCTCCGGTCGCGCCTGCGGCTCCGGTCGCACCTGCGACTCCGGGTTCGCCCGTGGCTCCAGTTGCGCCCGCGGCCCCGCTTTCGCCTGTAACTCCGTTCTCTCCGGTCGCACCAGCAGCCCCGGTCGCTCCGGTCGCGCCAGTGGCGCCATCGGTGCCGCCGATCCCGGTCACGCCAGTTGCTCCGGTGGCGCCTGCTGCACCGGTCGGCCCCGTAGCTCCGGTAACTCCCTGCGCCCCTGTGGCACCCTCTCCGCCGGTCGCGCCCGTGGCCCCCGCGGCTCCATCTTGACCGGTGCTGCCGGCCGTTCCTGTCGCGCCGGTGGCGCCCGCTGCACCGGTCGGCCCCGTGGCTCCGGTACCTCCCTGCGCGCCTGTGGCACCCTCTCCGCCGGTCGCGCCCGTCGCCCCCGCGGCTCCATCTTGACCAGTGCTGCCCGCCGTTCCTGTCGCGCCGGTGGCGCCCGTTGCACCGGTCGGCCCCGTAGCTCCGGTAACACCCTGCGCGCCGGTGGCACCCTGCGCGCCGGTAGCACCCTGCGCGCCGGTAACACCCTGCGCGCCGGTAGCACCCTGCGCGCCCGTGGCACCCTCTTCGCCGGCTGCGCCGGTGGCACCCGCGGCTCCATCCTGACCGGTGCCGCCCGCCATTCCCGTCGCGCCGGTGGCGCCCGTTGCACCGGCGGGACCTGTAGCTCCGATAACTCCCTGCGCGCCGGTGACACCCTCTTCGCCGGCTGCACCAGTGGCACCAGTCGCTCCGGTGGCACCTGGTTCGCCGGGGGCGCCGACGCCGTTCAGTCCGGGGGTGCCCTCAGGACCCGATGGCCCGGTCTTGCCTTCCGGGCCGGCCGGGCCCTTGTGGTTGCCGCCGCGCAAGTCCTTGAGGACGCTGGGCTTGATCTGGCTTGTCGAGGTGATCAGGTAGCGGTTGGCCGCAAATGCGCCCCCACTCAATGAGAGCACGAGCGCCAAAGTAGCGGCCACCTGGGCGTAACCGAATCGCTTACGCATCCGGACGGAACTCCCATGAGTGATGCCTTAACGAATCGCCACCGGTGGCGAGGACTTCTTGTTCGCCGGGATCGCGAATCTGCGAGCAGTCAAGTTCCTCCGCCACCAAGGCTGCGCCGAACGAGTGGCCGAAGCTCTCGTCGCTGCGCCTGCCCAGTGGGAGGTCAGACATGCCGCGACCGTACGGACAGATATTCGACTGTGCAAGCTCGGTTGCGTCCTGATGTGCAGCTTTGGTGTGACAGCTGCATCGTTGTGCATGCGCGTGCCCAACTCGTGCATGAAACTGCCCATGCGGCTGGCGGGCGGAGCAGGGACCCCGAGGCCCGACGCCCGAGGCCCGCTACCAGCGTGCGCCCGCGTCGAGGAGCTCGTCTCGATGATCGCCGGCCTCGCGCCGGGAAACGGCCAACAGCGCCGCCACCACCTGGGGATCGAACTGGGTTCCGGCGCATCGTTGTAGCTCGGCTCTCGCTCGATCGTGCCCGATCGAGTTGCGGTAGGAGCGATCGCTCGTCATCGCCTCGTAGGCGTCGGCGACCGCGAGGATGCGAGCCTCGAGAGGGATCGCGGTGCCGGCGAGGCCGAGCGGGTAGCCCTGGCCGTCGGGGCGCTCGTGGTGCGCTGCCACCCACTGTCGGACGTCGGCGAGGACCGGGTGCTCGAGGAGCTGGGCGCCGAAATGAGGGTGGCGCCTGATGATCTGGAACTCCTCCTCGGAGAGCTTCCCGGGCTTCTTCAGGATGCGGTCGGGGACAGACACCTTGCCGATGTCGTGGAGCATCCCCGCGAGCCGGACGCGCTCGATCCGCTGCTCGGAGAAGCCCAGCTCGTCGGCCATCATCGCCGCGTAGCGACCAACCGTCTCGGAGTGCCTTGCGCTACCGCTGAAGCGCAGGTCCACCGCCTCGGCGAGGTCGATGACCAGAGCGACGAAACGCTCCCCCGCCACGTCGCGCGTGTCGCGATCGGGGATCGCCGCACCCTGCAGCGCCGCGCTGTAGAGAACCGTGCGGTCACGCCCGCTCTGCTTGGCAGCTTGGAGCGCCTCTTCGGTTGCCCGCAGCAGCGAGGCGGCCGTTTCGCCGTGCCCCGGGTAGGTCGCGATACCGAGGCTGATGGTGACCGGCGTGAGGTCCGCCTCGAACGCCCGCCGCACCTCCACGCGAAGGCGCTCGCAGAGAGCGAAGGCTTCGTGTGACCCGGTGTCCGGGAGGATGAGCGCGAACTCCCCGCCGCCCACACGCGCCACCAGGTCGAGCTTGCGCTTGCCACCTTCGAGCACGGCCGCGACGCGACGCAGCACGGCGTTGCCCGCATGCTGGCCACCGCGGTCGTTGACCTCCTTGAGGTGGTCCACATCGCCGCTCACGACGGTCATCGCGGTTCCAGAGCGGCGCGCCCGCTCGAGCTCGAGATCGAGCTGGTCGCGAAAGCCCGTCCTGTTGACGATCCCCGTGAGTGGGTCGGTGCGGGCCGCCTCGTAGAGCTTCCCGATCAACGCCTCCATTCGTGAGCGCATCGAGCGGGTCAGGATCGCCGCGACGAGCAGGCTGCCCATGCCGACCAGCCACCACTCGGCGACCCCATTCGACGGCGGCCGCGCCGCCAGCAGCGCGCCATACGCGAGCCCGGCGTAGAGGATCTGGACGGCCGTCTCCCCCACGGTGAAGAAGTAGGAGGCATACAGGAAGACCCACAGGTAGAAGAACACCAGCGGGCTCGGGGCCTGCGCGGAGAAGTAGGCGACGCCGGCGATCAGCGTGCTTCCCCACATCAAGGCGACCGGCATTACCCGGTCCGGCAGCGTTCGCGCCCGCCGGAACAGGACAGCCGCGACCACGTACGCGTTGGCGACGATGGCCAGCAACCCGAGCTCGCTCGCGTTACGCGAGTGCGGCAGCACGATCGTCAACGACGCGAGGCAGGCACCCGCGGCATACAGGGCCGCCAGCGCTTGAGCCCGGATGGCACGGTCGGACCCGGTCGCGAGTCCCACCGCCGGCTCAGCGAGCCGATCTTCGTCCTTTGGGAACATCGGAATCCGTGCCTGGGGTGGGTATCGACCCGGCCGTACGGGCGATGAGCCCGGCATCGACGCCCGGACACCTGTTGGATCCGTGTGTCCCCTACGATGCGCCCGACCGGCCCCGATCGGTGATCTCCTGGGGCCGGGCGCCGCGATGCAAGTGCAGCTGGTGATCTTCGACTGCGACGGCGTACTCGTCGACAGCGAGGTCATCTCCAACCGGGTGCTGGCGGAGATGCTCACCGAGCAGGGCCTACCGACGACCCTTCCCCAGGCCCGTCGGGAATACCAGGGGCTGCTGCTCGATGACGTCCTCTCGAGCGCCCAGGCCAGGCTCGGCCGTCCCCTGCCGGCGGACTGGCTCGAGCGCTACGAGGCGGTCCGCGCGGACGCCTTCCGCCGCGAACTGAAGCCCGTCGCCGGCGCAGCCGACACCGTCCGGCGACTGCTCGACGGCGGGGTACGGGTCTGCGTGGCCTCGCAGGGGAAGCTCGAGAAGACGGGGCTGTCGCTTGCCCTCACCGGCCTCGATCGCCTGTTCCCCGAGCCGGTCCGCTTCTCCGCCGCTTCCGTCGCCAACGGCAAGCCGGCCCCCGACCTGTTCCTGCTGGCCGCCGCCACGATCGGGGTCGAGCCCCCCGCCTGCGCGGTCGTCGAGGACACCCCTTCCGGGGTCCGGGCCGCGGTCACGGCCGGGATGCGCGCGATCGGCTACACCGCCGACAGCGACGCCCGGGGGCTTCGAGGGGCGGGAGCCGAGCTGCTGGGCTCACTCGGGCGACTGCCCTACCTGCTCGAGATCGAGCGACAGGACCGTGGTGGGGCTCAAGCATCGACGTTTACAGCCGATGTCACTCCCAACGACCGTTCTGCCGACCAAGGGGAGCCAGCTGCCGATGAGTACCGAGACGCTCGAGAAGTGCCGCCTCGTCACGCGAAGTGATTTCGACGGGCTGGTATGCGCCGCCCTCCTCAAAGAGCTGGGACTCCTGGACGGGATCAAGTTCGTCCACCCCAAGGACGTCCAGGACGGTCTCGTCGAGCTGGGCGAGAACGACATCACGACGAACCTCCCCTACGTCCCGAGTGTGCGCCTCGCCTTCGACCACCACCACTCCGAGACGCTCCGGGTCTCCGACGAGCCCGACAACTACGTGATCATGCCCGAGGCGCTGTCCGCCGCACGCGTGGTGTACGACTACTTCGGCGGTGCCGACCGCTTCGCCAACGTCTCTCCGGAGCTGATGGCGGCGGTGGACAAGGCCGACAGCGCGCAGTTCTCGGTCCAGGAGATCAAGGACCCGGCCGGCTGGATCCTGCTCAGCTTCCTGATGGACCCTCGCACGGGGCTCGGCCGCTTTCGCGACTTCCGGGTCTCCAACTACCAGTTGATGATGGACCTCGTCGACGCCTGCCTGGAGCTGACCGTCGAGGAGATCCTCGAGCTGCCCGACGTCGCCGAACGCGTCGAGCTCTACCGCGACCACGCCCCGGCGGCCGAGGCACAGTTGCTGGAGCGGTCGACCGTGCACGGCAACACGGTGGTGCTCGACCTTCGCGAGGACGAGGTGATCCACCCCACCAACCGCTTCATGGTCTACGCCCTCCACCCGTCCTGCAACATCTCGATCCACGTGCTGTGGGGACTGCAACGCCAGAACACGGTGATGGCGGTCGGCAAGTCGATCGTCAACCGCACGAGCAAGATCGACGTGGGCGCTCTGATGCTCGCCTACGGCGGCGGTGGACACAGGGCGGCGGGGACCTGCCAGGTTCCCAACGACCGGGCCGAACAGGTGCTCGGGGAACTGCTCGGGCACATAGCGGCCGACGAATAGCGCCGCAGCCCGCGCCGTAACGGCCCTCTACCGCGGCCGGCGCTCCTCCACCGGCACCACCCCCGTCTCGTCCGCCAGCCCGGGGGGTGGCCACGAGCCCCACCAGTTGTCCCGCGCCCCGTCGAGGGTGATCGTCGAGCCGCTCAGCTCTCGTCCCACCGGCGAGGCGAGCAGCGTCACGAGCCAGGCGTGCTCGGCTGCGGTTCCGAGGCGCTGGAGGGGAACCGTGCTGGACATCCCCGCCCGCACCGCCGCCGGGTACTTCGCCAGCACCTCGGTCTCGAACACCCCCGCCGCCACCGCCGTGACCGCCACCCCGTCGTCGGCCCACCTGCCGGCGAGCTCCCTCGTCAGCGCCTCCACGGTCGCCCGGGCCGCCCCCGAGTGGGCCATCCCCGGCATCCCGTGGTGGGGCGAGAGGGTGACGTTGACGATCGTCCCTTCCCGCCCCCCGGAGAAGGCCAGCTCGTGCGCCGCTTCGGACATGTTGAGCATGCCCTCGACGTTCAGCCTCCACACCGCCCGCCAGCCCTTGGCGGCGATCAGCTCGGCGGGGCTGAAGAACTGCCCGCCCGCGTTGTTCACGAGCAGGTCGAACCGCCCGTGGCGGTCCAGCACCGAGGACACCAGACGGGCGGCCTGATCGGGCTCGCGCACGTCTCCGGCGATTGCTTCCACCGGGCCCGCCAACCGCGAGCACTCCTCGGCCGCCTGCTCCAGCACCTCCTGCCTGCGACCGGTGATCGTGACCCTCGCTCCACACCGTGCGAGCTCCAGCGCGGTCGCCTTTCCGAGGCCGGTACCGCCGCCCGTCACCAGCGCCACCTGCCCCTCGAGCAGGCCGGCCGCGAAGATCTCCGAGTGTCCGGACCCGCCGTTCATCCGGCGCCGATCATATGGTTCCGCCCGTCTCATCCCGCCCTCCGGGGGTCCGATTTCGCTGTCCGTCTCCCACGCCGTTTAGGGTTTTGTGCGTGTCTCGCCGGCCGCTGGTCATCGTCCCGGCACTGACCCTCGCGGATCTGCTGCTGTGGCACTGGTCGCTCGCAGCTCACCACGAAGTCCTCGCGCTCGTATCCGGTCTCTCGCTGCCCCCCCTGATCGTCGCCTCGCTGTGGCTGGCGGCGCTCGTCGGGGTACGCCTGGTGGCCCGCGGAGTGCGCACGCCCCTGGCCCTCCTCTCACGCGCCCGGGTAGGCCGCGTGATCACCGTCGGGACGGCTGACACGGATGCGATCGCCACGACGCGGTCGAGGCCGGGGATCCCCTCGCCCGGCTCCGGTTCCGCCCCGCGGCCCCCTGCGCCGCGGCCGACCGCGGCCCGATCGACGGCACCGCGGCCGGCCCAGGTTCCCCTGGCCGCGGCCGATCGCGAGCGGCCCCCCCGCAAGATCGCCGCTTGAGAGAACCTGAGGGGGCGTGGTGAGCGGGCCGCCGCCACGCAGACGCCCACGGGTGGGCAAACGAACGGCGATCGCACTCGCCGTCGTGCTCGTGGCCGTCGTCGCCCTGCTGGCGGGGATCGCCGTCTACAAACACGACCGCACCGGCAGCATCTACCACCCCCACGCCCCCTTCACGGTCCAGCCGGCCCCCACTCCGAAGAAGAGCTCCGAACCGTTCTCCTGGCCCTTCTACGGCTACACCCCCAACCACACCCGCTTCTTCCCCGCACCCGAAACCGTCCGCCCGCCCTTCCGGCAGCTGTGGGTCCACAACGCCGGTGCGCTGCTCGAGTTCCCTCCGGTCATCTACGGCGAACGCATCTTCCAGCTCGCCGACAGCGGCAAGCTGTTCGCCGTCGATGCTCGCACCGGCCACACGCTGTGGAGCAGCCAGCTCGGCAGCCTGTCGGCCTCCACTCCGGCCGTGACCTCGAACACCGTCTACGTCACGCTCCTGGACGCGGGCGGCGAAGGGGCACCCGGGCGGGTGGTGGCGGTGAGCTCCCAGACCGGCGCCGTGCGCTGGTCGCGCAAGCTCCCCAGCCCCTCCGAGTCCTCTCCGGTGATCAACCACGGCGTCCTCTTCTTCGGCTCCCAGAACGGGACCGTGTACGCGCTCGACGACCGCACCGGCGGGGTCGTGTGGACCTACCACGCCGCCGGCGCGGTGAAGGCGAGCCCCAGCCTCTCGAACGGGGTCCTGTACCTCGGCGACTACTCCGGCAAGGTGCAGGCGATCTCCGAGCACTCCGGCCAGCTCCTGTGGCGCAGCGGCTCCGAAGGGGCGCTGCTCGGCAGCGGCACCTTCTACTCCACCGCCGCGGTCCTCTACGGCCGGGTGTTCCTCGGCAACACCGACGGTCGCATGTACGCCTACGACGCGGACACCGGGAAGCTCGACTGGGCCGTCCAGACAGGCGCCTATGTGTACGCCTCCCCCGCCGTCACCAACGCTCCCGGCCTCGGCCCGACGGTCTACTTCGGCTCCTACGACGGCACCTTCTACGCCCTCAACGCCGAAAGCGGGCAGATCGACTGGCGCTTCCACCCCGGGGGCAAGATCTCGGGCTCGGCCACCATCATCGGCCGCACCGTCTACCTGGCCGACCTCGGCCAGCGTCGCATCTACGGTCTCGGGATCTCGACCGGCAGGGAAATCTTCCGGATGGACACGGGCGCGTTCGACCCGGCCGTCAGCGACGGCCACGACGTCTACCTCACCGGGTACTCGGGCCTGTTCGGGATGGAACCCCTCGACGCCACCCCGGCCCCCAAACCGACGCCGGCCGCCACGCCCTCCAAGAAGAAACGCTGACCCCGCCCGGCGAGGTCAACCGCCCGCACCGCGGGTGCAGGCCTCGCCGCCTTCCAGGGCCCGGGTCAGCGAGAAGGAGGCTTCCACGACAGCGGTGCCGGGTCTCGTGAGCGTCACCCGGGTCCACCCTCCGTGGCCGGGGCCGACACACCCCGAGCCCCTCTGGAGCGACCAGTAGGGGGAGTAGTGCACGCGCACCAGGAAGCTCCCCGCCTGGCGGGCGTGGATCTCGAAGGTCTCGGAGGCGAGCCTCGTCAGCCGGCCCGGGCCCGAGGCCAGCGGCGTCGCCCCCCTGACCCGGTAGACCCGCCAGTGGGCGTTGGAGTACACCTCCCTCAGGTACGGCAGGCCGGTCTCGATCAGCTTCGACTCCTGTTCGCTGGAGGGGTCCGGACGGGTGTCCGGGAGGGCCACGTAGGCGACCCCCTCGCGGTGCAGCCAGCCCTCGTATGACGCCGGGGTCAGGTGCCCTTCGAGCAGCACCGAGTCGAAGCGCTCGTCCAGCTGCTTGTCCCACCCCCGTGCCAGCGAGATGTTGTTCGCCAGCAGCGCCGTCTCCCAGTGGGTCCTGGTGAGCGGCACCTCCACCCGGATCGCTTCGTGGACGCTGTGGCGCTCGAGGAACCGCGTCACCGGGGCGTAGTAGGCGGGGCTCGTGGCTTCGCTTCCCGCCACCGCCAACGTCTCCCTCACCGGCCCCCACACCACGAACACGCCGATCACCGACAGCGCCACCCCGGCTGCCGGCGTCAGCGTCCTGCGCCGCCTCCAGGCGCCGCGGAGCAGGCCACGTTCGCGGGCGACCATGCACTCGCACAGCAGCAGCGGCCCGGCCAGCAACACCGCGTAGCGCTCGATGTTGCTGCCCATCGGCGAGCGCACGAGCAGGCACCCCACGCAGGCGGCGAGGTACACCAGGCCCCCCACCCTCAGCGCGCTCGCTTCCCTCGGCAGCGCGACCAGGAAGGCAATCGCCACCGCGGCCGTGGCCAGGAACGAAAGCAGCGGGTAGGGCTCATAGCCCCCTTCCGGGAACAGCACCGCGACCGCTCCCACCAGCACCGCCGGCGGCAGCGCCAGGACCAGCAAGGGCCGCGCCGAGCGGCGGTGGATCGACACCGACAGCGCGAACAACCCCAACAGCGCCCCGGCCACCGGGCTCGCCGCCGCCGACAAAGCCGCCAGCCCCGCCGCCGCCACCGGATGGCCCCGGCGCAGCGCCAGCACCGCCGCCAGCGCGAACGGGACCCCGAAGGCGAAGGCGATCCTCCCGAGCCACACGTCCCCGATCGCCGCCAGCACGAACAGCGCCGTCCCCCAGGCCGCGGCACTTCCGTACATCGACCTCGCAAGGCGGGCGAACAGCACGCTCGAGGCGATCACCGACAGCGCCGCGATCGCCCGCAACCCGAGCAGCGCCCCGAGCGGCGGGAACAGCAGGCTGTACCCGGGGAGGTCGTGGCCCCCGTACCAGTTGGCGTCGAGCACGCTGAACCCGTGGCTGGCGAAGAGGGTCACCCGGTAGCTGGCAGCCGCCATGTCTGGCGTGCGGGGATCGACGATCAGCCAGGTGGCCGTCAGCGCCGCCAGCAGGACGACCGCCGCGAGGGCACCCGGTAGCGACGCCCCCGCCACCAGGCCGTCCTCGGGTTCGACCGCGAGGCCCGCCCCGGCTGCCCCGACACCCGCGCCGACCCCGGCGCCGGCCGGCGGCGGAGCGCCGACCGGCCAGGCCATGCCCGCGGGGACGGGGGCAGGTGGGGCGGCCGCGACAGCCGCCACCAGCGGGGAGGCCGCTGCTTCGGCTGGTGAGGCGAACGGCCGCTCCACGAGGGAAGATCTACCCGGGGTCCGGTGTGCTACCCCACCGGACCCCGGCACCTCCGCCTCTGTGGCGGACACGTGCCTGGTTAAACCGGTCGGGGGCCCGGAAGTAGCTGTGCTGGTGCGCGCCACCAGCGGGAATAATGACGGTGATGAGCAACGGATCCCCCGCCGGCAGCCGCCGTGCCGCCGGTGCAGCCCGTCGCTTCGGGCCGTTGCTGCTCGCCGTGATCGCGCTCGCCGGCTGCGGCACCGGCCGTCCGCTGCAGGTGCACGACTACGAACTGGTCTCCGCCCAGACGTTCCCCTTCTACCGCATCTACTGGGTCGGGCCCAACTTCGGGGGGCTGTCGCTGAGCGCCGTGGACGGCCTGACGGGCTACATCAGCTCGGTCGGGGACAGCGTCTACTACGGCAACTGCGTACAGAGCAAAGGCATCTTCGGCGGCGGCAGCTGCCGGCTGCCCCTGCAGGTGACCACCGTCGTCTACCAGCGCCACTCCAACCAGGCACTCGGCTCGCAACGCAACATCATCATCCGGGGGGTCCCGGCGGTGGTCTACGACGGCGGCCGCAGCATCGAGCTGTACTCCGGACATCTCGCCATCGACGTCTTCTCCGACACCTTCGAACACGCGCTCCGGGGAAGCCAGCAGCTGTACCCGGTCAACGCCCCCGGCTCCAACAAGGGGAACCTCCCACCCCCTGTGTTCTGCCCCGGCGTGTACGGCCCGGTGGGGCTCGAAGAGACACGGGTGCTCGCGAGCCTCCCCGGCCACGTCTGCCAGAAGACCCTCAAAGAGCAGGAATTTCAGGAATCCATAAAGCGATCGGCATCGACGTCCCCGTAGCCCGCCGCCGCCCCGGCCGCCGCGGGCGCCAGGATCTCCCGGCGCAGGCTGAAGAACGCCACGGTCCCGATCAGCGCCGGTAGCCACAGCGAGATCGCCCGGTACACGACGACCGCGGCGATGACCGCCGACGCCGGGCGCACGTGGAACAGCAGCAGCATCCCCACCAGCCCCCCTTCCACGGCCACAAACCCCCCGGGGATCGGCAACGCGTTGGCCATCAGGCCCACGAGGTAGGCCATCGCGACGACCCAGAAGCCGGGGGTGACCCCGAACGCCGCCAGCGCGGCCAGCAGCACGAGGTTGTCGAACAGCCAGTACCCGACCGCCCCCAGCAGCTTCGGGTCGTGCCGGCGGATCAGGGCGAGCCCGTCCCCCACCCCTCCCCCGATCGCGCTCAGCGCCACCACCGTGCGCCCACCGGAGTCCTCCTTCGCGGCCGCCTCCCGCCGGGCCTTCCCGGCGAGCGCGAGGGTGACCACGATCAGCAGCACGGCCGCCGCCGCCGGCAGCACCGTCAGCAACGGGTCCTGCGACCCGGGCACGATCCCGAGCCACATCAGCACCCCGATGATCGCCACCGCGGCCACGTTGACCGCGCTCGTGAGCACGAAGATCAGCACCGAGCGCCGGGCGATCCGCTCGACCGGAAAGCCCCGCGTGCGCAGCACCCAGGCCCCCAGCGCGATCCCGGCCAGGCCGCTGACGGACACGACCGAGTTGACAGCCAGCTCGGCCAGCGACAGCCGCGAGGTCAGCGACCGCGCCAGCGACCCGAACACGAGGTCGAACAGCATCACGTAGCCGGCGCACGAGAGCAGCTCCAACACGATCCCGATCAGGACCCAGCCCACGTTCGCGTGGGTGATCTCCTTGCCGGCGGACCGCAGCCCGGGGACCGCGAGCAGCAGCCCCACGGTCAACACGAAGAACACCGCCAGGCTGATGATGCTGTTCCGCAGCGTCCGCGACTGCGCGGCCATCGCGCCCGCGGCCGCGGACGCGTCGCCGGCTGGCGACTCCCCCTCCTCGCTCAGGCCGCTTCTCGACACACCTCCAACGCTACCCGCCCGTCGGTCGGGTCCCACAGGGTCCCCCGACCGCGGCGCGCTGACACGGCCTCGCGGGCCCCCGCTCGGAACTCCGCCGGCGAGACCCCGTAACGGCGGCGGAACGCGCGCGCGAAGTGCGACCCCTGCCGGTAGCCCACCAGGCGCGCCACGTCCGCCACCGGGATCGAGCGCTGCTCGCGCAACACGCCGGCCGCCACGCTCAGGCGCCGCTCCATCAGGTGCTCGGAGAACGAGGACCCGCCGAACTGCTCGAAGGCCCGCTGGATCTGCCGCGGCGAGCTCGCCAGCGCCCGTGCCACCCGGGCGAGCGTGAGCGGCTGGCGGTAGTGGCGGGCGATCACCACCCGGGCCATCATGTACAGCCGCCGCCGCGACTCGTGGGTACGGGGACGCATGGCGTCCTGTCCGACGGCCGGGCCCGAACGTGACTCACCCCCCGCTATACCGGAACGCGATCCGTTCGGCCGCCTGACGGTAGGAGCCGCCGAACAGCAGCGCGTGCACCAGCAGGGGCGAGAGCTGGTAGAGCTCGACGCGCTCGCGCCAGCCGTCGGCCAGCGGGTGGGCCTCCTCGTAGGCGTCGAAGGCGCGCTCGGAGGGTCCCCCGAACAGGCGCAGCATCGCCAGGTCCACCTCCCGGTGCCCGCCGAAGGCGGACGGGTCGATCAGCCATGGGCGCCCCTCGAGGTCCCCGATCACGTTCCCCGCCCACAGATCCCCGTGCAGGCGCGAGGGCGGCTCGGGTGGCCCCACGAGCCCCGCCATCCGTTCGCACACGCGCTCGACGGCCTCGATGCCGGCGTCCGACAGCGCCCCCCTCTCCGCGGCCTGCCGGGCGAGCGGCCGCAGCCGCCGCTCGGCGTAGAAGGTGGCCCAGTCCGCGGTCGGCTCGTTCGGCAGGCCCAGCGAGCCGAAGCGGGCTGGGTGAGCGCCCTCCGCCTGACCCCCGCGGGCATCGGCGGGAGCCAGTCCGAACACCGGCGAGCCGGCGTCGTGGACCGCCGCCAGGCCGCGCCCGAGCCGCTCCTCGCCTGCGGCGCCGAGGCCTCCCCGCGGAACCCACTCGATCGCGAGGTAATCCTCCCCCAGCTCGAGCACCTCGGGGACCCCGAGCACCCCCGGCTCCCGCAGCCAGGAAAGCCCGGCCGCCTCCGCCCGGTACTCGCCGGCGGCGGCATCGGGGCGGGTCTTCACGAACGCCTCCCGCCCGTCGGCGAGGACCACGTGGAAGGCCTGGTTGATGTCCCCTCCGCCGACGCTGCCCAGCACCCGGGCCCCGGCCGGCAGGCTCACGCCACGGCGCCGCTTCGGATCTCGCCCAGCAGGCCCTCGCAGGCGGCCTCCACGAGATCGAGCACCTCCTCGAAGCCCCCCGCGGACGCGTAGTAGGGGTCGGGCACCTCGAGGTCTCCCGCCTCCACGCTGGCGGGGTCGAACTCGCGCAGCAGCCTCACCTTGGCCCGCTCCTGCTCGTCACGGGCGAGCTCCAGCAGCAGGCGCTCGTTTTCGCGGTCCATCGCCAGCACCAGGTCGAAGTTCTCGAAGTCTTCGGGCCGGACCTGCCGGGCCCGGCCGACGAGGTCGATTCCCCGTTCGGCGGCGGCGCGGCGGGCGCGGTCGTCCGGCGAGCTGTCGAGGTGCCACGCACCGGTCCCGGCCGAGTCAACCTCGATCTGCCCCTCGAGACCTTCGCGGTCGAGCAGCGAGCGCATCACCCCCTCGGCCGTCGGCGAGCGACAGATGTTCCCGAGGCACACGAACAGCAGCCGCACCGATCCTCCCTCCTCCCGTCAGTCCTCGTCGCCGAGCTCGAGCACCGCCAGGAAGGCCTCCTGGGGCACCTCCACGCGCCCGACCTGCTTCATCCGTCTCTTACCCTCCTTCTGCTTCTCGAGCAGCTTTTTCTTGCGCGTGATGTCACCGCCGTAGCACTTGGCGATCACGTCCTTGCGGAATGCCTTGACGGTCTCGCGCGCGATCACGTGCGCGCCGATCGCCGCCTGGATCGGGACGTCGTACTGCTGGCGGGGGATGCGCTTGCGCAGCTTCTCGGTCAGCGCCCGGCCGACCTCATAGGCCTTGTCGCGATGGACCACCATCGACAGCGCGTCCACCGGGTCGCCGGCGAGCAGCACGTCGAGCTTCACCAGGTCGGAGGCCTTCAGCCCCTGCAGCTCGTAGTCGAGCGAGGCGTACCCGCGGGTGCGGGACTTGAGCTGGTCGAAGAAGTCGAGCACGATTTCGGCGAGCGGGATGTCGTAGGTCAGCTGCACCCTCTCGGGTGACAGGTAGTGCATGCCCGAGTGTTCACCGCGGCGCTCCTGGCAGAGCTCCATCACGGCCCCCACGTACTCCCGCGGGGTGATCACCGAGGCGCGGATGTAGGGCTCGCGGATCTCCTCGATCCGGCCCGGGTCGGGCATATCGGATGGGTTGTGCACGACCAGCTCCTCTCCGCCGGTGAGCGTAACGTCGAACTCCACCGAGGGCATCGTGGCGAGCAGCTCGAGGTCGTACTCCCGCTCCAGGCGCTCGCGCACGATGTCCATGTGCAGCAGCCCGAGGAACCCGCATCGGAAGCCGAACCCGAGCGCGTCGGAGGTCTCCGGCTCCCACGACAGGGCGGCGTCGTTGAGCACCAGCTTCTCCAGTGCGTCACGGAGGTCGGGGTAGTCGTCGGAGTCGATCGGGAACAGCCCGCAGAACACCATCGGCTTGACCTCGCGATAGCCGGGCAGCGGCTCGGTCGCCTCGGCGCCGGGAACGCCGGCCTTCGCACGCCGCGTGAGGGTGTCGCCGACGCGCAGCTGGGTGACGTCCTTCAGCCCCGTGATCAGGTATCCCACCTCGCCCGCCGCGAGCTGGTCGGTGGGCATCATCTGCGGGCTGAAGCAGCCGACCTCGTCGATCTCGGCCTCGGTCCCGGCGGCCATCGCGAGGATCGGCTCGCCCTTGCGGAAGACCCCGTCCACGACCCTGATGTAGGCCACCACGCCGCGGTACTGGTCGAACTCGGAATCGAAGATCAGCGCCCGCGGCGGCCCGTCGGCGCTGCCCTGCGGCGGCGGCACCCGCCGGATCAGCTCCTCGAGCACCTCCGCCACGCCCTCCCCCGTCTTGCCGCTGATCTGCAGGATCGACTCGGGCGGCTCTCCGATCAGCTCGCTGACTTCGCCCGCCACGCGCTCTGGCTCGGCGCCCGGCAGGTCGATCTTGTTCAGGCAGGGGATCAGCTCGAGCCCC
This sequence comes from uncultured Solirubrobacteraceae bacterium, assembly GCA_963701175.1. Classification (GTDB taxonomy): domain Bacteria; phylum Actinomycetota; class Thermoleophilia; order Solirubrobacterales; family Solirubrobacteraceae; genus Palsa-744. The sequence continues at coordinate 2,541,172 of OY969573.1, read as the reverse complement.
GACTCCACCGCCAGGTAGGTGTTGGCGACCGTCTGCGCCTCCACCCCCTGGGAGGCGTCGACGACGAGCAGCGCCCCCTCACACGCCGCCAGCGAACGGGACACCTCGTAGGTGAAGTCCACGTGGCCGGGCGTGTCGATCAGGTGCAGCTGGTAGGTCTGGCCGTCCTCGGCGGTGAAGAACACCCGCACCGCCTGGGCCTTGATCGTGATCCCCCGCTCCCGCTCGAGGTCCATCGAGTCCAACAGCTGTGCCCTCATCTCCCGAGCGGCGACCGTATGGGTGAGCTCGAGGATGCGGTCGGCGAGCGTCGACTTGCCGTGGTCGATGTGCGCGATGATCGAGAAGTTGCGGATGTGGCGCTGGTCCATGCTCCGCGCTACAGCGTAGATGGCCTCCCCTGGGGCCCGCGGATGGGTCCCGCCCGGGGGCGCGGCCCGCGCAGGCGACGGGCTTCCCGCGCGGCCTCCCCGTTACGCGCTAGCGTGGGGGCACCGGTGGATCGCCCACTCGGCCGTGTGACCCCTCGGGGTCCGACCGCGGCAACGCGCCCCCTCGGGGGCGGCCTGTCCAGGTGGCCGGGAGTGTCAAGCCACCCAGGCAACTGACACTAAGTCCTGGGGCATAGCAGTGCAGCGGCGATCCGTAACCGGCGGCCGGGCGGGCCAGTGGCTCGTCCGGCCTTCTTGTGCCGACCCCGCCCGCGAGCGCTGCGGGCCGCCGAGCGGGCGGCCCGGCTCGCCCCGACTGCTCAGCCGCCGATCGGCTGGCGAGTGCTGATGCTGAACTGGCTGATGCGCCAGCCGTCGCGCGTGTTCGTGAGCGGAGCCGCGCGCAGGCCAACGTGGGGCACGTTGACCGCCACCATCGCGTGGTCGCCGATCACCGACACAGAGCTGAAGGTGGTCGACTTCAGTTCGCGCACGGAGGCGGCGTCGTGGGCCGTCGCCTGCGAGTAGCTCGCCAGCACCCTTTCGCAGTCGAGCTTGTGCGAGGTCGGAAACAGGCGGAACGTGCGCGCGACTTCTTCTCGCGCCGCCGGCGTCAACAGCGAGCAGGCCTCGGCGCCGCGGCCGTTCTCGATGTCCGAGTAGAGCCGCTGGACCACAGCACGAGCCTGGCTCGCGGACGACTGCGACTCGCTGCACGCGGTGCCCACGAGCATCACCGCCAGGAGCGCACCCGCCGACGGCACGACCCCCCCGAGCCGGACCGTCGGCCGGACCGTCGGCCGGACCATCGACCCTACGCCCGCCCCAGCTGCGTGCGGATCAGCCGCCGCACCTGGTGGGCCTCGGGGATGTGCATCAGCAGCACCGCGCGGACGTACACGAACACCCCGGCGACGCCGGCGGCGCCGACGCTCACGATCTGTGCCGGCAGCGAGGTGCCGAGCAGGCTCTCGAGCAGCTTCCACACCCCCCACGAGACGACCGCCAGCAGAGCCGCGGCCACCAGGATGCGGGCGGTGATCATGACCGTCTGACCGAGGTCGAGGCGTCCGTTCAAGCCGATCCGCAGCCGGTACAGCTGCAGGCCGGTCATGACCGCGTTGGCGGCGACGGTTCCGATCACCAGCCCCGCGACGCCGAGCGGCTTGTACAGGCTGAGGCTCACGATCACGTCGACGACGATGTTGATTGCCGCCAGGCGGGTCGGGATCCAGGGCCGCTGGACGGCGAAGAAGGTGCGGGTGAGGAGCAGGTTGAGCCCCCCGAAGGGGAGGCTGAGGGCGAACCAGAACAACGCGATCGCGACCAGGTGGGTGGCGCCGTGGGTGAACTCGCCGCGCTGGAACAGCAGGCGTACGACGGGTTCGGACAGCACCAGCAGAAACGTCATCGCGGGGATCATCAGCAGGTTGATCTGGCGCATCCCGTTTCCGATCAGGTTGCGCATCGCGTCGGCGTCGCGGCGTGAGGCCATCCGGCTCAGCGTCGGGAACAGGACGGTCGCCACCGCCACGCTGAAGAGCCCCTGGGGCAGCATGTACACGCGGAAGGCGTTTTCGATCGCCCGCGGCGCTTCGTCGGAGACCAGGCTCCCGAAGCCGGCGTTGATGACCTGGTCGAGGTTGACGATGCCGAGCCCGACGGCGACCGGCAGCATCAGCATCAGCACCTGCCTGATGCGGGGGTCGTGGCGGTCGATCCGAATCTGCAGGCGGAAGTCGATCCGCCCCAGAGCTGCGAACGCCATCCCCAGCTGTACGACCGTGGCGATCAGGATCCCGATCGCGAAGGCGTAGATCCTGTTGTCGCCGTGGAAGTGGGGCGCCAGCACCACCAGCAGCACGATGATCACCGCGTTCCAGACGGCGGGGGAGATCGCCGGGATCGTGAAGTGTTCGTAGGACTGCAGGATCCCCACCAGCAGCCCGTTGAGGCCGAGCAGCAGGATGATCGGGAACAGCACCCGGGAGAGGCCGACGGTGAGAGCGACGAGCTCGCTGCTGAACTTGGGGCCGATGAAGATCGGCATGATCACGCCGGCGGCGAGGATGAAGAAGGCGACCAGCGCGCCGAGCCCGATCAGCAGGATCCAGAACAGCGTCGAGGCGAGGTTGAGCGCCTCGCGTCGGCGCCCCTTCTGCAGCAGGTCGGTGAACACCGGGACGAAGGCCGCGGACAGGGCCGACTGGGCGAACAGCTGGGCGACGAAGTTCGGCACCAGGTTGGCGATCGTGAACGCCGACGCGGGCCCGGGGATCCCGAAGTAGGCCGCGAACACGATTTCGCGAATCAGGCCGACGACGCGCGAGACTCCGGTGGCGATCGCGAAGATCGCGGTGTTGCGCCCGAGGCGTCCCGGCTCCGGCGTCTCGGGGACGGGCTCCAGCTCGACATGCGTTTCGGCCGGGCCGGACAAGGCCGCTATAGTACGGCGCTGCGCGGCGTGGTCGGGCTGTGTTTTCCTGATCGCGCGGCGGTTTTTCGATGGCCAACATCCACTCACAGAAGAAGCGGATCCTGCGCTCCGCCAGAGAGCGCAGCGAGAACCGTCTCTACACCTCGACGATCAAAACCCACTTCCGTGCCCTCCAGGCGCATCTCGCCGGAGGCGACGCCGAGGCTGCGACGGAGACCCACCGTCAGCTGATGAGCGTGATCGACAAGGCCGTCAAGCGTGGCGCGCTGCACCGCAACACCGGCGACCGCAAGAAGTCCCGCGCGGCGCGCCTGCTCGCGGGCAAGTAGCACCCCGCCCGTAGGTAGCCGCCCGCCCGGTGGGCCCGGGGTCCGGGCCGGTGGCGCCCCTCCGCCGCACGCGCCGGCACCGCCGCTGCTAGGAAGCGATCGCTTCCACCGCCCGCACGGCCAGCGAGTCCTCCTCGAGGCCGTTCTCGGGTCCACGGGCGGCGGGCAGCGGCGAGCCGCCGCGGGAGTCCTGCTCGAGGTCGGCGAGCACGCCCAGTGCCGCCTTCAACCGCGACGGGTCGGTGGCGGCGACCGCGGCGATGAAGCGCTCGGCCGCCCGTGGGGGCATCGGGCGCAGCGAGCCCCTGATCTGCGCCGGTGACTCTCCGGCGGCCAGCCGCTCGGAGACCACCACCGCGTCGCGGAGCCTCCTGGTGATCGCGTACACGAGACCCGCCAGCGACTCACCCTGTGCCCGCAGCGAGGTCAGCCGCGAGAGGGCGACGGAGCGGTCGCCCGCCAGCAGCGCGTCGGCCAGCTCGTAGGCGCGCTGGTCGGCCGAGCGCGCCGAGAAGGCGAGCACCTGCTCCTCGCTCAGCGTGGGCGCCGCGCCGGGCTCGCCCTGATCGAGCGACAGCGCCAGCCTCTCCAGCTCCCGCAGCAGGCGCTGGGGCCGCTCGCCGACCTGCTCGACGAGCGCCTTCGAGGCACGGGCGTCGAGCGAGACGCCCAGACGTGCGGCCTGCTCGCGGGTCCAGCCGGGCAGCTCCCACGGCTTCACGGCGGACTCCACCGCCACCTGTCCGCCGGCCCGCTCGACGGCCTTCACGAGCACCTCGGGAACCTTCGCCCGGGGCTCCTCGCGGGCGAACAGGGCCAGGGTCGTATCGGGCGGGATGTCGGCCAGCATGCCGGCCAGGTGATCCTCGAACTCCTTTGCCCGCCAGCGCTCCACGCCGTCGACGATCACCACCCGGTGGCCGAGCGCGAGGGTCATCCCGGCCAGCGCCCGGGCGGTCGCCTCGGGGGTCGCCTCGGGGCCGTCGAGCAGCTCCGGGCCGCTGGCGCCGGACTCCGACTCGGCCAGCGCCCGCAGCCGCGCGCGGCGGGCGGCGATGGCGCCGTGGTCGTCGCCGCGGATCAGGTAGAGGGGCCCGAGCTTGGCGGTCAAGGGATCGCCGGCGGGACGCTCAGCGGACCACGAGGTTGACGAGCTTGCCCGGCAGCACGATCTCCTTGACGATCTCGCGGCCGTCCACGTGGGCGCGGACGTTGGCGGCCGCCAGGCACAGGTCGCGGAGCTCCTGCTCGGGCGCGTCGGTGCGTGCCTGGACGCGGTCTCGGACCTTGCCGTTGACCTGGCACACGAGCTCGTAGGAGTCCGTCTCCAAGAGGGACTCGTCGGGGTCGGGCCACGGCTGCTCCCACACGCGCTCGCCGGTGAGCCGCTCGTAGATGTCCGAGCTCACGTGGGGGGCGAACGGGAACAGCAGCGAGGCCGCGGTCGCGACGGCGAAGCGGAGCGTCTGCAGCTCGGCCGTCTCGCGCAGCCGGGAGCATTCGTTGAGCAGCTCCATGACCGCGGCGATGGCGGTGTTGAAGGCGAAGCGGCGGACGTCGGAGCCGACCTTCTCGATCGCCCAGTGGGTCTTGCGGGCCAGCGCCAGGTCCTCTCCCTCGGGTGCCTCCGGAGAGCTCACCGGGCTCCCCGACCCTCCCGGTCGCTCGGCCACCTCGGCCGCCAGCCGCCACAACCGCCCGAGGAACCGGAAGACGCCGTCCACGCCCTCGTCCGACCAGTCCGCGTCCTGCTCGGGGGGACCGACGAAGAGGATGTAGGAGCGGGCGGTGTCGGCGCCCACCCGCTCGACGATCGACGCCGGCGAGACGACGTTGCCGCGGGACTTGCTCATCTTCGCGCCGTCCTTGGTGACCATGCCCTGGGTGAACAGCGAGGTGAACGGCTCCTGGAAGTCGAGGTGTCCGAGGTCGGCGAGCGCCTTGGTGAAGAAGCGCGCGTACATCAGGTGCAGGATCGCGTGCTCGACCCCGCCGATGTACTGGTCCACGGGCATCCACTCGCGGGTCGCGGCCGGGTCCCAGGCGGCGCGGTCGTTGCGGGCGTCGCAGTAGCGCAGGAAGTACCACGAGGAGTCGACGAACGTGTCCATCGTGTCGGTCTCGCGGCGAGCCGGGCCGTCACAGTCCGGACAACGGGTGTTGACCCAGTCCTCGGCGGCGGCCAAGGGGGAGCGGCCTTTGGGCATGTAGTCGTCGATCTCGGGGAGCTCGACCGGGAGCGCGTCGGCGGGCACCGGCACCATCCCGCAGCGGTCGCAGTAGACGATCGGGATCGGGCAGCCCCAGTAGCGTTGACGCGAGATCAGCCAGTCACGGAGGCGGTAGTTGACCGACGCGTGGCCTTTGCCCTCGCGGTCGAGCCACTGCACGATCGCCCCCAGCGCCTCGCGGTTGGGCATGCCGTCGAACTGGGGGTTGGAGCCGACGATCACGCCGTCGCCGGTGAAGGGGAGCTCCTCCGGGGCGGCCTCGGGCTCATCGGCGGGGGCGATCACGCGCCTGATCGGGAGGTCGTGGACGAGCGCGAAGGCGAAGTCGCGCTCGTCGTGGGCGGGCACCGCCATGATCGCCCCGGTGCCGTACTCCATCAGCACGTAGTCGGCCACGTACATCGGGATCCGCTCGCCGTTGACGGGGTTGACGACGGTGCGCCCGAGCGGGACCCCGGTCTTCTCCTTGTCCGCGTTGCCGCGTTCCTCGTTGCTCTCGGTGAGGACGTGGTTGACGTACTCGCGCACGGCCCGCTCGTGGGGGCCGCCCTCGGCCAGGCGCAGCACGTCGGGGTGCTCGGGGGCCATCACGAAGAAGGTCGCCCCGAAGAGGGTGTCCGGACGGGTCGTGAAGACGGGGTAGTCGGTGTCGAGCTCCTCGCAGCGGAAGGTCACCTCGGCCCCCTCGCTGCGCCCGATCCAGTTGCGCTGCATGGTCTTCACGTGCTCGGGCCAGTCGATCCCGTCGAGGTCCCCGAGCAGCCGCTCGGCGTAGTCGGTGATCCGCAGCATCCACTGCTCGAGCTGGCGGATCTCGACCACCGCCCCGCAGCGCTCGCAGTGGCCGTCGGCGCTGACCTGCTCGTTGGCGAGCACGGTCTGGTCGTTGGGGCACCACTTGACCGCCGCTTCGCCGCGATACGCGAGCCCGGCCCTGAACAGCTCCAGGAAGATCCACTGCGTCCAGCGGTAGTAGGAGGGTTCGCTGGTGGCCAGCTCCCGGGACCAGTCGATCGAGATCCCCCAGGAGCGGAACTGCTCCTGGAAGGAGGCGATCGATTCCGCCGTCGAGACCCGCGGGTGGACGCCGGTGCGGATCGCGTGGTTCTCGGCCGGCAGGCCGAAGGCGTCGTAGCCCATCGGGTGCAGCACCCGTGCCCCCCGGCGGCGGCAGTAGTGGGCGATCGCGTCGCCGAGGGAGTAGCACTTGAGGTGCCCGATGTGGGGCTCCCCACTCGGGTAGGGGAGCATCTCGAGCACGTACGTGTCGGGCTCGTCGGCGGTGGCGCCGGTGACGGCCCCGATCCGCGAACGCGAGCCGCGCCCGTGGCTGGGGTCGCGGTTGGAAACCTCCCAGGTGCGCTCCCGGGCCCATAGCTCCTGCCAGCGGCGCTCGATCGCGTGCGGGTCGTAGCGGTGCTCCGGCATGGCTCGATCGCAGGTTACCGCCCGGCCTGCGCCGTCAGCGGGGCCCGGCCGCTCGCGGCCTGCTCGAGGTGGGGCGAGTGGGCGCCGGCCCGCCGGCGGGGTCAGCCGCTCGCGGCCTGCTCGGCCTCGGCCTGGTGGCGGCTGCGGCTGCGCAGCAGCTCCACCACCTCGGCCGGGGCCTTCCAGGGGGCGCCGCTGTCGTAGGGCGGCTGGGGGTCGTACTCGATCCCCAGCTGGATCGCCTGGGCGACCGTGTCCCCGGCGATCGACCCGGCCAGCGACAGCCCCATGTCGATGCCGGCCGACACGCCCGCGGCCGTCACGAGCCTGCCGTCGTAGACGACCCGCTCGTCGGTCACCACCGCGCCCAGCTCCGCCAGACGGTCGAGCGCCAGCCAGTGGGATGTCGCGCGTCTGCCCTCCAGCAGCCCGGCGGCCGCGAGGATCAGCGAGCCGGTGCACACCGACGTCGTCCAGGTGCTGGTCTCGTGTGCGCCCCGCAGCCAATCCAGCACCCGGCTCCCGGCGCGCACCTGCACCTCTCCCGGGCCGCCCGGGACCACGACCACGTCCGGGTGCTCCAACGCCTCCAGGCCGTGCTCGACGAGCATCGTCAGCACGCCGTTGTCGGTCCTCACGGGGCCCGGCCGGTCGGCCACGAAGCTGACCTTCGCACCCGGGATCCGGCTCAGGACCTCATACGGCCCGACCGCGTCGAGCGCCGTGAACCTGTCGTACAGCACGATCGCGATGTCCATGTGCTTCGTCCTTTCCGTTCTCGTTTTCGGGCGGCGGCACGGGGGCCTCGCGGTCCCCCACCAGCCGTGGGCCGCCGTGGAAGCGGCGCCTGTACTCCACGGGGGACACGGCGAGGGTCCGCACGAACGCCCGCCGCATCGTCTCCGCGCTGGGGAACCCGGCCTCCGTGGCCACCGCCGAGATCGCCACCGAGGTGTCCTCGAGCAGCCTGCGGGCCGCCTCCAGGCGAACCCGCTCGACGTACCGCGCCGGCGTCACCCCCGTCTCGCCGCGGAAGGCACGGGCGAAGTGGCGCGGGCTCATGTGCGCCCGTGCCGCCATCGCCTCGACCGTGTGCTCGGCGGTGGGTTCCTCGAGCACCGACCGCTGGATCTCGAGCAGGGGCTCGCGGCGGGGCTGCTGTGCGCTGAGGGTCGCGCTGAACTGCGACTGGCTGCCGGGACGGCGTAGGAACAGCACCAGGTGCCTGGCGATCGTCAGCGCCAGCTCGCGGTCGTGGTCCTCCTCGACCAGTGCGAGTGCGAGGTCCATCCCGGCCGTCACGCCGGCCGAGGTCCAGACCGAGCCGTCGCGGACGTAGATCGGGTCCGGGTCGACCTCGACCTGCGGGTGGGCGCCGGCGAGCTCCTGCGCCCAGGCCCAGTGGGTGGTCGCGCGGAGCCCGTCGAGCAGCCCCGCCCGGGCCAGCAGGAACGCGCCCGTGCAGACCGACACCGTCCGCCGGGCCGAGCGCGAGGCGCGCACGACCCACGCCATCAGCTCCTCGTCGGCTTCGGCCTGCCGGCGTCCCTGACCGCCGGGGACGATCACCGTGTCCAGTCGCCCCGGCTCGCTGTCGAACCCTTGTTCGGGCACGATCGCCAGGCCGCTCGAGGTGCTCACCGCTCCGCGGCCGACGATCACGAGCTCATAGCCGGGCGCCGGGGGACGGCCCTCGAGGCGTTCGCGGGCCCGGATCGCCGTCTGCGCGCCGGCGAAGACCTCCAGCGGGCCGGTGACGTCGAGGGACTGGACGCCCTGGTAGACGACGATCGCGACCCTGCGGGGGTGAGCTGAGGCTGCCATCGAGCTCGATCATGGCCCACCCGGCGTCTGTCCGCAAGGACCAATTTCCCACCTTTCCTGCCATCCTCGCAGAGGGCGGGGATGGGCTCTCCGCACCGTCCGTCCGGTCCTCCCCACCGAGCACACAGTCCCCCGCACAGCCGTCTAGCATCTAGGCGCATGGAAGACCCCGACTTCTCCGACGGCGACTACGACTACGACGGAGATCCCGACTCGCTGAGCTCGGCCCCGGGGCGGGTCGCGAGCATCGTCTCCGCCGCCGAAGCCGCAGCCGCCGATCTGCGCGAGCAGGCGGAGTCGCGGGCCAACGCGCGGATCGCCGAAGCCGACCGCGCCGCCGACAACCGCGTGGCGGCGGCCGACGAGGAGGCCGAGGAGCTGCTGGCGACGGCCCGGGCCCAGGCCGAGGCGATGACGGCCGAGGCGAGCGACACGGTCGCACGCATGACGGGTGAGCTCGAGCAGGCTCGGGACGACGCCGTCAAAGCGCTCGCCGCCGCCCGCGAGCAGGCCGACCACCAGGTCGCCGAGGCGCGTGGCGAGGCCGAGGAGATGAGGACCTCCGCGGAGGCCGAAGCAGAACGGACGACCGAGTCCGCCAAGCAGGACGCCGAGCAGATGCGGACCACCGCCGAGAGCGACTCCGAGGAGATGCGCGCCGCCGCCAGCGCGGAGGCGACGCAGATGCGTACCGCCGCCCGCACGGAGACCGAGCAGCTGCGGGAGGCCGCCCGCAGCGAGTCCGAGGAGCTGAGAACGGCCGCCAAGACCGAGTCCGACCAGCTGCGGGCATCGGCCAAGAGCGAGGCCGAGCAGCTGCGTACCTCGGCCAAGACCGAGGCCGAGCGGACACGCTCGCACGCGGCCGCCGAAGCGGACAAGATGATCAGCAGCGCCCGCGAGGAGGCCGAGCGGGTCGCCGCCGAGCTGACCCAGCACACCGAAAACGAGCTGCGGGTCGAACGCGAGAAGGTCGCCCGTCACAAGGCGGAAACCGAGAAGCAGGCCAACGAGGCCCTCGCCAAGGCCCGCACGGAGGCCCGCGAGATCACCAGCGAGGCCCACGTGGTCGCCCACGAGGTCCTCACCGAAGGCACCGAGATCTCCCACAACCTCAACGAGTTCGCCCAGTCGCTCCACACCAACGCCGAGCGCCTGCTACGGGGCGTGCGCCTCGCCCACGGCGGCATGACCGCCCGCCTGGACCAGGTCGTCCCCGACACCGCCCCCACCGCCAAGCGCGGCGAGAACAGCAAGCGCCAGCCCGAGAACGGCTCCTCGGACGAGCTCGACGTACCCGAGTTCCTGCCGAAGTCCTGACCGGTCGAGCACCTCGGCCCGCCGGCACCGAGCGTCCCCGCCCCATCGGCGAGCACGCCCCGGGCGCCAAACCGGCCAGCTAGACTCTTGCGGACCCACCGCGGGGCTATAGCTCAGCTGGGAGAGCGTCGCGCTGGCAGCGCGAAGGTCGCCGGTTCGAGCCCGGCTAGCTCCATTTCCGACAGTGCGGCGAGGCCTGACCGTGTGGTCGCCCGAGGAGACCGTCATCTGGCACGATCTCGAGTGCGGCGCCTATCGCACCGACCTGACGCTGTGGCTCGAGCTCGCTGCCGTCACACCCGGCGCCCCCGTGCTCGAGGTCGGTTGCGGCACTGGTCGCGTGGCGCTCGCGTTGGCGCGGGCAGGACATCCCGTCACAGCCGTGGACGTGGATGCGGTCCTGCTGGCCGAGCTCGCGCACCGGGCTGGCGCGCTCCCGGTACAGGCCGTGCATGCGGACGCACGCGAGCTCGACCTGCCCTCGCGCGGCTATGCGCTGTGCGTGGCCGCCCTGCAGACGATCCAGCTGTTCGGGGGACCCGGGCACCGTGCGCGTTTCCTCGCAGCTGCGAGCAAGCATCTGCGGCCCGACGGCGTGCTCGCCTGCGCGATCGTCTCCGCGCTCGAGTCCTACAGCGTCGTCGACGGGGACAAGCCACCACCCGCCGAGCACGTCCGCCGTGAGGGCCGGCTGTACGTCAGCCACGCCACGGCCATGCGGGTGCGGGCGCGTGCGATCGAGGTCAAGCGCTGGCGCTTCGTCATCGGCGAGGGCGGCCGCCGTGACGTGCTCGAGCCCTCAGCCGTGGAGGTGCTGCGGCTGGCGCGCTTCACGGCGACGCAGCTCGAGCGCGAGGGCCGCGCCGTCGGCCTCACACCCCTTCCGCGCCGTGTGATCCCCGCAACGGACGAGTTCCTCGGCAGCGAGGTGGTACTGCTCCGAGCGTGAGCCCCGGACGGGCCGGCGGACGCTCAGACGATCGCCGGTTGCCCCCGCGAGGCCGCGCGCCCCGAGGCGTCCGGTCAGTGATCGGCGATCTCGCCGACGAGATCCGCGAGTGCGGACGGGAGCGAGAGCATCGGCCAATGCCCGGTCGGGAGATCGTGTAGCTCCCAGTCGGCGTCGGCGAAGCTCGCGGCCCTCTGATCGCCCTCCGCGATGAGCTCGCGCAGGTGCTCGACGTCCATGCCGCCGTCGGTACAGAAGATCGCCACGCGCCGAGTGTCAGGTGGCTTCTCGTGGGTCAGGCGGACCGGCGAGGTCATCGTCGCGAACGGCTGAGGTGTGGCGCGCTCGGCGATCACCTGCAGGTCCCCCTCACTGAGACCGCCCGTGCTTCCGAAGGCTCCCGTGAGGAGGGTCTCACGGTCGGGGACCGGCCATCTCCAGCCGTCTCCGCTCTCGTCCACCACGCGCCGCTGCCGCTCGCGCTGCTCGGGCGGCATCGTGTCGATGATCGCCATCCCGTCCGGGAGCGGAGAGGTGTCGAGGTACACGACGGCGTTCAGGCACCTGCCCACCCGGTCCGCGACAGCCGTGACGACGATGCCGGCGTAGCTGTGCCCGACCAGCACGACATCCTCCAGCGCCTCGTACTCCAACAGCTTCACGACATCGGTGACGTGGGTCTCCAGGTCGATCCCGGCGTGCGCCAGATGCACGCGCTCGCCGAGTCCGGTCAGCGTCACCGGGTAGACGTCGTGGCCGCGGTCACGAAGATCGGCGGCGACCGCCGACCAGACCCAACCGCCGAGGCATGCCCCGGGGACGAGCACGATCGGCCGCCGCGCCCGGCTATCCATCCTCGCCCGCTGCCTCCACCTCGCTCGGCGGCCGCCGAGCCCGGTCCTCTCCCCCGAGCCACGTCAGCAGCGCCGTGCGCGCGAACCGCCACTCTGCCCCGAACGCACGCCCGGGAAGCTCACCGGCAAGCGCGCTGGCACGAACCGTCTCGAGCGGCAGCCGCAGGAGTGCCGCCGCCTCCTGGAGCGTCAGCACCTCGTCGGCGTCGGCGCGATCGATGATCTCGAGATGTCCTACGGCGAGCTGGTCGGCGAGGAGATCGCTGACCACGTGCTGCTTGCGACGGCCGGTCGAATCGGCCAGGCGATCCAGCGCCGTCGCCTGCTCGCGTGGCAGCCTCACGAACAGCGGGACGCGGTCTTCGGCCACGACCACAATATATCGCCTGATATCGCTCGATATCGCAGACAGGAGCCGCCGGCAGGGCCGCGAGTAGCCCTGCCGGCCGCCCCGTCGGGAGCGGGGAGCCGCTCGCCGCTTTCAGCTGTCGGCGGCCTCGCCGACGAGCTCGTGGAGCTTCTCCAGGGTCGCGCGCAGCAGCCGCGATATCTGCATCTGGGAGAGCCCCAGCCGGGCGCCGATCTCGGACTGCGAGAGTTCGTGTCCGAAACGGAGGTCGATCAGCTGCCGCTCACGGGGGCTCAGCGCCGGGATCACCCGTTCGAGCACCAGGCCGTCCTCCACCAACCCATAGCCGACGTCTTCGCCGCCCAGGGTCGTGACGAGGGTTGCGCCCTCCTGGTCATCCGCGGCGGGAGCATCGAGTGAGACCTCGGTGTAGGCCTGCAGCACCTGCATCCCGTCCATCACCTCCTCCTGGGAGATCTCCAGATACTCGCTCAGCTGCTGGACGCTGGGCGAATGTCCGTGCTCGTGCGACAGCAGCGTGATCGTGTCGCGGATCTTGCGGGAGCGCTCCTGGTCGGCACGCGAGACGTGGACCGCCCAGGAGGTGTCGCGGAAGAACCGCCGCAGCTCGCCGAGGATCGTGGGAATCGCGAACGCCTCGAAATTGAAGCCGCGGGCGGGGTCGAAGCGGTCGACGGACTTGACCAGTGCCAGGTTGGCCACCTGGCAGAGGTCGTCGAGGGCCACCGACGGCCTCACGTATCGAAGCGCGAGCCGGCGGGCGAGCGGCATGTACCGGATCACCAGCGCCTCGCGGGCCGCGGCGTCGCCCTCGTGGTAACGCCGGAACAGCGCCTGGGAAGAATCCTCTCGGGTGGCGGCGCACATTTGTGCCTCCTCTCGTCTTGCTCCTCTCGGGAGAGCGGTGCCCTTCGGCCCTACGGCGCTCTTCCGTCGACGTAGTACGTCGAGGTTCCCTCGCCGGTCACCCCGCCGAAACGCGGCCCCGGCACCCATCTTGTTCCCGGCCGCTGCGATCCCTAAACGCCCAACCGGGCCCCCGCCGGGGCCTCGAAACGGGGCGGCGAAAGCTCCGGAGCGGGCACCAAACGCCGAGCGACCTCACAGGGCGGCACCAAAGCCCAGAAGGCCGCGGCGGGACGCAAGGGCGCCCGCAAGAGCAACAGCTGACCCCAGCCCGCGCCCAGGTGCCGAGGGCGCCGCCTGTGGGCGGCTGCTCGGTGATCGGGACCGGCAGGCACGGCGAAGGATCTGACCGACGGGCGCCAAGGCGGCGTCCGCTGTGACACCCTGCGCCGGCATGGCGCCGTACGCGCACCACCGCCTCGCGGTCCGACGGGGCGCCGCGACCCCCTCGCGCCGACCCTTCCCTCGCAGCCCGGGGACGGCGAAGCGGGAGCATCGCGGTGGCTGAGCCCAGGGCCGCGGACCGGCCTCCCCCCGGGCCACTCGGCCGGCTCGCGCGTTGGCTGTGGCAGATCGCCCAGGGCGAGGTCGTCAAGCGCGTGGGAGGACCGGCCCGGGCGCGGGTGATCACGCTGTTCGCGTTGGTGCTCGCGCTCAACGGCGCCGACGCCTCGACGATCGGGGCGATCGCGCCGCAGTTGGAGTCCGGGCTGCACATCAACAACACCGACCTCGGGCTGCTGAGCTCGGTGTCGCTGGTGGTGGGGGCGGTGTTCACGATCCCGGTGGGACTGCTGGTGGACCGCACCAGGCGGATGCCGCTGCTGGCGGCGAGCATCGTGCTGTGGAGCCTGGCCTCGCTGTTCAGCGCGTTCGCGGGGACCTTCGGCAGCCTGCTGCTGACGAGGGTGGCACTCGGGGCGGTGGCGGCGACCGCGGGACCGGCGATCTCGTCGCTGACCGGCGACTACTTCCCCGCCGACGAACGTGGGGTGATCTGGTCATACATCCTCGTCGGCGAGGCGGCGGGGACGGCCTTCGGCTTCATCATCAGCGGCTTCGTGGCGAGCGCGTTCCACTGGCAGGCGGCGTTCATCGTGCTCTCGATCCCCGGCTTCTTCGTCGCCCGCGAGCTGTGGCGGACCGTTCCCGAGCCGCTGCGGGGGGGACAGAGCCACCTGGCGGTGGGCGCCACCGATCTCGGCGTCGCCGTGGCGCCGGCGGGCGACCCGGGCGCCGGCGGAGAGCCGCCCGGCGTGGTCGCCGGAGCACCCGAGCGAGACGCGGGCCACGAAGCCGCCCGCGAAGCCGCCGAACGCGCCGGGGCGGTCCCGAACCCGGCTCTCGTCCTGCACGAACCACCCAGCGAAATGGGGCTGCTGAAGTCGATCAGGTATCTGTTCGAGATCCCCTCCAACCGGCTGATGATCTTCGGGTCCTCGCTGGGCTACTTCTATTTCGCCGGGCTCTCGACGTTCGCGCTGCTGTTCGTCAAGGGCCACTACCACGCCGACCAGGCCGAAGCCGAGCTGGTGCTCGCGCTGCTGGTGGCCGGCGGCGTGATCGGGACGGTGGTGGGAGGCCGTCTCGGGGACCTGATGCTGCGCAGGGGCAGGCTCGCGGCGCGCGTGTGGTTCCCGGGGCTGTGCTACATCGCGGCGGCGGGGCTGCTGGCGATCGGGCTGCTCAAATCCGGGCTCACCCCCGCGCTGTGGTTCGTGATCGGCGGCGCCACGCTGATCTTCGCCGCCAACCCGCCGGTCCAGGCGGCCCGCCTGGACGTCGTTCCCGCCGGCCTCTGGGGTCGAACGTCGAGCGCGCTGACGGTGGTCCGCTCGCTGGCCCAGGCGGCGGCGCCGCTGCTGTTCGGCGGGCTGTCGCAGGTGATCGAGGGAATCGTGCCCCAGCAGGCGCCGATCGGCACCCACCCCCACGCGCCCGGGGCGAGCACCGCCACCGGTCTGCAGGTCAGCTTCCTGGTCATGCTCGCGGCCCTGCTGCTGGGCGGGGTGCTGCTCTACAAAGCGCGGATCACGTTCGCCTCCGACGTCGCCTCCGCGGCCGCCTCCGAGCCGCCTCCGTACCAGCAGCCGGCCTGACGGCCCGCCGCGGTCGCGCCGGCTACGCCTCCTCGGCCACCAGCACCCCGGCCGGAACCTCCCCGGCGCGAGCTGGGCCGCTCGCCACCGGCTCGGGTGCCGCGACCGGCTCGGTCTGCAGTGGCTGCGCGGGCAGCCGGGCGGCGGTCAGGACGGCCCCGGCGGCGGCCACGCCGGCGGCCACCAGGCACGCGACCTGCAGGCCCTGGATGAAGGCGTCGCTGGCCCCGGCGTGGAGGACGGCCGCGAGCGCCGTGTGGCCGGAGGCGGCGAGCCGTTCGGCGGTCACGAGCGCCGCGCCGACCGACGCTTCGGCCGCGGCGGCGACACGCCGGGGTGCCTGGGCCGGGATCCCGGCGGCCAGCCGGCTGGCGTAGATCGAGGCGTACACGCTGCCGATCACGGCCACCCCCAGCGTCCCGCCGAGCAGCCGGGTGGCGTCGTTGACGGCCGAGCCGACGCCCGCCTTGGCGCGAGGCACGGCGCCCATGATGGCCTCCGTGGCGGGCGCGCTGGTGAGCCCCATCCCGACCCCGTAGAGCACCATCTGGACCGCGATCGTGGAGTAGGCCGTGGTGGCCGTGGCGGTGGCCACCCACAGGTAGAAGGCGCTCACCATCACCAGGCCGGCGGTTACCACGAGCTTGGTGCCGAAGCGAACCGCCGCCCGCGTGCCGAGCACGGAGGCGACGCCGACCGAGCACGCCACCGGCAGCAGGTGGACGCCCGCCGACAGCGGGTCGTAGGACTTGATGAACTGGAAGTACTGGGTCATCAGGAAGATGAACCCGAAGAGGGTGAAGAAGGAGACCGTGACCGCAGCGCAGGCGGCGGTGAAGCGGGGGTTGCGGAACAGCTCGAGGTCGAGCATCGGCTCGCTCGTGCGCCGCTCCCAGGCGAAGAAGGCCGCCCCCAGGGCAACCGCGGCGGCGAGGCCCGCAAGCGTGCGGGCGCTGCCCCAGCCGCTGGACGGCGCCTCGATGATCGTGAACACCAGCAGCGCCATCGCGGCGGTGCACAGCACCAGCCCCGGACGGTCGGCGCGGGGAGCGGCGAGGTCGCGGGAGGTGGGCACGAAGCGGGCGACGAGCAGGCCCCCGACCAGCGCCACCGGTGCCATCGCGAAGAAGATGCTCGACCACGAGAAGCGGCCCAACAGCCACCCCCCGAAGATCGGCCCGAGCGCGATCGCCATCCCCGCCGTCGCCCCCCAGAGGCCGATCGCCCGCGCCCGCTCGGCCCGCTCGGTGAAGACGTTGCTGATCAACGAGAGGGTGGCGGGGAACACCAGCGCGGCTCCCAGCCCCATCAGGCAGCGGGCGGCGATCAGCTGCCCGGAGCTGGAGGCGAAGCCGCCTGCGAGGCTCGCGCTGCCGAACAGGGCGAGGCCCGCGATCAGCGTGCCCTTGCGCCCTGCCCGGTCCGACAGGCTGCCGGCGGCGAGCAGGAACGAGGCGAACACGAGGTTGTAGGCGTCGACGATCCACTGCAGCTGGCTGTTGGTGGCGTGGAGTTCACGGACCAGCGTGGGCAGGGCGACGTTGACGATCGTGGTGTCGAGGTTGATGGCGAAGGCCGCCAGCAGCAGGGAGGCGAGGATCAGAGGGCGTCGGTTCATGGGCGACGTTATAGATGGATTAGACAAGAAAATCAAGTATCTCGACAAATTAGTCCACCTGAGTTACAATCCGCTCATGAGGACCTACGGCCAGTACTGCTCGGTGGCGAAGGCGCTCGACGTCGTCGGGGACCGCTGGACGCTGCTGATCGTCCGCGAGCTGCTGCTCCGCAGCCCGGCCCGCTACACCGATATCCGTGAGGGGCTCCCGGGGATCGCCACCAACCTGCTGGCCGACCGCCTCCGTGCGCTCGAGCGGGAGGGGATCGTGGCCCGCCGTGAGCTGCCCCCGCCGGCGGCCGCCACGGTGTTCGAGCTGACCGACCGCGGCCGCCAGCTGGAGACGGTCGTCGACGCCCTCGGACGCTGGGGGATCCCCTTCATGTCCGAGGGCCCGAGCGATGGCGATGAGTTCCGCAGCCGCTGGCTGACGTGGCCGGCCGAGATGTTCCTCCGCGACGGTGAACCAGACGGGCCACCGGCGACGGTCGAGCTCGACGCCGGGGGCGAGCCCGTGCTGCTGGAGATCGCCAACGGGGAGGTGCATGCCCGTGCGGGCACGGTGCCCGAGCCCGACGCCTCTTTGAGTGGGTCCCCCCACACGCTGCTCGGGGTCCTGAGCGGCCACCTGGACCTGCCGGCGGCCCGCGCCCGCGGGCTGAAGCTGCGCGGCGACGAGCGGATCGTCGAACGCCTGCGGCCCGTCTCGGCCTAGCCGGGCCCCGCCGAGGGCGCTTTGCGCCCGCGTGTGGGTGCGCCATCATCACTGGCCGGATGACGCTGATCGCGGTGAAGGTGCTGCTGGCGCCGAGCTTCGTCGTGGGCGCCTCGCTGGCCGCCCGCCGCTTCGGCGTGCGTGTCGGTGGCCTGGTGGCCGGGCTGCCGGTGGTCGCCGGGCCAATCCTGCTCGCCTACGCGATCGCCCACGGACGAGGCTTCGCGGCCAACGCCGCCGCCGGCACGGTGCTCGGGCTGGTGTCGCTGATCGCGTTCGTGATCGTGTACTCGCGGCTGGCGCCGCGACTGTTCTGGGGAGCCAGCATGCTCGCCGGCTGGCTGGCGTTCATCGCCCTGACGGTCGCCTTCAGCGGCCTGCACCCACCCGTCCAGGCCTCCCTGGCGCTGGCGCTGGCGTCGGTCGCGGCCGGCCTGCTGTTCCTGCTTCCCCGAGCCCCGGCGTTGACCCACTCACCGCCACCACCTCCGAGCTGGGATCTGCCGCTGCGCGCCGGCTGCGCCCTCGCCCTGGTGCTCACGCTCACCGCCGTCGCCGGCTGGCTCGGCCCGCAGCTGAGCGGGCTGCTCGCGCCGTTTCCGATCATCGCGACCGTCCTCGCCGTGTTCACCCACGGCCAGCGCGGCACCGGCGAGCTGGTACGGATGATGCGGGCCATGGTCAGCGGCTTTGCCGCCTTCGCACTGTTCTTCTTCACGCTCGCGGTGACGTTGCGCCACATACCCACGGGGGCGGCGTTCGCGCTGGCCACGGGCCTGGCGGTGGCCGTCCAGGGGGTCGCACTTATGTTCGTCCGGCGGCGGCCGGCGGGCGAGCCGGTGGCCCAGCTGCTCGGCGAGCAACGGTAGAGACCCTCGCCGTATCGATCAGGGGATACTGCGGTGGAGGTGTCGGACAACCTGAACCTCGTGCACTCGATCTACGCGGACTGGGAGCGGGGCGACTTCAGCCGCTCCGACTGGGCCGACCCTGAGATCGAGTTCGTGATTACCGAGGGCCCCAACCCGGGCACCTGGACCGGCCTCGAAGCGATGTCGCAGCGGTACGGCGAGTGGTTGCGGGAATGGACGGACTTCCGAGCCGAGCCGGAGCAGTTCATCGTCGGCGAGGACGACTGGATACTCGTGCTCGTCCGTAACTCCGGACGCGGAAGGACGAGCGGCTACGAGTTCGAGGAGCGGTCGGTGGCGAACCTCTTCGAGTTTCGCGAGGGGACGGTGATCAGGTTGGTCCTCTACTTCGACCGCGACCGTGCCCGTGCGGACCTCGGCCTGGTGTAGCTGGCGTCCCGCGAACCGCGATCTCGCGTGCTCGCGTGCCGGCGGCCGGCGGCCGGTCTAGGCGGTGTCTCCGATGGCCTTCGCCGGGACCTCTCCCCACAGCTGCTCCAAGCGGTAGAAGTCGCGCTTCTCGGGCGTGAAGATGTGGACCACCACGTCGAGGTAGTCGATCAGGATCCAGCCGCCCGCCGCCGACCCCTCCACGCGGCGGGGCACGACTTCGTGGTCGTGCTTGAGGCCCTCGAGGATCCCGTCCTGGATCGCCTTCGCCTGCCTGCCGGTGCGACCCGAGCAGACGAGGAAGTAGTCGGTGTAGCCGAGCACCCCGCGAAGGTCGAGCTCGACCACGTCGATGGCCTTCTTGTCGGCCGCCAGACGGGCGATCTCCTGGACCAGCTGCTCGCCGCCCATCACGACTCCCGGCGGTACAGGCCGTGCTCGGCGATGTAATCGGCGACGGGCTCCCCGACCAGCTCCACCACCGGCTCGCCGCGGGCCACGCGCTCGCGGACCTGCGAGGAGGAGACATCGGCGAGTGGCATCTCCAGGAAGCTCACCCGCGGGGCGAGCCCGTCTCCGGGGACCCGGGCCAGCGTGGACATCACCTGCTCGCGGGTGCTGGCGCCGCGGTAGGCGACGGCCAGGTCGGCGAGCTCGAGCAGCTCGGATGGGCTGCGCCAGCGTGGCAGCGTGCGGGCGGCATCGGCGCCGGCGATGAACGTCCAGCCCACACCGGGGTGGGAGCGGTGGAGGTCCCGCAGCGTCTCGACGGTGTAGGAGGGCCCCTCCCGCGAGAGCTCCGCCGCGCAGGTACCGATCCCGTCCTCGCCGGCGCTCAGCAGCTCGCACATCGCCAGCCGGTGCTCGGGGCCGGGGTCGTCCTCGCCGGGCTTCAACGGGTTCAGCCGCGCGGGCATCAACAGCACACGCTCCAAGCCCAGCTGGCGGCACGCGCCGCGGGCGATCTGGAGGTGCCCGAGGTGGGGAGGGTTGAACGTCCCCCCGAGGATCCCGACCGACGCCCGTGTCGGAGGCGGTGCTCCGCGCTCAAGAGCGGACGTGCCCGTCGCCTTCGACGATGTACTTGAAGGTGCAGAGCTCCCGCAGCCCGATCGGCCCGCGGGCGTGGAGCTTCTGGGTGGAGTTGCCGATCTCGGCGCCCATCCCGAACTCGCCCCCGTCGGTGAAGCGGGTGGAGGCGTTGACGTACACGCAGGCGGCGTCGACGCCCAGGCGGAAGGCGGCCGCCGCGGAGGCGTCGCGGGTGACGATCGCCTCGGAGTGGCCGCTGCCGTGTCGGGCGATGTGCTCCAGGGCCTGGTCGAGACCGCCGACGATCCCGACGGCGATGACGGGGGCCAGGTACTCGGTGGCGAAGTCCTCGTCGGTGGCCGGCTCCACCAACGCCCCGGCGAGCTGCTGGGAGGTGGCCCCCGGGTCTCCGCCCGCGCGTTCGATCGCGTTTCCGTCGGCGCGGACCACCACGCCTGCGTCGCCGAGGCCCTCCAGCACCAGCGGCAGGAACTCGTCGGCCAAGCGCTCGTGCACGAGCAGCGTCTCGGCGGCGTTGCAGACGCCCGGTCGCTGGACCTTGGCATTGAGCACGATCGCGAGCGCCTGCTCGAGGTCGGCGGCGGCGTCCACGTAGATGTGGCAGTTGCCCGAGGCGGCGTAGATCACCGGCACGGTGGCAACCGCCTGCAGGGCCGCCTTCAGCCCCTCTCCCCCGCGCGGGATGATCAGGTCCACGGTTCCCGTCTGGGTGGCGATCTCCGACAGCTCCTCGCGACCGCCCCCCGCCACCAGGCTGACGCACCCCTCCGGCAGGCCGGCGCCGACAGCCGCCGAAGACACGATCTCGGCGAGCACGGCGTTCGAGTATCGAGCAGTGCTCGAGCCCCTCAGCACGATCGCGTTGCCGGACTTCAACGCCAGCGCGGCGGCGTCCACGGTCACGTTCGGACGGGCCTCGTACACGACCGCCACCACGCCGAGAGGCACCCGCACCTTGCGCAGGTCCAGGCCGTTGGGCAGGCGTCGCCCCTCGATCAGCTCGCCTACCGGGTCGGGAAGCGCCGCAATGTCCTCGACGGCCCGCGCGATCCCCTCGATGCGTCCGGCGTCGAGGCGCAGGCGGTCGAGCAGCGCGTCGCCGATCTGCTGCTGCACGCCGGCCCGCATGTCGAGCCCGTTCGCGGCCAGGATCTCGGGGGTCCGCTCGCGCAGTGCCCGCGCGATCGCGGCCAGCGCGGCATTCTTGACGGACGTGTCGCACTGGGCCAGCGCGCGGGCGGCCCGCTTGGCGGCCGCGCAGGTGTCGACCACGCTGCCCGCGGCTGCGGGCGGATCGGTCGCGGCTGGGGCTGCGGCGGTGCTCGCCATGTCCGCTACAGGGTACGCCGGTTGCTCACTCGAGCACGAGGTAGTCCCGGTGCACGGCCTCCTCGGTGGCCCGCGGCAGGATCTCTCTGACGGCCTCGGACTTCAGGCCCGCCACCCGCTGCAGCTCGCCGGCGGTGTAGTTGGAGATCCCCTTCGCGAGCGTCCCGCCGAACCCGCCCCCCTCGTCGCGGCGGACCGCGATCTCGACGGCGTCGCCGGCGTCGAAGTCGCCCACCACCTCCACGATGCCCACCGGCAGCAGGCTCGCGCTCCCCTCCCGCAGGGCGCGTGCGGCACCGTCGTCCACCACCAGCGTGCCGCGCGAGGGCTTGGCGTACTTCAGCCACAGCTTGAATGAGCTGTAGCGGGCGTCGCGGGCGGGGAACAGGGTGCCGGCGCCGGCACCGTGCTCGCCGGCGAGCACCGCCGCCAGCGCCTCGGGCTTGCGGCCGTTGCAGATCACCGTGTCGATGCCGGCGGCGGTGGCCATCTCGGCCGCGACCACCTTCGAGCGCATCCCACCCGAGCCCAGCGGAGAGGTGGTGTGCCCGATCTCGAGGTCCTGCAGGATCGCGAAGTCGGTGACCTCGCCGATCATGCGGGCGTCCGGGTGGTGACGGGGGTCGGCGGTGTAGAGGCCGTCGGTGTCGGTCAGCAGCACCAGCTGGTCGGCGGAGATCAGCACCGCCACCTGGGCGGCGAGGAAGTCGTTGTCGCCGAAGGAGATCTCGTCGGTGGCGGTGGTGTCGTTCTCGTTGATCACCGGCAGCACCCTCCACTCCAGCAGCGTGCTGAGCGTCTGGCGGGCGTTGAGGTAGTGGGTGCGGGCGCTCATGTCGAAGAAGGTGAGGAGCACCTGGGCGCTGGTCACCCCGCGCTCGCGCAGGAGCTCGTCGTAGACCCGGTAGAGCTTGCCCTGGCCGACCGCGCTGGCGGCCTGCAGCGCGCCTACCGAGGTCGGCCGCTGGGGCAGCCCCATCACCTGCATCCCGCGCGCGATCGCACCGCTGGTGACGATCACCACCTCCCCGCCGTCGCGGTGCACGGCGGCGAGCAACTCGCACAGCGAGGCCAGGCCGTCGGTGCGCAGCGAGCCCTCCCCGTCGGCGACGACGCTCGAGCCGAGCTTGACCACGATCCGCCTCATCAGCGGGGATTCTGCCTCGCCGGCGGGCGACCCGCGGCTACCGCGGGTCCAGCTCGAAGGTCACGCCCGCGATCTCGACTTCGTCGCCGGGCTTGAAGCCCTCCTTCTCGAGGGCCTTGATCACGCCGATGGTGCGCAGGCGCTCCTCGAGGTGGGCGAGCGCCTCATCGTTGTCGAGGTCGAACCGTTCCAGTAGCCGTTCGATACCGCGGCCACGGACCGCGAAGGCGTTCTCCTGCAGGCGCTCGACCTCGAAGCCCTCGCGGGGACGGGGCCGGAACAGCATGTGCTCGGCCAGCTCATGTCCGCCGGCGTCTCCGTGGCCGGCCGGCTCGGCGTCGGTCGCGGTGGCCGCGGCGGGCGGGGCCTCCTGCGCCGGGACGCGGGCCAGCAGCTCACCTGACAGCTGACGCAGGCCGGCACCGGTGGCGCTCGAGACCGCCAGCACGGGCACCTCGCCGCCCAGCCGCTCGCTCCAGGAGCGGACCGCCTCCTCGGCGGCGGCCTCCTCGACGAGGTCGGACTTCGACAGCACGAGCACCCGCGGCAGCTCGGCCAGCCGCGGGTCGTGGGCGGCCAGCTCGCGCTCGATCGTGGCGAAGTTGGCGAGGGTGTCGGCGCCCTGCCCCTGGGACAGCTCGGGTGCGATGTCGAGCACGTGCACGAGCAGCCGGGTGCGCTCGACGTGGGCGAGGAACTCGTGGCCGAGCCCGGCACCGTCGCTGGCACCCTCGATCAAGCCGGGGATGTCTGCGATCACCAGTTGGCGGTCGTCGCTCTCGAGCACCCCCAGGACCGGGGAGAGCGTGGTGAAGGGGTAGTCGGCGATCTTCGGGGCCGCCCGCGTGAGACGCGCCAGCAGCGAGGACTTGCCGGCGTTGGGTAGGCCGACGAGGCCCACGTCGGCGAGCAGACGCAGCTGCAGGGCGAGCCAGCCCTCCTCGCCCGGGAGGCCCCGCTCGGAGAACCGGGGGGTCTGGCGGGTGGGGGTGGCAAAGCGCTTGTTGCCGGCACCGCCGCTGCCCCCGCGGGCGAGCACCACGGTGACTCCCGGGGTGAGCAGCTCCCAGCTGCGGCCCGCGAGCTGCCCCTCCTCGTCGGGGACGGCCTCGATGCGGGTGCCCGGAGGCACGGCCAGGTGCAGCGACTCGCCGTCGGCGCCGTGGCGCAGCGCGCCCGAGCCGTGTCCCCCCCGGCCGGCCCGGTAGCGGGTCCTGCGGCGGTAGGACTGCAGGTCCCGCAGCGATCCGTCGCATACGGCGAGCACGTCACCGCCGCGCCCGCCGTCGCCCCCGTCGGGGCCTCCCCGGGGAACGTGGGCTTCGCGACGGAGGCTGACGGAACCGTCGCCGCCGGCGCCCGCCTGGACGTGGATCCTGGCGCGGTCGTGGAGCATCTAGCGAGCAATCGTGACAGGCGCGGGTATCAGGCCCGGGAGGGGATCTGCTAGATGCCCTCCAGCCACCGAAGCGACCCTCGAGAGAAGGAGGCGCAAGCGCCATGACCGACCCAGCACGACCCGACGGCGGTGTGTTCCTGATCACCGGTGCCTCCACGGGGATCGGCGCCGCGACCGCCAGATGCGCGGCCGAGGCGGGCTGGCGGGTGGTGCTGGCGGCGCGCTCGGCCGAGCGGCTGGAGGCGTTGGCCGGCGAGCTCGGCGGCAGCGAGCGGGCGCTGGCGGTGCCGTGCGACGTGACCGACTGGGAGCAGCAGCAGCAGATGGTGAGAGCGGCGCTGGACGCCTTCGGGCGGGTCGACGTGGCCTTTGCCAACGCCGGCTTCGGCGCCAAGCGGGGCTTCTCCGAGGACACCCCCGAGCACTGGCGCGAGATGGTGCTCACGAACGTGCTGGGGGCGGCGCTGACGATCCGCGCGACGATGGAGCAGCTGGTCGCCAACCGGGGGTGGCTGCTGCTGACCTCGAGCGTGGCCGGCCGGCGGGTGCTCCCCGGGTCGCTGTACTCCTGTACCAAGCACGCCGTCACCGCGATGGGCGAGGCCGCCCGTCAGGAGCTCCACGACAAGGGTGTCCGCGTGACCGTGATCGAGCCCGGGATGGTGGACACGCCGTTCTTCGACGAGCGCCCCCGCAACGCCCTCGAGGACGACGACATCGCCCGGGCGGTGATGTACGCGATCGCCCAGCCCGACCACGTCAGCGTCAACGAGGTCCTGATCCGCCCGACCGCCCAGCCGGGCTAGGTTGCCGCCGGGCCCTGCCCCGGCCGCTCGCGGAGCCCGGGTGGCGGCTCGTACCGCCGGACGGGCCGGTGGTCAGGCCTGGTCGGAGGCCGGCAGGATGCTGACCGTCCGCCCGCGGCGTCCGGTCTTGAATTCGACCGTGCCGGCGGCGATCGCGAACAACGTGTCGTCCTTGCCGATCCCCACGCCGCTGCCGGGCTTGAAGCGGGTGCCGCGCTGGCGAACGATGATCTCTCCGCCGCTGACCTTCTGACCGGCGAAGGTCTTCACCCCCAGCCGCTGGGCGTTGGAGTCGCGGCCGTTGCGGCTCGATCCGAGCCCCTTCTTATGAGCCATCGTGTTTGTCCTCTTTGGCTTTCGGTTTGGCGGCCGGTTTCGCTTTCGGGGCCGCTTTCGCTTTCGGGGCGGCTTTGGGTTTCGGCGCCGGTTTCGGTTTCGGCGCCGCTTTCGCCGCCGGCGCTTTGGCCGCGGGCTCTTGCGCCGCCGGCTCTTTCGCCGCCGCCGCCTTCGTCACGGGCTCTTTCGTCGCCGGCGCTTTCGCTGCGGGCGCCTCGGTTGCGGCCGCCGTCGTCGCGTCCCCCGCCCGGTCCTCGGCTTTCGCGGCGGCCGGCGCTTTGCGGGCGCCCTTGGCCTTGTGCGAGATGTCGGTCACCTCGATCTGGGTCAGCTCCTGGCGGTGGCCGGTGCGGCGCTTGTAGCCCCGCTTGGGCTTGAACTTGAACACCCGCAGCTTCTCGCCGCGGACGTGGCCGAGGACCTTGGCGGTCACCTGCACGTCGGTGAGGCCGCCCTTGTCGAAGACGGCGTCGTCGGAGCGGTACAGCAGCGGCTCGAGCTCGACGTCGGCACCCTCGGCGACCGCGAGACGCTCGACCAGCAGCTTCTGGCCGCGCTCTACGCGGTACTGCTTGCCGCCGGTCTTGACGATCGCGTACATGGTTGGTGGTGGTGCTGGTGGATGGGGAGCTGGCGTCGGCTGGGGCGCCGTGGCGGAAGGTCCCGGGGGCGCTAGTCGCCCGCGGCCTTCGCCTTGGCAGCCGAACGGCGCCGCCCGCCTCTGCGGCCGCGACGCCGGGTTTTGGATTGTAGGCCATCCCCGGAGCCGTCGCCGTTGGCGGACGGCTCGAGCTCGGGCTCGTTCTCCTCGTCGGCGTCCGGACCGAGTTCGGGCTCGGGCGCCACCTCGGGGGCCGGCGGGGTGGACCGTCTCGAGGCCGACTGCGAGCGGCCCTCGCGACGGGAGCGGGTGCGGGGACGGCTCGGCCGGGCCGGGGCCGTGACGACCTCGCCCGCCTCGTCGAGCAGCAGGGCCGTGGCCGCCGTCCTGCCGACCTGGTCGATCCTCACCATCCGCTTCTCCCCCACGCTGCCGGCGGCGCCCGCGATCGAGATTATGTAGCCATCGATTTTGGCGACCGCGTCGTCCTCGTCGTACATGTGGGGCTCGACGATCTCGACCAGCACCTCGTCGCCCGGGCGGAACGGCAGCGCGCGCTCCTCGACCTCCTCGCGGGTGCCCACGAAGGTGATCGCGAAGTGGTCGAGGGCGAGTCCTTCCGAGCCCTCGAACAGGAACGACTTGCCGGTCTCGGCCTCGAGCGCGTGCAGCACCCGAGCCCCGTGGCCGGTGAACTGGGTCGTGACGCGGGGGTTGGCCTGCACCAGGAACGCGGCGGCCTCGGGGTTGGCGGCGGCGACGTCCCGCAGCCGGCGTTCGAACTCGATCGCGATCGTCTCCTCGGAGCGGATCACTCCCTCGCCCTCGCAGGTGGGACACGGGCGGCTCATGATCTCGCGCACCCCCTCGGTCACGTTCTGGCGGGTCATCTCGACCAGCCCGAGCTTGGAGATCTCGGCCGTGAAGGTCTTCGTGCGGTCCTCGTCGAGCGTCTTGCGCAGGGTCTTCATGACCGCGTCGCGGTTGCGGGCGCGGGCCATGTCGATGAAGTCGATCACGATGATCCCGCCGATGTCGCGCAGGCGCAGCTGGTTGACGACCTCCTCGGCCGCCTCGAGGTTGGTCTTGGTGATCGTGTCCTCGAGCCCGGCACCCTTGCCGCGGCCGATGAAGCTGCCGGAGTTGACGTCGATCACCGTCAGCGCCTCGGCGTAGTCGATGATCAGGTAGCCGCCGCTGGGAAGGTCCACGCGGCGCGAGAGCACGCCCTCGATCGCCTTGTCGACCCGGAAGGCCTCGAACAGCGGTTCGCTCTCCGTCCACAGCTCGACGCGCTCGACGAGCTCCGGGGCGGTGCGGGTGAAGAACGACACCAGCCGGTGGTACTGCTGCTCGTCGTCGACGATCGCCCGCTCGAAGTGGGCCGAGAAGATGTCGCGGACGACCCGCACGGAGAGGTCGGCCTCCTGGAACACCAGCCCCGGGGCCGGGGTGTCCTCGACGCGACGCTCGAGCACCTCGTGGAGCTTGTGCAGGTACTTGAGCTCGCGTTCGAAGTCCTCGCGCTTGGCGCCGTGGGCGGCGGTGCGGATGATCACGCCCCCCTCCCCCAGCTCCAGGCCGGAGGTCTGGCGGCGCAGGCGGGCCCGCTCGCGGTCCTCCAGGCGGCGGGACACGCCGACGCCCTCGCCGGTGGGGGCATAGACCATGTAGCGGCCGGCGATCGTCAGCTCCATCGAGAGCCGCGCGCCCTTGGTCTTGAGCGGGTCCTTGACGACCTGCACGACGATCTCCTGGCCCGGCTTCAGCAGCTCGGAGATCTTGCGGCCCCCGCCGCGGCCCCGCCGTGGGGCCTCGACGCCGGGGAGGACGATCTCGTCGACGTGCAGGAAGCCGTTCTTCTCGAGGCCGATGTCGACGAAGGCGGCCTCCAGGCCGGGCAGGACGTTGTCGACCTTGCCCTTGTAGATGTTGCCGACGATCGAGCGCTGGCCGCGGCGCTCTATGTAGAGCTCAGCGACCCGGTAAGGGTCCTGGGCGCCGGCGCGGCTGCGCGAGCGTGAGGAGGAGGAGCGGGCGGCCGCGGGCGCTCCCGCGGCCTCCATGAGCGCGACGCGCGTCTCCGCGCGGTCCACGCTGACGAGTACTTGCTTTTTCAATTTGAACCAATCTTTCGCTGGGGGGGAGTGCCGAGCAGCGGACCGGGTGCCGGCGCGCATGCAAACGGCGCGCCCGGCGAGGGCCTCGGCTGTTCTTGGAGTTGCTCGGCTGACGTTCGCATCTCGTTGCGGCGACCTAGAGGCGCGGCACCCGGCCCTTTGACGCGGCAGAGGCGCGCGCCCGCACGTAGATCGACTGAAGCAGGCCCACCGCAACGAGGATCGTGATCACCGAGGACCCGCCGTAGCTCATCAGCGGGAGGGTGACTCCCGTGATCGGCATGATCCCAATGGACATTCCCACGTTGACGAAGACCTGGAACATGAGCATAGCTGCAACCCCGGCCGCGATCAGGGACCCGAACAGGTCCTTCGCCATCACGAGGATGCGCAACGTCCGCGACAGCAGCAAGCCGTAGAGCAGCAGCACCAGCCCAGCACCGATGAACCCGTACTGTTCGGCCAGCGCGGCGAAGATGAAGTCGGTGTTGCCCTCGGGCACGTAGAAGCTCGCGACGAGGCCTTCGCTGGTGTGCGCGCCCGTCTTCTGGCCCGAGCCGATGGCGATCTCCGACTGGTGCAGCTGGTAGGCACCCGGGTCCTTGGGGTTCGAAGACGGGTGTAGGAACGCCGTCAAGCGTTCCGACTGGTAGTGCTGGAGCGGATGCACGCCCAGCGCCGGCGCGACCACGAGCACGAGCGCGACGGCCAGCGCGACGAGCCCCGCGATCGCCGCGAGTTGGCGCCAGGACGTGCCGGCGACGATGAGCAACACGAAGGCCACCACCATGTAGACCAAGCCCGAGCCGAGGTCCGGCTGGGCGATGACCAGCAGCGCCGGGATCAGCGCCGCGATCAGCACCAGCACGGTCGTCTGGCGCTCGCGCAGCCGGCGCGTGCGGTCGACCACCAGCGCCGATAGGGCGACGATCAGCAGCACCTTGCCGATCTCCGAGCCCTGGAACGAGAACAGCGGCAGGCTGATCGCGCGCTGGGCGCCGTTGCTGGAGGTGCCGGCCGCGAGCACGGCGAGGATGCTCAGGAGCAGCGCGGCGTAGATCGCGACTTTGTGGCGGCGCAGCTTGCCGTAGTCGAGCCTCGAGAGCAGGACCATCGCGATCACCCCGACGCCGAGGTAGACCGCCTGGCGCGTGGTGTAGTAGCTGGGGTCGCCCGGCACCAGCGTCCGGCTCGTGGCTTTCAGTGTCAGCACCGAGCATGCACCGAGTCCGAGCACGGCGAGCGTCAGCAGCGGATCGAGCGGCAGCGGCCATTTGCGCACCGATTCGCGCGCCGCCTGCTCGCCTGCCTGGATCGGGCTGAGGACGCTCACAGGGTTTTCGAGGTCCCGACGATGAACTGCTTCGGCTTGCCGTAGTAGGACGAGGCGATCAGCCGCGCGATCGGGGCCGCGGTTTCAGCGCCATAGCCACCCTGTTCGACGGTCACCGCGATCACGATCGGGCGCTGGGGGTTGTCCAGGAAGCACATGTACCAGGACTGGTCTTCGACTTTTTCGCCGTGCGAGTTGAAGCGTTCGGCGGTGCCGGTCTTGCCGTACACGGGGTCATGTTCCTGGTCCCAGCCCGTCCACACGTCCGCCGAGGTGCCGCCCGGCGAGCTCGCCGCCTCGTGGATCCCCTGCATCACGAGGCCGAGGTGTTCCGGGTCGAAGTGCACGTGGCGCCGCGGCGGGAACGACAGCGTCTGCACGATCGCCCCTTCCGTGCTGTCGATCTGTTTGCCGAGATGCGGCGTCACCACGACTCCGCTGCCGTGGTTCATGTACGCGTTCGCGAACGTCGAGTAGGCCACCGCCATCTGCAGCGGGTCGGTCAGCAGTTCACCCTGGCCGAGCGCGAAGTCCATCTCGTCGCCGACGCTCCACGGCCGCACTTCCTCGACGTATCCGCAGCGCATGCGGCACGCTTCTTCTTTGGCGTTGATTTCTTCGCGCCACTTGCGCCCGGGCACCAGACCCGGCGCTTCGCCCGGCAGGTCGAGTCCGGATTCGTCGCCGATACCGACCTCGTGGGCCATGTTCTGCAGGATGTTGCCGTGGTAGAAGGAGCGCTCGCCGACTTCGAAGAAGTATGTGTCCGAGGAGACCTTCAACGCTTCCACCAGGCCGACCGCGCCGTAGTCGGTGTTGCCCGCGTTGCAGAACGATTTGCCCGAGACGTCGATGCACGACCCGCCGCCGAGGCCTTCTTCGGGGTCGAGGATGCCGGCTTCGAGCGCGGACATCGCCGTGATCGGCTTGAACGTCGAGCCGGTGGGATACGTCGCTTCCGTTGCGCGGTTGAGCAACGGCTCGCCCTCGCCCTCGAGTTCATCGAGTTCGCTTTCCGTGATCGGTTTCGCGAGCCTGTTCGGGTTGAAGCTCGGATAGGAGCCGGTCGCGAGGATTTCGCCGTTACGCGGATCCATTGCGATGAAGCCGCCCGCCACCGCCGGTTTGCCCCCCGCGCGGGCGTGTTCGATCCCCTCACGCAGCGCCGCTTCGGCGGATTTCTCGAGCTGCAAGTCGAGCGTCAGCTGCAGCACATGCCCGGGCTGCGGCGGCGTCGAGGGCAGCTTCGTGGGCACCGGGTAGCCGTTCGCTTCGACCTGCACGCGCTCCTTGCCCGGCACGCCACCGAGGTAGCTGTCGTAGTAGTACTCGAGCCCCTGCTGGCCGACGATGGTGCCCAGCGGCACGTGCTTGAAGGCTTTTTTCTTCAGCTCGCCGACGGTCACCTGCCCGACGAAGCCGAGCGTCTGCGCGGCCATTTCGCCGTACGGGTAGGAGCGCAACGAGATCGGCTGTTGCACGACGCCCGGGTATTCGGTGGCGCGCTCGCCGAGCACCGTCAGCGGGCCCGGCCCCGCATCGGTGTCGATCGTCACCGGCGCATAGGGCAGCTGGCTGCGCCCGTGCTCCACGAGCGCCTCGATGTGCGCCGGGCTCATGTGCAGCAGCCGGCCGAGCTTGCGGTACACCCCCAGGCGGGGATGCCCCGCCGGCGGCAGCGCATCCGGCACGATCTGCACGGCGTTGGCCACTTCGGTGGCGGCGATCACCTTGCCGTCGCGGTCGACGAGCTCTCCGCGCGGGGCCGGGATCGGCAGTTCGCGCGTGCGGTTGGCCTGCGCCTCCTGGGTGTACTGCGGGCCCGACAGGATCTGCAGGTACCAGAGGCGGAAGAAGATCACGCCGAACATGACCATCGCGATCACACCGATCAGCGTGACGCGCCAGGCGAGCTGCGGCGCGACGGGTATCCGCGGCTGCCCCCCGCTGCCGGGCTGGATCGCGCTCATGGCCCGGACAGCGGGCTGAGGCCGCCGGTCGTGTACGAGCGCCTGCGCCTACGCCGGCGTGGATCCTCCGGCAGCGCACCCTCGAGCGAGCGACGAACGATCACGTAGAAGGGCAGCGCGACGACCGTGTCGACGAGCACGCCGACGATGATCTCGCGCAAGAGCTCGACGCTCACCGGCGCGTTCACGCCGAGCAGGAACTCCATCACCGAGTAGCCGACGAGCGAGACGCCCGCCGCACACGCGCCCACGAGCAGCGTCGCGAGTGCCCCCTGTGGGTCGCGCAGCTCGCGCAGGCGCCCCGCCCAGAATCCGATCAGCGTGAAGATCAGCGAGCTCAGGCCGAGCGTCTGCAGCAGCAGCAGATCGATCAGCAGGCCGATTGCGAAGCCGCTCATCGCACCGATCGTCGAGCCGCACAGCAGGCCGATGAACGCCACGAGCAGCGGCGAGAGGTCGACATCCACGCCGAACACGGGCACCTCGGAGAAGACTCCGACCTGTACGAACGCCACCACGACCGCGAGCAGCACCAGTCGCGCCGGCAGCGAGAGCAGGACGCCCTGGCTCCTCACCCGCTGGCTCCGGTCGACGCGAGCTGTTCGCCGGCGAGCGCTTCACCGGTTGTGCTCTTCCCGGCCGGCAGGCTGCTCACGAGGCTCGTCAGGCGAGCCGCCGCCGATCCGGGCGTGAACGTCAGCACCTGCACGGTGTCGAGGTTTTCGAGATCGGCGATCGGGCGTACGTGCACGTCCTTGTAGGCGCTTTCTTCGTTCACCGAGGTCACCTCGCCGATCGGCAGGCCGGGCGGGTACAGCGAGCCGTACCCCGCCGCGACCGTGCCCGAGGTGACCACGTATTCGCCCATGCTCGGCTGCGTGTTCGTACCGAGATACTGCATGAGCAGGTCGTTTGGGTCCCCGACCTTCGGCTGCACGAGCCCGTACGCGCCAACCTTTGAGAGGCGTCCCATCACGCCCATCGAGCTGTCCGTGATGAGGTCCACCGACGCGCCATCGGAGGCGACCTGCGCCACGCGTCCGATCAACCCTTCCCCATTGACCACCGGGTCGTTGACAGCCACGCCGGCGCCAGCGCCCGCGTTGATCGTGACCGTCGAGTACCAGATGTTGGGCGATTTGCCGACGACGGTCGCCGTCACGGGCCGGTAGTCGCCCACGCCGAGGGAGTCGAGGTGGGCCAGCGAGACCAGTTCGTGCCCGGCGCGGGTTTCGGCCTGGGCCGTGATCAGTTCGCGGCGCAGTCGCTCGTTCTCCTTCAGCAGCTTGTCGCGTTGGCCTTTGGCGTCGAACACTTCCCCGAACCAGCCGATCGTGTCGCGGACGGGCTTGAGCGCCTTGTTGGCGCCGTTCTGGATCGGCGAGACGACGGTCAGGAAGGCGCGCTGGACCCCATGCAGGCGCCCGTCGGGGGCCTCGCCGAAGTACGCGGTCAGCAGTAGCAGGGAGAGCGCGACGAGCAGCACGAGCACGGCCCGCCGTCTCCGCACGGTCTTGTCATGCACCGAGAAACCCTTCCGGAGCGGTCATCCACAAGAGTACCCCCGTGGCGGGCGGCCGGTACCCGGCCGGTCGGCAACTCACCGGCGGCGGCGATTACGGGAGTTGCGGTTGGACCGGTGGATCGCCTCGAACTCCTCCAGCGAGCGCCCCGAACCGACCGCCACGCACGTCAGCGGCGACTCGGCCAGGTGGGCCGGCATCTGGGTCTCCTCGCGCAGGCGCTCGTCCAGACCCTGCAGCAGCGAGCCCCCGCCGGCGAGCATGATCCCCCGGTCCATGATGTCCGAGGCCAGCTCGGGGGGCGTGCGGTCGAGCGTCTCCTTGACGGCGTCGATGATCTGGTTGAGCGGCTCCTCGAGCGCCGTGCGGATCTCCTCGCTGGTGAGCACGACGGTCTTCGGCAGCCCGGCGACCATGTCGCGGCCGCGGATCTCGGCCTGCAGCTCCTCGGACATCGGGCAGGCGGAGCCGATCTCGAGCTTCAGCTCCTCGGCCGTCTGCTGGCCGATCAGCAGCTTGTACTCGCGCTTGGCGTAGTTGATGATCGCCTCGTCCATCTCGTCCCCGCCGACGCGGATCGACTGCGACACGACGATCCCGCCGAGCGAGATCACGGCCACCTCGGAGGTCCCCCCGCCGATGTCCACGACCATCGAGCCGGTGGGCTCGCCGACCGGCAGGCCGGCGCCGATCGCGGCCGCCATCGGCTCCTCGATCAGGTAGGCGGTGCGGGCGCCCGCCGACAGGCAGGCCTCCTCCACGGCCCGCTTCTCGACGCCCGTCACCCCGGAGGGCACGCACACGACCACCCGGGGGTGGGCCCAGCGGTTCTGGTGGACCTTCTGGATGAAGTGCCGCAGCATCTGCTCGGTGACGTCGAAGTCCGCGATCACGCCGTCCTTCAGGGGCCTGATGGCCTGGATCGTGCCGGGCGTGCGGCCGAGCATCCGCTTGGCCTCGATGCCGACGGCGTGGACTTCGCCGGTGCGCGAGTCGATCGCCACCACGCTCGGCTCCGACAGCACGATGCCCCGCCCGCGAACGTACACGAGCGTGTTGGCGGTGCCGAGGTCGACCGCCATATCGCGACCGCCGAAACCTGTCAGATAGCTGAACATGCCCATATTCGGAGAGTGGGCACACGCGCGGGAAGCCGGTCAGGCCGCGTCGCCGGTGGCGCGGCATCCCGGGGGGCGGTACCTCGGCGCACCCGGGGGCGCAGTCTAGCGAACGGCTGCGTGGCCCCGGTCGCGACGGGTGCTGGTTTGCAGCGATTTCTCATCTTCGGGGCGGATCGCCCCGACCGCCGAGGGCCAGCTCGGGGCAGAGGTCGAGCAGGCCGGCCAGGGGCAGTCCGACGACGTTCTCGTAGTCCCCCTCCAGCGACCGCACGAGGGCGGCCCCGGCGCCCTGGATCGCGTATCCGCCCGCCCGGCCCCGCCACTCGCCGAGGCCCACGTACCAGGCCACCATCGCCTCGGGCAGCTCGCGGAAGCTGACCCGGGTGAGGGCGTTGAGCTGGCGGCGGCGCTCGCCGTCGAGCAGCACCAGCCCGCTGATGACCTCGTGGGTGCGCCCCGCCAGCGTCCTCAGCGTCAGCTCGGCCTCGCGCTCATCGGCCGGCTTGCCGAACACGCGGCCGTCGAGCGTGACCACCGTGTCGCACCCCAGCACCGTCTCCTCGGCCCCGGGCCGCTGCACGGCGGTGGCCTTCTCGAGCGCGTTGGCGAGCGTGAGGGCGCGCGCCTCGCCCTGACGACGCTCGTCCACCTCGGGGACGCGCACGGTGAAGGGCACTCCCACCCGCCGCAGGATCGCCTGCCGCTGGGGCGAGGCCGAGGCCAGGACGAGGGGGCGCGGGCCGGCCAGCTAGGAGAGGCCCTCGAAGAACAGCCCGATCTCCCGCTCGGCCGAGGCCGGCGAGTCCGAGCCGTGGACCATGTTCTCGCCGGTCTGCAGGGCGAAGTCGCCGCGGATGCTCCCCGGCGCGGCCTCCAGCGGGTTGGTGGCGCCGATCACCTGGCGGGCGGCGACGATCGCCTCGTGGCCCTCGAGCACCATCGCCACCAGCGGGCCCGAGGTGATGAAGTCGACCAGCTCGCCGAAGAACGGGCGCTCGGCGTGCTCGGCGTAGTGGCGCTCGGCCAGCTCCCGCTCGACGGTCAACGACCGCAGCGCCGCGATCTTCAGGCCCTTGCGCTCGAAGCGGGCGACGATCTCGCCCGTCAGCCCGCGGGCGAAGGCGTCCGGCTTGACGAGGATCAGCGTACGCTGGACGTTCATCTGCGCTCCTGGGGGTCGGGGGCGGAGGGAGGGCCTTAGGGTGCCGGGCGTGGTCGCCTGCCGGCGGCCGCGGTGCGGGCGCTGGGGCCCGCCAGCCGTTCGGCCGCCCGCCGTTCGCTGCGCCGCTCGGCGGCGGTGGCCGCCGCGTCGCTGCCGGCCAGCGCCGGCTCGGGTGCCTCCTCGGGTGCCAGCGGGCGCTCGTAGGGGCCCGCCAGCTCCCCGTCGACGGCGCCGGCGCGGCGGCGGCGGACGCGTGGTGAGGAGACGCCGGGCACGTCCGCCTCGCAGTAGGGGCAGATGGTCCACGCCTGGTCGAGCGGTCGCGAGCAGTTCGAGCAGCGCTCCTTGAGCTTGCGCAGGCAGCTCGGGCAGCGCACGAAGTCGCGCTCGATCCGGTAGTCGCAATACGGGCACTGCCCGCGGTGGACCTGCGCCAGCCTCGCCTCGGCGGTCTCCAGCTCGAGTTCGCGCTCGCGAACGTCCTCGAGGTACTCGGGCGGGCGCAGGATCATGTAGATGATCGGGCCGAGGAAGGGGAAGCAGGCGACGAACGTCGCCAGCCCGACCATCACCGGGTCGACGATCCGCCGGCGGGCATCCTGGTAGGTCCAGTAGATCAGCGAGAAGTACAGGACCGCCAGGAACAGGAGCAGCAGATTGACCGCGAGGCTGAAGCCGCTGCTTTCGATCCCGAAGTAGGCGAGCGGGGGCATCGCGGCTGGAAGTTTAGAGAAACAGGCGGCCGAATCCATAGCCGGCGGCGAAGAAAACGAGGATCACGACGGCCACCACACCCGCCACCAGGCCGACCATCCGCAGCACCGACGGGCCCTGCTCGTTCACCCTCTCGATCCCCCGCCGACGGGGTCGCCACGACCCTCTTCGCGGAGCCCCTCGGACAGCACCTCGCCGACCAGGTACACCGAGCCGGTGACGAGCACCGCGCCGCCCCGCTCGCGCGCCCACCGCCGCGCCCGCTCCAGTGCCTCGCCGCTGGCCGGTCCCGCTTCGGCGGCCTCGAAGCCGAGCTGGCGGGCCAGCGAGTGGAGCGTCGCCGGGGGCAGCGCCCGCGGCCCCGGCGGGGCCACGAACCAGGCCCGCTGCGCCTGCGCCAGCAGGCCCGCGAGCATCGCGGCGGCGTCCTTGTCCTCGAGCACGCCGAGCACCAGCGCCAGCGGGCGCTCGCCGACCAGCTCCGGCAGCGACCGCAGCAGCGCCTCGACGGCGTGGGGGTTGTGGGCCCCGTCGAGGATCGTGAGCGGGTCCCGGTCGATCACCTGCAGGCGTCCCCGGACCTCGGTCGCGGCTGCCGCCGCCGCCACCGCCTGCTCGCTGACGGGCAGGCCGGCGTGCTCGAGGTAGGCCCCGGCGGCAGCCCGGGCGAGGGCGAAGTTACGCTCCTGGAAGACGCCCTTCGCGCGCAGCGACAGCGCCGGCTGCGGGGGGCGGGCCCGCACGATCCTGGCCCCCCGTTCGCGGGCCACCCGCCGGGCCACCTCGAGGGCCTGCTCGTCGAGCTCCTCGCCGAGCACCAGCACCGCATCGTCGGCCACGGCGGCGAGCTTCTCCTCGGCGATGTGGCGCACGGTCGGGCCGAGCCAGCGGGTGTGCTCGAGGCCCACGTTGGTGAGCACCGTCACGGGCGCGTCGAGCACGCTGGTGGCGTCGTAGCGGCCCCCGAGGCCGGCCTCGACGACCGCGACCTCGACGCCGGCCGAGGCCATGTGCCAGAAGGCGGCCGCCGTCAGCAGTTCGAACTGGGTCACGTGGTCGTCCCCGGCGAGGGTGCGGTTGACCCGCTCGGCCGCCCACGCCGCCCGCGAGACGGCGTCGGCGAAGCCGTCGGGGTCCATCTCCTGCTCCCCGACGAGCACGCGCTCGCAGTAGGACACGAGGTGGGGGGACAGGTAGGCGCCGGTGCGCAGCCCGTGGCGCTCGAGGATCGCCGCGGTCATCCTGGTGGTGGAGGACTTGCCGTTGGTGCCGAGCACGTGCACCGCCTCGAAGGACCGCTCGGGGGAGCCGAGCACGGTCATCATCCGGCGCATCCGGTCCAGGCCGAAGCGCATCCCGAACAGCTCGAGCGCCCGCAGCTGGCCTTCGGCGTGTTGCTGGCGGCTGACGCGTCCGGCCGGGTCGGGTCGCTCGTTGCCGGTCATCGGGGTGGGAAGGCGGTGCTAGCCGCGGCTGTCGGGGTGCTCGCGGAGGTACTCGATGAACAGCGGCCGCAGCGCCTCCCCCAGCTGCCCCTCGCCGCTTTTCAGCGCGTCGCTGATGAGGCCTTTGGAGAACTGCACGTCGTACTCGGCCTCCCCGGCGTCGCCGGCGGCGGCCTGCGCGCCGGGGATCGACTGCAGCAGCCGCCAGAAGAACTTCACGTCGAGGTGACGCTCGGCGCGGGCGACGGCGCGGCCGTGCAGTTCTTCGGTGGAGAGCGCCTCGAGGTCGTCCTCCCCCCCGGGGCCAGCTGGCTCGGCGGCGTGGCTCACCCCGAGCGCCGGCGCCTGCGTCCGCGGCGCTTGCGCCAGTCCCTGGTCAGCCCCGAGAGCTCGCGGGTGAAGCCGGCGAGGTCGAGCTTGCCGAGCAGGCGACGCAGCTCCTTGCGCTCCTTCGGGCTCAGCCTCGTGACCACGCCCTTGGACCGGCCCAGCAGGTCCAGCAGCCGCGAGCGGTCCTTGCCCGACAGCCGCAGCCAGCGGCTGGACAGCGCGATCGCGCCCTGCAGCAGCTCTGCCAGCGGCAGCCGGTCGAGCAGCTCGCCGGCCTTCGAGGCTGTGTTGGAGGACGGTGCCATGCGGCGATCCCGGCGTCGGCTAAGCCGACTCCTCACGCAGCGAGCGCTCCTCGGGCTCCTCGGGGGCGGCTTCGGTGACGAGCGTCGGGGTGAGGCCCTTCTCGACCGTCTCCTTCGTGACCACGCACTTCTTCACGTCGCGGCGGGAGGGCAGCTCGAACTGGACCTCGAGCAGGATCTCCTCGATGATCGAGCGCAGCCCGCGAGCGCCGGTTTCGCGCTCCAGGCCCCGCTCGGCCACGGCGACGAGCGATTCCTCGGAGAACACCAGCTCGATCCCGTCGAAGGCGAAGAAGCGCTGGAACTGCTTGACGAGCGCGTTGCGGGGCTCCACCAGGATCGACACCAGGTCATCGCGGGTGAGCTGGTGCACGGCGGACATCACCGGCAGGCGGCCGATGAACTCGGGGATCAGGCCGTATTCGATCAGGTCCTCGGGCAGGCAGTGCTCGAACACCTCGCCCGGGTCGCGTTCGGCCTTGGCCTCGATCGCGGCCGCGAAGCCCACCCCTTTGTGGCCGATGCGCTTCTCGATCACGCGGTCGAGGTTGGCGAACGCCCCGCCGCAGACGAACAGCACGTTGGTCGTGTCGATCGTGAGGAACTCCTGGTGGGGGTGCTTGCGCCCGCCCTGCGGCGGCACCGATGCCTGGGTGCCCTCGAGGATCTTCAGCAGCGCCTGCTGGACCCCCTCGCCGGAGACGTCGCGGGTGATCGACGGGTTGTCCGCCTTGCGGGCGATCTTGTCGACCTCGTCGATGTAGATGATCCCGGTTTCGGCCTTCTTGACGTCGTAGTCGGCCGCCTGGATCAGCTTCAGGAGGATGTTCTCGACGTCCTCGCCGACATAGCCGGCCTCCGTCAGCGCGGTCGCGTCGGCGATCGCGAACGGCACGTTGAGCGTGCGCGCGAGCGTCTGGGCGAGCAGCGTCTTGCCGCATCCCGTGGGCCCGAGCAGCAGGATGTTCGACTTCTGCAGCTCGATGTCCGTGTCCCCGGACATCATCATCTGGACACGCTTGTAGTGGTTGTAGACGGCCACCGAGAGGGTGCGCTTGGAGGCCTCCTGGCCGACCACATACTCGTCGAGGACCTCGTAGATTTCCCGCGGCTTGGGCAGGTTCTCGATATCGAAGGCGGGCGGGGCGGCGAGCTCCTCGTCGATGATCTCGTTGCAGAGATCGATGCACTCGTCGCAGATGTAGACGCCCGGCCCCGCGATCAGCTTCTTGACCTGACGCTGGGACTTCCCGCAGAAGCTGCAGAGGAGCTGCTCGTTTGAGTCTGTCGGCCGTGCCATGTCCCGCTCTAGGTCTCCCCGTGGGTGCCGCTCGGACGATCGAGCTAGTGCTCGGAGATCACCCTGTCGATGATGCCGTACTTCTTGGCTTCCTCAGAGCTCATGAAGTAGTCGCGCTCGGTGTCCCGGCGGACCTCCTCGAGCTCTTTGCCGGTGTGCAGGGCGATGATCTCGTCCAGGCGCCGGCGCACGTCGATGATCTCTTTGGCGTGGATCTCGATGTCGGTCGCCTGGCCCTGGAAGCTCGAGGAGACCTGGTGGATCAGGATCTTCGCGTTCGGCAGCGCCATCCGCTTGCCGTGGGCGCCGCCGGCCAGCAGCAGGGCCCCCATCGACATCGCGATGCCGACGCAGATCGTCTGCACGTCGGGCTTGATGAACTGCATCGTGTCGTAGATCGCCAGCCCCGCGTAGACCGAGCCGCCGGGGGAGTTGATGTACAGCGACACGTCCTTCTCGGGGTCCTCGGACTCCAAGTGCAGCAGCTGCGCCACGATCAGGTTCGCGATCTGGTCGTCCACGGGCGTGCCGAGGAAGATGATGCGCTCGTTGAGCAGCCTGCTGTAGATGTCGAACGCGCGCTCGCCGCGGGAGGTCTGCTCGACGACCATTGGGACAAGTGGGCTCATGATCCTCGCCTTTGTTTCACTTCGCCGACCGGATTCCTCTAGAGGCTAGCGATCGGGGGTCCACAGCCTTGCACCGGGCTTGTCGGCCTCGCCCGGCCCCTCCGCCGCCACGGAGGCCTTCTCCGGCGTCCACAGCTGCTCCCGGGCTCGCGCCCGCCCGGGCTCGATCGGCTTGGCCCGCTCGGCGATCAGGTCGATCGCCTGCCGGGCCGCCAGTTCCTCGCGCAGCTCCTCGAGCCTCCCCGCGGAGCGCAGCCGCTCCAGCAGCTCGGCGGCCTCCACGCCCTCGCGCTCGGCCGTCGCCGCCAGCGCCTCGACCACGTCCCCGTCGCCGGGGCTGATCCCCTCCGCCTCGACCACGGCGGTGATCACGGCCTCGCGGCGCAGCGCCACCCCGGCCTCCGGGCGCAGCTCCGCCAGCACCTCCTCCTCGCGGTTGCCGCTGAGGCGCAGATAGCCCTCTCGGGTGATCCCGCGATGGGACAGCGAGTGCAGCATCCGCTCCCACATCTCGCTGGCGCGGGCGTCGACCAGGTCGGCAGGGACGTCGACCTCGGCGCCCGCCACGACCGCGTCCAGCGCCGCCTGGCGGAACTCGGCCTCGGCGGTGGCCTCGTCGGCCTCCAACAGGTGCCTGGAGATGTCCTGGCGCAACTGCTCGAGGTCGTCGAAGCCGCTGTCGAGCGCGAGGTCGTCGTCGAGCGGCGGGAGCTCCTTGGCCTTGACCTCCTTGACGGTCACCTCGAAGCTCGCCTGCTGCCCCGCCAGCTGCTCGTTGGCGTAGTCGGCGGGGAACGTCAGGGGCACCTCGCGGAGGTCCCCGGCGGCGGCACCCAGGAGGGCCTCCTCGAAGCCCGGGATCAGCCTCCCCGAGCCGAGCTCGACCAGCTGGTCGCGGGCCTCGCCGCCGGCGAAGGCCTCGCCGCGCTCGCCGCCGCCCGCCTGCTCCCCGGTCAGGCGGCCGAGGTAGTCGATCACGACGAAGTCGCCGGCGGCCGCGGCCCGCTCCACCGTCTCCAGCCGCGCGAGCCGCTCGCGCACGGCCTCCAGTTCGGCGTCGAGCCGCTCCGGGTCGACCTCGGGCTCGCGACGGGGGGCCTCGACGCCGAGGTACTCCCCCAGGCGGGCCTTCGGCAGCACCCCGATCTCGATCGAGAAGCTCAGCGCCTGGCCCTTGGGGGGCAGCTCGCCGAGGTCCACCTTGGGGTCTCCCACCGGCACGATGCCGGCGCTCTCGATCGCGTCCGAGTACCAGCTCGAGAGCGTCTCGCGGACCGCCTCCTCGAGCACCGCCTCGCGTCCCACGCGCTGGATCACCAGCGGCGCCGGCACCTTTCCGCGGCGGAAGCCCGGCAGCTTGAGGTCGCGCCCGAGCTGGCGCGCGGTTCGCTCCAGGCGCTCCTCGACCTCATCCGGCGGCACCTGCACCTCGACCCGCACACGCGAGTCGCCGAGGTCGGTGACCCGTGTGTTCAGTGCTACGGCCACGCCGCCACGATACCGTGCGCAAGGTGGCGGGACGGCCTCGGTTTGCGACTTCGCGCCGCC
Organism: uncultured Solirubrobacteraceae bacterium; assembly: GCA_963701175.1. GTDB lineage: Bacteria > Actinomycetota > Thermoleophilia > Solirubrobacterales > Solirubrobacteraceae > Palsa-744. Next base: position 2,500,189 of record OY969573.1, on the reverse strand, counting down.
TGGAGACGTGGCTCCGGACGGGTCCGGTTGGACACCTCCTCGGCGGCGCGATCGACTTCTCGGTGGCGCTGGTGCGAGCGCTGTCCGCCCGCCGGCTCCAGCGCCGGTCAGCCGGCGGGGCGGCTACGCGGCGTGCGCCTGGGCGGCGCCGGAGCCGAGCGTGAGCGTGCGTCCACGCGGCAGCACCAGCACCGGGCAGCGGGCGACGTCGATCAGGTAGCCGGCCGACGAGCTGATCGAGACTTTCCCGGGCTCGGCGCCCGCACGCGAGTCGATCACCAGCAGGCCCGCGTTGTCGTTGACGACCGGGGCGACCGTGGCGCCGAGCGCCCGGGCCAGCGCCTCTGCCGTGCCACGGGCGCCGCCGTCGCCGTCGCTGATCGCCACCACCGTCTCGATCGGCTCGTCGGCGTTGCGCTCGGCGAAGTCGGCGGGGGCGATCGCCACGGCCGTGGAGCCGCCCTCGATCAGCCGCTGGGCCGAGTTGCCGACGCCCACGTGGCCTTTGGCGGTGTGGGAGTCCGAGCAGAACACGATCACCTCGGCACCCTCCTCCTGGGCCAGCGCCGCCAGCCCCTCGGGGGTGGAGCGGTCGGTGACGGTGAAGGTGGCCACCCCAGGGTCGCCGAACAGCTTCGCTCCGCGGGCGAGCACCTCGTTCGCCTCGGCGTCGGCGACGGTCTCCTGGTTGTGGCGGACGTAGGCGATCGCAGCCTCCGCGCCGGCGCGTGCGAACACCTTCCCGAGCGCGATCGCGTCGTTCTCGTTGGCGGTTCCGTCGTAGGAAATGATGATCTTGGTGGCCATGTCTGCTCCTTCTGCGACCCGGCCCGGTGCGGGCCGGTCGCCTCGGCTGGTTCTTGCGTTCAGGTCCTCTTTCTGCACCATCGTGGCAGCCACCTGCCATCAGTTCCAGTAAGAGTTATAAGGCTTGATATAAGTGTAGCTAATGCTCAACGTGACCCGTCTCAAGATCCTCACCGAGGTCGCCCACCGCGGCTCGCTGTCGGCCGCCGCCTTGGAGCTGTCCTACACCCAGTCCGCGGTCTCCCAGCAGATCGCCGCCCTGGAGGCCGAAACCGGCACCGTGCTGCTCGACCGCCATCCTCGCGGCGCCACCCTGACGGCGGCGGGGCAGATGCTGGTGGGCCACGCCGAGGGCATCCTCGGCGGCCTGAAGGCGGCCGACGCGGCGCTGGAGGCGATCGCGGGCCTGCGCGGGGGCCGCCTGCGGGTCGCCTCCTTCCCCACCGCCGGAGCCACCTTGATGCCGCTGGCGATCGCCCGCTTCCGCGCCTCCTACCCGGACGTCGAGCTCACGCTCGCCGAGGGCGAGCCGGAGGAGATCGCGCCGCGCCTACGCGCCGGCGAGCTCGATCTGGCGCTGCTGTTCGAGTTCCCCGGGCAGAGCTTCGCGGGCCCGGGCGAGACGCGCGTGGAGCTGCTGTCGGACCCGCTGCACCTCGCCCTCCCCCGCGAGCACCCGCTCGCCCGGCGCTCGTCGATCCGCCTGGAGGAGCTGTCGGGTGAAGCCTGGGTGCAGACCTCGGGCTCGAGCCCCTGCGCCCGCCACGTCGTGCGCAGCTGCCTGGCGGCCGGCTTCGAGCCGCGGGTGGCCTTCGAGAGCGACGACTACCAGACCGTCCAGGGTCTGGTGGCGGCGGGGGTGGGCGTCGCGCTGATCCCCCGGCTGGCGCTGTCGGTGGTGCGCGAGGACATCGTCATCCGGGCCCTGGCCCCGCCGGCGCCGATGCGCACCGTGATCGCCCTGGCCCCCGGTGGAGGACGCCTGGTGCCGGCGGCCCCGGCGATGCTGGGGATCCTCGAAGAGGCCGCCCGGCGCCTGCCGGCGCAGCTGCCGCCGGCCGCCGGGCCGCGGCCCGTCACCGCCGGGGAAGCAGCCGCTTAGACGCCCCGGGGCGCCCGACCGAGATGGCCGGACGCCCCGGAGAGCCGTTGAGGGTTATCGGATCAACGGACTATTTGGCCGGGTTCGCTTCGTACGCGGCGGTGACGAGCTTCGCCAGCTCCTTGTAACCCTTGATCGACGGGTGGATGTCCCCGTCCTTACCGGTCGGTTGGCCGCCCGGGACCTGCACGTTCGGGTTGCACATTTCGGTGAACTTGCAGATCGCTTCCTGCTCCTTTTCCGGCTTGCCTTCCTTGCTTTTGTTGAACACCGGGAAGGGATTCGCGAACGTGGTGTGCGGGTTGTGTTCTTTGAGCTCGCCTTCCATGGCCGTGTTGAGGCCTTTCTGCAGAAGGTCGGTGCCTTTCAGCACGAAGGCGTCGGGGTTGTAGAACCCGATCAGGATGATCGGCCCCGAGTAGTTGGCTTCGAGCACCCCCAGGGTGTCCTCGAGGTTTTTGACGATGTGGGGCACGGTGACGCCCTCGGCGGTGGCGTCGATGCACGCGCCCACTGCTTCTTCGGGCGTGGCACCCCAGTGGCTTTTGCCTTTGGTGCCGAATTCGACGGCCACTTCGTCCTCGCACTGCGTGATCGCCGCGAGCTCGTCGTTGCTGCCGATGTTCAGCGTGATCGCCTTCACTTCGGCCGATTTGACGGTCGCCAGCGCCTCTTCCAGCTGGGAGACTTCTTTGCCTTCGAGGAAGTAGCCGCCGTTGTGCAGCGGCAGGTGGTTGCGGAAGGTGTATTTGCACGGGTGCCAGTCGCCGAGGCCCTGGTAGCCGCCCTCCGGGAACTCCGTTGCGGGTTTCCCTTCGACTTCTTCGTAGCTCTCCGTCGACACTTCGCCGCCGAGTTCGGTGTCTTCGCCGATCAGCCCGTTCGAGGTCTCGCCCGGGCAGGCGTCGTTGACGAGCGTCAGGCCCTTGCCGAGCGTCTTGCGCAGCAGCTTGAGGCTGTCGTTGGCGACGCCTTCTTCGAAGAAGCTCGGCGACTCGGTCGGTTCGTGGACGTGGAAGCGTTCCTCGCTGTAGCCGAAGGAGATCGAGTCTCCCAGGGCGATGTAGTCGGTCGTCTTGGGGGCTTCTTCGACGTCCTTCTTGGCGTTTGCCGCCGCCGGCGCCAGCACCAGCGCCGTGATGGCGAACGCGAACATCAGCACGCAGCCGATTACGCCAGCGCGAACGCGGTGGCGGGGGCTAGCAGAGCCTTTCTTGGCTTGCATTTGCATCCTCCTCTAGGTACTCACGGGACATGCCCGCGGGCACGGCCCCCTCAGTTTTCATCCCTCTGTCCGGACCCCTCTCGTGCGGCGATGTCTCCCGGGGTCCGCGGTTGACGATAGACCCGTCGACGAGACTGTGTCAAGCGGCCTCGGGGGCGCCGACGCCGGTCCGTCCGGGGCAGATGGGAGATTGATCGGTCCATGCCACCCGAGCCCCGCAGCCGGAGGTCCGGATGCTGATCGTGCTGGTGCTGATCTGCGGCGCACTGGCGGGCGCGGCCCTGTCCGCGGTGGCGCTGAGGCGCAGCCGTGAGCGGACCCGGGCGGAGCTCGCCTCGCTGTCGGCGGAGGTGCTGTCGCGCACCGGCGAGTCGTTGGCCGGGCGGATGGCCGACGCGCGCCGCGCCGAGGAGGAGCGCGCCGCCGGGGAGATGGCACGCCGTACCGAGGAGATCAAGGGCGTGGTGGGACCGGTAGCGGAGCGGCTGCTGAGGATGGAGAGCGAGATCGGGCGCCTGGAGCGAGAGCGCGTGAAGGGGCAGGGGGAGCTGGCGCAGATGGTCCGCCAGCTCGGCGAGGGCGTGGGCACGCTGCGCGACCAGGCCGCCGGCCTGGCGTCGGCGCTGCGACGCCCTGCCACCAGGGGCGCGTGGGGGGAGCTGCAGCTGCGCAACGTCGTCGAGATGGCCGGCATGGTCGAGCACTGCGATTTCTTCGAGCAGCGGACGATCGCGGGCGAGGACGGCGACCTGCGCCCCGACATGCTCGTCAGGCTCCCCGGCGGCAAGGTCGTGGTGGTCGACTCGAAGGTCCCCCTCGACGGCTACCTGTCGGCGATCGAGGCCGACACCGAGCAGGAGCGCGAGCTGCACGCGCTGCGACACGCGCATCAGACCCGCGAGCACATCGCCAAACTGGCGTCGAAGGGCTACCAGAGCAGGCTCGAGCTGTCGCCCGAGTTCGTGGTGATGTTCATCCCCTCGGACGGCATCTACCAGGCCGCCCTGGCGGAGGACCCGGCGCTGATCGAATACGGCGTCTCCCAGCAGGTGCTGATGGCCACGCCGACGACGCTGATCGGCCTGCTGTGGGCGGTCCACTACGGCTGGCGCCAGGAGCTGATCGCGCAGTCCGCCCGCGAGATCGCCGACTGCGGGCGGGAGCTGCACCGGCGCCTGGGCCGCTTCGTGGAGCCGTTCTCCAAGCTCGGCCGCCAGCTCGACTCGGCGGTCGGCGCCTACAACGACGCCGTCGGGTCCTTCGACCACCGCGTGATCCCGCAGCTGCGCCGCATCGAGCAGGCGGGCGCCGGGTCCGAGCGCGAGATCACCACGCCGAGCGCGATCGAGCTCGGCGCGCGCACGATCACGGCGAAAGCGGCGGTCGAGCAGGATCTGCCCGAGCCGGGCCCCGCCGGCGAGCCGACCGCGCTTCCGGCAGCGGCTGCAGGCCTCTTCGACGCCGCCTGAGCACGATCAGCACCAGCGCGAGCGCCACCGGCACGGTCGCGGGCAGCTCGTCCAGGGTCAGGAACAGCAGGTCGAACAGGAGCGCCAGCGCGGCCGTCAGCAGCGCGCCCCGCAGCTGCTCGGCGGCACCCAGCTCGCTCGCCAGCAGCGCACCGAGGGCGGCCGCGATGAACAGGTCGCCGTAGCCCATCACCGCCGATCCGAGCACCGCGCTCTGCAGCTGCGGCAGGCCGGCGAGGGGGCGGGCGGCGTTGAGCGCGTTGTTCGGTCGCTGCAGCAGATCCGCGGTCACCAGCGCCGCGTCGGCGACGGCCATCAGGATGATCCCCCACCCGAGCCACCGCGGCGGGGTCACCGCCGCCAGCAGCACCCCGAGGGAGACGCAGCTGAGGCCCGTCAGCGCGAGCGCCGCGGCCTGGCCCCCGAGCGACCCCCGTGCGGCCCACGCGAGCCCGAACAGCGGCAGCACCAGCAGCGCCGCCCAGCCGCGGGCGCCCCGCGCGAGCACGCCGAGGGCGAGCGCGGCGAGCAGCGGCACGCACACCAGCGCGAGGTACGTGAGCCCGTCCGCGCTGGCGTTTTCGGCGGCCCGGGTGACGAACACGAAGCCGATCACCGACAGCGGCGGGATCACCGCCCAGCGGCCGCTGCGCAGACGCGCCAGGCGGGGGTCTCGGAGCCGACCCGGTAGCGCCACGAGCGCGCCCTGGACGATCGACAGCAGCACGATCGAGGGCCAGAACGACATGGTGTCCAAAATAGAGGGCCGCGGGCGGGCCGTTCGCCGGCTGTGAGGGCCCGGGTGGGCGACCACCGCTCACCTGGCCCGGCCCGGCCCGGCCTGGCCCGGCCCGGCCCGGCCGAGGCAATCAGGCCGAGGGGGTCGCGGGGGTGGCGCCGGTGGTGGCGGATACGGTGGCACCCGGTTGCGGTTCGCGCACCAGCAGCGAGGCGCCGACCGCGCCCCCCAGGTCGCCGAGGGCCGCCACCTGGACGGGCGCCGGGTCGTAGTCCGTGAACAGGTGGGGCAGCATCGCGTCGGCGATCCGCTTCGCGTACGGCTGCCCGAGCCGCACCCCCAGGCCGCCGCCGATCACGATCGCCTCGGGGTCGAGCACGTTGGCCACCGAGGCCACGCCCGCCCCGAGCGCGCGGATCGCGCGGTCGATCATGTGGTGGGCGAGTTCGTCGCCGTGCTCGATCGCCCTCCCCCAGACGCTGCTGGTGAGGCGGGTGTGCCCGTGCTCTCGCATGATCTTGAAGAGGTCCGTGGGGCGGCCCTTGTCGCGGTGGAGGTGCTCGACGTGGGCTTCCATCGCCGCCCGGCCGGAGTAGGCCTCCATGCAGCCAAGCCGCCCGCACGTGCACCTGGCGCCGTCGATCTCGACGACCACGTGTCCGATCTCGCCGGCGGCGCCCCGGCCCACCCACGGACGCCCGTCGAGGATCACCCCGCCGCCCACGCCGGTCCCCCAGAAGACCCCCAACAGCGACCGGTACGGCCGTCCGGCCCCGAGCTTGAACTCCGCCCACGTGCCCACCCGCACGTCGTTGCCGAGCTTCACCGGGCACCCGAGCTGCCGTTCCAGCTCCGGCCCCAGCTCGAAGGAGCCTTCCCAGCCCGGGAGGTTGCGGGCGCTCGAGACGGTGCCGCCCTCGACGGTTCCGGGCGAGCCGACGCCCACGCCCTCCAGCCCGGCGGGCTCGGTGTGGGCCGCGCGGGCGGCATCCCGCAGCGCCGCCCCCATCTCGTTTGCGACGTCCTGCGGTCCGCCCGAGGTCGGCGTCGCCCGCCGGGCGGAGCCGAGCACGGTGCCGCCCTCGTCGAAGACCGCCGCCTCGATCTTCGTGCCGCCGAGGTCGATCCCCCCGAAGCTGGCCATGGCGCAGCCGGCGGCTTAGTGCTGGCGGATCGGGTCGGGGATCGCCGAGGAGCTCGGCTTCGTGGGCACGTTCGGGAACGGGAGCGCCTGGATGCGCCCCATCAGCTCTTCCCACTGCGGGGTGCTGAGCACGTCGCTGGCCGGGTTGCGTGCCGGGGCCTGGGCCGAGGCGGCCTGCGCCTGCGCGTTGGGGGCCGCCGGCTGGGTCGAGGAGAAGACGAGCTTGATCTGGTTCCAGTAGACGCTGCTGGCGCGCGTGTTGGACGACTTCGGGTAGCGCATCAGGCTGAGGATTTCGTGGGGCACGAACTGCTGGGGGAGCGTCAGCAGCGTGCGGATCGTCAGGTCGGTGATGGTGCCGGGACCCTGGTGGTGGGCGATCTTGACGCCGTTGATGGCGGAGATCCCGACCACGCGGCCGTCGTAGGCGGACGACAGGGCGCCGCCGGGGGTGTACTGCGACTGGCCACACCGCAACGCGTTGACCGTCGGCTCCAGACCGCTGCGGGCGAGGAACGCGATCGCGGCCAGCGCGCGCTTGTCGATCAGGCCGCTGGAGATGTCGCGACGGCCACACCCGTAGATCGAGATTTCGGGGTCGGACAGGATCGCCCGCTGCAGCTGTGAGCGCGACAGCAGCAACACGTCACTGGCGGTCGCACCGAGCAGCGGGTTCGACGCCTTGGCCCCCTCGGGGTGTAGCGCGGCCTGCAGCTGGGCCCAGTTGGCGAGCACGGGTCCCGGGTCGATGGTGGCCGAGTCGCCCGCCGGCTGGACGGCGAAGCGCAGCGTCCCGGCGCCGCTTTCGGGCGACACCGTGACGGCGCCGAGCACGGTCCCGGCGGCCACGACCGAGCCCTTGCGCAGCGGCTGGCTCGACGAGCGCGCCGCCTGTGCCTGCTCCGCGACCCGGGCGGCCACGGCCGCACGCGCGTCGGGGTTGCCGGGGCGCGCGTAGAGGCGAACCCGGCCCATCCCGGCGGGCACCCCGGCGGGGGCCACGGGAGCGATCGTGACCGTGCCGCTGCTGTCCGAGGAGCCCTGGCCGGTGGTCTTGGTCGAGCTGACCTTCAACGTCACCGGCTGGCTGCCGGCGCTCGCCGGACCCGTCGGCGTGGGAGCCTTGGTGGCGGCGGCGACGGCCGCGCTGGAGGCCCCGGCGGGCGTCTTCGGGTTGCTGTAGGTGCGGGCGATGGAGCCGAGGCCGGCGTAGGTGAAGACGTCGCCGTAGACGTCACGGAGGATCACGTACAGGCCGAGCTTGCGCGATGCCCCGAGGCCGATCACGCGTCCGTCCTGGACGGCCACCACGTCGGCCTTGGAAGAGGTGGCGAGGCTCGCGAGCTGCAGCGGGTCGCTGCTCCCGGCGGTGCCGGCGGCCGCCGCCGCGGGCGAGGGCGCGGCCGTCGCTCCGGGCGTCTGTTCGGAGGCGGTCTGGGTGGCGCCCCCGGTCGCGCTCGAGGTGGAGTCGGTGCCGGTGGCGCCCGTCGTGCCGGTCGTCCCCGTGGTCCCCGTCGAGCCGCTGTCGCCGGCGGAGCCCGTACCGCCGCCGTCGGTGGAGGAGCTGCCGCTGGCGGTGGTCCACGAGAGCTGCTTGCCGGTGACCGGCAGGCGGCCGTCGATCAGCCCGGTGAGCGTCGCGATCACGCCCTGCGGGTAGGCGCTGATCAGCTTCGCCCGCAGCAGCACGGAGCTGACGTATTCTTCGGAGTGGTTGTAGGCCAGGATCGCGGCCTTGAGGTTGCTCGAGGCGCCGGCCGCGCGCAGGTAGCGGGCGGCGGCGAAGATCGCGTCGACCGGGTTGTAGGGGTCGGCGTAGCCCGCGTCGAGGGCGTCGACGCCGTACTGCAGCCAGGTGCCGGGCATGAACTGCATCCACCCCACCGCACCGGCGCTGGAGACGGACAGGTCGGTGCCGAAGTCGGTCTCGATTTCGTTGATCGCCGCCAGGATCTGCCACGGCACGCCGTACTGCACGGCGGCCGCCTTGTAGATCGGCAGCAGGAACAGCGGGACGCGGTAGAAGTCGAGCGCGGTGGCGGACGCGTTGGAGGAGTTGAGGATCGCTTCCAGGGCGGCGGTGTCGGCGACCGACTGGGGCGAGGCGGCAACCCCGTTGGCCCCTCCCTTTTCGCTGCCCTTGGCTGCCCCGGCCGCGTTCGCTTCGCCGCTCGTGTCGCTGCTCCCGGGGGTCGGTTTCTGCTTGTGCTGGACGACCACGCTCGGCGCTTCCGAGCTCGACTTGTGCTTCGGGCGCTCGCCGCTCTGGGGCGTGGTGGTGGTCTGCGGGGTCGTCGCCGGGGGCGACGGCGTGGTGGTGGTCGTCGTCGGGGTCGTGCTGGTGGTGGTGGGCGTGGTGGCCGTTTCGGTGCTGCCCGTGGTGCCGGTGGTGGTCGTTTCCTGGGTGCCCGCCTGCGGGCTTCCGCCGCTCGGCAGCCCTTCGGCGGAGGCGCTGGGGCCCGACGCCAATGCGGGCTGGGCGGCGGCGCCGCCGATCCCGGCGACCGTCAGGCCGCCGCCGGCCAGCGCCAGCAGCGCGCGTGCGATCCTGCGCCGCTGCCAGCCGCCGTGGCCGGGGCCGGGAGCCGGCTGGCCGTGGAGATTTGACACTTGTTCGCTCTCGGGTCTTCCCATGATCGTGACCAGACCTGGCTAACGCAGGCTTCCGGGGGAGGCCCACCCGCAGTCATATCGGCAGATTTCGGCGAATACGTAAAGCATTCGTGAAGGGCCGCTGCGGACTCCCCTCGGTGCCGCGTGGCGCAGACAGTGGCAGTGCACCGTAGCGATCGTAAGGGCGGAATGTCGCAATGGTCCTGTTCGCGTCCGTTCGCCGGGTGTCCTCGTAGTCCTCCCTCGCGGGCGCCGCGCGGGCGCCCTGCGGCCACAGGGGCCGCCAGGGTCGCTAACTTAACGGATCGTGGAAACGATCGATTCCATCATCCAGGTCGCGCTCGCGGTCGTGCTGGTGCTGCTGATCCTGATGCACTCCGGCAAGGACTCGGGCCTGTCGGGGGCCTTCGGCGTGGGCACCGGCACCGGGCCGCTCGGCGGCGGCTCGATGGTCGAGCGCAACCTCAACCGCTGGACGATCCTGTTCGCGGTCCTGTTCTTCGTGAACGCGATCGTGCTGCTCAAGCGTCCCTGGGCCTGACCTCGCCAGCGCCGGGCCCGGCTCGAACGGTCGCGGGCCGACGCAGGCGCTCCCGAGGCCCGACTCAGGCATCCCCGGAAGCGACGCCACCGCCGTCCAGGCCTTCCAGCTGGTCGAGGATCCGGATCGCCTCGGAGCGCAGCTGGGCATCGATCGCCTCGTAGTCCTCGGGCGAGAGCTTGCCCGTGCGGAAGTCGAGCTCGAGGTCCCTGATCTCTCGGTACTTGGCCTCGCGGGCGGCCTCGAGGGCCTCCCGCTCGGCCGTCCCGGCCTGGTCGGGCGCTCCGGCGGGCGGTCCGTGGGCGGCGCGGGCGCGGATCGGGGCCCCGACGAAACGGACCACCAGCGCCAGCAGCGCCAGCGTGAGGAAGGCGATCGCGATATCCACCGGAGTCCGACCGCGGAGGGCGCCCGCTCAGACGCGAGCGAGGCCGCGTAGCGCGCGTGGGCGCTCGAGGGCCGCGACCCGGCGGCGCACCGTGCTGGGAGCCGGCCACAGCGCGATCAGCCCTCCGAAGAGGACGATGCCGCCGCCGAGCCAGATCCACAGCACCAGCGGCGAGACGATGAAGTGGAACTGGGCCTGGGGCGGGTGCTGGAGGTAGGAACGGGCCAGCACCCCGAGCGCGACGAGGGCGTCTTCGGGCGGCAGGGTGCGGTTGCCGGCGGCGATGATCCTCTGCAGGGCCGGGGCTTCGATGTCCGGCTCGATCGCGCTCCACACGTCGCGGGTGATGCCGCCGTCCATCGCGATGTGGCTCACCGGCTGGCCGCCGATGAGGCTGCCGACGGTGCCCTGGCCGGCTTCGCCGGACGGGTAGAAGCCCTCGCTCGGTTCGAGGGTGGCGACGTGGCTGCGGCCCTTGGTCACGGCCAGCCGCGCGCCGAGGCTGAGCAGGGCACCGGTGTGGGCGGCGTCGTTGGCCGGGGTGACGGTCGCGGTGGGCTTCACGTAGCGGACCGTGTAGGCGCCCACCTTGGCCGACTGCCCCGGCGACAGCCCCCGCTCGACCGCGTGCTGGAACGACGAGGAGGCGGCCACGCCGACGAACAGCACGGCCATGCCGATGTGGACGATGTAGCCGCCGTAGCGCCTGCGGTTTCGTTGCACGAGCGCCACCAGGGCGCGCGGTGCCGGCTCGCCGGCGATCGCCCGCCGCACGCGGGTGCCACGCACGAACTCCTGGCCGACGCTGCCGAGCACGAACGCCGCGCAGCAGAACATCGCCGTGGCGAACGCCTTGTGGGCCACCCCGGTGGCCTCCAGGGCAACGAAGGTCGCGAGCCCCGCGGCGATCGGGACGAGGAAGTTGCGGCGCGCGTTGGCGAACGTCGCCCGCCGCCAGGCGATCACGGGGCCGATCCCGCTCAGCAGCACCAGGATCAGCGCCAGGGGGACCGTATAGCGGTCGAACCACGGCGGCCCGACGGAGGCTTCGTGGCCGGAGAGGGCCTCCGAGATCAGCGGGAAGTAGGTCCCCCAGAAGATCACGAAGCAGAGCGCCACGAGCACGATGTTGTTGGCCAGGAAGGCGGCCTCGCGCGACAGCAGGGAGTCCAGGTGGACCTCCGAGCGCAGCAGCTCGCGGCGGGACACGACGAGGTAGATCGAGGCTCCGATCAGCACCGCGATCAGCACCACGAACGGCACCCCGAGGGTGTGGCCGCCGAAGGCGTGGATCGAGTTCAGGATCCCGCTGCGGACGAGGAACGTGCCCATCACGGCCAGCGTCCCGGTGGCCAGCACCAGCGACACGTTCCAGATCTTCAGCATCCCCCGCTTCTCCTGGATCATCAGCGAGTGCAGGAACGCGGTCCCGGTCAGCCACGGCATCAACGAGGCGTTCTCGACCGCGTCCCAGCCCCAGTAACCACCCCACCCCAGCTCGGAGTAGGACCAGCGGGCGCCGAGCAGGATGCCGATTCCCAGGAACAGCCAGGCCGCGAACGCGAAGCGGCGGATCGCGCCGATCCAGTCGGCCTGGAGGCGCCTGGCGAGCAGCGCCCCGAAGCCAAACGCCAGCGGGATCATGCACAGCGTGTAGCCCGAGTACAGCATCGGGGGGTGGATCATCATCGTCGGGAAGCGCAGCAGCGGGTCCAGGCCGGCGCCTTCCGCGGGGGCCGGGGTGGTGGTGCTGAAGGGGTTCGCGTAGAAGACCATCAGCGACACGAAGAAGCCCGCCAGCCCGAGCAGGATCGCGGTCGCGTAGGCGGTGATCTCGCGGAGGCGGTGGCGGGTGAGGAACAGGGCGAGGCTCGACCACACCGACATCAGCCACGCCCACAGCAACAGCGAGCCTTCCTGGGAGGCCCACACCGCCGCCACCCGGTAGAAGGCGGGGGTGGTCCGGCTCGAGGTGTCCGCGACCGTGTTGAACGTGAAGTCGTTGCGCACGAAGGCGACCTCGAGCACGATCCCGGCGACCGTCAGCACGGCGGCGAGCGCGTACACCGCGCGGCGGCCGGAGTCGGCGAACTCCCACCGGCGGGTGCGCACGCCGTAGACCGAGGCGACGATGCCGTAGAGGCAGACGGCCAGCGCCACCAGCAGGCAGATGAACCCGAAGCCGGCCATCAGCGGCTAGATGCCAGCACCTAGAGGTTCTGCTTCTCGCTCGGCGGAGCGGTCTTGTACTTGGAGGGGCACTTCGTGATCAGCGAGTCGCGTTCGCCGATGAAGCTCGAGCCGCGCTTCTCGACCGTCACGATCACCTCACGTCCTTCCCGGAACGGGTCCGGGACGATGCCGGTGTAGGCGAGCGCGACCGCTTTCGTGCCGGCCCGGTCCTGGACGCTGAAATGCAGCACCGCGCCTTCGCGGTGGACCGAGCCGTGGACAACGGTCCCGGTCAGCTGATAGCTGCGCCCGGGCTGGGCCTGGCGCAGCAGTTCGGTGGGTGTGAGCGCCGGGCTGGCGGCCGTGAAGGAGGTGTAGATGAGGGCGCTGGCGAGCACGACGGCGGCGGTCAGCGCCAGCACCAGGCGCACGGTTCGCTTGCGCGCGGGGGACATCTGCCCGAGCAGTATTCCAGACCCCCCCGGCCGCCAAGCCGCTCGCGGCGCGAGGAAATCTTGTCGCGGGGGCGAAACCCTGGGGGGTGCGCGAGGTTACTGACCAAGAACGCCATGACCGGCCCCCGACGCCTGAGCGCAAGCCTGACCCTCCGCCGCACCGGCCACCACGGCCGCGGTCGCCGCCGCGAGCGCCCCGAGGCCCGCCCGCCGCTGGCGGCGGCCCCCCGCTGCGACCAGGCGGCACAGCGGGTCCGCGACGCCGGCGGTCCGCTCGACAGCGCCGTCTACAACTGCGGCTGTGGTCTGTTCTTCGACGCGCCGGTATCGACCAGCGTGACCTGCCCCCACTGCGGGGCGGGCCAGGCCTGGTAGCCCCCGGCGGCCGCCCGGGCCGGCTCAGGCGCCCGAGGCGCGGATTTCCACGACCGGCTGTTCGTGGGTCCAGCACGGGCCGGTGACGCCGAAGGACCCCGCCAGGCCGCCGCAGGGCAGGGGGGCGTAGTTGGTGTTGAGGTAGACCTGGTCGGGGAACGGGTCCCAACCGACCTGGGGCGAGGCGGTGGCGGCGTTGGAGTAGGCCCCCGCCAGGCAGTCTCCGTGACCGACCCGGTGGCGACACACGTAGTGGGCGGCGACCGCCACCCCGAGGAGGTTGTACGGGCCGGGCTTGCCGACCGGTTCGGTGCCGTAGTCCTCGGTTTCGAACTCCAGGCCAAGTATAACCCTCGACGTGAGGGTTAGCTTGGGGAAGCTGAAGCTGACGTAGTGCAGTTGCGCGAATTCGCAGCGGGCGCCGAAGCCGACGGTCCAGCGTTCGTCGGGGCAGCCCCGGCGGGCCGAGGGCCGGTAGGGGATCTGGAAGCGCTTCGTCACACGTCCCAGCAACGGCCCCCTGCTGTCGTGGGGCCCCGCCCGATAGAGCTCGAGCGTGAGCGGCCAGGTGAACGTCGCCCCCGGGCTCGTGCGGCAGCCGGCGCCCTGCCCGTGCTGGCAGGCGTAGCTGGCCATCAGGACGCTCACCGTCGGATCCGAGCGGTTGCTGCCCGCGAGCTGGACCTCGCCGCCGAACTCCGAGATCGCGAAGGACTCGAACACCGCCACGGGCAGGCCGTGGGGATCGGCGGGACGGTTGCTGTAGACGACCTCCCCGCCCCCCGCTGCCCCGGCCGGGACAGCCGCGGCGCCGCTGCTGGAGCCGGACAGGGTCACGACGAGTACCACCGCCGCGACGAGCACGACCCCGGCCACGGCCGCGGTGAGCCGCACGCGTGAGCGGAGCATCCTCGTGGCCGCCGGGGCCGAGGCCGCCCCTGGGGAGGGCGCGCCCGGGGCTACCGGATCTGCAGGCCGCTGATCGCGCGGGCGATCACGAGCTGCTGGATCTCGGCGGTGCCCTCGAAGATGTCGTAGATCTTTGCGTCGCGGTGCCAGCGCTCAACAGGGTACTCGCGGGTGTAGCCGTTGCCACCCAGTATCTGGATCGCCCGCTCGGTCACCCACACCGCCACCTCGCCGGACTTGAGCTTGCTCATCGAGCCCTCGGCGTTCTCGAACCGGTGTCCGGCGCGGCCCATCCAGGAAGCCCTCCAGACCAACAGCCGAGCCGCGTCGATCTCGAGCTTCATCCGCGCCAGCGTGAACGCCACCGCCTGGTTTTCGATGATCTTGCGCCCGAACTGTTCACGCTCCTTGGAGTACTCCAACGCGTACTCATACGCCGCCCGGGCGATCCCCAACGCCTGCGCCCCCACCGTCGGGCGGGAGGCCTCGAAGGTCTGCATCGCCGCCTGCGAGCTCGAGCGCTTGCCCTCGCGGACCCGGGCGAGGCGTTCGTCGAGCTTCTCCTTGCCGCCGAGGACATGGCCGACGGGGATGCGGCAGTCGTCGAGGAACACGTCGGCGGTGTGGGAGGCGCGGAGGCCGTGCTTGGACACCTTGGTCCCCTGGGAGATGCCCTTGGCTTCGCTCATCGGGACCACGAAGGCGGCGTGGCCGCGGGAGCCCAGCTCGGGGTCGAGGGTGGCGATCACCACGTGGACGTCGGAGATGCCGCCGTTGGTGGCCCACGCCTTCTGCCCGTTGAGCACCCACTCGCCGGCCGCCTCGTCGAAGCGGGCCCGGGTGCGGACGGCCGACACGTCCGAGCCGGCGTTCGGCTCCGACGAGCAGAAGGCCGCCACCTTCACGTCATCGGGAGTGCCGAAGCAACGGGGGATCCACTGGCCGATCTGCTCAGGGGTGCCCTGGCCGAAGATCGAGGCCACGGCGAGGGCGGTGCCCATGATCGACATCCCGATCCCGGCGTCCCCCCAGAACAGCTCCTCGTTGACGATCGGCAGCGTCAGCCCGGAGGGGTCGGCGAAGAACTGGGCCAGGCCTTCGAACCCGTACAGCCCGATCTTGGCGGCCTCCTCGATGATCGGCCACGGCGTCGCCTCCTTCTCGTCCCACTCGTGGGCAGCCGGGCGCACCACGTCGGCCGCGAACCCGTGGACCCAGTCCCGGATGTCCTTCTGATCCTGGGTCAGCTCGAGCGAGAAGACGGGCTCCTGGAGCGCGGGCGCGGCGTCCTCGGCGAGCGGCTCGGGGGCCGGCGCGTCGGGATCGGGGGTCAGCGTGGACGTCGACATCGGGCGCTCCTTGAAGTTGGCGTGGCGGTATGGACAGGGTAGCCACTCGTGTCAATCTCACGGACAAAATGGCCCACCGTGTCAACATACCCCGCTAACGCGTCTGGCACGCCTTTACCCGGCTAACGCGTCTGCCACCCCTCTACCGCGCTAACGCGTCTGCCACGCCTCCTCACGGCGGGTGAGGGCCACCACGTCCTTCGGCAGCTTGCCTTCGGCGACGTCGGCGACGGTGACCCGCTCGAGCACTTTGCGGAGATTCGCCCGCAGCGCGATCCACACGTCGCGGAGCGCCTCCGACGAACCGACGTACTCGACCTCTTCGGGCCGCTGGCCGCGGATCCCCACGAGCGGTCCCTCGACGGCACGGATCACGTCCGCGAGGTTCACGTCCTCCGGGGACCTCGCGAGCCAGTAGCCCCCCTCGGGACCCCGCTGGCTCCTCACCACCCCGGCCGAGCGGAGCTGCGTGAGGATGTTCTCCAAGAAGGACACCGGGATCTTCTGGGCGGTGGCGATGTCGTCCACCTTGCGGGGGGCGTCCTGGGAGCTTCCGGCGAGCTCGATCACTGCCCGAACGGCGTAGTCGGCCTTGGCGGTCACGTGCATTGCGTCAATTGTCTCGCATGGACCGGCCGAGGGCTTCGGTACGGACGAATTAGGGGGCCCTAACGACGGTGTCGGTGTCGGTGTCGGTGGCAAGCTCCGGGCGACTGCCGTCTAGCATCTGCTCAGGGTGGCAGACCGCTGGCGCTGGGACTTCGAGGACGAGGAGCGGGCCACGGCGCCCTCCACGGCCACCACACCGGGCTCCCCGCCCCAGCCCCCTCCCCCGCACCCGCCCGAGGGCAGCGACGGAGCGGGTAAAGGCGGCCGTCGCCGGATCGAGATCCGCCGCCGCCGCGCGGTCGCGCTGATCGCCTCGCTCGGGGCGCTGGTGATCGTCGCGGTGGCCCTCGCCCACGGCCACTCGCGGGCCGGGACGCGAAGCCGCGCCTCGAAGCACACGCCGGCGGCGAAGGCGACGCCTCGCTCTCCTTCCTCGCAGGGCGAAGACCGCACCCGGGCGGCTGTCTCCTCGGTCCTCGCCTACACCCCGTTCGTCAAAGAAGGGACCGCTCGCAAGCCGGAGGTAGCGCTGACCTTCGACGACGGGCCGGGCCCGTACACGCCGGCGCTGCTGGACGTGCTGGAGCACTACCGGGTACACGCCACCTTCTTCATCATCGGTCGCATGCTCCAATACTTCGGCGAATCGGCCCGGCGGGAGGTGCGCGACGGCGACGTGCTCGGGGACCACACCGAGACCCACCCGCCGATGGCCGAGCTGTCGGCGCACGACCAGTACGAAGAGCTGTCCGAACAGGCCGCCCGGGTGGAACTGGAGGGTGCACCCCGGCCGGACCTCTTCCGTCCCCCCTACGGGTCCTTCGATGCCACGACGATGGCGCAGCTGCAGAGGCTGCACATGCTGATGGTGCTGTGGTCGGTGGACACCGAAGACTACCTGCAGCCCGGCGTCGCGGCGATCGTGCAGCGGGCCCTCGCGGGCGCGCATCCGGGCGCGATCATCCTGATGCACGACGCCGGCGGGACCCGCACGCAGACGGTGGAAGCACTCCCGATCATCATCCGGGCGCTGAGGGCGCGGGGGCTGAAGCCGGTGACCATCCCCCAGCTGCTCGCCGACGACCCTCCCACACCCGGCCAGCCGCTGCCGTCGAGCCTGGCCGGCGACTGACGTGCCCGAGCCGCTCGACCCCCAGACCCTGCGCGAGCGACGCCAGGCCCTCCGGCGCGCGCGGACCCGCCGGCGCAGGCTGCTGATCCTCGCCGTCGCGATCCTGCTCCTGGCCGCCGTGGCGGTCGCGGTGGGTGAGGGCGGCAGCGGCTCCCCGGCGGGTAGCCACGGCCACCCGACGGGCGCTGGAGGACTCTCGGCGAGCCGCGGGCAGAGCGACGGCACGGCGGGCGCCAAGGGGGCCGCAGCAGCCCGACGGGGCGCGGGAGCAGCCCGCGGCGACGGTCGTCCCGGTGACAGCTCGGTACCGGTGCTGATGTACCACGTGATCGCCGCGCCGCCGGCGGGGGCCCCGTTCCCGGGCCTGTACGTGACGCCGTCCGAGTTCGCCGAACAGATGAAGGCGCTGGCGGCGGACGGGTGGCACGCCGTCACGCTCGACCAGCTGGCGGACAACTGGCGGGAAGGAAGGCCGCTCGGCCCCGGCAAGCCGATCGTGCTGAGCTTCGACAACGGCTACCACTCGCAGTACTCACAGGCGCTGCCGGTGCTGAGAAGCCTCGGCTGGGTGGGCGATGAGAACATCCAGCTGACGGGCCTTCCGCCATCGCAGGGGGGGCTCAGCAGCAGCGAAGTGCGGGGCCTGCTCGCCGCCGGATGGGAGCTCGACACGCAGGGCCTCAACCACGCCGACCTCACCACGCTGGACCCCGTGGCGCTGCGCGAACAGGTGCAGGGCACGAGGGAAATCCTCCGCCGTCGCTATGGGGTGCCGGTCGACTGGTTCTGCTACCCCTCGGGCCACTACGACCAGGCCGTGGTCGAAGCGGTGAGGGCGGCCGGCTACGTGGGCTCGACGACCGTGGTCCCGGGGTGGGCCCACCGCGATGAAGACGCCTACCGGATGCACCGCCTGCGGGTGCTCGGGGGAACCACCGGTGAGCAGTTGCTGGAACTGATCGGCGACACCCGCTCGAACCCCCCCGCGCCGGCCTCCTATGGCACCCAGGGAACCGTCTGAGGAGCCGGCCGTCACCGCGTCGCCCCGCCGTCGGCTGCTCTAGCGTGGCCTGAGGATGCTCGATTTCATCCCCAGCCCGTCGATCAACGGGTTCCACATCGGCCCGCTGTTCGTGCACTTCTACGGGCTCTGCTACGTCGTCGGCATCACCGCCTCGGTGCTGATCGCCCGGCGGCTGTGGCGGGCCAAGGGCGGGGACCCCGACCTCGTCCTCACGGTCGCCCTGTGGGGAGTCCCGGCAGGGATCATCGGTGCGCGCCTGTACCACGACGTCACCAGCTGGAACGAAGTCCGCCACAACTGGTACGGCTGGCTGGCCGTGTGGGAAGGCGGGCTGGGCATCTGGGGAGGGATCTTGGGCGGGCTCGCCGGCGGCATGATCCCGCTCTACAAAGCGCGGGTGAACATTCCCAGCTTCCTCGACGCGGCCGCCCCGGGGATCCTCGTGGCGCAGGCGATCGGACGAATCGGCAACTACTTCAACCAGGAGCTGTTCGGGGGCCCGACGAAACTGCCGTGGGGACTGGAAATCGAACCGGCCCACCGCCCGGCCCGGTACCTCGCGTACTCGACCTTCCACCCCACCTTCCTGTACGAGCTGATCTGGGACCTGGCGCTCGCCTCCCTGCTCTCGTGGCTGGTCCTGCGCGGGAGGATCCGCCCGCCGGGGATCTTCGCGTTGTACGTGACCGGCTACTCCGCCTTCCGGATCTTCGAGGAGACCCTGCGGGTCGACCCCTCCCACCACATCCTCGGCGAGCGCCTGAACTTCTGGGTCGCATGCCTGCTCACCCTCGCCGGGGCGAGCTGGTTCGTGTGGACCCAGCGCCGACGGCCTGAGCCACGTGGAGCCTCCGGCGAGGGGGCCGGGCAGGGCGAGCCCGCAGCGGAGCAGCCGACCCCCCGGGCCCGCGCGGCGCCGCCATGAGCGGGGCGGAGCTCGGCCTCGCCGTCGCCGTCTTCCTGGCCTGCGCTGTGGAGGCGGTGGAGGCCCTGACGATCGTGCTGGCGCTCGGGACCACGCGCGGATGGTCCTCGGCGCTGGCGGGAGCCGGCGCAGCCGTGGTGGCGCTCGCGGTACTGGTGGCCGCGCTGGGAGGGGCGCTCACCTCGTTGCCGCTGGGCGTGCTGAGGGTGATCATCGGGGGACTGCTGCTGCTCTTCGGCCTGCAGTGGCTGCGCAAGGCGGTGCTGCGCTCCGCCGGCGTGAAGGAGATGCACGACGAGCAGCTGGCCTTCCGGGAGGAGTCCGACGCCGCCCGAGCCCATGCCCCGAGCTCCTCGTCGCTCGACGGCTACGCCTTCACCGTCTGCTTCAAGGGGGTGCTGCTCGAGGGACTCGAGGTCGCCTTCATCGTCCTCAGCGCCGGCGCCAACCAGCATCGGCTGGGACTTGCCGCGGCGGCGGCAGCGGCAGCGGTGCTGGTCGTGATCGGCGCCGGGATGGCGGTGAGGGCGCCGCTCGCGCGGGTTCCGGAGAACACCTTGAAGCTGCTGGTGGGGGTGATGCTGAGCTCGTTCGGCATGTTCTGGAGCACGGAGGGTGCCGGGGCCCGCTGGCCAGGGGGCGAGGCGGCGCTGCTGGCGATCGTCCCGGGTGTGCTGCTGTGCGCGTGGGCGATGGCGACGGTCCTGCGCCGCCGCCTGGTAGCAGCTCGCGGCCCAGGTGCATCGGATCAGCTGGCGTCGATCGCAGGACACTCGCCGCCCCGCCCCGACGACGACCGCGTGACGGTTCCCAGATGAGCCGTCTGGCCCGCGCCGCGGCAGCCTGCTGGCGGTTCGTCGCCGGCGACGACTGGCGACTGGCGCTCGCGGTCGCCGCTGCCATCGGGCTGGTCGCGGCCTTGGCAGCGCTGTCGCTGAACCCTTGGTGGGTGCTGCCGGTCGCGGTCCCGCTGCTGCTGTGGGTGTCGGTGTCGGCCGCGGCCCGTCGGAGCGGCCCGCAACGAAAGCTCGGAAACTCGGCCACCGCCGGCGGTCGCGGCCACCCCCCGCGATAACGTCGCCACGTGGCCGGTGACCGTGAGCGCCTGCGGGGCGAGCTGTCGCTGCTGGACGACGAGATCGCCAAATCCAGCAGCCTGCTCGACGACATGCACCGGGTCCAGAGCGCAGACAACTCGGGCGACCGGGCCGCGTCAGCCTCGCGACGGACCTTCATCGACAGCCTCGGCGAACACATCGGCCGGGCGAACCGGGCGCGACGGCGGGTGGCAACCGAACTCGCGGACCTGGACGCGCTGCCGGCGAGCTGACGGCCCTCGGCCGACGTCGCTACGAGGTTTCCACCAGGAACAGTTCGCCTTTGTGGGTGGTGGTCGACTGCTGGGCCATCGGGTAGCGTTCGCGGCCGGCGCCCGAGACCACCGCGGTGAGGGTGATCGGAGCCGGCACCGCGGGCGCGGGACCGACGATGAGGGTGCATTCGGCTTCGGTTTTGTCGCCCGCCGCGTAGGGCGATTCGCCCTTCTCGCACGATTCCAGCTTGTAGTCCCATTCGAGGACTTCCTTGCCCTGCGGTTCGGAGAATGTTCCTTCTTCGTACATCGGGCTCTGAAGCCCAAGTGAGCCTTTGCTTGCAAGAACGCTGGTGGGTCTGCTCGCTGATTTGATGTCGCCCGTCAGTTCGGCCAGGTATTCGCCATAGACCGCGACCGAGAGATTGGCGGCCGGGCAGCTGTAGTGCATAAGCTCTCCGCCCGGACCGAGTCCCTTAACGCGCAGGCCGACCCGCGTGTGCCCGGCGTTGAGGTATACGAGCGTGCCTTCGAGTTGTTCGGTGACGATGTGGCCCTTGCTGTTCGTGTTCCCGGTGCACTTCCACGTTTCTTTTGTCACCGAGCATTCCTTGTACGTTTCACCCCAGACGACGGTTTTCGGCCCGGTCACTTCGCCGAAGCCGCGCGACCCTTCGCTCTGCCGGGTTTCGGGACATTTGGGTTCGAGCACGACGGCTGCTGGTTCGGACGGGCCACCCCCGCCTGCCACGGGATTCAGGATGGTCCAGCGGGTGGATCCGTGGCCGGCATCCACGAAGCCCAGTTTCTTGGCGTGGGCGAAGGGGAAGGCTTCACGTTCGAAGCGCTGGCCACCCGCGGCCACGTAGCTCGCTTCCGAGCAGGTGTCGTTGCTGTATTTGCCGCTCTTTGCCGGTTGCGCCTTGGCGCAGAGCTCGAATTCGGGGGTGCTCGCACCAGCGATCGCCGGAACCGTCGCACCGAGGCCAAACGTCGCCGCGAGGCAGAGCCCCGCGATCGTGAACCGTGCCCTCATGACAAACCCCCCATCACGCTATCCGGGTCCCACGCTCCTGTACTACCGGGAGCCTAGCGCGGGCGCAGCACGCCGGTCAACCCGGAACCCGGGGCTCTGGCTGGCGAACACGTTCATCAGCCACTCCAGGGTGTCCACCAGGTCACGGCGGCGCTTGAAGTAGCCGCCCTGGCCGGGGATCGTGGGGAACAGGTGGCGCAGCTGCTTGCGCGCGACCCGCAAGAAACGCCGGTCAGAGGGGATGCCCATGATCGCCTGGGCCACGCAGAGGGTGACGACCTCCGCGTCTGTGAGGCTCCTGCGGGCGTTCTTCGGCTTCTGCGGCAGGAGATCGTCAGCCGTCACATAAACGGCAATGAGCAGCAGGTCGAGGTCGGCGTCCATCGAGGCCCCTTTCGGTCAGCGATGCGTGAACACCGCCGACTTCGACCCTGCTGCTCGAAAACCCTCGAAACCACGGCCCCCGCCGTGGAATCAATCATCTAGGTGACGGACAGCGTGCCGGAGACGGTGCCCTTCTTGACCTTCGCGCCGTTCGCGCAGCTCGGACCGCCGGCGTAGAGCTCGGTCAGCGAGCCCTGGAGTTCGCCTTCCCCGAACGCCCAGTGCGCGATCGTCCCGCCGAGAGCCGCTGAGCCTTCGATCAGCGGCACGGTGGCGCTGCCCCGCGACCGGAACCCTTTAGGGGGCTTTGGCTTCCAGACGATTTCGATCGTTCCAGACTCGCCCGCCACGCCCGAGCTGAGGGCCGAGCAGGTGACCGGTTCGACCGTCCGCTCCTGGATCCGGAAGGTGCCACCGGTGTACGAGCTACCTTCGACCGAACACCCGGAAAGCGTGCCCTTGATCTGGATGCCCTGCACCTTGGGTCGTTCCGAGAGGCCCGGTGAGAGCTTGACCGAGCCTTGCACCGTGCATTTCGCCGAGTCGGCGCTGGCCGGTGTCGTGGCTGCGCAGCAGCAGGCCCCCAACGCCGCCGCAAACACCGCCAACCTCGATGCGCGCATGGCCAACCCCCTCGAATCGTGTCCTCGACGTCTCGTTCTTGCGAGCCCTCCTCGTGAATCCAGACGAGCCTACCGCCGCCGAGGAGCGTCCGTCAACCGACTCTTGCTCCTCACAACGTGGGCTCGAAACGTTGCCCGATACGCCGTTGCGCCCCTTCAGCCGCCGGCATGGCCCGCGCCGCGGCAGAGAGAGCGGCGGGCTTCGAACCCGCGACCTCGAGCTTGGGAAGCCTCGTCCAGGGGTTGCGGCCAGTCGCGACAGTGGTCAAAGTGCCTTCAGCTAGGTCGATTCCGGCGCTGCCGACGCGACCGATGACGAGCGCTCACAGCAAGCATCGGTGACCCATCAGTGACCCACGGGGCCACCGATTCAGGCGGGGAGTGGCCGCCGGTGGCCGGCGGTCGAGCAGCTGCACAGCGACCTGGGTGCGCGTGTCCCGCAGTAGCGCTCGGCGCGAGCCGCGTGCGCGACGCAGCCCGCTCGCGAGAGCTTGGGCGGCGAGCCATGGGGTGAAGAGGCGCGACGGGGGCAGGTCGTGGTTGAGCACGCGCAGCAGGCCGTGCGTGAGTTTGGTGTCGGCGGCGATGCGGCGCTGGATCTCGTGGATCAGAGCGGGGGTTGGGCCGGGCGCTCCGATCTCGGCCGCGAAGCGGTACATCTCCCAGGCGTCACGGTCGCGCCAGCGCCACCAGTCGCAGAGCGCGCGGTCGGGGTTCTGGTCGGCGTCGTCGGCGTGCTCGATTGCAGCGGCGAGCGCGACGGCCTGCCGCAGCGCATCGGAGATCCCCTGGCCGGGAGTGGGGTCCTTGAAGTGGCCCGCGTCACCAACGAGAGCCCAGCCGGGTCCGGCGGACTCGCGCAGGTAGCCGCTCATGCCGGACATGATTCTGATCGGTCCGACGCGGCGCGCATCGGCGAGGCTCGCCTCGAGCTCGGGCCAGTCGTGCAGTCCGGCGGCGAACGCGGCGTCGCGGTCGCGGCGCAGCTCCCGCGAGCGGTCCGCGGATGGCACGACAGCGACCATGAAAAGGCCGGCGCCGGTGGGGCTCGCGAGATAGGCGTGGTCACCTATCTTGCCGAGCCAGACGTTGTCGGCCCCGGCGCTGGCACCCTCGAAGTACCCCCACATGAATGCCCGTCCGCACGGTCTGCGGTGGTAGGTGCGCGCCCCGACTTGGCGAGCGACGGTCGAGCGCACGCCATCGGCACCGACGACGAGCGGCGCGCGCAGCTCCCCAGAGCCGGTGCGCACGCCGACGACGCGTCCGGCGTCGGAGAGCAAGCCGGTGACCGGCGTGCCGGGCCGCACATCCGCGCCGGCGGCGGCGGCGACTTCGACCAGGACGTCGTCGAGCGTGACCCGCCGGACATTCAACATCGGCGCCCCGAGGAGGTCGCCCACGTCGACGTGGACGCGGATCTCATCGAAGGCGATCGTGCCCCGCTCGATAGCGGCGGCGCCCTCCAGCCGGTCGGCGACGCCGAGCTCTCTGAGGATCTTCACCCCGCACGGCTGGATGCCGTGGGTGGAGGGCGTGTCGCTGGGAAACCGCGCGCGGTCGAGGAGGCAGATCCGCATGCCTGAGCGAGCCAGGAGGGTCGCCAACGGCGAGCCCGCACACCGGGCACCCACGACGATGACGTCGAATCGCTCCGCTGAAAACACTGTTATGACAGAAATATAGCAGCGTCCAAGCAGGCTGCTATAAGTGCCCCAATGGCAACCCGGACGGTATCCCGCAATGCGCAGCAGGGCGCGCTGCTGCGCGTTGCCGGCCGGCTACTGGAGGACGAGGGGCCGGAAGCGCTGCAAGCGCGACGCCTCGCGGCCGACATCGGTGCGTCCACGCAGGCGATCTACACGCTGTTCGGCGGCATGCCGGGCGTGTTCGAAGCGCTCGTGTCCGACGGGTTCGCGCGCTTCGCCGAGCACGTGGCCGCGGTGCCCGAGAGCGAGGACCCGGTCGCCGACCACTTCGCGAAGGGAGCCGCCTTCTGCGAATGGGCGCTGCTGCACCCCCAGCTCTACCGCCTCATGCTCGGCCTCACGGCGGGCAGCCTGCGCTCGCAGTCCGGGCTGGAGCTGCAGATGTCGCGCGCGTTCGCCAACTTTCCAGAGGGGCAGGCGGCGCTACACGTGTTGATGCGCTCCCTGGATCGCGTCAAGGAGAGCGGCCGCATCCGGCCGATCGACACCACGGTCCTCGCGGGCCAGTTCCTCAGCGCAACCCACGGATGGCTGCTCCTCACGATCGCCGGCGCCTTCGACCTCAACCAGGAGGCACGCGACATACTCGGCCAGCTCGCCGTGAACCTGATGGTCGGACTCGGCGACAGCCGCGAAGCAGCCGAACAGTCCCTCGCCACCGCAGCCACGAGAATCCCACCGGCGCCCTCGCCTAGCTCCTAGTGCGAAGCACCTCGCGACGCTCTCGACGACGAGCACTCGTTGTGCGTCTCGCTGAGCTCACCCAAAGATTTCGAGCTTGAATGCCGGTGATCCAGCGTACGTCCACGTTTCCACTGCTGGTGGTGCCGGTGGGGTTGGTGGCGTGCCCACGAGCCAGATAGCGTGTGAGTACGAGGAGCTGACCAGCTTGACGACGAGGTTGTGACACGGGCCGGCGCCGGCGACGTTGAGCAGCAGTTGTTTGCCACACCCCGGCTCTGGTTCGGTGACTTTTTCTTCAAGCCATGCTTCAGCAGTATGCGATTCGAAGTTGGGTGGTGTCATTCTCGCGATCACGCTCCCTTCCCACATTATTTTCGACGGGAGGCCGACGCATTTGAATTTCGCCCACGGTTGGCCCGCCGTTTCGGGTTCCAAGAGCAGTCCCACAAATGACGGCGCGGGGAGCAGTTCTTCTGTCCCTTCCACAAGTTCGCCCTTCAAGGCCCTCGTGGTAATTTTGCCACTACTACCGCATGGGTACGTGAAGGCATGACACCCGGTATAGGTGATTTTGACTTTCTTGACTAGCTTTGGGCCCAGCACTTTGCCTTTGCTCGTGGACGCCGTGCATTCAACCGGCAGTTCCCCAACGCCCGCGTGCGTGGTTGCGCCGCCCACGCCGGTAAACGCGTGGGTACCCGTATACGGGACGAGAAGTTGGCGAAATTCCGGTGGCGCCGCAGACGCGCTCGCCGCGGTGACCGCGGCCGTCGCGAAGACTGCGACGCACATAGCCGTGCGCGCGATGCGAATGTTCCGATAATGCCCGCTGAGTCTGATGAGCCCCGACGGACCACGAAAAGCACCGACACCCCTCATCTTGACCCGTCTCATCGCCCCGTCCTCCCGTAGTCGGTGTACGCCCGAAGGCCAGCAAGCCTACCCCCTTTCGTCGCACTGGTGTAATGCGCCGGAAAATCAGCGGCCGGCAATTCGCCTCGCCGACCGCCGCCCGCGCGCACGCCAACGACCACGCAAGCAACAGCATCGACTGCTCCGCAAGGCTCGAGCGACACCGCGACTCCCGCGAATAGCGAACCAACCGAGCCAGCACAAGCGCCCGCCGTACAAGCAGCGGCGGCCTCGGTGCAAGCCACCGCCTCGCACGACTTCAGCTTTGAACACCGAGAAACCCTCCCAAGACTCGGCCCGCTAGCCAGCGCGTCGCCCGATCCGGCCAGAGTCGTATTCCTTTTCGCGCACATCAGCCGCGTCGTGCATGGCCGATGACCTCTTGCTTTCGTTCTGGGCGAGCGTCAGCGTGGTCCTTAGTCGGGCGCTGCGCTCGGCCTGGAACGCGACAGTGCGCTGAGTGGCGGCCCGTGCGTATAGCTGCAGACCAACACGCCCAGATTGCGGCCGCCCCTTAGTTACTCCAACCGACCGCGGCCGGTGAGCACAAGAATTGCGATCGACCCGATGATCGCGCCATGATCAGCCTCTATCTCGAATGCCCTACACGACACTCTCGGCTAGGCAGCGCCCCCTAAAAAGGGGGCCAGCCCGGCTCGTCACTGGTTCTCCCCAACTATCGACGCACCGCCCTGCGGCGCACCACCCAATCGTGGCCCCGCGGATGTGCAGAACTGGACCTAGCCATGAGCCGTCGCGGGTTCACGGCCTCGCCGTGAACAACACCCACCGGTTTTCACAGCCGGCATGCCGATGGACGGGGTCCGATCAACCCGGAGATGACGGTCGGCGGAGTGGACGAACTACAGAACACGACGCGCCAACCCTCATCAGCGCGTCGGGCTCGCCTTTGACGCCGGGTAAGGACGCTCTGCTGGTTTTCGGGTGGGCGAGCAGCACGCGCGTGCGAGCAGCGATACACTACCCCGACTGTTATGACCGATCTGCTTTGGAGACGAGCCAGCGATCTGTCCCAGATACCTTCGCGCTCGGTCCTGTCCGACGGCAAGCGCGTGCACATGGAGGGTCGCGGCTACCCAGGCATCCCACCGGACGAGTTCGACCTACTCCGCGTCTACAGCCCGCTCGTCGGGTCAGTCGCTCGCTACTTCCTGGGGAAGCCGCGATGGAAACATTTCGACGGTGATACGTGGCCAACGACCCTCTGCAGCGAAGGGGCTGTCCGGAGCGACGCCTTTCCACTCAAGACCGCGCGCTTCACCGGAACGCATCGCTGGCGCTTTGCGGATCGTAAGGACAGAACCAAGAGCAAGGCCTTACGCTCCTACGAGGTCCGTACAGCGCGGTTCGCAGCGATCGGTTTCAATGGAAATGTTGGGACACCAGCATCGGCACCCCTTGGCGCGAACATCGGCGCCGAAGTCACCGTCCCTGTGGGACTGGCTGATCCAGCCGTAAGACTCGCCCTCATGTTGCCTTGGGACACTCCCATATCGGACGGCTCGCCTCTTCGAGAGATAGTGCGCAGCGAGCTCGCGGAAGACGAACGAGGTTTCGACGAGGCCTTATTCGTCAGCGTTCTTGGCTACTTGGAGCGCTACCTGCCGAGTACGCCGCCCGCCGGCTGGGAGGCGACCGTCGGAGTGGAGCCGCTTCGGATCGACCCAGGTGAAACACGGACAGTCGAGGTCGACATCGTGGCGCCCGAGGGTAGTGGCGTGGCATTTGCCCTGGTGGCGACGAACGTTGATGACGTCGAGCAGGTCGCTGTATCGGACATTGTGATTGCCGAGCGCGGACTCGACGGTACCTTTGCGCTGCTCCACGCAAACGATTAGGCGAGCTCGGGCGTGGGCTGACGACCTGCAGATTCCTCAGGACGAGTTTCAGGCGGTCTAACTCGCGGTAGGTCCACCGGCTGCGGGGGCCGGTGGACAAGTGCGCCCAACCACAGTGACCACGCCGAGTCCGCTCTCGGGCACGGCCGCTGTGACGAGGACCGGAGTCCTTGACGTTTGGGTGTCGCGCCACGACTGCTGGTTTCCGAGCGAGGAAGAACGCGTGCGGCCGCGTTCAAGATTCCGCTGTAGCGCCGGCAGGGCACGCTCCGTCGCACGTTCTTGGACACCGTCGACGGCTCCTCAGATGACCTGTAGACGCGGCACTCGGGTCTGCGGCGAGGCTCGCTACGACCCGACCGGCGAGAATGATCTTCGCTGCTTCCCCGCTGTATCATGCCCAGCGAATCGGGGCAACCAACTCGTTTGGGGGAGCGGTGCGGAGGGGCTCACTGGGCATCGTCGTGTCAGTCGCACTAGCCTGCGTGCTCGTCGCGCCGCCCGCGCTGTGCGCCGCGTCGACATCGCGGTGGCGTTCCGTGACGGTGGCCGGCGAAGGTGGCGGCCAGCTGTTCCCCGGGAGACATTCCGTCTCAATCACGGGCGGGCTCGAACACATCGACGTCGTCGCCAGGGGCAAGGCGGATTGGTATCTCTTCGAATTCGAACCGCCTTCTGGCAAGGAGCTTGAAGTGGGCGAATACACCGGCGCCGAGCGCTACAGGCCTGGCGGCTATCCGGGCCTGACCGTGGCCCGTGACGGTGACTTGTGCTCCAACGACTACGGCCGCTTCATCATCAAGGCGATTCACGTCGACAAGGCAGGCAAGGTTGACAGGTTGTGGGCGCTTTACGAACAGCATTGCTCGACCCCGACCGCACCGCCGGTCTTCGGGGAAGTACGAGTCGACGAGCCCGTGCCAAGCGTGCCCGCCACGGTGCTGCCGAGAGCAGTGACGTGGCCGACGATTCATCCAGGTGTCACCGGGCAGCAAGTCCCGGTCACGGTGACCGCCGGAGCCTCCGCGACCCGCGTGGCATCGCTACAAATCGAAGGTCCGGACGCCGGAGATTTCAGCATGGCGAGCGACGCGTGTATGCACAAGCGCCTGCGGGCACACGCAAGCTGCAAACTCATGCTCACCGCGACGCCGAGCGCCGTCGGCGTCCACACAGCGCAACTCGTAGTGGACTACAGCCCGCGCGGGAGGTCGACCGTTGAACTCCAGGCGGCCGCCGAACCACTGCTCGCGATCAACGCCGCAACCCTTGTGAGCGAAAATGGGGACTCAGTCGGGGGCGGGATCGATCGCGTCTTTGACCAGGAGGGATCACTTGTCCTGACCGGCGGAACCGGTGAGGTCGAAGTGTTGGCGGCAACCGAATCGGAATGGTTCGACTTCCAATTTGCGGCACCGGGGGGAAAGAGCCTTGAAATAGGGGAATACCCGGAAGCACATCGCCCCTTTCTCTGGCGTGAAAACTCTCCGGGACTAGACATCGGCGGGGACGGCCGCGGCTGCAACCAAACCATCGGGCGATTCACCATCAAAGACATCCATTTCGACGCTTCCGGCCACGTGGACCGCTTCTGGGCGATTTACGAGCAGCATTGTGGCGAACCGGAAGCCCTCGAAGAATACGTGGAACCACCGGAACTGCCAGCCCTGTTTGGGGAAGTACGCGTGGGTGAGCCTCCCACCACGACACCCGAGGCGGTGATCCCAGCCTCCATCGAATGGCCACACACCGTCCTCGGTAAGAGCGGCGTAGCGGTCCCCGTCACGGTCATCGGCGGGGAATCAGGCGCAGACATCGCCGAAATCGACCTTGCAGGCCCAAACACTGGTGATTTCAGCATTGCGAGCAATAACTGCGAAGGTGTATACCTTCTTTCCGGCATGAGCTGCGAAGTGATGGTCGGCGTAAAGCCGACCGAAGCCGGCACGAGGACCGCGACGCTCGACGTCACCGATGCTTCACACTCCACGACCGCCGTGCCGCTGTCCGTACTCGCGGAAGCACCTCAGCCACCGAAGGCCGCCGATGCGACACTCGTCAGCGAAAGTGGCGATTTTGTGGGCGCTGGCCGTGATGTGACATTCGACTCCCCGAGTGCGTTTCGGATCAGGGGCACGAAGCGGTATGTTGAAATCGACGCTGAAGAAGGCGAACACCGGTTCTCTTTTGACTTCTCTGCACCGAGCGGGCAGGTGCTAGAAGTTGGCGAATACTCGGGAACCGAACGCTTCAGTGGCGAACACTCACCGGGCCTGGACGTTAGTGGTGACGGTCGCGGCTGTGACCGAGACTACGGGCGCTTCATCGTCAAAGACATAGCGGTCAGCGCCCGCGGACACGTTAATCGCTTTTGGGCGCTATACGAGCAGCACTGCGAAAGCCCGGAATCCCCCGCGTTGTTCGGGGAGGTACGGGTAGGCGAGCCAGGAGCGGGACTCGAGTCGGCACCGGCCGCGATCGAATGGCCCCACACCGCGGTCGGCACGACTGGCGTAGAGGTCCCGGTGAAGATAGTGGCCGGGGCCTCCGGCGCGGAAATCGCGAACGTCAGTCTCGAAGGAGCGGACCCGGGAGACTTCAGAATCGAAAGCGACAATTGCGAAGGCGCGACCCTGCTGCCCGGCGCGATCTGCGAACTAGCCGTGGCCGTCAGGCCAACCGAAACCGGAGCACGCACCGCCGAAATGCTCGTCAGGGAACGCTCTGGAACCAAGACCGCGATTCCGCTCGCCGTGCCTGCAGAAACCTTCTAGACCGGTCAATTGTTGGCCCACCGGCTCCGCGGGCCGGCGGGTACGTGCGAGCACCGGTCGCGTGCACGCCAGACCCACTCGTGTGGCCCGACTCATTTCAGCGAGAGCGCGGAGTCCTGCTTTCGGCGAGAAGCGGGACCCGAAGACGGCCGTCACATCGGGGCGAGATCAAGGGCTTCCACGGCGACCTGCAATGCGCCCGAGTGCCCTTCAAGCCCGCGCTTCGACGATCTGCCCGACGCGAATCCGGGTCGAGGTCTTCGGGGAGGGCTTCGGCACAAGCAAGCCAATCCTGTGCCTCCGGATCAAGCCGACGTTGCCGCCGCACTACGACGACCAGGGGCGCCGTCGGCCAGAGGCTCTCCCGGATACCGACCGGCTCGGTCCCGCTGTCGGACGAGTCGACCAACTCAGTCTCGGGCTCGACCCTGAAGTCTTCGCCTAGACGCCGCTCCAAACGCTCCTTCACGCGTTCCATTAGCTCGGCGCCCTCGCCGGGCTCTGTTACGTACGTCGTGTCGTCCTCGCGGCTCTTTTGTGCCACAGGATCCGAATACGGCATCTTGCCCAGTTCGACGACGATCGGTTTCCCATCGGAGGTCGTTCCCGAGGCCGCGGCGAGAGCGGGACCTTGCCACGCCTGTCAGCCACATCGTATTTGTGGCGAAGCGCGACGATGCTCCATTGCGCCGCGAGCGGCCGGTAAACCTTCCGTCCCGCACCCTGGTCGCAGACGCCGTTGAGGCGGTTCCGGTGCCAGTCGCCGGTCCTCGACCTCGGATCGCGTGCGTGGACGCCCGCGATGAAGCTGCGGCATGTATCGCCGATGCCCGGCCGGTCCGTGCCCACGGTGGGCACGGACCCCTCGCTGCCGGTCGACTCACGCGGCAACCGCTGTGGCGTCCCTGATGGTCGCGCCCCGGGCGTTGCTGAGGGTGACCCGGAGCCGGGAGCGAACCTGCGCCGCGCTTTTGTTGTGTACGGCGAACTTCAGCGTCTGCACGGACTGGCCGGCGGAGAAGCGCAGCGTACCGGTGCGGCTGTACCAGGTGCCGGCCGTGTTCGGCTTGAATGTCGGCAGGTTGACGCTGTAGTTGACGAGAACTTTGTTGCCGGGAATGGAGTCGCTGACGACGCTGCAGTAGAACCAGGCGTACCCGCGGCCCTGCTTGACGTGGCAGTTGTCGATCGACACCACTCCGGGCAGGGTGCCGGCCGCGGCCGTCGATGCCTGGACGCCCCCGGCGGCCACGGCCACCGCGCAGGCCAGCGCGAGGCCGATGCCCGTAGACGTGGTTCTGGACTTGATCTTCTTGGTGCTCATGCTCTTCCTTTCGCTCTGGTTCATTGTCGGAATCGACGCTCTCGAAGCTACGGCGGCGGGCGCGTGGTCACATCGGTCGAATCCCTAGTCGGACCCCTCGTCTCGCCGAGGGAGGGCCGACCCTCAGCCCCCTGGCCCTGGGAGTCGACGTTGCGGCCTCAGGGCAGATCGGCGGTCGGAGGCCGCGTGGGTCGCGGTCCCGTTCACTTCGTCGGAGCATCCGTGGAGGACGCCTCTAGAGGCCGCATCTGATTGCCGCGCGGCGGACGTGAGCGGCTCGCGCGATCCACTCGCGGCGCAGCACGTCGAGCACGAGGGCCTCCTCGCTGGGCCACCACCGGCTGATCGACTCCTCCGCGACCTGTGCTCGCGCTGCCAAGGTGTCGAACGTGAGCGCGTCGAGCCCGCTGCTGCCAAGCAATCGCCCGGCGACGGCGATGACCAGCTCGCGTTCGCCGGGATCGTCGGCGCGGGTCAGCTTTGCGCGTGCCTCAGAGCTCACGTCAACCGAGTGCCTCATCGAGACAGGTCGCGGCGCTGATCAGGGCGAGGTGCGTGAACGCCTGAGGGAAGTTGCCGAGCAGCTCCCCGCTGGGACCCACCTGCTCGGAGTAGAGGCCGAGATGATTGGCGTAGGTGAGCGTCTTCTCGAAGGCCAAGCGCGCCTCCGCCAGCCGACCCGCGCGGGCGAGCGCCTCCACGTACCAGAAGCTGTAGATCGAGAAGGTGCCCTCCTCGCCGGCCAGGCCGTCCCGAGAGGTGGCGGGGTCGTCGCGATAGACGATGCTGTCGGTCACGAGCTCGGCCCTGATCGCGTCGAGCGTGGAGAGCCATCGCGGATCCGTGGGCGAGACGAACCCGACGAGCGGCATCCGCAGCAGCGCCGCGTCCAGCACATCGCCGTCCTCTAGCTGCACGAAGGCCGTTCTGGAGGTAGACCAGCAGCGCTCCATGATGCGGTGGAAGATCTGGTCGCGGACTCCGGTCCAGTGGGCCACGGCGCCCGGGAACCCACGGTCGTGCGCGATGCGGACAGCGCGGTCCAGCGCGACCCAGCACATCAGCCGTGAGTAGGTGAAGGGCTTGCGTTCGCCGCGTGTCTCCCAGATGCCCTCGTCCGGTTGATCCCAGTTTTCGCAGACCCAGTCGGCGATGGATGCGATCGCGGTCCAGGTCCGGTGAGAGATCAGCTTGGTCTCGCGATCTGCCAGATACGCCGCGTTGAGGATCTCGCCGTAGATGTCGAGCTGGAGTCGCCCGCCCGCTGCATTGCCGACTCGCACCGGGCGAGAGGCCTTGTAGCCAGAAAGGTGATCGAGGGTCTCCTCCGGGACCTCGGTCCTGCCGTCGATCCCGTAGAGGACCTGGAGCGGACCGCTGCCCTCAGACGTGGGTGTCTGCAGTCGCTCTGAGAGGAACCGGGCGAGGTCCCGCGCCTCCTCGGCGAAGCCGAGGGTGTGCATCGGTCCCACAGTCAGGGCGGCGTCCCTGATCCAGGCGTAGCGGTAGTCCCAATTGCGAGCGCCGCCTGGTCGCTCAGGCAGGCTGGTCGTCGGTGCTGCGACGATCGCGCCGGAGGGCGCGTAGGTCAACAGCTTCAGTGTGAGGGCAGATCGGTGCACGATCTCGCGCCATCGCCCGGTGTAAGGGGAGCGAGACAGCCAGCCCTGCCAATAGGCGGTCGTCTCGCTCAGCAGCTGTTGCGCCCTGCTCTCGCTGAGCCGGTTGCCGAGGTCGTCCTCCGCCAGCGAGAAGTTCGCGGTCTCACCAGCTTCCAAGCAGAACTCTGCGGCCGCCCCGGCAGTGGTCACCTCAAGGCTCACCGGGGAGGTCAGCGTGAGCGTCTGGGTCGGGCAGCGGAAGCTCGCGCCCGAGGAGCCGATCGCTGTCGAGTGCCGGTCGCGGCCGTAGTCAAAGCGTGGCTCACATTCGAGTCGAAAGCGCATCGCGCCGCGCACGCATACCACCCGCCGTATCAGGTGCTCCTCGGCGCCGACGGGCATGAAGTCCTGCAACTCGCCGACGCCGTCAGGCGAGAGGAAGCGCGTGATCAGCACGTTCGTGTCCGGCAGGTACATCTGCCTCGTCGTGCATGGCTTCGCAGGTGCGATACAGAAGTGTCCACCACTGTCCTCGTCGAGGATCGCCGCGAACACGCTCGGAGAGTCGAACGAGCCCGGGCAGTACCAGTCGACCACGCCCTTGTCGGTGACCAGCGCGACTGTGTGGAGGTCTCCTATCACGCCGTGCCCGGCGATCGTGGCGCCGGATCCGCTGCCCGCCGGGCGGGACCGTTGCGGAGCGCTCTCCGTACTCATTGTGTCCGCCCGAGGTACATGAGCTCCCAGATCCCCGGGTCGGCGACGTCCTCGACCTTCTCCCCGGAGACGAATCGCTCGAGCTGCACGGGACCCGTGAAGCGCAGGTAGGCGCCGTCGAATCGCGCCATACGTGCCAGAACACGCCTGACGCCGGAGATCTCATCGATGAGCTCGCGCTCGGCGATCGTCTCCGCGCGTCGAAAGCTCACGCGGTAGAGCTCCTCACCGTCTTCGTACTCGTAGACCACCAGGTCCGCCACCGGCTTGCCAGTCGCCGTGTCGACGTGCTCGCCCTCGAGTCGGAACCGGACCTTGCCGGGATCATCCGCTATCACCTGACTGCCCTTGGCGAGCAAGAACGTGGCGATCTCGACCTCGCCGTAGCGGCGCTCCGCGGTGACGTGGCTCGAGATGATCGAGTAAGGGCCGGCTTGTGCGCGGCCCCAGTACCAGTGGTTGATGAGATGGGGCATCGGCGCGTCGCCCCAGTTGTGGTCGTGGTAGCCGATGCCGCTGCGCCTCGTCCGCTGCCCGTTCTGTGACATCTCCACCGACACCGTTCCCTGGGGCACCGAGGGCAGCCATGCGAAGAAGTGCTCGTCGTGCTCCCCGAAGTACACGTGGCCGGTGCCGGGGCGCCAGGGCCTCACCTGTGCGCTCAGCTGCGCATCGATCGTGAGGGACTCATGCTCGACATGGATCTCGTACTCACGGAGATCTCCGCTGAAGCTGCTCTCGCCGATCTTCACCTCGCAACGACTCTGCGCGGCGCTGAACTCCCCCGGTGCAGCGTGTGCCTCGAAGCTGAGAGCTTCGAGGCCCGGCTGCTCGAGCTGCACCGAGACATAAGGGTCGAGCGGCCCCTGCGGGCGCAGCGGGTTCTTCGTGTAGAAAGCGATCACCAGCGAGGCGCCGTCCTCGATATGAGCGTCGAAGTACCACCACTCATATGAGCCGGGGCCGCCGGCCGTCCTGATCCCGTCCTCCCACGCCGCGACCGTCTCGGAATCCAGCCCGAGCCGAAGGAAATCCTCCGGCCGGTCCGCGCGGCGGCAGAGAGGGCGAGTGCTGCCGTTTCGATGGTGCCTTGTCATCGGCTCGCGATGAGGCCGGTGGCAGCTTGGCGCCATTCGGGCCGGCTCGACCCGCGCGGTACGAGGATCGGGTCGGGCCAGCGCGCAGGAGTGTGGGAGAAACGCACCGGCGGAGCGAGCATGTGAACATCTCCGAGCGGACTGGGGGCGTCGTAGGGGACAGGCTCGCGAAGCGAATGCTCCTCCCCATCGCCCGCGAGCGCCGGGTCGACGAGGCCCAGCGAGCTGCACCACATCGCGGTTCGCGCGAGGCTGACGCCCACGACCCACGAGCCGCCCTCCGTCGCTCGCTTGACGAGTGCGGCGGCGGCGCCGAGCGCGCCCATGTAACCGGTGATGTAGTCGTTGATCAGTGCGGTGACGGGCAGCTTGGGCTCGGTCTCACTACCCTCGAGCGTCATCAGTCCCGAGACGGCCGATCCGTTCATGTCGAACCCGCCGCGGTGCGCCCAGGGACCGCTCGAGCCATAGCAGGTGACCGAGACCTGGATGAGGCCTGGCCAACGCTCGGCGAGGTGCCGAGGGTCGAGACCGCGGCGCTCCAGCGACCCGCCGCGATGGTTGTTGACTATGACGTCCGCGTCCGCCAGCAGCGTCGCGAGGCGCTCCAGCCCGGCCTCGGTGTCCAAGTCGACGTACGCGCTGCGCGAGCCGACGTTCGCCTCGTCGTAGATGAACTCGTGCTCATAGTCGTTGGGCCGGGTCGCACACAGCACATCCGCTCCCTGCTCGGCGAGCGTCCTTCCCACCGTGGGACCCGCGACGGCGTGGGTGAACGACAGCACACGGACGTGCTCGAACGGCCGCGCCGCCGGTGCCAGGCGGAGCGTCGGCGCGTCGCCGATCCGCTGCAGAGTGACGACCGGCTGCGCGGCCAGCAGCGAGCCCTGAGGGTGGGCCAGCCACTCGGCCGGGGTGCGCACGACGCTCACCGGCAACCCCACGGCGCTTGCCTTCTCCTCGAGCTCGAACGCATCCCACTCGCTAATGGCTGCGGCGACCCGTCCCATCTCGGGCGGCACATCGAGAAACCGGCACCAGGCTGCGGCCAGGCGCGGATAGACCCCGCTCGCCATCACCCAGCGGCCGTCGGCGCTGCTGTACGGCACGATCAGGAACGGGTTGTCGAGGACGAGCGGGTGGGGGGCGTGCTCTTCGTTGATCGTCGGCTCCCAGAAGGCAGCCGGGTTGATGCTGTGGACCGCCTGCCGGAGGTCCAGGTCGAGGTTCTGGGCAGGGCCGCCGCGGAGTCGGTGGAGCACCGTTGCGACGACGGCGTTGGCCATCAGCGGGATCCCGATGCACGCCCCGAGCCGGTGCGCCGCTGGCAGGATCGGATCCTCGCCGGCGAAGCGAACGCTCCCGCCCGTCTGGGCTCTGTCCAGGCCGACACACGCGAGAAGCTCCTCCAGTGTGGCGGTGTGGTCGAAAACTGCTGTGTGCTGGGTCATGGTCACCAAGCTAAGAGGCCGTGACCCGTGTCGCATCGGGTGCCTCCCTAGTGGCGGCCCTAGTCGGCGGCGGCACTCGCCAGCGGCTGGCGCGCGAGCTCGACCCGTGAGGAGACGCCAAGCTTCAGATAGACCTTGCGCAGGTGGTACTCGACTGTCTTCGGGCTCAGGTACAGCTGCCCGGCAACGTCACGGTTGGTCGCGCCCTCCACCACTAGCCTCGCGATCCGCAGCTCCTGCGGCGTCAGCGTGTCGAGCGTCGAGGGGTCTCGCTTGCGTGCGGTGATACCGGTCGCCTCCAGCTCCTGGCGTGCACGCTCCGCCCAGCGGGGCGTACCCAGCCCTTCGAACGTCGCGAGCGCCGAGCGCAACTGCACGCGCGCCTGCGTCCTGCGCCCGGCGCGGCGCAGCGTTTCCCCGTAGGCCAGCTCCGTTCGTGCGCGCTCGAACGGCTGCGCCTGCTCGCGCTGATACGAGAGCGCCTCCAACAGCAGGGGCTCCGCGAGCTCCGCGGAGGCCGACAGCAGGGCGCGCGTTCTCGCGAGCACGCCGAGGCGCCCTGGGTCTCGTGCCTGCTCGGCGAGGACGTCGAGCGCCTCCAGTGTCTGCGGGTCCGTACCAGTCGCGCCGCCCATCATCGATGCCTCCACGCGCAACGGCGCGCTCACGAGCCTGAACAGGGGGTGCGAGACCGCCTCGAGCGTCTCGAGCGCGACGCTGCCGTGGCCGAGCGAGAGCTCGAGCTCGGCCATTCCGATCCGCACGTCATCGGCGGCCGCGACAAGGCCGTGCGCGAGCGCTCTGCGCAGCGTCGCCTCGGCCAGCGCGCGGCACTCCTCGACGTCGCCGCGAGCTGCATCGCACCGCACAAGGATCGCCGCGAGGCAGGTCTCGAGGTTCTCCTGAGCTAGCTGGCTCGTGAGCTCGATCCCCTCTCGGGCGAAATCTTCGGCACGCTCATGGCGGCTCGCGTTGACTTCCACGCGCGCGCATCCGAGCAACGCGATCGGAAGCGTCTCGAAAGACCCGGCAGCACGCGCGAGAGCGACCGCGCGCTTGGAGAGCTCGCCCGCGCTGTGGAGATCTCCGAGGTACGCGCTCGCGATCGCGACCCAGACCAGGAGCCGGAAGTCTCCGGCCTGCGAGCCGAACGCGACGGCTTCCGCGAGCTGAGCGCGCGCCTCGTCCCGTGCTCCCTGCTCGGCCGCGGCCGTGGCGCCGAGGAACGCGCGCATGCCGAGGAACGCGCGCAAAAATGGCTCGTGGGCCCTCCCGGACGGGGGCAGCTTCGTCAGTAGCTCGTGCGCCTCTGTGAACGCCCGCTCGGGCCATCCCGCGACGAACGCCGGTGTCATCGCCTGCGCTTGCACCTCGAGCGCCAGCTGCGGTTCCTCGCTTGCCACTGCGCGTGCGCTGGAGAGCAGCAGCTCGTACGCCGCGGCCGGCGTCCCCCGCTGCAGCTCCAGAGCGCCCCTCACGATCGCGAGCGCCGCCTGCTCGGATGCGGTTTGGATCTCGGGCAGAGCCTGATCCGCGAGCCGGGCTGCGGCGTCCAGGTTGCCGGCGTCGAGGTGTGCGTGGGCCGCGGCGATCAACCGCCGCCGCCGGGCCGCGGGATCGACGGACACCTCGACGGAGCGCTCGAGGATCCCAGCGGCCGAGCCGCAGGCCCCCCGTCGCATGGCGGCGGCAGCGGCCTGCTCGAGCTCGCCGGCGAGCGTCTCGTCCGGTTCGATGGCGGCGGCAGCCAGATGAAGCGCGCGTGCGAGCGGGTCTGAGGCGCTGGCTGCAAGCAGGCGATGCGCCTCCGCTCGCTCAGCTGCCGAGGCGGCGTTGTAGACGGCGGCGCGTGCAAGGGGATGGCGGAACATGACCGAGTCGATGTCGCCGACCAGGCCAGCGTCCACCCCCGCGCGCAGCGACTCGGGGGCAACCTTCGCGAGATCGGCCAGCTCCCGCCACGTCCGTAGCTGATCCGCCTCGCCGCTGGTCGCGGCGAGAAGCAGCAGAGATCGGGCCTCCCGTGGCAGCGCCGAGGCGCGAGCGCGAAACGCGGCGTCGAGCCCGGTGGCAGCGCCATCCTTGTGCGCTCCCAGCGGCAGCTCCCGCAGGGCGAGCGGGTTGCCCCGAGCTTCCCTCAGAAGCCCGCCTTCCTCGGCAGGGTCAAGTGAGGCACCGCGCGTCGCGGAGATGACCTCGCGGGCAGCCGCCTCGGGGAGCGGCGCCAGGCTGAGCTGCTGAAGGCCCGCCGAGTCGAACCAGCTCGCAGGATCGTCGCGGACCCCGAACACCATCACAACGCCCTCTGCGCCGAGCCGCCTGGCGGCGAACAGCATCGCCTGGGCCGACAGATCATCCACCCACTGCAGGTCGTCGATGAGGCACAGCAGCGGCCCCTCCTCGCTCGCCTCTGCCAGCACGTTGAGGGTGGCGACCCCGAGCAACAGCCGGTCCACGTTGCGCTCGTCACTGATCCCCAGCGCGCTCCCCAGCGCGGCTGCCTGGGGACGCGGGAGACGCTCGATCAGGTTGCGCACCGGACGAAGCAGCTGCTCCAGCCCCGCAAAGGCCAGATCGTGCTCTGAGGCGGCGCCCGAGCAGCGAAGTGTCCGCATGCCGCAGCTCGCGGCTGCCTGCTCGAGCAGAGCCGTTTTGCCGATCCCGGCCTCCCCGCGAAGCACCAGCGAAGCGCTCGTGCCCTCGCGTGCGTCCGCGAGCAAGCTCTCGATCAGCCGCCGCTCGGAGTCCCGGCCGACCAGCATCAGCCAATCCTACGCCGCTGCCAGCGGCGACCGCGGGAAAGGCCCAGGTCGGCGCACAAGGGACCCGACTAGGGAACCGATCGATGCGAGCGCGCCGCGGCGAGCCTAGTTTCACCGGCATTGCTCCGCCCGACGAAAGGACCTAGATGAGCGCCGGTCACTCCCACCGAATCACGCAGCTGAGACGCTCCGGAGAGCACCCTGCGCACGGACGCCGCGAGGCCTCGCACGGACTGGTCACCGCCGTCGTGTGCCTCGCTCTCGCCGCGGTCGTCGCGGCGATGGCGTCGCTGAATGTCGCGCTCCCCGACATTGCTCGCCAGACGCACGCCACCCAGACCGACCTGGTGTGGGTGATCGACGCCTACTCGCTCGCGTTCGCCTCGTTGCTGCTGATCGGAGGCGGCTTCGGCGACCGCTACGGCCGGCGCATGGCCCTGATCGTCGGGCTCCTCATCTTCGGAGCCGGTTCGGTGGTCGCCATGTTCGCGACGACCGCGAGCGAGTTGATCGCGCTTCGCGCTGTGAACGGCCTCGGCGCGGCGCTTGTCATGCCCGCCACGCTGTCGACGATCACCAGCACCTTCCCCGAGTCAAAGCGCGCTGGGGCGGTCAGCATCTGGGCCGCGGTCGGCGGCGGTGCCGCGATCCTCGGACTACTCGCCTCCGGCCTTCTGCTGGCGGCACTCTCGTGGCGTGCGATCTTCGCGTTCAACGTGGTGCTGGCCGCGATCGCACTGATCGGCACGATGCGCGTCGTCCCCGAGTCCGCCGACCCCGACGCCCCGCCGCTTGACATCGCAGGAGCCGTGCTTGCGGTGAGCGGCCTCGTCGCGCTGATCTTCTCGGTGATCGAGGCTCCCACGTCCGGGTGGACGGCAGCGCGCACGATCGCAGGTCTGGCCCTGGCCGCAGCGGTGCTCGTCGCGTTCGTCTTCTGGGAGCTACGCCACGAGCACCCGCTGCTCGATCCGCGCGTGTTCCGTAAACGCTCGCTGTCCACCGGCAGCATGTCGATCTTCGTCCAGTTCTTCGCGTTCTTCGGCTTCACCTTCATCGGCATGCAGTACCTGCAGCTCGTGCGCGGCGACTCGCCGCTGCTGGCCGCCATGCAAGTGCTGCCCCTCGCAGGCGCGATGATGCCGGCGTCGCGCATCACCCCACGGCTCACCTACCGTTACGGAACGCGCGCCGCCTGTACCGCGGGCCTCCTTCTCGTCGCGGCGGGCCTCGCGATCATCGCCCAGGCAGGGACCGACACCCCCTACCTGCTGATGGCAGGCGGCCTCGTGGTGCTCGGCGTCGGCATGGGGATCGCGATGACTCCCGCGACCAGCGCCATCACCAGTGCGCTGCCGGCCGCCCAGCAGGGCGTCGGCTCGGCCCTCAACGACCTCTCGCGGGAGGTGGGGGGCGCCACCGGCATCGCCGTGATCGGCAGCATCCTCACCTCGACCTACAGCAGCCACGTCAACGTCACCGGGCTCTCGAACCGAATGGCCGCCCGTGTGAAGGACTCATACGCCGCCGCCTCGCGGATGGGCCCAGAGATCGCCGGACGAGCGCACTCCGCGTTCGTCACCGCAATGCACGTCGCGCTGCTCACCGGAGCAGCCGCCGCCCTCCTCGCGGCGCTGGCAACCATCGTCCTGCTCCGGCGCCGGGAGCAGCAGTCACTCCCTGCCGACTGGCCTGCGCGGGAGCCGAGTCCGACACGCACCGACGCGGTGTCCGCACCTGCAATCACCAGAATCAACGTCACACGGTGCGCGGCGACCGCGATCCAGACACGCGCCACGCGCGGCTGCGAACTCGTGCCTGACGCACTGCGCGAGCGCTACCGCCAAACGGCATGACCCGATCCCATTCGAGCTTCTCCAACCAAACCCAACATCGAACAGAAAGGAGCGCCCATGCGCCCACTATTTCTCACCGCCATCTCGCTTCTCGCAAGCCTG
This sequence comes from uncultured Solirubrobacteraceae bacterium, assembly GCA_963701175.1. GTDB lineage: Bacteria > Actinomycetota > Thermoleophilia > Solirubrobacterales > Solirubrobacteraceae > Palsa-744. Next base: position 2,459,008 of record OY969573.1, on the reverse strand, counting down.
CCGATCCTCGCTCCGGCCGAGTCCGCGAACGCCGCAACGCACGCGACGAGCTCACAGGCCAGCGCCGTCGCGAAGGCCATAAGGAGCAGCCCCGTCGACGACATCGACAAGGTGCCGACGAGCCGCTACTCGGTGACCGACGTCCGCATCTCGACAGTGAGCAAGTCCTGGGCAATGGCCTCGCTCACAGCCACGAAGAACTACCGCAGCAAGTTCCAGAACTCGACCGCCGTTGCGGTCCGGCCCGCCGGCACACGCGAATGGGTGGTCGTCGACATCGGCACAGCCGAGGTTGGCTGCGGGATCGCGCCCAACCGCGTCCTCAGCGACCTGCTCGGCCTGAAAGGGGCGGAAACGCCATGCCCGTCCGGGACCGGCATCGCCTGAAGCAGCCGCTCGCCAGCCGCGCGGGCTCCAGCAGGCCTGTGCGCGGCCGCGCACGCCCTACGACGACGCCGGCGGCCACGAGGATCCAGGTGCCGCGGTCGACACGGCTCGCCCTCGGGCTCCTCGCGCTCGTGCTGACGCTCGAGATCACGACCGAGCTGACGGGGTTCCCCGGTCCGGCTCACCCCCTCCGCGTATGGCTGGGAACGGCGGTGATCGCCGGGTCTGCGCTCTTGTGCGCGGCCCGCGCCCGACTGGTGCCGGTGCACCGCGGCGCCTGGGCGGCGATCGCCGCCGGCATGCTCAGCTGGAGCGCGGGTACCGTCCTCTGGGAGGCCCTGTACTCAGGGGCGAGCCATCAGCCAGCCATAAGCGGCGCCGACGCCCTGTGGCTGATGTGGTACCCGTTCACGGCGACGGCTCTCGCGCTGCTGGCTCGGGCGCGGCTGGCTCGATTCGAGCTCCACCGTTGGATGGACGGCCTCGTCGTGGTGCTCCTCGTGCTGGCCGCGGCATTCCCGCTGGCGCTGCACCCGCTCGACCAGTACTTCAGCTCGAATGTGCTCGCAGGGCTCGTGGACCTCAGTTACCCCGTCCTCGACACTCTGCTGCTTGGAGGGATCCTGGGCACGTTCGCCCTGATGGGATGGCGGCCCGACCGCACATGGATCTTGATCGCGACGGGCTGTGTGGCGATGACAATCGCCGACACCTGGTTCGCGACCCAGCACGCGCGAGGCATCGCAGGGAACCTCCAATACGACTTCCTTTGGAGTGGCGGTGCGCTGATGATCGCCTGCGCGGCGTGGGCGCCCGCCGTACATCGCCACGAGCACAGAGAGCTGGACGGCTGGCTGGCGATCACGCTGCCCCTCTTCGCACAGCTGCTGGCGATCGCGCTCCAGCTCGGAATCGTCCTCTTCCCGGACTTCGACACAGAGACCCACAGGGCCACCGTGCTGCTTGTGCTCCTGATCGGCGCCATCCAGCTCGTTCTCGCGAGACCGCGACGCCAACGCCGCGATGACACCCGATCCGGCCCTCTTCTTCGAGCCAATAACTGATCCCCAGGCTCCTCGCGGCACTTACAACGCGCAGGTTACCGGCCCCGACAGCCCCACCCACCTGGTGGCTTCAACGCCCCGGCAGCCCCTGAAGTCCGCGCCTCGAGCAGCCGAACGCCGCGCCGACTTCGTCCGTGCTTGGCGGGAGTCCGCCGGCGTCCGGCTCCTGTTTGCTATCCGAGGTTTCGGTGAGCGAACCGTCTCGCTGCTCGCCGGACATGAGGATCGCAAGCCACCACCATCACTGGTATCGATGCGACTCGCAGACATGCCGACTCACGCCGACTGGGTGCTCTCGTTCGCGCCGCGCCATAAGCGCACCGGCTGTGTGGGCCGTTGATCGATTCACTGGGATGGTCCTAGAGGCTTCGGACGCGGCGAGCGATCTCAAGGTCCGGCGGGTAGCTGGCGCACTGCCAGAACGCTGCAGCCACCTTGTCTTCGTGAGCTACCAGGGCGGTGACGCGGCGCGCGCCCTGGCGACGCAAGTACTCCTCGCCAGCCCGCAGGAGCGCTGAACCGACCCCTCGCCTGCGGAACTCGGTGCGAACAGCGAGCCTGTATATGTTGCCTCGCCAGCCGTCCCATGCGGCGATCAACGCGCCCACGATCGCTCCGTCAGCCGTGGCCACAAGCAGGCTCCCAGGAGCTGTCGATAGCAGCCGCTGCACGTCCTCGAGCCGGTCGGGAGTTGTCGCATGGCCACTCCGGGCTTCGAGCCAGAGTTCCAGGACGCTCAACGCCTCCTGTGGCTCGCACGCGCGTACAGCAAGATCCGTGACAGTCAAGTCCCAACGGTACCCCATGCGCCCCTCTGAGCTCGGTTCGCGTGGCCGTGAGTTTCAGGCGGGAGTCTTCCCGCTGCTCGCGGGCGGCATGAGCGGGTGTTCGCCGAAGGTCGCTCGTAGGCAGCGCCGGAGTGTGTGGAAGTCGCGGCCGCGGGCGGGAATTTGCCATAGCTGTGAGGCGAGGGTGTAGATGTCGCCTCCGAGGGGCCTGCCGTCTGGGGTTTTGCAGCCGAACCAGACCCATCCTTGTTCGGGGGCTGGGTAGACGCGAAGGCTCGGGGTGCTGTCGTGGTGGAAGGGGCAGTGGATCTTGCGCGAGCGCGGGATCTGCACGCCGAGGAGCACCTCGACGTAGCGGGCGGGCTGTATACGAAGCAGCGGGTCGTCGCTTACTGTCGGCGTGCGCGCCTTCGTGCGAGCGGCGCTCGGGGCCGCCGGAAGCGCGTTGAGGATCTCGAGTGGCTCGCACGGCTTGGGGGCCCAGTGGGTTAGACGCACCGGCCGCGGAGGCCGGTGCTTGAAGCCGCGGCTCCCGGGCACGCGCAGGATCCGGGTGGCGTGCAAGGCCTTGGCGTGTCCCGCGGCGGCGCAGACATGGTGCGATCTCGACGTAGACGTCGGTTTGGCGTCCGAGGCGTACGACTAGTAGACGCCAAAAGCCTGCTGATCTGCGGGGCCTTCTGCGAAAGCGGCGAACGGGTCTCGAACCCGCGACCTCAAGCTTGGGAAGCTTGCGCTCTACCAACTGAGCTATCGCCGCGCAGGCCCGGATTCTAGGCCTTTCTGCCCCTGGCCTCTCGCGCGTACGGCGCCGTGAAGCGGTACGGACGCATACGAAGGCCAAGAGCGGTCCTACCATCCGCTATGCGGCAAGCGCAGACGCAGACGGGCGGCGGGATTGAGCAAGCGCATCGCCGCTGCACCTGTGCCGCCCGTGACCTCGGGCAGACAACCGTCCTCGACCTCATCTCACCGTGGCCTGATGCGACGATTTGTAGGCGCACCCGTTGGAGGAGTTTCCGTTGCGTCTGGTGCGCCGCACCAGCGCGTTAGGTACTCCGGGTGATCCCAGCCGGTTGCGCCCTTCCCGTCGCGACTGTGCAACAAAAGACAAACCTCCGCATTTCGCCTCAACCCTTCTCACAAGATGGACCTCGCTCTTGACAGAGCCGGCCCGAGTGCCACACAATTCGACCCGCGAACACCGACGCTGCAAAAAAGGCAAACTCGTCGTGAGACGAGGGCGCAAAGTCAGGGGTCTCGACACGAGATAGCTCGGCTGCCAGTTTCGACGCCAAGGAGGGCGCTCGTGTCTTTACAGACGTTGCTGCGCCTGTTCTCGAAACAGGTACGGCCATGCATCATCTATCTGTAACCGCCGGGGCGATAGCCGTGCTGTTGCTGGCTTTCGATTTGCAGAACCTCATCGCTAGGTTCAAGCGCGCGCTGCCTCTCCCAGAGGAGCCCTCCTCGGATTACACGCTTGTGGTGCCGCTCTATGGCAACCCACGCGTTCTCACCAATATGCGGTTTCTTCTCGAGCACAAACGCAATGTGCTGCTTGTGCTCAACACCACGAACCCAGAGATGCTGGAGTTCGCGAGCCGGATGGAATCAGCGGGCTGGCGCGTTCACCGCACTAGCTTCTCGGGAAAACCGCGTGTCTCGCGGCTGGTGCAGGCGGGCCTCGGCGTCGTAGAGACAACTTATGCGATGCGAATCGATGCAGATACGACCAGTCCCGACGATCCGGGGCGCGCGATCCGTGCTCTCGAACTCGCAGATGCCGACTACGCCTCGGTGAAGGTCCTGGTCAACGAACCACATGGCGTGGTCGGCCATCTGCAAGCAGCGGAGTACGCGATGTCGATGCAAGCACGCCACTTTCGCCCCTGGATGACTTCGGGCGCCTGCATCCTCGGACGCACAGCCGCGCTTCGCCAGATTCTCAGCGTGCATAGCCACTGGCACACCGGCGAGGACGTGGAGCAGGGAATCATCGCCAAGCATTACCGCATGCGGATCGTACACATCGCGTACCGCGCCCACACAGATGCCCCCACCAGCTTCACGGCGCTATACCGCCAGCGTCGCCTGTGGTGGGCCGGAAGCGCCCGCCAGAACATCCTGAACTTTGACCAGATGGTCCGCTTCCCCGCGTATTTGACATACAACCTGCTCCTAGTATGGGCCGGCTTCGTGCTGCGAGCGCACCTGATGTCTGCGACGCCCATCGACTTCGCGATGGCGTTGCCGCTCATGCTCGCGCTCTACGTGGTGATCACATCGGTTGCCAACTACCAAGTGTGGTCAAGGTGGTTCTGCATCTTTCCGCTTTACAGCCTTGTCCAAGTCACCTTTATGCCCGGTATCGGGGCTATCCAGTTCGCTCGCATGGCTATCAAGGATCGGAGCTCGGGTCGCTATCGAATCAGGTGGCGGCGTGAGAGCTGGGTCGCCTAGTACATCGTGAAAGGAATCACATGAGCGTTAAAACATGCTTTGCACTGGGCGCCGTCTTGATCGCCTGGTTTTGTGTGCCGGGAGGAGGACATGGCGGCTCGCCCCCGTGCCATCCTGGCAGCACGCTGTGGAACAAGTGGGAACACCGCTGCGAATACCAGCCGCCGCCCCCGCCGCGGGAATCGCCTCACTGCTCGCAGCGGTGCCTTCCGCTCTGTCAACCAAGCGACCCCTGGAAGTGCTATCCAGGCCAGACTTACTACTGGAACGGAGGCATCTGGACACAGAATCAGGGCTGGTGGTGGACAGGGGGCGAATGGAGCTGGCACCACTAGCGCCAGGGGACCGAGTGATGGTGGGAGGCGGGCGAGACCTGCCTCCCAAACCGTGAGCCGTTACAGGTCCTCCCGGACCCGGAGTGCCCCTGGTTCCGCTTCTCGTGCTGATTGATACGAGTATCTATTCAGGAGGGTCCGACGGGGCACACAAGACCTCTACCGCGTGAATCGTTGATCACATGGGTCGAGGCGCCGACTCCTCGCGTGCAGAGCCTTGAAATTCGACCCGAACGGGCAACTATGGGGGACATGGACAACACGCTGGAGATCGATTTCGAGGGTCCGTCCCGACACCGCCGGTTGCACGTCCGGGGCGAGCTCGACCTGGTCAGCTCCCAGGAGCTGATGCAGGCGCTCCGGCGGGCGTGCGAGGAAGGCGCCCGCAGCGTGATGCTCGACCTCCACGAGGTCGGCCACATGGACTCCTCGGGCATCTACGCCCTCCTCAGCGGTCGCAAGATCTGCGAGGACAACGCCTGCGGGTACGTGATCCAACGGGGCATGTCCCGGCCCGCCGAAAAGACCCTCGAGGTCACGGGCCTGCTCGACAAGCTCCCGTTCTGCTAGCCGCCGGCTGCTGAGCGGCGATGGCGGAGGCCCGGCCCGGTCGCCGAGCCGGTCGCCGAGCCCGTCGACCCCCCGCCCGCGGGCGGCGATTCGGGAAATGCGCGGAGGTTACGATCGCGATACCCCGGTTTAGCCCCCACCCGCCGGGGGAAACCGTCTGCAAGCACCTCAAACCACGATTGGGGAAGGACGGGGATATGGCTCGCGTAGTAGTCACGGACGATTCCGGGCAGGAGGTCCTCCTGGACGAGCAGGTCCAGTCGATCCACCTCGCCAGCCCGCACTCGAGCACTCAGATGATCGAGCGCCTCACCTGGGCCGTTGAGGACGCCGACCGCGACCAGGAGCCGAGCCGCCGCTCGGGTCGCCGCCGCGGGGAGCGCCTGCAGGCCGCGTAGGACGCCGGAGCAGCACCCGACAGCTTCGCTGGACCGTCTCCCGGCCCCCCGGGAATCGTCCCCGGCTACCCTTCTGGCGGAGTGAAACGCCGCCTGCTGCCCGTGATCGCGGCCCTCGCGGGGGCCGCCCTGGTCGCGCTCCTCATCTACGGCGTCTCCCACCAGGCCGCCAGCCGGACCCTCGACGAGCTCGTCGCCTCGGGCCGCTATCCGCCGGCGCCGAACGCCTCCGCCCGGCTCCCGATCCTGGGTGGCGGCGGCATGAGCTCGCTCAGCTCGCTGCGCGGGAAGGTGGTGGTGCTCAACTTCTGGGCCTCCTGGTGTCAGCCGTGCGGGCAGGAGGCCCCGCTGCTCGAGCGCACCGAGGGCCAGCTCCGCCGGATCGACGGGACGGTCCTCGGGGTCACCTACCTGGATAACACGCCCGACTCCCGCAGCTTCGTCCGCCAATACCACCTCAGCTACCCCAACCTGCGCGACAACACGGGCTCGTTCGCCCACTCCTACGGCACCGACCAGCTCCCCGAGAGCTTCGTCATCGACCGCCAGGGCCGGATCGTGGCGATCTCCCGCGGGGAGGTCAACCAGAGCTTCCTCGAACACGCGGTGGCGCTCGCACAGACCGCATGAGACGCCTCCTGCTCCCCCTCGCCCTCTGTCTGACGCTGGCGCCGGCCACCAGCGCCGTGGCGGCGGAGCCCCCGCGGCCGTCGCTGACGACGATCGAACGGCAGGTGATGTGCGTGACCTGCAAAATCCCCCTCAACGTCGCCGAGTCCCCCCAGGCCGACCGCGAGCGCGCCTACATCCAGGAACTGATCGACGAAGGCCTCGACGAAGGCCAGATCAAGCACTCCCTGGTCGGTCAATACGGGTCGACGGTGCTTGGTCTGCCTCCGGCCAGTGGCTTCGACCTGACCGTGTACCTCGTCCCCGCGGCCGTGGTGGCGGTGTTGGCGGGCGTGCTGGCGCTGGTGCTGGTGCGCTGGCGGCGCCGCGGAGCCGGCCCCGAGTCCGTCCCGGAGCCGGCTCCGCCGCTGAGCGCCGGCGAGGCCTCCCGCCTGGAGGCCGACCTCTCGCGCTTTGACCGTTAGCGGCAACCGGCCGCGTTTGGACCGTTGAGCGGGGCCCGCGGTCCCGGCGCTCCCAGCTCGGCCCTCACATCTGCTCCGGGGCGCTCACACCCAGTAGGTCCAGGCAACGGGCGATCGTCGCCCGGGTGGCCTCCGAGAGCGCCAGCCTCAGCGACTCGAGCTCGTAGGGCTCGGCGCCGAGCACGTGGCAGTCGCGGTAAAAGGCCGTGAAGCCCTGGGCGAGCTCGAGCACGTAGGCCGCCAGACGGTGGGGGGCTCGCCGCTCGCTCGCCTCCTCGAGCTCGCCCGGGAACGCCAGCAGCTGCTCGATCAGGGCCCGCTCGGCCGGGTGCAGGGGCGCCTCCACGGGCGCGCCCCCGGCCGCCAGCGCCTGCTTGACCCGCACGGGTCCCGCCTTGGCCACGATCGAGGCGATGCGGGCGTGGGCGTACTGGACGTAGTAGACGGGGTTCTCGGCCGACTGTTCGCGGGCCAGATCGAGGTCGAGGTCGACGGTGGTGTCGTGGGAGCGGGCGAGCAGGTACCACCTGGCCGCGTCGACCCCGATCTCCGCCACCAGCTCCTCCAGCGTCACGAACTCGCCGGCCCGCTTGGACATCTGCGCCCGCTCCCCGCCCCTCACCAGGTGGACCAGCTGCATGATCAGCAGCTCGAGGTCGTCGGGTTCGCCCCCGAAGGCCGCGTAGGCGGCCTTCATGCGCAGCGTGTAGCCGTGATGATCGGCCCCCCAGACGTCGATCTGGCGCTCGTAGCCCCGTTCCCGGCGGCCCTGGTGATAGGCGATGTCGGAGGCGAAGTAGGTGTGCTCGCCGGTCGAACGGATCAGCACGCGGTCCTTGTCGTCGCCGAACTCGGTCGTTCGGAGCCACAGGGCCCCCTCCTCGGTGTACGTCCGTCCCGCCTCGGTGAGGGTCGCGATCGCGCGGTCCACCGGGCTCGGGTCGCCCGCGTAGAGCTCGCTCTCATAGGTCCAGTGGTCAAACGGCTCCACCCGGAACGCCGCCAGCGACTCCTGCACGTTCACCACCATCCTTGCCACCGCCTCCCGCCCGAGGTCGGTCGGGTCGCGCTCGGCGGCCCCGGGGATCGCCGCGCCCAGCTCGGCCACGTAGTCGCCGTGATACCCGTCTGCCGGGGGTTCCTCGCCCCGCGCCACGGCGCTCACCGACTGCCCGAGCTTGCGCACCTGGGCACCGGCGTCGTTGACGTAGAACTCCCGCTCGACGTCGTGGCCGCGGGCGCCCAGCATCCTCGCCAGGGAGTCCCCGTAGGCGGCGTTGCGGGCGTGGCCGACGTGCATCGGCCCGGTCGGGTTGGCCGACACGAATTCCACCAGCACCCGCTGCGGGCTCCGGGCCCCTCCGAGGCCGTAGGCCGGACCGGCCGCCAGCACCTGCGACAGCGCCCCCGCCAGCCACGAGTCGGACAGGAACAGGTTCAGGAACCCCGGGCCGGCGACCTCGAAGCGCTCGAGCGTCCCCTCCATCCGCTCGCTCAGCGCCTGCCCCAGCGACTCGGCCAGCTCCCGGGGCTTGGTCCCGAGCGCCCCCGCCAGCACCAGTGCGGCGTTGGTCGAGTAGTCCCCGAACTCGGCCCGCCGGGGACGCTCCAGGGAGACCGGGCCGCCCTCCGCCAGCAGCGACTCCGGGCCCCCCTCCTCGGCCTCCCCCCCGCCGTCGCCATCGCGCCCGTTGCCGGTCACGGCGAGGGCCGCGGCCACCACCTCGGCGCGCAGCGCACCCAGCGGCTCGACCGCACCGGGATGACCGTCGCGATTTGGCGCGAGCTGCTGATCGGAGCGGTCGGTGGGTGTCATCGGGTGGGAGCGGGCGCCGGTTGCGATACTAGCCGGGTGACCGATCAAGAATCAGGCGCAGAGCGCCACATCAACATCCACCTGTCCCCCGAGATCATGGGCGGCGTATACGCGAACTTCGCCAACGTCAGCCACTCCGACTACGAGTTCACGGTGACCTTCGCCCGGGTCGACCACGAGGTCGAGTCCGAGGAGGTGCCGGGCGTGGTGGTCTCCCGCGTGAACCTCTCGCCGCGGTTCATGCGCGAGCTGATCGACGCGATGGAGGACAACTACTCCAAGTGGCGCACCCGAGAGGGGATCAAGAACCTTCCCGAGTACGGCGGCGGCGAGTCCGCCCCCGAGGCCGATCGCTAGCAGCAGCCGCGCCCCGGACCCCGAACGGCGGGGTCCGGCCCGGGCTCGTGGGGCCCACCCCGCGCGCGGATGGCGCCCGGGCCCGACCAGCGCCGTGGCGCCCGAACCCGCACCTACCCTGCAACCGTGAAGGTCGCCGTCATCTCCGACATCCACGCCAATCGACAGGCGCTCGAGGCGACGCTCGAGTCGGTCGCCGAATCCGATGCCGCCGAGCTCTGGTGCCTCGGGGACCTGGTCGGCTACGGGGCCGACCCGGACGCCTGCGTCGAACTCACCCGCGATCACGCCGCCGTCTGCCTGGCCGGCAACCACGACCTCGCCGTCACCGGCGAGCTGGCACTCGACGAGTTCTCCCGCGGTGCGATGCTCGCCGCCCAGTGGACGCGCGAGGTGATCGCCCCGGAGAACCTGGGATTCCTCGAGAGTCTCAAGCCGCAGGCACGCGAGGGCTCCGTGGGCCTGTACCACGCCAGTCCCCGTGACCCCGTGTGGGAGTACGTGCTCTCGACCCTCCTCGCCGACCTCTGCCTCGACGCCCAACCGCACCGCATCTGCCTGATCGGCCATTCCCACGTCGCGCTGTCCTTCGACCGCCGCGACGGCGAGCTGGCCGAGGGCGAGCCGCGGGCCGATGGGACGGTCCTCGACCTCGCCGCCGGCGAATGGCTGCTGAACCCGGGCAGCGTCGGCCAGCCCCGCGATGGCGATGCCCGGGCCGCCTGGCTGGCGCTCGACCTCGACAACCTCGAGGCCACCTACCACCGTGTGCCCTACGACGTCGCCGGCGCCGCGGCCGCGATCCGCGCCGCCCGCCTACCGGACTCGCTCGCAGAGCGCCTGGAGTACGGTCAGTGACATGAGCCGCGCAGGCGTGGACGCCACGGGTCCCGGCCGACGCCCGCGGGCGCTGCGAGTGGTCCTGCCCGCGCTGGCCGCGGCCCTCGCCCTGGCCGGGTGTGGCAGCTCCGGCAAGGGCCTGATCCCGTCCGCCAACGCCACGCCGCTGGTGGGGGATTTCGAAAACGTCCTCGAGGCGGCCGAAAGCGGTGGCGGGAACTGCTCGGCGACCGAAGCGGCGCTCACCAAGACCGAAGAAGACTTCCACTCGCTGCCCCCGACGATCGACGGCGGCCTACGGGCGAACCTGCGCCAGGGGATCGCCAACCTGTCCGAGCGCGCCCGCGAACTGTGCCTGAAGACGACCGCCACCACCACCCACACCACCACCACCACGACCACGCCGAAGACCCCCACGACTCCGAAGACGACGACCACCACGACGACCACGACGCCGCCGAACACGACCACCACGCCCCCCGCCCCCACCGCCACGCCCCCGAGCAGCGGCGGCGGGACCCCCGCGCCGGGCGAATCGCCGAGCGGCGGCGGGGCCGGCGAAGGCAGCGAAGAACACCCCACCGGGGGCGAAGGATCGCCCGGCGGGGCCGGCGCCCCGGAAGGCCAGAAATGAGCGCCGTCGAGATCGCGGGCCGCTACCGCCTGCAGGAGCGGCTCGGCTTCGGCGGGATGTCGACGGTCCACCTCGCGCTCGACCTGAGGCTCGAGCGGCAGGTGGCGGTCAAGCTGCTCGCCGAGCACCTCGCCGACGACCCGGCGTTCGTGTCGCGCTTCCAACGCGAGGCCCAGGCGGCCGCCCGGCTGGTGCACCCCAACATCGTGCAGGTCTACGACTCCGGCACCGACGAGCAGACGGGGCAGTACTTCATCGTGATGGAGTACATCGAAGGGGCCTCCGGCGCGGAGATCCTCCGTGACCAGGGCTGGGTCGAGGTCGCCGAGGCGCTGTCGATCATCGAACAGGCCTGCGAGGGGCTCGACTACGCCCACCGCCACGGGGTCGTCCACCGCGACGTCAAGCCCGGCAACCTGCTCCGCGCCCGCGAAGGCCAGGTCAAGCTCGCCGACTTCGGGATCGCGAAGGCCACCGAGCAGTCGAGCATCACCCAGGTCGGCTCGGTGCTCGGCACGGCCGCCTACCTCGCCCCCGAGCAGGCCCGCGGCGAGGACGCGGGCCCGAGCGCGGACCTCTACGCGCTGGGGGTGGTCGCCTACCAGCTGATCTCCGGGCGCCTGCCGTACGAGGCGACCTCGCTCACCGAGCTGGCCCTCAAGCAGCAGAGCGAGCACCCCCCGAAGCTCGACACGCTGGTGGGGGCGGTCTGCCCGGAGCTGGCCGACGCGGTGGCGATCGCGCTCGCGCTCGACCCTCGCGACCGCTACGCCACGGCCCGGGAGATGCGCCGCGCGCTGAACGAGGGCGCCCGCGGGATCCCGCCCCAGCGGGACGTGCCCGAGGGGTCCGGGCCGGCGCCCACCCAGGCCACCAACGTGCTCCCCCGCGGAGGCGCGGCCGGGGCCACGGTGGCCCAGCGCCGTCCCCGCCGGGGGACTGCCCGACAACCCCCGGCCGCTCGCCCCGCGCCGGCTGCCGCGCCCCGCCGCCGGCGACGGGGGTCGAGGGTGCTGCTGGTGCTCGTGGTGGTGCTGGTGATCGCGGCCGCCGCCGTCGCCGCGATCGTGGCCACGGCACCCGGTTCGACCAAGGTCGTGCTGCGCAACGTCGTCTACTCCGACATCCACAAGAGCACCCAGGAACTCAAGCGCCTGGTGGACGAAAACACGCAGTAGCCGCGCCCGCAGCGGCCGTTGCGGGGGCGGTGCGCAATCCTGAGGACGGACGCACGTGATGGCTCTGGCGATGCTCGCAGCGCTCCTCAACGTCGAGCACCTCGTCAAGGTGTCCGGCTACCCGCTGCTGTTCGTGCTCGTGATGTCGGAGTCCGCGGGCGTGCCGATCCCCGGGGAGACCGCCCTGATCGCCGCCTCGCTGCTGGCCAGCAGGCACACGCTCCAGATCGAGTTCGTGATCGCGATCGCCGCCGCGGCCGCAATCGTGGGCGACAACATCGGCTACGTGATCGGCCGCAAGGGCGGCCGCTGGCTGCTGGAACGGCCCGGCAGGTTCCAGGATCAGCGGCTGCAGGTGCTCGCCACCGGCGAACCGTTCTTCGAGCGGCACGGCCCGAAGGCGGTGTTCCTCGGGCGCTTCGTACTCGGCCTCCGCGTCTGGGCCTCGTGGCTGGCAGGGGCCACGTACATGCCGTGGCAGAAGTTCGTGCTGTGGAACACCCTCGGCGGCATCTGCTGGGCCGTGATGATCGGGACGATCGCCTACATCCTCGGCAGCTCCGCCGGGAACGTCGTCGAAGCCTTCGGCCTGTGGGGCCTGATCGCCCTGAGCATCGCGATCGTCGCCGTCTTCGTCTGGCACCGACGAAACCGCCGCGAGGGACCGCCCCCGGGTGGGACCGCCGGGTGATGACTGCTCGGAGAGACGCCCGGCGGTGCGCCGGCGGAGGGGTCAGCCGTCCTGTTGGCCGCTGCAGGGAGCGATCCGCTCCCACATGTCCGCCACGAGGTCCAGCTCGGCCTCGTTGAAGTGCGAGAAGAACTGCTCGCGGACGACAGCGAGATGGGTCACGCGGGCGTCGGTGACGCGCTCGCGTCCGGCGTCGGTGAGACACGCGTAGGCGCCGCGGGCGTCGTGGTCGCAGGAGCATCGGGAGAGCAGGCCCTCACGCTCGAGCCTGTCGACCAGGCGGGTGAGCCCGCTGCGGGACAGCTGGGCCTGCTCGGCGAGGTCGCACATCCGCATCCTCCCGGAGGGCGCCTCGAGGACGTGGTTGAGGACCTCGTAGGAGGTCATCGGCAGGTGGTGGGCGCGCTCCAGCTCGGAGCCGACCCGCTTGGCCAGGCAGGCGTGGGCGCGGAGCAGTCCCCGCCAGGCCCGCAGCTCGCCGAACGTGAGCGAGTCCTTGCCCTCGGATGAAAGGTTGACGTCGGTCGCGGTTGACAACGGATGGCCTCTCCGGGCGCCCTCTCCTGGTCCGAACATAGCAGCGTCGGGTGGGCCTGCGTGGGCGATCGCGCCCATCACCGCGTCGCCCGCCAGGCCCACACCATCATCAGCGGCTGCAGCGGCAGGCGCGCATACAGCGCCCAGCGCGGGATCTTGCGGAACAGCTCGGGCCGCAGCGCCATGTAGAGGTTGGAGGGGAACACGGCCGCGAGCAGCGCCACCAGCCACACGCCCGCCGCCCGGCGCGTGGGGCGGGCCATGACGGCAGCGCCGCCGACGATCTCGGCGACGCCGCTGAGGAGGACCACCTCGTGGCTGCGCGACTGCAGCGGGGGCGGCACGATCGGGTGGTAGAGGCGGGGCCGGCGGAAGTGGTTGACCCCGGCCGCGATGAAGATGGCGCTCAGCAGCTTGCGCGACATCAGCCCTGCTCCAACAGCGAATGACCGGTCATCGCGGCGGGCCGGGGGATGCCGATCAGCTCGAGCACGGTGGGGGCCACGTCGGCCAGTATCCCTGCTTCGGTCTGGAGGCGGCGGGCACGGCTGGTCACGATCAGCGGCACCGGGTTCAGCGAGTGGGCGGTGTTGGGGGAGCCGTCGGGCTCGAGCATGTGGTCGGCGTTGCCGTGGTCGGCGGTCACGACGCACACCCCCTCGCGCTCGTGGACGGCCGCGACCACCTCCCCGAGGCAGCGGTCGACCGTTTCGACGGCCGCCACGGCGGCCTCGATCACGCCCGTGTGTCCGACCATGTCGGCGTTGGCGAAGTTGATGATCCCGAACCTGGGGGGGTCCGCCCGCCACGCCGACACGAACGCCGCCGCCGCCTCGGGGGCGCTCATCTGCGGCTTGTGGTCGTAGGTGGGGACGTCGCGGGGCGAGGGCACCAGCTCGCGGCGCTCGCCCGGCTCTGGGGCCTCCTCGCCGCCGTTGAAGAAGTACGTCACGTGTGGGTACTTCTCGGTCTCGGCCACGTGCAGCTGGGTGGCGCCGGCGGCCGCGAGCACGCCCGCGAGGGTGCTCGCCGGGCGCTCGGGCTCGAACAGCACCGGGTAGCTCCAGTCCTCCTCATAGACGGTCATGGTCGCGTAGCGCGAGATCGGGGGGGCGCCGTCGCGTCCGTCCCAGCCGGGGAGCTCCTCGCCGTCCTCCCCGAAGCCGGGTTCGGCCAGCGCGCGTGTCAGCTGGCGCATCCTGTCGGGCCGGAAGTTGAACGCGAGCACCGAGTCGCGGGGACGGATGCGGGCCTCACCGCCGACCACCGTCGGTTCGATGAACTCGTCCGTCTCGTCGCGGTCGTAGGCGTCGCGGACCGCTTCGGCGCCGCTGTCGGCGCGGTAGGGCGCCTCGCCGTGGATGAGCAGGTCGTACGCCCGCTGGGTGCGGTCCCAGCGGTTGTCGCGGTCCATCGCCCAATAGCGCCCCACGACCGAGCCGACGCGGGCACCGGGAAGCGCGTCGAGTTCGCGCAGGAAGCCGATCCCGTCGTGGGGAAGCGTGTCGCGCCCGTCGGTGAAGGCGTGGATCACGAGGTCCGGCACGGCCAGCTCGCGGGCCACGGCCACGAGCCCCCGCAGGTGCTCCAGCGAGGAGTGGACCCCGCCGTTGGAGACGAGCCCGATCAGGTGCACCCGCTCGGCTCCCGCGAACTCCTCCCGCAGGGTCGGGTTGGCGGCCAGGGAGCCGTCGAGGAGGGCATCGTCGATGCGTGTCAGGTCCTGGCGCACGACCGCTCCCGCGCCGAGGTTGAGGTGGCCCACCTCGCTGTTGCCCATCTGGCCTTCGGGCAGGCCCACGGCGCGCCCCCAGGTCCGCAGCGTGGTGTGCGGATACTCGCACCACAGCTCGTCGAACACCGGCGTGTGGGCGAGCGAGACGGCGTTGCCCGGGCCCGGCTCGGCCAGGCCCCAGCCGTCGAGCACCACCAGGCAGGCGCTCGCGGCCGGCAGCGTCGCGGGCCCGGGCGGAAGCGTCACGGGTGGGCCGCGCCGGAGCCGGCGGCGTCAGCCGCGGCCTGGGCGATCGCGGCGAACGAGCGCGCCTCCAGCGAGGCCCCTCCCACGAGCGCTCCGTCGACGTCCTCGAGCACCAGCAGCTCGGCCGCGTTCTCGGGCTTGACCGAGCCGCCGTAGAGGATCCTCGTGGCCGCCGCCTCGGGGCTGCGACCGGAGAGCAGGGCGCGGATGAAGGCGCACGCCTCCTGGGCCTGCTCGGGGCTCGCCACGCGACCGGTGCCGATCGCCCAGATCGGCTCGTAGGCGATCACGACCTCGGTCAGGCGCTCCGCGGGCACGCCCGCGAGGTCCTCCTGGATCTGGTGGCGGAGCTTGCGTTCGGTGCCACCGTCGTCGCGCTCCTGCTCGGTCTCGCCCACGCACAGGATCGGCGTCAGCCCCGCGTCGAGGGCGGCGGGGACCTTGAGCCCCAGCGCGCGGTCGTTCTCGCCGAACAGCTCCCGCCGCTCGGAGTGGCCGAGCACGACCCCCTGGATCCCCAGCTCGAGCAGCATCGGCGCTGAGATCTCGCCGGTGAACGGGCCCTCGGGCTCGTGGTGCATGTTCTGCGCGTACACCTCCACACGCGAGCCGCGGGCACTGTCGGTCATCGCCCGCAGGTCCGTGAACGGCACGCAGATGGCGACGTCGACGTCGTCGAGCGAGGACACCAGCGGCAGCAACGCCTGGATGAAGTCCTCCGCCTGACGCTCGGTCTTGTACATCTTCCAGTTGCCCGCGATCAGCGGCGTGCGGGGGCTCACGGAGCGATCCCCGCCCCCTGCAGCACCTGCAGGCCCGGCAACGTGCTCCCCTCGACCAGCTTGAGGGTCGCGCCGCCACCGGTCGAGAGATGGTCGACCGCGTCCTCGAGTCCCAGTTTCCGCAGCGCCGCCACCGAGTCCCCGCCGCCCACGACCGTGACCGCCGGGCTGGCCGCGACCGACTCGGCCACGCCGCGGGTGCCGGCGGCGAACGGCTCCACCTCGAAGGCCCCCATCGGCCCGTTCCAGAACACCGTTCCCGCGTCCGCCAGCAGCCGTGCGTAGACCGCCACCGTGCGAGGTCCGATGTCGACTCCCATCCACCCTTCCGGCACCTCGACGCCGTCGAGCACGCGGTGCTCGGCGTCGGCGTCGAGCTCCGTGGCGATCACGAGGTCGACCGGCAGCTCGAGCCTGGCCGTGTCCGGCGCGGCCGCCCGCGCGAGGATCTGGCGGGCGTGCTCGATGTCCCCCTCCCCGCACAGCGACGCGCCCACCTCGTGGCCGCCGGCCCGTAGGAACGGAAAGCACATCGCGCCCCCGATCAGGATCGTGTCGGCGAGCTCGAGGAAGCGGTCGATGACCGCGATCTTGTCGGCGACCTTGGCGCCGCCGAGGACCGCCACCAGCGGCCTCGCCGGATGCTCGAGGATCTCCGAGAGGCTGTCGACCTCGCGTTCGAGCAGGCGACCGGCGGCGGCCGGCAGCAGGTGGGCGACGCCCTCGGTGCTCGCGTGGGCACGGTGGGCGGCGCCGAAGGCATCGTCGACGTAGAGGTCCCCGAGCGCCGCCAGCTCGCCCGCCAGCGAGGGGTCGTTGCCCTCCTCCCCGGGCTCGAAGCGGACGTTCTCGAGCAGCAGCACGTCGCCGTCGCCGAGCCCCTCGGCGAGCTCCCTGACCTGCTCCCCGACGACGGCCGGGGCGAGCGCGACCGGCACCCCGATCAGCTCCTGCAGGCGAGCCGCCACGGGGGCCATCGAGAGGTCCGCGTCCGGCCGCCCGCCGGGGCGGCCGAGGTGGGACACGAGCAGCACCCGCGCGCCCCGGCCGCGGAGCTCTTCGATCGTCGGCAGCGCCGCGCGGATGCGGGCGTCGTCGGCGACCGCCGTCACGCCCTCGGCGTCCCTCGTCAGGGGGACGTTGAAGTCCACCCGTACCAGCACCCGCCGGCCCGCGACGTCGAGATCATCCAGGCCTCTCACGGCGGGAGCTCTACAGCACGCGGCCGAGCAGGTCCACGAGCCGGTTCGAGTAGCCCCACTCGTTGTCGTACCAGGCGACCACCTTCACCATCGTCCCGTCGATCACGGCCGTCAGCAGGGAGTCGACGATCGAGGAGTAGGGCGAGGAGATGATGTCGGTGGACACGATCGGGTCCTCGGTGTACTGCATGATGCCCTCCAGCGGGGGGCGTTCGCTGGCGGCGCGCAGCGCGTCGTTGACCTCCTCGACGCTCGTCGGGCGCCGGGCCTCGACCGTCAGGTCGACAACCGACCCGGTCGGCACGGGGGCACGGATCGCGAAGCCGCCCAGCTTGCCCTGCAGCTCGGGGATCACGAGCCCGATCGCCTTCGCCGCGCCGGTCGAGGCGGGGATCAGGTTGATCGCCGCGGCCCGCGCCCGGCGGAGGTCCTTATGGGGCATGTCCTGCAGGCGCTGGTCGGCGGTGTAGGCGTGGATGGTGGTCATCAGGCCGTGCTCGATGCCGACCGTGTCGTTGAGGACCTTGGCCACGGGCGCCAGGCAGTTGGTCGTGCAGGAGGCGTTCGAGATCACGTCGTCGGTCTCGCGGTCGTAGACCTCGTCGAAGTTGACTCCCAGCACGACGGTCGCGTCGGGCCCTTCGGCGGGCGCCGAGATCACCACCTTGCGGGCCCCCTGGGCGAGGTGCTTGGCGGCACTCTCGCGGTCGGTGAACCGCCCCGTGGACTCGAGTACCACCTCGACCCCCAGCTCGCCCCACGGGAGCTTGCCGGGGTCGGTCTCGGCGAGCACCTTCAGCTCGCGGCCGTCGACCTCGATCGCCCCCTCGTGCTGGCTGACCGAGCCGGGATAGGGGCCGAGGATCGAGTCGTACTTGAGCAGGTGGGCCAGGGTGCGGGCGTCGGTGAGATCGTTGACGGCCACGAACTCGAGCTCCGAGGAGTCTCCCCTGGCGGCGGCGGCGCGCAGGGCGTTGCGGCCGATGCGGCCAAATCCGTTGATCCCGACTCGTACAGGCATGCTTCCGTTCAGGGGCAGGTTGGTCGGGGCTCCAAAGACTCAGCCTGCGGCCCCTTCGTGCGGCGAGGAGGCTATCAGCGGACCGCACCGGTGCGGAAACGGGCCGACGGAGGGTCGAGAAACGCGCCGCCCGCGACGGTCGAGGACGACGCCGACGGCGGGGTCGATCAGGAGCTGCGGCGGACGGGCTCGATGTCGCGGTGGGCGACGGCCACGTCGAGGTCCGTCTGGCCCCGATAGCGCTCGGCCAGGTGCTCGGCGATCGCGACCGAGCGGTGGCGCCCGCCGGTGCAGCCGATCGCGATCACGAGGTGGGCCTTGCCCTCGGCCACGTACTGCGGGAGCAGGAAGTCGAGCAGCGCGAACAGGCGCTCGTAGAGCTGTCCCAGGCGGCCGTCGCGGGCGATGTAGTCGACGACGGCCTGGTCGAGGCCGGTGAGGTCGCGGAGCTCCGGCTCGTAGTGGGGGTTGGCGAGGAAGCGCACGTCGAAGGCGAGGTCCTCCTCGCGCGGAGGCCCGTGCTTGAAGCCGAAGCTCATGAACGTGACCGACAGCCGCCCGGGCCTGTGCGGCAGCAGCTGGGTGGCGATCCGCTCGCGCAGCGTCGCGGCCGACATCCCGGTGGTGTCGATGACCACGTCGGCGCGGCTCCGCAGCGGCTCGAGCAGTGAGCGCTCGGCGGCGACCCCGGCCGAGATGCTCCCCTCGGGGGCGAGCGGGTGGCGGCGGCGGGTCTCCTTGTAACGCGTGACGAGCGTCTGCTCGGAGGCCTCCAGGAACAGCACGTGGTGGCTCAGGCCGAGGGCGTCGAGGTCGTCCACCACCGCCTGCAGGGCCTCGAAGTAGACCCCGCCCCGCACGTCGGAGACGACCGCGGCCCGCTCCACCTTCGACCCCTGGTGGACGAACAGCTCCACGAGCGAGCGGATCATCTCCGGCGGGAGGTTGTCCACGCAGAAGTAGCCCGCGTCCTCGAACACGTTCATGGCAGTGGACTTGCCGGCGCCGGAGAAGCCGGTGATGATGACGAGGTCCTGCAGCCGCGTCTCGATCACGAGCTTCTCGGACCGGGCCGGGCCCGGCTGCCCGCCCGCGGATTTCGCTGAGCGCAGGGGCCTGATTACGGCCATCGCGAGCTGATTCTGCCGTTGACGGCGGACACGCGCCGCAATCCGTCGTGCCGCCGGGCCCCGCCGCCGGGCATCGCCGTCGCCTCCTAACCGGCCCGCCGCAGGCTGCCGTAGAGCTCGCGGCCGACCTTCGGGGGCACCCCGGGGACGCTCTGGAGCTGCTCCCGGGAGGCCGTGAGCACGGCCTCGGTCGAGCCGAAGTGGCGCAGCAGCGCGCGCTTGCGGGCCGGACCGATGCCGGGCAGCTCGTCCAGCACCGAGCTGGTCATGGCCCGGTCGCGGCGGCTGCGGTGGTGGGTGATGGCAAAGCGGTGGGCCTCGTCTCGGACCCGCTGGAGCAGCTGCAGCTCGGGGGTGGAGTGGTCGAGCACCAACGGGGCGCGGCGGCCCGGGATGAAGATCTCCTCGATCCGCTTGGCGAGAGCGATCACGGCCACGCCCTGATCGCGGAAGCCCGCCAGCGGCGCCAGCCCGGCACCGAGCTGGCCCTTGCCGCCGTCGATCACGACCAGGTTGGGGAGCGCGGCGAAGCTTGCGTCGTAGGACGGATCGTGGGGTGAGATCTCCAGCTGGGCCTGCCACTGCGCGAAGCGCCGCGAGAGCACCTCCGCCATCGCCGCATAGTCGTCGGAGGAGCCCTCGGCCTCGCGGATCGTGAAGCGGCGGTAGTCGGACTTCTTCGGCGCGGCGCCCTCGAACACGACCATCGAGGCGACCGTGTGGGTGCCGCCGAGGTTGGAGATGTCGAAGCACTCGATCCGGATCGGGGGGACATCGAGGCCGAGCGCCTGCTGCAGGCCCTCCAGCGCCTCTACCCGCGTTTGGCGGCGACGCTCGGCCCGCAGCCGCTCCTGGTCGAGGGCGAGCGCCGCGTTGCGGGCGGCCAGGTCGAGGATGCGCCGCTTCTCCCCCCGCTCCGCGACCCGCATCTCGAGCGGCCCCCCGCGACGGCTGGCGAGTGCCTCGCGCAGCGCCTCGCGGCCGGCGAGCTCCCGCTGGACCACCAGCAGCGACGGGATCGCGGCCCCGCCGCCGTAGTACTGGAGCATGAACTCCTCCCCCACCTCGGCCGGGTCCCGCTCGGTCGCGTTCTCGAGGTAGAACGACTGGCGGTCGCTGAGGACCCCGTCGCGGACCTGGAAGACCTGGGCATTGGCGTCACGCCCGTCGACCGCCACGGCGACCGCGTCGAAGGTGCTCTGCGAGCCGCCCGCCACCCGTCGGCGCTCTAGCAGCGAGCGCACGGCCTGCAGACGGTTGCGCTCGAGCGTGGCCTGCTCGAAGCGTTCCTCGCCGGCCGCCTCCAGCATCCGCCGCTCGAGGTCGCGCTCGATGTTCGCGAAGCGCCCGGAGAGGAAGTCGACCACGCCGTCGATGCTCTCGCGGTAGTCCTCGGGGCTGACGTAGCCCACGCACGGTGCCTCGCAGCGCTTGATGTAGTAGTCGAGGCAGGGATTGCCGCTACGTCGCCCCGGCTCGGGCCCCGTGCAGGAGCGGAACAGGAACACCTTCGCCAGCACCTCGAGCGTGGACCGCACCCGTTTGGCGTTGGAGTAGGGGCCGAAGTAGAGGCGGTTGCCGCGGTGGCGCTCGCGGGTGAAGTACACCCGCGGGAAGTCCTCGTCCAGCGAGATCGCGATGAACGGGTAGGACTTGTCGTCGCGCAGCCTGATGTTGAAGCGGGGGCGGTACTGCTTGATGAAGCTCTGCTCGGCCAGCAGTGCCTCCGCCTCGGAGGCGACCACGACGCACTCCACGTTCGCCACGGCCGCGATCATGTCCGCGTGACCGGGGCTGCTGGGCACCTGCGCCTTGGAGAAGTGGGAGGCCACCCGTTTGCGCACCGACTTGGCCTTGCCCACGTACAGCACCCGCCCGGCGCTGTCTCGGAACAGGTACACCCCGGGCTGATCGGGGAGGGACCTGCGCTGCTCGAGCAGGCTCCCCGACCCCTCCTCGCGGGTGGGGGAATCGGTCACGGCCATCGCTAGACCGAGGATAGGAGGCGGGCGGCCGGGCATGAGATCCCCGGCTCGGGCCAGATCCGCACGGCGGTATCGTCCCCGCGATGCGACTGGTCCTGGCGCCGGCAGCGAGGCTCGCGGTGGCGATGCTCGCGATCCTCGCGGTGGTCGCGGTGGTCGCGGCGTCGGCCCCGGCGGGCGCGGGCGCCACGGCCGCGTCGGGCGCCGGTCGGGTCTGCGGGCTCCTGCACGCCCGTGTTCCGTACGCGACGGCCGGCGGTGGCCCGGTCTGGCGGGTCTATTCGCACGGCAACGTCTCGTGCCGGAATGCCGCGGCCGTCCTCGACGCCGTCATGCACCTACACGGCGAGGACCATTTCCACGGTTTCGAGTCGAACTCGTATTTCACCTATCGCGGCTGGACCTGCCCCTACGGTCAGATGGGCTCCCAGGTCTGCTTTCTCGGGCCGACCAGCCACCCTCGAGCGGAAATCTGGGCGCTGCGGTGCTCGGAGAACCCCTGCCCCACCGACCGACCACCGGCCCTCTGAGTTCGACGAGCTGGCGCCCTGCGCGGGTGCCCTACGCCAGCGACCGGTAGGAGCGCCAGACCTCCATCAGCGCCCAGATCACGATCGCGATCAGCACGAACCAGGCCAGCTCGCCGATGCTGCTTTCCCACATCCGACCGCGAGCCTCGATGGCGAACACGGCCACCGCGATCGACCCATACAGGAGTGCCCGGTGACGATCGCCGAGGCTGTGGATCGCGACCCGGTTTTCGCGGTACATGCGCAGGCCGAGATAGGCGATCGCGAACCCGAACGCCGCCCCCAAGATCGCTTCGACGGTGGAGGTGGCCCGCGAGCTGCCGGGTATGAAGTACACGGCAGCGGCGATCGCGACGATGACGACGACGTTGCGTAGGGCCTTCACTCAGCCACCAGGCTAGCCGTCCTCGCTCAGAGTCTGCAGCCGCTCGTAGGCGGCATCGACCGCCCGCCGCGCCGCCGTGTGGCGGGCCTCGGACTTGGCCGACTCGTACCGCGTGGCCCACGCCTCCGGCTGCGACAGCTCGGCTTCCAGCTCGCGCAGCGACGCTTCCGCGGCTTCCACCTCCGACTCGGCCCGCTGTTGTGCGGTGACCCGGTTCTTGGACGGCCCCTTCGCCTTGCCGGCCCGACGCGCCCGCGGCTCGGGCTTGTTCCCGCCGCCGCCGTCCTCGGCGCCCGTCCCCTGGTCGGGGCTCGCCCCCCCGTGCGCCGTGCCGGCGCCCGCGCCGCCGTTCCTGGTGGCCGTACCGGCACCGTTGCGCGAGACACCGCCCGCGGTCGCCGTGGCTCCGGCGCCGTCGGCGGATCCGGCGGACGGTCCCTCTGCCAGACGTTCCTCGCGGGCCCGGGCATACTCGGCCCAGCCGCCCAGGTAGGTGCGCAGGGTGCCGTCCTCCACCGCCACCGTGCGGGTGCCGACGGCGTCGAGCAGGGCGCGGTCGTGGCTGACGAGCAGGATCGCGCCCGGGAAGGCCCGCAGCGCATCCTCGAGCGCCTCGCGGCTATCGACGTCGAGGTGGTTGGTGGGCTCGTCGAGGATCAGCACATTGGGGGGATGGGCGGCGCCCACCAGCGCCGCCAGCGACAGCCGCCGCAGCTCTCCCCCGGAGATGCCGGCGAGCGGTTTCTCGGCCTCCTCGCCCGAGAACAGGAAGCGGCCGAGCAGCGCTCTGGCCTTGTTCGGGGTCAGCCCGGTGGCCCGCTGGGCTGCCTCCAGCACGCTCTGGTCGGGCGGGCCCCCGGCGGAGAGCTCCTCGGCGTGCTGGGACAGATACCCGACCTTGACGTTGTGACCGACGGCGAGCTTGCCCGCCGGCAGGCTGCGGCGGCCCGCGAGGACCTCGATCACGGTCGTCTTGCCGGCGCCGTTGGGCCCCACCAGCGACACGTGCTCGCCCCGTTCGAGCCACAGCTCGGCGTGGTCGAGCAGGGTGAGGTGCTCGTCGCCGACCTCCACACGGGCGTCCTTGAGCTCGAAGATCACCCGTCCGGAGCGCTGTGGGGTCGAGAAGGCGAACTCCAGCCCACGGCCGTCGCGGGGATCGCGCTCGATCCGCTCCATCTTCTCGAGCCGCTTGACCCGCGACTGGGCCTGGCGGGCCTTGCTGGCCTTGTAGCGGAAGCGCTCGATGAAGCGCTCGGTGCGCTCGATCTCGGCCTGCTGGGCGGCGATCGCCCGACCCAGGGCCACCTCCCGGGCCGCCTGTTCGCGGCGCCAGCTGTGCCAGCTACCGGCGAAGAAGCGGGACCGACCGGCCTGGAGCTCCAGCACCGCCGTGCCCACGGCCTCCAAGAACCAGCGGTCGTGAGCCACCAGCACGACCGCCGCGTCGAGCGCCGCCAGGGCCTGCTCGAGCCATTCCAGGGAGGCGATGTCGAGGTGGTTGGTGGGCTCGTCGAGCAGCAGCACGTCGGCCCCGATCGCCAGCGCGCGGGCGAGCGAGGCGCGCGTCAGCTCCCCGCCGGAGAAGGTGTCGAGGGTCCGCCCGAGGTCCTGCTCGCGAAAGCCCAGCCCGCGGGCGGTGTCGTTGGCGCGGTTGCGCCACAGGTAGCCGCCGCGGGTCTCCAAGCGGGCCTGGGCGGCCGCGTAGCGGGCCAGCGTGGGCTCGTCGCCGCCGTCCTCGGCCATCGCCCGCTCGAGCTTCGCCAGCTCGGCCTCGATCGCCAGCTCTTCCGCGCACCCCGACAGCAGGTACTCCTCCAGCGTCCCCCCCTGCTCCCGCGGCGGGCGCTGGTCGTGGAGCGCGATCCGCACCCCCTTGGCGATGCTCAGCTCGCCCCCGTCGATCGAGCTTTCCCCGGCCAGCATCCGCAGCAGCGTCGTCTTGCCGGCGCCGTTGCGGCCGGCCAGCGTGAGCCGTTCACGACGCTCGAGCTTGAACGAGACGCCGCGCAGCAACGGCTGCCCGGCGATGTCCTTGCGCAGATCCGATGCGGTCAAGAGGGCCATCGACAGGTGATGGTAAGAGCCGCCACGCGGCCGACCCGGGACCGGCCTGAGATAGCATCAGCGGCGCACCGATGATCCGCTCCCCGCTGCCGAAGCTCATCCTCCTCACGACGCTGGTGACGCTCGTGCTGGCGCCCGTGGCGAGCGCCGAAAACGACGGCCGGGGGTTCTACGGGGCCACCAACGACAAAGTCGTCACCGACGCGGGCTTCATCCTGATCATCGGGTTCGCCCTGTTCGTGTTCCTGATGAGCATGCTCCAGCGCAGCCTCGACAAACGCAAGGACCGGCGCAAGGCGGCCGCCAAGGAAGCCATCGGCACGCAGTGGCGCGGCGGCTGGTAGCCGCGGCGGCGTGAACGAGCCCGGCGACCCGCCCACCGGCGCCACCGAGCCCAGCGACGCCCCCGCCGGCGACCCCGCCGTCGGCTACCGCCGCGAGGGCGCATCGGCGATCGTCACGATCGACCGCCAGCATCGGCGCAACGCCGTCGACGGCCCCACCGCGGCGGCCCTCCACGAGGCCTACCTGCGCTTCGAGGAGGACCCGGACGCGCGGGTGATGGTGCTGACGGGCGCGGGCGGGGTGGCCTTCTGCGCGGGCGCCGACCTGAAGGCCACGGAGACGATGCGCGACCGCCTGCTCAGCCGCGAGGGGCCGATGGGATTCACGCGCCTGGCGCCGACCAAGCCGACGATCGCGGCGATCTCCGGCTTCTGCCTGGCGGGCGGGCTGGAGCTGGCGCTGTGGTGCGACCTGAGGATCGCCACCGAGGGCTCCACGCTGGGCTTCCCAGAGCGGCGCTGGGGGGTGCCGCTGATCGACGGCGGCACCCAGCGGCTGCCCCACGTGGTGGGCCTCGGCCGGGCGCTCGACCTGATCCTCACGGGGCGCATGATCGACGCCCGCGAGGCGGCCGCGATCGGCCTCGTCAACGAGGTCGTGCCGGCGGGGGCCCACCTCGAGCGGGCGCTGGCGCTGGCCGAGGGGCTCGCCCGCTTTCCCCAGGCGACGATGCTGGCCGACCGGCGGGCGGCGCTGGAGGGCCTCGGGCTGACGCTGGCGGAGGGCCTGGAGCTCGAGGCCCGGGCGGGCCCGGAAGTGTTCGAAGACGGGGCCCGCGGGGCCGCCCGGTTCGCCGCCGGAGAGGGTCGCGGGGGCGCTGGCGCGGGCGCCTAGGCGGTAGGCTCTCGAACGAGATGGCCTACTTCGTCACGGGCGCTACCGGCTTCATCGGCAGGCATCTGATCGAGCGCCTGCTGGAAAATCGCCAGGGCAAGATCTACGTGCTCATGCGGGAGAGCGCCCGGGGTCGCATGGACGACCTGATCGAGCGCTGGACGATGCTCGTCGGGCCCGCCGCGGGCGACCGCATCGAGCCCGTGATCGGCGACCTGCGCCGCCCGCTGCTGGGGGTCGAGAAGGAGCAGGTGGCCGAGCTGCGGGGCAAGGTCAACCACATGTTCCACCTGGCGGCCGTCTACGACCTCACGGCGCCCGCCGAGCGCAACACCGCCGTCAACGTCGGCGGCACCACCCACGCTGTCGAACTCGCTCGCGCGGTCGACGCCAAGCGCTTCCACCACGTCTCCTCGATCGCGGTCGCGGGGCAGTACCGGGGCGTCTTCACCGAGGAGATGTTCGACGAGGGCCAGCGCCTGCCCTCGCCCTACCACCGCACGAAGTTCGAGTCCGAGCGGATCGTGCGCGAACAGCCGTATGTCCCCTGGCGGACCTACCGCCCGGCGGTCGTGGTGGGCGACTCCCGCACCGGCGAGATGGACAAGATCGACGGCCCCTACTACTTCTTCAAGGCGATCGAGCGCATCCGCCACCTGCTGCCGGAGTGGATCCCGCTGGTCGGTCCCGACCTCGGCTACACGAACATCGTGCCGGTCGACTGGGTGGCGGGCGCGCTCGAGCACATCGCCCACGAGCCCGGCCTCGACGGCAAAGCCTTCCACCTCGTGGACCCCCGCCCCCAGCGGGTCGACGACGTGATCAACGAGATCGCCACGATCGCCCGTGCCCCCCGCTTCGCCGTCAGCATCGACAAACGCCTGACCGACCCGCTGCCGAAGTGGCCGTTGCGGCTGGCGCTATCGCTGCCCCCCTGGCGGCAGCTGAAGTCGCTGACCCTGCGTGAGCTCGGGATCCCCGAAGAGGTGCTCGAGCACATGGAGCTGGTGCCCCGCTTCAGCACCCGTGAGACCGCCCAGGCGCTCGCCGGGACGCCGCTGGAACAGCCGCCCCCGCTGGACGAGTACCTCGGCCTGCTGTGGGAGTACTGGGAGCGCGAGATGGACAGCGACTTCTCCCGCGGCAGGACCCTCAAAGAGGCGCTCGGCGGCAAGCACGTGCTGATCACCGGCGCCTCCTCGGGGATCGGCCGATCGACCGCGCTGAAAGTCGCCGCGGCGGGTGGTGTCCCCCTCTTGGTGGCACGCAACGTGGAGAAACTCGAGGAGGTCAGGGCCGAGATCGTGGCCGCCGGCGGAACCGCCTACGTGTACGCCGCCGACATCTCCGACATGGAGTCCGTCGAGCGGCTGCTCGAGCGGGTGCTCGCCGACCACCGCAACGTCGACATGCTGGTCAACAACGCGGGCCGCTCGATCCGCCGCTCGATCGCCCTCAGCTACGACCGCTTCCACGACTTCGAACGGACCATGCAGCTGAACTACTTCGGCGCCGTGAAGCTGATCATCGGGCTGCTGCCGCACATGCGCGAGCGCGGCTCGGGCCACATCGTCAACGTGTCCTCGATCGGCGTCCAGACCAACCCGCCGCGGTTCTCCGCCTACGTCGCCTCGAAGGCCGCGCTGGACGCCTTCAGCCGGGTGGTGGCCTCGGAGGTGATCGGCGACGGCGTCACCTTCACCACGATCCACATGCCGCTGGTGCGCACGCCGATGATCGCGCCCACGAAGATGTACGACGCCTTCCCCGCGATCAGCCCCGACGAGGCCGCCGACATGATCTGCGAGGCGATGCGCAGCCGGCCCAAGGAGATGGGCACCAGGATCGGCAAGTTCGGGGAAGTCGCCTACTCGCTGAACCCCGGAGCGGTCGACCGCCTGCTGCATCTCGCCTACCGCGTGTTCCCGGACTCGGCGGCCTCCAAGGGCCACCACCACGAGACCGAGGAGCACGTCTCCTTCGAGCAGATCGCGATGGCCACGCTGACCAGGGGCGTGCACTGGTAGCGGACACCGCCCGCGTCCTGAAGCCACACAACAGGATCGTGAGCGACGCCCCCGCGATCGAGGTGAGGGGCCTCACCAAGCGCTACGGCGAGCACGAGGCGGTGCGCGGGGTCGACATCACCGTCGCCCGCGGCGAGGTGTTCGGGCTCTTGGGGCCCAACGGCGCCGGCAAGACCACGACGGTCGAGATCCTCGAGGGCTATCGGGCCCGCACGGCGGGCACCGTGACGGTGCTCGGCCACGACCCGGCACGCCGGGCGCTGGAGCTGAGACGGCAGATCGGGATCGTGCTGCAGTCGGGCGGCATCTACCCCCACATCACCCCCCGCGAGGCGCTCTCCTACTGGGCCGGGCTGTACCCCCGCCCCCGGCGGGTGCCGGAGGTGCTCGAGCTGGTGGGGCTGTCCGAGCAGGCCGACACGCGCACACGGCGCCTCAGCGGTGGCCAGCTTCGCCGCCTGGACTTCGCGATCGCGCTGGTGGGCGACCCGGAGCTGATCTTCCTCGACGAGCCCACCACCGGCTTCGACCCCGAGGCCCGGCGCGCGGCCTGGGAGACGATCCGCTCGCTGCGGGAGCTCGGCAAGACGATCCTGTTGACGACCCACTACCTCGAGGAGGCCCAGGAGCTCGCCGACCGGGTGGCGATCGTCAAGGACGGCCGCATCCTCGCCGACGGCCCCCCGCGGGAGCTGGGAGCGGGGGCGCCCCACTACCGGATCTCCTACCGCGACCCCGAGGGCGAGCTGGTGCAGCTCGACACCGACGACCCCACCACCGTGCTGCACGAGCTGACGGCCGCGGCCCTGGCCCGCGGTGGGAGCCTGGAGGAGCTGTCGGTGGCGCGGCCCACGCTCGAGGAGGTCTACCTGGAGCTGACCTCCGATGGCTGAGTCGCTGCGGCTGGGCTGGCGCCAGTACCGCCTCGAGCGGCGGATGTTCTGGCGCAACCCCAGCGCCGCCTTCTTCAACTTCCTGCTGCCGCTGCTGTTCCTGTTCGCCGGCGGGGCGATCCTCAGCGGCAGCCAGCACGACCTCAACAAGCTGCTGCCGGCGATCGCGGGGATGAGCGTGATGTCCACCACCTTCACCGCCCTGGCCTACAACATCGTGTACCTGCGCGAGCGGGGGGTGCTCAAGAGGATCCGCGGGGCGCCCCTGCCGGGCGGGTCCTACTTCGGCGGGGTGGCCGCCAACGCGGTCACCAACACGGCCCTGCAGATCGCCCTGGTGGTGCTCGCCGGGCGCGTCTTCTTCGGCATCGGCTGGCCGCCGCAGCCGCTGTCGCTGATCGCCTGGGTGCTCGTCGGGGTGCTCGCCTTCGCGGCCCTCGGGGTGGCGTTCGCCCACGCGATCCCCAACTTCGAGTCCACCGCCGCCTACGTCAACGCGGTGTTCCTGCCGGTCCTGTTCCTGTCGTTCTTCGTGTTCGATGCCAGCAACCCGCCGGCCTTCCTGAAGACGATCGCCGACGCCCTGCCGCTGCTGCCGCTGATCGAAGGCCTCTCCGGGGCGATGGTCACCGGCTCGCCGATCGGCAAGCACCTCGACGGCCTGGCGGTGATCGCCCTGTGGGCCGCGATCGGCATCTTCCTGGCGGTGAGGGGCTTCTCCTGGGAGCGGGCGGAAAGCGGCTAGCGAGGCGATATCCGTCCGGGCCGGTGTGCGCGACCACGCCATCGGCAACACTGGCGCTGTGCGCGATAGGTTGAGGTCTGTGGAGAAGATCCCGATCGGCAGCCGCTCGAGATCCCGCGCCCGCGGTTGGCTCGCTGCGCCGATGCTTCCCGCCGCCCTGGCGCTGCCGCTCGCGGTGTGCGCGCTCGTCGCCGTCGCCGACGGCGAGGCCAGCCACGCCGGATGGCCGCCGATCGAACATCTGGAGGAGCACCGGTTCAACGAATCGGGGACGCTGCGTGGGCTCAAGCACGTCCACAACGAGCTGCTCGGAGGCAACGGCAACGACACCATCTGGGCCGGCGAAAAGGGCGACGTCATCTGGGGCGACTTCCAGCCCAGCGGGCAGCCCGAATCGCAGCAGGACTACCTCCACGGGGGAGCCGGCAACGACTTCATCTACGCCAGCCACGGTCACAACGTGATCTGGACCGGGGCCGGCGACGACGAGGTCGCGCTCGTGTACGGCTACGGGACCGTGTTCTGCAACGGCCCCGGGCTGAAGACGCTGGTGGTCCGCTACCTGCCCGCGAACAGGCGCTACAAGCTCGTCGGCTGCGACCACGTCAAGCTGAGCCTCTACCGGGCCTGACGGGGCCTCGCGGAGCTCGTCGGGGCGCCGGCGTGCAGCCACCGAGGTGGCTCAGGGAACCGCTTTGATCTCCAGCGGTTCTTCACCCTGCAGCGACACGTCCGCGCTGAGCGCTTGCGGGGAGAAGAACGAACCGCGAAGCAGCGACAGCTCGTCCCCCGGGCCGTGTTCGAATTCTTCGACCGTCTGGTTGCCGCTCCGCGAGCTGACCTTGAACTGCAGCTTGAAGGTGGCGGCGGGATGGTCGACCGACTTCACGGTCCCGATCACCGCGCCGTTGATCGTGAGCTGTTCGCCGGCGCCGCAGGTGGCTGTGGCGATGCTCGTTTCGGGCGGGGACGCCAGCTCCCAGCCGACCACGGGGGTCTTCTTCGCGCTCACCGGTCCGAGCGTCAGCAACAGCGGTTCGGCGCGCACTTCGCCTTCCGCCGCCCCTCCGCTGTGGCACCTGCCACTGGCGGGGTCGAGCGCTTCGCAGCCGTTCAGGGTGAGCTGGAGATCGGCGCTCTGGCCACCCGTGTAGCGGCCCCGATAGCTACTCGCGGAGCACGTGAACGAGGCCGACGACGACCCACGGCCGATGCTCAGCGCCCCACCGCTGCCGGTGAAGACGGGATCGGCGCCGGGGCCGGGTTCCCATTCGTAGCCGCCGCTGTCTTCGCCCGAGCTGGGCACGGTGCAGTGCTTGTCCTCGTAGCGGCCCAGGGCCGGAGACCGCTGCACGCAGCGACCGAGTTCGGGCAGCGCCGAGGAGGCAGTCGTGAAGGTCTCGTCCTCGCCGTAGGCGGTCCCGATGTCGTTGCTCGCCACATATCGGTAGTGGTAGGTCGTGCCCGCACTCAGCCCGCGCAGCGTGAGCGACGAGATGCCGGTGAGGAGAATTTCACAGGGGACCGTGTGTTCGTAGGCTTCGCTGAGGCCCCATTCCCAGCTACAGCTCTCGAAATGGGTGCCTTTGGGCGATGCGTAGGTACCGTGCAGCACGGCCGAGCTCTCGCGCACGTCAGTGGCCGCTTCGGTCGTGACTTCGGGCGGCGAGACGTAGCTGAAGCGGTCGGCGTCACTGGCCTGGGTGGTGCCTTCCGGCGTGGTCACCTCGACGTCGACGGTGCCGTGGCCGGCTGGAGAGGTGACCTGGATTTCGGATTCGGAGAGGACTTCGACTTCGGTTGCCGGGACGGCGCCGAAGGTCACGGCGCCGGCGCCCTCGAGTTTCGTTCCCGTGATCGTGACCCGCGTCCCTCCGGACTGCGGTCCGCCGGTGGGGCTGACCGCGGTGATGGTCGAGTCTTCGTAGGTGTAGCGGTCGGCTTCGCGCACGGGGGTCTCGCCTTCGGGCGTGAGGACCCGCACGTCGACGGTGCCGGCGCCGGCGGGAGCGGTGGCGAGGACTTCGTCGCCGGAGCGGACTTCGAAGCTGGCGGCGGGACTGGCACCGAAGTCGACCGCGGTGGCGCCGGACAGCCCCTTTCCGGTGATCGTCACGGTCGTCCCGCCCGCCCCGGGGCCGATTTCGGGCGATACGTGTTCGACCAGCGCGTGACCTGGTTGGAAGCCGATCAGCGTGTCCCACTGGCCCTCCGAGACGGCCGTCACCGCGCCTTCAAGATACGGCCCTCCGGGACACGGCCCTTCGGCGAACGCGGCGCAGACGCGTACCGGCGCCCAAGCGTAGGTTTCGTCGCCGGTGCCGAGGTGGCCGCGGAAGTTGCTTCCCCAGGTGAAGATCTGCCCGTCCGTGGCGACGGCCAGATCGGCGTCGCCCCCGGTGGCGATCCTGCGCACCGGCGGCAACCCGGACGGCGCGAGGGGGATCGTGCTGCAGGTCTCGTAAAGCCCCTCTCCGAGCGGGGCGCACTGTTCGGGGCCTGTAGAGGAACCGTCGCCCAGCGCCGTGTCGTCGCCCCAGTCGAGCACGGAGCCGTCGCCGAGCAGCGCCATGCTGGTGTTCTCGCCGGCGGCAACGGCGCTCACGCCTTCGAGGTCGTGTGCGCAGGGCGCTTTTTCGCCGCTCGCGCACACCGCCACGGGCTTGCTCTCCTGCTTGATCGTGCCGTCCCCGAGTTCGCCGTCCGCGCCGTTGCCCCAAGCCATCACCTTCCCGTCGCTCAGCAGCGCGAGCACGTGGCTTCCACCAGGGAAGTTGATTTCCTCTTCGTCGGAGCCGAGGCCGAGGTCTGCCTCCCCCCCGGCGGCGATCGCAGCGACGCCCGAGAGCGCGGGCACCTGGACGGGGAAGCGGCTGCAGCCGATCTTCTTGATCTTCCCGTTTTCGAGTTCTTCGTCGCCCAGACAGCTTTCGGGGCCCTTCGTCTTGCCCGTCCCCAACTGGCCCTGTGCGTTTTCTCCCCACGTCATCACGGTTCCGTTGCGCAGCAGCGCCACCGCGAATCTGCCGCCGGCCGCGATCTGGACGACTTCTTCGAGGTAGTGCCCGCTGGTGCAGCTCCCGTGGGCCGCGGTGTCGTCCTTGCCGGTGCACACGTATCTGGGGACATAGGCGTTTTCGGCGACGAAGCCCTCGCCGCGCCCCAGCTCTCCCTGCGCGCCCCTGCCCCACGTCAGCACCCTGCCGTCGCGCTGCAGCGCGACGCTGAACCAGTCGCCGCTGGCGACCTGGGCGACTTCTTCCAGATACGGGCCGTTCGGGCACCGTTCGGTGACCCCGGACGCGCACACCGGCACCGGCGTGCTCTGCGGCCCGTGGGTCTCGTTTCCCACGCCTCCGCTCCAGTTTTCGCCCCACCCCATCACGCGGCCGTTCCCGAGCACGGCCAGGCTCTGGGAGCCGCCGGCGGCCAGACCCACGACTTCGCCGAGGGCGCTGACTTCCACCGGCACCTCGCTGGGGGAGGTCTGCCCGTCTCCGAGCTCGTCTTCGTTTCCCCCCCATCCCAGCACCGGACCCGAGGCCGCGTAGGAGAAGCTGTTGGCGGGGTTGGCTTCGCTCGTTCCGGCGGGGGTCGTGACCGTGACCTCCACGGTGCCGGTGCTCAAGGGCGAGACGGCCGAGATCGTTTCGGGCGACTGCACGACGAAGTCCTGCGCTTCACGGGAGCCGAAGTGCACGGCGGTGGCGCCCTCGAAATCGGAGCCGGTGATCGTGACCGTCGTGTCGCCGTCGGGAGGCCCCGCGTCGGGGCTCACGCCGCTGACCGTGGGGACCGTGGTGCTGAACTGGTAATCGCTGCCGTAGCTGGAGCCGCCGGCGTTGGTGGCCGCCAGCCTGAAGTGGTAGGCGGTGTCCGGCTGCAGGCCTTCGATCGTGGCGCTCACCGGGCGGCCTTCGGTGCTCGCGGGCAGCGAGCCCTCTGGCACGGGCGTCGTGCCCGTGTAGCCCGCCGTGGTGCCGTATTCGAACTGGTAGGAGGTTTCCTCGCCCTGCGGGTCGATTTCACCCTTCAGCGTCACCGTCGATCCCGACAGCGCGATTTCGTCGGAGGTCGTCACGGCCGGCGGCGCCTGGGTCCGCGACAGGGGCCCGTCGGGGACACCGTTTCCGGTCGGGCCGTCATAGCCTTCCTCGGCGTTGCACCAGTAGGCGTGGGATTCCGGCGGCGTGCAGGTGCCGTTGCTCCCCGAGGTCACGTCGAAGAAGCCGCCGGGGTCGTCGTAGAAGGCGTCCGCCCCCGGAAGCGAGCGGGCATACGCCCCGGCGTGCGCCTCGATCCCGGCCACCAACGGCGAGCTCACGCTCGTGCCGCACACCAGTTCCCAGCCGCCACCCGACTTCATGTAGGTCGACACCGGGGTTTCGCACGACGCGACGGCCGCGACGTCGTCACTCATCCGCTTCGCACAGCCGCTGTCGTGCTGCCAGGGAGGCTTGGGCACCAGCTCCGAGCAGCCACTACCGCCGTCCCTCCACACGGTGTCTTCCCACCCGCGCGCGTTGGTGGCCTTTCTCAGGTTGGTGCCCCCCACCGCGATCACGGTGGGCAGGGCCGCCGGGAAGTTGGGCGCTTCCCAGCCCCGTTCGTGGTTGTCGTAGCCGTCGTCGCCGGCGGAGGCGAAGATCATCACGCCCGGCTGGTCGTAGGCGGGCGCGTCCAGTTCGCGCTCGTTTTCAGGGCCCCCGTAGCTGTTGGAGATCTCCGTGGCCCCCAGCCGGCCCGCAGCTTCGACCGCTTCTTCCAGGTCCCCGGTGGTCGGTTCGTCGCCCTCGGCGAGGACGATGTGGCATTCCGGGCACATCGCCGAGACCATGTCGAGGTCGAGCGCCGCCTCGCCGTCCCAGCCGCTTTCGTCGGGCGGGTAGTCGCCTTCTTCGCCGTGCTGGTTGACCTTGTGGAAGCAGCCGTCCGATTTCGTGCAGGGCGGCAGCCCGTACTTGGACCGGTAGACGGCGAGGTCTTCTTCGGCCTCGGAGTACCCGTACGCGTCGACCACCGCCACCGTCTGGCCGGCACCGCCACCGGCCGAGACCTTGTAGGCGGACTGCAGGTCCTGGGGGTCGTAGCCGCCGTGCACGCCGCTTCCTTCGAGCGGGACGGTTTCCTTCTGCGGCAGCGCGAAGCGATGCCTGCCGGCGATCGTCACGGCCCTCGCCGGCGGATCGACGATCTCCTCACAGCTGCTTTCCGGGCAGCGCCAGTGCGGCTCGGTCGCGGAGGGCACGAGCGACACGCCCTTCACCCTTCCCTTGGCGGCACGGAAGGAGGCGCGCCTCGCGCGCGCTTCGGCGGCGAGCGCCGACGGGCCCGGGGAGCCTGCTTCGCCCAGCGCCGGCGCCAGCCCCGAGAGGCTCACCGAGTCGGCCGCCGCGGACCCGGGGAGCAGCGCCCCAGAGGCGAGCGCGACCGCCAGCAACGCCAGGCCGATGCGTGCCACGTGCCTGCGATCATGCGCCTCGGCAGGCCGCGGCGTGCCAAGCGCCGAGGCGCGCCCGCCCGTTCCCTCGGTGCCTGCTGCCCCGTTGATGTCCCGCACGTTCCCTCTCTCCGACACGCCCCGCAGCGACGAAGACCTCTGACGTCAGGAGGGTACACCCGTCGAGGTATCGGGAAAAGTGGGCGCGACCCCCGCGCGGGGGCTGCGGGAGGTGGCCCCTCAGCGCCGGGGAGCAGCCCTCAGCGGACGGCCGCCGGGCCGAGAGCCGTGTCGATCGCCTCGAGCACGTCGGCGCTCAGGGTGACCCCCGAGGCGGCCGCGTTTTCCCGGACCTGCTCGGGGCGGCTGGCACCGATGATCGCCGAGGCCACGTTCTCCAGGCGCAGGACCCAGGCGAGCGCGAGCTGGGCCATCGTCAGCCCGGCCTCCTCGGCAATCGGGCGAAGGCCGTCCACCGCCTCCAGCACGTCCTCCTGCATCAGCCGGCCGATGAAGCCGTTCATGCTCTCGCTGGCCGCCCGGGAGTCACTCGGGGGCGCCTGGCCAGGGTGGTACTTCCCCGTCAGCACCCCCTGACCGAGCGGCGACCACACGATCTGGGAGATGTGCTCGCGTTCACACAACGGGATCACCTCCTTCTCGGGCCGGCGCCAGAGCATCGAGTACTGGGGCTGGCTCGAGGTCCACTTCTCCACGCCCGGGAGGGCCAGCGACTCGGAGATCCGCTGCGGGGGCCACTCGCTGAAGCCGATGTAGCGGGTCTTGCCTTCGGAGACGACCTCGGTGAGGGCGGCCATCGTCTCCTCCAGGGGCGTGTGGTCGTCGTAGCGGTGGCACTGGTAGAGATCCACGTAGTCGGTCTGGAGCCGTTGCAGCGAGCCGTCGATCTGCTTGTGGATCTGCTCGGAGGAGAGCCCGCGATCGGTGTCGGACATCGGGAAGTAGACCTTCGTGGCGAGCACGTAGGAGGCGCGCTCGCGGCCGGAGAGGACTTCTCCCAGGAACGACTCGGCCGCCCCCCGGCCGTAGACGTTGGCCGTGTCGATGAAGTTGATCCCGGCCTCGAAGGCCGCGTCCACGCAGCGGCGGGCCTGTTCGCGCTCGACGCCCCCGGAGTAGGTCAGCCACGAGCCGAGGCTGATCTCGGAGACCTCGAGGTCGCTCCAGCCGAGTTTGCGCAGCCGCACCGACAGCCACCCTAGCGCGCCAAACGACCACCCTCGCTGCTGGTACTCTTCACGGGCGTGCACGGTCGGTAAGGGCCGGCCGGCCGCGACGGATCGAGGGGCGAGCGGGAGGAAGCAATGTCACGGATTACTCGCAGGCAGCTGTTGCAGGCGGGCGCGGGAGCAGGGGTCACCGCGCTGATGGCGGATCCGCTGCTGCAGATGGCGCTCGGGAAGAAGCTCCCGGCAGGCAAACTGACGGACATCGAGCACGTGGTGATCCTGATCCAGGAGAACCGCTCGTTCGACCACTACTTCGGGATGCTCCCCGGGGTACGCGGCTACGGCGACAAATCGGTGCCGCAGAGCCGGTTCGAACAGCCCGGTTACGAAGAACCCGGGTTCGGAGGGGTGCTGCTCCCCTACCACGCGCCGAGCAGCATGGGCGCCGGGCGACTGTGCTTCCCCGACATCACCCACTCCTGGGTTCCCCAGCACGAAAGCTGGAACAACGAAGCGATGAACGGCTTCATGGTCGCGCACGAGGCGTTCGACGGTGCCGAAGCCGCGCCCGCGGTGATGGCCTACTACGAACGGGAGGACCTCCCCTTCTACTGGGCGCTGGCGGAAAACTTCACCATCTGCGACGGCTATCACTGCTCGGTCTTCGGCCCCACCTATCCGAACCGCCTCTACAGCATGTCGGCGACGCTCGACCCCAACGGCGAAAACGGCGGCCCGCTGGTCGAGACCCTCACCGACTTCCCGTTCCTGAAGGGACGCTTCACATGGCCCACGATGCCTGAGCAGCTCCAGTCCGCCGGCATCACGTGGAAGGTCTACGACGGAACCGAAGCCGGCTTCGAGGACAACGTGCTCGAGTTCTTCCACAACTTCCAGACCAACGAAGAACTGAAACAGCGCGGGTTGGAACCGGTCTTCCCGTTCGATTTCAGGACGGACCTCAAGCACGACGAACTCCCCCAGGTCTCGTGGATCAACACCTCGCTTCCCTCGACCGAGCACCCCGGCAACTCCTCGGCGGTGATCGGCGAGTTCATCGTCCAGAGCATCATCAAAGACCTGCAGAAGCACAAAATCTGGGAAAAGACCGCGCTCTTCGTCACCTGGGACGAGAACGGCGGCTTCTTCGACCACGTGGCTCCGCCCGTGGCCCCACCGGGGACCCCGTTCGAGTACCTCACCGTCGAAGACATCTCCAACAACTCCGGCGGTATCAAGGGGCCGATCGGCCTGGGGTTCCGCGTGCCGCTGCTCGTGCTCTCCCCCTACAGCCGCGGGGGGTTCCTCTGCAAAGACACCTTCGACCACACCTCGCTGCTGCGCTTCCTGGAGACGCGCTTCGGCGTCGAGGTGCCGAACCTCAGCGAATGGCGCCGCGAGCAGACCGGCGATCTCACCAGCGCGTTCGACTTCATCGAAGGCCAGACGAACAAAGGCAAGCTTCCGAAGCTGGAAGTTCCCGAAAGCGAGTTCACCGAAGGGGCCTGCGAAGAGATCGTGCCACTGAAACCGCCGCCGAACTCGTTCCCTCAGCAGCCCACCGGTTACTGGCGCACACCCAGCGGCGTCTGAGACGCCGCCCGGGCGGCGTCCAAGCCCGCAACGGCAGAGCGGCCGTCCGGCCCACACCCGAGCTGCGTCTAAGCGCACGCCGCGGCGGGATTTGAGCAACGCCCGAGCGGCGTACGACATACGCCGGGAAGCGGCTGGGCCCGGAAACGACTTGGGGCCCCGGTCGGGGCCCCAAGCGGTACTTCTCGTTTCGAGACAGTCGCCCGCCAGTGCGAGCCGGCCGCTCCCTACGCTTTGATCATCAGCGCTCCGCCTTTGGCCACGACGGTCTCGTCCAGACCGGTGTACGTCGGCGGAGTGCATTCCTCCGAGATGAGTCCCTCGATGATTTTCCCGCAGTATTCTCCGCGCAGCACGTGGGCAGGGAATTCTTCGGTGCATTCCTGGCCCGAGCATCGCTGGATTTCTGCGACTTCGCTTTCAAACCCCACGATGTTCACCAACGGGGTGTATTCTTTTTCGGCGAATACGTGTTTCCCGAACTGCGGGAGGGCCTTGTAGGTGAGGGTCTGTTCAGTGGTGAGGACGTTGACGTCCTTTTCCACCACGCCGATCACGGCTCCCAGCAGCTTCGACGGCTTGAGGAACCCGGCCTCTTCGCCTTCGCCGCATTCGAGCATCGCCATCGCCACCTTTTCTCCTTCGGGGCCGGGGCTTTTGATCTCCAAGCCGACGGCCGGAGGCGAATCTTCTTCTTCGGGTTCCACGTAGCCGAGTTCGCCGACTAGCCCGGAGCCCTTGATTTCACCCTTCTTGCCGCCCGGGGTTTTGCACGACTCGCGCTCGAACGAGCACTTCTTGAAGGAGAACGAGACGGCGGTCTCGAGGTTGGGGACCGCCGGCGTGCCGGACGTGGAGCCCGAGGCGCATTCGATCGGGAAGTTGCCGTACGGCGTTTCGACGTCCAGCTCGCTCACGCCCGCCTTGCCCTTGAAGGCCTTGGGCTTGGCGCCCACCCCCGGCTGGAGTTCGTACTTGTTGGATTTTCCTATGCCGATTTCGGTCGGCGTGGCTTCTTTGGTGCACAGCTTGTCGGTGTATTTGCCGGTGTACTTCTTTTCGCTGTTCTTGGCGGCCTTGCCGCATTCGTACCAGGTCGGTTCTGCGCTCGCCGACGCTGCCAACACGCCGACCGCCGCGACCACCACGACCGCTGCAAGCCCTAGCAACATCATCCGCCTCATCGTCTCCGTCCACTCCCTTCGGTTGCTGTCAGAGGGCACCGTGCCGGAAGCTCCCACGATCACGACGAGGATCCCCCAGCGGCCGGCTCCCGGCCAACAGCCCCTCAGCTGACGGTGCTCCATCTCGACTCTGTCACAAATGGGTGGGGGAGTCAACGCGTCGCAAGCTGGCCTTGGGGGACCGAGCCCGTCGCGAGACTCTCCAGCGCGGGGCCAGGGTCGTGGTCGCCGGTGGGGTGGAGCTCGATGTCCGTCGAGCAGCGGTTTGCCCGTCCGTGCCAGCGGCAGGCGTAGTCTGTGGGGCGATGAGCGGGATCGACCCGACTCTGCGGATCCGCACCGTCACCCTCGGAGTGAGCGACCTCTCACGCAGCGCGGACTTCTACGCGCAGGCGCTCGGGCTGCCGCTGATCGCCCGCGAGAACGGCACCGCGGTGCTGGGAAGCGACGGCGATCCGGCGCTCATCCTCACCCGGATCGATGATCCGACGGCCCTGCCCCCGGGTGCCAGCGGCCTCTACCACGTCGCCTGGCTGCACCCCTCCCGGGGCGCCCTGGCGGACACGCTGCGGCGCCTGGCCGGCGCCCACTGGCCGCTGGAGGGGGCCTCGGACCACGGCGTCTCGGAGGCGATCTACCTGAGCGACCCGGACGGCCTCGGGATCGAGATCTACGCCGACCGGCCCCGTGAGCAGTGGGCCCGCACGACGGGCGGGGGGGTGGAGATGGTCACCCTGCCGCTGGATCTGGAAGACCTGCTGGCCCAGTCCGACGACGAGCCCGGTGAGGTGATCGCGCCCGGAACGGGCGTGGGGCACGTGCACATGAAGGTCTCCGACGTCGGCCGGGCGAGCCGCTTCTACGGCGAGGGAGTGGGCTTCGACGAACGGGCCCGGCTGCCCGCGGCGGCCTTCCTCGGGGCCGGCGGCTACCACCACCACATCGGCCTTAACTCCTGGCAGAGCGCGGGCGCCCCCCGCGCCCCCGACTCCGCGCCGGGGCTGCAGGAGGTGCTCTTCGAGCTGGGCGAGGAGAGCGAGCTGGGCGAGCTGCAACGCCGCCTGGCCGACCGTGGCGATCAGCCGCGTGAGCTCGAGGGCAGGCTGCTGGTGGGCGACCCCGACGGCCAGGCACTCGCGTTCGTCATCCCCGGCGGCTGACCAACCCGGCCCGTCAGCGGCGCCGCCCCATCGCGAAGCTCTGCACGGCCGGGGCGGCGGCGCGCATGCTCGAGGCGACCTCCGCGGCGGCCGGCTCCTCGCTCCCCGGCTGCCCAGCGGCGGCCGGCCGGTGGAGGTGGCGGACGCCGCCGCCCTCGCCGGCACCGTCCTCGAGCCCCTCCAGGCCGCCGGCGAGGAAGTGCTCGAGCGAGGCCAGCTCACGGACCACGACGTTGATCACGGGGCGGATCTGCTCGGGGCCGAGGCCGTCGCCGCGATCCGCGCGGCCGGGAATGCCCCCGGCGGCGGCCCCCGCGCGGCGGGCTGCGCCATCGGCGGCCCCCGGGCGGCCGCCCCCGCGCAGGGGGGTGGCCTCCTGGGTGCGCTCCAGGCGGCCCCTGGCCAGCAGCAGGGGCTCGGCGCGGGCCAGGAGGCGGTAGCGCTCGTACACCGCTTCGGGGACGATCAGGTTGATCGTCCCGAACTCGTCCTCGAACAGCAGGAACATCGTCCCGGAGGCGGTGGCGGGGCGCTGGCGGGCGATCACCAGGCCGGCGACGGCCACCTCGCCGCCCCCCGGCAGCCGCTCCAGCTGGGCGCTGGTGGCGAGCATCGGCACCGTCAGGCGGGGACGGAGGATCGCCAGCGCGTGTTCCTGGAGGGTGACCGAGGTGGTGGAATAGTCGGCGATCAGCCGCTGCCAGCGCCCCAGCGGGCGCAGGGAGGGCGCCGGGGCGAGCTCCAGCGGCAGGGCCAGCTGGGTCTGCCGTTCGCCGCCGGCGGCGTCGTCGGAGAGACCCTGGGCGGGGGCCGCGATCCCCAGCTGCCACAGCGCCGTACGACGGGCGCCGTCCTCGGCCAGGCAGTCGCACGCGCCCGCCCAGGCGAGCTGCTCCAGCGTCGCCCGCCGGGCCCCCGAGCGGGCCGCCAGTTCGGCCAGGCTTCCGTAGGGACCGCCGCGACGGCGCTCCTGCACGAGCGCGGAGAGCTCGGTCTCGGGGGCTCCCTTGACGTAGCGCAGGCCGAGCCGCACGGCCCCCTCCTGGACCGTGCACTGCACCTGTGATCGATTGACGTCCACCCCCCGCAGCTCGGTGCCCCTCAGCTGGGCCTCGTGGGCGAGGCTGTCGGGGGCGTAGAAGCCCATCGGCTGCTCGTTCAGCAGCGCACACAGGAACTCCGGGCCGTAGTGGATCCGCAACCACGTGGACTGGTAGGCGAGCAGCCCGAAGGCGGCGCTGTGGGACTTCGGAAAGCCGAACCCGGCGAAGCCCTCGACCATCTTCCAGACCCGCTCGGCGACGTCCCGGTCGGCTCCCACGTGGCCGATCGCCCCCGTCACGAACCGCTCGCGGTGGCGCAGCAGGCGATCGTGGGAGCGCTTGCGGCTCATCGCCCGGCGCAACCCGTCGGCCTCCCCGGGGCCGAAGCCGGCGAAGGCTTCGGCGACCTGCATCACCTGGTCCTGGAAGATGATCGTCCCGAGCGTCTCGCGCAGGACCGGCTCCAGCGAGGGGTGCTCGTAGGAGACCTCGTAGGTGGGGTCCTCGCGCAGGCGCTGGCGGCGGGCGATGTAGGGGTTCACGGCGCCGCCCTGGATCGGCCCCGGGCGCACGATCGCCACCTGGATCGTGAGGTCCTCGAGGTTCGTGGGGCGGGTGCGCAGCAGCGACTGCATCTGGGCCCGGCTCTCGATCTGGAAGACCCCGACGGTGTCGGCGGCGCGGATCGCCCGGAAGGTGCGGGGGTCGTCGAACGGGATCCGGGACAGGTCGATGCGCTCGCCCCGCACGCGCTCGACCTCCTCCACGCAGCGCTCGACCGCCGACAGCATGCCCAGGCCGAGCAGGTCGATCTTCAGGAAGCGGGCGTCGGCGCAGGAGTCCTTGTCCCACTGGACCATCTGCCGGCCCTCCATCGCCGCGGGGACCACCGGGCAGCAGTCGATCAGGGGCCTGGTGGAGACGATCATCCCGCCGGAGTGCTGGGACAGGTGCCGGGGCAGGCCGTAGGCCTGCTCGATCAGGCGCTCCAGCCAGCGCCACCGCAGCGGGGCCTGGCGGGCCGCGCGGGGGCCGCCGCCGTCCGGGGAGGTCTCGCCCGCCGTCAGCTCGGAGGAACGCAGGCCCTCGCCGGAGGCG
The DNA here is from genome assembly GCA_963701175.1 of uncultured Solirubrobacteraceae bacterium. Lineage (GTDB taxonomy): Bacteria > Actinomycetota > Thermoleophilia > Solirubrobacterales > Solirubrobacteraceae > Palsa-744. Next base: position 2,417,221 of record OY969573.1, on the reverse strand, counting down.
AACGGGTCGGCGCCCCGTGCCGCCCGCTCGATCGCACTCGGGGGGAGCCCGAGCACCTTGCCGAGCTCGCGGATCGCTCCCCGGGAGCGGAACGTCGGGAAGGCCGCCACCAGCGCCGAGCGGTCGTGGCCGTAGCGCTCGTGCACGCGGGGGATCAGCCGCTCGCGGACGTCGCGGGGGAAGTCGAGGTCGATGTCGGGCAGCCCGTGGAGGTCCTCGTGCAGGAACCGCCCCAGCGCGAGCTCGCCGAGGACGGGGTCGATGTGGGAGAGCCCCGTCAGGTAGCACACCAGCGAGGAGACCGAGGAGCCGCGCCCCCGGCCCGCCGCCAGCAGCGCCCGCACCGAGTCCGGTCCGCGGACCTCGAGGGCCACCTCCCCCGCGAGCTCCATCATGTCGTGGTGGAGCAGGAAGAAGCCGGCCAGGCCGAGGTGATCGATCACGGCGAGCTCCTCCTCCAGGCGCGCCCGGGCCTCCTCCAGCCGTGCCCTCGCCGGCGGGGGAGCGCCCTCGCCGTAGCGCTCCCAGAGGCGTTGCCCGCACAGCTCCGCCAGGCGCCTGGAGGCGCCCTGCTGCTCGGCCCCCGGGTAGCGGTAGCCGAGGTCCCGGCGCAGGTCGAACGTCAGCCGCTCGGCCAGCAGGACCGTCTCCCGGACCGCCTGCGGGTGCTCTGTGAAGCGGCGCGCCATCGCCTCCGGGGAGCTCATCACGTGGCTGTGATTGCCCCGCCGCAGCGGCTCGCTGGCGTCGAGCGTGGCGTGGTTGCGTAGCGCCACGAAGGCGTCCTGCAGCTCGGCCCGGCAGCGGGCGTGGGCGTGGACGTTGCCGGTGGCCACGCAGCGCACCGACAGCCGCCGGGCGAGCTGCTCCAGCGAGCGGTTGCGGGCACGGTCGTGGCGGTGGAACGGGCGCTGGAGCTCGACGTAGAGGCCCTCCGGCCCGAAGCCCTCGAGCAGCCTGCGGGCGAGCTGCTCGTCGTGGCCGCCGGCCCCTCCCGGGGCACCGCCGGGACGGAGGACCGCCGCGCGCGAGGCGCAGCCGCTCAGGCAGACGAGACCCTCGGCGTGGTCGAGCACCTCCTGCACGTCCACGTGGGCCTCACCCAGGTCCCTGCGGGCGGCGCCCTCGCGGGTGTGAGCGTGGGCGAGGGTGAGGATCCGGCAGAGGTTGCTCCAGCCGCGCCCGTCGCGCACGAGCAGCGTCAGGTGGCGGGAGGGCCCCTCGCCGCAGAGGACGTCGACCTCGGCGCCCTGGATCGCCCTCACCCCCCGCTCGGGGGCGCTCTGGGCCAGCTCCATCGAGCCGCACACGGAGTTGTGGTCGGTCAGCGCGAGGGCCGTGTAGCCGAGCTCGGCCGCACGCTGGGCGAGCTCGTCGGGCAGCGAGGCCCCGTCCAGGAAGGAGTAGGCCGAGTGGCAGTGGAGCTCGGCGTATGGAGGGGTCGGCGCCGGCATCTACACGACCGTCAGGCGCTCTGGCGGAACCAGCCGCCGGAGCACAGGTCGTGGAAGACGACGACGTTGCGCCCCCCCACCCCCACCAGCTCCCAGTAGCGGCGACGCAGCGGCTCGGCCGTCCACCAGCGGTCCTCCACCAGCCAGGACTCCCGCAGCGACTGCACCCGTTCGCCGTCCACCTCCACCGGCGCCGGCCCCCCGCAGCGCACGCGGGCGGGACGGGGGCGGTTCAACGCGCGGGCGCTCACTCCGGGATCGGGGTCAGCACCACCCGCCGCTCGGGAACGCGTGAGGACGGGTCCACGCAGACGACCCGCAGGGCCGCCTGCGCCCCCGCCAGCGAGCGGACCTGGGCCAGCGCCTCCCGCAGCAGGGCGGCCCGGGCGGCGCGGCGGGCGGCGGACGCACGGGCGTCGGGGTCCTCCAGCATCCCCTGCTCGGCGATCGGCGCCCCGAAGGCCTCGACGCCCAGGCCCAGCCTGCAGGCGGGACCGGGGAGCAGGAGCAGGCGCACCGACAGCGCCAGCCTGATGCGCTCGGCGTCCGCCAGCGGCTGGCGGAACACCACCCGCTCGCGCCACCCGCCCCCGGCGAGCAGCTGGGCCGAGAGCACGACCGCCCGCAGCGAGCGCCCCGCCCGCTGGGGCCGGGCCAGCAGCCGCCGGACGAGCACCCCCAGTACCCGCCCCAGCGCCAGGCCGCTGCTGGCGTCCCCCACCTCCAGCGACTCCTCCAGACGCTCCTGCGGGCGCCGGGGCGCCGGCGGACGGTCGCGCCCGCGGGCCAGCTCGTGGGCGAGGACCCCGGCCTCGCCGAAGCGGTCGCTCAGCGCCGCCCGCCCGAGCCGGGTGAGCTCCCCCAGCGTCTTCACCCCCAGCCGGGCGAGCGGCTCCACCAGCACCGCCGTCTGCTCGCGGTAGCCGAGCAGACCCACCGTCCTGGTGGCCAGCCAGCGCCGGGCGTGCTCCCCCTCGAGCACCAGCGGCCGCCGGGAGCGGGCCGCCAACGCGCACGCCAGCGCGCAGAAGCGGGTCGGGGCCGCGCCGATCCGCGCGGGGTGGGCGACCGCCTCCCGGGCGGCGGCGAGCGTGGCCGCCAGCGAGCCGTGGAGCGCCCTCAGCCCGTCCGCCTCGAAGTAGGCGAGCCCCGGCCCCGCCGGCTCCACCGCCGCCCCGATCGCCTCCAGCGCCAGCAGGGCCTCCTCCCACCGCTCGGCCACCCTCACCGGGTCGGCGGGAAGCAGCACGAGCTCTGGGCAGCGGGCCAGCGCCTCCCCGAGCGCCATCCCCCTGCGCACCCCGTTCGCTTCGGCCGCCTGGGAGACCTCCCCCACCCCGGCCGTCCCGCCCCCGCCGCCGGCGACGCCGGTGGGCGGGGCCACCGCCAGGGGACGCCCGCGGAGCGTCTGGGGGCCCACCTGCGAGCCGTCCCCGGCCGCCACCAGGAGCTCGAAACGGGGGAGGTGCACGCACGCGATCATGCGAACGTATGTTCGCATAGGATCGCCCGCGGGTCAATCCATCGTCAGGGGGCCCTCCGCCGAGCCGCTCAGGAACTGGCGCACGAATTCGTTGTCGGAGGAGAACATCCGCTGCGCGTCGCCCGCTTCCACGATCCGTCCCCGCCACAGCAGCGCGATGTACTCGCCGATCCGCCGCGCAGAGGCGATGTCGTGGGTGACCACGATGTAGGTGCCCCGGTAGATCCCATGCATCTCCTGGATCAGCTCGCACAGCAGGGCGGTGCGAACCGGGTCCAGGCCCGAGTCGGGCTCGTCGAAGATCACCACGTCGGGCTCCATCACCAGCGCCCGGGCGAAGCCGGCGCGCTTGCGCATCCCCCCCGATAACTCCGAGGGGGAGTCGTCGATCGCCGCCGACAACCCCACGTCGGCGAGACGTTGTTGGACGCGCTCGGTGATTTCGGCCTCTGAGAAATCCGTGTGCTGGCGCAGCGGGAAGGCGACGTTGTCGAACACCGACATCGACCCGAACAGGGCGCCGTCCTGGAACAGGACCCCGATTTTGCGCCGCAGCGCGAGCAGGTCGGGCATCGTCAGGGTCGGCACCGACTGGCCTTTGACGATGATGTTGCCGGAGTCGGGGAACATCAGCCCGATCAGGTGCTTGATCAGCACGCTCTTGCCGGTCCCCGAGGGGCCGAGCACGACCGTGATCGTGTCCTCCGGGAAGGCGACGTTGAGGCCGTTGAGGACCGGCACCCCGCCGAGTCGCTTGTGGACGTCCAGGCAGCGGATCGACCAGCGCTCGTCGTCGGGCTCGCCCAGCAGGTCGAGGTCGCGGGCGTGATAGCGGAAGTCGTCGGTGGCGCTCATTTTTCGGCGTAGGTGACGTGCGGGTACTGGCTCGTCTGACCGTTGTAGCTGAACGGGCCCTGCTGCCTACACCCGGGCGCCGCCACTTCGTTGGTCGTGCTTTCGGGCTTGTTGGCGACTTTGAATTGCTGGATCAGTTTGATCTGTTCCGCCGTTTCGGTCGAGGGGGTTTCGCCTTCGGCAGCGCTGATTGACGGCGCCGGGCCGGTGCAGTTGGTGGCCTGGAAGACGGGCAGCCCGCTCGCCAGCTGGCTGTAGGTGCCGGGCAGCGGGTAGGCGTTGGTGCGCGAGGTTTCGACCTTCGAGGGGTACACGGCGAGGCCTTCGGGGCTCAGCACGGACATCGTCGTCAGGTAGTGGAGCTTGGGGCTTTTCGTGTACTCCGGTTCCGGCAGGTTGCCGTTTTTCAGGCTCGCCTGGGTGGCGCTGGTGAGGTTGGCGAAGAACGACGTCAGCTCCGGCACGTACTCGCCCGTGAACTGCAGGAAGGGGTCGAGGTTGTGCAACACCGGACGCAGGTTTTCGAGGATCGGGACCGTCAGGTCGAGCGTCGTTTTGACCTGCGGCAGCCCCACCTTGGCGGCCTTCGTCAGCGGCCCCAGCGAGGTCAGGAAGTCGTTGAACTGGGGGGCGAACGGTTCAGCCGCCTTCAACGTCGCCGACAGCTGTTGCTCGGTCCCGGCGAATTCTTCGAAGTACGGGTTGGCCACCGTGGCGAACTTGTCGGTCGCTTCGAGCGCCACCTTCGAGTTGTGCTCGAAGGGCGGCAGTTCGCGGAACGCCTGCGCGAACGCTTCGCTGGCCTCGGAGGCTGCGTGGAAGGTGTGTTCGCCGTTGACGATCAGGCCTTCGAGCTGGTGGTCGCGGCCGGCGAGGGCGTTGAACACCACGCCCGTGCCGTGCACCACCTCGCGCAGCGCGCCCTCCTGGGAGGCGAGGATCGTCAGCAGCTGGTTGGTGTGTTCGACGAACGGTTCCAGCGACGCGAAGTCGGCGTTGATCTGTTCCCCACGGCCGTGGATGGCGGCGGCCACCGACTGCTGCCACACCTGGAAGTATTTACGCGTCTGCGGGTTGAGGCTCGCGAGGATGTCGTCGAGCGTCACGGTCGGTTCGACGTTGGCGTCGGCGAGGTGGCCGTTGTCGGGTAGGAACGGGCCCGTCTGCCCCTGCGGGTTGAGCTGCACGTAGGTCTCCCCGAGCAGCGTCTTGACGCGCAGGATCGCGTGCATGTTCGCGCGGATCGGCGCGTATTTGCTGTCGACTTCGATCGTCGCGTCGGTCGAGCCGTGCTTGTTCAGCTTCAGCGACACCACGTGACCGATGTCCACGCCGCTGATGCGGACGTCCGACTGTTCGGAGAGCACGAACGTGCGGGCGAACGAGACGGTGAAGCGGTAGCCCTTCGATTTCAGCGGCAGCGGCCCGCCGAAGGAGGACCACAGGAACAGCAGCAGCCCGAAGCAGCTGAGCGCGAACAGGATGATCACGAGGATGTTGCCGAGCGTGGGAGCGCGCTTCTGCATCGCTCAGCCCCTCGCCCCGGTGGTGGTCCGCGACCCGACCGTGTGTGCGCTCCCGCCGGTACGGGCGCGGGTGGCCGCGTACGAGACGCGCGAGCGGGCCGAGGCGGAGTGGGCGGCCGCGTGCCCAGCGGCGGCCGACACCGACGGCCCGACCGGGGTCAGCTCGCCGAAGCCGGTGCTACGGGACTGGAAGGGGCTCGTGCTGGACGCGTGCGCGGCGGCGGCGCTGGCCGAGCCGGTGCTGGCGGCGGCGGCTTTGGTGCTGCTGCCCTTCGGGGACTTCAGACCCTCGGATATGCATTCCGCTTCGTTGGGCGGCCGCAACAGCTTGATCAGCAGCTTCACCGTTTCGTTGACTTCGGAGACGCCTTTGAGGATCGGCAGCACTTCGCAGTTGAAGTACACGAGGCTGCGTCCCAGCGGGCCGTTCGCGTCGGCGCTGCTGACGACGCTGTTGAGGTCGTGGTTGCCCCAGTCGAGGAAGAACAGGAAGCCGCCCTTGTTCGACCCCGGGTTGTAGGCGAGCTCGTTGAAGAATTCGTTCAGCACCCCGAAGCTGGTCGTCAGTTTCGGGAACGCGAGCGCGAACTTTTCGGTCGAGGGGGCGAGTTCGTTGACGACCGGCAGGATTTCCCGCGCGAACGGACGGATCTCGTTCTTGATGATCGGCGTGGTCTTGAGCGAGAGCTTGCGGGTCGCTTCCTGGGCGGGCTTCAGCGCCTTCGCGAACGGCTCCAGCGCGGTGAGCGTGGATCCGAGCACGTGCGAGGCGGTCTTGACCTTGCCCAGTTCGTTGCCGGTCTTTTCCAGCGCGCCGGGCAGCAGGTGCAGGGTGCGGCGGAAGTTGGCGTCCTCCTTGGCGAAGGTGGCGAACACGGCGTTGGAGGCGTCGACGAGCTCGGCGAGCTGTTCGTCCTTGCCGCCGATCGCTTCCACCAGCAGCCGGAAGTTGTGGATCGAGCGGGCGATGTTCTGGTGGCGACGCTGGAGTTCGTGGGTGATCTCGGTTCCCAGGCGGGTGGTCGGCAGGAAGCGCTTCAGCGTCGCCGACAGCGCCCGGCCGTTGTGGTAGAGGCCTTCACCGGCGCCCGCCAGCAGTGCCTGCAGGTAGAAGCGGGTTTCGGTGTCCAGGCCCGCGAGGAATTCGTCGAAGTTCCCGTTCGGCGAGGTCTGGGAGAGGGGCACCACTTCGCCGCTGTGCAGCTTGCCGCTCCCGGGGGTGCCCGGGCTGACCTCGATCGTCATGTCCTGCAGGGCCGTCTTCGGGCGCGTCAGCAGGGTGGCGTTCTTGTAGAAGCGGGCGTACTTCGGCGTCACCTGCATCGTCACCGTGGCAACACCGTCCTGGACGCTCACGCTCGCCACTTCCCCGACCTTGGCGCCGGCGATCGTGACGGCCTGACCCTGGCCCGGGGCGACCGCCTGGGCGGTCTGGAAGCGGGCCTTCAGCGTGTACCAGTTCTTGCCCAGCACCGGGACCCAGCCCGGGAGGTGGAGGTTCTGATGGCCGAGGATGTAGCCGCCGACGACGGCGGCGATCAGGATCATCGTCACCACCGCGATGAACGAGGAGCGGTAGCGCTCGATCTGGTCGCGGAGGCCGCGGCTGGCCTCGTGGTCGTGGGGGTCCGGGGTCGGCGCCATCATTCGCTCCCGTCCGCCGGTCCGTTCGCCAGGGGGCCGTTGAATTCGGGCAGCTTCTGCTTGTAGCAGGGCACTTTCGGCTGATACGGCGGCTCTTCGGTGGGGAACGCCGGGCGCGTCCCGAGCGGCGTCAGCGGTGAGTGTGTCAGCAGCCGGTTGCCCTGGGCGGTGCTGCCGAGGATCGAGGTCGGGCGCGAACGGATCGTCTCGCCGCTGTTGCCGACCAGGAACTTCGTGCGGGTGCCGTTGCCATCGAAGCTCTGGCCGATCCCGTTCAGCCCCACCAGGCTGTACCAGAATTCTTTGTACGCTTCGACGCCCGAGGTCGACGACCCGTCCTGCAGCTTGGTGTTACCGGCTGGGATGATCACGTTCGTCAGGCATTTGTTGAACTTGTCGGTCTGTTCGTAGAACGGGACCTGTTCGGCCTCGACCTGGGCCAGCGGGGGCACGGCCTTCACCAGCCCGGCGGCCACACCGCCGAGCTCGTTCGGCCCCAGCGAGAGCCTCGTCTGTTCGATCCACGGCAGCGTCGCCGCGACGGTCGAGTTGGTCTGTTCGACGCCGGGGATGATGTCGTGGGCGAACGTCTGGGTGGGCCCGAACGAGGACCGCAGGGCGACGAAGGCCTCCTTGATGTTGTGCAGGTTGCGGGGCAGTTCGGAGACGAGCTTCGTCAGGCCCTTGGACTGCGAGGCGAAGGCCGCGAAGAAGGTGTTGAAGTTGGGGATCAGTTCCGAGAGGGCCTGTTCGTGGACGTTCAGCGCCGCGGTCACCTTCCCGATCGAGGCGATCAGCTTCGCGAGGTCGTCGTAGGTGACCCCGGCGAAGGCCTGCTGCACGACGGCCGTCCCCTGCAGCGAGGGCGCGGAGATGCGATAGGTCTTGTTCAGCGCCTGGGCCGCGTTGAGGCCGCGGGCTTCGGGTTCCTGTTCTTCGTTTTCCTTCGGGCTGGCGTAGCGGGTGAGACCTTCGCCGTAGTAGATCAGGAAGTGCTGGAGGTTTTCGCGGGTGTCCGTGTTGAGGGCGTCGAGCACCTGGTCGAGCTGCACTGGGTCGGCGGTCTGGGCGATCGGGATCGTGGCGCCCGAGTGCAGTTCGGGGGCGGACGGACTGCCCGGCTGCAGTTCCACGAACCAGTTACCTTCGAGGAAGATCCGGGGGCGGATCTTCATCGTCGCGTCTTCGTGGATCGGCAGCCCGCGGGATTCGATTTCCATCGTCACCAGGCCGGTGTTCCCCTGACGCTTGATCGAAGTCACGTGGCCGACGTTCACCCCCGCCATCCGGACCGGGGATTTCGAGTGGATGTCCTGCGCAGAGGCGAACTCGGCGTGTATCTGGTAGCCGTGTTTGAACGGGATCTTCTTGGTGAAGCCGAAGTACACCACCACCGCCAGCGCCACGATCAGGATCACGCCGGCGCGGACCGGGTTGGCACGCGAGAGCTCCACCACCGGGATTTCGTCGTGGCGGCGCCAGAAGCGGAGTTTCACTTACCCGTCCCCTTCGACTTCGACTTCGAGGACGACTTCGGCTTCGCGAGCCCCAGCGCCTTGAGCGTCGCTTCGGGGTACTTTTCGCCGTACACGTTCTGTTCGCGGGTCGTGAGTTCGCGGTTCTTGGAGACGTCCGCCGCCGGCAGGTTGCCGATCGTCGTTTTTTCCGGGATGTAGGTCTCGTTGCCCGCTTCGCACACCGCCGGCTGGCCTGGGCCGTCGGTGTTCGGGTACATGTTCGCGTGCAGGTGGTTGTTCTTCTTGTCGACGATCTTGGTGCTGAACGCTTCTTTTTCTTCAGACGGGCCGTTGGCCGGAGCGGAGGCCGGGTAGCCCTCGTTGTTGGCCCCCGAGGGCGCGAGGATGAAGCCCGCGCGGGCCAGCGTGCCGACGCCGATGTTCTCCGTCTCGAGGCTCGCGAGGTTGCGGAAGGCGAGCGTCCAGTAGTTGCAGAAGGCCTGGCTCGGTGCGATGCCGGCCAGCAGTGGGTTGGCCGTTTCGAGCGTGTTGGTGAATTCTTCGAGCCCGACCTGGGCGATCGGGTTGCGGGCGAATTCGGCCAGCGCCTGGGAGGATTCGAGCAGCGCGTCGTTGAGCTGGGTGGCCGCCGACAGGTTGGTGGCGCCGACGCTGAAGGCGTGACCCAGCTGGGGCGCGACGGTGACCAGCGACTTCGCGCTCGGACGCAGCAGATCCATGAAGCGGGTCGCGTTTTCGTAGAACGGCGCCTCGTGTGGGAGCGAGTAGATCGCCTGTTCCAGCGACGGCGGGCCGCCGACGTTGGCTTCTTCGATCGAGCGTGAGACGCTCGCCCAGTCGGTGAAGAATTTGTCGGAGTAGGTCCAGGAGTTCGCGTTCTGCTGGGCCACGGGGGCCGTCTCTTCGGAGGACCGGTTGAGCGCCACGAAGAACTCGTGCAGGCCGGTCTGGGGTGAGGCCAGGTTGTGCAAGACCGGCACCGCGTTGGTGACCAGCGGCTTCAGTTCTTCGATCACCTTGTTGAGGCCCTGGCCGCGGCCGGCGAGGCCGTTGCCGAACTGGTTGGTGTTGATCTTGATCGCCGTCCGGGTCGGCTTGTCGAACATGTTGAAGAGTTCTTCGATGTTCACCGGTTCACGGGTCTGGCTGAGCGGGATCGTTTGACCGGCCTTGATCTTGGCGACCGAGTTGCCCTGCTTGAGTTCGAGGTACTTGAGCCCGATCGTCGAGACCGACTGCACCTCGGCGGTGGTGTTGGCCGGCAGCGGTTCGACTTTTTTTTCGAGCTTCAGCGTCGCGATCGCGGTGACGAGGCCGGTCTTCGGGTTCTCATGGGGGCTCAGCCCGCTGATCGTCCCCACGCGGGTGCCGCCGAGGCGGACCTGGTTCTGGTCCTGCAGGCCGGAGGCCTGGGGCAGTTCGACCTTGATGTTGTAGGTGGGGACGAACGGGAGGCCGTTGTTGGCGTTGTAGGACAGGTACACGGCCACCACCACGATCAGCGTCGTGACGGCCCCGATCAGCAGCGGGCTGCCGGCGATCGAGCTGCTGCGGCGGCGTCCCATCAGGGCACCTGGGTGGGGTCGCAGCTGAGCAGTTCGCCGTCCACGAAGGGCGAGGATTTGTCGGCCGCCGGTTCGGTGGCGGAGCCCGGGCAACGGCGCAGCTGGCCGGTTTTGAGGTTGGACAGCGCCTTCGTCGGGGAGGTCGGGTTGAGGGTGTTGTTGGCGCCGAGTTCGAAGCTCGGGAACACCGGCTCGACGTGGGCGTAGTGGCCGTCGGCGTCATAGAAGGCGGCCGCCTGGCCGAAGGAGCGGAAGGTGCCGGCGAGGTCCGGCGAGTAGGGGCCCCAGGGGGCCGTGACCGGGATCGATTCCTTCAGCGACTGGACCGTCGAGGGTGAGGCGCTCTCGAGCGCCTTGGCCAGCGCCGGGATCGCGGCCGCCAGTTCGGTGAGGTCGTTGTTCTTGCCCGGGCGGCTGAACGAGAGGGCGAAGTTTTTCACCACCGGGGTGGCCGTGGTCAGCAGCGGGCGCAGCCGTTCGAGCAGCACCGTCAGCGACTTGGTCGTCGGCCGCGAGGTGTTGACGAGCGATTCCAGCGCACCCAGCGTGGGCGGCAGTTCCTTGAACGCTTCGTTGCCTTCGTGCAGCGTTGCGGGCAGTTCTTTGAGGCCTTCCCTGAGTTCGGTCTGCTGGTCGCCGACGGCCTTGAAGGTCGTGTTCGCGTTTTCGATCAGGTCGCTCAGCTGTTCGCTGCGGGCGCCGATGATCATCAGCGCCTTGCCGGTTTCGACCAGGAAGTGGGTGAACACGGGCTGGTCCACGGTCAGCTGTTCGAAGACGTGGGAGGTGGCCGAGATCGCCGGCGCGAACAGTTCGGTCGACTTGCCCAGCTCGGGGCCCACGCCGGCGTACTGTTCGGCGTTCCCCTGCAGGAACTGCTGCAGGCCCTTCAGGGTCTTCGGGTTGAAGGTGTTGAACAGTTCATCGAGGTCGGTGACCGTCTTTGAGACGCTGGCGGGCAGCGTCGAACCGGGCGGATAGGGCACGCTGCTCTGGGGTCCCGGGGTGAGCGACACGTAGCGGTTGGCGACGCTCGAGAGCGAGGGCGTGCGCACTTCGGCGGTCGTGCCGTGGTGCAGCGGCGACAGCGAGGACTTGACGGTGATCGAGACCTTGGCCTGGTAGTTCTTGGTGAGGACGATGTTGGTCACGCTCCCCACGGGGACGCCCCCGACCTGGACGGTGTTGCCGCGCACGAGCTGGTAGGCGTTCGGGAGCAGCAGCTGGTAGCTGGTCGAGCCCGGGCCGCTGAAGATCAGGTAGGCGATGATCAGCACGACCAGCGCCAGCGCCGCCACCGGCAGCGCCCTCCCCAACGGCGAGGGCCGGCGCACGGGCCGCGCCGGCGCGGGGCCCCCGGGCGGGGGCTCGGGCGGCTGCGGCACGGAGGGCGGGGTCGGCGGCCGGGTGATGGCCATCATTCACCGCCGAGCAGGTAGTTGAGCAGCAGCTTTCCGGCCTGGGCTTCCTGGTCGGAGGCTCCGACGGCGCCCTTCAGCGAGCTCCATCCGGCAGCCGCCGAGGCACCCTTGGGCGCCTTCCTAGGAGCGCTGTGGTCGGCCTTCTGGGCCGCCCCCGAGGCCTTCCCTTCTTCTTCCCCGGGGTATTCGGCGATCGCCTGTTCGGGCGTGTCACCTTTGATGACCGCCATCGTGCGCGCCATCACGATCCCCTCGGTGGCGGGGTCGATGCCCGACGAGACGCTCGCCGCCGAGGCCGAGGCCGAGGCCGCGCTCGCGCTTTCGCTGCTGCTGGCGCCGGTGCCGGTGGAGAACAGCTTGCGGGCGCAGGAGGTCGTCGGGGCGGTCTTGTATTCGGTGCAGATCGTCCCCAGCCCCTCGGTGCGGAGGAAGTGCCCGAGCGAGTCGTAGCCGTTGGCGGCGCCGGTGCCGAGGAAGATGAAGTCGAGCAGCCGCTCCAGGCCGCCCGTGTTGCGGAAGCTGCCGAACAGGCTGGCGAGGTTCGTCGAGGCCGGCAGGGCCGCGTTGCCGAGCTTCTCCAGCCGCGCCAGCAGCGGCTTGGTCGCCAGCAGCGCGGGGCCCGAGAGCTTCGAGGTCTGGCCGAGATTGGTGAAGAACTTTTCCGAGCTGCGGGAGAAGGCGGGGATGCTCGTGAAGGTCTTGTCGATACCGGGTGCGGCGGCCCCCAGGTATTCCATCGTCGGCGTGGTCGCTTCGGCGAATCGGCCGAGCCGTTCCACCGCCGGCACCAGCTCTTCGAGGAACTTCGGGAACAGCTCCAGGTTGCGCGCCAGCGAGGCCTTCGTGTTGGCGCCCGCCTGTGCGGTCCTGTTGCTTTCGGCGATGAATTTGGCGACGTGCTGGCGGACGGCGGCGAACGGTTTCAGCGCCTTGTCGGAGTTGACCGCCAGTTCTTCGAGGACCTTGTTCTCGCCCGCCAGGATCGACAGCACCTTGTCGAGTTCCTGCAGCGCCGGGTTGGCGCGGCGGATGACCGCGCTGAGGTCGCTGCCCCGGTCCAGCAGGCCGGCGCCGAGTTCGTTGATGATGATCGTGAAGCGCTGCCGTTCGGGCAGATGCTGGATGTCGTTGAGCAGGTCCTGGCCGACCGGGCTGTGGGTGTTGGTGACGGGTAGGAGGTACTGGCCCGCGCCTTCGTGGCCGGACGGGATCTTCTTCAGCGGCGGCGCCAGCGGCGTGCCTTCTGGTCGCGCCTGGGTGGGCAGGCAGTCGACGTACTTCTCGCCGATCAGGCCCTGCAGGCGGATCGTGCAGGTGGCGTCGCTGCGGAAGTCCTGGAAGCCGGGGTTGTCGATGCTGAGCACCACGGCGGCCTTCGCCGACGGGGTCGGTTCGACCGCTTTGACAGTGCCGACTTTGACCGCCGCGATGTCGACGTTCTCCCCCGGGATGATGTTGTTCGCGTCGTCGAAGATCGCGCGCACGGCGTAGCCGCCGTTGGAGCCCCCGGCCGAGGTCGCCAGCAGCACGACCGCGAGCAGCGCGGCGATGCCGGCCGCAGCCGCCACCCCGGCTAGAGCTCTTCTGCCCCCCGACCTCTCCTTCCTCACCCTCATCCTTCCTTGCCGTTCTACAAAGGGCGACCCCACCTCAGTGGGGCCGCCCCTTTGTCTGCTGCTAGATCGAGCTTACGCCCTCGCGCGCCCAAAAGACGCGCAAACGGCCTACTTCTTCTTCTTCTTGGTCACCTTCGGGCACGGCGCCTTGTAGGTCGCCGTCACGGGTTCGTCGACCGGCGGGTTGGCCCCGCCCGTGTCGAAGATCACTTCGGTCTTGATCGGGAAGCCGCCCTTCGGGCACTTCGTCGGGACCCGACCGTAGTAGATCGTTTCCTTGCCTTTCTTGTAGGCCGAGCCGGCCTTGACGTTGATCGACTTGACCGACGCGTAGGGGGCACCCGGAACCGTCGAGACGAGCGGCACCTGGGTCTCCAGCTCGGGCCCGTAGCCGCCGGCCCCGCCGAGGTTCACGTAGTGCCCCGCGGACAGGATTTCCAGCGACACCGGCGAGTGGCCGTTCGTGAAGAACTCGAGCCCGCCTTCGGGGGAGTAGAACGACTGCAGCGTGGCGCTCTCTTCGACACGTTCGCTGCCGAACGACACGATCCCCAGCACGTTGCCGATCGGGCCGGCTTCGGATGACTTCTTGCAGCCCGAGGGCCCGGTCTGTTCGAGCACGCTTTTGGCGCAGTTCGGGAAGCCGGTGGTGTGCAGCTTGGTGCCCGACGGCAGGTAGAAGTTGACGCCCACGATCGGGGGCGGGAACCCGCCGTATTCGGTGCCTTCGATCTGGTATTCCGCGTGCACGGCGGCACCCGCGCCGAGGTAGTTCCCGGTGCCCGGGAAGCCCGGGATCGGGACGGCTTCAGCCTTGAATTTGACCGTCGGGGTCGCCGATGCCAAGGCCGGCAGTGCGAGCAGGCCGAGGGCGAGCACGGCAACTACTGTGGATGCTCTCCGCATCAATTTCTCTCCTCTGTTGATGAACAGGTCCGCCTCGATCCGGGTAGCTCCGGAGCCTGACGGCCCGGCGACATCGAGATCCCCGCGGCTGGGGAACGTGGCGAGATTATCGGCCAACACTAATCGGCCTACCCGGTGCCTTCAAGTTTGAACCACCGGTTGCCGGTGGCGTCGGCCGCCCGTCCAACGGCCGCGCGGGCGGCCGCGAGCCGGCCGCACGACTCCGTCCCGTCGCTACGCGCCGCCGCGCACACCGGCGACCTGCGCCCGTGCGCCGGCTCAGCCGCCAGCGACCGACAGCTCCAGGCGGGAGCCGTCGTAGCTGACGCCGAGCGGCTCCAGGATCACCTGCCGGGGGCCCTCCTCGACGCGTCCCCCCCGCAGCGCCACCAGCCCCAGCTCGGCGGCCACGGAGAGCACCGCCTCGACCTCCCCGGGGGCGCAGTAGACCGCGTACCCGACGCCCATGTTGAAGGTCGAGTAGGCCTCGGCGGGGTCCATGCCCGCCTCCGAGACGAGGAACGCGAGCACCGGCGGGACCTCGGGCAGGGCGGTGATCCGGTAGCTGAAGGACGCACTCGGGCGCATCAGCTTCAGCAGCCCGTGGCCGGTCACGTGGCTGAGGTAGCTGACGGCGACGCGGCGGCGCAGCAGCTCGGCCACCAGCCCCACGTACATGACGGTGGGATCGAGCAGCGCCTCGCCGAAGGTCCGTCGATCGGGAAGCGGCGTGGCGAAGCCTGCGGGCAGGCGCTCCGCCAGCAGCCGCGCCAGCGAGGCGCCGTTGGCGTGCAGGCCGCTCGAGCCCACGAGCACGATCTCGTCGCCCTCCCGCAGCGAGGCGCCGAGGATCGGGGCGAGGCCGTCGGGCACGACCCCGACGGCGGCCCCGGCGAGCTCGATCTCCTGCGCCGCGAGCATCCCCGGGAGCGACGGGGACTCTCCCCCGCCCCACACGCAGCCGCCGTCCTCGCAGGCACGGCGCCAACCCTCCAACAGGGCCGTGGAGCGGTCGCGATGCTCATACCAGCGGGAATCGCCGGTGGCGAAGTAGGCGTTGACGACGAGCGGCACCGCGCCCACGCAGACGAGGTCGTTGAGGATCGCGGCGACGGCGTCGTAGGCGACGTCGCCGAAGCGGTTGACGCCCTGCTGCTCGAGCACGGCGCGGGCGATCAGCGACTTCGTGCCGAGGCCCTCGATCACCACCGCCAGCGTCCTGTCTCCCAGCTCGAACACGAACGCCGGCTCGCCGCGGGAGGCGTCCAGCGCCCTCCCGCCGTGGGCGCCGAGCAGCGGGGAGGTGGACATCGCGCCCAGCATCGCCAGGCGCTTGGCGGAGTCGAGGGCGTCGTAGTCGACCCCCGCGTCGCGGTAGCTGGCACCCTCCGGGCTCATCGGGGATGATCCTAGGCCCAATGCCGCCCGAGACAGGAGGACACGATGGACTTCGAGCCGAGTGAGCGCTGTCGGGAGTTCACCGACCGCCTGAACGCCTTCATGGAGGAGCACGTGTACCCGGCCGAGCCCGTGTACGAGCAGCAGCTCAGGGACTCCGGGGACCCCCACCACCAGCCGGCGGTGATGGAGGAGTTGAAGGCGGCGGCCCGCGACGAGGGCCTGTGGAACATGTTCCTGCCCGAGACCGACGAGGGCGCGGGCCTGTCGAACAGCGACTACGCGCCGCTGGCGGAGATCCTCGGACGCTCCCGGATCGCCTCCGAGGCGACCAACTGCTCGGCGCCCGACACCGGCAACATGGAGGTGCTGCACCAGTTCGGCAACCAGGACCAGAAAGACACCTGGCTGAGGCCGCTGCTCGACGGCGAGATCCGTTCCGCCTTCGCGATGACCGAGCCGGCGGTGGCGAGCTCGGACGCGACCAACATCGCCCTGCGGATCGAACGCGACGGCGAGGAGTACGTCCTCAACGGGCGCAAGTGGTGGATCTCGGGCGCCTACCACCCGAACTGCCGGATCATGATCGTGATGGGCAAGACCCACGTCGAGGGTCCGGTCCACAAGCAGCAGAGCCAGATCCTGGTGCCGCTCGATACCCCCGGCGTGACGATCGTGCGGAACCTTTCGGTGTTCGGCTACGACGACCACGAGGGCCACGCCGAAATCGACTTCGACGACGTCAGGGTGCCGGCCTCGAACCTGATCGCGGGCGAGGGCGACGGCTTCATGATCGCCCAGGCCCGCCTCGGCCCCGGGCGCATTCACCACTGCATGCGGGCGATCGGCGCGGCCGAGCGGGCGCTCGAGGCGATGTGCGCGAGGGCGGTCTCGCGGGTGACGTTCGGGCAGCCGCTGGCGACGCGGGGCAACATCCAGGACTGGATCGCGGAATCGCGCGTGGAAATCGAGATGGCCCGTCTGCTGACGCTGAAGGCGGCGTGGCTGATGGACACGGTCGGCAACCGCCAGGCGCGGACCGAGATCGCCGCCATCAAGGTGGCGGCCCCGAACGTGGCCCTGCGGGTGCTCGACCGTGCGATCCAGGTGCACGGCGCCGGCGGCGTGTCCGGGGACTTCTCGCTGGCGAGCGCCTACGCCCACCTGCGCACGCTGCGTCTGGCCGACGGGCCCGACGAGGTCCACAAGCTCTCGATCGCGCGGCGCGAGCTGGCCCCCTACGTGTCCCGGGAGGAGCCCGCCGCGGCGCCCGCCTAGGGTCCGCGGCAACGGTCCCAGCGTGACGACGCTGTACTACCGCGAGCGCGTCCCCGCGGGCGAGGCCGAGGGACTGCTCGTGCTCCACCACGGCCGCGGCTCGGACGAGCTCGACCTGCTCGGGCTGGCCGACGTCCTCGACCCGGACCGCCGCCTGTATGTCGTCAGCCCCCGCGCCCCGCTGCAGCTGGAGGGCTCACCCGGCTACCACTGGTACCTCGTGCCGCGGGTCGGCTACCCCGACCCGGCCACCTTCGCCTCCGCCTACCTGGCCCTGGAGGAGCTCCACGAGGAGCTCTGGCAGCAGACCGGGGTCGGGCCGGAGCGGACCGTGCTGGGGGGCTTCTCGATGGGGGCCGTGATGAGCTACGCCCTCGGCCTCGGGCGCGACCGCCCGGTGCCGGCCGGCGTGGCCGCCTTCTCCGGGTTCATCCCCACCACCGAGGGCTGGCAGCCGGGACTCGAGCAGCGGCGGGGGCTGCCGGTGTTCATCTCCCACGGGACCCGTGACGCGGTGATCTCGGTGGAGTTCGCGCGGGAGGCCCACCGGCGGCTGCTCGACGCCGGCCTCTCGGTCTCCTACCACGAGTTCGAGAGCGCCCATCACATCGACCCCCGCCACCTGCCGCTGGCGGCGAGCTGGCTGGCCGACAGCATCGCGGCGGTCGCAGAGCGCGAAAGCGCATAAGGTTGAGGTCGGAGACGAGCAGCGGGAGCGAGCGAGCATGTTGCAAGCGGCAAACGGGGCGAACGGAGGGCCGCCCGCGCGGGAGCTGGAGGTGATCATCATCGGCGCCGGCTTCGGTGGGATCGGGGCCGCGATCGAGCTGCGCCGCCATGGGATCCGCTCGGTGAGGATCCTCGAGAAGGCCTCGGACCTCGGGGGCACGTGGTACTACAACAGCTACCCCGGCTGCGCCTGCGACGTCCCCAGCCACCTGTACTCGTTCTCCTACGCGCAACGCAAGGACTGGGTGCGGCTGTGCTCACTGCAGGATGAGATCCACACCTACCTGCACGACGTCGCCCGCGACCACGGCATCGAGCCGCTGATCAGGACGAACACCGCCGTCGGCAGCTGCTCGTGGGACGAGGAGCGCTGCCGCTGGACGGTCTCGGACAGCGAGGGCAACAGCTACGAGTCGGACGCGATCGTGATCGCCACCGGCCAGCTCGACCAGCCCTCGGTCCCGGACCTCCCCGGCGCGGAGGACTTCGCCGGCCACAGCTTCCACTCGGCCGAATGGGACCACGCCTACGACCTCACCGGCAAGCGCGTGGCGGTCGTCGGCAACGGCGCGAGCGCCGTCCAGTTCGTCCCCGAGATAGCCCCGCGGGTCGGCCGCCTGAGCGTCTTCCAGCGCACCGGCAACTGGTTCCTGCCGCGCAAGAACATGATCTATCCGAGTTGGGCGAAGGCCGCCTTCGAACGCGTTCCGGGCCTGCAGGCGTGGCGGCGGATCTTCCTCTTCTACTACACCGAGTCGCTGACGCTGTGCATCCGCAACCCGCGCACCTTCGGACGTCTGATGGCGCTGCGCTCGAGGGGCTTCATGCGCTCGCAGCTACGCGACCCGGAGGTGCGCCGCAAGGCCTGGCCGGACTACACCTTCGGCTGCAAGCGCATCCTCTTCAGCTCCGACTTCCTGCCGGCGCTGCAGCGCCCCAACGTGGAGCTCGTGACCGAGCCGATCGAGCGCGTCGAGCCGCAGGGGCTGAGGACCGCCGACGGCCGCCTGCACGAGGTCGACTGCCTGATCTGGGCCACCGGCTTCAAGACCAACGACTTCATGTTCCCGATGGAGATCACCGGCAGCGGCGGCCGGAGCCTGCGCGATACCTGGGCGGAGGGCCCCCACGCCCACCTCGGCATGACCGTGCCCGGCTTTCCCAGCATGTTCCTGATGTACGGACCCAACACCAACACCTCGGGCGGCTCGATCATCGTGTACCTCGAGGCCCAGGCCCGCTACCTGCGCCAGGCTCTGCAGCGCGTGCGCGCCCGCGGCGCCGGCGCGATCGAGGTGCGCCGCGAGGTCGAGGCCGCCAGCGACCGCTCGGTGCAGGAGCGCTTCGCCGGCACGGCGTGGCTCGACTGCCAGTCCTGGTACCGCGACGTGCACGGCCGGATCGTGGCCAACTGGCCCGGGTACATGCGCGAGTACCTCGCCCTCACGGACTCGCTCGACGAGTCCCAGTTCACGTTCGCCCCCCTGCCCGAGCGCGTGGCGGCCTGAAGCGGGAAATCCGGGGCACGTGTACGACTACGTGATTGCGGGCGCCGGCTCGGCCGGTTGCGTGCTGGCCAACCGCCTGTCCGAGGACCCGACCGTGCGGGTGCTGCTGATCGAGGCCGGGGGCCGCGACCGGTCGCTGAAAATCAAGATCCCGGCGGCCTTCCCGGAACAGTTCCACACCAAGCTCGACTGGGACTTCGCCACCGACCCCGAGCCCCATGTGGACGGCCGCGAGCTGTACATCCCCCGCGGACGCACGCTTGGGGGATCGAGCTCGATGAACGCGATGCTGTACGTCCGCGGGCGGCCGCTCGACTACGACGGTTGGGAGGCCCAGGGGGCGCCCGGGTGGGGCTACGCCGACGTGCTCCCGTACTTCCTCTACTCCGAGGACAACGTCCGCGGCCGGTCCGAGTACCACGGCGCGGGCGGCCCGCTGAGGGTCAGCGAGCAGCGCTCCCCCCGCCCCCTCGACCGCCGCCTGATCGCCGCCACCGAGGCGACCGGCATCCCCCGCATCAGCGACTACAACGGGCCCGAGCAGGACGGGGTCTCGATGTTCCAGGTGACCCAGAAGGACGGTCGCCGCTTCAGCGCGGCGGACGCCTACCTGCGCCCGGCCCTCTCGCGGCCGAACCTCGAGGTGCGGACCCGGGCCACGGTGGTGGGGGTGGCGCTCGAGGACGGGCGCGCGGTGGGACTGCGGGTCGCCGGCCGCCGCGGTTCCGAGGAGCTGGTGCGGGCCGAGCGCGAGACGGTGCTGAGCGCCGGAGCGATCGGCTCGCCGCAGCTGCTGCTGCTGTCCGGCATCGGTCCGCCCGACGAGCTGCGGGCCGCCGGCGTGGAGCCCCGGCACGAGCTCGCGGGCGTCGGGCGCAACCTCCAGGACCACCCCTTCGTGACGATGATCTGGGAGGTCTCGGACCGGAACACGCTCTACGGCGCCGACAAGCCCCGCTCGCTGGCCGAGTGGATGCTGCGCAGGAGCGGCAAGCTCAGCTCCACGGTGGCCGAGGTGGTCGCCTTCACGCGCACCCGCGGGGGGCTGCCGGCGGCCGACATCCAGTTCCACATGGGCGCCGCCTACTTCGAAGACCACGGCGCCGAGACCTACGACGGCGACTGCGCGGTGATCGCCCCGGTGCTCGTCTCACCGAAGTCCCGCGGACAGGTGTGGCTGCGGTCCTCGGACCCGCTGGCCAAGCCGCACATCATCACCAACGCCCTGTCCGACCCCGACGACCTCGAATCGATGGTCGCGGGGATGGCGCTGGCGCGCGAGATCGCCGCCCAGCAGCCGCTGCGGGAGGTGATCCTCAAGGAGCTGAAGCCCGGCCCGGAGACGCAGGGCCGTGAGCAGCTGGAAGCCGACCTGCGCCGGCGGCTGATGCTGATCTACCACCCCGTGGGCACCGCCCGCATGAGCGACACGCACGAGCAGGCCGTGGTGGACTCCCAGCTGCGGGTCCACGGCCTCGAGGGGCTGCGGGTGGTGGACGCCTCGATCATGCCCACGATCGTGGGCGGGAACACGAACGCGGCGACGATGATGATCGCCGAGCGGGCGGCCGATCTGATCCGGGGCGCGGCGTGAGCGTCGCGATCAACTACCACCGCACGGGCTCGGGCCCGCCGCTGGTGCTGCTGCACGGCGTCGGCCACCACTGGCAGGCGTGGACGCCGGTGATCGAGCGGCTCGCGGGGGAGTTCGACGTGATCGCCTGCGACACGCCGGGGTTCGGCCGCTCGGCGCCCCTGCCCCGGGGGGTCGAGCCCACGATCCCCGCCTACGTCGACGCGTTCGAGTGGTTCTTCGCCGAGCTCGGCCTCGAGCGGCCCCACCTGGCCGGCAGCTCGATGGGGGGCGGCCTCGCGCTCGAGCTCGCCCGCGGGCGGGCGGCCAGCTCCGTCACGGCGTTCTCGCCGATCGGCTTCTGGACCCGCGGGGAGCTTCGCTACTGCCGCCTCTCACTGGCGCTCGTCGGGCTCACCCCGGCGCCCTTGCGGGCGCCCCTGGAGAGGCTCTGCGCCAGCGGGGTGGGGCGACGGATGCTGTTCGGGCAGACCTTCGGCTACCCCCAGCGGCTGCCCGCGGAGGAGGCCGTCGCGACGCTGCGGGACCTGTGGAGCGCGCCGGCGCTCCACGACACCCTGGCGGCCTTCGAGCAGTACACCTTCGGCTCACCCGAGCAGCTTCGCAACGTCCCCGTCACGATCGCCTGGGGGAACCGCGACTGGCTGCTGCCCTACCACCTCCAGGCTCCCCGCGCGCGGGCCCTGCTGCCGTGGGCCGAGCACGTCAGGCTCGGCGCGGGGCACATCCCGTTCTACGACGACCCCGCCGCCACGGCGCAGACGATCCGCCGCTGCGCCGCCCGCGTCCCGGCGCCGGCTCCGGCCGTCTGACCGGCGGGCGCGCCCGGCGCAGCCCTTCACGATCGGAGCGTCTCGCCTCGGGGTGACGCTCACAGGCGGAGCGTCAACAGCACCAGGTCCACCCACTCGCCGGACTTCTTCGCGATCTCCGGCATGCGCGCCGCCTCCACGAAGCCGAGCTGCTCGTGGAGGGCGATCGAGGGGGCGTTGGCGGCGTCGACGCCGGCCACCATCACGTGCATGCCGTCCTCGCGGGCTAGCTCGATCAGCCTGACCACGAGCGCCCGGCCGATGCCCCGCCGTCGGGAGCCCGGCGCGACGTGGACCGTGTGCTCGACGGTCGTGCGGTAGCCGGCGTGGGCGCGGAACTCACCGTAGCTGGCGTATGCCAGCACCTCGTCCCCGTCGCGGACGACCAGCACCGGGAAGCCGCGTTCGCGGCGACGCCGTAGCCACTCGCGCTGCTCCGCGAGCGTCACCGGCGTGTCGCTGAACACCGCCGTGGAGGTCGCGATCACGTCGTTGAGGATCGCGACGACGCCCGGGAGATCGCGTTCCTCGGCGTCCTCGATCCGCACCGCGGCATTATCGTCACCCGCATGTCCCCACGTGGCGTGCTGCTCGTATTGGTGCTCGCCACGGCCGCCGCAACCTCCACCAGCGCCGCTGCCGCCGGGCCGCCGGCCGCGCCCGAAACGCCGCTGTGGGGGGTGACCCTCGACCACGTCACCGGGCTCACGCCGATGCTCTCCTCGCTCGCGTCGCTGCCCGAGCCGCCGACGGCGAGGGTGTACTTCGACGTCCGCGAGCCGGCCGCCTACTACGCCGCGCCGGTGGCCAGGATCGCGGGCGTGGCACAGGTGATGGGAGAGCTGCTGGACTCCTCCGACGAGCAGGCGATCACGCCGGAGGAAATGCGATCGCGGACCGAATCCTACGTACAGCAACTGGGCGGCGACGTGGCGATCTGGGAGGTCGGCAACGAGGTGAACGGCAACTGGACCGGGAACCCGCAGGCGGTGTCCGAAAAGCTCGACGTCGCCTACGAAGTGGTGGCGGCGGCGGGCGGGCGGACCGCGCTCACGCTGTACGCGAACGACTTCGGACCCGACCACTGCGGCGACGGCGAATCCGAGCTGACCCCGCTCCAGTTCGCCCGCCGATACGTGCCGGCGGAGATGGCGGACGGGCTCGACTACGTGCTGCTCTCCTACTACCCCACCCAGTGCGCCGAAATCGAGCCGGGCGCGGCGACCCTGGCGGGCGAACTGGAGCAACTCCACGCCGTCTTCCCACACGCGCTGCTCGGCTTCGGCGAGGTCGGACTGCCGCGGCCGGCAAAACGGCGGACGCTCTCGCAGGCCCGCCAGATCATGCAGTGGGCCTACTCGTTGAACCCCCAGCTGCCCTACTACGCCGGCGGCTACTTCTGGTGGTACGGGGCCCAGGATGCCCTGCGCAAGCGGGCGCCGCTACGTGAAGCCCTCGGCGCCGCCTTCGAAGAAGAGGCGGCGGCGCTGCTCTAGGAGCCGTCGTCGGCGAGCACCCGGCCGACGCTGTCGGCCACGCACGCCGGCTTCTCGCCGCCCTCGAGTTCGACGGTGAAGCGGGTCACGACCTGGTGCCAGCCGCCGCCGACCTCGTCGACCTCGACGATCTCGGCGTAGCAGCGCAGACGCGAGCCGACCGGCACCGGGGCCGGGAAGCGGACCTTGTTCCAGCCGTAGTTGACGCCCAGCTTGAAGCCGCTGAAGGTCGTCAGGTCGCGGCGCAGGCCGTCGATCAGCGAAAGGGTCAGGTTGCCGTGGGCGACGGTGGTGCCGAACGGGCTTTCCCGTGCGGCCCGCTCTACGTCGACGTGGATCCACTGGTCGTCCCCGCTCAGCTCGGCGAAGGTGTTGACCATCTCCTGGGTCACCTCCCGCCACTGGCTCGGGCCCACGATCTCGTCCTTGAGCGCCGTCAGGCCCTCGATGCCGTTCGCTTCGGCGTGGGGTTTGCTGGCTGTCAGCGCCATCTTCGGCTCCTTTCACCGGATACGGGGGTTGCCCCGGGGACGGGCATGCTAGTGGCTGCCGTCCTCCCGGGAGCGGTTACGGGCGACCAGCACGAGCGCGAGCACCGCGAGGATCGCCAACGCGCGGGCGAACGTCCCCCTGCCGGCGGGGCGCCCGAACGCGAGGCCGTCGGCTCCGGCCGAGAAGGCCGAGAACCTGGAGGCGGCCGAGAACAGCGAGCCGACCGAGCCGGCGGAGCCGACCGAGAAGGCCGAGCACAGCGAGCCGACGGAGCCGACGGACAGGACCGAGCCGACGGAGCCGATCGACAGCAGCGAGCCGTCGCTGGCGATCGACAGCAACGAATCACGTGAGGAGAGGGAAACATCCACGGCCCTGGCGGCCGAGGCTACCCCAACATCGTCCGCGGGAGACGAGCTGGCACGATGGGGACCCGGCCGGGAGTCCCGGCCGGCATCCGGCGTCAACCCCAGAAGGAGGCAGAGGTGGCCACCACCAGCTCCCGCATCGACAAGATCAGCACGATCGTGATCCCGGTCGCGGACCAGGATGCGATGATCGACTTCTACGTCGACAGGCTCGGCTTCACCAAGCGCGCCGACGTCCCCTTCGGCGACCGCTACCGGTGGGTGGAAGTGGCGCTCGGGGACGGCGAGACCTCGATCGCCCTGGCCCCTCCGCCGGAGGGCACGCCGACGGGCAACACCCAGACCGGAATCGCCCTCGCGACCGCCCACATCGATGACCTCCACGCGCAGCTGAAAGGTGCCGGCGTGGACGTCGACGAGCAGGTCAGCCGCATGGGCGACCCGGTGCCGCCGATGTTCTGGCTGCGCGACCCGGAGGGGAACACGCTGATGGTCGTCGGATGAACGAGCCCGTCGAGCCGCGGCGCCCGGCCCGCCCGGCGGTACCCCCGCCGCCGGGAGCGCCTCCGACCGAAGTCCTCGGCTCCCGGGAACCCCCTCGAGGGCCGTGGTGGCAGCAGGGATGGGGCCTCGCCCTGATCGCACTGGTCGCACTGCTGCTCGGCCTCGGCGGGGGCCTGGCGATCGGCAAGGGCTCCAACACCACGACCACCACCACGAGCCCGGCCCCACCGGCGGTGACCCAGACCGTCACCAACACCCAGCAGCACACCCAGACGGTGACCTCCACCCACACCGTCACGGTGACCAAGGAAGGCTCCGGCGAAGGCGGCGAAGGCTCCGGCGAAGCCCAGAGCTTCCAGGGCAGCGGGAGCAGGAACCTCGGCACGGTCAAGGTCTCGAGCCCGTCGACGGTGCGCTGGACCGGCGAAGGCGAAAGCTTCGCCATCACCAGCTCGAAGGGCGAACTGCTGAGCTCAGAAGGTCACAAGGGCACGGCCTCGCTGGCCCCCGGCAGCTACCAGGACTTCGAAGTCCAGACCGACGGCGCCTGGACCCTGAAGATCACCCCCTCGACCTAGCGGCGGCGGGAACTCCTGACACACTGGGGGCGATGCTCCCCCTCGCCACCGACTGGTCGACGGTGTCCGCGATGACCACCGGCGCCGGCACGCTCGTGCTCGCGATCGCGACCTTCGCCTCGGTGCGCTCCTCCAACCGCTCGGCCCGCATCGCCGAGGCTGCCCTGCAGGAGCAGCGCCGGCCCCTGCTGGTGCCCTCACGCTTCGAAGATCCGGCCCAGAAGATCATGTTCGTGGACCAGCACTGGGTCCGTGCCGAGGGCGGGCACGCAGCGGTCGAGGCGATCGACGGGAACGTCTACCTGGCGGCCAGCCTCAGGAACGCCGGCAGCGGCATGGGGGTCTGCCAGGGCTGGACCATCGCTCCGGGGCTGATGTACTCGGGGTCCGCCCCGTCCCCCGCCCCGGAGGACGAGTTTCGCACCCAGAGCCGCGACCTGTACGTGCCCGCGGGCGACATCGGCATGTGGCAGGGCGCGCTGCGGGGCCCCGAGGATGCGACTCGTGCGGCGGTCGCCGAGGCGATCGAGGCTCGCGAACCGCTCACGCTCGAACTGCTGTACAGCGACCAGATCGGCCAGCAGCGGACGATCACCCGCTTCTCTCTCGTGCCGACCGCCGACTCGTGGCTGGCCAGCGTGACCAGGCACTGGTACCTCGACTGGGACGGCCCACGACCGCAGCGGGACGTCGCAGAGGCGGCCGCGGCCGCCCTGCGCGACCACCAGGCCCACCGGCAGTCGCTGTCGGGAGCAGGATCGCCGAGCGCGGACTGCCCGGCCGCGGCGGACGGCGCGGACACCGCCCGCCGCGGCCGCCAGGTCAGCCCTCGATGACGTTGCTCACGATGTAGAACCCAATGAGGGCAATCGCAACCGCGATCGGGATCTGCTGGATCGTCTTCTGGGTGTACTGGATGGTGGCGGCCACGGGCGCGAAGCAGAGCGCGGGCGGGCGGCGGCTGCTGCCGCCGGGCGTACGCATCATCGCGCTCGCGTTCGTGGTGGCGCAGATCGTGAGGGGCAAGTCCCTCGACACGCACAACGACCTGGTCCTCGGGGTCGTGGGGGCGATCGTGTTCGCCTGCGGCCTGTCGCTGGCCGTGTGGGCGAGGGTCCACCTCGGGCGCAACTGGGGGATGCCGATGAGCCAGAAGGACGAACCGGAGCTGGTCACCGACGGGCCCTACCGCTTCGTACGCCACCCGATCTACACCGGCATCCTCCTCGGCCTGGTAGGCACGGCGCTGGCGATCAGCCTCTACTGGCTGATCGTGTGCGTGTTCCTCGGTGCCTACTTCATCTACAGCGCCCGCGTGGAGGAAGGCAACCTGATGCGCACCTTCCCGGGGCAGTATCCGATCTACCGGGCCCGGACCAAGATGCTGATCCCGTTCGTGCTCTGAGCGCGTCTACAGCTGCATCGACTTCAGCACCAGGAACTCCTCGATCCCGTAGGGACCGAGCTCACGGCCGTTCCCCGACTGCTTGTAGCCCCCGAACGGGGCGAGCGGGTTGAAGGCCGCCCCGTTGATCTCGACCTGGCCGGTGCGCATGCGGCGGGCGATCGCCTTGGCCCGGTCCTCGGAGGCCGAGTAGACCCCGCCGGCGAGGCCGTAGTCGCTGTCGTTGGCGATCCTGACCGCCTCGTCCTCGTCGTCGTAGGGCATGATCACCAGCACCGGGCCGAAGATCTCCTCGCGCGCGATCGTCATCTCCGGGGTCACGTCGCTGAACACGGTCGGCGCCACGAAGTACCCGCGCTCCAGTCCCTGCGGCGGCTCGGCCCCGCCGCAGACGAGCTTGGCGCCCTCCTCGACCCCGCGGCGGATGTAGCCGCGGACGCGCTCGCGCTGGACCTCGGACACCAGCGGTCCCAGCTGGGTGGACTCGTCGAAGGGCTCGCCCACGACGGTCTGCGACGTGGCCGCGGCGGCGATCTGCTCGGCCAGCCCGAGCTTCTCCCGCGGGACCAGCATGCGGGTCAGGGCCGAGCACGTCTGACCGGAGTTGAAGTAGCACTTCTCGATCCCGTTGACGACCGCCTTCTCGAGGTCGGCGTCGTCGAGGATGATGTTCGGCGACTTGCCGCCGAGCTCGACGGCGACCTTCTTGACGGTGGCCGCAGCCAGCTCGCTGACGCGCCTGCCGGCCCGGGTCGAGCCGGTGAACGAGACCATGTCCACCCCCGGGTGGGCGGCGATCGCCTCGCCGACGACCGCGCCGTAGCCGGTGACGAGGTTCAGCACCCCCGCCGGGACCCCCACCTCGTCGAAGATCTCGGCGAGCAGGAACGCGCTCAGCGGGGTCACCTCGCTCGGCTTCAGCACGACCGTGCAGCCCGCCACCATCGCCGGAGCGACCTTGGCGGCGACCTGGTGCAGGGGGTAGTTCCAGGGCGTTATCGCGCCCACCACGCCGACCGGCTCGCGCACGACGAGCGAGTTGCCGATCTGCTGCTCCCACGGAATGTGCTCGACGACGTGCTGCATCGAGCCGAAGTCCATGATCGGCAGGCCGGCCTGGACCATCATCGCCAGGCGAATCGGCGATCCGAGCTCCTGCGCGATCAGGCCCGCGATCTCCTCCTGGCGCTCCTGGAGCTTGGCCGACACCGCCGCCGTCAGCGCGACCCGGTCATCGAGTGCCGTCCCGCTCCAGGCGGCGAACGCCGAGCGGGCGGCGGTGACCGCGCGGTCGACGTCTTCGGGGTGCGCCCTCCGGGACCCGCCCCATCACCTCCTCGGTGGCCGCGTTCACGACCTCGATCGTCCCCGCCGCCGCGGGGTCGATCCAGTCGCCGCCGATGTACAGCCGGTCGCGTTCGATGAGCGTCGGGGTCGTGGTCATGCCGGCACCTCCTGTCGGGTCGAGGCCGGGACCGTGCCCGCCGCCTCGACGATGTTCTCGGCGGTTCGCGAGGCGAGCGCCATGATCGTGATCATCGGGTTGGTCCCCGACGGCGTCGGGAAGGCCGAGGCGTCCCCGATCCACACCCCCGGTGTGTCGTGCAGCTCCCCGTTCGGCTTGGCGACGCTGGTGTCGGGGTCGCGGCCCATCCGACACGAGCCCATCTGGTGGGCCGCGAACAGGCGCAGCCCGCCCGCCCGGGCGGGGATCCGCTGCACGCGCGAGACGAAGCCGTCGAGATCGTCGCCCACCCGCCACTCCGGCGAGCTCTGCGCGAGCACCCGCACGCGGCGGGCCCCGGCGGCGACGTGGGCACGGATCTGGGCTTCCAGTGCGTGGGCCGTGTTGCGCAGGTCGAGCGGGTCGTCGATCCCGTACCACGGCACCGCCATGCCCTGCTCGTCGAGCGTCACCCGCCCGTGCCCGTGATCGCGGACGAGGCCGATGAAGGTGGCGGCCTCACGGAAGTCGGCGAGCGCCGCCTTGTGCTGCGCGCCCCCGGTCCACGGCAGCGCGGAGGCGCCGAGGCCGGTCGTGTACTGCACGCCCTCGATCAGGAAGCCGTAGCCGTCGCCGGTGTCGGCGAACTCGTTGATCAGCCCGGTGTGGGGCGCCCCCCACCACGCCTGCATGTCCTCGCCGTAGTCGCCGAGCGTGGCGGTGCACGGGTGCAGGCGCAGGTACTCGCCCGTCGCGGGGCCGCCGATGCCAGATCGCAGCAGCACCGCCGGCGACTCCAGTGAACCCGCCGCCACGATCACCTGCGGCGCCCGCACGGTCACACGGGCGGTGGCTCCGCCGGGGGTGGGGTCGCTCCACAGCGCCTCCACCCCTGCCGCCCGGCCGTCCTCCACCAGCACCCGCTCGACGAACGCTCCGAGCAGGATCCGGGCCCCCCGCTCGACGGCGTCGAGCAGGTAGGTGCGGTCCGTCGACTGCTTGGCGCCGGAGACGTCGCCGAAGCCGAGGTAGCCGGCCATCGCCGGGTCGTGGCGGGCCGGGTCCCAGTTGCGGTTGATCCTCGCGAACGACCACCCGAGCCGCTCGGCGGCGCGCTCCATCGCCTGTGTCGGCTTGTTGTACTCCGAGCACTCGTCGTTGACCTTGATCCGCTCCCAGACCTCGTCGAGGTGGCGGTCGAAGGACTCGGTGGCCACGTCCTCGAGGCCGTGCTCCTCGGCCCACTGGCGGCGCACCCAGTCCTTCGTGCGCAGCGAGTTGGTCCAGTTGACGACCGTGCCCCCGCCCAGTCCCGAGCCGGCCTGGAGCGTGACGTTCATGTCGGCGGTGGGCGTCGGCCCGCCGCGCCAGTAGAGGTTCTGCCAGGCCCACAGCTCGAGCTGGTTGAAGTCCGCGTCGGTGTGATAGCCGCCCATCTCGAGCACCACCACGCGCAGGCCGGCCGCGGCCAGCTTGGCCGCGATCACGCCGCCGCCGGCGCCCGATCCGACGATCACCGCGTCGGCCTCGATGACGGTGTCGCCCGCGGGGACGAGCGGCTCGATCGGCCTCGTCGCGCCGGTGTTCGGCGCCGCGATCGGGCCCGGGTAGCCGAGGGTCGCCCAGGCGGGGTTCTTGCCCGTCGCCGGGTCGACGTTGCCGTAGGTGAACAGCAGCGTCAACCCCACGAGCGCCGCGATCCCCGCGGCCGCCTCGGCGGAGGCCAGCGAGACGTTCGCGAACAGCTGCTCGCGGGAGAGCTGGCTGGCGCCGTTGAAGCCCTGGGCGGCGAGCGCGTCGAGCAGCTGGCACATCCCGTCGGCCTGTTCCGGGGGCAGCGAGTCGAGCGTCATCACCAGCGCCTCGTCGGCGCCCACATCGGTCGCCCGCCGCGCGAAGAAGCCGTCGGGATCCTCGGCTCGCGGGATCGACGGGACCACCGTGTCGCACACCGCTCGCAGCGTCTGCCGCTGCAGGTCGGTCAGCTCGGGCATCTGGTACCTCCCTCTCGGTCTACCGCCCCCTGGCGGCCCATATGGCAGTCGAGCATAGTCCGGTGGCGCCCGACCGGGGCTCAGCCCGCGTGCCGGACCAGGTCGGCGGCGATCCCCATCGCCACCGAGTGGCTGGCGGGGTGCGCGTGCAGGGCCGTGAGGAAGGGCTCGCGGGCGACGCTGAGGAGGGTCGTGTCGTCGATCGCCCGGACCGTCGCGGTGCGCCTCACCGAGTGCAGCAGCGCAATCTCGCCGAAGCCGGCGCCCACCGTCAGCCGCCTGATCTCGCGGTCGCCTTTGGTGACGGCGACGGTGCCGTGGGTGATCACGTGGTAGCTGTCGCCCTCCTCGCCCTCGGCGATGATGATCGCGCCGGGCGGGAAGCTCGCGTAACGGGCCTCGCGGGCGAGCGTTTCGAGCGCTGCCGCGGGCAGCGCACCGAAGATCGGCAGCTTGCGCAACACGCCGATCTGTACGACCGGGATCGTCGCTTCGGCATCCACCCGCCGGATGCGCCCGGCGGTCGCGAGCACGACCACGCCGGCGACGGCGGCGAGGCCGACGAACGCGGTGCTCGCGCCGCCGAAGCCGATCAGCACGGGCACGAGCACGGCGCCGGCGGCGAGACCTGCGTCCCGCAGGGCCTCGATCAGGGAGAAGGCGCAGACGACCACCTCCAGCGGGGTCGAGCGCTGCAACAGCGTCTGGGCCGCTGTGGCCTGGACCGCGCGGGCACCGCCGACGACGGCCAGCAGCAACACGGCGAGGACCACCGTCGAAGACAGCGCCAGCGTGGCGAGCGCGAGCGCGCCCACCACCGCGGCCACCAGCAGCGGGACGGCCAAGCGGCGACCCACGAGCAGCACGGCCGCGACGCCCCCCGCCAGCCCGCCCGCACCGAAGGCCGCGCTGAGGTAGCCGGAGGCGCCCGCCCCCAGTGCGAGCACGCGAACCGCGAGCACGACCACGAGCAGGTCGATCGCGCCCTCGGTCACCGCCGAGGCGACGGGAAAGGCGATCAGCGAACGGGTCGCCGGGCGGGCGAGGATCACGCGGGCGGCGGCGAGCAGTTCGGCCAGCGCGCCCCCCTCCTCCGCCTCCTGCCCGTCGTCCTCCTCGACCTCGCCGGTGAGGGGCCTGACGACAGCGGCGAGGGCGGGGCCGAAGGCGAGCAGCCCGGAGAGGACCGCGCACGCCAGGCCGGGCCCTCCGGCGGTCACGAGCACACCCGTGGCCGCCGGGCCCACCAGCGTCCCGACACCCTCGGACCAGCTCGTGGCCACGTTCGCGGCCGTCAGCTCGTCGGGGTGGCGCACGACCAACGGCAGCACCGCCGGGTGCATCGCCCGCGCGAGGCTGAGGGCGAGCGCGAAGGCAACCGCGGCGCAGTACACGATCGCCACCGCCGCGTGGGCGAGTATCGCCGCGCCACAGCAGCCGAGCGTCACCGCCGAGGCGGCGTACCCCCACAGCAGCAGTCGCCCGGTGCCGAGGTGGGACAGGCGGGCGGCGATCACCGGCGAGAGCAGCATCGCCGGAAGCAGCTGCACGATCGCCACCAACGCCGCCGCCGAGGCGCCTCCCCTGGCGTAGGCGTAGATGATCAGCGCGAGCCACTCGCCGAACTCCGCGACGATCAGCAGCAGGTAGGCGACCAGCAGCCGGGTGAGGGCGCGATTGCGCGAGATCTGCCCGACGACGCGCGTGAGCACTCCCCCTCCGGTCACGGGCGCGATTCCATCACAGCCGCGATGCCCTCACACGGACTCCTCGGCGGCCGAAAAGGCCGTGACCCCTTGATAAGCGGAGATATCCTCCGTATCATCCGGAGGCAACCTCCGAATAATCGGTGTCCTCCGCCACTGCCGTCGACGATCCGAGGTTCTCGCACATTGATCCGGCTCAGTCTGGGTAGCTCCCGATCCATAGACCAGACGTCTCCAGAGCGGGGTGACGGCTGATGCGCCAGGGATGGCTGGCCGGGCGCTACGGCGCCGCGGCGGCGATGGTGATCTTCGCGCTGGTGCCCTACCTCGGGCTCTCGGCGGCCCTGCAGCCGCTCACGCCGGCGATCCGCGACGAACTGCACATGAGCGTGCAGACGATGAGCCTCGGCCTGGGCCTGGCGAATGCCGGCTACGCGGTGGGGACGATCCTCGCCGTCCAGTTCGCCCAGCTGCTGCCGCAGCGGCGGATGATGGTCCTGTACGCGTTGCTGCTGGTGCTGGGATCGGTGCTCGCCGCGTCGGCGACCGATTCCACCATGTTCATCGCCGGCCACGTGCTGCAGGGGCTGTGCACGAGCCTGTTGCTGATCGCCGCCGTGCCGCCGCTGGCGCTCGGGTTCGGCCTCGAGAAGTTCCGCTGGACCGCGATCATCATGAACGTCTGCATCTTCGGGGCGGTCGCGCTCGGGCCGGTGATCGGCGGGATCCAGGCGAGCGCGGGCGGCTGGCGTCCGCTGTTCTGGATCGTCGCCGGGATCTCGGTGACGGCGCTGGTTCTGTCGGTGCTGACCTTCGAGGACGCGCCCCCCGCCGATCCCGAGGCCCCTCGGGACGTGCGGGCGATCGGGCTCGCCGCCACGGGATGCGTGGCCGCCTTCTACGGCGCCTCCGAGCTTGCGACCCACGCCTTCGTCGGCGTCAAGACGCTCCTGCCGCTGATCGCGGGGCTGGGGCTGATCGTGATGCTGGTCGTGTACCAGTACCGCAGCCCTCGCCCGCTGCTGACGATCCGCACGATGCTGACCAGCACCATCCCGGTGGCCGGGATCGTGGTCGCTTTGTCCGCCGCCGCCGCGTCGGTCTCGGCAACCGTGCTGACGGCCGCCGAGTTGGCCCCGCACTACAGCCCCCTGCACCTCGGTCTCCTGTACCTGCCGGAGTTGGGCGGCGCGCTGATCTCCGCCGTGGCGCTCGGCGTGGTGCTCAAAAAACGGGAGATGCAGTACCTGCCGCTGGCCGGGATGATGTTCCTGGCCGCCGGAATCGCGGTCTTCGCCCTCCAGCGCCCGCCCAGCGAAGAGCTCGCCCTGATCGGCTCGGGGCTGACCGGGATCGGGCTCGGGGCCGCGGTCGCTCCGGCCCTGTTCGTCGCCGGGTTCTCGCTCGCCGCCGCGAGCCTGCAGCGGGTGTTCGCGATCGTCGAGCTGTTCCGGGCCGTGGCCGCGTTCATGATCGCGCCCGTGTTCCTGCACCTCGCGGCGACCGTCGACGGTCCCGCCGGAAGCGACGGACTCACCGAAACCGGCACCGAGCTGGCGCTGTGGATCGGGTTCGGGCTCGCCGTCACCGGCGCGCTGGTGGCGGTGGCCCTCTACGTACTCGGCCGCGCCAGGCCGCAGACGCCGGACCTCGATCGCTTCTTGGACGGCGACGGCCCGGCCTGGTACTCGCCGCCGCTGCTGGCCCGTTTCCGGCGCGCCCCCCACCGTCGAGCGCTGGCGGAAGAGCCCGCCCGAGGATGACGTCGGACTCCCCCAACGCGGGTGCCGAAGCGGGCGGCGGGGCATCCCCCGCGGCCGGCGGTCCCGTCCTGTTCGCCTACGACGGGTCGGACCTGTCCAAGCTCGCGATCGAAGAGGCCGGACGGCAGCTGGCCCCCGGACGGGAGGCGCTGGTGCTGACCGTGTGGCAGCCCTTCGACGTCGGATTCGTGCCCCGCGTCCGCTTGCATGTCAACGCCGCCGACATCGCCGAGGTCAGGAGCGCGGCCGGGCTGACCGCTTCCGACGGGGCCTCGCTGGCGAAGGACGCGGGCTTCTCGGCCCGTGGGCTCGAGGTCGAGACGGCGCCCACCTGGAAGGGCATCGTCCACGCCGCCGAGGAGCACGACGCGAGCCTGATAGTGCTCGGCTCGCATGGACGCACCGGCTTCGCCGGCGTGCTACTCGGGAGCGTCGCCGAGGCGGTCTCGGCGCACTCGCAGCGTTCGGTGCTGATCGTCCATCGACGCGGCTGAGCCCGCGCTCACCAGGGCATCGAGGCGCTCGTCCCGTGACGCAGCCCTGGGATGTCCTCCTCGGTGTGCACGTGCCGGGGCGGCGTGTAGTAGGTCGCGTAGGGCCGCAGCCGGACCGCCACCCGTTGCTCCACGCGGGCGCCCTCCTCGACCATCGGCCGGATGTCATCCGACATCGGCCGGCCCGCCATCACCCCCGCGATCCGCATCATCGTGTCGACGACGGTGCCGAAGTCGGTGTCGAGGACGGCGTCGCAGTACACCTGCAGATAGCTCGGGGGCCACTGCTCGTCGAGCACGCACAGCGACACCTTCGGGTTGCGGGCGACCGCCTTCGCCTTGGCCCGCTCGGCCATCGTCGAGACCACGATCTCCTCGGGCGTGGCGGCGTAGTAGACGATCGACATCGCCGGACCGTCCTTGGCCCGGCCGTACCCGAAGATCGCCGTACGGTGCTCGAGCACGAACTGCCGGCGCTGATCTCGGTTCATGACCCCGTCTCCGGTGAGCCGGCCGGCGCTTCGGAGCGGACCGGGTTGGTGAGCGTGCCGAGACCGTCGATTGCGACCTCCACGATGTTGCCGTCGCGCAGGAACCGGCCCTGGGCGGCGCCGACCCCGGCCGGCGTGCCGGTGGCGATGATGTCCCCCGGCAGGAGCGTCATCGTCCGCGACAGCCACGAGACCAGTTCCGCGGGCCCGAAGATCAGGTTGGCGGTCGTGCCCTCCTGGACGGTCTCGCCGTCGATGCGGGTCCGCAGGCTGAGGTCTTCGAGGTCATCGATCTCCTCGAGCGTGACCAGAGCGGGGCCGCAGGGGGCGAACGTGTCGATCGCCTTGCCACTCGTCCACAGCGGGTTCTGCAGTTGCAGGTCGCGGGCGCTGACGTCGTTGAACGGCATCGCGCCGGCGATGTGGCCGAGCGCCTCCTCGACCCGGACGTTGCGGGCCGCCCGCCCGACCACGAGCGCGAGCTCGGCCTCGTAGTCGACGTAATCCGGGTGGGCGGCCGGCAGGACGATGTCCTCGCCGCTGCCCCGCAGGGAGTTGCGGAACTTCGCGAACCACATCGGCGCCTGCGGGATCTCCTGTCCGCTCTCTTCGGCGTGGTCGCGGTAGTTGAGGCCGATGCAGATGATCTTCTCGGGGTCCACCACCGGCGCCCGCAGCTCGACCTGCTCCAGAGCGAGACGCTCCTCGGCCCGGGCGGCGCCCCCGATCAGACGCTCCAGGCCCCCGGCGTCGAGACCACCGAGCACCTCACGCACGCTCGTCCCCGGGTCGTCAAGGATCGAGGACAGCGGCACGATCTCGTCCCCGAGCAGCACACCGGCCCCCTGCTCTGCGTCGACGGCGTAGCTCACCAGGCGCATCGCTAATCCCTCACGGGCAGCTCGATGGGCGCCTGCGCCGGGCTCAGCTCTCCGGCCATCGCACGGGCGTGGATCGCGGCGAAGGCCTCGCCGGCGGCTGCCGCGGCCGCGACCCGGGCCGGGTCCACGAACACGCCGATCGGGTTGGCCTCGAAGTCGGGGCTCGTGCGCATCCACTGCTTCGACGCCGACCAGTCGCCGAAGGTGTCGACCTGCAGCTCGACCATGTTCCCGTCGGGGTCCGGGTAGTAGTAGGAGAGGGTCATCCCGTGGTCGATGCAGAGGGCCGGCTCGATGCCGTCCTCGCGCAGGCGCAGGTAGCTCGAGTTGAGGTCCTCGAAGGTGTCGTATTCGAAGGCGCTGTGGTGCATCCCCGTGCGTGTCTCCTTGTCGGGGTCATCCACGAAGCCGGGGAAGGCGAGCAGGGCGATGCGATGGTTGGCGTCGTCGTTGCTGAGCCACGCGCCGGTGGCGTCCTGGAAGGTGACCTCGGAGCCGACGACCGTGCCGTACCAGTCGATCATCTCCTGGAGGCGGGTCGTCTTGAGGTTGAAATGGTGGTATTTCGGTTTGAGCGTCGTCATGTCGTGAGCCTCTCCTCGCTTCGGTCGGGGTCGATGAGTGCGGTGCGCAGATGCTCCACCAGCGCCGACGTCGCCGCGGTGGTGGCCTCGGCGGTGGCGAACACGTAGCCGTCCGGTCGCACCAACGCCACCTCGCAGTCGTGGTGAGCGAACCAGTCCCGGTAGATGGGGTCGCAGCTCGCGTCGAGGGCGACGAGGTTGCACGCGAGACCCCCGAGGAGCTCGCGGTCCTCACCGCCGAGGAGCTCCCGCGGGGCGGTCCCGAGGGCGTAGAGGGCGAAGCCCCACTCGAGCGTGTCCTCGAGCAGGTGGGAGCGCCCGTCGAGCACCACCCGTCCCTGGGGGAACAGCGATCCGCCGGCCGGGGAGCTGCCGTCGTGGATGCCGGGACCCAGCTTGGGCGGGGGCGGCTCGCTCGGCACCACGGTCGGGTCGGCGGCGACCCCCAGCAGCACCTCGTCGCGGGCCGCCGCCTCGGCCTCGTTGGTGATGCAGATGACCTTGCCGAGCTCGACCGAGATCGCAATCGCATGCTGGAGGTGGGCGCGGCGCTCGCTCGTGTAGGCGTCGAGCACGTGCTCGCCCGCGTGCCCCCCGAGCACGAGGTCGAGCTGCCAGGCGAGCGTGGCGGCGTCCCTGATGCCCGAGCACAGCCCCTGTCCGGCGAAGGGCGGCATCTGGTGGGCGGCGTCGCCCGCCAGCAGCATCCGCCCGGCCCGCCAGCACTCGGCCCAGCGGGCCCGGAACGTGTACACCGCGTGGCGCTCGAGGGAGACCTCCTCGGGGCCCACGCCCGAACGGGCGAGCAGACGCCAGACGATCTCCTCGTCCTCGAACTGCCCGGAGCTCTCCCCCGGGAGCAGCATCCACTCCCATCGCCGGCGCCCCGGCCCTCCCGACACGAGCGTCGTGGGCCGCCGCGGGTCGCACCGCTGCAGGTTGACGCCGGCGAGCAGGCCCGGGTCGCATGGGATGGTGTCGGCGATCAGCCAGTCGTAGGCGAAGCCGAGGTCCTCGACCGGCGTCGCCATCGTCTCGCGCACGAGGCTGTTGGCGCCGTCGCAGCCGACCACGTAGGAGGCCGTGATCGTCCGCTGCTCGCCGGTCGGGGTCCAGCCCCCCTCGCCCACCTCGCCACGGCCCAGCCGCAGACGCACGTGCCTGTCGACCTCGGCCAGCTCGCTCACCTCCCAGCCCTGGTGGACGCGCACCGTGGGGAGCGCCTTCGCCGTCCGGTCCAGGACACGCTCGAGCTCGGGCTGGCTGAACATCGTCGCGCCCGGCCAACCCGAAGGGCCGGGGGCGGTGCGATCGAGGAGCAGCAGGGTCTGCCCCTCGGCGTTCTGCCACTCGTAGGTGGTCGCGGGCTCGGTGATCGGTCCGAGCTGCTCGGCCACCCCGATGCGCTGGAACACGCGGGCCACCTCGTCGTCGTAGTGGACCGCCCGCGGACGCGGGTAGATGGCGGGCCAGCGCTCGAACACCGAGACCGAGTGCCCGAGGCGCCCGAGCAGGATCGCGGCGGTCTGCCCGACCGGCCCGTAGCCGACGATCGCGACGTCGCAGTCGCTGCTCGTCGGCGCGCCCGTCACCGGTCCGCCCGCAGGCCGTCGACGATGATGCGGGTCACGCCCTCGACGTGCTCGTCGATGCTGCGCGGGCTGGTGGGGTCGCTGGCCTGCACCCGCCGTCCCAGCGGGACGAGGCCGAACATGGCCGTCGCGCCGTGGGCCAGCAGGAAGAAGACGGTCCGCCAGGGGACGGCCCGGGCGCGGCCTTCGTCGATCAGGTGCGCCAGCAGCCGCACGAACGGCTCTGACGTCGGCTCGATGTAGTGCTCGTTGATGTAGTCGAGCCGCGGCGTGTCCTGGGCGCCTTCGGTGTTCATCAGCAGGGCCAGCTCGGGGTGCTCGGACGAGTAGCGCAGGAACTGCCGGATGCCCTCTTCGAGCTGCTCCAGCGGGTCGGGGACGGTGGGGTCGAAGGAGAGGGTGGCCGACTGGCGGCCGAAGCCGTGGTCGACGGCGGCGTACCAGAGTGCCTCCTTGGATCCGAACCGCTGGTGCACCCAGCCGTGGCTGACGCCGAGCTCCCTGCTGAGGGTCCGTACCGACACACCGGCGTAGCCGTGCACGGCGAAGGCCCGCAGGGCCGCGGTCAGGAAGGCGTCCTCGTCGACCGCCTCGCCGGCCCGGGGCCGGCCGGGGGAACGCCTCGCCCGCTTGAGGGCCGGGCGCTGCCTCGGAGGGTCGAGCTCGGCGGAGCCGGTCATCTGGCGCCTGTGGCCGGGATGGCTGCGGGGCTCGCACGCATGTGCGCACGACCCTACTGACATAAATAGTCGCTCGTCAAGTTTTTTCTTGACGAGTGCTTGGTTGGTCGGGCGCGCGGAGCCCCGCCGCCTCGTCAGGTGGACGCTCCCTGCGAGCCGGTGGCAGAGGCCGGGTCGTCGATCACATAACGCCAACTTCCATCGGCCTGGCGGCGCGCCACCTCGGTGCTCTGGCTCTCGATCCCGGGCCCGGCGTGCCCGGCGAAGCTCATCTTCCAGGCGCTGCAGATCAGCGCCACGTCCCCGGCCACCACGACGCGGCAAGGGGACGAGACGATGCGGGGCGAGGCGGACAGCAGGCCGTCGAGGCGCTCCCGTACCGCGTCGGCACCAATCGCAGGTGTGCCATCGGGCCCGACGAATGCGGCCTCTGGCTCATACAGGTCGAGCAGGCTCCGAAGGTCCCCCGCAGCGGCGTACCGGGCGAACAGCGCGGGCAGGTCTCCAGGCTCACGAGCAATCATCACGACTCCTCTTGTCGGACGGGGTCACCCGGCCATCTGCGGGACCGGATCGGACCAATTCGCCCATATGGTAGTTTTTTGAAACCAGTTCTACAAGAAAACTATCCGGAGGAAGCAACTAGTTGCCGGCGAGGAACCAGCCCGTCGGGAGGGACCCCAAGACTGACAGCGCCCAACAGGCGCTCGCGTTGCTCGGCGACCGCTGGACCTTCCTCATCATCCGCGAGGCCTTCCGGGGCGTGCACCGCTACGGCCAGCTGCAACGCAACCTTGGCATCGCACGCAACGTGCTCGCCGACCGCCTCTCGAGACTCGTCGAGCAAGGACTGCTCGAGCGCGTCCGCTACCGGACCGACCCGGATTGGTACGAGTACCGGCTCACCGAGTCGGGCCTTGACCTGTACCCCGCGATCCTCGCATTCTTCCGCTGGGCCGATACCCACTACGGCGATCCTCACGGCCCCTCCGTGCGGATCCGCCACCGTGATTGCGGCAAGCCGACCAGACCCCTGCTCGTCTGCTCCGAGTGCAGGGCGCCGATCGGCGCGAAGGACATCGAGCTGATCGAATAACGAGGTAGTGTCCGGGCGGTGAGTGAGCACGTCGTGATCCTGGGGGCCGGGTTCGGCGGGATGGAGCTCGCGACTCGGCTGTCGGAGACGATCCCGGACGCGGTCAGGGTGACCCTGATCGACCGCAACGAGGCGTTCTTCTTCGGCTTCTCCAAGCTCGAGGTGATGCTCGGCCGCCAGTCGGCCGACGAGATCCGGCTCCCCTACCGCGACTTCGTCAAGGAGGGCGTCGAGTTCCGCCGGGAGACCGTGACCGGCGTCGACCCGGCGGCCCGCCGCGTCGCCACCGACGGCGGCTCCTACGACGCCGACTACCTCGTCGTGGCCCTCGGCGCCGACTACGACTTCGCCGCCACGCCCGGCTTCGAGGAGGGCGGGCACGAGTACTACTCGCTCGCCGGTGCCGAACGCCTGCGTGACGCGCTCGCCGGCTTCGAGGGCGGGAAGGTGCTGGTGTCGGTGCTCGGGCAGCCGTTCAAGTGCCCGCCGGCGCCGTTCGAGGGCTCGTTCCTGCTGCACGAGCACTTCGAACGGCAGGGCATCCGTGACGCGGTGGAGATGGCGACGACGTTCCCGATGGCCCGACCGGTGCCGGTCACGGGAGAGGTGTCGCAGATGTTCCGCGACGGGCTCGCCGCGCGCAACGTCGAGGAACTGCCCGAGCACCTCGTCACCAGCATCGACCCGGCGACCCGTACGGCCCAGCTCGCAAGCGGCGGGTCGCTGCCCTACGACCTGTTCGTCGGTATCCCGATCCACCGAGCGCCGGCCGCGCTGGCCGAGTCGGGACTGGTGGAGAAGAACTGGGTGCCCGTCGACCAGACGAACCTCAGGACCCGGTTCCCGGGGGTGTATGCGCTCGGCGACGTCTGCAGCGGCCCGCGGAACGTCCCCAAGGCGGGGATCTTCGCCGAGGCCGCCGCCCGTGTGGTCGCCGACGACATCGCAGCGGCGATCTCGGACACCGAGCCGCCGGCCCCCTACGAGGGCTCGGGCGTGTGTTACGCCGAGTTCGGCGACGGCCTCGTCAGCAAGGTCGAGGTCAACTTCCTCCGCGGGGACGCACCGGAGGCCCGCCGCAACGACCCCTCGCTCGAGTTCGCGGCCGAGAAGGAGGAGTTCGGCGCGGCCCGCCGGGCGCGCTGGTTCGGACGCTCGTAGAGCACCGGATCCTTTTGCGTGCCACTGGGTTCGTATCGACGAATGCCGAATCGATCAGCGTTTCTCGCTGCGGTGGGCGTTATCGCAGCGCTCAGTGGGGGGTCCGCCGAGGCGGCGACGATCCAGGTCGACAGCCTGCTCGACGGCGGCTCGGGATGCACGCTGCGAACCGCGATCGGCGACGTCGATTCGCGCCGCGCCGGCGCCGGCGAATGCGTGCCGGCCTCGGCCGGCTCGAACACGATCGTGCTGCCGAGCGGGACGATCACGCTCGGTGAACAGAAGCAGCTGAGTCTCACCTCGACCGCCGGGGAACTGAGAATCGTGGGATCGGGCGAGGGCTCGACCACGATCAGGACCGTCGACCCCCAATCGCGCGTGCTCGAGATCTCAACCGGGGCAATCGTGACGCTGGAAGACCTGAAGCTCACAGAAGCCGTTGCACCGGGGCAGGACTTGGGTACGGACAGCGACGGCAACGGTGGCGCGATCGAGAACGCCGGCTCGCTCACGCTGATAGACGCGGCGATCACCGACAGCCACGCCGCCCGCGGCACCTACACCGACGACCCCGGCGACCCCGATCTGGGGGGCCGCGGCGGCCCGGGGGGCAGCGGCGGTGCGATCTACAACACCGGCACCCTGCTGCTGAGCAGCGTCACGCTCGCGGATGACCGCGCCGGCGACGGCGGCTACGGCGGATACAGCGACCCCGGCCCCACGTCACCCAACCCAGGGGGCGCCGGCGGCGATGGCGGTGGCGTCGCCAACGCCGGGGGAAACGTCACGATCCTCGCAAGCACGCTGGTCGGCGACGAAGCCGGGGTGGGCGGAAGCGGGCCGGCCGGGAACGGCAGGGCCGGCAGCGGTGGCGCGCTCTGGTCGCAGGGCGGCACCGTCACCGTGATCGACAGCACCTTCGCAGCCAACACCGCGGGCGTGATCGGCCCCTGGTCCGAGTTCGGCGAGAGCGGGCTCGCGGCCTCGCCCGCATTCGGCGGCGCGATCGGGGTCGACGGCACCGCCTCGATGAAACTCCGCAACGACACGATCGCGGGGAACACCGCCACGGGGGTGGGCGGCGGGGTCTCCGCTGAACCTCCCGATACGGCCGCCTACCCGCTCGCGGGTGTCACCTTCCAGAACGTGCTGCTGGCGTCGAACACGGGTGGGAACTGCGCCGAGTCCGTCGGGACGCGCGAGGCTTTCCAGGACCTCGGTCACAACCTCAGCTACGGCGGCATCGGATGCCCATCGAGCTTCCTCTCCGGCAATCCCAACCTCGGGACACTGCAGGACAACGGAGGGCAGACGGAAACCATGGACCTCGGGCCGGGCAGCGCGGCGATCGGCCAGGTCCCGGCGGGCGGTGCCGGATGTCCGGGGACCGACCAGCGGGGGGTGCCGCGCCCCGGGCCGTGCAGCATCGGTGCCTATCAGCCGGTGGCACCGACGGCCCACGCGCTGGCCGCGAGCCACGTGCTGGCTACGAGCGCCCAGCTGAATGCGAGCGTCGCGCTGTACTCGGGCGCCGGCACGATCATCGCCCGATGGGACTCGGCACATCAGGGTAAGAGCACGACCACCGCCTTCGGCCCGAGCGTCGCCACGACGCCGTACGCGGTGGCACTCACGGGACTCCGACCCGCCACCGAATATCGCTATCTGCTCACGGTCGTGACCGCCGACGGTACGACGACGAGCAACACGATCCACTTCAAGACCAGGGCGCTCCCGACGCTGAGCGCCCTGGAGCTGTCGCTGCCACAAGTCAGCTACCGGGACTCCCAGGCATCGACCACGGCGGTCGAGTTGCAGCGCTGCACGCGCAGGAAGCACGGCCACTGCACGCGATACCGCACGGTGATCGACCGTACCCATCACGACAGGACCGGACGCAACGAGATCGACCTGGGCGATCTTCCGAGGGGGACCTACCGGCTGCACCTGACGCCACAGAACTTCGGCGTGAGCGGGCCGGCCGTCACGAAGACGTTCGCGATCCGACGTCGCGGTTGACCGCATCCGACGTCGCGGTTGACCGCCACGCCGTCGGAGAAGGTGGAGCCGGTCGTTCGGCCGGGGTAGCTACCGCTGGCTCGGGTGGACCGTTCGCATGTCCGGGACCGGCGGAGGACGGAGCCGCTGGTACGCGAACGCACCCGCCAGCAGCAGCAGCCCGAGGACGATGAACGAGGCCACCCGGTAGAGCGAAGTGAGGGTCGAGAGGTCGTAGAGGAACACCTTCGCGACCGTCACCATCAGCCACACCAGGGCGGCGCTTCGGAGCAGCGGCTGGCGGCGTTTGAGACCCCAGATCAGCGCCGTCAGCCCGATCGCGGTCCAGGTGATGCTGAGCAGGAGCTGCCCCTGCTGGCGCACGCCGAGGTCAAGGACGGTTTCCGGGCTCGCGCCGGCGGTGGGCTGGAACACGCTCACCAGCGCCACCGAGGCCAGGAACACGCTCGCGGCTGCGCCACACGTCACCATCGACACGCGCGGGCGAGAGTCCGGCGGGTGCAGGCGTCCGATGCCGAACGCCGCCGCTGCGATCACCCCCAGGCTCACTGCTGCCGCGCCGATGTCGGGGACGCCGACCACCAGCGCGGAAGGCGGAGCCTCGACGAGGAGCACCTGCAAGCCGGCCAGGCCGAGGAAGGCGAGGCCCGCGTAGCGCGCCAACGGGTCCCCGTCGCGCCGGGTGATGCGGGTCAGCGCGAACGCCTCGAGCGCCCACGCGCACACGAGCGAGGGACCGCCCAGCGTCGCGGCCGTGAGGTAGGCGGTCGTGGCGAGACCGAGGCAGTTGACAGTCGAACGCCAAGCGGGGCGAACGGTGCCGACGAGGTGGGCCGAGCCCAGGCAGCTGGCCGCGAGCACGGACACCGCCAGCAGCGCCAGCAGCTGGCCCTCGCCGCCCGCCCCGAGCTCGCTGGGCGGCACCGCGACCAGCGCCTGCACGACCCCCAAGGTGAGGTGGGCTCCGAGGGCGACCCCCGCGAGCGCCTCGTCGGCCCCTCCTCGCGCCGTGTGGCGGGCGATCCACGCGAAGCCGACCGCCGTCCCGCTCCAGGCCACCAGCGACACCAGTCCACCGGTGCTCACGCCGACGGTGACGTCGGCGAGCACCACGCCGACCGCGAGCAGCAGCCGGCATAGCCAGTCGGTGTTCGTTCCGCGGCGCAGCAGGACCGCGCCGACGCCCAGGTGGGCGACTGCGAGCAGGGCGAGGCACCCCTCGGCGGCGGCGCGGCCCCCGACCCGCTCGAACGCGACCCAGCCGATCAGCGCCGTCGCGAAGGCACTGAGGGTCGCGACAGCCGCAGCGGACACGCGCAGGGGCTCGGCGCCGGAGCGTTGCTGGACCCCAACGGGGGTAGCCAGGCCGACAGCGGCGAACCACGACAGCACGACCAACGTGACGGCCGCGGGCTGGCCTTCGACCAGCCACGAGCCCCACTGCGGGACGCATACGAGAACGCTCGCAACTCCGAGCGAGCCCCAGCCGGTACGGATCACGACGGCCGCGGCACAGGCCGCGGCGAGCGCGACCACGCCGATCGTGACCGCGCTGGGCGGCGCACCGACGAGCACCGGCGAGAGCAGGCCGCCGAGCAGACCGATGCCGCCGACCGCCTGCCCGGCCCAGCGAACGGCCAGCCGCGTCGTCAAAGCTCCCACGGCGATCGTCGCCGCCAGCCCCACGGCGGCCGGGAGCAGGCCGTACACCTGCGTCGCGACCAGCAGCGTCGCGAACATGCCCGCGCTCGCGGCGCCGACCATCGCCACCGAGGCCTCGGTGCGGCCGCGGCGATCGTGCAGCCACACCCCGGCGCCCATCAGCGCCGACGACGCGACCGCCGCCACCACGACGCGTGCCTCCTGGCCGATCCAGCCGCGGGCGATCGCCAGCGCCAGGAACAGCACCGTGCCGGTGAGCGTGGCGGCCCCGCCCACCCACGCGAGCACACGTCCGCCGATCAGGTCACTCAGGGCCTGTCCGTCCGGACCTGCCGCCGAGGCCGGCGCGGCACCGCGCGAGACGCGCCCGAGCGAGCGCGAGGGGCCCGGCGAGCAGCTCGCCCCCGGCGTCACGACGCGAGTCGGCGCGGCCACGCGCGTCGGGGGCCGGCGCGGGCCGGCCGATACCGCTTCGAGCCTCACGACGCGTTGCTGCAGAGCGTCGAGATCGCCGCGCAGCGTGGCGACCGCACCCGCAGAGTCC
Source organism: uncultured Solirubrobacteraceae bacterium (assembly GCA_963701175.1). Lineage (GTDB taxonomy): Bacteria > Actinomycetota > Thermoleophilia > Solirubrobacterales > Solirubrobacteraceae > Palsa-744. The sequence goes on along the minus strand of OY969573.1, from coordinate 2,373,000 downwards.
TCCTGAAGCGCGGTGAGACGACCCTCGAGATCCAGCGCCTGAGACGTACCTGTCATGACCTCCGTCCTTCTGTTGACCGTCGGTTGATAAGGCCACGGTAGCGATCCTCATGAAGCTTGTCAACCGGCGGTCAACAGCTGTTAGAATGGCCGCCGTGCCGCAGCCCGCCTACACCCGCCTCAAGGTCGACGAGCGCCGCCGGCAGCTGATCGACGCCGGCTCGCGGGCTTTCAGCGAGCACGCCTATGAGGATCTGTCGATGCGCGAGATCGCCCAGACCGCGGGGGTCTCGAAGGCGCTGCTGTACCACTACTTCCCGTCGAAGATCGACCTCTTCAAGGCGGCGGTGGGCGAGAAGGCGCAGGAAATCCAGGCGGCGATCGAGCCGGCCGGCGAGGGCACGCCGTTCGAGCAGCTCGCAGCCAGCATCGACGGGTACCTCGCCTGGGTGCAAGCGAACTCCGGCGTCTGGACGAGGCTGATGCAGAGCACGGCGACGCTGCCCGACGCTCGTGAGCTCGTCGAGAGCTTCCGCGAGCAGACGATGAACATGCTGCTGGGCGGGCTGATCGGGGCCAGGGCGCCACGGCCGGCGCTGCGGATCGCGATCAGAGGCTGGCTCGGCTACATGGACGCGGCGATCCTCGACTGGGCCGGCTCCGGCGACCTTCCGCGCGAGAAGCTCCGAGACCTCCTGCTGGCGACGTTCGGGGCCTCGCTGCTCGCCGCCCAGCAGGCCGATCCCGCCATCGAGCTCCCGTTCGCGCGCTGAGCTCGAGTGGACCCGCGCTGTGGTCGCGGTCTGACCGCTCGGGGACTAGAATCGCGCTCGGGCGGGGCGCCCTTGCCTCTCGGGACTAACCAGCGATGGAAAGCGAGAGAACATGCGTTTCTTCGAACGGCTGGCGGCGGCAGACGGCGGTGTGGCAACGCGCACGCGCGCCGGCAGACGCTTCCTGACAGCGACCGGCGTGATTCTCGTCGTGCTCGTCTGGGCCGCGCCCGCGGCGGCCCAACCGGTCGAATACTGGGGCAATTTCGGTGGCGGGACTCCCTGGCTCTCACAGACCCCGCTGTCGCTCGAAGGAGCCACAGACATCGAGGCGAGCAACTCCAGCAGCTATGCGCTGGTGAACGGAAATGTCTACGCCTGGGGACGCAACGACCATGGTCAGCTCGGGGACGGGCTCATCGCCAGGGAACGCGAAGTGCAGAGTTCACCCGTGCAAGTCGGACTGCCGGTCAAAGCCGTAGCGCTGGGTGAGGCCGAGGGGTCCGGCGCGGCAATCGATGCTCAGGGTCACGGGTGGGTGTGGGGGCTGAACCCCGAGGGAGCCATGTGCGTCACGGGCAGCGTCATCTCGACGCCAGTCGAGACGCCCGTGCAAAACGCCGTGATGGTGCAGGGGGGCGAATCTCACACGCTCTGGCTGCTGGCCAACGGGACGGTGGTCGCGTGTGGAACCAACAAGAACGGAGAACTCGGCAACGACAGTCACGCGAACAGCTCCACGCCCGTGCAGGTACTTGGGCTCGAGAACGTCGTAGAAGTCTCGGCGGGAGAGTTCACGTCGTGTGCCCGTACCGCGAGCGGCGAGGTCTGGGATTGGGGCGGCAACAACAACGGTCAGCTGGGTGACGGCACCGAAACGAACTCATACGTGCCCGTGCGGGTGTCGCTGCCCGGCCCCGCGAGCGAGGTCTCCTGCGGCGGCAACCTCGCCAACAACGGCCACAGCCTCGCGCTCGTCGGGGGCGAACTCTACGGATGGGGTGCCGACCAGGACGGGCAGATCGGGGACGGCGGAGGGCGAAACAACAGACTGGTGCCGGTCCGAACGGGACTCAAGTTCACAGCGGTCGTGGCATCCGGTTCCTCCTCCCTGGGACTGGATTCGGAGGGGAACGTGTGGGCCTGGGGACAGGGCGCAGCCGGCGAAGGCGCCGGACAGAACGCGCTCGCGCCGGTGCTGATGCGGACCGGCGCCACGGCGATCTCGGGCACCGCGAGGGATGAGGAGTCGCTCGGCGCCGGCCCATGAGGTGCATGCCGCCGGCCCCTGGCCGGCGAGGTGGTGTCGTTCAGGAACGCCGGCAATTCGCCAACGCGCTCGCGTAGAAGCGCAGGTAGCTGCCCCAATGTGCGTCCCAGTAGGCCCGTTCGTGACCACCGGGCCAGACATGGAGCTGGATGCTGAGGCCGTCGGCCTTGAGCAGCTCGGCGAGTTCGGTGTCGGCCGAGCGAAACGGGTCTTGGCTGCCGACGTCTAGCCACAGGCTCGTGCCTCGGTAGGCATCGCCGCCGGAGCGCGCAGCGCCGATCACGTCGTTGCGTGAGAAGTCTTCGGCGCTATCGAACGCTCCGGCCGCGGTTTCCCCGCCACTGCGCCACAGCGCCGCCGAGTCACCTCCGACGGCGCAGAACGCGCCCGGATTCGCGAGCGCCAGGTCGTAGGCGCCGAAGCCTCCCATCGAGAGCCCGCCGATCGCGATCCGGTGCGGATCGGCGTGTAGACGACGCACCGCTTCCGGGATGACTTCGTGCATCAGGTACTCGCCCCAGGCGCCGTCTGCGCGATCGTGCCAGTAGGAGTCTTCGCCGCCGTAGGGGAAGACGACATCGGGAGCGTCCGGGCCGAGGTGTGCCAGGGCGCTGAACATCGCGGGAACGAGGTTCGATTCCTGGCTCTCGCCCTTGCCGTGCAGGAAGACGAGCAGCGGTCGCGGTCGCGCGGAGCTGCCCGCCGGGATGACGCCGACTTGCGGGAGCTCCTGGTGGACGCGTGGGCCGGCGATCGTGTAGTGCACGAGACGCGCTCCGTCGGTGCCGCTGCCCGTGCTTAGGGCGAGCGCGATCACGGCCGCGATCGCCGCCAGCGCCACGAGCAGGGCCGCCGCTGCCCGGCGCCGCCGGCGCCGGTACCTCCTGCGGCGGAGCCTAAGTTCCGACTCTGGTCGCATCACCGGCTCACGCGCGTGGGGATGACGAGCTTCAGCGAGACCTCATGTGGCTTGATCGACAGCCCCAACGGCGAAGCCCTCGCGTCGCGCGGCGCTCGCGAGACGCTCATCGAGGGTAACGATCTCCAGTGACGCCGGCTGACCCTCGGCAGCGACAACGGCGGCGCCCAGCTGAAGTGCGTCGGCCGCGCGCAAGGTGTGGACGCGGAGAAGGCGGCGAGCAGCGCCTCGCACTGCCACGACCGGCTGCACCTCATTCCAGCTTTCGGCCAGCCGGTCCAAGCGCTCGAGGGCAACCGTCGTCGCCGTCTCCGCCAGCGCCCCCTCACCTTCGAGCCTGGCGAGCGCGGACACGCACTCGACCTCTGTCGCCCACCAGACGCACATCACCGGGTCTTCCTCGGCGATCGTCCTGATCGCGTCGGTGCTTGCTTCGGCGATTACCAGCGGGATGATCGCCGAGCTGTCCCAGAACCTCAACGGCCCTCGCGCCTCTCATCGAGGATCGCCGCCACCCCGCTCGCGCCGGGTCGCAGGCTCGGACCCTCGCTCGACAGCAGCTCGATCGCAGGCGGCTTGCGCGCGGCCCGGACGCTGCCGGCCCGTTCGAGCCGTGCGACCCTTCCCTCCGCGTCGGGGGCTCCGCTGACGGCGGACTCCAGCCGCGCTACCGGAGTTCCGCGATCAACGATCAGGACGGACTCGCCGCTCCGCACCTGATCTATCAGCGCGCTGAGCCGGTTCTTTGCTTCTGTGATCGTTGCAACCACCATAGAGCTAGAATAGCCGGGACGGAACAGCTATTCAAGCCCTTTAGGCACCGTCAGCGCCTCGTGTGGGATCTCGGGGAGGACCGCCCGGCGAGACCGTCCCAGCCAGCGGCGCTACTGTCACGGGATCGACCGAGACGACTCCCAGCCTGACCTCCGACACGTGACCCTCCATGGTCACCGCGTCGCCTACCGGCAGGCCGGCGACGGTCCGACGGTGGTGCTGATTCACGGGCTCACGGCCGACTCGAGGACGTGGAGTCGGGTGATGCCCGCGCTCGCGCGTCGTTTTACGGTGATCGCACCGGACCTCGCCGGTCACGGCGGATCGGACAAGCCCAAGGGCGACTACTCGCTCGGCGCCCACGCCAGCGCGATTCGCGATCTGATGCTCACGCTCGGCCATGATCGCGCGAGCATCGTGGGGCACTCGCTCGGTGGGGGCATTGCAATGCAGTTCTCCTACCAGTTCCCCGAGCGCTGCGAGCGGCTCGTACTGGTCGACAGCGGCGGCCTTGGGCGCGAAGTGAGTCTGCTGCTGCGAGCCGCGACGCTGCCCGGCTCGGAGTTCGTGCTGCCGTTCCTCGCAGCCACCCGCCTGCTCGATGCCGGTGAGCTCGTCGCCCAGCTGCTGGGCCGGGTCGGCCTGCGCGCCCGCACCGACCTGGAGGAGATGGCACGTGGTCACGCGACGCTTTCGGACGCCGCAGCCCGGGCGGCCTTCGTGCACACGCTGCGCTCGGTCGTGGAGCCCGGCGGACAGCGCGTCGATGCCTCCGATCGTCTGTACCTGGCTCAGCACATCCCATTCCTGCTGATGTGGGGTGAGCGCGACTCCATCATCCCGCTCTCACACGGTCACGCGACGCACGCGCAGGTATCCGGCAGCCGCCTGGAGGTGTTCGCCCGCTCCGGGCATTTCCCGCAGCTGGACGAGCCCGAGCGTTTCATCGACGTGCTGGTCGACTTCATGGACTCGACCGAGCCCGCGACGGTCGACATCGAGCGCTGGAGCGCGCTGCTGGGCACGCAGGGTTCCTGATCGTCGAGGCCGTCCCCGGCTGGACTTGCACGACTGATATTGGCTCTATAGAGCCAAAAAATGGAGACGGCGGGAATCGAAGCCGCGCAAGGTGTGGTCACGGGCGGCGCGGTGTAGCGCCGCCCCCCGGGGCCCAGTGGCTCCCGCTCCGCCCGTCAGACTGCGCATAGATGGCGTCTGTACCTGCTCAGCCGAACGTTCCGGGCCGCGGGATCGTGGCGAGCTACAGCGTGCGCTTCTGGATGCTCGTGGCGCTGATCGGAGTCGCGGCCGGTATCGGCGCGGTGGCGCTCCTCGGGCTTCTGCACGCCGTTCAGCATCTGGCATGGTCATATGAGACGGGCCATTTCCTTGAAGGCGCCGAACGGGCCTCGGATGCTCGCAGGGTGCTCGTGCTGGCCTGTGGCGGCGTGGTCGCGGGCGTCGCCGCGATCGGCCTCGCGAGGTTAGGCGGAGGAGGCGACGTCTCAGAGGGGCTCTGGCTGCGTGCCGGACGCATCCCGCTCGTGGGCAGTTTCGCGCGCGCCGTGGACTCGATCGTCATCGTGGGACTCGGCGCGTCGCTCGGCCGCGAGGGAGCGCCCCAGCAGGTTGGGGCGGCGGTCGCGAGCACTCTGAGTGACTGGGCAGGGCTACCGGTCTGGCAGCGTCGCCTGCTGGTCGCGTCGGGGGCGGGCGCCGGGATGGCGGCCGTGTACAACGTCCCGCTGGGTGGTGCCCTGTTCGCGCTCGAGGTGCTGCTCGGCACCCTCAGCTTGCCGCTCGTGCTTCCGGCGCTTGCCGCGAGCGTGACCGCCACCGCCATCTCATGGGTGGCGCTGTCCACGCGGCCCGCCTACCTCGTGCCGACGTATCACGTGCACCTCTCTCAGATCGTGTGGGCGCTGGTCGTCGGGCCTATCGCGGGACTCGTCTCAGTGGTGTACATCCACCTGATCAGGCGCGCACATGCTCTTCGCCCCAGTGGTTGGCTGAGGGTCGGGGCACCGATAGCGGTATTCACCGCGCTCGGGGTGGTGGCGATCGCATATCCGCAGGTCCTCGGCAACGGCAAGGGCGTTGTGCAGCTCGCTCTGGTGGGCCGCCTTGCGGTCGGCGTGATGGCGGTCCTGATCGTGCTGAAGCCTCTCGCGACGGCCGCGTGTCTCGGCAGCGGCGCGCCCGGGGGCTTGTTCACCCCGACGCTGACGCTCGGGGTCGTGCTAGGCGGCGTGCTGGGTGATGGCTGGTTGCAGATCTGGCCGGGTACCCCACTCGGAAGCTACGCGGTGATCGGCGGTGCTGCGGTCCTCGCCGCCAGCATGCAAGCTCCTCTTGCCGCGATCGTGCTGCTGCTCGAGTTGACCCATAAGGTTGATGGCCTGATGGTCCCGATGCTCCTTGCAGTCGTGGAGGCGACCGTCCTCTCCCGTCTGCTCCGCGCACACTCGATCTACTCGGCCCGGCTCCCCGGCACCTCCGCGGACGCTCACGAGCCGAGCTACGGGGACAGCGACGGGAGTCCCACCACCGAGGGGGCGATGTTTCCCGAAGGCGTGTTCCCGAGGTAGCTAGCACGCGGGAGCGGTGCTGCTGTTCACCCCCGATTCGGGGGAATAATGGAGACGGTGGGAATCGAACCCGCGCAAGATTTCCACCGTCGTCGTCAGTCCCCGAGGGCTGGACTCGGCGCCCGGGATGCCAGTCCCTAGCGTCTCGGTCCGACTAGGAGCTCACGATTCACTTTCACGCGAAAGCGGCAATCCTCGCAGCCGAACCCCGGACTTTTGCTGCTCGTCCAAGGGATCTGTCTTGAGCTGATCGATAGAGACGGCCGTTTCGCGATGGAAGCAGTCGCGCTTGCGGGAGCCGCCGCCGTCTGAGGGGCATGATGCTGGCGGCGTACATGAGCGCATCGCCTGTTTGTACCTAGACCGCGTGTGGTGTGGTACGGACGCGCCGCCGGTTGCTTTGCGGTAGGACGTGAACGGACTCGTGGGCGACGCTCAGGTTCGTCTGCATTCGCAAGAAATGGGGGACACGTGATGGGGGCGTTCAAGGCCCGGCGGGGTGGCGTTGTTGGCGCCGCGGTTTTGCGACGCCTGTCACGGGGGGTCATGGTGAGAAGCGGCGGGGTCGGTCGGGGGTCTTCTCGCGTTGGACACCGGGGGGATGGTGGTGGACGCCGTTGGCGTTTGCTGCTAGGTCTGGGCGTCGTGTTGGTCGCCGTGCTGGTGGCGGGTTCGTTGGGAGTGTTGTCGATGGCTGTTGGGTCGCCTGCGCTGGTGCGGGTTCAGTCTGCTCCGCGGGTGCCTTCTGGTGCGGTGCGGATTGGTGCGGTTTCGGCGTCGGCTGCGCTGTCGGGTGCGGTGGTGCTGGAGCCGCGTGATAACGCGGCGCTGGTGCGGTTCATCGCTGAGGTGACGGATAAGGGCTCGCCGTCGTTTGGCCGCTACTTGCCGGCTGGTGCGTTCGCGAGCCGGTTCGGTCCGACACCCGCGACGCTCGACGCTGTGAAGTCGGCGCTCCAGGGCGATGGTTTGCGCGTGACCGGGGTCTCCGGTGACGGTCTGCTGGTGGGTTTCACGGGGCCTGCGGGTCGGGTGGAGAGCGCTTTTCATACGGGTCTTGAGAGCTATCGGCTGGCTGACAAAACGATCGGCCGGGCGGCGACGTCGGCTGTGAGTTTGCCCTCCACGGTCGCGGGGTCTGTTGCTGCGGTCGTTGGTTTGAGCGATCTCGTGCGGGAGCGTCCGGCCGGGCTGGTGCGTGCGCCTGCCTCGGCGAGGGGGAGCTTTCCGGCGGCGAAGATGGGGCAGTTTGTGCATCCGCCCGGCTCTCCTACTCCGTGTGCGGATGCCACGGCGGCTGCCGAGAGCAAAGGTGGTTTGACCGATGATCAGATCGCGAACGCGTATGGGGCGTTCGGGCTGTATGACGTCGGGGATCTCGGGGCGGGCCAGCGGATCGCGGTCCCTGAGCTCGAACCGTTCAAGCTCGGGTATATCCGCACGTTTGATACCTGCTATTTCGGGGCGGCGCAGGCAGCGAGCATGATCAAGCGTCTGAGCGTGACCCGGGTCGACGGCCCGCCGAAGCTCCCCGGAGAAGCGTCCGAGGGCGAGGTGATCCTCGATCTCGAGACGATCTCGGCGTTGGCTCCGGGTGCGAGCATCGACGTATACGAGACGCCGCCGGAAACGATCGTTGCTTTGGTCGATGACTATGCCACGATCATCGACGACGACCGCGACCAGGTCCTCAGCACGAGCATAGGCGAGTGTGAGCAGGAGCTGCAGTTGCGCGAACCGGGCGCCCAGCAGGCGGAGAATTTCCTCTTTGAGCAGGCCGCCGCGCAGGGCCAGAGCGTGTTTGCCGCCGCCGGCGACACGGGATCCGACGATTGCAACGAATACCGGGTCCCGGAAGTGCCGCCGGGCCAGAACCCGCTGTCGGTCGATGATCCGGGCAGCCAGCCGTATGTCGTTTCGGTGGGCGGCACGACGATCGATGACGCGGCGAGCCAGCCCCCGCTTGAGCAGGTCTGGAACGATGGCCCAGAAGGCGGCGCAGGCGGTGGGATATCGATGTCGTGGGCGATGCCGAGCTGGCAGCTCGACGCGAAGGTCCCCGGGATCGTGCTGCCGGGGAGCGCCGACTACACGAACGCCGGCAGCGTCGAGCAGAGCTTCGGCTACCCGCAGAACTTCTGCCAGGCCTTCCTGCCCGGTGCGAGCGCCTCGACGCCGTGCCGCACGGTACCCGACGTCTCCGCACAGGCAGACCTCCGCACCGGCGCGATCACGGTCTACAACCCGTCGGAATACGGCTCGAAATTTCCGACGAAACTTCCGGATGGCTGGGACACGTCCGGCGGCACATCGGGGGCGGCCCCGATCTGGGCGGCTCTGCTGGCTGTGGCGAATGCCTCGCCGACATGCGCGGGGCAGCCGGCGACCGCGAGGGGTGTCGGGTTCGCGAGCCCGCTGCTGTACGCGGTGGCGTCCAACCCGGCGCAGTACGCCGCGTCGTTCAATGACATCACGACCGGCAACAACGACATCTACGGGCTCGATGATGGCCTGGTGTTCCCGGCTACCAGCGGCTATGACCTGGCGTCCGGTCTGGGCTCGCCGCGGCTGACCGGCCCGGGCGGCACCGCGGGGCTTGCGTACTACCTGTGCAGCCTCGCCGGGAACGCAACGCGGCCGGTCGTCTCGGGGTTGAGCCCGACATCCGGCACTACCACGGGTGGTGAGAGCATCGTGATCAGCGGCGGTGGGTTTCAGTCGGGTGGCGTCGCTGACGTCGCGGGGGTCCAGGTCGGCTCCTGGCAGGTCCCCCTGGGTGCCTTCCAGGTCACGAGTCCCAGCTCGATCACCGCGACCTTGCCGCCCGCCAAGGACACGCTGCCGCCGGGCTCACCGGCGCCGCTGGACGGCGCCGGCCCGGTGGAGGTGATCGTGACGCTCACCGACGGCGCCTCGAGCGCGCCGAGCCCAGAATCGACCTTCCAGTACCTCGACATGAGCGGCGGGGGGCCGATCCCGAGCGTGACCGGCGTGAGCCCCAGCGGCGGAAGTGAGCGCTCGCCCAAGCAGGTGAGCATCCTGGGGTCGGGCTTCACCGCCGCCACCAAGGTCAGCTTCGGCGGCGTGAGCGCACCCGCCTTCAAGGTCGACAGTCCGTTCCGGATCACGGTCACCCCACCGCGCTATTCCCCGCAGACCGCCTGCTCGCCGCTCCCGGGCAGCGGCGTCTACGCCGGCGAGAACGCGGCGAACGACATCTGCCAGGTGCAGGTCACGGTCACCAACGCCAACGGCACCAGCGCAACCGGACAGATCCTCCCCCCGCTCGAGGGTCCCGTTGCCTATAACTCAGAATCAGCGGTCGTGATACCGCCTGGCTGTGGCTGTGAGGAGGCCCCGGCGCCGAGCGAGTTCGACTACGCCCCGGCGCCAACGATCTCATCGATCTCGACATCCGCCGGCCCTGCACAGCTCGCCAGCGAGGAAAGCGAAACGCTGATCACCGTCCACGGGACAGGCTTGAACCTCCTAACGATGGACGGGGCGGACTTCGGTAATCCACACAAGTGGTCGTCAATCGACGCCTACTACGCGTTTCTGACGGGCACCGAGATGCAGATCGAAGCGCCAGAAGAAGAACTGACCGTTGGCCCCTTGACCGTGCCGTTCAGCGTCAGGACAGAGGCGGGCCAGGCCCCGGCGTCCAGTGTCACCTATGCCGGTGTGCCGAGCGTCAGCGCTGTCGTGAACACGCTCAACCCGACCAGGCTGGACGGCCTCAGCGGTGCTCCGGACACGGGCGGGACGCCGATCCAGGTAAGCGGCCAGGGTCTTGAAGGGCAGATCCTGCGGGTGCAGTTCCTGGACAGTGGGGCCGGGATCTCGGAAGGAACCCAGTACACCTTCACGCCCACCAGCGACACCAGCCTGTCCACCCAGACCGTCGAGCAGAACCCCGCGCTCGCGGACGTCCTCCTCTGCACGGTCACGGGCTGCAGCACGAAAACAGCGGCCGACCGGTTCTACCTCTACCCACCCGGTGAACCTGCAGTCGACTCGCTCACACCCAGCTCCGGGAAATCCACGGGCAAAACGAAAGTGCTGATCCACGGCGAGAACCTCGGCTGCCCACTGGCCGTCTTCTTCGGCAACGTCGAAGCGGCCTTCACGCCCGTCCACTCAGGCCTTGACTGCGGCTCGACCAGCGTCCTTGAAGCCACGTCGCCACCGGGGAGCGCCGGCAGCGAGGTGCCCGTCTCGGTCAGCACCGTCGAGAGCTACTTCACCGGCACCGGCCCCAGCAGCACCACAGCCAACTTCACCTACACAAAAGGCTAGCCTGCGACCGACTCGGGCCAGTCCAGCCGCCCGCGACGCCCGGAAATTGCCTATGGCGTGGCCAGCGCCGCCAGCAGTCCGGATGCCCTCGGCCCGCTCCCGCTTATCGCACGCAAGCGACCGCGCGGAAGCCCCACCCCAACACGCCCCCCTTGGACGACGAGCGCTCGTCAGCTCTCCCACACGCGAGACGCTCGCTGGCTCATGGCAAAGGAGGCGTCTGGTGGGGCCGCGTGCGCGATCGCTTCTTTCCGCGAGCGCAATGCCGGTCTCGCTCCCTACACCTCGCAGACCGCGATAGCTGGGGCGTCGCGACGGGCCTTCTCTGTGGCCGCAGGGAGGTCGGCGAGGGGTGTGTAGGTGATGTGGTCTGGGTCGAGCCCCAGTGCCGCTGCATCCGCGGGTTCGAGGCGCTCCAACAACTCCTTGGAGGCCAACGCGCGTCCGCCTGTGGCGCAGGCCTCGATGCGCGCACGGACGCCAACGGACGGCGTCGGACTGAGCTACGCCCGTTCCAGACAAGCCGATGAGTAGCACCAGCGCGCACCGCTGGTGGTACCGGTGTCTGGAGAGTGCCGGGATCGTCCCTACAGGCACGACGAGTGGCGAGCGTATGCACAAGGCGAGGCACACAGCTGGGCAGCGAGTCCTGGACGTGAGCGGGAACCTGAAGGCCGTTCAGAAGCTCCTGGGCCACAAGTCGATCCAGACAACCGGCGACATCTACGCCGACTGGGACATCGATCAGCTGGCCGCGACGATGGCTCATGTCGTGAAGGACGAATAGTCCGCCGCGAAATCGTTCCCCCCGTCTTCGCCTCCGATTTGGCTCTGCAGAGCCAAATCTGGAGGGAACAGTGGAGACGGCGGGAATCGAACCCGCGTCCGTGACCGCGTCAGAGTGGCTTCTACGAGCGTAGCCGGCGCTCTGATCTCGCTCTTCGCTCGCCTCGCCGGCGGGGTTGCGAAGGGCCAGCCTCCTGAGATGTCCCCGCCTTGGCGGAGGCGGACCGCCGCGGGTTAGCCTGCTATCTGATCCCGGCGTTCTCCGCCACAGGCGAGCGAAGGCCAAGACCTCACGGCTTAGCTATTGACTAAGCGGCGAGGGCGTACTCGTGAGAGTCCGCACTTATGTTTTCCCGGGTGTTTTACGAGGCCTCCCGGGACCTCGACTCGCCACCACCCTCACGGAACCAGCCACGTCGAAGCCTGTCGTCCCCGAGGGTGCTCTTCTACCTTCGAGTCTAGCGCCGCCGGCATCGCTGCAAGGGCTTGGCGGGACGACTGGACAAACTTGCTCGCCGCGCCGATACGGCAGTAGATGCTCACTCGCTGGCGGCAGGCGAACGTCTGGCAACGGGAACACGAACGCTCGGACTAGTTCTGGCGCACGCGTGTGCGCGGACCTTGAGGCCACGCCGGAGGGCGGTCGTAGACGAAAAGAGACGCGGTCCCGAGCTTGTTCGAGGGCCCAGTCCTCCGGGCTGTTAGGCCCCTCGGCGCTGGGTGGCGCGGCCTCACACCTCTTTGGCCTCGCTCTTTTTCAAGCCCGGTTCCGCGTCTGGCAGCCAAATTAGACCTCGCCCAGGACCCGGTCAAGGGGGTTCTGCCGATGCTCCCCGCACGTTCCGCGGAAAAGCCGGCGGGCCGGTCGGAGGGGCTCGTGGAGCCATCGCGGGGACGACCGGTGAGGACCGCCCTGCAATGTTGAGGTAACCGTTACCGAGCCTGCGAAAATGGTCTGGATGGACAACCAGGATCTGACGATGCCGGGGATCCCCCGGGTGCCCGTCCAGGAGCACCCAGTGGCCGCGATCCCGGGAGCGCCCGCCACAGCCCAGCCGGTGCAGGTGCCGGCTGCGGTGCCGGCGGTGACGCCGACGTCGACGTCAGCACCGACCGGGTACCCGTCGGCCCGGGCCGAGCGGGCCGGTGACCCCTTCGGACAGCCGCGCCAGGGACCGGTCAGCTCGGTTCGGCGGAAGATCAGCAGCGCGGCGGCCGCGGTCGTGGCGGCGGTGGCGAAGTTCTTCTCCGCCATCAAGGGATTGATCCTGCTGCTGCCCAAAGCGAAGCTTCTGACGACGGCGGGTACCGCGCTCGTGTCGGTCGCCGCCTACACGCTGTTCTGGGGCTGGCCCTTCGCGGTGGGGTTCGTGGCGCTGATCTTCATCCACGAGATGGGTCACGTGATCCAGCTGCGCCGCGAGGGCATCAAGGCGAGCGCGCCGATGTTCGTGCCTTTCCTCGGGGCGGTGATCAGTGCCCGCTCACTGGGCGACAACGCCGTCGCCGAGGCGCGGGTGGGGCTCGCCGGACCGGTGCTGGGGACCCTCGGGGCGGCCGCCTGCCTGGCCATCGGGGAGGCCACCAACAGCGACCTGCTGCGAGCGCTGGCCTACGTGGGCTTCTTCCTGAACCTGTTCAACCTGCTGCCCGTCGTCCCCCTCGACGGCGGTCGGGCGATGGCGGCGATGTCGCCGTGGATGTGGTTCCTCGGCTTCGGCGTGCTGGTGGCGATGGTGTTGCTGGTGCCGAACCCGATCCTGTTGATCATCGTCGTGTTCGCCGGCTTCGAGACCTACCGCCGCTGGAAGCTCCGCGGCACCCACTCGCTGCAGCAGGCCGCCTACTACCGGGTGGCGCCACGCCACCGCCTGGCGGTGGCGTGCGTGTACATCGGCCTGGTGGTTGTGCTGGCGCTGGGGATGCACGAGGCCCACGTCCTCTCGACGGGCACCCACAGCTTCAGCTCGATCTAGCGACGGGCTTCCCTGACGGCTCGTTCCATCTCGCGCTTGGTCTCGCGCTCGCGGATCGCCTCGCGCTTGTCGTAGAGGTCCTTGCCGCGGGCGAGGGCGATCTCGACCTTCGCGTGGGGGCCGGAGAAGTAGATCCTGGTGGGGACCAGGGTCAGGCCCCGCTCCTGCGTGCGGACACCCAGCCGCTCGAGCTCGCGGCGGTGCACGAGCAGCTTGCGGGGACGCTCGGGGTCGTGATTCTCGCGGGAGGCCGGGCCGTACGGGGGGATGTGCACCGAGTGCAGCCACAGCTCTCCGTCGTTGATCGCCGCGTAGCCGTCCTTCAGCTGCGCGCCCGAGGTGCGCAGCGACTTGACCTCGGTGCCCTCGAGCACGAGTCCCGCCTCCAGGCGCTCGCCGAGGTTGTAGCGGTGGCTGGCGTAGCGGTTCGAGGCGACGTCGCCGGCACCGATCTTGCGCTTGCCCTTTCCCTTCGCCATCTCCTGGCTGAGCCTAGCCTGGACCAACCCCGAGTTCCCGCGAGCCCACGGGTGCGAGGTCGACACGGCCGCGGATCGCCTCCACACGCTCCACCCGCACCCGCAGCGGCTGGCCGAGGCGGACGGTCGAGCCGCTGGGCTCGCCCCGCAGGATCGTCCCCTGCTCGTTGAGCTCCCACCAATCCCTGCCGCCGTCACGGCCGCCCGCTTCCCGAGCGGTGGCGCCGCGCGCCGCCGCCGCCGGCCTGCTGCGGGCGGCTCCCGGCCCGCGGGGGCTCTCCGCTCGCGGCGCGCGAGCGGCCGCGGCCGCCAGCACCCGCACCGGGAGCATGCCCTCGAACGGCAGCTGGCCGGCGGCCTGCTCGGCGGTGGCGAAGGCGACGAAGGCCCCGGCCGAGATCAGCCCCACGACCTCCCCCGCGAAGGCCTGGCCGTCGCCGTCACGGCGCAGCAGCCGCTCGAGCAGGAAGCAGCGGACGACGTCGTCGGCGTCGCGCTCGATCGTGGCCGCCGCCCGCTCCCGTTCGGAGGTCCACTCGCCCAGCTCGCCGAGCTCGGCCGCCCGCGGGGCGTGCTCGGGCGCTCCGAGCGTGGACAGCAGCGAACGGTGGCAGACGATGTCCGGATAGCGGCGGATCGGCGAGGTGAAGTGGCAGTAGGTGGCGGTGCTCAGACCGGCGTGGCCGATGTTCCGCGGCGAGTAGTAGGCCTGCCTGAGCGATCGCAGTACCAGCGAACCGAACGCGATCCGCCCGCGCCCGGTGCTCCGCGTGTAACGATCCACCGACTGTGAGATCTCCCCCACCAGGTCGGCCGCCTGCGAGGGCGACATCGGCTCGGGGAGCGGCGGGGTGGGCACCTCCAGCGAGGCCAGCTGCTCCACCAGGCGCACGATCCGCTCGGGCTCGGGGCGCTCGTGGACCCGGTAGAGGCAGGGGGTGCCGCGCTCGGCGAGGTGTGCGGCGACGGCTTCGTTGGCCGCGATCATCAGGTTCTCGATCAGGCGATGGGACTCGGTCTGCTCGCGCGGCTGGATCGCCACCGGCTCGCCCCGCTCGTCGAAGCTGAACTCGGGCTCCTCCGATTCGACCTTCAGCGCTCCCCTCCGTTCGCGCCGGCGGGCGAGCGCCGCTGCCGCGGCCCGTGCGTCCGCCAGTGGCTGCGCCCAGGGTTCCCGGGCGCGCTCCTCGCCGGCGAATATGCGATCGACGTCCTCGTAGTCGAGGCGCGCGTCGGAGCGGATCAGCGAGCGGTAGAAGGCGCTGCGACGCGTCCGCCCGTCCGCGAGCTCGAGCTCCACCGTCACCGCCAACCGGTCGGCCCCGGGCAGCAGCGAGCAGGCGTCGCTCGAGAGCGCGAGCGGGAGCATCGGCTCAACCGTGCCCGGGACGTACACGCTCGTGGCCCTCCGTCGCGCCTCCCGGTCGAGCGGGCCGCCCTCGGCGACGTGGGCGCAGACGTCGGCGATGTGGATCCTGATCCTGGTCGCTCCGTCCGCCAGCGCCTCGGCCGAGATCGCGTCGTCGAAGTCACGGGCCCCGGAAGGGTCGACCGTGAAGGTCCCCAGCGAGCGCAGGTCGCGCCGCTCGCCGGGCGAGCGCGAGGCCGCCCGGGCCGCCACCCGTGCGTCCTCCTCCAGGCGCTCGCCGAATTCCCGGCGCAGGCCGCGGTCGAGCATCAGCGCCTCGACCACATCGCGGGCGCGATCGGGGCGGCCGATCCGGCGCACGACCTGCGGTCCAGAGCCCCGCGGCGCGCGGGTCCGAACGAGCACGATGTCGCCCGCCCGCGCTCCCCCGCTGCCGCGGGCGCTCCCCACGACGGTGCCGGCGGAGGCTCCCCGCCGCCCCGGGGCGGGGAGCGGATCCTCGGCCGGGAACATCCGCTCCGCGGTGAGGAAGCGCCCGCGCCGCTCGAGCACCGCGACGTACGTCCCAGGGCCGCTGCGGGGGCCCCGCCCGGAGCCGCTCGCCCCGTCTCGGGGCCCGGCGCTCACGCGACTTTGGCCGCCAGCGTTTCCAGCGCCACCTTCAGCCCCTGGGCCCCGTCGAGGCCGCTCTTGACGAGCACTTCGGGTTTCACCCCGGCTCCCTGTTTGACCCCTCCCCCACCGAGGTTGCGCCCGTTGGGCGTGAAGTACTCACCGACGGTGATATCGAGGGCGCCGCCGTTGGCGAGTTTCTCCTCCTCCTGGAAGACCCCCTTGCCGAAGGTGTGGCTGCCGACGATGGTGGCGCGGTGGTGGTCCTGGAGGGCGGCCGTCACGATCTCCGCCGCCGAGGCCGTGTTCTGGTCGACCAGCACGACCACCGGGATCTTGGTGCTGATCGCGCCTCCCGTGGCCATCAGGACCTGGCGCGGCTGGTTGCGACCGCTGGTGGACACGATCACCCCGTGGGGGATGAAGATGCTCGCGATCAGCTGCGCTTCCTCGACCAGCCCGCCGCCGTTGTCGCGCATGTCGAAGACGATCCCCCGGGCCCCTTCGTGGAGCACCTGCTGGACGGCTTTCATCACTTCCACGTGGGCCCCGGGGGTGAACGAAGCCAGCGCCACCACCCCCAGCTTCTTGCCGTCGATGGTGTCGGTCGCGGACGCTACGACAGGCTCGGAGACGATCGCCCGCGTGATCCTCACGCTGTGCGACGGCGGCTTGCCGCCGTGGGTGCTGCGGGGACCTTCGATCTGCAGCACCACGTCGGTCCCCGGCATGCCCTTGATCAGCGCCACCGCCTGGTCGCGCGAGAGCCCCCGCAGCGGGCGCCCGTTGACCCCCACGATCACCTCCCCGCTCTTCAGCCCGGCGCGGGCCGCGGGCGATTCGTTGAAGACGCGGGCGATCGCCAGGCCGCGCTGCATCGAGCCGACTTCCACGCCGATCCCGGCGAAGTGGGGCGGCAGGTCGAATTCCTCCAGTTCGCTCGGCGTGAGGTAGTGCGAGAAGCGGTCGTCGAGCCCCGCGACCATGCCCGCCACCGAGGAGTTCGAGAGCTGCGATTCGCTGACCGGGCGGTAGTAGTCGCGGGCGATCCGCTTCATCGCTTCCTGGACCACGATCTTTTCGCGGCTGGAGCCGGCGAACGAGCGCATGAAGCTCGGGAGGTCTTCGGGGCGACCGCCCAGCCAGATTCCGAGCAGCAGCAGCGCGATCGGGACCAGCACGATCGCCAACCAGCGGCCCGTGCGGCGGGTGGGGGCGGAGGGGGCGGACATGTGAGGAGTTTTTCAGCGTAGACGAGCGGCTGGCGGCGTCCGCCACCAGCTGCGGGGCCGTCGGGCATGGCGCCCGCGGTGCTCTAGGGTGGCAGGCGCATGGCACGCCTGTCGACCAGCACCGTCCCCCAGAACGGGATGCCCGTCCACCGCATCGAGCTGCCCGGGACGAGGGCGCTGACGGTGCTGGTGGCCTTCGACGCGGGGGCCCGCAACGAGCGCCCCGAGGAGAACGGGATGGCCCACTTTCTCGAGCACCTGGTGTTCAAGGGAGGCGAGAAGTACCCCACCTACAAGGACGTCAACGAGACCGCCGAGCGGCTCGGAGGCGTGCTCAACGCCTACACCAGCCACGACCTCGTCGCCTTCCACATCACCGTCCGCGCGGAGAGCGCCCCCGAGGCGATCGACCTGCTCAGCGACTTCGTCGGGCGCGCCCGCGTCGACGCCGGCGAGCTGGACCGCGAGCGGGGGGTGGTGATCCAGGAGATCAACCGCGCCTACGACCAGCCCTCGACCGTGGCCGAGTACCTGATCGACCGTGCCGCCTTCGGCGAGCACCCGCTGGGACGCACGGTGCTCGGACCTGAGGAGAACCTCCGCGGCTTCACCCGCGACGGCATCCTCGCCTTCCGCGACCGCCGCTGGGGGCCCGGCTCCGGGGGCGCGTTCCTGGCCGGCAACCTCGACCACCTGCCCCCCGAGGAGCAGCTGTTCGAGGCGCTGTCCCGCTTCGAGGCGCTGCCCGAACCCGACCCCTACCTGCCGGCGGGGGAGTTCGCCCCCGAGATCCTGGTCGAGTCCCGCGACACCAACCAGTCGCACCTGCGGATGATCTACCGGCCCGACGTCGACGTCGCCGACGAACGGGCGCGGGCGGCGCTGGCGATCTACTCGACGCTGCTCGGCGGCTCGATGGGCTCGCGGCTGTTCGAGGAGATCCGCGAGAAGCGAGGGCTCTGCTACTCGGTGTACGCGGTCAACCACGCGTTCGCGGACGTACCCATCCTGCAGCTCGGATCGGGGCTGGAGTCGGACAAGTGCGTGGAGGCGTACCGCCGCATGCGAGAGATCGTCGACGAACTGCGCGAGGAGGGACCCAGCGGCGAGGAGGTCACCCGCGCGCGGGCGTACGCCGCCGGGAGGCTGGTGCTGGCGTTCGAGAACTCGGGCTCGGTCGCACGCCACGCGGCCACCCAGCAGATCGTGTTCGGGCGGGACACCGACCCCGACGCGGCGATCTCGGCGCTCGACGCGGTCACCTTCGACGAGGTCGCCGAAGTCGCCAAGGGCATCGGCGAGGAGCTCGCCGTCGCCTGCGTGGGCCCCCACTCGGCCGACGAATTCTGAGTAGCTACCCGATCGCGACCATGCGGTCGATCGGCACGCGGGCGCGCTCGGCGAGATCCTCCGGCACCCGCACCTCGAAGCGCATCTGCGCCAGCGAGTCACGCAGCTTGGGGAGCGTGATCATCTTCATGTAGCGGCAGGAGGCCTCGGCGTTGGCGGGGATGAAGCGCACCTGGGGAGCGGCCATCTGCAGCGGGTAGAGCATCCCGACCTCGGTCGCCACGACCGCCACGCGGGTGGGCTCCCCGCCGCCGGCGCCCTCGGCGGCGGCCTGGGCGTGCTCGAGCATGCCCCCGGTGGAAAGGATGTGGACCCCCTCCCGGGACACGTCGCCGGCCGCCACGTACTCCATCACGCTGGTCGAGCAGCCGCACTCGGGGTGCACCAGCAGCTCGGCCCCGGGGTGGCTCGCGCGGGTTGCTTCGAGGTCGGCGGGGCGGATCCCGGCGTGTACGTGGCACTCGCCGTCCCACACGTGCATCCGCCGCCCGAGGATCTTCTCGACGTAGGCCCCGAGCCACATGTCGGGGCCGAACAGGATCTCGGTGTCGGGGCCGTGGGTCTCGTAGATGTGACGCACCACCTCGACCGCGTTGGCGGACGTGCAGCAGTAGTCGCTGAGCGCCTTCACGGCCGCGGTCGTGTTCACGTACATCACGACCACGCCCTGCGGATAGCGCTCCCGCCAGGCGGCCAGCTGGGTCTCGTCGATCGACTCCGCCAGCGAGCAGCCGGCGTCGAGGTCGGGGATCAGGACCGTCTTGGTGGGGCACAGGACCGAGGCGGTCTCGGCCATGAAGTGCACCCCGCAGAAGACGATCGTGTCGCCGTCGGCGGCCGCGGCCCGGCGCGAGAGCCCGAGCGAGTCGCCCACGTAGTCGGCCACGTCCTGGATCTCCGGGAGCTGGTAGTTGTGGGCCAGGATCACCGCTCCGCGCTCGGCGGCGAGGGCCCGCACCTGGTCCTGTAGCTCGCGGATCTCCTCCGGCGAGAGCGCTCCCGGGGGTGCCTGGGATGGTGCCATCGGCAGGTTCATGGCAGGTCCGTCAGCTGCATCGAGAGGTCCAGCGCGGGTGCCGAGTGCGTCAGCGCACCCAACGAGATCCATTCTACCCCCGTGAGGGCCACCGCCCGCAGCGTCGCGAGCGTGACGCCGCCGCTGGCCTCCAGCTGGGCGCGCCCATCGACCTGCGTCACCGCGGCCCGCAGCTGCTCCACGTCCATGTTGTCGAGCAGCAGCCGCGGGGCACCGGCGGCGAGCGCCTGGTCGATCTCGTCGGGGTCTCGGACCTCGACCTCGAGCGTCCCCGCCAGCTCGGGGGCCGCCGCCCTCGCACGCTCGATCGCCGCGGCGATGCCGCCGGCGGCGGCGATGTGGTTGTCCTTGATCAGGATCGCGTCGTACAGGCCGGCGCGGTGGTTGTGGGCGCCCCCGGCCCACACCGCGGCCTTCTCCAGCGAGCGCAGTCCGGGGGTCGTCTTGCGCGTGTCGAGCACCTTCGCGGCGGTGCCCTGCACCTCCCGGACGGCCCGCGCCGCGGCTGTGGCCACGCCCGAGAGGTGGGCGAGGAAGTTCAGCGCCGTGCGCTCGCCGGTGAGCAGCGCGCGGGCGCTGCCACGCGCGACCAGCACCTCCCCCCCCTGCTCCCGCCAGCGACCCTCCTCCACCCCCCTGGTGATCTCGACGCCCGGGTCGAGCAGCGAGAAGGTGAGCTCGGCGGCGTCCAGGCCGTAGATCGCGCCGGGCTGCTTCTGCGTGATCAGCGCCCGGGCGCGGGCGTGGGGCGGGACCGTGGCCAGCGTGGTCACGTCGCCGGAGCCGACGTCCTCCTGCAGCGCCCGCTGCACGAGCGCGACGAGATCCTCCACCGGCTAGCCCCCGGAGGCCGCCCGCTGCAGCAGCAGGGCTCGCACGAACCCGTCGAGGTCCCCGTCCAGCACCCGCTGGACGTCCCCCACCTCCTCGCCGGTGCGGTGGTCCTTGACCATCGTGTAGGGGTGCATCACGTAGGAGCGGATCTGTGAGCCGAAGTTGACGTCCTGGGCCTCCCCCTTCTCGCGGGCGATCTCCTGCTGGCGTTCGCGCTCCTGGCGCTCGAGCAGCTTCGCCCGCAGCATCGCCATCGCGGTGGCGCGGTTGGAGGACTGCGAGCGCTCGTTCTGGCACTGCACCACGATCCCCGTGGGCTGGTGGGTGATCCGCACCGCCGAGTCGGTCTTGTTGACGTGCTGGCCCCCCGCCCCCGAGGAGCGGTAGGTGTCCACCTGCAGGTCGTCCTCGTCGATCTCGACCTCGCCCCGATCCTCCACCACCGGCGCCACCTCGACGCCCGCGAAGCTCGTCTGGCGACGGTGGGCGGAGTCGAACGGCGACAGCCTCACCAACCGGTGCACCCCCCGCTCGGCGCCGAACAGGCCGTAGGCGTTCTCGCCGCTGGCCCGGAAGGTGGCCGACTTGATGCCCGCTTCCTCCCCGGGGCTGAGCTCCAGCAGCTCGACCTGGAAGCCCCGCCGCTCGGCCCACCGCATCTCCATCCGCAGGACCATCTCGGCCCAGTCCTGGGCGTCGGTGCCGCCGGCGCCGGCGTTGACGGTAACGAGCGCGTCACCGGTGTCGTAGGAGCCGGAGAACAGGCGCTGCTCCTCGAGCTCGGCCAGCCGCGACTCCACCGAGGCGATCTGTTCGTCGACCTCGACCGCCAGGCTGGGGTCCTCGACGGCCAACTCCGCCAGCGCCCCGAGATCCTCGACGTCGCGGGCAAGGCCGTCGAACACCTCCAGGCGCCTGCTCGTGCGGGCGTGCTCGGAGCTGACCGCGGCGGCCCGCTCGGAGTCCTCCCAGAAGCCCTCGGCGCCCATCTCGGACTCCAGCTCCGCGAGGTGGCTGCTCAGCGCGGGCGGGTCAAAGATAGTCCGCCAGCAGCGTCATCTGCTCGCGGATCGCGGCCAGCCGCTGGGGGGTTGACTCGCTGGGTGCGGCGGTGGCCATGACGGGGACGCTAGCACCCGGCATGCCGACCGCCGGGGGCGCTTGCCGTTGCTGCCTGCGAGCCCACCGCGCGGGGCTGCCCACGGGTTTGCGGCGGGTGGCTGCCTGTATGTTCCCGAGCGATGGCGGCGCGGTCCCCGAACGAGCTGCCGCGGCTGTTCACCGCGGCCGTCAATGCCGGCGACATGAGCGCGGCGATGGAGCTGTGGAGCGAGGACGCCGCGATCCTCGCCCCGGACGGGGGCGTGCTCGACGGCCACGGTGCGGTCGAAGGGGCGGTGAGGGCCCTGATCGAGGCGGGGACCACGATCGAGATCGAGATCGAGCGCGTGTTCCATGCCGGGGCGGTCGCGCTCGCGCTCGGCACGCTCACGATGCGGGGCACCGGCGGCGACGGCGAGCCGTTCGAGCAGCGCAGCTCCTCGCTGGCGGTCTACTCCCGCCAGGACGGCGACTGGCGGGTCGTGCTCGACGCGCCCTGGGGGCTACCGGCGCCCTAGGCGCCGTGGCACTTCTTGAACTTCTTGCCGCTGCCGCACCAGCAGGGGTCGTTGCGGCCGACCTGCTGGTCGTCGCCGAGCACCCGCTGCTCGATCACCGGCATCACTTCCTCGGGTTCGTCGTAGACGGCCGACCCGGCCCCGACGCCGGCGGATGCCGCAGCCGAGGCCAGCGCCCCGGCGCCGGCCACGCTGTGACCGCCCGAGTAGGACACCCGCCCGCTACGGGTGGCGTTCCCTGAGGCCTGGAAGGAGGGAGCCCTGGGGCCGCTCCCGTTCGGTTCCTCGACGTTCACCTCGACGTTGAAGACCATCCGCGCGAAGTCGGTCCAGACGGTGTTCATGAGGTCGCCGAAGAGGGTGAAGGCCTCGTTCTTGTAGGCCACCAGCGGATCGATCTGGGCGAACCCGCGCAGGTGGATCCCTTCACGCAGGTAGTCCATGTCGAACAGGTGCTCACGCCAGCGTTCGTCGATGATCTGCAGCAGCAGGAACCGCTCCAGGGCCCCCATCAGTTCCTCGCCGAGCGACTCCACACGGGCCTCATAGCGGTCCATCGCTTCCCCGACGACGCGGTCGGTGAGCGATACCCGGTCGGCGCTCTCGGCGCGCAACTCCTCGCTGGTCAGCTCCAGCGGGAACAGCTGCCCGAGCGCCGTGAACATCCCGTCGATGTCCCAGTCTTCGATGAAGTCCCCTTCCGTGTACTGGTCGACGGTGCGCTCGATCACCGCGGCGACTTCGCGACGCGCCTCCTCGCCGAGGCTCTTGCCTTCGAGCACCTCGTCGCGGTAGGCGTAGATCACACGGCGCTGCTCGTTCATGACGTCGTCGTACTCGAGCACCTGTTTACGGGCCAGGAAGTGCTGTTCCTCGACCTTGCGCTGGGCTTTCTCGATCTGTTTGGAGAGCATCCCGGCCTCGATCGGTTCCTCGTTGCCCTCCTCGTCGACGCCACCGAGACGGTCGAGGATCTTGTAGATGCGGTCGCCCGCGAACAGCCGCACGAGGTCGTCCTCGGCCGACAGGAAGAAGCGCGACTCGCCGGGGTCGCCCTGGCGGCCGGAGCGGCCGCGGAGCTGGTTGTCGATGCGCCGGGACTCGTGGCGCTCGGTTCCGCAGATGAACAGCCCGCCGGCGGCGACGACCTGCTGGCGGGATTGCTCGAGCTTCGCTTCGACCTCCGGCAGCACCTCCAGCATGCGCTTCTCGCGCACGAGCGGGTCGTCCGATTCGAAGCCCTCCCGGGCCAGCTGCTGGGCGGCCAGGTGCTCGGGGTTGCCGCCGAGCTTGATGTCGACCCCGCGGCCGGCCATGTTGGTGGCGATCGTGACCGCGCCGGGCTGGCCCGCCTCGGCGACGATCTCGGCCTCACGGGCGGCGTGCTCGGGCTTGGCGTTGAGCACCGTGTGCTCGATCCCGAGCTTGCGCAGGCGTTCTCCGAGCAGCTCGGAGACCTCCACGGAGATCGTCCCGACGAGTACCGGCTGGCCGTTCTCGTGGCGGGCGGCGATCTCTTTCAGGACCGCGTTCCACTTGCCGTCCTTGGTCTTGTAGACCTGGTCGTTGCGGTCCTCGCGGACCATCGGCATGTTGGTCGGGACCTGGATCACCGGAAGGTCGTAGATCTTCATGAACTCGGTCGCCTCGGTCAGCGCCGTCCCCGTCATGCCGGAGAGCTTGTCGTAGAGGCGGAAGTAGTTCTGGTAGGTGATCGTCGCGAGCGTCTGGTTCTCCTCCTGGATCGGCACCCGCTCCTTGGCCTCGATCGCCTGGTGGAGCCCCTCCGACCAGCGCCGCCCCTCGAGGATGCGGCCGGTGAACTCGTCGATGATCTTGACCTCGCCGTCGATCACGGCGTAGTCGACGTCGACCTTGTACAGCGCCTCGGCCCGCAGCGCCTGGATCAGGTGGTTGACGAGGTGGCCGTTCTCGGCGCGGTAGAGGTGGTCGATGCCGAGGAAGCTCTCCGCTTTGGCCACGCCCTCCTCGGTGATCGAGGCGGTCTTGTGCTTCTCGTCGATCTCGTAGTCGAAGTCCGCCACGAACTCCTTCTTCGTGCGCGGGTCCATCCCTTCGGGGGTCTTGCCGAGCCTCATCTGGGGAGCCAGGCGGGCGAACTTGACGTACAGGTCGGCGGCCTGTTCGGGGGCTCCCGAGATGATCAGGGGCGTGCGGGCCTCGTCGATCAGGATGTTGTCGACCTCGTCCACGACCGCGAAGGCGTGGCCGCGCTGGACCTTTTCGGACAGATCCTTGGCCATGTTGTCGCGTAGGTAGTCGAAGCCGAACTCGGAGTTGGTCCCGTACACGACGTCGCAGGCGTAGGCCTGCTGCTTGTCCTCGTAGGGCTGCATGTTCTCGAGCACGCCGACCGTCACCCCGAGGGCCTCGTAGATCGGGCTCATCCATTCGGCGTCACGGCGGGCGAGGTAGTCGTTGACGGTGACCACGTGGACGCCCTTGGGCCGCGGCTCGGCGTCGGGGGCCGACGGGTCGGGGGGGTGCACCGCCAGCGAGTTGAGCACCACCGCCAGGGTCGCCGTCAGGGTCTTGCCCTCGCCGGTCTTCATCTCGGAGATGTGGCCCTCGTGGAGGGCCATGGCGCCGATCAGCTGGACGTCGAAGTGGCGCATCCCCATAGTCCGCTTGCCGGTCTCACGGACGATCGCGAAGCACTCGGGCAGCAGCGTGTCGAGGTCCTCGCCGCCACGGGCCCGCCCGCGCAGCTCGTCGATGCGCTCGCGCAGTTCGGCGTCGCTGTCGTGTTCGAGCTCGGCCTCGAACGCGTTGATCAGGGCGACGCGTTTCTGGTAGGTCTTGAACTTCTTCGCCTCACCGACGTTCAGCGCGCGGTCGAGCAGGGAGGGCATGGCCCAAGGATAGCTTCCGCCGGGGTGGCGGATCGCAGGCGCCGGCCGGTTGCGGCGGGGGGGCTAGGTGGAGGGGAGCGGCCCCTCCTGGGCGTTCGCCCGGCCCGCCCGCACGGCGGCCGCGTGGGCCTCGCGGCGGTGGCGGAGTTTGTCGCGGTGGCGCTTGACCTGGCGGGCGAGCTCGTCGACCATCAGGTTCAGCGAATGGAGCATCTCGGGAGAGGCGTCGCGGGCCCGCAGCGTCACGCCCTTCAGGTACAGCGTCCCCTCGGCCACGTGGCAGTCGGTCACGCGCGGGTTGGGCTCCCTGAAGATCTCGATCTCGAGCCTCGCGAGCTCGGAGACCTGGCGGGCGACCTTGCCCAGACGGCGCTCGGTGTGGGACCGCAGCTCGTCGGTGACGGGCACGTTTCTGCCCTTGATCTCGATCTGCACCTTGACTCCCTTCGATCGGAAGATCTTTCTCCGCCACGATGCTACGCCCGGCTTCGGCGAATGTAAATGGACCGCCTGGACGGCCCTGGACGGCGTGCGAGAATCGCTGCGAGCATGAAGCCCAACCTGTCCTGGGCCCCGACCCCATGGGTCATCGCCGTGAGCGCCCTGGTGCTGGGGATCTACGTGTGGCGCTGGCTGCGGGTGCGTCGTGCCGCCGGGCCCCGCCGGGCCGCCGAGGCGCCGGTATGGCGGCTGGCCTGCGCGGTGACCGCGCTGGTGGTGCTGCTGGCGGCCCTGATCTCGCCCCTGGACTCGCTGGCCGAGCAGCTGTTCTTCATGCACATGGTCCAGCACATGCTGCTGCTCGACATCGTCCCGATCCTGGCGATCGTGGCGTTGACGAAGGTCATCCTGCGCCCGCTGACCCGCTCGGTGGCGAGCCTCGAGCGCCGTGCCGGCCCGCTGGCCCACCCGGCCTTCGCGGTGATCGCCTACATCGTCGTGATCTGGGCCTGGCACATACCCGCGGCCTACGACGAGGCCGCCTCCCACGAAGGCATCCACGTGCTCGAGCACCTCAGCTTCCTGGCGGTGGGGTCGCTGTACTGGTGGCACCTGCTGTCCCCGATCCGGGCCCGCATGCGCCTCGGGGGCCTGGGCCCGATCGCCTACCTGGCCTCGACCAAGCTGTTCGTCGGCGCGCTCGGGATGGGGCTCGCGTTCGCCCCCGCCGCGCTGTACCCGTTCTACGCCCACCAGCCCCGGGTGTGGGGGATCTCGGCCGGCGAAGACCAGGCGATCGCGGGGTTGATCATGGCCGTCGAGCAGTCGCTGGTGATGGGGATCGCGCTGGTGGTCCTGTTCTTCCGCGCGCTGGCCGAGTCCGAGCGGGCCGAGCAGCGCAGGGAACGCCTGGAGGTGGCCTGAGGGCCGCGTCGCCCCCGCGCTCAGCGCGCGTCGCGCAGGCTCTCGAGGATCCCCCGGTGGCCGAGGATCGCGTCGATCGCGATCGCGCCCGGCGCCACCTCGGTGCCCGGCAGCACGATGGTCGAGCGCAGCTGGGCCCCCGCGCCCACGGTGGCGCCACGGCCGAGCACCACCGGGCCCATCAGTCGTACACCCGGGCCGATCGAGACCTCCTCGCCGATCCAGGCGCCGCCGTCGAGCTCGGCGTCGGGCGGCAGCCGCGAGTCCCCGGCGGCGAGGACCCCCGGAGCCAGCTCGCGGGCGTCGAGCGCCAGGCGCAGCTCGCCGGCCAGCGCGTCGAAGGTCCCCTGGCGCAGCTCGGCCAGCGAGCCGACGTCGTTCCAGTAGTCGTGGATCTCGTGCACGAAGAAGGGGACGTCGTTCTCGAGCAACGTCGGGAACACGTCCTGGGCCCAGTCGACGAAGTCCCGCTCGGGGAAGTAGTCGAAGATCTCCGGCTCGAAGATGTAGATCCCGCAGTTGCCCAGCCGCGAGAGGGCCTCCTCCGGGGCCGGCTTCTCCTGGAAGCCGGTGATGCGCCCGTCGCGGTCGTGCAGCACGACCCCGTACTCGCGGGTGTCGGACACCTCCTTGACGGCCAGCGTGGCGATCCCCCCCGCGGCCCGGTGGCGGGCCACGAAGGCGCCGAGATCGATGTCCGTCAGCGCGTCTCCACTGATCACCAGGAAGGCCTCCTCGCCGAAGAACTCCGCGCAGGCCTTGACCCCGCCGGCGGTCCCCAGCAGCTCGGGCTCGTGGTGGTAGGAGAGGCGATCGCCGAAGAACTCCCGGATCGTGTCCGGGAAGTAGTGCAGGTTGGCGATCACCTGCTCGAAGCCGTGGCGGTCGAGCAGGTCGAGGATGTGCTCCATCACCGGGCGGTCGAGCACCGGCACCATCGGCTTGGTGATCTCGTAGGTCAGCGGGCGCAGGCGGGTGCCGAGACCGGCCGCCAGGACCATCGCACGCATCAGCCGCAGGGCCTTCGCGATCGCCGCCGCCGGGGCCGGCGCTAGTAGCGGTAGTGGTCGGGCTTGAAGGGACCGTCGACGGGGACGTCGATGTAGGCCGCCTGCTCCTCGCTCAGCCGGGTCAGCTTCGCCCCGACCGCCTCCAGATGCAGGTGCGCGACCTTCTCGTCGAGGTGCTTGGGGAGCACGTACACGCGCTTCTCGTACTCCTCGTTCTTGGTGAAGAGCTCGATCTGGGCGATCACCTGGTTGGTGAAGGAGCTGCTCATCACGAAGCTCGGGTGCCCGGTGGCGTTGCCGAGGTTCAGCAACCGGCCCTCGGACAGCAGGATGATCGCGTGACCGTCGGGGAACACCCACTTGTCGACCTGGGGCTTGATGTTGACGCGCTCGATCCCGGGCACGCGGGTCAGGCCGGCGATGTCGATCTCGTTGTCGAAGTGGCCGATGTTGCCGACGATCGCCTGATGCTTCATGCGCTGCATGTCGGCGGCGCCGATGATGTCGCGGTTGCCGGTGGCGGTGATGAAGATGTCGGCCGTCTCGATCACTTCCTCCAGGCGCACCACCTGCAGGCCCTGCATCGTCGCCTGGAGGGCGCAGATCGGGTCGACCTCGGTGACCAGCACGCGGGCGCCCTGCCCGCGTAGCGACTCCACGCAGCCCTTGCCGACGTCGCCGAAGCCGCACACGACGGCCACCTTGCCGCCGATCATCACGTCGGTGGCGCGGTTGATGCCGTCGATCAGCGAGTGCCGGCAGCCGTAGAGGTTGTCGAACTTGGACTTGGTGACCGAGTCGTTGACGTTGATGGCCGGGAACAGCAGTTCCCCGCGCTCGACCATCTGGTAGAGGCGGTGAACGCCGGTGGTGGTCTCCTCGGTGACGCCCATCAGGCCCTCGCCGATCCGGGTCCAGCGCTGGGGGTCCTCATCCAGCGAGCGGCCCAGCAGCCCGAGCACGATCGCGAACTCCTCCGAGTTGCTGCTGGAGGGCTCCGGGACAGAGCCCGCGCGCTCGTACTCGCCGCCCTTGTGAACCAGCAGGGTGGCGTCGCCGCCGTCGTCGAGGATCATGTTCGGCCCGAGCGAGGTCTCGCCCGTCTCGGGGTCGGGCCAGCGCATGGCCTGTTCGGTGCACCACCAGTACTCCTCGAGGGTCTCGCCCTTCCACGCGAACACGGGCACGCCGCGGGGGCTCTCAGGGGTGCCGGTGGGACCGACGGCGACCGCCGCGGCGGCGTGGTCCTGGGTGGAGAAGATGTTGCAGCTGCACCAGCGGACCTCGGCGCCCAGGCAGGTCAGCGTCTCGATCAGGACCGCCGTCTGGACGGTCATGTGCAGCGAGCCGGTGATGCGGGCGCCCTTCAGCGGCTGGGCATCGCCGTACTCGCGCCGCAGCGCCATCAGCCCCGGCATCTCGTGCTCGGCGAGCGTGATCTCCTTGCGCCCGAAGTCGGCCTCAGATAGGGAAGCGACCTTGAAGTCGGCGCTGCGGGCGGCCGTGGTGGTCATTGCTGACACGGAGAAACCTCCTGTGAACTTAGGAGAGCGCCCTTGCTGCAGAGTGGGCGGCCGAGCGTGGCGGACCGCAGCCCGTCGCAGCGCTCCTCGGCCGCGAAAAACGCTAGCACAAGGCCCAGCGGTCGGCCAGGGCCGTTCAGCGGTCGGCGAGCGCCGCCTTGAGCTCGTCGAGCACCCGCACCGGGCCGGGGTCGACCCCCCGCAGGGCGGCCAGGTAGATCGACACCAGGTCCCCGAGCAGCACCAGCGAGACCACCCGCTCGATGCCCGTCTGACCGCGTGTCTCCAGCCTGTAGCTGGCGGCCGCGTTGGGGGCGATCACGCGCTCGCTGAGCGCCATCCGCTCCTTCAGCCGCGGGTGCGCGTCGGAGTCGTCGAGGAACACGGCCGAGAAGCGCCCCTGCGAACGGGCGCCCTCCCAGCCCACGATCTCGTTGTGGTCCATCTCCGGGAGTTCGCTCCAGAAGCACAGCTGCTTGGCGTTCTCGTTGATCTGGGTCTTCCAGCGGTAGGCGATCGGCGTGGTGACACCCGCGCCGGTGATCAGCGGGGTGGTCCCGTGCAGGCCACGGGCGAGCTCCTTGGCCAGCGAGTCCTCGGGTGCGTCCGGGCCCCACTCGGCCACCAGCTGCTCGGTGTGGGAGGCGGCGACGTCGACTTCCGAGGTCATCCGGGGACCGACGCCGCACAGCGCCGCCACCTCCAGCGAGGCCACGATCATGTAGGCCACCGCCGCCCGCGGCTGCAGGCCGCCGGGGAGCGGGATCACGGGCACGTTGTCCGCGCGGGCCATCTCGGCCAGCCGCCCGCCGGTGGTGACGACGGTGCGCTTGGCCCCCAGCAGCCCCGCCGATTCGTAGCAGGCGAGGGTCTCCTCGGTATCCCCGGAGTAGCTGGCGCACAGCACCATCGTGTCGGGGGTGGTCCACGTCGGCAGCCCGTAGGCGCGGGTCACGAAGATCGGCCTGGTGGCGTGGTCGCCGAGCGCCGCCCGCGCCAGCGCGCCGCCGATCGCCGAGCCGCCCATGCCGGACACGACCAGGCCGGCCGGCGCGTCGCGGTCCTCCATGATCGCCGACTCGACCCGCCACAGCGCGTCGCGCAGGTGCTCGGGCAGCGACAGCACGTCGCCGAGCTGGTCGGAGGGGTCGACGGTCGCGATCGAGTCACGGGTCAACTCGGTCACGCCGTGGTGGCCCTGGTTGTTGCCGTCGGGGGTGGTGGCTGCCATCGTTGCTCTCCTCGTCCTTGGTGCTCGGTGGGGCCCTGTCAGGAGGGGATCGGCACCAGCGGGCTAGAACTCGATAGCCCGATCCGGGAGATCCACCCCGGGGAAGATACGCGCCCCGCGGGTCACCACGTTGTCAGCTCCGATCCTGACCCCTTCGCCGAGCACCGCTCCGCCGCTGATCTTGGTGGCGTCGCCGACGACCGCGTCCGCGCAGACGATGCAGTCGCGCAGCTCGCAGCCGGCCCCGATCCGGGCCCCGTCGAGGACCACCGCCCGCTCGAGCGAGCTGCCGGGGCCCACGGTGACGTCGCGGCCGAGCACCACCAGGCTGCCGACGCGGGCGCCCTCGGCCAGCTCGCAGCCGGCCCCGATCAGGGCGGGCGGGATCACGCGGCCGCGAATGGTGGCGCCGTCCCCGACGGCCAGCCAGTCCTCGCCCAGGCGCTCGCGGACCGCCGACTCGACGTTGCCCTCGAGGATGTCGAAGGTGCCCTGCAGGTAGCGGTCGGGGGTGCCGATGTCCATCCAGTAGCTCTCGGAGGGGAAGCCGTAGAGGCCCTCGCCGACCAGCAGCGGCCAGATCTCGCCCTCGATCGAGACCTTGCGGTCGGGGGCCACGAGCTCGAGGACCTCGCGCTCGAGCACGTAGGCGCCGGCGCTGATCAGGTTCGAGGGCAGCCTCCCCGAGCTCGGCTTCTCGACGAAGTCGGTGACCCTGCCGGCCTCGCCGAGCACCACCAGGCCGTAGGCGCTGGGGTCGGCCACGGGAACCAGGGCGAGCGTCGCGCGGGCCCCGGTGGCCTCGTGTTGGGCGAGCTGGGCGCCGAGGTCGATGTCCGTGAGGACGTCCCCGTTGAGCATCAGGAAGCGCTCCTCGAGCATCGGCTCGGCGAGCTTGACGGCGCCGGCGGTGCCGCGCGGCTCGGGCTCCTCGACGTAGCGCAGGCGGATCCCCAGCCCGTGGCCGTCGCCCAGCACGCCGCGCACGCGCTCGGCCATGAAGCCACAGGACAGGATCACCTCCTCGACGCCGTGGCCGCGGAGCCACTCGAGCATGAAGGAGATGAAGGGACGGTCGACCAGCCTTACGATCGGCTTGGGGACGTTCGAGGTGAGCGGCCGCAGGCGGGTGCCTTCGCCGCCGGCCAGGATCACCGCCTGGATGGGCTCACCGCCTTCCGACTCCCTCGTACTGCAGGCCGGCGGCGCGGACCGAGGCGGGGTCCAGCGCGTTGCGCCCGTCGATCACCAGATCGCCCGCCATCACCTCGGCCACCTGTCTCCAGTCGAGCTCCAGCAGCTCCCGCCACTCGGTCACGAGCACGGCCGCGTCGGCACCGGCCAGCGCCTCCAGCGGCGAGGCGGCGTAGGTGATGCCGCTCATCAGCTCGCGGGCCGCCTCCTCGGCCACCGGGTCGTAGGCGCTGACGCCGGCGCCGTCGGCCAGCAGCCTGGCGGTCAGCACCAGCGAGGAGGCCTCCCGCATGTCGTCGGTGTCGGGCTTGAAGGCCAGCCCCAGCAGCGCCACGCGGCGGCCGGCGAGCGAGCCGAGGTGGCGCTGGAGCTTGCCCACCACGCGCCGCTTCTGCAGTTCGTTGACCTCGATCACGGCGGTGAGCAGCTGGAAGTGGTAGCCGGAGTTGCCCGCCAGCTGCTTGAGCGCGTCGACGTCCTTCGGGAAACAGCTGCCGCCGAAGCCGATCCCGGCCTGCAGGAACCGGCCCCCGATGCGGTCATCCAGGCCCATCCCCCTCGCCACCTCGACCACGTCGGCCCCGGTCTCCTCACAGACGTTGGCGATCTCGTTGATGAAGGAGATCTTGGTGGCGAGGAAGGCGTTGGAGGCGAGCTTGACCATCTCCGCGCTGGCGATGTCGGTGCGCACCACCGGGGCCTGGAGCGGCGAGTACAGCTCGGCGACGGCGTCGCCGGCCCACCCGTCGCGGTCGCCGATCACGACCCGGTCGGGGTTCATGAAGTCGTGCACGGCCGAGCCCTCCTTGAGGAACTCGGGGCAGGAGACGTAGGAGAGCACCTGCTTGCCCTGGTCGGAGAAGGTACGCAGCAGCGAGGCCCCGGTGCCCGCGGGGACGGTCGACTTCATCACCAGGGCCCGGTTCTCGGCCGCCGGGATCGCATCGACGACCGCGTGCACGGCCGACAGGTCGGCGTCCCCGGAGTAGGTCGGCGGCGTGCCCACGGCCACGAACAGCAGCCGCGCCTCGGCGAGCGCCCCGCTGAGGTCGGTGTCGAAGTGCATGCGCTCGCGGTTGCGCTCCAGCAGCTGCTCCAGGCCGGGCTCGTAGATCGGCGTCTCCCCCGCCCGCAGGCGGCGGACCTTCTCGGCGTCGATGTCCACGCACCACACCTCGCTGCCCAGCTCGGCGAAGCCGGCGGCGGTGACCAGGCCGACGTAGCCGGTGCCGATCACCGCGATCGGCTCGCGGCGGCGCCCGTCGGCGGCGCTCATCGCCGGACCCCGGGCGCGCCCCCGGGCAGGTGTGGACGGTGGCCGCTCAAGGCGCCCGAGGGTCGCCCCTGCGCGCTAGCCGGCGACCGCGAGGAAGGCCTCGCAGCGGCGGATCTCGCGCAGCGCGCGCTCGCGTTCTTCGCTGCCCTCGCCGGCCCGGTCGGCGGTGGCGCGGGCCTGGGAGAGCTTCTCCTCCAGCAGCCCGCGATCGACCTGGTCGGGGGCCAGCGCTTCCTCGACGAGCACCAGCGCGCGGTTGTCGATGAACTGCAGGTACCCCTCGGCCTGGGCGAAGCGGACGATGTCCTCGTCGGAGCGGTACAGGCGCAGCTCGGTCGGCTCGAGCATCGCCAGCAGCGGCTCGTGACGGGCGAGGATCCCGATCGACCCGACGGTGGTGAACGTCGAGAGCATCTCGATCTCCTCGGAGAAGACCTCGCCCTCGGGGGTGAGGACCTCGACTGGGAATTTGTTCCTGGCCATCGAGGGGTCCCTACTGCTTGTTGGCCGCCTCGACCACTTCGTCGATCGTGCCCTTGAGGAAGAAGGCGCTCTCGGGGACCTCGTCGTGCTTGCCTTCGATGATCTCCTCGAAGCCGCGGATCGTCTCGTCGATTTTCACGTACGCCCCCGGGGTGCCGGTGAACTCTTCGGCCACGAAGAAGGGCTGCGACAGGAAGCGCTCGATGCGCCGTGCCCGCCCGACGGTGACGCGGTCCTCGTCGGAGAGCTCGTCGATTCCCAGGATCGCGATGATGTCCTGGAGCTCCTTGTAGCGCTGGAGGATCTCCTTGACCTGGTTGGCCACGCGGAAGTGGTCCTCGCCGAGCAGCTCGGCCTTGAGGATCGTGGAGGTCGATTCGAGCGGGTCGACGGCCGGGTAGATGCCTTTTTCGGAGATCGCCCGCGACAGCACCGTGGTGGCGTTGAGGTGGGCGAACACCGACGCCGGCGCGGGGTCGGTGATGTCGTCGGCGGGCACGTAGATCGCCTGCACGGAGGTCACCGAGCCCTCCCGGGTGGAGGTGATCCGCTCCTGCAGCTGGCCCATCTCGGTCTCCAGCGTGGGCTGGTAGCCGACCTGGGAGGGCATCCGCCCGAGCAGCGCCGAGACCTCGGAGCCGGCCTGGACGAAGCGGAAGATGTTGTCGATGAACAGCAGCACGTCCTGACCCTGGTCGCGGAAGTATTCGGCCATCGTGAGGCCCGAGAGGGCGACCCTCATGCGCGCCCCCGGCGGCTCGTTCATCTGCCCGAACACGAGCATCGTCTTCTCGAGCACGCCCGACTCCTTCATCTCCAGCCACAGGTCGTTGCCCTCGCGGGAGCGCTCGCCCACGCCGCAGAAGGCCGACAGGCCCCCGTGTTCCTTGGCGAGGTTGTGGATCAGCTCCTGGATCAGCACGGTCTTGCCGACGCCGGCGCCGCCGAACAGCCCCACCTTGCCGCCTTTGGCATAGGGGGCGAGCAGGTCCACGACCTTGATCCCGGTCTCGAACATCTCCGTGGTCGGCGAGAGGTCCTCGACGC
Source organism: uncultured Solirubrobacteraceae bacterium (assembly GCA_963701175.1). Lineage (GTDB taxonomy): Bacteria > Actinomycetota > Thermoleophilia > Solirubrobacterales > Solirubrobacteraceae > Palsa-744. The sequence goes on along the minus strand of OY969573.1, from coordinate 2,339,083 downwards.
GCGGCGCCTCCTGGTGGATGCCGCGGCGCTCGACCCCCGCGGGCAGAGGCGCCCCGAGGTCGATCGGTTCGCCCAGCAGGTTGAAGATCCGCCCCAGCGTGGCCTCGCCGACCGGGACCGTGATCGGGCCGCCGGTGTCGACCACCTCCAGCCCGCGGGAGAGGCCGTCGGTGGTGTCCATCGCCACCGCCCTCACACGGTCGTCGCCGAGGTGCTGCTGGACCTCGCACACGAGCACCTCACCGCCGGAGCTGGAGCTGATGCCCGGGGCCTCCTCCTCCTCGTTGGCGGCCGAGCGCGCGATCGTGATCGCGTGGTTGATCTCCGGCAGGCGGTCTTCGAACACGGCCTCGATCACAACGCCCTGGATCTCCTCGATGCGCCCCACGTTGCGCTTACCGCCCCCGCCGTTGGCGGCGGCGCTCGTCGATCCGGTGGGCTCGGTGGCAGTGCTCGCGTCCATCTGTCTCTCTGTCTCTCTCTCGTTTGTGAGGGTCGTTGTCGAAGGTCGTGTGTGGTCTGGCGTCGTCGGTGGCGTGCCCTCGTCGGGTGCGGCTAGCCGGTCAGGCCCTCGGCCCCGGCGACGACCTCCATGATCTCCTGGGTGATCTCCGCCTGGCGGGCGCGGTTCATCTGCAGCGTGTATTCGGTGATGATTTCGCCGGCGTTCTCGGAGGCGTTGCGCATGGCCGTCATCTGGGCTCCGAAGAAGCCTGCGGTGGACTCCACCAGGGCACGATAGATGGACAGCTCCACGTAGTCCGGGACGAGCCTTTTGAGGATCTTGTCCGGCTCGGGCTCGTATTCGATCGGCGTGGGCCCGGGGGTGCGGGAGCCGCGGCCGTCGTCGGCGCCCTCCCTGCCCCCGCCGGGAGCCCCGTCCTGGGGGCCGGCACCGCCGCCTGAGTGGGGCTCCTCGACGGCGTCCTCGCCGGCGATCGTCGCCTGCGAGAGCGGCAGCAGGCGTTCCTGGGTGACCTGCTGGGAGAGCGGGGAGATGTAGGCGTTGTAGATCATCTCCACGCGGTCCAGGCGGCCTTCGGTGTAGGCGGGGATCAGGTCGTCGGAGATCGAGCGGGCGTCGGCGTGGGCCGGGCGGTCGGCGAAGCCCTCGTAGGCACTGGCGAGCTCGTAGCCGCGGAAGCCGATCGAGGACACCCCGCGCCTGCCGGCGACGTAGAAGCTGACCTCGTGGCCGGACTCGGTGAGCTCCCGCTCGAGGCGCACGCCGGCGCGGATCACCTGGGAGTTGAAGGCGCCCGCGAGGCCACGATCGCCGGTGATGAGCAGGATCCCGACGTGGCGGTCGGTGCCGTGCTCGGACAGCAGCGGTACCCCGGCGCCGGCGGACCCCGCCGCCTGGGCCGCCCGGCGGGTCATGCGGCGGAGCGCGTCGGCGTAGGGACGCAGCGCCTGGATCCGCTGTTCGGCCCGGCGCAGGCGGGCCGCGGCCACCATCTCCATCGCCCGGGTGATCTTCTGGATGTTCTTGACCGAGGCGATCTTGTTCTTGACGTCTCGCTGTGATGCCGGCATGGCTGTCCTCGCTCGGCGGGGCGGCGGCGCGGCTAGGCGGCCGCGGTCGCCCCCTCGAGCGGCTGTCCCTCCTCATCGAGGTCGTAGCCGAAGTCGGAGGCGAAGGTCTCGACCGCGGCGTGGACTTCCTTCTGGGTCTCCTCGGACCAGTCGCCGCCGGCGATCTTCTTGCGCGCGTCGGCGAGGCTGGCGTGGGTGCGTTCGGTGAGCTCGGCCAGGAACTCCGTCACCCGATCGGCGTTGATGCGGTCGAGGAAGCCGTTGGTGGCGGCGTAGATCTGGATCACCTGGTCCTCGACCGGCAGCGGCGCGCGCTCGCTCTGGTTGAGCGTCTGCACGAGCCGTTCGCCGCGCGCCAGCGTGCGCTGCGTGTCGGCGTCGAGGTCCGAGCCGAACTGGGCGAAGGCCTCGAGGTCGCGGTACTGGGAGAGCTCGAGCTTGATCCGTCCGGCGACTTTCTTCATCGGCCCGATCTGGGCGTTGCCGCCGACCCGGGAGACCGAGATGCCGACGTTGATCGCCGGCCGCACGCCGGAGTTGAACAGGCCCGACTCGAGGAATATCTGCCCGTCGGTGATCGAGATCACGTTGGTGGGGATGTAGGCGGAGACGTCGCCGGCCTGCGTCTCGATCACCGGCAGCGCGGTCAGGGAGCCGCCTTTGAGTTCGTCGTTGAGCTTCACCGCCCGCTCGAGCAGCCGCGAGTGCAGGTAGAAGACGTCGCCCGGGTAGGCCTCGCGGCCGGGCGGGCGGCGCAGCAGCAGCGACATCTGGCGGTAGGCGTAGGCGTGCTTGGTGAGGTCGTCGTAGACGCACAGCGCGTCGCGGCCCTTGTAGAGGAAGTACTCGCCCATCGCGCAGCCCGCATAGGGGGCCATGAACTTGATCGGGGCGGCCTCCTCGGCCCCCGCGGCGACGATGATCGTGTTGTCGAGGGCGTTGTTTTCGTCGAGCGTCTGGGCGAGGGCCACGACCGAGGACATGCGCTGGCCGATCGCGACGTAGATCGAGATCAGGTCGTTGTCCTTGTTGTTGATGATCGTGTCGATCGCGATCGCGGTCTTGCCCGTCTGGCGGTCGCCGATGATCAGCTCGCGCTGGCCCCGGCCGATCGGGATCATCGCGTCGATCGCCTTCAGCCCCGTCTGCATCGGCTGCTTGACCGGCTGTCGCTGGACCACACCGGGGGCCTTGAACTCGGCGGGGCGGGTCTCGGTCACGTTGACCGGGCCCTTGCCGTCGAGGGGGCGTCCGAGCGGGTCGACGATCCGCCCCAGCAGGGCGTCGCCGACCGGGACCTCGAGCAGCTCGCCCGTGCGCCGTACGGTGTCGCCCTCGGAGATGTGTTCCCACTCTCCGAACAGCACCGCGCCGACGTTGTCGGACTCGAGGTTCAGGGCCAGGCCGGTGACCCCGTGGGGCAGCTCGAGCATCTCGAAGGACATGCAGTTCTCGAGCCCGTGCAGGCGGGCGATGCCGTCGGCGACCGACAGCACGGTGCCGACCTCGGTCAGTTCGGCGCGGCCGCTGTCGAGCCCCTCGATGCGGCTCTTGAGGATGCTCGTGATCTCGTCGGGGTTGATCTGCATGTGTGTGGGTCTCCTAGGAAGCTCCCTGGGCAACCTGACGTCGCAGCTGCTCCAGGCGATTTCGGATTGAGGCGTCGAGGATCGAGTTGCCGACCCTCAGGATGATCCCGCCGAGGATGTCCGGGTCCACGCGTGCGGCCAGCGTGACCTTGCGGCCGGTGCGCTCGCCGATCGTGCGTCCGAGCTCCTCGGTGGTCTCCCCGTCGAGCGCGATCGCGCTGGTGATCTCCACGGGGAGCATGCGGTTCTCCTCCTCCCACAGCTGCTCGTACTCCGAGCGGATGCGGAAGATGACCGGCATGCGGTGGTTTTCGATCAGCAGCTCGAGGAAGTTCAGGAACGCCGGGTCGGGGCCCTCGAGGATCCGTTCCAGGCCCTCCTGCTTCTCCTTGGTGGCGAAGTAGGGCGAGAAGAAGAACACCGCCAGCTGCCGGTTCTCGGCCAGCGCGTCAGCGAACTGCGACAGCTGCTCGCGCAGCAGGTCGAGCTTGCCCTGCTCGAGGGCGACCTCGAACAGCGAGCGGGCGTATACGCGGGCCAGCTCGTCCATCAGTTGTTCTGCGAGCCCGAGGACAGGCCGGACAGATCGAGTTCCGACAGCGCCTCCTCGACCAGGCGACGCTGGTCCTCGCCGGTGAGCACCTTGCGGGTCACCTTCTCGGTGGCGAGCACCGTCAGGTCCGCCACTTCGCGACGCAGGGCGTCCAGCGCCCGTTTGGTCGCCGTCTCGATGTCACGTTCGGCGCGCTGGGTGGCCTCGGTGATGATCTCCTGGCCACGGCCTTTGGCCTCCTGTTCGTGCACTTCGGCCGCCTGGCGGGCACGCTGCATGATCTCCTCGGCCTGGGCGCGGGCCTCCCTCATCCGCTCGCGGTATTCCGCCAGCACCTTGTCGGCTTCCTGACGGGCACGTTCGGCGGCGTCGATCGACTCGTCGATGCTGGCGCGGCGCTCATCGAGCGCGGCGGTGATGCGCGGGAAGACGACCTTTTTGAGGATGTACAGCGAGATCGCGAAGACGACGAGGATCCAGACCATCAGGCCGACGTTGGGCGTGATCAGCCACGAGGAGCTCTTTTCGGCGAGCGGCACGGCGGTGAGGCTGGCGGGCAGCATCGGTCTACAGGAAGAAGGCGATGAAGCCGCCGACGAGGCCGTAGAAGAAGGTGGCCTCGGTGAGGGCGAACCCGAGCCATTGGATCGAGGTGATCTCGTCTTTCATCTCCGGCTGGCGCGTGGTCGCCTCGATCACCTTGCCGAACAGCATGCCGATGCCGGCACCGGCGCCGGCGGCGCCGCCGCCCGCACCCACGCCGAGGGCGATCGATTTGCCGGCGTTCTCCGCGATTTCCTTGGACGCTTCCGCGGCCGCGAGCAGCGGAGTGCCGACATGGATTGACAGCAACGGTACGAGGTGGGTCAGCATCGGTCTCCTTGTCAGTTCATTAGTGGCTCGCCGAGGTGGCGCCGCCGATGTAGATGGCAGTCAGGATGGCGAAGATGAAGGCCTGCAGGCCTGCGATCAGGACGGCCTCGAACAGGAACAGGATCACGCCCAGCGGCAGCGTCAGCCAGCCCAGCAGCTGCAGGCCCAGGAGCACGGCGAGGCTACCCGCCATGAAGTCGATCAGCAGGTGACCCGCCAGCAGGTTCGCCCACAACCTGATCGTGAGTGAGAGGGGCCGCAGGACGAAGTTGGAGAGCATCTCCAGCGGGACGATCAGGATCAGCATCGGCCCACCGACGCCCTTCGGGATCAGGCTTTTGAGGTACCCGAGGGCACCGTGAGCCCGGACTCCTTCGACGTTGTAGGCGACGAACACCCCCAGCGCCAGCACCAGCGGGACCGCCAGGTTGGTCACCGCCGCGTAGATCTGGAAGGACGGGATGTGCGCGCCGAAGACATTGAAGGTGTTCTGCGAGTCGACCGGCAGCGGGATGTAGCCGATCAGGTTCGAGACGAGGATGAAGATGAACAGGGTGAAGATGACCGGAAACCATTTCTTGGCCCGGTCTTCGTCCATGTTGTCGCCGGTCACCTGTTTCATGAGCCCGTACCCGGCCTCGACGGCGACCTGTAGACGCCCGGGGCGCCGCTGCATGTGCCTCGCGACGTAGACCATGATCGCGATCGTGATGATCGTCGCCAGCAGCAGATACAGAACGCCCTTGTCGAACTCGATCGGGCCCGCGATCCCGAACCACTTTTCGAGGTGAAAGCTGTCGATCACCTTGAAGCTTTCGTTTTTGTGCCCCTTGATCCCGAAGCCGATCGCGAACCCCACCAGCCCGACGACGTAGACGCCGCCGATCCACAGCAGGAGCTTGCGGCCTTTGCTGATCCCGCCGCCGGTGTCCTTGCCGTTGCCGGGGCCGGTCGCGAGGCCCGGCCCGCCGGCGTTGACGGCGGCCGCTTCGGCGCTCACCGCCCGCTCCCGGGCTGGGGCGGGCCGCTCAGCACCCTGACGGCGAACGCGACCGTGTAGGCGAAGAAGATCGTCAGCGCCGCCCACAGGCCGTCGGGATGGCCGCCGGCGACGCCGGCAACGACGATCGCACCGGCGAGCAGCCAGATGCGCCCGAAGGCCTCGAACAGGGTCTTGCCCAGACGCCTGACGGGCTCGCGGGTGCCCGTGATCCAGCGCACGTCGTAGGCGGCCAGCACGCGCTGGGCGATCCAGGCGACCGCGCCGATCAGCACGCCGAGCGCGGGGGCGCCGAGCGCCAGCGCCACCGCAACCGCCGGCACGAGCAGGATCAGGTCGAGGTTGGCGAACGCTCTGCGGCCCAGTCCGGCCGCGGGCACGCGTGCGTGATCGTCACGAATATGACTAGCTTGCATAGGTCGAGCCACCCTACAGACGCGAGGTTCCAGGCGCTCCCCGGAGGGGGCCGTCGAAGGTGCTCCCTCGAATACCTCTCAGGCGGCGCCGCCCAGTCTAGCCGCTTTAGGAGTTCGTAACAACTTTGTGGCAACGGGCACGGGCCCTGCCAGAGCCATTTCGGAGCCCTTTCACGGGGTCGCGGAGGGGGCCTGCGCGGTCGCCTCCACGGTGCTTCGAGGGGGTGCTTCGACGGACCTCCGGGGGGCTGGTCCGACCGCCGCGCGGGGGATCGGCTCGAGGCCCCCGCGGGGTGACGACCGGGCCCCCGTGCCCGACCGCTGACGGAGGCGGGTGCGGGCGGCTTCCCCGAGCCGGACGAGCGCCACCGAGAGCGCGAACGTGAGCACCCCGCCGAGCACGTCGAGCACGAAGTGGTTGCCCGTGGAGAGCACCGCGAAGGTCGTCACGAACGGGTACACGGTGGCCAGCGCCCGTGCCCACACGCGGCGCGTGGCCTGCCACACCGCCATCGTGCACCACGACGCCCAGGCGATGTGCAGCGAGGGGAAGGCCGCCAGCTCGTTGGCGTGGGAGGCGAGCCCGCTGTGGCCGTGCCACGAGCCGATCGCGCCGCTGGCGGCGACCACGTCGGTGAAGCCCGGGAGCATCCGCGGGGGGGCGACCGGGAAGCGCCAGAAGACGACGAACGCCAGCACGTTGGTGAGCAGCAGGATGTTGCGCAGCGGGCGGTAGATGTCGGCCCGGGCCCACCACAGCCAGCCGAGCAGCCCGAAGGTGACGATGAAGTGGGCGTTGTCGTAGTAGTCGGACATGACCAGGCCGAGCGTGGGGTGGGCCGCCAGCCAGTGGTCCAGCGAACGCTCGGGATCGATCCCCAGCGACTGCTCGAGGTTCAGCACGCTGCGGGCGTGGGCAAGGGCCGCGTGGACCCGCAGGGGCGCGAGGTTGGTGGTGGCGTCGTAGACCCACGCGAGCCACACGATCAGCAACGCCTCCACCCACCAGCGGCTGCGCCTGGCGGCGCCTGCGGCCGGGCGGGCGGCCCGCGCGAGGGCGGCGCTGGAGGGGACCGGGGGACAGGTGGTGGCGGGCTGCAACGAGGATGCGGGCAAGCCACGATGTTACCGTCGAGTGACCACGCCAACGGGGGGTCGGGCGGTCGTGTGACCACCCCGACCGGGGTTGCCCGGTCGCGTCGGGACGCTTAGGCGGGCGAGGGCGAGAGGCCGTCGTGGGCCAGCTGGTCGAGTACCAGCGGCAGCGCCCGGGCCGTCCGGCGCCACGAGCCGGGGGCCGAGTAGTCGTCGGCGTCGTGCAGCAGCAGGACGTCGCCCGGCGAGGCCGCGCGGGAGACGCGCGCGGCGACACCCTCGGGGGTCGCGTCCGCGCGCCAGTCACGGCCCCACCGCCGCCACAGCAGCGTGCGCCAGCCCCGCCGGCGGGCGAGCACCAGCGCGGCGGCGGTGAGGACGCCGTAGGGGGGGCGGTACAGCGTCACCGCGCCCCCGGCCGCTCCCACGATCGCGTCCTCCGCGCGGGCAAGGTCCTCTGCGAGCTGCCACGGCGTCAGCCGCAGGAGGTTGCGGTGGCGGTCGCAGTGCAGCCCGAGCTGGTGTCCGGCGGCCAGCACCTCGCCCACCAGCGAGGGGTCGCGGCGGACCTGCTCGCCGACCAGGAAGAAGGTCGCCCGGACGCCGTGGCGGGCGAGCACCTCGAGTACGGCCGGGGTCCCCTGGGGGTGGGGCCCGTCGTCGAAGGTGAGCCAGAAGCCGCGACCGCTGCTGCTACGGTCCTCGACCCCGAGGGCGGCTCTGAGGGCCGGCAGCACGGGCCGGCCGTCGTCGCGGCAGAGGCTCGCGAGGGCCGGGAGCGCGTGGGCCGCCATCACCCCCGCGGCCAGCGCGCCCGTGATCGGTGCTGCCCGGCTGCGATGATCGATCTCGCTCATGCTCGATGTGACGCTCGGGATCGTGGCCGCGTTCGGGGCATCGATCTTCTACAGCCTAGGGATCGCCTTCCAGGCGACCGACGCCAAGGAGGCACCGCGGGAGCAGTACCTGCGGGCGGCGCTGCTGCTCGGTCTGCTGCGTCGCGCGCGCTGGCTGCTGGGCACGGGACTGACGGTGCTCGGCTGGCCGCTGCAGGTGCTGGCGCTGTCGCTGGCGCCGCTGGTGGTCGTGCAGCCGGCGCTGGCGATGGGGCTGCTGGTGCTGCTGGTGGCGGCCGAACGGATGCTCGGCGAGCACGCCGGGCGCAGCGAGCACATCGCGATGGTGGCGATCGTGGTGGGGGTGATCTGCGTGGCGCTGTGCGCGCCGCCCGTCTCCCACACCCACACCTCCGAGCAGGGGACGATCACGATCGTGCTGCTCGCCATCGCCCTGGCGAGCCTGGTGCCCTACGGGCTGAACCTGATCGGGCACCCGCGGGCGGAGCTGACGATGCTCTCGGCCGGGCTGGCGTTCGCGTGGAGCGCGATCGCCACCAAGCTGGCCTCGGACGACCTCTACACCGGCCACACGCTGCCGGCGCTGCTGTGGGCGCTGTCGACGCTCGCGGCCTCGATCGTCGGCCTGCTCGGCGAGATGAGCGCGCTGCAGTCGCGGCCCGCGATCCAGGTCGCCCCGGTCGTGTTCGTGACTCAGACGCTGGTGCCGGTGGTGCTCGCGCCGCTGCTGCTCGGCGAGCGCTTCTCGGACACGCCACTGGGGGGGATCCCGCTCGGGATCTCGCTCGCGCTGCTGATCGGCGGGGCGGTGATGCTGGTGCGGTCGCCGCTGCTGCTGGCCCTGATGGCCGGGGACCGCTCGAGCGAGCCGAGCGGCTCGGGTCTCAGTCCGTCCGATTCGAGCGTCGAGGCGATCCGTTCGAGGCCCGCCAGGGAGGCGGCGGAGCCGTCGAGTTCGACCACCACCACGTCGCCGGCGCGCAGCTGACGACGGCGCACCCGGGCGGTGGCGGAGACCCGCAGGGCACCCTTCACGGGGGTCGCGCCGGCGGTGCGGGCGAGGACCAGCTGACCGACCGACAGCCCGCCCCGCGGGCGCAGGTAGAAGAAGCGGCCGTGCAGGCCGAGCGCGCGGGCCTGCCTACCCAGCGTGCCGCGCGTGCGCTCCCACCGCAGCGGCGCCGAGGCGGGCACTTCCGGGAGCAGTTCGTCGCCCAGCGCCCGCAGCGAGGAGATGCGGCTCTCGCTCGGGACCCGAGCGCCGTCGCCGAGGGTCACGTGCATCCCGGCCTCGGCCAGTCGCGTGGCCACCACCGCCAGCTGCGTCGCGGGGGCGTGCACGACCAGCCCGACCACCGGTTGGTCGGTCCTGACGTGGGCGAGTTCGTGCACGTCGAGGACCTTGGCCGCCACGGAGGTGACCTCGTCGGTCGACATCACCCACGAGCCGACCACGAACAGCAGCGCCAGCCACGTCGCCAGCGCCACCGCCCGCAGCTGCCAGCGGGGGATCGGCCGCACGCGCCGGGCAACCCCGAGCACGGCCTCCACGGGCGAGGCGGCCGGCGGGCGCGGCGCCGTCGCGCGGGCGCCGTTGCCCGACTCCGAGCGGGCGAAGCTGGCGCGCACGTGCTCGCGCAGCTCGTCGGTGTCGTTGGCCAGCAGCAGCAGGTCGAGTGCAGCCATCGCCTGCGTGTTGATGCGGGCGTGGCCCACCGGGAGCCCGTATGAGACGACCGGCGTCCCGGCGGCCATCGCCTCCAGGCAGGTGACCCCGCCGGTGGAGTGCACCAGCACGTCGGCCGCCGCCAGCACGTCGGGCATGCGGTCGGTGAAGTCGTATACGTGGACCCGCTCGTCGTCGGCGAAGTCGCGCCGCAGGCGCTCGGCGAGGTGGCCGTTGCGGCCGGCCAGGCAGACGATCGCGGTGACCTCGGGCTCGCACGTGAACTCCCGCACCGCGCCGGTGACGTCGCCCACCCCCCAGCCGCCGCCGGAGACGACCACCACGCGACCGTGCTCGGGCAGCCCCAGCGCGCGGCGCGCCTCGGCGGGCGGGCGCGGCTGCAGGAACTCGGCCGAGATCAGGGGGCTGACGAGCTGCACGCTGTCGCGTCCGGCGATCCGCTCGACCGACGGCACCGACTCGTCGTACATCACCAGGTGCATGTCGATCCCCGGCTGGGCCCAGAAGAACAGGCCGGTGAGGTCCGTGATCGTGGCCACCGTCGGGCACGACACCGCGCCGGTGCGCCGCAGGCGGGCGAGCACGACCGTCACGGCCGGGTAGGTCGAGACGACGACGTCGGGCTGGTGGGAGGCGATCGTGCGGGCCAGCGAGTGCGAGCCGAAACGGCACAGCAGCCAGCGCGCCAGCACCCGAACCGGCGGGACGTGCTCGAGCAGCCAGTAGACGATCGTGTAGGTCCAGGGCATGAAGCGCAGCTGCACCCGGTAGCCATCCTCGACGACCGGGCGTACGAACGGGCCCATGGCGGCGAGGCCGTCGATCACGGTCACCTCGGCCGGGTGTGGCGAGCCGGAGATCTGCTCGGCCAGCGCCCGGGCGGCGGCGGCGTGGCCCTCGCCCACGTCGGCGGAGAGGATCAGCACACGTTCGCGCCGCCGGGTCCGGGGCGAGCTCGGTGAGCGCTTGTCGGTGAGGCTTCCCATGTACGACGACGACCCCGGCGTGGCGGCGACAGAGAGGCGCCGAAACCGGGGGCTGCAGCACCCCGCGGTTCGGGGGCCTGGCTGCTTTAAGAGAACCTTAGCGGGCGCATAGGACCCAGCGGGCCCAGGGTAGGGGCAGAATGGACACCTTGCAGGCGGCCACACCGATATCGCGCGCGGGCGTTGCCGGCCGCGACGAGCGGCGTCCCGGCTCCGCTCCGGCTGTGCGCGCCCCGGCCGGCGCGCGGGCGCTGGGGGTGCTCGGCCTGCTCGGGATCCTCGCGAGCGTGCTGCTGGTGTGCGCCGGCGCCGCCAGCGCCCCGACCCAGTACGTCCCCTCGCGTGCCGGCGGCTGGCCCTCGTGGCTGGCGGGGCCGCTCGGGGGACTCTCCTCCCCGCTCGGCAGCCACGGCTTCCAGAACCTGACGCTGCTGATGTGCGCCGGCTACGCGTTGGTGCTGGTGTGCGCCTGGGCGGTGCCCTGGCGGGCGCTGGTGGCAGCGATCCTGGCCGCCCACGTGATCCTCGTGCTCGGTCCGCCGCTGGTCTCCCAGGACGTGTTCGGATACCTCGGCTACGCGCGCCTGGGCGCGTTGCACGGGCTCGACCCCTACACCCACGTGCCCGCCGAAGCGCCGGCGGACGCGGTCTTCCCGTTCGTGGGATGGCCGTTCAAGCACTCCCCCTACGGACCCCTGTTCACGCTCGCGAGCTACGCGCTCGCGCCGCTCGGCCTGGCCGGCGGGCTGTGGGCCCTGAAGGCCGTGGCGGCCGTCTCCAGCCTCGGCGCGATCGCGCTCGTGGGCTACGCCGCGCACACGCTGGGACGCTCGTGGAAGTGGCCGGTGGCGTTCGTGGGGCTGAACCCCGTGCTGCTCGAGCTGGCGGTGGGCGGGGCGCACAACGACACGCTGGTGATGGCATCGCTGGCGCTGGCGCTCCTGCTGGCGGCACGGGGGCAGGTGCGGGCACGGGCACCGACGGGCGCGGGCACCCACGACCCCGGCCGGACCCCACTCGCCGGGAGCACCGCGGACGCCGGCGGCGGGCTGCGCGGGGCCGCCGTCGCGGTCGTGGCGGGGATGGGCGTGAAGATCGCCGCCGGCGTCGTGCTGCCGTTCGTGGTGCTGGCCCCGCGGCACTGGCACGAGCGCGGAAAGGTGCTCGTGGGAGCGGCCCTGGCGGTGGTCGGGCTGGCGGTCCTCGGCCTGGTGGGGTTCGGCTCCCACGCGCTCGGCTTCCTCGACGCGGTGGGCGAGCAGCAGCAGCTCGTCGCCAGCCACAGCGTGCCCGCCGAGACCGCCCGCCTGGTGGGGCTGTCGGGGACGCCGACCTGGTGGCGGCACCTCTACCTGGCGGCCTTCTGCGTGGTGCTGGTCCTGACCATGTGGCGCACGCTGCGCGGCTCGGACTGGCGCGTGATGGCGGGCTGGGCGACGCTCGCGCTGCTGGTGTCGACGGCCTGGCTGCTGCCGTGGTACGCGATCTGGCTGCTGCCGCTAGCGGCCCTCGGCGGGGACCGGCGGCTGTGTGCCGCCACGCTGCTGTTCTGCGCCTACGCGATCCTGATCCACCTGCCGCTGGCTGATCCGCTGCTGAGTCCCGCCGCGCACCGCTCCGTCGAACACGTCCACATCGCCGTCCCCGGTGTTCGTCACCGCATCGAACTCACCAGTTTCAAAGTCCTTCACGACGTCCAGCTGGATCTGCGCTGGTGAGGCGCCGGGGCGCAGGCGGCGCAGGCGGATCGCGTCCAGGCGCCGGAACTTGAGGATCTCGAGCACGTACACGAGGTACACGCTGGCGGCCGCCACGACCAGCCCGATGGCCACGATCACGAGTGTCCAGGCGATGTTGTAGTGGCCGTCGTGGTCGCTGTAGGGGACGAACCTCAGCGCCAGCGCCAGCCCCGAGAGCATCAGCGTCCAGGCGTACAGGTAGGTGATCGTGCGGCGGCTGGAGAAGCCGATCCGGGCCATGCGGTGGTGGAAGTGCTCACTGTCGGGGCGGTACACCGGCTGGCGGTACTTCAGGCGCTTGAGGACCACGAAGGTGGTGTCCAGGAACGGCACCGCGAGCAGGATCAGGGGCAGCACCAGCGACACCACCGCGGCCGTCTTGACGGCCGCCTCGACGGCGATCACCCCCATCAGCAGCCCGAGCAGGTTGGCTCCGCAGTCGCCCATGAAGCTCGACGCGGGCGGGAAGTTGTAGACCAGGAACCCGAGCGCGGCACCGGCCGTGAGGGCCGCCAGCACCCCCGGCTGCGGGCGGCCGAGGTCGAAGGCGATCACCGCCATCGTGGCGGCGATGATCGCGCACACGCCCGCGGCCAGGCCGTCGACGCCGTCGGAGAAGTTGACCACGTTCATCATCACCACCAGCCCCACCACCGTCAGCAGCGGGCCGCCGTCGGTGACGCCGGCGTTGGGCAGCGCGACGTGCCCGAAGAACGGCAGCGTGATCACCTTCACGCCGACGCCGAAGTGGACCACCACGACGGCCGCCAGGACCTGCCCGAGGAGCTTCAACGCCGGGTGCAGGTCGAAGCGGTCGTCGAGCGCGCCGACGGTCGTGATGATCGCCGCGCCGAGCAGCACCCCGCTCCACAGGTGGGGTTCGTTGGCGTAGCCGCTGGGCAGGAACAGGAGCGCCGCCACCAGCACGCCGCCGAAGATCGCGAGCCCGCCGAGCAGCGGCGTGGGGCGCTCGGACAGGCCGCGCTCGCGCGGTTCGTCGATCATGCCGAGGCGTCGCGCCAGGCGCATCGTGACCGGCGTGAGCAACGCCGTCACGGCCCCGGCCACCAGCAGCGCATAGAGCGCGTCGAGCTCAGTCGGGTGGGCCATCGCTCCAGGTAAGCATCGCAGGCCCTGCAGCGGCCGGGGGCGATCCGGCGCTCAGGCGCGCACCGCCGACCCGAGGAACTCGTACAGCGGGTAGCGCTCGACGAGCGCCTGCACCCGCCCGGCGAGCTCCTGCTCGCGGGCCTCGTGGTCGGGACCGAGGGCCGTGGCCAGGATCCGCCCGAGCTCCTCGAAGTCCTCCACGGTGAGCCCCCGCGTGACCAGCGCCGGGGTGCCGATGCGCAGACCGGAGGCTTCCATCGGCGGGCGGGGGTCGAACGGCACCGCGTTGCGGTTGACGGTGACGCCGATCGCCGCCAGCCGGTCCTCGGCCTCGCGGCCGCTGAGCGGCGGCTCGCTGTCGCGCAGGTCCACGAGCACCAGGTGCACGTCGGTGCCGCCCGTCAGCACGCGCACGCCCGCGCCGGCTCCCGACAGCTCACGGGCCAGCGCCTGGGCGCCGGCGATCGTGCGCTGCTGGCGCTCGACGAAACCGTCGGAGGCGGCGATCCGCAGGGCCACCGCCTTGGCCGCGATCACGTGCTCCAGCGGCCCTCCCTGCTGGCCGGGGAACACCGCCGAGTCGATCTTCTTGGCGTACTGCTCGGTGCACAGGATGACGCCCGCCCGAGGTCCGCCGAGGGTCTTGTGGGTGGTCGTGGTGACGACGTCCGCGTACTGCACCGGGTTGGGGTGCAGCCCGGCCGCCACCAACCCGGCGAAGTGGGCCATGTCGACCATCAGCACCGCGCCGACCTCGTCGGCGATCTCCCTGAAGCGGGCGAAGTCGAGCTGCCGGGGGTAGGCCGACCATCCCGCCAGCAGCAGCTTGGGACGGGCCTCGCGGGCGATGCGGGCGACCTCGTCCATCTCGATCAGGCTGCTCTCGCGCTCGACCTCGTACGCGATGACCTCGTACAGGCGCCCGGACACGTTCAGGCGCATGCCGTGGGTGAGGTGGCCGCCGTGGGCCAGCGACAGCCCCATGATCGTGTCCCCCGGGTCCAGCAGCGCGTGGTACACGGCCGCGTTGGCCTGCGAGCCGGAGTGCGGCTGGACGTTGGCGTGCTCGGCCCCGAACAGCGCCTTCGCGCGGTCGATCGCCAGCTGCTCGGAGACGTCGACCCACTCGCAGCCGCCGTAGTAGCGCCTGCCGGGATAGCCCTCGGCGTACTTGTTGGTCATCACCGAGCCCTGGCATTCGAGCACCGCCCTCGGCACGAAGTTCTCCGAGGCGATCATCTCGAGCGTGTTCTGCTGGCGCTCGAGCTCGCCACGGAGCGCCTCGGCGATCTCCGGGTCGACCTCCTCGACGGGACGGCTGAAGTAGTCGGGGCTCAGATCGGTCATCGGGCGCTCTCCTCGGGGTGGCGGTTGACTCGGAGTGCCCAGGCGCGCGGCTTACGAGCTGGCCGCTCCCCGGTGGTCGCTTCCACCTCGCACAGCGCCAGTTGCGGCAGCCACCAGGGAGGCTATCAGGGCCTCACGCAGCCAGCGGAGCGAGCTTCTGCTGGACCGAGTCGCGCGGGAGGGCGCCTTCGCGCAGCACATGCCAGCGGCGCTCGTCGTCGAAGTCGCGGAGGTCCACGACCGTGGACGGCCGGCCGGGGAGCTCGCCGCCGTCGAGCACCAGGTCGGCCCCCTCGAGCAGGCTCTGGGGGACCTCCTCGAGGCTGCGCGCGTCGGGCTCGCCCGAGAGGTTGGCGCTGGACTGCATCACGGGCCGCTCGACCCGTTCCAGCGCCGCCAGCTCCTGCGGCAGCCGGGGAACGCGCAGGCCGAGCGTGGAGGGGTCGGTGCGGCAGGCCGCGGTGAAGCCCTGGGAGCGGTTGGCGAGCAACAGCGTCAGGGGACCGGGCAGCAGCACCTCCAGCGCCAGCCGCTCGGGGTCCGTCAGGCCCTCGAGCTGGGTCAGCGCACACGAGAGCTCGAAGAACATGACGGCACACGAGCGGGCCGCGGGACGCCCCTTGAGCTCGTACAGCCGCCTGGCGGCATCGAGGTCGTCGGGGTCGCAGCAGACGCCGTAGACGGTGTCCGACGGGAACACGGCCACACCGCCGGCAGCCACGCACTCCTGCAGGCGCAGGGCGTCCTCAGCGGTCAGCACGGGGCTCACGCCGGCACCCTCTCCCCCACCACCACGCGCTCGATCCCGGCCAGGTCGCGCTCACGGCGGACGCGCTCGAAGCCGCCGTCACCCAGCAGCCCGGCGACGGCGGGCGCCTGCCCGGCTCCGACCTCGAGGGCGACGAAGCGAACGTCCCCGCGCACGGCCAGCTGGGCCGCCAGCCGGCGGATCGCGCTCAACCCGTCCGCGCCGGCGAACAGGGCGTCGTGTGGCTCGTGGCGCAAGATCTCGGGAGCGAGGCTATCGCGTTCCCCATCGGCGATGTAGGGAAGGTTGGCCACAACGGCCCGGTAGTCCTCCCCGGCCCCCTCGAGCAGGTCGCCGTGGTGCCACCCGACGGCGAGGCCCAGGCGGCGGGAGTTCTCGCCCGCCAGCTCGAGCGCGGGGCGGCTGAGGTCGCTGCCGTGGACCTCGAGGTCCGGGCGCTCATGGGCCAGCGCGAGGGCGACCGCGCCGCAACCGGTGCCCACGTCGAGCACCCTCCAACCGGCGGGGAGGCCCAGCGCGCACTCCACCAGGTGCTCGGTCTCGGGCCGCGGGATCAGGGCCCGCCGGTCGACCGTCAGCTCGAGGCCGCGGAACGCGCGGGTGCCGAGGATGTAGGCGACCGGCTCGCGCCCGGCCCCTCGGCGCCTGACCGCGGCGGCGAACCGGGCCGCGACGGCGGGCTCGAGCGTCCCCTCGGGTTCGCTGTGAAGCCGCTCCCGCGCCACCCCGAGGGAGTCGGCGAGCAGCAGTTCGGCGTCCAGGCGCGGGGTCTGGCAGCTCGCGGCGGTGAGCTCACCGGTGGCCCAGCGCAGCGCGGCGGCGGCGGCGGCGGATGGCGCGGGGGGCATGGAGGGCGGCGGGGCCGCGGCCACGGAGGACGGCGCCGCGGCCGTCGAGGACGGTGCGGCGGCCGTCGAGGACGGTGCGGCGGGGCTCATGCGGCGGTCTGGGCCTGCAGGCGGCGGCGCTTCTCGTCGGACTGGAGCGCCTCGGTGAAGGCCTCGAGGTCGCCTTCCAGGACCTGGTCGAGGTTGTGGGCGGTGAGCTTGATGCGGTGGTCGGTGACGCGGTTCTCGCCGAAGTTGTAGGTGCGGATCTTCTCGGCGCGGTCTCCGGTCCCGACCTGGGAGCGACGGTCGGCGGCGAGCTCGGCCTGCTGTTCCTCGAGCGCCCGCTCATAGAGGCGCGCGCGCAGCACCCGCATCGCCCGCTCGCGGTTCTGCAGCTGTGACTTCTCGTCCTGCATCGAGACCACGATCCCGGTCGGACGGTGGGTGATGCGGACGGCCGAGTCGGTGGTGTTGACGGACTGGCCGCCCGGACCGGAGGAGCGGTAGACGTCGATCTGCAGGTCGCCGGGATTGATCTCGACGTCCACGTCTTCGACCTCGGGCAGCACCGCGACGGTGGCGGTGGAGGTGTGGATGCGCCCCTGGGACTCGGTCTTGGGCACCCGCTGGACGCGATGGGTGCCGCCCTCGTACTTGAACACCGAGTAGGCGCCGTCGCCCTTGACGGCGAACGTGTACTTGCCCTCGCCGACGTCGAGCGGCTCGACCTGGTAGCCGCGGCGCTCGGCATAGCGGGTCAGCATCCGGTAGAGGTCGCCGGCCCACAGCCCGGCCTCCTCGCCGCCGGCGCCGCCCTGGATTTCGACGATCACGTTCTTGTCGTCGTTGGGGTCGCGTTCGACCATCGCGATCCGGATCTGCTCTTCGAGCCCCTCGGCCCGCTCGCGGGCCTCGTGCAGTTCGCGGCGGGTGTCGGCGTCGTCGCCGTCCTGCGCCAGCAGCTCCTCGGCG
Organism: uncultured Solirubrobacteraceae bacterium; assembly: GCA_963701175.1. Taxonomy (GTDB): domain Bacteria; phylum Actinomycetota; class Thermoleophilia; order Solirubrobacterales; family Solirubrobacteraceae; genus Palsa-744. The sequence continues at coordinate 2,321,724 of OY969573.1, read as the reverse complement.
ACCGCGGCGTCGTCGGTGGCGGAGCGCCACTGCCGGGCGAGCTCCGCCGGGGCCTGCAGCTGCCGGTAGGCCCGGCCCACCTCCGCGTAGCGCTCGCGGTCGGCGATCACCTCCGGGTCGCTCATCTGCTCTTCGAGCTCCTTGAAGGTCGTCTCGATCTGGCTGACGAGTTCCTCGACCAAAAGCTAGGCCACTACCTCCACGCCCACCAGGTCGGCGGCCGTAAGCTCGCCCGGCTTCTCGACCGCGAGCACCGCCTCGAGGGCGGCGATCGCCACTTCGAGCTGGCTGTGGTCGGGCTCCCTGGTGGTCAGCAGCTGGAGCTTCAGCCCGGGCCACATCAGCACCCGGACCCATCGCCGGGTGCGGTTGCGCCCGGCGAACTTGATCAGCTCGAAGGAGATCCCGGCGATCAGCGGGACGCCGACGATACGGGTCAACACCAGCCAGTACCAGGCCGGCAGCCCGATCGGGGCGAACACGAAGATAGCCACGACCATCACGACCAGCAGGAAACTGGTGCCGCAGCGGGGGTGCAGCCGCGAGAAGCGCTGGGCGTTGGGCGCCGTCAGCGGCAGCCCCGCCTCGAAGCAGGAGATGGTCTTGTGCTCGGCGCCGTGGTACTCGAACACGCGGCGCAGGTCTTTGACCCGCGAGAGCATGAACATGTAGCCGAGGAACAGCGCCGTGCGAATCAGCCCCTCGACCAGCCAGAACAGCACCGGCGAGCCGAGCTGGTGCTTGATCAGGCTGGTGAGGCCGACCGGCACGACGAAGAACAGGACGATCGCCAGCACCAGCGCCACGACGACCGTGCCGGCCCACACCGCGCGGGGGATCTCCTGCGGATCCCTGTCCTCGGCGGCGCCATTCGCGGCGGCGCCCGGCTCGCCGCCGGCACCGTTCTGGGAGGACGAGCCGTCGGCGTGGGGCTCCTCGACGAGCTGGGCGTTGGCCGAGATCTCGAGCGCCTTGAAGCCGACGGCCATCGAGCTTCCGAGGGCGACGACGCCGCGGATGATCGGCAACCGCATCCAACGATGGCGGGCCATCGCCGAGTCCAACGGGAAGGTGGTGACCTCGATCTCGCCCTCGCCGTCGGGGAGGCCATCGGGCGCTTCGGGGGCGGGCTTGCGCACTCCGACCGCCCAGTTGGAGACGCCGCGCATCATCACCCCCTCCATCACGGCCTGGCCGCCGACCGGGGCGTCGCGCTGCGCGGTCAGCTCGCCGCTGTGCTCGCGCGCCGCGGCGACGGTGGACATCGGCCTACTGCGCGGACCTGGCCTGGGTGGAGTGCAGGCGACCCTTGGCCACGCGGCGCTGGAAGCGCTCGACGCGTCCCCCGGTGTCCATCAGCTTCTGCCTGCCGGTGTAGAACGGGTGGCAGTTGGAGCACACCTCGACGTGGAGCTCGTCCTGGGTGGCGCGCGTGACGAACTCGTTGCCGCACGTGCAGCGCACGTGGGCGGTGACGTACTGTGGGTGGATCTTGGCCTTCACAACGTACTCAGTTTAGCGTGGCCCCCGTGGCCGGTGAGGGGGCGGCCACGACCGTCTGTTCGCAGGCGCGGGTACGGAGTTCGGCCGTGGAGATCGGGTGGCCGTGGGAGTTCAGCCAGCGGAAGCTGACGAGGCCGCGATAGGAGGCGGGAGCCGTGAGGTTGGTGACCTGCTTGAGGTAGCGGAAGGATTTGACCCCCGGCAGCGACGAGCGCCATACGCCCAGTCCGGGGGCGGTCACGCGGCGGTAGCTTTCTTCTTCGGTGCCCCGCTCGAGCAGGTCGATGCGCATCTCCATGCGGGTGGTGCCCGGCACGGCGGTCATTTCCCCCGAGAAGGTGGCCGCCCGTTCTTCCTGTTCGGGAGAGCTGACGCACTGCTCGAGGGTCACCGACTCGGGCGCGTTGGGGTTGCGGTGCACCGCCGTCGTGACGTCGGCCCCGGCGGAGGCGCCGCAAGCCCCGGCGACCATCGCGGCGAGCGGGAGCGACAGCAGAATCACGGATCGTGGGGGTCTCATCACAATCCGCTAACACGCCCGCGGGCAAGGTGTTTCGCGGCCGACCTCGACCGGGGGACGATCAGGTGACCTGGTAGAGGGGGCCGTCGCCCCCCTCGGGAGTGGTCAGGCGCCCACCCTTGGCGGTGATCGCGCCGCACTGGACGCAGTTGGTGTAGTTGACGATCACGTCCACTTCCCCCTTCTCGGGCGCCTCCTCGGGGATCTCGTACACCCCCGCAGGACACATCCACCGCCACGTCTCGGCGATCTCGCGGGGGACCCGTTTCTGGATCCGGATGTGGTTGGGGGCATCGTCGCGGGTGGCGTTGCCGGTGATGAACACCGACGAGAGCTTGTCGAAGGTGTATTTGCCGTCGGGCTTGGGGTAGCGGTCCTTGGTGTCGCCGATGAACACGGGCTCGGCGTCGTCGCGGTGCCACTGCTGGCGACCCGGCGGCACCTTGCCCTTGGACATGATCGACGGACCCGCGAGCAGGCTCCCGACGAGGAAGCCCTTCTGGAACGCCTGCCTGGTGTTGCGCACCTGGTAGAGCTCCGTGCCGATCGTCGATCGCTCGACCGCTTCCTCGTAGTCGGAGAAATCGCTGCTGCCTCGCGTGAGCGCAGCGTAGATCGACTCCGCCGCCAGCATTCCCGACTTGATGCAGTGGTGTACGCCCTTCAGCGCCGCCGTGTCGACCATCCCGCCGGCGTCCCCGACGAGCACCGCGCCCGGCATCGACAGCTTCGGCATCGACCAGTAGCCGCCACCCGGGAGGGCCTTCGCGCCCCAGGCGACACGCTCGCCGCCGTCGAGCACGTCCTTCACCAGCGGGTGCATCTTGAAGGTCTGCAGCAGGTCGTGGGCGGACGTGGTCGCGTCGCGGTAGTTGAGGTCGACGACGAAGCCGATCGAAACGAGATCCTCGCCGGTCTTCTCGTCCTTCATCGGGTACATCCAGGTGCCGCCGAGCTGCCCGTACTTGGCCGCCACCTTCAGCGGCCACGGCTGCACGAAGGTGTGGATCACGCGGTCGAGCGGCTTGGGGACCTTCCAGACCTCCTTGACGCCGAGCTCCCAGACCTGCGGCTCGCGGTTCGCGGCGAGGTCGAACTCCTTGATCGCGGCGCCGGTGAGATGCCCCCAGCAGCCCTCGGCGAGGACGACCGCCTTGGCCTTGATGTCGGTGCCCGGCTCGAAGTTGCCCAGCGGCTCGCCGTCCTTGCCCCGGCCCTTGTCGCCGGAGCGCACGCCGACCACACGCCCGTCCTCGACCACCAGCTGCGTGGCCGAGGTCTCGGTGAGGACGTACGCGCCGGCGTCCTCCACCTGGCGTTGCTGGTAGCGCGCCAGCGCGGACACCGAAACGACCTCGTTGCCGTGGTTCTTGAAGTTCGGTACCGCCGGAATCGGCACGGGGAGCTTGGTTTTCGCGCTGGTGAGCAGGTACACCGACTCCTTGGTCACCTCGCCGAAGGCGAAGCCCTCCTCGCGCCACTGCTCGCGGGTCATCTCCGGGAACAGCTCCTGCAGCGGCTGGGGGCGCATCACCGCACCGCTGAGATTGTGCCCGCCGCAGGTCTTGGCCTTCTCGATCACGGCCACCGGGACTTCCCCCAGCCGCTCCGTCATCTCGGGGTCGTCACCCAGCAGCTGCAGCAGGCGGTTGGCGCACGCCAGCCCGGCGGTGCCGCCGCCGACGATCGCCACGCCGACCTCGATCAGCTCGTCCTCGGGGTCGAGCCCGCGCTTGACGAACTCCTTGCGCGAATCGACCGGCGGCGGGAAGGCCGCCGGGGCCACGTTGCCGTTGGAGGAGCCGCCGTGGGCCATCGCCTCAGGCGCCTTTCTTGACCTTCACGGCTTCGGTCAGCTTGGGCAGGATCTTGTTGAGGTCGCCCACCACGCCGAGGTCGGAGAATTCGAAGATCGGCGCGTTCGCGTCCTTGTTGATCGCCACGATGTTCTCCGAGCCCTGCATCCCGACCTTGTGCTGGATCGCGCCCGAGATCCCGGCCGCGAGGTACAGCTTGGGAGCGACGGTCTTGCCCGTCTGGCCGATCTGGGCGGCGTAGGGGTACCAGCCCGCGTCCACGACCGCACGCGTGGCCGCCACCGCCGCGTTCGAGCCGAAGGCGGCGGCGAGGTCCTCGGCCAACTTGAAGCCCTCGGCCTTGCCGAGCCCGCGGCCGCCGGCGATCAGGATGTCGGCGCCCTCGATGTCGACGTCGGCGCCGCGCTGTTCGCCGCGGGTGACCATCTTCGCCCTCGTGGCCTGGGGGCTGAGCTCGAAGCTGAGCGCCTCGACCGGCGCGTCGCCGGCGCCGGTCTCACGGATCTCGAACGCGTTCAGACGCCCGATCACGATCCCGACCGGCGAGCGGTACTCGATTTCGGAGATCGCCGAGTCGCCGAGGATCGGCCGCTCGGCGATCAGCTTGCCGCCCTCCGAGCGCACCTCCGTGACCTCCATCACGACGCCCGCGCCGAGGCGGGCCGCCAGGCCGGCGCCGATCTCGAACCCGAGCAGCCCCCCGCCGAACAGGGCGTAGGAGTAGTCGCCGTCTTCGATCGCCTTGCCCATCGCGTCGACCAGCGGCTGCGCGAGCCCCTCCGGGCCCTCGGCCACGAGCACCTTCTTGGCGCCGTAGCGCCCGAGCGTGGCGGCGAGCTCGTGGGGGACGTTCTCGCCGAGCACGATCGCGTGGGCCTCGCCACCGATCTCGCCCGCCAGCTTCGCGCCCTCGGAGACCGCCCCCAGGGAGTTCTTGTTGAACGCGCCCTCGTAGTGGAGCGCGTAGACCAGGATGTTCGCCATCTGCTTGGGGCCTCCTTAGATGAGCTTGCGCTCGTCGAGCCAGGCGAGGATCTTTTCGACGGTCTCGCCGGTGTCCTCGTCCTCGATGATCTCCCCGGCCGCCTTCGCGGGGGGCGCCTTGGCGGCGATCCAGTGGGCGGCCGAGTTGTCACCGCCGACTTTGCCCGCATCGATGCCGGCGTCTGCGGCCGCCATCGCCTCCAGGGGCTTCTTCTTGGCCCCCATGATCGCCTTCAGCGAGGGGTAGCGGGGCTCGTTGATCGCGTCACCGACCGAGATCACGGCCGGCATCTCGATCTGGACGGTGTCGTACCCGTACTCGGCCTGGCGCTCGCAGCGCAGGCCCCCGTCGGCGATGTCCATCTTGATCACCTGGGTCAGCGACGGCATCGCGAGGTGCTCGGCCACGACCGCCCCGATCGTGTAGCACTCGCCGTCGTCCGACTGCTGCCCGAGCAGCACCAGGTCGGGGCTCTCGCGCTCGAGCGTCTTCGCGAGCGCGTACCCCGTGGCCGCCACGTCGGAGCCGGCGAGGATCGGGTCGGACAGGTGGATCGAACGGTCGGCTCCGAGCGAGACGGCCTTGTGCAGCGCGCGCACGGCGCTCTCGGGTCCCATCGTCACCGCCACGATCTCCTCCACGGGTGCGGCTCCGCCCTCGCGGATCTGCATCGCCGCCTCGATCGCGTGCGTGTCGTAGGGGTTGAGGTTCTTCTCCCCGCTGCGGTCCATTCGCCCAGTCGTGGGGTCCAGGCGCTTTTCAACCGCCGCGTCGGGAACCTCCTTCACCAGGACACAAATCTTCATGTTCTGCAGGGCTCCTTGATTTGGGTGTGTGGATCCTACCGTTAGAGGTTGACTGACGAGTCAATCAGCTCCCGGCGGCGGCCCGGCTCAGCTGCTGCGGGCCCCGGCGTTCTCGCGGATGAAGTCCACGATCGCCTGGGTCGAGGCGCCCGGGGTGAAGACCTCGGCCACGCCCAGGGCCTTCAACTCGGGGATGTCCTGCGCCGGGATCGTCCCCCCGACGGTGATGATCACGTCCTCCACACCCTGCTCGCGCAGCAGCTCCACGACGCGGGGCACGAGCGTCATGTGGGCGCCCGAGAGGATCGACAGGCCGACCGCGTCGGCGTCCTCCTGGATCACGGTCTCGACGATCTGCTCGGGGGTCTGGTGGAGGCCGGTGTAGATCACCTCCATGCCCGCGTCCCGCAACGCCCGGGCGATGATCTTGGCGCCGCGGTCGTGGCCGTCGAGACCCGGCTTGGCGACGACCACGCGGATCTTGGCCTGCGTCGATGTGGGGTTGGAGGCCATGGCTGGTGCGGTGGGGCGACGCACTCGCAACCGCCCTCGCCGCTCGGCGAGCAGCGTATCGGCACCCCGGCCGGCGGGCAACCGCGGCGGCCCGCGCTCAGCGCCCGCGCCCGCGCCGCTGGCCCCGAACGGGACCGCGCGAGGGGCTCGAGCCCACCGCCCGACGGCCCCGGACGCGGCCGTTGGAGGACCCCGGAGAACGCTCACGGGAGCCGCCGCCGCGCTCGAGCACGACCCGGCCCACCGAGGCCACGGCGGTACCGGCACCGAGCAGCGCGAGCATCTTCAGGCGGCGCCCGAGGCGGTCCAGCTCGATCACCTCCCAGCCGTCCTGCTGCGCGATCCGCCGGAGCGCCGCGTCGGGGTTGACGACGACGGCGTGGCCCACCGCTCGCAGCATCGGCAGGTCCGACTCGGAGTCGGAGTAGGCGTAGGAGAGATCGAGCGCGATCCGATCGCGCTCGGCCAGCTCGCGCATCGCCAGCACCTTGCCCTCGCGGTAGTTGAACGGCCCGGCCGGCCGGCCCGTGTAGCGGCCGTCGACGATCTCCGAGCGCGACCCGAGGCCACCGTCGAAGGCGAGCACCCGCGCGAGCAGGTCGGCCATCTCCTGGGAGGCGGCGGTGAGGATGTGGACGGGCATGCCCTCGTCCTGGTGGGCGTAGGCGCGTTCGAGCATCTGCGGGTACAGGCGCGGGAGCACCCCGGCGAGGACCCGCGGCGAGAGCCGCTCGAGGTCGCGCACGCGTACGCCGGCGATCATCTCCCCCACCCGCCGGCGGACGTCGTCGGCGCGGTCGTCGGTCGAGCCGAGGAGCCTGAAGCGAACGTTCTCGTAGACGTCCTTGGCCAGCCGCGAGCGGGAGATCATGCCGGTCTCGTAGGCCGCCCGGGCGAAGAAGATCCCCGAGGACCCGGCCATCAGCGTCTTGTCGAGGTCGAAGAAGGCGGCCCCGCGGGGGGTGTCCGTGCCGGGGTGCCCCGACTCGCCCGGCGGGTGCGCCACTAGACCCGCAGGATCAGCGCGTCGCCCTGTCCGCCGCCGGAGCAGATCGCCGCGCAGCCGAGGCCACCGCCGCGACGGCGAAGCTCGAGCAGGAGGCTGCCGAGGATGCGGGCGCCGGAGGCCCCGATCGGATGCCCGAGCGCGACGGCCCCGCCGTTGACGTTGACCCGGTCCTCGTCGATCCCGAGCATCCTGATCGAGTTCAGCGTCACCGACGCGAACGCCTCGTTGATCTCCCACAGGTCGATGTCGCCGGGCTGCAGGCCCGCCTTCTCGAGCGCCTTGCGGGCCGCCGTGGCGGGAGTGGTGGCGAGGTAGGCGAAGTCGTTGGCGCTCTGCGCGTGGGCGACTATTTCTCCCAGCGGCTGCTTGCCTTCGGCGCTGGCCCACTCGTCGGAGGCGAGCACGAGTGCCCCGGCGCCGTCGTTGACGCCCGGCGAGTTGCCGGCGGTGTGAGAGCCCTCCTTGCCGACCAGGCCCGGGAGCGAGGCCAGCTTCTCGAGCGAGGTGTCGCGCCGCGGCCCCTCGTCGATCTCGACCATCGTCGGGTTGTCGGGGCTCTTCCTGTTGGGGATCGCGACGGCCACGATCTCCTCGGACATACGCCCGTCGTCGATCGCCTTCAGCGCCAGCTCGTGGGACCGCATCGCCCAGCGGTCGAGGTCGGCGCGGGTCATCTCCAGCTCGTCCCCCACCTCCGTGGCCTCGACGAACATCTGCTTGCCCGAGAACGGGTTCGTGAGGCCGTCGTGGACCATCGCGTCGAGGATCTTGGCGTCGCCCATGCGATAGCCGAAGCGGCCCTGCGGCATCAGGTAGGGGGCCTTGGACATCGACTCCATGCCCCCGCCCACGCCCACCTGCACGTCGCCGCCGCGGATCGCCTGGTCGAGCAGCACGCTCGCCCGCAGCCCCGAGGCGCAGACCTTGTTGATCGTCTCCGAGGAGACCTCCTTGGGGATGCCGGCCTCGATCTGGGCCTGCCGCGAGGGGATCTGGCCCTGGCCCGCCTGCAGCACCTGGCCGAAGATCACGTGGTCGACCTGCTCGGGCTCCACCTCGGCGCGCTCCAGCGCCGCCGAGATCGCCAGGCCGCCGAGCTCGGGGGCCGGCAGCGTCGAGAGCCCACCGCCCATCTTTCCGATCGGGGTGCGGGCCGCGCCGAGGAACACGGTGTTGGGCATGAAAGCTTGGGCCTCCTGGAGTAGTCGCCTGAGCCGGCCGGCGAAAGCTCGCCTGATGCGGCTGCCGGGATGGTAGTCGACGCCCTCTGCCCCGTCCCCGGATGCGACAGCCAGCCGGTCGCGTCGGCGCACGGATATGGTCCCGGCCACCGATGCGCGTGAGCACGACCGCCACCCCGCCCACAGCCGGCGACGCCGACACGATCGCGGTCGGCGTATTCGAGGGAGGTCGGGCCCCGGACTCCTCCCCGGCCGAGGTATCCGACCTGCTGGACGCCCACGAGGCCCGCCACACGCTGGGAGCGCTGGCGCTCGCCCACGCCGAGGGCCGGCGCTGGCTGATCGTGGGTCTGGGACCACGTGAGCGGTTCGACGCCGAGCGCGCCCGTGTGGCCGCCGCGGCAGCCTCCGGTCGCGCGCGGGAGATCTCCACCCGGGTGCTGGGCTGGTCGCTCCCCGACGGGGCCGGTCCGGAGGTCGCCGCCGGGCTGGTGGAGGGCACGCTCCTGGCCGACTACCGCTTCGACCGCGCCAAGGGCAAGGCCGCCCCCGACGCCGATCGGGACGCGCCGCCGAAGCACATCGAGGCCCTCGAGATCGCCTCGGGGGAGCCCGAGGTGGAGCGAGCGGTCGCCGAGGCGGCGGTCGTGGCCGAGGCGGCCAACCGCGCCCGCGACCTGCAGAACCGGCCCGCCAACGACCTCACCCCCTCGGCGCTGGCCGAGCGCGCCACGGAGCTGGCGGGCGAAGTTCAAAGCCTGAGCACCCAGGTAGAGGGCCGCAGCGCGATCATCGAGCGCGGCATGGGCGCCTTCGCGGCCGTCGCCCGGGGCTCCGACGAGGAGCCCGCGCTGATCACCGTGCGCTACAGGGGCGCCGGCGCGAGCGGGCCGGTGCTCGGCCTCGTGGGCAAGGGCGTGACCTTCGACAGTGGCGGGATCTCGCTGAAGCCCTCCCCGAAAATGGCCGAGATGAAGTTCGACATGTCCGGCGCCGCCAGCGTGCTGGAGGCGATCGGGGCGATCGCGCGGCTCGAGCTGCCGCTCGACGTGATCGCCGTCCTCGGCGCCACGGAGAACCTCCCGAGCGGCCACGCGGTCAAGCCCGGGGACGTCGTCACCGCCGCCAACGGCATCACCGTCGAGGTCAACAACACCGACGCCGAGGGAAGGCTGGTGCTGGCCGACTGCCTGTGGTACGCGATCGAGCAGGGGGCCGAGCGGGTGGTCGACCTGGCGACCCTCACGGGGGCGGTGATCGTCGCGCTCGGCTCCACCTACTCGGGCCTGATGAGCAACGACGACGAGCTCGCCGGCCGAATCCTCGACGCCGGGCAGCGAAGCGGCGAGATCGTCTGGCGGCTGCCCCTGCACGAGGAGTACGACGAGCTGATCAAGGGCACCTTCGGCGACCTCGACAACGCCCCGGAAGCGCGCAAGGCGGGCACCATCGTCGGCGGCGCCTTCCTGCAGAAGTTCGTCGGCGACGTGCCCTGGGGACACCTGGACATCGCCGGCTCGGCATGGGAGCTGGGACGTCCCTACGTGGGCAAGGGAGCCTCGGGGTACGGTGTGCGCCTGCTGGTGGAGCTGGCCCGCTCCTACTGCTCCTGAGGGCCGGCGATGGACTTCGAGCTGTCCCCCGAGCACGAGCTGATCAGGCGCACCGTGCGCGAGTTCGCCGAGGGCGAGGTCGCCCCCGTGGCCGAGGAGCTGGACCGCACGAAGGCCTTCCCGTACGAGATCGTGCGCCAGCTCGCCGCGCTGAACCTGATGGGGATCCCGTTCCCGGAGCAGTACGGCGGCGCCGGCGGCGACACGCTCGCCTACGTGCTGGCGGTCGAGGAGCTGACGCGGGTGGACTCCTCGGTGGCGATCACGCTGTGCGCCCACACCTCACTGGGCACCCAGCCGGTGTACCTGTTCGGCAGCGAGTCCCAGAAACAGCAGTGGCTCCCGCGGCTGTGCTCCGGGGAGGTCCTGGGGGCGTTCGGCCTGACCGAGCCCGAGGCCGGCTCGGACGCCGGCAACACCCGAACCCGTGCGCGCCTGCAGGATGGCGAATGGGTGATCGACGGGGCCAAGCAGTTCATCACCAACGCCGGCACCGACATCTCCGGGATCGTGTCGATCACCGCCGTGACCGGTGGCGACGGTGCCGCCAAGGAGATCTCCAACATCATCGTGCCCAACGGGACCCCCGGGTACGGGCAGGGAGAGCCCTACCGGAAGATGGGCTGGAACGCGTCCGACACCCGTCCCCTCAGCTTCAGCGACTGCCGCGTGCCGGAGGAGAACCTGCTCGGCCGGCGCGGGGCGGGCTTCAGGCAGTTCCTGCAGATCCTCGACATCGGCCGCATCGGGGTGGCCGCCATGGGCGTCGGTCTCGCCCAGGGGGCCCTCGACCAGGCTCTCGCCTACGCCCGCGAGCGCCGCGCCTTCGGCCAGCCGATCTCGAAGTTCCAGGCGATCCAGGTCAAGCTGGCCGACATGTCGACCGAGATCGAGGCCGCCCGCCTGCTCGTCTACAAGGCCGCCCGCGAGAAGGATGCGGGGCGCAACTTCGGCCTCACCGCCGCCCAGGCGAAGCTGAAGACGGGCCGGCTGGCGGTCCGCTGCAGCGAGGAGGCGGTCCAGATCCACGGCGGCTACGGCTACATCGAGGAGTACCCCGTGTGCCGCTTCTACCGCGACGCCAAGATCCTCACGATCGGCGAGGGCACCGACGAGGTCCAGCAGATGGTGATCGCGCGGGCGCTCGGCGCCTAGCACGATCCGACGAAGACCGAGGGCCATCCCAGACCGCGCACACGATGACGGTGGCGCGATACTTGCGGGGGTGTCGCAAGCGAACGTGGAACTCGTCACGAAGCTGCAGGTGGCTCCCGACGTGGACATCGCCGAGCTGTTCCGCAACGACGATCTGTGGGCTTCACTGGTCGAGGCCGTCGCGCCCTTCTTCCACCCCGATTTCGAGAGCGTCGCTCCCGGCGTGCCCGGCACCGAGAAGGTGCACGTCGGTCTGGACGGGCTGAGGACGGCGTGGCTGGAGTGGATGGAGCCGTGGCTGACCTATCGAACGGAGATCGTGCAGGCCATCGACGCCGGTGATCGGGTGCTGCTGCTCACGCACGACTACGGACGCCGCGAGGGCGTCGCGCAGGAGGTCAAGGTCGATGGTTCTGCCGTCTGGACGGTCAGCCACGGGAAGATCGCCCGCGCCTGCTTCTTCCCTGCCCGCTCCGAAGCCTTCGCAGCCGCGGGGCTGAGCTCGTAGCCGGGCGAGCCTGGCCGACGCTCTCGCCAACCCCTCCTAGGGCTCGTACTGCCACTCCAGCAGCGCGGCGGCGGCGCTCGCCGGGTCCAATCGCCGGGCCAGCACCTCGTCGAGCAGGTCCTGGAAGCGGGAGTCCTCTTCGAGCTCCTCCTCCAGGCGCCGGCGCATGCGCGTGGCTGCGATCGCCAGCACCTCGCTGCGCAGGTGCCGGCCGCGGCGACGCTCGAGCTCGCCGGCCTGCCGCAGGTGCTCGCGGTGCTGGTCGAGTCTCTCGGCGAGCTCGTCCACGCCGCGTCCGTGGGTGGCTTCCGTCTTGACGATCGGGACCCGCCAGCCCCCCCGCTCGGCGCCGTCGAGGGTGGCCAGCGACAGCACGCTGCGGATCTCGCGGATCATCGTGTCGGTGAGGGCATGGTCGGCCTTGTTGACGACGATCACGTCGGGGATCTCCATCACGCCGGCCTTCAGCGCCTGGATCGAGTCGCCCGAGCCTGGCATCAGCACGAGCACGATCGTGTCGGCGTGGTCGATGATGTCGATCTCCGCCTGTCCCACTCCGACCGTCTCGACGTAGACGTCCTGGCGCCCGGCTGCGTCGAGCAGCAGGGCGGCCTGCAGCGCGGCCTCGGAGAGGCCCCCGAGCGCACCCCGGTTGGCCATCGAGCGGATGAACACGCCGGGGTCGAGGAAGTGCTCCGAGAGGCGGATGCGGTCGCCCAGCAGCGCCCCCTGGGTGAACGGCGAGGAGGGGTCGATCGACAGCACCCCGACCGTCCGCCCCGCCCGGCGACGGACGGCGGTGAGGGCACCGATCAGGGTCGACTTGCCGACCCCCGGCGGTCCCGTGAACCCGACCACGTCGGCCCCGCCGGTGTGGGGGTAGATCTCGCGCACGAGCTTCCAACCCTCGGGGCGATCGTCCTCCACGAGCGAGATCGCGCGTGCCAGCGCGCGGCGGTCGCCGTCGAGCAGGCGCTGGGCGAGCGTGGGGTCCTCCATCGAGCGGGCAATCATCGCAGGGGTACCCGGGGCCGACGGTGCCTCTACGATTCTCCGCCGATGGCGCAGCTTGCAGACGTGGGGGCCCGCGCGGGCTCCGAACAGCACGCCACCGCCGCGCGGTTGGCACCGGCGCCGCTGCACGGAGGCCCGCTCACGCTGCTGCGGTTCATGCGGGCCAACGGCATGCTGAGGCCCGGCTACGCGGTCCTGCTGGCGCGGCTGGCGTGGCTGAAGCTGCGCTTCGGCCGGCGGCTGCAGACCGACGGCATCTGCTTCGTGTGCCCAGGGGTGAAGCTCGAGATCGGCCGCCGTGCGACGCTGCGGATCGGCCGCTGGGCGTGGATCGGGCACGGCTGCAAGATCCGCGTCCACGAGGGCGAGGTCGAGATCGGAGCCAAGACGGTGATCGGCCAGGAGTGCACGATCTCGGCCTTCCAGCACGTTTCGATCGGACGCGAGTGCATCATCGCCGACCGCGTGATGCTGATCGACTTCGACCATGGGGTGACCGAGGTCGAGCGTCCGATCCGCACGCAGGGCATCTACAAGCGCGACGTGCGCGTCTCCCACAACGTCTGGCTCGGCTACGGCGCCTGCGTGCTGCGGGGCGTCACCGTCGGCGAGAACGCGGTCGTCGGGACGAGCTCGGTGCTGACCGCCGACGTGCCGGCGAACGCGGTCGTGGCCGGCGTGCCGGGGCGCGTCATCCGGATGCGGGAGACCCCCCGCACGCTGCGCTGGGAGTGAGGTCGGGCGGGCGCGTGGCCGGCGGGCGTGATCCGGTGTCCTACGACCGCGCGAGGGCGGCCGAGAGCGACATGTGGGGCGAGCTGCGAGCGGTGCTGGAGGCGGGCGCCGTGCGGGTCTGCGACGTCGGCGGTGGCGCCAGGCCGCTGCTGGCGCTCCCGCAGGTCGAGCGCTACGGGCTCCACTACGTCGTCGCCGACGTCTCCGCCGAGCAGCTGGAGCGGGCCGACGACGGCTATCGCCGCGAGCAGGCCGACATCCTCGACGCCACCGACGCCGGACGGCTGGCCCGCGAGCACGGGCCGTTCGACGCCGTCTTCAGCCGCTGGACGGCCGAGCACGTACGCGACGGCGAGCGCTTCCACCGCCACGTGTTCGAGCTGCTGCGCCCCGGCGGCACGGCCGTGCACATGTTCCCCACCCTCTACGCGCTGCCGTTCCTGGTCAACCGCCTACTGCCCCCGTCGCTGTCGAGCGGCGTGCTGTTCCGCGCCTGCCCTGCTCGCCACGCGAAGTTCCGCCCCTACTACTCGTGGTGCCGGGGGCCGACGGCCGCCCAGCTCGCCCGCCTGCGCTCGGTGGGCTTCTCGATCGAGCGCTACACGGGCTACTTCGGCCATGCCTTCTACCGGCGGATCAAGCCGCTGGCGGCCGCCGAGCGGGCCTTCACCGGGGTGATGCTCGACCACCCCCTGCCCGCGCTGACGAGCTTTGCGCTGGTCGTGTTGCGCCGGCCCGACGCGGTGGCCGCCTCAGGGGGCGAGCAGGTCGCCGAGGCGGGCGTCGGGGGCGATGTTGCGCAGGGCACCGTCGACGCCGGCGGGGTCGGCCCCCGATAGCGCCAGATCCAGCTGGCGGCGATGGGCCTCGAAGCGCTCACGGGCGTAGCTGCCGGCAAGCTCGCGGGTGATCAGGAAGGCCCAGTCGCTGGCCTGCAGGGCGAGCAGCTCGCGTAGCGCCGTGGCCGGCGCGGAGGCCCTCGCCGAGAGCAGCTCGAGCTCGGCCGCCCGCGCTTCGAAGGCGAGGTCCGCGACCACCGGGGAGGACCATGTCGACAGGTCTCCGCCTTGGCCCCAGCTGCGGGGCCGCCAGTCCTCGGCCACCGCCGCCGGCAGCGGGCGCGGCTCCCGCAGTGCCGGCGCGTCGTCGAGGCGGACCAGCTCCAGCCCCTGACGGGCCGACTCCTCGACCACCGCGGCCAGCCACGAGACCCCCTCGTACCACCAGTGGCCGAGCAGCTCGGTGTCGAGCGCGCACACGACCAGGCCGCCCCCCGGGAGCGGACCGGGCGCCGCCTCGGCGGCCTCCACCAGGCGCGCGCGGACGCGGGCCACGAAGTCCGCGGCGTCGGCCCGGGCGAGGGCCAGCGCGGCCTCGTGCTCGTAGGCCCCGCCGGCGTTGTTCCAGGGGTTGTGGTGGAAGGTGGTGAGGCGGTGGTAGTCGCGGTAGGCGCCCCCCGCCGGGTAACCCCGGCCGCTCCACACCAGCGAGATCGTGGCCCTGTCGATCGGGACGAGCACCACCCCCCGCTCACCGGCCAGCGGCTGGAGGTGCTGCCAGGAGCCCTCCCCGAAGTCGTTCGTGAGCTCCACGCAGACGGTCCCCACGCCGTCCTCGGCCAGCGTGCCCTCGAGCCCCGGCGCGTGGGCGCACTCCGGCAGCCAGAAGCCGCCGTACCAGGACCCGAAGCGGCGCCGGTGGGAGGCGATCCCGCTGCGTACCTGGGCTTGCACACCCGCGTCGGTGGCCAGCAGCGGCAGGATCGCGTGGGTCGCCGAGGAGGTCCAGCGGGCGTGGGCCCCGAGCGCCCCCAGCAGGCCCTCCGGGCGCTCCTGCAGTCGCTCCAGCGCGCCCCGGTAGTCGAGCCACGCGCGCTCGAGCTCGGCCGCCAGCTGCTCGTGTCCCCCCTCCCGCAGCCCGGCCGCGTCACGCTCGTGGGTCCCCCGCCTGACCTCCTCGACGAAGCGACGAAAGCGCCCGGCGATCCCCGGGGCCTCGAGCTGGTCGCAGAGCACGGGCGTCAGCGACAGCGTCACCGGCGCGCCCCCGTCGAGCACCTCGAGCAGCGGCACGTAGGAGCTGACGATCGCCTCCCACAGCCACTCCTCGCCGAAGGGCCAGGTGCCGAACCCCTCGACGTAGGGCATGTGCGTGTGCAGGAGGATCGCCAGCGCGCCCCGCTCGCGGGCGCGGGTGCTCACGGGCGGCACACGGCGAGGAAGTCGAGCGCCCGCTCGAGGTTCGCCTCCGCGGCCGCCCGCAACACGAAGTCGCTGGAGGCGATCGAGGGGGTGAAGCGGGCGTAGAAGCGCTCGGTCAGGCCGAGGGCCCCGTGCACGCGGTCCCATCCCAGGCCCAGCGCCAGCTCGTGGGCGCGCAGCTTGCGGGCGTGAAAGAGGCCGTACAGCTCCACCTCGGAGAAGCTCTCGCGGCAGAGCTGCTCGAACTCGGAGCGGTGGTACTCGCGCACGTGCCAGGGGTTGTCCGAGCGGCTGGCCCCCTTCGGTGCCAGCGTCAACACGTTCGGGGTCGAGACGTACACCGTCCCGCCCGGCGCGACCAGCGAGCGGAAGTGCGCCAGCGCGGCGGCGGGATCCTCGAGGTGCTCGATCGTCTGCAGGAACACGACCGCATCGGCGGCCTCGTCGTAGCTCTGGACGAGCGCCCGTGCGAAGCGCGTGTTGGCGGCGGCGTAGCGCCGGCGGGCATGGTCGTAGGCCTCGGGGTTGGCGTCCACCCCCGTGACGGCGGCGGCGCGCGCGGCCAGCACGCCCACGCCGTAGCCCTCGCCGCAGGCCATGTCGATCACCCGCGAGCCGGCGACGCGGGGGGCGATCCACTCGTACACGGCCAGGTGCCGGCGGAACCAGTAGTTCTCGGCCGGAACGTCGGGGAGCGTCCGCTCCCCGGTCAGCTGCAGCGGCGGCACCCCCTCGGGCTGGTCACGCTGGACGTAGGCCGCCGGTGAGGCCGCAGCGGAGTGCTCGCGAGTCCCCGGCTCGGTGCGAGGCGCTGGCACGGCGGGCGAGTATAAGGTGCCTGCCGTGCCGTCCGCCGCCAGCGCCGAGGAGATCCGCGACGCCAACACGCGCTACCACGACGCGGCGGCCGGCCATTACGACTCCAAGTGGGGCATCGACTTCGGCGAGGTCGGCCAGACCCAGGTCCGCGGCAAGCTCGAAAAGGCCCTTGGCGGCGCCCAGGGCGGCCAGGCCCGCTACCGCGATTCGCTCGAGATCGGGGCCGGGACCGGCTACTTCACGCTGAACCTGCTGCTCGGGGGGGTGATCGAGAAGGCCACCTGCAGCGACATCTCCCCCGGGATGCTCCAGACGCTCGCGGCCAACGCGGAGCGGCTCGGCGTGGAGGTCACCACGCGGCCGGCCGACGCCGAGCGGCTGCCGTTCGAGGACGAGAGCTTCGACCTCGTGTTCGGCCACGCGGTGCTGCACCACATCCCCGACCTGCCGCGAGCCTTCGCCGAGTTCGAGCGCGTGCTGCGGCCCGGCGGCACGGTGCTGTTCGCCGGCGAGCCCTCCCGCTACGGCGACCGCCTCGCCGGCGTCCCCAAGTCGCTCGGCCGCACGCTCGCGCCGCTGTGGCGCCGCGCGCTGCACGCCGGCGCCGCGCCGCCCCCGCCGCCCGGGCCCACCGACGAGTCGCTGGAGCCGGTCGTCGACGTACACGCCTTCTCACCGGGCGAGCTGGCGCGACTCGCCCGCGACGCCGGCCTGCAGGACGCGCGCGTCAGCGGGGAGGAGCTGCTCGCCAACTGGTTCGGGTGGGTCAACCGCACGCTCGAGCACAGCGCCGACCCCGAGCAGGTGCCGTGGGCGTGGCGCCTGTACGCCTACCACGGCTATCTGATCCTGCAGCGGCTCGACCGCCGGCTGCTCGAGTCGCGGCTACCGGCAAGCGCGTTCTACAACCTCATGCTCTCCGCCCGCAAGCCGTCGCGCGGGCGCTGAGCGACACCTAGAATCGGGGCCGATGCCGTCGCGGCCGGCCCGCAACTTTCCGCTGTTCCCGCTGGGCATCGTCGCGCTGCCGACCGAGGCCGTGCCGCTGCACATCTTCGAGGAGCGCTATCGGGTGATGATCGGGCGGTGCCTGCAGGCCGTTCGCGGCACGGAGGGACGGGAGTTCGGCATCGTGTGGCTATCCGACGAGGAGCTCAAGCCGGTCGGCTGCGCGTGCGAGGTCGAGGAGGTGCTCGAGCGGATGGAGGACGGGAGCATGAACATCCTCGCCCGCGGCACACGGCCCTTCCGGCTGCTCGGCCGCCAGGACGACCTCCCCTATCCGGCCGGGGAGGTCGAGTTCCTGCAGGAGACGGAGGAGGAGCCCGACGACGAGGCCGGCGCTGCCGCGCGGGAGCTGTACCGCGAACTCGTCGCCCAGGCAACCGACCGTGAGCTCGGCGAGGAGGAGCTGCTGGAGCTCGACGCCTACGCGATGGCGGCGACCGTGGAGTTCGGGGTCGAGGCCAAGCAGGAGCTGCTCGAGCTGCGTTCCGAGAACGCCCGCATGCGGCTGCTGACGATGTTGCTGTCGGCCGCGATCGAGCGCCTCGACGCGCTCGAGCGGGCGCAGGCACGGGCGCTCTCCAACGGCAAGGTCCGCTTCGCCTGAGCGGCCCCGGGGGGCGCCTATTCGGGCAGTCCGCACACCTGCTGGGCGGTCTTCAGCACGAACAGGGCCAGTTCGTGCAGGGCCTTCGGCTGCGCGGCCGAGTTGTCGGCGAAGCCCACGCTGCCGTTCTCGTCGCGGATCCGGTAGCTCATCACCGACCCCGGCCTGGGCGCCAGCGTGGCATGCCGCGAGGCGAGGCTTTCGAGGTCTTCCTGGATCCCGTGCGCGCGCACCAGTTCGGCGTCGCTGAGCTTGCGCGGTGCGGCCCTGCCGTTGCAGTGGACGTTGCCTTCTTCGTCGACGAGCAGGGTGAGGCGGGCGTGGGGGGTGCTGCCGGTGCGGGTGACGATGAATATGTCCGCCGGCGAGGCACCGCACCCGCCGAGCAGCCCCGCGCCCGCCAGCATGGCCGCTGCCGTCGCCAGCCTGCCCCGTTTGGTGCGCACCCCGATCACGCCGCCACCGCCACGCCGCCACGCCGCGGGTCGCCGGCGCCCTCGAGCGCGTTCCCGCGGCGGAGCACCGCCTGGACGCCGCCGAAGAACAGGTTGCGAGAGCCGAAGCGGACGACCTGAAGATCGTCGGACAGCCCCTCGAGGTCCACCCCGGGCTCGGCGAACAGGACGCTGTTCTCGAAGTGGACCCGCGGCGCCTGGATCGCGGCGGCGGCGCCGAGGCCGCGGTCGACCACGCCGATGATCGTCTGCAGCAGCGCCGAGCGGATCCGGTTGGAGCCCGCGCTGCCGAGCACGAGCTGGACCCCGCCCTCGTGCATCACGACCGTCGGGGCCATCATGCTCGGCATCCGCTGGCGGGGGCGGTGACGGTGGAAGCCGAGGGGATTGAGGTCCTCCTCACCCATCACGTTGTTGAGGTGCACGCCGGTGCCGGGGACGACCACGCCCGAGCCCTCGCCGTTGGTGCACGTCGCGCTGCAGGCGCATCCGTCGCCGTCGAGCACCGAGATGTGGGTGGTGGACCCGAGCCGCCGCTCGAGGAAGCGCTCGGAGAAGGCCTCGTCCTGGAGGCCTTCGAGGAACTCCGGGGTGCGCTCGGACTGCGCCGCGGACATCGCCGCGACGACCTCCGGGAGGGCCGGCGGGGCACTCCCGCGGTCGAGCAGCGCCAGCGAGTAGGCGAGCAGGGTGCCACCCGCGGAGGGGGCGGGGTTGGTGAAGATGTCACGGTCGCGATATCGAACCTCCAGCGGCCGCCGCGGGAGGGCGTGGTAGGCGGCGAGGTCCTCGCGCGAGAGCAGACCCCCGCGGTCGCCGACCCATTCGCCCACCAGGTCGGCCACGGCGCCGCGATAGAACGGGTCCGGCCCCTCGCCGGCGAGCAGCTCCAGCGCGTCGGCCAGCTCCGGGTTGCGCAGCACCTCGCCCTCGCGCAGGACGTGGCCGTCGGGCGCCCACAGCGCCGCGCACTCGGGGGTGGAGGTCAGCAGCCCGGCGAGGATCTCGGCGACGTAGGCCTGGCCGGTGTTGAGCGCGACCCCGTCGCGGGCCAGCGCGGCGGCCGGCGCCGCCAGCCGCGCGAGCGGCATCGACCCCCAGCGGCGGACGGCCTCGCACACGCCGGCGGGGGTGCCGTAGACCCCGCACGAGGCGGGGCCGACGTGGAACACCTGGTCCGCGTCCCCGAAAGACACGTCGATCGGGAGCAGCTCGGCGTACACCTGCCCCTGGGGTCCCTCCCACGGAGCCGCCGGAGCCGCGACGAAGAAGTCCAGCAGCGCCACCTCCATGTCCCCTCCGGCCACCATCAGGTAGCCCCCTGCTCCCAGGCCCGTGAGCAGCGGCTCGGCCACGAACGAGGTGAGCATCGCGGCGACGGCCGCGTCGACCGCGTTGCCGCCTTCGCGCAGCACCTGCGCCCCGGCCTCGGCGGTGAGCGGGTGCCCGGCGGCTATGACCCCGCGCTCAGCCTCGCCCATCTGCAGCCGGGACGGCGCCTACACGTTGGGGATGAACTCCGGGACCTCGAGCTCGTCCACGGCCAGGCCGCCGCGGCGCGAGCTGCGGGACGGTCCGGGGGGAGCGGAGCGGGCGACCTTCAGCTCGCCGGCGGCCGGCTCGGTCAGGCGCGACGCCGGGCGACGTCTTCCGTCCTCGGCGAAGCCGGTGGCCACGACCGTAACCCACACCTGGTCGTCGAGCTTGTCGTCGACCATCGCCCCGAAGATGATGTTGGCGTCGGGATGGGCGGCCTGGGAGACGGCTTTGGCGGCCTCGTTGACCTCCCACAGCGACAGGCTCCTGCCACCCGTGATCGACAGCAGGATCGAGCGGGCGCCGTCGACCGAGGTCTCCAGCAGGGGCGAGGAGATGGCGTGGTCGGCGGCCTCGGTGGCGCGGTTCTCGCCGATCCCCATGCCGATCCCGAGCAGGGCATTGCCGGCACCGCTCATGATCGTGCGGACGTCGGCGAAGTCGAGGTTGATGAGACCCGGGAGGGTGACCAGGTCGGAGATCCCCTGGACGCCCTGGCGGAGGACGTCGTCGGCGACCCTGAAGGCCTCGACCATCGCGGTCTGGCGGTCGAGGACACCGAGCAGACGCTCGTTCGGCACCACGATCAGCGTGTCGACCTCCTCGGCCAGCGCGCGCACGCCACGCTCGGCCTGCTCGCCGCGGCGGCCCCCCTCGAAGGAGAACGGCTTGGTCACGATCGCGACGGTCAGAGCGCCGACTTCGCGGGAGATCCGGGCCAGGATCGGAGCGGCGCCGGTGCCCGTCCCTCCGCCCGCCCCGGCGGCGATGAAGATCATGTCCGAGCCCTTCAGCATCGCCTTCACACGGTCGTAGTCCTCCATCGCGGCCTGGCGCCCGACGTCGGCGTCGGAGCCGGACCCGAGGCCCCTCGTCAGCTCGGCCCCGATGTGCACGGTGAGGTCGGCCGTCGACTGCTGCAGCGACTGCAGGTCGGTGTTGACGGCGAGGAACTCGATCCCGCCGATCTCCGTCTCGACCATCCGGTTGACGGCGTTGACGCCGGCGCCACCGACGCCGACGACGCGGATCACCGGCTGGCCCGACTGCATGCTGCCGAGGGCCGCCTGGCGTTCGGAGGAGAACGCCTCACGAAGGCGTTCCTGGGGCGTGGGCAGGGTCAACTCGGACCCACCGGAGCGCGGCGCGAGGCCGCTCTGGGCGGCGATCGTCTGGGGGGCGGGGCCGAGAGACGGGTGCGGCGCGACGCTCGGCCGCTCCGCCGGGACGGGACGGGAACGCTCTTCCCGCTCGGGGGCCGGCTCCGGCGTCGGGGGCACGGCGGCCGCCGGACGTGGATCGGGCTGCGGCTCGTCGGGGTCCGGGGCATGGGCCTGCTCGACCGCCGGGTCGACCGCGGCGGTGCCGTCCTGCTCTTCGGTCTTACGGAACAGCGCCGCGAGCGGGCCTTCGCGCATGCTCGCCCGTTTAGCGTTGGGCATGGGCCAGAACCTCCTGGGCGAGCTGCCGGTAGGACTGGGCCGCGACCCCGTCGGGCTCATACTTCAGAACCGACATCCCCTTCACGGGCGCCTCCGCGAAGCGGACCGTCTTGCGGATCCGCGAGGCGAATACGCGATCGCCGAAGTTTTCTTCGAGAATCTCGATCGCCTCCTTGGCGTGGATGGTCCGTGAGTCGACCAACGTCGGAAGGATACCCTCGATCTCGACGCCGGGGTTGAGATTCTCGCGGATCATCGCGAGCGTGTTCTGGAGCTGGATCAGGCCGCGCATCGACAGATACTCGCATTGCACCGGGACGATCACCCGGTCGGCCGCGGTGAGGGCGTTGATCGTCAACAGGCCGAGGCTGGGCGGGGTGTCGATGCAGATGAAGTCGTAGTCCTCGAGGATCGGCTGGAAGGCCTTCTGCAGGGCGCGCTCGCGGCCGATCATGGTGGACATCGCGATCTCCGCCCCGGCGAGGTCGATCGAGGCGCAGGCGACGTCGATCTCGCGCTTGCGGATCACCTCGCGGATCGAGACCTTGTGTACGAGCACGTCGTACATCGACAGCTCGAGCGTGTCCGGGTCGATCCCCTGGGACATCGTGAGGTTGCCCTGGGGGTCCATGTCGACGCACAGGACGCGGTGTCCCTCCTCCGCGAACGCGGCGGCGAGATTGAGGGTCGTCGTCGTCTTGGCCACCCCGCCCTTCTGGTTGGCGAACGCGATGACCTTGGCCTTACCTTCCACGGGGGCTCCCGGTGTTCGTTTGATCTGCAGTACCCGTCCGCTGGGTATTCGCACCCCGGAGGCCTATTCCTGCACGGCCACTACCCTCCAGTGCGATGGCCGCTGCCCGCCGCTCCAGGTCCTCCGGTCTGGCGGCGCGGCTGGCCGGCAAGCGGGTGCTCGTGTGCGTGGGCGCCGGCGGGGTCGGCAAGACCACCACCTCCGCCGCCCTGGCCCTCGGCCTGGCACGGGAGGGCCGCAAGGTCGCGGTCGTGACGATCGACCCGGCCAAACGGCTGGCCTCGGCCCTCGGCCTGCAGCGGCTCTCCAGCGAGCCCAGCCGGATCGACCCCGAGGCGCTACGCGATGCGGGGGTCCGGGGACGGGGTGAGCTGTGGGCGATGATGCTCGACACCAAGCGCACCTTCGACGACGTGGTGATGCGGCTGGCCAGCGACGACGGCGCCCGCGAGGAGATCCTGGCCAACCCGATCTACCGCGAGCTGTCCACCGCCGTGGCCGGCTCCCAGGAGCTGAGTGCGGTCGCCAAGCTCTATGAGCTCTACGAGGAACACGACTTCGAGGTGATCGTGCTCGACACCCCCCCGTCGCGCAACGCGCTCGACTTCCTCGAGGCGCCGGGACGGCTGCTGGGGTTCTTCGAAGGGCGGGCACTGCAGGTGTTCCTGGCTCCCAGCGGGCTCACGGCGCGGGTGTTCGGGCGGGGCACGGCGCTCGTGTTCTCGATCTTCGCCCGTGTCACGGGCGTGAACATGCTCAGCGAACTGTCTCGCTTCTTCCGCAGCATGTCGAGCGTGATCGACGGCTTCGGCCAGCGCACCCGGGAGGTCGAGGCGCTGCTGCGGGCGCCCGAGACCTCGTTCGTGATCGTCACCTCGCCCGAGCCGGACCCTGCCTCCGAGGCGCTGTTCCTCGCGAGCCGCCTGCGAGGCGCCGGCATGTCCGCCGACGGGCTGGTGGTCAACCGGACCCATCTGGACGGCCTCGGAGGACACCGGCCGGAGGAGGTCACCGAGCTGCTCAGCGACGAGCTGGACCCCCGACTGGCGGAGCGCCTGGCGGGGAACCTCGCGGACTTCGACGTGCTGGCAAGGCGTGATCGGGACTCGATCGAGCGGCTGTCGGGCGAGCTCGACGGGACCGCGCTGGTGGTCGTGCCCCAGCTAGATGAAGACGTCCAGGACCTCTTCGGACTCGGCCGCGTTGCTGAATATCTCCTCGAGTGACAGCGGCGTGACGCGGTCCGGCTGATCCTCGGCGGGCTGTTCGCCTCCGGAGCTATCGCCGTCGGGCAGCTGTGAGTGCGCGGCGGGGCCGCCGGCCGGTGCGGCTGGGGTGCCGTCAGGATCGAGGAGCGACTGCTGCTCGGCCTGCCGGGCCCGCTCGGCCTGCTCGGCCTGTGCCCGCTGCGCCTCGGCGATGATCCCGTCCGACAGCTCGCCGAGGCGTTCGGGCAGGTGCCCGCAGATGACGTCCCGGAGCAGGGCCCTCAGGTGCTCGGCGAGCTCCCGGGCCAGCTCCTCGCCGTGGGCTCCGGGGTGGGCGGCCCCGAGCCGCAGGGAACGCTCGAGCGCGATCGCCTCGCCGGCGCGGGCGGCCAGCTCGGCGGTCTCCTCCGGAGGGGCGCAGAGGGCGGCCAGCCGCCGGGGCAGGAGCTCCGGCGCAGACCCCTCGTCCTCCAGCAGCGCGCTCAGGGCGAGCAGGTTGTCGCTCAGCGCGTCGACGGCGTCGCGGCGCTCGCAGGCCAGCTCGAAGCGGTCCAGTGCCCACTCGAGCCGGCCTCCCTCGAAAGCCCGTCGCGAGACGAGGCTGCAGAAGGCTCGCAGCTCGTCCTCCTGATCGGGCGTCAGCAGCAGCGTCCCGTTCCTGGCCCGGCCGCCGGGCAGCTGGAGGGCTCGCCACGGGCCCCCACCGGTGCTGACCCAGCCGAGGGTGTCGAGCGCGATCCGCCCGTCACCGAAGAGACGCAGGGCGCGGAGCAGCTCGGACAGCACGCCGCGGGCCGCGCGGACCCCGCGCCGGGGATCCTCGGCCTCGCAGGCGAGCAGGATGAACACGGGCTCGCGCTCCTCGGAGGCGAAGCTCGCCCCCATGTCCGGGAGCGGACCCGGGAGCGCCTCCTCGCGGACGATCTCGAGCCCGTCGGCCAGCGACAGCTCCGGCGAGGCGATCGCCAGCCCACGCAGCCGCGCGAGCACCGTCACCCCGCTGCGGGCCGAGGTGGTCGATGTCTGGAGCGCGGCCAGGGCAGCGTCCAGCCGCTCCGGCGCGAGCTGGAAGTCGCCGCCTTCGCCGAAGGCGTCCTCCATCAGCACCAGCAGGCCATCCCGCAGACGCCCCCGCGGGCCACCCACCCGGTCCGGCTCGATGCCGTGGTCGAGCAGGTAGCGGTCGAGCCCGTCGAAGTCCGCGAGCGCGATCGAGGCCTCGCGCTGGGTGGGCAGCCGCTCGAGGCTCTCGACCCGTTCGCGCAGGAACTCGCCGACGAGCGGCCGGTAGCAGTACAGCGCGGGCCGCCGCGCACCAGGGCGTCCCCCGCGGCGTTCGAGCTCGAACGGCACCTCGGCGCCATCGGCCAGCTCCCCCTGCAGGTAGGCCGCGGCCGCCTCGAGGTGGGCGCTGACGGCTGCCTGGAAGGAGATGGAGCCCATGTGGTGGCTGATTCGGGCCACGGCCTGCCGCTCCTGCCGCTGGCGTCGCTCCGCAGCAGGCCTTGCACCCGGGCGACGGCGCGATCACGGGCGGCGCCCGCCGCGTTCATCCCGCGGGGCGGCCGGGCGGTTGGGGACGGCGGAGGGAGGTGAACGACTAGGCGACGGCGAGCGCGCCGGCCGGCGCGGGGAGCTCGGCGCACTCCGCTCCCAGCCACGATTCCCCGTAGGCGCGCATGTCGTCGATGATCGGCAGCAGCGCGCGACCCTTCTCGGTGAGGGCGTACTCGACGCGGGGAGGGACCTCCGGGAAGGTGTGGCGCTCGACGATGCCCTCCTCCTCCAGCGCCCGCAGCCGCAACGACAGCGTCCGCGGGCTGATCCCGGAGAGAGACCGTTCGAGCTCGCAGAAGCGTGAATGCCCCTCGGCGAGGTCACGGACCAGCAGCAGCGTCCACTTGCCGCACACGATCTGGGCCGTCATACACACCGGACACGTCTCATCAAGCGCCATGTGCCTTTACTTTACCAAGTGAAGTGGCGCGGCTGTGAGTAGTGATCGGTCTGAACTGATGCACTACCAGGCTGTGCATCAGTTTGTCGCCGCAGTGACGTCACGCGGGCTGTCTGCGGCGAGTTGCCGACCTTCGCCATGCCCTACCTAG
This sequence comes from uncultured Solirubrobacteraceae bacterium, assembly GCA_963701175.1. Taxonomy (GTDB): domain Bacteria; phylum Actinomycetota; class Thermoleophilia; order Solirubrobacterales; family Solirubrobacteraceae; genus Palsa-744. The sequence goes on along the minus strand of OY969573.1, from coordinate 2,296,230 downwards.
GGCGTCGGATAGGGTGCGGCCGTCGTGAGAAGGCTCGCGGTGATCGTGGTCGTCCTCCTGGCAGGCTGTGGGGCCTCCAAGCACACGGCCACGCGGGGTCAACTACACGGTGCTTCAATCGCAGCGCAATGCCGGAAAGAACCCAAGTCCTGCTGGGGGGTGGTGAAGGAGCCGGTCACGGCTGGCCAGATCGCCAAGTTCTGCCAGCAGCACCACACCAACCCCTGTAGCGGCACCATCCGTGGTGGAGAGATCCGGCGGGCTGTTCACGGAGCCACACAAACGCTCGTGATCGAATAGCTCGCCCGCTGCTCCGATTCAAACTGACCCACTGCCAGCTCGGGGCTTGTGTCTCAGTTTGATTCGGTCGGTGCGCCGGGGCGTGGCGCGCGGTGCCACGCTCTCCCGACCGCAAAGGTCAGCCCGAGGAGTGCCGCCCCCAACACGACGACGATCGCGATCGAGGATCCGGACGCTCCGTGGTGACCGGGTTCCACGATCGGGCCAGCGGAGACGATGAACATCGCGATCGGCAGGAATGCGAGGTCCGCGAAGATCAGGACCACAAGCGCCATTTGCAGCCAGAGTCGGCGCATGGGGCGAGCGTATCCCGGCGCCCCTCAGCCGGCAAGACTGGCGCAGCGAACCAACGGTGGCGTCGCGGTTGCGGCGGAAAAGGCTCGAGGAGGCCGGGTGACCGTCAGGCGGCCGCAGCCGGCGGGCTGGCCGCCTCGTCGCGCTGGGCCTCGGCGGCGGCGACGTCGTCCATCGTGGTACCGCGGCGGCCGTCAGCCTGCATCAGCAGCTTGAAGTCGTGGGGGCTCGAGGCGACCTTGTATGCGTCCTCGAAGGTGACGCGGCCGGCCTTCACGTGGCCGAACAGGGCCTGGTCGAACGTCTGCATCCCGTAGTAGCCGCCCGAGGAGATCACCTCGACCAGCTTTCCGGTCTGCTCGGGATCCATGATCATGTCGCGCACGCGCCCGGTCATGCGCAGGATCTCGCAGACCGCCACCCTGCCGCCGTCGGCGCCCGGAACGAGCCTCTGGGAGATGACGCCCTTGACGGTGCCGGCGATCATGCTGCGTGCCTGCTGGTGTTGGTGGGGAGGGAAGAAATCGAGCAGGCGGTTGATCGACTCGGTCGCGTCGACGGTGTGGATCGTGGAGAGCACTAGGTGGCCGGTCTCGGCCGCCGAGAGGGCGGTCTGAACCGTCTCCTCGTCGCGCATCTCCCCGACCAGGATCACGTCCGGGTCCTGGCGCAGGACCCTACGCAGGGCGCGCTTGAAGGAGGCGGTGTCCATCCCGACTTCGCGCTGGTTGATCGCCGATCGCTTGTCCTGGTGGACGAACTCGATCGGATCCTCGATCGTCACGATGTGCTTGTTCATCGTGTGGTTCATGTGGTCGATCATGGCCGCCAGCGTGGTCGACTTCCCCGAGCCGGTGGTGCCCGTCAGCAGGATGATCCCGCGCTCCTCCTCGGCCAGTTCGCCGACGACCGGCGGCAGCGCGAGCTCCTCGATCGTGAGGATCTTGTGGGGGATCGCGCGGCAGACCATCGAGGTCAGCCCGCGCTGGCGGAAGGCATTGATGCGGAAGCGGGCCACGCCCTCGATTTCGAAGGAGAAGTCGACCTCGTGCTCCTGGGTGAACTCGTCGACCTTGGACTCGTTCGTGAGGAGTTTCTTCAGCGCCGCTTCGGTGACTTCGGAGGTCAGCTCCTCCGGAAAGGCGCCGTCGCCGGCCAGCTCGCCGTGGATGCGAAACAGGGGTACGGAACCGACCTTGAGGTGGAGGTCGGACCCCTCTTTGGCCACCAGCTCACGGAGAGCCGACTCGACATCGAACATATTCCGCTGATCGGCATCCGGCGCCTGGCTCTTGAGTGCCCACACGAGCCGTGGACGCGGCGGACCGCCGCGCCGGGACGATCTCGACCGCCTGACGCGGCGCCGCGTCAGGCGACGTCGCGGAGCTTCTGAGCCTCGGCGAGGCTCTGCAGCTTCTTCAGCGACTGGTTCTCGATCTGGCGGATGCGCTCGCGGGTGACGTTGAACGTGCGACCGACCTCGTCGAGGGTCCGGGGGTGCTCTCCGCCGAGCCCGTAACGGAGCTCGAGCACCCGCCGTTCGCGATAGGAGAGGTTCTCGAGCGCCTCCCTCAGAGCCTCCTTGGTGAGGATCTCCGCGGCCCGCTCGTAGGGGGACTCGGCCCGCTCGTCGGCGATGAACTGGCCGAACTCCGACTCCTCCTCGTCCCCGACGGGCTTCTCCAGCGAGACGGGGGCCTGGGCCGAGCGCTTGATCGAGTCGACCTCCTCCGGGTCGATTCCCGTCACCTCGGCGATCTCGTCCGCGGTCGGCTCGCGGCCCAGCTCGGTCACGAGCTTGCGCTCCGCCCGCCCGATCTTGTTGAGCTTCTCGACCACGTGCACGGGGATCCGGATCGTGCGGGCCTTGTCGGCCAGCGCCCGGGCGATCGCCTGACGGATCCACCAGGTGGCGTAGGTGGAGAACTTGAAGCCCTTGCGGTAGTCGAACTTCTCGGCCGCCCGTACGAGTCCGAGGGTCCCCTCCTGGATCAGGTCGAGGAACGGCAGCCCCTGGTTGCGGTAGTTCTTTGCGATCGAGACGACCAGGCGCAGGTTGGACTCGACCATCTTCTGCTTCGCGTCGAGGTCGCCCCGCTCGATCCGCTTGGCGAGATCCACCTCCTCCTGGGCCGTCAGCAGGCGGACCTTGCCGATGTCCTTGAGGAACAACTGCAGCGAGTCGGTGGTCATGTCCGGCTTCAGGTCCAGCGCGGTTTTGGCTTTGCGCCGGCCGCGCCGGTCGGGCGCCCGCTCGAGCTGCGCCGAGGCGGCTATCGCCGGGTCGATGTCCTCCACGAGCTCGATCTCGGCACGCTCGAGGAAGCCGTGGAGCTCTTCGACGTCGGCCTCGTCCAGATCGAGCTCGGACATCGCCTTGGAGATCTCCGCGTAGGAGAGCACTCCCACCTGCTGGCCCTTCGCCAACAGGCCCTTGACCTCGTCGAGCTCCTGGAGGTCAACGACTGACATTCGGCTTTCGATCTCCTCGCTCATCGACAGGTTGGCGGTCGCATCCGCAGCATCACATCAGCGTCCTTGAGTTCTCGCTCGTCTCACACGCCCGATGCGCCGACCGCACCCGCGCACAGATCCATTCCCTTCAGGCGCCCAATGCTAACGCGTCTGACCCCGCGCCTGCGGGAATGGGGCCGTGTTGGGGCCCCTCGGCGCCCGTCCCGTGCGGTGTTCGGCTTTAAGCAATCATGTCCCCGTGCCGAGTCCCGAGGACGTCCGCGCGCCCGGTCCCGAGAGGAACGGACGCCCCGCCGCGGAGGCCATCGAAGAGGGAGTGCTCTCCAACCTCCCCCGCACCCGCCCCCAGCGGACCACCGAGCGGCGAATCGCCTCACGTGAGGGAAAACGCCCCCCCGGCCGTGCCCGCCGTGCTCCGGCGGCCGAGGAGGCCCCGCGGGCGGCCTCGAACGGCGCCGCGAACGGCGCCGCCGCCGCGGGCGCCGACGCCCGCAGCGGGACCCGGCGGGGCGCCACCAAGAGCGAGCCCCAGGGGAGCTCCTCACGGGCCGCCCCGAAGCGCTCCGCCCCGCGCGAGGGCGCTGCCAAGAAGCCGCGGCGGACCGCCAAGCCGCGAGCCCAGGCGGCCTCCAAACGCCCCCGCCCCGAGCCCGTCGAAACCGCCCCTCCGCAGGGCTTCGAGAGCGAATCGTCGCGCACCACCGGCTCGGTCCAGCCGCCGGGCGGCGGCGAGCTGCTGGCGAGCGCCGTGGAGATCGCCGGCGAGGTCGCAAAGGCCGGCGTTTCGGCCGGAGAGAGGGTCCTGAAGGACCTCTTCTCGCGGCTTCCCCACTAGCCGCCGCCCCCGCCTGATATATATTCGCGCCACGCCGAGCCGCCGTGCACAGACACGGCGGGCGGGGGACCCATTGCGGGTCGCACATGAGCGATCCGCTGGGGCGAATCGGTCCGAGTGGACCGTAGCGCCGCACCACATGTGCCGCGCGAGCCCGTCAGCTCACCCCGTAGGCGTCGAGACACAGTGAGGCACAGAACCGCACTCATCCTGTCCCTGCTCGCCCTACTCGGGCCGGCTGGCCTGCTCCTGGGCGCGCCCCCGGCGGGCGCCGCCTCGGCCGGGGGCGCCCCCGCCGGCCCCGCCGTCGCCAGCCCCGCCGCCGGGGCCACCCCCGCCCCGGCCGCCAAGGTCCACACCACCGGCGTGGCGACCTGGTTCGGACCCGGCTTCTACGGACACAAGACGGCCTGCGGTCAGACGCTGACGCCGCTGGTGGAGGGCGTCGCCCACCGCACCCTGCCCTGCGGCACGCTCGTGAAGGTCACCTACGCCGGCCACTCGGTGGTGCTCCCGGTGCTCGACCGCGGCCCCTACAGCCACATCGCCGAATGGGACCTGACCGCCGGCGCGGCGGCGGCACTGGGGGTCTCGGAGACGGTCCGGATCGGCACGCGGGTGGTGGGAGCCACCCCCAACGTCCCCACCCTCGGGCTCCCCGCGGAAGCGCTCAGCGCCGGCGCCGCGGGCGGCGCACTCGCCGGGTAGCGGGCCAGGGCCGGCGGCCCTGGCGGCAATCGGGTCGACGTCAGCGGCGAGCGGTCCGCGCGGCGATCAGGTCGACGTCCGCGTGGGCGGCCAGCGCGGCCGCATGACGGCCGTCGGCGGGGTAGACGGCGACGCCGATGAGCGTCTGCAGGTGCCGGCCCGAGTCCCCCTCGAGAGAGCTGGCCAGGCCCTCCGCGAGCAGGCGGGCGCCCCGGCGGTCGACTCCGGGGGCCAGTACCCAACAACGGCCCGGCCGCTCGCGGATCACCCGGCCGGCACCGGCGAGCACCCGCTCCATCGCGGCCAGATCGTCGGCCAGCTGGGCCGGCGTGCTCTGTAGCCGCAGCCGCTCGAGATCACCCAGCTCGACGAGCAGGACGGCGAACGGAAGCTGCCGGGGCTCGTGCCGCTCGAGCTCCTGGGCGATCGCCTCGAGCCATTCCGGCGGAGCCTGCTCGGCGCGCCGGTCGCGGATCGCGATCGCCTCCTCGGGCGCGACCGGGGCACGCGTGACGAAGGGCCCCGCCGGCGCGGGCGCCCGCGGGTGGTCGAGCTCGTCCACGATCAACGGCGGCTCCCCGGGTGCGGTCGCATCCTCGCGGCGTGCCATCGCATCCTCGCGATCGCCGCCGGCCGCACCCGATCCTGCCCCGGACCCTCCGGCGAGGGCGCCCGTGAGCACCACCGCGCAGACGTGGGCCACGCGTTCACAGAGGTCGGCGGTCTGACGGCTCGAGGGCTCCTGGAGCTGCTCCAGTAGGGCCCCGGCGAGGACGCCCCGCAGCAGCTCGAGCGCCCGCACCAGCTCGGCGGCCGTTCGCGCCCCGGTGATCTCTCCGATCCCGACCACGCCAGCCGATCCGGGATCGCCGCCGGTCCGCGCCGGCCCCTCGAGGCGATCGAGCGCCACGTCCGAGCCGACCGCCTCGATCGCCCGCCCGCACAGCTCCGGCGCCGCCGTCGCGAGCGCCTGGAGTGGCAGCTGCCCCAGATCCTCCAGTGGGCGGGAGCCCACGAGCGCGACGATCCAGCGCCCGGCGATCTGCTCGCCGAGGGCGCCGGGGTCCTCGAGGCGCAGCTCGGCGAGCGCACGGGGCGCCGGAGGGGGTTGCGCGCCTCGCTGCTCGGCCACGCCCGAGGAATATCAGCACCCGGAGACGCACGCATGGCCGAGGGGCCCGCGCCGTGGAGGGGCGCTGCGAGACTGCCGACCCGAGATGGTCGCCGTCCCTATCGCCGTGGCGCTGTCCGTGCTGGCGCTGGCGGCACTATCGGTGCTGGCGCTGGCGGCGCTGGCCGCGAGCCTGTGGAGACGCTCGCGGCGCCATCCACGGCGGGCGACGGTGGTGGCACTCGAGAACGAGACCTCCGTCGACCCCCGCACGGAAGCGGTGACGTCTATCCAGAAGGCGGAGCTGGTGATCGACCGGGACGCACTGGAGCAGATCTGGACCCCCGCCGACCTGGAGCGCCTCGCACGGACCTACTGGCGCTTCCTCACCCGTGTCACCCTCGGTCTGATCCGCGTTCGCTACACCGAGCGGGAGCGGTTCGTGGTGCTGCTGGCGCCGCCGCTGCGGCTGCTCACCTTCGAGGCCCCCGAGTACGAGATGGACGCCTCCCACGGACTCGTCCGCTGGCGCATCTCACGCGGGCTACTCGTCTCCAAGCGGGGCCGCGACGGCGGCGGGCACCTGCAGATCGAGGTCCGCCGTCCACCCGACGAGGGCTCCGGTTCGCCCCGCACTCGCCTGCAGGTCGAGGTCGAGGTGGCCAACTTCTACCCGTCGATCGCCTCCGGCCTCGGTCGCACGATCTACAACGTCACCCAGTCGCGGATCCACGTGATCGTCACCTACGGCTTCCTGCGGTCGCTCACGCGGCTCGACCTCGCCGAGTCGCGGGTCGGCAACCTCCGCGAGCGGTGAGTCAGCCCGCGCCGATGGCCCGCAGCTTGGCGCGGTCGTGGGTGGCTCGGATGCGCCTGATCGTTCCCGAGCGCGACCTCGTCACGAGCGATTCGGTCGTCGCCCCGCCCGCACTCGGGTAGCGCACGCCCTCGAGGACGTCGCCGTCGGTCACCCCGGTGGCGGAGAAGAAGACGTCGTCGCCGCTGACCAGCTCATCACGGGTGAGGACCCGCTCGAGGTCGTAGCCGGCCGCCACCGCGGCCTCGCGCTCGTCGTCGTCGCGGGGCCACAGCCGTCCCAGCAGCTGTCCCCCCAGACACTTGACGGCGGCGGCGGAGATCACTCCCTCGGGAGTCCCGCCGATGCCCCACAGCAGGTCCACCGGCGAGCGCTCAGTCACGGCCAGCAGCGAGGCCGACACGTCGCCGTGGGGGATCAGCCGCACCCGCGCCCCCGCCCGGCGGATCGCCGCGATGCCCTCGTGGTGGCGGGGACGGTCGAGCACCACGACCATCACGTCGGCGATCGGGCAGCCCTTGCGGGCGGCGATCAGCGCCATCGTCTCGCCGAGCGGGCGGTCGAGATCGAGCAGGTCGGCGATATCGGGGGCGCCGGCCATCTTCTCCATGTACACGCAAGGCCCGGGGTCGAACATCGTGCCGCGACTGGAGAGGGCGATCACCGCCAGCGCGCTGGGCATGCCGTTGGCGGCCAACGTGGTCCCCTCGAGCGGGTCGACCGCGATGTCCACCTGGGGGGGCGAGCCGTCGCCGATGTGCTCGCCGTTGTAGAGCATCGGCGCCTCGTCCTTCTCGCCCTCGCCGATCACCACCACGCCGTCCATCCCCACCGAGTGGAGCATGTGGCGCATGCCGTCGACGGCGGCCTGGTCGGCTGCCTCCTTGTCGCCCCTGCCGACGAGCGGAGCCGTCGCCAACGCGGCGGCCTCGGTGACGCGGACGAGCTCGAGCGCGAGGTTGCGATCGGGGAGCTGACGCGAGACGGGGGAGCTCATCGTGGGACCGTGCAATCGACCATCTAGGCCTCGTCGTCCTCGTCGGGGTCCTGTTCGCGGTTGCCCTGGCGCCTGGGCCGCAGCTCGACCGGTGCGCTGATCGCGATCGTCTTCGAGGGGACGTCGTGGGTGATCACCGCGCCCGCCCCCACCCTCGCGCCACGGCCGATGCGGACGCTGCGGTGGCGGGGGGTCATGATCACCGAGTTGGCGCCCACCACGACGCCGTCCTCGATCACGATCTCGTTCGGACCGTTCGTGGGACGCACGGCCATCGTGACGTTCTGGAAGATCTTCACGCCGCTGCCGACGATGACTTTCGGGTGCAGCACGGTGCCCATGCCGTGGTGGCCGAGCTTCACGTCGGGACTGGCCCGCACCTCGCAGGGGAGGGAGTTGTGGAAGAGCATCGTGTTGAGGTTCTTCACCCACCTCGCCGGCCGCGGGTGGCCCCCGTGGTAGAGGGCCATCGACAGCAGCCACAGCCGCCGCGAGCTGAGCATGAAGTCCCGGCCCCGCAGCACGTCCCCCAGGCGGGCGCAGCGGACCGGCTCCTGGCCCCGCTCTGAGGGCTCCTCTGCCAGCGAGCGAGGCTGGTCGGTCTGCTCGGGCATCTCTCGCGACAGCTTGTAGCACACCCCCGTGGGGTGTCTTCGCCGCCCGGCCCGTACGCCACCCGCGGGCAAGGCGGCGGCGCTGCCCGCCGGACTAATACGATCGAGCCGTGACCGAGGCGCTGCAGCCCGTGACGGCGAGCATCCCGGGTCCGCTGCGCGCCGCCGTCGAGGGCCGCGTGGCACTGCTGCTGGAGCAGCAGGTCCCGGATCGGTTGCGGCGCGCCGATCCCACCATCTGGGGCCCGCCGGGCACTCCCGAGGTGGCGAACCGGCTCGGCTGGCTGACGATCGCGCCGCGAATGATGGAGCGCCGCGGGGAGTTCGAGCAGTTCGCCGCCGAGGTCGCCGGCGACGGGATCGAGGACGCGGTGGTGCTCGGGATGGGCGGCTCCTCGCTGGCCCCCGAGGTGCTCCGCAGGACGTTCCCGTCCCGCTCCGACCGTCCCACCCTGCACGTGCTGGACTCGACCGACGCCGACGCGATCGGCGCCGTCCAGGACGCGATCGACCCGAGCCGCACGCTGTTCATCGTGTCCTCCAAGTCGGGGGGCACGCTCGAGCCGAACTCGCTGTTCGCCCACTTCCACTCGCTCGTGGGCGACGGGGCCAACTTCGCGGCCGTCACCGACCCGGGCACGAGCCTGCAGGCGCTCGCCGAGCGCAACCGCTTCCGGGCCGTGTTCGCCGGCGACCCGGACATCGGCGGCCGCTACAGCGCGCTGTCGCCGTTCGGGCTGGTGCCCGCTGCGGTCGCGGGGATCGACATCTCGCAGCTGCTGGAGAGCGCCCCGGCCGCCTGGGACACGGCCCTCGACAGCGACGACTGGAAGGACGGCAACGCCGGGGGCGTCGACGCCGCCTGCTGGCTCGGCGCCGCCCTCAGCGCATTGGCCGGCGCCGGGCGGGACAAGCTCACGTTCGTGATCTCGCCGACGCTCCCCGGCCTCGGGCTGTGGCTCGAGCAGCTGGTGGCCGAGTCCACCGGCAAGCACCGACGCGGCATCCTGCCGGTCGCCGAAGAGCCCCCGGGCGAGCCGGCCGCCTACGGCAACGACCGGGTCTTCGCCCATCTGACCGACAGCTCCAGCCCGCAGCCGGAGGTGCAGGACAGGATGGAAGCCCTGGCCGAGGCGGGACACCCGGTGATCACGATCCCGACCGGCGGGCCCGCCGACCTCGGCCGGGTGTTACTGCTGGCCGAGCTGGCGGTGGCGGTCGCCGGCTGGGGCCTGGAGATCAACCCCTTCGACCAGCCCAACGTGCAGCAGGCCAAGGACGCCACCAACAAGGTGCTGGCGGGCTTCGCCGAGAGCGGCGCGCTGCCGATGGTCGCCGACGACCCCACCGCCGCCCTGCACTCGCTCCTGCTGGCCGCCGAGCCGCCCGAATACGTGGCGCTGATGGCCTACGTGCGCCCCTCACGCGAGTTCGACCTCGCCGCCGCGGAGCTGCGCGAGGCGGTCCGCGAAGCCAACCGCGCCACCACCACCTTCGGGTACGGCCCCCGCTTCCTGCACTCAACCGGCCAGTTCCACAAGGGCGGCCCGAGGATCGGGCGCTTCCTGCAGATCATCCACGACGGGCCCCGCGAGATCGACATCCCCGGGGCCCCCTACGACTTCACCACGCTCAAGAACGCGCAGGCCACCGGCGACCTGCAGACGCTGCGATCGCTGGGCAGGCCGGCGGAGCGGGTGCGGCTGACCGGCGATGACCCCGCGGGCGCGCTGCGCTCGCTGACCGCGACGATCAAGGAGGGCACGTGACGCAGATCGGCTTTGTGGGACTCGGGAAGATGGGCGGGAACATGGTCCACCGCATCCGCCGCGACTCCGAGCACGAGGTGGTGGCTTTCGACTTCGACCAGAAGGCGGTGGCGCAGGCGGTCCGCAACGGCGCCGTCGGCGCCCGCTCGCTGAAAGAGCTCGTCAAGAAGCTCGCGCCCCCGCGGATGGTGTGGATCATGGTCCCGGCCGGCGGCCCGACGCAGGAGACCGTCGACAAGCTCGCGCGGCTGCTCGACCGGGGTGACACGATCATCGACGGCGGCAACTCGCGCTGGACCGACGACAAGCGGCGCTCGGCCGAGCTCAAACGCAGCGGCATCGAATACGTCGACGTGGGCGTCTCGGGAGGGGTGTGGGGGCTGGAAGTGGGCTACTGCATGATGGTCGGTGGCCCCAACCGCGCGGTCCGGCGCCTGGCCCCGATCCTCGACGTGCTGGCGCCCCCCACCAACGAGCAGAGCCGGGCCGCGATCGGCGACCGCGGCTGGCTGCACTTCGGCCCATCCGGCTCCGGGCACTACGTCAAGATGGTCCACAACGGCGTCGAGTACGGGCTGATGCAGGCCTACGCCGAGGGCTTTGACGTCTTCAACAAGTGCGAGTACGAACTCGACAACGCCAAGATCGCCCACCTCTGGGGACAGGGCTCGGTGGTCCGCTCGTGGCTGTGCGAACTGGCCGCGAGGGCATTCGAAGAGGACGGCAACGACCTCGCCGACATCGAGGGCTACACGGAGGACTCCGGTGAGGGGCGGTGGACGATCCAGGACGCGACCGCCCACGACGTCCCCACCCCGGTGATCACCGCCTCGCTGTACGTACGGCTGCGCTCGCGGGGCAACGGCGACTACGCCGACCGCGTGCTGGCGGCCCTGCGCAACCAGTTCGGGGGCCACGCGGTCAGGAGTGCGAGGCGCTGAGATGGCCGTCGCCGCCACGGGCCAGGAGCGGGCCGAGGAGCAGAACCCGCTGACGACGGGGCTCGAGCGGCTGCCCGTCGCCCCCGCCTCGCTGGTCATCTTCGGCGCCACCGGCGACCTCGCGCGGCGCAAACTGCTCCCGGCCCTCTACAACCTCGCCCACGACGGGGTGCTCCCGGGCCACTTCCACGTGGTCGGGGTGGCGCGGCGGGAGCGCTCCGACGAGGACTTCGCCGACGAGTGCATCGACGCGATCCGGCGCTTCTCTCGCCGCCAGCCCGACCCCGACGTGTTGCAGACGCTGCGCGCCAACATCCGCTACGTGCCGGGGCAGTTCGACGACGACTCGGTCTACAAGAGCCTGTCGGAGATCCTCGACGGCTTCGAAAAGGAGGCCGGCGAAGCGCTCAACCGCCTCTTCTACCTCTCGACCGCCCCCGAGTTCTTCCCGGTGATCGTGAAGGAGCTCGGGCAGGCCCACCTCGACCACCACGACCGCGCCGACGTGCGCGTGGTCATCGAGAAGCCGTTCGGGACGAGCCTGCGGGAGGCGGAGGAACTCAACCACACGGTGCTGTCGATCTTCTCGGAGTCCCAGGTGTTCCGCATCGACCACTACCTGGGCAAGGAGACGGTCCAGAACATGATGGCGTTCCGCTTCGCCAACGGCATGTTCGAGCCGCTGTGGAACCGCAACTACATCGACAGCGTCCAGATCACGGCTGCCGAGGACATCGGCATCGGCTCGCGGGCGGAGTACTACGACCACGCCGGGGCGCTACGTGACCTGATCCAGAACCACATGCTGCAGCTGCTCTGCCACGTGGCGATGGAGCCGCCGGTGAGCTTCACCGCCGAAGACGTCCGCAACGAGAAGGTCAAGGTCCTGCACGCGATCCCCCCACCGTCGCCGGCGCAGGTGGGCGAGATCGCGGTCAGGGCCCAGTACGAGGCCGGCCACGCCGGCGGCGAAGACGTCCCCGGATACCTTGAAGAGGAGGGCGTGCCGCCGGACTCCCACACCGAGACCTATGCAGCCCTGCGCCTGGAAGTGGACAACTGGCGCTGGGCGGGCGTCCCCTTCTACCTGCGTACCGGCAAGCGCCTGGCACGCAAGATCACCGAGATCGCGGTCACGCTCAAGCCGGTGCCCCACCTCGCCTTCAGCCAGGACGGTTCGCTGGGTGTGCGCCCCAATCAGCTGGTGCTCACCCTCCAGCCCAACGAGGGGGTGTCGCTGAGCCTCGGCGCCAAGATCCCGGGCACGCGCATGATCATCCGCCCGGTGAAGATGGAGTTCCAGTACGGCTCCACGTTCCTGTCGCAGTCGCCGGAGGCCTATGAGCGGCTGATCGCCGACGTGATGCGGGGCGACGCCACGCTGTTCACCCGCAACGACGAGGTCGAGGCGCAGTGGCGGGTGTGCGACCCGATCGTTACCGGCTGGGGCGCGTCCACCGAGGCCGTCGCCAAATACCCGGCCGGCTCGCAGGGTCCCGAGGAGGCCACCGGGCTGCTGCTCGCGGACGACCGCTGGCGCGCGATCTGATGGCCGGGCCGGACGCGGTCTGGTCCGCCGAGGCGACCACCCCGGACGCGATCGAAGCGGCGCTGCGCGAGCTGCTGGTGGAGGTTCACACCGACAACGACCAGGTCGTGCCGGCGAGGGTGCTGAACATGATCGCATTCGTCGACCGGGCCTGGACCGGGGAGATCGCCAACCGCCTGCGAGGGGTCGGCCGCTACCACGCTTCGCGGATGCTGGTGCTGTCCTACGAGCCGCGGCGGCGGAGCCTCGACGCGCGCGTGACGATCACCACCGACAGCTCCTCGACGCCGGGGGAGCTGTCGCTGCTGCGCGAGACGGTGGTCGTGGAGCTGGGCGAGGTCCACCTCGACGACCTGCTCACGATCGCCGACCCGCTGGTGGTGACCGACCTGCCGACGCTGCTGTGGTCTCCCCACGGCCACCGCGAGGTCGTCTCCGAGCTGCTCGCGCTGTCACAGGCGATCCTGCTCGACTCGGTCGAGGAGCCGACGCCGTCCGAGGCCCTCGAATGGGCCAGCCAGGTGAGCCGCGAGGCCTACGTCGTGGACCTCGCGTGGCTGCGCAGCACGCCCTGGCGCGAGCGCGTGGCGGCGAGCTTCGACCCGCCGGCCCGGCGCCGCGAACTGCGCACGATCACGTCGCTGACCGTGCGCCACCACCCCGCCTCGACCGCCTCCGCGCTGCTGCTGACCGGGTGGCTCGCCTCCCGGCTCGGCTGGCGGGAAGCCACCCTGCTGGCCCACGGGCAGGCGCTGCGGGGCCGCGCCCACGCGAGCCGCCAGGACGTCTCCCTGCAGCTGCAGGCGGCGCCCGAGCTGATGGTGCCCGGACTCGAGAGCGTGACGCTCGAGACGGCCAGCGGACGCTCCCTGCGGCTGTCCCGCGGCCCCGGGGGACTGCGGGCCCACGTTCGTGAAGCGGACGGGCGCACCGGCGAGTGGATCCTCCCCGGCGCCTCCCGGGGCGAGAGCGGCGTGCTCGGCGAGGGCATCCGCCAGGCGCTCCTGCGCGACCCCTCCTACGCGCCCGCGCTCGAGGCCGCGCTGGCGATGGCGAGCTGAGCCGGGGCGCGGCGCCGCGACCGTGACGCGCCTGACGAGCTGCCCCGACGACGAGTCCGTGGCCGAGCGGGCCGCGGCCCACGTGCGCATGGCCGTCGAGCGGGCGCGCTCGCAGCGGGGCGTGGCCCACGTCGCCCTCAGCGGAGGGGGGACACCGGAACGCACCTACCGGCTGCTGGGCGAAGACCCCGGGGCGCTGGCGGCGACCGAGCTGTGGTTCGCCGACGAGCGCTGCGTCGGGCCCGAGGATCCGCAGAGCAACTATCGGCTCGTGGCCGAGACGCTGCTGGGGCCGTCGGGGTTCCCCGCCGGGCGGGTCCACCGCATGCTGGGAGAGCTGGGGCCCACGGCCGGCGCGCGCGCCTATGAGAGCGAGCTGCGGGAGGGTCTGGAGGCGGACGCCGACGGGCTCGTGACCCTCGACCTGGTGCTGCTCGGGATCGGCGCCGACGGACACGTGGCCTCGTTGTTCCCGGGGTCGGCCACGCTCACCGAGGAGCGGGCGCTGTGCCTGGGGGTGGAGGACTCGCCCAAGCCGCCCCCCGAGCGGATCACGCTGACGCTGCCCGTGCTGCGGGCCGCGCGGGGTTGCCTGCTGCTGGCGACCGGCTCCTCCAAGGCGGACGCGGTCTCGGCGATGCTGGCGGCGCCCAGCACGAGCGTACCGGCCAGCCTGCTGCGCCGCGAGCGCCTGACCGTGATCACCGACGACGCGGCCGCACCCTCCGCGCCCAACCACGGGTGAGCCCGCCCGCCGACAGCGCCTCCTCCGCGGGAGCATCCGGCGCCCCGCCGGTGACGGCGGTGCTGGTGCGTCACGCCGAGACGGAGTGGACCCTCTCCGGGCGCCACACCGGGCGCACCGACATCCCCCTCACCGACGCCGGCCGCGAGGCGGCCCGGCGCCTGGCCCCGCGGCTGGCCGCCTGGAGCTTCGCGCTGGTGCTCGTCAGCCCCTACCGGCGGGCGCGGGAAACGTGCGAGCTGTGCGGGCTCGGAGCCGGCGCCCGCGTCGAGGAGGACCTGCGCGAGTGGGACTACGGGGACTACGAGGGCCTCACCTCCGAGGAGATCCACGAGCTGCGACCGGACTGGGTGCTGTGGCGCGACGGCTGCCCGGGCGGCGAGCTCCCCGACCAGGTGGGAACACGGGCCGATCGCGTGATCGCGTCGCTGTCGGCGGCCGCGGGCGCCGTGGCGGTGTTCTCACACGGGCACATGCTGCGCGTCCTGGGTGCCCGCTGGATCTCGCTCACCGCCGGCGAGGGTGGCCGGCTCGCGCTCTCCCCCGGGGCCCTGTCGGTGCTCGGCCACGAGCGCTCGACGCCGGTGATCTCGCGCTGGAACGACACCGGCGACGAGGCCGGTGGGGACGCCGCCGGCGCCGCCGGTGGACGAAGCTCACGTTGACTCGACAACTTTCTCAATAGAGTGGGTCGCCATCGAGTCATGGCAGTCCACCCGCCGACCGCCCACCCGATCGCCGACGACGCCGAGCTGACCCTCGCCGCGCTGGAGCAGGCGCGCGCGCAGACGCTGGCGCTGGTGAGCGACTGCGGCGACGATCAGCTGGAGCGTGTCCACTCGCCGATCATGAGCCCGCTGGTGTGGGACCTCGCCCACATCGCCGCCTACGAGGACCTCTGGATCGGCCACCGCCACGGCGGCGAGGAACTGCTGCGAGGAGACCTGGCCGGCACCTACGACGCCTTCGAGACACCACGCGCGGCCAGAGCGGACGCCGAGCTGCTGGACCCGGAGCAGGCCCGCGAGTACATGCGGGCGGTGCGTGAGCGGACCGCCCAGGTGCTCGAGCGCGCCGGCACCGGAGACGGGACGATCTGCGAGATGGTCCTCCGTCACGAGCTCCAGCACTGCGAGACGATGCGCCAGACGATGGCGATCGCCGGTCTGCTGCCCGCCGGCGAGCCGCCGACGGGAGCCGTCGCGGAGCGGCCGGGGTGGACCGTCCTGCCCGCCGGCAGCTTCGTGATGGGAGCCGCGGGGGAGGGCTTCTCCTACGACAACGAGCGTTCCCGCCACGAGCTGCTCCTCGGCGCCTTCAGCATCGCCCGGGTGCCCGTCACCAACTCCAGCTGGATGAGCTTCAGCGAGGGCGGCGGCTACGTCCGCCGCGAGTGGTGGTCGGACGAGGGCTGGGCCTGGAAGGAGGAGTACGACATCACCCACGATGCCTCGATAGCCGGCGGCGTGGCGGACGCCCCCGTGTGCCACGTCTCCTGGTTCGAGGCCGAGGCCTTCGCGCGTGCCCACGGCGCGCGCCTGCCGACGGAGGCCGAGTGGGAGAAGGCCGCGACCTCGACCCAGGGGACCGGGCCGGTGCTCGCCGGTCGCGGCCGGGTGTGGGAGTGGACCGCCTCCACCTTCGGCCCCTACCCCGGGTTCCGCGCCCACCCCTACCGCGAGTACTCGGAGGTCTTCTTCGGGCGCGGCTACCGCGTCCTCCGCGGCGGCTCGTGGGCCACCCACCCACGCGTCGCGACCCCGACGTTCCGCAATTGGGACCTACCGATGCGCCGCCAGATCTTCGCCGGCGTGCGCCTGGCAAGGGAGGGATGATGCCGACGCGAGGATCCGCAACGCAGGTGGAGCAGCCGATCATGATCGACCGCCACCTCGACGGGGACGAGCAGCGAACGCTCGCGGAGGACGTCCTCGACGGCCTCACGAGGCCGTTCAAGGAGCTGCCCCCGAAGCACTTCTACGACGCCCGTGGGGCCGAGTTGTTCGACCGCATCTGCGAGCTGCCCGAGTACTACCCGACGCGCGCCGAGCGCGAGATCCTCGAGCAGCGGTCCGACGAGCTGGCCGAGCTGACCGGTGCCTGCGAGCTGGTCGAGCTCGGCTCCGGGACGGCGGCGAAGACGCGGGTGCTGCTCGACGCGCTGCAGGCCGCCGGGACGCTCGAGCGCTACATCCCCGTCGACGTCACCGAGAGCATGGTCCACAGCTGCGCCGAGAGCCTGGTCGAGGAGTACCCGGGCCTGCGGGTGCACGGCGTGATCGGCGACTTCGAACGCCACCTGGGGCACGTGCCGCCACCCTCCGGGCCGCGCATCGTGGCCTTCCTCGGCGGCACGATCGGCAACTTCCCACCGGGCTCCAGGAGGCGGATGCTGCGCAACGTCGCCCACCTGCTGGGGGACGGCGACCACCTGCTGCTGGGCACCGACCTGGTCAAGGACCCGCGCACGCTGGAGGCCGCCTATGACGACTCCGAGGGCGTCACGGCGGAGTTCAACCGCAACGTCCTACACGTTCTCAACCGCGAGCTGCAGGCGGAGTTCGACCCCGCCGACTTCGACCACGTAGCCCTGTTCGACCCCGAACAGGAGTGGATCGAGATGCGCCTGCGTGCCCGCCGGGAGCTGACCTCGCGGGTGCACGCGCTGAACATGACGGTCCACTTCGACGAGGGCGAGGAGCTGCGCACCGAGATCAGCGCCAAGTTCACCCCCGAGCGGATCGAGGGCGACCTGGCGGCCGCCGGACTCGAGCTGGCCGCCTGGTTCACCGACCCCGAGCAGCGCTTCGCGCTGACGCTGTCGCGGCCCCGCCGCGGCTAGAAACTACGGCTGGGCGGCCAGCGCCGCCCGTGGACGGGCGAGCGTGTGGGCGTTGCGCCCGCCGTGCTCGACGGGCACGTCGGCGTCGAGGTTGACCGTCTCATAGCCGAGGCTCTCCATCAGCTCGACGTACTCGGCATTGCAGTCGTGGACCTCGCACAGCAGCACCGGGTGATGCTCCTCGAGCGTCGCACGCATCCCCTCGATGACCTCCAGCTCGGCCCCCTCGACGTCGATCTTGACGACGTCGGGGACCGGCACCTCGCCGGCTGCCAGCAGCTCGTCGATCGAGCTCACCGTCACCTCGATCGACTCCCGCGCGCCGGTCGGGACGTTGACGCTCGCCAGCCTCGAGAAGGCCGACACGTCGGACACGATCAGGCTCGCCCGTCCGCCCGTGCGGGCGACCGCGGTCTCACGGACCTCCACCCGGTCGATCCCGTTCATCGCCAGGTTCTCGAGGATCGCGGCCACGTTCCCGGGGACCGGCTCGAACGCCACGACCCGCCCGGTGGGCCCCACCAGACGGGCGGCGATCAGTGTCACGAAGCCGACGTTGGCGCCGATGTCGAAGAAGGTCGCCCCCGGACGCAGCTCGCGCTGCAGCGCGGCCTGCAGGGGCCGCTCGGCCATCCCGGTGGCGAACGCCACCGCCGAGCCGTGGAGGTTGATGCGCATCCCCCTGGCGGGGCCGCTGAGGATCGTGATGGGCCGCCAGCGCAGGCGCCGCGAGACCTTCGTCCACAGCGCCCGTACGAAACGGTTGCGGTGCTGGGCGGCGGCGATCCGCCGCGGCAGGCGGCGCTGGTCCAGCCACGACAGTGCCCGCAGGGCGAGGTTGTTGAGCGTCTTGCGCATGGACGGCGTGCAGATACTGGCAGCCTGCGCCTCGATGCGAAAGGCCTGTAGGGTGCCGCCCTCGTGGTGATCGAGGACAGCACAGCGATCGTCGTCGGGGGCGCGTCGGGCCTCGGCGAGGCGACGGTGCGCGCCCTGCACGAGCGCGGAGCGTCGGTCACGATCGCCGACGTCAACGCCGAGAAGGGCGCCGAGCTGGCCGCCGAGCTGGGGCTGGAGTTCGTCTCCTGCGACGTCCGCGAGGAGGCCCAGGTCGAGGCCGCGGTCGCCGCCGCGGCGGCCGCCGGGCCGCTGCGCATCGCGGTCTGCTGCGCCGGCACCGGGTGGGCCCAGAAGGTCGCCTCCTCGAAGGGCCCCCACCCGCTGCTGCCGTTCGAGACGATCATCTCGATCAACCTGATCGGGACCTTCAACGTGCTCCGCTTCGCCGCCACGGCGATGATCGGGACCGATCCGCTCGCGGACGGCGAGCGTGGCGTGTGCGTCAACACGGCGTCGATCGCGGCCTTCGACGGGCAGGTCGGGCAGATCGCCTACTCGGCCTCCAAGGGAGGCGTCGTGGGCATGACGCTACCGGCCGCCCGCGACCTCTCGCAGTACGGCGTGCGCGTCAACACCATCGCCCCGGGGCTGTTCGACACCCCGCTGCTGGGGGCGCTGCCCGAGGAGGCCCGCCAGAAGCTGGGCGCCGGCGTCCCCTACCCGCAACGCCTCGGAGCCCCCTCCGAGTACGCGGCACTGGCCTGCCACATCGTCGAGAACCGGATGCTCAACGGCGAGACGATCCGGCTCGACGGCGCGCTGCGGATGCCGCCCCGCTAGAGGGGTTCGCGCGCTCGCCGCCCGCAGGGGCAGGCGCGTGTGCCGACGGCCGGGCGCCCGGACCGACCTGCGCTACAGGCGTTCGACGAGCATTGCCATGCCCATCCCGCCGGCGACGCACATCGACTCGATCCCGAAGGTCCCGCCGGTCGTCTCGAGGTCGTTCAGGAGCGTCGTCATGATGCGCGCCCCGGTCATCCCGAACGGGTGCCCCAGCGCGATCGCGCCGCCGAAGGGGTTGAGCTTCTCGTCCGGGATCCCGAGCTCGTCTTTGCAGGGGACGATCTGGGCGGCGAAGGCCTCGTTGATCTCGACCACGTCGATGTCGTCGATCGATTTGCCGGTCTCCGCCAGCAGCTTCTGGATCGCGGGGATCGGCCCGAGGCCCATGATCTCCGGGCGGAGGGCCGCCACCGTGGAGGCGACGATCCGCGCCCGCGGCTCGAACCCTCCGGCTTCGGCGCGTTCTTCGGACATGATCAGCAGCGCCGCCGCGCCGTCGTTGAGCGGGCAGGCGTTGCCCGCCGTGACGGTCCCGTCGGGCTTGAAGGCCGGCGGCAGCTGCGAGAGCTTCTCCAGCGTGGTTCCCGGGCGCGGTCCGTCGTCGCGGCTGACGACCGTCTCGGGCACGTCGATCTCGTTGCCCTCCTTGTCGGTCTCGCGATGGGCGGGCACCGTGACCGCCACGATCTCCTTGTCGAAGTGGCCGCTGGTGACGGCCTCGACCGCGCGCGACTGGCTGACCACGGCCCACTCGTCCTGGGCCTGGCGGCTGACCTTGCAGCGATCGGCGACGTTCTCGGCCGTCAGGCCCATCGGGATGTAGACGTTGTAGGCGGCGCCCTCGGAGCCGTCCACGGCGTGGTTGAACTCGAACGGGGTGCCCCCGCTCGCACGCGAGACGGCCTCGACCCCGGCGGCGATGTAGGTGTCCCCCTCGCCGGTCCTGATCGCGTGCAGGGCCATCCTCGTGGTCTGCAGCGAGGAGGCACAGAAGCGGTTGACGGTGCAGGCGGGCACGTGGTGGTCGATTCCCGCCAGCAGCCCGGCGACACGACCGACGTTGTAGCCCTGCTCGCCCTCGCAGAAGCCGCAGCCCATCATGATGTCCCCGATCGTGGAGGGCTCGAGGTTGGGGTTGCGCTCGATCAGCGCCTTCAGCGGGATCGCCGCCAGATCGTCGGCACGGACGCTCTTGAGCGAGCCCTTGACCGCCCGCCCGATGGGCGTACGGATGGCATCGACGATCACTGCTTCAGGCATCTACCAGGCTCTCCTTCGGATGGGATTCGGTTGGCGGCAGCCTAGTCGATGTGCTCGTAGCCCCAGAGCGACACCAGATCGCGCCCCAGGAGCGCGCCCGCGGCCTGCACCTCGGGCTCGAAGCGACGGCGCAGGGCGAGCATCAGCTGCGGGTCGGGGGGCCGGGGCGGTGCGTAGACCGCTCGCCGCCAGCCGGCCCGCAGCGCCCGCCCCCGCAGGCGGTCGGGGAGCGCAGCGTCGGCCGCCCGCGCGAGACGCCCGGCGGCGGCCGGGTTTTTGCGGGCGCGGCGCATCTCGGCGGTGACCCGGTGCAGCAGGCCCGAGCGGACCTCCCGCAGCGGGCGCGTGTCGATCTGGGCGATCGGCTGCTCCTCGTCGGCGCCGAGGAAGCGCAGCACGGTGCGGACCGTGCCCTGGTTGTCGGCCCGGAACTCCTCGTAGACGAGCACCAGCACCTGGTCGGCCGGGAAGTGCTCGTAGAAGCGCCCGAGCTGCTCGGCGTAGCGGACGTGCTCGGAGTACATCAGCGACTCGGGGTGGTGGCAGCCGCGTGGGATGCGCCGTCCGGCCCGGCGTTCGGGCTCCAGCGCCAAGGCCCGCGCGAAGTCGCGCTCGCTCTCCACGCCGCTGGAGACCATCTGCATGTGGAAGGAGCGCAGGAAGCTCGCCGGCTCGCGCAGGATCGCGATGATCCTCGCCCCGGGCACGACCTCGGCGATCGCCTGCGCCGCCACCCGCGAGCGCAGGTACTGGGGCGAGCCGTCGCCCACCAGCTGCCCCGGGGCGGCGTCGGCGAAGAGGGCCGCATAGCCCTCCAGCGTGCGCGGGCGTCCGGGGGGTTGGCGCCGCGCGTTCGTGGAGCGCTGGTCGAAGGCGAAGTAGCGGGGCTCCTTGACGGCCGGCAGGAAGATCTGGGGGTGGCCGGCGAGCATCAGATAGAGGGCGGTGGTGCCGCACTTGGGGTGGCCGGCGATGAAGAAGTCCGGCAGCGGGCCGGGGAGCCCCCGCGAGCCGGCCGCCTGCTCGGGGGGCTCGCCGAGGTGCGGCTCGGAGCTCACAGGTCGAGGCGGCTGACGCCGAGCTCGTCGAAGCCCACGTGGTGGGCGAGCTCGTGGCGCACGGTGCGTGTGACCTGGTCGCGCAGCAGCTCGGGGTCGTGCCCGAAGTCCCGCCGCAGCGTGTCGCGGAAGATCACGATGCGGTCGTGGTGATGGTCGCGGGTGGCGCCGTCGCCCTCATAGAGGCCGTAGGCGCCCTGGCGGCGTCCGCCGTCGGATATCACCACGGCGACGTGGGCGAGGGCGTTTCGCAGCAGGTCGGGGAGGTCGTCGAGGGCGTCGCGGACCAGCTCTTCGAAGTCGCGGTCGTCGAGCGGGTCGAGCTCCATGAACTCGCTTTCTTCGGGATCCGCCGCCAGACCTTCGCGGGCCAGCAGCTCCGCGTTGCGCACGATTTCGTCGAACTCGGTCTCGGACTCGGGGTCCCGCCAACCCGCCATCCGCACGGCCACGAAGGCCACCGCGCCCATCAGCACGGCCGCGAGCAGTACCCCCAGCGCGATGTCCTCGAGCGCCCTCACGACGCCGATCGAGCTGAAACCCTGACCCACGACCAGCACGACCAGGCCGAGCGACATGGCGATGATCGCGGCCACCCCCACGCGCCTGAGGGGGCTCGTGGGCGTGGGTGGCTTGGAGGAGCGCATCGGGGAGCGGCCGGCTATTTGAGCGTACGGGCGATCACGAGTCGTTGGATCTCGTTCGTGCCCTCGTAGATCTGGGTGATCTTGGCGTCGCGCATCATCCGCTCGACGGGGTACTCCTTGACGTAACCGTAGCCCCCCAGGACCTGCACGGCCTCGACGGTGACCGACATCGCGGTGTCCGAGCAGAAGACCTTCGCCATCGAGGAGTACTTCGCGCGCCGGGGGTGGCCCTGGTCGGCCATCGCACAGGCCTTGTAGAGCAGCTCGCGGGCCGCCGCGGTGGCGGTTTCCATGTCCGCGAGCTTGAACTGGATGCCCTGGAACTCGTTGATCGGCTGGCCGAACTGGCGTCGCTCGCGGGCGTAGGCGACGGCGTAGTCGGTGGCCCCCTGGGCGATCCCGACGGCCTGCGCCGCGGCCCCCAGACGGGTGCGCTCGAGCGTCCCCAGGGCGACGGACAGGCCCCTGCCGACCTCGCCGATCAGGTTCTCCTCGGGGACGCGGACGTCCTCGAAGATCGGCTGGCCGGTGGGCGAGGCCCGGATCCCGAGCTTGTGCTCGAGCTTGCCGACGCTGAAGCCGGGGCGGTCGGCCTCGACCAGGAACGCGCTCATCCGCCGGGTGTCGCGGTCGGTGACCGCGAAGGTGATGTAGAAGTCGGCGATCCCGAGGTTCGAGATCCAGTTCTTGGTCCCGTTGATGACCCAGTCGGATCCGTCCTTGACGGCGGTCGTCTTCATCCCGGCGGGGTCGGAGCCGGCGTCGGGCTCGGACAGGGCGAAGGCCGGCGACAGCTCGCCGGTGGCGCACCGCGGCAGCCACCGCTCCTTCAGCGCGTCGGAGCCGTAGAGCTGCAGCGGCAGGGTCCCCAGCTCCTGGACCATCAGGATCAGCGCGCAGGAGGCGTCCACCTTGGCGATCTCCTCGACCGCCATGTTGAGCATCAGGGTGCCGGTGCCGGTGCCGCCGTACTCGACCGGGAAGGGCAGCCCGAGCACGTCCTGCTCGGCCAGCAGCTTGCGGATGTCCCACGGGTATTCGGCCCGCTCGTCGATCTCGGCCGACCGCGGCGCGATCCGCTCGCGCGCGAGCCGGCCGATCATCTCGCAGAAGTCGAGGTTCTCCTGGGGGATCGTGTAGAGGTCGCCGACCGCCTGCATGCCAGTCCACTGATCCTAGTGCGCCGGCGAGGGCCGGGGCGTGGCCGGCGACCGCTAGCCTGCTGGCGCAGATGGGCGCCCCGGGCGACATCGAGCTCGACCCCTCGGCGGTGGCCGAGCGGCTGGCCGCGGACCCGCAGCTACAGCTCGTCGACGTCCGCGAGGCCTACGAGCACCAGGATGGCCACATCGCCGGCTCGCGCCACATCGAGCTGGGGTCGCTGAGCTCGCAGGCCGACACGCTCGAGCAGGACCGCGCGGTCGTCTTCTACTGCCGCTCGGGCTCCCGCTCGCTGATGGCGGCGCAGGCGTTCCGGGCCTCCGGTTACGAGGCATACTCCATGGCCGGAGGGCTGCTGCGGTGGGCCCAGGAGGAGCGGGAGCTGGCCCCCGACGGGGGCCGGGTGGCCGACCACTAGACCGAGGAGGCAGATCAGATGGAGGCGTCGAGCGACTACGCGGCCGTGAAGCGGGGCGAGGGATGGGCGGCGTGCGGGCTCGAGGACCTGGGCGACAGCCCCGGGTTCCGCAAGATCCGCCGGGCACTCGAGGTCGACGCCTTCGGCGTCAACGCGATCGTCCTCCCGGCCGGAATGGAGACCGGCTTCCACTACCACGAGGCCCAGCAGGAGCTGTACTTCGTCCACCGCGGGACGATCGAGATGCGCTTCGGGGACGGCTCGGCGATCACCCTCGGCGAGGGCGGGCTGGCGCGGGTGGACGCCGCCACGGTGCGTCAGATCCGCAACCTCGGAGAGGGCGAGGCCGTGTACCTGTGCGCCGGCGGCAAGGACGGGTACGTGGGGCGCGACGGGCGCGTCCCGGAGGGCGAGCAGGACCGCGTCCGGGCCGTCCACGATCTCGCCGCCGGCCCCGACGCACCCGACCCCGCGGGGCCCTGAGGCGCGCGTGGCGGGGAGCGGCCAGGACGGTCTGCGCGTCCAGCCACGGCTGACGATCCCGCTCGAGGAGGTCACGCTGCGCACGAGCCGCTCCTCGGGGCCCGGCGGCCAGCACGCCAACGTCACCGCCTCACGCGTGGAAGCCGTGTTCGACGTGGTCGCCTCGGCCTCGCTGAGCGACTCCCAGCGGGCGCGCCTGCTGCGCCGGGCGGGGCCGCGGGTGGTCGCGGTGGCCCAGGACGCGCGCTCCCAGTCCCGCAACCGCGAGCTGGCGCTCGAGCGCCTGCGCGAGCGGATCGCCCGCGGCCTGGAGCAGCCCCGGGCGCGCCGGCCGACCCGACCGACGGCGGCCTCGGCCGAGCGGCGCCTGACCTCCAAGCGCAGGGCCTCGCAGCGCAAGCTCGCCCGCCGCCCCCCGCGCGGCGACGAGGACGGCTAGAGCCGGTGGCGCAGCCGCAGCCCGGGACCGGCGCCCAGGGAGCGATCCCGGACCGCGCCCAGGGTCCGATCCTGGCGTTCGCCACCCAGGGGGCCGGGCACCTCGACGCACAGCGCCTGCGCGAGCTGCTGGCGCCGCTCGGTGCCGAGGAGCTCGACTTCGACCGCGCCCACCGGCTGCGGGCGGCGCTCGGCCTGTGGCGCACCGCGCGGCGGACGCAACCGGCGTTGATCGTGATGGAGGGCACGGGCATCGCCGGCGGGCTCTCGGTGCTGGCCCTGCGGACCGTGCGCGGGATCCCCTACGTCGTCTCCAGCGGTGACGCCGTGGGCCCGTATCTCGGGCTCAGCTCCCGCCTCGCCGGCCTCGCCGGCGAGGCCTACGAGCGCCGCCTGTGCCGTCGCTGCGCGGGCTTCATCGGCTGGACCCCGTACCTGGCGGGCCGCGCCCTGAGCTTCGGGGCGCCCCGCGCGATGACCGCCGCGGGCTGGGCCCGTGAGCCCGCCCCGGCCGGCTCTCGCGAGCGGGTCCGCGAGCGGCTCGGGATCGGCCCCGAGGCGATCGTGGCGGGCATCGTGGGCTCGCTCAACTGGCGCCGGCGGATCGGCTACGCCTACGGCGCCGAGCTCGTGCGGGCCGTGCGTCGCACCCGCCGTGGCGACCTGGTGGCGGTGATCGTGGGCGACGGTCCCGGAGCCGAGCCCCTGCGTGAGCTCGCCGGCGAGGACCTGGGCTCGCGGATCCTGATGCCCGGCCGCGTGGCGCCGGAGGAGGTGGGCGAATACCTGGCCTCGTTCGACCTCGCGAGCCTGCCCCAGAGCGTCGACCGAGTGGGCTCGTTCCGCTACTCCACGAAGCTCAGCGAGTACCTGGCGGCCGGCCTGCCGATCGTCACGACCCGGATCCCCGTGTCCTACGACCTCGACGAGGGCTTCTTCTGGCGCCTGCCCGGTCCCGCGCCGTGGAGCGAGGTCTACGTGGACGCGCTCGCCGCGCTGCTCGAGGACCTCGGACGGGCGGAGATCGAGCGCAGGCGGGCGGCGGCACTGGCTGCGACCGTGGCAGCCGCCACCTTCGACCGCGATGCTCAGGTGCGCCGCGTGGGCGAGTTCGTCGCGGACATCCTCAGTTCAGGAGCTCCCTGACGGCGCGCTGATGGAGCCTCCCCAGGGGGGTCCGTTCGGGATAGAAGTGGATCGCGTCCCACAGCAGCCCGCTCACCGGCGCCCAGGCGATGATCAGGTAGACGCCGAGCACCAGCGTCACGCGCCGTAGCCAGATCGAGCTCGACAGCGCCGCCAGCGGGAGCACCCACAGGACGTACCAGGGCAGCACCCAGCTCAGCGTCACCAGCAGAGCCACGCTCGCCCAGCCGGCGGCCGTGATCGTGGCGCGCCGCTTCCAGGCCAGCCAGCAGCAGCCCACGATCGCCGCCAGCAGCGTCGCCACCAGGATCTTGCGGAGCGCTTCGCTCTCCCCCCCGGCGCCGATCGCCAGGCCGATCAGGTTGGGGACGCTCTCGCTCGTCACCAGCGAGCCCTGGGTCGAGAGGTCCGGGATGTGCAGGCCGAAGGCGAGCAGGCTCGAGAACGCCACCACGGCGGCTGCGAGCACCATCCCGAGCAGCACCTGGACGAGTGCCCGCGGCGTCCGCAGCAGTCCCGCCAGCACGACCGGGATCAGCACCGCGCCCGAGGCCTTGATCCCGGCGGCGAGCACGAACGCGACCCCCGCCCCGACCTGGGCGGCGGACAGCGGCACCAGCCATCCCCGTGCCGCCGCCGGCAGCCGCGACAGCGGAGGCAGCGCCTCGGGCGGCTGATCGAAGGCGTGGCTGAGCAGCAACAGGTAGAAGCCGACCATGATGAAGAGGATCATCAGGAAGTCGTTGTGGCCGGCTCCCAGCCCCCACACGAGCACGATCGGGTTCAGCCCCACCAGCACGATCGCACCGACCGGCTCGCGTCCCAGCAGCCGCGCGCACTTCCACACGAGCAGGATGATCGTCAGGCTGGCGGCCACCAGGATCCCCTTCAGGACCCAGAAGGAGGCCGCCACCCCCAGCGGCACGACCGCGAACGTCAGCAGCGTGAACAGGGGGCCGTAGGGACTGAGCAGCTGATGCCAGTTGCTGAGCGCATAGCTGGGATCGTTGTGCGGCTCCAGCACCGGGATCGTGGTGTAGGGGTTGAGGTTGTGGACGACCTCCATGCGGCCGTAGTTGATGTAGTTGAACATGTCGGTCAGGGCCAGCGGGGGGGAGATCAGGAAGATCGCGTGGACGAGCACGATCGCCGCCACCACCCAGCCCACCGGGACCCGCGGCGCACACCGCAACACCCACACGTAGGCCACGAACATCACGACGATCGCGCCCGTGAACATGAAGCGCAGGGTCGTGCTGTTGCTCGTCAGCCCGGGGAGCAGCCCGCCGAGCGGCCCCGACATCCAGTGCGGGTAGAAGCCGGTGTGCGTGGTCGGCGCCAGCAGGCTGGGCCGGTTGGCCGTGATCAGGACGATGAACAGGCTCAGCGCGACGATCGCGCCGAGCATCACCCCCGCCACGCGCACGTCCAGACGCGTGCCGGTCAGCTGTCCCGTGGCTCGGCGCCGCAGGCGCAGCCGCGCCGGCGCGGAGAAGGGCGCCCCTCGGCGCAGTTTGATGCCGGTTGCCTGGCCGCTCACGAACCGACGATCCTCATCCGGAAAACACGAGGGCCCGCCGTGGCGAGCCCCCTGGGTTCTGATCTGACTGGCCTGACGGCCTAGATCGGCTGGACGTTCACGGCCTTGGGACCCTTGTCGCCCTGCTCCGGGTCGTAGGACACCTTGGCGCCCTCCTGCAGCGAGCGGTAACCCTCGCCGTTGATCCCGGTGTGATGCACGAACAGGTCCTTGTCGCCGTCGTCAGGGGTGATGAAACCGAACCCCTTGTCGTCGCTGAACCACTTGACGGTGCCGGTTGGCATTGTGCGGACTCCTCCACGGTATGTGCGTGCTGCTACGCGGAGGATGCTGTTGCAGCTTCGACCTGCGAGCGCTTGCACTGCTTTCGTCGGGCTTCCGGGCCCGACCATTCGCCGTGACCGTAGCACGTCGCCGCGAGGGCATGTTGTGGAGATGTTGAGCGTGCGGGCGCCCGCAACGGGCGCCGCCGCACCTCGGAGGGCCTCTAGGCTGAGCCCCCAGTGTCACCGTCCCCGCGCGAGCACCCGCACACGAGTCCCCGGACGTTGGAGCAAGTGCTACCGCCGGGCCCGCCGGCCCCGGTCGCGGAGCTGGTGCGCTCGATGGGTATGTGGGGGCGCCCGGACACCGAGCGGGCGCGTCCCCACGTGCTTCTGAACATGGTCAGCACGGTCGACGGCCGCGCCACGCTCGGGGGCCGCTCCGGGCCGATCGGCGCAGCGGCCGACCGCGAGCTGTTCCACGCCCTGCGGGCCGCGACCGACGGCGTGCTGGTGGGAGCCGGGACGGTTCGCGCCGAGCGCTACGGACCGATCATCGGTGACGCCGCGGTGCGCGCCGAGCGGCTCGCCCGCGGGCTGCCCGAGGAACCGTTGACGTGCATCGTGTCGGGGCGCCTGGAGCTGCCCCAGGACATCGGTCTGCTGCAGAGCGATACCGCCAGGGTGGTCGTCGCGACGCCGTCCCAGGCCAGCCTGCCGCCGCTGCCGGCAGAGGTCGAGTACCTGCGCTGCAGCGACGACGGCCGGCTCGACCTGGCGGCCGTGCTGGGCGAGCTGCGGCTGCGCTTCGGCGTCCGCAGCCTGCTGTGCGAGGGCGGCCCCCACCTCGCGCGAGCGCTGCTCGCCGAGCACCTCCTCGACGAGCTGTTCCTGTCGCTGTCGCCCCAGCTGCTGGGGGGGGAGCCGACGGGCGGCGAGGCGCTACGGATCCTGGCGGGGGCCGAGCTGGAACCCCCGGCCAAGCTCGATCTCACCGGCGTGCTGCGGGACGACTCGTGGCTGTTCCTGCGCTACGCCGTGGCCTCCGAGGAGCGGGTCTGACGGGAGACGATGTCGAGCAGCTCGCTGGCCAGCTGGCGACCCTGGGCGGCGACCCGCGGCGAGGCCGAGATGCGGACCACGACCTCCTCCCCGTCGAGCTCCTCGAGCGTGATCCGGGGAGCGTCGCGCAAGGGTGTCTGAAGTTCTCTATCGAGGATCTCCTGCAGGTCGCCAGGGGTCATCCCGGCGCGCAGGCGCGCGCGGAGGTTCACGCCCTCCGGCTCGTGTAGAGGGAGCACGGCCACGTTCAGGACCACGCTGTTGGGCACCATGATCGAGTCCTCCCCCGTCGCGAAGGTCGTGTACAGCAGGCCGAGCGAGCTGACCGTGCCCTCCAGCGTGCCCGCGAGCGGCCCGCCCTGCAGGCGCACCCGCTCGCCGACGCGGAACGGGCGGGCGCTGAGCAGCACCGTCCCGGCGAACAGGTTGCCGAGCGTCTGCTGCGCGGCCAGCCCCAGGATCACGGCGGTGAAGGCCCCGCCCAGGGCGAGCGTGCGAGCCTGGATGCCCGCCACCCGCAGCGCCACGATCAGCGCCAGCAGGACCGTCACCAGGCGCACCAGGAACCCGACCGTGCCGGCGGTCGAGGGGTCCAGCCGCCGGAACAGGCGCGGGCCGAGCACGCGCCCGAAGTCGCGGGCGATCGCCCACCCGAGGATCACCAGGGCCACCACCACGATCACCGTGACGGGCGTTTCCAGCGCCGGTTCCAGGACCTTGTGGGCGGGGTGCCCATGGCTGGCAGGTTCGGTCGTGCCGAGCAGGCTGACGCGGTTGTCGTAGAAGACCACCACGGCCACGAACAGCGGAACCAGCAGCAGCACCTCCAGGCGCGCGCGTTTGACCGCGCGGCGGTCGAGCTGGCGGATCAGGCCGACGTCCTTCCAGGCCTGGCTGCGGGTCTCGAACATCTTCGGCGGGGTTTTGGGCATGGGCTCTCGAGTTCAATGATGCGCCGGATCGCTGCCGGCCGACCCTGGGCGGATGGCGGCCGCGGCCCGCGCGGGGACGCAGGTCGGGCTCAGGCGGGCGGCCTGCACGCCGCGAGGATCACCGAAACCGACCCCAGCCGAGGGTAGCGCCGGCGCAGCGCTTTCGGCCAGATCCGGCCTTTGCTGAACGAGATCACATCCGCTCCGGCGTACTCGGGCGCCTGCACGAGCAGGCCCTCCTCGGCGAGGATGCGGGCGCTCACGTGCGGCAGGGCCGGCGACAGATGGGGGTCGTAGCCGGGACGGAAGCTCGTCAGCGTCCCCTTCCTGGCCAGCTCCAAGCGGTGGCGCAGGGTGGCGAGGTTGGGGGTGGTGAGCACCAGCCACCCGCCAGGGGCGAGCAGCCCGGCGGCGGCACGCAGCACGCTCCAGGGGGCCTCCAGGTGCTCGATCACCTCCACCAGCAGCACACGGTCGGCCGGCGGCAGGCCGGTGAGGTCCTCGGCCGGGCGCACCTGGAAGTCGACGTCGCCGCGGAGGTCGTCCTCGAGCCAGTCCAGCGGGTCGATCCCGCGGAGCTCCGCCGGCGCCCACTGATCGCGCACGCGCCGCAGCAGATCCCCCCGGCCGCAGCCGATGTCCAGCCAGCGCAGCCCGGGCTCGGGTCGGGCGGCGGCGAGCGCGGCCGCGACGATCTCCTCGTTGGAGGCACCGCCGGAGGCGAGCTGGCCGGCCCGGCCGTCGGCGAGCACGTCCATCTCAGGTCTGGGTGTAGATGACCATCGCACCGCCGAACACGAGGCCGTAGATCGCGAACGGGATCAACGTCCTGGTCTTGAACCACCGCACCAGGAAGGCGACCGTGAAGACCGAGGTGACCGCGGCGGTGATGCACGCCACCAGCGCCTGTCCCCGGATCCCGTTACCGAGGTGTCCGAGCAGGTCGGGGAGCTTGAAGATCCCGGCCGCGAGGATCACGGGGGTCGCCAGCAGGAAGGCGAAACGGGCCGAGTCGCTGTGGTCCAGGCCCCGCGCAAGACCTGCCCCCATCGTCACCCCGTCGCGGCTGATGCCGGCCACCAGCGCGGTCGACTGGGCGGCCCCGATCACGAACGACTCGCGGTACTCGAGCGTGTCGAGCTCGCGCCCGCCGTCCGGCTTGGCCCCCTCGCGGGCCGCCAGTTCGCGGACCTCGGCTTTGCGGCGGAACCACTCGGCGGCGAGCAACAGCAGGCCGTTGACCATCAGGAAGATGGCCGCGACCTCGGGCTTGGCGGTCAGCGTCCGCAGCTGGTGCTCGAAGACCAACCCGAGCACGCCGGCCGGGATCGTGGCGACGATGATCAGCCACGCCAGGCGCTCGGTGGGGGTGCCCACGCGGCGGGTGCCGAGCGTGTGGAAGAAGGCGCGGATGATCTCGATCCACTCCCGCCGGTAGTAGAACAGCAGGCCGAGAGCGCTGCCGACGTGGAGCATCACCACGAACGCGAGCCAGAAGGACTCGGCCTGGGACTGGGCGTCCACCAGCTGGTTCCAGCCGAACAGGGTCGGGAACAGGACCGTGTGGCCGAGGCTCGAGACGGGGAACAGCTCGGTGATTCCCTGGAGGAAGCCGAGCACGACCGCCTGGAAGTAGGTGAGCGCGGAGCCCATGACGGCCGCGGCGGACGTCGTGGTCGCGGCGAACGTCATCGGCGGGCAGCTTATTGCCAGCGCCACACGTCACATGCCGCTGCGATCGTGAGGATCTTCACAAGGAGTTCACGGGATCGTGCCCGGTTGGTCACAAAAGAACGCTGTTTGCGGTGAACCGTTCAGTCATGTCCCGCACGACGGATCCCCGGGGAGTGATCGCGGTCGCGATCCACGACGTCGAGCCCGCCACCTGGGAGAGGTGCGCGCTGATCCGGGACTGGCTGGACGACCATGGGGTCGACCGCGTCACGCTGCTGGTGATCCCGGCCCGCGACCTGCACCCCGTCGGCCAGCGCTGCCCGGAGATGAGCGAGTGGCTGCACGGGCGGCGGGACCGGGGCGACTCGATCGCACAGCACGGCTTCCTGCACGAGCCGTTGGGGACCGGTCCCTGCGACGGCCGCGGTCTCGCTCCGCGGGGCAGCCGCCGCAGCGAGTTCGCCGGCCTCGACGAGCGCGAGACCCGCCGGGCTGTCGACGCCGGCTGGCGGATCCTCAAGCTCTCGGGCAACGAGCCGGATGGCTTCGTCGCCCCCGGCTACGCCTACACCCCCCAGTTGCTGCGGGTGCTGCCGCTGCGCTTCCGCTGGTGGGCGACGCTTCTGCGAGTGCGCGCCTGCGCCGCCGGCCCGCCGGCGCCCGCGGGGACCCCCGAGAGCGGCCTCGCCCCCGCCTGGGGAGCGGGCTCCCGAGGCCGGCTGGGCGACGCCCTGGCCCCGGCGCTGATCCGCGCCGGAGGGCGACTGGCGGGGCACACGCTGCGCGTGGACCTGCACCCCGCCACCCTCGGGCGCCCCCGCGAGATGCTCGCGCTCGAGTCGCTGCTGGCACGCGAGAGCGCCCGCCGCCGGCCCGTGACGCTGGGCGATGTGTTCTATTCGGGCGCGGTGAAGATCGAAGGCGCCAGCGGCTTGACGGCCGAGAGGCCGGCGTAGCCCAGACGCCTCACGCCGAACAGCTCCTCGATCGTGGCCAGCAGCGAGAAGTGGTTGTACGCTTCCGAGCTGCTGGCTGGGCCCTTGATGAACGGCGACAGCAGCAGCGCCCCGACCGTACCGCCGCCCCGCGCGAGCCCGCTCGGGCTCGTCGCGAGCGCGCCCAGGTTGGGGTAGGAGGGCTGGCCGCAGCAGGAGCTCGAATCGGCGAATTCGCCCGTCGAGGGGGCCTCGTCGGTGGTGATCACGAGCAGGCCGTTCTGCTTGTAGGCGCCGGAGGCGAGGATCTCGGGCACGACCCGCCCCAGGAAGGCGTCGGCACCGGCGGGCCCGGCGACGGTCCCCGGAGCGCAGGGGGTGGGATCGGCGTCGTGGCAGGAGCCGGGCACGATGTATGAGAGCGCCGGCGTTTTTGCCGGGTGGGCGAGGTCGCTCTTCAGCTCGGCGAGGCCCGTCTCCGAGCGCGCGCACGCACCCGAGCCCGTCAGCGACTGGAAGTAGGCGAACGGGTTGCGATAGGTCGCATACGGTGCCGAGCTGGTTCCCGAGGTCGACCCCGACGGAGTACCGGCGCCGGCTTCCCCAGCGGCGGGCGGCGTTGTCGGATCGGCCTGTCCGAGGGCTGGGTGCGAACAGGCCGGGACGCCATCGGACCCTTCGGCGACGCCTTCCAGGTAGGCCCGCCAACGCAGGTGGCGAGCTTCGAGCTCGCCGGGGAGGGTCGGGACCGACGCCGGATACACGCACCCGCTGCCGAGCACCTGCCCGTCGGCCCCGGCGCCCGCGGATTCGATCGGGGTGTAGGAAGGGCAGTTCGCAGCCGTTTGCAGCGTCGGCCCCTGGCCGCTGATGAGGGCGATCCCGTCGGGCAGCTGGTCGTGGGCAACCGCGTCGTAGCGGGTCAGCAGGGTGCCTTTCGGTACCAGCTGGCCGACGAGGTAGCGGGCCTCCGATTCCGGGCCGAACACGGCGGCATACGGCTCGTCCGACAGCACGATCAGGAACACGTGCTTGATCGCCGGCAGCGCCTTCGGCGGTTTTGCCGCCGCGGGCGCTGGTTTGGTGGCGGGCGCGGGTGCGCTGGGGGACGTGTGCGAGGCGCCCCCGTGCGGGCCCGTCGGGGCGACCGGGGTGCTCGCTTGCGGCGTGGGTGCTTCTTCGGCTACGGGGGGTTCTTCGACCGGCGCCGACGTGGCGCTCGCCGGCGGGGCCGGGTGTTGGCGGACGATCAGCTTCACGGGCGCGCCCTCGTCCGCGAGCGCCGCCTCCTGGACGGAGTTGCGGGCGGCGCGGCCGATCAGCACGCCGAAGCCGAGGAACACGAGCACGAGCACCGCCATCACCTTCCGCGGCGGGAGTCGCACGCCCTCCAGCGTCGGTCGCGGAAGCGGCCTCACAGGCCGTTGCGGGAGCTCTCTCCGAAGCTGCTGGGCAGTTCCTCCATCAGGCGCTCCCCGCACTGCCAGCAGAACTGCGCCCCGCGGCTGTGCGGGGCCGAGCAGGCCGGGCAGCGCTCGCCGGCAAGCTCCTCAGGCGAGCTGAGCAGCCGCTCGACCTCGGCGAGCTCGGCGTCGCGCTCCTGAAGCACCGCCGCCCGGCGAACGAGTACGTCGACGCGGAAGTGGTCGCGGATCGCCATCTCGTAGGCGAGGCCGCCGAGATCCCAGTGCAGCTCGGCGACCTCCTGGGCCAGCGCCTCGCGCCGGCGCTCGAGCGCCAGCCGGGTGCCGATCGAGTCGCGCAGTGGACCCACTCGTCTAGCCCCCGCGCGCGGCCGGTAGGCTCATCCCGTTTCGACCACGTTGGGCAGATTCTTTGAGGCTTCCTCATAGCTCTTGCCCTTGCCTTTGAGGCTCTTCAGGACGGATGGCGGCGCCGGGTGGCTGAGGCTCGAGCCGACGGACGGGGACCCGCCCGACGGGCTGCCGCCACCCCCGGAGCCCGACCCCGAGCGGCCGCTCGAGATGTGGATCACGGTCGCCGCGGGGAACTTCCCGCGCACCCCGGCGAGCGCCTTCTTGGCCTCGGCGGTGGTCTGGTACACGCCCGAGTAGACCACGTAGTGCCCCGACGGGAGGCTCGCGAATTCGCCCGAGTCGAGCGCCCCCACCGCGGGTGCCCCCTTCGCGCCGGCGGCGGTCTTGGCGGCCTGCACCGCCGCCGCCGTGCTGGAGCTGGGCAGCGTGCTCAGCTCCACCGTGTAACCGCTGCGCGCAGCCGGCCAGTCGCCGGTGAAGCCGGCTTCGGGCGTGCCGGTGCCGGTGCCGGCAGCCGGGGCCAGCTGCGTGACCACCTGCTCCCTGGCGGGCACGGGTTTCGAGTTTCCGGCCCGCCCGATGAGCACTCCGACGCCCATCGCCAGCAGCAGCACCCCCACACCGGCGAGCACGCCGAGGAGGTTGCTCCGCGGCGCCGTTGCGTTCTGCGAGGCAGGCGGAGCTCCCGGGGGTGTCGTCGGCTGCTCGGCCGAGGCGCCGGCGACACCGGTGGCGCCGGCGTGACGCCCCATCAGGAAGCCGCTGATCGGCGCCAGTCGCTCCCCGCACTGCAGGCAGTAGCGCTGATCGGGCGCGATCGGTGCGTCGCACCCGCTGCAGCGGGCAGTCTGACCTGGCGTGGCGGCGGCCTCGCCCGCGAGCGGTTCGGTGGACGGTTCGATGGACATGACGCTGGCCCTCTGGTCGAGTCGAGAAGGGCAGCCGACGCCGACGGCGCCGGCGGCTCCTCGGATCCTATGGTCCGATGCCCGTCGACGCTCGGCGTGATCAAATTGTGAAGGGCGCCGTGCTCATCGGACGGGCCCCACCCGCCTCCGTTCGTCGGCGGGCGTGAGAAACGCCGCATCGTTGACAGCGGCTGAGTGTTCCATCAGGGTGCGGCACGTGCGTGCCGAAGCTCTCGCAGCGCTCACCCGAGGATGATCCCCGCCAACAGCCAAGCTCCCCGCCGCCGCCCGCGCACCCGCCGGCGCGTCCGTGCCGGCGCCGCCGCCGGGACGATCGTCGTCGCCGCCGCGCTCCTGGCGTGGCTGCCCTCGGCGCTGGCCGCGGCCACCGGGCCCCCGCAGGTTGCCACCGGAGGGGTCACCCACGTGCGCGGTACCACGGGCGAGCTGGAGGGCACCGTCTACCCGCACGGCCTGGCGACGACCTACTTCTTCCAGTACGGGCCGACCACCGCCTACGGATCCACGACGCCACCCGTGGTGCTGCCGGCCGCCACCTCCCGGATCAAGGTCGGACAGCTGACCACCGGGCTGCAGCCCGGCTACCACTACCGGATCGTCGCCTACAACGGAGCCTCCAACGGGCTCGCCAGGGTCGGCAAAGACCGCTTGTTCGACGCCAAATCGCGCAAGCTCTCGTTCACGTTGCCGAAATCGCTGGAACCGATCCCCTACAAGCACGCGTTCACGATCAGCGGAAAAGTGACCGGCCTCGGCAGCGCGGGCGTCGGCGTCGTACTGCAGGAGACCCCCTTCCCCTACCTGGCGGACTTCACCACCGTCACCGCCCCGGTCACCACCAACTCCAGCGGCGCCTTCACGCTGCGCCTGTCCTCGCTGCTGACGAGCGCCGAGTTCCGCGTCATCAGCACCGGGCCCAAGCCGCAGTTCAGCGGCGTGGTCAAGCAGCAGGTGACCCCGATCGTGGTGCTGAAGGTGCACCACAGCTCCGCCCCCGGGCTGGTGCGCCTGTACGGGACGATCACGCCGTCGGTGATCGGCGCCCACGTGATGGTCCAGCTCAGCAAGCCGGCGCGGCCGGGGAACACCGAAAAGACCTCCGAACGCGAAAGCCGCTTCGTGACGCAGTTCAGCACCGTGGCGCAGAAGGCGACAAAGACGATGTCGCGTTTCAGCGTGGTCGTGAAGGTCACGCACAGCGGCCGCTACCGGGCGTACGTGCTGCTGCGGGACAAGCCGCTGCAGTCGGGCGCGAGCGGCACCGTCGCGCTCCACGCCGGCAAGTCGACGTAGCCGCGCTGGGCGAGCCGGGCCGGCTCGCGGGCTACTCGTCCTCCAGCGCCGGGATCAGGCCCCGCTCGAGCAGCAGCTCGACCACCCGGTCGACCTCCTCCGCGACCGTTTCGGCATGGCTGCACAGCACCAGGTCGGGCTCCGCCGGCTGCTCGTAGGGAGCACCCACGCCGGTCAGCCCCGCCAGTTCGCCCGAGCGGGCCCGCGCGTAGAGCCCCTTCGGGTCGCGCTCCTGGCACAGCTCCAGGGAGGCGCTGAGGAAGACTTCGAGGAACCCCAGGTCGGCGTCGCCGTGCATCGCGGCGGCCGCCCGGCGGTCGGCCGAGTACGGGCTCACCAGGCTCACGAGCGCGATCGTCCCCGACTCGGCCAGCAGTTTGGCGACGTGTGAGGTGCGGCGGACGTTCTCCCGGCGGGCCTCCTCGTCGAAGCCGAGGTCGCCGTTGAGGCCGTGGCGGAGGTTGTCGCCGTCGAGCAGGAAGGCCGGATGGCCGAGTTTGATGAGACGCTCCTCGACGGCCGCCGCGACGGTCGACTTGCCGGCCCCGGGGAGCCCCGTGAACCACACCGTCGCGCCGTAGTGGCCGAGTATCGTCCAGCGCCGCTCGCGGGTCATCCGCGTGCCCTGCCAGCGGACGTTCGGGCTGCGCTCGGTCTTGGTGGCGGCGGCGGCGCCTTCGACCTCGGTGTCGAGGATCACGCCGGCGGCGACGGTTTCGTTGGTCGCCTCGTCGATCACGATCAGGCTTCCGGTGAGCCGGTTGCGCCGGTAGGAGTCGAACACGAGCGGCGAGCTGAGCCGCAGGTGGACACGGGCGAGGTCGTTGAGGTTCAGCGTCTCGGCGGCGTCGTCGCGGTGGAGCGTCTCGACGTCGATGCGGTAGCGCACCTCCACGCCGCTGAGCATCGCGGCGCGGGTGGTGTGCTTGACCACGTAGCGCCGCCGAGGGCTCAGCGGCTGCTCGGACATCCAGCACAGCAGGCACTCGAAGCTGTTGGAGACGGTCGGCTGGTTCTGCTTGCGCACGATCGTGCTGCCGCGGGAGACGTCGATGTCGTCGCTCAGCCTGATCGCCACCGACATCGCCGGGAAGGCCTCCTGCACGGGCCCGTCGTAGGTGTCGATCCCCTCGACCTTCGAGTGCTGGCCGCTCGGCAGCACGACGACCTCGTCGCCGGGACGGATGACCCCGCCCGCCACCTGTCCGGCATAGGCGCGGTAGTCGATCCCGCTGCTCGACGGCGGACGGATCACCCACTGCACCGGGAAGCGGACATCGATCAGGTTGCGGTCGGAGGCGATGTGCACGTGCTCGAGGTGGTACAGCAGCGGCGGGCCCTGGTACCAAGGCATCGCCTCCGAGCGCGTGACGACGTTGTCGCCCAGCAGCGCGGAGATCGGGATGAAGGTCACGTCCGGCATCTCCAGGCGGGCGGCGAAGCGGTCGAACTCCTCCACGATCGCGTCGAACACGCCCTCGTCGTACTCGACGAGGTCCATCTTGTTGACGCACACCACTACGTGCGGGATCCCCAACATCGAGCTGATGAAGGCGTGGCGCTTGGATTGGGCCACGACGCCCTTGCGGGCGTCCACGAGCACGATCGCCAGGTCGGCCGTGGAGGCGCCGGTGACCATGTTGCGGGTGTACTGCTCGTGGCCGGGGGTGTCGGCGATGATGAACCTGCGCTGAGCGGTGGCGAAGTAGCGATAGGCGACGTCGATCGTGATCCCCTGCTCGCGCTCGGCGCGCAGGCCGTCGGTCAGCAGCGAGAGGTCGAGGAAGTCGTGACCCATCCGCTGGCTGGTCTGCTCGACGTGGGCCAGCTGGTCGCTGAGGACCTGTTTGCTGTCGTACAGCAGGCGGCCGATCAGCGTGCTCTTGCCGTCGTCGACCGACCCGGCGGTGGCGAAGCGAAGCAGATCGGCGGGCCGCTCGGTGAGCCGCCGGAAGGCGTCCCTGGCCCCCTCCGCGACGACTGCCGCTCCGCGCTGCTGGGGGGCGGCGGCGCCCCCGTTGCCGTTCGCTCCCGAGGTTCCGTTGCTGCCGGTCATCGCTCCCCTTCGCGGATGGCGCAATTGTAGAGCCTGCGAGGAGCGCACCCGCGGGTACGCCGCGCCGCCGGCTGCTGGGGGTCGGTGATGTCGGGCATCCGTGCTGGTGGTCTCGGCTGCGGTGGTCGAAGGGCGCTCCGCGCGGAGCGCCGTACTGCCGTGCCACGCCCGAAAAGGCCCCGGACCCCCGCCGCGCGCCGGCCCTCCTACAGTACGGCCCGCATTCGCATTTTGCAAGGAGCAGCACTCGTTGTCCGACCCGACCACGGCCCTCGAACCCGATACGGCACCCCGTGACCGGCCTCCGGAGGGACCGGACCCGCGCGTGCTGATGCTAGGGATGGGCTGGTTCCCGGCCACCCTCGGAGGTCTCAACCGCTACTACCGCGCCCTGTTCGAGCAGCTCGAGGGTGCCCGCGGTGTGGTGATCGGGCCGGCCGACGACGCGCCGCAGGAGATCACCGTCGTCGCGGGTCCGAAGGCCTCCCTTCCGCGGCGGATGCTGCTGTTCCGGCGCGCGGCCCTGCGGGCCGGCGCCACAGCCGAGCTGCTCGACGCCCACTTCGCGCTCTACGCCGCCGCCCCGCTGCTGCT
The DNA here is from genome assembly GCA_963701175.1 of uncultured Solirubrobacteraceae bacterium. GTDB lineage: Bacteria > Actinomycetota > Thermoleophilia > Solirubrobacterales > Solirubrobacteraceae > Palsa-744. The sequence continues at coordinate 2,257,822 of OY969573.1, read as the reverse complement.
CGGCGGCCTCGGAGGGGTCCCGAGCGTGTTCCACTTCCAGGGACCGTGGGCGGACGAGAACGTCGCCGCCGGCGACCCCTCGCGCCTGCGCCACCGCCTGCGGGCGACGCTCGAGCGGCTCGTGCACGCCCGCATCGACGCCCACGTCGTGCTCTCCTCGGCGTTTCGGCGGGTGCTCGTCGAGCGCTACCGCGTGGCTCCCTGGAACGTCCACGTGCTCGCCCCCGGCGTGGACCTGGAGCTCTTCACCCCGGGTGACCGTGCCGCCGCCCGCGCGCGGCTCGGGCTCGAGCCGGGGGCGTTCGCGGCGATCTGCACCAGGCGGCTGGTGCCGCGGATGGGCATCGAGGTGCTGCTGGACGCCTGGGGCGAGCTCGGCGAGCGGCTCCCGGCCGGCTCGATGCTGATGCTGGTGGGCGACGGCCCGCTGCGCGAGCGTCTCGAGCAGCGCGCCGCGACGGCGCCGCTGGCGGGACGGGTGCGGGTGCTGGGACGCGTCCCGGACGGCGAGCTGATCGACGCCTACCGGGCGGCCGACGTGGCCGTCGTCCCCACCGTCGCGCTCGAGGGCTACGGGCTGGTGGTGCTGGAGGCGGCCGCCTGCGGGACCCCGAGCATCGTCAGCGACGTGGGCGGGCTGGCCGAGGCGGCGCTCGGGCTGGACCCGTCGCTGGTCGTGGCGGCCGGCGACGCCGGAGCCCTCGCCGGCCGTCTGGAGGCGGCCGCCGCCGGACGGCTCCCGGCGCGGGGGACCGCCCGCGACTTCGCCGAGCGCCACTCGTGGAGCGCCGTGGCGGGGCGCCACCGCTCGCTGTACCGCTCGCTGCTCGGCGGGGAGCCCGACCGCCGCACCAAGGTCGTGTACCTCGACCACGTCGCCCGCCTGTCCGGCGGGGAGATCGCGTTGATGCGCCTGCTGCCCCGCATGCGGGGCGTCAACGTGCACGTGATCCTGGGCGAGGACGGCCCGCTCGCCGACAGGCTGGTGAAGGCCGGCGTGTCGGTCGAGGTGATGGAGATCGCGCCCGCGGCCCGTGATCTGCGCCGCCAGCAGGTGCGTCCCGGCGTGGGCGCCCTCGGGAGCGCGTGGAGCACGGCCGTCTACGTGCTGCGGCTGGCCCGGCGCCTGCGCAGGCTGTCACCCGACCTCGTGCACACCAACTCGCTGAAGGCGGGGGTCTACGGAAGCGTGGCGGCGCGGCTGGCGGGCGTGCCGGTGGTGTGGCACGTCCGCGACCGCGTGGCCGAGGACTACATCCCGCCGGCGGCGGTGCGGCTCGTCAGGTCGCTGGTGCGGCGCCTCGCCGGCGCGGTGATCGCCAACTCGCAGGCCACGCTCGCCACGCTCGATGGCTACGCGCCGGCGGCCAGCTGGGTGATCCCGGCATCGGTGGAGGTGTCGCCCCTGGCGCACGAGCGGCAGGCGCAGACGACCTTCGGGATGCTCGGCCGGATCGCCCCCTGGAAGGGCCAGGACCTGTTCCTGCGGGCGTTCGCGCAGGCGTTCCCCGACGGGCCCGAGCGGGCTGTCCTGATCGGCGCGCCGATGTTCGGAGAGGAGGAGTACGAGCACTCCCTGCATCGGCTGGTGGAAACCCTCGGCCTTCGCGAGCGGGTCCTGTTCCGCGGCTTTCGGGAGGATGTGTGGCCCGAGCTGGCGAGCCTCGACGTGCTCGTCCACGCCTCCACCATCCCCGAGCCGTTCGGGACCGTGGTGCTCGAGGGGATGGCCGCCGGGCTGGCGGTGATCGCACCCGATCAGGGAGGGCCGGCGGCGGTGATCGAGGACGGCCGCACCGGGCGCCTGTTCGAGATCGGCGACCAGCGGGCGCTGGCGGCGGCGATGCGCGAGCTGGGCGAGGACCCGGCGGCCCGCGAGCGGCTCGCGAGCGCGGCCCGTCAGGCGCTCTCGGCCTACCACCCCGACGTCATCGCCCGGCGCCTGGAAGAGGTCTACGAGGGACTGCTGGGCACGCCGGTGGGGTAGGCCGCCCGTCCCCGCGGGTTCAAGCCGCTGGGGATCGGTGCCGATGGGCCCACGTGGACGCTCGCCCCCCAGGACGCAGCGGCGCGGCAGCCACCGGCGCCCTCGTGGCCGCGCTCGCGATCCTGCTCGCGACTCTCGCGGCCGGCAGCGCGTCGGCTGCCCACCGCCGCTCGAGGGAAACCGTCCCGAACGGCAACCCGGCCGCCGAAGCGCAACCGCCGGGCGGGTGCTCGATCACGCTCGCCCCCGCCTCGCCGTCGGTCCTGGCCGGAGAAGCCGTGACGCTGGACGGAACCCTCTCCTGCCCGGAAGCCGATGCCGCCGCGCAGCAGACGGTGACGGTCGAGGAGCACGCGCCCGGCGCGCCGGGAGCGACCCTCGCCGGCACCGCCACCACCGACGGCGCCGGCAACTTCAGCTTCACGACCCCCGACGTGCTCCAGACGGCCGCCGGCTTCTGGGCCGAGGCCCTCGGCGCCCGCAGCCCGCGCACGCGTGTGACCGTGTCCGGCGCCGTCACGCTCCTGGGACCGGCGACCGCCGGCTCCGAGCTTGCGCTGGCCACACGCCGGTCGCTCGCCGACGGGACGGCCACCGAGCTCGCCTTCCACGGCACCGTCATCCCGGCGACACCCGGTGCGCGGGTGGTCCTGCAGCGTCAGAGCCGGCGCAACCCGGACGTGTGGCGCCCGATCGCCCACGGGCAGGTGGGGGCGGACGGGAGCTACACGCTGATGCACGCGTTCGCGGTCGCCGGTCCGGCGACGCTGCGGGTGGTGGTACGGGGGCGCGGCCTGCGAGCGACGGTCTCGGAAACGCTGAGCTACGAGATCGCTCACACCAGCTCGCGCAGCCAGTCCTCCCCGCCGGCCGCGATCTCGCCGTAGACGCGCTCGGACTCCCGCGTCAGGTGGGCGCTGGTCGCCCTTTCCCAGCGGCGCCAGCGCAGGCCGCCGTAGAGGCGCACGGCGGGACGGGCGAGCGCCAGCCGCGGCTGCGCCAGCGGCGGGGGCGCGAGGTCGCGGTGGGCGGGGCTCAGCTCGCCCGCCCGGAAACCCGCGCCGTGGTGGTAGACGACGCCGCCGTATACGGCGAAGTGCAGCGGGTCGAGGTCACGGCGGTTGGAGCGGAGCACCTGTACCCAGGGGGTGTGGGAGAGCTCGAGCTTGCGCAGCAGGTTGCCGCCGACGTCGCTGGTGGGGAGCCCGTGGGCTCCGGTCCAGGTGGGCCCGGCGGTCCAGTCTCCCGGGAGCGAGCGCCAGGTTCCCACCGTGGTGACGCAGAAGCACGGATGCGGCTGGGGCTCCTCGACGTTCTCCGCCCGCCGGACGGCGAGCAGGGGAGCCTTCGCCAGGCTCTCCTCGATCAGCGGCATCGGGTCGGCGATCGTGAAGGCGTCGCCGTCGAGGAACATCAGCAGGTCCTCGTCGGAGGCCTCGTGGGTCACCTCCATCGCCAGGTGGTTGAGCTTGGCGGCGTGCGTTCCCCGTTGCACCAGCACGCGGTCGAAGTAACGCCCGTAGGAGCCCTCGATCCCCTCCAGCGAGCTCCACACCCGGAAGGGCACGGGGATGTGTCGGCGCAGGTAGTCGTGCTGGATCTCGATCCACCGCGGCGAGAGGTAGTGGACCGTGACGATATAGAGCACTTGCCTGTCCCCGCCTAATCCGTGATACCCGCCGTCGGGGGCTGCAAGCTCATGCTAGCCACAGCTCCCCCACGCGCTCCAGAATCGCCAGGAACGCGGCGCGCTCCTCGCCGAGGGCGTGCAGGGCGCTCTCGCGACGGCCGCCCTCGAGCAGGGCACGGGGCTCGCCGGGGCCGGCGCCGAGCAGCTCGCAGGCGGCTGCCACCAGCTCCGCCTCGTTGCGTCCGGGCACCAGGCAGGTCTCCCCGTCGCGGCAGAAGGAGCGATTGCCGACGCAGTCGGGGCAAACCACGAGCGTGTCGAGCGCCATGCTCTCGAGCGCCGGCAGGTAGGCCCCCTCGACGAGGGCCGGCAGGTGGACGCTGACGCGGGCGCCGGCGAGCGCCTCGATCAGCTGCTCCCTTGCCACCAACCGGTCGACCAGCATCACCCGGTGACCGCGCCGGCGCAGCCCCTGTGCGACGGCGGCGCCGAGCCGCGGCGCCTTGACCGCCAGCACCAGGCAGTCGAGCTCGCGCCGATCGAGCGGCAGCGGCGCGGGCAGGCGTTCACGGTCCAGCCCGATCGGGATCGTGATCACCGGCCCCTGGACGGCGTCGATCTCGTTCAGCGCCAGCTCTAGCTCGGGGCTCACGCACAGCCGGATCGCGCGATGGCGCAGGAACTCGAAGGCGGGGCTCTCCGGGCGCATGTGCCGGAAGCCCTGGATCAGGTTGATCACGGGCACCGGCGGCTCGCGTCGCTCGCGCGGGGGGATCGCGCGCCAGTCGATGCCGGCGAGGAAGCGGACGTCTCCGATCGTCGGGTCCCCCGGTGCGAGCACCGCCTCGGGGAACGGCCACCAGGGGTTCTCCGGACCCCACACGGAGTCCGCCGTGAAGCGGATCAGGGCACGGTGGGAGGGCGAGCTGCGGACGTGCTCGAAGTAGTGGAACACCTTCAGGTGCCCACCCTGGAAGCGCTCGAAGTGACGGTGGAAGACGACCGTGTCCATCACGCCCCCGCGGTCTCGATCACGCCCGCGCGCGACCGGCGGGCGGGCGCGCTCTCAGTAGCCCCACCGGGCGAGCATGTCCCGTCCGAGGTACTCGCTCAGCCGGGCGACCTCCGGCTGGTAGCGGAGCCTGAGCTCCTCCATCACCTCCGGCTCGGGAGGGGCCGCGGGGGCGAGAACCGCCTTGCGGCGTAGGACGCGCAATGCGTCGCGTCGCAGGCGACGGGGTGCGAGTGCCTTCAGCGCCGCGCGGGCGTGGCGCGAGGGAGCCGAGCGGCCGAGCGTGAGTGACAGCACCAGATCGTCCAGCTGCTGGGATCGCATCGTGGTGGTCGTCCTTTTGGGGTTGACACGTTCCAGGGGCTGGTCCTCGTCGATCTCCAGGAAGCGCATCACCCGGCGCAGCGTGCCCTCGTTGTCATCGCGGAAGTCCTCGTAGACGAGCACCAGCACCTGCTCGGGCGGAAAGTGATCGTGGTAGCGGCGGAGCTGGTCGGCGTAGCGGACGTGATCCGAGTACTGCAACAGCTGCGGCATGTGAGAGCGGGGCGGGATCTCGCGGCCCTCGCGGCGCGGGCCCTCGAGCGCGATCGCCTTCAGGAGGTCCTTCTCGGACTCCACGTGGCTGCGCAACAGCTGCAGGTGCAGCGAGTACAGGAAGCTGGCGGGCTCACGGAAGATCGCGATGATGCGCGCCCCCGGCTGCAACCTCGCGATTTCGCCGGCGGCTGTGTGAGAGAACAGGTACGAGGGCGATGCCTCGCCCGCCCGCTGTCCGGGCGCGGCGGCGGAGAACAGTGACAGGTACTCATCGAGCGTCTCGGGCAGGCGCCGCCCCCGCGGGGGTGTGAAGCGAGGGCGCATGTCGGCGGCGAGGAAACGGGGCTCCTTGATGTCGGACATGAACACCTCCGGATGCTGGCTGAGCATCATGTAGAGGGCCGTGGTCCCGCTCTTGTGGTGGCCGACGATGAAGAAGTCGGGCACCCTCCCCCGCACGGCGGATGGATCGGATGGATGGTCCGCGGCCGTCCGCATCGCAGCGGCCGAGTCTACCAACGAGGTTGTGCCAAAAACGCACATATACTGCCGCGCAGCCGCGCATGACGACCACCCCGAAACGCCGTTTGCGCAGCGCTTCCGCCGCGCTCGGGCGACGCTCACGGCGGCTTCTCGAGCGGACGGCAGCGGGGGGCGAGGGGACCGATCTGGAGTTCGATCCGCTGGCCCCGGCGCTGGTGCTCTCACCCCACTGGGACGACGCGGTGCTGAGCTGCTGGAGCGTGCTGAGCGCGGCCGGCGAGCTGAACGTCGCCAACGTCTTCGCGGCGCTTCCAGAACCGGGGCGCAGGGGCCCATGGGAGGCGTTCGCGGGTCTGGAGGACTCACGTGAGCGGGCGCGGGCGAGGATCGAGGAGGACGCCCGTGCGCTGTCGCTGGCGGGACGCCGGGCGCACAATCTGCAGCTTCCCGAGATCCAGCAGCGCGAGGGGCCCGACGCGGTCGGCGTGTCGGCCGTCGTACGGGCGCTGGCGGACGCGGTCCCCGGGGCGTCGCGGGTGTACGCGCCGGCCGGCATCGGCGGCCACGTCGACCACGTGCTGGTGCGGCGATCCGCCCAGCGGCTGTTGCGGGGTGGCATGCCCGTCACGCTGTACGCCGAGCTGCCCTACTGCGTCACCCACGGGTGGCCGCGGTGGATGCAGGCGCAGGGCCCGGCGAGCGCGGGTGACGTCGACGCCTACTGGCAGGCGTTCCTCGACGACGTGCCGGAGATGCCGCCCCTGCGCGAGGGACGCGTCGAGCGCCTCGACGCACAGGCCGCGGCCGTGAAGCTGGAGGCGATCGGTTGCTACCAGCTGAGCCTCGGCCTGGCCGCACGCGAGACCATCGCCGCCGGTGCCTTCCACGCCGCCGAGGTGAGGTGGGACCTGCAGGGCGTGAGGCCCGCCGCAGGCTGAGGGAGTGGCACCCGGCGCCGGTTAAACTCCGGTGGCGATGACGGCCTCCGCGATGCCCTCCTCCAGCCCCCCTGCGATCGACCCGCGGATGCCGGATTTCTTCATCGTCGGACACGCCAAGTCGGGCACCACGGCGTTGTACGAGATGCTCAGGCGTCACCCCCAGGTGTTCATGCCCGAGTACAAAGGCGGGGCGGGCAAGGAGCCGTGGTACTTCTCGCGGGACAACCCCCACCCCCAGCGCTCCGGCGAGCGCGACATCAGCTTCACCGGGCGAGCGGCGATGAGCGAGGAGGAGTACCTGTCCCTGTTCGACGGGGCCCGTGACGGGCAGCTGCGGGGGGAGGCGTCGTCGTCCTACCTGTGGTCGCGAACGGCCGCCGCCAGGATCGCGGCGGTCCGGCCCGACGCGCACATAGTCGCGATCATCCGCGAGCCCGCGAGCTTCCTGCGCTCGCTGCACCTGCAGCTGCTGCAGAACAAGCACGAGGCCGTGTACGACTTCCGCGAGGCCGTCGAACTCGACCCCGCCAGGCTCGAAGGCAGGAACATCCCGAGCCGCTCCTACTGGCCGGGGGCGCTGATCTACTCCGACCGCGTGCGCTACGTCGAGCAGCTCCGTCGCTACCACGAGGTGTTCGGACGCGAGCGGGTGCTGGTGCTGGTCTACGACGACTTCCGCGACGACAACGCGGGGACGGTGCAGCAGGTGGAGCGCTTCCTGGGGGTGGAGGAGATGCCGATCGAGCCCCTGCAGGCCAATCCCACGATCGCGCCCCGGGCCCGCGTGGAGACGTGGAGGCGCAGGCTCAGACGCGGTCAGGACCCGTTGTCGCGGACGCTGCGAAACACCGGCAAGGCGCTCACCACCAGGAGGATCCGCGAACGGTACTTCTACTCGCTGGTGCCGCGGGCGCTGTTCGGCCGGCCGCCCGCGCCGGACGAGGAGTTCATGCAGGAGCTGCGACGCCGGTTCAAGCCCGAGGTCGTCGCGCTGAGCGAGTACCTGCAGCGCGACCTCGTCGCGCTGTGGGGTTATGACGACCTCGACTGAGCACCCCGCGTCCGACACGCCCGCGAGCGCCCGCCTGCCCGGTTTCTTCATCGTCGGGCACTCCAAGAGCGGAACCACGGCGCTGTACGAGATGCTCAAGCGCCATCCCCGGCTGTACCTGCCCGACTTCAAGGAGCCGAGCTACTTCGCCACCGATCTGCGGCCCCGCGTCCGCCAGCGGGTGCCCGAGCCGGAGACGCTCGAGGAGTACCTGCGATTGTTCCGCGGGGCGGCGCCCGACCAGCTCGCCGGGGAGGCCTCCTCGCTGTACCTGTACTCGCGCGAGGCCGCCTCGGCGATCGCGCAGGTGGCGCCGGACGCGCGCATCGTCGCGATCCTGCGCGAGCCCGCGAGCTTCCTGTACTCGCTGCACCTGCAGCTGCTCCAGAACCGCCTCGAGGACCAGCAGGACCTCGCCGCGGCGATCGCGCTCGAGCCCGAGCGTCGCCGGGGCAGTCGGATCCCCGCGAGCTGCTACCGCCCCCAGGCGCTGCTGTACTCCGAGCGGGTCCGCTACGTGGAGCAGCTGCGCCGCTACCACGACGTGTTCGGTCGGGAGCAGGTGCTGGTGCTGATCTACGACGACTTCCGCGACGACAACGCGGCCACCGTGCGCCGGGTGCTGGGCTTCCTGGGGGTGGACGAGGAGCTCGAGCTGGCGGCCGTGCAGGCGAACCCCACCGTGGCGGTCCGCTCGCCGCGCCTGGACGCGCTGCGCCACCGCCTCGGCGGCGGGGCCAACGCTCCCGCCGGCGCCCGCGGCCCGGCGTCCTCGCCGGCGCTGAGGGCGCGCCGGCTGATGGGGAGCTGGGGGCGGCGGGCCCTCTACAGCGAGCCTCCGCCACCGGACGAGCGCGTCATGCTCGAGCTGCGCAGGCGCTTTGCGCCGGAGGTGAGAGGGCTCGCCGAATACCTCCATCGGGACCTGGTTACGCTCTGGGGGTATGACGCCATCGAGTGAGCTGAGCGCCTCCTCGGACGCGCCGGCCCCGCTCGAGGACGGCTGGCGGGAGCGGGCGATGCGCCGCCAGGTGGGCGCGCTGCCGCAAGGCCGGGTGGTCGTCTCGTGCCCCGCTCCGCTCGACAGCGGCGGCCTCGGCCGTCACCTCCGCGAGATCCTCGACGCGCTCGATCGCGGCGGCCGCCCCAACGCCTGCGTGCGCCGCAGCTCCGGCTCGGAGCCCGTCCGCGAGGGGGACGTCGAGCTGGCCCCGGGCTGGCGGGCGGCCGCGGCGGGCCCGCTGGCACGCACCTCGAGGGCGTGGCGGATGTGGGCCACGAGCGTCGACTTCGACGATGCGGCGGCGGCGCGTCTGCCGGCGGGAGAGCACCTGATCGCCTTCAATGGCTCCGCCGGCGCGCAGCTTCGCCGCGCCGCCCGCGAGCGCTGGGCCTCGCGCGGGCTGGTGTCGGCCAACTCGCACTTCCGCCAGGTGATCGCCCGTCACGAGCTGGCCCACGCCCAGTACCCGATCGAACGCCCCTGGGTCACGCACCTGCTGCGGCGCAACCTGCGCGAGTACGGGCTCGCGGATCGCATCTACGTGTCCTCGGAGTACATCCGCGAGTCGTTCCTGCGCGAGGGCCACGACGAGCAGACGCTGGCGCGGTTCCCGCTGCTGCCCCATCCCCGCTACCGGCCGGCCGTCCCGCCCCCGGCCTCCTCGACCTTCGACGTCGTCTACGTCGGCAGCATGCTCGTACACAAGGGGGTGCCGCTGCTGCTCGACGCGTTCTCCCGCCTGCCCCACGACGAGCTGCGGCTGGTGCTCGTCGGCGGCTGGAGCACGCGCGCGATGCGCCGCCACCTCGAACGGGCCTGCGCCCGCGACCCGCGCATCAGCGTGGCGCCCGGCGACCCCCTCGGCCCCCTGCAACGGGCGGGCGTGTGCGTCCACCCCGCCTACGAGGACGGCTTCGGCTACGCCCCCGTCGAGGCGCTCGCCTGCGGGGTGCCGGTGATCGTCAGCGAGGACACCGGCATGAAGGAGCTGATCACCCCCGGCGGGAACGGGGTCGTGGTGCCCACCGGCGAGCCCGGGGTCCTCGCCGAGAGCATCGACGCCGCCTATCGGGGAGAGCTGCTGCGTGGCTGAGGAGGCCCCTCCCGGCGCCGCCGGGAGGGTGCGCGTGGCGACCTTCGGGATGTCCCGCGGAGCGACCTCCGGGATGCGCGACCACGCACGCCTGCTGTCCGATGCCCTCCAGGCCGAGGGGATCGACAGCTCGCTGCACTGGCTCGCACGCGAGCAGCGCCCCCGCATGGGGGGCCGCCGCGAAGTCGCCGTCTGGGCGCGGGAGCTCGAGGCCGCGCTGGGGCGGGAGCGCCCGCACGCGCTGGTCATGCACTACGCGAGCTTCGCCTATTCCCATCGCGGGCTGCCGCTGTTCCTCGGCCCGGCGCTGCGCACCGCCCGCCGCTCCGGAGCGCCCCTGATCGCCCTCATGCACGAGCTCGCCTACCCGCTGCGGGGAGGTCTCCGCGGCTACGTCTGGGCGGTCTCTCAGCGAGCGGCGCTGCTGGCGCTGATGCGCTCCGCCGGGGCCGCGGTCGTGACCACCGAACAGCGCGTGGAGTGGCTGCAATCGCGCCGCTGGCTGCCCCGGCGGCCGGTGGCCTTCGCCCCCGTGTACTCGAACCTCCCCCCTCCCGGCCCCGATCTCCAGGTCGACGAGTTGCGGCTGGGGCTGTTCGGGTACGCCTACGAGGGCGCGAACGGAGGCCTCGTGCTCGACGCGCTCGCCCGTCTGCGTGGCCGGCTCCCGGTGAAGCTGGAGCTGCTGGGCGCGCCGGGGCCGGGCACGCCGACCGCGCGGGCGTGGCTGGGCGAGGCCCAACGCCGGGGCGTGGCCGACGCGATCCTGTTCAGCGGGCGCCTGCCGGCACAGCGGCTCTCCGACGCGCTGGCCGGGTGTGCGGTGCTGCTGTGCGCGGCCTCTCCGGGGCCGACCTCGCGCAAGGGGACGCTGGCCGCCTCGCTGGCCTCCGGCCGACCGGTGGTCGCGATCGACGGCCATCTCACCTGGGGCGAGCTGCGCGAGCAGGACGCCGCCAGGGTCGTCGCCCCCGACGCCGGGGCGCTGGCCGCCGAGCTCCAGGGCCTGCTGTCGAGCCGTGGCGAGCAGGAGGCGCTGGGGGGGCGCGGGCGAGCGTTCCACGAGCGCCGCATGGCCCCGGCCCGCACCGCCGAGCTCGTGGTGAGGCTGATCGCCGAGCTGGCCCCGGCGGGCGGCTGAGCGGTCAGGAACCGCCCGCCCCGGCCGCGGCTCAGCTCATGCCGCCATCGCGCCCGCCGGCCGCGCAGACCCCGACCAGGCCTCGTGGGCGGCGGCGTAGGCCTCGGTGATGGCGGTCAGGTGGTGCTCGGGCGTGAACCTGTCCTGGAGCGTCGCCCGGCCGGCGGCCGCCATCCGCCGTCGGCGCTCGGGGTCGGCGAGCAGCTCGTTCAGGGCTCGCGCCAGCGCACGCGCGTCGCCGGCCGGGACCATCAGGCCGGAGACGCCGTCGTCGAGCCAATCGCCGATCCCGCCGGTCCTACTGGCGACGGCCGCGCACCCGGCGGCGAACCCCTCGATGCCGATGATCCCGAACGGCTCGGGCCACAGCGAGGGGACCGCCACCAGCGATGCGTCGGCGAACTCGCGGGCGATCGCGTCGGGGTCGAGCCAGCCGGCGAACTCGACCCGCTCCTCGACGCCGAGACGGCCGGCCAGGCGGCGCATCGCGGGCAGCTGCCAACCGTCGCCGCAGACGACGAACCGGGCCTCCACCTCGCGGGCGGCGTGGACGAGGGTGGCGACGCCCTTGGGGGCCACCACACGGCCGGCGAACATCACCCGTGGCGAACCCGCCCGCGGGGAGGGCTGGGCGGGGGCGTGGTTGGGGAAGTAGGGAACCACACGGCGGCGCGCGATCCCGTTCAGCTGCAGGTGCCGGTCGACCGCCGACGAGTAGGACACGGCCATGTCGGCGCGCCGCAGGGCCTCGAGCGAGCGCCCCGCGCGGGCGTACGCTCCGGGCAGCGACAGCGGATCGCGCGTGTGCGCGCAGCGCACCAGGTTGGGGACGCACCCGGGCCCGTGGGCGCGGCGGCATTCGTGGCCGGGGCGGAAGTAGTGCACGCCCGAGGTGCACGCCACGAAGTCGTGGGCGGAGATCACCACCGGCGTCGTGCCGCGCAGGAAGTCAACCAGCGCCGGGTCTCCGACCTGGTTGAGGTGCACGAGCGAGGGCGAGAACGACAACGCCTGCCCGATCCGCATCTGCGGCGTCGCCTCCCTGTTGAACAGCTCGGGGCTCTCGAAGACCTGCCCGCCGGGCGGGACGAGCTCCGATTCGACCTTGGCGGCGAGGATCGCCACGCGCGTCCCGCGCGCCGCCAGCAGCTCCGCGCTGGCGCCGATGTGAGCCGCCACACCCCCGTCCCTGACCCAGCGCGGGATCACCATCAGCACCGAGTCCGGGAGTGACATGGGCGGGCAACGATAGCCGAACGGTCGCGCCGCTCAGCGGCGGCATGCGGCGCGGCGAACGGAGCCTCCCGGCGCGCGGCACAGCGGCGGCTACAGTTCCTTCGCTGTGGTCTATCGGACGGACACCGAGTGGGGTCGGGAGCGCTACACCACGCACGAGGACGTGCTGCGGCGCGGCTCCAAGCGCGTCGAGAGCATCGCCGAGGCGATCGAGCAGGCCACCGGCGCGACCGTCGACGGCCGGGTCGCGCTCGATTACGGCTGCGGGGTCGGGCGCATCGCGGTCCCACTGGCCAAGCGCTGCGAGCGGGTCTACGCGATGGACCTGTCGGCGGCGATCCTGCGCGAGACCCGCGCCAACGCCGAGCGCATGGACGTCGAGAACCTCGAGACGGCCGAGGTCGACCGCTTGCCCCAGCTGGCGGGCCACTACGACCTGCTGATCTCCCTCAACGTGCTGCAGCACATCCGCACGCGCGAGGGCGAGCGCGTCTTCCAGCGGCTGCTGGAGGGACTGCGTCCCGGCGGGGTCGGCTTCGTCAACGTCGTGGTGCGTCCCCCACGGCCGCTGCTGCGTGTCCTGCGCTGGACCTGGCGGCCCTCACACGCCTGGCGCACGCGGCGCCGGTCGCACCTCCTGAACCCGACCAACCTCGTCCGCCCGCTCGACCTCTCCTACGCCTACATGATGCGCCGCTCCTACTCCCTGGACCGGCTCGGACGGATGCTCGCGGCCGCCGGGATCGACCGCTGGCAGGTGCACTACAACCTCAACCCCGAGCCCCACGGCTTCGACTCGCTGGCGCTGGTCTTCGAGAAGCCCGACAGCTAGCCTCCGTCGCCACGGTCGTCGTCGTCGCGGTCGTAGCCCCAGAGGCTCACCAGGTCACGGCCGAGGTACTCGCCGAGGGCCTCCACCTCCGGCCGGAAGCGGCGCCGCAGCTCCCCCATGAAGCGCTCGTCGGCTGCGGGGGGCTGGGCGTGCACGACCCGCTGCTGGGTCAGGCGCAGCGCGCGGCGGCGCAGCCGTTGAGGGGTCAGCGCCTTCAGCGCCCCCTTGGCCGCACGACCGGCCGGGCCGCGGCCGATCGACACTGCGTGGACGATTTCGTCGAGCGCCTGCGAGCGCATCAGGACGCTGGGGTTGGCCTCGATCGCTTCCAGCGACGCGTCCTCGGAGACCTCGAGCAGCCCCAGCACCCGCTCCACGGTCGCGCGGTTGTCGGCGCGGAAGTCGTCGTAGATCAGCACCAGCACCTGCTCGGAGGGAAACACCTCGTGGTAGCGGCGCAGCTGCTCGACGTAGCGGACGTGCTCGGAGTACAGCAGCAGCTGGGGGCGGTGCGAGCGCCGCGGGATCCGCCGCCCCTGGCGCCGCTCTCCCTCCAGCGTGATCGCCCCGCGCAGGTCCTTGACGCTCTCCACGTGGGTCTGCACCAGCTGCAGGTGCAGCGAGCGCAGGAAGCTCGCCGGCTCGCGCAGGATCGCGACGATGCGGGCCTCGGGCTGGACCTCGGCGATCGCCTCGGCCGCGGTCCTCGACCACAGGTAGGAGGAGGAGGCCTCGCCCACACGCTGGTCCTGGCGGGCGCCGGCGAACAGGGCGCGGTACTGATCGAGCGTCTCGGGCAGCGGACCGGATTTCCGAGGCGGGAAGCGGGGGCGCATGTCGCTGGCGAAGAACCACGGCTCCTTGTTCGCCGGCATGAAGATCTGGGGGTGGCGGCGGAGCATCTGGTAGAGGGCGGTGGTCCCGCTCTTGGCGTGCCCGGCGATGAAGAAGTCCGGCAGCCGCCCGCCCGCCGGCGGCCCGCCGTCAGCCGAGCTCGTCATAGCCCCACTCGCACACGAGGTCGCGCCCGAGGTACTCGCTGAGGGCCACCACCTCGGGCTTATAGCGGGCCCGCAGCTCGGCCACCAGGCGCTCGTCGGGAGGCTTCGGAGGGGCGTACAGGAAGCGATCCTTGGCCGCCCTCACCCCGTCCCGCCGCACCCGTCGCGGGAGTAGCAGCTTGAGCGCGGACTTGGCCGTCCGCGAGACGGGCCCACGCCCCACCGTGATCGCCTGCACGAGTTCGTGGAGCCTCTGGGAGCGCGGGGCCACCGTCGGGTTGACCTCGGCCGGCTGCAGCGGGACGCTGTCGTCGACCTCCAGGAAGCGCAGCACCGAGCGCGCCGCGGCCTGGTTGTCGCGACGGTAGTCGTCGTAGATCAGGACGAGCATGCGCTCGGAGCCGAAGTGACGCTCGTAACGGCGCAGCTGCTCGACGTAGCGGACGTGCCCGGAGTAGGCCAGCGCCTGGGGCCAGTAGGTGTGGGCCGGCACGTGGCGCCCCGCACGGCGGGCGGGCTCGAGCTCGAGCGCGCGGCGCAGGTCGGTCTCGGTCTCCACGTGGCTCTCCAGGAACTGCAGGTGAAGCGAGCTCAGCAGGCTCGCCGGCTCGCGCAGGATCGCCACGATGCGCGCGTCGGGCACGACGTCGGCGATCGCGTCGGCGGCCGTGCGCGACCACAGGTACAGGACCGTGGCCTCTCCGGCCCGCTGCCCGGGCTGCGCCTGGGCGAACAGGGCTTCGTACTCCTCGAGGGTGACGGGGGTGCCCGCCGGGCGCGGTGGCGTCCGCTCCTGCAGCTCGGTGGCGAAGAACCACGGCTCCTTGTTGGCGGGCATGAAGATCTGCGGGTGGTGGCTGAGCATGCGGTGCAGGGCGGTCGTCCCGCACTTCGGCTGGCCCACGATGAAGAAGTCGGGCAGCCGCCGCGCGGCCGTTGCACCGGCGCGGGTGCCTGCGCCGGCGCCGGCGCCGGGCGACCGGTCGAGCGCCCCCTCGCCGATGCCGCCACCCGCGGCCCCCACCTCGCTCAAGGCAGGGCGCCGCCGGCCGCGCTGGTGGCGATCAACGCGGCCTTGCGGTAGTAGTCGTTGTGCTCCTGCAGGGCGGTGCGGGTGTCGAACGCCGTCAGACGCCCGTCGAGGATCACCATCACCCGATCGCACATGTCGAGCGTGGACATGCGGTGGGCGATCGTGAACAGCGTGAGCTCGTTCTTGAGCGCGGTCAACGAGTCCTGGATCAGCGCCTCGGAGTGAGGATCGAGAGCGCTGGTGGGCTCGTCGAGCACGAGCACCTGCGGGCGCGCCACCAGCGCCCGCGCCAGGCAGATGCGCTGCTGCTGGCCGCCCGAGACGGCGTCGGCGCGGGGGCCGACGATCGTCTCGTAGCCGTTGGACCAGGTGACGATGTCGTCGTGGATGCGGGCCAGGCGGGCGGCACGCTCGACCGACTCGTCGTCGACGTCGCGGAAGAAGCGGATGTTGTCGGCCACGGAGGCGTGCAGCAGCCGCGGTTCCTGGGGCACGTAGGCGACCAACCGGTGCCAGTCCTCGCGGTAGAACTCGTGTGCCTCCACGCCGTTGACCAGGAAGCGCCCCGCCAGCGGAGCGCGCAGCTGCAGCAGGATCTGCACGAGCGTCGACTTGCCGGCCCCCGAGGGCCCGACGATCCCGATCGCCTCCCCGGCCTCGACCTCGAAGGAGACCTCGGTCAGGACCGGACGCCCGGGGGTGTAGGCGAACGAGACCTCCTCGAAGGCCACCGTGGAGATGTCTGGCAGCGGCTGCGTCCCCGGCTCCGGGGAGCTGGCCTGGTAGCGCGTCTCGGCCCGGCGCAGGCGATCGATGAACGGCAGCGACTGCTGCAGGGACTGGTAGGCGCCCTGGATCGACTGTCCGTTCTGCGACGCCCGTATCAGCAGCAGCAGGATCGCCAGCAGCCGCCCGACGTGATGGGGGCCGATGGCGTTGAGCACGATCAGGCCGACCGGGAGCAGCACCAGGATCAGGCCCTGGTAGACGTTGGGGACCGCTTTGGCGATCACCTGCGTGCGGAAGAAGAGGTTGCGGCACTTCTGCACGAAGCCGAGCATCCGCTCGTACTGGGCGTCGGTGACGCCGAACACCTGCGACTCCTCGGCCAGGCGGTTGGCCTCGGCGATCGCGCCCGCGTAGCGGATCTGCGCGCGGGACAGTTCGCGGCTGCGCCGGGCACCCAGCATCCGCAGCGGACGCAGGACCGCGAACAGCCCCACCGCGATCGCGAAGATGATCAGCGCAGCAGTGGGGCTGAGGGCGATCGCGAAGCCCATCAGCACGATGAACACCAGCCCGGAGCTGACGAGGCTGGTGGCCTGCAGCGCGCCGGCGGTGGCCTGGCTGGTCTGGTTGGTCATGATCTCCTGCAGCTGGCCCTCGCGGTCGCGCGACTGGACCTCCCAGGAGGCGTGGGTGAAGGCGCGGAAGACGCGCTTGCGCAGGCGTTGCTGGACGTCGGCGGCGATCTTCGCCGGCAGCATCGAGATCGGCCATTGGAGCACGAGCCGGAACAGGGCCAGCGCGAGTGCGACCCACAGCAGCGTGCTGACCGAGCCGCCGATGTGCAGGATGCCGGCGCGGGCGCTGCCGCTCTTGCCGTTGGCGAGCTTGTAGGCCACCTCGGCGACGATCACGACGAGCGCCCCTTCGGTGAAGCCGGACAGCAGCGACAGCGTCGCGAGTTGCCCGACCAGCCTGCGGCGGTCGCCGATCAGCAGCTCGAGCTGGGCCATCAGCCGCCGTCTGCTCGCCCTCCCCGCGCTGAGGCTCATCGCCCTCACCGTTACCCCTCCCCCCAGCTGCCTCTAGGGCGCCGCCGCCAGGGCGGCCGTGCCCGATCTGATGACGATCCTTCGCCGCGCGGCCTGCCAGCCGGGGCCGGCGAGCCAGTAGGCGGCCACGCCGAGCGCGAACCAGCAGAAGGGGGAGAGCACCTCGCTCTGCGACACGGGCCCCTCGAAGGACATGAAGAACATCGCGAACACGGGCGCGAACACCGCGGCCAGGTAGACCTGCAGCTCGGGATCGACGAGCCCACGTATGCGGCGGAATGCGAGCGACAGCATCGTGATGATCATGGCCGGCCAGACGATCAGGCCCGGCAGCCCCACTTCCTTGAAGATGAAGTTGTAGGTCGTCTCGGCGTTGACGTTGTGACCTTCGTACAGTTCGGTGTTGCGTCCCCCGAACGCGGCCGCCGGGCCGGCCGTGCCGAGCCCGAAGCCGAACGGGTCGGCGGACACCAGCTTGGGGATCGCTTTGAGCTCATCTTCCTTGTAGCCGGCGCTCGAGCTGCCGCCGTTGAAGAGGCTCGAATAGCGCGAGAAGACGCCTTCTCCGACCGCCGAGACGAACACGAACGTGAAGGGAAGTGCCACTGCCAACGCCACGAGCAGCAAGCGTAGCGGCCTTCTGAGCGAGCGGCCACCGGCGCTCGTGAGCAGCAGATACCCCACCACCGCCAGCACTCCGCCCACCAGCTGCACCCGCCCGAGCCCGGTCGCGACCGCCGCGATCGAGCCGAAGGTGAGCAGTGCCAGCATCCAGCGTTTTCGTTTCGTGGTCGCCAGCAGGGCGAGCGTCCCGGCGATCGCGATCACGCCCGTTCCGCCACCGGCACCGCTTTCGTCCCCGAGCCCCGTCGGGCGCACGTGGCCGACGCCTTCGGCTTTGTACACGCGGCTGGCTTTGCCTTCGAATTTGGCGGCATAGCCTTCTCCCCAGGCCGCGAGCTGCTTGGGGCTGAGGCGGGTCTGGTAGGTGGCCACCAAGCCATTGGCGAGCGCGATCACGCCCAGCAGGATCAGCAACCTGCGCAGTCGCGGCTTGGAGCGCACCAGCAGCCAGCCGAAGATGAAGAAGGGGACGAACTGCAGCTGCTCCCTGAACCCTGCCCCGTCCTTCAGGAGGTTCAGCGTTTTCGGGTTGAACGCCTCGAGCACGACCACCGCGACGAACGCCAGCACCAGTCCCGCCAGCGGCGGCAGCTTCCAGCGCTCGCCGCTGTACAGATGCCGTATCAGCATCCCCACCAGGATCGCGATGATCAGCACGTCCTGGATCGCGGACCCCACCCGCCCGGTCGAGCTGATCAGCTTCAGCGGGCCGTTGAGGCAGCCGAGGAAGAACACCAGCCCGCCGACCGTCAGCTCGAGCCTGGGGCTGGTGATGAGCGCCGACAGCGCGACCGCCCCGACGATCCCGCCGACCACGAGCGGGTAGTTCGGCTTCGGCATCGCCAGCGCGATCCCGAGTGCCACCGCGACGCAGGCGAGGCCGACGAGCGCCACCACGACGCCGTCGTTGATCCGCCGCCCGTTGGTCGCCGGATGCCACTCGGCCGCCCGACTCGGCAGCCACAGCTGGGGTGAGTTCATCGCCCGGTCAGGCGGGCGTTCCAGCCGCGCCGCTCCCCGCTACCGGTTGAGATTCCGTATTTCTGCATCTCGCGCGGGGCGATCCCGTTCGCGACGACGCCGAGGATGGGGGCGGAGGGGGTGTGGGACAGCAGCTGCCACAGCCGCCGGGCGGAGCGCTCGTGCGTGTGACCGGCGCGGGCCACGAGCACGATCGCGTCGACCGCGGACAGCAGCGGCATCGCGTCGCTGACTTCCAGCGGCGAGGGGACATCGATCAGGACACGGTCGAACTCCTCGGCCAGCCCGTGGAGGACCTCGTGCATCGCGCCGCTGGCGAGCAGCGCCGGCGCGTTCACCGCGGCGGCCCGGCTGGGCAGCAACGCCAGCGCACCGGTCTCGCGGGGGGCGAGCAGGGTGGCGGTCTCGAACCCGCCCCGTGGCTGTGCCGCCAGCGCCTCGGGCTGGGGAGCGGGGACGGGCTGCAGCGCTTCCCCGAGGGTGAGCGCCCCGGCCAGTACCTCGGGCAGCCCGGCGGTGCCCGGGACTCCGAGCATCCGCGCCTGGGAGGGACGGCGGAAGTCGGCCTCCACGATCACCACCCGCTCACCGGCTTCGCGCTCCACGAGCGCGAGGTCGGCGACCACGGTGGAGCGACCGTCGCCGGCCTCTGGGCTGAGGAACAGCAGCACGCGTGGGACCCGGCGTGGCGGCAGCGTGCCGCCGGGGCCGCTCGGGGCGACCGGGGCGGCATTCGCGGACCCGTTCGTTTTCGGCGCCCCGTCGGCGAGCAGCAGCGTCGCCTGCAGCCGGCGCATCGGCTCGAGCAGCAGACGCGAGGGCGAGGGGTACCCCCCGCGGTCCACCACCGGCCGGCGGACGGTGGGCAGCAGCGTCAGCAGCTGTGCGGGGAACACCGCTTCGATGTCGCCGACCACCCGCAGGCGGCGATCGAGGCGGGCCAGCGCGAAGGCCGCGACCGAGGCGAGCAGCAGCCCGATCACGAACCCGAACTCCGCGTTCTTTTTCGGGGCCGGCCCGAGCAGCCTCGAGCCTCGCGGCTTGGCCGGTTTGAGCTGTTCGACGTCGTCGACCTGGAGCTTCGCTTCGAGTTCGTTGATGTGGCTCTGCAGCTGCGCCTCGCGGATCACGTTGCCCTGCGAGGCGGCGGTGTCGGTGAACTTCGAGCCTTTGGTGGCCGTGATCGGCGTTTCGATCCGGTCGAGCTGCTTGTGGGCGATCTTCAGCTGGTTGAGCACCCCGCGCTCGTACTCGGTGTGCTGTCGGCGGATGTAGACGGCCGCGATCGTGTTCGCCAGCAGCGCCGAGCCCCGCGGGGTGCGGGCCGTGGTGGTGATGGTGACGAACTGGCTCTTTTCGTTCGCCTTGGCCTTGGACTTGCCCTTGGCGGCGACTCTCGCGGTGTGGTTGTGCTGCGCTTTGAGCTCGTGACGGGCTTCTTCGGTGACGACCGAGTTGATGATCGTCGGCTGGGCCGAGGCGGTCAGCCCCGCGCTTTTCCCTCCGGCCCCTTTTTCGCCGGCCTGCTGTTCGCTCCCGGCGCTCAGGTAGAGCTGCGTTTCAGACTGGAATGTGAGCGGCTGGCGCTTGTAGTAGAGATAGGTGCCGACGGCAACGACTATCCCCACGATCAGAATCAACCACTTGCGCCGCCAGATGGGCGCCAGAATCGCTGTAGCACTTGGGGTTTCGTTCATGAACAGCGTCCATTTTTAGGCGCGCAAAGCCATCGTAGGGACCGACGTTATCGATGTCTAAAGAGTATCGGCCCCCCTTGGAAGATTCGCAAGTAGCGGTGCGGCCAAACCGCATCCAGCGGCCTTCCCGCAGGCACCTCGAAGGGGCCTAGCTCGCGCGCGCGCGGCGCCGGCCGCCACCCAGCCGCAGGTACAGCTGCCGGTGGCGCTCGACCGTGTTCTCCCAGCCGAACCGGAGCGAGGCCCGGCGCGCCGCACGGCCCATCTCGAGCCTCCCGGCCGGGTCCTCCGAGAGCCGGTTCAAAGGCCCCGCGATGCTCTGCGGGCGACGGTCGAGGAAGAACCCGTTGACGCCGGGCTCGAGCAGCTCGCGGACTCCGTTGACGGGTGTGGCCAGCAGCGGCAGGCCGCTGGCGGCGGCCTCGAAGGTCGCCAGCGAGAAGGTCTCGTAGCTCGTCGGCAGCACGAACGCGTCCGCCATCGCGTACAGCGGCGCCACGTCCCTGCGCACCCCCAGCCAGCGGATGCGCTCGTCGACACCGAGCGAGTGGGCGAGCCGCTCGAAGTGGGGGCGATCGCCGTCTCCCGCCACCGCGAGCATCCACCCGGGGGCATCCGCCAGCGCCTCGATCACCGGCCCCAGGCCCTTGCGCTCCCACTCGCCGCCGACGAACAGCGCGACCAGCTGGTGCTCGCCCACCCCCAGGCGCTCGCGCTCGGCACGGGCCGCGTCGCGCAGCCGTCCCGGCTCGAAGCGCTCGAGGTCGACGCCGTTGTGGATCGCCACCACCTGCGAGGCGAGGCGGGGGTAGTGCTCGCGTACCTCGTCGGCGACGCCCTCCGACACGCAGGCGAACACCGCGTCGCGGTTGCGGTGGAAGGCCACCCGCTCGGTGAGGCGCTTGGCGATCCTCACGAGGCGGATGTTGGCCCGGTAGAGGGCGTTCGAGCGGCTCGGGTTGGCGGGCCCGACCTGGTGGCAGTAGTGGACCGAGACCACGTCGGCGCGGTTCAGCACGATCCCGCCGGTCACCTGCAGGACTCCACGCGAGTGCCGGGCCACCGCCAGCGAGGCCGCCAGCAGGAACCACGGGTAGGCGAGCAGGAACGGTCGACCGGGCCCGGGGACGCGATGGAAGCGAACTCCCGAGCCCTCCGGCAGCTCGCACGTGCGAGCGATCACCGTGACCCGGTCACCCCGCCCGCGCAGCCCGAGGATCAGCTCCGAGAGGACCCGCTCCATCCCGCCGACGGGCCCGATGTCGTGGGCCACGATCGTGACCTCGCAGGGTCCCTCGGGCGAGCCGGTGCCACCCCGGGCATGCTCGGAGCCCGACGCGACGGCCATCCCCTAACCCGTCTCCCGGCGCTCGCGTGCCGCGACCAGCGAGCGCATCTGCGCGGCGAAGCGGCGGCACATCGCCTCCTCGGTGAATTCCGCCTGCAGCCGCTCCCGGCCGGCCCGCGCGAGGCGGGCGCGCAGCTCTCCGGAGGCCAGCAGCGGCTCGATCGCGTCCGCCAGCGCGGTCGGCGCGCCCGAGCGGGCGAGCACGCCGGTGACGCCGTCCTGCACGATCTCCCGGGGCCCACCGCAATCCACCGCCACCACCGCCACGTCACGGGCCATCGCCTCGAGCAGCACGATCCCGAAGGGCTCCGGGTCGGAGGCGTTGACGAGGATGTCCATGCGGTCAATGTACGGCCCCGCATCGGGCACCTCGCCCGTCATCGTCACGTGCTCCCCCATCCCCAGCCCGGCGATCAGGGGCGGCAGCGCTCGCGCGTATCCGGGCGCGAGCTCCCACGAGTCGCCGCCGACGAGCAGCACGTGCACCGCATGTCCCCGCTCGCGCAGGAGCGCCGCCGCACGTACGAGACGGTCCTGCCCCTTCCACGGCTGCAGCCGCGCGACCAGCCCGAGCACCAACGTCCCCGCGGGGAGCGCGGGAAGGCCACCCGCCCACGGCACGGCGGGCGCGCCGGCCACGGCGGGAGGGCCGAGCCCGGCCGCGGCCCGCTGCTCCGTCCGGCGGTCGGGAATTCGCGTGCCCGCAGCCACCACGAACGTCGGCCTGGCCGGGCGGATCTGGCGCTGGGCCTCGGCCGCGGCATGCGAGGTGCATCCGATCGCGACGCTCGGGAGGGCGGTCGCGCAGCGGTCCAGCCAGTGGTCGCTGGGGATCGCGTGCTGCCACCACACCACCCTCCCCCCCATCCGCGCGAGCAGCGCCGCGGGGGACCCGTACAGCTGGGTCTTGGCGGTCCAGTTGAGGATCACGTCGGGCCGGCGCCGGCGTAGCACCCGCGCGAGTCTGAAGCTCGCGCGCGCGCCCAGGTGCAGCTGGCGCACACGGCCGGCGCCGAGCACGTGCACGGGCACGCCTTGCGCGCGCAGCGCCTGCGGCCACGGGCCCTCCTGGAGGAAGGCGAGCTCCGATTCGTAGCCCTGGGCCGCTCCCCCCTCGACGAGCGCCTGGAGCATCTCCTCGGCACCGCCCGAGCGGGTCGCCCACGGCAGCGTGAAGAGGAGCCGCAGCGGCCGGCCGGACACCGCCCGAGCGTACCCAAAGCGCCCGGTGGTTCCGCTCGGTTAGGATGCCGACGGCCCGCGGGCCGAGCCGAGAGAGCATGCCAGCACCCGCGCCCAGAAGACGAGCGAGCCGCTGGCGGTCGGGCCGCGCCCGCCTCGCCGCGCTCGTGCAGGGAGGTGGACGTGCGGGCGGCGCCGCCGGCCGGCGGCCGCCCGCGAGGGGCGACGGCGCGGTGGACATGCCGCCCGCGCCCCCCGAGGTACACCCGGGGTGGCAGACCGGCCCGCCGGACTTCGTCGGGGTTGGCTTTCAGCGGTGCAGCACGACGCGCTGGTACAACCTCATCGCCGCACACCCGGAGATCGCGCGGCCGAACGTGATGAAGGAGCTGCACTTCTTCGATCGCTTCCACTCCGGGGGTTTCACCGAGGACGACGAGGCCGCGTACCTGGAGTACTTCCCGCGTCCGCAGGGCCAGAAGGTCGGCGAGTGGACGCCGCTGTACGCGAGCGCCCCCTGGATCCCGCCGCTGCTCGCCCGCTGTGCCCCGCAGGCACGCCTGCTGATGATCGTGCGGGACCCCGTCGAGCGACTGATCTCGGGGCTGGGGCTCGATGCCGAAGTGGCGCAGCGGCGGGGCGTGCCGCTCAGCCGTCACGCTCCCCTGGAGGCGTTCGTGCGCGGTCTCTACCACGCCGAGCTGTCGCTGCTGCAGCGCCACTTCGACCGCTCGCGGCTGCTGGTGCTGCAGTACGAGCGCTGCGCGGCCGAGCCCGAGGCGCAGCTGCAGCGCACGTTCGCATTCCTGGGGGTACGCCAGGACGCGGCGATCGAGGGCCTGGAGGCGCACCCGCGGCGACTCGAGGACAAGCCGCGGTTCGATCCTGCCACGAGGGCCGCCTACGTGGACGCCTACAGCGAAGACGTGCGGCGTCTGGTGCGGGACTTCCCGGAGGTCGACGTGTCGCTGTGGCCGAACTTCGCGCACCTCGCCGGCGCGGGCTAGCGCGGGTCCTCCCTGACGGCCACCATCGCCAGCGACAGGTAGGGGTAGCGCGTCAGCCTCGTGAGCGGGCGGTCGAGCACCACCAGCGCCCGCAGCGGCAGCATCAGAGCCCACGCCGGCATCCGCCCGAGGCGGAGCGTCAGGCGGCGCATCAGGTTAGTGAGCCGCTGGGAGACGACGCCGCTGACGAAACCCAGCTGCTGGGGCGTCAGCCCGGCGGACAGCGCCAGCCCCCGCAGGTCCTCGGGCGAGTAGCCGTAGCGCACGTGGGAGCCGTCCTCGACGGCGCTCGGGTGACGCTCCTCGCGGTACAGCGGATGGTGGCCCACGTAGGGGGTGCTCAGCAGCAGCCGCCCGCCCGGTCGCAGTAGACCGGCGAGCGAGACGAGCAGCCCCCGGTCGTCGCTGAGATGCTCGATCGTCTCCAGGCAGATGATCTGATCGAAGCTCCCGAGCTGCTGGCGGCGCTGCTCGATCTCGCGCAGGTCGAGCACCTCGAACTCGACGCTCAGCCCCAGCAGGCGGGTACGGCGGCGGGCGTCGTCGAGCTCGCGCTCGGAGAAGGAACTCGCCAGCACCTGGTTGCCGGCCCGGGCCGCGAAGATGCTGAAGGCGCCGTTGCCACACCCCGCATCGAGCGTCCGCGAGGGCCCGCCCCGCAGGCGCGTGCGCAGCCACAACCAGCGGTCGAGCACGCACGGGTCGCCGTGGATCAGCAATGAGCGCCACCCGAGCACCCGCAGCACCAGATCGGACATGTGCCTGAACATATCGGCGCCCCTCTCGGCGCCCCGGCCCCACCCGGGGCAGCTAGCCTGCGCGACATGAGCGATCTCCCCGCGTGGGGCTCCGGCGCCCCCGGCGGGGTGACAGCGGCTGTGCCCGGGGAGCGACCGCGGCCGCAGGGGCCGGGCCGGGTCGCGCTGGCACACGACTACCTGCTCGTGATGCGGGGCGCCGAGCGGGTGTTCGCCGCGATCAGCGACATGTTCGTCGAGGCTCCGATCCTGACCCTGCTCTACGACCGCGAGGCGCTCGGGTGGCGCTTCCCGGGCCGCTCGATCACCACATCGGTCCTGCAGCGCCTGGGCGCCGACCAGCGGAGCTTCCGGCGCATGCTCCCCCTCTACCCGGCCGCCGTCGGCCGCCTGCCGGTCCCGCCCTGCGACGCGCTGATCAGCAGCAGCAGCGCCTTCGCCCACGGCGCCCGAGCGCCCGCCGGGGCGGTCCATCTCTGCTACTGCCACAGCCCCTTTCGGTATGTGTGGCACGAGCGCGACCGCGCCCTGGCGGAGACGCCGGCCGCCCTGCGGGTTCCGATGCGGGGCGTGCTCGCCGCGATCCGTCGCTGGGATCTCGCGGCCAGCCGGCGGGTCGACCACTACGTGGCCAACTCGCTGCTCACCCGCGAGCGCATCAGGAGCTTCTACGGTCGCGAGGCGCCGGTCGTACACCCGCCGGTGGAGACGACCCGCTTCACGCCGGGCGTACCCGGGGACGAGCTGCTGCTGGTGTCGGAGATCGTGGCGCACAAGCGGGTGGCGGTCGCCCTCGAGGCGGCCCGGCGGGCGCGGGCGCCGATCGCGGTGGCCGGATCCGGTCCCGATCACGAGGCCCTCGCCGGCGCCTACCCCGAGGCGCGCTTCCTGGGCCGGGTGGGCGACGAGGAGCTGGCCCGTCTGTACGCGAGCGCGCGGGCCGTGGTGGTGCCGGCGATGGAGGAGTTCGGGATCACGGCGGTCGAGGCCCAGGCCGCCGGGCGACCGGTGATCGCAGCCCGCGCCGGGGGAGCGCTCGAGACCGTCCTCGACGGCCACACCGGGCTGCTCGCGGGGCTCGACGACGTCGAAGACTTCCGCCGTGCGATCGAACACCTCGAGCGGCTCCCGTTCGAGCCCCGGGAGGCGGTGGCGAACGCCGAACGCTTCTCCGTGGCCGCCTTTCGCCGGGCGCTGGGGGCGGAGCTGGAGAAGACCCTCGAGCGGGGCCCAAGGCCGCCCTCCCGCCGCGGTCGGGCGAGGGACGGCGACTAGCGCGGTGGGTGAGCGTCGGCTGCACATCGCCTGGCTGGGCGCGGGCCCGCGGGCCAGGGAAACCGGCGGGGTGCCCGGCGTGGCCACGGACCTGCTCCACGGCCTCGCGCGGCGGGGACACCGCGTGGAGTGCATCCTCGCGGGCGAGCCCCACGAGCTGCCGGAGCGCCTACAGGGCCTCGAGACGCTCTCGTTCGTGTGGAGCGGCATGGGCTGGCGCTGGAGCGGCTGGTACACCCGCACCAGGATCGGTGCGTTCGTCAGCGGCCTGCTCGCCCGCGGGTTCGCCTCCTTGAGACTGCGGCGGGAGGTCGCCCGCCGCCACCGCGCCGATCCCTTCGACGTCGTCTACCAGTTCTCCAACATCGAGACGCTGTCGCTGCCGGGCGAGGTCCGGCGCAGCGTGCCGCTCGTGATCCATCCCGAGGCCCACGCCATGGGCGAGCTGCGCTACCTGGTTTCCGAGCGGCGACTGGCGCTGCGCACCCAGCCCGCATATACGCTCGCGATCGCGATCGCCGTGATGTGGGTGCGCTCGCTGGTGCAGCGGGTGGCGGTCCGCAGGGCGAGCCTGCTCGTGTGCATCAGCGCCGTGTTCCGGGACCACCTCGTGCGTGACTTCCGCTTTCCGGAGCGGGACACGGTCGTCGTCCCCAACCCGGTCCGCCTCAGCCGCTTCGAGGGGGTGGACCTGCGGCGTGGCCTGCAGCGCCCACCGGTGATCCTGGTGCTCGGCCGGGTGGCGGTGCGCAAGGGCGTCGAGACCGTGGTCGCGATCGCCGGGCTGCTGTACGAGCGCGGGGTGGACGCCGAGATCCGCATGATCGGGCGCACCAGCCTGTGGTCGAACTACACCGGCCTGCTGGCCGATCTTCCCCCGAACGGGGCCTACCTCGGACAGCTGCCCCCGGACCGGATCCCGGGCGAGCTGTACCGCAGCGACCTGCTGCTGCAGCCGAGCTGGTACGAGCCGTTCGGGCTGACCGTCTCGGAGGCCCTGGCGGCGGGCGTGCCGGTGATCGCCACGACCGAGGTCGGCGCCGCCGAGGGCGTCTCGGAAGAGGTTTGCGCGGTGCTCGAGCCGGGCGACGCGGTGGGGATGACGGACGCGATCGAGCGGATGTTGGCAGGCCTCGGGGGCAACCCGGCGCCCCTACGCTCGCGGGCCCGAACGGAGGCCGAGCGGCTGTTCGCCGAGGAGCTCGTGTGCGAGCGGATCGAACGGGCCCTGCTCGGGTTGATTGAGCGGGTCGGACAGACCAACTAGAAGGTCCGGCCGGCCATGAGCCGAACATTCAAGGTGTCGGCCCACAGGGCCGATGCGAGACCGGCGACCGGAACAACCGGTCCCCGAACCCCAGATGCCGACGCTCCTGCTGATCATCCCAAGCGTGTGGCTCACCATCGTGGTCCTGGTGGTGCTCCTGTGTCGCGGCGCGGCTCGCGGCGACCGCGCCCTCTACGAGCAGGGCGCCGGCGGCGATCGCGAGCGTTACCCAGGATGGCCGGCGGACGTCCACGCCGCCTGCCAGTGGCGCGAGCGGCGGCTGCAGGCCGCTCCGCTCAGAGTCCCCGACGGCAGAGCACGTGGGGGACGGTGCGCAACAGGATCTTGACGTCGCTCCACAGGTTCCAGTTGGCGACGTACAGGTAGTCGATCGCGACCATCTCCCGCAGCGGCACCCGCGCCGGCCCGAGGATCTGCCAGGGGCCGGTCATGCCGGGCGTCAGCTCCAGGCGGCGACGGTGCCAGCCCTCCACGCGCTGGTCCTCGTCGACGACCAGCGGACGGGGCCCGACGAGGCTCATCTCGCCCCGCACGATGTTCCACAGCTGGGGCAGCTCGTCCAGGGCGCTGCGGCGGAGCAGGCGCCCGACCCTGGTGACGCGGGGATCCTCGGCGATCTTGAAGAGGCCGTCCTTGGCCTCGTTGCGGTCCCGTAGGGACTCCTTCAGGTCCTCCGCGTTGTTGACCATGGTGCGGAACTTGAGCATGTAGAAGCGCTGGCCGTGGCGGCCGACGCGGAGCTGGCGGAACAGGATCGGCCCGCGGCTGTCGAGCTTGATCGCGATCGCGATCACGATCAGCAGGGGCGAGATCGCGACCAGCCCGACCGAGGCGCCGACGAGGTCGAAGAACTTTTTGAAGCGGGCCGAGGAGCGCGTCAGGTCGAAGCGCCGGACCCCCATCACGGTGACGCCGTGGAGGTCGTCGAACTCGACCGACGAGCCGACGACCTCGAGCAGGCGGGGCAGCAGGCTGACGCGAACGCCGACCGCCTTCAGGGTCCTGACGAGGTTCAGCATCTCGCCCGCGTCGACGCTGCGGGGGGCGATGATCGCGCGGTGGACGTCGAGCGTCTGGGCGAGGTCGCGGATCTCCGCCAGGCGGGCTTCGGAGAAGCTGTCGGTGGACCAGGGGGCGACCTTGTCGAGGTCGAGGTGGGCGACGACGTCGGCCCGAACCCCGCCGTGGCGCCCGGTCAGGCGCGTGCGAATCGTCTCCGCGGAGAGCTCATCGCCGATGAACAGGCAACGCTCGATCGGCGCGATCCGCAGCGCCAGCTGCCTGGCACCGGCACGCATCACGACCAGCAGGACCGCCAGCGAGAGCCACAGGAACAGGGCCTCGTGGCGGTCGAGATGCCCCGAGACGAACAGCCCTCCCGCCAGCCAGGCGACGAGTGCCACCAGCGTCGCCAGCTCGAACAGCTTCGGTGCCTCGTCGAGCGTGGTCTTGCGGATCAGCGCTTCGTCGCGGTCATACAGGCCGAGGATCTTGGAGCAGACGAGCACGATCGGGAGCGCGGCCAGCCCGAACCACGTCAGCGCGACCGAGCGGTTGGAGAGCTCGATCGTCAGCACGAAGGCGCCGGCGACCGCGAGCAGGTCGGCGATCACGAGCATGCGGCGGAAGAGCGCGTCCCGACGCAGACAGGCCGTCGGCCCCCGCGCCTCGGAAATACCCGGTGCCAGCGTCAGGCGCCGGCGCCGCAGCCGTCCCCCTCGGGGGATCGCTACGGGCGGACTCAGGAATCCCTTGTCGGTACCACTCCCCGCCTCGACACTCATCTACTCCCCGCCTCCTTGCCTCTCCCGGACCCTCACGCGTCCCCTCATCCGGATTACCCCAAGAAATGTCGAGATTCAGTCAAATCTCGGCGCGCGTTGGGCATCATAATCGCCGCCGCGAGCGAGTGCAACCCCGGTACGAGGGCACCCGCAGGCGGACGCGTGGAGCGGCGGATCCCCCGGCGTGGAGCCGTTCCTCGCGCCCCCAGGCACCGAGCCTTGGGGCCCTCCGCGCGCTTACGCGCGGCTGAGCCCGGCCCCCGCGCGCCTGGCCGGCAAGCCAGTCGCAACTGCGCGCGTGGCGCACCCATCTGAACTGTTGGGAGCCGACCCGGGCATCCCCGGGCGCTCGAATCATCCCCCTCCATGAAGTGAGGTCCCCCGCTATATTCGCCCGCTGAGGAGACGGGAGAGACCGAGCGTGATTGGCGAGCGCGTCATACAGCTTGCGCTTACCCAGCAACGGGAGCATTCATGCACATAGATCCGTACATCGTGCTCGGGAGCGCCGTGGTCGGCTTCCTGGTCGGGATGACGGGAGCAGGAGGCGGGGCGCTGATGACGCCGATGCTGATCCTGCTGTTCGGCGTCACACCCTCGCACGCGATCTCCAGCGACCTCGTGGCCGCGGTCGTGATGCGTCCGGTGGGAGCCGGGGTCCACCTGCGCAAGGGCACCGTCAACCGCGGGCTCGTCGGCTGGCTGGTGGTGGGATCGGTGCCGATGGCCTTCCTCGGCGCGTACCTGCTGCAGGTGATCGGCAACACGAAGTCGGCGCAGACGAACGTGGAGACGGTGCTGGGCGCGGCCCTGCTCGTGGGAGCCGCGGCGATGGTCCTGCGCTACACGCTCGACCTGCGCTCCGGAGAGGGCCGCTACGCCTTCATCAAGGACGTGGTGCCGAAGCCTCTCCTGACGGTCGCGGTGGGGATGATCGGCGGCGTGATCGTGGGCCTGACCTCCGTCGGGTCGGGCTCGCTGATGATCATCCTGCTGCTGTTCCTGTACCCCACCATCGGCGCCAACCAGCTCGTCGGCACCGACCTGACGCAGGCCGTCCCGCTGACGGCGGCCGCGGCGCTCGGGGCGCTCGCCTTCGGCCACGTGGAATTCGGCGTCACCCTGTCGATCATCATCGGCAGCGTCCCCGCGGTGCTCGTGGGCGCACTGTTCTCCTCGAGCGCACCGGACCGCTACGTCCGCCCGGTGATCACGTTCGTGATCTTCGCCTCGGGCCTGAAGTACGTAGGACTGGGAACCGAAGCGCTCGGCTGGGTCCTGTGCGCCGTGCTGCTCGGTGCCGGGGGTATGTGGCTGGCGGTCAAGCGCCCGTGGGAGACGCTCGGCGCCTCCGCCGAGCTCGCCGCCGAGCAGGGCCCCGAGGTGGTGCTCGAAGAGCTCGCCGTGGCCGAGGCGCCGGCGCGGCCCGACGCCGAGTAGGGCACCCGTACCGGCGTCACTGGACGCGCTTGGCTGGGCGGCCACGAGACGCCGCGGTGGGGCCCCCGGGCGTCGGTACCCGCAACCCGTGCGGTAGCGATCGCTCGGGTCGTAAAAGCGGCCGGCCGGGCGGCTGTCCTTAACCGCCCGGCCGGCCGATGCTCGGCCTCTAATGCTCACGGCTTCCGGCCGCGGCGTTAGAGCTTGCTAGAAGCCGATTTTGGCTGCCCCTTCCTGGGCCAGTTTCAGCACGTTGAGTTCAGGGTTGGAGTTGGTGGGGTCGTCGAGATAGTCCTGTCCGAGGACTGCTTCCTGGCCACCGCCAGCACCGGTGCTGAGCTCGTACTGGATGTAGTCGGAGACGGTTTCCGCCTCTTCCTGCGTGGGAGCGGACGATTCCGTCTCACCCGTTCCGGCGAAAGCGCTCTTGTCCGCGCCTTTGTAGTGCGTCAGCGCGAGGTCGTACGTCAGGTAGCACGGGAAGTAGTGCTTCTGCGACAGACCGATGCTGACTTCGTTCCACTGTTCTTCCACGCCTGGGGGCGGGAAGGTTTTTTTGCCCTTGCCCAACCCGTTGATGTAAACGGTTTCTTCGCAGTTCGAGTTCGAGATACCCGCGATCTCACCGTTGGTCGAGGGGTTGGCGTAGCTGCCCTTTTCGTTTTCGACATCGGCCCAGAACAGGTCGGTGCCCGGACCCCCGACGCCTTTTTCGTGCGCCGAGTTTTCTTCGCTGGCGGGGATGAAGAAGTGGCTGGCACGGGCGTCGGCGACGTTCGCGTAGCCGACGCTGCCTTCGACTTCACCGGCCTCTTTGACGAGCCCGCCGCCGCCGTTGCCGCGGTCGACCGCGTCGCCCGCTTCGTTGGGCCATTCGGTGTTGCCGGCGAGTTCCGCCTCCTGAGCCCAGGTCTTGCCACCGGTGTACGGGGCCTTGCCCTTGTTCACCGAGTTCAGCGCTTTCATGAAGGAGCCGGTCGTGCCGGAGCCGTCTTCGCGCACGACGCGCTTGATCTTTGCGGCCCCGCAGGCCTTCGCTTCGGCCTTCTCTTCTTTCTCTTCCGTCTTGCCGGTGCCTTTGTTGACGCCGACGAGTTTGGCTTTGTTGAGGGCCTTCTTCCATTCGGTGATCTTGCCTTCGAACAGCTCCTCCAGCGTCTTCTGCTTGATCGCGATGACTCCCGGCTTGGGGCCGCCTTCGACGGTGCAGCCTTTCGGCAGGTGGATCAGGATCGCGATCGCCGGCTGGGCGACCGGGATCGTCAGGACTTTCCCGCCTTCGGTGTGGCTTTCGATTTCCTGCTCCTGTTTCTTGTTCGGCGCGATCTCGGTGCCGACGAAAGCGTTCTCCGGACCGAACCACAGTTCCTGTTCGCCGGGTTTTTTCTGTTCCACGCCCCACGATTCGAGCCCGGCGCCACTGCCGGTCGATTCGTAGCTGACTTTTGGTTTGCCGTCGGCGCCCTGCGTGCCGTTGCAGGCGAACGGGTTGGCCGAGGTGTTGAACTGCACGTTCCAGATGTTTTTCTGCAGCAGCTTCTGCGCCGAGGAGCCTTTTCCGCGGATCGCGGCCCCTTCGATGCAGTGCGGCGCCGGCGCAGCACTTGCCACGCCCGGCACCGCAGCGGCCGCGACGGCGGCTGCGGAGATGGCACACGCCGAGATCAGCCGGCGTGCGGACAAGGACTTCATAAGGTGACTACCTCCTGGTAGCGGGTTCCGTTCCTTTGCATCCGGGAGCGTCCGCCCCCGCACCGAAAAGATGCCACCGCCGCTACCGCGGAAAGTTACGATTCTGGTCCAATGTCCCTTCACATCGGATTGACAGAATCGCGACTTTTCGTTTACTCAGTGGTGCTTGGCGAGCTTCAGCGTGATTGTCGCCACGGTCGTGTGCGACTGTCCCGAGCTGTCGCGCGAGACCACCGTCGCCTTCGCCTTCAGCGAGTGCATCTTCTTCAACAGCGCCTTCGCCTTCGAGGACAGATGCAGCGTCAGCGACTTGCCCTGGCCAGCGGTGATCGTGAACGATCCGGCCGCGAGCGTGAGTATCGCCTTCTTGCTGGCCGCCACGGCGTTGGCCGTCTTGAGCGTGACCGACCCCGTGCAGCTGCCCTTGCCGGCGCAGTCGACCTTGAGCGAGAACGATCCGGAGGGACTCACCGAGACCGAGCTCACCGCCAGTGAGGCCGTAGCGGACAGCACTTCCGCTTTGGCGGTGGGTCCGGTTGAGCCGGTGTTTTCGGTCGGCCCGCTCGGGCCGCTCGGTCCACTTGAGCCTGTCGGGCCGCTCGAGCCTGTCGGCCCGGTGCTGCCGGTGGGCCCAGTCGTGCCGACGCTTTCTTCGATCTTGACGGGGTGTTCGATCGTGACCGACTTGCCGAGTTTGTCCTTCACCACGAGCACGACGCTGAAGCTTTCCGCCTTGGAGTAGGCGTGCGTGACCGTTGCCGAGGTCCCCTTCGAGGTGTTGCCGTCGCCGAAGTTCCAGCTGTATTCGAGCGGCTGGCCTCCCGACCCGTTGGGATCGGTGACTTTGGCTTCGAATTTGATTGCTTCGCCGGTCTTGGCGGTGCCCGGGGTGGCGGTGAAATCGCCCACCGGCGACCCCGGGGTCACCTTCAGGGGGTGTTTGAGGGTCTGCGTGATCACCGGCGAGGTGAGGTGGCCCCCGACGTACACCGGGGTGGCGGCGGCGAGGTCGTCGTTGTAGATCTTCTCGGTCACGGTGTAGGAGCCGTTGGTGGTGAACTTGCGCCGCAGGAAGGGTTCCCGGTAGGGCTCGGGCCCGACTTCGCTGCCACGTAGTTCGGCGGCATTCTGCACGACCGTTTCCTGTTTACCTTCGACTTCGAAGACCCATTCGACCTTGGTGGCGTCCGCCTGGTTGACTTTCGAGGTCAACTTGACTTCCGTCCCGGCCGGCACTTCTTCGGCCTTCTTGACGCCGTTGACTTCGTCTTCCGGGCCTTC
This sequence comes from uncultured Solirubrobacteraceae bacterium, assembly GCA_963701175.1. GTDB lineage: Bacteria > Actinomycetota > Thermoleophilia > Solirubrobacterales > Solirubrobacteraceae > Palsa-744. The sequence goes on along the minus strand of OY969573.1, from coordinate 2,224,704 downwards.
CGCGTTGGCGGCCGGACACCCTGTGCCACCCGGCCCGAACTCGATCACGCCGGGGACTTTCTTGACGGCTTCGGAGAACTGGCTGAAGGTGGGTTCGAGTTCGGCGCCTTCTTCCACTTCGCCTTCTTCGTTTTCTGTTTCTTCTTCGAAGTGCCGTTCTTCTTCTTCCTGTCGCAGGAATTCGGGGGCCAGCACGAACACGTCGCCACCGGAGCCCGCGGCGACCTGGGCCGACATTTCCAGCGCCAGCGCCTGGACGACGCACTTGTTGTTCTTGAGTCCGTTGCCCTGCGATTCCTCGCCGCCGGTCCACCCGATCGGTTCGCCGTTGCTGCCGGACATGATCAGGATCCCTTCGTGACCCTGCCTGCCCAGGGCTTCGACGCCGATCCTCGTGGTCCCGAAGATCGTCCCTTCCGGGGACACCGTCAGCCGGCCGCTCTGTGGCGGGGGGGCTTCGCGCAGTTCCGGTTCGGTGGGGATGGCCGCGGGCCCGAACAGGCCGCGCTCGATCTGGCCGAAGGTTTCCCCCTCGAGGGCTTTTGAGAGGGGCAGCAGCTTCGGGGACTGCGTCGCGCTGAATTCGTAGGGGACTTCCGCGAGGCCGTCGAAGTTGACGAGCACCCGCTCTTCGCTGGCCTTACCGTCGGCCCCTGGGACGACCACCGGAGAGGTGGGGGTGTGCACGAAGCCTTCAATCTTTTCTTTGAATTTGTTGGTGCTGTCCAGGTACTGGGCGCCGAGTTCGCCGTTGGGCTTGATTCGCTGCAGCACGTAGTGGTCGGTGGCGCTCTTGATGCTGTCTTCGATGCTGCCACCTCCCTGGTCGACGTGGGCGAGCAGGATCAGTTCGCCGGTGGCCGGATCAAGCGCCATTCCCCCCGGTTCCAACAGCGCCTTGCCGGGAGTGCTCGACTGCGGCTGAAAGACGGATTCACCCGCCAGCACGCCTTCGGTCGTACCGCTGGCGGGCACGAGCTTCTTGCCTTCTTCCTTGGTCGAGAAGGCGTACAGCTTGGAGGCGGCGGGGACCCCCTTGTTTTCGCCGAGGTAGTCGATTCCGTCCGATTCCCTGCGCAGATCGGTGAGCAGCAGGTACACGCGTTCTTTGCCGGCGGTGCCGTCCACCACGAGCCCGTTCACGCCCGGTTTCGCCAGTTCGAGGTGTTCGCTCTGGATCAGATGGGGGGCGGCCTCCTGGAAGTCGACCGAGGCCGCTTCGGTGTAGGTGCCCTTCGTCTGCTTGAACTTCTTCAACCTGAAGTAGCGCGTCACCGTGGGCTTTTCGACTTCTTCGAGTTTGCGCGTTTCCTTCGGTTCTTCCAGCACGAACACGCTGTTTTCTTCCTGCGGGTCGACGCCGATCGCGAGCGTGCGCGCTTCGCTCAGGTGTTCGGGTTCCGTTTCGACCTGCCGCCCACCCGCGGGTTCGCCGAATCGCGTCAGTTCGCCGTAGCCGACCGGTTCGGCCGCCGACGCGCTCGATGCCAGAACCACGAGGCTCAGGCCCGCCAGCGCGCACGCCGCGATCGCCGCCAGCAGGATCCGTCGCAGACTCGGGACAGGGCTCATGTTGGTTGGGTCCTCCGGTTGGGCTGACACGTTCGCGAACGGGGAAAGGCCGGAGCGCACAGCCACGATCCGCCCCTCTGACACGCCCACGCGAGTGACTCTGCACGACGGGGGAGCGTCTGCTGTTGCGAGATTGTGAAACGAGCCTGTTATGAGGATGTGAACGCGATCGGGACCGCGGGCCGTGGTCGATGGTCCGTGGTCCGTGGTCCGCACGGTGGGCTCACCGAGCCCTCGCCGGGACTCACCAGTGGCGTCGGCTGCGGCGACGACGGCGGTCCGACAGCCGCGCCTCGGCGAGACGAACCTCGCGGGGACCGCGACGGCCGCGGCGGCGCGCCGAGGCGCCGGCCAGCGCGGCCAGCGCGATGATCGCGAGGATGTAGGCGGGGTCGGGCTCGTGTTCGGAGCTGCGGTAGGCGACGGCCTGGTTGGAGACCGACTCAGGCGCCTCCTCGCTCTCCTCTTCGTGTTCGGCGATCTCGACGGGGGAAGTCACCGCCGAGGTCCCGCTGGGGGGCGACGGGCGCGCCGGAGTGGGGACGGGAGGGGGCACGAACGGCAGCAGTGGGACCGCCAGGGCTGGCTGCAGGGTGAAGGGGGCCGGTGGCCTGGGCGCGGCGGGGGCCGGCGCGGGCGCCGGCGGCGGGGCCGGCAGCGGCACCGGCGGCGACGTGGGGCTGGCCCCGGTGTTGACGTTGGCGGCCGGCTGGACCGGTGGCGGCGCGGGGACGCCGGTGCTGGTGGAGGCGGAGACTTTGTGATCGGGCACCGTCCCGCAGGGGCGGCGCACGCTGCCCGCCTGAACCGTCACCGTGAGGCTCGAGCTCAACCCCCCGGCGCTGATCGTGACCGTCGTCTGTCCGGGGTTGAAGGCGCAGAACAAACCCGATTCGAGGTTCTGTTCGTTGCTGCCCAGCGGCAGCGGTTCTTCCTTCGGCCCTCCCAGCAGCACCGCGTTGGGTTCGCTGACCGCCGTGTTGCGGGTCACGAACTTGCCGATTTCCGGTTCCGAGGATGAGATCGTGTATTCGGGGGCGATCCGGTGCGCACAGCGGGCACCGACGCAGTTCTCCGGAATCGGGATGTAGAGGCTGGCTTCGTTGACGTCGCGGCCGCGCTGGGAGCGACCCCCCGCCCGCGGCCGACGGGCCAGCCCGGAGAACGAGGCCGCCTGGCTACGGCGAAGCAGGGTGCCCTCTTCGGCTTCGAGCGCCAGTTCACCGACGTTCGGAATCAGCCGTGCGGACACCGGCGCGAGGTTGTCCGAGCGCCGCGCCGCCACGTCGACGTGCACCAGCAGGAAGCCGTTGGCGCCCAGGTAGTCCGTCAGCTTGGCGCTGACGGCCGAGCCGTAGCCGAGCGTGCCGGAGCCGAACGCCGGCGTGGCGCTGTCGTCCAGCGAGGCTTCGACGTTTTCTTCGGGGGCGTCGTAGAAGTAGGCCGAGGCGTGGCCCCCGATGATCGTCTGGGCGGCTTCTTCGGCCTCGATCCGGTGCTCCTCGATCTCGGCATTGAGGTCGGCGTTGCCGGCCACGATCGCCGGTTCGCGGGCCGCCGCCGCCGCCGCGAGCTCGTTCCCCAGCCAGGCTCGCTCGGCGGCCCATTCCTGGCCCTCGGCGGTGGTGTCGATCACGATCACGCGCACCGGCCCGGCCCCGCCGGAGGGGCTGGTCGAGCTCCACGCGTAGTAGGTGCTGCAGTCGCCGCTCGAGCGGAAGTCCTGCACTTCGTCGGTCACGAACGGTGTCACGCCCGCATCCGTCTCCCCGCTGCCGAGGGGCTGCGAGAAGCCACTGAACGCCTGCTGGAACTCGCACTCGGTGCCCGGGCCGCTGTCGCTTTCCGAGGCCACCGGGAACACCGGCAGCTGTTCGCCGGCCGAGTTCAGCAGTTCCGCATAGCGGGCGAACTCGCGGCCGTATTCGACCGGGAAGCCGCCGTGGCCGACGCCCGTGGTCACCCGCGGGCCGGTATAGATGAAGCCGCGGGCGTTCCCGACCCGACGCGCCTGGCGCAGGGCCGTCGCGAGCCAGATGTCGGGCCCGAGGCCGGCGCGGGAGCGGTTGACGCAGGCCGCCACGCACTGTGCACCGCCGCCGATGGCGAAGGTCGCTTCGCTGCCGTCGAGCGCGGCCTGGGTCGGGTTCGGTTGCACCGCGGCCACCTGCGCCCCCGGCGGGCTCGTGCTTTCGGCCGGATAGCGGGCGACGTCGGCGGTATCGAATTCGGTGTGGCCGGCGTCCGCAAAGCCGCCCACCGCCCACCCGGCCGAGCCGTCTTCGCTGATCAGCATGGCCGCGCTCGGATCCGGCTGGTAGACCATGTCGTACTCCTGGTATTCGCCGAGCGGGTCCTGGACGGGGTTGCGCGCGCGTTCCTCGTCGCTCCAGCCTTCTGCGGTCTGGCGCACCACGTAGCCACCGGTCAGCGGGTAGGGGTCGACGAGTTCCGGCGGCAGGCTGGGGGGCAGCGTGCGCTGCTGTTCGTCCAGCTCGGTGTTCGGCAGCCCGCCGGCGCCGACCGCCCGCAGGGCACCCCCTTCGCGGAACAGGGCCAGCGACCCGGGCGCCTGGCCCGGGTATGGAGCGGTCGCCTGCCAGGGGCCTTGGGCGGACTGACGCTCGATCACGGTGGCGGTCCCCGGCAGGCCTCCGAGCGTGCCGGCCACGGCGGCGCCGCCGTCGGGCAGGCCGGCGACGCTCCACGGGATCGCGCCCCCCAGCGCTGCGGAGGCGGCGGTGTCGATCTGCCAGCCCGAGCCGTCGTTGACGAGCAGGCCGCCGGTGTAGTGCTGCGGTTCGCCGCTCTGCTGGGGGTGGTTCTTACGGAACGCCACCAGCGCCTCGGAGCCGGCGAACGCCACCGAGGTGAAGCTGGCGCCCTGGGCTTCGGCGGGAATCGCCGATTCGGGTTCCTGGGTCCAGGTCTTGCCGTAGCGCAGCAGCACCCCCTGCTGGCCGACTGCGTACCCGACGCTCGGATTGCCGGGGTCGAACGCGATCCCCAGCAGGTTGCCGCGGAAGTTCAGCGGTGTCGCGGGGTCCGGTTCCCAGCGTCCCGTCTCCCCCCGCCACAGCCACATCTGCGGCGTGGCGGGCGCGGTGGTGCTGATCACACCGACCGCATAGGCGCGCGTCGGCGTCGGCCAGGCGACCGCGCGGAGGGGCGGGGCTTCGTGCCGTTCGCCGGGACCGAAGGGCGTTTCCGGCTCCCAGCCCTCGCCGGGGACGTAGCGCGCGATCTCGCCGTGTTCGCCCACCGCGAGCGCCTCGCTCGACAGCGCCCCGGGCGGCGCATCGGGCTGGGGCGCGATCGCCGCCAGCGCGTACCGGAACGGCACCGGCCAGTACTGCAGGCGGTCCGGGGCCGGGTTGAGCGTCAGGTGGACCGGCATTTCGTCGTTGCCCAGCCACCCCTCGCGGGCTGAGGAGAAGGCGGCGCCGAACTCGCCGCCCACGTCGTCGGGGGCTGCGGAGCCACCGAGCGCCAGCACGCGCTTGAAGGAGGTGCCTTCCAGGCGCAGCGTGACGCCTTCGCCGAGGCCCGTGATGACGCGTTCGCCGTACGGCGATTCGCCCGAGGAGCCGCTCCAGGCAAAGCTGCGCGAAGCCCCGACGGGGAGCGCGGTCGGCAGTTCTTCACAGCCGGCGAAGCCTTCGCCGGGGTCGCACCAGGCGTGCAGTTCTTCGACCGAGGAGGCGGCTTCGCCTTCGGCCGAGGGCTTGAGGTACATCGTCACCCGCGAGTCCACGTCCGAGCGTTCGCCGTCGACCCATATCCCCGTAGGGGTGACGGTCAGGATCTGGCCGGTCGAGTGCGGGATGCTGCCGCTGCCATCACCCGGGATCGCGAACGGCTCGCCCGCGACGGTCAGCGACGACGGCGAGACCTCTTCCCAGCGTTCTTCGTGGCGGTGGAACAGCGCCACGTTGCGGCTCTGGCGCGAGAGCTGCGCCAGCAGCCACGCGTTCGACGGCGAGCTGGCGGCGATCGCCAGCACGTGGAACCCGCCGCCTTCCAGCGCCGTCGCCGCCGGCACTTCGATCGGTTCCTCGCTCCAGCGTTCGCCGTCGTAGTGCAGCACGTGTTCTTCGCCGCCCGTGTTGCGGGTCACGGGGACCAGGAAGGCGCCCGCGCGACTGCCTTCGTCGAGCGGCACCACCAGCGGGGTGCGGCCTTCTTCGAACACGTTTTCGCCGCTGTGCATCAGCGCACCGGCGCCCGTGTTCGGGAGCACGGCTTCGGTGAATGCGCCCCCCGGGTTGCGCAGCAGCAGCACCTGGCGCTTGGGGTCGGCGGCGGTTCCCACCAGCTCGCCGGCGCCGGCGGGCGTGATGGCGCCCATCAGCGTCGTTTCCAACGGCACGAAATCGGTCAGCGACTGGCCCGTCGAGTCCGTCGCGTCAGGGCCGACCCTCCAACCGCCCTGCGAGGTGTACTGCATGATCGCGAAGTTCCCGGAGTTGATTTCGCCCAGTTCCCCCACCCCCCAGGTCTCGCCGGCGGCCTCTTCGGGAGAGGCGCCGATCAGCGTCACGTCGCGGGCGGGGAGCGAGCCGTCGGTCTGGACCTGGACTTCCGCGGCGGGCGTGGCGCCCGAGGCGCCCGGCGGCGAGCCGCCGGCGAACGCCAGCCCGAGCCCGAGCGTGAGCAGCGCGGCCAGCAGCAGTGCCGCCGCCGTGAGCCGCCTGCGTCTGTGTATCCGCCGCTGTTGCGCGCGGGACCGGTGCCCGGGGGAACGGCTTTGACGGTGCGTCACAGGCCGCCCAGCTGTGCGATGGACGGCAGCGTCGGCAGCTTGAACAGGCCGGTTGTGACGGTGTCGTTGCCGGGCGCCTGCAGCGACGTCGTCGGCAGTGTTCCCAACAGCTTGTGCTCGAGGTTGAGCTTCTTCGGCCAGCGCTTGGGGTCGAGCCGCAGCGACAGCTTCCGCGAGCCCGCCGTGAAGGTCTTCCAGGCGGTGCTGGCGACCACCTTGCGGCTGCGTTCGGCCAGCAGCCGCAGCCGCGCCTTGGCGGCGAGGTGAAAGCTCAGTTCCAGGATCGTCCCGCCACGTAGGTGCGTGTGCAGGTCGGAGAGCAGCGCAACCGGGATCCGCTCTTCGGTCTTGGCCTTCGTTTCGGCTGTTATGACGGCCGGCGGCGGCGCTTCTCCGGGCAGACCGGAGTCGTCTTCCGGAGGGGCGTCGGGGACGGTCTTGGGGACGCCTTCGTCTTCGGGGCGGAAACTGATCAGGCTCTGGAAGGCGGGGTCGGTGTCTTCGGGCAGGTCACGTTCGCCTTCGGGGGCAAGGTGGAACAGCCAGCCCTCGCTGGTCGCCAGCCAGCAGTCGTGCGGCGCGGGACAGGCGATCTCGCGGGCGTAGCCCTTCGGGCCCACGCCGGCTGCGGTTTCTTCGCTGCCTGGCAGCTGTTCGCGCAGGCTCACCGACGACCCACTCGAGAGCCTTGCCACGCTCGCGAACGACTTGACGCCCTCACTTTTCTGTTCCCCGGAGGCCAGCGCAACCCAGGCATGTTCCTGGCCTTCTTCGCTTTCGGTGGCGGTGGGTGGCTCGGCAGCGATCGCCTGCACGAGTTCGTTGCGCGGCGATTCGCCGCTTTCTTTGGTGAACGGGTTTTCCGCTTCGGGGTCGGTGTCGGGTCCCAGCAGCTGGGTCCAGTTTTCGCCGTCGAAGCGCAGGATCGTGACCTGTCCCAGTGCGGATTCGAACGGTTCGGCGGTGGGGTCGAAGGCCGCCCAGAGCCCGTGTTCGTCGGAGCTCAGGCGGGGGTAGTCGAGCGCCTCCGGCGACTCCCCGGAGGAGTAGATCGGCAGTCGCGGTTCGTTGGGCAGCTGCGGCGCGGTGGGGAACAGCGACACGAACGTCGGGATCACGCCCGCCGGCTCGATCTCGTGGATGAAGGACGGTTCGCTCGGCGGTTCCGGCTCCGTGAGCAGGTCACCGGGCTCGATCTGCACACCCTCGTAGATGTCCTGACCGAGATGCGCCATCGAGCGCACCGCGTGCCCCTGTGGGCCAGGTTCCTCGCTCACACCGTGGCCGTTCCACTGCAGGTGGAACGAACCGGTGTGTTCGTCCGGAAGCGGTTCGCCGCCGAACCAGCAGTCTTCGGGACCGAAGCAGGCAGCTGCGTCCATCGCCGTGTAGGACGTGGGCAGGAACGCCAGCGAGGCGTAGGAGGCGACGATCTGTCCGCCGGCGAAGTGACACAGCGTGTTGTCTTCCAGTGGTGGGTTCTGTTCGGTGCTGACCTGCCCCGGACGCCCGTCGGAGATCGTCCAGAATTCCTCCGCGCCGGCCCACGCGATGCGCCCGTCGGTGGCCCCGCACTGGTTGGAGAGCTCATGCCAGCCCACCCCGTTGTAGAACCAGATCCCCGGCGGGATCGTGGGTGGGTTCCCGGCGGTGATGAGCAGGCCCCGATTGGGAGCCCAGAACTCGATGTCGCCGATCCTGCCCAGACCGATCGGCACCTGCGACTGGATCCCACCCTGCCCAGCCGGTGGCAGCGGCTGTTCCAGGCGCCACTTGGCTTCGCCGTCGCTCGTTTCCCCGCCTTCGGCGGCCGCCGCGGCCGAGGCCCACGCGCCGCAGATCAGGGCCATTACGAGCGTCAGCGCCACACACCGCCGGCCACGCTGCGAGGAGCTCATCGCTTGGCCTTTCCGCGTCGGCGGGCGGTCTTGTGGGCGCGAGCCGCACGTGAGTGCTTTCGCACGGCGCGGCGGAAAGTGACTGGGATCGTGACTTGCAGCGGGGGGTGGCCCGACCCCGAGAAGTTGACCGTGACGGTCGTGTAGAGCCCCTTCGAGCCTTCCGCGAGGTGCAGGTAGCTGCTCGCGAGCGTCAGTCTCAGGACTGTGACGCCGGCTTCGTGCGCCGTGGCCCTGCCCGAGGCGACGCTCTCGGAGCGGACCTCGGTCGCGCTCGAGTGGCCCGAGCGCGAGGAGCGCCGCGCGCCCTTGCTCGAGCGGCGCGCCGCGACCGGCACCGTGCCACGCGCCGCGGCCGTCAATGACCCGCCCGCGGGGACGTCCACGAAGAGCTGCACCGATCCGTTGCTGCGGCCGGTCGCGGTGACCGACAGCCTCCAGCTCGGCGTCGGCGTCGGGTTGGGCGGCGCGGGCGAGATTTCCTGGGGCGTCGGCTGCGCGGTGAAGCTGATCCGCGGCACCACGAAGGCGTCGTCCGCCTGGTTGCCGTCCCCGTAGACAAGGTTGTCGTCGACTGAGGAGAAGGCCAGCTGCAAGCCGTCCGTGGAGAAGCTCGGCGAGCCCGTCAGACTGCGCCCCGAGGGGATTTCGGTCCGCTGTCCTTCGTACCCCTGGGTGACGCGCGTGAGCGTGTCGCTGGCGAGGTCCGCGTCGTACAGTTCGATCAAGTCGGCGGTCGGAGCCGGCGGGCTCACGAAGGACGGCGATCCGAGCGGGAAGACCGTGCGCGCGCTGGCGAACGCGATCTGGGTCCCTTCGGGCGACACGCCGAGATCGACGATCGGGGCGATGCGGCCCGGATCGTTGAGGCCGCCGCCGGCAAGTTCGGTCAGCCGCCGGGTCGCCTGTACGCGGGTCAGCCCGTTCTGCATGTTCGCCACGTAGAGGTCATCGGAGGTTTCAGCCGAGCGCAGTTCTTCGCCACTGGCGAGGAAGCGCGCGGTGGCGAGGAAGGCCACCGTGTCGCCGTCGCTGCTCAGCTGGGGCACGTAGTTCCATTCGGTGCTCCCCGTCCACAGGCCCGGCAGCGCGCCGAACAGGCCGCCGGTGGTTTCGAACGGCCCCTGACAGGGGTCGGCGAGGTTCGGGGGTTCGGACAGCGCCTGCTCTCCGCTGGCCACGCAGGCCGGCGCCAACGGGTCGGAGCCGCCCGTGACCCGCCTCGTCGGCGCGCCCGGTTCTCCGACCCGCCGCCACAGCGGCTCGGTGTAGTCCCCGCCGAAGCCTTCGCGCGGCAGAAACGGAGCCTGTTCGCCGATGTCCGCGCCCATCCACGCCACGGTCGAGCCGTCGGCGCTGATCGAGGCGCCGCCGTAGCCGGTCGGGAACGGCAACGGCTCGTTCGGGCTGCCCACGAAGACGGCCCCCGTTTCCCCCACCACCGGTTCCTCGGTCTGGCTGCCGCTGCGATAGGTCGTGCTGATCAGTTCTGTGCGTTTGCTTTCGAGGTGGCGAACCAGCACCTGCATCCGCGGCAGCGGGGGGCCTTCCGGGCCGTCGAGGTCGGACACGGCTGTGGTCACGAAGACGACCTCGCTGCCGTCGCTGGTGAGCGCCGAGCGCCCGCTGGCGTAGGCCCCGAAGTGGGTTTCGTTGAAGGGCAGTTCCGAGGCGTACTCGGAGGCCGGGTATTCATAACCGAGGCCCCGCGATGAGCCGTTGACGGCGGAGGCGAGTTTGAACGGGCACTGTTCGCCTTCCTGTTCCCAGCGCGGTCCGCACGGCGCCGAGGAGGGGATGCCCATGTCCCGCACGTACACGTCGGGCGCCTTGTTGGTGTCGTTCTCTTCGTCGAGCCGGGCCGTCGTCGTGAAGCTGACGTAGCGGCCTTCGGCGCTGATCGAAGGCAGCACCCCGTCGCCTTCCGCGACGATCGCGATTTCGCCGGTCTCGAGGTCGCGCCGGAAGACGCCTCGTTTGCCACCGAAGACGCCGTCGAAGGCCACGTAGCGTCCGTCACCTGACAGCACGTCGTCGTTGGCGACTTCCGCCTGCTGCACGTAGGACGACCCCGGCAGGTGACCGACGGAGGCGAGCGTGATCGGCCCGAACACGTCGGCGCTAGCCCCCGCGGGGGCGAGCAGGGCCGTCGCCAGGCAAACGCCGCCGCCGAGTCGCAGACGCCGCCACGCGCTCACAGCACGCTCACCAGCTGCCGCACGGTGGTTCCGAAGCCGAGCCGGTTACGCACCCGCGCGATCACTTCGTAGATCCCCGCGCGGGCATAACGATGGCGCGCGCGGACGTGGCCGTTGCGATGGTGGCCGTCGCCGAAGTCGATCTGGACCGCCCCCGTGTCGACTCCCGAGTAGGGGTCCTTGACCTGCACGCTGACGCCGTGTCCCCCTTCGACGCGCTGGACGACCACCCGCGGCGGCTGCCCGTCGATGTTGAGTTCCGATGGTGCGCTGAGGGTCGACTGCCCGTCGATGTCGCGGGCGAGGACCTGGACGTTGTGCTTGCCGTCGGACAGCAGCCGCGGGTCGAGCTTGCCGCTGTGCGCGCCCGAGGCATTCCCCACGAGGTGCCCGTCGAGCACGAGCTGGTAGGTCAGGGGGCCGTTGGCGCTGGCGGCTTCGTTCCAGGTCACGGACGCCTTCGAGGGCGCAATCCAGCCTTTCGGGGTGGTGACGTCGAACTGCGCGGGCGGCTCGCTGGCCTCGGCGGCGACGATCGCGGCGTCGCCGATCGGGCCCTGGCGAAATGCGACCAGCCCGTCGCCGAGCCCTGAGCGGCCGACCGACATTTCCGCGACTTCTCCCCCCGCGCCCCCGCTCACCAGTCCGGTCTGGACGGCGCCGCTCGGGAAATCCTCGCGCACCGCCACGGCCGGCTCGCCGCCGGCGTTGGCGCTCGGCCAGGCCGACAGACCGCCGCCTTCGGGACTCATCACGCTGGCCGATTCCTGTTCGTTGCCGGAGAAGCGGGGGCCGAGCGAGAGCGTCTTCACGAGTAAGCCCTGGTCGTTCCCCTCGACCACCCGCGGCGTCCCCCCGGCGTCGTAGAGGAGCCGGGTTTCGCGGCGTTCGTCGAGGTCGATGCTCGGCGGCCCGATGCCGGCGCCGGCACCTACCGGGGGAGCGTCGGCGAGGATCGAGCCGAGGAACTGGGAGCCGCCCTGGGCTTCGCCGTCGGGGAGCGTGTTGAGGAAAATGCGGGTACCCGGCAACGGCGACCCTGGGCCGGCGGTCTGCCGGTAGGCGACGATCGCCTGGCCGAGATAGGAGATCGCCACGCTCGGAGCGTCGGCGTCGCTGGTGATCGGCGAGCCGTTGAAGGTGGTGGCGCTGACCGGCAGCACGTAGTCGAGCGAGCTGCCGAACAATCGCCGCGCCCAGATCCGGGCCACGCCGCTGATTTCCGGCTCCTGCCACACCACGATGCCGTTGCCGGTCGCGCCGATCGCGAGCTTGGGGGCGTTGGTTTCAGTCGGCGGGCGCATCGAGATGCCGGGCTCGCGGTTGATCTCGCCGAGGTTCGTCCAGCGCTGGCCGTCGAAGTGGGCCATGCGCACCTGCTCGGCTACGTCGCCGGACCGCAGGGGCGGGACTTCGAGGCTGCCCGTGCGGCTGACGACGCGGTAGACGACGTCAGCCTGCCCCCCCGAATTGACCGCCAGGTCGGGGCTCGTGCCGGCCCCGTCCTGGATGTTGGGATCGATCAGGATCGCCTGGCCGAAGCTCGCGGAGCCCGGCCCGAGCTCCGCGCCGAGAAGCTCGTCGACCGGTTCTTCGTGTTCGCTGGCGTACGGCGTCGCCCACACGACGATCAGCTCGCCGTCGTTGGCGGCGCCGATCCGCGGCCAGCTGGCGGCGTAGGGCTCTTCTCGATCGACCCGTACCGGCGCCAGCCAGTGCCCGCCCACGAAGCGCGACACGAACACGTGCGCCACCCCGCCGACGCGCTTGAGGTACACGACCCCACCGGTGCCGTCTTCGGCCATCGCCACCCCGCCGACGGCCACGATTTCCTGGCTCGGCCCGTCGAGCGTCTGCGCCGGCAGGATCACGGCGCCCGCCGGCGGGGGAGCCCACAGCAACAGCACGAACGCCCAGAGGGCGAGGACGAGCGTCGTGGGGATCGGGCGGAACACCGACACGGCGGCTGGTCAGGATTCGTTGTTGTTGATGGCGCCCGGCGTGAGGTTGAACGCGCAGCGGAAGTTCTCCGGCTGCCGGACCGGCTCCGAGCCGGCGAAGCCGCCGTGGTTGGAGTTGTCGAAGACGGTCACGTACTGCAGCGATTCGGGTTCCGGGTTGGCGGGCAGCGGCTGCGGGTTCGCCTGACCCTGGCGCGGATCGCCGGTCGCTCCTTCGCTGACTCCCTCCGAGCCGGCCGCGGCCGAGCCGGCTTCCGTGGTCACGAGCGACGAGCTCATCTCGCGTTCGTCTTTGAGCCCACGGCTCGGGTCGAGGTTGATCGTGGCCGTCAGGGGCGAGTCGTGGATGACCGACTCGAGCTTGATCCGTTCGGCGGCGCCGAGCAGCTGTGCCGCCGAGGGCAGCCAGCCGCCTTCGGCCTCGCAGGCTTTGGCGGCCCAGATGTAGTTGTTCTTACCGGCGTCGGTCTTCGTCAGCGGGTAGGGAGCGGTGTCGATGCACCAGGTTCCGATGTCGACCGTCGCGGGCGGGCAGGTGCCGGCGATTTGTTCGGCGGTTTTGCCTGCGAGGTGGGTGGCGTTCTTGACGGTTGGGATGGCGGTGGCGGGGAACTTTCCGTTCTTGCCGAGTAGCAGGATCGCGCCGGGGTGGGGCTTGGTGGTGAGGGGGTGCCCGTTGATCGCGCTGATCACTGCTCGGCGGGCGGCGTCGGCGAGGCCGGTGGTGCTGAAGATCAGCGCGATGAGGGCGATCACGAGGGCCGGTGAGGGCCGGCCGAGCCTCATGGGCTGTGGTCGGGATCGTGCCCGCGGGGGGTGGGGCGGATGTCGGTGAGCTCTTCGGGGGAGATCTCCTGGACGGTCGAGAGGACGGCGTCGAGCGCGACGCCGGAGAGGGTCTCTTGCTCCATCAGCGCGCCGGCGGTCTCCTCGACGCTGCCCCAGTTGCGTTCCAGGATCGTGGCCGCGCGGGCCTCCGCCTCGCCGACCAGGCGCGCGATCTCGCGGTCGATCAGGTTCAGGGTGTTGGGGCCGACCGAGCCGAGGTCCTGCAGGCTGGCGCCGAGGAACACCTCGCCGCCCTTCTCGCCGATCGTGACGAGCCCCACGGCGTCGCTCATGCCGAAGCTCGTGACCATGCTACGCGCGAGGTTCGTGGCCGCGTGCAGGTCGTCGTTGACGCTGCTCGAGGTATGCCCGAACGCGATCCGCTCGCCCGCCAGGCCGGCCGTGATCACGACCAGCTGGTTCTGCAGGTCGGGCTCGCTCATGATCAGCTGGTCACGGTCGGAGAGCATGTGCGCCGCGGTCCCCAGCTGCCGGCCACGCGCGACGATCGAGAGCTTGCGGGTACTGGTCGTGTGACCCAGCGCCTCGGTCACGACGGCGTGGCAGGCCTCGTGGATCGAGATCAGCCAACGCTCGTGCTCGCTGAGGATGTGATGCTTGGCGGGGCCCGCCACGACCCGGTCGATCGCCTCCTCCAAGGTCGCCTGGTCGAGCTGCCCGCGCCCGTCACGGACGCTCAACAGCGCCGCCTCGTTGATCACGTTCGCGAGCTCCGCGCCGCTGAACCCCGGGGTCTCTTTCGCGACCTCCTCCAGCGAGGCGTCCGGGCCCAACGGACGTTTACCGGCATGCAAGCGCAGGATCTCCAAACGCCCATGCACATCCGGGGTATCGATCACGACCTGCCGGTCAAAACGCCCCGGGCGCAACAACGCCGGGTCCAGGATGTCGGGCCGGTTGGTGGCGCCCATCACCACCAGCCCCCCATCCCCGGAGAACCCATCCATCTCCACCAGGATCTGGTTGAGCGTCTGCTCACGCTCATCATTGCCCTGCCCGATCCCCGCGCCACGCTTACGCCCCGCCGCATCGAGCTCGTCGATGAAGATGATCGCGGGCGCCATTTTGCGGGCCTTGCGGAACAGGTCGCGGACCCGCGCCGCGCCGACCCCCACCAACGACTCCACGAAATCAGAGCCCGACAACGAGAAGAACGCCGCGTCGGCTTCCCCCGCCACCGCCTTGGCCAACAACGTCTTGCCCGTCCCCGGCGGCCCCACCAGCAAAACCCCCTTCGGCGCCGCCGCGCCGACCGCCAAATACTTCGAGGGGTCCGCCAGATAATCACGGATCTCGCGCAACTCCGCGACCGCTTCCCCCGCCCCCGCGACATCCGCAAAAGTGATCTTGTCCGCCGAACCCTTGCCCTTGCGCCGCCCCTTGCCCGTGAACTGCGAGAACGACGCGATCCCGCCCGCCGCGCCTTCGCCCCCGACCCGCATGAACAACGAGAACAAACACACCAACAACAAAATCGGGATCAAGAACTGCACGATCACCGTACGCGTGGACTTCCACGCCTGCTGATCAACCGCGACCACCGCCCCACTAGCCACCAGTTCGTTACTCAACTGCTGCGTCTGGGCACCCGACGCCGGATAAGACGCCCACAACCCCTGCACCCCCATCGCCACCTTCGCCGGCGAGACGCTCGCCGGCGTGCCCTTACGCGCCGACGCAGCGCTCTTACGCCGCACTTCACGCTTCGCTTTAGCCGGCGCCGGCGCCAGCGTGGGGGGGAGCGTGCCGTTGGCCAACAACAACGGCGTCGAAGCCGTCGTTTTCAACTCCACCCGATTGTCATGATCCAACAGCAACGCGCTGCCGATCCGATGCCCGCGAGCCAACACCCCCACCGTGCTCAACGGCACCTGCCGACCCGCACTACTCGGCTGCACCGACCCCAACAACAACGCGAACGCCACCCCCAACCCAACCGAAGCCAACAACAAAAACAACGCCAACGGATCACGCAACACCAACCGCCGCGCCCCCGAACCAAAATCACCCAACGCCACCAACACCGGGCTACGCCGACGCGCCAAGCCACTACGAACGGCCGCGTGGCGCGCGGCCGGGGTGTCGCTGCCGTTAGGCCCGGAGGGTGTCTTGCCGTCGCTCATCTAGATCGGTTGCCTCGCGTGGGTCGGCTTGGCTCAGGTGTGGTGCGGCGTCGGGGTCGGGCACGGACGGGATCGGAGGCGTGCTCGGGCGCGAACCAGCAGCCGCCTACGGATGCGAAGCAGCGGCACGCCGCCCGGCAACGGACGACGCCAGCGTCACACGCACGCCAGGGAAAAGCAACGGCGTTCACAAAAACAACACAACACGCCGGCCGCGTTCACAAAAAGAAAACACCTCGGCCGTGGCATTAGTGCTTGCGGCTCGATTTCGACGTTCACAAAAACAACACAACGGTGCCCCCGGTCACGCGACAGTCTTTGCTCGCCGGGGGGAGCGTCACCGGCCGAGCGCATCGATCGACCCCAGGAGCTGTTTCCCCGAGCGCGTGGCTATCACCTCCCGATCAGCCCACGCCCGCCCTCGTTTCCAACCCAAAGGAGTAGACAACAGTGCGCGCCCACCGCAGCCTGATCTTCTCGGTCGTGCTCGTGATCGCCATCGCGGTGCCCGCCACCGCCGCGGCCCGGCGGCTGATCATCGGCGGATCGACGTCGGTCCTCCCGCTCGCCCAGAAACTGGCGAGCGCCTACCACAAGGCGTACCCGCACATCCCCACGCCGCTGGTCCAGGGCGGACAGTCGGACGTCGGGATCGACGGTGCCGCGACTGGCCGCTTCGACATCGGCGACGCCTCACGAAACCCTGAAGAAACGGACCCGAAGGGCCTCGTCTTCACGAAGATCGCGCGCGATGGCGTGTGCATCATCACCAACAAGGCGAACCCGATCTCAAACCTGTCGGAAGAAACCGTCCAGAGCATCTTCACGGGCGACATCCGTGATTGGAGCGAAGTCCCCGGCCACGACATCACCGGGCCGATCGACCTTTTCGACCGTGACGGGGCCTCCGGTACACAGGACGCCTTCCAGCACATCTTTCTCAGCGAAGCCCTGAAAATCTCCCCCAGCGCGACTGCCGAGACCTCCAACGGCCTGGAGCAGAGCGCGGTGTCCTCCGACAAGCAGGCGATCGGGTTCGTGTCCTTCGACTTCACGACCGGAGTCAACGCGGTCGGCTACGGGGGCATCCCCTGCACGCTGCGCAACGCCAAGTCCGGCCAGTACGCAGGCGTGCGCAACTTCTGGATGGTCACCAAAGGCGCCCCAAAAGGGGAAGCCCTGAAGTTCATCAAATGGGTCACCAGCGGCAACAAGACCACCAAAGCGATCATCAACTCGAGCTGGATCGCCATCTACTAGGAGGTAGTCGCGGGCGTGCCAGACCAGGAGCGCCCCCGTGACTCTGTCGAGCCGCAGCGGCCGTCTCGCGTGCGCATCCCGTTGATCGGGCGCACGCGGTCGGCGGCCGCCGCCGACGGCCGCGTCGAGGTCGCGCTCGCTGCGCTTGCAGCGGTGATCCTCGGCCTGATCGGCCTGATGGTGTTCACGGTCGTGCGCAACGCGTGGCCGTCGTTCTCCAGCAACGGCCTCAGCTGGTTCGCGTCCGGAGGAGACCCGGTCACACAGTTCCGGGCGATGCAGTCGGGCGTCGCGCTCCCGGGGCACCAGCTCCTGTACTTCCGTGCCTGGCCGCTGCTGTGGGGCACGATCCTGACCACCGGCCTGTCCGCACTGCTGGCGCTGGTGCTGTCCACCTTCGGGGCCATCTTCCTGACCGAATTCGCTCCCGCGCCGCTGCAGCGCGTGCTCGATCCGGTCGTGCGCCTGCTGGCCGCGGTGCCGTCGGTGATCTACGGGCTGATCGGGATCCTCGCGATCGCGCCGTGGATCAACGACCACCTGATCAGCAACGCCCGCAAGCACTCCGTCGCCTATGTGGTGCAGCTCAACGGCCAGGACCTGATGACCGCGACGCTGATCCTGACGGTCATGATCCTGCCGATCATGGTGGCTATCACCGCCAATGCACTGGAAGCGGTGCCGCTCTCCTGGCGGGAGGGATCCTCCGCGCTCGGCGTCAACCGCTGGCGGACGATCTGGCGCGTGTCGGTGCGCACGGCGCGCCCGGCGATCGCGGCTGCGCTGGTGCTCGCGACCGCACGCGCGCTCGGCGAGGCGATCATGCTGGCGATGGTCGCCGGCGGGCGGCCGTTCGACGCCAACCCGCTCGACGGCGTCACCTTCCTGTTCGAGCCCGTGCAACCGCTGGCGCCGACGATCATCCAGGAATTCGGAGGCCAGAGCGGCGGGCCCGTGGCCCACACGATCTACGCGATCGCCGCCGTGCTGCTGGTCTCGGCGGCCTTTCTCTCGTTCGCGGGGTGGGCGGCCAAGCAGCCCTTGAAGCGCTACGGCATCGGCGTCTGATGGCGAGCGTCGTGACCGCACCCACCGGCCCGCCCCCCGAGCCCAACGTGGTCCATCGCCCACGCGAGCGTACGGGCACGTGGCCGCTGATCGACCGCCTGTTCTACTGGCTGTGCTGGGCGACCGGCATCGGCATGTGCGTGATCGCGGGCGCGATCGTGCTGTTCATGTTCGTCAAGGGGGTCGCCTATCTGCGCCCGGAACTGTTCTTCACCCACCCCGCGGCCTCCACCAACCAGGCGCAGGCGGGCGGCTTCCTGGATCCGATCGTGGGCACCTTGATCGTGACGACCGTGGGGATCGCGGTGGCGGCACCGCTGGGCATCGCGGTGGCCGTGTGGCTGTCGGAGTACGGGCGCCCCACGTGGCTCGCCCGCGCCACCGAGTCGGGGATCGAAATGATCGCGGGCGTGCCGAGCATCGTGCTCGCGATCTTCGGCCTGCTGATCTTCGCGCGCAGCTTTTTCGCGGTGCTCTCGCAGCAGGCCGCCAACGGAACCGTCACCGGGCAGTCGCTCGTCATCGCGGGGCTGGTGATGTCACTGCTCGCGCTGCCGTTGATCGTCGGCTCGACCCGCGAGGCTCTGTCGCAGATCCCGGCTCGCATGCGCGAGGCCTCCTACGCCCTGGGCAAGACGCGGGCCACGACCATCCGGCGGGTGCTGCTGCCCTCGATCCGTCCGGGAATGGCCACCGGCACGGTACTGGGGATGGGCCGGATCATCGGCGACACGGCGATCATCACGATCCTGGCCGGAATCTCGTTGCGAAACGAACCCGTCGGCCGCGTGCCCGTGATCGGGACCCTGCGCGGCACCGGCTCGACGCTGACCAGCTATGTCTACAAGAACTCCCCCGCCGGTGAAGGCAATGCTCCGCAGAAGGCCTACGCCGCCGCATTCGTGCTGCTGCTGGTGATTCTCGCGCTGAACGCGACCGTCACACGCCTGAGCCGGAGCGGTGAACGAGGTCCGCGCCGGCGTCCCCGGTGGCTGCCGTACTGGGGCCGGCTGGGGGGCTCGCGCTGATGGACCCGTTGATGCCGCCTCCGGTGCGCAGGATCGCGACCGGCCGCTCGCCGCGCGTGGTCGCTCCCGAGAGTGAGTCCGCCAACGGCGCCACGGCCGGCCAGGCGAGCCTCGGCCGCAGCGCCGCGATGCGCCTGGCCCGGCCCGCGGTCGGGCAGGTCCGCGAGCGGATGAGGACCGAGTCGCTGTGGCTCGCCTACGGCAGCAACTGGGTCGTGCGGGACGTGAGCCTTGCGATGCGTCAGGGCGAGGTGCTGGCTCTGATCGGCGCCTCGGGCTCGGGCAAAACAACGCTGTTGCGCTCGTTGAACCGGCTCACCGAGGTCACGGCCGGAGCCGCCCGCAGCGGGCGAATCACGCTCGACGGGCAGGACATCCACGAGCTAGAGGTCAACGCCCTGCGCCGCCGCGTGACGATGGTCTTCCAGCAGCCCAACCCGTTCCCGATGAGCATCTTCGACAACGTCGCCTACGCCATCCTCGAGGGCTCACGGCGCAGCGGCTGGCGGCGTCGCAGGCGCAGCGATGAGGTGCGGGGCTCGGTTGAGACGGCCCTGCGGCGAGCGGGCCTCCACGACGAGGTGGCGGGGGACCTCGACCGCTCGGCGCTCGCCCTGTCCGGCGGACAGCAACAGCGCCTGTGCATCGCGCGGGCGCTCGCCGCCGACCCCGAGGTGCTGCTGCTCGACGAGCCGTGCTCGGCCCTGGATCCGATCTCGACCGCGACCATCGAGGAGCTGATCGTGCAGCTGCGCGAGAGCGTCGCGGTCGTGATCGTAACGCACAACCTCCAGCAGGCCTTCCGCGTCGCAGACCACGTCGCCTTCATGCACCTCGGGGAGCTCGTCGAGTACGGCAGCGCCGAGCAGGTGTTCGACCATCCGCTCAAGCAGCGCACGCGCGAGTACGTCAGCGGGGCCTTCGGGTGAGAGCCGCGGCGGCGCTCGCCCTGGCGGCGCTCGCGCTGGCAGGATGCGAGACCACCGCCGAAAAGAGCGCCAAGCTCGAACGCGCGGCGAAGCTTCACGCGGCCAGGGTGGAGCAGAGCAACCCGCTGCGGGCACTGGTGAGCGGGCCCGCCGGCCGTCGTGCGCGGGCGACCTCAACCACGCTGCTGCACACCAGCGAAGGCACCGCGGCGGTCGTGAGCGTCCACAACCTCACGGGTACGTCGCTGCGCCACGTGCCCTTGTTGATCACGGTCAGCGATTCCGCGGGGAACACGCTCTACACGAACAACACGCAGGGCCTCTCGCGGGGGCTGACGCAGATCGCGCTGCTGCCCGCGCACGCCACCGTCGAATGGATCGACGACCAGGTCCAGGCCAGCGGGTCCCCCGCGAAGCTCGCCGCCAAGGTGGGCGAAGGCCAGCCGGCCGGCGGCTCCTCCCCGCCGCTGACCGTGAGCGGGAGGCTCTCAGAACAGAACGCCAACGGTGGCTCGGTGGAAGGGGCCGTCACCAACCTGGCGGGCACCAGCCAGCACGAAGTGATCATCTACGCCGTCGCCCGCCGTGGCCCGCGCATCGCCGCTGCCGGCCGCGCGGTGCTCGCCGAAGTCCCGCCCCACGGCTCGTCGCACTTCCAGCTGTTCCTGATCGGCGATCCCTCCGGAGCGCACCTGCAGCTGAGCGCAGCGCCCTCCGGTTAGCGTCCCGGAGGGCCCCGGCCGGGCGGTCTATCGCCGCCGACCCCGTCGCCGTTGCTTGAGCGTGATCCCCTCGAGCACGTGGGCCACGGTCTCGCAGGCGTCCACGGCGGCCTCGAGGGACTCGAAGATGTCCTTCCAGCGGATCACCACCATCGGGTCGATGCCGCCGGCGAACAGGGATGCGACGGCGTCGCGCTGGAGCCTGTCGCCCTCGTTCTCGAGCCGGTGGATCTCGACCAGATGGGGCGCGAGCTCGTTGCCGGTGCGCAGCGCTCGAAGCGCCTGGGCGATCTGCTCGCCGGCGCCCACCAGCACCTCGGTGAACTCCACCGCCTGCTCCATCGGCGCCTCCACCCCATACAGGCTCAGCTGCGCACCCACGTGCTCGGAGTGGTCGACGATGTCGTCGAGGGCGGTCGCCAACGCGTACCCATCGCCCGCGTCGAAGGGAGCCCGCACCCGTCCCCGGCCCGCGAGCCGGTAGATGATGTCGTGGGTGATGCGATCCCCTTCCTGCTCGCACACCTTCAGGTCCTGCGCGAGCGGAGCCCGCTCGGGATAGTCCCTGAGCAGGTCGTTGAGCAGCAGGCCGCAGCGCTGCACGTTGCGCCCGGCCTCCTCGACGAGCTCCATCAACGTGCCGTCCTGGCGGGTCGCGACGAAGCTCATCGGGAGAGGATATTCGTCACGGGTTCGCCGCACCTCAGAGGAAGCTCGTTTCACGGTTTCTTCACCGCAGGATCACGAGTTTGCAACGTGACGCGATCCGACGCATGCAACGCTGCGCTCCGTGGCGGCCACACGTGTCAGCGACGCCCCCACCGAGACGCTCCATGCGGGCGAGCTCGAGATTCGGCCCGCAGAGGGCCTCGCGCTCGCCCGAGGACGGGCGCTCACATTGTCGGTGCGCGAGTTCGAGCTGCTGGTCGCGATGGCGCGCCGACAGGGGGCGATCGTCAAGCGCGAGGACCTCTACCGGAGCGTTTGGGGCGCCGAGCCGCGCGCCCGCGACCGCTCGGTGGACGTGTACGTGAGCAAGCTCCGCAGCAAGCTCGAGGCGGCGCTTCCGGACCGCCAGTTCATCCACACCCACCCCGGCTTCGGTTACCGCTTCCAGCCGCAGCCTTCACAAGATGTTTACATGGGCCCACCCGCCCGCTGAGCAGACTCTCACCGCTCCGGTAGGAAGCGATCGGCGCCGGGTAGAGGCGGCGCACAGGCCAGCGGGCGGCGGTATCGGGGCCGTCCGATGGGAGCACAGTCCAGCGACAACCCCTCCAGAGGAGACCCAGTGATCAACTCGAAGATGGCCGCGATCGCGGCCGCCGTGGTGCTCGCAGTCGCACTCGCGGCCTGCGGAAGCTCGAACAAATCCAGCTCGAGCACCACCGCCAAGTCCAGCGGACCGTCGGCCACGATCTCCGGCGCGGGCTCGACCTTCGCCGCACCCGTATACGAACAGTGGGCCTCCGAACTGAAGAGCTCGGGCCTGACCGTCAACTACCAGGCCGTGGGCTCGGGCGCGGGGATCACCTCGCTGGCGTCCAAGACGGTTGACTTCGGCGCCAGCGACCCGCCGCTGAAGCCGGCCGACCAGGCCTCGATCGCCAAGAACGGCAGCCCGGCGATCCAGATCCCGATGTTCCTGGGGGCGATCACGGTCTCCTACAACGTCCCCGGCCTGAAGACGGGGCTGAAGCTCGAAGGGCCGACGATCGCGGAAATCTTCCTCGGCAAGATCAAGACTTGGAACGCCGCCCAGATCGCCAAGCTCAACCCCGGCGTGACGCTGCCGAACACGGCGATCACCGTGGTCCACCGCTCCGACTCCTCCGGCACCACCGCCGGCTTCACCGGCTACCTGACGAAGGTGGACCCGGAATGGGCGACCAAGGTCGGCGAAGGCAAGATCGTGCAGTGGCCCACGGGCACCGGCGCCAAGGGCAACGCCGGTGTCGCCGGCGCGGTCGAACAGACCAGCGGCGCGGTCGGATACGTCGAGCAGGCCTACGCCCTGCAGCACAACTTCACGGTCGCAGAGGTGAAGAACAAGGCCGGCAACTACGTGGCGCCGACGCTGCAATCCACCAGTGCCGCCGCCGAAGGGGTCATGGTGCCGGCCAACCTCGGCATCAAACTCTCCAACCCGCCGGGCGAAAAGGCCTACCCGATCACCTCGCAGACGTTCCTCGTCGTCAACAAGGACCTCTGCAAGGCCGGGGTCCCGGGTGGCGAAGCGGCCGCCAAGGGTGTGGCGAGGTTCCTCGCCTACGGCCTCGGCCAGGGCCAGGCGATCCTCTCCAGGGCCGACTACGCGGCCCTGCCGGCCGAAATCCTGGCGAAGTCCAAGACCGCGGCCGGCGCGCTGGAATGCAACGGCACTCCGCTCGGCAGCGGCTGATGGACGGGGCCCGCGAGCACCGCTAGGGACGGCATGGAGGCGGCGACGATCTCCAGCGGCGAGCGCAGTCTGTTGACGCGCTCGCCGCTCGCCCGCCTGCCCGACCGCGCGCTGCGGTGGGGCCTGACGGCGCTGGCGGCCCTGATCCTGGCGCTGATCGTCTACTTCTTCATCCGCCTCGTCGGCCAGGCACGGCCCGCGTTCGCCAAAGAAGGCGTCTTCGGCTTCGTCTTCGGCAACAACTGGAACCCGGAAGCCGACCACTTCGGCGCTCTGCCGCTCGTCGTGGGCACGCTGATCACCTCGGCCCTGGCGCTGCTGATAGGGGTGCCGGTTGCGGTCGCCACGGCTCTGTTCACCACCGAGCTGTGCCCCGCCCGGGCGCGCGGCGTGCTGACGGTGCTGGTCGAGCTGCTGGCGGCCGTCCCGTCGGTGGTCTACGGGCTGTGGGGGATCTTCTTCCTGGCGCCGAAGCTCAAAGGGGCCGAGCAGTGGTTCGCCGACCGGCTGTCGTTCATCCCCTTCATCGGCGGCGGGGCGGTCACGATCCCCAACTACTTCATCGCCGGCCTGGTGCTCGCGATCATGATCCTGCCGATCGTCAGCGCGATCAGCCGCGAGGTGATGGCGACCGTGCCGGCCGACCAGAAGGAGGCCGCGCTGGGCGTCGGGGCCACGCGCTGGGAGATGATCCGCATCGCGGTGCTCCCGTACTGTCGCCGCGGGATCGTCGGCGGAGCGATGCTGGGGCTGGGACGGGCGATCGGCGAGACGATCGCGATCACGATCGTGATCGGCGACGCGACCAGGCTCGGAGGCCATCTCTTCAACCAGGGCTACAGCCTTGCGGCGGTGATCGCCAACGAGTTCGGCGAGGCCGAGGGCACCCATCGCTCGGCGCTGTTCGCTGCCGGCCTGGTGCTGTTCGTGCTAACGCTGCTCGTCAACATCGCCGCCCGCGTGATCGTCAACCGCAGCGCCCGCACCGGATACCGCGGCCCGACGGCCGGGGCCGGCGCGGAGGGCGGCGGGGTGCTGCTCGTGGACGCGGAGGCGGGGGTATGAGCGCCGCCGCCGGGGAGGCGGGGGTGCTCGCCCGGCTCGCCCCCAGCGCCTCGCGCAAGCGACGGGACACGCTCGCCCGCCGGTCGGTGATGGCGGCCACGATCCTGGCGCTGGTCCCGCTGGCGTTGATCCTCTACTACCTGCTGCGCAAGGGTCTGGGCGCGTGGAGCCCGAGCTTCTTCACCTCCGACCCGACCGGCAACACCTTCTTCGGCGCCGCCAAGATCGGCGGCATCAAGAGCGCCATCCTCGGCACGATCGAGATCGTCGCGCTCGCCTCGGCGATCGCGATCCCGATCGGCGTGGGCGTCGCCGTGTGGCTGGTCGAGTACGGGCGCGACAGCTGGTTCGCCCACACCGTCCGCTTCTTCACCGACGTGATGACGGGCGTCCCCTCGATCGTGTTCGGGCTGTTCGTGTACATCGTCCTGATCGTCGGCACGGGCAGCACCTATGCCGGCTACAAGGGCTCGATCGCGCTGGCGCTGCTGATGCTGCCGATCGTGATTCGATCCGGCGAGGTCGTGCTGCTGCTGGTCCCGAACTCGTTGCGGGAATCGGCACTCGCACTCGGCGCGCCGCGCTGGAGGGTCATCGGGAGCGTGGTGCTGCCGACGGCCCTACCGGGCATGCTCACCGGGATGCTGCTCGCGATCGCCCGGGCCGCCGGGGAGACGGCGCCGCTGCTGTTCACCGCCGCGGCGGCCAACGCGACGACGCTCAATCTCGGGGCGTTCATGAACTCGCTACCCGTGCAGATCTACAACGACATCACCAAGCCGACCAGCGCAGTCGTCGAACGCGCTTGGGGGGCAGCGCTCACGCTCGTACTGATGATCCTGATCCTGAACATGGTCGCGCGCCTGCTCTCGCGACGCAACCGGCTGGCATGACGACGCCCCCAGACCCAGGCTCTAAGGTGGCGGAGATGGACCCCGAGGGCCGTCCCGAGGCGCACCGCACCGAAGCCGTGCCTGCGGCCGCGCCCACGGATGCACCAGCCGGCGGAGCGCGCTCGGCGATCGCCGGGGACCCGGCCCCCGCCCTGGAGCCACCGCAGGAGGGCAGCCCGGCCGCTGCGCCCGCCGTTCAGGTGCAGGGTCTGCGCGCCTTCTACGGCGACAGCATGCAGCTGAAGGGGATCGACCTCGACTTCCGCGCCAACGAGGTCACCGCCATCATCGGCCCCTCGGGATGCGGGAAGTCGACCCTGATCCGCTGCATCAACCGCATGCACGAGGAGATTCCGGGAGCCCGCGCGGAGGGTCGCGTGCTGCTCGAGGGGGTCGACGTTTACGACCCATCCGTCGACGTGGTGGCGGTCCGGCGTGCGATCGGGATGGTGTTCCAGAAGGCCAACCCGTTCCCGACGATGTCGGTGTTCGACAACGTCGCCGCCGGCCTGCGACTGACCTCCAGGAGACGCCAGAACCTGGACCGCAAGGTCGAGGAGGCGCTGCGCGGAGCCGGCCTGTGGGACGAGGTCAAGGATCGTCTCGGCGGACCCGGGATGGGCCTCTCCGGCGGCCAACAGCAGCGGCTGTGCATCGCCCGCTCACTGGCGGTCGGCCCCGAGGTGATCCTGATGGACGAGCCGTGCTCGGCCCTGGACCCGATCGCCACGCTGAGAATCGAGGAGCTGATCGGCGAGCTCAAGCAGCGGGTAACGATCGTGATCGTGACCCACAACATGCAGCAGGCGGCCCGGATCGCCGACCGCACCGCCTTCATGCTCTCGGGCGAACTCGTCGAGGTCGGCCCCACGGAGACGATCTTCACCAAGCCCGAGGACCCCCGCACCGAGGAATATGTCACCGGCAAGTTCGGCTAGCGAGCCCGCCGGCCCCGGTGCCGCCGCGGCGCCCCACCCCCCCGCCACCGGCGAGGAGGCCTACCACCCACGGCTGCACTTCCAGGAACAGCTGAGCGAGCTCGAACAGAGCGCCCTCGGGGGCATCGACATCGTGGTCGAGCAGCTCGACCGGGTGCTCGAGGCGCTCGACCACCAGGACGTCGAGCTGGCGCAGATGGTGATCGCCGACGACGACCGCGTCGACGGCCGCTACCTGGAGGTCCACCAGGGGATCCTCTCGCTGCTCGCGCTGCAGGCTCCGGTCGCCGGCGACCTGCGTCTCGTCGCCGCGCTGCTGCACCTGATCAAGCACATCGAGCGGATGGGCGACCAGTGCGTGAACATCGCCAAGCTGATCCCCCTCTCCGGGCACGAGCCACCGGTCCACCGCGACGTTCTCAGCACGCTCGCCCGGATGGGCGCATTCGCCCGCTCGGAGGTGGTCCAGGCGCGCGCCGCCTTCGCCAACCGCGACGTCAGCCTGGCCGAAGACCTCGTCCGCCAGGATCGCGAGATCAACCGCCTGAACCGCGAGATCTTCCGCCTGGCGATCGAAATCGGCGACGATCCGGACACCCGCGAGTGGGCCCTCTACATGACGCTCGTGGCCCGCGCATTGGAGCGCATCGGGGACAACGCCGTAGACGTGGGCGAGCAGGTGGCGTTCGTCGTCAGCGGCCTGTTCCGCGAGTTCTCGGACTCGTCCTCATCGCGGCTTCCCGACCGCTGAAAGCGCGTTTCGGGCGACCTCGCGGACGCAAATACCTTACTTCCGGCCGAGCGAGGTGTGAACATGGTGTTACCCTCGTTCGCGGGGCTGCCTCGGCGCCGCGGTTTCGCCTACACTGCGCCTCGATGACGGCAAGCGTGCGCGCCGACAGCGACGGGGGCGCCTCATCGGCCCCCGAGAGCGCAGCCTCGGCAGCCCTCAGGGTCGCGGTACTGGATCGCGACAGCGGCTTCATCCAGGTCCTCTCCAAGCGCATGGACCGGCTCGGCTGGGAGCACCGGGTGCTCGAGGGCCCCGTCCCCCGCGAGGCGGTCGTGTCGATGCGCCTGAGCGCGCTGATCGTTGACCTCGCGGTCCTGGGACCGCAGGCGTGGACCTGGCTCGAGCGGTTGTGCGAAGCGCTCCCGGAGCTCGGCATCGTCGTCTGCACGGGGCCGTCGACCGTCGCCCAGCGGGTCCGTGGGCTGCGGCTCGGGGCCGACGACTGGGTGACCAAGCCCTGCCACCCCGAGGAGGTCATCGCCCGCGTACAGAGCGTCGTACGCCGTCGCCGCCGCAGCGCCGGCCGCGAGCAGACGCCGCCGCTGCTGGCGGGCGAGGTGGAGATCCGCGCCGACCGCTTCCAGGCCTTCGTGGGCGACGAGAGCATCGACCTCACGCGCCGCGAGTTCGAGCTGATCGAGCTGCTGGCCTCGGCCGAAGGCCGGGTGCTCGAGCGCGAGGAGATCTACTCCCGGCTGTGGGGTTACACGATGGTCCGTGGCGACCGCTCGGTTGACGTGTTCGTCCGCAAGCTGCGCCAGAAGCTCGAGAAGGCCTCGCCGCAGTGGCGCTACATCCACACCCACTTCGGGATCGGCTACCGCTTCGCGGCCGAATCGCTGGAGGTCGTCAAATCCGAGGACGTCCCCTCGCAGCTGCCGGCCGACTGGTCAGCCGAGAGCGCGGACGGCGGTGCCCGCGGTGACCGCGCCGGCCTCGGCGATCAGGGCAAGCTCGCGCGGTCGAAGTAGCGACACCAGCTCTCCTGCACCACCTTCGAGACGCACCACCGCCACACCGCCCTTCTTGAGGTCGACGCGACCGCCCGTGAGCTGGGCCACGACGGTCGAGAGGTCGGGCTCGTGTCCGACGAGCAGCAGACGGCCATCCTCGGAGAGCGTCCTGCTCAGCTCCAACGCCTCGCCGGCGTCGAAGCCGGAGGCGAGCGAATCATGCATCCGCGCCCGTTCGCGGGTCTCGCGGTCGAAGCTCTCGAGCGCCAGCTCGGCGGTCTGCAGCGCCCGGGCCTTGGGGCTGTAGAGGACCTCCTCGAAGGCCACGCCGAGCGCGAGCAGGGCGTCCCCGGCGGCTCGCGACTGGGCCTCCCCGCGGACCGTCAGGCGCCGCGCGGAGTCCTCGCGGCTGCCATGCGGCTCCGCCTCTGCATGCCGGAGTAGCCAGAGCTGGCGGGCCATCCGCGTCACAGTAGCGCGACCGGGTCACTCGCGGACAGCTCCGGTAGTAGCGTGCTCAGGATGGACGACGGCGCCGGCACCGAGGGGGTGAGCCTGACCGCGGCGACGGACGTGGCGCAGGCGGCGGCGGCGAGGACGGCCGAGGCCGCGCGTGCAACCGCCGTGGGTGCGCCCGGAAACACCCCGACCACGCCCGGGACCGCGGCGGGCGACCACACCGCGAGGACCGGCGAGGACACCAGCGACCCGTCCCTGTACATAAACCGCGAGCTCTCGTGGCTGGACTTCAACGACCGCGTCCTGCAGCTGGCGGAGGACGAGCGGGTGCCGCTGCTGGAGCGGGTGAAGTTCTGCGCGATCTACACGACCAACCTCGACGAGTACTACATGGTCAGGGTCGCCGGCCTGCACGACCAGATCGACGCCGGCGTGGAGAAGGCGACCCAGGACGGCCTGATCCCCTCCCAGACGATCGCCCTGATCCGCGAGCAGGTGCTGCGCCAGGGGCGCCGCCTGTCGGACTGCTTCGAAGGGCAGCTGCGCCCCCAGCTCGCCGAGGAGGGCATCCGCATCGTCGGCGTCGAGGAGCTCGACGAGCGCCAGAGCGACCGCCTCGCCGGCCACTTCCAGCGCGCGATCTTCCCGGCCCTGACGCCGCTGGCGGTGGCCCCCGGGCGCCCGTTCCCGTACATCTCCAACCTCTCCCTCAGCCTCGCGGTGCTGGTCCGGGACCCGACCGGCCGCGACGGCACCCAGACCGTGTTCGCGCGCGTGAAGGTGCCCACGGAGATCCTCCCCCGCTTCGTCACGGTCCCGTCCTCGGACGGGACGCCGCCGGTGCTGGTGGCGCTCGAGGACGTCATCGCCCACCATCTCGACGCGCTCTTCCCGGGCATGGAGATCGTCGACTTCGACGTCTTCCGGGTCACCCGCGACGCCGACCTCGAGGTCTCCGACGACGCCGCCGACCTGCTGCAGGCGGTCGAGGACGAGCTTCGCCGCAGGCGCTTCGGCGAGGTCGTGCGGGTCGAGCTGGGCGACGGCTGCTCGGCCCAGCTGCGGGCCGAGCTCTCGAGCCTGCTGGGGGTCCGTGACGACGAGGTCTACCCGGTCCACGGGCTGCTCGACATGGGCTCCCTGTGGCAGATCGTGCGCCTCCCGGGTCACGCCGAGCTGCGCAACGAGCCGCTGCCGAGCATCACCCACCCGCGCCTGATCCGCCACGAGGGCGAGCGCCCCGACGTGATGGGCGCGATGCGCGAAGGCGACCTCCTGGTTCACCACCCGTACGTGTCGTTCGCGACCTCCGTCGAGCGCTTCGTCGAGCAGGCGGTGGCAGACCCGAACGTGCTGGCGATCAAGCAGACCGTCTACCGCACCAGCGACGACTCGCCGATGGTGCCGGCGCTGATCGACGCGACCGAGCGGGGCAAGCAGGCGGTGGCGCTGGTGGAGCTCCAGGCCCGCTTCGACGAGCGCACCAACATCCAGTGGGCCAAGGCCCTGGAGGAAGCCGGGGTGCACGTGGTGTACGGCCAGCCGGCGTTGAAGACGCACGCCAAGTGCGTGCTGGTGGTCCGTCGCGAGGGCGACGGGGTGCGCAACTACGTGCACATCGGGACCGGCAACTACCACTCCGCGACCGCCCGCCTGTACACGGACTTCGGCCTGTTCACGACCGACCCGGAAATCGGGGCCGACGTGACCGACATCTTCAACTACCTCACCGGCTACGGACGTCCTCTGCACTACCGCAAAGTGCTGATGGCCCCCGACTACCTGCGTGAGGGGATCCTCGAGCAGATCGAGCGGACGATCGCCTCGCACTCCCCCTCCTCACCCGCGAGGATCGCCATGAAGATGAACGCGCTCGTAGACGGCCGTTGCATCCGGGCCCTCTACGCCGCCTCCCAGGCGGGCGTGAAAGTCGACCTCAACGTGCGCGGCATCTGCTGCCTGCGTCCCGGGCTCCCCGGCATCTCCGACAACATCAGGGTGGTCTCGATCGTCGGCCGGCTGCTCGAGCATTCCCGCTTGTACGCGTTCGAGCGCGCCGGCGACTACACGATCTACATCGCCTCCGCCGACCTCATGCCCCGCAACCTCGACCATCGCGTCGAGC
The DNA here is from genome assembly GCA_963701175.1 of uncultured Solirubrobacteraceae bacterium. Classification (GTDB taxonomy): domain Bacteria; phylum Actinomycetota; class Thermoleophilia; order Solirubrobacterales; family Solirubrobacteraceae; genus Palsa-744. The sequence goes on along the minus strand of OY969573.1, from coordinate 2,194,707 downwards.
TGGCGGTGCCGGTCGAAGCCGAGGAACTGCGGGCCGAGCTGCTGGACACGCTCGAACGCGCCTTCGCCGACAACCAGAGCTCATGGCAGCTCGACGGCGAGGGCGTCTGGCACCGTCGCTCACCCGGCCCCGGCGAAAAGCCCCGCAACATGCAGCTCGAGCTCGCCGAGCTGCACTCCGGGCGTGCCGTCGGCGACCGCGCCGCCGAGCCCCGCGAGGGCGTGGCGAGCGCGACGGCCACCTGAGCGCGATCGAGGAGCCAGCGCGCAGCCCCGACGGGTGACAGCGCGAGCCTGCCGAGACGGGCGGGCGCCTAGGTCGCCGCCGCGCTCGGTACCGCGTCCAGCGCCGCCTTGATGTCGTCCAAGGATTGGTAGTCGAGGCCGAGCATGTGGTCGTGACGGTGACGGACGATTCCCTGCTCGTCGATCACGATCACCGCCCGCTTGGTCCCGAGCCGGCCGTGGGCGTCGTAGAGCTTCGCCACGGTCGCGTCCTCATCCGCCAGCAACGGCACCGTCAGGTGGTTCTTCTCGATGAAGCCACGGTGCGAGTCGAGGCCCTGGGAGGAGATTCCGACCACGGTCGCCCCCAGGCTCGCGAAGTCGTCCGGCCGGTCCCGGTAGGAGCAGAACTGTTTCGTGCAGACCGCCGTGTTGTCGCCCGGATAGAACAGCAGCACCACGCGCTCGCCACGGTGCTCATTCAGACGAAACGGCCCGTCGGTGCCGTCCAGCTCGAAGTCGGGTGCCTGCTCGCCGACGGCGGGACGCTTGGCCACGCACGGATCCTAACCGCTGGCGGGGCAGCGCGGAGACGATCCGCGCCCGCTCTCGATCGGCCCCCAAGACGGCGATGATCCGTGTTCGCTCTGCGACACTGCCCGAGCCCATGAGCCCGACGCCCGCCAGCGCCTCTCCCGAGCCGTCCGTCGCCGCTCCCGAGGAGCCGGCGGCGCCGAAGGTCCTGTACGTGGTGGGGGCGGGGCGCAGCGGGAGCACGATCCTCGGGGTCGCGCTCGGCAACTGCGAGGGCGTGTTCTACGCCGGCGAGCTGGACAAGTGGCTGCCCAGATCCGGCCTCAGCCCGGTTCCGGGCGAGGAGCGTGAGCGCTTCTGGGAGGAGGTCCGCGGGCAGGTCGACAGCGACGGGATCTCCGGCGGGCGCTCGCGAGCGCTGGAGCGCTCCTCGGCCCGGCTCGACCCACGCCAGCGAGCCACACGTCGACAGCTGCGAGGGCCCTACCTCGACGTCGCGGCCCAGCTGTTCACCGCGATCGCCCGCACCTCCGGGGTGCAGCGCCTGGTGGACAGCTCCCACTACCCGATGCGGGCGCGCGAACTCCAGCGCCTGCAGGACATCGAGCTGTACCTGCTGTTCCTCGTGCGCGATCCCGAGAGCGTGGTCGCATCGCTCGGCCGCGAGGACGTCCCCGAGCGCCGCTACGGCGTGCTCGCGGCCAACGCCTACCTGTGGCTCACGCACCTGCTCGCCACCTGGGTGTACCTGCGCCACCCCCGCGGGCGCAGGCTGTTCGTCCGTCACGAGGAGTTCCTCGCCGAGCCGGCGGCCGTCGTCCAGCGCATCCTGCTCGCCACCGGCTCGCGGGCGACGCTCGAGGACCTGTCACTCGCGACCGGGGTCCCGTTTCAGGGCAACCGCCTGATCCGCTCGCCGACGGTGACACTGCGCGGGGCCGCCCCCGAGGCCCCGCCCCGCTCGCTGCTGACCCGGGCACTGCAGCTCCCGTGGCGACTCGTGTTCGCGCGCCTGGAGTCCTCCGCCCGCCGCCTTGCCGCGAAGCCGCCGCAACTGGCAGCCGAGCGGGCCAGCGCATGAGCGCCCGCACCCGGGCGATCTACATCATGGGCTCGGGTCACAGCGGCTCGACGATCCTCGGCGTCGCGCTGGGCAACTGCCGGGGGGTGTTCTTTGCGGGCGAGCTCGACCGCTTCCTGCGGCGATCGGGTACGCCGATGCTCGGCGGCCTCGAGCGGACCCGCTTCTGGGCCGCGGTGCGGGCGGCCCTCCCCGAAGCCGAACAGCTTTACGGCAACACGGCCCACGCCCTGCTCGAGCGCTCCTCGGCCGTGCTGCGCGTGGGCTCGTTACGCCGTCGGCGCACCCTGCGGGGGCCCTACCGGCGCCTGGCCGGGCGGCTGTTCGAGACGATCGCGGCCACCGATCACGCCGAGTACGTCCTCGACAGCTCGCACTTCCCCCTGCGGGCCCGCGAGCTCCAGCGGGTGCCCGAGCTCGAGCTGTGCCTGGTGTTCCTGGTGCGCGACCCGCAGGCGGTCGTGCCCTCGATCGGGCGGCTCGACGGGCACCGCCGAGGCGCGCGGCGGCTGCTGATGGACATCCGGACGAACGCCGAGCTGTGGCTCACGTACGTGCTCTCGCTGGCTGCGTTCGCGGCCCAGCCCCCCGAGCGGCGGGTGTTCGTGCGCTACGAGGATCTCGTCGAGCGACCCGAGGCGGTACTGCGGAGGATCCTCGACCGCGCCGGATCCTCGGCGGAGCTACCCGACCTCGCACACCTGCGCACCGGGATCGCGTTCCATGCCAACCGCCTGATCGACTCCGAGGAGGTGGCGCTGGGTCCTCGCCCGAGGAGTGCCCCGCCACGGCGCTCCGCCGTCACGCGGCTGTTGCAGTGGCCGTGGTCGCGCGTCTTCGCCCGGCTCGAGCGCGAGGACGGCCCGGCCGCGGCGAGCCGGAGCTAACGCGACAACCGTTCGCGGGCCCGCTGGAGCATCACCGAGCTCAACCACCGCTCCTCGATTCCCCGCCGGGCGGCGAGCCCGCCGAGGCCGGCGGCGCGCGGGCCGCGGGCGCAGACGAAGGCCATCCTCCGCCTTTCGCGGTAGTCGTCCATCCCCGAGTAGTCGGTCATGTTGTGCTCCAGGGCGACGGTGCGATAGCCGAACTCCCGCCCCAGCTCCAGCACCGCCCGCGGGCTCGGCAGGAGCACCCGCAACTGCTGCGCCCGGTCCTGGGGGTCGTCCACGCGCGAGAGCTCGAAGGTGGCCGAGGGCGAGTGTGAGACGACCGTGTCGATCACCACGATCTCCGCCGAGACCGAGTCGAACAGCTCGAACAGTCGCAGCGGCTCAGCGGTCACTTCCATGAGCCCCAGGCAGAGCACCACCTCGAAGCCTTCGCCGAAGGCGTGGCGGAAGATGTCGCCGCGCTCGAAGCGGTAGCGGTCGGAGCCGATCCCCTTGGCCTCGAACACCAGCTCCGCCTGCTCGACGTAGCTGGCATGGCGGTCGATCCCGAGCACGAACGAGGCGCCGGCCTCCAGCGCGCTCAGCGACCACAGCCCGGCGTTGGAGCCGAGGTCGAGCACGCGCAGGCCCTCGAGCGTTCCGCCCGTCAGCTCGAGCAGGGCGTCGAAGAAGTAGCGCCGCCGCTGCTCGTGGCGGTTGATCTGCCCGACGTAGGCGACGGGCGTCTCGATGCCGCCGTCGAACTCGAAGCGGTAGTGCCAGCGGGGGAACGACGCGATTCGCTGCTGCAGCTCGGTGGGCTCCATGGACACATCCAAACACGCTCGTCGCTGCGGCGCCGCTAGCCTCGAACACGGACATGGATGACTCGCTCAAGGGCCGGCTGCTGCTCGCGGCACCCACGCTGCGGGACCCCAACTTCGCCCGCGCCGTGGTTCTGATCGGGGCGCACAGCGAGGACGGCGCCATGGGGGTGGTCCTGAACCGGCCCTCCTCCGTGACCGTCGCCGAGGCCGTGCCCCAGCTCGGCGAGGCCGTCGGCGAGGACGAGCCGGTGTACGTCGGCGGCCCGGTCCAGCAGTCGTCGATCGTGGTGCTGGCGGAGTTCCTGGACGCCTCCCAGGCCGGCCTGCTGGTGCTCGACGCGATCGGGTTCCCGCCCTCCGACGCCGACCTCGACGACCTCGCCGGCACGACCCTCCGCGGCCGCGTGTTCGCCGGCTACGCCGGGTGGTCGGCCCAGCAGCTGGAGACGGAGATCGACGACGGCGACTGGATCGCCCACGACGCCGGACCCGAGCACATCTTCTCGGAGCTCCCCTCCGACCTCTGGCGGACAGTGCTCACGAGCATGGGCGGCAGCTACGCTCTGGTCGCCCGCATGCCCCTGGACCCGAGCGTCAACTGAAAGTGCCCCCCGCCGGGCCGTCGAGGGGCGCCCTGGCAGCGTGCCTGCTGGCGGTCCTCGTGTGCGGCATCACCGCCGCCGGGGCCGCCGGGGCCGCCGCTCCCGCCGGGGCCGCCGCTCCCGCCCGGACCGCAGCTCCCACCCGGGCCGCCGCTCCCACCCGGGCCGCCGCTCCCAACGGGGCCGCGCCCACCCCCGGCGCGCGCCCCGCCCCACCCTCCGCGCTGCTCGTGTTCGCGCCCGTCGACGAGCGCTTCCTGGCGAGCCTCGAGGGGATGTCGGTGGGCATCCTCTCGGCCGCCGAGGGTGGCGCCTCCGCGGGGCAGCTACGGCTCGACATCACGCAGGGCGCCCGTATCGCCACCGGGGCCTATGGATCGCCACCGGCGCCGTTGGTGCTGGCGCCCGAGGGTGACGCCGGCAACATCGAGGGCTGGGCGCGAGATCGACGGAGGGCCCGCGGCGCACCGGCGGAACTGGTGCCCGGGCTGCTCGCCTCCCAGCTCGGGGGGGCGGCCTATGTGGCGGCCTCGGGCGACGCCGCCGACGGGCCCGTGGCCGCGGGCCGTGACGGTCGCGTGGCGGCCGTCTCGCTCGGCGGCGCCTCGACGCTGGCCGCGCGTGCGAGTGACCTGCTGGGGCGGCGGCGGCTGGTGGTGCTCACGATCCCAGCGGGCAGAGAGGGCCGCGATGTGTTGCGCCGGCTGGTGGCGAGCCGTGCGCCGGGCGAGCTGGTGATCGTGGTCCAGAGCGAGTCGCCCTCGAGTCCCTCGCGGCTGCTGTGGGCCGCTGCCGCCGGCCTCGGCGGCGGCACCCCCGGGGAGCTGACCTCCGCCGACACCCAGGAGCGGGGACTGCTGTCGAGCACGGACATCGCGCCCACGATCCTCGCCCACGAGCACGCGGCGATCCCGGCCACGGTCGAGGGGAGCGCCGCCCGCGTCGAAGGCCCCCTCGACGGGCCCGCGCTGAGGAGCACGATCGCCCGCCTGCAGGTGATCGGGGCCCGGCGGCTGCCGGCGCTCGGATGGGTGCTGGTCGTGTGGGCGCTGCTGGTGGCATGCTCCGTTACCGCGGCCGGGCGCCGACGGGCGTTGCGGGCCGGCGCCCTCGGCGTGCTGTGGGCGCCCGTGGTGGCGCTGCTGACGGCGGCGCTCGCCCCGGCAGCCGACGTCGAGTACCTGCTGCTGGCGCTGCTGTGCCCGGCGCTGGGTGCGCTCACCGACGTCCTCGTCGGGTGGCCCCGAGCATTGGTCGTCCCCGCCGTGGCGTGCGTGGCGGCGATCGCGGCCGACGCGCTCGGCGGCAGCCAGCTGCTGATGCGCTCGCTGCTGGGTCCCGACCCCGCGCTCGGAGCACGCTTCCACGGAATCGGCAACGACCTCAAGTCGGCGCTGGCGGTACTCGTGCTGGCGGCGGTGGCGGGCGCCCTGTATCCCTCCGCCCGCGGTAGGAGGGCGTGGGTGGCGATGGCGCTCGCGGGGACGGCGCTGGCCGTGGTCGAGGGAGCCACCGGGCTCGGAGCCGGCGTCGGCGGGGTGATCGTCGTGTGCGTGTCCTTCGCGCTGGCGGCGGCCCTGCTGCTGCCGCAGGCCCGCTCCCGACGGCGGGCGCTGATCGTCGTGTCGAGCCCGATCGTGGGGCTGATCGTGCTGGCGGTGCTCGACCTGCTCACGGCCCACGGCACCGGCCACTACACGGGCAGCGTCCTGCACGCGCACTCCACGGGCGAGCTTCGCGACCTGGTCGTCCGCCGCTACGAAGCCGCCTGGGGGGAGCTGCGCCACGCCGCCATGCCCCTCGCCACCGTGATCGCACTCGCGGGCGTGGCCGCGGCCGTGCGTCCGGGCACGCCCGTGCTCGGGCCCGTCGCCGGCGACCCCGCCTGGGCGGCCGCCCTCTACAGCTCGCTGGCCGCGGGCCTGGTCGGCTCGCTGGTCGAGGACTCCGGCCCGGAGCTGCTCGTGACGGCCGTGTTCACCGGCGCCTGCGTGCTCTGCTACCTATGGGGCCGCCCCGGCCGCCGGCGAGGTGAGGACCCGCTAGTCCTCGTCGTCCCGACGCCGTCTGCGCATGAACAGGATCACGCCCACGATCACCAGCACCACGATCAGCACACCGCCCGCGATGTAGCGGATTTTGTGGTGCTTTGAGGATTTTTCCTGTTCCTTCTTGGCCGCCGTCGGGGTCATGAACGTGATCGGGACCCCCTTCGCCGTGATCTGGGCGTAGTACTTGGGGCCCGATTTCTTGGCGTATTTGGCGAACACGTGGGTGCCGTCCTTGAGCGTGATGCGCAGCGAGCGCAGCCGCTTGTTGACGATCACGGACTGGATTTCGCCCGCCTTCAGCTGGGCTTCGTACTGCGAGAGGCTCTCGTGGCTGTAGGTGGGGGAGCTTTCCGCCCGCGCCACGGCGCTCCCGGCGAGTAGGGCCAGCAGCACGAGAAGCGCGGCCAGAATGGGCTTTGGCGCCCTGCGCTGGCTGGTCATCGGCCGGTACCTTACATTTCCGCCGCGGGGGTGCGTCGCACCCCGTCGAGCTCAGCGGCGGGCGGAGCGGACCGCCTTCAGGCGCTCGACCCTCGAGAGCACCGCCTTGCGGATCCTGACGCTCTCGGGGGTCACCTCGACGGCCTCGTCGTCGCGTACCCACTCCAGCGCCTGGTCGAGCGTGAGCTTGGCGTGGGTGTCGAGCCGCACGAGCACGTCGGAGGTCGAGGAGCGCATGTTGGTGAGGTGCTTCTCCTTGACGGGGTTGACGTCGAGGTCGCCGGAGCGGGCGTGCTCGCCGATCACCATGCCCTCGTAGACCTCCTCGCCCGGGCCCACGAACAGCAGGCCCCGCTCCTGCAGGGTCATCAGCGAGTAGCTGACCGTGGTCCCGCCGCGGTCGGCCACCAGCGCACCGTTGGTCCGCGTCAGCAGCTCCCCGGCCCACGGCTCCCAGCGCTCGAACACGTGGTGCATGATCCCCGTCCCCCGGGTCTCGGTGAGGAACTCGGTGCGGAAGCCGATCAGCGCTCGCGCCGGCACCAGATAATCCATCCGCACCCAGCCGGTGCCGTGGTTGGTCATGTGCTCCATCCGCCCCTTGCGGACCGCGAGCAGCTGGGTGATCGTGCCGACGTGGTCCTCGGGAACGTCCACCGACAGCCGCTCCAGCGGCTCGTGGCGTTCGGCTTCGATGAAGTGCTCGACGACGTGGGGCTGGCCGACCGTCAGCTCGAACCCCTCGCGGCGCATCATCTCGACGAGCACCGCCAGCTGCAGCTCGCCCCGGCCCTGGACCTCGTAGGTGTCGGGCCGCTCGGTCGGCTCGACGCGCAGGGAGACGTTGCCCACCAGCTCCTGGTCGAGGCGCGCCTTGATCTGCCGGGCGGTGATCTTGTCGCCCTCTTTGCCGGCCACCGGCGAGCTGTTGACGCCGATCGTGATCGACATCGCCGGCTCGTCGACCGTGATCACCGGCAGCGGTCGCGGGTCCTCGAGGTCGGCGAGCGTCTCCCCGATCGTGACCTCCGCGATCCCGGCGACGGCGATGATGTCTCCCGGGCCGGCCTCGGCGGCCTCGACCCGGTCGAGCGCCTCGGTCACGTACAGCTCGGCCACCTGGGCACGCTCGATCGCGCCGTTGGCCCGGCACCAGGCGATCTGCTGGCCCCGGCGGATGGAGCCGTTCCACACCCGGCAGATCGCGAGCCGGCCGACGTAGGGGGAGGCGTCGAGGTTGGTCACCAGCGCCTGCAGCGGGTGGTCGGGGTCGTAGCGGGGCGGCGGGATCCGCTCGAGCAGGAGGTCAAGCAGGGGCTCGAGCGTGTCGCCCGCCAGCGGCTGCCCGGGCACGTACTCGAGCGAGGCGATCCCGGCCTTGGCGTTGCAGTACACGATCGGGAACTCGATCTGCTGCTCGTCGGCGTCGAGGTCGAGGAACAGCTCATATACCTCGTCGATGACCTCCGAGACGCGGGCGTCGCTGCGGTCCACCTTGTTGACCACGAGGATCACGGGCAGCTTCGCCTCCAGCGCCTTGCGCAGCACGAAGCGGGTCTGCGGCAGCGGCCCCTCGGAGGCGTCGACCAGCAGGAGCACGCCGTCGACCATCGTCAGCCCCCGCTCCACCTCGCCCCCGAAGTCGGCGTGTCCGGGGGTGTCGATGATGTTGAGCTTGACGCCCTTGAAGTGCAGCGAGGTGTTCTTGGCGAGGATCGTGATGCCCTTCTCGCGCTCGAGGTCCATCGAGTCGAGCACCCTGGTGGCGACCTCCTGTCCGACCCGGAAGGCACCGGACTGCCACAGCATCGCGTCCACGAGCGTGGTCTTGCCGTGGTCGACGTGGGCGACGATCGCCACGTTGCGGATGTCCTCGCGGTCCTTCAGCACCTGCCGGCCAAGGCTAGCGGTGCACGCCGGTAGATCTGGCGGCCAAGGCTAGCGGTGCACGCCGGCAGATCTGAGCCCTGTCCGCAGCCCGAAGCGGGCCAGCGCCGAGGGGTAGCGCTCGGCCGCGGTGATCGTCTGCTCGAGGGCCGCCGCGAAGCGCCGCAGTTCGGACTCCTCGACGGTCAACGCGGGCAGGGCCTTGATCACGTTCATGCGGTGGCCGGCGACCTGGCAGAGGATGCGGTGCTCGTGGAACAGGGGCGCGATCACCAGCTGGGCGAACAGGCCCGGCTGACGCGCCTCGACCCGCTCCCACAGGCGCCGGGCGGCGGCCCCGGGCGGCGGCCCGAACTCGATCGCCCACATCAGGCCGAGCCCGCGCACCTCGCGGACGACCTCGAAGCGCTCGGCCAGCGGGGTCGTCAGCTCGAGCAGCAGCTCACCCATACGCCGGCTACGGTCGACCAGGCGCTCGCGGTCGATCACCCGCAGGGTGGCCAGCCCGGCCGCCGCGGCGAGGTCGTTGCCGCCGAACGTGGAGCCGTGGCGGACGGCCCGCTCCATGCCGTCGAAGACCTTGTCGAAGACCTCCCTGGACGCGAGCACCGCGCCGACCGGGACGAGTCCGCCGGAGAGGGCCTTGGCGACGCAGATCAGGTCGGGCTCGAGGCCCCAGTGCTCGCAGGCGAGGAAGCGCCCGGTGCGGGCGATGCCGGTCTGCACCTCGTCGCACACGAACAACGCACCCTCACCCCTGCACAGCCGCTGGGCGGCGGGCAGGTACCCGTCGGGAGGGAGGTTCACGCCCTTGCCCTGCACGGGCTCGACCACGAAGGCGGCCACGTCGCCACGCTCGAGCTCGCCCTCGAGCTCCCCGAGATCGCCGAAGCCGATCTCCCGGCAGTCCTCCAGCAGCGGGCCGAACCCGCCCCGGAACTCGTCGTTGCCGTTCAGCGAGAGCGAACCGAGGGTGAGGCCGTGGAAGGCGTGGCTGCAGTACAGGATCCGCTTTCGGCCGGTGGCGGCGCGGGCCACCTTGATCGCGGCCTCGACCGCCTCGGTGCCGGAGTTGGCTCCGATCACGGCGGACACGCTGGCGGGCGAGCGGGCCACGAGCTCCTCCGCCAGCACCCCCGGCAGCAACGAGACCCCGAGCTGTGGGAGGTTGGCCGTCCGGGCCGCCATCACCTGCTCCATGGCGGCGATCGCCTGCGGGTGGTTGCGGCCGATCGCGAACACCCCGTAGCCGCCGATCAGGTCGAGATAGCGCTCCCCGGACTCGTCCACGAGGTGGGCCCCCTCGCCCCCCGTCCACACCCGGTCGAACCCGAGCGTTCGCAGGATGCGGCCCAGCTGGGGGTTCAGGTAGCGGTCGTTGAGATCCAGCTCCTCGCCCCTGCGGGTGGCGAGGATCTCGCCGACGGTGGGAAGCGCCCGTTCGTCCACATCGATGAGCCTAGCTTCACCGGGAGGAGTAGAATTACGACACCTCCAAAAGGATGTGTTTGAAGATGTGCAACGCGGGTATCATCCTCAGGACAGCTTCGCGTCGAGCCACATACGGCTGGTAGGAGGGGAGATGAGTACGCAGATGAGGACGGCGACAATGACGGCACCGAAGCCGGCACGGGCGACCGGTGACCCCCGCCATCTGTTCATGCGCTGGCAGCGCCACGGCGACCGGATGGCACAAGAAGCCCTGGTCCAGCGGTACATGCCGCTGGCGCGCAGCCTGACCCGCCGCTACGGGCGCTCCTCGGAGCCGTTCGAGGACCTGCTCCAGGTCGCCTGCCTGGGTCTCCTGAAGGCGATCGACCGCTACGACCTCGAGCGCGGCCACCCGTTCCAGTCCTTCGCCGTGCCCACGATCCTCGGTGAGATGCGCCGCTACTTCCGCGACTCCGGGTGGGCCATCCACGTCCCCCGCGGCGCCCAGGAGCGCGCCCTGAAGGTGCGCGACGCGCGTGACCGCCTGGCCAACGAGCACGGCCACGCGCCGACCGTCAACCAGCTCGCGGAGTACCTCGAGATCGATTGCGAGGACGTGCTCGACGCGCTGCAGGCGATCCAGGCTTACGAGACGGTTTCGCTCGATGCCCCACGGCCGGGCTCCGAGGACGGCGCTGCCGCCTACGGCGACTCGATCGGCACCGACGACGAGCGCTACGAGCTCGTGGAGCTCGACGCGACGCTCGCGGCCGTGCTCGGACACATCCCTGCGCGCGAGCGTCTGATCCTCAAGATGCGGTACGTCGAGGATCTGACACAGACAGAGATCGCTGAACGTGTGGGCATCTCCCAGATGCAGGTTTCACGGCTGCTGCGTCGCTCGCTGGACCAGCTGCGGAGCCTGACCCATGCGCCGGCGGCTGCTCGCTGAGCAGCCCGGCCGCGCAACAGCACTCGGGGGGGACGCCGGAGTTCGCGTCCACCCACCGATCGGACGGTCGAGACGCGGGTGCTGAGGCCGTGGCGGGGGTTCCGAATGTCCGACTAAGCCTCCCGAGCAGGCCGGAGAACGTCCTGCTCGTGCGCCAGGCCCTGCGCGGGCTGGCGGACACCGTCGAGCTCGACGCCGTCGAGCTGAACGACATCAGCACGGCCCTCAGCGAGGCCTGCAACAACGTCGTCGCCCACGCCTACCCGGACGGCCACGGTCCGATGGAGGTCGAGCTGCGAGCCTCCCCGGAGGGCCTGGAGGTTCTCGTCCGCGACCACGGCTGCGGCCTGAAGCCCCACGCCTCCGAGCCGAGCGAGATCGGCGGGATCGGCATTCCCGTGATGCTCGCGCTGGCCGACAGCGTCGAGTTCGCCGGCGGCGACGGCGAGGGCACCGACGTGCGGATGCGCTTCGCGACCCCGAAGGCCGCGATCCTCGACACCGGACCCGGCGGCGGGCAGGACGACCAGGAGGAGCTCCCCGGCGAGGGGGAGGGCGACGGCGAGGGCGTGTATCTGGCGGTCGGGCCGCCGCGCCTGGCCCGCGCGGTGGTGTCGCGGGTGCTGGCCGCGGTCGCCGCCCGCGCCCGGCTGTCGACCGAGCGGATCGCCGCCACCCGCCCGCTGGTCGAGCAGTTGGTGGACCACCTCGGCGGGACCGAGGACTCGGGACGTCTGGCCGTGGCCACGACGCTCACCCCGCGGGGGCTCGACCTGCTGGTCGGCCCGCTGGGTGCGGGATCCTCGCTTGACGGCCTCGCCCCGGCACTCGAGCAGCTGACCGAGGATCACGAGGTCCTGCGCAGAGGCTCCACGGAGCTGCTCGCATTGCGCCTCAGCGAAGCGCCCGAGGCGAAGGCAGGGGCGTCCAACGGGGACACGGCGGGCGGTCGGTGACGGTGCGCAGCGGGCGACACGTGGTCGAGCGGAGGATCCTCGACGACACTCCGGCCCCGGATCGGGGGGCGTGCCCGCACTCCGGGAAACCATTCGCGGTATGCCGGGCGACCATGGCGAGTCGCACCGGCATACCGCATAGTCAACCCCCGTTTCAATGGCGGCGACCGCGGGGGGCTCACGACGCTGCTGAGGGGTTGACGACTGGTGCCATCAGCAATACCCCACTCTCGCGAGCCCTAAACACTGCTCCTGGCCGGGTTTTGGGGCTCCAGTAGAATCCGGACACGGAGTGGGTGTGATCGAACAGCTTCAGATCGACGTCCAGCGGGAACCCGAGCGGGTGGTGATCACCCTCGGGGGCGAACTCGACATGGCCAGCGCGCCCCTGCTGCAGAAAGCGATCGAGAGCGCCGACCTGAGCGACAACGGCATGGTCGTGCTCGACCTGAAAGACCTGCAGTTCATCGACTCGACCGGCCTGCGGGTGATCCTGGCGGCACGCAAGCTGTGCACCGAGCGTGGCCAGGAGCTGGCGGTGACCCACAGCTCCCAGCAGGTCGAGAGGCTGCTCAGCGTCACCGGGGTGGCCGAGCACCTGCGCACGATCGCCGCGCCCGAGGAGCGCTAGCAGCCAGCCCGGCCCGCCCCCGCCCCGCGCTCAGTCCTGGAGCGTGAGGACGTGCGCGGCGGAGGGGTCGATGTGCCCGTCGAGCAGGTCCAGGTAGGTCGACCGCAGCGCCGTCCCGCCGCGCTCGTGACGAACCTCCAGCCAGCCCTCGGTCCACTCCACATAGGGATGCCAGGAATCCGCGATCCTGGCTTCCAGACCCTCACGACCCCACTCCTGCGAGCGCGCCGCGACCCGGTCGGGGGCGAAGAAGAACAGCGGTCGCGGCCCGGGCAGGTCCGCGGGGACGGCCCCCATGCGGTCGTGGTGGGTGGCCCCCACGACGGCCGAGTGCACGAGCCGCTCGCCGTAGCGACGGTGAACGCCGTCGCGCACGTCCGTGTCTCCGCTGATGTCGACGTACACGGCACGCTCCTGCGGAAGCTCCGCCAGCTGCTCGTAGGAGAGCACCGTGTGGTAGGCGCCGAGGCCCTCGGTGAAGGCAAGGCGGCGCTGCGAGGTCAACCCCACCACCTCGGTCTCGCCGCGTAGCGAGAGCAGGTGGGCCAGCGCGCTCGCCGTTCTGCTCGAGGCGCTCGAGATCACCACCACCTCGGCGCCGAACAGGTCCACCTCGCCGAGGAAGTCGTCGATCAGCCAGGAGGTGAAGAACAGCGGGCGCAGCAGCATCTGGCGATCCTCCCGGGCGGCGTCATAGACCGGGTCGGCGGCCGTGGCCGTGTAGCCGTTGTAGGCCGCCGGGAGCGCCGCCCGGTGGGGCGAGGCGTCGACGAAGCCGCGCCGGCCGATGTGCGCCGGTCGCACGAGCAGCTCGGTCGAGGGCGGCAGGTAGCCGTACAGGCGGGTGCCCTCCTCCAGGCCCGGGGCGCGGCTCTCGGCGACCTCGGCGAAGCCCCACACGGGCATCCGCCCCCACCCCTCCTCGGTCGGAAAGAAGTCCCAGTAGGACATCGCCCGCCCGAACTGCGCGTAGGTGATGTTGTTGGCTGTGAGCCCGAAGTGCTCCACGCTGAGCAGCGCCTGCCCGTCCGACGGGGAGGGCGGGTCGGTCTCGAGCAGCCGGCACTCGTGGAGGTCGTCCTTGTCGATCAACAGGTCCAGGGCCCGGCTGACACTACCGCCAGGTGCCGGCCCGGCGATCTCAGCCGGCGGCCGGCGCCGCCGCGACCGACGGCGGCTCGCCGCACAGCTCGACGGACAGGCGCTGGAGCAGCGAGAGCACCTGCGGATCGCGCGCGGCGCCATCGTCGGCGAGCGCCTCGACGAGCAGCTCACAGCGGGCACTCAGCAGCCGCTCGGCGTGGTCGCGACCGGTCGCGGTGAGTGCGACCTGGCCGCGACCGTCGGCCTGCTGTCCGTCACCGTCACCGGCAAGCAGGCCGAGCCCGCGCAGCTCCTGCGTGACCTCGGCGACCCGTTCGGGCGGGACGCCGTCGGCCGCCGCCAGCGTGCGGGCACGTTCGGGCCCGTGCTCCTGGATTCGGACCAGCGCCCAGGTCGCACCGGGCGACAGCTGCAGGCCCGCCCGTTCGGCCACCCGCTCGCGGAAGCGGGTGCGCTCCTGGGGGCTCGTCACGCGCGTGAGCGAGCGCTCGATCTCCTCCAGCGAGTCAGCCGAGCGAGGGGCGGCGAGGCCGTCCTCGAGGCCGGTGCTGGTGGCCGGGGCTCCCCGGAGCTTGCGCTCCTGCAGGAACAGGCTCAACACGAAGCCGAGCACGGCGGCGGCGGCGGCCACGAAGAAGGCGGGCCTCAGCGAGTGGACGTAGGCGTGCTGGTAGATGCTCCGCGGACCCGCGGGGAGGCGCGCGACCTGGGCGCCGGTGAGGCGGGCGCCTTTCGCCACCTGGGCGCCGAGCGGCCCGTGCAGCGTCGATTTCAGCTGGCCGCTGAGGCGCGAGGTGAAGATCGCCCCCAGCACCGCCGTTCCGATCGCCCCGCCGATTCCGCGCATCATCGTGACACCCGAGGTGGCTGCGCCGAGCAGCTTGTAGTCGACGGCGTTCTGAACCGCGAGCACGAGCACCTGCATGGTGCAGCCCAGCCCGAGGCCGAGCACGAACAGGTAGACCGCCGAGGTGGCGGTGGAGGTGCCCACGTCCAGGCGCGTCAGCAGCAGCAGACCGGCGCTCATCAACAGGGTCCCCACGATCGGGAACACGCGGTAGCGGCCGGTGCGCGAGATCAACTGCCCCGAGACGATCGACGTCAGGAGCAGCCCGACGATCATCGGGACCAGGCGCAGGCCCGCTTCGGTGGGAGAGGCCAGATCGACGGTCTGGAAGTACAGCGGCAGGAACACGACCGCTCCGAAGAGCGCGAAGCCGACGATCAGCGACAGCGACCCCGCGACCGCGAACACGCGGTCGCGCAGCAGCGAAAGCGGCAGGATCGGCTCGGGTACGCGGCGCTCGACGAATAGGAACAACGCGATCAGCCCGATGCCCAGGGTCGCCACCAGCACCACCTGCGCCGAGCCCCATGCCCAGGTCGTCCCGCCGAGGCTCGTCACGAGCACGATCGCGCTCAGCCCCGAGGCGAGCAGACCGGCTCCCAGGTAGTCGATCGATGGTCGCCCGCGCGAGCCCTGCGCCGGCAGCGCCACCCCCAGCACGGCCAGCGCGGCGATCCCCACCGGCAGGTTGATGTAGAAGATCCAGCGCCACGAGACCGCGGTCACGATCACGCCCCCGAGCAGCGGCCCGGCGATGCTGGCAACGCCGAACACGGCGCCGAAGAGGCCCTGGTAGCGGCCCCTTTCGCGGGGCGAGACGACGTCGCCGATGACCGCCTGGGCGAGCACGATCAGCCCGCCCGCACCGAGTCCCTGGACCGCGCGGAAGCCGATCAGCTCGGTCATGCTGGCCGACTGCCCGCACAGCGCCGAGCCGGCCAGGAACAGCACGATCGCGCTCTGCAAAACGCGCTTGCGCCCGTACAGGTCGCCGAGCTTCCCGTAGATCGGGGTGGCCGCGGTCTGGGCCAGCAGGAAGGCGCTCGTCACCCACGCCAGGCGGTCGAGGCCACCGAGGTCGCCCACGATCGTGGGCAGCGCCGTGGCGACGATCGTCTGGTCGAGCGCCGCCAGCAGCACGACCAGCATCAGGCCTCCGAAGATGACCTTGATGCGAGGGCGAGCGACGGCCTCCGCGGCCGCGTCGACGGTTGGCGCGGCCGCGGACATCAGCTGTAGAGGGCGACCTCGTCGTAGAACCTCAGGACGATGTTCGCGCTCCCGTGCAGGTGCTCGAGCGTCTCCTTCCGCTCCGGCATCGCTTCGAACCGGCGACGGTCCTCGGGGGTGCGCATCTCGACGATCGCCGCCACCGAGCCGCGGTCGGGACTCTCGAGGAGGCGCGCCGAGACGAACGCGTCGTCCTTGGCGAGGTCGGTGAACATCTGCTCCAGGCTCTGGACGGCGGCCGGCGCCTCCCCGGCCGGGACCTCCCACACGTGCAGCAGGACGGGACTCTCGTTCATCGCGCACCTCCGTCGCTCGGGTGACTCCTGACAGCACGTAAGGATCGCGCAGCCGCGATCCATACGATGGCGCGGGTGAGCCCGCCGGCAAGCGGTCGCAGCGAAACCCAGCCGACGGGCGAGCTGGGGCTCAGGAGCGTGACCGCCTCCACGGTCGCCAACATCGGGCCCGGGATCGACTTCTACTTCGCCTTCGGGGTGATCGCCGTCACGGCGGGCGTCGGTGCCCCGCTGACGATCGTGAGCGCGAGCGTGGCCGTCGCCCTGCTCGCCTTCGTGACGGCGGAGTTCACGCGCATGGAGCCGTCGTCGGGGAGCTTCATCACCTACGTGTCGAGCTCGCTGGGACCGCGGGCCGGCGCCGTCACCTCGGTGCTGATCGCGGTCGGGTTCACGGTCGCGATCGCGGGGGTGTTCGCGATGTCGGGCGGGATGATCTCGCTCACCCTCGACCACTACACCTCCTGGCATCCGAGCTGGCTGCCGATCGCGCTGCTCATGACCGGGGGCGCCATCGCGGTCGCGCTGCGGGGGGCCGGTCGCTCCACCGCGGTGGTGGCGGGCGCGCTCACCTTCCAGGTCGTGGTGATGCTCGCGGTCTGCCTGGTGGTGCTCGTCAAGGAGGGCCCCCACCTCGACGGCGCGCCCTTCGAATGGTCGAACGTGAGCGGCGGCCTGGCGGGACTGGCCGCCGGCTTCCCACTGGCCCTCTATATGTTCATCGGCTGGGAAAACGGTCCCGCCCTGGCCGGGGAGACGCGTGATCCGGCCCGCACGATCCCGCGCGCCCTGTACATCGGGATCGCGCTCACGACGGTCCTGTTCGTGCTGTTCGCGTACACGACCGTCGTCGGCTTCCACTACGACACCTCCGCGATCGGCCGTGGGTCGGTGCCGTTCCTGGAAATGGCCGATCGCTACATGGGCTCGGCCGCGATCCTCGCCTGGCTGGCCGGGATCTTCTCCGTGCTCTCGACGCTCGTGGCGGCCGTCAACGCCCAGGCGCGGATGGTGTCCGACGGGGGACGCTCGGGGCTGCTGCCCGCCCGTCTGGCGGTGTCCCGGCCCCCGGGACAGACGCCCACGGCGGCGCTGGCGGCGATGACCGTCCTCGGCCTGGGGATCGTGGTGATCTGGTGGCTGTGCCATGCCACGGACTTGGTCGCGGGTTCCAGCGATCCCGTCAACCTGTACGCGGAGTGCTCGACGATGGGCACGATCCTGATCCTGTTCGTGTACGTCCTGACCGCCGTCTCGCTGCCGGTCTACATCCGCCGGCACGGTCACCCCCTCTCGCCGTGGCGCCACTGCGTGATGCCGCTGCTGGGGACGCTCACGCTCGCGATCCCGTTCGCCGAGCTGTTCCAGCCGGGTCAGCCGGTCCCCTACAGCGTGTTCCCCTACCTATCGGTGGCGATCCTGCTGGCGGCCTGCGTGTACGCCCGCTGGGTGATCGCCCGCAACCCCCACGCCGGCGCCACCATTCCTCCGGCCGGCGGAGGCGGATGAGGCGGTAGTGCCCGAAGCCGTCGCGCTCGTGCTGGCGCTGGGCGCGCTCGCGGTCACGCTCGGGGCGGCGGTGGTCCAGCCCCACCGGCTGGCGGAGCCGCTGGCCGCCGCGGCGGGGGCGGGAACGCTGCTCGCGGTCGGGGCCGTGAGCGTCGAGGGTGCGCGACACGCCCTCGGCCAGCTGGCCCCGACGGTCGCGTTCCTGGCGGCGCTGCTGGTGCTCGCCGACGGCTGCCGCCGCGAAGGCCTGTTCGAGGCCTGCGGCGGGATCATGGCCCGGGGCGCGCGGGGTGACCCGCGCCGGCTGCTGGCGGTCGTGTTCGGGCTCGCCGTGGCCGTCACCGCGATCCTCGGCCTGGACCCGACCGTGGTGCTGCTGACGCCGGTCGTGTTTCTCACCGCCACCCGCCTGCGCATGAGCACCCGGCCGCAGGTCTACGCCTGCTCCCACCTGGCGAATTCGGCATCGCTGCTGCTGCCGGTCTCGAACCTCACCAACCTCCTCGCCTTCCACGCGCTGAAGCTCTCCTTCACCCGCTTCGCCGCCACGATGGCGCTGCCGACGATGGCGGCGGTCACGATCGAGTGGTTGGTGCTGAGCCGCTTCTTCGCGGCTGACCTGGCCCGCCCGAGCGAACCGCCGCAGGCGGTCGAGGCCCGGCCCCTACCGCGCTACGCGCTGGGCGTCCTGGGCGCGAGCCTGGCCGGCTTCGCGGCCAGCTCGCCGCTGGGGATCGAACCGCTGTGGATCGCGGTCGCCGCGGCCGCCGCCATCACAGCACCCTCGCTGGCCCGCCGGGCGGCGGAGCCGGGAGCGATCCTGCGGGCGGCGCAGCCGTCGTTCTTGATCTTCGTGCTCGGCCTCGGCGTGATCGTGGCGGCGGCCGGCGCGAACGGCCTCACGAGGGCGGTCCACGACGCGCTCCCGGGCGGCAGCTCCCTGGCCGCGCTGCTCGGGATCGCTGCCCTCGCTGCCGTGCTCGCGAACCTGCTCAACAACCTGCCCGCGATCCTGATCCTCGCGCCGGCGCTCGCCCCCGCCGGAGAGGCGCCGCTGCTGGCCGCACTCGTGGGCGTCAACGTCGGGCCCAACCTCACCTACGTGGGCTCGCTCGCGACCCTCCTGTGGCGGCGGATCCTCCGCGCCGAGGACGCCGACGTTCGGCTCGGCGAGTTCGTCCGCGTCGGTGCCGCCACGGTGCCGGCGATCCTGCTCGCCTCGACGGTGCTGCTGTGGGCCGGGGTCGAAGCCGGCATCTGAGCGCCGGCGCGGCAGATCGCGTCATCGCCCGGGACCCGCGACGGACGCCTGGAGCTAGACCTCCACCCCCGCCGCCCCGGCGCGGGCCATCTCGACGTGTGCGCGACTGTCGCGGGAGCGGATCAGCACCAGCGTCGCGAGCAGGCCGAGGGCCGCGATCCCGGCGCCGGCCAGGAACGCCGACTGGAAGCCACCGGTCAGGGCACTCGCGCTCGAGGCGCCGCCGGCGAGCAGGTCGTGGGTGCGGGAGGTGGCGATCGCCGACAGGACCGCGAGGCCGATGGCGCCGCCGAACTGCTGCGAGGTGTTGATCAGCCCGCTCGCGAGGCCCTGCTCGCGGCCCGCCACCCCGGCCACCGCCGCGATCGTGGAGGTGACGAAGCCGAACCCGAGGCCGACGGCCGCCAGCAGCGAGGGCCCGAGGATGTCGCCCACCAGGCTGCCGCCGACCGAGATCCCGCTGAACCACAGCAGCCCTCCGGCCACCGACGCCATCCCGACGGCGAGGATCGGCTTGAAGCCGAAGCGCGTGACGAGCTGCCCGCCGAGACCGGCCGAAACGATGATCGCGACCGACAGCGGCAGGTAGGAGAGCCCGGCGTGGATCGGGCCGAAACGCAGCACCTGCTGCATGTAGAGGGTCGCGAAGAAGAACATCGAGAACAGCGAGGCGCCGAGGAGCAGGCCGACCACGTTCGCCCCCAGGACCGTCCGCACGCGGAAGATCCGGAAGGGGACGAGCGGTGCCTTGGAGCGCAACTCGATCAGCACGAAGGCGAGGAACAGCGCGGCCGAGGCGACCAGCAGGCTGACGATCTTGGTCGATCCCCAGCCCGCGCTGGTGGCGTCGAGCAGCGCGTAGGCCAGCAGCGACAGCCCCGCGGTGATCGTGACCGCGCCGGCGGCGTCGAAGTGTCGCGTGGCCGCTTCCGAGCGGCTCTCGGGGATCAGCCCGGGCGTGAGGGAGAGCGCGATCAGCGACACCGGCACATTCACCCACAGGACCCATTCCCAACCGAGCCCTTCGGTGAGGATGCCCCCCAGCAGGACGCCGACCGCGCCGGCGGAGCCGGCCACGGCGCCCCACGCCCCCAGCGCCTTGTTGCGCTCGGCCCCGTCCCTGAAGAGGGTGGTCACGATCGACAGCGCCGCCGGGGAGACGATCGCGGCCCCCAGCCCCTGAGCCGCCCGGGCGGCGATCAGCTGGCCCTGGGTGTCGGCGAAGCCGGCTGCCAGCGAGGACACCGCCACCACCGCCAGGCCCGCCATGAACACGCGCCGCCGGCCGAGCAGGTCCGCCGCGCGCCCTCCCAGCAGCAGGAAGCCCCCGAACGCGATGATGTAGGCGTTCACGACCCACGGCAGGTTCTGCTCGGAGAAGTGCAGTCCCCGGCCGATGCTCGGCAGCGCGACGTTGACGATCGACGCGTCGAGCACGACGATGAACTGGGCGACGCAGAGCAGGATCAGCGCGGTCCAACGATGGGCGAGGTAGTCACGTGAGCTTGTCATCCAGCTGGCCTTTCCATCTGGGGTCCCTCCTTCGCTCGGGGGGCCCGGCGACGACCGGATACCCGCGGTTGCCGTCCTTATGCGGAATTCGGATTCCGCTTTCAGCTACGATACTGAACGATGATTCCGTTTCAAGGGGTGGTTCGACATGACTCTGGTGGACACTTCTGAGATGGCCGCCCCCGACGCCACGAAATCGCAGCGGGCCGACGCCCGGCGCAACCGCGAGGCGGTGCTCGCCGCGGCGAGCCGGCTGTTCGCCGAGCAGGGCATCGAGGCGCAGATACCCGACGTGGCGAAACTCGCGGGGGTGGGCGTGGGCACCGTCTACCGCCATTTCCCGGCCAAGGACGATCTGATCGCGGCCCTCGTCGGCGAAGGCTTCGAGCGTCTGGCCGAGAAGGCCCGTGACTGCCTGCAGCTGGATCCTTGGACCGGCATCTCGGAGTTCATCCGCTTCTCCGCCCAGATCCAGGCCGGGGACCGCGCGCTGTGCGAGATAACCGGGCTGCGGGCCGACCTCACCGGAGCCGCCGCCGAAGCCGCCGGGATGCCCGAGCTGCTCGACCGGCTGGTGCGTCGTGCCCAGCGCGACGGCTCGCTGCGGCGCGATCTCACCTGGGAGGACGTGCCGATGATCAGCTGCGGGCTCGGCACCGCCACCCGCCAGCAGATCGGCCCCGCGACCGGCCGCTGGCCGCGGCTGGTGGAGATCGTCATCGACGGTCTGCGCGCCCCCGGCAGCTCGCGGCTGCCGCCGCCGGCCCCGCCCGGCGACGGCTAGCAGCGTCCGAGCGCCCGGGCTCCCCACGCGGCGCCCGGGCGGGCGGGGCGGGCGTCCAGGCGAAGTAATGGCCCCGCTCAAGGTCGGCTATCAGGCCGGGACGGGTCGGCTGCCATCCGAGCAGCTCGCGCGTCACCTCCGCCGTGGCCGGGCTGTCGAGGCCCCAGAAGCCACCGAGGAAGCCGACGTAGTCACCGGCCTGGTGGGGCTCGACGGAGACCGCCGGAACCCCGAGCTGGGCCGAGAAGACCTCCGCCACGCGGCGGATCGGCACGCCCTCCTCGCCGACCGCGTGCAGCACCGAGCCGGGCGGGGCGGACTCGAGCGCGAGGCGGAAGACCCGGGCGGCGTCGTCGCGGTGGACCGCCGGCCAGCGGTTGGCGCCATCGCCGACGTATGCCGCCGCGCCCTTGTCGCGAGCGAAGCCGATCGCGAGCGGGATGAAGCCGTTGTCCCCCTCGCCGTGACAGGTCGGTGGCAGCCGTACGACCGAGGAGCGGATGCCGCGGTCGGCGAAGGAGAGGGTCGTCTGGGCGTTGGCCCGCCGCTGCTCGGGGCCGGCGGCGGGACCCCCGCCGTCGGCGGCCGCAGGGGTCAGCCCGTCACGCTCGGTGGCGACGCGGCCGGGCGCGAGCCCGAGCACGCCCGAGGCGATGACGAAGGGCTTGTCGCTGCCGGCGAGGGCCTCGCCGAAGGCCTCGATCGCAAGGCGGTCGGCCTCGGCCGCACCGGCGAAGTCGCCGCTGAAGGCGATGTCGTGCTTGAACGCCAGGTGGATGACGCCCTCGGACGAGGCGGCGGCGTCGCGCAGCACGTCGAGGTCGTCGAGCGACCCGGTGCGGACCTCCACCCCTGCCTCCCGCAGGGCCCCGGCCGACGCATCAGAGCGCGCGAGCGCCACGACGGTGTGGCCGGCGGCGGTCAGCTCGGGGACGACCCCGCGGCCGATCCAGCCCGATGCTCCAGTGACGAAAACGCGCATGGTGAACCTCCGGTACGTGGTCGTCCGCCCAGGTCCGAGCGGACGATCCTTGATGTCAGTTGCTGACATCAAACGCTAGCACACCGTTGTCAGTCGCTGTCATCACATACCATCGTCCCATGGGCCGCTGGAAGCCGGACGCACAGGGTCGCCTCGTGGCGGCCGCGATGGAGCTCTACGGAGAGCGGGGCTTCGAGCAGACGACCGTGGCCGAGATCGCCGAGCGGGCGGGGCTGACCGAGCGCACCTTCTTCCGCTACTTCGCCGACAAGCGCGAAGTCCTGTTCGGCGGCGCGGGCGAGCTGGAGGCACTCCTGCTGGAGGGCGTCGCCGCGGCCCCCGCCGGGGCGGCGCCGATCGAGGTCGTGGCCGCGGCGCTACGGTCGAGCGGGCCGTTCTTCGCCGACCGGCGGCCCTTCGCCCGTCAGCGCCAGACGATCATCGCCGCCAACCCCGACCTGCGGGAGCGCGAGCTGATCAAGCTCGCGGGGCTCGCGGAGGCGCTGACCACGGCGCTGCGGGACCGCGGCATCGGCGAGCCGGAGGCGAGCCTCGCCGCCGAGGCGGGGATCGCGGTGTTCCGAATCGGCTTCGAGCGCTGGACCGCCGCGCCCGACGACGGACCCCAGCTGGGCGAGGTCCTGGACGAGCTGTTCGGGTCCCTCAGCAACGTGACCGCCGGCGCAGGCGAACGCCGCGGGGCCGCCGCCGCGCGCTGACGCGCGCGCCGGGCCTCACGCACCCTGCGAGGCCGTGACGGCGGGGGCCGCCGCGCTCGCGCTCGCCGGCCTGCTCGTTCTCAGCAGCAGGGCCAGCGCGGCCAGCCCGGCAGCGATCGAAAGCCCGGCGACGATGTAGGAGGCCTGCTCGTAGCTCTCGAGCGTGGCGGCAGGGCCGTGTGGCGTACCGAGCACGGCGATCAGGACCGCCACACCCACCGCCAGGCCGATCTGGCGCAGCATGTTGATCATGCCCGAGCCGGTGGCGAAGGAATGGGCCGGCAGCGCCGCCGCTCCGGTGGCCGTGAACGTCGGCATCGTCAGCCCCACCCCGATCCCGGTGAGGAGCATCCCACCCAGCATGTCGCCGGCGTAGTCGGGCGTGAGCCCCATCGCCAGCCCCCACCAGGCGGCGCCGGCGGCGAAGATCGCGCACCCCGCCGCGATCACCGCGCCGGGGCCGAAGCGCGCGATCAGGGGACCGCCGAACAGGAACGCGAACAGCGGGACCATGATCGGACCGGGGGCGATCGCCAGGCCCGTCTGCAGCGCCGACCAGTGCCAGACTTCCTGGGCCCACAGCACCCGCGACAGCAGCATGCCGCCGAACGCGGCCATGAACAGCAGCGCCACGACCGACGCCCCGGTGACCGGCCGCAGACGGAACAGCTCCCGTTCGATCAGCGGATTGCGAGCCCGGGCCACGTGCAGAGCGAACAGGCCCAGCGCGACCGCGCCCGCCAGGAGCGCGGTCACCGTCCTGGCGTCTCCCCAGCCCCAGCTGCTTCCCTTCACGAGCCCGAGCACCAACGTTCCCACCCCGCCGGTGATGAGGATCGCGCCGAGCGGGTCGGGGGCCGACACGAGCTGGCCGGGGACGTGCGGAAGCCGGCGCCAGCCGACGATCAACGCCAGCACCCCCACCGGGACGTTGACCAGGAACACCCACCGCCAGCTGGCCGCCACCAACAGGCCGCCGACGACCGGCCCGGCGGCGGCCGCGATGCCCCCCACCGCGGTCCACGTCCGGACCGCGCCGTGACGGCGCTCGGGCGGGAACGTGGCCAGGATCAGTCCCAGCGAGGTCGGGGTCAGCAGCGCGGCCCCGGCGGCCTGGATGACCCGGAAGGCGACCAGCATCGGCAGGCTCGTGGCCAGCCCGCAGGCGGCGGAGGCGCTGACGAACACGGCCACCCCGAGCAGGAAGGCGTGGTCGCGGCGGTAACGCTCGGCCAGCCGCCCGAACAGCACCAGGAGGGAGGCGTACACGATCGTGTAGCCGTTCAGCACCCACGAGAGGTCGCCGAGGTCCCCACGCCGGAGGTGGAGGTCGTGTCCGATCTGGGGCAGCGCGACGTTGACGATGAACAGGTCGAGGCTCGCGAGCACCACGCCGGCGCACACGATCAGCAGCACCAGCGCGGGCGCCGCTTCCCGGCGCGGCGTCGATCGGGGCTGGCTTAGCGAGGACATAGCCAGCACCCTAGCACACTGACTTAGACGCACGTAAGTCAGCTATAATGTCGGCTATGGACCACGCGATACACATGACGGGCTCCCTCGAGCCCCGCGCCGGATGGACCGCCGACAGCTGCACGATCGCGCGGGCGCTGGAGGTGGTGGCGACCCGCTCGGCCTTCCTGATCCTGCGGGAGGCCTTCTACGGGACGGACCGCTTCGACGACTTCGCCAGCCGGGCGGGGGTCAGCGAGCCGGTCGCGGCAGCGCGCCTGCGCGAGCTGGTCGAGGACGGGCTGCTCGAGCGCGAGGACTACCGCGAGCCGGGCCAGCGCACGCGCCAGCGCTACCGCTTGACCGACAAGGGCGGGGACCTGCTCCCGGTGCTGGTGGCGCTGATGCAATGGGGCGACCGCTGGCTGGATGAGCGCGGCGGCCCCGTGGAGCTGCGACACGGCGACTGCGGCGAGACCGTCACGGCCGAGCTGCGTTGCGCCGCCGGCCACCGGGTCACGCCGCCGGAGCTGTCGCTCTCCAAACGCGCACGCCGGCGGCGAGCGGCCGCATGAGCGCTCCCGCCGAGGTCGCCGTGCGGAACGTGCCCGAGCGCGAGCGCTACGAGATCCGCTCGGACGGCCTGCTCGCCGGGCACCTCGACTACATGCTGCGGGGCGACCTGATCGCGCTCGTCCACACCGAAGTCGACGACCGCTTCGAGGGGCACGGGCTGGGGAGCCGCCTGATCGCCTTCGCGCTCGACGACGCCCGTGGGCGAGGGCTGTCCGTGCTCCCGTTCTGCCCGTTCGTGAAGTCGTTCATCGAACACCACCGCGAGTACGAGGACCTGGTGCCGCCCGACCTGCGGGCGCGGTTCGGCCTCTGAGGGGCGCCGGTGCTCACGTGACCGGCACCGCCCTGGAGACGCTCCCGGGCTGGGCGCTCGCGCTGCTCGAGGACGAGCGCGTCGGCCACCTCGGACTGCTCGACCGAGACGGGCGCCCGCGTGTCCTACCGGTGACGTACGCGATCCACGAGGGGGCGGCGTGGACCGCGATCGACAACAAGCCCAAGCGCTCCGGTCGCGAGCCCGCCCGCATCGGCTGGCTGCGCGAGCACCCGCAGGCGGCGCTGACGATCGACCGCTACGACGAGGACTGGTCGCGGTTGCGGTGGGTGCAGCTCGTCGGCACGGTGACCGTGCTCGAGGGTCCTCCTGCGGCGCCCGTGCTCGAGGCGCTCAGGAGCCGCTATCCGGTTTACCGGGAGGACCCTCCGCCGGGGCCCGTGTTCCGGCTCGTGCCCGAGCGCGCGCTGTGCTGGCGGGCGGCCTGAGCCGCTGAGGGGATCGCCTCAGCGCCACCACGGGCGGCGCCTGGCTTCGGCCACGTGGACGGCGGGCGCGACCAGCTCGCCGAGGTGTTCGGCGAGGTGGTCGAGGTGCTCGCAGAGCCACACGCCGTAGTGGGAGCGCGACGACTCCGACACGACTTCGTCGGCGCCGAAGCTGGGCGGGGCCAGCGTCGTGGGCGTGTCGCGGCCCGCGCGCCCGACGACCAGCGCCAGGCGGTCGAACCAGCCGGCGATCGTCGAGGTCCGTTTCAGCAGCGCGTCGCGGGCTGACCCGACGAGCGTGGCGTCGGGCGCGAGGTCCGCCACCGAGTAGGCCGTCAGGCGCAGGCGCAACCCCGCGCCGACGAGCCGCCAGAGCTCGTGCAGCTCGAGTTGCTTGGTCCCCTGCTCTGCCAAGAAGCCGCGGAGCGCTTGGTCCAGGCGGGCGGCGGCGGCCGCAGCGGCGGCGGCGCCGTCCGCCATCTCGTCCTGTGCGCCCGCGACCCACCGAACCGCCTGTTCGAGATAGCGGGCGCCGGCACCGAAGGAGTCGGCGAGGTCGTCCCCGACCACGGACGCGAGGCCGCGGGGCCAGAACAGCAGACCGACCACGACGCTCACGGCGCATCCGAGCGCGACGTCCTCGATCCGCACCACGCCGACCTTCCAGCCGGCCGGCACGAGCAGGTTGAAGAGCACCGCGACGGTGATCGTGAAGGCGGCCTGTCCGACCGCGAAGGGCGCCGTGCCGGGAGCGTAGGCGGCGACGAACACGGCGAGCGGGAGGATGATCCAGAGGCCGGTCGTATCAGAACCGATCGCCAGCAGCAGCGCGCCCCCGACGACAAACCCGATCGCGGTCCCGAGCAGCGCGCGAAAGGCGGTGGCGCCGGTTGCCACGGCGTTGGTGCGCAGCACCGACAGCGTCCCGAGGACGACCCAGAAGCCGTGCTGGACGCTGGTGATGTCGGCCACGGCGACGGCGACGGCGATCGCGAACGCGCCGCGGAGGCTGTTGATCAGCCACACCGAGCGGACGCTGGCGTGGCTGAGGGCCAGGCGACCGATGGCGGCCATGCGGCGGCCGGCGCGGCGAGCCGCAGCGAGGCCCACCATCGCCTCGTCCCGGCGGCGTTCGAGCCACTCCGGCGACTCGAGTCTGAAAGCCACCCGCGTGTCCGCCCCGATCGCCAGCGTGGCGAGCGCGATCATGTCGGCGTGGAACAGCACGCGCGCCTCGGCCGCGTCCGCGGGCCGCTCCGATGACAGCTCTCGCAGGCGCGCGTCGCTTCGCTCGCGAGCCCCCTCCAGCGCGCCCAGGTCCAGGTCGCGGCGACGGCGGCCCATCACGCTCGACACGCCGCGCAGGCCCTCGGTGGAGGCCCGCAACAGGTCGCGCTCGGCGTCGCCGATATCGCTCAGGTCCTGGCGCTCGCGGACCATGTCCGACAGCAGGTCGGTGGACCACTCGAGCAGGTCGATCGCGTTCGACAGCGCCTCGTCCGGAGCGCTGGCACCGACGGGCCGATACGCGGTCGCGGTGAAGGCCTCCAGCAGCGCGTTCTTGGCCTTCATCGCGACACCGAGCGATTGCCGCGTCGGAGCCCCCTCGAGCGCGCGCTCGATCACCTCGGCGAGGGCGTCGGCGACCCTCGCCGCCGCGGGCCGCAGGCGGTCTCCCGGCATCGGCGGGGAAAGGAGCATCACCGCTGCCGTGCCGGCCAGCGAGGCGAGCCACCACCCACCGAGGCGCTCGGGGATCATGCTCGCCGTCCCGGCCGACGCCGCCGGCAGCACGTAGGCGAGCAGCGCTCCGTTGACCCCCGCCGCGGCGTTGGGGCCGGAGACGCCGGCGAAGAAGACGGCGAACACGACCGGCACGGTCACCACCACCGCCACCCACGTCGTCGAGCTCACCGCGGTGCCGATTGCGATCAGCGCGCTGCCGGCGAGCGCCAGCGCGAGATGCGCCATCAGCTTCTGGCGCCGGGTGCCGCCGAACGACACCAGCACCAGCGTCGCGAAGCCGCCGAAGGCCGCGAAGGTTGCGACCTGGAGGTTGCCGAGCACCTCGTCCGCGAAGGCGAACACGCCGGGCACGACGATCGCGGCACGGACGGCCCGCAGCGCCGCCGCCTGCGACCACACCGGACGCCAGCCGGCAACCGCCGAACGCCAGCGCGAGGATCCTCCTGCAGCCGCGGCCGCCGACACGGGCACCCCGTCAGGCACGGGTTGCGAGTCTAGACCCGGGCCCATTCCCGGGCCGGCCCGGTCCTCGGAGCTACCCCTGGCGGACCGTCCTGAAGAACGCGCGCACCTCCTCCACGAACAGCTGCGGCTGCTCCATCGCCGCGAAGTGCCCGCCGCGGGGAGGTTCGCCGAAGTGGCGCAGGTCGGTGAAGCGCGTCTCCGCCCAACGGCGGGAGAGGCGGAAGATCTCCTTCGGGAACACCGAGATGCCCGAGGGGACGTCGATCGCTTTGAAGTCGCGCGTGCGGAAGCTCTCCCAGTAAAGCCGCGCCGAGGAGGCCCCCGCCGCCGGCAGCCAGTACAGCATCACGTTGTCGAGCAGGTGATCGCGGGTGAGCACGTTCTCGGGGTGCCCGTCGCAGTCCGTCCACGACCAGAACTTCTCCACGATCCAGCCGCACAGCCCGGCGGGTGAGTCGACGAGCCCGTATCCGACGGTCTGGGGACGTGTGGACTGCTCGGTGGAGTAGCCCGAGTCCCACTGCAGGTAATGGCCCACCGAAGCCAGCGCCGCGCGCTCCTGCTCGGTGAGCTCGCCGAGCTCCGCGAGCTTGGCCGGGTCCGCGAGGGCCATGTTGACGTGGATCCCCGCGAGGTGACCGGCGTCGACCCCTGCCAGGGCCATCGTCACCGCCGACCCCCAGTCGCCGCCCTGGGCGCCGTAGCGGGAATAGCCCAGCCGCGCCATCAGCTGCGCCCAGGCGGAGGCGATCCGCTCGACGTTCCAGCCCGGTGCGGCCGGCTTGCCGCTGAACCCGTATCCGGGGAGGGACGGGCACACGAGGTGGAAGGCGTCCTCGGGCTCTCCCCCGTGGGCGGGTGGATCGGTCAGCGGTCCGATCACCTTCGAGAACTCGATGATCGAGCCGGGCCACCCGTGGGTCATGACCAGCGGCAGCGCTCCCTCGTGGGGCGAGCGCACGTGCAGGAAGTGGATCGGCAGGCCGTCGAGCTCGGTGGTGAACTGCTCGAGCTCGTTGAGGGCCGCCTCGGTGTGCCGCCAGTCATAGCGCTCGCGCCAGTGCTCGCACAGGTCCTGCAGGTAGCCGAGCGGGATCCCCTGGGACCAGTCCTCGACGGGCTCGGGCTCGGGCCAGCGGGTGCGCCCCAGCCGCTCGCGGAGGTCGGCGAGCTGGCGCTCCTCGACCTCGACCCGGAAGGGGATGATCTCGCCGGCCATCGCCGCTACACGCTACGGCAGCGCGTTGGGCGATGATCCGCGCGTGAGCGACGCCTACACGGCCGCGAGTTGGAGCGAGCTGTACGTCGCCACCTCGGGGGCCACGGCCGCCCTCACGGGGCTCCTGTTCGTGGCCGTGTCACTCAACATCGAGCGGATCCTGAAGATGCCAGGCCTGCCCGAGCGTGCATTGCAGACGCTGATGATGCTGCTCACCCCGCTGGTCGTCTCGATCGCAGGCCTGATCCCGGGGCAGACCAGCACGGCACTGGGCGTCGAGCTGCTGGCGTTGGGCCTGCTGGCCACGTACGGCCTCGGCCAGACCCTGCGCAGGACGATCCCCGGCGGCCGTGAGTACCAGCACCCGGCGTTCCACCTGGCCCTCACGCTGCCGGCCTCCGTTCCGATCGTGATCGGGGGAGCGAGCCTGCTCGCCGGCTGGGGCGGGGGCCTCTACTGGGTCGTCGCCGGGATCGTGTGCGGGATCCTCGGCGCGGCGATCAACGCGTGGGTGCTGCTGGTGGAGATCCTGCGGTAGGCGTGCGCTGGGCGCGCCCGACGGCCGCGGCGCGGGAGCGTTCGCGAGTGCGCGTGCGCTCGCGGGTCAGGACGCGCCGGCCGGCGGCTGGTCGATGCGCAGCAGGTTGCCGGCGGGGTCACGGACGGCGAAGTCACGCGTACCCCACGGCTGGTCGGTGGGCTCCTGTACGACCTCCGCCCCGGAGCCGCGAAGCTTCTCGAAGGCTTCGTCGAGGTCGTCGCTGTGGAAGTGGACGCCGTTCATGGCTCCCTTGGCGACCAGGGCCGCGAGCGCCTCCTGGTCGGCGGGACCGCCGTTGAGGTAGTTGGTGAGCACGATCGCGACGCCGGGCTGCGACGGAGCGCCGACCGTGATCCAACGGAAGTCGCCGCGGGCGACGTCGTTGCGCAGCTCCAGGCCGAGGGCATCGCGGTAGAACGCGAGCGCGCGGTCGGGGTCGTCGACGAGCACGAAGCAGGTGGAGAGCTTGAGGTCCATGGCCGCGATGCTAGGGAGCCGGGGCCCAGCGCGCTTCTCCGATCCTGCTCGGTTGGCGGATCGGCCGCGAGATGTCCCTCGCGACGCAGCCGGGCATGCGCGCGAGGGCGCCGTGGTCGCGGGCCCGGTAGACCGTCGGCGTCACGCCCACGAGCTCGGTGAAGCGGGCGCTGAACGAGCCCAGCGAGGTGCATCCGACCTCCAGGCAGACCTCGGTGACCGTCAGCTCGCCGCCGCGGAGCAGCGCCTTGGCGCGCTCGATTCGTCGCGTCATCAGGTAGGCGTAGGGGGTCTCGCCGTAGGCGTCACGGAACCGGCGCGAGAAGTGGGCGGGGGACATCAGCGCGGCGCGGGCCAGCTCGGCGACGTCGAGCGGGCGCGCGTACTCGCGGTCGATCAGATCGCGGGCCCGGCGCAGGTCGGCGAGGGTTGCCAGCTCCCCGGGCTTCACTCGGCGGTGGGGCTCATGCGGAGCCGAATCGGGCCGCTTCCTCGGATCCGCCGGTGGCGTCTCCCTCGCTGTAGGAATGGGCCCCCGCGCCCGCGAGCCTGCCGCCGTCGACGATCAGGTATTCGTCGCGGATCGGGCGATCCTCGAACCAGCACTCGAGGATCTCGCGCACGCCGGCGGCATAACGCGCCTGCGCCGACAGCGAGGTGCCGGACGTGTGCGGGGTCATGCCCTGGTGGGGCATCGAACGCCAGGGGTGGTCCTGCGGTGCAGGTTGGGGGAACCACACGTCGCCCGCGTACCCGGCGAGCTGCCCGGAGCGGCTGGCCTGCGCGATCGCGTCGCGATCGCAGATCTTCCCGCGGGCGGTGTTGATCAGGTAGGCGCCCCGTTTCATCTTCGCGAGCAGCTCGGCGTCGAACATGTTTTCCGTCTCGGGATGGAGGGGGGCGTTGATCGTCACGACGTCACAGACCGCGACGAGCGACTCCACGTCCTCGTGGAACGTCACGCCGAGATCGCTCTCGACCTCGGCCGGCAGCCGGTGGCGGTCGGTGTAGTGCAGCCCGACGTCGAACGGCTTCAGCCGCCTCAGCACGGCGCTGCCGATGCGCCCGGCCGCGACCGAGCCGACCTGCATGCCC
Source organism: uncultured Solirubrobacteraceae bacterium (assembly GCA_963701175.1). Taxonomy (GTDB): domain Bacteria; phylum Actinomycetota; class Thermoleophilia; order Solirubrobacterales; family Solirubrobacteraceae; genus Palsa-744. The sequence goes on along the minus strand of OY969573.1, from coordinate 2,163,641 downwards.
TCCAGGTCGTAGGACCGGGACACGCAGTCGGCGATGTTCCAGCCGCCATCGAGGACCCACTGGTGCGAGGGGAGGTAGTTGCGCACGAGCGCCAGGATCATCATCACGACGTGCTCGGCCACGCTGATCGAGTTCGAGTACGTGACCTCGGCGACGGTGATGCCTCGCTCGATCGCCGCCTGCAGGTCGACGTGATCGGAGCCGATGCCCGCCGTCACCGCCAGTCTCAGCCTGGGCGCCCTGGCGATCCGCTCGGCCGTCAGGTAGGCGGGCCAGAAGGGCTGTGAGATCACCACGTCGGCGTCGGGCAGCTCGCGCTCGAACACCGAGTCCGGGCCGTCCTTGTCGGAGGTCACGACGAGCTCGTGCCCACCCGACTCGAGGTAGCCGCGCAGTCCCAGCTCGCCGGACACGCAGCCCACCAGCTCGCCCGGAGTGAAGCCGAGGCCGCTCGGCGTCGGCGTGCTCTGGCCATCGGGGTAGGCGGTGATCGCCGGCACCGAGTCGCGGGCATACGACGGCGGATAGCCGTCGACCGGGTCGTCGTAGAGCACGCAGAGCACCTTCGCCATCGTGTTCTCCCTTCTCGGTCGGAGTTGGATGCGACGGCCAGGCCCTCGCCGGCTAAGTATGTCCGGCTCCGCCGTGCCCGTGACCCGCCGACCGCGACGAGGCGCGGGAAGGGGTCGCGATCAGGTCGAGGTGCTCGTGACGGGGGGAGGCCCGGCGTCGCCCACGGCCCGGGTCAGCAGGTCCCGCAGCAGCCGCTGATCGCGTGCCGGGAGACGTTCGATCGCGGCCGGCACGTGCGCCATCCGCGCCCGCAGGTCGTCGCGTACCTCCAGCCCGGCCGGCGTGGGCACGACATGCTTGACCCGGCGGTCGCGCTCTCCGGTGCGCCGCGTGACGAGCCCTCGTGCCTCGAGGCGGTCGACGATGCCCGTCACGTTGGAGCTGTCACACGCGAGCTGAGCGGCGATCTCGTGCATCGGCAGACCGTCGCGGTCGTCGAGCTGCATCAGGGCCCCGGCCTGCGCCGGGTGCAGGTCGAACTCGGCGGCGGCCTCCACAAACCGGCGCCGCTCGACGAACAGCAGGGTTCGCAGCAGCGCCCACGCCTCCTCGGCCGGCGATGATCGCGCCGGCGCCCGCCGGGAGTGTCCGGGACTGGTGGCCGCGGCGCCCATGGGCCGATTATACTTCATGAAGTCGACATTTGCCAAGCTCAACTATTTAGCTAACATAGCTTCCGTGACCGAACCCGCCGCCGCCATCGAGGTGCAGCAGCTGGTCCGCGAGTTCCGTAAAGGGCCGCGGGCGGTGGACGGCATCGACCTGTCCGTGCGGACGGGCGAGATCTACGGGTTCCTCGGTCCCAACGGTGCCGGCAAGTCGACCACGGTGCTGATGCTGACGACATTGCTGCCGCCCACCAGCGGCCACGCCACCGTCGGCGGCTTCGATGTCGTGCGCGAGGGCCCGAAGGTGCGCGCGACGATCGGTGCGGCCCTCCAGGAAGCCGCCCTGGACCTGATCCTCACGGGCCGCGAGCACCTGATGCTGCAGGCGACGCTCCAGGGCATCCCCGCCAGGGAGCGCCGCGAGCGCGCCCAGGTACTGCTCGAGCGGGTGGGGCTCGCGGAAGCTGCGGACCGTCGTGTGGGCGGCTATTCCGGGGGCATGAAGCGCCGCCTGGACCTCGCCATGGCGCTCGTGCACGAGCCACGGATCCTGTTCCTCGACGAGCCGACGACCGGACTGGATCCCCAGAGTCGGGCCGCGCTGTGGGAGGAGGTGGCCAGGCTCGCCCACGACGAGGGGATGACCGTGTTCCTCACCACCCAGTACCTCGAGGAGGCGGACGCGCTCGCCGACCGGATCGGGATCATCGACCACGGCAGGATCGTCGCCGAGGGCACGCCGGCCCGGCTGAAGGCTGAGATCGGCAGCCCCAGCGTGGAGGTCCAGCCCGTGGATCCCGACGCGGGTGAGCTGCTGGCCGAACTGTTGAGCCGCTTCGGAGAGCCCCAGCGCAACGGCCGCGGGAGCGTGACCGTGCAGCTTCCGGGCGGCGAGGCCGAGCTCGCCGAGATCGTGAGGGTGCTCGACAGCAACAACGTCAAGGTCGAGACGCTCCAGCTGCACCAGCCGTCGCTGGATGACGTGTTCCTCGCCAGAACCGGGCGCAAGCTCGAGGGGGCCGGCGCGGAGTGACGGGAAGGGCCTCGCTGCTCGCACAGATCGCGGTGGTGGCGAGGCGCTCGGCGGTGGACACATACCGCCAACGCGCGCTGCTCGTGTTCCCGATGCTGTTCCCGCTGATCCTGTTCGCGATCAACGGCAGCGCGCTCAGCGCGGCGACCCGGATACCGGGCTTCCCCACCCACGACTACCGCGCCTTCCTGATCGCGATTCCGTTCGTGCAGGGTGCGATGTTCGTGTCGATCTCGGCCGGCACGAGCATGGCGCGGGATATCGAAACCGGCTTTCTGAACCGTCTCGCGCTGACCCCACTGCGCACCGAGGCGATGCTGATCGGCCAGCTCGGGGGAGCCTTCGTGCTCGCCTGCGTACAGGCGGTCGTGTACGTGCTCGTGGGCCTCGCCACGGGCATCGCCTTCGCCAGCGGCGTCGGTGGGATCGCGATGCTGCTGCTGCTGTCGCTGGCGATCTCGTTCGGCTTCGCGACCCTCGGCGGGCTGCTCGCGCTGCGGCTCGGCAGCGGAGAAGCGATCCAGGGGATCTTCCCGCTGCTGTTCGTGACGCTCTTCCTGAGCTCCTCGAACCTCCCCCGCAACCTGATCAAGAACGACCTGGTTTCGCGAAGTGGCCACGTACAACCCGGTCTCCTACCTGCTCGAGGGGCTGCGCAGCCTGGTGATCCAGGGCTGGAACGCCCAGGCGCTCGAGCTGGCATTCGGATTCGCCCTGGCCCTGGCCGCGATCTCGCTGGCGCTCTCGGGCCCGGCGATGAAGTCGAGGCTGGCGCGGACGTGAGGCGATTCCTGAACGTGGCCCGGGCGGTCGCCTGGCGCTCGATCCACAACACGATCGTCAACCCGGCGATCCTCGTCCCCTCGATCATCTTCCCGCTGTTCTTCCTGGTCGCCTTCGCCGGCGGCCTCTCGAGGATCAGCGATCTGCCCAACTTCCACTACAAGCCCGGGTACACGTCCTTCCAGTTCGTGTTCGTGTTCCTTCAGTCCGCCGCCTTCGGCGGCGTCTTCACGGGTTTCGCGGTGGCACGCGACTTCCAGTCCGGGTTCGCGCGCCGGCTGCTGCTGGGCGCCCCCCGCCGCAGCGGCATCATCGCCGGCTACGTCCTGGGAGCACTCGGGCGGTGGTTCATCACCGGGACGATCGTCACGATCGCGGCGCTGATCGCGGGCATGAAGGTGTTCGGGGACGCCGGCGACCTCTTCGGCCTGTTCTGCCTCGGCGTGGGCATGAACTTCACCGCCGCCCTGTGGGCGATCGGGATCGCTATGTTCCTGCGCACCGAGCAGGCCGGCCCGCTGATCCAGATGCCGGTGTTCGTGGCCCTGTTCCTGGCTCCCGTGTACGTACCGATCACCCTGCTCACCGGCTGGGTCCACGCGGTCTCCCAGCTGAACCCGATCACCGTGGTGATCGAGGCGGGACGGGGCCTGCTGGCAGGCTCGCCGGTGAAAGTCGCGCTCTCGTTCGTGCTGCTCGCCGCGGCCGCGGCGGTCATGGGGCTGTTGTCGCGGGGCGGCCTGGCCTCGGCCGAGCGCGCGGGTTGAGCAGGACTATCCTCCGGCGCCTGTGAGCGACCAATCGGGTGGGCCCGTCCTGACCGGCTCGAGCGAGTGGATGAAGCTGCTCGAGATCGAGTTCGAGGAGATCGGCGCGGAGCGCGTGACGGGGTCGGTGGCGGCGGACGTGCGCCACCACCAACCGTGGGGGCTCGTGCACGGCGGCCTCTACACGACCGCGATCGAGACCTTCGCGACCACCGGGGCGGCGGCGGCGGTCGCGGACCGGGGCCAGCTGGCGGTCGGAGTCACGAACATCACCGACTTCCTGCGCCCACACGCAGAGGGTCGGCTGCAGGTTCTCGCCACGGCCATCCACCAGGGGCGCACCCAACAGCTGTGGGAGGTGGAGATGCGCCGCCCCACCGACGGCAAGCTCGTCGCCCGCGGACAGGTCCGCCTGCAGAACGTCGAGGGGCAGTCCTCCCGATAGCGACGGGGCGACCGAGCTTCCGGGGTCTGTCGCTAGCGCCCGGAGCGATACAGCGTCACGTTGCGATCCAGCTCGGTGCCGGCGAAGCCCTGCGGTCTTCCCCCCTGGGCGTCGAGGTAGGCGAGTTCGCGGGAGATGTCCCCCAGGCCGCCGACTCCACCGGGGACGTGGTCGAGCATCCAGGTCTCGATCGCCGCCCCACCCGCACTCACGCGTACGCGCAGTGCGCGGGCCTGCTGCGGGTAGTCGACCAGGGACGCCGTGGCGATCAGCCAGTAGCCACCAGTCGGCCCCGGGCGTGGCGTGATCCGGTTGCGGTGGGTGTGCCCCGACACGACGGCCAGCACGCGCGGGTGGCGGTCGAGGGCTTCCAGCAGGGCCTCGCCTCCAGCGGTGCTGGTGACCGGCTGGTGCGAGAACACGAGCACCCAGCGGGGGCCCGCGGCCGCGAGCCGCCCGGCGAGCCATTCGGGCTGGCCGGGGTGGACGAGCCCGCCCGAGCCGCCTTCGCGGCGAACGAGGTCGAGCACGATCACCCGCAACCGCTCGCCGACGTCGAACGTGTAATCGAGCAGCGGAGCTCCACCCGCGAGTCCGGCCGATCCGCGCAGCGCCGCGAGCACCTCCAGGGCGGACAGCTCCCGGCGGCGTTCGTCGGCGGGGACTCTCACCGATCCCACGGTCAGCAGCTCGCCGATCAGTCCACCGAGGAGGCCCCCGGTGGAGATGCCGTCCGGCGAGGAGGCCGTCAGACGGGAGATTCCTTCGGGGAACCGGAGGTGGGCGGGCAGTTCCCACACCGCCCGGTCGCCCGTGGCGATCGCGTTTGTCAGGGCCGTGGGGGCGACCACGCCCTGGACGAGCAGGTCGTGGTCGCCGAGGACCGGATAGCAGGGCGCCGTCAGCCCGTGAGCGCGGAACGCAGAGGTCGCCGTGGCGAGCATGCCCGGATGGCGGGGAGCGTCGACGTCGGGCCGGTAGTAGAAGGGGTCGGGGTCGCCGGACCACTGCACGCCGAAGTAGCCCGGGCCGCCGCTGCTGGGATCGACCCGCTCTCCGCGCAGCGCCGCCAGGGCACGGCCGAGCTCGTTCGCCTGGGCGTTGTCGATCAGATCGCCGCCCTGGACCACGACATCCGGCGCGAGTGCGGCGATGGCCCGCAGGGAGCCGTCGAGGACCTGCGCCGTGAGCGTCTCCTGCGGCCTGAAGGTGGAGGTGAAGGGAGGGCCGAGGCGGTCGAGGAACGGGACACGGGCGGGCGACTGTGCGTCGAGCACGTGCGCGTCGGTGAGGTGTGCGAGCGTCGCGACGACCTCGCCGAGCGCCGTTCGGGGAGCGAGCTCGGTGCGGTCGACGAGTGTGGCGCCCGGACCGGGCCGCAGCTCACCGCCACCGTTCGCGCCCACCCACGTCCCCTCCAGCGTCGAGCCGCTGCTCGCCGGCGCCGCTCCGCGCCCGCCACAGCCGCCCAGCGAGACCCCGAATGCGAGCGCGCAGGCCCCGGCCGCGCCGGTCAGAACCCGCCGGCGGGTGATCGGCTGTCCGCCGCCGGCGCCGCCGCCGCTCGCCGCGTGCGGCCTACCACCCGTGCCGCTCACGCGAGACCCCGGGCGACGGGCTCCGCCAGCGCCCGGCCGGACACCCAGGCGACGGCAACGCAGGCGAGCAGCGCCAGGCCCGCGAGCAGGGCGGCAACCTCCGCTGCGCCGGCACCGAGCGCGAGGGCTGCGTAGCCCGCGGCGATGTGGGCGATGGCGGGACCCAGAACGACCCGCTCGAGCACGACCGCGACCACCGCGGCCGGTACCAGCACCGCCAGCGCGGCACCGGCCAGCAGCGCGCGCACCGAGCGCCCGCCCGCACCACAGGCGCGCAGGATCGCGATCGTGGGACGGCGTTCGGCGGCGATCAGGGCGAGTGCCTGCGCGAGCGTGTAGACGCACACGAGCCCGTCCACGATCGCGACCGAGCGCAACAGATCCTGGAGCGCGCTCACGAGGGTGCTGCCGCCGCTGCTCGTGCTGACCCCCGCGGACCCGCTCACATCGGCCCCCTGACGGTCCAGGGCGGCCGCCACAGGGGCGCTGGGGGCACCGGGATCCAAGCGCACGACGAGCTGCTCGGAGGCATCCGGGTCGTCCGCGAGCAGAGCCGCGGCCGGCACGTAGGCGATGCGGCCGTCGTGCTGCAGCGAGGACACGACGCCGGCTACACGCAGGCGCAGCTCTTGACCGCTGGGCAGCGCGAGCGCAAGTGTCGAGCCACTGCCCAGCCCCAGCACCTGTGCGAGTCCCGACCCGACCTCGGCTTCGCGGGGACCGCGCGCCGCGTGGCCAGCCAGCCGGGGCGGGTCTTCGAAGCTCGCCTGGTCGCCGGGGTAGGCGATCACGTCGATCACCTCCCCCAGCGAGAACGAGTCGAGGGCAGTTGCTTCGTACTTCGGGGCGACCGCTGCCACGCCCGGCAACGACGCCACTCGCCGGGCGGCGCCGGGCGGCAGCGAGGCCGTGAGCTGGTAGCGGCGGCCGAGGGCGGCGGGGTCGCTTTCGAGCGAGGTCAGCTCGGCGGCGAGGGCGAGCATCAGCAGCACGAACGCAGCGCAGGCGGCCAGCGAGGCGACCGTCGCGGCGAGCCGCACCCGGCGCGCCGTGGCGAGCCTCGCGCCGAGCCCGAGCAGCCCCCCTCCTCCCCACACGGAATCGCCGTGAGCCCGCGCCGGGCGCAGCTCGGCTCCTCGCAGCAACGTCACGGGAGCCGCGCCGGCCGCGCGCCAGGCCGGCCAGGCCGCCAGCAGCGAAGGGATCGCGACCGTCACCGCCAGGCACCCGAGGATCGGTAGCGCCAGCGCCCAGCCCGGCGGTGCCTCGTTGAGCAGATCCAGCAGCCGGTCGCTGGGGGCGATGCCGACGAGCGTCCCGGCGGCGACGCCGAGCGTGGCCGCCGGCGCGGAGACGATCAGGCCTTCGAGTGCCGAGACGGTCGCTATATAGCCTCGGGAGGATCCGATCGCCCGCCGGATTCCGAGCTCATGCAGGCGGCGCTGGAGCTCGGCGCGGGCCGCGGCGGCGAGCATCACCGCGGCGGTCAGAAGCGCCACGAGCGAGAGCGCGGCGAGCAGCGCGATCACGATCCCGGCGGCTTCGTCGATCAGCACGCGCACACCGCTGCGGGTGAGGATGCTGAGGTCGTGCAGCCCGTAGCTCGTCGTGCGCGCCTGGACGAGCACGGCATCGAGCTCGGAGGGATCCCGCAGCCAGATCTCCGCGACGTTGGCGCCCCGTTCTTCGGCGGACCCGTAGCCGGGCGAGCCGGCCGTCGCCTGCGAGACGAATAGGCGCGGGGCCGCGAGCGGAAAGGCGACGTTGTCGGGAGCGCGGGCGAGGCCGACGATCGGCAGCCTGCCGAGCCCGGCGACGATGATGTCCCGACCGACGCCCAGGCCCCAGGCGCGCGCCACCCCTGCTTCGAGCACCACCCCGCCCCCGGTGCTCGTGACGTCCCGACCGGCGACGACTGCGTAGCCCCGGGGGCCGGGGCCGAGCGCCTCGACGATGCCGTTTGTCGCTTCGTGGGAGCCGGAGGCGAAGTCGACGCCGGTGTACTGCTCACGCAGCGAATAGGCCCGCACATCGGGCAGCGCGCGGATCCGGGCCGCGACCTCCGCGGCCGGCACGGTGTCGAAGCGGGCGATGATGTCCGGCAGGTCGGCAGCCCGGGCGCTGCGCGAGAATCCCGTGTGCAGGCCGTAGGCGACGGTGGCGGCGACAGCGAGCATGGCGGCCGCGAGGGCGATCCCGAGCGCGCGCAGCAACACCCGGCCGCGGCGGGCACGAACGCCGGCGAGGGCGTCGTGGAGGGCTGCGCTCACGGCGCAAGGCGCCCGTGGTCGAGACGAAGCATGCGGTCGGCCCGCTCGGCCGCCTGCGGTTCGTGGGTCACGAGCACGACCGCGCGACCTTCGCCCGTGAGACCCCGAAGCAGTTCGAGCACGGCCTCCCCCGAGCCCGAGTCGAGGCTCCCCGTGGGCTCGTCGGCGAGGATCAGGGTGGGATCGTTGACCAGCGCCCGCGCGATCGCGAACCGTTGCTGCTCGCCTCCGGAGAGCTCGTGCGGCGCGCGGTCGGCGACGCCGGCCACGCCGAGCCGCTCGATCAGCGCGGCCGCCCGCTCCGGGCCCCCCCGCGGCGCTCCTGGCAGGCGCGCGGCGAGCAGCACGTTCTCGGCGCCGCTGAGCTCCTCGATCAGCTGGAAGGACTGGAAGATGAACCCGATCCGTTGCAGTCGCGTGCGACTGAGGGCCCGGTCGGAGACACTCGTGAGCGGCTCGCCCGCGACGTGGACGGTTCCCCCGTCGGGCCTGTCGAGTCCTCCCAGCAGGTTCAGCAGCGTCGACTTGCCGGAGCCCGAGCGGCCGAGCACCGCGACCATCTCGCCGTGCTCGACCTCGAGGTCGAGGTCGCGGAGCAGGTGGCGGGCCCCCCGGCCGCGCCCGACGCGCTTGTCGAGGCGACGCACGCTCAAGGCCGGCAGGCGCTGGTCGCGACGGGCCCCTGCCGCACCGGTAACTCGGCCCGAGTGGTTGCGCGGCGCCGCCACGAGTTCACCGTAGCGACGCCACCGCGGCCCGGTGCCGGCTACGGAGCGCGACGCTCGCCGCCGCTCCCGAGCCCGCGCCGATCCTCGCGCCGTCCGCGCCTGAGTGGGCCGCAAGGACAGGACATACACTCGCCGGTGTGAACGTGTGGATCCCGGACGCCCCCGGTCACGAGGCGGTCGGCGATCTGCCCGACGGCGTGGAGCTCGGGCTGATCCCTCGCTCCGGCGAGCTCCCGGCGGACCTGGTCGATGCCGAGTTCCTGGTGCCGCCCGTCCGCGACCGGCGCGTGGTCGACCTGCTCGCGCAGATGGCCCGGCTGCAGGTCGTCCAGACCCTCTCGGCGGGTGTCGACCAGCTCGTTGACAAGATCCCGGCGGGGGTCACCCTCTGCGACGCCCACGGGACACGGGACGTACCGGTGGCCGAGTGGACGGTGGCGGCGATCCTCGCCTGCACGCGCGGGCTCCCACAACTGCGCGACCGCCAGCTCGAGCACGAGTGGGCGCCGCAACAGGCCCCGGAGCTGGCCGGGTCGACGGTCACGATCCTCGGCTACGGCGCGATCGGCGCCGCGGTGGAGGCGAGACTGGAACCGTTCGAGGTCGACCTGATCCGCGTCGCCCGCGACGCCAGGCCCGGGGTTCACCCCGTGTCGGAGCTGCCCCAGCTGCTCCCGCGCTCGAACGTGCTGATCGTGCTGCTCCCACTGACACGCGAGACGCGCGGGATGATCGACGCCCACGTGCTCTCGTTGCTGCCTGCCGGCGCTCTGCTCGTGAACGCCGCCCGCGGCCCCGTCGTCGACACCGAGGCCCTGCTCGAGCGCCTCTCGAGCGGGGCGCTGACGGCGGCCCTCGACGTGACCGACCCCGAGCCCCTGCCTCCCGACCACCCGCTGTGGCGGGCGCCAGGAACCTTGATCACGCCACACGTGGCCGGCGCCACGCAGCGCGCCGAGGTGCGCGCCTTCACGCTTGCGGGAGAACAGATCGGGCGCTGGTCACGGGGCGAGCCGTTGTCATACGTGGTCGACCGCGACCGGTAACGTCGCAGACGACGCGTGGGCATAGGACAGGCTTTTGCCCTCGGCGGCGCGGGGCTGGCGGCCGGTGCGATCAACGTGGTCGTGGGGAGCGGCACGCTGATCACCTTCCCGGTGCTGCTGGCCTTCGGCTACGCGCCCGTGACCGCCAACGTGACGAACACCGTCGGGCTAGTGCCCGGCTCGGTCTCCGGCGCGGTGGGCTATCGCCGCGAGCTGGCGGGACAGGCCGGCCGCGCCAGGCGCCTGGGCGCGATGTCGGCGGCGGGAGGGATCACCGGTGCGGTCCTGCTGCTCGCGCTTCCCTCCTCCGCCTTCAAAGCGATCGTGCCGGTGTTCATCGCGGCCGCGCTCGTGCTGACGGTCGCGCAGCCCAGGCTCAACCGCCGGCTGGCACGGCGTCAGGCCGAGACCGCACGGCTGCTGACTCCGGCCGGCGTGTACCTGGCGGGGGTCTACGGCGGCTACTTCGGCGCGGCACAGGGCATCCTCCTGCTCGCGATCCTGGGCGTGACGCTGTCCCAGAGCCTGCAGCGGTCAAACGCGCTCAAGAACGTGCTGGTCGGAATCGTCAACGGGGTCGCGGCGATCTACTTCATCCTCGCCGCCGATGTCAGGTGGGGGCCCGCTGCGATCATCGCTGGGGCGTCGATCGTCGGCGGCCAGCTCGGCGCGCGCTACGGCCGGCTGCTGGCACCGCGGGCCCTGCGCGCGCTGATCGTGGTCGTGGGGCTCGCGGCGATCGTGCAGCTGCTCACGCAATGAGGCTCCGCGGCTGAGCATGAGCAGCTGCCAGCGGACCGCCTCACGTCTGCAACCAGGCCAGCAGGTCGGCATTGATCGTCGGCGCCTGGGTGGTGGGCATTCCGTGGGGGAATCCCGGGTAGCTCTTCAGCGTCCCGTTCTGCACGAGTTTCGCGGACAGCGGCCCGGAGTCGGCGTAGGGAACGATCTGGTCGTCTTCGCCGTGCATCACCAGCACCGGCACCGTGATCCCCTTGAGGTCCTCGGTGAAATCGGTCTGGGAGAAGGCGACGATGCCGTCGTAGTGGGGCTTCGCGCCGCCCATCATGCCCTGGCGCCACCAGTTCTCGATGATCGCCTCCGAGGGCTCAACGCCCGGCCGGTTGAAGCCGTAGAACGGTCCCGAGGGCAGCGCCCGGTAGAACACGGACCGGTTGGCGGCGAGTTCGGCCTGGAGGCCGTCGAACACGCTCTTCGGAAGTCCACCCGGGTTGGCGTCGGTCTGCACCATCAGTGGCGGCACCGAGCTGATCAGCACGGCCCTGGCCACACGGGTCTCGCCGTGTCGGGCGATGTAGCGCACGACCTCTCCGCCACCGGTGGAGTGACCGATGTGGACCGCGTCCTTGAGGTCGAGATGGGCGGTCACCGCGGCCAGGTCGTCGGCGTAGTGGTCCATATCGTGACCCTCGCCGGTCTGGGAGGAGCGTCCGTGGCCCCGCCGGTCGTGTGCGACGACGCGGTAGCCGTGATTCAGGAAGAACAGCATCTGGGTGTCCCAATCGTCGGCCGAGAGGGGCCAGCCGTGACTGAAGACGAGCGGTTGGCCCGAGCCCCAGTCCTTGTAGAAGATCTCGATTCCGTCGTCGGTGGTGATGGTGCTCATCGTCGCTGCTCCTTGGATGGGGATGGACGTGAAGGTGGACGCCAGGGGCCCGGCCAAAGCCGCGTCGAGGTTGGAGACCGTCATGGCATCGGGCACCTCCGAGCGAAGCTCGCGCGCCTACCGTAACGGACCTATTCCCGCTGGTCAGGCCGGCGCGCGGTGGCCTGCGAGCGTCGCTCGTGGAAGCCCGGCCAGCGCCGCGATTCCGAGTACCGAGCGGGGCTCGTATGCGGCTGACCAGAGACCGCCGTGGGCGGCCGCGTCGCTGAAGAGCCGCTCCGGATCCTCGCGGGGCGACGGCGACTGGTTGAGATCGTGTACGAGCAGGGCGGCCATCAGCATGCGGGTGGTGGACGGTTCGAAGATCTCGACCCCGAAATGGTGGGCGCCGGCGTAGGCCGCCGCGAGGACGCGGTTCTTCGTGACCGAGTACGTCCGCGTCGGGGGCGCGACGTTGAACGAGACGCGGTTGCCGTCGGCGTTCGCGACGACCCCCCGCCACCGCTGCAGGCGCTTGGCGATCGCGTAGTTCGGTCCCTGCTGCTTGACCAGCGCATCCGCCACCGGAACCCCGTCGCTGTAGGCCGCCGCGTACAGCCGCTTGCCCGAGAGCACCTTTGCGGGAGCCTGCAGGACCCGTCGGGCCCGCCGCCGGCCGTAGGCGGCTCCGGATCGAGCGACGACCTCGTCGGGGACCACGAAGGCGTCCGTCGGGGTCGCGAGGAAGGACAACGTCGCCGAGGGCCTGCGGTGGAGCGTGTCGGTGGCCAGGGCGTCGAAGGCGCCCGTGGCGCGCACGTGATCCCCTCCGTCGGCGTACGCGTACATCCCCAGGACCAGCTCGTCGGCCCGCGTCGCCCGCTCGAGCCAGGCCCGCGTCTCGGGGAGCATGCGCGCCACGTCGACCCCCGGCGAGCCGTCGCCGCTCAGCGGCATCCGCACGGCGCCCGCGCCCCCCCGCGCGAGCTCGCCGATGCGCTCCCACACCTCTGGTCGGGGCAGGTCGATGGCGATCACCTCGGCCCCCCACGAACACAGGGCCTGCAGTGGGCCGATTGCCGCCCCCGCTCCCACCAGCGCGACCTCGCGACCGGGCAACGAGAGCCACTCGGGGTGCTCGACGACGCGCTGGACGGCCTCGGCGAACGACGGCTCGACCACGCCGGCGTCGGTCCAGCGCTCGAGCTGGCGCGCGAGCGCGCCTCCCTGCAGCTGTCGGCCGCGGTAGGGGATGCGAAGCTCTCTCACCGCCGGTGCGGTGCCGCGGACTTCGCCTGTGCCGAGCTCGAGCGAGGGTTCGATCGCCGCCAGCGAACCACCGAGGCTCACCACCCGGTCCTCGCGCTCGAACGTCAGCTGACTGCGCATCGTGGCGAGCCCTGCGCGAGCGATCGCAAGCGAGGAATTGCGCTCTGCGGATGCGATCGTGAGCTCGCGCAGGACCCCGAGGTACTCACCTCGCCAGTTCCCGCCGGAGCGGATCCGACGTTCGAGATCCCCATTCACGGCAGCGGCGGCGTCCGCGAGGATCGTCCGCCCCGTGGCCGTGGTGGTGCGTCGAGCGTCGACTAGCGGGAAGGCCACGCCGGGCCCGGCCGGCAGCCCGGAATCCTCCTCCCTCGCGGCCTCGGAGGCCGGGGCGAAAGGGGCGTGTAGCTGCGCCGAGTGCATTACGGGCGCTGAGCGTATTTGACAATCGAAGTACCGTCTGCCCCGATGAACAGCAATCTGTCCTGGGATTCCTATGCCACCAGCACAGATTCATGGCTCGAACCGCGAGCGGTCGCCGCGATCCGGGCCGACCTCCCCGCCCTCGCCGAGGAGGTCGTCGACGCGATCCAGCGCGAGGTTCCGGGCTACTCGCGCCCGCTGAGTGGCGAGTTCGGTCGCGGGGTCCGCTCCGGCACCGAGATCGCACTTCGCCGCTTCATCGGCGACCAAGCCGAGGAGTCACGCGCGATCTACCGTCGACTGGGATACGGCGAGCACCGTGCCGGACGCAGCCTCGATGCCCTGCAGTCCGCCTACCGCGTCGGGGCGCGGGTGGCGTGGCGGCGGATGAGCCAGGCGGCGACCGTCGCCGGCGCGAGCGCGGAGGCCCAGCGGACGCTCGCCGAGGCGATGTTCGCCTACATCGACCAGCTCGCGGCCGAGTCGATCGAGGGCTACGCCGAAGCCCAGCTCGCCGAGGCGAGCGACGTCGAGCGCCGGCGGGCGACCCTGTTCGCGACGTTGACTGCCAGCCCACCCCCCGACGCCTCGACGCTGGTGGCGGCGGCCGAGCAGGCCGGCTGGAGCCTTCCCCGCACGATCGCGTGCCTGGCTATCAGCGGCGAGCATGCGGCGCGTGCAGGACGACGCGTCAGCGGGAACTGCCTCAGCAATCAGATCGACGACGCGACCTACATGGTCGTCCCGGACCCGACAACCCTCGAGCGGGAGGCCGCCGCGGCCGCCCAGCAGCTCGAGCTGCGCATCGGCCTGGGCCCTCGGGTCACGCTCGGGGAAGCACACGTCTCGCTGAGGTGGGCCCGGCTGGCCCACGAGCTGTGCGGCGAGATCGGTACGGTCGTGGCGGAGCAGCGGCTCGCCGACATCGCGTTGCGGGGCGCGGGCGACGTGGTGGCGGCCCTGCGAGTGCGATCGCTCGCACCGCTGGCGGGCGAGGGCGAGCGCAGCCGGGTACGGCTCGAAACCACCCTACGGGCGTGGCTCAGGCACCGCGGATCGCAGCGGGCGATCGCGTCCGAGCTGGCGGTGCACCCGCAGACCGTCCGCTACCGGCTGCGCCGCCTGCGCGAGCTGTTCGGAGCGGCGCTCGAGGATCCCGAGCGACGGTTCGAGCTGGAGATCGCGCTGCGGGAGCTCTGACCGGCGCCCGCCGCGGCCGCGGTCCTGGAACGGGGCGATTTCGGGTCTCCATGCCGGTGGAGCGGTCAAGCGCCTAGCTACGCTTGCTGTCCCGCGTCCTGAGGGGTGCATGTGGTCTGTTCCAGCTGTGGCAGCGAGGTCCCGGAGCAATCGAAGTTCTGCATCGAGTGCGGGGCCTCGCAGGACCTCCGCTGCCCCTCCTGCTCGGCGCCCCACGCCCCGGGACAGAAGTTCTGCGGCGAGTGCGGCGAGCGGCTGCCGTCCGAGCCGGCAGCGGTGCCCGACGTTCCCGAGCTGCGGCTGGTCTCGGTGCTGTTCGTGGACATCGTCAGCTACACGACGCTCTCGGAGTCGCGCGAGCCCGAGGATGTTCGCGAGCTGCTGGGGCGCTACTTCGACGCCGCCCGCACGATCGTCGGCCGCCACGGCGGCACGCTCGAGAAGTTCATCGGCGACGCGGTCATGGCCGTCTGGGGTGCGCCCGTGGCGCGCGAGGACGACGCCGAGCGGGCGGTCCGTGCAGGGCTCGAGCTGGTCGAGGCGGTGAGCGCGCTCGGGGAGGCGGTCCGTCTTCCGGAGCTGGCCGCGCGCGCGGGGATCGTGACCGGCCGGGCGGCCTCGATGGACAGGCCGGGAGAAGGACTCGTCGTCGGTGACCGCGTCAACACCGCGGCGCGCACGCAGTCGGCGGCGGATCCGGGAACCGTGTTCGTCGACGGCGTCACCCGCGAGGCGACGTCGTTCGCGATCGCCTACGAGGACGCGGGTGAGCACACGGTCAAAGGCAAGTCCGAGCCGCTGCACCTGTGGCGGGCCGTGCGTGTCGTCGCCGGCGTGGGCGGCGTCCAGCGCGAGCGCGGGCTGGAGCCGCCGCTGGTCGGTCGAGACGCCGATGTGCGCCTGCTCAAGGATCTCTTCCATGGCACGATCGAACACGGCGCCGCGCGCCTGGTGACGGTCTCCGGCGAGGCGGGGATCGGCAAGTCGCGCCTGCTGTGGGAGTTCGACAAGTACGTCGACGGGCTCGCCGAGAGCGTCTTGTGGCACAGCGGGCGCTCCCTCTCCTACGGCGAGGGGATCGCCTACTGGGCGCTCGCGGACATCGTTCGCCAGCGGCTCGGGATCGCCCAGGACGCACCCGTCGCGACGGTCGCCCAGCGGCTCCACGAGGGCCTGGAGCGATGGGTGCAGGATCCCGTCGACCGCGAGTTCGTGGCGCCCCGTCTCGGCGTGCTGCTGGGCCTGGCCGAGCGCTCGATGGCTCGGGCGGAGCTGTTCGCGGGCTGGCGGGTGTTCTTCGCCCGGCTGGCCGAGCACGCTCCCGTCGTGCTGGTGTTCGAGGATCTGCAGTGGGCCGACGAGGGCCTGCTCGCGTTCATCGAGCACCTGCTCGACTGGGCCCAGTCGAGTCCGATCTTCATCCTCGCGCTCGCACGCCACGAGTTGGCAGCGGCACCGGAGGACTGGCCCCCGAAACGCGGCGGCGCGACGCTCGTGCAGCTCGGCCCACTCTCGGCCCCCGAGATGGGACAGCTCCTGGACGCCCTCGTCGACGGGCTGCACCCTCGTGTTCGGGCCGCGGTGATCGAGCGCGCCGAGGGGGTGCCGCTATACGCGCTCGAGACGCTTCGTGTGCTCTCGAGCCGCGGAGCGCTCGAGGAGCGCGACGGACGTCTGGTGCCCGTCGAGGAGCTCGGCGAGCTCGACGTACCGGCGACACTGGGCTCGCTGATCGCCGCCCGGCTCGACGCGCTCACACCGGCCGAGCGGGGCCTCGTCCGGGCGATGTGCGTTTTCGGGGGCAGCTTCCGGCGGGCCACGGCCGCCACGCTCGGCGATCTGCCCGAGGCCGAGCTGGACGACACGCTGCGCTCGCTGGTGCGCAAGCAGGTGCTCTCGATCAGCACGGATCCGCTCTCGCCGCAGGTCGGCCAGTACAGCTTCAGCCAGGGGCTGCTGCGAACGGTCGCCTACGAAAGGCTTCCCAGGAGGGAGCGCAAGCCCCGCCACCGCGCGGCCGCCGAGCACCTGCGACGAACCTTCCCCAACGACGGCGAGGAGGTCGCCGAGGTGATCGCCTCCCACTATCTCGACGCCTATCGGGCGGCTCGCGACGACGACGACGCCCCGGGACTGCGCACCGAGGCGATCGCCGCGCTGCGCCGGGCCGCCTTGCGGGCCGCGACGGTCGGCGCGCCCGCGGCGGCCGAACGCGCTTACCGCTCCGCGGCCGAGCTCGCGCACGACGATGAGCGCCTGGCGCTGACGAGGGCAGCCGGCGAGATGGCGCTGCGGGCCGGACACATCGAGCGCGGGCTGGAGCTCTTCACGACCGCGGCGGAGGGAATCGCCGGGAGCGGGCGCCGGCGCGAGGAGGCGGCGATCGCGGCTGCACTCGGAGAGACGCTCCACCGGCTGGACCGCAACGAGGACGCCGCGCGGGTCGTGTCGAACGCGCTCGCGGCACTCGCGGACGGACCACCGATCCCCGAGGAGGCTGGGCTGCACGCGATCCTCGGACGCGCGCTGGTCTACAGCGGCGAGGATGACGCGGCCGAGGAACCGCTCGCGCGGGGGCTCGAGCTGGCGCGCCGCGACGGGCTGACCGCAGTTGAGAGCCGCGTGCTGAGCAACCAGGCGATGATCGCCGAACACCGTGGCCACCCGGCGTCTGCTCGCGCGATGTTGGCGCAGGCGATCGAGATCGCAGAGCGTGAGGATCTCCGCGAGGAGCTGATCCTCGCGCGCGGGAACCTCGCGACGCTCGGCTCGCGGTGGGACCTGCCCGAGGCCGCTGACGAGCACGCCGAGGTGCTGGTGCTCGCCAGGCGCAGCGGCGACCGCCTGCGCGAGAGCATCGCCGTCGCGAACCTGTGTGTCTCCAATGTCCTGAGCGGCCGCTGGGACGAGGTAGAGGAACTGGCCGAACACGCCCTCGGGGACCTCCAGGAGCGTCCCGGGAGCGAGTTCATCCACGCACCTCTGGCGATGGTGCACGCGCTGCGTGGTCGCCGCGATGCGGCGCGGGCGACGCTCGCCCACCTCGACGGCTGGGGTGAGGGGGACGACGAGGAGCTACAGGCGATGCACGGGGCCGTCGCGGTCGTCGTGGCGCTGGCGGCGGACGAGCCCGAGCAGGCGCTGGCGCTCGGCGAGCGGATGGCGCGTAGCGCACTCGCCACCCTGACGGCGACCGACGATGCCTTCCGCATCGGCTGGCCCGACTCGGTCGAGGCGGCCTTGCGCCTGGGAGACGAACGGGCAGCCCGGTCACTGCTGTCGCTCGTCGACGAAGGCTTGGCGGAGGCGGCGCGCCCCCCGTATCTCGTCGCCCAGCTGGAGCGCCTGCAGGCGTTGGTCGAGGCCGCCGGCGATGCCGGTGACGAGCTCTCGGTGGCCGCCGGCCTGCAGACCGCAGCGGATGCGTTTCGGGCGCTGTCGTACCCCTACTGGGCGGCGGTCTGCGAGCTCGAGCTGGGCGGCTGGCTGCTCGCCCGCGCCGACGCGGAGCGGGGGGAGTCGCAGCTGGCCGGCGCCGCGGCGACGCTCGAGCGGCTCGGGGCGATGCCCGCGCTGACGCGGCTGGCCGCACTGCGCACCGGAGGCGGCTCCTCGCGCAGGGGCAGTCCCAGGCCCGGTCACGGGCAACCCGCCTGAGCCGGCTCGCGGCCCGGGCCGTGACGAGCGTCACACCGCATCCGGCGCCGGCTTGCAATCATGCTTACAGACGTGGTCAGCCGTGCAGGAGGCGCGGTTCACCGAGGGTGGAGGTGGCAACGTGAGCGCATACGTCGGGGACAGAGGGCACGCGGGACGGGCGAGCGAGACGCCGGCGAGGCTGCGCGGGCGGCTGATCGCAGGTTCGGTCGCGGCAGTCGCCGTGGCGGTGGCCGCCCTCTTGCTCGTCCGCCTGACGGCCGTTTCGCCGGTCACGCCGCCGCGCTCGGAGCGGGCCGCTCTCTCGCAGCTCCAGCGACTGCCGCTGCCCCTCCGGGCTCGGCTCTCCTCCGCGCAGGGAGCAAGGAGCTGGGCGTACCGGGTCCGGGCCGGCTCGGACGGAAGCCTGCAGGCCCGCGGCGGTGGCATCGTCTCCAGCTTCTCCCGGGGTTGGGTCTCGCTGCGTGGCGCCCGTGGCCGTGCCTCGCTGGCACTGGTCGGGATGTCCGATGCCGGGGCCGCCGTCCCCATCGCCCAGGCCCCTCCGCGAGCGAGCGAGAACCGCGTCGACTACGCGCACGGCGCCGTCAGCGAGTGGTACGCGAACGGCCCGCACGGGCTAGAGCAGGGGTTCACGGTCGCCAGCGGCAGGCCGGGGGGCCTGACGATCGCCCTGGCCGACCGCGGCGGCAGGCCGCGTCTGCGCGGCGGCTCCATCGAGCTCGCCCCGGGCCTCCGCTACGGCGGCCTGGTCGCGACGGACGCAGCCGGGCGCCGGCTGCCCAGCCGACTCGCGGTGAGCGGCGGGCGGATCCTGCTTGAGGTGAACGCGGCAGGCGCGCGGTTCCCGGTCCGCGTCGACCCGTTCGTGTACGAGGAAATGCTCTCCTACGCCGCGCACCCGGACCTCGAAGAAGCCCCCGGTGGAGTGGCCCTGTCGGCCGACGGGGACACGGCGGTGGTTGGCGCCTCCCAGCCGGCGCCCGGGGCGGTGTACGTGTTCCAGCGCGGGTCCAACGGGGTGTGGGCGCTGCAGCAGACGATCTCGCCGGGCGGGAAGGACGGGTACTTCTTCGGCTCGCACGTGGCGCTCTCCGAAGAAGGTCGCACGCTGCTCGTGACGGCCGGCACCTCGAGCGACATCGGGCAGATCTGGACCTACACGCTGAAGGAAGGCGTCTGGAGCCCGGATGCCGAGACGATCACTGACCCCATCAAAACGCCGGCCTACGGGACCGACAAGCCGGGTTACGAATTCGGCAACGCCGTGGCGCTCGACGGCATCGGCGGGTTGGCGCTGGTGGCCGACGAGCCGCAGGATGCCGCGATCGTCTATCAACGCGCCGGCGCCGAATGGCACCAGCTGAGCATCCTCTCGGACCACAGCGAAGACGAGTACGGCATCGCCATCGCCCTCTCCGGTTCCGGCAACGAGGCACTCGTGGCCGCGCCCGGGGGCGAACTTGTCTACTCGTACTCCGAAAGCGCCGACACCTGGAAAGAAAGCGGGCAGTTCAAATACTTCAACTTCGACGGTCAGCACAACGTCGCGGTTGCGATCTCGCGCGAAGGCAACACCGCGATCTCCGGTGAATACTTCCCCGCCAGGGCACGGGTGTGGGTCCGCAACGGCAGCGAATGGGAACAGCAGGCACTGCTGACCGAACCGGCAGGCCCCGGCGAGGAGGAATTCGGCTCCGACGTGTCGCTGTCAGCATCCGGATCGAAGGCGCTGATCCTCGCGTTCGGAGGAGAAGGCGTGGTCGCGTACGAGTACACGCGCACGGGATCGACCTGGATTCAGCAGGACGGTTACCCCACGATGTCCTATGAATCACTGGGCCACTCGGTCGGCTACATCCCGGAAGTGGTGCTGTCGGGCGAAGGACACACCGCCCTGCTGTGGTCGAAGTTCACCTCCGCGCCCGAGCTCTACACCGACACGCCCGCCCTGAGCACGGGTGCGCCGGGCGAACTGAAGACGACGAGTGTGACGTTGAAAGGGACGGTGAACCCGGCGGGTGAAACGCCGACGTCGTGTCGCTTCGAATACGGAACCTCGACGGCGTATGGCTCGGTGAAGGCCTGCTCGCCGCTCCCGGAAGGCTTGGAACCGGTGGCGGTGTCGGGCGCGCTCAGCGGGCTGTCCGCGGGCAAGACCTATCACTTCCGTCTGCAGGTGGTGAGCCCGGCTGGGACGTTCTATTCCAGCGACGCGACGTTCACCACGGTCACCGCACTCGCCACCGCCAAAACCGAAGAACCCTCGAAACCCGCGACGGCGACGCTCGGGAGCGTGAGCGCGACGGCCAGCGACGGGACCGGCACCATCGCGGTCGGCTCCTACGGCACGAACGTCGGCGAGCCGCCGCTGCCGAGCTCGACGGGCGGCTACCTGGACGTGTACCGGTCGACCACCGCCAGCTTCGCCCAGGTCGAAATCAAGACGTGTGAAATCGGAAACGCAAAGGCGCTGTGGGCCTACGGCAACGAAGGCTGGGAGCCGGTGAGCCCGGCGGCGACCCTCACCGGCGGCTGCCTGGTCTTCACCGCCACTCCGACGAGTCGCCCGTCGGTGTCCGAACTGGAAGGGTTCCGCTACAAAATGGGAGAGCCGGCCGGGCAGTTCGGCGAGTGCCGGAAGGCCAAGGACTCGGTCTACACAGAAGGCGCCTGCATGTCCGTGCACGAATCGAAAGGGCACGCGGACGGGAAGGGCAAATACGAATGGTACCCGACCGAAGCAGGCGTCTGCTTCGCGCAGAAGAAGGGCGAGTTCGAAGAAGGTGCCTGCAAGCAGGTCGAGGAGAAGAAGGGGAAGCCGGACGGAAAGTACGAACTGGCCAACGGAACCTTCACCTCGGTGATCGGCAGGACGGTGCTCGAAGTTGGCAGTGAAAAGATCGAATGCAGCGGCGGGGCCGGGGCAGGTGAACTGACGTCCCCCGAAAAGGGCAGGGAGACGATCACGCTGGAGGGATGTGCCCAGAAAGCCACCAGCTGCAGCTCTGCCGGCGCGGCGGCGGACACGATCGTGAGCTTCCCGCTCGAAGTGATAGTTCTCCAGGGCACGGAAGCCGGTAAGTTCGAACTGGCGCTCGCAGCGGCGCAGTTCGCGAGCTTCTCGTGCGGCGCGGCGTCCTACGCGATCGAGGGCGCGGCGGCAGGACCGCTCACCGGGGCCGTCATCGACAACATGGGCTCCACGTCGCAGGCGTCCTTCACGAGCGCCGGCTCCCAGTTGATCGACCTCTCCGGATCAACCGAAACCGCAGCCACCCTGTCGACCAGCCTCACCACCACGAGCGCACAGCCGCTCGAGCTCAACACGGCCCTGCAGCCGTAGGCGGCCTCGCAGCGGGCCCTCTTCGGGGGCAGCGACCTCAGCGCGAGGAGCTCAGGCGCACCGGGATCGTCGTGCCTACGCGCACGACGGGCCGAGAGGCCGGCGTCAGCGTGACGAGCACCTGCACGTGCAGGGCGCGGCCGCTGCGCAGAAGCCGAAGCGCCGCCGGGCTCGGGTGCACGGTGAGCCTGAAGTCGCCGGCGAGGACCGGCTTGCTCCCCGAGCCGAAGCGCACGATCAGGGGCGCACAGGAGGGGGCGTGCAGCGGACACCTCCTCGCACGGGTGAAGGTCATCAGCCACCTCGCGATCCCCCCAGAGGACGCCGCGAGCGAGAGCGTGATCGCCCCGTCGTGCCGGGAGACCGACGGGGCGAGGCGCAGGTGCAGAGTGAGAGGGGCGGGGAAGGGAGTCGAGGTTTCGAGCAGCGAGAGCACGCCGCCTGACGGCACGCCGCCGCCCGCCGGGGCGCCGCCCCCCGGGGCGCCCCCCGCCGGCGCGGCGGCGGGTGCCACCGTGTAGGACTGGGTCGCCGGCGGGGCCGGTTCGTATTCGGCGTCGCCGGCCTGTTCGACCGCGATCGTGCAGAGACCCGCAGCCAGTGGCGTCACCGCGTCCCCCTGCACCCCGCAGACCGCCGGCGTCAGCGAGGCGAACGCCACCGGCAGCCCGGAGCTGGCGGACGCCGCCGGCTGATAGGCGGGTCCCCCCGTGATTGCGTCGACGGGCGCGGCAGAGGAGAAGGCGACCTGCTGGAGCGTGCGCCCGACGGCGAAGCTCTGCCGCGCTTCCAGGTACCCGGGCAGCGCTGCCGCCAACGTGCAGGTCCCGGCGGCGATCAGCGTGACCTCCCCTGTGGCCACGGTGCAGACGGCCGGGGTCGCCGAGTCCACCGTCACCAGCTGTCCCGTGGCTTCGACCACGGCTTCTACTGCGAACGAGCCACCGCGCCGGGCAGGCGAGGGCGGCAGCGTGCGGAATGCGAGGCGCGGCTCGAGCGCGCCGATGCCCTGGAGGCTCCCGAGGCCGGTGGGTCCGTCATACCCGGGTCCGGCGACGCATATCGGCCCCGCGGCGCAGTCGGCCGCCTGTTCTTCGGAGGTACAACCCCGTCCGAGCGGGCGCAGGCAGGCACCGTTGGTGCCGGTCGTGATGTCGTGCAGGAGGTCGGGATCCAGGGCGGCGTTGCGGTAGAGGGTCTGGGCCGGGTTGGCCACGCCGTGGGTACCGCCGGCGAGCGCGAAAGCTGCCGCGACGAGCGGGGCGCCGACGCTGGTACCACCGAGGCGGCGCCATCCCGGCTTCTTGCCTTCGATGTCCTTGGTGCTGTCGTAGGCGGCCACTCCCAGGCGGGGGCCCGCGATCGCCGCCACGTCGGCCGTGGCGCGCATACCGCCACACCCGACCGCTTCCCAGGTTGGAAGTTCGAGCTGCCAGGAGGGCGCGGCGAACAGCGTGCTGCAGCCGCTGCCACCGCCTTCGTCGCTCGGTTCGAGCTGGTCCCAGACCTGTTCGCCCTGCCATTCGCCGGCCGGCCCGAGTTCGAGCTCGGTGCCGCCGACGGCGATCACGTCGGGGGAGGAGGCGGGGTATTCGGGCCGTCCGCGTTCGGCTTCCGGCGAGGCCCAGTTCAGGTAGCCGGTATCGCCGGCGGCGGCGGTTATCACGACGCCGGAGTGATCGAAGGCCGCGCCTCCTTCGAGGACCTGCGCAGGCTCCGCTTCGCCCCAGGAGATCGAGATCTCGTCGGCCCCGAGGCGCGCGGCGGTGTCGGTGGCTTCTTCGAAGGCGGCGAGCGAGGCGGCGCTCGCCTCCACCAGCAGCAGATTGCAACCGGGGCAGACGGCGTGCGCCACCTCGACATCGAGAGAGGTCTCGAGCGGCGCGTTGCCTTCCACGACCGGCAGATGGTGCTTGCCTTCTCCGTTGACGACCGTCGGGCACGAGCCTTCGCCCGGACAGCCTGGTAGCCCGAATTCGGTGTCGTAGTTGGCGAGATCCTTCCTGATCGTCGGGTCTCCCCCGGCCGTGACGATCGCGATCGTCTGCGTCGAGACCGGTGTCTGTGGGAGTTCGTAGACGGTGTGGAGATCCTGAGGACGCAACCCGTAACAACCTTCTCTGGCGCGGGGAAGACTGCATTCCGTCGTCTGCGCGGCGCCGGAGACCGCGAGCGGCCGGCCCGACGCGTCCGCCCCGCCCCCGCTCGTCCCCCCCGCGTCCGCCCCGCCCGCCGGCGCCGTCAGCTCGAGCACCTGGCAGCGCACCCGCCCTGCACCCGCCGGCGGGCACACGGGTCGCACGCCGTAGTCGCCGGGCGCGAGGGCCGGTGTGGCGGCGCCGGCTCCCGTCGGGCAGCTGAGCAGCATCGAGGCGGCGATCACAGCCACGATCACCGCCGGCATCCGCCGGCCGCCCACCCTGGCGGCGTCAGCCGCCGAAAGCTCCCCCGAAACCCTCACGGCGCCTCACAAAGTAGCGCCCCGCGGGGGCGGGCGAGCTTGATCGCCCAGACGTCGACGCGTACACCCGGGCGCCTCCGCGGGCGCGCCGTGCGTCAGCGGGGGACCTGCCGCTTGACCTCCACGACCCGTGCTCCCGCGTGGTGGGCGAGCCTCACCAGCGCGAGGTTGGCCTTCGTCGCCGGCAGCTCTTCGTAGGAGCGCACGTGCACCACGAGCGTCGGCGGTCCCCCACCCGGCCGCTGGTAGATCATCTCGATCGGCATGAAGGTGCGGGCGTCGAGGACCAGCATCGGGCCTTCGTCGCCGTGCGAGGACACGGCCTCCGCGCGGTAGGCAGCCCCGACCGCCGACGGTCGTCGTCATCGCGATGTGGATGTCCGGGTGGGCCCAGTTTGTTACACCGGACTCTCTCCGCTCACGCCCGGATGCACCGTCGATGTGGTCAACGAACTGGACCATCAATGTCCTTGACCATCCCCCTTGCGGCCGATATCCTCGGCCGATGTCGTCAGGCTCCGAGACCGACGAGGTCGTGCTTCCCGCCCTGCTCCGTGACGCCCGTGGCACCTACCGCAACGCGATCCGCGCGCGGCTCTGGCATGCAGGCTTCGACGACGTACCCCGCAACGGCCCTTACATCCTCGGCGGGATCGTCAACCACAGGGTTCCCGCAGCGAGCCTGCTGGGGGACCTCGGAGTCAGCAAGCAGGCCCGGAGTCAGCTGATTGACACGCTTGTCGTCCGCGGCTACCTCGAACGTACCGACGACCCCGACGACAGGCGCAAGCTCATCCTCACACCCACGGAGCGTGGCCGGGCCGCGGCCGCCGAGGTGCGAGCGGCGGTGGTCGCGATCGACGAGGAGCTCGCCGAGCGAATCTCACCCCAGCAGCTCGCCGACCTGCGCGCGGGCCTGATTGCACTGGGCGAGATCGGGGACCGGATGGAAGCCGAGGGACGCGCGGCGGTGGGCGAGTAGGGGCCCCCGGCGCTCCCCGTCAAGGAGCGTGGCCGGGCCGCGAGCCTGTGAACCGTCGCCGGGCGGTGACCAGACAGGCGACGACGCTCGAGCGGATCGGCCGCCCGAGCTGTAGCTCGAGGGTCCGGATCGCGGCCTCGGTGGCCTCGCGTCGGCGGGGCGAGAGTCGCGACCAGAACGACATCGTGGCCAGCAGGGCGCACAGCTCGGAGGTCGTGTGCTCGAGCAGAGCGGGCTCGGCCGCGTCGACCCGGACGTCCTCGAACAGTGCGGCCGCGTACTCCCGGGTCACGTCGTGCCTGCCGAGCCAGGCCCACACCTGCGAGATGTTCCCGCGCCGCTCGAGAGCCCCCTGCAGCGTGGTCTCGAGATCCCGGTAGCGGGGCCAGCCGGCGAAGATCTCCGGCGCGATCTCGCCGATCGCTCCCAGCAGCGCTCGCTGGTCCTCGGCACTACGCGGCTCGTCCAGCCCGAAGTACTGGACCAGCGCGAGCGTCCCGTCGGGCACCAGCACATCGGCGACTCTCCGCCAGCCGACGTCCGGATCGACCCAGTGGATCGCCGCGGCCGAGAAGGCTGCCCGGAAGTGCTCGCCGGGGAGGTGCGCGTCCTCGATGCGGGCGTTCACGAGCTCCAGCTCGCCCGTGCCCGCCAGGCGCCGCTTCGCAAGTGCTGCCAGCCGGGCTCCCGGCTCGACCGCCGTCACCCGCAGCCCCCGCGCGAGCAGGCTGCTCGTCAGCTGCCCGGTCCCGCAACCGATCTCGAGCACCTCGCCGCCGCGCTCGAGGCGGCCGAGCCGGCAGGCGAGGTCGATCAGCCCGTCCGGGTAGGTCGGGCGGTGCCGGTCGTATTCGTCCGCCACCTGGTCGAACACCGTTCCGTAAGCGCGCTGGAGCGTTCCGCCGGGCACGTCCCACAACCTAGGTAGCGCAGCCGACGGAGCGCGGTCACGATTCGCGACCGCCGAGCGCTCCGCGCATAAGATCTGCCGCCTCCGATGGCCCGGGCGCAGACGATCGACGTGGCGAACCTTCGGGACCACTACGTGGAGGCCAACGGCGTGCGGCTTCACTACGTGGAAGCTGGAGAGGGGCCGCCGGTGGTCCTGCTCCACGGCTTCCCGGAGTTCTGGTACTCGTGGCGGCACCAGATCCCGGCCCTGGCCGGCGCCGGCTATCGCGTCGTGGCGCCCGACATGCGCGGCTACAACCTGTCGGACAAGCCGGGGGACTGGCGGGCGTATGACACCGAGCTGCTCGCCGCTGACATCGCGGGTCTGATACGGGGCCTCGGGATCGAGCGCGCCGACGTGGTCGGGCACGACTGGGGCGCGGTCGTGGCCTACGAGGTGGCGATGCGCCACCCGGACGTGGTGCGTCGGCTGGCGATCCTCAACGTGCCCCACCCGGCGCGCATGCTCGAGGGCTTCAGGACCGTCAGGCAGCTTCGCAAGAGCTGGTACATCTTCTTCTTCCAGATCCCGTGGCTGCCCGAGCGCCTGTTGGCTCGCGACCGCTACGCGGCCGCCAGGCGGCTGCTACGGGCAGACTCCGAGAAGGCCTTCACGGATGACGATCTCGAGCTCTACGTCGAGGCGTGGTCGCAGGCGGGGGGAATGACGGGGATGGTCAACTACTACCGGGCGGCTCTGCGGCGTTCGCCCAACGCGGTCCTGTCGCGAATGAAGCCGATCGCGGCGCCGACGCTCGTGATCTGGGGGATGCTCGACCGGCACCTCGGCAGCGAGCTCGCCGCGCCGGCGTCCGAGTGGGTGCCCGACGTGCGCTTGGAGCGGATCTCCGACGCCACCCACTGGGTGCAACACGACGCCCCGGAGCGCGTCAACGAGCTGCTGATCGGGTTCCTCGGCCAAGCCTGAGCGCACTACTCGACGCTGGCGACGTGCTCGGCGGCGTCGTCGCACTCGAGCTGACGATGGGCGGCGGGCTCGCGTCCGAACCGCTCGGCGACGCGCACCACTTCCTCGCCCAGGAGCCTCAGCTGGTGCTCGACCGCCGGGTCCTGGACCTCCCCCGAGTCCGCGAAGACGCCCGTGGCCTGCGCGACCGGTACCACGTAGGGGACCGCCCAGGCGCGTAGCGAGCGCACCGAGAACTCCATCGTGTTCACGACCTGCAGGCCGTGCGTCCCGCCGGCGGCGCCGATCAGGCCGATCACCTTGTCGTGGAGGAAGGAGGGGTCGCGGGGGCCGAGCATGTGCAGCCAGTCGACCGCGTTCTTGAACGAGCCCGAGACCGACCCGTTGTACATCGGGCTGCTCCAGAGCATCCCGTCCGCTCCGTAGCAGGCCTCCAACAGGGTGCCGACGACCTCGGGCGCGTGCGCCTCCAGTTCGGGGTTGTACATCGGCAGCTCCAGGACGCGCAGGTCGAGCAGGCTGACGGTCGCTCCGGCTCCGGTGGCGCCGTCGAGGGCGACCTCGAGCGCAGCGCGGCTACGCGATGCCCGGCGGAGCGAGCCGCCGAGACCCACGACCTTCATCGCCGACACCACCGCAGTCTCCTACAGATCCTCAGGTACGGGCCCCGCGAGCGTCCTTCACGCTCCACCCCAGCGCCGGCGCCACCTCCCGGGCGATGGTTCCGAGGAGGTGCGCGTTGTACTGCACCCCGAGCTGGTTGGGCACGGTCAGCAGCAGCGTGTCCGCCGCCTGCACCGCCCGGTCTCGTGCCAGTTCACCCGCGATCACGTCCGGCTCGCCCGTGTAGGTGCGGCCGAAGCGCGAGGTGTGACCGTCGAGGTAGCCCACCTGGTCACGGTTGTCATCTCTTCCGAAGTAGCGCCGATCGAGGTCGCTCGTGATCGGGATCACGCTGCGGCTCACCGACACCCGTGGCGTGCGCTCCCATCCTGCCGCCCGCCAGGCCTCGTGGTAGGCCTCGATCTGTTCCGCCTGGAGCTCGTCGAACGGCACCCCGGTGTCTTCGAGCAGCAGCGTCGAGCTCATCATGTTCATCCCCTGCTGCGCCACCCACACCGCCGACCCGCGCGCGCCCGCTCCCCACCAGATGCGCTCGGACAGTCCCTCCGCGTACGGCTGGATCGGCAGCAGCCCGCTGATCCCGGTGTGCGCCGGGTCGGCGTGGGCCACACCCTCGCCGGCGATCGCCCGCCGGAAGAGCTCGGTATGCGCCCGCGCCAGCTCCCCGCCCGCCTCGCCCTGCGCATCGGGATATCCGAACGCTTCCGGGCCGTCCAGCACCGGCTCGGGCGAGCCGCGGCTGATCCCCAGCTGCAGCCGTCCGCCGGCGATCAGGTCTGCCGACGCGGCGTCTTCGGCCATGTACAGCGGGTTCTCGTAGCGCATGTCGATCACCGCCGTCCCGAGCTCGATCTTGCTGGTACGGGCCCCCATCGCCGCCAGCAGCGGAAACGGCGAGCCGAGCTGGCGAGCGAAGTGGTGCACGCGCACGAACGCCCCGTCGATCCCGAGCTCCTCGGCCGCCGCCGCGAGCTCGACCGTCTGCACCAGCGCGTCTTTCGCGGTCAACGTCCGCGACCAGTCGACACGCTGCCAATGACCGAAGCTCAGAAAGCCGATTCGCAGCTCTGGGCGGGGCCCGCTCACTGCATCACGACACTAGTCGATCACAACCTCGTGCGAGTCGCCTGGTACCTTGTGGGCAGCGTCGGCGGGCCAGCGCACGGGCCGCCAGGCCAGGTGTTGAGGGGCAGGAGGAGCGGGGGAAGGTGAACGCTTTCAGGAAGGAGCGACCTCGGCGGCAGAGACCCGTTGTGCTTCTCGCAGTGGTGCCGTTGTTGCTCCTCGGGACGTTTGGCTGGGCCGCTGAGGCGCGGGCCGCCGAACCGACGGCCGCCCTGAACCAGGTGTTCCCCGGCCGCATGGGGCGCGTCCACGGCCCTTCACCCGCGGAGATCCGCAGGCTCAAGGGACGAGCCCACGGGATCTCGCTGGCGCCCTCCCAGACCGAGCCCAACTGGGCCTGCCCCGAAAGCACCTGCGACGCGCTGATCGACCCGGCGGCCAGGACGGTGCGAGCGGGACGCCGCACGCGCTACCTCTCCCCCGCCGGCGCGCTGCTGGAAGGCGGCGGGGAAAAGGGAGGCATCGACCCGCAGGAACTGGAGTCCGCCTACAGCATCCCGACCAGCACCGGCGCCGGAGACACGGTGGCGATCGTGGACGCGAACGGCTATGCGGCCGCCGAAGAGGACCTCGCGGTGTACCGCAAGAAGTACGGGCTACCGGCCTGCACGAAGGCCAACGGCTGCTTCGAGAAGCTCAACCAGCACGGCGAAGAAGACGACTACCCGCCCGAACACGGAGGCTGGGAGGTCGAGCAGGCGCTCGACCTTGACATGGTCTCGAGCGCCTGTCCGGCGTGCAAGATCGTGCTGGTCGAGGCCAACGGTGCGTATCGGGAAACGCTGGAAGAAGCCGTCCAAGCCGCGGCCGCTGCCGGCGCGGGGGAGATCTCCAACAGCTACGGGGGGCCCGAAGAAGGCTGCGAAGGCGGTTGCGCCGGGGAACCGAGCGCCTACGACATCCCGGGCGTGATGGTGTTCGCCTCCAGCGGTGACAGCGGCTACGACAACCACGAAGAAGGCGAGCAGGCGCCGAGCTCCCCCGCCTCGCTGCCGTTCGTGATCTCGGTCGGTGGGACCAACCTGAGGAGGGCCTCGAACTCCCGCGGCTGGGAAGACACCGCCTGGAGCCAAGGCGGCAGCGGCTGCAGCCACTACGAGCCCAAGCCGGCGTGGCAGCACGACTCCGCCTGTGCCCATCGCATGTCGGTCGACGTCGCCGCCGACGCCTCCTGCGAAACCCCACTCTCGGTGTACGACCTCAACGGCTGGGACCTGATCTGCGGCACCAGCGCGAGCTCGCCGCTGCTCGCCGGGATCGAGGCGCACGCAAGTCCCTACGCGCACTCGCTGCCGGGGGCCGACGCCTTCTACAACGACCCGCAGGCGCTCTACGACGTGACCGCCGGCAGCAACGGCACGTGCACCCCCCCAGCGCAGGACTCCTACTGGTGCAACGCCCAGCCCGGCTACGACGGGCCGACGGGAAACGGCGTCCCCGACGGACCGCTCGGGGCCGAATCATCGCCCCCCGACGTCGCCACCGGGACCCCCGCCGAAGTGACCGCCACCGGCGCCGAGCTCGTCGGCGAGGTGCAGGAGCAGGGAACCCCGGTCACCTACCGCTTCGAATGCGGCACCTCGACGGCCTACGGGCTGACCGTCCCGAGCCCCGAAGGCACGATCGAAGCGGGCGACTCCGAGGTGACGGTCAGGGCAGCCGTGAGCGGCCTCGAAGCCGGCCGGCGTTATCACTTCCGCCTGGTGGCCACCGGCGCGTCCGGCATCTCCGACGGGGTCGACGTGACGTTCGACACGGCCGCACCGTCGATCACCTCCGTCAGCCCGAGCGAGAGCCCCCCGGACGGGGGCGCGAGCGTGACGATCACGGGCAGCGACTTCGACAGCGCGACGGCCGTCCACTTCGGAACCCACGAAGCCGCGTTCGTGACGAACTCGAGCGAATCGATCACCGCCCTGGCCCCGTACGGCTCGGGTAGCCAACCGGTGAGTGTCACGACCCCGTTCGGGGTCAGTCCCGCCGGCCCCGAGGCCGTCTTCACCTACGGCAAGCCGGGGTCGGTGCTCGGCTGGGGCAGCAACTCGGAAAGCGCGCTCGGGCGGGAAGTGCAACTCCCACAGGCCGAAGTCCCGGTCGAAGTCGCCGGGGTACGCGAAGCGGTCCAGCTGGCCACCGGCCCGGGCCAGAGCTTCGCGCTCAACGGCGACGGCACCGTTACGAGCTGGGGGAACAGCAACTACAGCCTCGGAAACGCCGCTCGGAGCGGCGAACCCGTGAAGGTGTGCGCGATCGGCACGTCCTTGCGGAGCTGCGACGAGGGCGGCGGCCCCTACCTCCACGAAGTGACGGCCGTCGCCGCTGGCCTGTGGTTCGGCCTCGCCCTGCTGCGTGACGGGCGCGTCGTCTCATGGGGCTACGACCGTCAGGGACAGCTCGGGCGTCCGCAGCCCACGAAGCCGTTGGCGGCCGAAGAAGCGGACTACACCCCCGGCTACGTATGCCTGACCGACAAGGGCACGCCCGCCGCATGCAAGCCCCACAAGTACCTGGAAGGGGTGACGGCGATCGCCGCCGGCGAGAACTGGGCGCTCGCGGTGCTGCAGAACGGGACCGTGGTGGGCTGGGGAGCCGACGACTACGGCCAGCTCGGACCGAAGGTGAAGAAGCTCGCGAGCTGCCCCGCCTTCGGCACCAGCGGCGAAGTTCCCTGCAGCGTGGTGCCGGTGACCGTCGAAGGCGTCAGCGAAGTCGGAGCGATCGCGGCCGGCGACCACCACGCACTCGCGCTACTGCACAACGGCACCGTGCGCTCGTGGGGGTCCGGGGAACTGGGCCAGCTCGGAGCGGGCGGCACCCCCGCCGTCGGGACCCCGACGGCGGTGTGCGCGCTCGGCGAAGCGGCTCCCTGCGCGCACGAACTGAGTGGCGTGAAGGCGATCGCGACCGGCGACGACTTCAGCACCGCGCTGCTCGGCGACGGGCACGTGATGGACTGGGGTTACAACTTCCGTGGCCGACTCGGCACGGGCAGCGCCGAAGGGCCCGAAACCTGCGAGGCGGAACCATGCAGCCGGGTGCCGGTCGAAGTCACGGGCCTCGAAGGCGTGACCTCGATCGCGGCGGGCATCTTCGACTCCAGCTCGCTCGCGGACACGTCCTCGGGCCAGCTGTTTACGTGGGGCGGCAACGCCTACGGCCAGCTCGGCGACGCGCTCACCGAACCCGATGCCACGCCGACCCACGTGTGCGCCGCGTTCGCCCCGGGGCCCTGCCCCGAAGGGCCCTACCTCGAAGGGCCGGTCACCTCGATGGCGCTCGGCGTCTACCACGACCTGGTCAGCATGAAGATCGCGCCCGCGGTCGTCACCGACGTCTCGCCGAAAGGCGGTCCCGGAGCAGGCGGCACGAGCGTCACGATCTCCGGCACGGGCTTTGCGGAAGCGACCGGGGTGAGCTTCGGCGGCACCCCCGCGCGGTCCTTCGAAGTCCGCTCTGACAGCGAAATCGTGGCCGTGGCGCCCCGCGGGAGCGGCACCGTCGAGGTCACGGTGACGATTCCCGGAGGCTCCAGCGAAGCGCGCTTCGGCGACCGCTACGCCTACGAAACGCCGTCGGTCGCCTCGCTGCGACCGGACTCCGGTCCGCAGGCGGGGGGCACGGCCGTGACGATCAGGGGCAGCAACCTCGAAGGTGCCACGGCCGTGGACTTCGGCGCCGTTCCTGCCAGCGAATACGAAGTGCGCTCTTCCGACGTGGTGGTGGCGGTCGCACCGCCCGGTGAGGGGAGCGTCGAAGTCACGGTCACGACGCCGAACGGCACGAGCGCGCCGACCGAAGCCGACACGTTCACCTATATGGGACTGCCGACCGTGGTGACCGAACCGCCGGTGGGCGTCGAGACCGACAGCGCCGTCGTGACGGGCTCCGTCGATCCCAACCTCGTGAAGCTCACGAGCTGCTTCTTCGAATGGGGCACGACCAGCGAATACGGACATGACACGCTCGGCTGCGGAGCGGGCCACGGAGAAGGCGAAGGCTCCGAGCCCGAACACGTCTCGGGCGACCTCAAGGGCCTGACGCCGGGAACGACCTACCACTACCGGCTCGTCGCCTCCAACGAACTCGGCGCCGCCTACGGCGAAGACCGCACCTTCACCACCAGGGTCAGCGAACCGCCGGAACTCGGCCGCTGTGTCCAGCTCGAACAGCCGGAAGGGGAATTCAGCGACGAAGGCTGCATCGACCGGAGCAACGCACAGGACGGCGCCTATGGCTGGGAGGTGGAGCCCGGCGCCCTGGCCCATTTCGGCGGGAGCGCGTCGAAGCCGAAACTCGAGACCGAGGCGGGCGCGATGCTGCGCTGCAACGCGTTGACCGTCACCGGCACCTACACCGGCATCTCGTCACTGCAGGCCGAACTCGCCCTCACCGGCTGCGCGCTGAAGAAAGCCAAGGGCATGCTCGCCGGCGCCACGCTGGGCCCGTGCCAGAGCGAAGGTGCGGCGGCGGGCACGATCGCAACCGGCCCCCTCACCGCGGGACTCGGAATCGTGTTCACGAAGGTCGCCAAGCTCGGAGGGTGGGCGCTGGGTCACGTCTCGATCACGGTCTCCTGCGGCTCGTTCCGGTTCCGCCTCAGCGGCGGGCAGATCGCCGTCGCCGCGCCGGTCGACCTGCCGGTGACCGGCTCGACCTGGCGGTTCGAAGGCAAGAAGTCGCCCGAAGGCCTCAGCGGTCAGAGAACCAAGGATCGCCTGTTCGTCGAAAGCCTCGAACCCTCGACCAGCGAACAGGCCTACCTCTACGCCGAAGCGAGCATCGCCGGCGAAGAACCGCTCGAGATCAAAGTGAGCGAATAGGCTTCTCCACGCTCGCGGGGTGCCCGGCCCTCGGGCGGCAAGGACGTCATCGGTCTCCTCCTCTGGTAGCGCGGCCCGACGGTCAGCGGCGGATGCCCGCGACGAGCTCATCCCAGTTGCCGGCGGCGATCCGTTCCTGATCGGCCCGGTCGAGTCCCGCGCCCTGGAGGAAGCCCTCGACGCCGCCGTCGGGACCGGGCCGGTAGGGATAGTCGGTCGCGAACATGACGCGATCCACGCCGATCACCTCGACGGCCCACCGCAGGTAGCGCCGGCTGTAGACACCGCCGGCCGTGACGTAGGCGTTCCGGCGCATGTACTCCGAGAACTTGAGCGGGAGCCCGGCCTGGACGGCCAGCCCGTCGGTCCGGTCGAGGAAGAACAGCACGACCTCGCCCCA
This sequence comes from uncultured Solirubrobacteraceae bacterium, assembly GCA_963701175.1. GTDB lineage: Bacteria > Actinomycetota > Thermoleophilia > Solirubrobacterales > Solirubrobacteraceae > Palsa-744. The sequence goes on along the minus strand of OY969573.1, from coordinate 2,129,998 downwards.
GTGGCCGAGCAGGACCTGAAGGTCCGGGAAGCGGTCGAACACGCCGGCGAGGGCGAGCCGCAGGAACTGGACCCCGGACTCGTAGTGCCAGCCGATGCCGAACGTCGCGAACGCGCCGTCGATCGCTCCGCCGAAACCCGAGTAGATCGCATCGCGAACTCGCAGCTGGGGGATCTGCGGGTGGATGTAGAGAGGGGCCCGCAGCGACGCAGCCGCCTCGAAGATGGGCCAGTTGTCGGGGTGATCGAGATTGCGCTCACCGGTGCGACCGAACACGAGCGCGCCGGTGAGTCCGAGCTTGGTGACCGCGCGCTCGAGCTCCTGGGCGGCCGCCGCGGGTGCTGGCAGGGCCAGCGTGGCGAAGCCTTGGAAGCGGTCGGGGTGGGCGGCCACGAGCTCGGCGATGCGGTCGTTCGTCTCGACCTGCAGACCGGTGGCCTCGTCCGCGGGCACGCTGTGCAGCCCGGGCGAGGTGAGCGAGAGCACCTGGACGTCCAGGCCGGCCTCGTCCATCGCCGCGATCCGCCGCTCTCCGACCTCGCGCAGCCGTTCTCCCATCTCCCCCGGCGGGACGCTGGCGCGGGAATCGTCCCCCGCGTGGGGGTCGAGCCGACCCCACGCAGCGAGGACTCCCTCGGTGACAAAGTGCTCCTCGGTGCCGATCGTCCTCATCTCGATGACTCCTCCCGGTGTTGCTATCACGCTGCCTGACCTCTCCGCCGACGCGCGCTCGAGAGGTGCGAAACGTAGGTAATCACTTGGCTACACACGAGCAGCTCACCGATGCGCTGGCGCCGGCGCCCGAGGTCCCCGCCTCGAGCCTGCGTCGCCGCTTGATCTGGCTCGCGACGCTCGCGATCCTTGCCGTCGTGCTGATCACGGTGGTGCCCGGTCTCGCCAGCCTGCGTTCCCGGCTGTCCCAGGGTGATCCGTGGTGGATCGGCGCCGGTGCGGTGCTCAAGGTCTTCTCGGGACTCGGCTACGTGGCCGCCTTTCGCAGCGTGTTCTGCCGTTCGATGCGCTGGCGCACGAGCGCCGAAATCGGCTTCTCCGAGCTCGGCGCGAACGCCGTCCTGCCCACCGGCGGGGCCGGCGGCCTCGCACTCGGCGCCTGGGCGCTCCACCGCAGCGGCATGCCGAGCGGCCACATCGCCCGTCGAACCGTGGCCTTCTTCGTGCTCACGAGCCTCCCCAACGTGCTCGGCGTGATCATCATCGGGATCGGCCTCGCCATCGGCCTGTTCGACGGCACCACCAATCCCGCGTTGACGATCCTGCCTGCTGCCGTGGCCACCGCCGCGATCGTGCTGGTGGTCGGCGGTGCGCGCTGGGCGGGGCGCACGGCGGAGCGTCGTGGAGCGGATCGGGAGAAGGGCTCTCGCCTGACCCTCTTGCTGCGGACGCTCGGAGGGGGCATCGACGAAGCGCTTGCGCTGCTGCGCACCAGGGATCCGTGGCTCTACGTCGGGCTCGCCGGCTACCTGTTCTTCGACGTGACGGTGATGTGGGCGATGTTCCACGCCTTCGGCTCCGCTCCCACACCGGCGATCGTATGGATGGGATACCTGATCGGCGAGCTCGGCGGTCTGATACCCGTGCCCGGCGGTGTGGGCGGTGTGGATCTCGGGCTAATCGGCACGTACGTGTTGTATGGCGTATCGCTTACCTCGGCGACCGCGGCGGTGGTCGGATACCGCGCGGTCGCCCTGCTCGTGCCGATGGTCCTCGGGGCCGTCGCGTTCACCCTGTTGCGCCGCTCGCTCGCCCGCGAGGCGGTCGCGATCTCGAGCTGCGCCCCCGGCGAAGAGGTCGAGGTCATCGGTCTCGGCACCGTCCAACCGAAGCCGCTCGCAACCGGCTGATGCCGCCCCCCCGGCCGCTTCCCCGCGGCAGGCACAAGCTGTCCGTCGCCGTCGTCCAGGCGGACCAACGGGGACGGTTGCTCGACGCGATGCTGGCGAGCGTCGCCGAGCGTGGGTACGAAGCCACCACGGTGCCGGCGGTGGTGGCGGCAGCGCGCGTCTCGACGAACACCTTCTACGCCTTTTTCAACGACAAGCTCGAGTGCTTTCTGGAGGTGTGCAACCAGATCGCGCCCGACCTCCTGCGTGTGTCCGTCGCCGATCTCCCGCAGGACTCCTGGCAGTCGACGTTGCGCGAGGGCATCCGCCGTTACCTGGGTTGGTGGCAGGAGCGCCCGGCATTCGCACGCGCCTACCTCGTCGAGCTGCCCACCGCCGGCCTGCGCGCGATCCAGCAACGACAGGACGCCTACGAGCCCTACGCGGGCATCTTTCGCGCCGTCGGCGAACGAGCCCGCAGCGAAGAAACGGGTCTCGCGCCGCTGCGTCCGATGGCCCCGTGGGTCCTCACGTGGGCGGTGACGGACCTCGTCGCCACCGAGGTCCTGGCCGGCAACACGAGCAACCTCAGCGCCCTCGAGGAGGATGTCTTCTGGCTCGCCGTCCAGCTGCTCGCGGAGCGACGCGTGCCGGCGGCGAAATCGCCCCGGACACGCTCACGGTCGCGCTGAGACTCGTTCCCGACCACCGTCCGTCGGCGTCGCGGCCCCCCACGAGGCGGCTTGGGCCCCGCACGGGGCCTCACCCGGGGCAACCGCCCGCGGAGATCGTCGGAGCCACGGCGTTGTCGTGGGGGATCCTCACCAGATAGCCGGTGCTGCCGCCGACGCACGCTTCGAGGCTGTCGGCTTCCGCTCCGGCGTGTTCGGTGAGCGTGGCGGCCTCGCCGGCATAGGGGCCGGCGGCGAGCAGGGTGCCGAAGGCGGCGGTGGTTCCGTCGCGGGTGTATTGGAGCGCCCAGCTGGGTTGCTTTGAGCCGTAGCTGGAGGAGTACCAACCCTGCATCGGGTCGGTGGCACCGTCGAAGCTCCGCAGCGACATCGCCGTGGTGTCGGCCTGGGTGATCGTCAGCTGCGGTTTGCCGGCCGCGGTGGCGGTGAGTGTGGCGGCCGTCCCGGCGGGGGTGGCGTTGGGGGCCAGGTGCCATGTCTGGCTGTATTCGTGCGCGGTTTCGCTCGCGAGTTCGTCGTGCACGAGCACCAGCCCCTGGCGCAGGATCACGACGGTGCGGTGATGGGAGACGCCGGGATAGAGCTTGCTCACCCCACTCGCCCAGGTGGCGCCTTCGCTGGACCCATGGCTGCCGGCTTCGGCGGAGCCCTCTTCCTGGTCCTTCCCGTCGACGACCACCGTGTTGTGGGAGCGGGTGCCGTGGAAATACTCGAGGTCCGGTTCTTCGGTGTAGGTGTACAGCCCCGAGGTGGGCAGCACCTCGGCTCCATTCGAGTACATCGTGATGCCCATCGCGTCGAGGTCGGAGTGACTCGTGCGGTAGGTCCCGGCGTTGAAGGTGACGAACGTCTGGTTGGGGAGGTTGCTGACGGGTCCCAGCGGCGAGCGCATCAGGAACAGTCCGGAGACGGGGAACAGCACCGTGCCGTCGGGGGGTGGCGTGCCGTGGGCCCCCCGGGTGTAGGCGAAGTCGAATTCGGGGTCGGCGGCCGCCATCGGGCCGTAGACGTTGGGGTCCTGACTGGGCATGTAGGTGGTGGCGGTCGCACCCAGCATCGGCAGGTAGCCGTTGGGCATCGTCACGTCGGCGGTGTAGCGCAGCATCTTCGTCGCCGCTTCCTGGTAGGGAGTCGCCAGTTCGGGCTCGTAGCGCTTGGCCCACTGTGCAATCTGGTAGACCAGCCCGAGCACGTACACCTGGTAGAAGGGGGAGTTCTCCACCTCCACGCCGTCGGCGTCGATCGTGTTGGCGAGCATCTCCCTCAGCCGTTCCAACGCCAGCGTCCGCCAGCCGCTCGCTCCCGGCATGTGCGGGAAGTTGTCGGCGAGCAGCAGCAGCGCCGCACCCTCGTTGAAGCCGTGGTTGTAGTCGGCCTCGAAGTGCTTCGATTCGGCCAGGAACACCCCCAGCTTCTCCAACGAGCGCGCCAGACCCGCTTCGAGGTCGGCGGGTAGGACGTGCGCGATCTTCAGCTTCACGTAGAAGTTGATCAGCTCCATCGTGCGGTAGGCGGACGTGTGGTCGTTGTCGAAGGTCACTGTGTCTTCCGTCCGCGTGGCGTCGTAGGCCACGTAGGACCGCAGGATCGCGATCAGCTTTTCGAGGTAGTCGGTGCGGCCGGTCGTCTCCCACTCGTACAGCAGCGTCGCCTCCGGACGCAGCCCGTAGAAGTAGAACTCCCAATAGGCTTCGTGGTAGGGGTCCTCTTCCCAGGTGAGCGGCCAGGAGAGGTAGGGCAGCGGGAACCCCCGCGCCGGCCACACGTTTTCGAGCAGGTCCTGCGCCGTGGCTTCTTCGCCCTCGTTCAATTCGGCGTACATGCTCTCCTCGCCGAACGACAGCGGGGTCGGATAGACGGTGGCGTTGTGCACGTCCACCGTCACCTGCGTAACCACCGGCGTCGAGGCCCCCGGTCCCCACAGCTTCACGCTCAGAGTGTGGGACCCATTGGCCTCCGCGCGCGTGTACCAGGTGTACTGGTAAGGGGCTTCGGCGACCTTGGCGTAGCGATACTGCCCGTCCACGTCGAACTCGATGCGATCCGCCGGCAGGCCGTGCAGGGCGGCGTTGACGACGAGTGTGCCGCTGACCGTCTCGCCTTCGCCGGGGGTTTCGATCGAGGCCAGCGCGAGGTTCCCGTGCCCGTCGTCCACCGGCCCTTCGCTGCGACCTTCGATGCTCGAGCTACGCGCCGTGCCGGTCGCGGTTACGGTGGCTGAGAGCGTGTCGCCGAGGTCTGCCAGCACCGGCGTGTAGGTGGAGCCGTGCGCTTCCGTGATCGTGGAGCACGCGGGGTGGGTGGCATCGGCGTAGTCGGCCGCGACGTGGGCACGCGCGAGCGCGAGTGGGTAGAGCGCCACGTCGGCGAGGTCGCCGGCGAAGAAACCCCCGTGGGCGCCCGCTCCCGCAGCCACCACGGCCGGCGCTGAGACTTCGCTCAGCGGCGCGACCGTGGCCCTGGAGCCGACCTGCACCCCGTCGACGTACAGGCGCATCGTGGTGCCGTCGTAGCTCGCGACCACGTAGCTCCATTCTCCGAGGGGCAGGCCGGCGGCATAGTCGACGGTCGTACTCTGGCCACCGCTCCAACGCTCGAAGCCGAGCCCGGCCTTGGACAGCCACACGCCGGTGCCCGCCCGCTTGCCGGCGACCGTTTCCTCACGTGAGATCAAGAAGCGGTACACGCCGTCCACCCGTTCAGGGCGGGCCCACAGCTCAAAGGTGTAGGCGTCCGTCCCGGGCTCGTCGGCGACGCCGGGCAGCTCCACCGCCGAAGTGGCACCGTCGAAGGCCGCACCCGCGGCGCCCTGGTCGACCAGCGGCCCACTCGCGGCGGCCGCGTGCGCACCGACGTAGCGTCCCGGCGCGGAACCGAGGACGTCGGTGGCGGTGGTGCTTGCGGAGCCGTCGTCGAGTCGCCACATGTGCGACGCGCCGTCGACGGCGACGAGCGTCGTGTAGAACGCGCAGCGTCGCCACCCGTACGTGACTTCGTCGGCTTCCCCCAGGGTCGGAGGGGCGGGAGCGGCGAGCGCCACCCCGAGATGAGCGGGGCCGAGCGACACGGACGCGCTCGCCGCCGGGGCGGCATTCGTCAACGCGAACACCAGGCACAGGCTCGTGGTCGCTACGGCAAGTCGCCCACGTGCCGAGGCGATCACCTCCCCACCAGCCACCCAAAGTCCCTCCACCGCTGGAACCTAGTGCCGGCGAGGACCGCCGAAGCGGACCGCGGACACAAGTACGACCGAGGAGTGTCGCCCGCAAAGGTCGCTCGCCCGCCGGGATCGCTCAACGGTGTGGCTCGTTCCGGTATACCGTCACGGGATGGCCGACGTCGACGGTCGCGGCACCGACGGGAACCCGGGCCAAGCGCAGTCTGTGACCCCGACGCGTCGAGAACCGAATCGGTGGGCGGTTCTGGCCCTGCTCGGCGTCGCGCAGCTGATGGTGGTTCTGGACGCGACGATCGTGACGATCGCGATCCCTTCGGCCCAGAAGGCGCTGGGCTTCTCGACCGAGAGCCGGCAGTGGATCGTCACCGCCTACGCGCTGGCCTTCGGGAGCCTGCTGCTGCTGGGTGGCAAGCTCGGTGACCTGTTCGGGCGCAAGTGGACCCTGATCGCCGGCCTCGCCGGATTCTCGATCGCCTCGGCGATCGGCGGGCTCGCTCAGTCCTTCGGTGTGCTCGTGGCCGCCCGAACGTTCCAGGGGGCATTCGGGGCGCTGCTCGCACCCTCGGCGCTGGGGCTGTTGACGGTGACGTTCGCGGGATCTCCCGACCGGCCCACGGCGTTCGGGATCTTCGGTGCCATCGCTGGTGGTGGCGCCTCAATCGGGCTGTTACTCGGGGGTGCGCTGACCCAGATCCTGTCCTGGCGCTGGTGCCTGTACGTCAACCTCGTGATCGCGGTGCCCACGACGATCGTGGCGTTGCGCCTGCTGGTCAATCAACGCTCCCCGGAGCGAGAGCCGATCGACATACCGGGGGTTCTCACCTCGGCGCTGGGCCTGTTCGCGCTGGTCTACGGGTTCTCGAACGCCGAGACCCACTCCTGGAGCGCCACGGCGACGATCGTGGCGCTCGTCGCCAGCCCCGTGCTGCTGACTGCCTTCGTGCTGATCGAGCGCCGAGCCAAGCATCCCTTGCTGCCGCTGCACATAATCTGGGACCGCGCCCGCGGCGGGGCGTACACCACGATCGCGCTGGCCGGCGCGGGCGTGTTCGCGGTATTCCTGTTCCTCACCTACTTTCTGCAGCAGCAACTCGGCCTTTCGCCGCTGACCACGGGACTGGCGTTCCTCCCCCTCACCGGCGTCCTGGTCGTCACGTCGACCACGGTGCAGACCCGCGTGATCCAACACACGGGGGTAAAGCCGTTGGTACTCGCCGGCACGACGCTGGGTGCGATCGGGATGTTCCTGTTCACGCACCTGACGCCCAGCTCCAGCTACGCCGGCGATGTCCTTCCCGGCCTGCTCGTCCTCGGCGTCGGCATGGGATGCATCTTCGCGCCGGCGTTCTCGACCGCGACCTTGGGCGTGGAGGGAAGCGAGGCCGGGGTCGCCTCGGCGATGGTCAACACCTCCCAGCAGGTCGGCGGCTCGGTCGGCACCTCCCTGCTGAGCACGATCTTCGCCAGCGCGGTCGCGAGCTATGCCGCCGGTCACCTCCATACCGCCGACCTCGCCAACGCGGCGGCGGTTCACGGCTACACCACGGCGTTCTGGTGGTCGGTCGGGATCTTCGCCCTCGGCTTCCTGGCCGCGCTCGTGATCCTGCCGGGCCGGGCCAAGCCGCGCGTGCCCACCTTCAGGGCTGCGCTCGCCCGTCACGCGATCGGCAACTGCCATCACTTCGAGGCCGCCGATCGCGCCCGGGATCGGCTCAGCGCTACGACCGGTGCTGGGGGGCGATGAGGATCGGCCGCTTGGTGTGGGCCGCGAGAGCGTGGGAGACACTGCCGAGGAGCGCGCTGCTGATCAGGCCCCGGCCGCGCTGGCCGCAGACGACCAGCCCGGCGTCGATCTCCTGGGCGATCTCATCGATCGTCCAGGCCACGGACTCGTCTGCCTCCGCAATTCGTGCCGTGGCGTCGTAGCCGCGCTCGCGGGCATCCGCGGCGCCCTCCTCCGCGATCCGTCGCGCCGCAGCCGCCTCCCGCTCGTCGACTTCGCCCTCGTTCGGCACGGCGACCACGAACGAGCCGGCGCGCGCCAACTGCACCTCAGCCCGCGTCCAGACGACCAACACCACCGCATCGGCGGGCCTGATCAGCTCGGCTGCGGCAGCCAATGCCGTCTTTGAGCCCTCTGAGCCGTCGTAGCAGAACAACACCGGCTTATCCAACGCTCAGCCTCCTTGTCGGCTACTTCAAGGCCTCGAACTCGTCGTCGGTGAGGACGATCTCCAGCGCGCCCAGGTTCTCTTGCAGGTGCGCGAGCGAGAGGGTGCCCGGGATCGGCAGCATCGTCGGCGAGCGCCGCAGCAGCCACGCCAGGATGATCTGGCTGGGGGTCGCGTCGTGACGGGCCGCGATCTCGTCGAGCTGGGGAGGGCCGCCGCCGCGCAGAGGGAAGTAGGGCACGAACATGATCCCCGCTGCCGCGCAGTAATCGACCACCTCCTCGTGCCGCCGCTCGGTGAGGTTGTAGTGGTTCTGGACAGCCTCGATCGGCACCACGGCGCGTGCCCGTTCGACCTGCTCGACGCTCGCCTCGGAGATGCCGACGTGGGCGATCGTGCCGTCGTCGCGATGCTCGGCCAGAACCGACATGCTCTGCTCCAAGGGCACCTCGGGGTGGATGCGGTGGAGGTAGTAGAGGTCGATGCGCTCGGTCCGCAGGCGGCGAAGACTCTCCGCGATCTGCGCGCGCAGCGCATCCGGGTTCGCCTCCGCAGCGCTGAAGCCGCCCTTCGTCGCAACCACGCGATCCGAGGCGCCGGTGGAGAGGGCCTCTCCGAGCGTGGCCTCGCTCTCGCCCCCCGTGTAGATATGGGCGGTGTCGACCATGTTCACACCGGCGGCGAGGGCCTCCCGCACGAACTCGACGTTCTGAGGCGTGTTCGTCAGGCGGTTGGTGCCCAGCCCTATCCGCGTGAGGGTGGTCTCGCCGAGAGTCAGCCTGGCCGTCGTCGCCACGACGCCGAAGCCTATCTCCGATCCTCACGACGTTGGCCGAGCAGAGCCAGCACCGCAGCCTCGATCTGCGACCGCCGCCGCTCTTCGTCCAGCCCCTGCTCGCGTATCTCCTCGAGCTCGTTCGCGATCGTGCGGCCGGCCAGATAGCGATCGAAGACGCGCGGATCGATGTAGGAGGAACGCGCCACCGCGGGTGTGTTGCCGAGCACCTCCCCCACGTCGGCCGCCGCCTGCGCGATGACCCGTCGGCGCGCTCGCTCGGTGCGCGCATCGCCGCCCTTGGCCGCGACCGAGACGGCGGCCAGCGTGGTCCCGTTCCAGGTGCGGAAGTTCTTGGCGCTGAACGAGTCGCCGATCAGAGCCTTGAGCTGATCGTTGATCAGGTGTGCGTGCACCTGGTGCCACGCGCCCCGCTCGCGAAACGCCAGCAGGTGAGAGCCGCCGCCGCGCCGCCGCTTGAGCCCCGAGACGATCCCCACGCACGGTGGGTCCCGGACGAGGTGGACCTGGCGGACCCCCTCCTTGGCGACGTAGTCGAACACCACGCCGCCGGCTGTGATCGACACGTTCCACTTGGCGAGCGTGGCCAGGCCGAGATGGCCGTCCTCCCGCTCGTAGACGTCGCTGCCGATCCGGAACATCCCAACGTCGAGCAGCCGGATCGAGCAGGCAAGGACTCGCGGCCGGTCGAGCTCGTGGCCGTGGCCCATCGCCGTGAGGAGCGACTCGCGCATCGCGGGCAGGGCGCGTGCGAACTCCTCCACGTGTTCGAACTTCAGCCGGTCCTGCTGGACCCGCCAGAGCTCGTGGTAGAGGTACTGGCGGCGCCCGGCGGCGTCGATCCCGGTCGCCTGCAGGTGACCCAGCGGATCGGGACAGATCCACACGTCTCGCCACGCCGGGGGGATGATGAGTGCGCGGATCCGTGCGAGCGTGTCGAGATCGGTGATCGGCGCCCCGTCGAGATCGAGGTACTCGAAGCCGCTGGAGCGGCGCACGCGCGTGTAGCCCGGCTCGTGCGGGTCCGATCGCCGCAGTTGTGGCATCGGCGCGGCCGGACTCTGGGTCATGTCCGGGAAGGTAGCTGTCGCTCGGGTGCTGGAAATACGAGCCGGACCGCTGACCGACAACCGCCGGTCGTTCGGCGAGTCGCGGCCGTCGCCGTCGAGCGACGCTCGCGCGTCCGCGGCAGCTCAGGGCAGCAGCACGATCTTGCCGTGGCTGTGGCGCTTTTCCAACTCGCGGAATGCATCGCGAACCTGCTCCAGCGGGAAGGTACCCGCGATGGGTATCTCGAGGCTTCCGTCCGCCACCATTCCCACGATCTCCGCGAGCAGAGCCGCGGTGGCGATCGCGTGGGTGCCCTGCCCGTTGACGCCGAGTCGCTGCACCGCCTCGAAGTCCGCGATCGTGTTGACCCGCTGCGGAGCGACACCCAGCGCGATAGCGAGATCTACGTAGCCGCCGCCGAAGGTGTCGATGAACGCGTCGACGCTGCCGCCGGCCGCCTCGCGGATGCGATCAGCCTGCCCATCGCCGTAGGCCACCGGGACGATGTCGTGGCGGCGCAGCCAGTCGTGGTTCTGCTCGCCCGCCAACCCGATCACCCTCGCTCCGGTGCGTCGCGCGAGCTGCACGGCGACCGAGCCCACCCCGCCCGCGGCGGCCGAGACCACGACCGTCTCGCCGGCCTGGGGGGCGACGGCCTGAACCGACGCGTAGGCCGCCAGCCCCACGACGAACATTGAGCCCGCCACCTCCCACGAAACAGACGGCGGCCTGGGCGTCAGCTGATCGGCCGGGACCGCGACCTGCTCGGCGTGGCTCGCGCGCTGTTCGGTCCAGCCTAGGACCTCGTCACCAGCCGCGAACGCGCTCACGCCGGCGCCGACCGCCCGTACCACGCCGGCAAAATCGGTTCCCTCCCCCGAGGGAAACGTCGCCGGGAAGCGCTCATCGAGGCGGCCCTCGCGGATCGCGATCTCACCGGGGTTGATGCCGGCTGCCTTGACCGTCACCAGTACCTGTCCCGGACCAGCTGCGGGGTCCTCGACCTCGCGCACCTGAAGTACATCGACCCCACCGTATTCGTCGAATCTCACTGCCTTCATGTCATCTCCTCGGTCGCCGCGCGCACGACCATACCGTCCGCGCGGCGGGTCAGCCCGATCCAGCGAGCACGACCGGGTCGCGGCTGCTCGCCACGCCCGGACCGGCGCTGCTCGACGCGGCTGTCGATCCGCACGCCCTGAGCCTCCCGCACCCACCGTGACCCACTCCTTAGGCTGTGAGCGTGCTCGGTACGGCCTTTGCCCCGGCGCATCAGCAGTATCTCTTGCAGGCTCGGCAGATGCAGGCGCTGTCGTTCACCGTGCACATCCCGCTCGTCTGCTTCGGGATCGCGTTCCCCGCGATGGTCCTCTTCATGGAGTGGCTCGGGATGCGAACCGGTGACCCGCTCTATCGGACGGTGGCCCGGCGTTGGAGCCGGATCATGTTGGCGGTGTTCGCGATCGGCGTGATCACGGGCACGATCCTGAGCTTTGAGATGGGCCTGCTGTGGCCGAACTTCACCGCCAGCTACGGGAGCGTGTTCGGCCTGGGATTCGCAATCGAGGGGTTCTCGTTCTTCATGGAGGCGATCTTCATCGGGATCTACTCCTACGGATGGGACCGGCTGTCGCCGCGAGCGCACTTCCTGTGCGGGCTGCCGATCGTGATCACCGGCTTCACCGGTTCGCTCTCCGTGATCGCCGTCAACGCCTGGATGAACCATCCTGGAGGATTCCGCCTGGTCGGCGGCAAGGTGGTCGACGTCCATCCGTGGGCCGCCCTGTTCGGCAACTCGTTGCTGTGGTCGGAGCTGATCCACATGTACATCGCCGGCTACATGGTCACGGGGTTCGTGATGGCCGGTGCCTACGCGTTCTGCAGGCTGCGCGGGTGCTGGACCCGATACGAGCGCGTGGCGATGACGATCCCGCTCACGATCGCCTCCTTGGCGGCGCCGGTGCAGGTGCTCGTCGGCGACTGGATCGCCCGGGTGATCGCGGTCGAGCAGCCGATCAAGCTGGCTGCGATCGAGGGGCTGTACAGGACGACCCGCGGCGCCAGCGAGCACGTCCTCGGCTGGTACACCAACGGCCAGGTCAAGTACGGGATCGCGATCCCTCACCTCCTGTCGCTGCTGGCGTTCCACAGCTGGAACGCTCGCGTCACGGGTCTGGAGGCGGTCCCGGCGAGCCAGCGTCCGCCGATCAACGTCACCCGCCTCTCCTTCCAGACGATGGTCGGGATCGGCACGCTGCTGGCGTTGCTCGGAGTCTTCTATCTGTTCGTCCGCATCCGCCGCCACCGGCTTCCGGTTTCCAGCTGGTTCTATCGTGCGTTGGTCCTGGCGGGGCCCGCCGCGACCGTGGCGCTCATCGCCGGCTGGGTGACGACCGAGGTCGGACGCCAGCCCTGGGTGGTCTACCACGTGATGACGACCGCGCAGTCCGTCACCGGCGCGAGCGGGATCCCGGTGGGTTACACCGCCCTCGTCGTCACCTACGTCGCCGTGGCGGGCGCACTGGTGTGGATCCTGCGCCGGCTGGCGCACTCCCCCCTCGACCTCCCCGGCGCCGACGCACCTCCCGACTCGGCCCCGCTGCCCGCCTGATGCTGGACGCCCTGCCACTCGTGTTCGTGCTCATCGGGCTGGTGCTGTACGCGGTGCTGGCGGGCGCGGACTTCGGCGCCGGGATGTGGCAGCTCATCAGCGGCGGCGGCGAGCGGGGCGAACGGATCCGCGACCACTGCCACCGCTCGATGGGACCCGTCTGGGAGGCCAACCACGTGTGGCTCATATTCGTGCTGACCGTGACCTGGACCGCGTACCCCGTGTTCTTCGGGTCGGTCGCCTCGACGCTCGCGGTCGCGCTGTTCATCGCCGCGATCGGCATCATCCTGCGCGGCGCCAGCTACGCGCTGCGTTCCGGCGCCGCCGGGGCTCGGGAGCTGCGTACGATCGACGGGGTCTTCGCGGTGGCGTCGCTCGTGACCCCGTTCGCGCTGGGCGCGGCCGCGGGCGCGATCGCGGCCGAACGCGTCCCCGTCGGCAACGCGGCGGGGAACCTCATCACCAGCTGGCTGAACCCGACCTCGATCCTCGTCGGCCTGCTGGCGGTGAGCTTCTCCGCTTACCTGGCCGCCGTCTATCTCGCCGCCGACGCCGCGAGGAGCGGGGAAGAGGACCTCGTGGAGGCGTTCCGTGTGCGGGCGCTGGGCGCCGGCTCCGTCGCCGGCGGCATGGCACTCGCCGGGCTCATCGTCGTCCACGCCGACGCCCACCCGCTGTACACGGGCCTCGTTCACGGCGGCGCGCTGGCGGTCCTCGTCCTGTCGATAGTGGTGGGAACGGCGACGATGGGGCTGAACGCGGCGCGGCGCTTCGAGCTGGCTCGCTACACGGCGGCGCTCGCCGTGGCGCTGGTCATCGCGGACTGGGCGGTCGCGCGCTGGCCGACGCTGCTCCCGGGCCTGACCGTCGACCAGGCAGCCGCGCCGCACGACACGATGGTGGCCGTCGTGGTGGCGGTGCTGGGAGGAGCCGTCCTGCTGTTCCCCGCACTGACACTGCTTTTCACCCTCACCCTGCGGGGCCAGCTCGAAGTCCACGGCAATGGGATGGAGTCGGTCGCCACCAGCGACCACAGCGGTGTCTCCCAACTGCTCCTGGGACCGACGCTCGGGGGCCGGCTGGCAGCGGCGCTGTTGATCGTCGGCATCGGGATGCTCAACACGGCCGACGCCCCGTGGGCCCACGCGATCGGCGTCGTCAGCCTGCTCGCCTTCATCGTCGTGGCGTTCGCGGCGCTGGTGCCGACGGCGGTGGCGGAGGACACCTGAGCGGGCAGCGCCCGGCCGCCGGCCAGACAGGCCGGGGGCGTAGCATGGCGACGGTGAGCGACGAGAGCGTCTCGGCGCGCATCGAGCGCCTTGCTGCCGAGTGGGACACGGTTGAGCGCTACCGGCGGTAGACCGGACGGGCTCGGAAAGGACGGCAAGACCAGGTGACGTACAACGCGGAGCTGGGCCCGACCAGGTACGTGGCGGCGGGTGAGCGCTACGAGCAGATCTCCTACCGCCGTTGCGGCCGAAGCGGTCTGAAGCTGCCTGCGATCTCACTCGGCCTGTGGCAGAACTTCGGCGACGATCGCCCACTCGAGAACAGCCGCCGGATGCTGCGTCGGGCGTTCGACCTGGGCATCACCCACTTCGACCTCGCCAACAACTACGGCCCACCGTACGGCAGCGCCGAGAGCAACTTCGGACGCATCCTCGACGAGGATCTTCGGCCCTACCGGGACGAGCTCGTGATCTCGACCAAGGCCGGATACGACATGTGGCCCGGGCCCTATGGCGAGTTCGGTTCACGCAAGTACCTCCTCGCCAGCCTCGACCAGAGCCTGCGACGGCTGCGGCTCGATCACGTCGACATCTTCTACTCCCACCGGTTCGACCCCGAGACGCCGCTGGAGGAGACGATGGGCGCGCTCGACACGGCCGTTCGCTCGGGCAAGGCGCGCTACGTCGGGATCTCGTCCTACGGACCCGAGATGACCCAGCAGGCGGCCGACATCCTGCGCACGCTCGGCACCCCGTTGCTGATCCACCAGCCCTCCTACTCGATGCTCAACCGATGGATCGAGCACGGGCTACTCGACGTGCTCGAGCGCAACGGGGTCGGCGCGATCGTGTTCTCACCGCTGGCCCAGGGCCTGTTGACCGATCGCTACCTGGGCGGCATCGAGGAGGACTCCCGTGTGCGCCGCGGCCACTACTTCTCGCAGCAGCTCGTAACTCCGGAGAACCTGGAGCGCGTGCGGGCACTCAACGAGATCGCCCTGCGACGTGGGCAGACGTTGGCGCAGCTGGCGATCGCCTGGGCGCTACGTGACCGGCGGGTGACCTCGGTCCTCCTCGGTGCAAGCCACGTCGAGCAGCTCGAGCAGAACGTCGCCGCGCTGGGACACCTCGACTTCGACGCCGGCGTGCTCGAGGAGATCGACCGTTACGCCCAGGAGGGCGGCATCAACCTCTGGCCACCCTCCCCGTAAGGCCAACCGACCGGAGCCGAGCGCCCAGAGCGCCAACTACTCCGGGACACAACGAAGGGAGCTGATGAGGCAGGCTACGACGTTCTCGCCGGGTCGATGCCGCGCGTCGCCTACTCGGGCGGATCGGCCGCCCGCGGGACCGTCGCCGCAGCTCCGATGTCCTCAGCCGAAAGGAACTCGCGGATGTAGCGGTTCACGAGCTCCGGGTATTGCTCGGCGATCCAGTGGGTCCCATCCGCTACGGGCCGGAACGTGAGGTTGCGGACGAAGTGCTCCAGACCGGCGTGCGACGCCGGTCTGACGTATGGGTCTGCCTCCGGGTAGATGACCATCGTTGGAGTCTCGACGAACAGGGGCGCGACATCGGGGCAGTAATTGCCCCGGCCCGGTGTTCCGTGCCGGTCCGGGGGGGCGATGCCCTCGACCTCGTACCAGTGCAGCGCCGACGCGACCGCCCCCGGTATGTGCCAGGCCTGACGGTAGATCACGCGGTCCTGCGCGCTGAAGAACGGATGGTCGAGCGCCTGCTCGAGTGAGGCGAAGTCATTGGCGCTCACGGCATCGACCGCGTCGCTTCGGCGCAGGCCGAGCAGATATTGGCTGGCACGGATCTGCTCCTCGTCCTCACGCTGGGCGCGATCGAGGACGCCCGGATGAGCGCCACCGAGGCTCACGAGCGCGTCGAGCATGCCGGGGTAGTGGAGCGCGAACGACCATGCGACGAGGCTGCCCCAGTCGTGTCCGACGAGCACGAAGCGGGAATAGCCGAGGTGCTCGACCAGGCAGCGGAGGTCCTCGACGGCGGGCCAAACGCCGTAGTCGTGGACGCCCTCCGGCTTGGAGGAGAGGTTGTATCCACGCTGGTCGGGGGCGACGGCCAGGTGGTCAGCTCCGAACTCCCGGAGCTGAGCACGGAACGCGTAATGGAACTGCGGAAAGCCGTGGAGAAAAACTATCAGCGGTCCGCTGCCGACGTGGGCGTAGTGAAGCTCGACTCCGTTCACCTCCGCGGTGGCGTGCTCGATCTGAGGGGCAGCGGCAGCCATTGCGCTCAATCCCCCGAGGCCGCGACCTGTCCCGAGGCGGCGTCGGCTCGAGAACCCCGCTCACCGAGGATCAGGCAGGTCGAGGTGGCGTGTGCGTAGAGCGTCCCGGCCTCGTCTACGAGCCTGCCCTCGGCGGTCACGATCCTCGCGCCGCGGTGCGCCACGGTTCCCCCGGCCCGCAAGACTCCGGTGGTTGGCCACACTGCCCGGACGAAGTTGACTTTGGTCTCAACGGTGACGTAGTCGCGGCCCGCCGGGAGTGTGGAGTGGACCGCCGCTCCCGCTGCCGAGTCGAGCAGAGTCATCGCGATGCCGCCGTGGACCGTCCCGAGCGGGTTGCGATGCGCGTCGGCCGGCCGGTAGAGGAACACGACGGTCCCTTCGCTCACGTCGACGAGCTGGAAGTCGAGAACCGCTTGGATCGGCGCTGCGGGCACCATGCCGTCACGGATCGCCAGAAGGTATTGAAGACCTGTCCGTGTGCCTGTGTCGTCCATGCCCGGATATTTCCGCACGACCGTTGGCGAGGCGTTGGCGGCGCGTTGGCGGCGTGGCCGGCGCGCGTGGGGTCAGCCTCGCAACAGCCGCGAATGGAGCGCCTGGATCTCCGATCCGGGAACGGCCCCCAAGTCCTCGCGAAGCCGGACGCGCAGCCGCTCGAACACGAGCAGCGCCTCGGCCGCGTTGCCCTGTGCCGCGAGGGCCTCCATCAGATGGGCGTAGCCGCTCTCGCGATACGGGGCGAGCCGCACGAGCTCTGCGGCGGCGCGCACCGCCGCTTCGCGCTCGGGACCACCCAACCGGAGCGCGCAGGCAGAGAGGGCCTCTAGGGCGCGCAGCCGAACCTCCCCGAGAGCGGCACGACGCTCATTGACCCAGTCGCCGTCGTGACCCGCCAAGAACACCCGCGAACTGATATTGAACGCGATATGTGACGCTATCCAAGCCCTCACGTCCTCGCCCTGCGCCACCGCGGACTGCGCGTCGTGAAGCGCCTGCGTAGCGGCCTCCGTGTCAACCCAGACATCACTTGGCAGCGCCAGCTGGAGAGGCTCGCCGGAAGGCAGAGCCTCCCAGTCTTCGACGGCGATTGCACGACGCAGCTTGGAGAGCAACGCGCGCAGCGCATTGGCCGGCTGTGATGGCGCTTCCCCACCCCAAAGGACCTCTGCGAGCTCAGCCCGTGTCACGAGCCGCGCACGGTTCGTGACGAGGTACGCGAACAACACGCGTCCCTGTGCACCCGGCAGCTCACGCGTCACGTCGACCCCGACGATCCGCACGACCAGCGGGCCGCAGAGCTGGATCCGGCTCGCCATCGGCTCGAGCATGACGTGCGACACTACCCCGATGAGGAATGTCATCGTCTGCGAGTGCGGCACCGTCGTCCGCGGGGATGACGTGCGCGAGCTGCTCGGTAACGCACGCGGCCACATGCTGGCGAACCACCCCGCGATAGCCGAGCAGATCACCGACGAGCAGCTCCTGGCCCTCAGCCAGGAGGAGCCTGTCGACGCGCGAGTCCCCTGATGTGCGGATGATCGGCGCATGAGCGCGCACGCCAGCGCCGCAGGACGACTTGACAAGCCGCTGGTGTACTGCCATTGTAAGTACATGGCAACGACCAAAGAGGAGCGGCTTCAGATCAGGGTCGACCCGGCAGACAAGCTGCTCCTCGAACGGGCAGCCGCCGCCTCGCACCTGAACGTCTCGGCGTTCGTCGTCCAGGCCGCAGCGGCGAAAGCCGAGGAGGTCCTCGCCGAGCGCTCGAGCGTTCGCCTCTCTCCTGAAGCGGCCGCGGCGTTCGCCGAGGCGCTCCAGCGGCCAGCGCAGATCAACGACCGGCTGGCCCGCGCCCTGCGTCGCAAGCGCAAGTTCAGCTGGCTTGACTGAGCTCCACCGGCCGGCGCCGCTCGACCCGCGTCGACACGATCGTGTCGACTTCGACAGCGGCGAGCCGGCACTCGACGGATGGCTGCGTCGCTACGCCGGCCAGAACCGCCGCCGAGACACCGCGGCCACCTGGGTGATCGCCGACGCCGACGACATCGTGGTCGCATACGCGAGCGTCGCGATGACCGCGATCGACCGGTCGGCCGCACCGGAGGCGCTCACCAGGGGTGCGCCTGATCCCGTGCCGGCGCTGCTGCTGGGCCGACTCGCGGTCGATCGACGGTATTCCGGTCTGGGGATCGGGACCTCCCTTGCTGCCCACGTACTGGCCACTACCGCCGAGCTGAACGAGAAGGCGGCATGCCGGGCAGTCGTCGTGAGCGCCCTTACCGAACGCGCGCACGCCTGGTGGGAACGACTCGGCTTTCATCCTTTCGGGGAGGACGATCCTGACCAACTCGACCTCCACCTGCTGACATCCGAGATCGACGCGACCCTCCGACGGTCGCGCTAGCGGCTGACGCCTGCTTGTCCTCGATTCAGTCCGCGGCGATCGCGGCTATCCGGCGCGCCACGGCGGCCGCTCGACACAGTCGAGACACCGACGCGCCTCAGCTCGCTCGCGCGCGAGCACGGCGAACTCGCACCACGCGTCGCACGACGTACGCGAGCACCAGCGCGCCGATGCCGATCGCGAGATACGTGTCGTAGTGCGTGGCGTCGTTGTAGATCGTGTTGATGTGGCTGCCCGAGAAGTAGCCGACGCTCACCCAAACGAGCACCCACAGCGCGGCGCCGATCGCGTTGAAAACCAGAAATCGCGCCCAGCGCATGCCGCTCGTGCCGGCGATGATGCCGTTGGCCTGGCGCAGGCCCTCGACGAACCGAGCGACGATTATGACCTTGCCGCCGTGGCGTTCAAAGAAGCGCGTAGCGACCTCCAGCCGCTCGGGCGTGAGGAAGATGTAGCGGCCATATCGCTCGGCGAGCCGATGCCCGCCGAAGTGACCGATGGCGAAGCCGATGTTGTCGCCCAGCAGCGCGCCACAGAAGCCGAGCAGGGCCACGAGCCCGAGATTGAGCCGCCCAGCGCCCGCGTACACGCTGGCGAGGATCAGGACCGTCTCGCCGGGAACCGGGACGCCGAAGTCCTCGATCAGCACCAGGCCCACCACAGCCAGGTAGCCGAACTGGTTGAGCGTCGGTTCGAGGCTGTGCAGCACGCCCGGCAGGTGCTGAGGCGTGGCGAGGGCGGCGGCGAGGGCGGCGGCGACGGCGATCATCGTTGCAGCTCAGGTCGGTTCGCGAAGCCCGCGCACGAGGCACCCCGCCGCTCGGCTCAGGTCAGCGGCGGGCCCTGTTGGGAGATCGGCAGCTCGAGAACCCTGGGGACATCCTTGGTCCCCGCCCGCGCTGCGGCCCGCTTGATCGCATCCAGATCGTGGAGACGGGCAACGTCACAGCCGTAGTCTTTGCGATCGCCACGAAGTCGGCCGCCCGATCGTCGCGACCTTGACCGGAGCAATACGCGAAAGTTCGCAGCGTGTCGCTTCGGCAGGGCATCCAGTGATGAGCGGCCGGCCAGGACCTTCCCCTCGAGTGATACCTGCGCTGCCGCGGAGCCTGCTGTTGAGCGCGCTTGCGGCAAGCGTGGTACTGGCCGGGTGCGGCGCAGGGACCACGCCCACGACCAGCAGCACCCACAGCGTCGCTGTCACCGGCACCAGCACGAGCGTCAGTCGAAGCGCGCCGGCGCCGTCCGGACAGCGCGAACCCCTCGCGAAGCCGACGACCCCGGAAGAGAAGTACGAATACGACGCCAACGAAGGCCGCTGCAGGGACGACGGCGGGGCCGTCCGCAACGTCGGGACGATCGACGCCTACTGCGCCTTCCCTGCCCGCTCGAACGACTTCCACCTGATCGAAACCGCCCAGCGCAAGGAACTCGCCGGCGAAGAAGAATGACCGCTCACTCACCGAGCGCGTGGGTTTCGATGTCGCGGTCCAGCGTCCCCTGCGCCTCGTACTGGCCGGAGTGCAGATAGGCGAGCTTTCCCGCGCGGTCGAAGAACAACGTCGTGGGGACGCCCTCGAAAGCGGCCAGTGAGCTGAGATCTTCGGTGGTGGCCTGGTAGCTCGGGTAGGCGACGCGGTGATCGGCGAGGAACGAGCGGGCACTCGTCGCCTGGTCTTCGGTATCGGCGCCGAGGAAGGCGACCTTCCGTCCGTACTTCACGGACGCGTCGGCCAACAGCGGGAACTCCGCCCGGCAGGGCGGGCACCAGGAGGCCCACACGTTGAGCACCACCGGATAGCCCCGCAGGCTGCGTAGGCGAGCCGCGAGCGCCGGCTCGGAGCCGAGCAGCTGACCGGCCTGGGTATGGAGCTCTGCCAGCGGCGCGGGCGAGCTCGCGAGCTGTGCCTGCGCGTAGGCGCCCGTCGGCGGCGAACGCGGAGCCGGCGCGAGGGCCGCGTGGATCTGTTCCACGAGCCCCGCGCGCGTCGGCCACCCTCCGGAGCTCACGTCGTGGTACCAGAGGAACTCGCCCGACGGCGAGATCAGCTCCAGGTACGGCTCGTCCTGCACCCTGTAACCGTCTCCGACCCGGCCGCTAGGGTCGATCGCGACCGGGTAGGACAGCGGGTGGGGCAGTGACCGGAGCAAGCGCGGGAGCGAGCCGGGCGACGGCTCGACGCTCCCCTCGTCGACGGCCGTCAACGGCGGCAGTCCCTCGCGGCTCGCCGATGCCGCGTAGGCGTCGAGTGACTCGAGTTCCCGCGACAGAGCCGTCACCTCGGAGTCCCACGTGTCGAAGAACAGGATCAGGCGCGGCTTGGCGCTCGGGCCGAGCTGCACGCGGCCACCACCGGCCCGCGGCAGCGTGACCCGGGCGGTGGGTTCGATCAGCGGGATCTGCGCATAGGAGGCCTCGGAACGCACCGCGGGATGGCCCGGCAGCAAGCTCGAGGCCGCGTGGGCGAACAGGACCGCTAGCTGCCCGACGCTGGAGTAGGACATCTGCGTCTCGAACAGCCGCGAGAGCCTCCCGTGCGTGTCGATCACGTACACAGCGGGGGTGTGGTCGACTTCCCCCTGCACGATCCTCGCTTCGACGCCGTAGGCGTGCCAGACCTGCTCGAGCCGTGCGAGCGGGCCGTTGAGGAAGTGCCAGGCATACATCATCCCGTGCGCTTCGGAGTAGGCCCGCACCCAGCGGGTTTCGGTCGCCGCGGGATTCGCGCCGACTCCCAGCAGTTCCACCTGGCCCCCGGCGCGCCCGAGGAGCCGCTTGGCCTTGACCATCGCGGTCGTGGTCAGCGGGCAGATGGTCGTGCACCGCGGGTCGTTGAACGCCAGGATCACGACCTTCCCGTGGAAGGAGGACAGCGAGACCTGGCGCCCGAACTGATCGACCAGCGTGAAACCGGGGGCGACCCCGTGGATCTGGGTGCCAGGATCGAGCGTCGGGTTGCCCGCGAGCGCGGTGAGCTGCGAAGGTGGAGAGGCGGACTTGCGGGTGAACGCGAGCGCCCCGACCACCAGCACGGCGATGGCCGCCCCCACCAGGCCACCCCGCACCAGTGCCCGGCGCGTTTCGGTGCCGGGGGCCTGTGGCACCATCGCTGCTTACGCTACCGCCGTGGCGAGCGTCGCCGCCGCGGTAGCGGGGTCCATCAGTCGCCTGGAACCCGGTGCGGCCCGTCAGCCGCTCCCGCGGGCGGCGCTGATGAGCGACCCGCTTCCAAGCCTTCGCGGCGACGCTCGTAGCGGCGGATCAGCACGACGCCCCAGGCAAGAACGGCGACCAAGGTGGCGATCGGGACGAGCATCGACAGCAGCGACGCCGAGAGGTACGAAGATGCGAGCACCACGGTGGTCATCTGATCGGCCTCCTCATCTCGTTTGCAGGACCTCCGCCACCGGCACGGGCGAGCCGTTCGGTGCAGTCGGTGAGCCGCCGGGTGGACCCGGGTAGGCGACCGAGTCGAGCGCCCGCGCGCGGGGTGGCGGTTCCGGCGCGACCCACTTGTAGAGCACGATCAGCAGCGCGATCGTGTACGCGATCGACCCACCCACCCACATCATCCCGCCCGCGAGCTGCTGGTCGGTGAGCGCGCTGATGCCGCCGGGACGGCTCGGAAGGTTCGCGTAGTGCTGGTAGATCGGGTGGGGTGCGACGACGAGCACGATTGCCAGGACCCAGCCGACGATCATCGCGCCGACGATGTAGGCGATCCGCGCCGGCCACTGGAGGTGGGGTCGCAGCGGCCCGGTGTCGATGACCCGTGCCCAGAACAAGAGGCCGAAGAAGAAGAAGATCGCGTGCTCGCACACGTGAACCAGGCCGTTGCGCTCCGTCAGGTCGTAGGCAGCAGGGATGTGCCAGACCACGATCGCCCCGTTGAAGAGGATCCACGCCGCCAGCGGCTTTGCGAGCGCGCGCAGCGGTGACCTCGCGACTTCCCGCGCGACCCAGGAGCGCGACGGGCGTGGCAGCGCTCGCCACATCGTCGGCCATGGGCGGCCGAGCAGGATCAGCGGCGGCGCGACGGTGAGCAGGATGATGTGCTGGACCATGTGCACCCACAGCAGTTCGTCGGCGTACGCGTCGATCGGAGAGTCGAGCGCGATCACCAGCGACAGCAGCCCGGTGTAGAAGGCCGCGGCTTGGAGCGCGGTCGGGCGTCCAGCCTTCGGCCGGCTCCCCAGCGCGTAGAGGACCGCCGCGGGCACCACGTAGACGAGTGAGGGATCCCACGCCCACCTGCTCAGGACCATCAGACCAGGTACAGGACGATGAACGCGATCACGCCGATCGCCGTGAAGTACGCCCAGTAGAAGGAGGAAGCCTCGATGCCGGCGCGCAGCAGCTCGTCGTCGTCGGACGGGACGCCCTCACGCTGGGCGCGTCCGACGTTGCGGCCCACTCGCCGACGCAGGAGGCTCGCGACCTGGATCTCGATCCAGCAGGCACCGATCAGCGCGGCGACGGCGTACCACAGCGTCCAGCCGAAGAACACGGCTGCATAGCCGCCGCTCGCGGCGCCGAAGCTGAGAGTCGTGTACTCGTAGAACTGCAGTGCGACCGCGGCCAGCGTGCACACCAGCGCGACGATCCCCCCCGGCAGCACGTCCGCGAACGGGCGTCGCGCGGATAGGCGATAGACGATCGCCCCGAGCAGCAGCAGGCCGACGATTGCCGTGCCCCACCCGACCGGCGGCTGCGTTTTGCCGATCCTGAAGTGGCCGTTGGTGTTCAGCGCGAGCAGGTAGAAGTAGGCGAACAGGAAGGCGACGAAGAAGAACGTGATCGAGCCGCACAGCAGCCGCCCGCCGAGCCGCAGTGCGTGTAGCTGCCAGTCCGGGGGCTCGGCCTGGACGTTCTCAGCGAGGGGAGCCGAGGCCTCCATCGCCTACACCCCTCCCCCGGCCGGCGCGACCGCCGGCATCGGCGTGCGTTCGTCGCCGTAGGGATAGGGATCGCCGTCGAACACGGGCAGGTGCTCGAAGTCGTGCAGCGGGACCGGCGTCGGCAGCGTCCACTCGATCGACTTCGACTGCCACGGGTTGCGCTCCGCCGGCTCGCGCTTGAAGACCAGCGACCAGACCGCGTTCACGAGGAACAGGAGCAGTGACAGCCCGAGCACGTACGCCGAGGCGCTCACCCACTCGTTCAGTCCCTGCAGGTTGGTCGCATAGGTCACCACGCGCCGCGGCATGCCCAGGAAGCCGAGCGCGAACAGCGGCGCGAAGGTCGAGTTGAAGGCCAGGAACATGATCCAGAAGTGCCACTTGCCGAGGCGTTCGGAGAGCTTGAAGCCGTACATCTTCGGAACCCAGTAGTAGATCGCCGCGAAGAACGCGAAGATCAGCCCGCCCATGATCGTGTAGTGGAAGTGGGCCATCACGAAGAAGCTGCCGTGGGTGGTCACGTCGCTGGGGACGTCCGAGAGGAAGATCCCCGACACGCCGCCCCAGAGGAAGTTGAACGCCCACGCCAGGCAGAACAGCATCGGCACCGTGAGGCGGATGCGACCGCGCCAGAGCGTGCCGAGCGCGGACAGGAAGATGAACCCGGTGGGAATCGAGATCAGCTCGGTGGAGAGCGAGAAGAACGGGCGCAGGTCGGCATTCAGGCCTGAGACGAACAGGTGGTGCTGCCAGACGAAGAAGCTCAGGATCCCGACTCCGAGCATCCCCGCGACCGCGAGGCGATAGCCCCACAGCGGCTTGCGCGTGAACACGGGCAGCAGCTCGAGCACGATCCCGAAGCCGGGGAGCGCCAGCACGTAGACCTCGGGGTGCCCGAACACCCAGAAGAGGTTCTGGAACAGATAGGCGCTCCCGCCCTGGCCGGGGATGAAGAACGCCGTCTGCACGGTGCGGTCCATCGCCGCCATCAGCAGCGTCGCTATCAGCGTCGGCGCTGCGAGCACCATCAGCCCGGCGGTCGCGAGCACCGACCAGACGAAGATCGGCAGGCGCGACCAGGTCATACCCGGAGCCCGCATCGTGACGATGGTCGCGATCAGGTTGAAGCCGAGCAGCGTCATCGAGAGCCCCACGAGCGCGAAGAAGCCGATGTAGGCGTCATAACCCGCCGTGCCCTGGGCGCCGAGCGGCTGGTAACCGGTCCAGCCGGTCTGGAAGCCGCCGAAGAAGATGGTCGTGATCAGGATCACGCCGCCGGCCATCAGCAGCCAGAACGTGAGCGACTCGATGCGGGGGAAGGCCATCCGGCGGGAGCCGATCATGATCGGCACCAGCCAGTTGGCGAACGGCCCGAGCACTCCCGAGGTGAAGACGCCCATCATCATCGAACCGTGCATCCCGACGAGCGTGAGGTACTGGTTCGCTCCGAACACGTGGGTGTTGGGCTGCAGCAGCTCGGTGCGTATCAGCATCGCATTCAGGCCGCCGATGAAGAAGAAGAACCCGACGCCGACCATGTACTGCTTGGCGACCACCTTGTGGTCGGTCGAAAGGCTGAAGTAGCGCAGCAGCCCGTGTTCGTGGGACTCCCGCTCGGCGAGCGTCGGTTGGTGGCCGAGCAGGCGCTGGATCGGGTAGACGGCGAAGCCGAGTCCGACCAGGAAGCCGAGCACCCCGAACAGATAGCCGAGCATGACCGCGATGTCGTTTTCGCCCGCCGACTTGGAGTAGTAGGCGATGCTCTGGCCGTGCACCTTGGTACCGATCCAGTGGCCGAGGAACCAGCCGCCGATGCCGAGCACGATCCCCGTGAGGATGTTGAAGCCGATCAGCCGCCGCCACAACGGCCTGGCGGCGGACGTTGAGACGGGCTCGGTCGCGCTCATCCGCCCCTCCTTTGCGGTTCGGGGAAGTAGGTCTTCGAGTAGGGTTCCAGGTTCCGCGTCGCGGGCGCGTTCCGAAGCCGTTGCTGGGCGATCCAGGACGCAAACGTCGTGCGCGGCACGACGCGACCGGGGTTGTACATGTATCCGTGCCAGACCCCGCAGAGCTCGGCGCAGCGGACCATGAACGGGAGCGGCCCCCTGGTGGTGACGTAGGCGATGTTGTTCACGCCCGGGTTGGCGTCAGCCTTGACCCCGAGCTGATACGCCCAGAAGGAGTGGATCACGTCCAGCGAGGTGACGTTGAACTCGATCAGCGTGTGCGCCGGGAGCTCGAGTTCGCGCGTCTCGACGCCGCCGTAGGTGGGCCAGCGGTAGGTGAACTGCCACTGCTGGGCGATCACCTGCACCTGCAGGGCGCGGTTGGCGTGCGCCGGAATCGCGATCGGTTCGGGTCCCTGGCCCCCGCCGGCGCCCGTTTCGAGCAGCCGGACGGTCCCGTACCCGGTCAGCGATAGGGCGACCGTGGCGGTCGCCACGATCCACCAGAACTGCACGCTCGAGTTGCCGTGGAGGGGGGGCCCCTCCGCCCCCAGCTGCGGTTCGCGCTCCCGGAACGCCCAGGCGCAATAGGCGATGAACAGCAGCACGCCCAGCGCTATCGGCGTCGCGGTCGCCAGCAGCACCGTGTTGTCCACGACCTGGCCCGCCGCTTCGTTGGTCCCGTGTCCCGGCGGCAGGTGGGGCCCGAAGACGTAGACGACGATCGGCGTCATGATCGCGCTCGCGACCAACCACAGCAGGACGACGTTGCGAGCGTCGTGACGCGGTCGCTGGCCCCGCGTGGGCGCGTCGGCGCTCATACGACCTTGAGGAAGCCGTCCATGTAGCCGACCGTCTGCATCGGGCCACCGAAGCCCTGGATGTACCCCGCAGCGCACGGTATGAAGCACTGCCAGCGGTAGAGGCCCTTGCCCGGGGTGTGGATCACGAAGGAGACCGTGTGGTGGGCGTTGGCGAGCGAGCAGGGCGCCTGTTCGCACGCGTTCTTGGCTTCTTCTGCCACGCCTTGGAGCGGGACGGAGATTCCCAGCTGCGGGACCGCGAACGCGTGTGAGGCTTCTTCGGGAGGGATGGCGCGCGTGATCTTTCCGTCGAGCGTCATTACGCCTCCGACGGTGCCGGCCACCTGGCTGATGAACGGGTTGCGCAGGCCCGAGGGGCCATCGAACTGGTAGATCGTGATGCGCACCAGCGTGTTGGCCGGGACTTCGTAGGTCGTGTCGTGGCGCCAGTCACCGGCGGTCGCGTTGACGGCGTAGAACGAGACCCAGGTGTTGTGGGGATCGCTCTTTTCGGCCGCCGGCACGGTGGCGAGGTAGAGCTGCGCGCCGACGGGCGTCCTCGTTGCCGCGACCGACCCCGGGACGTTCGTCAGATAGAGCGCGATGTAGAGCCCCACCGCGACCAGGACGGCGCCCGTGACGATTGCTGTGCCAAGAGCACGTTTCGCGTACCCGCTCATGCCCGGCTCACTTGATCCGTGGACGATCGAATGACCCTGCTCCGCCTGAAGCGAACCCTACCACGACCGGTCCGGTCCGGTCCGACCAGGACACTCCTACCTGCTTTGGCCCGGCGCTAACCCCCGGTGACCCGCCGAGGCGCTGCTCACCTCAGCCCGTGACCTCCACGAGGTCGCCGATAGCAAGCATCCCGTACACGGTCCTGGCGGTTTCGATCGGAAGCTCGACGCAGCCGTTGGACTGGGGAAAGCCATACGACGCGCGCGGGTAGCCGTGGACGGCGTCGCCGCCGTTGAAGTAGTTGACCCAGGGGACATCGGGGACGTCGTAAGAGACGCCGTCGGGGTCGGTGCCCGACATGCTCGTCGAGGTCAGCCGCGAATAGATCGCGAAGACGCCCTGCTGCGTTTCTGCGCCGGCTACGCCTGTGTTGACCGGGGTCGAGAGCACGACGCGGTCGCCCTCGTGGACCTCGAGCGTCTCGGGTAGCGACTCCGTGACCGTCACCCACGTGTAGGGGCTGCGGTCGCGGCGATAGCTGGTCTCGGCGGCGAGCAGCGAGGCCCACGTGCGCTCGTCCGGGCTGCCTGTAACCGGGAGGCCGTGGTCGCCCTGATAGACCATCAGCGCGCCGCGCGTCGTCTCGTCGAGCTCGCCGAACCGCGCCGACGGTGCATACCGCGGATCGGGCAGCAGACGTCCGCCGGCCGGGTCGAAGGCGAGCACGGCCGCCTGCCTCGGCGTCTCGCGGCCCCCCGGCAAGCGCAGGGCACGCGCCGGGTGCAGCACCGCACCCAGATAGCCCAGCCGCGCGAGCGCCTCTTGCAATCCTGCGATCGGCGGGCAGTCGACGTGCAGCGTGGCGGTGACCTTCCGCCCCAGCGGAGGGTGTTCGGAGGACTGCGTGCCGGCCCACACCGTCAACGTGTACGTCGCGCAGGGCATCAACGTCGCGGACGGTTTGAAGACCTCCTCGGCGCCACTCACCGTCCACGAGCCCGCCACCGCGGGCTTCAGCGTCGGCGAGGGAGAGCCGGTGGCGACGGGCGCCGCCAGCAGCACCACCAGCGTGCGGGTGCCGTCGCGCAGCGAGCTCGAGGGCATGCCGACCACCCGCGTGATGGGCTGTGGCGCACTCGTGGGCGGCGACGTGGGCCCAGCGGTCGCCGTCGCCGGCGAGCTCGCACCCGGCGCCGGGGCGGCTTCCGTTTCCGCCGCGGACGCCTGCGCGGGGAGCGCACCGGCCAGCACGATGGCTGCGATCAGCGCTCGCATCGGCTCGATGATCGCAGCTGGGCCCGCCTGCACCGGCGGCTGGCTCAGCCGCAGAAGCGGTAGCCAACGCCAGTGACGGTCGTGATGTAGCGCCGCGCGGTTGCCCGGTTGTCTTCGATCTTGCGGCGCAGATTGGCGATGTGGGTGCGCAGGAGAGGCGCATCGTCTTTGTAGGCCGGGTCCCAGATCTCGTCGAGCAGCGCGCGGCTGGTCATCAGCCGCCCACGATTGCGCGCGAGTACCGATAGCAACTCGAACTCGATTGGCGTCAGCTTGACCTCGCGCCCATCGCGAAGCACGCGATGGGCGGCAAAATCGATCTCGAGTCCCTCGACCTTGATAGCTGCCTCTTCACCGGAGGCCACCACGCGTCGGAGGATCGCTTCCAGCCGCACGAGCAACTCACGCGCGGAGAACGGCTTGGTTACATAATCGTCGGCGCCTGCCTGTAGCGCCTCCACCTTCTGCTGCTCTTCGTCGAGCGCCGACAGCACGATGATCGGCATCGTGCTCCACGACCTCAGCTCCGCGCACAGATCGACGCCGCTGCCGTCGGGAAGCACCACGTCGATGATCGCCGCGTCAGGCCGCCCGCTCGCCGCGACGTCAAGCGCCTCACTGAGGGTGGCGGCGGCGAGTACCTCGTAGCCTGCATTGCGCAGATAGACCCGCAGCGCTCTGATGATCTGTGGCTCGTCGTCGCAGATCAGGATGCGCAGTGCGCGCGGAGCCTCCTGGCTGCTAGCCACCGAGCAGGTTGTGCACGATCAGGTCGATCAGCTTGATGAAGATGAATGGCGTGACGATGCCGCCGAGGCCGTAGATCCAGAGGTTGCGCCGCAGGAGCGCTGAGGCGCCGATCGGCCGGTAGCGTACGCCGCGCAGCGCGAGCGGGATCAGCGCCGGAATCACCAGCGCGTTGAAGATGATCGCGGAGAGGATGGCGCTTTCCGGTGTGCCGAGGTCCATGATGTTGAGCACGTGCAGTGGCCCCTTGCCGCCGGGACTGGTTGCGTAGGTCGCGATGAACACGGCCGGCAGGATCGCGAAGTACTTGGCGACGTCGTTGGCGATCGAGAACGTCGTCAGCGCGCCGCGGGTGATCAGCAGCTGCTTGCCGACCTCGACGATCTCGATCAGCTTCGTCGGGTTGGAGTCGAGGTCGACCATGTTCCCCGCCTCGCGAGCCGCCTGGGTGCCGGTGTTCATCGCCACACCGACATCCGCCTGTGCGAGCGCCGGCGCGTCGTTGGTGCCGTCGCCGGTCATCGCCACCAGCCGTCCCTCCTGCTGCTGCTCGCGGATCAGCGTGAGCTTGCGCTCCGGGGTGGCTTCCGCGAGGAAGTCGTCCACCCCGGACTCTTCGGCGATCTTGGCCGCTGTCAGGCGGTTGTCCCCGGTCACCATCACGGTCGTGATGCCCATCGCGCGGAGCTGGTCGAAGCGCGCTTTCATGCCCTCCTTGATCGTGTCCTTGAGGTACACGACCCCGAGCACCTGGCTGTCGCGCGAGACCGCCAGGGGCGTGCCGCCCTCGTTGCCGATCCGGTCGAGCTCGGCCTGCAGCTCCGGCGGCGGCGACCCGCCCTCGCGGGTCACGAAGTCGATGATCGCGTCGCCTGCGCCCTTGCGCAACTGGTGACCGTCGATGTCGACGCCGCTCATCCGCGTCTGGGCGGTGAACGGGACGAACTCGGCGTGCAGCGTCGTCATGTCGTGCTCGCGAATGCCGTACTGCTTGGCGAGCACCACGATCGAGCGCCCCTCGGGCGTCTCGTCCGCGAGTGAGGCCAGCTGCGAGACCTCCGCCAGCTCGGACTCGGGGACGCCCGGCATCGGCACGAATTCGGACGCGAGCCGGTTACCGATCGTGATCGTGCCGGTCTTGTCGAGCAGCAGCACATCCACGTCGCCGGAGGCCTCGACGGCCCGACCGGAGAGCGCCAGCACGTTGCGGCGAACGAGGCGGTCGATGCCGGCGATGCCGATCGCTGACAACAATGCGCCGATCGTCGTGGGGATCAGTGCGACCAGCAGCGCGATCAGGGCCGTCTCGGAGATCGCGGTCTGCGCGAACAGTCCGAACGGGCGCAGGGTCGCAACGACGATCACGAAGATCAGCGTCAGCGCCGCGAGCAGGATGTTGAGTGCGATCTCGTTGGGGGTCTTGCGACGTTCGGCGCCCTCGACGAGCACGATCATGCGGTCCAGGAACGACTGCCCCGGCTCCTGCGTGATTTCCACGACGATCTCGTCCGAGGTCACGCGGGTGCCCCCCGTGACGGCGCTGCGGTCGCCGCCGGACTCTCGGATCACGGGCGCCGACTCGCCGGTGATCGCCGACTCGTCGACGGTCGCGATGCCCTCGATCACAGTACCGTCGCCGGGGATCAGCTCGCCGGCGGGGACGACGACGACATCGCCGCGCGTCAACTCGGAGGCGGCCTTGGTCGACCCGTCGCGCATTTTCGCAACGGTCTCCTTGCGCATCGCACGCAGCGTGTCCGCCTGAGCGCGGCCACGACCCTCGGCGAACGCCTCGGCCATGTTCGCGAACACGACCGTCAGCCACAGCCACACCGAGATCGTGAACGTGAACCACGACGGCTCCGCACCGCCGAGAGATTCGCCGCCGCCGAGCTGGATGAACCACGTCACGGTGGTGATCACCGCGCCTATCTCCACCACCAGCATCACCGGGTTGCGGATCTGCACGCGCGGGTCCAGCTTCTTGAAGCTGTCGATCAGCGCGCGCGTGACGATGCCACGCTGGAACAGCGAGATCGCCTGGCGCTCATGGGTGGCCGGGATCTGGGCGGACATCAGCTGTTGGCTCCTGTCAGGCGGTCGAGGGCGAGATTCAGCTCGAGCACGTTGACGCCTTCTTCTCCGGAGAAGCCGAGTCCGCGGCCCGAGGTGTAGCTGTCGATCAGGCCGTCCACCCGCGCGAGCGAGAGGTGCCGCACGGCCGCTATCCGGTAGGCCTGGATCCAGGCGTTGGCCTTCGAGATTTCGGGGTCAAGACCAGAGCCGGAGCTGTTGACGGCGTCGACCGGGAGCTTGCCGACCGTCAGGCCGGGGTCGTATTCGGTCTTGGTGGTCGGGTTCTTGTTCAGTTCGAGGTAGGCCTTGATGTTTTCTTCGTCGGCTTCCTTGGTCTTGACGCTGTTGGGGCCGTGGTTGGAGAACGTGCTCGCGGCCGCGTTGTATGCGCCGCCTTCGGTTGCGGAGGGACGCGACTGGAAGTAGAGCGGGTCCGGTTCGGTCACCAGTTCTCCTTCCTTTTCCTCGGGCTTGCCGTTCTTGCCGATCACCGGCTTCGTGAAGCTCTGGCCGATGATCTTCGAGCCGATGAGCTTGCCGTTAACGTGAATCTGCTGGCCGTTGGCGTCGCCCGGGAACGCGACCTGGCTGATGCCGGTGATCGCCAGCGGGTAAAGGAGCCCCGTCAGGATCGCGAAGACGATCATCGCAAGGATCGCCGTGATGGTGTCGCGCTGCCAGGGTTTCATCTCAGTAGAGGTGTCCGGTCAGGCCCTGCACGAGGGGACCGAGCAGCAGGGCGGGGAAGAACGTGAGCGCGCCGACGAGGATGATCACGCCGACCAGCAGCACCGCGAATGTTCCGTTGTCGGTGCGCATCGTGCCCAGGCCCGCGGGGGTCACGCGCTTGCCGACGAGAGCGCCGGCGACGGCGAGCGCGAACAGGATCGGCGCGTAACGGGCGAACAGCATCACGAAGCCTCCGAGCATGTCGGCGAAGCCGACGCCGTGCGCTCCAAGGTTGCCTGCGTTCGGTTGGATCAGGCCTGTGTACCCCGGAAACGCCGAGCCGTTGTTGTTCGCCTGCGACAGATAGGCATAGAAGCTCTCGGAGAACGCCTGCGGCGTATGAATGCCGAGCTTGCCAGCCGATGTCGCGACTTCGGAGATCGACGCTCGCCCGGCCTTGGTCGCGACCCCCAGCGCCGTGCCGAACAGCGCCGCAAGCGGCGTGATCAGGATGCCCAGGCCCGCGAGCTTTATCTCTCTCGCCTCGAGCTTCTTCCCCAGCCACTCCGGCGTGCGTCCCACCATCAGGCCGCCGATGAACACCGCCAGCAGCACGTACAGAAGGATCGAGTACAGGCCCGTACCGACGCCGCCGAAGATGACCTCGCTCGCCGACAGGTTGGCGAACGGGACCGCTCCACCGATACCCGTGAAGGACTCGATCGAGCTGTTCACGGAGCCGTTCGAGGTCACGGTGGTCGCGACGTCGAACAGCGCCGAGCCCGCGATCCCGAAGCGCTGCTCCTTGCCTTCCAGGTTGCCCCCGCCCGAACCGGCGACCACATGCGTGTGTATTCCGGAAGCATGCTGGGCTGGCGAGCCGTGCGCCTCGGCGACATACGCGACCGACACGGCGCCGAGGAACATCACCATCACCACCGCGTAGATCGCGTAGCCCTGTCGACGGTTGCCGGCCATGCGCCCGTACATGAAGATCATCGCCGCAGGGATGATCAGTACCATCAGTATCAGAAAGAAGTTGGTGAACGACGTCGGGTTCTCGAACGGGTGTGCGGCGTTGACATTGAAGAAGCCTCCGCCGTTGGAGCCGAGATCCTTGATCGCCTCCTGCGAGGCCACGGGCCCCATCGCGATTTTCTGTTCGAGGCCGGTGATCGTGTGAATCGTCAGGTAGTTGGAGATATTCGCTATCACGCCCTGCGAGGCGATCACCAGCGCGCCGATCACCGACAGCGGCGCGAGCACATAGAGGACCGTGCGCACGATGTCATGCCAGAAGTTCCCAAGGCCGTTGCCGCTACGCCCGATGATGCCGCGGATCAGAGCGGCGGCCACCACGATCCCGACACCTGCCGAGAGAAAGTTCTGCACCGTCAGACCAAGCATCTGGCTGAGATACGTCATCGTCGTCTCGCCCCCGTAGTACTGCCAGTTCGTGTTCGTCAAGAACGACGAGACGATGTTGAACGTCACGTTCGCCGGAGGCGAGTGATAGCCGAGCGGGTTCAGCGAGTGGGGCACGAAGAATGCGTCCTGCGTGCGCAGGATGAAGTACAGGAACAGCCAGCCCGCGAGCGAGAAGATCAACAGGCTTTTCGCGTACTGCTTCCAATCCTGCTGACGCTCGGGGTCAACGTTGATCAGCCGATACAAGAGGCGCTCGGGACCACCGAGTATGGGCGAGAGGAAAACACGCTCACCCGTGTACACCTTCGCCATGTAGGTGCCCAGCGGGAACGCGAGCACCGTCAGGACGACCACGAACGCGACGATCGTGAACCAGCCGGCGAATGTCATCGGCTAGAGATTCTCTCCGCGGATCAGGGCGTAGAACAGGTAGCCGATCACGAGCACCGCGACGACCAAGCCGAAGAAGTCGGCACCGCTCATGTGTGCGACGAAGAAGGCCAGCGGGGCCGACAGACTCATATGCGGTCGATGCCCTCGATCATGAACAGCAAGATCGCGAACGAGACGACTGCGAGAACGATGTACACGACATCCATGCCGAGCACTGTGGCGCAATCCGTATTACGACCGCATAACGATCCCATGAAAACGCATGAAGATTGCGTAAAGGGTACGTAGCCGGGTTACGGGCACACGGCCGGGGGGGAGCTCACACGAAGCGTCACACGATCTTTACGGCCATCGCGCTATCGGGAGGGTTCGAGGCTCGCGGCCTGCTGGATCGGGCCGAACTTGCCGCGGAGATGCAGGTACGCGATCCCGCCGCCGATCAGGGGTACGAGCTGTCCGATCGCCTGATACAGGATCACCGCCGCCACGGCCGCGTTGCGGTCCACGCCGTAGAGGATGAGCATGCCGACCATCCCCCCGATTGCGCCGGCGCCCGCCGGCAGGGGTAGTGACCCGCCGAGCGCACCGATTATGTAGGCCATCAGCACGACCGCGAAGGTGGGGGTCGGATGTGCGCCGATGGCAGTGAACGCGCTCCACAGGACGAGTACGTCGAAGCCGAGATATCCGACCGCTCCGAGAACCGCCTTGAGGCCTTCGCGGTGGGTCAGCAGCCGCCGGGTGTCCTCGACGGCGTCAGCCAGCGCCTCGATCGCCACCGCGACCTTCGGATGCGTGTCGTGCGCGCGCTCCGCGTAGCCGGTGCCGACGCGAGCGACGAGCAGCGCAGCGGCGATCGCGATCGCCGCGAGGACTGCGGGAAGTAGCGTCAGCGTGAGCGTGCTCGCGCCCGGGAAAATGCCGATCGCGAGACCGGTGCCGAACACGACCACGGCGAGCGCGTCGATCCCGGTGTTGAGGAACTGGAGATTGAACTGGCGCTCGGCGATGAGCTTGTTCGGCATGTCGAACCGGTGCAGGATCCACGCGCCCACGCCGACGCTCGAGAGGGTGCCGCCCGGCACCAGCATGCCGCCGCCGAGCTGCAACCAGGCGACCCGGCCGGCCATTCGCTCGCCCCGTCCTTCACGGCTGAGCAGGTCTTCGGGGTCGACGATCGTCCGCCAGGACAACACGAAGCCCATCTCGGAGAGGACCTCCACCGCGACCGCGGCGAGCAGCCACTGCCATCGCACCTGTTCGAGGCTCCTCAGCGCCTGCTTGAGGCCCGGGATCAGCCTCACGATCAGATAGGCGACGATGACGTAGCCCACCAGCTTGAGGAGCTTCTTTCCCAGATGCCCCCGTGCGGCCTCGAGCGCCCGCAGGCTGTGACGGTGCGGATCGGACCCAGATGCCGGCCGGGCCTTCCCGTCCCTCGCCTCGTCGATCACGGCACCCGTCCGTCACGCTCGGCCATGATCGGAGGATGACGATCCTCCGGGCCGGAGGTGGACGTCGTTGCGCCCATGCGTCGCGCGGTTGCGAGGGCGGGGGCGCCCTGCGGCGCGGATCCCGGCGGCCGTGGCCGGCGAACCGGTGGTCCCTGGTGCCCAAAACCGCTCGCCCGCCCGCTTGAGGTCAGCGCCGCCGAGGCGTTCCTGCGGCCCGGCGGGATGGCGGACCCGTTCTCGCGTGCCTCCCTATCCGAGCGCCGGTGGCGGCCCCGGTCCAGCTCCTCCATCCGGGATTGCGTCGGCTCGGGGTTTGGGTGCGGAGCCCAGTGGCGTCCGTGGAAACTGCTCAGCGCCGCTCGGTAGGTATGACGGAGCGCCATGGGGTGATGCACGCGGATTGCGCGGACGCCCGCTGGAGCGAACATCGACATGTCCGGCCAAGCGAACGCGACCCGCTGACAGCGAGCGATAGGAGAGAACGATGGGCTTCGTCTTCGCAGCGACGACGGCGCTGCTGCTGCGTGGCGACGAGCCCGCGGAAGGCATCGCAGCTCGTCTTGCCGCGGTCGCGAGGCGACCTCCCCGCTACGGCGCAACGGGCACGCGACCCCGATGAGTGGAGCGAGCCCACCCCATCGCCGTCCGGGGCTCTATTTCAGTCATCCGGCATGCCTCACACACGACCCACGTTTGTACATGCCCGAGCACCCCGACACGCCCGAGCGTCTCGTGGCGATCGAGCGGGCGCTCGCTGGACACGGCTGGCTGGGCTGGGAGCGGCGCGAAGCCCCACCGGCGCAAGACGACCAGCTGGGGCTCGTCCACGACAGAGCCCTGATCGAGAACGTCAAGGAGCTGGCGCTTGCGGGTGGCGGCGCAATCGACGCCGACACGTTCGTCGGTGAGCCCTCTTACCGTGCGGCGCTGCACGCCGCCGGCGGGGCGTGCGAGATGGCCAGGGCGTTGGTGGCTGACGAAGCGGACGTCGCGTTCTGTGGTGTCCGTCCGTCCGGGCATCACGCCGAACCGGCGCGGGCGATGGGCTTCTGTCTCTTCAACAACGTCGCGATCGCCGCTGAGTACGCGATCCGCGAGCTGGGCGTAACACGCGTGTTCATCTTCGATTGGGACGTCCACCACGGCAACGGGACAGCCGAGATGTTCCGCCGGCGTCCCGATGTCCTGTTCGCGAGCATCCACCAGGGCGGGATCTACCCGGGCACCGGCGCCCTCGGAGACGCGGGCTCCGGTCCCGGTGAGGGCTACACGATCAATCTGCCCGTCCCGGCCGGCTCGGATGAGGATCTGTGGCTGTCGCTGGTCGAGCACATCGTGCTCCCGGCCGCGGTGGCGTTCGAGCCGCAGCTCGTGCTGATCTCTGCCGGCTTCGACGCCCACCGCCTGGACCCACTGGCGAGCTGCCGGCTGGAGACGAGCTCCTTCGCAGAGATGGCCCGCCACGTGCGCGACTTCGCCGAGCGCTCGGGTGCCCCGCTCGGCGCCGTTCTCGAGGGGGGCTACGAACCCGTGGCGCTGGCGGAGTCCGTGTACGCGACGCTGGCGGCCCTCGGCAGCAATGAGTCGCCACGATCGTCGGCGCCCGAGGCCCTCTTGACCTCTCGCGCCGCCACTCACGTCGGGCACTACTGGCCGCTGTGAGTCACGTAGCGTAGTTTTCCGTGCCGGGCTGACGGCCAATCTCGGATGCCGTGCGGTGCTCGCTCCGCGAGTGTTGGGACATCGTGAGCAGCAGGCCATCTCCGACACTGCGCAAACCGCCCGTGGCGACGCCGGTCGACGGCGCACCACAGACGGAGCTCGTCCGTTTGCGCGACGGCTCCCCGGTGACGATCCGGCCCGTGCGCGATGAGGACGAGGGGTCGCTGCGGGTGTTCCTGGGCGGCCTGTGCGAGGAGGCCCGCCGCCTACGGTTCTTCAGCGGCGTGGTGGACACGGCCAAGGCCGCAGCCTCGGCCGCGGAGACCGACGTGGATCGCTGCGGCCTCGTGGCACACGACGAGACGGGGATGATCGTCGGACACGCTCTCTACATCGTTCTGGAGCCTTCGCGCGCGGAAGTCGCCGTTGAGGTCGCCGACCGCCTCCACGGTCGCGGACTGGGCACGATTCTCATCGAGCGCCTGGCGGTCATCGCCGAGCAGCGGGGAATCACCCATTTCGTCGCCGAGGTGCTGTGTGAAAACCATGAGATGCTGGACGTCTTCCGCAAGGGCTTCGACGCGCGGATGGTAAGCCGTGAGGGACCGCAGGAGCGCGTCGAGTTCCTGACCTCGGGCTGGCGCCTGGCGCAGGAACGGTTCGACCCGAGCGCCAGAGAGCCAGGCTAGGGCGACGTGCCCAGAGGTCGACCGTGTCGATAATCGAAGTCGAGGCGGTGGGCAAGCGCTTCGGCTCCACCCGCGCGCTCGTTGACTTCGACCTCGTCGTCGAGGAGGGCAAGGTGCTCGCTCTGCTGGGCCCCAACGGCGCCGGCAAGACGACGCTCGTGCGGATCCTGGCGACGCTGCTGCGCCCGGACAGCGGACGCGCCACCGTGGCCGACTGCGACGTCGTCGCGGACGCGGCGAGGTTGCGCTCGCTGATCGGTCTCACCGGGCAGTTCGCAGCGGTCGACGAGCTGCTCACGGGCCGAGAGAACCTCGAACTCGTGGGGCTCTTCTATCACCTGGGCAAAGCGGAGCGCCGCCGGCGAGCCCAGGACGTGCTGGAGCGTTTCGCCCTCACGGACGCCGCGGAGCAGCTCGTCAAGACCTACTCCGGCGGGATGCGTCGACGCCTTGACGTCGGCGCCAGCCTGATCGGCCGCCCGCGGGTTCTGTTCCTGGACGAGCCCACCACGGGTCTGGATCCACGCACCCGCAACGGCGTGTGGAGCTTCGTCGAGGATCTCGTCGCCGCCGGCACGACCGTGCTGCTGACGACTCAGTACATGGAGGAGGCGGAGCACCTCGCGCAGCAGATCGTCGTAATGGAGGCCGGCAGGGTCGTCGCGCAGGGCACGGCCGCCGAGCTCAAGAGCCGGCTCGGCGGCGATCTGCTCGAGGCACGGGTGTCGAGCGCGGACGACCTTCAGCGGGCGGCAGCGCTGATCGGGGAGCTCGCCCCGGGCGTGCCCCGCATCGATCCCGATCTGCGGAGCGTCAGCGTGCCCACGACGGGTGCGACGCGGGTGCTCATCGCTGCCGGCGAGCGCCTGCAGGCGGACGGCATCGCGCTCGATGACCTCGGCATTCGCCATCCTTCGCTCGACGACGTGTTTCTGTCGCTCACCGGCGACTCGGCCCATGCACAAGGCAACGGCCAGTCCCCTGACCGTGGAGCCGCCGGCCCGCCGAGGACGCAGCCCCGACCGCGGCCGACACCCGAGCCGGCGCCCGCGCATGCGCGGCGGGCGACGATGGCCGGCGTTCGCGACACCGGCGGTGTCGCCAAGCGCAACCTCCTGCGCATCCTGCGCAACCCCCGGCTGTTGGTGATCTCCGCAATCCAACCGGCGATGTTGCTACTGCTCTTCCGCTACGTGCTGGGCGGTGCGATCCACATTCCCGGCGGTAGCTACGTGGACTACATCGTCCCGGCGGTCTTCATCGAGGCCGTGATGATCGGTGGCATGGCGACGGCGATCGGGCTCGCGGACGATCTCCGTAGCGGAATCATCGATCGCTTTCGCAGCCTTCCAATGGCTCGCTCAGCGGTGCTCGCCGGGCGCACGCTTGCGGACCTCGCCCGGAGTGTGTTCTCGCTGTCGCTGATGGTCTGCCTGGGACTGCTGGTGGGCTTCAGCTTCCACGCCGGGGCCGGCGCGATCGTCGCCGGCCTGGCGCTCGTGATCTTCTTCGGTTACTGCTTCTCCTGGATCTACGCGACGATCGGGCTGGTCACGAAGGACCCGGAAACCGCCCAGGTGGCCGGCATCCTGCCGTTCTTCATCCTCGTGTTCGCCAGCTCTGCGATCGTGCCCGTAGCGACGATGCCGAGCTGGCTACAGCCCTTTGCCCGCCACCAGCCGGTCAGCATCACGATCAACGCGGTGCGCGCTCTGCTGCAGGGTGAACCTACGCACAACTGGGTCTGGCAATCGCTGGCATGGTCGACGGCGATTCTCGTGGTCTTCTTCACGATTGCCGTCCGCCTTTACCGCAACGTCACCGCCTGAGCGGCTCACGCAATCGACGGTGCCGTGAGCCGCGAACGCCCGGTCATGGCGGTCGGCTGCGCGAGGCCGAGCAGCGCGAGCACCGTGGGGGCGACGTCGGAAAGGGTGCCCTCAGCGGCGAGCACGCGATCGCTTCCCGTGAGGATCAGCGGTACGGGGTTGGTCGAGTGGGCCGTGTTGGGAGCGCCGTCTTTGGTGAGCATGTTCTCGGCGTTGCCGTGATCGGCGGTGATCGCGCATACGCCACCGTGCCGATTGACCTCGGCGACGATGCGGCCGAGGCACTCGTCGATCGTCTCCACCGCGAGGATCGTCGCGGGTATCACG
Organism: uncultured Solirubrobacteraceae bacterium; assembly: GCA_963701175.1. GTDB lineage: Bacteria > Actinomycetota > Thermoleophilia > Solirubrobacterales > Solirubrobacteraceae > Palsa-744. Next base: position 2,090,888 of record OY969573.1, on the reverse strand, counting down.
CCGGTGTGCCCGACCATGTCGGCGTTTGCGAAGTTGATCACCGAGAAGGCCGGGCCGTCGCAGCGGAAGGCCGCAAGGAACGCGTCGGTGATCTCGCGTGCGCTCATTTGCGGCTTGCGGTCGTAGGTGGGCACATCGCGCTGGGAGGGCACGAGCTCGCGCCGTTCGCCGGGCAGCGGCTGCTCGACGCCGCCGTTGAAGAAGTAGGTCACGTGCGCGTACTTCTCGGTCTCGGCGACGTGCAGCTGGGTCATCCCGGCGCGTGAGATCACGGCCGCGAGCGTGTCCTCGGGCCGGGCCGCGGTGAACGCGCTTGGATACGGCCAGCCCTGCTGATATGGAGTCATCGTGGCGAGTCTGCCCACCGGCGGGGCGCCGTCGCGGCCATGCCAACCGGGGAGCACCTCTCCGTCCTCGCCGAAACCGGGCTCGGCGAGCGCACGCACTATCTGGCGCATGCGGTCGGGGCGGAAGTTCAGGCACAGCACGCTGTCGCCGGCACGGATGCGCCCCTCCTCGCCGACGAGGGTGGCGGTGATGAACTCGTCGGTCTCGCCGCGGGCGTATGCCTCGCGGGCAGCCGCGGGTCCATCTTCGACGTGGTGCTCGGCGCGGCCGTGCACCAGCAGGTCGTATGCGGATTGGGTGCGCTCCCAGCGGTGGTCGCGGTCCATCGCGAAGTAGCGGCCCACCACGCTCGCCACCCGGCCGGCGCCGGCCTGCGCGCACCAGCGTTCGACGGTCTGCAGGTATCGAGCGCCGGAGGTGGGCGAGGTGTCGCGTCCGTCGGTGATGCAGTGCAGGATCAGTTCCTCGGTGCCCAGCCGTGCGGCCAGCTCGATCACCGCCCGCGTGTGCTCGAGCTGCGAATGCACGCCCCCGTCGGAGCTCAGCCCCAGCAGGTGCACCCGCGGAGCTGCGGTCAGCGCGGAGCACAGCACGTCGTTGTCAGCGAGCACACGATTCGCGATCGCGTCGTTGATCCTGGTGATCGGCTGCGCCACCACGGCTCCGGCTCCCAGCGTGAGGTGTCCCACCTCGGAGTTGCCCATCTGCCCGTCGGGCAGACCCACGCTCGGCCCCGAGGCGCTCAGCGAGCTGCGAGGGCAGGTCGCCCACAGTTCGTCGAAGACCGGCGTGTGGGCCAGCGAGATCGCGTTGCCGGCGCCGGGCGGAGCGATGCCCCAGCCGTCCAGCACGATCAGGCACACGCACGGCGCTGACCCGGCGTCACGGCCGGCGGAGGTCATCGGCTCGATCACCTCAGCGCAAGAGCATCCCGCCGCGGGCGGCGAGGGATTCGCGCAGCTCATCGCGGGCGTCGGGGTGAGCGGCGTGGTCGATGATCAGGCGGGCCTGTGCGCGCTGGCTGCGCCCGAACACGTGTGCGCAGCCGCACTCGGTCACGACCGCCGAGTGCTGGAAGGAGGTCACCGGGTCCGCGAGGCGTGGGACGATCGTCGAGCTCCCGCTGCGCTCGTGCCAGGAGCGCAGCGCGATCACCGCGTGACCGCCCTGCGAGTGAAGGGCACCGGTGACGAAGTCGGGCTGGCCGCCGAAGCCCGAGTAGAGGCGGCCGTTTATGTGGCTGGCTCCGGCCTGGTCTGAGAGGTCGACCTGCAGCGCCGTGTTGACGGAGACCATGGCCGCGTGTGCTGCGATGCGCGAGGGGTCGTTCACGATCTCGGTGCGCGTCATCCTCAGCCTGGGGTTCTGATCGACCCAGCCGTAGAGCTCCGGCGAGCCGAAGAGGAAGGAGCACACGATCGGACGCTGTTGGTCCAGCCCACCATCGCGATCGAGCGCCATCACGCCGTCGCTGATCATCTCCGACCAGATCGCGAGGTCCCGCCTGCCTGAGAGTGCCCGCAGGGTCGCGTCGGGGACCTGGCCGATTCCGAGCTGCAGCGTCGAGCCGTCGTCCACGAGGCTCGCCAGGAACCCGGCGATCTGCTCGGCGTGCTCGTGCGACGCGGCGACGGCCGGCGAGACGAGATCTTCCTCCACCTCGATTGCCAGGTCGATCAGATCTTCCGCGAGCTCGCCGTCACCGAGCGTGTAGGGCATCCGCGGGTTCAGCTGGGCGACGACCAGGCCGCCGCGTGCACGCACCGCTTCGATCGCCGCGGGAAGGACGTTGACCTCGATCCCGAGCGATACCTTGCCCTCGCGCCGTGTCGAGGCGTGCAACAGCACCACGTCGGGGGGACGGATCGTCGCGAACAGCCGCGGGACGAGGGACAGCCGCATCGGCAGGTAATCCAGCCGCTCGCCCGCGTCGCGCATCCCGGGTCCCACGAACGGCGTCTCGAGGATCACGCCGTCGCGCTCGGGCAGGGGGGCCTGGGCGGCGAGCATGAACAGCCGGTAGCGCTCCACTGCGATCTCCAGCGAGTCGAGCAGCCTCCGCGGCGTGGCGAGATTGCCGCTGGCCACGACCCGCGGCTCCGGGCCCGGCAGCGCACGGAGCGCCCGCTGGAGCTCCTGTTCAGAGACGACCCGCATCGCTCTATGCCGGTGCGAGAACCGGCTGCATGACCCGGGCGGCGAGATCGACCAGCCGGCTCGAGTAGCCCCACTCGTTGTCATACCAGGCCACGACCTTCACCTGGGTCGAGTCCATCACGCTGGTCAGCTGCGAGTCGAAGATCGAAGAGAACGGCGAGCCGACGATGTCACTGGAGACGAGCGGTTCCTCGCTGTAGGAAAGGATCCCGAGCAGCGGCCCATGCTCGGCGGCGAGACGAAACGCATCGTTGACCTCCTGGGCACTGGTTGCTCGTTCCGCCTCGACCGTGAGGTCGACGATCGAGCCGGTGGGGGTCGGGACGCGGACCGCGATCCCGCCCAGCCGGCCGTCGAGCTCCGGGATCACGAGACCGAGCGCCTTCGCCGCACCGGTGGATGTCGGGACCAGGTTCAGGGCGGCGGCGCGCGCCCGGCGCAGGTCCTTGTGAGGGCCGTCGAGGAGGTTCTGATCGGCGGTGTAGGCGTGGATCGTGCTCATCTGGCCGTGGCGAATACCGACCGTCTCGTGCAGGACCTTCGCGACCGGCGCCAGGCAGTTGGTGGTGCATGAGGCGTTGCTGATGATGTGATGGCGCTCGGGGTCATAGACCTGCTCGAAGTTCACACCGATCACGACCGTCGCGTCCAGCGGCTCCGAGCCCTTGCCGGGCGCGGAGATGATCACCTTGCGCGCGCCCGCCGCGAGATGCTCGGCGGCTGCCGAGCGGGTGCGGAAGCAACCGGTGGACTCGATCACGACGTCGACCTCCAGCTCTCGCCAGGGCAGGTCCGATAGCGAGGGCTCGGCCAGTGCGCGGATCGGGTTGCCGTCCACGACCAGCTCGCCGCCGATCGACTCCACGACACCGGGAAAGGCCCCGTAGACGGAGTCGTGGCGCAGCAGATGGGCGAGCGTGCCGGCGTCGGCGAGATCGTTGATCGCCACGACCTCGAGGTCCGAGCCCCGCTCGTGGGCGATGCGCAGGACGCTGCGTCCGACGCGGCCAAAGCCGTTGATGGCAACTCGGGTGGGCATCTCTGTCTCCTCGGCTCGTGGTTGTAGGCGGCGGCCTGCCTGGCTTCAGCGCCACACGGTCACGCTACGCGCGATCACGAGCCACGTCATGAGGGATGAGCCCTCTGCCGAGCGGGTGAAAACTACTGATCGCGTTTAGTGGGCAGCCCGGTGGTGGGGGACGCTCCCGAGCGGTTGACTGGTCTTACGACCCCAGCAGAGCCAACCGAGGAGCGATGAGCCGATGACCGTCACCCACGCAGAGGCGTCCCGATTGACCGAAGACGGGGTGCGCCCGTTTGCCCAGCTGCGCCGCGACGACGTCGACTACGCCGGTGGCAAGGGTGCGAACCTCGGCGAGCTCACTTCTGCGGGTCTGCCGGTTCCCGACGGCTTCGTCGTGGGCGCTCCGGCGTACGCAGCGTTCCTCGTGCAGACGGGGCTGCGCGAGCGCCTGGCGCAACTGCTCGATGTCGTTGATGTGGAGGACACCGCGGCGCTGCAGGCGGCCAGCGCGGCCGCACGAGAGTTGGTCTCCCAGACCCCGTTGCCGGAGCCGCTGGCACGCGAGATCAGCTTCGCCTACGAGCAGCTGGCCCACGATGATCCCCAGACGCCGGTCGCCGTGCGCTCCTCCGCCACCGCCGAGGACACCGCCGCCACCTCCTTCGCGGGGATGAACGAGACGTTTCTGAACATCCGCGGCGCCGAGGCCGTGATCGACGCCGTGCGCCACTGCTGGCGCTCGCTGTTCGGCGCTCGCACCATCTACTACCGGGGCGTCAACGGGTTCGCACAGGCCGACATGGACATCGCCGTGGTGGTGCAGCGCCAGGTCAACTCGACGCGCGCCGGCGTGATGTTCACCGTCAATCCCGCCACCGGGCAGCGAGACGAGCTCGTCATCGAGGGCTCCTTCGGCCTGGGAGAGGCGGTCGTGTCAGGCTCGGTCTCCCCGGACCGCTACATCGTGGACAAGGCCACGCTGGCGATTCGCCGCCGCGAGGTTCACCACAAGGACCTCGTCATCGAATACGCCCCCGACGGCGGCACCCGCCAGCGCGCCCTCACTGAGGAGGAGGCGCTGCGCCCGGTGCTGAGCGACGAGGAGGTCGTTGCGGTCGCCGAGCTCGGCCGGCGCATCGAGGAGCACTACGGCTTCCCGCAGGACACCGAGTGGGCGTTCGACCCCGACGGTGCGCTGTGGATGCTGCAAAGCCGCCCTGTCACCACTCTCCACGATGCGCCATCTGCAGATGCCTCGACGGAGACACGGACCGAGCCCGAGGCGGTGTTGCTGCACGGCCTGGGCGGGGCGCCGGGTAGCGCCAGCGGTGCCGCGCGCGTGCTGGTCTCGCTCGCGGACGCGGCGAGCCTGGACGACGGCGACGTGCTGGTGACGCACATGACCTCGCCGGACTGGCTGCCCCTGTTGCGTCGCGCGGGGGCGATCGTCACCGACTCCGGCGGCATGACCTGCCATGCGGCGATCGTCTCGCGTGAGCTGGGCATCCCCTGCGTGGTCGGGACCGGAGAAGCCACCAGCAAGCTCCGGGATGGCGAGATCGTGACCGTCGATGCCACCCGCGGTGTCGTCTTGGAGGGTGCTCGCCAACCCGTTGGCGACGCCGAGCCTGCGCCCAGAGCCTCCGGCGAGCGGTCCGTGAGCGCAAGCGCGGACGCGATCTCGGCAATGGCTCCTGTGACGGCCACGCAGATCCTCGTAAACCTCTCAGAGCCCTCGCAGGTGGCCCGGGTCAAGGACCTGCAGGTCGACGGGGTCGGTCTGCTGCGTGCGGAGATGATGGTGCTCGAGGCGCTCGCGGGCGATCATCCCCGCACCCTGCTCGAGGAGGGGCGCGGCGATGAGTTCGTTGCGCGAATGGCGGAGGGGCTGAGCACCTTCGCGGCCGGCTTCGCGCCACGGCCGGTTACCTACCGCACGATCGACTTCCGCACCAACGAGTTCTCCGGGCTGCGCGGCGGCGAGCGCTTCGAGCCGCACGAGGCAAACCCGATGATCGGCTACCGCGGCGCCCTGCGCTACACCCGCGAGCCCGACATCTTTGCGCTCGAGCTGGCCGCGCTGCGCCAGGTCTGGGATGCGGGACTGCACAACCTGCACGTGATGCTGCCGTTCGTGCGCTCGACGCGCGAGCTGCGCCGTTGCCGCGAGCTGATCGCCGAGTCCGGCCTGCTCGATCGCCCGGGCTTCGAGCTGTGGGTGATGGCCGAGGTGCCCTCGGTGCTGTTCAACCTCGAGGAGTACGCCGCCCTCGGCGTCACCGGGATCTCGGTCGGCTCCAACGACCTCACACAGTTGCTGCTGGGCGCAGACCGTGACAACGAGGTGCTGGCCGAGACCTTCGACGAGCGCGATCCGGCGGTCACCGCCTACCTGCGTGAGCTGATCCCCCGAGCCCGCCGGCTCGGGCTGCGCACCTCGATCTGTGGCCAGGCTCCCTCGGTGCACCCCGAGTACGCCGAGCTGCTCGTGCGCGCCGGCATCGACGCGATCTCGGTCAGCGTCGATGTCGTCGAGCGCACCCGCCGGCTCGTTGCCGCCGCCGAGCAACGTGTGCTGTTGGACGCCGCCCGAATCGAGGCGTAGGGATGTTCGAGGTGCGCATCCACGGTCGCGGCGGCCAGGGCGTGGTGACGGCAGCCGAGATGCTCTCGCTGGCCGCGTTCGACGAGGGCCGCTACGCCCAGGCGTTCCCCAGCTTCGGCTCCGAGCGCATGGGCGCGCCCGTGGTCGCGTTCTGCCGCATCGACGATCACGAGATCCGCACGCGGGAGCCCGTCATGGAGCCCGACGCGCTGATCATCCAGGACGCCACGCTGCTGCATCAGGTGGACGTGTTCGGCGGCTGCAAGCGCGACGGCTTCATCCTGATCAACACCGCCAAGAGCTTCGACGGGCTCGGCCTCGGCGACTTCGTGGGGGACTTCCAGCCGGAGCGGTTGTCGACCGTGCCCGCCTCCGAGCTTGCCCGCGAGCACACCGGGCGCGCGGTCGCGAACGCCGCCCTGCTCGGCGGCTTTGCGGCGCTCAGCGGGTTGATCTCACTCGACGCGGTGTCACGCGCGATCCGCGAGCGCTTCACCGGCGCGGTGGCAGAGGGAAACGTCGCGGCCGCGGAGGCGGCACATGCCTGGGTCACAGACGAGCTGCGGGAGCTGAGCGGTGCCGCGCCAGCTTGAGGGCTCCCGGGCGGTCGCCGAGGCGGTCGCGCTGTGCCGGCCGGAGGTCATCTGCGCGTACCCGATCTCACCGCAGACACACATCGTCGAGAACCTCTCGCAGCTGGTCAAGAGCGGCGAGCTCGCGCTCTGCGAGTTCGTCAACGTCGAGTCCGAGTTCGCCGCGATGTCGGCGTCGATCGGGGCGTCCGCCACCGGCGCCCGCGCCTACACCGCCACCGCCAGCCAGGGCCTCTTGTACATGACCGAGGCGCTCTACAACGCCTCCGGCCTGGGCCTGCCGATCGTGATGACCGTCGCCAACCGCGCGATCGGTGCCCCCATCAACATCTGGAACGACCACTCGGACTCGATGTCCCAGCGCGACTCGGGCTGGATCCAGCTCTACGCCGAGACCAACCAGGAGGCGCTCGACCTGCACATCCAGGCCTTCCGCCTGGCCGAGGAGCTCTCCACGCCGGTGATGGTTTGCATGGACGGCTTCATCCTCACCCACGCCGTCGAGCGCGTCGAGATGCCGACCCAGGAGCAGGTGGACTCATTCCTGCCGGCGTTCCAGCCACGCCAGCTGCTCGACCCCGACGAGCCGATCACGATCGGCGCGATGGTCGGCCCCGAGGCCTTCATGGAGGTCAAGTACCTCGCGCACGCCAAGCAGATGCAGGCCCTCGAGCTGATCCCCGAGATCGCCACCGACTTCGCGGCCACTTTCGGGCGAGACTCCGGTGGGCTGCTGCGCAGCTACCGCACCGAGGACGCCGACACGATCGTCGTGGCGCTCGGCTCGGTGCTCGGCACGATCAAGGACGTCGTCGATCAGCTGCGCGGCGAGGGTCTCAAGATCGGCGTCGTCGGGCTCACGTCGTTCCGCCCGTTCCCGCTGGAGGCGGTGCGCGCCGCGCTCGGGCACACGCAGCGCGTGCTCGTACTCGAGAAGGCGCTCGCCGTGGGCATCGGCGGGATCGTCTCGGCGAACGTCCGCATGGCGCTCGCGGGCATCCAGCTGCACGGCTACACGGCGATCGCGGGTCTCGGCGGGCGACCGATCACGAAGGGGTCGTTGCAGGGGCTGTTCAGGGAAGCCGCCGCCGAGAGCCTCGAGCCGCTGACGTTCCTCGACATGGACTGGGACGTGGTGAACCGCGAGCTTCAGCGGATGCGCAGCTCGCGCGCCTCCGGTCCCCACGCCGAGAACATCCTCCGCGACGTCGGGCCCGTAGCGGCGGGCCCGGTGTAGGAGCGCTCCGGCATGAAGGCCCCGGCGATCCGCTTCTACCAGACGGGCAGCTTCGCGGTCGGCAACCGCCTGCTCGACCCCGAGCAGCGCTCTGTGCAGGCCGGCGAGCAGCGTACGAACTCGATCACCTGCGGGCACCGCGCCTGTCAGGGCTGCGGGGAGGCGCTGGGCGCGCGCTACGCCCTCGACGCGGCGATGCGAGCCACGAACGGCCAGATGATCGCGGCCAATGCGACGGGCTGCCTGGAGGTGTTCTCGACCCCTTACCCGGAGAGCTCGTGGCGGATCCCCTGGATCCACTCCCTGTTCGCCAACGCGCCGTCGGTGTCCACCGGCATCGCCGCGGCGCTGCGGGCGAAAGGCCGCGAGGACGTTCGGGTCGTCGGGCAGGGCGGCGACGGCGGCACCGTGGATATCGGAATGGCGTGCCTGTCGGGGATGTTCGAGCGCAACGACGACGTGCTCTACATCTGTTACGACAACGAGGCGTACATGAACACCGGCGTGCAGCGTTCGGGCTCCACGCCTCCTGCGGCGCGCACCGCCACGACACAGGCGGTCGGGCCTGAACCGGGGAACGTGTTCGGCCAGGGCAAGAGTGCGCCGCTGATCGCGATGGCGCACGAGATCCCGTATGTCGCCACCGCGACCGTCGCCGAGTTGCGAGACCTCGAGGCCAAGGTGCAGACCGCGATGGAGATCCGCGGCGCTCGCTACCTGCATGTGTTCGTCCCCTGCCCACTTGGTTGGGGGAGCGCCTCCAAGGACACCATCCGCATCGCGCGCCTCGCGAAGGAGTCGGGCATCTTCCCCGTGTTCGAGGCACGCGACGGCGAGGTGAGGGGCGTCTCGAAGATCCGCCGCCAGGTGCCCGTCGAGGACTACCTGCGCCCGCAGGCGCGCTTCTCCCACCTGTTCAAGCCCGTGCCGCGACCGGATGTCGTCGCTCGCATCCAGGCGGGCGCCGATCGCAACATCCGCCGCTTCGGGCTACTCGGCGACGCCGGCCCCGCACAGATCCTCGCCGCCGCCGCGAGCGAGACCGGGCGAGGCTGATGGACAAGCCCTTCGCGATCACCCTGGACGTCGGCTCGAGCCTTGCAAACAAGACGGGCTCCTGGCGCGAGGAGCGCCCCGTCTACGTGCACCGCATGCCGCCCTGCAACCACGGCTGTCCGGCCGGCGAGAACATCCAGCAGTGGCTCTACCACGCGGAGTCCGGCGATTACGAGGCGGCTTGGCGCGAGCTTGTCAAGGACAACCCGCTGCCCGCCGTGATGGGACGGGTCTGCTACCACCCATGTGAGACGGCCTGCAATCGCGCGCAGCTCGACGACGCTGTCGGAATCCACGGCGTCGAGCGTTTCCTCGGCGACGAGGCGATCGCGCACGGCTGGAAGCTCACCGTCGAGGCGGAGCCGAGCGGAAAGCGGGTGCTGATCGTTGGCGCGGGTCCGTCGGGCCTCTCCGCCGCCTACCACCTGGCGCGTCGTGGCCATGACGTGACGATCCGCGAGGCCGGGCCGATGAGCGGCGGCATGATGCGCTTCGGCATCCCGAAGTACCGGCTGCCACGCGACGTGCTCGACGCCGAGGTCCAGCGGATCCTCGATCTCGGCGTGACGCTCGAGTTCAACGCGAAGGTCACGAACATCCTCGCGGCGATGCGCGAAGGCAGCTTCGACGCGGCGTTCCTGGCCGTCGGTGCGCACATCGGCAAACGCGCCTACATCCCCGCTGGGGAGGCAGCGCACATCCTCGACGCCGTCACGTTGCTGGCAAGCATGGAGGGCGAAGAGCGCCCTCTGCTGGGCCGTCGCGTAGTCGTCTACGGCGGCGGCAACACCGCGATGGACGCGGCGCGCACCGCCAAGCGCCTCGGCGCGAACGAGGCGATCGTCGTCTACCGCCGCACGCGCGAGCGGATGCCCGCGCACGACTTCGAGGTCGAGGAGGCGCTCGAGGAGGGCGTGATGATGAAGTGGCTCTCCACGATCAAGCACGCCGACGAGGGGCGGCTCGTGCTGGAAACGATGAGGCTCGACGAGGACGGCTTCCCGCAGCCGACCGGCGAGACCGAGGAGCTGGCGGCCGACTCGCTGGTTCTCGCGCTCGGCCAGGAAGCCGACCTGTCACTGCTGGACGGGGTGCCCGGTCTGGAGATCGAGGACGGCGTGGTGAAGGTCGACGAGCGCATGATGACCGGCCACGAGGGCATCTTCGCCGGCGGGGACATGGTGCCCGCCGAGCGCACCGTCACCGTCGGCGTCGGCCACGGCAAGCAGGCCGCACGAAACATCGATGCGTGGCTGCGAGAGGCCGAGTTCGTCCATCTCCCCGAGCCGGAGCTCGCGGGCTTCGAGATGCTCAACGTCTGGTATTACGCCGACGCGCCGAAGACGGTCGCGCCGCGCCTCGACGCGATCCGGCGGCAGTCGAGCTTCGACGAGGTCACCCAGGGCCTGGATCAGAGCAACGCGCTGTTCGAGGCCCGCCGGTGCCTGTCCTGCGGAAACTGCTTCGGTTGCGACAACTGCTACGGCGTATGCCCCGACAACGCGGTTCTGAAGGTGGACGAGGGCGACGGCTACGCCTTTGACCTCGACTACTGCAAGGGCTGCGGCATCTGTGTTGAAGAGTGCCCGTGCGGAGCGATCGAAATGATCCCCGAGCCCTTCTGAGACCGATGACCCGCCTGCGCACTCTCGAGGAGCTCGACGTCACGGGCGAGCGGGTGTTGCTGCGCGTGGATCTCAACGTGCCGCTGCGAGACGGACCGGACGGCACGCGCCTGATCGCCGACGACACGCGGATCAGGGCGGCGCTGCCAACCATCGAAGAGCTGCGCCGGCGGGGCGCGAAGCTGATCCTGGTCTCCCACCTTGGACGGCCTCACGGCCGCGAGCAGCGTTTCTCGCTGCGCCCGGTCGCGGCCAGGCTCTCAGAGCTCACCGGGGCTCCCGTGACGTTCGCTCCGACGGTCGTCGGCCGCGAGGTGGAATCCCTGGCGAGGGCACTGGCGCCCGGCGAGATGCTGATGCTGGAGAACGTGCGCTTCGAGCCTGGCGAGACCGCAAACGATCCGCGACTCTCAGCCGAGTTGGCTGCGCTGGCCGACCGCTACGTAAACGACGCGTTCGGGACCGCGCACCGTGCCCACGCCAGCACCGAGGGAGTGGCGCACCTGCTGCCCTGCGCCGCGGGCCTGCTGATGCAGCGCGAGATCGAGACCCTTGAAGCGCTCCTGCATTCACCGCCGAGGCCGCTCGCGGCGGTGCTCGGGGGCGCCAAGGTGGCCGAGAAGATCGGCGTTGTCGAGCATTTCCTCGAGCACGCCGACTCGGTGCTGATCGGCGGCGCGATGGGCCTCCCGTTCCTGGCCGCGCAGGGACACCCTCTCGGCGCGAGTGCCCTCGGCGAGCACGACCTGGCGGCCGCCCGGCGGCTGCTGGAGACCGGCGCCGGGGCCCGTGCCGCTCTCGAACTGCCCGAGGATCTCGTGATTGCGCGCGAGTGCACGCTGGACGCCGAGCGACGCACCCTCGAGGATCTGGATGTCCCCGACGGATGGATGGTGCTCGACATCGGGCCGCGCACCGCTGCGCGCTTTGCCGCGACGATCTCTGCGGCGGGGAGTGTGTTCTGGAACGGTCCGATGGGCGTGTTCGAGCTGGAGCCGTTCGCGCGCGGGACCCGCACCGTCGCGGAAGCTCTCGCCGAGGCTGGGGGGCTGACGGTGGCGGGTGGCGGCGAGACCGTCCAGGCTCTCCGCGACTACGGCCTGGAGCGGCGTATCTCGCATCTCTCTACGGGCGGCGGCGCGACGCTCGAGCTTCTGCAGGGCCGCTCGTTGCCGGGTGTACAGGCGCTGCAAGAGTGAGAGCTGGGGGGCCTGCCGTGCCGCGGGTCTAGGTCGGCGCCGACGCCGAGCTGTCTCGAGCCCTCAACACCACCTCGAGCAACTCGACGTACTGCCCGAGGTGACGCGGCCCGAGGAACTGGTCGCGGACTCGCGTCTGTGCGGCCTCGCCCATGCGCTCGGCGGCGTAGGGGTCCCGGAGCAGCCCGCTGACGCGCTCACCGAACGAGCGAAGGTCGCGGGGCTCGACCAGGTAGCCCGTGCGCCCGTCCTCGATCTGGTCGCGGATGCCCCCGATCGCGGAGGCGACCACCGGGCGCCCCTTCCACATCGCCTCCGCGACGGTCAGGCCGAAGCCCTCCGCCAGGCTCTTCTGCGCGACGACGTCTGAGCGCCGCTGCAGGGCGTTGACGATCACGGCGTTCTCATCGGGATCCTCCATCGGCAGTAGCGCCAGATGCACGCGCCGGCGAAGCCGCCGGGGGAGCTCCGACCAGGCGGTTTGCACTTCTTCGAAGACCTCGGCGCCCTCTGGGTCGTCGGCCACGGCGGTAACGTCGGGGCCGGCCAACACGAGATGGGACTCCTCGGCCAGCGTGACGTGCTCCGCGAACGCGGCCAGCACGCCGAGCGGATCCTTGAGCCGGTCCCAGCGCGAGATCTGCGCGAGGACGGGGACGTCGAGACGCAGCTGCTGCTCCTCGGCCATCTGGGCCTGGTTGCACACCAGTCCGACGCTGCCGTCGAGCCGCTCGAAGACTGCTCGGGGGCGCTGGTCGTGACCGGCTGCCAGCGCCGCCGCCCGCAGCACGGCGGTGACGGTGGTGAACCCCATCAGGTGGTTCTTGGGCGAGAACGCGTCGATCGACGGGGCGATCACGGTCAGCTTTGATACGTCAAGGCCCTCCCAGATGTAGGCACTCTGAGAGAACACGTACGCCTCCGCCTGCTCGACGTATGGGAGCAGGAACCGCCAAGCTTCGCGCGCGCGATCGTTGGGTGGGTCGACTCCGACGTGGGAGCGCCAGATGATCGGAACCCCCGTCGCGAGCAGGAGCGGAACCATGCCCGCCGTCTGCGGATCATGCAGGAGCACCACATCCGCGGGACGAACCGCCGGAGCGAGTAGCTCGGCGTTGGCTGCGCAGTTACGCTCGTATACGGAGCGCTCGGCATCGCCCAGCGGACCACCATCGCCGTCGTGTCCGTGAAGCCGGTTGTGGAGGCGCTTGGTGATGCGGAAGAACTCGGCATCGCCGTCGATCACCAGCCAGCGCGCATCGATCCCGCCCCCACGCGCGTAGCCGATCAGCGAACGTAACATCTCCGCGACCCCACCTCCGCGCCCCGTCGAGTTGGCGTTCCAAAACGTTCTCTCGTGCAGCAGCTCCCGTCCCCGCGTGAGTGTGTGTTCGAAGGCGGCGAGTGCCTCGGGGGCGAGTAGCGTCCGGAATCGCCTGGGGTCCAGCGTCGGGACCGTGACCTCGGCGAGCTCCATGTGTCTCGGCGGCCAGCTCGGCTACGCGTGTGTCAACCGTTAGGCCGGCTGCTCCGCAGCCAGCATCTCCGGCGGGACGAGGAGCACCGAGCAGTGCGCATGGGCGACCACGGGCCTGCTGATGCTACCGACGGTCCGCAGGCCCGCGAGCCGGCGGCTGCTCATCACGATCAAGCCTGCGTCAAACTTTCGCGCGGCGTCAACGATGACCTCGCGCGGGGATCCCGGTTCAACGAGCAGCTCGCTGCGTGTTCCCGTCAAGCTGCCAAGCTGCTCCGCCTGGTGCCGGATTCGGTGTGGATGCATTCGCGACTCGGCGCCGAGCCCGTGCACGAGAGCGGCTTCAGCGCCCTGCTCCCGCGCCAGCAGGCCGGTGAGCTGCACGAGCCCGTCGGAGCTCTCCAGCCCATCGCTGGCGATGAGGATCCTGCGCAACGCGCGCCCGCTCCATGACGGGCTCAGCCGCGAAACAAGAAGCGGCGCGGCCAAGCTCTCCTCGGCCGCCGCGGTGACGCTATCGCGGAACATCGCACCGAGCCAGGTCGCGGTGGCCGGCGCACCCAACACGAGCAGCGCGTGTTCGGCCGAGCGGCGCGTGATCAGCTCCGACGGCGGTCCTTCCGGGTAGACCTCGACGCTTGCCCTCACCCCGACGGCCTCGGCGGCAGCTTCTGCGCGAGCGACGATCTCGCTCGCCTGCGCCGCCACGATCGCGGCGCTACGCCGCTCTGCCTCGTGACGGTAGGCGGTGCACAGGAGCAGCGTGAGATGGCCGGTCGGTCCGACGAGCGCGCCGGCGTGCTGGATCGCGCTGATGCTCTGATCGGTGCCGTCGACGGCACAGAGCGCGTCGGCAAAGGCGCCGCCGGGAGCGCTCGAAGCGCCCTCGAGCGAGACACCGGCGTCGCTCATCGCCGCCATCCTCCGGAGCCTGCCCGTGTCGCCCGTGCGCGCCCCCGTGTGCGTGACGCACACACGGCGAGCAGCTCTGCGAGCGCATTTTCGATGCCGGCGGAGAGCACGTCGATGTCGGGCGCGCTGTCGTAGTCCCCGGTCACGCCGAAGCCGAGATGCCCGTTATAGGAGAAGATCGCCACACCGACTCGCACGTGTCCTGCGAGGGGAACGTACCCGAAAGCCTCGAGCATCCGCCTACCGACCGCGTACAGCGGCTGCTGGGGTCCGGGCACGTTGGTGGTGACTGTGTTCACGTTGTGCTGGGGCATGTGCGTGGCGGCGCGCTCGGCGAGGGCCAGCAGGATCGGCGGAGCGAAGCCGGCGAGCGAGATCAGGACCTCGCCGGCGTCAGCCTCATGTGATGCCTTGAGGTCGGCCATTTGCGCGCGGATGTTGTCGAGCCGTGCGACCGGGTCGGCGATGCCGACGGGCAGCTCGGCGAAGAGCGCGGACACGCGGTTGTCGTAATGGCCGTGCTCGGCGGGAGTGCGGACCGACACCGGCACCATCGTGCGAATCGTGTCCGGCATCGACTCGTGGCGGGCGTCCAGCAGGTCGCGGAAGCCGCCGGTGATGCAGGCCAGCACGATGTCGTTGACGGTGCCGCCGAGCGTCGCTTTCACCTGCCTCACGTCGGACAGCTCCGCGCGTGCGCAGGACCAGCGGCGATGCGCGCCGAGGGGCCCGTTCAGCGAGCAGTCGGGCGTGGGCCTGGCGACCTCGCGCATGCGCATCAGACCCCGAGCGGCGTCGCTGCCGCGCTCGGTGAGCGCACGCGGCGCGCGCAGGGCGCATAGGGCCTGGAGCGGCCGCACGGCGACCGCGGCGAGGGCGCGCGCGAGCAGCTCCGCCTCGCCGGGGGTCGGGGACGCCGTCCAGCGTGGCGGCGAGGAGCGTGGTGTGTCGGGCGCAGGGTCGAGCATCACGCTCAGCAGGTCTGCGCCGGCGACCCCGTCGACCATGCTGTGGTGGATCTTCGAGATCAGCGCCCACGCATCCGGCTCGCCGGGGAGCTCCAGCCCCTCCACCACCCACATCTCCCACAGCGGCTTGCCGCGGTCCAGCTGCTGGGACATCACGCGCCCGATCATCATGTGCAGCTGCTCCTCGGTGCCCGGCGTGGGCAGGGCGCTGTGGCGCAGGTGGTACTCGAGGTTGAAGTAGGGGTCGTCGACCCACACGGGGCGCCCTGCGCTGAACGGGACGAAGCGCACCACCTGGCGATAGCGCGGCACGAGTGGCAGCTTGGCGAGCACCATCTCGTGCAGCTCCTGCGCCTCAGGGGGTGGGCCCTCGAACAACGCGATCGAGGCGATGTGCATGTGGCTGACCGCGTCCTCGACTTCGAGGAAGGTGGCGTCAAGCGCGCTGAGCGATTGCATCCCGGTGCCGCCTACTCACGCGCGGCGCGGGTTGTGGATGAGCGCCTTTTCGACGCCTTCCCGCGGCCGTGCTTCGGGGGACGCGCGGTGGCAAGCAGCTCGCCGGCGCAGGAGCGCATCGCCTCGAGCATCACGTCGAGGTCCCCGACGGCGTCGCGGTCTGCGACGACGCCGAAGAAGGCATTGCCGTCGTAGCTGACGATCGCTACGCCGACAGCGTGCTCGGCAGCAAGCGGCACGAGCGGGTGGACCTCCCGCAGCGGCGAGCCGAACGCGTACAGCGTCTGTTGCGGACCGGGCACATTCGTGATCGTCACGTTGAACAGCCGTGTCGCGTACAGGGCTCGCGCGATCACGGAATGGACGATCGGGGGCGCGAGCCCGGAGATATCCATCACGCCAGTGGTACCGGTGGCCTGCGCCCCCTTGGACTTGAGCGCACCGGAGCGCGCGACGATTTCGAAGTAGCGCTCCAGTGTGCTGGGCTCGGCGACGGGCAGGTCGAGGAACAGCGAGGTGATCTTGTTGCCGAGCGCGAGCCGCTCGCTGGCGATGCGGACGTTCATCGGCACCATCGCACGAAGGCCCCGCGCGGGCAGCGGCTCGCCACGCCCGAGCAGCACCGCTCTCAATCCGCTGGCGGTGATCGTGAGCGCGACGTCGTTGATGGTGCCGCCCAGAGAGTTCTTGATCGCCCGCATGTCATCCAGCGGTATCCGCACGACCTCGAAGCGCCGCCGTGTCCCGATGGGCTCGTTCAGGCTCGTCTGCGGCGCGCCATGAAGCTCCTCCTGCACCAGCAGCTCGACCGTCGCTCGGGCGTTCGAGAGCGCCTCCCGCGGGTGTAGCGCGCCGTGTGCCGCCAGGCTCGTGGCATGCGCCGCGGCCGTCAGCGGCGCGAAGCCCGTCAGCCCGTCCCAAGCGCGTTCGAGAACGGGAGGCAAAGCGTTGTGCGGCCGCTGAGGCGCGTGTGTCGCCGGCGCCGTGGGCCTGACCTGCTCGGCAGCCGCAGATGGCTCGGTTACGGCGGAGGGCTCCCCGTCGCTCTCGCCGGGCGCCCGTAAGCGTTCGGGGGCAACGTCGAGCAGCACGTATCCGACATCGATGGAGCCGACCCCGTCGACCATGCAGTGGTGCGTCTTGGTGGCGAGCGCCCAGCGTCCACCGGCAAGACCCTCGAGCAGGGTCATCTCCCACAGCGGACGGTGGCGCTCCAGGCGCTGGGAGAAGAACTGCGAAGACCACTCGGACAGCTCCCGCTCGCCTCCCGGCGCCGGCAGCGCAGCGTGGGCGATGTGGTGCTTGAGGTCGAAGTCGGGATCGTCTTCCCACGCCGGCCAGCTGAGGCCGCCGGTGTGCGGCGACGACAGGCGTTGTCCATAACGGGGCAGCCGCCCGAGGCGATGCGCCAGGTGGCGTCCGAGCTGCTCGCGGGTCGGCACGCTTCCGTCGGGGGCAGGATCGAAGACCATGATCGCGCCGATGTGCATGTGCGCGCTGTCGTCGACCTCTTCGAGCTCGAGGAAGGTCGCGTCGACTGGTGTGAGATGCTCGCTCATGAAACTCGCCGTCCTGCCCGGTTGGCTGCCGGGACCTGATATGCGATCCCACTCGTGAAGCTACAGCCGCCGGCCAGTCACGCGCATCCGCGGTTAGTACGCTCGGCCCTCGTGGTCTTTCACCGACGACCACGCGAAGCAGCCAGCATGTGCGGCCGCGTCACCCCCTCGGGTCCTGCCGTGGCCGGCGCCACCGCTACCGCGAGCCACCAACTGCAGCGTTCGGCGACCGTCTGGCCGAGGGCCACTTTCGGCCCTCAGCCAGCGTCGGTCGGCAGTGGGGTTGGCGGATCACGCGGGGGCGTGGGAGCCGCGTGTGGTGCTCCCACGGCTCTGCAGGCGCGCGAGCGCCGAATCACGGTTACGAAGCGCACCACCGACCGCCAGGATTCCAAACCCGAGTCCGGCCAGAAGCAGCGCGATGCCCACGACGATCCCGAACAGCGAGATCTGCGACGCCATGTAGCTGGTGTTCAGCGCGGTTGAGAGCGCTGTCTCCTGAATCCAGACTTCACGTGCCTGGTTGGGGACTGGCTTGCCGCCCGCTTTGAGTGCCAGTGTTTCCACGTTGGTGCCCTTGCCATTGGCGGTCGCGTAGCGTGGCATCTGCGAGTACAGCAGCCCGCCCGTGGCCTCCAAGGCGTGGATTTTCATGTACTGCGCGAAGCATCGGGCAGTCGTCCCGTCTTCGACCGGCTTGTTGGCAACCGAGCACGTGGGGATCGTGAGAGTGGCGACGTTCAGCCCTGACTTCGCGGCCTCTGCCTTGATCCCCTGCGGTGTCATGTCGGGCGTGCCGACGATCTTCTGTTCGGCCAAGTTGCTGTTGACCGTGCTGCGCCCGTTCGCACCTATCACGATCGTGGCGATTCCGAACCCAACCAGAACCACTGCCGCCAGGATCCCTCCTATCTCCAGTGTCTTCCTCATTGCCAGCCTCCCACTCGTCGATGTCGTGAAGCGTCACGTCAAGTTTGCGCGAGGCCGACTGCCATGCCATCGCCGCAACATACGGTGGCCGCTAGGTAAACATCCGCAGTCCCGACGGGCACTGCACCGCGCCGAGCGGTCGATCAGCTATCGGTCTCTGTACCGGTGCTGATGAGCCCGCGCTCCAACGCGTAGCCCACGAGCTCGGCGCGGGTGGAGAGCCTGAGCTTCTGTTGGATGTGCGAGCGATGCGTCTCGACCGTGCGCACCGACAGGTAGAGCTGTTCGGCGATCTCGGCGTTGGTGTGTCCGAGCGCGATCAGCCTCAGCACATCGACCTCGCGATTTGAGAGGTCATCCGGTGGGCCGGGTGGCGGCTCGGATGCGATCCGTGCGCCGAGCCTCGGGTTGAGGTAGCTCTCCCCCACGGCGGCCTGCCGCACGGCTTCGACGAGCTCCTCGTCAGCGGCCTCCTTGAGAACGTAGCCGAGGGCACCGGCGCCGAGCGCCTCGCGTGCGAATGCGGGCTCCTGTTGCATGGTCAGCACGACGATCTGGGTGCCGGGCGACTCCTCGCGGATGACCGGGATCGCCTCGAGGCTCGAGCCGCCCGGCATATTCAGGTCGAGCACCAGCACGCCAGGGTGATGGCCGCGCACGTAACGCCGGGCGCTTTCGATGTCGCTGGCCTCGGCGACCACCTCGAAGTCGTCTTCGCTGTCGAGCAGCATCCGCAGCCCGCTGCGTACAACGGCATGATCGTCGGCGAGGACTATGCGGATCGTCTCCGCGGAAGCGCCCTCGTCGCCGCTGGCGTCGTCTCTGGGCGTTGCGTCTGGGTGGCTCATCGCCATGACGGTATCGACTGTCGCCGCCGTCTAGCTGCCGAAGGCGGCGCTCTGGTGTTCGCCGGCGCTCGCAAGGTCGGAGGCTGGGGCGGTGGCCGTGCGGGGCAGCACGAGCAGCGAGCAGCGCGCGTGGCGCTCCAGGTAGTTGGAGGTACTGCCGCTGATGAGACGTCGTAGCGGCCCGTAGCCGCGCGAGCCGACCACGAGGATGTCCAGCTCGTCGCCAAACCTTGCGAGCTCCTCACCGGCGAGGCCGTACACGGCGTGTGCGTCGACGTCCCCGAGCTCGCTCATGCGTTCGCTCGCTTGCTTGGTGATTTCGTCGATGTAATCCCCGATCGCGGGGGCAACGAGGCCGCCGTAGGTGGCGGCTGGAAGCGAGACGACTTCCAGCGCGTGAATCGTCGCCTTGGTGCGCGCTGCGAGTTGCCGGGCTACCGCGAGCGCTGCCGTGCTCTCCGGCGAGCCGTTATAGGCGACGCCGACATTGGAGATCGCCGTGTGGTGCTCTGCGTAGCCGCGCGAAGCCACGGCGACCGCGCAGGGAGCGCCGTTGAGCGCGGCGCGGGTGTCGTCATTCAGCATCACGCGGCCGAAGGTGCCATGGCTGCAGGAGCCGACCACGAGTAGATCGGCGCCGAGCCGCTCGGCTTGTTCGTGGAGGCCCCGGCCGGGGTTGAGTGCGATCACGCTCAGCAGCTCCGCCTCGAGGCCGGCCGCGCTGCGTTCCCGCTCGAGCAGCTCCTCGGACTCCGCGACATCCTCCGCGATCTCGCTACTGCGGACCAACACGAGGGTCAGCTTTGCGCCGGGGTCGCTGAGAAGGCGGGCGAGTGCGATCGCATCGCGACCGCCTTCCCTGCCGTCGACCCCCACAAGCACGTTCATGAACATCATCGGTCTCCTTTGCGGATCGAGAGCAGACTAGGTCGCGAGGCCTGCGCCCGGCATCCGTGAGCGCCACCGCAAGAGCTGCGGGTTTTTACCGAGCGGGCCTTGCTGCACGGGCGTTGATCTGCTGCGCGAGCCGAGCCGCTCGTTACCGGCCGGGCGGGATCACGAGCACCGAGCAGGGCGCATCGTGTACCACCCGCCGGCTGACGCTTCCGAACGCGTGCAGGCCGCTCAGCCGGCGGCTGCCGATTACCACCAGGGCGGCCTCGGTGCGCTTCGCAGCCTCGACAATCACGTCCGAGGCCTTGCCGGGCTCGATGTAGGGCTCGCCCGCGTTCGGAAGGGCCAGTTGCAGGGAGCGCGCCTGTGCTTCGATGGCCCGTGGCTTGGATTTCGACTCGGCGCCGGGAGCGTTCACGAGGGTGACCTGTGCGCCCTGGCTCTGCCCGAGTCGCCCCGCGATATCCACGATGTGATCTGAGCCCTCCTCGGCGTCGCTGGCGACCAGGATCTGGCGGCCATCGAGCGAGCCGGTGAATGACCGGTGAACGAAGAGCATCGGGGTGGTCAACCGGCTCAGCGTGCTTGTGGCAACTCTGCCGGTGAGGACTCCACCCAGCCATGACATCGCGGGTGCCCCGATCGCCAGCAGATCGTAAGCGGAGGCCCGCGCGAGGATGACCTCGGTCGGAGGGCCGCCCGGATCCACGATGGTGCTCGACGGAACCCCGGCGTCATCGGCGATGTGCTTGGCGTCGCTGAGCACCCGGTCTACCCGGCCAGGACTGATCGCTGCCGAGGTGAAGGCGCCGGAGCCCGATTCGGCGGTTACGGCCAGCAGCGTCAGGTGGCCGTCGGGGCCCGCCAGCGAGGCGGCCATCTCGACGGCCGCCGTGCTCGTCCGCGTACCGTCGACTGCGCAGAGAATGTTCCTAAAGACGCTCGTCGAGCCTCGTCTGGCCGAGTCCTCCTGTGTCGAGGCGCTTGGGTCTCTGGTTGTCCGGGTCTCGTTCATGCGCGCAGCCTAAACCTTCGTTTCGGCTCGGGTATCCGCAGCTTTCCGTCGGCCGGGGCCGGGAAATCCCGCAGTCCCGGCGCTGGGGGCCGAGCCTCGGCGCGCCCGCGTGGGTGCTCAGGCCGCAACGCTGCTCGTGTGCTCGAGCAGTCGGGAGGCGCGCAGCGCCCGCTGCACGTCGGTAACGGAAATGAGGCCCACGGGCCTCGAGTCCTCGTCGATGACCACGGCGCGCCCGAAGCGGCCGAAGGCGGGTCGCTCCAGGAGCCTGGCGACGTCCTCGTCTGCCGTGACGATCAGCTGGGGGTCGCGATCGACGAGCTCGGCTACCTCACGCGCGGCGAGCTGCGGGCGCGCGGGCGCCTCGACCCTTGTAAGGCTGAGCAGTCCGACCGCCCGGCCCCGAGCGTCCACGACGGGAAACGAGGTGTAGCGGTAGGGAACGAAGTAGTCGGCTCTGGCCCGCTCGACCGACGTTCGCTCGGGGATGCTCACCACCGGGGAGGACATCAACTGAGATGCGTGGACCCCGGAGAGAGCAGCCTGCAGCTGGGCGCCGGCCGCTTGCTGGCCGGCGGCCATCACCACGAAGATGCCGATCAGCGCGAGCCACAGCCCTTCCGGGGCGCCGCCCGCGAAGTCGAGGACGCCGAGAAAGATCATCAGGTAGCCGAATCCGCGGCCGACGTTCGCTGCGGTCTCGGTGGAGCGTCCAATCTCGCCGCTGCGCCGCCACAGCAGCGAGCGCAGGACTCGTCCGCCGTCGAGGGGAAAGGCGGGGAGCAGGTTGAACACGAGAATCAGGCCGTTGACCAACACCTGGTATTCGACGAGCGCACGGATCACCGCGGGCGTCGAGGATGGCAGCAGCGCCAATACGACTCCGAAGACAGCGGCGATCACGGCCGTGACGGCGGGGCCGGCGAGGGCGTAGCGCAGCTCGTCGCCGGGAGCATGTGCCTCGCCGCGCATCCGCGAG
This sequence comes from uncultured Solirubrobacteraceae bacterium, assembly GCA_963701175.1. Lineage (GTDB taxonomy): Bacteria > Actinomycetota > Thermoleophilia > Solirubrobacterales > Solirubrobacteraceae > Palsa-744. Next base: position 2,069,003 of record OY969573.1, on the reverse strand, counting down.
ACGCCGCCGAGCAGCCACAGGTCGATCTCTTCGACTTCGATGCCGTGTTTGCGCGCGACGAGGGCGTGGCCGAACTCGTGCGCGAGGATGCTCGCGAACAGCAGCAGGGCGCTGGCCAGACCCAGCGAGTAGGAGGCGGCGGGGCTGATGCCGTGCACCACTTCGGGGAAGTAGGAGGACCCCAGCGACCAGGTGATCAGCGCCACGATCGCCAGCCACCACGGGCTGACCCCGACGGGGATCCCGGCGATACGCGCTACGCGCAGGCTGCGACCGGGCATCTCATCGCCCCGTCGGCACCGAGTCGGGTTTGCGCCCCGTCGGGCCCGAGGCGGGTCTGCGCCCCGTCGGGCCCGAGGCGGGTTTGGCACCGCGCCCCGACGCGCCCTGCGTGCGACCGTCGAGGGCGGAGGGGCTCGCGTGACCACGCTGGCGCTGTAGCTCACGTACCCGCTCTGTGAGGCTGGCGTTCCCGAGCCGGAGTCGAGCGGCCTGACGGCGGGCGCCGGCGAGCTCCTGGGCGAAGACGGGCAAGATCGCTCGTAGGTTCTTTAGCCGGTCAGGCAGATGGTCGCGATCGCCCGCTTGGTCTCTTCCCGATGACACCTGCGCTCCCCATTTCGCTCGCACGATCGCTGTCTCGAGCAGACATCCTGGTGGCGAGGGCCGGCGATGGCATCCGCAGATCCCACCTGATCGCGTCGCGGGTTTCCCACAGTCCCCCAGGCGACGGGATTGCACGGCGCCGCATCCGTAGCGTCCCGATTGGGGCCGCGGTGTTCCACGGAGGACCGTGTGTCCGCCGTCGAGCAGCATGTGCCGTGTAGGTGTCCCTGCACTGAAGAAAGCGATGCCCAGCTCTCCCGCGGCTCAAATCGACCCCTCCCAGCAGCAGTGCGGTGATCGGGCGCTGCTGCAGGCGCTCGCCATGCCGGCGATGTATCGAGGAGCGCCACGGGTGGTCTTGCATGAGACCCACGCGTCGTGGGTGTTCGTGGCCGGCGAGCGCGCCTACAAGGTCAAGAAGCCGCTGGCGCTCGGCTTCCTTGACTACAGCACGCTGGCGCTTCGTCACAGCGCCTGCCGTGAGGAGGTGCGGGTCAACCAGGAGCTGGCTCCGGGGCTCTACCTGGGGGTGCGCGCGATCGTCAGGAGCGAGGACGGATTTCGCATGGTCGACGAGGGGGCGCCCGACGCGGTGGAGTACGTCGTCGAGATGCGCCGCTTCAACGAGGAGGACACGTTCGCCGGCCTGATCGCGGCGGGCTCTCTCACCCGGCCCCACGTCAGGGCGGCGGCTCGCCTGCTGGCAGCCTTTCACCGCTCCGCCGATGTGGTGGGCGACTGGGACCCGGATCGGGTGCTCGCGCTGTGGCGACGAAACGTCGAGGAGCTGCAACGTGTCGGCCCTCCGGCCGGGTGGGATCTCGATGTCGCCGCCGGCTTCGGCGAGGCGTTTGTGGCCGCGCAGGCGCCCGAGTTTCGCCGGCGGGCGCAGCACGGCCTCGCCCGCGACGGTCACGGGGACCTGCGGTGCGAGCATGTGCTGGCCGGGCCCCCCGTCCGCGTCGTCGATCGGATCGAGTTCGACCCCGAGCTGCGCAGGACCGACATCGCATGCGACCTCGCGTTCCTGGCGATGGACCTGGAGGCCAGCGGGCAGCGCTGGGCGGCCCGCGAGCTGGTCAGCGCGTACCGCGTCGCGGGCATGGACCCCGGCGGTGAGACGCTGCGCTCGTTCTACGCCGCCCATTGGGCGCTCGTCCGTGCAAAGGTGACGCTGATCGCAGCAGCCGAGCACGATGGGGCGACCCGTGTCGAGCAACTGCGGCGTGCGCAGCGGCTGTGGCTGCTCGGCGAGCGGCTCTGCTGGCGTGCGCGAGCGCCGCTCGCGGTCGTGGTCTGCGGACCCGCTGCGAGCGGCAAGTCGGTGCTCGCCGGTGAGCTGTCGCGACGCTCGCAGATGCCCGTCGTTTCATCGGACGCCGTGCGCAAGCGCCTGGCGCACCTCGCGCCCTCACAGCCCGCGCGCCAGGAGCACTACCGCGCCGGCTTCACCCGTGCGACCTACGAGCAGCTGACCCACGACGCGCTCCTCGCGCTCCAGCGTCAAAACGGCGCGATCGTGGATGCGACCTGCCGCTCGCGCGCGCATCGCGCGGTGCTACTCGACGCATTGCGAGGCGTCGGAGTACCGCTTCTGATCGTGCGCTGCGAGGTCCCGCTCGAGCTGTCCCTGGAGCGTGCCGCGCGGCGCCTGGGCGACCCGCAGCGGGTGTCCGACGCCACGCCGCAGATCGCGGAAGAGCAGTTCGGGAGCTTCGAGGATTTCGACGAGCTCTCCGAGGGCACGGCTCTGAGACTCGACACGGCCCGGGCCTTGGACGCGCAGATCGCCGCGATCGCCCACGCCGTGGATAGCCGCGGGCTGGGCGGTCCGGTCCCGGCGACACCGGCGGGTGGGTCGAATCGTCGACATCCGTAGAAACCTGCACGCCGGGTCGGTGGAAGCCCCGATGCGCGTGCTCGACACAGGGTCTAGCTTCAACTGCACCCGAGCCGACTCACAGACAGCGCGCAAGCGCCCGTCACCGGACTCATGGCTCACTGAACGAAGGGAGGACCCGGACATGAAGGCTCTCGTCTATCACGGCCCCGGAGCGCGGGGCTGGGACACGGTCGATGACCCTACGATCCTGGATCCGACCGACGCGATCGTACGCATCGACACCTCGACGATCTGCGGCACCGATCTGCACATCCTCAAAGGCGACGTGCCCGAGACGACCCCCGGTACCGTGCTCGGCCACGAGGCCGTGGGAACCGTGCAGGAGGTGGGAGCCAGCGTGAGCACGGTCTCCCCCGGAGACCGGGTGCTGATGTCGTGCGTGAGCTCGTGCGGGCGCTGTCGCTTCTGTAAGGAAGGCCGTTACGGGCAGTGCCTGGGCGGAGGCGGCTGGATCTTCGGCCACCTCATCAACGGGCTGCAGGCTGAGTACGCACGGGTACCGTTCGCCGACAACTCTGTTTACAAGGTGCCGGAGCAACTCACCGACGAGGAGGTGCTGTTCCTTGCCGACATCCTGCCCACCTCCTTCGAGGTCGGCGTGCTCAACGGCATGGTCTCACCGGGCGACGTCGTGGCAATCGTCGGCGCCGGCCCGATCGGCCTGGCCGCGATCCTCACGGCGAGGCTGTACACGCCCGGCGAGATCGTGGCGATCGACCTCGCCGACAGCCGGCTGGAGAGCGCCCGCCGGTTCGGGGCGGACACGACGATCAACAATGGCAGCGAGGACCCGGTCGCTCAGGTGATGGAGATCACCGACGGCCTGGGTGCAGACGTCGCCTTCGAGGCGGTCGGCGTACCGCAGACCTTCGAACTCGCCACGGAGCTGATCCGTGCCGGAGGGCGCGTGGCCAACATCGGCGTCCACGGCAAGCCCGCCGAGCTGCATCTGGAGAAGCTTTGGATCCGTGACGTCACGATCACGACCGGATTGGTCGATACCTTCAGCATCCCCCAGCTGATGCGCCTGATCGCGAGCGGTCGCCTGGACCCCTCGTTGTTCGCCACGCATCGCTTTCCCCTCAGCGACACGATGAGCGCCTACGACACATTCGCGGATGCCGCGAACACCAACGCCCTGAAGGTCGTGCTCCGAGGCGAAAATGGCGATCACAGCGCCGCCGGCGTGGCGCAGAGCATCGCCGTCGCATGATCCGGGCACTTGGCTCGGACCGGGAAGACGACGGATACACAGACCTCCGTCTCGCCGTCACCCCGCTCGATCAGATCGCGATTGGAGGTGGCTCCTCGTGAGCCGATCGGCCGTGCTGGGCGCGATCGTCAACCTGAACCACCCGGCGCATACGGTGGATTGGAGCTTCGTTCATCTGTCGGTGGCGAATGTCGTCGTGATCGTGGCGATGTTGATCGTGTTCGTGTTGGCAATCGTGTTGCCGTTCCCTGGGGCGGCGCGCAGGCGCGGCAGGGCATCTTGAGCGTCGCCGCACCCCCTCCCTCCGGTGAGGACGGCTCGGCCCACCCTGATACCTGGACGGTGCACGTCAGGGAAGCGGCCGTCGCGGCGCTGCCGCCCGAGAAGCTGCTCCCCGACGGCCAGCCGACATATGTCGCCTCTTGGATCTACGTGTTCGGGGTCGCCTCGATCGCGTCGTTGATCGTGATCATCGCCTCCGGCTGCATCCTTGCGTTGAAGGGTCCCGCGTGGTGGCACGAGACAGGCGTCGGACACTTCTTCAACAGCATCCATATGTGGAGCGTCGAGCTGTTCTTCTTCGTGATGGTCGTGCACCTCTGGGGCAAGTTCTGGATGGCAGCGTGGCGCGGCGGCCGTGCGCGGGTGTGGATGACCGGCGCCGTCACGTTCCTGGTCGCGGTGCCCTGTGCGCTGACCGGATATGTCTCCCAGCAGAACTTTGACGCGCAGTGGATCTCCACGCAGGCCAAGGACGGTTTGAACTCGGTCGGCGTCGGCGCGTTCTTCAACGTCACGAACTTCGGGCAGATGTACAGCTATCACGTGCTGCTGCTGCCCGTGGCGGTGGTCGCGCTCGTCAGCGCCCACGTGCTGCTGGTGCGCCGCCACGGTGTCGTGCCGCCGTTCGAGCTCGACAGGCGTAGGGCCGCGCCCGCTGCGAGCGGAGGCAGAGACGGCGAAGCCGACGGCTCTCCCGATCCGTCGGCAGGAGCGCAGGCGTGAGTCTCCTGCATCCCAAGGACGACACGCAGCCTTGGAAAGGCGGCTATGCGCCGTATGACCTGATCAAGGAGCTCTGCATCGCGGTCGGCGTGATCGGCCTTCTGGCGGTGCTGCTCACCGTGCTGTTCTCCTCGCCGGATGACAAGCCGAGCACGATCGCGCAGTGGTCGCGCCAACAGCCTGTGAACTTCATCGCCACGGCGGCGAAGGAGCTCGACGGCACGAGCGACACGGCTGAATACGGCCCCCCCTACAACCACAACAGCGGCAGCGTGCAGCACTTCCTGTTCCTGCACCCGCAGCGTTGGCTTGGAGTCAGTCACCCCATCAACACCGCTGACGATTACGTGATTGACCCGTTGAGGACGATCCCGGACGACGCGGCCCTCGCGAGCGCCGTCTCGGAATATCAGCTCGCACCCGAAAAGACCAAAAAGGAATGGGGCGAAGCCTACGCGAAGCCGTTGGAAGAATATGAAACGGCCATCGAAGAAAACAAGGCGCCGCCCAAGACGGTCGTGCTCAACCCGAGCACCGGCGCGGTGACGGTGCGAGCGAGCGGGACGGGTCCCGTACCGGCGATGATGGCCGGGCTGCTCGGCCTGGCAAAGAGTGGCGGGCTTGACGGGAGCCTCTTGACGAGCAACCAGTTCTTCCAGACCGACTACACCAAGCCGCTGCTGTTCATGGCCGATGGTGGCCTGCTCGAAAAACGGGCCGAAGGCCAGCATCTGCTCGGCGATCAGTGGGGCATGATGAACGAGACGGGCAGCTACCCCGGTCAGGCATGGCTGTGGCTGTATGCGCTGTGGTATCAGGTGGAACCGATCAAGTCCTCACCCAACGCCGACATTCAAGTGATGCTCATCATGGGGCTGCTGAGCCTCGCATTCGTGTGCGTCCCCTTCCTGCCCGGCGTCCGCAGCCTTCCCCGCAAGATCCCGATCTACCGGCTGATCTGGAAAGAGCACTACGAGGGGCAGCAGAGCGCCTAGGTCAGCGCGCCCTCCCACGCCGCTGCGAGCGCCGTCAGGCGGGCACGACGATCGGCGTGATCGGCGCTCTGCGGCGTACCAGCCAGCGACGTAGCTCATCCGCGCCCCAGACGATGAACGGGAAGGGCACCAGGAACGCCAGGTCGCGCGGCGGCAGCGCCGCAGTTCCGAGGAGCGACTGCAGCGGAGGTGCGTAGATGAACACCGCTGCGAGCGCCAGCTCCGCTGCGATCCCGAGCAGCAGGTAGCGGTTGCTGAAGACGCCGATCGATCGCAGCGACGCGCGTCTGGTTCTGACCGCAAACGCGGTGCCGATCTGCCCGGCGATCATCCCGGCGAACGTCATCGTCGTGGCCTCGAGGTAGGCGTGGTGAAGGGGATGGCCGGCGCCGACGGGATCCCCGGCCTGCCAGCCGGCACGATTCAGGACGTAGAAGAAGCCGGCAAGCGAGAGCGCGGAGACCATCACGCCGAGGAACAGCCAGGCGCGCACCAGCATCGGGCCCTGGATCACGCCCTCCGAGCGGGGGCGCGGCGGGCGATCCATGCTGCCCGGCTCGATCGGGTCGCGTCCGAGCGCGAGCGAGGGCAGGGTCTCGGTACCAACGTCGAAGGCGAGCAGCAGCATCACGGTCAGAGGGAGCGGGATCGCGCCGCCGCTGAGCGCGAAGAGAAGAAACGGCATGACCTCCGGTGTCGCGTGAGCGAAGATGTATTGGACGAACTTGCGAACGTTGTCGTAGACCTGGCGTCCGGCTTCGATCGCGACGACGATCGTCGCGAAGTTGTCGTCGGTGAGCACCATCGTCGACGCCTCCCTGGCGACGTCGGTTCCGGAGCGGCCCATCGCCACACCGATGTCGGCGGTGCGTAGTGCAGGTGCGTCGTTGACACCGTCCCCGGTCATCGCGACGACGTGCCCTTCGCTGCGTAGCGCCTCGGCGATCTGGAGCTTCGTCTCTGGTGACGCACGGGCGAAGATCACCTCGCGGCCGGTGGCGAGGATGTCGCGCACCTCCTGCTCGTGACGGTGGTCGAACGCCTGTGCATTGACGATCAGGGGATCCTTCCCGCCGATGCCGACCTGCCCGGCGATCGCCGCCGCGGTGAGCGGATGATCGCCGGTGATAACGATGATGCGAATGCCGGCGGCGTGGCAGCGGGCGACGGCGTCGGCGACGGCGGGGCGGGGCGGGTCCTGCATCGTGACCAGCCCGAGAAAGCAGAGCCCTGACTCCGCTTCGTCGCGCTCGGGAGGCCGCGCGGCGGAGGTTGTCACCTTGCGTGCAAGCGCGAGCACGCGCAGCCCCTGCCTGGCGAACCCCTCAACTGCCGCGGTCACGCGTTCGCGCTCTGGCTGCGCGAACGGGCCTTCCTCGCCGCCTGCCAGCACTGCCGTGCTGCAGCGAGGCAGCACCGCCTCTGGTGCGCCCTTCGTGGCCAGGAAGTCATGGCCTTCACAGGCGTCAAGCGTTGACATCAGCTTGCGTTGCGGGTCGAAGTTGTATTGATGGCGGCGCGCGCGCTCGCGGGCTGCGGCGTCGAAGCGGACGCCGAGGGCTTCGGCCGTCTGCAGAAGCGCGATCTCTGTGGGGTCGCCCGTGTTCTGCCCGTTCGGCTGCAGATGGGCGTTGTTGCACGCCCACGCGACTTGGGCGAGAGAAGCAAGCGCGTCGTGGTCGGCCTTCCCGTGCTCCGCAGCGACGGGGACTTCGCCTGTGAGCGTCCACACCGCGACCGGGTTCATGCGGTTTTCGGTCAGCGTGCCGGTCTTGTCGGTGCAGATCACGTCGGTCGAGCCGAGCGTCTCGACCGCGCTGAGGCGCTTGACCAGCGCGCCGCGTCGTGCGAGCAGGCTGACGGCGACGGCGAGCGCGAGGGTGATGACCGGCAGCAGGCCCTCGGGTACGTTGCCGGCGAGTAGGCCGACGGCGAAGACGATGCTGTCCTTCGGCGACAATCCGGCACCGAAGATCGCGACCGGAACGAAGGCGACGGCCATCGCGATCGCGATCGCGGCGATCAGCCAGGCGACTTTGCGCACCTGTGCTTCGAGCGGGCTTGGCTCCTCCTTGACCCGCTCGGAGAGCGCGGCGATGCGACCGAGCTCGGTGCGCATTCCGGTAGCGAACACAACTCCGCGTGCCTCTCCGCCGGTCGCGCTCGTGCCACTGAACAACAGGTCCTGCGCGGCGATCCGCGCGACGCTCGGGTCGATCAGGTCGGCCGAGCGCAGCGCCGGTGCGGACTCGCCGTTGAGCGTTGACATGTCGACCTCGACGGCGCCGGAGATCATCCGCATGTCGGCGGCGATGCGGTCGCCCTCCTCGATAAGGACGACGTCTCCGGGGACGAGCTCGACCGCCACGATCTCCTGCGGAGTGTCGTCGCGTAGCACGCGCACCTTCTGAGGCAGGAACTGCGCCAGGGCCTCGACTGCCCGCTCGGCCTGCATCTCCTGGATCAGGGCGAAGACGGCATTCAGGGCGATCACCAGCAGCACCGCGATCGCCACGGTCCTGCTACCAACGGCGAACGACAGGGCGGCGGCGAGCCATAGCAGCAGCGCGAGCGGATGTGTCAGTTGGTGTCCCAGCTCGGCTGGCCATTTCGGTCCGCCGCGCCGGTGCAGCTCGTTGGGCCCGTATTGCAGCAGCCGTCGCTTGGCCTCGATCGTGGAAAGGCCTTGCGGCGAGCTGCGGAGATCGCGCATCAGCAGCTCGACCTGCTCGGTCGGCTCGATCGGTGAGGCGTCGTCGGGGCTCATAGGAACCCTGGTTTGCTCGGCGGTCAACGCCACCGCACGCACGTTAAGCGGCGCCCGGCCGAGCGCCATCGGGCGCCAGCCGCGCATGTACCGGGTAGAAAACCCTGACCCTGCATCGGCTCCGTGCTGACTACTGACCGCCACAGGTTGCAACTGCGGATGGCCAGGCGTCTCGGAAATGCGAGGTTTGAGTCCCCTACCGATCCCAGGAGGATTCTCATGGCAGTTGCAGTCGAAGCACCAACGATTTTCGCGGCACCCGGCCAGGACGGGAGCCTCGTCGAGCTGAAGCCCCGCTATGAGAACTTCATCGGCGGTGAGTGGGTGCCGCCGACGGGCGGCAAATATCGCGAGAACCTCACGCCCGCGACGGCCGAGTCATTTTGCGAAGTGGCCGACTCCAGTCCCGAGGATGTCGAGCTCGCCCTGGACGCCGCACACGCGGCCAAGGACGCCTGGGGCCGTCAGTCCCCCACGGAACGCGCGGCGGTGCTCGATGCGATCGCCGACGCGATGCAGGACAACCTCGAGATGCTGGCGATCGCCGAGAGTTGGGAGAACGGCAAGCCGGTGCGCGAGACGCTCGCGGCCGATCTGCCACTGGCGATCGATCACTTCCGCTACTTCGCCGGGGCTGTCCGCGCCGAGGAGGGTTCGATCTCGGAGATCGACGAGAAGACCTACGCCTACCACTTCCGCGAGCCGCTCGGCGTGGTCGGGCAGATAATCCCGTTCAACTTCCCGCTGCTGATGGCGGCGTGGAAGCTGGCTCCGGCGCTCGCGGGCGGGAACTGCTCGGTGATCAAGCCCGCGAGCCCGACGCCGTGGTCGCTGCTGAAGCTCGCCGAGGTGATCGAAGACGTCGTCCCGGCGGGTGTGATCAACATCGTCAACGGCTCCGGCGCGGAGGTCGGCCGGGCGCTCGGCTCAAGCAAGCGGATCGCCAAGATCGCCTTCACCGGCGAGACGGTCACCGGGCGGCTGATCATGGGCTACGCCGCCCAGAACCTGATCCCCTCGACGACCGAGTTGGGTGGCAAGTCGCCGAACATCTTCTTCGAGGACATCCTCGACGCCGACGATGCGCTGCTGGACAAGGCGATCGAGGGTCTCGTGCTCTACGCCTTCAACAAGGGCGAGGTCTGCACCTGTCCCTCGCGGGCTCTGATCCAAGAGTCGATCTACGAGGAGTTCATGCGCCGCTGCCTGGAGCGCATCCGAGCGATCCGCCAGGGCAACCCGCTGGATCCTTCCACGCAGATCGGGCCGCAGGTCTCCAAGGCCCAGCTCGAGAAGATCGAAAGCTATGTGAAGATCGGCCTGGACGAGGGCGCCGAGCTCTTGATCGGCGGGCACCCCGCCGAGATGGCGGGCGAGCTGCAGGGCGGCTACTACTTCGAGCCGACCGTCCTGAAGGGCGAGAACTCGATGCGCGTCTTCCAGGAGGAGATCTTCGGGCCGGTGCTCGCCGTCACCACCTTCAAGGACGAGGCGGAGGCGTTGGCGATCGCCAACGACACCATGTACGGCCTCGGCGCCGGCGTCTGGACGCGTGACGGCAGCCGCGCCTTCCGTATGGGCCGCGCGATCGAGGCCGGGCGCGTGTGGACGAACTGCTACCACCTGTATCCCGCCGGAGCCGCGTTCGGCGGCTACAAGTCCTCGGGGGTCGGACGCGAGAACCATCGCATGATGCTCGACCACTACACACAGACCAAGTGCCTGCTGGTCAGCTATGACCCCGAGCCACTCGGGTTCTTCTAGGGATGCCCGAAGCCCACAGCGAGGCGCGCGTGAGCGCTACGCCGCCGGTGCTCGAGCTGCTCGAGCGCCTGGCGGCGCGCTACGGCCCGCTGGTGATCCACCAGTCCGGCGGCTGCTGCGACGGGAGCTCGCCGATCTGCCTGCCGGCCGATGAGCTGCCGGCCGGCCCCCACGACGTCCTCCTGGGCGTCGTGGGCAGCACCCCCGTCTACGTCGACCGCGATCAGGACGAACGCTGGCAGAGCCCCGCGCTGCGGATCGGCCTCTCCGACGGCCCGGCGATGGGCTTCTCGCTGGAGAGCACCGAGGGTGTGCACCTGCTCGCGGTCTCGGTCGAGGATCGCTAGCCGTCAGGCGAGCGTCGCCAGCAACCGCAGTTCCTCCATCAACAGTCGCGGCAGCAGGAAGTGCTCGCGTACATGCTCGCGACCGCTGCGACCCAGCTGCGCGGCCGCGGACGGGTCTCCCAGCAAGCTGAGCATGGCATCGGCGCACTCCTCGACGGAGTCGACCATCGCACCGCCGACGCCATCCGGCATCTGTAACGGGATGCCGCCGGCGCGTCCGGCGACGACGGGCGTGCCCTTCCACAGCGCCTCTGAGACGACGAGCCCGAAGCCCTCACGGATGGACTTCTGCACGATCACCTCCGAGAGCCGCTGAAAGGCGTTGACCTCGACATTGCCGACACCTGTGAGGTTGGTGTAGAGATGGATCAGCGGGTCATCGGCGGCATGCTCGGCGACCTGGCCGTAGACCTCCCAGCCCGCCGGGTCATCGAGCGCCATCGAGCCGACCAGCGCGAGCTGCAGCTCGCCGATCTCCTCGCGCACGAGGCGATAGGCGGCAAGCACTCCCAGCGGGTCCTTCCAAGCGTCAAAGCGCGAGACCTGGGTGACCAGGCGCCCGGGAAGCTCCACTCCGATCCAGTCCAGGATCTGCCGCGCCGTGTCGAGGTCGAGCTCGAGGTTCTTCGGGCTCAGCGGGTCGATCGCGGGGGCTATCGCCTCTACCCGGTGCACTGGAAAATCGGGCGGCACGAACTGCGGCATCGTGAACACAGCGGCGTCGAAGTCGGCGAGATAGGGGCGCAGGAACGTCCAGGTCTCGGGGTTCGGCTCAGATGTGTCGATGTGACAGCGCCAGACCCAGCGCGCCTTTCCCTTGCCGTGCATGCTGAGCAGGGCGGCCGGCTGCGGGTCGTGGACGATCACGAAGTCGTATCCGTCGTCGAGCGCGGCGGCGTTCTCGTGTGAGCACTCCAGGTAGGCCGCTCGGTCGGGCCCGCTGAGCGGCTTGTTCGCTCCCTGCAGCCCGTTGTGCAGCGCCTTGGTCGCGCCGAAGAACTCCGGGCTCCCGGAGATCACCTCCCAGTCGACGTCCAGACCAAGGTCGCGCAGCAGCGGCACCGCGGAGCGCAACAGCTCCGAGACGCCGCCGCCGTAGGCGGTCGCGTTGACCTGCAGGATGCGCGCGCCGCAGAGCGCGCGGGCGTGCTCGTAGAGCTCCTCGAGGATGTGCTCGGGCACGATCCCGCGATAGGAGGCAAGCGACCAGCGACCGACCGTCACCTTCTGCAACACGGGCGCGCGCTCCTCACTGTCCGATCAGGTCGCGCCGCTGGAAGACCCAGATCGCCGCGACGGCGCCGCTCGCCGCAATCCCCAGCATGACGAGCGCGGCGGCGGCGCGAAACGGTTGCGCCGGCACCAGCCCTATATGCGCGAACGGTGTCGCCTGCACGAGCCATTTCGGCACGTTCAGCAGGGAGCCGAACAGGTCCCACAGAAAGGCGACGACGACGAGACCGTAGGAGAGCCCGGTGCTTGCACGGGGGACGATCGCATAGGCCAGCGCCGCGATGCCGAGGAACATCAGTGCGACGGGAAGACAGTTTGCGCCGGCTTCGAGCATCCCGGTCAGGGAGATGCTGACGCCGCCCGACTCGCCGCCGGCCCAGGTCAGCAGAGCGGCGGTCAGGGAGATCGTGGTGGCGCCGGCGACTGCGAGCAGGAGCCGCCCGCCCAACCACCGGCGCCGGCCGACCGGGAGCGAGAGCAGCGTCTCGAGCCGCTCGTCGGCTTCCTCGTGACGCGCAGCACCGACCTGCGCGCAGACGAACAGGCTGACGGCCAGCACGAAGAACAGGAACACGAACGCCAGGTAGCCGGTGGGCGTCACGATCGAGCCGGTGCCGAGCCTGGCGACCTCGCGTTGCAGGCTCTTTGAGATTCCCGCGGTCGATGTGCTCTTTGCGATCACACCGACGATGTACGCGAACGCACCGACGCTCGAGAGCCATACGACCAAGCTGGCGCGCTCCGAGCGCAGCGCCTGCGCGAGCGGCGAGGAGAGCAGACCCAGACGCGGCTCGGCGCTCTCGTGCGTAGGGAGCACGCCGGTGCCGATGTCGCGTCCGGCGGCAATCCGTGCCGCCAATCCGAGCAGCAACACGCTCGCCACGGCGGGGAGCAGCAGGACGAGGGGATGGGCACCGGTGAACGGGCGCACTTCCTCGGCCCACCCGAGCGGGGTCGTCCACCGCAGCCAGCCGGCGCCGGGGGAGGTATCGGCGATGACTCGCAGTGCCAGGAGCAGGCCGACCGCCGCCCCGCCGAGCTCGAGCGCCATCCTGCGTGTCGAGGCAAGCTGGCTCGTGAGCGCGCCCACCCCCACGAACACGGGCACAACCGACGCCGTCGCGAGCGCGAGCTCGGCTGACCCGCCTGCGGGCAGGCCGGATAGGACAAGGCCGGCGAACTCCGCGATCCCGAGGACGAAGGTGCTCGCCGCGATCGCGGCCAGCGCCGAGAGATATGTAGTCCCGCGTCCGACCGGAGCGGCGAGCACGAGCTCCATCCGGCCGGTGTCCTCCTCGGTCCGCAGCGCGCGCACCGCAGCCAGCAGCCCGAAGACGGCGGCGAAGATCGCCAGCGTGCCACCCACGCGCCAGGCTGTGTAACCGGAGACGGTGAGCAGATCGTGCGGGGCCCCGTAGAACAGGCGGATCGCCTTGTTGTCCGCGAAGCTGCGGGCGAACGCGAGCCGGCTCGACAGCGACGGGTAGGCGTCGCGGTAGCCAACCGGCTGGATATAGGCGATCACGGCGAACAGGTATGCGAAGGCAACCGTGCGCACGCGTGCGTCGCGGAAGGCACGCCGCGCCAACGCGCTTGCTCCAGCGAGGCCCATCCGGTTGTTCAACGCCGGGGCGCTGGAGGCGACGACTGTCCCGTCAGTCGCCGGGATGACCGTGGGAGCCGTCGTAGTGGTGCAGGAATATCTCCTCCAGCGAGGGCTCACGACTGGTGAGCGTCGTGACCGGGTGCCCGGCGAGCGCTGCGATCAGCGGCCCGACGCTGCCCGAAACCTCAAACCGCAGCGCATTGGGGCCCGCGCTCTGTACTTGGACGCCTGCCAGCACAGGGAGCTCCGGCGCGTGGCCCGCGAAAGTGACCTCTACCGTCTGCGCCGCGAGATGGCGTAGCGCTGCAAGCGTTCCCTCGTCGACGAGTTTCCCGTCTCTGAGAATCCCGACGCGGTCACACAGCGCCTCCACCTCGCTGAGGATGTGGGAGGAGAGGAAGATCGTCTGGCCGCGTCGCTTGGCTTCCGTCACCGTCTCGCGGAAGGCCACCTCCATCAGCGGGTCGAGTCCCGCCGTGGGCTCGTCCAGGAGCAGCAGATCCGCGCGGCACGCGAACGCGGCGATCAGCTGCACCTTCTGACGGTTGCCCTTGGATAGCGCCCTGACCTTCTTGTCGACGTCCAGCTGGAAGCGCTCGGTCAGCAGCTCGCGGTATGCGACATCGGTCCCACCGCGAAGGCGAGCAAGGAACTCGAAGGTCTCGGCGCTCGTCAGCGAGGGCCACAGGAATGGCTCCCCGGCGACGTAGGCCACCCGTTTGTGGGCGGTGACCGGTTCGCTCCACGCGTCAAGGCCGAACAGCTCGGCATGGCCGGCGCTCGGCCGGTGCAACCCCAGCAGCAGGCGGATGGTGGTGGTCTTGCCGGCGCCGTTCGGTCCTAGATATCCGTAGACCTCCCCGTCGTTGACCGTGAGGCTCAGACCGTCCAGCGCCACCGTGTCGCCGTAGCTCTTGCACAGCCCGACGGTGTGGATCGCCCGTTCTCCCGGATCGCCCTCGGAGCGAGACCCTGAAAGCAGGCGTGGCGGTGGCTGAGCCATAGGAGAAGGATCGGAGGATCGCAAGTCTGGGGCATCAGGGTTTTTCCCGCAGGCTCACGGGGAATGACCGCGAGCCAAGGTGCCGCCTGAAATCCTCGCGTAGGTGACGGCGATCAGTGTTTTGCCGTGGACGATCGGAGTGTTTACCCGCTGGTTTACACCGCACCTGAGGATTAGCGTGACGTTATGGCCACACACCTGCACCTGGCCCGTAACCCCGAGGATCCCGCCACCACGGCCGAAGATGGGCCTATCCGTGTGTTGCTGGCCGACGATCACGAGATGATGCGCCGCCGCCTACGGCTGCTTCTCGACGACGAGGACGGGATGGAAGTGATCGCCGAGGCAAACGACCTGGCGGCTGTCATCCGCCATGTCCAGGCCGACGAACCGCACGTGCTCGTCCTTGACCTGAGCATGCCAGACGGGTCGAGCATCGAGGCCATCGGCCGCTTGCGCGAGCAGGCACCTGGTACCCAGATCATCGTGATGACGATGGACGAGAACCCGGTGTTCGCCCAGCGCGCGTTCGCCGCCGGGGCAGTCGGTTTCGTGGCCAAGGATCTGGCCGACGGAGAGCTTCCGCAAGCAATGCGCGCGGCCGCACGAGGCGAGGAGTTCGTCAGCCCACGAACGGCTACCCGGCTGGATGCACTGCAACGCTCCCTGACCGGTGATGCTCTCTCGCCACGCGAGGTGGAAGTTCTGCGTCTGATCGCGCTCGGGCACACGAGCGTCGAAGTCGCCCGCAAGCTGCAGCTGTCGCCTCGCACCGTCGAGACACACCGAGCGAACGTCCACCGCAAGCTGGGGTTAGCGACACGAGCCGAACTGGTCCGCTACTCGCTACGACGCGGCCTGCTCGGCCCCTGACCGGCCTTCCGGCGTTCCTCGGAGCGTTGGCAGACGCGCGCTGAGCAGCGTGCCCTGTGCGCCGGAGTCGATGCTCAGTGTCCCTCCGGCGAGACTCACCCGCTCACGAATGCCCGCGAGGCCGAAGCCCTCGTTTGCGAGATCGGGGTCAAAGCCCGCACCGTCGTCCTGAACCTCGATCAGCAGCCCACCGTCGGATTCCGTGACCGCCACACGTACCCGGTTGGCACCGGCGTGCTTGGCGACGTTGGTGAGCGCCTCCTGCACGAGCCGATAGACGGCGGTCTCGAGATCCTCGCTGAGTCGCGTCTCCTTGGGCGAGCCGGACAGCGCAAGCTCGCGTTCGACCTCGAATCCACTCTGCTCCTGATGGCGGTCAAGGAGAGCCTCGATCGCCGTGCGGAGCCCCAACTCGTCCAGGGCGGCGGGGCGGAGCTCGGTGATGATCGAGCGCAGGTTCGAGATCTCCCGCTCGATGTGCTCGACGGCCTCGTCCATCGCGGTCTGAGCCCGCCCGAGGTCATCACCTCGCCGTGCCGAGGAAAGCAGCAGGCGCAGTCCCCCGAGCCCCTGGAGGGTCTCGTCGTGAAGCTCCCGCGCCCACCGTCGTCGCTCGGCGTCGGCGGCGGCCAGTGAGCTGCGCAAGCGATCGCTCTGCACGCTCTGCGCGAGCGCGACGGCGGTCGCGGCGCTCGCCGCGAAGGTGCGCAGTATCTGCTCGTCGTCCTCGCTGAACGCGCTTCCCTGCTCGCCACGGTCGAACGCCGCCAGGATTCCCACCCCTTCTCCGCGGTAGAGCATCGGCACCAGCAGCGCGCTCTGCGGGTCGTCCACGCCGAACTCCGTTGGCGCGATCCGCAGGCGGGTGGGAACGTCGGTTATTCGCTCGGCGCGCCGGCGTTCGAGCACCTGTCCGGAGGTGGACTCGGCGATCGACAACCGCGTGCCGAGCATCCTCTCGACGTGACCGGCGCTGGCCTGTACGACCAGCTCGTGGCCATCGCGCAGCATGATCACGAGGCTGCGCGCGCCCACGAGCGCGCGTCCGCGCTTGACGATCAGCTCGAGTACGTGCTCGAGCGCGATCTCTCCGCCAATCGCGACGGCCACGTCGCGTGTGGCCTCAAGCCCTCGAATTGCCTTCTCGGCCTCTTGGCGACGGCGCTCGCTGCGCTCATACAGGCGCGCGTTGTCGATCGCGACGGCGGCCCAGTCGGCAAGGATCACCGCCGCCTCCTCGTCGCGCTCGGAGAACTCGCCGCCCTCCTTCTCGGTCAGGTACAGGTTGCCCCACGCCTGCCCGCGAACCCGGACGGGTACGCCCAGGAAGCTGCGCATCACCGGATGCCCTGCCGGAAACCCATAGCTCGAGGGGTGCTGTCCCACTTCCGCGAGGCGTAGCGGCTGCTGATGTTCGATCAGTGCGCCGAGCACGCCACGCCCACGTGGCAGATCGCCGATTGCGCGCTTTGTGTCCTCGTCGAGCCCGGAGGTCAGGAACTGATCGAGCTCGGTGCGCCGCTCGTTCAAGATCCCGAGCGCTGCATAGCGCGCGCCGGTGACCTCCCGGGCGGTCTGCAACACCGTTTCGAGAACCTTGTCCAGATCGAGCTCGCTCACGAGCTCGCGCCCGACGTCGAGGAGACGGCGAATCCAGAGCTCCGCCATGGGGGGACTGTCCATCTCCAACGGAGCTTAGTCCCGTCGGTGGGGCTTCGTGGACCGGGTCCGGGTAGAAACCACGGACGCGCCGCGGCGCAGCGGCGGTGCTGATCGTGCTGCGCTCCGATCCGTAGTTGGCCCCACCGATCTCGCGGTCGATCCCCGAGTTTCACGCGCCATGCGCGAGCTACCTTCCGGCTGGCGCGTGATGAGCACTTCGGACCCCAGCACCGGAACATCCATCCCGCCGTGGACGAGCCGCCGCGGATGAGCCAGTCGCTGCGCTGCGACCACTGCGGCGAGGTGATCGGCGTCTACGAGCCGCTGGTCAGGGTCCTCGACGGGCGTGCCTACGAGAGCTCTCGGGCGAGCGAGCCCGCCTGCTCGGGTCGCGGCGGCGAGCACTACCACCGCGCATGCTATGACCATGTAAGTGAGGATTCGCCGCTCATCGGCTGATCCCGTGGGCCGATCGCGCGGCACGATCGGCTCCGTAGTTTTCCGTCCACGATGGCGGATTTCTTCGGCTGGCACCCCTGGCACCGAGGGCTAGTTTCAAACCATGACAACACATGGCCCCCATCCCAAACTTCGCGTAGTGATCGTGGGCGGCGGAGTCGCCGCTCTGGAGACGGTACTGGCGCTGCACCAGCTGGCGCCCGAGCAGACCAAGATGACGGTGCTCGCCCCGAACGAGGAGTTCGTCTACCGGCCGATGACGGTGCGCGAGCCGTTCGCGTACCCGCAGGCCCGGCGTTATCCGCTGGCTCCGATAGTGCGGGACGCCGGCGCTGAGCTGCTCGCCGGCGAGCTGGCCTACATCGAGCCCGACCGGCACACGATCCACACGAAGGCCGGTGAGGCGCTCGAGTACGACGCGCTCGTGCTGGCGCTCGGCGCTCGAGCGGTCCCTCGCTACGAGCACGCGATCACGATCGACGACCGTCACATGGACGAGACGCTGCACGGCTTGATCCAGGACATCGAGGGTGGCTACCTCGACAGCGTTGCCTTCGTCGCGCCGGGACGGATGGCCTGGCAGCTGCCGCTGTATGAGCTGGCGATGATGACGGCCGGGCGCGCATACGACATGAACGTAGAGCTATCGGTGACGATCATCACGCCTGAGGACAGCCCGCTGGCGATCTTCGGGACGGCGGCCAGCAGCGCGGTGGCCGCACGGCTCGCCCGGGCGCACGTCGAGACGATCAGCTCCGCGTACGTGGAGATTCCGGCCACGGGTGAAATCGTGATCAACCCCGACGATCGGCGACTGCATGCTCAGCGGGTGGTGGCGCTCCCCGAGCTCTACGGGCCCCCCGTCCAGGGCATTCCGCTCGGCGATTACGGCTTCATCCCTGTCGACCCCTACGGGCGGGTGCGAGACGTGGAGGGCATCTACGCGGCCGGCGACGCGGTCGACTTCCCGATCAAGCAAGGTGGAATCAGCTCACAACAGGCCGACGTGGCCGCACTGTCGATCGCCTCGCTCGCCGGAGCGAGCGTGGTCCCCGAGCCGTTCGATCCGGTTATCCACGGGATGCTGCTGACGGACACCGAGCCGATGTACCTGACGGCAGAGATCACCGGCGGGCATGGGTTCAGCTCGGAGTTCTCCGACAGTCCGACCTGGCCTTTGGGACAGAAGATCGCTGCGAAGTATCTGGCGCCGTATCTGGCTCAGCTTGACCGCGACGGCGTCGCGGCCCGATGAGCGGCATCGGCGCAGCCGACGGCGAGGCGCGTTGCCTGGTCGTTGGGTATGACCGTACGGAGCGCGCGCGGGGCGCGGTCGCGTGGGCCGCGGCCGAGCTCTCGGGCACCGGGAAGCTGGTGCTGGTCCACGCTTCCCGCGGGTTGCATGCCCCGGGATCGCCACTGGTGAGCAGCCGGGAGCGCCACGAGCTGGGGCTCGCCTTGATCGACGAGTTGCTGCTCACGGGCGAGGACTCGTTGTTCGACCTCGATGTGGAGGCCGAGATCTCCGACCACGATCCTGTGACCGCACTGATTGAGGCAGCGGCACGTCACGGCGCTCGGATGATCGTCGTCGGCTGCGAGCAACATTCGCCGTTGCACAAAGCCTTCGGCACCGTCACCAGCGAACTGATGAGCCGTTCCCCGGTACCCGTCACGGCCGTCGGACCCCATGCGGTGCCGCGTGACACGGCGCCATCGAAGCCGGATCGCAGCGCTCAGGCCGGCAACGCGGCCTGAATCATCCACTAGTCGAGGCTCGCCCGTGTGCGCGCGGCCCTGCCGACGGTGGAACGACGCTGGCGGCCCGGCGATCCGCATGTGTTCAGATTTCCGCTCGCCTGTCGTTGCAGCATGGGAGGCTCGGCGGCGTGCGCGGCCTCCCGCGGGCGACGGCCTACAGCGCGTAGGGGCCGAAGCGCTCGATCGCGACGAACACGGCGAGCGCGAAGATGATGACGTTCAGAGCCACATGTGCGTATTCACCACGACGTATGAGCGTGGCTGCCGCGAAGACCATGATCAGGGCGAGGCCGCAGGCGGCGATCGGAGTGAGGATCGGGGCGACGCCGAGCGCCGCGGGCATGACGACGCCGATTGCGCCGAGTACCTCGACCGTGCCGACGGCCTTGACCTGACCGTCGGTGAAGTCTTCGACGTACGGTGTTTTCTGCTGCAGGACCTCGCGGGGCTGGGTGAGCTTCAGGAGACCCGCGGCGAGAAAGACGGCCGCGAGGATGCCCTGCGCGATCCAGATAGCTGCGTTCACGTTTCTCGCTCCCGGTTTGGCGTTGACGGTGACCTGGGCACAGTTCCCGTGAGCGCGCCGCCTGCGCGCGCACCGGGCTCCTGGAGGCCGAGCGGCCGCGCGAGTATCTGGGTGAGCGCGCGGGCGAGCTCGCCCTCGGGGTCCTCGGCCGAACCGACGCTACGCCAGGCCACGAAACGGTCGGGGCGCACGAGGATGGCCCCGTCGGGGCCGATGCCGCGGTGGCGCAGCCACGTACAGCGGGGGTCGAACAGGTCGCCGTCGACGTGGCCGATGCGCACGGTGTCGAGCGGCAGCGAATGTATGCCGGCGAGCTCGCCCGCGGCATCGCACCAGGCGTCGCCCTGCTCCCCGGCGATCAGCAGGAATCGCCCGGGCGCGACGAGGTCCTTGATCGGCCGCCGCTCGCCGTCCTCATCGTCGATCCATGCGTGTGGCAGGGGCGAGCCCGGCCGCGTGGCCGGCTCGTAGATGCGCACGTCGTCGAGCGGCTCGGGTGCGGCGCTGCCGTCGCCGACGACCGCAGCGGAGTCATAGGCATAGCCGTACTCGACGTTCAGCTCGCCGAACTCCATCGAGGAGACCCGCATCAGGCGCAGCACCTCGCGGCGCAGCTGCTCGTCCTCGGGGCGCCCGCTCCATAACCGCTGCAGTCGCGCCCAGTTCTCGTGCTCGCTGCTGTCAGGGCTGAGCTCGAGCGCCATCGTGATCTGCAGGTGGTTGACGGCGTTTTCCAGGGAGCGCTGGACGTTGCGGGCGTCGACGGGGCGGCGCTCGGCCTCGTAGGTGTCCAGCAGCGCATCGGAGGCCTGGCCGGAGATCACGGCAGCGAGCTTCCAGCAGAGGTTGTGCACGTCGTGGATCGCGCTGGTCAGGCCGAGCCCTCCGGTCGGCGGGTGGCGGTGCGCGGCGTCGCCCGCGAGCAGGATGCGCCCGGCCCGGAACCTGGACGCCAGGACGCCTTCGAGGGTCCAGCGAGTGATCATGTGGATCTGCATCGGGTGATCGCCGATGCCCATCGCGGAGCGGATGTCGCTCTCGACCGCCTCGTCGGACTCCGCCCGGGGATCGTCAGGCCGGTAGTTGAGGTGGATCACCCACTCCTCCGACTGAGTGCCCCAGCGCTCGGGTCCCATCGGCACCATCACCACGCCGGCCCCAGCCTGCGGCGAGAAGCACCAGCGCAGAAGCACGTCCTCATCGCCCAGCAGCTGGGAGAAATCCGCCGTGGCATGGATCGTCGCAGCGCGGCCGAGGACGCCCAGGCCCTCATAGTCGATGCCGGCCAGTCCCGGGACGGTGCGGCCCCCGTCAGCGCCGATCACGTACTGCGCGCGGACGGTGTACTCGCGTCCGCTCTCGCGCTCGCGGATCACGGCGGTCGCTCCCTCCTCGTCCTGGCTCAGGGCGATCAGCTCGTGCCCGAAGCGGATCCGCCCGGGCGAGAGCTCCTCGGCGCGGTCGCGAAGCACCGGCTCCAGGCGGATCTGGGGGAGGTTCATCTGCCGCGTCGGGCTCGCCGACGCCCAGTTCTCATCGGCGCCGCCGGCGCCCCAGCACTCCACGCTCCGGATCCGCCGGCCGTAGCCGTCGCCTCCCGCGACGCCCGCATAGAAGGCCGTCGCGGCCATCGCGTCGGCGGGCGTGCTGCGCCGCTCGATCTCCTGCGCGGCCCCTACGTCCTCGAGGATCTCCATCGCCCGCAGGTTCAGCACGTGCGCCTTTGGCAGCCTGGAGGTCGTCGGCAGTGCGCTGACGAGCAGCGTCTCCACGCCCAGGCCGGCGAGAAGCATCGAGGCGGTGAGGCCCGCGCCGCCACCGCCGACGATCAGGACCGGCACCTGCTCGTCGAAGGCGCCCTCCTGGGTTGAGGTGGACCTCGAAGTAGTCATGGTGGCCAAAATACACATAACTGAAGCTTTCGTCAATACAGAGGATTGATTCAGTATGATGTGGCCATGCCCGTGAAGTCGACCCCGAGCGACGCACCGCGCCACTCGCGCGGCGTCTCTCCCGGACGCAACGAGCGACGCAAGGCCAGGACCCGTGCGTCGCTGCTCGACGCGGCGCGCACTCTCTTCGCTGGGCGCGGTTTCGAGCAGACCACGATCGCCGAGATCACCGACACCGCCGACCTCGGAGTCGGCTCCTTCTACAACCACTTCGGCTCGAAGGAGGATCTGCTGGCCGCGCTGCTCGAAAAGGCGCTGACCGAGCAGCTGGCCGCCCTCGACTCGAGACGCGCCGGCATCGCCGATCCGGCCGAGGCGGTCGCAATCGCCCACCGCCACTGGGTACGGCTCACCAGCGAGGGCCCCGAGTGGGCATGGCTCGTCGTGCGCCTGGAGACGTCCTTCGAGCTCGTGGCGGCCACGCAGGGCAACACGGCGCTGAAAGACCTGGAGCGCGGCATCGAATGCGGCCGCTTCCAGGTCGCCAGCCGCGAGCTTGCGCTGCAGGCCAGCGGCGGCGCGCTGATCTCTGCGATGCGCACGATGCTCACCGGACATGAGATCCCGCACGCCGACTCGATCCACGCAGAGGGAGTGCTGCGTATGTTCGGCGTGCCGGCCGAGGAGGCGGGCGAGATCGCCCGCAGACCGCTGCCGGACGTGAGCCACCGGATCGAGGAGTAACAACAGTTCATCAGTCGTGACCGGACGTCCGCCGGATGACGACCCGAACGTTGAGGCGTCGCCTGTTCTTGGCCGATATGAACTGGTGCTGTCAATCCGTGCCGTCGCACCCGAGGAGCCGCGGGCCCACACGGCGGGGCTGCTGTTCCTGAGTGGAGCCGCGCTGAGCGGTCTCGGCGTCCTGCTGCCGCATTCTCCGCAGGCTGACATCCCCGGGTTCATCGGTCTGGCGGTCGGGGCAGGTCTGGTCGGCGTGGTGCTGCTCGCGATCGGAGACCGGGTCGACCGCCGAGTGCCCTTCGGGGCGATGCTGATCGCCAGCTTTTTGGTGGGACTGTCGCTGGTCTTCAACGGCGAGCGCCACGGCGGCCCGTCGGCAGGCAACGAAGTCCTGTTCCTATGGGTCGCGCTCTACGCGGGCTACTACTTCCGCGGCTCGGCGCTCCGCGTCCAGCTGATGGCGGTGGCTATCGCTGATGCGGCGGCGCTTCTGATCATCGCGCCCGGAGACATCGGTTACACGCGGTGGCTGATCACCACCGGGGGCGCGGTAATCGCGGGAACGGTGGTTCACCGGCTACGCAAGCGCAATGACGAGCTCCTCGGCGATCTGGTCGAGGCCGGCCGCACCGATCAGCTGACGAGCCTGGCAAACCGGCGTGGGTTCGACAATGCGATCGGTGGCGCGCTCGCCCGCAGCGTCCGCAACGGCAGTCCCCTCGCCCTCGTGCTCGGCGACCTGGATCATTTCAAGCGACTCAACGACACCCTCGGACATCTCGCCGGAGACGAAGCCCTCGAGCTCGTCGGGGACGTCGTGGCGGCATTGATCCGCCGCGGAGATACGGCGGCGCGCCTTGGTGGCGACGAGTTCGCGGTGATCCTCCCCGACACCGACGCCACAGCTGCGTTGGCATTGTCCGAAAGGCTGCGCAGCCGCATTTCCGCGCACCGCGACGGGGAGGGGACAGTGCTCAGCATGAGCTTCGGTATCGCCGTGGCGCCGATCCCGTGCCGGACGGTTCTCGAGCTGATGCGCGCCGCCGACATCGCTCTCTACGCCGCCAAGCGCGCCGGCGGCAACCAGGCGCTGGTTTCAAAGCTCTACACGACGCCCGCGATGGCGGGTGAAGAGGACCCTCACGCCACCCGCGAAGCTAATCGGGGCGCCCGGATTTGAACCGGGGACCTCACCGACCCGAATTACGCGTACTGAACAGGCGAGCCTCCCCAGAAAGTAGCTGCATGTCGCCAGTTCTTGCCGCCAATGACCAATCCCGGCATCGTTGCGATTCATCCAGATTTCGCCGGGTTTAGGCACGGACCGGGCTCCGTGCCTAAACGCCGGGAAGGGACCTCGCCCGGCCTCGGTGGCCGGTTTACCGGGAGGGCTGCAGGAGCCGGCCCGGCTACTACGGCCCTCCCGCCGCCGCGAGGATGCCGTCTTCGATCAGCGCCTCCCGCAGCGTGTGCTCGAATGCGGCCGGCTCGATGTCGTACATGCGGCGCGCGGAATCATCGGTGACGACGGTCTCGGTACTGAGTCCTTCGATCAGCGGCCGGGCGACGCCCGCGTCCACCGGCGTGACCAGGCCCACCCACAGCGAGGACAGACGGGGGGTGAGGAACGGCACGGGGATCTTCAGGCGCGGGCGAATGCCGAGCGCGAGTGCCATCTCGTCGAGCATCTCGCCGTAGCTGAGGACGTCGGGGCCCCCGATCTGCAGCTCGGCCCCGGACGCCTGATCCGACCGGGCCGCGAGCGAGAGATAGCTGAGCACGTCGTCAATCCCGATCGGCTGGGTCATGGTGGCCAGCCAGGCGGGCGCAATCATCGCGGGCAGCCGCTCCACCAGGTAGCGCAGAGTCCGGTAGGACTCGCTCCCGCTGCCCACGATCATCCCGGCGCGCACGTACGTGAGCGGCGGACCGGCGGCCCTCAGCTGCAACGCAGTCTCATGGCGGCTGCGCAGGTGCTTGGAGCTAGGGTGATCGCCCAAACCACCGAGGTAGACGACGCGGTCGACGCCCTCGGAAGCGACCATCTGCGCGAACCCGCGGGCTGCCCGCCGCTCGCACGCGGCGAAGTCGCCACGGTGCCCCCGGCCCATCGAGTGGACGAGGTAATAGGCAACGTCCATGCCCTCGCCCGCGCCGGCGAGCGTCTCCGGGCGCAGGATGTCGGCGACGTGGATCTCGAAACCCTCGGCGGCGAGCGCGCGGGCGGCGACGCCGTCGGGATTGCGCAGCACGCAGCGCACCTCGGCGCCCTGCTCGCGCAGCCTTCGGGCCAGGCGGGCACCGACGAACCCGCTCGCGCCTGTCACGAGTGCACGCATCCCTCTAGTCGACCCGGACCCTCACAGCTGTCGGTCGCGCTGGGGGACGTTCACGCATCACCCTTGATCGCCTGCTTGCGCAAGAGCGTGGCACGCATGCCCGCAAGCGCCCGATCTCCGAGGCGCTTGAACGCCACCGCCAGCAACGGGTTGCCGACCTTTAGCAACCCCTTCAGCGTGAGCTGGGCGTCATAGGTGATACGAGATCCCGTGCCGGCAACCTCGACGGTGACGCGGTCCAGCGAGACCACCGTCGAGTTCTCGCCGCGGAAGGTCACCGTGCTCGGGGGGGCGTACTCGACGGTGCGGTAGGTGATGACGCTCTCACGGCCGAGGAATGCCGCCACCAGCCGGAACTCGCTTCCCTCGCCGATACGCTCGCCGTCCGCGCGCTCAGCCCGTACGGTCCCCGGATCCCACTCCTCGGCGTTGGAGAAGTCGCTGAGGTAGGTGAATACCTCCTCGGCGGGGAGATCGGTCTCGAGCGTCGCCTTGTAGCTGGCCATCGCTTCCTCCTTCGCGGTCGGTTGGGAGTGGCGGCTACGCCGCTATCTCCGACGCTGCGGCCGGGCCACCCGTCAGTGCGCTGCGCCCACGCCACTGCGGCTTGGCCAGCAGGATCTGGAGGACCCCTATGCGCCGCTCGTCGAAGCCGGCCTCGCAGTAGGCGAGGTACAGCCGCCAGAGGCGCCGGAAGCGCTCGTCGAAGCCCAGGCGCTCGAGCTGCGTCGCGCGCTCGAAGTTCGCGCGCCAGCGTCGCAGCGTCTCGGCGTAGTGCGGCGTCAGATCACGGAGGCCGACGGTGCGCATGTCGGTGCGCCGGGCGAGACAGCGTGTGATGACCTCCATGGACGGCAAGCAGCCGTCCGGGAAGATGTATGTGCGGATGAAACTCCGCGACGCCTTCTCGACCTGGTAGGCGCGGTCGTCGATCACGATCGCCTGGAGGATCATCGTGCCGCGCTCGCTGAGCAACCGCGAGCAGCGGGCGAAGAACGTTCCGAATTCGCGCGACCCCACCGCCTCGATCATCTCGATCGAGACGAGCTTGTCGTAGCGGCCCCGCAGCTCGCGATAGTCCTCGCACAACACGGTAACTCGCTCCTCGAGCCCGGCGGCGCGTACGCGGGCGCGGGCATACTCGTACTGCTCGCGCGAGACCGTCGTCGTCGTGACGCGGCAGCCGCGGGTCGAGGCCGCGTACAGCGCGAACCCGCCCCACCCCGTACCGATCTCGAGCACGTGGTCCTCGGGCCCGAGCGCGAGCTCGTCGCAAATCAGCTCCAGCTTCGCCGCCGAGGCCTCCGCGAGCGTCATGTCTCGTCGCGGGAAGTAGGCGGACGAGTACATCATCGTCTCGTCGAGCATCAGCTCGAACAGCTCGTTGCCGAGGTCGTAGTGGGCCGCGATGGCACGGCGGCTGCGCGCCGGCGTGTTGCGGACACGTAGGCCGCGAAGCATCTGGAGCGGGACCCGCAGCGGCGTAAGCCGCCGTCGCCAGCCATCGAGCCACGAGACGTTCCGGGCGGCGAGGCGCACGACCGCCACCAGGTCCGGGGATTCCCAGAGCCCGTCCCTGTAGGCCTCCGCCAAGCCGCGGCTGCCGTGCAGCAAGAGCAGCCATAGCCTCGGGGAGCGGACATGCACGACCGCCTGCGGGCTGCCGCTGCCGAGGACCAGCCGCCGCGAGCCCTCGATCACGGTCAGCCGGCCCGGGCGCAGACGCGCGAGCACGCCGAGGGCGATGCGACGGGCGATCCGCTGCCTCGCCGTCACACCTGCACCTGCGGACGTGGGTGAAACGGGACGCCCTTCAGCTTCAACGCGATCGCGTGGCCGTATATGAGTCCGAGCACGCGAAGGGTGGCCGCGGGATAGCGGGCCGTGACGCGGGCGAGGCTGCCGCCCGTGAAGGGCATGCGGCGCAGCGCTAGCGTCACGTCAAAGACCTCTTGCCCGCGCTCGCTGCTCGAGATGTGAACAGCCAGCGTCTTTGAGGGTGTGGCGGCGCGCCATAGGTAGCTCTGCTGCATGCCCATGAACGGCGAGACGTGCAGCCGCTTGGCGAGCGCGCCCGAGAGCACGGGGCCATCCCCCGTGCGTGCGAGCACATAGGCGTGCCGCTCTCCCCAAGGCGTGCTGGTCACCTCCGCAACCACTGCGTCCAGCCGTTCCTGCGGAGTGAAGCAGTAGTAGAAGCTCACCGGGTTGAAGCAGTGCCCGAACGTCCGCAGATGCGTGAGCACCCGGATCGGACCCGTCGGCACACTCCCTGTGTGCCGCTCCACGCAGGCG
This sequence comes from uncultured Solirubrobacteraceae bacterium, assembly GCA_963701175.1. GTDB lineage: Bacteria > Actinomycetota > Thermoleophilia > Solirubrobacterales > Solirubrobacteraceae > Palsa-744. The sequence continues at coordinate 2,042,010 of OY969573.1, read as the reverse complement.
CGCACTGCCGCTGTCAGACCGGTGGCCGGGTCGCCCAGATAGTCGGCACGGCGAAAGCGCGCGAGCCCCGGGCGTCGCGCGAGTAGACGCCCGTCGAGCAGCGTGTCGAGCTCTTCGAGGTCGAGATAGGCGAGCGCCAGACGGTGGCTGAACTCGTACGGGGTCCCGCAGAGGCGGCGGTGGCGGACGGTTCCGTCGTAGATCGCGCTCGCGGTCATACGCTGACCGGTTGCTTCTTCGAGACGGCCAGCTCGCGCGCCACGCGCAGCGCGCTTGCGACCCCGTCCTCGTGAAAGCCCCACCCCCAGTAGGCGCCGCAGTAGTGCGTGCGGTTGTGTCCACTGATCTCGGCGTGGCGCGCCTGCGCGGCGACGCCCGTCGACGTGTACACGGGGTGGGCGTAGCGGAACGTCGCGATGATCCGCTCGGAATCGATCGCCGCGGCGCGGTTGAGGGTGACACAGAACTCGCGGTCGGAGTGCAGCGACTGCAGGCGGTTCATGTGGTAGGTGACCGTCGCACGTCCGATCTCCACACCGCCGAGGTGGTAGTTCCAACTCGCCCAAGCGCGCCGCCGCCGCGGCAGCAGCGAGCGGTCGGTATGGAGCACGGCCTCGTTGGTCTGGTAGGGAATCGCGCCGAGCAACTGCACCTCGAGCGCGCTGGGGTCCGAGAGCAGCGCGAGAGCCTGGTCGGAGTGTGTGGCGAAGACGACGGCGTCGAAGCACTCCGGCTCACCCCCGCGGGCGGTCACCTCCACGCGATCAGGGTGTCGAACGACCCGCGTCACGGGCGTCGAAAGCCTGAGGCGCTCGCGCCAGGGCGCGATCAGCGCCTCAACGTACTTGCGCGAACCGCCCGAGACGGTCCGCCACCGTGGCCGGCGGGCGAACTCGAGCATGCCGTGGTTCTCGAAGAACTCGAGCAGGAAGCGAGCCGGGAACGACCACATCTGCGCAGGGTCGGCGGACCACACGGCGGACGCCTGCGGGACGATGAGGCGCTCGACGAACCCCGGCGAGTAGCCACCCTGCTCCAGCCACTGGCGTAGCGAGGGATCCTCGTCGGAGCGAAGCAGCTCGCGGGCGTCGCGCTTGAAGCGCGCCAGGTCGGCGATCATCCGGTGGAAGCTCGGCGCGAGCGCGTGGCGGCGAACGGCGAACAACCCGTTCGGCGACGCGCCGTTGTACTCGAAGTCGCCGCCGTCGCTGACGCCGAAGCTCATCTCGGACGGCTGGGTCGCCACGCCGAGCTCCTCGAGCAGGCGTTCGAAGCCCGGGTAGTTGCGGTCGTTGAAGACGATGAACCCGGTGTCGATGTCGTAGGCGCCGGTATCGGTCTCGACATGAACCGTGTTCGCGTGGCCGCCCGGCCGTGCGGCCGCCTCGAAGACGACGACCTCGTGCTCGGGGTGCAGCACGTGCGCGCACGCGAGGCCGGATACGCCCGCACCGATGATCGCGATCCTCATCTCGCTGGGCTCGGAGGCGTCGGGTCGGTGGCGGTCTGCCGGGTCATGACCGAGCACTATAGAGACTTTGTAGAGATTCTGTAGAGCTACTGTCTAAATCCGCTAGACTGCGGCCATGGCCGACGGTGGGCGACTGCGCATCGGTGAGTTCTCCAGACGCGTCGGCGTGAGCCCCGAGCTGCTGCGTGCGTGGGAGACCCGTTACGGGCTGCTACGCCCCGAGCGCTCCGGCGGCGGGCTGCGCCTGTTCTCCGAGCAGGACGAGCGGCGGGTGCAGCTGATGCTCGAGAACCTGCACACCGGGATGCCAGCCTCCGAGGCGGCCCGGCTGGCGATGGGCGGGCGCATCCCCCGAGTCCACGAGCGCCCCACGGCAGCCGGCGAGTTCGAGCGCGCGCTCAGCGAAGGCGTCGAAGCGCTTGACGAGTCGATGACCCAGGCGGCACTAGACCGTCTGCTCGAGGCGATCCCACTGCCGCAGGCGCTCTCCGAGGTGATCCTCCCATTCCTGCACCGTCTCGGTGAGCGCTGGGCGACGGCGGAGATCAGCGTTGCCCAGGAGCACTTCGCGAGCAACATCATCGGTGGGCGCCTGCGCACGCTCGCCCGCGGCTGGGGCGACGGCGTCGGACCGCGAGCAGTGCTGGCGTGCCAGCCCTCGGAGCGCCACGACCTCGGCCTGCTGTGCTTCGGACTTGTGCTCCGCGAGCGCGGCTGGCGGATCACCTACCTCGGGGCGGACACGCCCTTGCGAGATGTCGCCGCCGTGTGCGGCGAGCTGGCGCCCGCGATCGTGGTTCTCTGCGCCGTCAAGCCGGAGCGCTTTCGAAAGCACGCCGAGGAGATCAGCGCCCTCGGGATGCGTGCGCGCGTGGCGATCGGGGGCGCGGGCGCGACCCCGGCCCTCGCCGGTCAGCTCGGCGTCGACTTGCTGGGCGGCGAGGCCGTGGCCGAGGCGGCCACACTCGTGCCGTGAAGGGGATGGACTTGATCGACAAGGTCCTCGACGGCAGCGTCATCGGCGGCTACACCCGCCTGGGCTGGAACGTCCGCAAATGCGCCTGGGACCCAGGCGACCTCGCGCCGATGGACGGCCGGGTGGTTCTCGTGACGGGAGCGACATCGGGCATCGGGCTGGCGGCCGCCGAGGGTTTCGCAAAGCTCGGGGCGTCGGTGAGGATCCTCGCGCGCGACGCGCGACGCGGCGAGCGGGCCCGCGCCGAGATAGCCGCGCATTCCGATACCGGCGACGTCGGGGTCGAGCTGTGCAACCTCAGCGACCTCGCCGCCGTGCGCCGGTTCGCCGAGCGCTTCAGCGCCCAGGCAGAACGCCTCGACGTCCTCGTCAACAACGCCGGCGTCCTGACCGGCGAACGTTCGCTCTCCGCGGACGGGATCGAGCTGACGTTTGCGACCAACGTGCTCGGACCATTCCTGCTGACGAACACGCTGGAGGGACTACTCGAGCGCAGCGCACCCTCCCGCGTCATCAACGTGTCCTCCGGAGGCATGTACACGCAGCGGCTTCATGTCGAGGACCTGCAGATGGCCGGCGGGGAGTTCGACGGGCCCATCGCCTACGCCCGCACGAAGCGAATCGAGGTGATCCTCACCGAAGTGTGGGCCGAGCGGCTGGCGGACAAGGGCGTGGTCGTGCACGCGATGCACCCCGGCTGGGTCGACACAGCCGGTTCTGCGACCTCTCTCCCCCGTTTCCACCGCCTCGCACGCCCACTCCTACGCACACCCCGGCAGGGCGCCGACACGATCGTCTGGCTCGGCGGCGCCTCCGAGCCCGCCCGCAGTTCCGGCCGCTTCTGGCACGACCGTCGGGCGCGCACGACGCACCGATTGCCGTGGACCAAAGAGAGCGCCGAGGAGCGCGAGCGTCTGTGGTCCGAGTGCAAGCGGCTCACACGCAGCGTGACCGAACAAGCGCCCCCACTGCACGCCGGTCCCACCGAGCGATGATCCACTCGATCGACCGCGAGCAACTCGTGCCCGCACCGATCGAGCAGGTCTTCGAGTTCTTCTCTGGCGCACGGAATCTCGAGGAGCTCACGCCTCCGTGGCTGCGCTTCTCGGTCCTCTCGCCCGAGCCGATCGAGATGCACCCAGGGACCCTGATCGCATACCGCCTGCGCGTCCATCGGGTGCCGCTGCACTGGGTCTCGCGAATAGAGGAATGGCGGCCGGGCCGGCGCTTCGTCGAGCGTCAGGTCCGCGGGCCCTATCGCCTCTGGTGCCACACGCACGAGTTCACCGCCGACCCACGGGGCACGCTGATCCGCGACAGCGTGCGCTACGAGCTCCCGTTGGGGCCGCTCGGCGCCCTTGCGCACGCCGCGATCGTCCGGCGCGACCTCGAGAGGGTGTTCGACTACCGCAGGCAACGGGTCGAGCGCCGCTTCGCTGACGCACGCCTGCAAACAGATCCCTGACGGCCACCGGAGCACCAGGGCCGCCCCGCGCTCGTCCCTGTCGACCGAAACGGTGAGACCGCATCCCGCGCCGTGCGGAGAGCCTCCCAGTCTTCCTGTTCAGAGACCTTCGCTCGATCGGTTTCGTGGTTTCGCCTGGCCGCACCTACGGGTCCCTCACGTGGCCTCGATCTAACACGGGGACGGCTCGGACCGACGTTAGGAACGGTTCGGTGCACGTACACGGGCTTCGCCATCCTGATCGGTGATGTTCGGGGTTGAGGCGGAGCGTTTCCAGGCTGATCCCTGATGCCGCGTCAACGCGGCCAGCGCGGCCACCGCCGCTATCCCTCCTGCGGCGAGCGTGGCCGACAGAGAATGAGCAGAGATGCTGGCGGTGAGCAGACCGACGGCGGAGCCCGAAAGTACGGCCGTGATGACCGCGATCATGCCCGCCACCGTTCGGTATCCCTGCCACCGTCCGCGCCACAACCCCTGGACTTCGAGCGGGTGCTGTTTGACGCCTGCGTGCAGGGGTGGTTGGGGAAGGTCGGCTTGCAGCTGTTGGGGGACGCTCAGCAGATATGGAATCAGCTCGGGCGCCTCGTCGAAGTAGTAGCCCCGGAGCAGCGCGATCCGCCGCGCGTAACCGAGGTCCTCGATTCCCGACTGCAGCACTCGCTCGAATGTCATCAGCCCCGTGAACGCGAGCGTCGGAAGCAAAACGAGAACGAAAGCGTAGAAGGCCGTCCCCACGCGACTAGCCGTTGCGATCAGCCCCAAGGCGACCAAACCACCTGAAACGGCCCCGAGGAACATCGTTGCTCGTCCAGTCGACTCCGCGATCGTGGCCGCCCGAGCACTCTGGAGCGTGAAATGCTCGGTCGTCGCGAACGACACGGCCGCCGGGCGCGGGGCGGCGGCTGGCCCGTCGACACCGCTATCAGGCTGCCCCACCGGTCGGGTCTTCGCGAGTTCATCGAAGACAGTCCGCACGAGCGCGGCGTTCTCCTGCTCACGTCCCGGCTCCACGGCATAGGTGACCGTCGTGTAGCTCATTGTCGACTCCTCGTTTGTTGTGATCGTTGTCCGTTGGGCTGTTATCTGGCAGGCTCTGGCTGTGGGTCGCGGACGCGTGCCGGCTGCGGCTCGCGGACCGTGATCTTCGCGACGGCGTCGGTGAGCTCGTTGCGGCGCACCAGCACGAAGATCGCCGGGACGGCGAGCAGCCCTATTGCGCCGAGCACCCAGAACGCCTGCTGGAAGCCGCCAGTGAGCGATGCGGGCATGGCGTGGCCGGCGTGAAGCAGCGCCTGGGTGTGGCTGGCGGCGACGCTCGAGGCGATGGCGATTCCGATCGCTCCGCCGAGCTGCTGGCTGGTGTTCAGGATCCCTGACGCCAGCCCAGCACGATGCTCGTCCACCCCCGCCAGCGCGGCGATCGAGATCGGGATAAACGCGAACGCGGTCCCTGCGCCGGCGACCATGAACGGCCCGAGCAGGTTTCCAACGAAGCGACCGTGGACGGGGACCTGCGTTGCCCATAGAACGCCCGCGCCGATCAGTGTCATCCCGACCGCCATCACGACCTTCGCCCCGCCACGGGTGACCAGGGCCTGCGAGAGGCCGGCAAGCGCGACCGAGGTCAGCGACGCGGCGAGCCACGCCACCCCGGTCTGAAGCGCGTTGTAGTGCAGCACATCCTGCATGTACAGGGTGCCAACGAAGATGAACGCGAAGAAGCTGCCGCCCAACAATAGCCCTGCCACGTTGGCGCCTGACAGCGTCCGCAGCCGGAAGATCGATAGCGGCAGGATGGGATCCTTGGCCCGGCTCTCGATCACCACGAACGTCACCAGCAGGGCCACGGACGCCGCCAGCAGGACGATCGTCCTGGTAGCGCCCCAGCCGTACTGTGGAGCTTGGGAGATCGCGTCGACCAGCAGCACAAGCCCGCCGGTGCTGGAGAGCGCACCGGCGACGTCAAAGCGCCGACGGACGCTGGTAAGCCGGCTTTCCGGCACTATCCGCGGCGCCAGGAGCATGGCCGTAATCCCGATCGGGATGTTCAGATAGAAGATGAACTCCCAGCCGGCGTAGCGGGTGAGAAGGCCCCCGAGAATCGACCCGACGGTCGCACCGGCGGCACCGAGCCCGCCCCAGATCCCGAGCGCCTTGTTGCGCTCGGCGCCCTCCTCGAACATGTTCATCACGATCGAGAGCGCGGCGGGCAGCATGATCGCCGCGCCGATCCCCTGCACCGCCCGGCTTCCGATCAGGAACAGGTCGCTGCTCGCCAACCCGCACGCAAGCGAGGCCGCGGTGAACAACGCCAAGCCGACCATCAGGACTCGACGTCGGCCAAGCAGGTCCGCCGCGCGGCCGCCAAGTAGCAGAAAGCCACCAAAGGTAAGCGCGTACGCAGTCGCGACCCACTGCAGGTTGGTGTCAGAGAAGTGCAGGGCGCGCCCGATCGACGGCAGCGACACGTTGACGATCGTCAGATCGACGATCGTCATGAAGAACGCCACCGCCAGCAGTGAGAAGGCGCGCCAGCGATTGGTGGGTGTTGTTGCGGATGTCATCGGACCTCCGGCGCTCGCGACGGGAACAGAGGATTGAGTTTTGGTGCGGCTTTGCATCGCTGCCTCCCTTGGGGTTGTTGTCGTTACGACGAACGGGCGGGCGCCGAGGGGACAGCGACGGTGCGTCGGCCGGGCTGCCGCCCGGACGATCTACAGTTCGGCGATCCGACCGGCGAGGAAGCGACGCTCGCGCTCCGAGCGGGCGAGCTCGAGCGCGCGCTGGAACGCGTCGCGCGCCTCATCGGTCCGGCCGAGTCGGCGAAGCAGCTCGCCGCGGGTGGAGTGCAGGTACTGGTAGTCGTCGAGCTCGAGGCCGTCGACGAGCTCGAGCGCCTGCTCGGTTGCCCCGGCCTCGGCGACCGCGACGGCGCGGTTCAGCTCGACCACCGGCGAGCGCGTGATCTGCGCGAGCTGGTCATACAGTGCGGCGATCTCGTACCAGTCGATCTCGTCGTCGCTCTGAAGCGAGGCGATCGCGGCCTGGAGCACGTACGGCCCGCGCCCGCGCAGAGCGAGTCCGCGCGAGAGCGCGGTGCGCCCGGTGGCGATGTCCTGAAAGTCCCACAGTGAGCGGTCCTGGTCCTCGAGCAGCACCAGCTCCTCGCCTGAGAATCTTGCCCTGCGCCGCGCATGGTGGATCTGCATGAGCGCCAGCAGCCCATGCACCTCCGGCTCGTCGGGCATCAACGCCGCGAGCAGACGCCCCAGCCTGATCGCCTCCGCAGCCAGGTCGACGCGCCCCGAGTAGCCCTCGTTGTAGATCAGGTACACAACGCCTAGCACCGCGCCCAGGCGGTCGGGCAGCAGGTGGTCCGCGGGAATGGCGAACGGGATCCCGGTCGCCTTGATCTTCGTCTTCGCCCGCGATAGCCGCCGCTTCATTGTCTCCTCGGAGACGAGGAACGCGCGAGCGATGTCCTCCGTCGTCAGCCCACCGAGCGCCCGCAGTGTGAGCGCAACCTGCCCCTCGAGGGCCAACGCGGGATGGCAGCACGTGAAGATCAGCTCGAGCCGTTCGTCCTCGATCACTGTGTCCTCAAGTTCGTCCATCGTGGCTTCAGGTGCCTCCAGCTGACGGGTCTTCGCGGCCAGCGTGCGCTCGCGGCGGATCCGGTCGATAGCTCGGTTGCGCGCGGTGACGGTCAGCCAGGCGCCCGGGTTGGCCGGGACACCGTCGCGAGGCCAGAGTTCGGCGGCGACCGCGAACGCCTCCTGGGCGGCCTCCTCGGCGAGATCGAAATCACCGAGGAAACCGACCAGGGAGGCCAGCACACGTCCCCACTCGTCGCGGAAAACCTCTTCCAGCAGGGCTAGTGCTCCACCAACGGCCGGACCTCGATCGCGCCCCCGAGACGGGCCGCCGGGATCCGCCCGGCGAGCTCGATCGCGTGGTCGAGGTTGTCCGCTTCGAACACGTAGTAGCCGCCGAACACCTCCTTGGTGTCCGCGAACGGCCCATCGGTGGCCAGCGTCCGGCCATCCTGCACGCGCACGGTTGTGGCGGTCTCGATCGGCTGCAGCTCGGCGCTGGCGAGATACCCGGGGTCATCTCGGAGCGCCGTGTATTCGGCGAGCATCGACTTGAACTCGTCCTCGGACAGCGCGTCGGTGTGGCCGGGCTTGTAGTGGATCAACATCGCGTACTTCATCTGAAACCTCCTACGCAGAGAGTGAATTGTCGCCCCAACGACGAACGGGCGCAGCCTCAGGGGACAGCTTTCATGCGAACCGGCTGGCCGGCGTCCGCGTCGCGGGTCCCCAGGTCGCGGACTCGACCGCGCTCCCGAGGCGTGCATACCACCGGTCTTGCGAGCAAGCGCACACCCGACCGCGGCTGGTGCTACTAGCGCTCCACCAATGGCCGGACCTCGATCACGCCGCCGAAACGGGCCGCCGGGATCCGCGCCGCCAGTTCGATCGCCTCGTCGAAGTCGTCGACCTCGAACACGTAGTAGGCGCCGAAAGACTCCTCGGTGTCGGCATACGGGCCGTCGGTGGTCAGCGTCTGCCCGTCCTGCACGCGCACCGTCGAGGCGGTCTCGATCGGCTGGAGTTGAACGCTGCCCCGTGCGCGTGGGTCCTGCGCCAGCGCTCTGTACTCGGTGAACACTGCCCTTTGCTCGTCCTCGGACAGCGCGTCGGTGTAGCCGGGCCTGTAGTGGATCAACATGGCGCACTTCATCTGAGCCTCCTCGTGCGGGGTGAATGGTCGCCCTAACGACGAACGGACGCGCATTTAGGGGACAGCCCCCACACGAACCGGGAATTGACGAAGCTCCGTCGAGCCGTCATCCGCGCGGACTCGCCCGCGGCCCCGGGGCATTGCTCTCCGCGCGGTCAAGTGCGCCACGGCGCTCTTCCAGCAAAAAAGCCCCGCGTCGCGGGGCTTTTTTAATCGGGGCGCCGAGATTTGAACTCGGGACCTCACCGACCCGAACGGTGCGCGCTACCAGGCTGCGCCACGCCCCGAAGAGCCCTCAGTATCACACACGATCCGCCGCCCGAACACGGCTGACCGGCCCCCAGCCCCGACGCCCATGGGCCACGCGGCGGACGCGCCGCCAGAGCGTCCGGCGATAAGGTCGCCCGGTGCCAGCCCCCGTCGCCGACCTGATCGCCGAGGCCGACCGGCTGCTGGAGCCGGGGCACTTCGAGGACTACTGCGTCAACGGACTGCAGGTGCCCGGTCCGGACTCCGTCGAGACGATCACCACCGGGGTCTCGGCCCACGTCGACCTGTTCGAACGCGCCGCGGCCGAGCGGGCCCAGCTGCTGATCGTCCACCACGGCCTCTTCTGGGGTCCCGGCGTGAGGACCATCGACCCGCCGCTGAAGCGCCGGCTCGGAGTCCTGTTCGCGGACAACATCGCCCTGGCGGCCTACCACCTGCCGCTCGACGCCCATCCTCAGCTCGGCAACAACGCGCTCATCGCCCGCGGCCTCGGCGCCACCGAGCTGGAGCCGTTCGCACGCCACGGGACCGCCACGATCGGGTTCGTGGCGAAGCTCCCGGAGGGCGGGTTCACGGGCGAGGAGCTGGCGGGGAAGGTGCACGAGCTCACCGGCCGGGAGCCGTTGTGGTTCGACTGCGGCCCCACCCGGATCGAGCGTCTGGCGATCGTCTCGGGGGCGGGCGGGGACTTCATCGCCGAGGCCCGCTCGGCGGGTGCCCAAGGGCTGCTGACGGGAGAAGCTCCCGAGCGGTCGATGGCCGACGCCCGCGAGGCTGGCATCCACCTGCTGGTGGCCGGTCACTACGCGACCGAGACGTTCGGCGTCCGCGCCCTCGGGGAGCACCTCGCGGAGCGTTTCTCGCTGCGCCACGTGTTCATCGACGTGCCCAATCCCCTGTAGCCGCAACGGCCGCCGGGGCCATCAGCCTCTAACATCCAAAAAGCAGCGGATCTGCCTGTTTTTTCGAGAGGAGAGGAGCACCTATGGAGGCCACGGCCACCGAGTCCGCGACCGCGTCGCTGACGATCGCCGATCTGATCCCGAGCGCGGCCGCGCGGCATCGGGAGCGCGTGGCCGTCCGCTACAAGCGGGACGGCGCCTGGCAGGACCTCACCTACACGCAGCTGGCAGAGATCGTCAACGAGGTCGGCCTGGGGCTGATCGACCTTGGGATCCAGCCGGGCGAGCGGGTGTGCATCCTCGCCAACACCAGGCCCGAGTGGTCCTACGCCGACATGGGCGCCACCTCCGCCGGGGCGATCGTGGTGCCGATCTACCAGACCAACTCGCCGGAGGAGTGCCTGTGGGTGATCTCCGATTCCGAAGCCAGTGCGATCTTCGTCGAGAACGAGGAGCAGCTGGCGAAGATCGTCGAGATCCGCGACCGCATCCCGAACATCCGCTCGGTGATCATCTTCGACCCACCCGCCGGGGCGAGCACGAACGGGTCCGGGGCCTCCCCCCTACCGCTCGGCGCCATTCCCCTCGAGCAGCTGCGGGAGCGCGGCCGCGGTCGTCCGGCCGAGGAGCTCGACGCCCGCCGCGCCGGAGTCCGGCCTGACGATCCCTTCACCTTCATCTACACCTCCGGCACCACCGGGCCGCCGAAGGGGTGCGTCCTCACTCACGGCAACTACCGGGCGATGATCAAATCGGTCGAGGAAGGCGGTGGCGTCCAGGGCGACGAGGTCTGCTACCTGTACCTCCCCCTGGCCCACTCCTACGCGCTGCTGATCCAGCTGCTGACCTTCGACCTCGGCGGCACGCTGGCGTACTTCGGCGGGGACACCAAACAGATCGTCCCCGAGCTGCTGGAGGTCAAACCCTCCTACCTGCCGTCGGTGCCACGAGTGTTCGAGAAGATCTACACGATCGCCCACGGCGCGATCGAGGCGAAACCGCCGCCGGAGCGCGAACAGGCCGAGCAGGCGATCAAGCTCGGCATGAAGGTCCGGATGATGATGCTCCGCGGCGAGGAGGTGCCCGCGGACGAGCTGAAGGCCTTCGAAGCCGCCGACGAGGAGCTGTTCAAAAACGTCCGCGCGATCTTCGGCGGCAACGTCCGCCAGGCCACCTCCGGCGCCGCCCCCATCGCCCGCGAGATCCTCGAGTTCTTCTTCGCCTGCGGGGTGCCGGTGCTCGAGGGCTACGGCATGACCGAGACCTCCACCGCGGCCACCTTCTCCACCCCCGAGCACCACAGGTTCGGCACCGTCGGCCGGGCGCTCCCGGGGGTCGAGATCAAGATCGCCGACGACGGCGAGATCCTGATCAAAGGCGCCAACATCTTCCACGGCTACCACAACCGCGGCGACTCGGGCTTCGGCGCGGTCGAGGACGGCTGGCTGCACACCGGCGACCTGGGGTCCCTCGACGGGGATGGCTACCTGTCGATCACGGGCCGCAAGAAGGACATCATCATCACCGCCGGGGGCAAGAACCTCACGCCCGCCAACATCGAGAACGAGCTCAAGCAGTCTCGCTGGATCTCCCAGGCCGTGATGCACGGCGACCAGCGTCCCTACCCGGTGATCCTGATCACCCTCGACGAGGAAGAGATGCCGGCGTGGGCCCGCGAACACGGCCTCCCCGAGGACATCGCCACGCTCGCCCAGGCTCCCGAGGTGCACGAGCTGATCCAAGCGGAAATCGACAAGGTCAACGCCAAATACGCCCAGGTCGAGCAGGTCAAGAAGTTCGCCATCCTCGACCACGACCTGTCCCAGCCGACCGGCGAGCTCACGCCGACGTTGAAGGTCAAGCGCAACGTCGTCAACGAGAAGTACGCCGAGACCTTCGATTCGCTGTACGCGAGCTGACGGGCCGCGGCTCCTCAGCTGCGAGAATCACGGCCAGGGTGCGCACCGATCCAACCGAAAACGGCGGCCTGTTCGTCGGGCGCCGGCCGGGCACCGCCCCGGTTCGCTTCCGCACGCTGCCGAAACGCGGCAGCGAGCTGCGCCAGCGCATGGACGGCTCGTTCGCCACCCTGCTGGTGGTCGCGATGACGGTCCTGTGCCTGCTGTGCTGGGGCCCGATCCCCCTCGCCTGCCTGTGGGCGGGCTCGGAGGTCCAGTACATCACCGGCAGCGTCAGCCTCGGCATCCTGGCCGCGTTCGTGCTCCTGTTCGCCCTCCTGTTCGGCACGCTGGTGCTGCTACGCCGGCTCGACGTTGCGTGGGTGCTGGTGCGACGGGCCGCCGGGCACGACCAGCGCACGGGGGTGCTGGGGAGGATCTTCGCCGCCACCGCGGTCGTGTGCGCGGCCGCCTTCCTGGCCTGGTTCCTCGTGATCCACGGGCCGGGCAACCTCAACTCCCGCGGGAGCTGAGCCTGCCGCGAAGGGCTCCCGCCGGCTCTCCCGTAGGTCGGGAAGCCCGAGACGGCTGCCCGGAGCGCTGCTAGAAAGGCGATGTCGTGGGGCTGCTCGACTACTACCGCCAGTTCGAAGGGATGTCCGAGGAGGAGGTCAACGCCGAGCTGCGCGAGCAGGCGGCCGAGCGCAAGCGCAACTCGCTCGCGAAGATCCAGACACTCGACCTCTCGCACACGACCTGGCCCGAGCTGCCCCACCCACGGGTCGTGGGCGCGATCACCTACATCGCCCGCCGGGGGCTCTACCGCTACCCGCACCTGGGTGGCTCGGAGCTGCGGCGGGCGCTGGCCGAGCGCCACGGGGTCGCGCCGGCGCAGCTGATCCTCGGCAACGGCGCCGCGGAGTTGCTGAGCTCCGCCACCCGGGCGCTGATCGAGCCCGGCCAGCGGCTGCTGACGCCGTGGCCCTCCTACCCCCTGTACCCGCTGATGGCCAGGCGCGCCCACGGCCGGCCCGAGCGGGTCGCCGGGGGGGTCGATGCCCTGCTCGCCGCCGCTCACGATGGCGACGACGTGAGGGTGATCGCGCTCGCGAGCCCCAACGACCCCACCGGCGAGCTGCTGGCGACGGCCGAGCTACGGCGGTTGCTCGAGGGCCTGCCCCAAGGGGTGGGCGTGCTGCTCGACGAGGCGCTGGTGGACTTCGCCGACGCCCAGCCGATCGACTCCTCGCTGGGACTCCTGCAGGAGTTCCCCCAGCTGTTGGTGTTCCGCAGCTTCTCCAAGGCCTGGGGCCTTGCCGGTCTGCGGATCGGCTATGCGATCGGGGGCCCGGGCGCCGAGGAGCTGCTGGCCGAGCTCGATCCCGACCTCGGCGTCTCGGAGGTCTCCCAGGCCGGGGCCCTGGAGGCCATCCACAGCACCTCCGAGCTGATCCAGGCCCGCACCCTCGCCGTGGCCCAGCGCCGGACGGAGCTGACCGGCGCCCTACGCAGCCGCGGTTTCGAGGTCGCCGACAGCCAGGCCAACTTCGTGTGGGTCTCCCACCCCGAGCTATCGGGCTCGGAGCTCGCGTCCCGCCTCGGGATCCGGGGGATCGTGGTGGCGGCCGGCGACGTGCTGGGAGACCCCGACCACGTCCGTATCACCCTGCCGGTGCTGTCCGCCGGACGGCTGGTGGACGCGCTCGAGGAAGCCGTCGAGGCCCCGTAACCTCGGCCCTCGATGGCGCTCGGCCTTCGGCAGGCGCCTCGCCCCGCGAGGGCCACCCGGCGGGTCCGGCCCCGCTCAACCGGCAGAGCCCGACTGGCGCAGCAGCGCGGAGGTGGTGCCTTCGAGGATCTTGCGCCAGGCGCTGGACTCCCCGTTCTCCTCGTCGAAGTGCTCGACCACCTGGCGCACCCGCTTGGGGGAGATCTCGAAGCCGTGTCGTTCGGCGATCGTGTGGTAGCGGTCGTATTCACCCGCCAGCTGCTTGGTGACCGACTCGAAGCCGTGACGGGCGATCTCGACCCTCGAGGTGAAGCTCATCATCGAGGTCTGGAACATCAGCTCGTCGTCGGGTTCGGGCTCGATCAGGACGATGTCCACCCCGGGGTAGCGCTGCTCCCAGCCCTTGGCGAGTTCGTGCAGGCGCTGGTGGGCGACGAGCTTGAAGACCTGGTAGCCGATCTGGGCGAAGCCCATGTCCGAGATCCGTCGCGGGCGTAACCCCTTCATCGTCCGCACCCGGCCGGTGAAGTCGTTCACGAACGGGACGATCGGGTTGATCACGACGACCAGCTTGGCGCCGGCCTGGATGGCGAGGTCGAGGTTGGTGGTCGACACGATCCCGCCGTCGATCAGGTCGCGGTCGTGGACCTTCACGGGGGCGTACACCATCGGCAGCGCCCCCGAGGCGCGGACGGCGGTGGAGATCGGCACGTTCTCGGAGCCGTCGACCCCCTTGACCCCGAACACGACCCGCTCGCAGGTGTCGAGGTCGGTGGCCGTCAGGTACAGCTCGCAGTCGAGGTCGCCGAAGTTGTCGGTGCGGCCGGGCTCGGTGAGGACGTTGTGCAGGTAGCGCTCGATCCCGGAGCCGTTGTAGATCCCTGAGGGGAGCCCGTCGGCGAGCCCCACGACCACGTCCATCAGCGACACGCCCCCCGGCTGGGAGAGCATCGAGCGCGCAATCTCTATTGCACGCAGGGGCATCGTGACCCCCTTGCGGACGTAGTCCATGAAGTTCGGGCGCAGCAGGTCGCCGAGGCTGATGTCCTTGAAGGGGAGCTGGCCCTGGCGGGTGACCACCCGCATCATCTCCTCGGGGGTCACGCCGTTGGCGCAGAGGGCGGCGATGAACGACCCGGCCGAGGTGCCGACGTAGACGTCGAAGTTGTTGACGGTGCTGTTGACGGCCAGTAGATCCAGCGCCCTCAGGGCCCCGATCTCGTACACGCCCCCCGTGAAGCCGCCCCCGCCGAGCACCAGCGCGGTCTTGTCCCGGCGCCTGCGGCGCCGTCGCTCGACCGACGCGGGGCGGCCAACCCCACGTGCCGCCAGCGGCCTCCCTGCCCTCGAGGGTCGGCGCTTGGCTGTCGGTTCCAGCTTGACAACCTTCCCCATGCCTGGACATTCTACGTGCGCGTGCAACTTTCCTTGGTGGCAAGGCTCACGCTGATTCTCTGTTTTGCGGCGATCCTGTCGCTGGGCTCGGCCTCCGAGGCCCCGGCTGCGACCGGTCTGGCCGCCCTCCAGAGCAACGTCGCCGGCCAGCTCCGGGTGGCGGGCCCCGCCGACGGCGCCTACGTCTACGACCTCACCACCCACCAGGTGCTGTTCTCCGAGCGGGCCACCACGATGCGCCCCCCGGCCTCGGTCGAGAAGCTATATACGGCCACCACCGCGCTCGACCGGCTGGGGGCGGAATACCGCCTCACGACCACCGTCCTCGGCTCCGGCCACCTGGCCCCCGGGGGCGTGTGGGAAGGCAGCCTCTACCTGTACGGCGGCGGGGACCCCACGTTCGGCTCGAGCGCCTTCATCGCCAGCCACTACGGCGGGGTCGGGAGCTCCGTCTCGACGCTCGCGAAGGACCTGAAGGCGGCCGGGATCCGCCGCGTCAGCGGCCAGGTGCTGGGCGACGAATCGATGTTCGACAGCCTCCGTGGGGAGCCCTCCAGCGACTACGCCCCCGACCCCTTCCTCGAAGGGTCGCTCAGCGCCCTGGCCTTCAACCGCGGGGAAACCGCCGGCGAACTTGGCGCCCACGCCCCCGCCGCCTACGCCGCCCGCCAGCTGCGGGCCGCGTTGCGGTCCGCCGGGGTGCACGTGAGCGGCTCGGGCGGGGCCGTGACCTTGTTGCCGTCGGGGGCGGTCCAGCTGGCCGCCCTGCCCTCGCCCACGATCGCCCAGCTGGTGGGTCTGATGCTGCCGCCGTCGGACAACTTCTTCGCCGAGATGCTGGTGAAGGCACTGGGGGCGAAGCTCGGGGGCGCCGGCACCACCCCCGCCGGGGTCAAGGTGGTGACCTCGACGATCGCCTCGCTGCTGGGGATCCACCCCCAGATCGTCGACGGGTCCGGGCTCTCCGAAGACGACCGCACCTCCCCCTACCAGGTGGCCGACCTGCTGGTGGCGCTGTACCCGACCCCCCTGGGGGCGCTGCTGCGGGACCGGATGGCGGTCGCGGGGCGCACCGGCACCTTGGAACTGAGGATGCGAAACACCGCCGCCGCCGGACGCTGCGTGGGCAAGACCGGCACCCTCACCGGGGTCTCGAACCTGGTCGGCTACTGCCCCTCGAGCAACGGCCAGATGCTCGCCTTCGCGGTCTTCAACGACGGCATCGGGGTCACCGAAGCCCACACCGTCCAGGACCACATCGCGATCACCCTGGCGGGCTCGGCCCCGTAGCCTCGAGCAGACCGAGCAGGCCGGCTTCGTCGATCACCGGGACGCCCAGCCGCTGCGCCTTCTCGAGCTTGGAGCCGGCGCTGTCACCGGCCACCACCCAGTCGGTCTTCGCCGACACCGACCCGGTCACCCGTCCGCCGGCGGCCACGATCCGTTCGGTGGCCTGCTCGCGGGAGAGGGCCGGCAGGGTCCCCGTCAGCACCAACGTCCTGCCGGCCAGGGGCCCCTCCGAGGGTGCGGGACCGCTCTCGCTGAAGCGCAGCCCGAGCTCTCGCAGCTCGGCGATCAGGGTGCGCATGCGCTCGTCCTCGAGCTGGGCGTGGATCGAGACCGCCATCTTCTCCCCGATCCCGGGGGTCTCGGCGATCTGCTCGGGGGTGGCGGCCAGCAAGGCGTCGATGTCCCGCATCCGCTGTACGAGGTTGCGGGCCGTAACCTCCCCCACCTCCTCGATGCCCAACGCGAACAGGACCCTCGCGAAGGGCCGCCCCTTGGAGGCCTCGATCGCCGCCAGCTCCTTGCGGGCGGAGATCTCCGCGAAGCCGTCGAGGCCCAGGAGCTGCTCCTCGGTGAGGCGGTAGAAGTCTGCGGCGGTGTGGAGCAGGCCCCGCTCCTGCAACAACGCCACGTGCTTCTCCCCCAGGCCCTCGATGTCCATCGCCCCGCGGGACACGAAGTGCTTGAGCAGCTGCCACTGGCGGCCGGGGCACACGGGGTTGGGGCAGTAGGTGAAGACGCCCTCCGGCGGCTTGACCGTGGGTGTGTCGCAGAAGGGGCAGCGGGCGGGAGGGTGGGGAAGCGGCGGGCGGTCGGCGTGCTCGACCACGTGGGGGGCCGGCGAGACCACCTGGGGGATCACGTCCCCGGCCCGTACCACGATCACGTCCTCCCCCTCGCGGAGGTCCTTGCGCACGAGGTCCTCCTCGTTGTGGAGGGTGGCCAGCTTGATCGTGACCCCTCCGACGGTGACCGGAGCCAGGACCGCATAGGGGCGCAGGTCGCCGAACTTGCCCACGTTCCACATCACCCGTTCGAGCTTCGTGACGGCGGTCGTGGGCGGGAACTTCCAGGCCACCGCCCAGCGCGGCTCGCGCCCGACCGAGCCGAGGCGGCGGTGCAGGGAGAGGTCGTCGACCTTCACCACCGCCCCGTCGATCTCGAAGTCCAGCTCGCCCCGGCGGCTCTCCCATTCGCGGCACTGATCGATCACCTGCTCCTCGGTGTCGAGCGTCCGCACGCCCGGGTTGACGCGGAAGCCGTGGGCGGCGAGCCACTCCAGCGCCTGCGAGTGGGTCTCGAAGTCCAGGCCCTCGGTGACGCCGACCTGATAGCACCAGATCGACAGCGGCCGCTTGGCCGCATCCTGAGGGTCGAGCTGGCGGATCGTCCCGGCGGCCGAGTTGCGGGGGTTCATGAACGTCGACTCCCCGGCTTCCGCGCGGCGCTCGTTCAGCGCCGTGAAGTCCTTCAGCGACATGTACACCTCCCCCCTCACCTCGAGCAGCGTGGGCGCGTCCTTGACCCGCAGCGGGATCGCCCCGATCGTGCGCAGGTTGTGGGTGACGTCCTCGCCGATCTCGCCGTTGCCCCTCGTCGCCCCCCGCTCGAGCACGCCGTCGCGGTAGACCAGGCTGATCGCGAGGCCGTCGATCTTGGGCTCCACCACGTAGCGGAACGCCTGCTGGTCGATCCCCTCGCGGGCGAGGTGGTTTCGCATCCGCCCCACCCACGCCCGCAGCTCCTCCTCCGAGCGGACGTTGGCGAGCGACAGCATCGGCTCCAGGTGGCGGACCTTCTCCAGCCGCCCGACCGGCTCCCCCCCGACGCGGCGGGTGGGCGAGTCGGGCGTGGACAGCTGGGGGTACTCCGCCTCGATCCCCCGCAACTCGTCGAGCAGGAGGTCGTACTGGTCGTCGCCGATCTCGGGGTCGTCGAGGACGTAGTAGCGGTGGGCGTGGTGCTCGAGCTGCTCGCGCAGCTCTCGGGCCCGCTCGCGGATCTCCTTCGGGGGCTTCGGTGTCCCCCTGGCGCCGCCGGGGGCGGCGCTCACGGCATCGCTTCCCGCACCGCCGGGTCGAGCAGCCCCTGCAGGTCGAAGCCCGCCAGCGCCTCGATGCTGGGCCGGTCCGTCAGGTCGAAATGGATCGGGGTGATCGCGATCCTCCCCGCCGCCACCGCCGCGAGGTCGGTGCCGGGGACGTCGTGGAAGCCGGGGTCCGAGCCGTAGATCCAGTAGCGGCGGCCGTGCTCCTCCTCGCTCTCGAGCTTGAGCTCGTCACGGTAGATGCGGTTGCCGAGGCTCGTGACCTCCACGCCCACGGGCAGGGCCGCGGGGACGTTGATGTTCAACAGGCTCTTGACCGGCAGGGGGACCTCGTCGAACCGCTCCACCAGTCGCGCCACGAACGCGGCCGCGACCTCGAAGCCGAAGCCCCCGTCGAAGCGGTAGTCGAGAGCCCCCGCCCGCGACTGCTGGGAGACGGCGATCGCGGGCTTGCCGAGGACGACGCCCTCGAGCGCCGCCGCCACCGTCCCGGAGTAGGTGATGTCATCGCCGAGGTTGGCGCCGTGGTTGATGCCGGAGACCACCAGGTCGGCTTCGAACCCCTCGATCAGCCCGAGGCTGGAGAGGCGAACGCAGTCCACCGGGGTGCCGTCGGTGGCGTACCCGCTGGTGCCGTCGGCGAACGGGACCTCGGCCACCCACAGCGGCCTCCGGGTGGTGATCGATCGCGCCATCGCCGAGCGGTTGCCGTCGGGGGCGATCACCGCCAGGCGCACCCCGTCGAGGCCGACGAGGGCCCGTCGCAGCGTCTGCAGGCCATCCGCCTCGATGCCGTCGTCGTTGGTGAGCAGCACGTTGAGCATCGCCTCTCCAGCATAGGCGCCGCCCCGGCCCCCGCAGTTGAACAGCCGGTGAAGCCGGGCCGGGCCGGGCGGGCGCCGACGAGCCCCTCGCGGACCCCACCGGATCACCGGGGCGGTGTCCTCAATCGCCGTAGCGGACGCTCGCGAGCGCCAGCCCGTGGGCGGGGGCGGTGCGCCCCGCGGCGCTGCGGGGAGCGCCCTCCAGCAGCCCGGCGAACTGCTCGAAGGGGCGCCGTCCGGCTGCCACCTCGAGCATCGTCCCGACCAGCACCCGGTTCATGTGGCGCATGAACGTGTCGGCCTCGATCCAGAACTCGAGCAGCTCCCCCTCCCCCACCCACTCGGCGCCGATCACGTCGCGGACGAAGCGGATGTGCTCGGTCTCGGTGGGGGTGAAGGCGGTGAAGTCGTGGCGGCCGATCAGGGCGGCGGCACATTCGGCCAGCGCTCCCCGGTCGACCCCCCCGGGCCACCAGTAGGCGCGCCCCCGCTCGAACGCGCTGCGGCTGCGCCGCGCCAGCACCCGGTAGCAGTAGGTGCGGCTGCGGGCGTGGCGGCGGGCGTCGAAGTCCGGCGCGGCGGGCTCGCTGGCGAGCACCGCCACGTCCGCCGCCAACAAGCCGTTGAGGCGCGCCGGGTCCACCGCCTCGTGGCGGTAGCTGGCCACCTGGGCCCAGGCGTGGACGCCCCGGTCGGTGCGCCCGGCGACCGTCAGGCGCAGCGGGCCGCCGTCGCCGCCCTGGGGGCCCAGCACCGTCCTCAGCGCCCGCTCGAGCTCCTCCTGGACGGTCCGCTCGCCGGGCTGGCGGGCCCACCCGCAGAAGTCGCTGCCGTCGTACTCGATCGTGAGCTTCGTGACCATCGACGACGGCCCCCGACCGGCGCCGAGTGGCTAGACCAGCTCGATGAAGACCATCTCGGTCGCGTCGCTGCGCCGCGGACCGAGCTTGAGGATGCGGGTGTAGCCGCCCGGGCGCTCGGCGTAGCGGGGGGCCAGCTCGGCGAACAGCTTGTGGACGGCGAACTTGTCCTGGGCGAGCGTCGAGAGGGCCTGGCGGCGGGCGTGCAGGTCGCCCCGCTTGGCGAGCGTGATCAGTTTCTCGATCTCCGGGCGGACGGCCTTCGCCTTCGCCTGGGTGGTCTGGATCCGCTCGTGCTCGATGATCTCCTTGGACAGGTTCATCAGCAGCGCCTTGCGGTGGGCCGAGTCGCGGCTCAGCTTGTTGCGGGTCTTCTGGTGGCGCATCGGGAGGTCGCGGGGATCGGGTGGCTGACTAGGGTCTCAGGAGCAGGGGGGCGGCTAATCCTGACGCAGGTTCAGGCCTCGGGAGTGGAGGGTTTCGATGACCTCGTCGATCGACTTTTTGCCGAAGTTGGGGATCGCGTTGAGCTCCGCCTCGGACTTCGAGATCAGGTCCCCGACAGTCTGGATGCCGGCCCGCTTGAGGCAGTTGTAGGACCGTACGCCGAGCTCGAGCTCCTCGATCAGGATCCCGTACTCCTCGCCCTGGAGCGCCGGCTGGGCACCACCGGGGCCGACCGTCAGGCCGTGGCCGTCGAGCTGGCCCCCGGGGGCCGCCCGCAGCTCCTGGATGCGGTCCGCGTCGGTGAAGATGGCGAGCTGGCTGATGAGCAGCTCGGCCGCCTCCCGGAGCGCCGCCTGGGGGTCGATCGAGCCGTCGGTCTCGATGTCGAGGGTGAGCTTGTCGAAGTCGGTCTTCTGCCCCACGCGGGCCTGCTCGACGGCGTAGGCCACCCGGCGGACGGGCGAGAAGATCGAGTCGATCGGGATCACCCCGATCGGCTGGTCGGCCGACTTGTTCTCCTCCGCCGGGCGGTAGCCGCGGCCGCGGCCGATCGTCATGTACAGCTCGAGCTTGGTTTTTTTCTCGAGCGTGGCGATGTGGAGGTCGGGGTTGAGGATCTCGACCCCCGCGGGGAGGTCGATGTCCTTGGCGGTGATGTCACCGGGCCCGGTCACGACCAGGGGCGCCTCGACCTCGCTGGCGTCGGAGTGCATCCGGCAGACGACGCCCTTCAGGTTCAGGACGATGTCGGTCACGTCCTCCTTGACGCCGGGGATCGTCGAGAACTCGTGGGCCACGCCCTCGATGCGCACGCTGGTGACGGCCGCACCGGCGAGCGAGGACAGCAGCACGCGCCTCAGGGAGTTGCCGAACGTGTAGCCGAACCCGCGGTCGAGCGGCTCGATCGTGAAGGTGCCGCGGTTCTGCTCCACCGACTCGCTGGTGATCCGGGGGATTTGGAAGTCGAGCATGAGAGTCCTTACGTCGTTTTGGTCTGCCAGCGTTCTTGGCCACGCCGCCGGCTGCTGGTGCGTGCGCCCGCGCCGCTCGGGCCGCGGGGCCGTTGTCGGTACTGCTACTTCGAGTACAGCTCGACGATGAGCTGCTCCTGCACCGGGGCGGCGACCTCCCGCCGCTCCGGCCTGCGCAGCACCTTGGCCGACAGCGACTCGTGGTCGGCCTGGAGCCACGCCGGTATCTGCCCGGTGAGCTCGGTCGCGTCCCGAATCACCTGGGTGGCCGGGGTATCCGCCTTGATCGCGATCACGTCGCCCGGGCGAACCTGGTAGCTGGGGATGTCCACCCGCCTGCCGTTGACCGTCCAGTGGCCGTGGCGGACGAGCTGACGCGCCTGGCGGCGTGAGGCCGCGAAGCCGAGACGTACGAGCACGTTGTCCAGCCGGCACTCCAACAGCGCGAGCAGGTTCTCGCCCGTGATCCCGGGCTGGCGGGAGGCCTTCACGTAGTAACCGTGAAACTGCTTCTCGAGCACGCCGTAGTAGCGGCGGGCCTTCTGCTTCTCGCGCAGCTGGACGCGGTACTCGCTCTGTTTGAGCCTGCCCCGGCCGTGCTCCCCGGGCGGATAGGAGCGCCGCTCGACGCCGCACTTGTCGGTCAGGCAGCGCTCGCCCTTGAGGAACAGCTTCTGTCCCTCGCGACGGCACTGCTTGCACTGGGGGCCGGTATCGCGGGCCACGGCTAGACCCTCCTCCGCTTGCGCGGTCGGCAGCCGTTGTGGGCCTGGGGGGTGACGTCCTTGACGCCGGTGACCTCGAGCCCTGCGGCCTGGAGCGAGCGGATCGCCGTCTCCCGCCCCGAGCCGGGGCCCTTGACGTAGACCTCCACTTTCTGGAGGCCCTGCTCGAGGCCCTTGCGGGCCGCCGCGTCGGCCGTCACCTGGGCGGCAAAGGGGGTGGACTTGCGCGAGCCCTTGAAGCCGGCGCCGCCCGCCGACTCCCACGCGATCACGTTCCCGGAGGTGTCGGTGAGGGACACGATCGTGTTGTTGAAGGAGGTCTTGATGTGGGCCTGCCCGACGGGAATGTTCTTTTTCGGCTTGCGCCTGCCGCGCGCGCGTTTCGGTGCCGGCGGCATTACTTCTTGCCGGCCTTCTTCTTGCCGGCCACCTGCATCCGCTTGGGACCCTTGCGGGTGCGGGCGTTGGTCTTGGTCTTCTGGCCGCGGACGGGCAGGCCGCGACGGTGGCGCAGGCCCCGGTAGGAGCCGATGTCCTGCAGGCGTTTGATGTCCTGGGAGCGCTCCCGACGGAGGTCGCCCTCGACCGTGAGCTTGTCGTCGATGACGTCCCGCAGTTTGGCGACCTCGTCCTCGGTGAGATCGCGGACGTAGGTGTCGGGGCTGACCCCCACCTCGGTGAGCACCACGTTGGCGGTCGGGCGGCCGATCCCGTAGATGTAGGTGAGACCGATCTCCGAGCGCTTGTTCAGCGGCAGGTTGACTCCCGCGATACGTGCCATCTCGCTCCTAGCCCTGGCGCTGCTTGTGGCGCTTGTTCTGGCAGATCACCAGCACCACCCCATGGCGGCGGATGATCTTGCATTTCTCGCACATCGGCTTGACCGACGGTCTGACCTTCATGATCCCTTTCGGCTCTCGAGTTCCGGCGGTACGGCTCTGGCTGCCGTTGCGGCAGCCGCTACCGAACCGAGGATGCGCCCTCCTCCGACGTCAAGCCGCGGACTCGGGCACGACCCCGCATGGTAGCAACCGGGACGCCCCGACGAGGGGTCCCCGTCAGCCCCTGCCGGCGAGCTCTCCCGCCAGTGGCTGGTCCGATCGGTCCGCCGGGGAGAGGTGCCAGGGCGTCAGCACCCTCGGGCCCGCGGCGGTGACGGCCACGGTGAACTCGAAGTGCGCCGCCAGCGAGCTGTCTTCGGTGAAGATCGCCCAGTTGTCGGGGGCGATCCGCACGCCGGGGCGCCCGGCCGTGGTCATCGGCTCGACGGCCAGCACCATCCCCTCCTCCAGCAGCGGGCCCCGGCCCGGCTTGCCGTAGTTGGGGACCTGGGGATCCTCGTGCATGTTGCGCCCCACGCCGTGGCCCACGAGCGAGCGCACGACCGACAGGCCGGCGTCCTCGACGACCTTTTGGATGGCGTGGGAGATGTCGCCCACGCGGTTGCCGGGGACGCACCTGGCGACCCCCGCGTGCAGCGAGCGGGCGGTGGCCTCGAGCAGCTTGCGGGCGCTGGCGTCGACCTCTCCGACAGGGAACGTGCGGGCAGCGTCGGCCACCCAGCCGTCGAGCGTCACCCCCACGTCGACGGAGATGATGTCGCCCCGCTTGAGCCGGTCGGGACCGGGGATACCGTGGACGATCATCGAGTTGGGGGAAGCGCAGATCGAGGCGGGAAAGCCGCGGTAGCCCTTGAAGGTCGGGGTCGCCCCCCGGGAGCGGATGAAGCGCTCGGCGAGCTCGTCCAGCTCGGCGGTGGAGACGCCGGCTCGGATCGAGCCCTCGATCAGCTCGAGCGTGGCCACCAGGATCTCCCCGGCCCTGGCCATCTTCTCGATCTCGGCCGGTGACTTGCGGATGATCACCGACCGAGCTTAGTAGCTGTTCAGAGCTGCTCCTCCAGTCGCACGGTTGCGACCGTGGCGCGTACGTGGGCGTGCACCTCGTCGGCGCTGCGGCGTCCGTCGATGCGACGCAGAAGGCCGGCGCGGTCGTAGAAGCCGACCAGCGGCTCGGTCTCGGAGTGGTAGACCTCGAGCCGGTGGCGGACCGTCTGCTCGCGGTCGTCGTCGCGCTGGATCAGCCGCGAGCCATCCTGGTCGCAGACGCCCTCGTGCTTGGGGGGGTCGAACTCGACGTGGTAGATGTGGGTCGGGTTCTTCACGCACACCCTCCTGCCGGCGAGACGGCGGACGACCTCCTCGTCGGGCACCTCGATCAGCAGCGCCGCGGTGAGCTGCCTGTCCACCCGCCGGAGGGCGTCGTCGAGCGCTTCGGCCTGTTGGAGGTTGCGGGGGAAGCCGTCGAGCAGGAAGCCGTCGGCGGCGTCCGGGAGGCCGATCCGCTGGACGATCATGCCGATGATGACCTCGTCCGGGACGAGGTCCCCGGTGTCCATGTAGGGCTTGGCCCGCTGCCCGAGTTCGGTCCCCTCCGCGACCTGGGCACGGAGCATGTCGCCGGTCGAGATGTGGGGCAGGTCGAAGTCTTCGACCAGTCGCTCGGCCTGGGTGCCCTTGCCCGCACCGGGGGGACCGAGGAGGATCAGGTTCAGGTCCGCCACGAGCATGGGAGAGTACCCCCCTCGTGCGGGCGGGGCCGTGCTGCCGAGGGCCGCTGTGGGCACGGGCCGACCGGCCGCGTCGCCCGCGGCCTACTTCAGGAAGCCCTCGTAACTTCGCATCATCAGCTGGGCCTCGAGCTGCTTCATCGTTTCCAGCGCCACGCCGATGACGATCAGGATCGAGGTTCCGCCGAAGTAGAAGTTCTGGTGGGTGCGGGCGATCAGGATCGCCGGCAGGGCCGCCACCGCCGCCAGGAACAGGGCCCCCGGGAACGTCAGGCGGGCGAGGATGCGGTCGAGGAATTCGGCCGTCGGGCGCCCCGGGCGGACGCCGGGGATGAAGCCGCCGTACTTCTTCAGGTTTTCGGCCTGGTCGACGGGGTTGAACGTGACCGCCGTGTAGAAGTAGGTGAAGACGATGATCAGGAGCGACTCGCCGAGCACGTAGTGCCACCCGTTGGGGGTGAAGAAGTCCGACACGTGCTGGCCCCAGCGGGTTTTCACGAGCTGGCCAATGGTCGGCGGGAGGGCCATCAGGCTGGCGGCGAAGATGACCGGGATCACGCCGGCCATGTTCACGCGCAGGGGCAGGTAGGTCTGGCCGCCCTCCGACATCCGCCGCCCGATCACACGCTTGGCGTACTGGACGGGGATCCGGCGCTGGCCTTCCTGGACGAACACGATGCCGGCGACCACCGCCAGCACCAGGAACGGCATCATCACCTTGAAGACCTGGTTATTGGTCGTCCACCACGCCTGGATCCCGCTCGGCAGGCGGGACACGATCGAGGCGAAGATCAGCAGCGAGATGCCGTTGCCGATCCCCCGCTGGGTGATCAGCTCGCCGATCCACATCAGCAGGATGCAGCCGGCGGTGAGGCACACGACGATCAGGAAGATGTGGGGGGCGTTGAAGTCGCGCACCACCGATTCGCCCGCCTTGGCCTGGAGGGTGTGGAACAGGAACACGTAGCCGATCGACTGGGCGAACGCCAGGCCGACGGTCAGGTAGCGCGTGTACTGGGTGATCCTCGCCTGGCCGACCTCCCCTTCCTTGGAGAGCTTTTCCAGCGAGGGCACCGCCACCTGCAGCAGCTGCAGGATGATCGAGGCGGTGATGTAGGGCATGATCCCCAGCGCGAAGATCGCCAGTTTCGAGAGGCCTCCGCCGGAGAACAGGTTCAGCAGGCCGAGGATGTTGGAGCCGCCGAACTCCTTCTGGATGTTGTTGACCGCGGTCAGGTTCACGCCCGGGACCGGGACGTGAGACCCGAAGCGGTAGATCAGCAGCATCACGGCCGTGAATCCGATCTTCTTCCGGATGTCGGCGACCGCGAAGGCGTTGAGGATCGTGGCGAGCATGGCCGTGCTTTCCCGTCCGGTTAGAGGATCCGGACGGAGTGCCCGATTCTAGAGGATGGGCCGGTAGGCCCGGAGGGACTACTCGACGACCGTGCAGGTGCCGCCGGCGGCTTCGATCCGCTGCCGGGCGCCGGCGCTGAAGGCGTTCGCCTGGACGTTCAGCGCCTTCGTGAGCTCGCCCTTGGCGAGGATCTTCACCGGCACCCCTCTGCGGGTCCCCAGGCCGTTGGCCCGCAACAGCTCGAGGGTGACCTCGGTGCCGGCCTCGAAACGGTCCTCCAGCGAGGAGACGTTGACCGCCTGGGTGTGGGTGCGGAAGGGCTCGAACGGCATCGACTTCTTCATGTGGGGGCCGCGGAGCTTTCGCATCCGCATGTGAATCGGCATCTGGCCGCCCTCGAAGTTCGCCCGGCTCTTGCTGCCGGAACGGGAGCCGGCGCCCTTCTGCCCGCGCCCGGAGGTCTTGCCTTTCCCCGACCCTTCGCCCCGGCCCACGCGCTTGCGGGGGCGTCGGCTGCCCGGCGTGGGGGCAAGGTTGTGCAGCCCTATCTGCTCGGCGTCGTCGGCGGTCGAGGGGGTCATCGCTGCTCCTTGACCTCGACCAGGTGGCGGACCGCGTGCAGCATCCCCCGGGCCTGGGGGGTGTCGTTGACCTGCACGGACTGGCCGATGCGGCGGAGGCCCAGCGACCGCAGGGTGCCGAGCTGTTTGGCGTTGGCGCCGTTGCGGGAGCGCCGCTGGATCACCGTCAGCGAGGCCATCACGCCTCCGGGGTGGTCTCGGGCTGGGCCTCGGGGGCGGGCTCGCCGGTGCCGTTGGCGCCCGCGGGGGCTTCGGTGGCCTGGACGTCGGCGGCCTCGCCGCCGACGGTGCCCTCCGCCCCGGCGCCGGACCCGCCGAGGCCGAGGACCTGGTTGATCGACAGGCCCCGGAGCGCTCCCACCTCCTCGGGGGTGCGCAGGCCGCGGAGGCCCTCGACGGTGGCCTTCACGAGGTTGATCGGGTTCTGGGTCCCGAGGCTCTTGGAGAGGATGTCGTGGATGCCCGCCAGCTCGAGCACGGCGCGGACGCCACCGCCGGCGATCACGCCGGTACCGGGGGCGGCCGGCTTCAGCAGCACGCGGCCGGAGCCGAACACACCGGTGGTCTGGTGGGTGATCGTGCTCCCGTGTCGGGGCACCCGGAAGAGGTCCTTCTTGGCCCGCTCGACGCCCTTCTGGATCGCCAGGGGCACCTCGTTGGCCTTGCCGTAGCCGACCCCCACCACGTCGCGTTCGTCGCCGACCACCACCAGCGCGGTGAAGGAGAAGCGACGGCCGCCCTTGACGACCTTGGCCACGCGGTTGATCTCCACCACGCGCTCCTGGAGGTCGAGGCCGGCCTGGTCGACGGTTCTGTCTACAGCTGGGGACATGGCAAGAGTGGGAGGGTAGCGTCCGGGGCCCGACGGGCGGGCCGGCTAGACCTCGAGGCCGGCCTCCCGGATGGCGTCGGCGAAGGTGGCCACGTGTCCGTGGTAGCGGTACCCGCCGCGGTCGAAGACCGCCCGCGAGACACCGGCCGCTTTGGCCCGCTCGGCCAGCAGCTCCCCCGCGCGGCGGGCGGAGTCGCCTTTGGCCAGCGTCCGCAGTTCGGGCTCGTACCAGTTGACGGCCGCGACCGTGTGGCCGGCGACGTCGTCCACGAGCTGGGCGCAGATGCCCCGGTTGGAGCGGAACACCGAGATCCTGGGGCGCTCGCCGGTCCCGGAGATCTTGGCCCGCACGCGCCGGCGGCGGGACAGCCGGCGGCGCTCCTTGGTCTTGACGGTCATGCCCTCTTGCCCACCTTGCGGGGCACGTACTCGCCCTCGTAGCGGATCCCCTTGCCCTTGTAGGGCTCGGGCGGGCGCTGCTTGCGGATGATCGCGGCGGTCTCGCCCACGAGCTGCTTGGAGATGCCCCTCACGACGATGCGGGTGGGCTGGGGAACCTCGAATTCGATGCCCTCCGGAGCCGGGATCGGGACCGGGTGGGAGTAGCCCACGGCGAGCTCCAGGTCCTTGCCTTTGAGCGCCGCCCGGTAGCCCACCCCCTGGATCTCCAGGCGCTTTTCGAAGCCGGCGGTGACGCCCTCGACCATGTTCGCAACCAGTGTCCTGGTGAGGCCATGAAGGGCTCGGTGTTCGCCGCGGTCGGTAGGCCGGCGAACGAGTAGTTCCTCGCCCTCCTGGACCACCTCGATGTCGCGGTTGACCCGCTCGGAGAGTTCTCCTTTGGGGCCGTTCACACGGACGCTCTCGGGCTCGATCGAGACCGTCACGCCGGCCGGGACCGGGATCGGCTGTCTACCGATTCTCGACATCGTCGCCCCCGCTCACCAGACCTGGGCCAGGACCTCGCCGCCGACGCCCGCCGCACGGGCGTCGTGGCCGGTCATCACGCCGCTGGAGGTGGAGATGATCGAGGTGCCCATCCCGCCGAGGACCTTCGGGATGTGCTTGGCGTCGACGTAGGTCCGTCGGCCGGGCCGGGAGACCCGGCGCAGGCCCGAGATCGCCGAGCGGCGGTCGTCGGTGTACTTCAGTCGGATCTGGATCAGCTGACCGGCCCCCTCGTCGGGGGCCGGGATCAGGGTCCAGGAATCGATGTAGCCCTGCTCGTCGAGGATCCTCGCGAGCTCGCTCTTGAGTTTCGACGCGGGCACCTCGACCGTCTCGTGGGCGGCACGGATCGCGTTGCGAACGCGCGTGAGGAAGTCGGCTATCGGATCGGTCATGGACATAGCTGGAGAATCTCGACTGGTCGCGCCTACCAGGAGGACTTCGTCATCCCGGGGATCTGTCCGTCGTGGGCCAGCTCGCGCAGGCAGATCCGGCAGATCCCGAACTTCCTGTAGACCGCGCGCGGGCGCCCGCAGCGCGCGCAGCGAGTATAGGCCTGGGTTTTGTACTTGGGGGGGCGCGCCTGTTTGACGCGCTGGGAGGTCTTTGCCATCAGTCGCCGCTCTCCTGTTGTGTTGTCTGCCCTTCGTCCTGCCCGGCGTCGCCGGCCTGGTCCTGCTCCTCGGGCTCGGCCTGCGCCTCGGGCTCCGCCGCCTGCTCCCCGGGCTCGGCCACCTGCGCCTCGGGCTCCGCCACCTGCTCCTCGGGCTCGGCCTGCGCCTCGGGCTCCGCCGCCTGCTCCCCGGGCTCCGCCACCTGATCCTCGGGCTCCGCCACCCGCGCCTCGGGCTCCGCCACCTGATCCTCGGGCTCGGCCACCGCGACCTGCGCCTCCGGCTCCGCAGCCTCGGGCTCCTCCGTGGCGGGCTCCAGCGCCGCTGCCTCCGCCTCGGCGGGCTCCTCCTCGGCCGGCGGCGCGGACGTGGCCCCACGAGGAGACCCTGAGGGCGCGGCTTCGACCGTGCCCTCGACGTCGAGCGTCTCGAACCCGCGGGGACGGCGGTCGGCGGAGAAGGGCAACCCGAATGACGCCAGCAGGGCGAAGGCCTCGGCGTCGGAGGCGGCGGAGGTGGTGATCGTCACGTCCATACCGCGTACCTGGTCGATCGAGTCGTAATCGATTTCGGGGAAGATGATCTGCTCGCGGATGCCCATCGAGTAGTTGCCGCGGCCGTCGAAGGCGCGGGGGCTGAGCCCGCGGAAGTCCCGGATCCGGGGGATCGCGATCGAGACCAGCCGGTCGAGGAACTCGTAGCCACGGTCCCCCCGTAGCGTCACGGCCACGCCGACGGGGTTGCCCTCGCGAAGTTTGAAGGCGGCGATCGACTTGCGGGCCCGGCGGACGCTCGGCTGCTGGCCGGCGATGGTGGCCAGCTGCTCGGTGGCGGCACGGAGGACTTTCGAGTCCGTCTTCGCCATCCCGACGCCCATGTTGACGGTGATCTTCTGGAGCTTCGGCGCCTGCATCACCGAGGAGTACCCGAAGCGGGACATCAGCGCGGGGCGGATCTCCTCGAGGTAGCGGGTCTTCAGACGGGCCGGGGGGGCTGCTTGCGTGGATGCCATCTACCTACTCCAGCCGTGCCCCGGTGGCCTTCGCGACCCGCACCCGGCGTCCGTCCACACGCTCGATCCCGATGCGGCTGGGGTTCCCTTTCGGGTCCAGGACCATCACGTTGGAGATGTCGATCGGGCCCTCGCGCTCGATTACCCCGCCGAGCCGCTGTTCGGTGTGGGCGCCCGCCACCTGGTGGGGTTTGGTATGGCGCTTGATCATGTTCAGACCCTCGACGTAGAGGCGGTTCCTGCGCGGCTCCACCCGTAGCACGCGACCCGTTCTTGCCACGGTCCTTGCCGGAGATGACCTTCACGCGGTCCCCCGAGCGGACCTTCACCTGGCGTCGGGGCGCCCTGGCGGCGGCCATCACAGCACCTCCGGGGCGAGGGACACGATCTTCATGAAGTTGCGCTCTCGTAGTTCACGGGCGACCGGCCCGAACACGCGTGTGCCACGGGGGTTGTTCTGCTCGTCGATGATCACGGCGGCGTTCTCGTCGAAGGCGATGTAGGTGCCGTCCTCGCGGCCGATGGGCTTCTTCGTGCGCACCACCACGGCCGTCACGACCTCCCCCTTTTTGACCGCCCCCTGGGGGTTGGCCTGCTTGACGGTGGCTGTGATCACGTCGCCGACGAAGGCATAGCGGCGCTGGGAGCCGCCCTTCACGCGGATGCAGAGGATTTCGCGGGCGCCGGAGTTGTCGGCCACCCGCAGGCGGGTCTCGTTCTGGATCATCGGGCCCGCTCCAGCACGTCGACCAGCGCCCACCGCTTGGTCCGCGACAGGGGCCTGCTCTCCACCACCCGCACCACGTCGCCCTCGTGGGCGTCGTTGTTCTCGTCGTGGGCGTGGACGGTGCTCGAGCTGCGGACGATCTTCTCGTAGCGACGGTGACGGCGGGCGATGTCGATACGGACCGTGATCGTCTTCTCGGCCTTGTCGGAGACGACCACGCCCTGGCGCATGCGGCGGGTGCCCGCGGACGGCGGGTGCACGGGCGGCAGCTCCTCGGGAGCCGGCGCAGCGCTCCTGCGCTCGGCCGCTTTGGCCCGTTCCTGGACGCGCCGGGTACGCCGTCTGGCGGCCTTGCGGCGACGCTCCTCGAGGCGCTCGGCGTGACGCTCCTCGGCGCTGCGGGGGGGCTTGACCGTGCCGGTGTGGAGCGAGCGTGAGCGGCGGCGGCGCTCCTTGGGAGGGAGCTGCTCGGCGGGCTCGGCAGGCTGGGCGGGCTCGGCCGACGGCTCGGCGTCCTCGGCGGCGGCCTCGGCCTGGGGGGCGTCCTCGGCGGCGGCCTCAGCCGCGGGGGCGTCCTCGGCGGCGGCCTCAGCCGCGGGGGCGTCCTCGGCGGCGGCCTCGGCCTGGGGGGCGTCCTCGGAGGGGGCCTGCGGCTGCTCGGCCTCGGGGGTGTCCTGGTCGTCGGGCGTGTCTGTCTCGTCAGCCATGGTGATCGGAGGTCCGTGTCTCGGCTTTCATCGTTGGTCGGTGGTGGAGGCGCGCTCGCGTTCGCGGGCGACCGTCAGGGCGCGGGCGAGGTCGCGTTTGGCGCGGGTGATCCCGGCGGTGTCGTCAAGTTCTCCGGTCGCGTTCGCGAAGCGAAGGCCGAACAGCTCTTTGGACAGCTCGGCCGTCTGTTTGAGGAGTTCGTTGTCGTCCATGTCGCGCAGCTCGCTGGCTTTCATCGCCCCAGGCTCCTAGTCCTCACGTAGGACGAACTTGGTCTTCACCGGCAGCTTGTGGGCCGCCAGCCGGATCGCTTCGCGGGCCAGCGGCTCGGAGACGCCGGCGAGCTCGAACATCACGCGGCCCGGCTTGACGACCGCAACCCAGCCTTCGGGGGAGCCCTTGCCGGAGCCCATCCGGGTCTCGGCGGGCTTCTTGGTCACGGGCTTGTCGGGGAAGACGTTGATCCACACCTTGCCGCCACGCTTGATCTTGCGGGTCATCGCGACACGTGCCGCCTCGATCTGGCGGTTGGTCAGCCAGCCCCCCTCGAGCGCCTTGAGGCCGTACTCGCCGAACTGCACGTGGAGCTGCCCGCGGGAGGTCCCCGCGCGGCGGCCGCGGTGCTGCTTGCGATGCTTGACGCGCTTGGGGGACAGCATCAGCGACGCCCTCCGCCGGTGCCGCCGGGACGCCCGCGGCCACCACCGCCACCGCCGCCGCCGCGGCCGCCACCGCCACGGCCGTCGCCTCCCCGACCACGGCCTTCACCGCGTCCCCGGCCGCCGTCGCCACGGCCGCGGCCGTCGCGCTCGGGGCTCTGGGGGGCGGGTGCGCTCATGTCGGTGAGGTCGGCGCCGGTGTAACCCTCGGGCATGATCTCGCCCTTGTTGACCCAGCACTTGACCCCGATGCGGCCGAAGGTGGTGCGGGCCTCGTAGAAGCCGTAGTCGATGTCGGCCCGCATCGTGTGCAGGGGGACGCGGCCGTCGGCGTAGCTTTCGGTGCGTGCCATCTCCGCTCCCCCGAGGCGGCCGGCGACCTGGATCTTCACGCCCTTGGCGCCGGAGCGCATCGCGCTGGTGAGGGCCCGCTTCATCGCCCTGCGGAAGGCCACGCGGTTCTGGAGCTGCTCGGCGATCGACTGGGCGACGAGCTTGGCGTCCAGCTCGGGGCGCTTGATCTCGAGGATGTTGACCTTGATCTGCTTTTTGGTCATGCGGTGGAGATCGCGGCGGAGGGCGTCCACTTCGGTACCCGACTTGCCGATCACGATCCCGGGACGGGCGGTGTGGATGTTGACCTCGAGTTCGTTGGCGTCCTTGCGGATGGTGATCTCCGACAGGCCCGCGTGGGCGAGCTTGTTGACGATGTGCTCGCGGACACGGATGTCCTCGGCGAGGTAGTCGGCGAAGTGGCGCTCGTTGAACCAGTTGGACTTCCAGTCGTGGATGTAGCCCACGCGCATCGCCTCTGGGTGAACCTTCTGTCCCATCGTTCTCAGTCTTTCTTTCGTTTCCTGGAGTTGGCGGCGACCGGTTCCGGTCTCACCGCCAGCGCGATCGTGAGGTGGCTGGTGCGCTTGGCGATCGGCGTCGCCCGGCCCATCGCGCGGGGCCGGAAGCGCTTGATCGTGGGCCCTTCGTCGGCGTAGGCCTCCCGCACGACGAGGTCTTCCTCGAGCAGCTCGTGGTTGCTTTCGGCGTTGGCCACCGCCGACTCCAGCAGCTTGCTCCAATCGCGGGCGACCTCGCGGGGGGTGAAGGCGAGGATAGCGCGGGCCTCCGGGACGCTCTTGCCTCGTAGGTGCCCACACACCATCCGGGCCTTGCGGGCCGAGGTGCGCACGTAGCGGGCATGGGCCCGCACGACCCGCCGGCGAGGCCTCGCCGCAGCTTTACCGCGACGGGATGGAGTCGCCGGGGGTTTCTCCTCGGCGGCCGTCTCGGCCGAAGGTTTGTCCGAGGACGCTTCGCCGGTCGGTGCTTTCTCGGCTTTCCCGGCTTTCCCGGCCGGCTCTTTGGCGGCCGCCGCTTTGCCACCGCGGGCTTTACGGCCGGAGGCTTTCGCCTCGGCGGGAGCCTCCTCGGCGGTCTCCCCCGCGTTGCGTTTGCGTCGTGGCCTGCGTACTGCCCGTTTGCGCTCGGCGGCCGGCTCCTCGGCGGCTGGCTCCTCGGCGGCCGCGTCGTCGGTGGCCGGGTCCTCCGGGCCCTCGGTGGCCGCGTCCTCGCGGAGGGGCTCGTCGGGCTGGTCTTCCTCGGGGGTCATCTCACCCTTCCGGATCCCGCGTGGCCGCGGAACACGCGTGTGGGGGCGAACTCGCCGAGCTTGTGGCCGACCATCGCCTCGCTGATGTAGACGGGTACGTGTTTCTTGCCGTCGTGGACGGCGATCGTGTGGCCCACCATCTCCGGGAAGACGGTCGAGGCGCGGGACCACGTGCGGAGCATTTTTTTGTTGTTCTCGGCGTTGAGGGCCTCGATGCGGCGCATCAGGCGCTCTTCCACCCACGGCCCCTTCTTGCTCGAGCGGCTCATCGGCCCTTGCCCTTGCCGCGGCGGCGGCCGCGGACGATGTAGCGATCGGAGGTCTTGTTGCGTTTGCGGGTCCGGTAGCCGAGCGTGGGGACGCCCCACGGCGTCACCGGGTGGCGTCCCGGGGTGGTCGAGCCCTCGCCTCCGCCGTGGGGATGGTCGACCGGGTTCATGGCGGTGCCACGGGTCTGGGGACGGACGCCCATGTGGCGCTTGCGGCCGGCCTTGCCGACCTTCACGTTCTGGTGCTCGGCGTTGCCGAGGGTGCCCACGGTGGCGCGGCACTCGGCGCGGACCATCCGCATCTCGCCGGAGGGAAGGCGCAGCGTTGCCATGCCCGCGTCCTTGGCCATCAGCTGGGCGGAGGCGCCGGCCGAGCGTGCCATCTGGCCTCCGCGGCCGGGCTGGAGCTCGATGTTGTGGACGACCGTGCCTACCGGCATGCGGGCCAGCTCGAGGGAGTTGCCGACGGCGATTTCGGCCTCGTCGCCGGAGCGGACCATCATCCCCACCACGAGTCGCTGGGGGGCGAGGATGTAGCGCTTCTCGCCGTCGAGGTAGTGCAACAGGGCGATGTAGGCGGAGCGATTGGGGTCGTACTCGATCGCGGCGACTTTCGCCTCGATGCCGTCCTTGCGACGCTTGAAGTCGATCTTGCGGTACGCCCGCTTGGCGCCCCCGCCGCGGTGACGGGAGGTCTTGCGCCCGTGGGCGTTGCGGCCGCCGCTCTTGTTGAGGCCTTCGGTGAGGCTCTTCTCGGGCTTGGAGCGGGTGACCTCGGCGAAGTCCGGGTAGGACACGAACCGCATTCCGGGGCTGGTGGGCTTGGGCTTCCTGATCGGCATCGGTTGGGGCTCCTACTCCTCGAGGGCCGCCAGGCCCTGGAACACGGGGATGGTCTCGCCGGCGCGGACCTGCACGATCGCCTTCTTCCAGCGGCGGGTGCTGCCGCGGGGGGTGGTGCCGCGGCGCTTGGGCTTGCCCTTGACGCTCATCGTGCGGACGTCTACCACGTGGACGTCGAAGAGGCTCTCGACGGCCTGGCGGATGTGGGTCTTGTGGGCGTCGGGGTGGACGCGGAAGCTGTAGCGGTTGGCGGTGTTGACGAGCACGTAGCTCTTCTCCGAGACGACCGGGCGGATGATCACCTGGGTGGCGTCCATCAGCTCGCCTCCTCGGCGGCGCCGCGGCGGGGGGCGTCGGTGCGGGCCACCAGCGCCTCCAGGGCGGGCTGGGAGACGATCAGCGTGGCCGCGGCCAGCAGGTCGGTGACGCCGACGGCCTGGGGGGTCAGGACCGCCACCCTTGCGAGGTTGCGAAACGACAGTGCGGCGTCGCCCTCCTGCTCGGTGAGGACCACCAGCGAGGGGCGCTCGCGGGGGACCTTCGGCTCCCAGTCCTCGAGCAGCTCGGCGGCGCGGGCGGTGCGGGGCTTGGTGAAGGCACCCTCGGCGAGGATCGCCAGCGAGCCCCGCTGGGCGTGCAAGGAGAGCGCGCCGCGCAGGGCCCGGCGCTGCTCCTTGCGGTTGACCTTGAAGGTGTAGGAGCGGGGCTGGGGGCCGAAGGTGGTACCTCCGCCGGTCCACAGCGGCGAGCGGCTCGAGCCGGCCCGGGCCCGTCCGGTGCCCTTCTGGCGCCACGGCTTGGCGCCACCGCCGGAGACCATCGCGCGGTTCTTGGTGGCGGCGGTGCCGCGGCGGCGGGCGGCCTGCTCGGCGCGGACGGTCTGGTGGACGAGCCCGGGGACGAAGCGCTCGCCGAAGGCCGTCTCGGGGAGCTCCGCCTTGGCGGCGGCCGACCCGCCCAGGACCGGGGCGTCAGCCATCGCTGCGGACCTCCACCACCGAGCCCGGGGGCCCGGGGACCGACCCCCTCAGGAGCAGGAGGTTGTCCTTGGCGTCGACCCGTACGACCTCCAAGCCCCTCTGGGTGACCCGCTTGTTGCCCATCTGGCCGGGACCACGGATGCCTTTGAGCACCCGCGAGGGGGTCGCCGAGGCGCCGATCGAGCCGGGCGCGCGGACGTTGTGGGAGCCGTGGCTCTTGGGCCCGCTCTTGAAGTTGTGGCGCTTGATCGTGCCCTGGAAGCCCTTGCCCTTGGAGGTGCCACGGACCTTGACGCGGTCGCCCGGGCTGAAGACCTCGACCGTGACCGACTCGCCGAGCTGGGCCGGGGGCTCCTCGCCCTTGGCCAGTCGGAACTCGGCCAGCGCCTTCATCGGCGGGGCGTCCACCTTGCGCAGGTGACCGAGGCGGGCTTTCGTGAGCTGCTTCTCGCGGGTGGCCCCGAAGGCCAGCTGGACCGCGTCGTAGCCGTCGCGTTCGGCGGTCCGCAGGGCCGTGACGGGGCACGGGCCGGCCTCGAGCACGGTCACCCTCGCGACCGAGCCGTCCTCGCCGAAGACCTGGGTCATTCCGAGCTTTCTGGCGAGGATCGAGGGCATTGCGGCGGCGGTCGGCGGGACGGGGTGGGAGCTCAGGTGGCCAGCCGGATCTCGATGTCCACACCCGCCGGGAGGTGATCCAAGCGCTGGAGCGAGTCCACCGTCTTGGGCGTCGGCTGGTGGATATCGATCAGCCGCTTGTGGGTGCGGATCTCGAAGTGCTCGCGGGAGTCCTTGTCCTTGAACGGAGAGCGGATCACGCAGTAGACGTTCTTCTCCGTCGGCAGCGGCACGGGCCCGGAGACGCTCGCACCCGTGCGGGTGGCGGTCTCGACGATCTCCTTGGCGGCGGACTCGATCGCCGAGGTGTCGTAGGCCTTCAGGCGGATACGGATCTTGTTCTGGGTGGCGGCGGCCATTGTCGGTCTGGACTCGTGATGTGTGGGGTTGAAGTTGGGTGTTGGTGTGTCGGTTGTTGTCTACCGGGAAGGCTCCGGCCGAGCGCGGCCCACCCGCTGGGCAGTGGACTCCGGGGCGCCACCGGCGCGCCGGGCCCTGAAGGGCGGCGTCACGGCCCCGCCTCCGTGGCGGGCCTCGCGAACTGTTCGTATCGGACTCTCAGTATGCGCGCGGGGCGGCTCGCCGCCCCGCGTGCGGGGTGCTACTCGATGATCTCGGTGACCACGCCCGAGCCAACGGTACGACCGCCCTCCCTGATCGCGAACCGAAGGCCCTGGTCCATGGCGATCGGCTGGATCAGCTCGATCTCCATCTGTACGTTGTCTCCGGGCATCACCATCTCGACTCCCTCCGGGAGCTTGGCGACACCGGTCACGTCTGTGGTACGGAAGTAGAACTGCGGCCGGTAGCCGGTGAAGAAAGGCGTGTGGCGACCACCCTCCTCCTTCTTCAGCACGTACACCTCGGCCTTGTACTTGGTGTGGGGGGTGATGGACCCGGGCTTGCAGAGGACCTGCCCGCGCTCGATCTCCTCGCGCTTGGTCCCGCGGAGCAGACAGCCGACGTTGTCGCCGGCCTGACCCTGGTCCAGGATCTTGCGGAACATCTCCACGCCCGTCACGACCGTGCTGGTGGAGTCGTGGACGCCCACGATTTCCACCGTGTCGCCGGTGTTGACGATGCCCTGCTCGATACGACCGGTCGCGACGGTGCCGCGGCCGGTGATCGAGAAGACGTCCTCGATCGGCATCAGGAACGGCCGGTCGAGCTCCCTCACGGGCTCGGGGATGTAGGTGTCCAGCGCCGCCGCCAGCTCGAGGATCTTCTCCTTGGAGGCGTCGTCGCCTTCCAGCGCCTTCAGCGCCGAGCCGACGATGAAGGGGATGTCGTCGCCGGGGAAGTCGTATTCGCTCAGCAGCTCGCGGACCTCGACCTCGACCAGCTCCAGCAGCTCCTCGTCGTCGACCATGTCGGCCTTGTTGAGGAACACGACGATGTAGGGGACGCCCACCTGGCGGGCGAGCAGGATGTGCTCACGCGTCTGGGGCATCGGCCCGTCGGCGGCCGAGACGACCAGGATCGCACCGTCCATCTGGGCGGCGCCGGTGATCATGTTCTTGACGTAGTCGGCGTGGCCGGGGCAGTCGACGTGGGCGTAGTGACGGTTCTCGGTCTGGTACTCGACGTGCGAGGTCGCGATCGTGATCCCGCGTTCCTTCTCCTCGGGCGCGTTGTCGATCTCCTCGAAGCTGCGGGCTTCGGCCCCACCCTTCTCGGCCAGGACCGTGGTGATGGCAGCCGTGAGGGTCGTCTTGCCGTGATCGATGTGACCGATCGTGCCGACGTTGACGTGAGGCTTGTCGCGCTCGAACTTCTCCTTAGCCACTTTCTGTCTCGCTCCTGTATCGACTTGTAGGTCCGCCCCGAGAGGACGAACCCCGGAAATCTATCTAAATCCTGCCCTGCCTTGAATGCTCGCTGGACGCCCCTCGCGGCGGGGGGCCGTCCGGGGGCCCGGCCTCTATGCCGGGACCGGCTCGCCGGTGCGCTGCTCGACGATCTTCTCCGCGATGTTCGGGGGGACCTCCTCGTACGCCTCGAACTGCATCGTGTAGGTCGCCCTGCCCTGCGTTTCGGAGCGCAGGTCGGTCGCGTAGCCGAACATCTCGCTGAGCGGCACCCGCGCGTTCACCACGAGCGCGTTGCCGCGGCGCTCCTGGCCCTCCACGCGCCCGCGGCGACGGCTGAGGTCGCCGATGACGTGGCCGAGGAACTCCTCCGGCGTGACCACCTCGACGCTGAAGATCGGCTCCAGCAGCACCGGTTTGGCGCGTTTGGCCGCCTCCTTGAAGGCGTAGGAGCCCGCCACTTTGAAGGCGATCTCCGAGGAGTCGACGTCGTGGTACTTGCCGTCCACGAGCGTCGCCCGCACGTCCACCATCGGGTAGCCGGCCTTGACGCCGTTCTCGAGCGCCTCCTCGATGCCCTTCTTGACGGCCGGGATGTACTCGGAGGGCACGGCGCCGCCCTTGATCTTGTTGACGAATTCGAAGCCCTCCCCGGGCGCCGGCTCGAGGTCGATGAACACCACCCCGAACTGCCCCGAGCCGCCGGTCTGGCGGACGAACCTGCCTTCGACCTTCTGCACGTGGCCGCGCACCGTCTCGCGGTAGGAGACCTGCGGGCGCCCCACGTTGGCCTCGACCCCGAACTCGCGCTTCATGCGGTCGACGAGCACCTCGAGGTGCAGCTCGCCCATGCCCGAGATCTCGGTCTGGCCGGTCTCCTCGTTGGTGCGCACCTGGAAGGTCGGGTCCTCCTCGGCCAGGCGCCCGAGAGCGGTCGACATCTTCTCCTGGTCGACCTTCGTGCGGGGCTCCACCGCGACCTTGATCACGGGCTCCGGGAAGATGATGTTCTCGAGGTGCACGGGCGCGTCGGGCGCCGCCAGAGTGTCACCCGTGATGACCTGCTTGATGCCCACAGCGGCCGCGATGTCGCCGGCGTAGACCTCCTCGACCTCCTCGCGGTCGTTGGCGTGCATCATCAGGATGCGACCGACCCGCTCGGTGCGCCCGGTGCCGACGTTGAGCACCCGCGAACCGGCCTGGAGGCGGCCCGAGTAGACGCGGAAGTAGGTGAGCTTGCCGACGTAGGGGTCGGCGGCGATCTTGAAGGCCAGCGCCGCGAACGGCTCGGTGTCGTCGGCCTTGCGGACGACCTCGCGCTCGTTCTCCTCGCCCTTGATCAGTTCGGTGCCCACCACCGGGGGGACGTCCAGCGGCGAGGGCAGGTAGTCGATGACCGCGTCCAGCAGCGGCTGCACGCCCTTGTTCTTGAACGAGGACCCGCACAGCACCGGGGTCAGTTTGGTCGAGAGGGTGGCCTTGCGGATCGCCGCCTTCAGCGTGTCCGCGGGCACCTCGGCTTCCTCGAGCAGCAGCTCGAGCAGCTGGTCGTCGTAGTGGGAGACCTCCTCCAGCAGGTGTTCGCGTCCGGCCGCCGCGGCGTCGGCGAGGTGCTCGGGGATCTCGATTTCTTCCTGTTCCTTGCCGAGCTCGTCTTTGTAGACGATCGCCTTCATCGCGACCAGGTCGATGACACCCTCGAAGTCTCCCTCCGAGCCGATCGGCAGCTGGATCGGCACCGGGTGTGCTCCCAGGCGGTCGATCATCGTCTGCACGCCCTGCTCGAAGTCGGCGCCGATGCGGTCCATCTTGTTGATGTAGGCGATCCGCGGGACGTGGTACTTGTCGGCCTGGCGCCAGACGGTCTCGGACTGCGGCTCCACGCCGGCGACCGAGTCGAACAGCGCGATCGCGCCGTCGAGCACCCGCAGCGAGCGCTCCACCTCGACGGTGAAGTCGACGTGGCCGGGGGTGTCGATGATGTTGATGCGGTGGCCCTTCCACTGCGCGGTGGTGGCCGCCGAGGTGATCGTGATGCCGCGCTCCTGCTCCTGCTCCATCCAGTCCATCACGGCGGCGCCCTCGTGGACCTCGCCGATCTTGTAGGTGCGGCCGGTGTAGTAGAGGATGCGCTCCGTCGTCGTCGTCTTGCCGGCGTCGATGTGCGCCATGATCCCGATGTTGCGGGTGTTTTCTAGAGAGAACTTTCGTGGCATCTGGACTGGGGAGGTGGGGGGT
Organism: uncultured Solirubrobacteraceae bacterium; assembly: GCA_963701175.1. Lineage (GTDB taxonomy): Bacteria > Actinomycetota > Thermoleophilia > Solirubrobacterales > Solirubrobacteraceae > Palsa-744. Next base: position 2,001,628 of record OY969573.1, on the reverse strand, counting down.
TGTGCGGTGAGATCGGTATCGGGTCAGAAGGCCAAAAAAAGGGGCCCCTCGGGCCCACACGCGCAGAACGTCTGCTGGACTCGCTCCGCGTCGTTATCGTCTCGAGGTCTCCATTTCTTGAGCGGCACGAACACCGGGTTCAGCACCAACTTCGGGCTGTCCCGCGTCGCAGCTCGAATATAGCAGAGGGAATTGGGGCCTCCGGCCCATGCAGGCCCGCTGTCGCAGCCTTTTAACACCCCTGTGGCGGGAGTCCGGGAACGCCCGTGGCGGGCGATCCGGCGGCGCTCGCCGGGGTCGTGTGAGGGGTCGCTCGGGAGCCCTACGGGCCGGCGCCGGAAGGCCTACGCGCCCAGCGGCTCGACGCCGGTCTCGCCGGCCGCGGCGGCGCGCTCGGCGGCGGCCTCGGCGGCGCGCCCGCGGGGGCTCTCGGCGCGCATCAGCAACACGCACGGGATCAGCGCCAGCGCCGAGAGGGCCAGCGACCACGTGTAGGCGGTGCCGAACGCGCCGGCCAGTTTCGCGGGCGTGTGGATGACGCCGCTCGAGCGTTGCAGCACGACCGCGAGCACGGCCGTGCCGATCGCCCCGCCGAGGCGCTGCACGACGTTCAGCTGCGGGCTGGCGTCGGAGAGCTGCTCGGGGCGCATGGAGGCGAACGCGACCGACATCGCCGGCACGAAGGCCAGGCCGATGCCGACGCCCCGCACCAGCAGCACGACCGAGATCCCGAGAATCGAGGTGGCGGTGCCGATGAAGCACAACGGGACCGTCGAGAGGCACAGCACGATCACCCCCGCGAGCGCCAGGCGGCCGCCCCCGAGACGTTCGGTCAGGCGCCCGGTGAACGGCATCACGATCAACATCCCGAGGCCCTGCGGGCCGACCAGCAGGCCGGTCACGAGCACGTTCTCCCCGCGCACCTCCTGGTAGTAGAGCGGCACCAGGATCATCGCCCCGAACAGCGCCGCGCCGAGCCAGAAGGTGGTCGAGGACGCCGCCGCGAAGACCCGGTTGGAGTACAGGCGCACGTCCAGCAGCGGGCGCTCGACGCGCAGCGCGTGGAGGCAGAAGATCACCGACAGCACCAGCCCGACGAGGATCGGGCCGAGCACCTTCCCCGAGCCCAGGCTGGCGCCGCTGCCGAGCTCGCTCAAGCCGTAGACCGTCGCCGCCGAGCCGGCGGGAAGCAGCACCAGGCCGAGCAGGTCGAGCTTGCCGGCGGGACCCGATTCGGTGTGGGGGATGACGCGCCAGCCGGCGATGAAGGCGATCACCCCGATCGGCACGTTCACGAGGAAGATCCACGACCAGTGCAGGTTCTCGAGGATCAGGCCCCCGACCACCGGCCCCAGGATCGGGGCGAGCATGGCCGGCATCGAGACGATCGGCATCACCCGCCCGATCCGCCGAGGGCCCGCGACCTGGGCCATGATCAGCATCGCCAGGGGCATGATCATGCCCCCGCCCGCGCCCTGGAGGACGCGGAACAGCACCAGCTCGGGCGTCGTCGTCGCCGTCGCGCACAGCGCCGAGCCCGCGGTGAACAACACCAGCGAGGTCATGTAGACGCGCTTGGCGCCGTAGCGCCGCGCGGCCCAACCGGTCACCGGGATCACCGCGGCCAGCGACAGCAGATAGCCGGTGATCACCCATTGGATTTCGGAGACCTTGCTGTGCAGGTCGCGCCCGAGCGTGTCCAATGCGACGTTGACGATCGTCGTGTCGAGGATCGACATCACCATGCCGAGGATCACGACGCCCGCGATCCTCCACACGTACGGGTCGATCCGCTCCCGCTCCCCCCCGGCCGGCGCGCTCGTCTGGCTGGCGGCGCTCACCCTGGCGACGTTAGTCGCCGGGCGTCGCTTTCTGAAGTCCCCGGCGGGGCTGCCGGGGCGCCTGTCGTGGCGCCGGCGGTGGCGCCCGACGGACCGGGGCTACCAGCGGTAGTGGGCGAACGCCTTGTTCGCCTGGGCCATGCGGTAGATGTCGTCCTTGCGCTTGTAGGCGGAGCCCTGTTGGGAGAGGGCGTCGAGGAGCTCGTTGGCGAGGCGCTGGGCCATCGTCTTCTCGCGGCGCTGGCGGGCGAACTCGACCAGCCAGCGGACGGCCAGCGTGCGGGCCCGGCGGGCGGGGACCTCGACCGGGACCTGGTAGGTGGCGCCACCGACACGGCGGGAGCGGACCTCGAGCGTGGGGGTCAGCGATTTGACCGACGCCTCGAGCGTCTCGATCGGGTCTTTCTCGCTGCGCTCGGCGATCAGCGCCAGGGCGTCGTAGACGATCCGCTCGGCGGTCGACTTCTTGCCGTCGAGCATCACCTTGTTGATGACCTGCTGGACGAGCTTGGAGCGGTGGATCGGGTCGGCCTCGACCGGACGAACCTGGGCGGCTGCGCGTCGGGGCATCGACTATTTTTTCTTGACGCCGTACTGCGAGCGCGCCTTTTTGCGGTCGCTGACCCCGGCCGCGTCGAGCGTGCCGCGGACGACCTTGTAGCGCACTCCCGGGAGGTCCTTGACGCGGCCCCCGCGGACCAGTACGACCGAGTGCTCCTGCAGGTTGTGGCCCTCGCCGGGGATGTAGGCGGTGACCTCGATCGAGCCCGAGATGCGCACGCGGGCAACCTTCCGCAGGGCCGAGTTCGGCTTCTTCGGGGTGGTCGTGTACACGCGTGTGCAGACACCGCGGCGCTGGGGCGCGGCGACCTTGCGCTTGCGGCCCTTGCCGGACTTCAGTCCGGGGGTGGCGAGCTTCTTCTTCGGGGCTACCCGGCCGTTGCGTACGAGCTGAGAGGTCGTGGGCATGGAGCCCGATGCTATCAGCGCCGAGCGGTCCCGGCGGGCGCGTATCGGCGCGGGGGCGGCTCGCGGAGCCGGCGCCGGGGGGCCGAGGCGCGCGGGCGAGGTCGGGTGCGGCGAGGCTAGGCGGTCTCGGTCGCGGCGGCCACCCGCAGCGGGGCGGGCATCAGCGCGGAGGCCACGATCACCAGCAGGAAGGCCAGCGCCTCGAGCACCACGCCGGTGGGGCTGGCGGCGAGGGGGTCGCCGAAGACGGCGATGCCGCCGACGATCCCGGCGATGTTGGCGGCGGTACCGGTGACGGCGATGACCGGCACGGCCTCACCGTCCTGCAGGCCCCTGGCGGAGCTGTAGAAGGCGACGATCGAGGCCAGCACGGCGACCGCCAGCCAGGGGCAGGTGATCACGCCGAGGACGCCGTGGGCGCCGGCGATCCCGGTGAGGGCCTTGATGGCCGTGTCGGAGACGCCGAACAGGACGCCCGAGGCGGCTCCCAGCATGACGCCGTGGTGCTCGGCCGCCCCGCCCATGCGGGGGCCCATGATCAGGAGCCCGCCGATCCCGAACAGACCGGCCTCGAAGCAGATCATCGCGACCTCGGAGAACTGGGAGTGGGAGCCGTGCATGGCCGGCAGGGTGAGCCCCAGCAGGACCAGCCCGGCGGCGGTGGCGAGCAGCCCGAGCCACTGGCGGCGGCCGACCTTGAAGCCGAACATCCGCTCCGCCATCACGGCGATGAAGACCATCCCGGCGGCGAGCGCGACCTGGATCACCGACATCGGCGCCAGTGACAGGGCGGCCACGTGCAGGGCCCAGCTGGAGGTGGCGATCAGCATCCCCAGCGCGAACCACTTCGAGGAGTACAGCTCGCGGGCCGAGCGCAGCGGGTGGGTGACCTGCACCTTGGGCACCGAGTTGGCTCCCCGGTACTTGAAGAAGAAGCCGAGGTTCGCCACGAAGGCGCAGGCGAGCGCGAGGAGGATTCCTAGATCTAGGGTCATTGAGGAGGCTGGGGGTGGGCTGACGGGGGAGGTTGGTTGACCCATCGACCCCGGGCGCCTGCTGCTTTACTGCCCGACGGCGCCGTCAGCGGATCAACCTGGCCGAGAAGGCTACCCGACCCAACCTCTGTGAAACCTAAACCCGGCGAAGAGGCCGAGAATACGGGGACTTCTGCGACCACCGCGGCCAGCGGGTCCGGCGCGGGGATGGGCCGCAAGCCGCTGTTGATGGTGGACGTCGACGGGGTGATCTCGCTGTTCGGGGTGCCCTCGGAGGGGGCCACGGATGCCGGTACCCCGCGCGGGAGCCTCCACTCGGTCGATGGCATGGTGCACTTCCTTTCGGCCACGGCGGCCGCACACCTGCTCGAGCTGTCCGAGCTGTACGAGCTGGTGTGGGCCAGCGGCTGGGAGGAGCGCGCCGAGGAACACCTGCCGCGGCTGCTGGGCGTGCCGGCGGGGCTCCCGTATCTGAGCTTCGAGCGCGACCCCGGCTGCTCGGGGGCGCACTGGAAGCTGGAGGCGATCGACGGCTTCGCCGGCGGGCGGGCGCTGGCCTGGGTGGACGACTGCTTCAACGACGCCTGCCACCGCTGGGCGGCGGGGCGGGCGAGCCCGACCTTGCTGGTGTCGACCGAGCCCCGCCAGGGGCTGACCTCGCGTGAGACGGCGGTGCTGAGGGGATGGGCGATCGCCCTGGCGCACGGCAGCGGAGCCGCCGCCGAGGGAGCTGCTGGCAGCGCCGCCACTCAGCCCCCCGTGGCCGGCGCCGGGGCCGGTTCCGCCGCCCGGGCGGGGAGCGCTTCCGAGACCGCGGCCCCGTAGGGCCCGGAGCCGGCGAACAGGGCCCGCAGCTGCAGCGGGCGGGCGGGGGGCGGGGCTTCGGCCAGCCCCCACTGGCCTTCGGCGTCGGTCGTCAGCTGTGCCACCGGGGTCTCCACGACGACTTCTCCGCGGTCGCTGACCGAACGTGACTGGATCGTGACCGGCAGGCCCCCCAGGGGGGTGCCGTCGAGCAGCGAGAGGGTGCCGAACAGTTCCCCATTGGCGGTCGCGATCGTCGCCTGCACGGGGGTGCCGGCGAGGGCGTGGGCGTGGGCGCGGATCGACGGCAGCTCGCCGTAGAGGACGTTCCCCGGGCAGTCGGTGGTGTCGGCATCGCGGTGCCCGGCGATCCTCGGCAGGGAGACTTCGCTGCCGCCCGGGAAGCGGCTGTAGACGGCTCCCGCCGGGTCGACCTTGACGGTCACGTGGCCCCTGGTGGGGGCGCCGTGGAGGGAGAGCTTCCACGACAGCAGCCGCTGCAGGGAGGCGCGGGCGGGAGCGGAGATCGGGACGCTCATGAAGGAGCCGAGCATCGCCACGCCGGTGGAGCAGGTGTTGTAGCCGCCGGCCTGGGCCCCCACGACGGACTCGTCGATACCCCCGGCGCGGGCCTCGAAGATGCGCCCGAAGCGGTCGACCGCGAAGTTGTAGCCGATGTCGTGCCAGCCGCGGACCTCGCGGTGGAAGACGTAGATCGCCCGCACCATCGCCGGCACCTCCCCGGAGGAATAGCCGTTGGGGGTCTCGGTGTGGTGGACGAAGGCGAGTTCGACCGACCCGTATTCGGGAGCCTGGCTGGGTGGGCACTGCCCGCGGGCCCAGAACGGGCGGGCGATGACCGCCGGCTGCCCGGGCCCGGCGGCGAGCTCCGGGCCCGCCAGCGGCGGCGCGGCGGCGGTCCCGGCGCGGGCCTGCTCGGCGGCCACCCGCGCGGCTCCGGCTCCGCCGCTGACGTCGACGAGGTACAGCCGCGCCCCACCGAGGGCGTGGGGGCTGCGCACCTGCACCACATCCGTGCCCCCGGTCCACAGGGGCTCGCCGATCACACCCGACGGGGAGATCGAGGGGCCCTCGTGGGCGGCACCTGCGGGCGCTCCGCGACCGCGGTGGGAGCCGGCGGCGTGGCCGGCGTGGCCGGCCGCCACCCAAGGGCTCCAGCTGCCCGCGGGGGTCAGGAAACGGAGCTGGGGACGGGCCGTGGGGGGCTCGTGCCAGGCAAGTGCGAGCAGGTCGGAGGAGCGCTCGAGGGCGACCGTGAGGAGGCCGGGTCCGAGGCGCCCGAGCGCCTGCACAGCGAGCTCAGCCGGGCCGGAGGGACCGCCCGAGGGCGTCCCGGCGGCGGGAGCGCCGAGCACCCGGGGGGCGCGGGCGAGCGCCGCCAGCGAGCCGCCGGCGGCCCCCAGCAGGCTCCTACGGCTCAGCCCGCGATGGCTCATCGCAGGCTATAGACACCGGGGGGCGCTGAAGGTCGCGCCCCCCGCTGTGAAGGCGTCTACTCCTCGGTGACTTCCTCGGGGACTTCAAGCTCGGCCAGTTCCTCGGCGAAGCCGGGGTCGGTGCCGCCGGCGCCGATCTTCTCCAGCGAGGCGAGGTCGGCGTCGAACTCCTGGCCATAGCCGCCGTCGAGCTCGTCGCCGACCGACAGCCCGAGCTCCGCCGCGATCTCGTCCTGGTCGAGCAGGCCGACGTCGTCGATCACCCGGGGCAGCGGCTCGGACGGTTCGATCTCGATCCGCCGGTAGCGCTTCAGCCCGGTGGCGGCCGGGATCAGCTTGCCGATGATGACGTTCTCCTTGAGCCCGTTGAGGCGGTCGATCTTGCCTTCCAGGGCCGCGTCGGTGAGCACCTTCGTGGTCTCCTGGAAGGAGGCCGCCGAAAGGAACGAGTCCGTGTTCAGCGAGGCCTTGGTGATGCCGAGGATGATGTCCTCGAACTGGGCCGTCTCGCCGCCCTGCTCGATGACCGCGTTGTTCGCCTTGGCGAATTCGAAGCGGTCCACGAACTGGCCCGGGAGGTAGTCGGTGTCGCCCTTCTGGTCGACCCTGACCTTCTTGAGCATCTGGCGGACGATCAGCTCGATGTGCTTGTCGTCGATGTCGACGCCCTGGGACTTGTAGACCTCCTGTACCTCACGCACGAGGTACTGCTCGGTCTCGGTGCGCCCGCGGATCGCCAGCAGCTCGTGGGGGTACACCGACCCCTCGTTGAGCTGGGTGCCCGCGACGATCTTCTCGCCCGCGCCGACGAACAGCCGGGTGCGGCGGGGGAACGCGTGACGGTGCTCGTCGCCGGCGGCGTCGGTGATGACGACCGTCAGCGCCTTGTCGGTCTCCTCGATCGAGACGACGCCGTCCTGCTCGGCGATCTTCGCCAGCCCCTTCGGGCGACGGGCCTCGAACAGCTCGACCACGCGGGGCAGGCCGTGGGTGATGTCCGCGCCCGCGACGCCGCCGGTGTGGAACGTGCGCATCGTCAGCTGGGTGCCCGGCTCGCCGATCGACTGGGCCGCCACGATCCCGACCGCGTCGCCGATCTGGGCGAGCGCGCCGGTGGCCATCGCGCGGCCGTAACAGGCCTGGCAGACCCCGCTGGGGGCCTCGCACTTCAGCACCGAGCGCACGGGGACGGTGATCTCGTGGCCCTTCTCGCGCTCGTCGGTGAAGGCCTGCACGATGTCGGCCAGCTCCGCGCGCCCGATTTCGGTGCCCTGCTCGGCCAGCATGCGGTTGCGCTTGGTCGTGATCGGCCGGGCCGCGATGCGCCCGACGAGCCCGTCGTTGGGCTCGCCGTCGGCCTTGAACACCGACATCTCGATGTACTCCTCGGTGCCGCAGTCGGCCTCGCGGATGATCACGTCCTGGGCGACGTCGACCAGACGCCGGGTGAGGTAGCCGGAATCGGCGGTCCTCAGGGCCGTGTCCGCAAGGCCCTTTCGGGCCCCGTGGGTGGAGATGAAGTACTCCAGCACCGACAGGCCCTCCATGAAGTTGGCCTTGATCGGGCGCTCGATGATTTCACCCTTCGGGTTGGCCATCAGGCCGCGCATCCCGGCGAGCTGGCGGATCTGCTTGAAGGACCCACGGGCACCCGAGTTGGCCATCATGAAGATCGGGTTGAGCGTGTCGAGGTTCGCGATCATCGCGTCGGCGACCTCGTCGGTGGCGGCGTTCCACTGCTCCACGACCGCCTCGTGACGCTCCTCCTGGGTGATCAGCCCGTCGTCGTACTGACCGGTGATCTCGCCCACCAGCTTGTCGTACTTGTCGAGGATCTGCTGCTTCTCGGGCGGCACCACGACGTCGTTCTTGGAGATCGTGATCCCCGCCTGGGTGGCGTACTTGAAGCCCAGGTCCTTGAAGGCGTCGAGCACCAGCGAGATCGTCGTGGCGCCGTAGTTCTGCACCAGCAGGTCGATCAGCCGGGTGGTGTCCCGCTTCTTCATCGACTGGTTGACGAAGGTGTACTTCGAGGGGTCGAACTCGTCCCCGAGGGCCTCCGCCAGCGCCCGCTCGATGCGGTCGTTGTAGATGATCCGCCCGATCGTGGTCAGGACGTGGCCGCCCTCGCGCCCGTAGGGGCGGAACTCGGCGATGTCGTGCAGCTTGACCACGCCGCCCTCGTAGGAGAGCTCGGCCTCCTGGGCGGTGCGGAACACGTGCGGGCGGGGGTCGTAGGTGGCGCGGTCGATCTTCGACAGCTCCTCCGCTTCGGGCCCGTAGGTGAGGTAGTAGGCCCCCAGGATCATGTCCTGGGTGGGCGTCGCGAGCGGCGAACCGTGAGCCGGGCTGAGGATGTTGTTCGACGACAGCATCAGGATCCGGGCCTCGGCCTGGGCCTCCGCCGACAGCGGCAGGTGGACTGCCATCTGGTCGCCGTCGAAGTCGGCGTTGAAGGCGTGACACACCAGCGGGTGGACCTGGATCGCCTTGCCCTCGACGAGCAGCGGCTCGAACGCCTGGATGCCGAGCCTGTGCAGGGTGGGGGCCCGGTTGAGCAGCACCGGGTGCTCGTGGATGACCTCCTCGAGCACGTCCCACACCTCGGCGATCATCGAGTCGACCATCTTCTTGGCCGCCTTGATGTTCTGGGCCGACTTGCGCTCGACCAGGCGGGCCATGATGAACGGCTTGAACAGCTCCAGGGCCATGATCTTCGGCAGCCCGCACTGGTGCAGCTTCAGGTACGGGCCGGCCACGATCACCGAGCGCCCGGAGTAGTCCACGCGCTTGCCCAGCAGGTTCTGGCGGAAGCGCCCCTGCTTGCCCTTGAGCATGTCCGAAAGCGACTTCAGGGGCCGGTTGCCGGGGCCCGTGACCGGGCGCCCGCGGCGGCCGTTGTCGAACAGCGCGTCGACGGCCTCCTGGAGCATGCGCTTCTCGTTGTTGACGATGATCTCGGGGGCTCCGAGGTCGAGCAGCCGCTTGAGGCGGTTGTTGCGGTTGATGACCCTGCGGTAGAGGTCGTTGAGGTCCGAGGTGGCGAAACGGCCGCCGTCGAGCTGGACCATCGGGCGCAGCTCCGGGGGGATCACCGGGACCGCGTCGAGGACCATCATCTCCGGTTTGTTGCCGGACTGGATGAAGGCCGAGACGACCTTCAGGCGCTTGACCGCCCGGGCCTGCTTCTGGCCTTTGCCGGTCTTGACTTCGTCCTCCAGACTCTCCCGTTCGGCGTCGAGGTCGACCTGCTGGAGCAGGTCGCGGATCGCCTCCGCGCCCATGCCGCCGCGGAAGTACTCGCCGAAGCCGTAGGGAGAGCCGAAGCGCTCCTTGAGCTCGCGGAAGGTGGTCTCGTCGTGCTCGATCTGCTTGGGCTCCATCGTCTTGAAGAGCTCCCACACGATCCGCATCCGCTCGGCGGCGTCCTCGATGTAGGCCTCGGTGTCGGCGATGTCGGCGTCGAAGGCCTTTTTCAGATCCTTGAGGTGCTTCTCGCGGTCCTCGTCGGAGAGCTTCGACACGTTGATGTCGAGGGCGTCGGCCCACATGTGGTCTTCGTCGTTGAAGTTGGTCTGTTTGCCGGTCGAGAGGTACTTCTCCCGACGGGCCAGCGACTCGCGCAGTTCGAGCACCCGCTCCTCACGCTCGGCGGCGTAGGAGTCGAGCACCTTGTTGACCTCCTTCTCGAGGCTGTCGAGGTCCTTCGCGCGGGCCTCGTCGTCGACCCAGGTGACGATCGAGGCGGCGAAGTACAGGACCTTCTCCAGTTCCTTGGGGGCCATGTCGAGCAGGTAGCCGATGCGGCTGGGGACGCCCTTGAAGAACCAGATGTGGCTCACGGGGGCGGCCAGGTCGACGTGGCCCATACGCTCGCGGCGGACCTTCGAGCGGGTCACCTCGACCCCACAGCGCTCGCACACGATGCCCTTGTAGCGGACGCGCTTGTACTTGCCGCAGTAGCACTCCCAGTCCTTGGTGGGACCGAAGATGCGCTCGCAGAAGAGACCATCCTTCTCCGGCTTGAGGGTCCGGTAGTTGATCGTCTCGGGCTTGGTGACCTCGCCCGAGGACCAACTGCGGATCTGCTTGGAGGAGGCGAGGCTGATCTCGATGGCGTCGAAGTTGTTGATGTCGATCATGTGTGGTGCTTTCCTCGCGTGTTGAAAGGTGTGAAGGTGGTTTGGGGGATTTGCGCGGGCTTCTACTCGGCCGCCGGCTCCTCGCTGGCCAGGCTCTCCAGGTCGACGTCGCCGTCGATGTCGACGGGGATCACGGTGTCCTCACCGGTGTCTTCGGTGTCGTTCTGGGGGTCCGCGGCGGCGTCGGCGTCCGGCGGCTCACCGGCGCCGGCATCGGAGTCGTCCTCGCTGTCGAGCTCCTCGTCGGTGGCGTCCCCGGCCAGGGCCCGGACGCCGGAGAGGTCGATGCCGAGCTCCTCGGCGGCCCGCAGCAGGTCGTCGTCCTCGTCACGCATTTCGGCGCGCTGGCCCTCCTCGGAGACGACGTTCACGTCCAGCGCGAGCGACTGCATCTCCTTGAGCAGGACCTTGAAGGACTCGGGGATCGACGGCTCGGCGATGTTCTCGCCCTTGACGATCGCCTCGTAGGCCTTCACGCGCCCGACGGTGTCGTCGGACTTGATCGTGAGCATCTCCTGGAGGGTGTAGGCGGCGCCGAAGGCCTCCAGCGCCCACACCTCCATCTCGCCGAAGCGCTGGCCGCCGAACTGGGCCTTGCCGCCCAGCGGCTGCTGGGTGACGAGCGAGTAGGGGCCGGTGGAGCGGGCGTGGATCTTGTCGTCCACCAGGTGCAGGAGCTTCAGGATGTACATGTAGCCCACCGTCACCTGTTCCTCGAACGGCTCGCCGCTGCGGCCGTTGAAGAGCGTCATCTTCCCGGAGGCGCGCTCGCCCTCACGGCGGGACTTGTCGATGTCCATCCGGATGCGGCCCTCGTGGGCGTCCTGCCACTTCACCAGCGCGGTGTCGACGTCTTCGACGGTGGCCCCGTCGAAGACCGGGGTGGACACGTACACGCGCCCGTTCCCGCCGTTGGCGCGGGAGTCCTTGTAGGCCTCCGAGCCGTCGTCGTACCAGCCCTGGGCGGCGACCCACCCGAGGTGGGTCTCGAGGATCTGCCCGACGTTCATGCGGGAGGGCACGCCGAGGGGGTTGAGGATCACGTCGACGGGGGTCCCGTCCTCGAGGAACGGCATGTCCTGCTCCTCGACGATCTTCGAGATCACACCCTTGTTGCCGTGACGGCCGGCGAGCTTGTCGCCCTCGGAGATCTTGCGCTTCTTGGCGACGAACACGCGCACGAGGTCGTTGACCCCGGGCGGCAGGTCGTCGCCGTCGTCGCGGCGGAAGGTCTTCACGTCGATCACCACGCCGCCCTCTCCGTGGGGGACCTTCAGGGAGGTGTCGCGGACCTCGCGGGCCTTCTCCTTGAAGATCGCCCGGATCAGCTTCTCCTCGGCCGTGAGCTCGGTCTCGCCCTTCGGCGTGACCTTGCCCACCAGCAGGTCCCCGGACTGGACCTCGGCGCCGATCCGCACGATCCCTCGGTCGTCGAGGTTGCGCAGCGACTCCTCCGAGCGGTTGGGGATGTCGCGGGTGATCTCCTCCTCGCCGAGCTTGGTCGTGCGGGCGTCGATCTCGTACTCCTCGATGTGGATCGAGGTCAGCTCGTCGTCCTGGACCAGGCGGCGGGAAAGGATGATGGCGTCCTCGAAGTTGTACCCCTCCCAGGACATGAAGGCGACCATCAGGTTCTTGCCCAGGGCCATCTCGCCCTTGTCGGTGGAGGAGCCGTCGGCGAGGACGTCCCCGGCCTTGACCTTCTGTCCGGTGGCGACCATCGGCTTGTGGTGGATCAGCGTGCCCTGGTTGGAGCGCATGAACTTCTGCAGCTCGTACTCCTGCTTTTTGCCGTCGTTGGACTGCACGACGATCTGGTCGGCGTCGATGTAGTCGACCGTGCCGGCGCTCTCGGCGAGCAGCACGTCGCCGGTGTCGAGCGCGGCGCGGCGCTCCATCCCGGTGCCCACCAGGGGGGCGTCCGCCTTCAACAGGGGCACGGCCTGGCGCTGCATGTTCGAGCCCATCAGCGCGCGGTTGGCGTCGTCGTGCTCGAGGAACGGGATCATGGCGGTGGCCACCGACCAGATCTGCTCGGGGGAGACGTCCACCAGGTCCACGTCCTTGGGGCCGACCGTCACGTACTGGCCGGCCTGGGTGCGGCAGAGGATCTCGCTGCCCTTCAGGCGGCCGGTTTTGGCGTCGATCGGGGTGTTCGCCTGGGCGATCAGCAGCTCCTCTTCCTGGGTCGCGTCGAGGTGGCGGACCTCGCTCGTCAGGACGCCGTCCTTGACCACCCGGTAGGGAGTGGTGACGAAGCCGTACTCGGACACCTCGGCGAACGAGGACAGCGAGCCGATGAGGCCGATGTTGGGACCCTCGGGGGTCTCGATCGGGCACATCCGGCCGTAGTGGGTGGGGTGCACGTCGCGGACCTCGATCGGGGCCCGCTCGCGGGTCAGCCCGCCGGCGCCGAGGGCCGACAGGCGTCGGCGGTGGGTGAGCCCGGCCAGCGAGTTGGTCTGGTCCATGAACTGGCTCAGCTGGGAGGACCCGAAGAACTCCTTCAGGGCCGCCACCACGGGGCGGATGTTGATGATCGTCTGGGGGGTGATGGTGTCGGCGTCCTCGGTCGTGAGGCGCTCGCGGACCACCCGCTCCATGCGGTAGAGGCCGATCCGGAAGGCCTCCTGGATCAGCTCGCCGACCGTCCTCAGGCGACGGTTGCCGAAGTGCTCGTACTCGTCGAGGCGGTCGGCGACGGGCTCACGGGGCATGCTCAGGGCCTCGGCCGCGTAGTCCTTGATCTCGACCTCCCCGTCCTCGGGCAGGCCGAGTCGCTTGGGCAGCGAGACCAGCTCGCGGACGAGCGCGAGGATGTCGTCCTGGGTGAGGGTGCGGGTGTCGATGTCGACGTCGAGCCCCAGGCGTGAGTTGAGCTTGTAGCGGCCGACCCGGGTGAGGTCGTAGCGCTTGGGGTCGAAGAACAGCTGGTTCAGCAGCGCCCTCGCGTTGTCGACGCTGGGCGGCTCCCCCGGACGCTGCTTCTTGAACAGCTCGATCAGGGCGCCCTCTTCGGTGCGGGTGACGTCGGTGTCGGAGTCGATCGTGTTGCGGATGTAGAGCGAGTTGTCGAACAGCCGCAGGATCTCCTCGTCGCTGGCGTACCCCATCGCCCTCAGCAGCACCGTCACGGGCAGCTTGCGCTTGCGGTCGATGCGTACGAAGACCTTGCCCTTCTTGTCGATCTCGAGCTCCAGCCAGGAGCCGCGGGCGGGCATCAGGTTGGCGATGAAGACCTGCTTCTCGCGGTCCTTGGGCTCCATCAGGTAGGCCCCGGGGGAGCGCACCAGCTGGGTCACCACGACGCGCTCGGTGCCGTTGATGACGAAGGTCCCGCGGTCGGTCATCCAGGGGAAGTCGCCCATGAACACCGACTGCTCGCGGATCTCGCCCGTCTCCCGGTTGATGAAGGCGACCGTCACGGTGAGTGGCCGGGCGTAGGTCATGTCCTTCTCCCGGCACTGGTCCAGCGAGGCCACCGGTTCGTCGAAGGTGAACTCGCCGAACTGGACGGCGAGGTTGCCGGTGTAGTCCTCGATCGGGGAGATGTCGTCGATCGTCTCCCGCAGGCCGCCGGCCTGTGGGTCTGTCAGCCAGGCGAACGAACGGCGCTGGATATCGATGAGGTTGGGGACGTCAACGGTCTTGTCGAGACGCGCGAAGCTACGGCGCGTACGGAGAGCATCTGCAGCAGCCAAGAAATGACTCCTTCGGAGGGCGATACACGGGCAGAGGAGGGCGCCGAAGCGCGACTACCCAAGATAGCACAGGGTAGCGCTACCCCGAAGGGCCACCGGCGCTCACGGACCCCACCCGGACGCCCACGTATGTGGCGTGACGTCCCTCACGGGCGGCTGCGGCTATTGGCCAGCAACTGGGACTTTACCGGAAAGCGCGTGCAAATGTGAGGGGCCGGGACAAATCTCCCGCACCCGTCGAGGGCGGCGCCGACCACGGTCGGCCGGCGCCGGGAGGGCCGCCGGGCGGACCGTTCGCCGCCCGGGACTCCGAGCCGGGGCGTCACTCGCCCCGGCGACTACTTCAACTCGACGGTGCCTCCGGCCTCCTCGAGTTCCTGCTTGAGCTTCTCGGCCTCCTCCCGCTCGATGCCCTCCTTGACGGGCTTGGGCGCCTCGTCCACGAGCGACTTGGCCTCTTTCAGGCCCAGCCCCGTGGCCGCCCGGACGACCTTGATCACCTGGATCTTCTTGTCGCCCGAGGCGGTGAGGAGGACGTCCACGGTGCTCGACTCTTCGGCGTCGCCACCGGCACCGGCACCGTCGCCGCCCGCCGGCGCCGCGACCGGCGCCGCGACCGCCGCCGCCGAGACGCCGAACTCCTCCTCGAGCGCCTTGATCCGCTCGGCGAGCTCGAGCACCGAGATGCCCTTGAGCTCGTCGATCCACTCCTGTGTGCTTGTAGCCATCGGCTGTCAGTCCTCCTTGTTCGCGTCCCCGGCGTCCTGCGGCCCGGCCTCGGCCGCCGCGTCCGCGTCGTTGTCGTCTTCCGGCGCCGGCTCCTCGGCCGGCTCAGCTTGTGCCTCCTCCGCGGGTGCCTCCGCCTCACCGGCGGGTGCCTCCTCCGCCGGCGCCTCGGGCTCAGCGGCGGGTGCCTCCTCCGCGGGCGCCTCCGCCTCAGCGGCGGGTGCCTCCTCCGCGGGCGCCTCCGCCTCAGCGGCGGATGCCTCCTCCGCGGGCGGCGCCTCGGGCTCGGCGGGTGGGGGTGGGTCGCCCGCGGGGATCTCGCCCGACTCCTTCTTCTCGCGGACCTGGCCGAGGGCGACGGCGAGGCCACCCACGAGCGCCGCGAGGGTACGAACGAGGCCGGTCACGGGTGAGGCGACGACGCCGACGAGCTGTCCGTAGAGGATTTCCCGGGAGGGGAGTTTCGAGAGCGCCCGGATCTGGTCCACGTCCAGAGGGGAGCCATCCATGACACCGCCCTTGAAGGGCAGCAGCTGGGTGGTGCGGGCGTAGTCGGCAATCGCCTTGGCGGCCACGGCGGCATCGCCGCGGACGAAGGTGAGGGCCGTCGGGCCGGCGAGGAATTCCTTCAGGGTCTCGGCGCCAACCTGGTCGGCGGCGCGCTCGGTGAGGGAGTTCTTGACCACCGTGAAGGTGGCGTCGGCGGCGCGGAGGTTGCTGCGGAGCTCCGCCACCTGGGCCACGGTGATGCCCCTGTAGTCGACGGCGAAGATCGCCTGGCTCTGGCCGATGCGCTCTGCGATCTCGGCGATCGCGGTCGCCTTCTGGTCTCTGTTCACGGGTCTCGTTCGCTGTCGGGGGAAGCTCGTCGTGCCCGGGGACGGTCTCAGGCGGACGAGTGACAGCGACCGGAGGGCCGCAGCTCCTCGCCTGTGCCTGCCCCGGTCTTCTCCTCCTGGGCGCCGGGGGTCTCGGGCGCGGCGAACGCTTGCAGTTCGACGAGCGATTGTAGAGGGTCGACCGTGCGGGCGCCGAGGTCGGCTCCCGTTCGCCCTCGCCGAGGTGCCTACGCGGCCGCCGGAGCGGACTCGACGATTTCGCGGGTACGGCTCGGGTCGACTTTGACGCCCGGTCCCATCGTGGTGGCGAGCGTGATGGAGCGCAGGTAGCGGCCTTTGGCAGCCGCGGGCTTGGCCCGGACCAGCTCTTCGATGACGGCGGCGTAGTTCTCCAACAGCTTGCGCTCGTCGAAGCTGGCCTTGCCGATCACGAGGTGGACGATGGCGCTGCGGTCGGTCCGGTATTCGACCTTCCCGGCCTTCGATTCCTCGACGGCTTTGGCGACGTCGGTGGTGACGGTGCCGACTTTCGGGTTGGGCATCTTGCCGGCGGGCCCGAGGATGCGCCCGAGCTGACCGACGATCGACATCATGTCGGGCGTGGCGATCGTCATGTCGAAGTCGTCGAAGCCCTCGCGGATGCGCTTGGCGAGGTCCTCGCCGCCGACGTAGTCGGCACCCGCCTGCTCAGCTTCGCCGGCCGAGTCGCCCTGGGCGAAGACGGCGATCTTGACGTCTTTGCCGATCCCGTTGGGGAGCGCGATCGTGCCCCGCAGCTGCTCGTCGGCGTGGCGGACGTTGAGGCCCGTGCGGACGTGCACCTCGACGGTCTCGTCGAACTTGGCGGAGGCGAGCTGGGAGACCAGCGACAGCGCCTCGGCCGGCTCGTACTCGCGGTCCCGGTCGACCTTCACCAGCTGCTCGGAGTAGCGGCGTCCGTGGCTCACGATGCCACATCCACGCCCATCGAGCGGGCGGTGCCGGCGATGATCTTGGCGGCCTGCTCGACGTCGTGGGCGTTGAGGTCATCGAGCTTGCGCTCGGCGATGTCGCGGAGCTGCTGCTGGGTGATGGTGCCGACCTTCGTACGGTTGGGCTCGGCCGAGCCCTTGTTGATGTTGATCGCCTGTCGGATCAGGACCGCGGCCGGGGGCGTCTTGGTGACGAACGTGAACGAGCGGTCCTCGTAGACCGTGATCACGACCGGGATGATTGTCCCCGTCTCGCTCTGCGTCTGGGCGTTGAACGCCTTGCAGAACTCCATGATGTTGATCCCGTGCTGGCCCAGGGCAGGGCCCACCGGCGGGGCGGGGCTCGCCTGCCCGGCGTTTGCCTGCAGCTTGATCGTGGTGAGAACCTTCTTGGCCATCGTCTAGAGCTTTTTGACCTGGTCGAAGCCGACCTCGACCGGGGTCTCGCGGCCGAAGATAGATACCAGCACCTTCAGGCGGGCGGCGTCCTCGTTGATCTCGGAGATCTCGCCGGAGAAGTCCGACAGCGGCCCGGACACGACCTTGACCGACTCGCCGATTGCGAACTGGGCGCGGGTACGGGTGGCGGTCGCGACCTCCTTGTGCAGCAGCCGGTCGACCTCGACCTGGGTCAGCGGCACCGGCTCCTGGGAGGCGCCGACGAAGCCCGTGACCCCGGGGGTCCCCTTGACGACGCCCCACGAGTCCTCGTTGAGCTCCATGTTCACCAGCACGTAGCCCGGCATCGTCCGCTTTTCGACGGTGACCTTCTGGTTGTCCTTCATCTCGGAGACGGCTTCGGTGGGCACCACCACGTTGCGGACGGCGTTCTGCTGCCCGAGCGACACCAGCCGGTGCTCGAGGTTGTGCTTGACCTTGTTCTCGTGTCCCGAATATGTGTTGACGACGTACCAGCGAAACATCAATGACTTCCTCAGAGAATGACTTCGACGATTTCCTTGGCCACCAAGTCGGCGAGACCAAGGTAGAGACCTGCGATCGCAACGAACCCTATGACTACGGCGGTCGCCTGGAAGACCTGGCGGCGGTCCGGCCACTGAACCCGCTGGAGCTCGGCCCAGCTGGCGCGCAGGAATCCGACCGCCCGGCCGCCGGAGAGAGCGATCGCGTTGCGGCGCTCGGGGGCCAGCTCGCCACCGCCGCCTCCGACCGGGCCTTCGCCTGCTCCCCCCCGTCCGCCGCCGGGCGGCCGGCGGGGAGGCTCGGGGGGAGGTCCAGCCGGTGGGGCGGCGCCGTCGGCCACCTCGGTCTCGTCCAGCTCGGGCTCGCCGGCGAGGGCTTCCTGCTCCAGTTGCTCCTCCTCACTCGGCGCCAGCGGCACCCCACCGGCGCCCGCGACGAGGGCGGCGTCGAACTCGTCGACCTCCGCCCCGGCGTGGTCGAGCGAGCCCGGGAGGTCGCTGCGGACGGTCTGGCCGGGTGGCGGCTGGGGACGGCCGTCGGCGGCCTCACGTCGTGCCAGCGCGGCCGCGCCGCGGCGCCCACGGCGCTGCTTGGCGCGTTTGCGATCACGGGCCATGGGGGCGGTCCCGGGTTAGCGGGTCTCCCGGTGACTGGTGTGCTTGCGACAGAAGCGGCAGTACTTTCGCAGCGTCATCCGGTCCGGGTTGTTGCGCTTGCTCTTATTCGTCTGGTAGTTGCGATGCTTGCAATCCTCGCAGGCGAGGGTGACAGCGATTCGCACGTCTCCGCGGGCCATTGGTTAGAGATCCTGCGTGGTGGGTGTTGCGGCCTTGGGCGAAGAAAAACCCCGCCCAGGCGCGAGGTCACGGTCAAGTCTAGCGTGCCCGGGGAGCCGTGGGCACGGCCGTGTACGCACCCGGTCGCCCACCGGCGGCCCTGACGCGGCGATCACTCGTAGAGGGCGAAGGTGGCGAGGATCGCGTAGAGGGCCACCAGCGCCCAGCCCTCGAATTCGGCCGCCTCGCCGTCGCCTGCCACCTGCCAGAGGGCCAGCGCCGTGAGCGCCAGCGCGCCCGTGTAGACCGGCTGCACCGCGAACGTGAGCGTGGTCTTCAGCGCGAAGGAGACGAGCACCAGCAGCGGGAACAGGAAGGCGGCGATCTGGGCGACGGAGTTTTTGACGACCGAGATCGCGAGGTCGTTGCGGCGCTTCCAGGCCAGCACCAGCCCGGCGGTGTTCTCGACCGCGTTGCCGGCGATCGCCACGATCACCAGCCCGGCGAAGGCTTCCGACAGGTGCAGGGTTTTGATCGCCGGCCCCAGTGCGTCGACGAACCAGTCCGACACGAACGCCGAGGCCACGCCCCCGGTGACGAGCAGCCCGAGCGTGAGCGCCAGCGAGAGCCGCGGGCCGTTCCGCGCAGGGGCACGATTGCTCGCCGGACGTGCAATCCCAGCCGGACCCTCGCCGGACGCCACGCCGGAAACCCCGCCCGGGTCCTCCCCGGGCGAGCGCTCGGGAATCCCGCTCGGGCCCTCGCCGGGTGGGCGATCGGGAACCCCGCCCGGTGCGCGATCCGAGCGCAGGTAGGGGATCACCCACGCCACGTAGACCACCAGCAGGCACCCCGCACCGATCGCCGAGATCGTCTTCACGTGGTGGCTGGCGGGGTCGTGAGCGGCCCGCGAGAGGCCGAGCAGGACGAGCACGAACATCGTGACCTGGAGCAGCGTGGCGGTGTCCATCGGGAGCCGAGGGGAGAAGCGCATGAGCCCGTCGGAGGAGCGCCTCGCGCCGACCACGATCACCAGCCCGAGAACGAGCAGGGCGTTGGCGAAGATCGAGCCCACGAGTGCCGTCTGGGCGACCACGAGCTCGCTCTTCTGGAGCGCGAAGATCACCACGAACAGCTCCGGGAGGTTGCCGAGGGTGGACTGGAGCATGCCCGTCACGCCGGGTCCGTAGCGCTCGCCGAGCTGCTCGGTCGCGAACGACACCAGCCAGGCGAGGCCGGCCAGGGCCGCGGTCGAGATTCCAAAGCTGGGGACCGCGGGCCAGCCGGCGCGGCTCGCGACCCCGGACAGGACCGTGATGACGGCCAGCAGCAGGAGGGCGAGGCGCTCGGGGGGACGAAGCGCCGCCATCCCCTACCGGCGCGCCACCGCTTCGCTCAGTGGCTCTGGAGGACCCGGTCGACGAGCCCGTACTCGAGCGCCTGCTGGGAGGTGAAGAAGCGGTCCCGCTCCATGTCGGCGCGCACCTCCTCGGTGCTGCGGCCGGTGTGCTTGGCGTAGATCTCGTCGATCCGCGCCCGCAGGTTGAGGATCTCGCGAGCATGGATCTCGATCTCGGTGGACTGGCCTTCGAAGCCGGCCGACGGCTGATGGATCAGGATCCTCGAGTTGGGCAGGGCCGCGCGCTTGCCCTGGGTCCCCGCGCTCAGCAGCAGCGAGCCCATCGACATCGCCACCCCCACGCACATCGTCTGCACGTCGGGCTTGATGAACATCATCGTGTCGTAGATCGCCAGGCCGGAGTAGATGCTTCCCCCGGGCGTGTTGATGTACAGGGAGACGTCCTTTTCGGGGTCCTCGCTCTCGAGGTGCAGCAGTTGGGCCACCACGAGGTTGGCGACCTGGTCGTCGATCGGCGTGCCGAGGAAGATGATGCGCTCGTCGAGCAGCCGCGAGTAGATGTCGAACTCGCGTTCGCCGCGGGCGGTGCGCTCGATGACCATGGGGATCAGCGGCATGGCTTTCCACCCTAGCGGCAGCGACGGATTCAGATGTTGATCGTGCGCATGCCTTCCTGGTCGTAGCGCTCCCCGGCCACGGGCGGCAGCGCGTCGGCGATCTCGCGGACCTTGTCCCGGTCGAGGGAGACCTCGGCGGCGGCCACGTTCTGCTCGAGGTAGGCCACCCGCTTGGTTCCCGGGATCGGGACGATGTGCTCTCCACGGGCGAGCACCCACGCGAGGGCAAGCTGGGAGGGCGTGATCTCCAGCTCGGCGGCCGTCTCTTTGACCAGCTCGGCGAGCTTCAGGTTGTGGCGGAGGTTCTCGCCCGTGAAGCGGGGGCCTTGGCGGCGGAAGTCGCCCTCGTCGAGCTCCTCGGGGGAGCTGAAGCGCCCGGTCAGGAAGCCCCGTCCGAGGGGCGAGTAGGCGACCAGGCCGATGCCCAGCTGCTCGAGCGTGGGGACCACGTCCTGCTCGATCTCGCGGGTCCAGAGCGAGTACTCGCTCTGGACGGCCGTGACCGGGTGGACGGAGTGGGCACGGCGGATCGTCTCGGCCGAGGCCTCCGAGAGCCCGATGTGGCGGACCTTCCCCTCGTCCACGAGTTCGGCCATCGCCCCGACGGTCTCCTCGATCGGGGTCCTCGGGTCCACGCGGTGCTGGTAGTAGAGGTCGATGTGGTCGGTTCCCAGTCGCCGCAGCGACGCCTCGCAGGCGGAGCGAACGTACGCGGGGCTTCCGTCGATGCTGCGACGGGGCGGATCGGCCTGGAGCTTGATGCCGAACTTGGTGGCCAGGAAGACCTGCTCGCGGCGACCCGAGAGGGCCCTGGAGAGGAGTTCCTCGTTGGTGTGGGGGCCGTACATGTCGGAGGTGTCCAGGAAGTTGCACCCCAGCTCGAGGGCGCGGTCGATCGTGCGCAGGGACTCGCCCTCGTCGGTCCTGCCGTAGAACGCGGACATGCCCATGCAGCCGAGGCCGATGGCCGAGACCTGGGGCCCGTCGGGTCCGAGAGTGCGCTGCTTCATGGCCCTCCTCTCAGGGTCGCCTTTGGCGTGGGCGACCGGTATAACAGCTTCCAGGGCGGCTGTTGCAGGCGCCGGGAGGGCCCTCCTCGGCGGTGAGCCGGCGGCCAAACGGGGTCGCGGCCCATAATGGCCGCAGAGGCGCTCCTTGTTCCCGCTCAACCTCCCAAACCTGCTGACGGTGCTGAGGATCATGCTCGTGCCGGTGCTGGTGGTCGCCCTGCTGGGCAACACCGCCGAGGGCGACGTGCTGGCCGCGATCGTGTTCGCGGCGGCCTCCGCCACCGACTTCGTCGACGGCTACATGGCGCGCTCGCGCAACTCGGTGACCAACTTCGGCAAGCTGATGGACCCGCTGGCGGACAAGCTGCTGATCGTGGCCGCGTTGGTGTCACTCGTGTCGCTGCACCGCCTGGCCGCGTGGGTGGCGATGGTGATCATCACCCGGGAGCTGGCGGTGACGGTGCTGAGGATGGGAGCCAACCAGGCCGGGGTGGTGATCGCGGCGAGCAACTTCGGGAAGGTCAAGACGTGCCTTCAGATCGTCACGATCCTGGTGATCATCGCGGTCACCGGCAAACCGCTGTGGGTGTCGGCCCTGTTGTACGTGACGGTGCTGGTGACCGTGCTCTCGGGGCTCGACTACTTCTTCGGTCTGCGGCGGCGGATGCAGCAGGTCGAAACTCAAGCCGGGGGCTGAGCGGGGGCGCTCCCGTCGAGCCACTGCTCGAGGGTCGTCTGGCGGGGCAGCGGTGAGCCTGAGGCGATCTCCTCGCGGAGCTCGCTGAGCAGGCCCGAGCGCTCGGCCATCACGCTGTGCTGGTGGATCGTCTCCAGGTTGTCCTGGCGGGCGAGCACGAAACTGCCCCCGTCGAGCTCCCCGAAGCGGTCGACCACCCCGGCGACCATCTCGCGTACGCAGTCCTCCACGAAGCGGGGGCGACGGTGGGCCTTTTCCACCACCTCCACCTCGTCGGAGCGCTTCATCAGCTCGTAGATCTCAGACGACATGCTCCCCTCGGCGATCTCGAGCAGGGTGGCGGCCTCGATCTCGGTCGAGCAGTCCTCCAGGCAGCCGACGTAGAGCGTCGCCAGGCCGCGCTGGTTGTGGGTGGCGATCGGCACCGTCTCCAGCACCACGTCGATCTGCTCGGGGGTGAGGTCGCGGGCGAGCAGCCGCTCGCGGGCGCGCGCGGCGATCAGCTCCTGGGCGCAGGGACAGGCGGTCATGCCCGTGGCCGAGACCCCGACCAGACGGCGGGTGCCGTGGACGAAGGCGAGCGCCCGCCCGTGGAGCGTGTAGATCTCCTGCGTCTGGACCCCCGAGACGGGGGCCGGCTTGTTCTCCGGGTAGCGAGCTGCGACCGTCACTTCCGCCCGCTCGGCTCCCTGGCGGGCGCGGACGAGCTCGGCGATGTGTTGGGCGAGCGTCTCGGCCCGGAACGGGGCCTCGCTGAGGACGACCTCGCCGATGGCCTCGTTGACGACCTCTTCGAAGCGCGACATGTGCGCCCCCTTCTGGGCCGCGCTGAGATCCACGTAGCAGTCGAAGCGGGCGAGGAACAGCTCTTCGCGGATGCGCACGACCTTCTCCACGCCTGTGACCCCGACCCGAGACAGGCCGACAGCGATCGAGGGTGTGCGCGACTGCACATCCCCGCCCGCTCCCACGACCGGGAACGGCGTCGCATGCGTTACGCCAGCCTGCATACGCGCCCAGCGTAGCGAGCACCTCGCGTGCCCGACACGACGGGCGCTCACGGGCGCACCGCGGGAATCGGAGCCGTCAGCTACCGTAAGCGGCCGCACACAGCGCCACGGGACTGGGACGGCGCGAGGGGAGAGGATGGTCGTTTGGTGCGATGGCCGACAAGGGTGATGTCGCGATGAGCCCGCCAGTGGGGGCGACGGTGGAGATCGAGGAGCTGCAGGGCCTGATCGCCGAGGGGCACGAGCGGGGATTCGTGGCCGCGATGGCGCTGAGCGCAGCGGCCGACGAGGCCGAGCTGTCGCTCCAGCAGACCGGGGAGCTGATGAGCTACCTCGAGGAGCACGGCATCGAGGTCCTCGGCAAGGGTGACGGGCCGGCGGAGCTGGACTCCCTCCACGAGGAAGCGAGGGCCTCGGGCGGCGAGCAGCCCCCGGACGACGGCGAGCGGGAGATCGCCGAGCCGCACGAAGATCGCGGCTCGCGGGAGCACTCGGCGGCGGTGCAGATGCGCCTGGAGGAGCTTCGCCGCCGGGACGTCGACCTCACGATCGAGCCGAGCCTCGACTCGCTGCGGTTGTACCTGCGGGCGATCGGGCGGGTTCCGCTGCTCAGCGCCGAAGAGGAGGTCTCGCTGGCGAAGCGGATCGAGCGGGGCGACATCGTCGCCAAGCAGCACATGGTGGAGGCCAACCTGCGCTTGGTGGTGTCGATCGCCAAGGGTTACGTGGGCCGGGGGCTGACGCTCCTCGACCTGATCCAGGAGGGATCGCTCGGCCTCATCAGGGCGGTGGAGAAGTTCGACTATCGCCGCGGGTACAAGTTCTCGACCTACGCCACCTGGTGGATCCGCCAGGCGGTCACCCGCTCGCTGGCCGACAAGGCCCGCACGATCCGCATCCCCGTGCACATGGTGGAGCGGCTGAACAAGCTGGTCCACGCCGAACGGAGGCTGGTGCAGCAGCTCGGGCGGGACCCGAGCGCGACCGAGCTGGCGGCCGAGCTGGAGTGCACCGCGCCGGAGGTGAGGGAGGTTCTGCGCATCACCCAGCAGCCGGTGTCGCTCGAGAAGCCGGTCGGCGAGGAGGACGACTCCGCGCTGGCGGACTTCATCGAGGACGACTCCGCCGAGTCGCCGTTCGAGATCGCCTCGGAGGCGTTGCGCAAGGAGAACGTCAGTCGCGTGCTGGCCTCGTTGCCGACCAGGGAGCGGGAGGTGATCGAGCTGCGGTACGGCATCGTGGGCGGCCGGCCGCGGACGCTCGAGGAAGTGGGCCGGGCCTTCAACATCACCCGCGAGCGGGTCCGCCAGATCGAGAACCGGACGCTGAAAAAGCTGCAGTCGCTGCCCGACGCCCAGCAGCTCCGCGAGGCTTCCTGAGCTCCGCGGGACTTCCCCCCTCCGGGCGCCTAAACTGACGGACCCCGGCGGGGTTCCCGAGCGGTCAAAGGGGACGCGCTGTAAACGCGTTGGCTCTGCCTTCGCAGGTTCGAATCCTGCCCCCGCCATCTGCTCGGCCTGGTGCGTCCGGCACCGGAGGCCTCCAACGTCGCGTTCTGGCCGCAGGCGGGGTTGGAGCTGCGCGAGTTCGACCGCCGACCCCCGACGAGGGCCTCGGCTCCGGTGCTGTGGGGAACGGGCGGCAGGCGACGTTGCTGAGGGGTTTGGGGCCTGCCTGGAGGGGTATCAGGCGCATGCCCGCAACGGTAGGGCCCCTGCCCCGCAGGCGATCGATCCCCCGTCCCGCGTCGTGGCTGCTCCCTCTGAGTCGCGGCGCGGGACGGCCCCTTCGGTTTGAGCTAAGCGGCGACGTCCGGCGCCGCGCCGGGCGGGCTCGCGTCCTTGCGTTTGAAGCCCCCGCCGTGGGGGTAGGGGAAGTCCGGGGTCGTGCGCCCGGCGAAGTGGTCCACGTGGGCGTGCAGGCCTCCAGAGGGAATTCTGCGTGGAGGGAGTTGATCGTGACCAAGAAGAACCGGCAGGTGGGCTCGGCTGAGGGCGTGATCCGCAAGGCGGCGGCCGTTTCCGCGGGGCTGCTCGTAGCGGCGATGGCGACGGCCTCGGGCGCCCAGGCCAAGGCAGCCCCGAATCCCGAATATGCGGCCTTTTCCGACTGTCCCGTGTACGTCAAGCACGTGGCCCACTGCCTCGTCGCGACGACCACCAGCGGCGAGTTCCAACTCGCCAACAAGACGGTCCCGATCAACAAGCCGATCGTGCTCCAGGGCGGGGTCATCGAAGGCTCCCATGTGCTCGTTCCGGCCGCCGACGGAAACACCCTCTCGCACACCCCGCTGACCGTCCCGGGGGGGCTCACCGGGGTCGAAGCTCTGCCCCTGGGAGAAGTGACGGCCACGACCGAACTTGCCGGGCCGGTCGAAGTATTCGAGGAAAACCTCGCCGACGGACGAGCACCGTCGGTGAAGCTGCCCGTCAAGGTGAAGCTCGAAAACTCCGTGCTGGGCGAAGAATGCTACGTCGGCTCCGAAGCAGAACCGATCGTTCTGGAGCTGACGACGGGAACCACCAAACCGCCGTCCGGGACGACGCCCATCACCGGCAACCCTGGAACCGCGAGCTTGAATCCGTCGCTCACGATCATCACCGTTAATGGAGCGTCCCTTGTCGACAACACCTTCACCGCTCCCGGCGTGACCGGGTGCGGCGGGGCCCTGAGCCCACTGCTCGACACCGTGGTCGACCTCCAGGTGGGCCTCCCCGCCGCAGCCGGGGCGAGCCAGGCGGTCCTCACCGGGTCGCTGGCCGATACGGATACGAAGGACGTCAAGAAAGCCAAAGTGGTGCCCCGCGGCTGAAGGGCGTTCAGCTCGCGCCGCCCCCATGCCCCCGGGGGTGGCGCGAGCGAGCCCCTGTGCCACACGTCCGCTGTGATTGCACCGTCCGGGGCACAGGGGTAGAACTCGCGGTGAAGGGCCGTGGGCGCCGCAGTCCGGGGCGCCTCCAAGGCCGCCACGCAGCCAGAAGGGAGCGATCATGGAGTCCTCAAAGCCGGCGAGGGTGCTCGTCGTAGCCCACCAGACCGCTGCCACGCAGCCGCTACTGGACGCCGTCCGGGCTCGCGCCCAGAAGGGACCGAGCACGTTCACGCTGCTCGTCCCCAACCCGGCACATGGGTTGCACAAGGTCGTGGACGCCCAGGACCAGGGCCCGGACGAGGCCCAGGGGGTCCTCGATGAGGCGCTGCCCAAGCTGAGCGAGTCGGCCGGCAGCCAAGTGGAAGGGGTCATCGGCGACGCCGATCCCGTCGCCGCCGTCCAGGACGCGATCAACCTGAGGGGCTTCGACGAGATCATCATCTCGACCCTCCCCCACCGTGTCTCCCGCTGGCTGAAGCTCGATCTGCCGAGCAAGGTCGCCGGCATGGGCCTGCCGGTGGAGACGGTGACGCCCGCCGACGAGTAGCTCCCCGACACGCCGGCGGCCCGACTCACACGGTTGCCGCGGCGTGGCCCGGACGTGCCGTGGCAGGTGCAAGCCCCCCGCCCACGCCGGGCGAGCGGGCCCGCTACGATCGGTCGCTACCCGCCCAGCTAGCTCAGTTGGTAGAGCACTTCCATGGTAAGGAAGGGGTCAACGGTTCGAGTCCGTTGCTGGGCTTGGCACGAAGTGGCTGAGACGAGTGCAACCCGTCCAAGGCGCAAGCAAAGCGCGCCGGTGCCGAGGCGCTCGCAATGCTCGGCGAGCAGGCGTGTCGCTGGGGCTGCAAGAGCACCCGTCAGATGCGATCTACTGCGGCGGAGTCGTCCCGCCCGGGGGTCGCGGACGCGCCCGGAAGCTAGCCGCGACCTATAGCCTGCCCCGGGGGTCAACGACCCCCCCACGAACCTGATTCGCCGAAGGAGGAGCCTGTGAGCCACGACCGTTCCCACGCGATGGATCACGTCGTGCTCGTGCTGTTCGAGAACCGGTCCCTCGACAACATGCTGGGGCGTCTGTACGGACCGGAGGACGACAAGACCTTCGAGGGTGTGCTCGGCAGGGAGCTGAGCAATCCGATCCCGGCATGGGCCGAACACGGCTCCGAGCGCAAGGTGGTGCCCTACAACATCACCACCGACTTGAACTCACCCAACCCAGACTCCGGCGAGGAGTACTTCCACACCAACACCCAGCTCTACAACACGCTGGATGAGCACAACCGCTTCAAGCTCGGCGAGGCGGTCACCGCACCGTGGAATGTCCCACCCCCTGCTACGGAGCCCAACATGGAAGGGTTCGTCACCGACTACATCAGCACCTTCACCGGCGAGGTCGGCCGCCAGCCGACCTATGAAGAGTATGCGCAGATCATGACCGGCTACACGCCCGAGCAGGTGCCCGTGCTCAGCGGCATCGCGCGTGAGTTCGGGGTGTTCGACCACTGGTTCTGCGAGGTCCCATCGCAGACCTTCATGAACCGGTCGTTCTGGACGGCGGCGACGTCGTCGGGACTGGTCGTCAACAGCCCGGCGAAGAAGTGGTTCACCAAGAACGACGCGGAAACGATCTTCGAGAGGCTCGAGGAGCACGGCAGGAGCTGGAAGGTCTACGTCGGGGAACCGATGTGCGTGTCGTTCGCCGGCATCATCCACTATCCCCGGTTGAAGGACCGCCTGGCGACGCGCTTCGTGCCGTTCGCCGAGTTCGAGAAGGACGCGGCCGCTGGAACCCTGCCCGACTTCTCCTTCATCGAACCGGACATGGCATCGGGCCACTCCGACTACCACCCGGCGTTTGGTCGATCGTTCATCGGCGGCAACGTCGACGTCGGACTGGACGCGCCCTCCGGCGTGCTCGGCGGCGAGGCCTTCTTGGAGCGGATCTTCAACGCCTACCGCTCGATGACCTCAGAGTCGGGCACCAACGTCTGGAACAGCGCCCTTCTGATCGGCTGGGATGAGCCAGGCGGAACCTACGACCATGTGGCGCCCGGAGCGGTCCCCCCGCCCGACCCGGCCGCGCCCGAAGGCGAGTTCGGCTTCAAGTTCGACCGTTCGGGCTACCGAGTCCCGGCGATCATCGCGTCGCCTTGGGTTGAGCCGGGTTCGGTCTACAACGAGGAGTACCGCCACACGTCGCTGATCGCGACGTTGCGCAAGCAGTGGGACCTGGGCGAGGCGTTCACCCAACGTGATTCCTCGGCACGCACCTTCGAGCACGTCTTCAGCCGCGAGATCGCGCGTGACCCCGAGACTTGGGCCACGTTCAAGGCCCAGCCGCTGCCCAGCTGGCACATGGACCCCGAGATCGTGGGCAAAGCCATCAGCACGCTGGGCACGCACGTCGGGGCCGGCGTGATCGACAAGGCCAGGGAGCTTGGCGTCGAGCTTCCTCCGCAACTGGCCGACCCCTCCGCCGAACTCACGCCGGAGATGATCATCGAGGTCGTTAGGGACATCGGCTTCCAGTTCTTCCCGCTATTGGAGCCGGGCGCCGGCGAGGACCACTGAGGCGCGCGCGAGAGCAGACTTCCAGTTTCCGGGAACGAGGGAGCGTCTCACAACGGCCGTGACGGACGCTCGCGCGCGGCACCTCGGACCGTCGTCTGTTCCTCATCGCTTCACAATCTCGACTCCCGCTTCCACGTCGACTCCGTGCCTGAGGGTGTCCAACACGACGCACGAGCGCTCGGCGGCCGCGAGCAATAGCTGGACGGTGTGCGGGTCGGTTCCGGGTCGCACTCCGAGCTGCGTACGGCTCCGCATCGACGGAAAGCCCACCCGCACCGACCGGTCAATCGCGAGGCAGCCCCGCAAGTCGACGGCGCCCTCGATTTGAACGGCGAGCGAGGTCAGTTGCACGCCGAGCAGGTCGGCAACCATGCGGATCGTCGAGTCCTGGCAGGCCGCGAGCGCCGCGCAGAGGAGCTCTCCTGGGTTGGGAGCGTCGTGGTGCCCTCCCACTCCTCGATGTGTGCCTACAGCGATCTCCACCTCGACCCCGTACTCCTCGCCGGGGACGACGCTCGTGCGCAGGGGGTCCGCGAGGTCCCGGCCAAAGGTGTGTCCGCGATCAACGATCATCGCCGCGGCGGGCTCCTGCTCGTATGCTCGTCGCAGGGGCGCTTGACGGTCGGAGACCTCCGAGCTTCGCGTGCGGGGTGTTCGGCCGACGCCCGACGCGCGCGTCATCGCGCGTGCGCGGTGCCGCTGCCCGCCGCGAGCGCCCGCACGTCCTCGGTGCTAAGACTGCGGCCGCCGATCCACCAGTCCCCGGACTTGGTCTCGTCGATCACGACGGTGGTGACCTCCCGCATGTTCTCGCCCTCGATCTCGACCATGGTCTCGGTGAGGCGGCCAGCGATCTCGTGCTTCTGCTGTGGGGTGAAGACACCCTCGATGAGCTTCACGTTGATGTACGGCATCTCGCTCTCCTTTCCTCGGGTAGGAACCCGAGCTTTGATGGGGATGAGGCTCTGCTGAGAAAGATGGCGTCTGAAAGGGCCGCCGTCATCGCGATTCCCGGCCATCTGCGAACCTGGCGAGCACTGGCCATCGGCGCTCGGACTCGCCGTCCTCTTCGGACGCGGGTAGCCTTCTCTGAGGATGGATCAGCGGATCGGGTTCTTGGACTTTGAGGAACGCAAGGTCGCCTACGCGACCGTCGGCGAGGGGCCGGCGATCGTTTTTCCGGCGTGGTGGGTGAGCCACATCGAGCGCGAGTGGAAGCAGCCGGCGTTTCGCTCGTTCTTCGGTGCGCTAGCCGCGACGCATACCGTCCTCAGATACGACCGCGTTGGCGTCGGGCTCTCGGACCGCCAGCGCGAGGCGAGCGAGATGTCGCTTCCCTCGGAGGTCGCGTTGCTCGAGGCGATCGTCGACGAGCTCGATATCGAGACGTTCGCGCTCGTGGGCATTTCGTGCGGTGGCTGTATCGGCGCCGCGTACTCCACGCGCCACCCGGAGCGCGTCACGGAGCTCGTCATCTACGCGGGCTATGCGGAGGGGGCGGCGCTCGCGCCGGCGCAGGTGCGGGCCTCGCTGATAGACATCGTCCGCAGTACGTGGGGGTTTGGCTCGCGCGTGCTGATGGAGGTGTTCATGCCCGGCGCCGACGCCGACGAGCGTCGCGAGTACATTGCCTTTCAGCGCGCTGCTGCGTCTGCGGATGTCGCCGCCGACCTGCTCGCGCTCACCTTCGCAATCGACGCGCGACCGGACTTGGCGCGTGTTCAGGTGCCCACCTCTGTTGTGCACCGGACGGGGGACCGCACGATCCCGTTCCTGCAGGGCCGAGAGGTGGCCACGCTGGTTCACGGCGCCCGCCTGGTGCCGCTGCCCGGGTATACGCACCATCCCTGGCGCGGCGATGGAGCCGGCACCGCAGCAGCGATCACGAGCGCGCTGGGCGTGACCGGGAGCGGCGGATCCTCCGAGTCGACCGAGGCGCTCACAGAGCGCGAGCGGGAAGTGCTCGCGCTCGTGGCCAGGGGCTTCAGTGATGCGCTGATCGCAGAGCATCTCGTGCTGAGTCCACACACCGTGCACCGACACATCGCCAACATACGCGGCAAGCTAAACCTCTCCTCGCGCTCGGCCGCCGCAGCGTTCGCGGCCCGCGCGGGGCTCGCTTAGCGGCTCCAGGTTGCGCGGAAAGCGCGCCTGTCACGGGCGACGCGCCTGGCTTGCGCTCCCGCTTTTCGGCAATCGCCTCTGTCCGACCCGACGATCCCTTCCTGCGGGCGAATAGGAGCGTCGCGTCGAGCCCGCGTCGGGCTACCGCCCGCTGGCCCACTCGACGATGATGCTTCCCCACTGAACTTCGTTGCGATGGATCGTTGCCCGGAATCTCGTTCGATGCGAGCCACCCGACGCCGCCGACGGCCAACATCTTGTAGGTCGAGCGCGACCGGGTGACTCGGAGCTCCCCCGGATGAGCGCCATCTTCGCTCTCTGCTCAGCGTTCTCCAACGCGCTGTACCTCACGACACAGCACGTCGCCAGCACGAGCGGCCGCGTGGGCAAGGCATCGGGACTGAGGCTCGTGGCCTATCTCTTCCGCAGCCCCCTGTGGCTGTTCGGCTGGACCGCCGCACTCGGGGCGTTCGCGTTTCAGGCCGCTGCGCTCAAGAACGGCCAGCTGTCGATAGTGCAAGCGTTGCTCGTCACCGAGCTCGTCTTCGGCCTGCTGTTGCGGAAGCTCTGGATCGGCCAGGCGATACGCCCGGCGGCGTGGGTCTGGGCCGCGGTCACGTGCATCGGCCTGTTTGTGTTCGTGCTCGTCGACCAGCCGCAGGGGGGCACCCCCACACCGGCCGCGCATGCATGGGCCGGCGCGCTGGCGGCGTTCGGTGGCGCGGCAGCTGTCATGACACTGGCGGCTCGCTGGGGGGCGCCGAGGCGTAGGGCCGCGCTCTACGCTTCGGCCGCGGCCATTGTGTGGGCGCTCGTGGCCACGTTCATCAAAACCGCCACCGAGACGCTCAGCGGCTCAGGGATCGCCGCGGTGTTCACCGATTGGCCGGTCTACGCGCTGGCGGTTGGCGGGGCCGCGGGCGTCATTCTCGTGCAGACGGCCCTTCACGTCGGGCCCCTGAGCGTGTCCCAGCCCCTACTGGTGATCGTGGATCCCTCTGTGAGTGTTGTCCTCAGCATCTGGCTCTTCCAGGAGAGCTACACGCGCGGCCCGGGGGCGATCGCCGGCAGCGTGCTCGGGTTCGTGGTCATGTGTTTGGGGGTGGTGGCCCTTACACGGACCGCGCCGCCGACGATGCAGCCCGCGGGCACGGGCACATCCCCCGGTGGTTGAGCCAGCGGCGAAGCCGGGCGGGGCACAGCGCGGCGTGGGCAGCCGTGGTGTCCAGTGGCCCTCACGTACACGCCCCCTCATGCCGATGAGTCGGGTACATGCCTCAACCGCCTGCCGTGCTGCGGGGAGACCCGCGTGCGGGGAGTCGCGCCCAGACGCGTACGCTTTGGCTGATCTTCGGCGTACTCGGCGCGCTTCTGCTCGCGTACCTCGTGTATCTCCTGGCCTCTTCCGAAGGGTCGGATGCGATCAACGGATGGGGGGCGACCGGATACGAGTTCGTCCTCAGCGTGCTGTGCCTGGCGGCGGGGCTGGCACCGTCCCGAAAGCGACTCGTTCCGGTTCTCTTCGGGCTCGCGACGATGTCGTGGGCGATCGGCGACCTCTGTCTGACGATCGAGTCCCTGCACGGTGCCACGCCGCCGGTCCCCTCGCTCGCGGACGCCTTCTACCTGAGCTTCTTCCCGCTCGCCTATGCCGGAATCCTGGTCTTCATGCGCGGCGAGGTCCGTCGCCTGGCCAACCCCAGCTGGCTGGACAGCTCGATCGCCGCCACGGGCGCCGCCGCCGTCTGTGCCGCGTTTGCGTTTCACACGGTGCTCAAAACGGCCGGGGGCACACAGCTGGAAGTCGTGACCAACCTCGCCTATCCGATCGGCGACCTGCTGCTGCTCGGCCTGGTGGTGGGGGGAACGGCGATGCTCGCGGGGCGCAAACGGCTCCCCTGGTTGCTGCTGGCCGGCGGGATGTTGATGAACACGATCGGCGACACGTTCAACCTCTTCGGCTCGACGGCGGGGGCCTCCCATGTCGGCACGATCTTCAACGACATCGCCTGGCCGACCTCGATCTTCATGATCTGCCTGGCGATGTGGCTGCCGGCCGGCTCCGCGGACCCGCTCGCACAACCGAAGCCGCCGGGCTTCGCACTCCCCGGAATCGCCTCCCTCGCCGCACTCGCCGTGTTGCTCGTGGGGAGCTTTCGCCATCCGGGGTCGGTGGCGGTCGCACTTGCTGCGACCACCCTCGTCCTCGCCGGTGTACGCCTGACGAAACTGATGCATGCCCTGCGGGCACTGACCCTCAAGCGCCATCAGCAGGCGATCACCGACCAGCTCACAAGTCTCGGCAACAGGCGGGCGCTGTTCGATGCCTTGAACGCGTGGTTCGCGGACCGCCAGGCGGGCGAGTCGGGCGGTCGCAGTCTCTCGTTCCTGTTCATAGACCTCGACCGCTTCAAGGAGATCAACGACTCCTTCGGCCACCCGACCGGGGACGAGCTGCTACGCCTGGTGGGGGACCGCCTGAAAGACGCGCTGCGCGAGGGTGACGCGCTGATGCGGCTCGGTGGCGACGAGTTCGCCGCGCTGCTCCTGGACACCGACCCCGCGGTGACAGAGAAGATCGCCCAGCGGCTGAGCGACACGCTCGAGCGCCCGTTCACGCTGGAGTCTGTGAACGTGGGGGTGGGAGCGAGCATCGGGATCGCACACTCACCGGGAGACGCCCAGGACCCGGAGGGACTCGTGCTGCGGGCGGATCTCGCGATGTATCGGGCGAAGCTCACCGGGGAGCCGTACACGCGCTACGACCCGATCGTGGACGAGCACGGCAACCTGCTTCGGCTCGCCGAGGGACTCCGGACCGCGATCGCCGAGGACCAGTTGGTGCTCCGCTACCAGCCGCAGCTCGACCTGCGCTCGGGTGCGGTCGTCGCGGTCGAGGCTCTCCTCAGGTGGGCCCATCCAGAACACGGCGAGATCCCCCCGACCCGCTTCATCGCAGTCGCCGAGCAGTCTGGACTCATGGCGGACCTGACCGAGTGGGTTCTCGACCATGCGATCGCCCAGTGCGCCGAGTGGCAAGGGCAGGGAATGGAGATCGCCGTTTCAGTGAACATCTCTCCCACGAACCTGCTGGACCCCGGCTTCCCCGGCGTCGTCGACGAGATTCTCGAGCGCCACGGAGTGGGCGCCCGCTCGCTCGTGCTCGAGATAACCGAGCACTGTGTCATCAGGGAGTTCGACCGCTCCAAAGGCGTCGTGAAACGGCTTCGCGCCTCCGGTGTGATGGTCTCGATCGACGATTTCGGCAGCGGCTTCACCTCGCTTGCCTACCTAAGCGGTCTCGCCGTCGGCCAGCTCAAGCTCGATCGAGGCTTCGTCACGCGACTGGCCACCATCCGCAGTGAGCGCGACCTACAGCTGGTCAGATCGACGATCGACCTCGGACACGCTCTCGACATGCACGTGGTGGCCGAGGGGATCGAGGACCGTGAGACGCTCGACCTGCTCCGCGAGCTGGGATGCGACGTCGCGCAGGGCTTCCTGATCGGACATCCGGAGCCCGCTGAGGCGCTCTCGTTCCCGACCGCTGCGGGACGGGCCTTCCCCGAGGTCAGGGCGTCTCGCGGCGCGGCGCATCTGGCGGCCGCAGACCCGTCGGCTCACACCCCCGACTCGTAAGTCACGCCGTCGCGACGCGGGACGGGGCGCCGGATGCCCGTTCGTCCACTTCGGGGTCGACGAGCCTAGGATCGACACCCGGGGCGCCGATCCGTCCCTGTGGGTGTCTCCGCCCGGACCCGCACGGACAACTCCGTCGACGTCTGCGACGGGGCGCCGGCAGCCGTCGCCGTGCTGGATGAGTCCGGCTCGGTCGCCCACGCCACGAGCGCCTTCATCGAGCGCTTCGACGTTCACGACGGGTCGCTGAGCCCGTGTCCGGCGGAGGTCGCGCTGGTCGGCTCCGGCCAGGCCGACACACTGACGGCGACGCTCGACGGCGTCGAGGCGAACCTCGTGGCGGTGGTCGACAGGGACGGCCGGCGAGCGGCCGTGGTGACGGTCCCGACGACACCCGCCGCGACGAGCCCCGACCCGGTCGACTCGCTGCTCCGCGAGCCGCTGGACGAGAGCCCCGCGATCGTCTGGCTGAAGGACCTCGGCGGGCGCTACCTGTACGTCAACCGCCGCTACGCCGAGCAGCTCGGGACCGACGCCGAGAGCGTCTGCGGGCAGACCGACGTCGAGCTGACGGCGGCCCGGTCGATCGAAGGACTGCGACTCGAGGAGAGGGAGACGGCGGGACGGGAGCCGCTGGAGCTCGAGTACATGATCGGCGCGTTCGAAGAGCGTCCGGCGTTCGCCGCTCTTCGGTTCGCGTTGCGCGACGCCGACGGACAGCCGACGGCGGTGTGCGGTGTGGCGGCACCGCTCGCGGACGCCTCGCTGGCGCGCTCGGAGTGTGAGCGGCTGATGAGGGTCGACCGCTGGCGCCGGCTCGACGCATTCGCGATCCGTCAGGAGCTGCTCGACGACTGGGGGCTGACCCTGGCCGACGGGAGCTCCGGTCCGCCGCTCGACCGCGACGACCGCGTCGCGGCCGTGCTCGGGGAACGGGACGAGGCCCTCGCCCGGAGCACGCGGCTGGAGCAGGAGCTCTCACAGGAGCGCGAGCAGCGGGACCGGCTCAAGGCCGAGTCCGAACGCGCCGCGGTCCGTGCCGACGAGCTCGCGGGCGCCGTGAGCGCCGAGCAGGAGCGATCCGGCGAGCTCGAGCAGTCGCTCGCTCGCACCGAGGCCCGGGTGGGCGAGCTGGAAGCCGAGGTGACATCCGTCCGGGAGGAGCTGAAGCAGCACCTCCACCACGTCGAGGCTCTCGAGACGAGTGGATCCACATCCGAGGACGGCGACCCCGAGTGGGACACCTCTTCGCAACGCGCCTTCTCAGCCGCCCTCGGAGGACTCACGGAGTGGCGATCGGTGCTCGACCACGCCGTCGACGCGCTCGGCTCCCAGGGCGGTTGGGACGCAGCCGTCGCCTGGTGCCGCGACGATCCCCGCGCCTCGATGAGGTGCGGGGCCGTATGGATGCGCGACCCCGGGGCCCTGGCCACGTTCGCGTCCCGGACATGGCACCACCGGCAGGACGTATCGAGCGGCGAGTTCGGTCGTGCGCGCAACCGCAGGGCGACGACGTGCGTGCTCGAGCTGCGCTCCGCGGAGGACCCGGTGCTGCGGGCGGCCGCCGAGGACGGCATGGGGTCAGCCCTGCTGGTCCCGATCAACGACGGCGGCGAGACGATCGCGATGCTCGAGCTGCTCTCCCGCAGGGACACCGTCCCGAGCGCCGAGCTGACGGTCTCGCTCGAAGCCATCGGCCTCCAACTCGGCCTCGTCGCACAGCTGCTCAAGCTCGCGGACGTTCCCCGATGGAGGATCGGTCGTCTGTGACCGACGGGGCGGCCGCCGGCCGCCTGTAACCGGGAGGGGGCGGCCCTCAGTGCTCGAGGACGAAGCCCTTGGTCACCGTCACGGCCGACTTTCCGGTCGGCGTGAATGACCCGAGACCGGTGAGCTTCGTGCTTCCGTGCGATTTGAGCAGGCGCTTGCCGGCAGTCGTGAGCTCGAGCTTGATCTTCTTAGAGCCGGCGGCGGAGAACGTCAGCTTGGCGGTCGCGACCAGCGTGGGCTTGGCCGTGGCGAGCTTCGCGCCATGCAGCACCAGGTACCAGCTCAGGATCACCGCCCCCCGCTCGGGGGCCTTGAAGGTCAGGGTGTAGCCGCCGGCCTTCAACAGGCTGGCGGCCTTCGCGGCCTTACCGCTGGGCACCAGCGCCTGCCTCAGCAGGGCCTCGATCTCGGCCGAGCTGACGGTCGCTTCGGTGGCCCCGAGCACGCCGGCCCCGGCATGGCTCTGTTCTTCCTCGCGCCTGACGAGCGCCGCCAGTTCTTCTTCCTGTTTTTTCTTCTGGGCGGCCAGGATTCGTTCTTCTTCTTGCCGTTTGGCGAGTGCCGCTTGTTCCTGCGCCTTCACGGCGGCTTCTTCCACGACGCCCGTGACCGTCTGCGGCGATCCCGTCTCGTGGTAGGCGATCCGCATCGTCTGTGACTTCTGTGGGCAGCCGGGGCCGAACCTGACCGGTATTTCAGGGCCGCCGACGGGAGCGTTGCGGAACGCGCCGGTGAGCGAGCCGGTGGTCGATACGAACGTGTACATCTGTCCGGGCACGAGCGTCGGACACGATCCCGATTCCGATGGTTTGCGAACGAACACGTCGATCTGTGAGTTGGCCAGTTCGATCTCGCCGCGCGATTCGAGCTGTGAGTAGTCGCTGCCGGCACTCGACCCTTCGCGGGCGACGTTGAAGGCGAGTTCGCTGCCTTCGTCGAGCTTCGCGCTGGTCACTTCCAGGCTTTCGACCGGCGTTCCCACGACCAGGTCGGCGTCCGTGGTGATCAACGGCCCGAGCAACCCGCTGCCCTCGAACAGCACGTGGTTGAGACGCACCTGCTGCCCGAAGGAGAAGTTCAGTTCGCCGTCCACGAGCGAGACGACCCCGTTGATCGCTCCGCTGCCCGTTTCCGGGCCTTCGAACGTCACCGGACCCACGTCCGTGCTGTTCTCGAAGAGATAGAGCACGGGCTTGTGTTCGAGTTTCACCGTCAGCGCATCGTCAGTTGCGCCGGTTACGTTTTCGGCGAGCAGCAGACCGTTTTCCCCCAGTTCGCCCACGGAATGGCCGGCGATGTGCCATGTCTGCGGCGCCCCGAGGTGGATGGGCAGTTCTAGGACGTCCCCGGCTTCGCCCGACGAAGCCGCCGCCGGCGTGGCCGTGAGACCGCCTTTTCCTACGGTCAGTTCTTCGCCTTCGATTTCGTAGTCGTCCCCGTCATCGAGGACCAGAGCTTCGGCGCTCACCCCGGGGAGGTTGTCGAAGCTTTCAT
The DNA here is from genome assembly GCA_963701175.1 of uncultured Solirubrobacteraceae bacterium. Classification (GTDB taxonomy): domain Bacteria; phylum Actinomycetota; class Thermoleophilia; order Solirubrobacterales; family Solirubrobacteraceae; genus Palsa-744. The sequence goes on along the minus strand of OY969573.1, from coordinate 1,964,316 downwards.
AGCACGCGTCTTCTTCTTCTTCGCATCCTTCGCTGGTTAGGCGGGGGAACGTCAATGTGCCCACTTCTTTTCCGGCGATGGGAGACGTTCCTGCGTCCCAGTTGCCCCCAACGGACCACGCGACCGACGTCGACGACCCGCCGCTCCAGGTGTAGTTGGAGAGCGCGAGCGCGTCCGTGGAGGTGATCAGCAGCCAGCCGAGGGCCAGCGCACAACAGCAGAGCGCGAGCTGCAGCAGGCTTTTTACGCCTCCCACGGTCACTCCCGTCCCCCCAACTCTCCCGCCCTCATGGCGCCCCGAGTGTAAAGGAAATCCATCCGCCCGGCGGCCCCGCTCGGCGCTAGGCTTCAGCTCGGCGCCCCGGCCGGCGCGCCGTGGCGGTGGACACCCGGCGAGCCCACGGCAGGCACCGAAGCAACGGAGGAGCAGCGAATGGCGCGAGGCCTCGCCGCCGCCACGGCGATCACGTTGGCGGCAGCGGCGTTGAGCGGGTGCGGCCTGTCATCGCAGGCCCGATCGGTGGCGGGTGTGCTCGCGACCTACAGGGCGATCGGCGCCGACGCCGCCAGCGGGAACTACACCGACCTCTGCCAGCACTACATCGACGACGCCCTCCTCCGTGAGCTCGCCGTCGAGCACAAGCTCTGCCCGCCCTACATGTCCGAACACTGGGGAGAATTCACTCCCGCCTCGAAAGTGGGCTCGGGCACCCGTGTGACCGTGTCCGGCGACTCCGCCGTCGTGTACGACTCGATCCCCCCGGAAACGCTCGAGTACGCGGCCGGCCAGTGGCGTCTGAAGCGGATCCCGCGCTCGGGCGAACACGGGACCAGCTTCATCCGCAAACTCAACCGCGAAGCCGAAGAACTGAACGCAGCGGCGAACGGGCAGCCACAGCGCTGAGGACACTCCGCAGCGGTGATCTGTCCGCGGCCCTGACGGCTCCCGGCTACTTCAGCCCGGTGATCTCGAGCACCTGGCCCCCGGGGCTCGCGGAGCCGGGGCTGGCGCCGTTGTTGGACACGTACACCGCTCCATCCGGCGCGACAGCCACCCCGGTCGGTTCGCTCAGCCCCGTCACCGGCAGCTGGGTGACCTTCTTGCCGTTGGCGCTCACCCGCACCAGGGCCCCCGGCACCTTGGGCGCGGCGAGCAGCCCACCCGAGCTGAGCTCGGTCGCGAGCAGCCGACCCTTGCGATCGAAGGCGATCGCTGTCACGGCGGTGAGGCCCGTGGCCCAGACGGTCGGTGCGTGGCCCGGGACGACCCGGTAGACGAACGACGTCCCGGGTTCGCTGGGGACGCCTCGCAACTCGCCCACGTACAGGGCTCCGTCGGGCCCCACCGCCACGGCGGTCGGCACCGCCTGCGCGTTCACCGGCACCGGCCCGGGCCCGAACACGCCGGCGGGGACCGTCTCGGCCTGGGTCGGGAAGCGCGCCAACAGGCTGACCTTGCCCTTGCGTGTGACCCGCAGCAGAGAGTTCGCCGCCGCGTCCGCGACGACGTAGCCGCCGCGGTAGGAGATCACGTCATAGGGATCGCTGTCGTAGGTGGTCTCACCGGGGATTCCCCCAAGGGTCGCGGCTTCCTGGGGGTGCGAGGCGCTGAAGGCGGCGATGTCGGCCGACTTGCCCCCACCGAGCTGCAGGGTGCCGAAGAAGGCACTGGCGGGCGCGGGTACGCCAGTGCTGCCGTTGGCCGCGACGAGCTCGTCCTGGTAGACGACCACGATCCGCCCACGCGGGCCGACCGCCATCGCGGCGGGGCCGGCGGCCTCCCCTTCGGCGTCGGCCACCGAGGCCAGCTTGCCGAGGGCGACGCGGACGTGGCCCTTGCGGACGAGCCCGATCGCCCCCGTCAGGCCGGCGCAGTATTTCGTCGTCCCGGGCCCCTCCGCGCTCGGACCGGTCACGCAGCTGGTGCCCGCCGGCCCACCCGTTCCCGACTCGGCGACGTAGATGCCGCGGGCCGTGTACAGGAGGTGCTTGGGCGAGTTCAGTCCGCCCGCCGCCACCCTCACCTTCGGCGCCGCCGAGGCGCCGCCCGCGAGCAGCACGGCACTCGCGATCGTGACGGCACCCGCCGCCCCGAGGCTCGAACGCAACCTGGTCATCTCCCGCTCCTCCTTCGTCCGCCGGCAGTTGGTGGCCGGTATCCCATCACCATCTCGGGATCGGGGGCGCGCCGCCGCCTGCCGAAGCCCGGCCGCGAGCCCGCTATGGAGCGCCGGCGAGCGGCCGACGCTCCCGGGCTACGAGGAGGGGCTCAGTGTCCCGGGCAGCCGCCCTGCATGCCGGGGCCGCCGCCGGATCCGCCGCCGTCGCCGACGTTCTGGGGTCGCCCGCCGCCGGGAACGCCATACGCTCCCGGGTGGTAGACGTGCTGCGTCTGGGGCGCATCGAGGCTCGCCACGATCGAGGCGGTGGCGGTTTCGAATTCGGTCAGCGCTTCGTCGTAGGTCTTGCCGGCGGCTTCGATCGCCGCGCGATACGTCTTGTGCGCTTCGTGAACCGCGGTCCAGAAACTCTTCAGGGCTTCCTTGCAAGCCATGCTGAGTTCGCTCGGCGGCGAGCCGGGCGTGTGGTGTTCGGTCAGGGCCGGACAGGCTTCGTCCAGCTTGGCGGCGTCGGCCTTGACCGCTTCCCACAACGTTTTGGAGGCGGCCCGGTCGGTGTTACGCCTCGCGCCGTACGCGGTGGCAAGCTTTTCGCACGCGCTCACCAGTTCCTTGTTCTGGGCTTCGGTGAGACCGCTCGGGCTCTGGTCCGCCCACGCGGGGTGCGCGATCTGGTAGGCGTGCGCGTTCAGCGGGACACCCTCCTCGGCACACAGGAACTGCACGGACTGTCCCTGCCCACCTCCGGACACGTCCCGCCGGCCGGATGCGAACCGGCGGCCGAACTGCCTGCGGCCGTGGTGTGCCTGCGCGACGCCTGGGGCGCCCATCGCCGTCAGGGCCAGGGCGGCCAGGACGACTGTCGCTGCTCGGAATCGAATCACCATCTCGAACCTCCTTCGAAGGTGGTTTCCGGGTCGGTCGTTGGCCATTCCCGTCCCACGACGGGACTAAACCCGAGAACGGACACCCGGTCGACCGGTCCACGCCACGGACGGCCCTCCCCACGACAGCGGAGGCCACGTCCGCCCCACACTTGTCGGCACCGCTCCCGGCGAGCTTTACGGGACCCCACGCTGGACCGGCGGACGTCCAGGTGGTCGGCCTCGCCGGCGAGGCCCGCCTGCGACATGGACGAATGGCGCCCGGCCCCGGCCGACACAGCCGACGGCCCCAAGCGGGCCCAGGCCGACGGCCCCAGCCGGCTCGGCCGGCGTCCCCAGCCGCCTCAGCCGACGGCCCCGGCGGGCTCAGCCGCCGGCCGACCCGGTCAGCCGCCGCGCCCGCTCAACTGGGGCATTCCTGTCCCCCGGCGGTGAATCCGCTGGGCAGGCACGGTTCGATCAGCGGCGTCTGCCAGCTGCCGGTTCCTTCGAGGATCGGTTCGATGTCTTCCGGTTCGGTGGCGTACAGCCGCAGGACGAGGTGGAATTCGCCGTTGGGCGCGGGCAGCCAGTTCTGCTGCTGCTGTTCACCGCTCGGTTCAGCCGTCTGCAGGTAGACGTTCAGCGACCCGTCTTCGTTGTAGTGGACCTGGGAGCGATTCCCGAGCGCGTACCGTTCGAGCGGGTTGCTGACGAAGAAGCCGCTGGCTTCGTACATCGTCAGCGACCAGAAGGCTTTCACCGGGAACGGGAAGTCGCCGGCGGGGAAGTGCACCACGTAGCGTTTGCCGGCGCCGGTCAGTTTCGCGCTCGTGTCGTCGGTGAGCGCGAGCGGATAGATCGAGACGTTGGGCGACAGGGCCCCGACGCCCAGCCTGTCGACCTCGGCCCGCAACAGGTAGTTGGTGCCGTATTTGCCGGCACCGACGACCAGCCAGCCGTTGTGGGCGGCGAACCCGCTCGAATAGGCTTCTTTGACGTCGAGCAGGACCCGCGCGGGGCCGGCTTCGACGGCCGCCTCGAGCCCGGCGATCACACCCTTGCCGTCGTTCGCCCTGGTGGGCTTTTTGCCGGGGCCGATGTTGACCGCCGCGAGTTCTTCCAGGATCGGTTTGTCGGCTGCGGGCGGGGTGAATCGTTCCAGCGCCTTCCCCAGCGCCTTCCAGTAGCGGAGCCGGCTTTCACCTTCGCCGGTGCCGGGGATGTGGGCCACCGTCGGTTCGCTGATCACCTTGCGGGGCGCCTTCGGCGTGTAGGCCAGCCCCTGCTTGAGCCAGTTCTTCAGCGGAACGATCTTCATCTGTTCCTCGATCGGCAGGGCTTCGGTGTCGCTCGGGCCCTCGACGACCACACGCCCGATCAGCCACACGCGGTCATACGGGGCGTGGATCACCTTCAATCCGTCCACTTCTTCGACCCCTTCGTCGGTGCCCGGGCCTGCGACCACGTAGTCGCCCGGGGGCAGGATCCCCGATGCCTCGGTCCCGACGTTGGCGAAGTTTTCCGTCCACGGGGAGACCATCTCGACCACGTCGAAGCGGTCCGCCGAGGGCACGTTGACGACCATCGGCTGGCGCTTCAGTTCCAGCCAGCCGGTCGCGTACAGGGTGTCGTCGTTGGGCGCCACGACCACGCTCTCGTTGGTCGTGACGAGGTGCTTGAAGTGCGAGAGCTGGTTGACGGGGGCGTAGCCCGATTCGGTCGCGACCGTGACGCTGGTGGAGGTGCTGAAGATCCGCTCCATGTCCAGCAGGGGCTGGCCGTAGATGTAGGCCTCCGCACCCAGGCGCTCGCCGCGTTCGGTTTCCTGCTGTTCGGTTTCCGCCATCGCAACGCTCGCGAACACCGCGCACAGAGCGCAGAGCACCGCCAGAAGCGCTCCTACCACGCCGATCCTTGCCATGACCCCTCCCGCTCCCTCGCGTCCGTCGGCCGCCGCCCCCGGCAGATGCCGCCTGGAGCTCGATGCTACTAGACCGCTCTCCGCGGCCGCTCGGCACACCGCCGCCGAGAGCCCGCTCGGCACACCCCCGCCGCGAGCCGGCTCAGTACAGCGCGGCTGCGAGCCTGCGGCGGGTGTTGCTGGCGAGGGGGTCCTGCGGATCCAGCGCCCCGAGCTCGCCCACGATCGCTCGCCGGATCTCGTCGCTGTGGGCCGGCGCCTGCGACACCGCGTCAAGCAACAGCTCGAGACCCCGCTCGAGCTCCCCCTGGTCGAGCGCCGCGAACGCCTCCGGAAACAAACCCTCGCTCTGCATCCGCAGCCGTGCGGCCAGGCCGTCGGCCTCCACGCTCGCCTCCACGCCCTCCAGCAGCTCGAGCGCCTCCTCCCGCTCGCCACGCCCGACCAGGATCCGGGCCAGGGCCACGGTCGCGTCTGCCCGCCCGGGCTCGAGCTCCAGGGCCCGGCGCAGGTCCTGCTCGTCACCGGCGGCCGCGAGCTCGTCCGCCGCGGAGGGCACCAGGCCGTCGAAGAACCGCTCGACCTGCTCGCGGCCCTGGGCGCCGACGAATTCGTCCGCCAGGCGCGCGTCCCGGAACGCCTTCACGGCCGGGATCCCTCGGATCTGGAAGGCCTGCGCCAGAGCCTGGTTGGCGTCGGTGTCGAGCTTCGCCAGCACGACCTTCCCCTCGCGTGCGGCGGCGGCCTGTTCGAGCAGCGGGCCCAGCTGCCGGCAGGGACCGCACCACTCGGCCCAGAAGTCCACCACCACGGGCACCGTCCGCGAGCGTTCGATCACCTCGCGCTCGAAGTCGGCTTCGCTGACGTTCAGCACCGTCACCTCGACGGTCAGCTTAGACGCGTCCCCCGGGCCGCCGGGTGCGGTTCCTCAGGCGCTCGGAAGCGCGTCGAGCGCCCAGGGCGCCAGCGCCTCCCGCAGCCACTGCGGGATCGGCGCCTTCTGCAGCGACTCCCGGTCGACGATCACGTGGCGCATCTCGCCCTCCACCAGCGCCTCGCCGCCCCGCAGGATCCGATGCCGGGTCGTGCACGAGGTCGTCCCCAGCCGCACGACCGCGACCTCCAGGTCGATCTCGTCATCGAAACGGGCAGCCCCGAGAAAACGCGCCGAGGCTTCCGCCACCACCATGTCGATGCCCCGGTCGAGCATCGCTCCGTAGCTCCCGGCGGCGGCCCGCCACAGCTCGGTCATGGCGATGTCGAAGTACGCGAAGTAGTTGGCGTTGAAGACGATCTCCTGGGGGTCGCACTCGGCGTATCGGACCCTCAGCCGGTGGAGGAAGGGCGCTTGCGGCATCTCGGCAGACTACGTGACCAGACCAGTAGGATCGCGGTGGTGAGCGAGGGACGGGCAGCGGAGTGGCTGCGGACCGGGTCCTTCTTCGAGTGGGCCCCCGCTGGAGGCGGCCGCGCGCCGCTGCGGATCTTCCACGCCGAGCTCGGCGACGCCGACGCCCCGTTGGCGCTGCTGCTCCACGGCTTTCCCACCAGCAGCATCGACTGGTATGACCTCGCCGGCGCACTCTCCGGCGATCACCGGGTCTGCACGCTCGACTTCCCCGGTTTCGGCTTCTCGGACAAGCCCCGCGACGGCGGCTACGGGCTCGACCGCGACCGCGAGCTCGTCGAGCACTACCTCGGGGAGGTCGTCGGGGCCCGGGCGGGTGCGGTGATCGCCCACGACCGCGGCGACAGCGTGGCGCTCGCGTTCGCCGAGCGTTGCTCGTCCCCCGGCGCCTCCTTCGAGCTCCGCCGCCTGGTGCTGAGCAACGGGAACATGTTCCTGCCGCTCGCCAGCCTGACGAGCTTCCAACGTCTGATCCTCGACCCGGCCTCCGCGCCGGAGGTGCTCGAGGCGTTGACGCCGGAGATGCTCGCCGCCGGGATGGCTGCGACCACCTTCACTCCCCCGCGCTCACCGCAGGACCCGGAGATCGTCGCGCTCGCCGACACCTTCGTCCACAACGACGGCATCGCCGTCCTCCACGAGACGATCCAGTACCTCGTCGAGCGCTCCCGCAACGAGCGCGGTTGGCTCGACGCGCTGGCCGTCTCCGAGGTGCCCACCACGCTGGTGTGGGGCCTGCACGACACGGTCTCCCCCCTACGTGTGGCCATCCATGTGTGGAGCACCTTCCTCGCGGAGAAGCCGGGGGCGAACGACTTCTGGCTGCTGCCCGCCGCCAACCACTACCTCCAGAACGATCAGCCCCAGGAGCTGGCAGAGGTGATCCGGGCCTCGATGGCAGGCGCCGCCATCGAGCCGGGCGCCCTCAGCGACGCCGCCGGCGCCCCGGTGTTCATCGATCGCTCTCGGGTCGGGCTGCCCTCCGCCGCCGAGGTGCTGGCACAGCCCGCGTCGCTCGACACGCTCCAGCGGGAAGCGGCGCGCCTCGAGGGCTGAGCCGCCGCCGGCGCCGGGCACCCCGGCGATCGGGTGTCCCCGGTCTCCGCCGGCCGGGGCCGAGCCCTACGTCGCCAGGGCCCGTTTCTTGATCTGGTCGAACTCGGACTGCGTGATGGCACCCGATTTGAGCAGCTCCTCGCCCTTGGCGATCTGCTGCGTCGGGTCGCTCGTCGCGGCCACCGAGCGGACGTACTGGTCCAGTTCGGACTTGGCGGCCTGCTGCGCCCGGACCGACCGTTCGTTCATGCCCTTGTGCTGGGCGATGACGTACACGAACGTTCCCAGGAACGGGAGGATGACCAGGAAGACGATCCACGCCGTCTTGGTCCACCCGCCGACGTCGTGGCGGCGGAAGATGTCCGCGAACACCGTGAAGAGGATCCAGATCCAGACGATGAAGCCGAAGAAGATCAGGATCGTCCAGAAGGCTTCGAGCAGCGGATAACTGGTGGCGATCGACATGTCGAGCCCCTTTCTCGGGTTCGGAGATGATGGCCGTGCGGCCGTCGGCGGCGGCGATTCTATGCCCTCTCCCCCCAGTGGCCGGCGGGGCCTTTATCGGCCCCCCTCTCCAACCTTCCCCCCCGGCGGGCGTTTGTTGCTGTAGAACACGTGGAGCACGCAACCTAGGGAGGCTGGCTTCGTGCTGAGGTGGGGCATAGCCGGATTGGTTCCGGTCCTGGTCGCGTTGGGGGCGTGGCTGCCCGCACCCGCGGCGGCGGCGGGCGAAGGCTGCCCGCAGGCCCACGGCGGCCCGGCGGCGCTCGATTGGGGCATGAACGCCTCCGAACAGCTCGGCGCCGGCTTCTCCAGCGCGCTCGAGAACTCCTCCCAGCCGGTCGACGGTCTCTCCGGAGCAACCGAGATCAAGGCCGGCTTCAAGTTCGGACTGGCCGTGATGGGGGACTGCACCCTGCGGGCGTGGGGCTCGGGCAACAAGGGTCAGCTCGGCAACAGCCTGCAGCAGACCGAGAACCACCCCGTGGCCGTCACCGGCCTGACCGAAGTCAAGGAAGTCGCGGTCGCCAACGCCCACGCGATGGCGCTGCGCTACGACGGCACCGTGTGGACCTGGGGCGCCTCCGAATTCGGCGAGCGGGGCAACAAGGAAAAGGGCTGGGAACGCACCGCCCGCCAGACCGAATCCTCCTGGTTCGTGGCCCGCGACCGCCCCACCGAGGTGCCCGGGCTGACAGGCGTGAAGCAGATCGCGGCCGGGGGCACCCGCGACTACGCGCTACTCGACAACGGCGAGGTAATGGCCTGGGGCGACGACCAGAAAGGCGAGCTCGGGGTCGAAGAGAAAAAAGAAGAAGAAGAACTCTGTTACGGCGAAACGCACGCCATCACCCCGGTCCAGTGCAGCACCGTGCCCCGTGCGGTCACGGTCGCGGGTCTCGGGGTGCTGACGGGGGTGGAACGGATCGGAGCCGGCGAAGAAGCCGCCTACGCGGTCCGGACCGGGGGCCGTGAAGTGATGGCCTGGGGCGGCGGCAGCAAAGGCCAGCTCGGCAACGGCGCCAACGGCGAAAGCGCCTCGCCGGTCAAGGTCGCCTTCGAACCGCCCTCCCCGGTGACCGAAATCGCCGGTGGCTCACAGCATGTGCTGGCGCTGCTGGCCGATGGCGAAGTCTATTCCTGGGGCGCCGACGGCTCGGGCCAGCTCGGGTTCGAAGCGGGCTCCGAAGCCACCGAAAGCTGCGGCCGCCAGAAATGCAGCATGCTTCCCCAGGCGGTCGGCGAACTCAACCACGTGGTCGCCGTCGCGGCGGGGGGCGAAGGTGTCAGCTTCGCCCTCAAAGAAGAAGAAAGCGCGAGCAAGGTGATCTACTCGTTCGGTGCCGGCGGCTTCTTCGAACTGCTGGGCCTCGGCAACCAGTCCTTCACCACCACCTCGACCCCCACGCCGATCGAAGGCGTCCCGTCGGTGCGGGGCATCTCCGCGAGTGGCACCACCGCGGTGGCGCTGCTGCAGACGGGCACCCCGAGTCCTCCCCGCCTGCGCCTGAGCTCCTCCGAAGAAGCTCTCACCCTCACCTGGAACGTGCCGACCGAAGCGTACAAGCTGCGCTACGTCCCGGTGGGCACACGTGAATTCAGCAAAGTCCAGCAGGGCAGCTGTAAAGGTGAATGCAGCGCCCAGCTCACCGGCCTGAAAGCCGAGCCCTACCAGGTGACCCTGCGCAGCCCCGAAGGACGGGAAGGCCACGAACGGATCAGGAGGATCATCGGCACGCCGGTGACGCCGAAATCCTGGCCCTCCAACACCTCGCCTCCCACCATCACCGGTAAACCGGGCACCGAAACGGGGAAACTGCGCCTCGGCCAGACGCTCACCGTCGCGCACGGCGCGTGGACCAACAGCCCCACCCAGTACTTCTACCAGTGGTTGCTCTGTGAAGGCAACGGCGAAGCCGGCAGCAGTGAAGAACTCGGCGCCGAATGCGCCCCGATCACGACCTCCAAAGGCCCGGCGACGGGTACAACCTATGAAGTGGAATCCCGCGACGTCTCGCGCACGATCGCGGTCAAAGTGGAAGCCAAGAACGCCGCCGGCACGACCGTCGCCGTCACCGAACCGGAACTGATTCTCGCCGCCGAAGAAGAATCCGAACCCCCGTTCCCCACGCCGACGGCGCCACCGACCGTTACCGGGATGGCCGTCGAGGGACAGACGCTCACCGCCCACCACGGCTCGTGGGAAAACTCGCCGACGGCCCTGGAAGACAGATGGTTCCGCTGTCACGGGGCCACCAAAGAAGGGGTCGGCGCGTCGTGCAACGCGATCAGCGTCAAAAACGCCAAAGGCGAAAAAGAAGTCGTGACCGGTGAAACGTATGTCCCCACCTCCGAAGACGTGGGGTTCTGGATCGAGGTCCAGGAGCACGCCGAAAACCCGGGTGGCTATGAAGTCTCGACATCCCTGGGGCTGCAGATCGCGCCGCCCTCGGCTCCGGCCGACACGACGCCGCCCTCGATCACGGGCACCGTCGAACAGGGTCAGACCCTCACCACCGTGGAAGGCACCTGGACGAACGCCGCCAACCGGCGCACCTGGCAGTGGCTCCGGTGCGACACCGGCGGCCACAACTGCGACCCGATCACGGGCGCGGAACGACAGAGCTACACACTCACACCCGAAGACGTCGGCCACACCCTCGTGATCAGCGAAACCGCCTACAACGACGTGGGGGCAGGGCAGGCCGCCGAATCCGCCGCCAGCGAAATCGTGCCCAACCCGCCTCCCTCGCCGCCGGAAGCGCAGAGCCCGCCCACCGTCACCGGGACCCCCGAACAGGGCCAGACCCTCACCGGGCACGCCGCCGCGTGGTCGGGTGAAGTCAAGCACTACGCCTACCTGTGGAAGCGGTGCGACAACAACGGCCAGAACTGCAACCCGATCTCGGGCGCCAACGAAGTCACCTACACGCTTCGAGGGGTGGACGTGGGCCACCGCATCGAGCTGAAGGAAACCGCCACCAACGCGGCCGGCTCGGGGGTCGCCAACTCGGCCGCCACCGCCGAGGCGACGGGCGTCGTGCCGTCCTCGCTGACGGCCCCCACGGTCAAGGGCAACCCGCAGCCGGGGCAGACGCTGCGCGCCTTCCGGGGCACCTGGACCGAGGAACCGACGGCCTACGAATATCGCTGGACGCGCTGCGACAACGGGGGCGAAAACTGCGAAACGATCGAGGGCGCGACGAGCAAAAACTACGTCCCCACCGGATCCGACGTGGGGCGGCGGCTACGGGTCGAAGAGATCGCTCGCAACGGTACCGGCGCCGGCTCGCCCGCGAGCTCGGCCGCCACCGCCCAGGTCCTCCCGGAAGCGCCCGTGGCGAACGCCTCACCGACGATCACCGGAACGCCCCAGCAGGGCGAAACGCTGACGGCCGATGCCGGCTCGTGGAGCAACTCCCCGACCGGCTACTCGCTGCAGTGGCTGCGCTGCGAACCGGGAGAATGCGTGCCCATCTCCGGGGCCACCAAAGCGGAATACACGCTCACCTCGGCCGACGTCGGATACTCGCTGGAGATCAGGGAAACGGCCAGGAACGGGGGCGGCTTCGGCGCCGCGACCTCCGAACAGGATCCGGTGGGAGGTCCCCCGACGCCGTTCGTGAGCGGGCTGGAACCGGACACCGGACCGGAAGAAGGCGGCACCGTGGTGACGATCAGCGGCGGCAACTTCACGGGAGCGGAAGCGGTCACCTTCGGCTCTACCGCTGCCACCCACGTCGAACTCGTCTCGCCGAGCACGATCCGGGCGACATCGCCCGCCGGCACCGAATCGGTCTACGTGACGGTCATCACTCCGGAAGGTACGAGCGCGGTCAATTCCCACTCGCAGTTCACCTACGGCCCCCCGCCCCAGGTCACCCGGATCGAACCGAAGGAAGGCCCCGAAGCGGGCGGAACCGCGGTGACGATCACCGGCACGAACCTGGCCGAGGCCACCGGGGTCAGGTTCGGGGCGTCTTCTGCCCAGAGCTTTGGGGTGTCGCAGTCGGGGACCTCGCTGACGGCCGTCTCGCCGGCCGGCACCGCCGGGACCGTCGGCGTCACCGTCACCACCCCCTACGGCACGACCACCGCCGGCGCGCACGAGCAGTTCACCTACGTCCACACGGGCGTGGTGCCGGTGGTGAAGAAGCTGTCGGCGAAAAAGGGCCCAGCCGCCGGCGGCACCCTGCTGACGATCACCGGCTCGAGGTTCACGGGCGCCACCGGGGTGCTGTTCGGTCAGACCCCCGCCGGCGAATTCGAAGTCCAGTCCGACGAATCGATCTCGGTGCGCTCGCCCGCGGGGACCAGCGGCACGGCTGAAGTGACGGTCACCAACCCGTTCGGGTCGAGCGCCCCGGTCAACGGCGACCGCTTCAAGTACGAAAAGCCGACCATCTCCTCGCTGGCGCCCTCCGCGGGGCCGAAGGCGGGTGGCACGCTCGTGACGATCCAGGGCAGCGGCTTCGCGCCCGGGGAAGCCGTCACCGGCTTCACCTTCGGCAAAGGCCTCGCGACCGACGTGGAATGCGCGTCCTCGAGTGAATGCACGATGCTCACGCCGAACGACTCGAAAGCCCAGGCGGTGAAGGTGAAGGCCGTGGTCGGCACCAACAAGAGCACCGCCAAAGAAGCCGCCGCCGGCTACCGCTACCAGTAGCCGGGGACCCGGCCGGGAGCGGCGCCGTGGCGGTTCCCCGCCGCCCGCCGCGGCCCCTCACTCGTCGATCGGCTCGCCTCCGGGCGCCTGCAGGAACTCCAGCATCGCGCGATGGGTCCGACGGGGTCGCTCGATCTGCGGAACGTGGCCGCAGTCGAGCTCGAGGTGGCATGCCTGCGGAAGCGCCTGCTCGACGTGACGGGCGAAGGCGATCGGCACGAGCCGGTCGCGCTGGCCCCAGACGAACAGCGACTCGGCCCCCAGTCCGGCGAGACGGGGCCAGAAGCCCTGCGGGCCGTCGGGCGCGTCGAGGTAGATGTGCCGCGCCGCCGCATAGAACGCCGCCCGGCCGGAGGGCGTCAGGTAGGCGCGCAGGAACTCGTCGACGCCGGCCGCCGCCCAGCCCTCCTCGGCACCCGGGATGAGCCGTCGCACGAGCGCCTCGGCCAGCGGCCGGGGAACGATCTGCACGAGCCCCAGCTCGGGCCGGGTGAGCCTCATCAGGGGCACCAGCGGGCGCTCCCGCCGCCACGCCAGCGCCGGGCACAACAGCACCAGCCGGCCCACCCGCCGCGGGTATCTGATCGCCAGCTCGATCGCCACGCGGCCGCCGAGGCTGTTGCCGACCAGGTGCGCCCGCTCGAGCCCGAGGGCGTCCATCAGCGCGACGATCGCGCGAGCGAAGTAGGAGGGATCGTAGGAGGCGCGCAGCGGCTTGGATGAGTCGCCGAAGCCGGGCAGGTCGGCGGCGATCACGTGGAAGTGGGGGGCCAGTTCGGCCACCGTCGGCAGGAACGAGCCCTTGGTGCCACCGAGTCCGTGGATCGCGATCAGCGGCTCACCGGCCCCCGCCTGGATCGTCGAGATGCGGGCCACGGGGGTGTCGAGGACCTCGAACCGCAGCCGCTCCGGCCCGCCCCGCCCGCTGGTGGCGGCGAGGAAGCCGACCCCGAGGTGCATGTTCCGCCGCACCGACAGCCGCCCGGCGCGGAACTCTCCGAGCCCCAGCCGCGGGTCGGCGGCGATCAGCTCCCAGGTCTCGGGGCGGGCTCGGATCACGGCTCCGGGCGCGCCCTTCGGCGGAGCTATGCGGGCACTGCCGTGCTCGAGCACGGCGTCCCACTCGGCCTCCCCCTCGACGTCGAGGCGGACCCGTGCACGCTTGCCCTCGGGCTCGAAGGTGCCCGGGTCGTAGCGGCCCGCTAGCTCGTGCAGGTACCGCGGGGCCGGCTCCTGCGGGGTTGCCGCGCGGGCCGCCATCAGCGCCTGCGCCAACCCGATAGGACCGCCGAGGCGGTAGCCTCGGCCGGCCGATGGTCATCCACCCGCTCACCACGGGGAGCGTCAGGGTCAAGCACTCGTTCCTGTTCCCGGGCAAGGGCGTGCGCCGGCAGCTCGACCTGTTCCTGCCGGGGCCCTGGTCGGACCCCCTGCCGATCCACTGCTGGGCGGTCGAGCACGAGGGCCGCGTGCTGCTCGTCGACACGGGCGAGACGGCGCGGGCACGAAACGTGCCCTTCGCCCGCTTCGAGCTCACCTCCGAGCAGGAGCTCCCCGCCGCCCTCGCCGGCGCCGGGATCGAGCCGCAGAGCATCTCCGAGGTGGTGCTCACCCACCACCACGGCGACCATGTCGACGGGCTCGTACACGTCGACGCGCCCGTGTCGATCAGCGCGGCCGAGCTGGAGTTCGCCGCAGCGGCGTTCTCGCGGGTGATGCGCCGCGTGTTCCGCCAGCCGTTGTCGGACGGCTTCGCGCCGAGGCCGATGACCCTCGGCGACGGGCCCTTCGGCGCGTTCTCCGACAGCCGCAGGCTGAGCGCCGACGGGCGCATCGTGGCGGTGCCCACGCCCGGGCACACGCCCGGTCACATCTCGGTGATCTGCGTCGACGACGCCGGGCGCCACGTGATGCTGGCGGGCGACGTCACCGACACGCTCGAGCAGCTCCACGCCCGCAGGGCGGACGCGATCGGCCCGGACCCGGCGGTCCACCGCGCCACCCTCGAGCTGATCCTCGAGCACTGCCGGGCGCATCCGACGATCTTCCTGCCCTCCCACGACCCCGGATCGGCCGACCGTCTCGCCGCCGGTGAGGCGGTCGCGTGAGCCGCGCGGCTCAGTCGAGCTGTTCGACGATCTCGTTGGCACGCGACCACTCGCCCGGGGGCACAACCAGGTAGATGTCGCCCCGTCCGTGGGAATCCAGTTGGTGGTCGGCGGCGCACGCGGCCGCGACGCCGAGGGTGCGCAGCTGGTCGCGCCAGGCCAGCGCCGTGTCGCGGTCCTCGAAGGTGGTGACCGTCTCCCAGTCCTCGAAGCGAGGGTCGGCGATCGCCACCTGGGGTTCGCGTGGTGCTCGCCTGTGCAGGCCCGGTAGTCGCATCGTGACGCCCCTCAGCGGGCTTTGAATTTCTTCGTCTTGCCGGTGCTCGCGCCGCCCCCGTTGGACGCGCTGATGCGGAAGACGTAGGCGCCCTTCGGCGTCAGGCCCGAGATGTGCGCCGAGACCGCCACCACGGCGTCGCCGGCACCGGGGGAGGAGGAGCACGGCACGCTCTCGGTGATGGCCGTGCCGGGGCCGTATTCGAACACGCACGAGGTGACTTCGCCGCCGTTGGGATCGACGGTCGCGCTCAGCGCCGCCGAGCCGCCTTCGCGTTCGCCGGCTTTCCCGGTGACGACGCTGGGCGCCGTCTCGCTGGCGGGACCACCGAGCGCCGCCAGCCCGATCGGGGTCCCCACGCCCGAGGGCCCGTCGTAGCCAGGGGCCGCGTCGCAGGCGGTGGTGCCCATGCAGTCGACGTCGCCGAGTTCTTCGTTGACGGCCGGCTCGCCGCACGGGCCGGCGGACTCGCCGTCGCAGTAGCCACTGCCGCCCTGCGTGACGTCGAACAGGTCGCCGGAGTCACCCAGGTGCTGGTAGAGCGTCTCGGCCGGGTAGGCCACCCCGTGGCCTCCGCCCGCGAGCGCGTACATGGCGCTGATCAGCGGCGTCGAGACAGAGGTGCCGCCGATCGTCATCCAGCCCGTTTCGGCGAGGGATTCGTATGTGTAGCTGCTGTAGATGTCGAAGCCGGTGTAGGGGTCGGCGACCGCCGAGACGTCGCTGGCGAGGCGATGGGTCCCGCAGCCGCTGGCCGACCATCCGGGCGCCTGCTGCTGCCAGGAGGGGGCCGTGAACAGGGTGCTGCACCCGCCGCCGGTGGCGGCGAACTGTTTGACGTGGTGGAAGCTGCCGTCGGTGGGCTGGCCGCTGTTGTTCCATATTGTCTCGCTCTTGCGCACGCCCTTACCGGACAGCTTCAGCGAGGTCCCCCCGACCGACACCACCGTCGGGTAGCTGGAGGGGGCGTCGGGCTGTTCGGGGTTGGGCTCGAATTCCTCCACTTCGTCCCAGTCGAGATACCCGGAGTCTCCGGCCGCAGCCGCGATCACCACGCCCGGGTGGTCGTAGGCGGCCACGTCCTGGCCTTCTTCTTCTTCGGTCTCCGGGCCGCCGTAGGAGTTGGAGACCTCGTCCGCGCCCAACGCCACCGCCTCGTCGACGGCCGCCGCCAGGTCTGCGTCGGTTTCGGAGTTGGCCTCGACCAGCACGATCTTGCAGCTCGGACACACGCTGTGGACCATCTCCACGTCGAGGCTGATCTCGATCGACCAGCCGGATGTGTCGGGTGGCGGCAGCGAGCTGGGGCTCCCGGTCTGGCCCACCTTCGTGAAGCAGCCGTTGGCGGTCGTGCACGAGGGCAGCCCGTAGTTGGAGTCGAAGGTGGCGAGGTCTTTTTCGATCCTGGGGTCGTCGAAGGCGTCGACGATCGCCACCGTCTGGCCGCTGCCCGAGGCGGAGGGCGAGAAGGAGTAGGCGCTGGCGAGGTCCGCCGGGGTGAGGCCGCCCGCGGGACCCTTCGAGCGGGCCCCCGCCGCAACCACGTATGGGCGGGCACCGGCCGTGTTCGCGCCGGCCGGGGTCAGCCGCACGGCCAGGCAGGCGGCTCGGCCCAGCCGCGCAGCGCGGCACACCCGGCGCACCTTCGCGTAGCGCGTCGTGGTGCCGGTGCCCGAGCCGGCGTTCGACGCCGCCGCCACGGCGGCCGATGCGGCCAGCGCGAGTAGGGCGCAAACCAGTACTGCAAGCCCGATGCGGGCCGGATGTCTCACGAGCTCGGTCCTACCCTCCCTCGACTGCCCTCATGCCCCACCTTAGAGGGTGGAGGCGTGCATCCGGAAGATCTGGGAGCAGGATCGCAGGACTCCCGCCCGCCGGCGCCAAGCCCGCTCAGCGGGCGATCGACAGCAGCAGCGCCCGGCTCGGACCGACCGCGAGCGTGATCGAGCCTTTCCTGGCCGGCACCATCTGGAGCTTGGCGGGCGGCGTCCAGGTGCCGTTGGCGGCGACCGCCGTTCCCCCCAGGCGCACCCCGGAGAGGGAGCTGGGGGCGGGGGCGGTGAGCGCCAGCAACCGTGCGCTGCGGTAGCCGCTGCCGACCTCCAGGCGCAGGTAGGCCCGCCGGGTGCCGGGAGGGTCGTCGTCGACGATCACCGCCTGCAGCGAGCCGTCGGGGGCGAGGAAGGTCGTGACCTGGAGGTTGTGGCCGTGGAGCGCCCCCAGGACGGTCGTCAGCGGGCGGTCCCCGACCAGGCCCCGCAGCATCAGCAGCGCGTACCACTCCGGCTGGGGCACGAGCGCGCCCGTTTCGATCGCCTGCGGGGTGGGCGCGCACAGCGGGGTGTAGCCGAGGCAGTTGTCGGGGTTGCCGTGCAGGTTCATGCCCTCGATCCCGATCGTCATCGCCTCGCTCACGTACGCCGTCGCCCACAGGGCCCCGGCAAAGGTGTTGCTGATGCCGGCCACCCCGCCGCAGGAGACGGAGTTCGCCTCGTCGAGCCGGAAGGGGGTTTCGGCTGCTTGCGAGAGCGACAGGTAACGCTCCAGCGAGGCGGCCTCGAGGACCCGGATCTGGGGACTGAGGAGGCGTTCGATCGTCGGCGTGGGAGGCCCCAGGCAGCTGAGCGGGTAGTGGTGTCCGGTCAGCAGCGCGGGCAGCTGGTTGACGGCCTCGCCCAGGCCCCAGGTTTCGAATGCGCTCGACCCCGAGACGTCGGGACCGGCGATCGCGATCCCGGGCGCGGCGGCTTCGATCGCGGCCCGATAGGCCACGACCTGCGCGTCGTACTGGAGGAACGTCCACGGTTCTTCGCGCAGGCCCTGGTGGGCCCACGCGTTGGGCTCGTTGCCGAGCTCGAGCCCCTCGAGCCACGGTCCCAGCGCCGCCTTCGCGGCGGCCGCCTCCCTGGCTGCGGCTTCCGGTTCGAAGTGGCCGAGGTTGAGCGTCAGCAGCACCCGCCAGCCGCTGCGGGCGGCGAGTTCCCCGAGGCGGTCGAGGTCGGCGCCGTCGATCACCGCCGAGGCCCACGCGGGCCGGGGCGTCCGCGCGTCGACCCAGGCGACGTTTTTGTCGGCCGTCACGCCGCCGAACCGCAGCACCCCGGGTCCGAGCGAGCGCAACAGCGTGACGAGGTCCCCCGTGTCCGCGTAGTCCGCCAGCTGGGCCAGGCTGCCGACCTCGAACGACAGCCCGAGGAAGCCGCCGGCAACCGGTTCACCGGGGTAGGAGCGTTCGATCGCCACGTCCGTGAGGGGCGGCCCGGTCTTGCGGTGGCGGCGTTTCTTCGCGGCCGTGGGCGCGTGCGGCGCGGCCGTGCCGGGCCGGGGCTTGGATCTGCTCGGGGCGGGCCCGGGCGGGGAGGCCGGCGCCCCGCCGGTCGCCGTGCCGGCGCTGGCTGGTGCGACGGCGAGCACGAGCGCCAGCGCCGGGACGAGCGCGAGCGGGAGCGCCCGGCGGCGGCGGGACCGCGGGGCCTTCGTGTCGGGCGCCTGCATCGGCAGCTGATTATCGGCTCGCGCCCGCGTACCCGCGCCACTCGCGTTGCGCCGCGCACGCGGTTAGGATGGCGTCGAATCGGGTCTAGATGAGTTCTGCCGAGATGGATGCCACGATCAGGCGGGCGCTTCCGGCGGTGGCCGGGGAGCTTCAGCAGGTCATGGCCTCGGTGCCGGGATGGGCGCTGGCGGAGGGGACCTCGGGCGTGCGCCCGAGCGACCTGCAGCGTGCCATCTGCAATGCCCTGCAGGCACAGCTGGGGTCGGTCGCGATCATCGACGGGCCGCTGCCGGCCGGCGTCAAGGACTGCTGGGCGGGATGGCTCGGGCGGGTCGACGTCGTGGCCCGGCCCGACGAGGACTCGGAGATCTGCTTCGAGACCCAGCTGTGCGGGGTCGAGAAGCTCTACGAATCGCTCTGGGACGCGCTCAAGCTCGCCCTCTTCACGGCGCTGCACGAGCCGCTGTCGGGATACCTCCTGTACGCGGCTCCCGAGAGCGGCTGGGAGCGCGAGGGGCAGCACCCGCAGGTGCTGTTCGAGGACGAGACGATCGGAGTGGCCGAGCTCCTGCACGTCCGCTACCCCGAACTCTGGACGGCGTGCCTGCGGGGCACCCGCACCACCCGGCCGGTGAGCCTGCCGTTCGAGATCCGCACGGAGCCGATCGTGGCCGCCACGATCAGGGCGCCGAGCGCCGACTGGGAGCTGCGCTGCGTGCGCGTGCAGGGACAGGCCGGCTACGGCTGGACGACCTTCGACAGCGACGGGTGGCCGCTGCTGGCCCAGGCCGACCAGCCGGTCGCGCCCGCCTGAGCTACGCGGCGGCGGGAACGCCGAGGCCGCTCGAGAAGCGCAGGCCGGCGCGCCCGAAGCGGTCCAGACAGCGGGTGCCGAGCGCGGCCGACGGGGTCAGACAGCCACCGCTTGCGGGGGTGGCGCCGTCCTCGGCGAGCAGGATCCCGGCCTCGCCCAGCAGCCGCGCCGTCGCCAGATAGCCCGGATGACCGTCGGCGTCGAGGACGGCGTGCAGCTGGCGGCCGGAGCGCGTGAGCGCGGTCGCCGCCATCCGCCAGCGCCAGCGCTCCAGGCGGGCGCCGGTGGGCCCGAACCCGGAGCCCGGGCCGACCCTCGCCATCGCCTCCGCGACGGGCCTGCGGACGGCGGGGCCGGAGCGTGCGAGCGCGCGCATCGCCGCCATCGTGGCGCCCATCGAGGCGCCCGCCAGCCACCGCGCCGGGAGCGTCACGGAACGCCCTCCGATGGCGATGCCCTCGCGGTAACGGAACGGCTCGAAGGTCTCCGATCGCGCCCCCGCGCGGAGCATCGCGCTGCGGTGGATGACACCGGGGTTGATGTAGGGCGCCGGCGCCATCGGGGCGATGATCGCGCCGTCGCTCCCGCGCCGCGGGGCGAGCCCGATCGGGCTGCGGACCCGGACCGAGGCGGCCGCCGCCTCGTCGGGGATCAGCACCGCCGGGTCGAGCGCCAGCGACGCGTTGTCCTCGCCGGTGAGCATGGCCATGCTCTGGAAGGTGCCGCCCGACACCATGTCGGAGGCGTGGGGCCTGCCCGGCGGGCCCGTCACGGTCACCTCCAGATCGACGCTGCGCAGGCCGTCCTGGGAGTCGCCCTCGGCGAGCTCCGCCAGCTGGGCCACGAGCAGGTCCGCCGGCAGGGCCTCGAAGCCGCACACCTGGACCAGCTTGACCGCGGCCTCCATGGCCGCCCCGTGGTGCTCGTCGATGATCTGGCGCACGAACGGGAGCTCGCCCGTGAGGTCGGCGTAGTGGGTGCCGGCGGCCACGCAGGCATCGATCACCGGACGGCCGTAGCGCGTGTAGGGGCCGACCAGGTCGAGCACCACGCGGGCGCGGGAGGCCATCGCCCCCAGGCTGCCGGGGTCGGAGACGTCGGCCGTGAGGATCTCGGGGGCGCGGACCCCGAGCTCGCCCAGCACCCGTTCCAGCTTCTTCGGGTTGCGCGCCGCGGCGGCCCAGCTCAGCGTCACCTCCCCTGCCCGCTCGGCGAGGTAGGCGGCGACGTTGCGGCCGGTGACGCCGCCGGCGCCGAACACCACCACGTCGAGCTCGCGGGCCATCAGGCGGAGACGTTCTCGAAGATCGCGCTCATCCCCTGGCCCCCGCCGATGCACATCGTCTCGAGGCCGTAGCGGCCGTTGCGACGGCGCAGCTCGCGCAGCAGCGTGCAGAGGATGCGTCCCCCGGTGGCGCCGATCGGGTGCCCGAGCGAGATCCCCGAGCCGTGGACGTTCAGGCGCTCGAACCCGTCCGGCAGCTGCCACTCGCGCAATACCGCCAGCGCCTGCGCGGCGAACGCCTCGTTGAGCTCGATCAGGTCCATGTCGTCCAGCGTCAGGCCCGCGCGGGCGAGCACCCGCTCGGTGGCCGGGACCGGGCCGATGCCCATCGTCTCGGGCGGGACGCCCGCGACCGCCCAGCCGACGAGCCTCGCGAACGGCTCCAAGCCGAGCTCGCGGGCCCGCTCGGGGTGGGTGACGATGCACACCGCGGCGCCGTCGTTCTGGCCGCTGGAGTTGCCCGCCGTGACCGTCGCCTCGGGGTCGCTCTTCAGCATCAGCGGCCGCAGCCGGGAGAGCTTCTCGAGCGAGGTGTCGGCGCGGGGGTGCTCGTCGCGGTCGATCACCCGCGGCTCGTCCCGGTGGGGCACCTCGACGGGGACGATCTCCTCGGCGAAGATCCCGTCCTGCTGGGCCGCCACCGCCAGGGCGTGGGAGCGCAGGGCGAACTCGTCCTGCTCGGCCCTCGAGATGCCGTACCGGCGGCGGAGGTTCTCGGCCGTTTCGATCATCCCGCCCGGTACCTCGTGGTGGACCCCGCCGGCGGTGACCCTGGGACGGGCGAGGCGGTCCTCGAGCGTCACGGCCCCGCCCTTGACGCCCCAGCGCAGGGCGGGGGCGTAGAACTCGGCCTGGCTCATGCTCTCCCCGCCTCCGGCGAGCACGACGTCGGCCACGCCGGTCTGCACCTCCATGCAGGCGAGCGTGAGTGCCTGCAGCCCCGCTCCGCAGCGGCGGTCGATCTGCAGTCCCGGCACCTCCACCGGCAGTCCCGCGTCGAGCGCCGCCACGCGCCCCAGCGCGGGGGCCTCGCCATTCGGGTAGCCCTGACCGAAGACGACGTCGTCGACGGCCTCTCCCGGCAGCGAGGTGCGCCGCACCAGCTCCCCCACGACGGTCGCGGCGAGGACGCTCACCGGCACGTCGCGGTAGACCCCGCCGAACCCCCCCACGGCGGTCCTCAACGGCTCGCAGATGACCGCCTCACGCATGCGGGCCCCAGCCTGTCACAAATTCGTGCCGGGCACGGATTCTGCGGAAACTGCGAACTCGCCGCCGTGGAGTGCGAACTCGCCCCGCGCCACGGCCACCACGCAGCCCCCGACCTCGACCGCCGTGAGCGACTCCCCCTCGCCTCGCGCACACGCCTCCAGCAGCGATGGCCGGCCGATCTCCACGCCCTGTTCGACCTCGATCGGCAGGCCGAAGGGGATCCGCCCGTGACGGGCGAGGTGGACCGCCAGCGGACCGGCCGCCGAGCCGGACGCCGCGTCCTCCGCGACGCCGAGGGCGGGCGCGAACATGCGCGTCTTCCAGCGCTCCCCCGCGGGCGCGAAGCAGCTCACGCACACCTCCCCGAGCGCGGCGAGGGCGCGCAGGTCCGGCCGCAGGGCGGCGACCTGCTCCGCCTCCGCGAGCGCCACGAGCACGTGACGGGGGCCGTTCTCGTAGCACTCGACGGGCAACTGCGAGCGCTCCACGCCGAGGGCGCGAAGCAGCGGCCGCTCGTCCGCGAACGCGCTCCAGGATGGAATCGGCTGCTCGACGGTGCCGCGCAGGCCGCCGTCGGGCTCGGTCCTGACGGCGGCGGCGACGGGTCCCATGGCGGTCTCGAGCGTGACCCGATCGCGCCCCAGAGCTGCAGCCACCAGCACCGCCGTGCCGAGCACGGGATGCCCGGCGAAGGGCAGCTCGGCAGCGGGCGTGAAGATCCGGATGCGGACATCGGCGCCCGCGCCGGCCGGCAGGAGGAACACCGTCTCGCTGAGCTGAAGCTCGCGCGCCAGGCGCTGCATCTGCCCGTCCTCCAGCGGGCGGGCGTCGGTGAACACGGCCAGCTGGTTGCCCGCCAGCGGGGTCTCGGAGAAGACGTCGAGCAGCACGTACGCGAGGCGCAGGGCGGCGGGCCCCCCGTCTCCGCCCGCCTGTCGTGCGAGCGGGTCGAACTCCGGCAGCGCGCCCGGCAGCTCGCTCACGCGGCGGCGTCGCGCAGCACCACGCCGCCGACCTCGACCTCGGAGGCGCCTCCGGGGAGCCCGTGGGGAAGCTCGACGGCGATCTCGCTGAGGCCCTCCAGCCGCTGCTCCTGCGCCTGCTCGAAGGCGACCTCGGAGCCGTCGAGGAGCAGCACCGGCCGCTCGGCTTCCTGGACGGGCACCCCCAGCACCGCACCCCAGCGGGCCGCCGTCGTGTCGGGGTCGGCGACGGCCACCGTCACGCCCGCGAGCCGCCCCGGAGCCCCGGTCCCGGTCCTGCCGGTCCACTCGGGGCCCGCCCAGCGCCAGGTTCCGAAGGGCCTGGAGTTGTCGATCGAGACGATCGCCCCGGACATGTCGGACGGGTGCAGGTGGGTGCCGGATATGTCCGGGAGGTCCATCTGCCAGATCGTCCGGATGCCCATCTCCCGCGTCCGCGCCCGCGCCGGCTCGAGCTCCTCGAGGTCGAAGATCAGCATGTAGCCGGCGTCCCCGCCGTGCCGGTCGATGTAGCGCCCGGCGGTCGTATCGGCCCGGGTCGGAGAGATCACCTCGAGGAAGCAGTCGCCGAGCGCGAAGACGGTGTTGGCGACCCCGAAGGCGGCCACCTCCGGGTCGCGATAGGGCTCGCCGAGGCCCAGCGTGTCGCGTAGCCGGCCCGCCACCGCCTCGAGATCGGCCGCCGCGAGCACGGCCTGGCGGAGCCTCACACCGGCGGCTTCGGGATCCCCCGTCATCGTGCCCGGGAGGCTACCGCTACGGCTCGCGTGGGCCCACGCCCGTGGCACGGCCCGCGGGCCACCGGCTTGAGAAACGCGCCGTTGGGGTAGTCTCGCCACGATGTCGCGCCACCGAGCATCGACACTGGCCGCTGGCCTGATCACGCTGTGCTGCGCCGCTGCCCCGTCCGTGAGCGCGGCGGCAGAATTCACCGCGCACACGGAACCCGCGTCGGGCGTCACCTACTCCTCGGCCGTTCTGAACGGCTCGGCGACGACCAGCGGGCAGGGCGGCGCATACTTCTTCGAGTACGGCACGACGAGCAAATTCGGCTCCGAGACGCCCGTGCAGCCGCTCGCCCCCGCGACCTCCCGCGTGCACGTCAGCCAGGCGATCACGGGCCTGCTGGCGTTCACGACCTACCACTTCCGCCTGGTCGTGACCGGGGCCGCGGCCAGCAACACCCAGACCTTCAGCACGCCCAAGATCCCGCTGTCGGTCGCGATCGTGGCTGTGCCGAACCCCGTCACCTACGGCTCTCCGTTCACGATCGAGGGCACGCTGTCGGGCACCGGCAACGCCGGCAAGACGGTGACGCTGCAGTACAACCCCTTCCCCTTCGCGACCGCGTTCGCGCAGTTCGGCAACTCGCTGCTCACGAACGCGTCGGGCGGGTTCCTGTTCCCGGTGCTGACCGCCACCGAGAACACGCAGCTGCGTGTCTCCACGGTCGGCCTGTCACCGGTCGTGAGCCCTGTCGTGACCGAGCAGGTGGCGGTGAAGGTGTCGATGCACGCCCACGCCACCCGCCGGCACGGTTACGCGCGCCTGTACGGAACGGTGGAACCGGCCGAGGCGGGAGCGCTGATCGGCTTCCAGCGCGTGATCCCCGGTCACCGCACGAAGAACGTCGGCGGCACCGTCGTCAAGGCTCAGTCGGCCTCGAGATCGTCCTTCAGCCGCGTGGTGAAGGTCAAGAAGGGCGTCTACCAGGCGCTGGTGAAGATCTCCGACGGCGCCCACGTCTCGGCCAGCAGCCTCCCGATCCTGATCCGCTAGCCGTAGCCCCCGGGGAGCGGCTCCTCGAGCTGATGGGGGCGCTCAGCCGCCGTCCTTCTTCCGTTTGCGGCCCGACAGACGGGTCGCCAGGTGGGTGATCACGATCCCCACCAGCAGGGTGATCCCGATCACGATGATCAGCGGAGCGCTGCCGGAGCCGACGATCCAGTTGACCCGCACCTGTTTGAGGTTTTTGACCGCGAACAGGATCACGGCCAGCGCCAGCACGGCAACTGCGATCGTGCGCGAGAGCTCGCCCCGGTTGCGGGCCTTCGGCTGCTTCCCGGCGCCCTTCTCGGTGGGGCGCTGTCCGGCGGTTCCGGCCATTCCGTGGGGATGGTAGCCGCGACCTGAAAGCGCCGGTGCACCGCCACGGTGCGCCCGCCGGCGCCAATACGATGGCTGCGATGAAGGGACGCCTGATCAGGGCGGTCGCGCTCGCGGCGCTGATCGCCGCGGCGCTGAGCGCGTGTGGGGGTGGCACCGAGACGGTGACCGCGGGATCCCCGCCCGCCACCCAGACCCAGGGCGGCACGAGCTCGGATACGACCACCACCAGCACCACGCCGCCGGGCGGCTCCGGCAACGCCGGCGGGGAAACCGGCACCAGCACGTCATCGCAGAGCACCACCCCCAGCCAGACGCGCACCGCCTCCGAGCCCCAGTTCGCCCAGGGCCAGAGCTCCTCGCAGGAAGCCCAGCAGGCGGCCACCGTGCTGCAGGCCCACGGCTACACCCCCGAGGACCTCTCCGAATATCACCCCAACCAGACCCTCAGGGCCCTCGTGGGCACCCGCAGCGGCTCCGCCGACGGCTACGGCCAGCAGGTGTTCTTCTTCGTCGACGACCGCTTCATCGGAACCGACGCCAAGGAACCCAGCGCCTCGCTGAAGGTCGTCTCGCAGGGCGAAACCGAAGCCACGGTGGCCTACCGGCTGTACCGCCCGGGCGACCCGCTGAGCTCCCCCTCGGGGGGCCAGGCGATCGTCCACTTCCAGCTCAACAACGGCAAACTGGTGGCGCTCGGCACGATCCCGCCGGCCCACTCGAGCAGCGGCTCCAGCCGCCTCTAGCTGATCTCTTCGCGCCCCAGCAGGCGCCTCCACAGCGGCGGGCGCCGCGGCTGGGTCGCCAGCCACTCCTCGCGCAGCGGCAGCTCGCCCTGCTCACGGGCGCGCATCACGCAGCGTGTGTGGGCGTGACGACGACGTCGGGTGTCACCTTCGGGCGCGATCAGCATATGCTCGCTTAGAGCGGGAAGATGCTGGGAGCAAATCGGACAGCGATAGGTCGCGGGCTTGCGGTTGGCCGCGGGTCGCACAGTCCACCATGGCGCCGCCGGAAGCCCCTTCACACGCCAATTGTGGCGCCCCTGACCGCGACGCTGGCGGCCAGCGCCGCGATCGGACTGGGATTGACGCTGGCGCGGGCGGGACGGGAGCGGCGCGCGCTGCGTCGCCGCGAACGTGACCGGCGCCTCGGGGTCCGCGCGGGAGAGTCCCTGGCGGGCGGCCTCAAGCGGATGGCCGGCGAACAGCTCGAGCTGGCGATCGAACAGCTCTCGGCCAGCAACGGGGCGGGGCCCCCGGAGGAGGCGATCCACGAGACGCGCAAGGCGCTCAAGCGGCTACGGACGATCGTGAGGATGCTCGAACCCGGACTCGGCGAACAGGCGCTCGCCCAGGAGGCCACGACACTGAGGGACGTGGCGGCGCAGCTGTCGCTCGCCCGCGATGCCGAGGTGATGCTCTCGACGCTCGAATCGCTCGTCGAGCGTCATCCTCGCAAGCTCCACCGCCGGGGGGTGCGCAGGCTTCGCGCCCGCCTGATCGAGGAGCGCGACCGCGCGCTCGCCGAGACGCTCGGGGACCCCGTCCGCATGGCGCTGGTGGTGGCCGACCTGAGCGCCTGCAGGCTGCGGGTGCAGACCTGGCAGGACCCTCGCCGCTCCGATCGCCAGCTGCTCGAGCCGGGGTTGGAACGCCTCTACGGCCAGGGGCGGCGTCGCTATCGGCGCGCCCGCAGGGCGAGGGGCGATCCAGCCCTCGCCATGCACCGGTGGCGCAAACGGGTCAAGGACCTGCGCTATCTCGGCGAAATGCTGCAATGCCAGTCCTCGCCCTCGGTGTTCGCCGTCTCCATGCCCGGCGCGGCGGCGACGGGCAAGCGCCGACGGGAGCGCCGCTCCGAGCCGATGGGCAAGCTCGCCCGCAGGGCCGACGTGCTCGGAGAAGTGCTCGGCGAGGAGCACGACCTCGCCGTCCTGGCGGCGCGGGTCCGAAGCTCCCACGGCAAGAAGGCGGTCGAGCCGAAGCTCGGACGGGGGAC
This sequence comes from uncultured Solirubrobacteraceae bacterium, assembly GCA_963701175.1. GTDB lineage: Bacteria > Actinomycetota > Thermoleophilia > Solirubrobacterales > Solirubrobacteraceae > Palsa-744. The sequence goes on along the minus strand of OY969573.1, from coordinate 1,937,496 downwards.
GCGAAGGGTGCTGTTGAAGGCGATCGCCCAGCGCCGGCGCAGGCTGCGGCGACGGGCACTGAAGCAGGGCAGGAACATCTACGACGCTCCCACGAAGAAGTTCGTGGGCGAGACCGGCAAGTTGTATGCGCGCCTACAGCGCAGGGCGGCCCGGCGGGCCGCCAGGGCACTCAGCTGAGCCGCGCGTCGGGCGGGGCGCCCGCCCGAACCACCTCGGGGCTGTCCCCGAGGGCGCTCAGCCGACCGACAGGATCGTCAGCGAGCGCGAGCCCCGAGGCAGCGAGACGGCGACCTGATCGCCGCTGGAGCGTCCCATCAGGGCCGAGGCGAGGGGCGATTCGGCCGACACCCTCCCCTCGGAGGGCGCCGCGTCGCGCGAGCTGACGATCTGCCAGGTGTGCTCGCGGCCGTCGTCGTTGCGGACCACGACCGTGGAGCCGAAGCCGACCACCCCGCCGGCGGGAGCGGACTCCTCGACCACCACCGCGTTGGCGATCTTCTCCCTCAGCCGCTGGATGCGGGTCTCGAGGTGAGCCTGCTCGTTCTTGGCGTCGTGGTACTCGCTGTTCTCCTTCAGATCGCCCCACTCGCGGGCGGTTTTGATGCGCGCGGCGATGTCCCGGCGGCCGTCGCCCTCGAGCTGTTCCAATTCGGCCTGCAGGGCCTTCAGGCCCTCGGCGGTGGTGAGGTTGGCGGGATCGTTCACCCTACGCAGCCTACCCGGACGCTTAGAAGTAGGTGCTCGCGGGTGACGACAGCAGCGCGTAGATCTGGACGATCGCGCTCTGCACGAGCAGCTGGGCGCTGGCCGGCGAGCCGGCCACGAACAGGTTGTTCTTCAGGCGCAGGTGGGTCCACGCGTAGTCGACGTAGGCCTGGGCGATCGTCGGCCCCGGGGGGTCGTGGGTGACCGAATCGAGGTACAGCAGGTTGCGGAAGTAGACGGAGGCGAAGAAGGGGATTTCTTCGCCCAGGCGCTGGGGGGTGAAGTAGGCGAGAGCCGCCTTCGCGGTCTGGCGGGCCTGGTACAGGTAGGCGCCGTTGCCGGTCGCCTGGTAGAGCAGCGTCCCGGCCCCGATCATGCTGCCCTGGTTGTAGCTCCACAGCATCGGTTCCACCACGCCGCGGCGGTTGAGGTGGTCGGCGTACAGCCCTGCGGGGGTGAGCAGGCAGGTGCGCACCCAGAGGTAGGCCTTTTCCGCAAATTGCAGGTATTCGAGCTTGCCGGTGAGCCGGTAGAGCTCGGTCCCCAGCTCCGCGGCCGGGGCCGTCGTGACCGTGTTGCGTTCGTTGTTTTCCGCCAGGTTGGAGAACGGCAGGCCCCCGGGACACCCGAGCTCCGGGTTTTCCTGCCAGCCGGCGATCTCGAAGGCCATGATCCCTTCGGCGCTCCCGAGCAGCGCGGGCGAGTGGGTCAGCTGGTACAGCCTCACGAGCTCGAGGCCGACCCAGTCGTTGTCGTCGTAGTACTTGGTCCCGCCCGGCCCGCCGGGGGGAGCGACGGTCCCGTCGAAGGCCGCGAGGGTGCTCGTGTAGGTGCCTTCCGGGGCGCCCGAGTTGTCGGTGTCGAGGTAATTGTCCAGGCCCGTCAGGCGGGCGTGTAGTTCCGGTGAGAGGTTGACGCCGAGCTGCGGGATGTAGGCCATGCTGACGGTGGCGGCGAGCGCCTGCGAAAAGGGCCACAGATAGGAGAAGGGTTCGCCGCTGTAGAGCCCCGAGCCCTTGATGTAGTAAGCCTTCTGCATCGCTTCGAAGCTGACCAGTGCCCTGGCCGGGTCGCCGTGGAGCGCCGGCTTCTTCTTCGGCGTGCCGGTGGCGGCGGAGTGCGCACGGGCCAGCCCACCGCTGCCGGGATGGAGCGCCGGGCGGCTCGCCCCGGCCGGATATGGCGAGTGTCCGGATGTGCCGGGGGAGTGGACGGGCGCCGCGCCCGCGGGCCGGGCGGAGCGCCCGGCGGCTGACGCCACGGGCGTGGCAGTTGCCACGAGCGCAAGCACCCCGAGAAGGGCTGCGAGGGAGGCGAGGGATGCGCGCCGGGGGCGGGTGGGACTCATCGACAAGCGGAAACAGACGAGGGCGACGTTCGATTTGGTCCCTTCCGCCCCGGCCTCCGGATCCCTCCCCGGCGGTCGCACCTCGCTGCGGCGGTCCCCGCGGAGCTGAGCGGCGGCGGTGGAGCTCGACTATGCAGCCGTCGGCCACGTCACCGTGGACGTCCTCCCGGGAGGCCGGCGCCGGGTCGGGGGCACCGCTCTCTACAGCGCCATTCAGGCCTCGAGGCTGGGGCTGAGGACCGTCGTCGTGACGCAGGGGGTCGCAGGCGAGATCGAAGAGCTGCTTCGCCCCTACGAGCACGAGCTCGAGCTGCGGGTGAGCAGCTCGGCTCAAACGACGACGCTGGAGACCGAGGGTGTGGGACCGGCAAGGCGACAGCGCCTGCTCGGGTGGGCCGGGGTGATCGCACCCGAGCTCGCGCCCGCCGCGGAGATTCTGCACCTGGCGCCGGTGGCCCGTGAGATCACCCGCGCCCCGCGGGCCCAGCGGAGCTTCGTGGGCCTCACGCCGCAGGGGCTCGTGCGGAGCTGGCGTGGACCGGGGTCGCCGGTCGAGCCGGCTCCCGTCGCCGCCGAGCTCCAGTCGCTCGGCGCGCTCTGCAGCGCGCTCGCTTTGAGTGCCGAGGAGCGCGACGACTGCAGCGGGCTGATCGCCCGCGCGCTCGCGAGCGGAGCCGTGGTGGCCGTGACGGCAGGGACGGAGGGCGGTGTGCTGCTGCCCGGGGACGGGCGGGAGCTGCCGATCGGGGGCCCCAGGGTGTCCGACCCCGCCGACGACCTCGGCGCGGGCGACGTGTTCGCCGCCGCCATGTTCGTCGAGCTCCACGGCGGCGCCTGCCCCGAGCGGGCGGCCGCGTTTGCCGCTGCGGCTGCGGCGGTGAGGCTGGAAGGAAGCGGCCCGGGAGCGATCGGAGACCGGTCCGCGATCGAGAAGCGGCTGCGGGTCGGCTAGTGGAAGCTCGCCCACGCGGGCGGCGGCCAGACCGTCAGCGGGGGCTCGCGGGCGTGGTGGCGTCGGTCAGCAGCCGCTCGAGCAGCTCGAGCTCCACCTCCTGTGAGCGCCCGGCCAGGCGCGCGGCGAGCAGCAGGCTGCCGGCCACCGGGGGCGCCAGCGTGGGGGCGATGCGGGCACCCGGGGCGTCCTGGAGGATCCGCCTCCGCAGCGGCTCGGTGAACACCTCGCCGGAACGGAACACGCTCCCGATCAGCCCCACCGGGAACTCCCCGGTGAGGCCTGTACGGTCGATCACGGCCGCCACCTCCTGGCCGAGCTCGAGCGCACCCCGCAGGTAGATCCCGCCGGCGACCTCGTCGCCACCGTCGGCGATCCTGGCGCTCTCGACGGCGAACGCGGCGATCTCGGACTTGGTCAACGGCTTGGAGTACACGAGGCTCGCCAGCGCCTCGACGCTGCGGACCTCGAAGAACTCGACCAGGGCGGCGGTCAGTGCGGTCGGGGGCCCCGACGACTCGCGGTCGCGCAGGCCCGCCTTGATCGACTCCAGTCCGAGCCAGTAGGCGCCGCCCTCGTCGTCGAGCAGATGGCCCCACCCGCCGGCGCGCCACGGGCCCTTCGGGCCGACACCGAAGGCGTTGGACCCGGTCCCCGCGATCACGGCCACGCCGTCGGCGGTGCCGGTGGCGGTGGCCCACGCCCCGACCACGTCGTTGACCACGGTCCAGGCCTCGGTGCGGGTGCGGTGAAGGTGATCGGCGACCGAGGCGGTGTCGGTTCCGGCCACCGCCAGCACCGCCCCGCCGAGGTCCTTGTCGGTGATCCCGGCGCTGCGCATCGCCTGCCCGGCGGCGGCGAGCAGCGCGCGTACGGCTGCCACCGGGCCGATCGCGTCCTCGTTGCTGGGCCCCGCGTGGCCGAGGTGGACCGTGTTCGAGTCGACCTCCAGGACCGCCGCGAGCGTCTTCGTGGCCCCGCCGTCGATCCCGAGCAGGAATCCCCCCTCGGCGCGGGGCGAGGGGTGGGTGAGCTCCGGCGGCAGGACGACCAGCGACTGGCGCTCCATCAGGGGCCATCCTGCCACGAGCGGGGGCGGCATCCGAGCGGCCACCAACCGGCGAGGGCCCGGGAGGGGGGCGGTAGTGTGCGCCGAAGGGGGATCTCCGACGATGAGCGGCAAGCGGACAAGGATCGTGATGGCGGCGGTTGCCGTGGCGGCCGTGGTGGTGGGCATCGTCCTCGCCGCCACGGGCGGCTCGAAGCACAGGAAGGGCCACCGCAGAACCCGTGTCGAGCTCGCCGGTGGCTCGGCTACCAGCCCCGCGGTGAGAGCCGGGGGCATCAGCGGCGGCGCCGGCGCCGGGGGCAGTGCCGGCGGCGAACCGCGGGGGGACATCGCGGCCGCCTCGGCCTACGTCGGGATCACCAAGGCGAAGCTGCACAGTGAGCTCCGCTCGGGCCGCTCGCTGGCGGCGGTGGCGGCCACGACCCCCGGCCATTCCGCACTCGGGCTGGTGGAAGCGATCATGCGCCCGCGGGTCAGGAGGCTCGAAGCCCAGGTTGCGGCGAAGCGGCTGTCGGAGTCCGAAGCCCAGACCAGGATCCAGCGGATCCGCAAACGGGTCCTGGCGAGGTTGGCTCGGTCCGCCACCTACAAGCCGACGGCTGCCGTCGCCGAGCAGTACCTCGGACTCTCGGCCACCGCTCTGCGCTCCGAGCTGCACGACGGGCACACGCTCTCGCAGGTCGCCGACTCGACCACCGGGAGGTCGGCCGCCGGCCTGATCGCAGCGGTGATGGCGGTCCGGCTCGACGAACTCGTGCACGGCGCCGGCGGCGCGACCGAAGCGACGCTGCATCACGAAACGGAGCTGTTGCAGGCGGTCGAAGCGAGGGTCCGCGAGGAAGTCGATGAAGGCGGGCCGGCCGTGGCGGCGGCGGGGTAGGCGCGGGGCAGAGCGGTGGCGGCGCCCGGAACGAGGTCGGCGGGCGTCGAGAGGTAACGTCTGCCCGTGCTCTCAGCGTCGGCGGGACCCCCGAAGTGACGACCTGCACCCACCTCGACACGATCACGGTGTTGGAGCTCCCCGAGCGGGTCGCCGGGTGCGAGGACTGCCTGCGCGAAGGGACGGTGTGGCTGCACCTGCGGATCTGCCTCGAGTGCGGGCACGTCGGCTGTTGCGACGACTCGCCGCGACGGCACGCGACCGCCCACTTCCACGCCGTGGGACACCCCCTGATCCGCTCACTCGAGCCGGGTGAGGACTGGAGCCAGTGCTACGTCGACGAAGTGGCGATGGTGATCCCCGAGGTCCGGGGGAACACCCGGATACCCCCGTCGCCGATGATGACCGGCTGAGGGCGGCCGGTGAGCAGCGACTACGACGTGATCGTGCTCGGTGGAGGCTCGCCGGGGGAGCACTGCGCGGGGGCCCTCGCCGAGGGCGGCCTGCGGGTTGCGGTGGTGGAGCGCGAACTGGTGGGCGGAGAGTGCTCCTACTGGGCGTGTATCCCCTCCAAGAACGCTCCTGCGGCCGGGCGAGGCGGTCCACGGGGCGCGCGAGGCGGCAGCGAGCGCCGAGGTGGACGTCCAGGCGGCCTTCGCGTGGCGCGACTTCATGGTTTCCGACTACTCCGACGCCGGCCAGGAACGGTGGCTGGCCGACAACGGCATCGACCTGCTGCGCGGGACCGGACGACTCGCCGGTACGGGGATCGTGGAGGTCGACGGGGTGCAGCACACCGCCGAACACGTGGTGCTCGCCAACGGCGCCGATCCGGTGATCCCGCCGATCCCGGGCCTGCGCGAGCTCGACGGCCTCTGGACGAGTCGTGAGGTGACCTCGATGAAGGCCGTGCCCAGCCGACTGCTGATCATCGGCGGCGGTCCGGTGGGGGTCGAGATGGCCCAGGCCGTCCGCCGGCTCGGCGGCGAGGTGGTCGTGATCGAGATGTCCAACCACGTCCTCTCGCGAGAGCCGCAACCGCTCGGAGAAGCGCTCGGCGAGGCGCTCCGCCGCGACGGCGTCGAGCTCGCGCTGTCGACGAACGTGACCGCCGCCAGGCGCGAGGGCGAGGAGTGCGTGCTCGAGCTCGACGACGGCAACACCTTGCGGGGCGAGCGGGTGCTCGCCGCCACCGGTCGGCGGCCGCGGGTACGAGACATCGGACTGGAGACCGTCGGCATCGAGCCCGACGCCCACGGCGTGATGGTGGACGCCCACCTGCGCGCCGGCGATCGGCTGTGGGCGATCGGCGACGTCAACGGCCTGTGGCCGCTGACGCATGTCGGCAAGTACCAGGGCGAAGTCGTGGCCGCGAACATCCTCGGGGAGCCACGACGGGCCAACTACGAGGCGGTGCCGCGGGTCGTCTACACGGATCCCCAGGCCGCCGCGGTGGGAGAGGCCGCCGGGATGTTCGGAGCGATGGTCCCGCTCTCGGGGGTCGCGAAGACCGCCACCTACACGCGCGACTACGCCGAACGCAACGGCTTCCTCGCGCTGATGAGCGACGGCCAGCGACTCACGGGCGCCTACGCCCTCGGCCCGGAGGCGGGTGAGTGGCTGCAGCAGGCGACCCTCGCGATCCGCGCGCATACGCCCCTCGACGTGCTGGCCGACACGATCCAGCCGTTCCCAACCTTCTCGGAGGTGTTCGTGGGCGCGCTGAAGAAGCTCCGGGGGAACGTCGCCGCGATGACCAAGGCCGTCACCGCAGGGCCCCCGTGATGGGCTGAGGGGCCGCCGACAGGCGTGCCGGGCCGTGGAGATGACAGCGGCCGGCGTCTACAGGCTCGGTGTCCGCGGCGGCAACAGGCGCAGAGCACGGAGCTTCCCGCGGAGGCCCTTTCCGCGGGCGAGCGCATGGCGCAGCGCGAGGCGCTCCTCGCGGGCGGCCGACAGCTCCGGCGGGGTCAATCCCGGCCCGCGGCCGAAGCGACGGTCGCGCAGCCTGCGGACGTAGGCCGCCGCTCGCGGCTGAGCCATCCGGTCCAGCCGCTCGGCGACCTGCGTGAGCGTGATCCCGGGCATCAACGGCCACGCGAACCCCCGCAGCGCGCGCTCGAGCTCGGCCACCGCAGCCTCGGGCCCGGCCAGCTCTCGGTCACGTTCGCGGACTCGCCGGGAGCGTGCCCGCAGCCACACCCCGAGCACCGACACGGTGGCCAACAGGAGCAGCGCCCACAGCCACACGGACGCACCCGACGAGCGAGAAGCGCGGGCGTGGGGACGCTGGGCCCGCAGCGTTTCGGCGAGGTAGGACGGCAGCTGCGAACCACTCGCGTGGGGGTCGCGTTCGCCGGCGCCGGACACCCGCGGCTTGAGCGCTAGGCCTTCCCACTCGGGTGCGCCCGCGCCGGTGTTGGTGGCCGTGTTGCCCCCGGGCGTGGGATCGAACGGGACCCAGCCGATCCCGCTGAAGAAGACTTCGACCCAGGCGTGCGCCTGGGGTGCCCTCGCCGTCCACACCGAGCTCGAGGACGAGGTCTGCGAGGACGAGGTGACCGAGGACGAGATCGGGGACGAGGAGGTCGGGGAGCCGGACGTACCCGCGCCCGAGTTGGCCAACACGGGCGCGAAGCCGACGCCGACGCGGGCCGGGATCCCGTCCATACGCAGCATCAGGGTCATCGCGCCGGAGAACTGCTCGCAGTAGCCGCGGCGGTCTACGAACAGGAACGCCTCCAACGGATAGCGGGCGGCCGGCGGGTGTTCGTCGTAGGTGTAGCGACCGCCGAGGAGGTAGTGCTCGATGCGGGTGACGACTTCGTAGCGCGTGTCGGCGCCGGCGGCCAGACGCCTCGAGAGCGCGTACATCGGCCCGTAGGGCGAGGCGAGGATCCGTCGCGCCACGGCCGCCGCAGCAACCGTCGCCGGGGCGCCACCGGCGGCGACCGCTCCGCCGCCGGCCACGGAGGGCGCACGGACGAGCTGTGAGCCCCGTGGCGAGGAGCTCGCCTCCTGCGCGAGCTGTGGCGCGTCCAGGGCGCTGGCCGAGGGCAGCGGCAGTTCGAACTCCGTATACGGCAGGTACGAGCTCGGGAACGCGCTCGGAGCGCCCTGCAGCTGGGCCCCGGTGGGCTCGGGCACGTAGGACAGGACCGCGTAGCTCGTGCCGGTCGCGAGCGGAGCGTTCAGGGAGACCGTGCCGTCGGGTCCATGGTTGACCGCCGCGGGCCGGTCGCCGTGCCAGCTGACGTGGGTGATCAGGCCCGAAGCGCCGACCAGCAGGTTCGAGCGCAGCTTGCCGAGGGTGATGGTCGTGGTCTGGTACCAGCCGGCCGTGGCGCCGGCGGGGATGTCGGTGGCGGCGGTTTGCGGCGGCGCGTCGGAGCGGATGAAGCGCAATCCGTCGAAGCGGTCGAGGGACGTCACGCGTAGGAGTCGAGGAGCCTGGCTCGCGCGGGCGCTCAGCAGGATCGGCCCCTGCGACGAGGACTGCTTCGTGGGCCCATACAGCTGATCCCACTGGAAGGCGATCGGGTCTGCCGCTTCTCGCGAGGCGAACGAGATCCAGGGGTGCGAGCCGCTCAACAACGGAGCCGCGATCAGCGCGGCCAGCGCGCAGGGGACGGTCCACAGCAGTGCACGGCCGGCATCGGCGCGTCGCAGGTTCGGCAGCCACAGCCACGTCAGCACGAGCGCCAGCACCAGCAGACCCTCCACGCGCCACCCGTGACCGGGAACGTTGGTCATGCCGCAGAGGGCGAGGGCGACCGCGATCGCCAGGGCGAGGAACCGTCGCGCGGGGGCGCCGGCGTGCGCGGGCCAGAAGAACAGCAGCGCCATCGCCGTGGTGGTGGGAACCAGCAGCATCAGCACCGAGAGGCGCGCCCATTGGGCGCTCCCCGGGTACGGCCAGGTCCAGCTCCCGAGCTGCCCGAGCCCGACGTTGACCGAGCTCGCGAGCGCCCCCCAGCGCCAGGGTGGGACCAGGCTCACGGGAACGCCGACGGCGAGCAGCCCGAGCTCGAGCATGATCAGCACCGCCACCAGCGTCACCACAGCCCGCGTCGCACGGGCTCGCGGGCTGGTCCGATCCGGGAGACGCGACTCGACGGCGGCCAGCCCGAGCGAGACCCCGCCGCCGCAGAGGGTGGCGACGGCGGCTACGGCGAGGACGTCTCCGGCCGGCGGTTCGTGCAGCAGCTGGGCGTAGGCCAGTGCGGACAGCGCCGTGACCGCGAAGAAGGCGAGCATCCGCAGCCACAGGGGGCCGAGACGATCACGGGCGTCCTCGGCGCGGACGGCGGCCGGGGTTGCACGGCGCCCGGCCCAGGCGCTCATCTAGGCGACCGCCCGGGTGCGCTGGATATGGCGTTGCACGGCGCACCCGGCGACCGTGAACAGCACCTCCGCGTGGCTGCGGGGGAACGGTGAGACGATGAAGCAGGCGCCCCCGCCGGGGTGCGGGAGCGCGTGGGGGTCGGTGCTGGCGCTGACCCACAGCACCACGGACGCGACGCGGATCGTGTCCCACGGGAGCCGGTCTGAGGGCTCGATCAGCGCCAGGCGGGCATGGATCCGCGGCCACGACGCGAGCGCGGCGTCGAGCCGGTGAGGGCGACGCTCGGGGGGCAGCACCAGCGTGCAGCCGCCGGCGCGTGCCAGCGAGAGCGAGAGCGAGGCGGTCGCCCGCACCGCCGCATCGAACGCGTCCGCCCCGGCCGAGTCGCGGCCGTCGAGGACGACCAGCGGCCGGGCGTCTGCTTCGGGCCTCAATCGGCGCTCCATCAGCGTGCCCGTGCGGGCGGTGGTCAGCCAGTGGATCCGCCCGACGCTCGCGTAGGAGTCAGCTCGGCGCAGGTCATCGAGCTCGCCCGCCGCCGCGGCCGGCGCCCGCCGCGAGGTGGCTGTGCCGGTCAGCCGCGCGAGGTCCGCGCGCCCGACGTCTTCGGCGCGTGGCAGCACGAGCAGGCGCGTGGGCTCTGACATCACCACTCGCTCGCACATCCCGAACGGATCGGCGAAGCGCAGCAACGAGGGTGCGAGCTCGTGCAGGCCCCGGCGCCTGGCGATCGCGTTCAGCTCGTGGACCTGCTCCTCGAGCAGCCGTCTCGGTCGTGGCTCGGAGTCGGCGAAGGCCGCGAACTCACCGCTGCGACGCAGGGCGCGCGGCCCCTCGACGCGCGTGCGAAGACGGACCCGGGCCCCCTCTTCGGCGCTCACCCGGAGCGGCTCTCGGACCAGCCGCACGCCTCGGCACATCGCACGTACGGCTATCTCGACGCCGGCCGCGAGTACCACGAGCGCCAGTCCGGCCACCAGGAACGCGTGCACGCCGAGCAGCTCGGCCAGCAGGCAGAAGGCCACGCCGAGGGCCGCCACGGCGACCGAGCGGCTCATAGCGCGGGAACGCGGCTGACGGCTTCGGCGATCACCGCCCCACGTTCGCTCTCGCCCGTTCCGGGGGCGAGCAGCAGGCGGTGGGCCAGCACCACCGGGGCGAGCTCCTGGACGTCGTCGGGCAGGACGTGGTCGCGCCCACGGAGTGCCGCTCTCGCCATCGAGGCGCGCAGCAGCATCAACCCGGCACGTGGACTCGCACCGAGCTCGGCGCGGGGGTCGGCGCGGGTGCACCCAAGGATCGCGACGACGTATCGGCAGACGGCCTCGCTCGCGTGCACGGTGGCCACCGCCAGTTGGGCGTCGATGACGTCCTCGACGTCGGTCACCGCACCGAGGTCGAGGACACGGTCACGGGCAGCGTGCTCGGCCAGCATCCCGGCCTCGGCGGCCGCGTCGGGATAGCCGAGCGTGAGACGGACCATGAAGCGGTCCATCTGAGCCTCCGGCAGCGGGTAGGTGCCCTCGTAGTCGATCGGGTTCTGCGTGGCGATCACAAGGAACGGCTGTGCCAGCTCGTGGGTGGTGCCGTCGACCGTGACCCGGCGCTCCTGCATGGACTCCAACAGCCCCGACTGGGTCTTCGCCGGCGCGCGGTTGACCTCGTCGACGAACACGAGGTTCGCGAACACCGGGCCGGGCCGGAACTCGAACCGGCCCGTGGCCTGGTTGAAGACGTTGGCGCCGGTGATGTCGGACGGCAGCAGGTCGGCGGTGCACTGGATACGCGAGCACTCGCACCCGATCGAGGCGGCCAGCGCGCGGGCGAGCGCCGTCTTGCCCACGCCGGGATAGTCCTCGATCAGGACGTGACCGCCGGCGAGCAGCGCAATCAGCAGCTGCTCGAGGACCGCGGGCGGTGCGGTGACGGCGGCCGCCACGTTGGCGGCCACACGCGAGGCGAGCTCGGCGACGCCCTCGTGCTTCATCGCGTGCCGCCGCGCAGCGCACGCGGCGGACCCAACGGACGCACCTGCGCGTCCGCGCCGCACGCCCATCGGGGGCGCCCTCGGGCACGGCTCAAGAACGTCTCGCTCCCCATCGCTGTCGTCGCCTTTCGCTGGCTATCGAGTCCGTTGTACCAGCCGGCCGCCCCGAGGGCGACGGGTGCTTCGCCACGGAGAGCTCGTAAGGTATCGCGGTGAGGGACAGGATGAGCGAAACGGACACCGGCAACGACAAGGTGGTCGTGAACAGGTGCATGTCGCTCGACGGCTTCATCGCCGGTCCCGGCCACGTGATGGATTGGGGCGGTGGTCGCCAGCTCTCCGACTTCGTCGGGCCGGACGAGTTCCACGAGATCGCGGCCGCCACCGGCGCCATGCTCGTCGGCCGCCGGACCGCAGACGTCGGAGCCAGGATGGAGGCCGAGAAGCCGGGCAGCGTCGACTATCCGTTTTCTGGACCCATCTTCGTCCTCACCCATCGGCCACCGGAGCCGCCGGATCCCAACATCACCTACCTCACCGGTGACATCGAGGAAGCGGTCGCCACGGCGCGCCGTGCCGCGGGCGGCGGGCGCCTGGAGGTCCTCGGTGCCGACGTGGCCGCCCAGTGCCTGGAGCGGGGCCTTGTCGACGAGATCCTTGTGTACGTACTGCCGCTGCTGCTCGGCGACGGCGTCCGCTTCTCGCCCCCGGGCCTGCCCCGGATCGACCTCGAACCGGTGAGCAGCATGCGCTCGGGCACCGTCACCCTGCTGCGATTCCGCGTCCGCAAGTAATCCCGCGTGCGGTTTCCGGACACGCGCGAAACCAATGCGCGCGACTCCAGATGCTCGCGCCTGTGTTCGTCCAACGCGACAAGGTGGCGCCGGATCTGGGGCGCTCGCATCCGGGTGAGTCCGCGGCCAGCCCTTGTCGGGCATCGCTACTCCGGTATCGCCGGCGGGGCGGCCGCACACGGCGGGCGGCCACCCCGCTCAGGCCATCCTTAGCGCAGGCCCCAGGCCTTGCCCCCGTTGTAACCGAGCTTGCCCTTGTTGCCTTCCACCGGCAAACCTTTCTCTTCTTCTTTTGCTTCTTCTGCTTCTTCGTGTGCTTCTTCTGCTTCGTCTTTCTGGTCCTTTTCTTCTTCCTTCTGTTCCTTTTCGGTGACGACCGCTTCGGCTTCAACCGGTTCGCCTTCGGAGGACAGGTTGAATGTGCCGCTCAGCTCCCCTTCTTTCGGGCAGAATTCGGCGCTGCCGCCTTTACCGTTGAGCTTGAACTGCTGGTTCTGGAACGTGATGGTAACCGGCCCGGATGTGGTGTTCTTACCCACGAGGCGCGGCGCCTGGGAGAAGCAACTGTTCGGTGGTGGCGCCGCTTCGAACACTACGCTGAGTCCGATCTGAGGACTGAGTCCGATCTGAGGAACGGCGTTGATCTGGCTCGTTCCGGTGTTTGAGAACGATGCGGCCCAGGGCAGACGCAGCCATTCGACAGAGGCTGGACCGGCCGTCGAGGTTTTACACGCGCCAGGGATTCCCAAGTATTCGCCAAACGCTTGGGCTTCATTGATTCGGGCCTTGTCCGCCGGGAGGTTGTTATCTTCGAGCGTGCCCAGAACTACGTTTATTTCGCATTCCAGGTTGCCGGCCGAAGACGTGAGGACGAGGTTGGGGCTAAACGCCTGGAGTGGTGCGCCTGGCGCGAGTGGGCCTTTGGCCGTCTTCAGCACGAGACCACCCTTGGAGGCGAGGGGTTTGGCACCGCTCTTCTTCGAGGGTTTGACGACGGCCATCACGCTTTCGCATTCTTTCGTCGATTTCATCTTGAGTTCCTTGCTCGCGAAATCGAGCGTCTTTTCCTTCGTGAGCTTTTCGGGTTTTTCGCCCAGTTCGCCTTCGAGTTTCCCCATCGCTTCGACGTTGTATTTGCAAAGTTTGTTTGTCGCGCTCTTGTAATGTTTACGGGGTTTGACGGTGCGTTCCAGCTGGAACGTCAGCACGACTTCGGTTTTGGGCGCGAGGGTGAATGGAAACTGTGCGCCGGCCTGTGAGACCGTCCCTTTCAGCGGTAGCGTTTCGACCTTGCCGCCGATCAGCGTCGTGTTCTTCGGTTTTTTGGCGGTGCATTTCGCAAAAGTGATGCCTTCGGTGCCAATGCCGAGGTGGCCTTCGAGGTACAGATCGTTGTAGCTCGCTTCGCCGCTGCAGCTCAGTTCGAACTTCTTTTTCCACTTCAAAGTGAACGGCGCGTCAACCTTGGCTCCGGATCCGAGGGCGAGTATGTTGCCCATCGCGAGTTCTTCTTCAGGGGGGCCTTCGACCCACCACGAAAGCGCCAGCGCCGGCGCGGCGGCTACCCCGCACGCCACGAGCGCCAGCAAGGCGCCGCTGAGGATCAGCGCGGCCCGTCGCCTCACGGCGCCGGTCACAGAATTGGCTGGAGACGCGGTGATCATTGAACCCCCCTTGTTGCCGTCATGTGGACCCAGCGTGCTGGGGACGGGCACGTACCGGACGGTCGGTGACGGCCCCAAGAATTCAGCCATAGCGGAGGTGTCTCGGCACCTCGGCTCACAAAGTCGTAACCGAACCGCCGCGTCGTGTCAAGAGGCACGAGGAGCGGTCGGTCGGGTGTAGGCTGATCCGGCGACGGGCCCGGCTGCAAAACAGCGGACCGAGAGGGAGTGCAACTCGACAAGGGCGTGCAGCGTGCTCGTCCCGGCCGCTGGCAGAACAGGCGAGGCCAATAATGTCGCCAGCAGCGGGCACATCCGTCGATGCGCGTCGCGCGATCGCGATCCTCGGAAAGCACAAGTAAGCGAGCCCGGATTTGACGCCGGATTCGGAATCCGGGAAAGATTCACGCCCCGCCTGGGCGGATGGCCTGGCTTGTCCGTCGACCAAGCCAGAGGTGATGCGGCCACACCTCGACTCCAACCTGTGGCGACGGAAGGACGGGCAAAAGCTCTGCCGGCAGCCGCTTGCTCGCCTGCCAGAACCGCAGCCCGACGACCAGGCCGGTCGGATCCACTTCGCGTGTCGCCGCTCATACGCACCGCCTGGCGCTGGACCGAGCTTGCCGGGTTCAGCGGCAGGCCCCAGACGCGACAGGCGCGCCCGAGCACGGCGTGGAGCAGGACGAGCGTGATCGGAGCCTCGTCATGTCCCGAAAGGCCCTCCGACCTTGGGACATATTTCGAACACGGTTACTTTGCGTAAGCGTCCCGGCGGAGCCGATTTGGCTCCAATACTGGCGTGCGAAGCGCGCCCGGAGAGATTCGAACTCCCGACCTTCGGTTCCGTAGGGCCTCAGATGCCCTCAGATCTGGCTTGGTTACTGGGTTTTCGCTCATGTTGGCTCGAGTTGACAGGGTACAGATCTGCTGGGTCGGGGACGTCGTCGGGGACGCGTTGGAAAAACGCGCGAGCCGGACGCACAGGCAGTCGCACTCGGCCCCCGCCTGGGGCACGGCGCTGCCTTCTGCGCCTCGCCATCCGATGGCAAAACTGCTCCTTTTCGCGCATAGCGGCAGCCGACTGCCGAGACGGGGGCCCGTGCTAGATCCCGGTGGCTGTACCAGGAGCGCTGGATAGTTCGAGCGCCCGGACGAATTTCGAATCGTGCCCTCGGGGTACACGACAGTTGGCGCGACACTAGTTCACCGCAGTCGCATCAAGCTGCGGAGGAGCTCTTGGGCCTCGGTGTGGGGGTCACGGCCTGCCGCGTCCGCGACGCCCGCCTGGTACTCGTCGCTGTCCGTGAGCGGCGGGACCAGGATCCGCTCGTAGCGGATGCGCTCGGCCGCGAGCATGTGGAAGCCGACGTCGTGCTCGACCCGCTCGGCGAGCGTCCAGAAGCGGCCGGCTGCGCGTGCGTCCTTCTTGCGCGCGGCGATACACGCAAAACCAGCGAGACAGTACGCCCGCAGACGCGGGTCTTCCGATTCGAAGCTCAGCTCGAGCGCCTCGCGGTAGTAGCGGTCGGCGGCGGAAAGATCATCCGTGTCGAGTGAGAGGTCACCGAGGCTGTGAACCGCTGACGCCCCGTTGCCCAGTCCGTGTTCGCGGCGAATCTCGATCGCGCGGGTGTAGAGCTCCGCGGCTCGCTCGTATGCGCCGGTGTCGCGGAGACCTTCGGCGACGTACTGCAACGAACGCGCGAGTCCCTCGGGATCGTCGACGTGCTCAGAGATCGCGAGCGCCTGCTCACACCAGCGGAGAGACTCGGTCGGCGAGCCCGCGACGAACTCGACTGCGCCGAGATAGTTGAGCACTCGCGCCTCGTTACGCTTGTCGGCGCCGTCGCGATAGAGCGCCAGCGCCTCGGTGAGCGCGGCACGGGCCGAGGCGGGGGCCTCTGCGTAGACGAGCACGAGTCCCAGCCCTCTGAGTGCGTCGGCGCGCTCCTGCGGCGCGAGCGCCGCCTCACCTTCGAGCGCGCGCTCATACCATCGCGTCAGCTCCTCCGTCCTCCCGGATGCCAACACCCAGGTTGCGTGGAGCGACTCGGCGAGTGGGAGTCCCGCCGGGATGTCGTGTTCGAGTGCCCACGACAGCGCGAAGCTGACGTTGCCGGTTTCCCGTCGCAGCCGCTCCTGGGCCTCGGTGCGATCCGGATCACGCCCGAGGCCCGCGGCTCCGATTGCGAAATACCACTGTGCGTGGCGTGCCCGGGTCTCGTCCCGGTCGTCGCTCACCGTGAACCGCTCGAGTGCGTACTCGCGGGTTGTCTCCAGAAGGAAGAACCGCCCGCTCTCCCCCTGACGCAGGAGGCTCTTGTCGACGAGCGATTGGAGCGCATCGAGACCGGCGTCACAGATCTCCTCTGCGGCCTCGAGCTCGAAGCTCCCGACGAACACGGCGAGGCGGGTGAACAACCGCTGCTCTGGCTCACTGAGCAGGTCGTAGCTCCAAGCGATCGCGGCCCGCATCGTGCTCTGGCGCTCGGGGACATCCCGCCGCACGCCCGCAAGGAGAGGAAGTCGTTGCTCAAGCCGAGTGAGCAGCTGAGGCTCAGAAAGGATCTTGACGCGAGTAGCGGCGAGCTCGAGCGCCAAGGGAAGACGGTCCAGCCGCTCACAGATTGCACCGACCTCCCGGCCCGGCTCGAACCCTGGCTTCACTTCGCGCGCGCGAGCCGTGAACAGCTCGACCGCGTCCTCTCCGGATAGCGGCGGCACCGGATACTCCTGCTCGCCCGCGACGGCGAGCCGCTCGCGGCTCGTCACGATCACTGCGCACCCGGCTGCACCTGTGACCAGCCCTGTGATCACGGGCGCGGCGTCGATGACCTGCTCCATGTTGTCGATCAAGAGCAGCAGCTCCCGTCCATTCAGATATGTCGCCACGTCTTCGATATCGCCCAGCGCCCCCGCGATCGCGGGCGTCAAGAGCGACGGATCGGTCACCGTTGCCATCGGCACCCACCACACGCCATCGGCATAGCGGTCGGCCAGCTCGGCGGCGAGTGCGAGCGCTAGCCGGGTCTTGCCCGTCCCGCCGGTCCCGGTGAGGGTGATCAGCCGGTGGGTCTCGGCAAGACCGATCAGCTCGCCGAGCTCCCTCTCGCGGCCGATCAGTGGGGTCGCCTGCACCGGCAGGTGGGCGCGGCGCAACGTGCGCAGTGGCGGGAACTCTTCATCCCCCAGCTGGAAGAGGCGCTCGGGCGCAGTCAGATCCTTTAGCCGGTGCTCGCCGAGATCCCGCAACGCGACGCCCGCGAGCGCCCCTGTCTGTGCCGAAACGACGACCTGCCCGCCATGCGCAGCAGACGAGATCCGCGCCGCCTTGTGGAGCGCCATCCCGACGTAGTCCCCGTCCACGAGCAAGACCTCGCCGGTGTGGATCCCCATCCGCACCCGAAGCGGGCCGTCGCCGAGCGCCGCCTGCATCTCGCCCGCAGCGAGGAGCCCGTCGCGCGCGCTCTGGAACACGAAGAAGAACGCGTCTCCCTCCGTCCCCATCTCAACGCCGGCGTGAGCGCCGGCGACGCTGCGAACCTGCCCGCGGTGGACCATCAACGCCTCGGCGTACCGCTCAGGTCCAAGCTCATCGAGCAGGCGCGTGGACCCCTCGACGTCGGTGAACAGCAACGTCACCGTCCCGGTGGGGAGCGCGGGGGGGCTGGCCGACATTGGGCGCGGGACCTTACCCAACGCGACCACCCTCGACCCGTCGAGGCGAACCGCGCCTACCAGCGAAGGGCCGGGATTCGAACCCGGGAGACAGCTCACACGGGCCTAACGATTGTGGCGACCGCGCCGAAGTCGGTGCTCCGGCCGGCTCCCCGCTCTCGCTTTCGCGTGAAAGCGGCAATCGCGACAGCCCCGCTCCGGATCGCAGTGCATACCCACGATCTCCGAGCAGGAGGCGTGCCGGACCCGCCCCGGCCCGTCAACCCCTTCGGGGTCGCGGCCTGCAGCCGCTTGACTGGCCGCGCCGGCCCCGACGATGGATCGATCAGGTCGGTAAGCCGACCTCGCCTCGAGCGGAGGCAAGCGCCGGGGACCAGCGCGCGTGCATAACGCGGCCACCCCGAGGCACCGTTGACAGCGCCGCTATTCCCCCGCGGAGCGGATCGCCTCAACAGCGACCCAGCCCACGGTGATGCTCGCGACCGCATGCGCACCCCTCAGTGCCCCCTCAGGGTGTGGACTGACCCGTGGATTTGACCACGGATTCCGTGTCCGCGGTCAACCCCCGTAAAACCTCGGCGGATGGGCTGGTTTGGTGCTCGACCCCGCCCACACTTCGTGCACCCGGGGTCGAGAACCAAACCAGCAAACAGAGGAGGGAGTGAACGGAGGACACGAATGAAAGAAAAGACGAGGTCGAGGAAGAGCGGTAGCGGGCATAAGCAGAGCGAGCGACGACGAGACTGCGGCGAAACACAATCAGGGGAGGTGCGAGGCAGAGCGGAGCTGGCGGGCGGGGCGAGGCTGGGACCAAGCAATCCGAAGCGCGAGCGGACCCTCTGAGAGCGCCGGCGCCCTGCCCGATAGAAGCCGCCGACGGCACGAGCTTGCTGGGCCGCTATCGGGCGACGTCGTGCGGCGCCAGAACCCGCCGGTCGCTCTCGCTACGCCTCAGCCTCCGGCGGCCGAAGCATCTTCAGGCGCCTCGAGAGCGTCACGATCCGAGGGTAAACACTGCCGCCAGGGCATCTGCATCGGCGCGCACGATCTTTGGCACCGTCACCCTGAGCTCGCCGTCGCGCTCGAGCAGGCGTTTCGCGTTGAGCACGGTTACGCCGACCAGCTTGCCCTCGCCGTCGAAGCGGAGTGCGTGACCCTCAGGCGACTCGTCGAAATCGACAGCCGACGCTGGCTCGCCTTTGTGCAGGTAGAGCACATCCACGGGGCCGTCGTAAAAGACGTGGTCAAACTCGAATGGCCCGAGGGTGATTGTCATGGCGTCGATCTCCGGGCGCGCCGTGAGGACACCGACTCAAGCAGCGATCCCGACCTCTGGCGGCGGGAGCATCTGCAGCAAGGCCTCTGGAAGGCGCTTGCTCGCCTGCCAGAACTCCAAAGCGACGATCTCGCCCGTAGTCGAATCCACTTCCCGCAGCCCGGACGAGGTCTCCTCTGCCACCGCACGACTAGCGTCGTAGTGCTCGAAACGGACCCAAGCGATATCCGCGTCCTTGTCGTAGTGGCCCTCGAATCGCATGGGAACAGGCTACCGCCGCCTCCAGAGCGGCACGATCCGCGCACGTAAGGCGTCGCCGCCGTCGGGGTGCTCATACACGACCACGAGCCTCCCGTGCGCGACACGCCACTCGGCGCTTCCGCCATTCCTGGCCCGTTTCCGGTGACCCTCCAGGACCGTCTGCTCGACCGATTCGCGCGCGTAGCCAAGGCGCTCAGCCTTTTCGAGTGCGTGGAGCGTCCACCGCACCGAGACGGGGCCGTCGCTCACCCGCGGGCATCCAGAACCGGCTCGTGAGTGGGCTCGATGCGAAACGCCTCGGCTACCAGCCGCGCGTCCTCGGCCCGCGGGACGAAATGCAGGTAGCGCATCGTCGTCTGCACATCCGCGTGGCCCATCCACTCCTGGACGCGCCGGATGTCGACCTTGGCGATCACCCGCGTCCCGAACGTGTGGCGCAGGTCGTGGAATCGGAGCGGCCGCAGCCCGGCCCGCCGCAATGCGAGGTTGTAGCGGCGCCGCAGCGCCGAGCCGTCGAGGTAGTCGCCGGTCTCGCCCGGGAACACGAGATCGTCGTCGCCGGCGAACCACTCGCGGCCGGCGAGCCGCGCGAGCGCCTCGGCAACTTCTGGCGCGAGCGGGACCGAGCGCACCTTGCCGGACTTCGGGCTCGTCAGCGCGCCGCCCGCGTAGCTCGCCCTCACTCGCAGCGCGCAACCGGCGAAGTCGAGGTCGCGCCAGCGCAGCGCCAGCAGCTCTCCGCGGCGCAGGCCCGTGAAGGCGGCCGTCAGGAAGATGGCGCCGTCCTGCTCGCCGCCGGCGGCCCGGACCAGCGCCCACACCTCCTCGGGGCTGAAGACCTCGATGTCGCCGCTCATCCGCACCGCGTGACGCTCGACCGAGCTCGCCGGGTTTAGCGGCAGGCCCCACACGCGACACGCGCGTGCGAGCACGGTGTGGAGCAGCACGAGGATGCGGTTCTTGGTGGCGTTCGAGAGCGGTTTCCGTCGCCCTTCGAGCTGGGTCCGCCAACGCTCGATCTCGTGCGTGGTGATGTCCTCCAGGCGCCGCTCGCCGAACGCCGGCAGCAGGTAGGAGCGGATCACCGAGCGGTAGCCCACCAGCGTCGACGGCTTGAGCGCGCGGTCGTGCTCGGCATAGCGAAGGAACTCCGCGGCCGCGTCTGCGAACGTGGCGCCGGTCCGCACCATCCCGGGCAGCGTCCCGCGGCGCGCCTGGTCGAGCAGCTCGCGCAGCCACGCCTCGGCCGTGCGCTTGGTGTGGTAGCCGGCGGGCGGGCGTCCGCGCCCTGTCCAGGCGGGGCCGATCCTGCGTTGGCGCTGGCGGCCGTCGGGCAGCCGGTACTTGGCGTACCACGCCGGACCGCGCTTGCGTTGCACGCGGAAGACGTGCCCGCTCGGCGGTCGGATCGGACGGTGTTGGAGCTCCGTCATGTCCCGAAAGGCCGTCCGACCTTGGGACATATTTGGGACACGCTTACTTTTCGTAAGTGTCCCGGGAGAGCCGACTTGGCTCCCATACTGGCGTGGCGAAGCGCGCCCGAGAGGATTCGAACCTCTGACCTTCGGTTCCGTAGACCGACGCTCTATCCAGCTGAGCTACGGGCGCAGGGTTCCGAAGTGTAGTTGGCCGCCCACGACCGCCGCTGGCCGCGTCGGGGTCACGTCGCGAAGGCGAGGTCAGGCCTCTGACCACAACCGCCGCCTACCGCAGGGGGTCGGTGACCGGACCGGGTAGGCGCTTGTAGACGGCGAAGAAGTCGCGGTCGTCGGGAGACAGGTAGCGATCGGGCGACTGGTTCGGCTGGGGCTCGACCGGCCTCGGGACGAGTCCATCGTGGTGGGTGTAGGTGATCAGCGTGTGCCAGTCGGGATTGATGTCGAGCTCCATCGCCCGCACGGCGCCGGCGTGCCGGAGGATCTTGGCGATGCTGATCACCGTCTGGCCGTCAGCGGCGACGAAGATCAGGTTGCCGCGACGATCGATGCCCAAGCCCGTCCGCCAGACCCGCGTCACCCCGCCGAGCGTGAACCCCCATGCCTGGCTGTTCGGATCTTCGTTCAGCTCCGGGTTCAAACGTCCGTTCCAGACGATCGGGGCGAGGCTCTGGCGTGCCCACGCGACATCCGGCCCCGCGTTTGGCCCGCCGCTCCAGTTGACGATGTCGACGCGACCGTCGCGATATCCGACCACCGTGGCTTTGCCGTCCTTGAGCGGCTCGTTGACGTGGCCGTTGACGTTGGAGCCGTTTTCCCCGTCTTCGTAGGTGAAGCCGCCGTTGAAGGTCGCGAGCAGACGCCAGCGCTGGCTGTAGGGCACCATCATCGGTCCACGCCTGGAGGCGTTCGGCGGCTCGTACCGCCCCGGGTAGTAGCCGATGGCGGTGCGCGTGTGGTCGAACCAGGCCACGTAGGCGAGCAGCTCCGGATATTCGACTTCCGGACGGTAGGTCGTCACGAGCACCGGGGGACCGCCTTCGACCGACGGCCCGCTCGCTCGCCAGACCCCTTCACCGGGCAGCGGGTGGGCGAACACCGGCTTGATCGGCGGCGGCAGGATGGCCAGCACCTTGGTGTGCCGCGGCAGGCCCAGTCCGACCACCGGCAGGCTCTTCGGCGCCCGCCCGTCCTTCTTCGGTGCGTTGGCGGTGTAGTAGATGTGCTCGACCTCGTCGACCAGCGAGTTGCCGAACGGCACGTCGACCCTGATCCACTCGACGCTGCGCGCCGTGAACCTCTCGCTCGTCGGCTTGAGCATCCAACTCGCGTACGAGATGGCGGCCCAGCAGAGCAGGCCCAGGAAGGGCGTCGCGATCAGCAGCCGTCGTCGGCGTCGCCGGCGCCGGGCCGCAGCGTCACGCCGGCGCTCACGGCGCGCCTCCAGGTCGGCGAGCAGATCCGACCCACGCCCCGGATCGACCCCATCGGGCGACGTGCTCACGCCGGGACGAGTCCTCTCGCCGCCGGCGTCAGACATGTCCCGCAGTCCGACCTCGACCACCGGGACTCTGCTGAAGCGCCGGCACGGACAGAACGTTCTACGGCACCCATAAGCGTGCCGTTAGCGGGGGGTGAGAATGCCTTCACCGGCGCGCCGCCCGGCTAGTTCGCTGTCGTACCTTCTCGGGCCTGCTTCAGGTTCGACTGGTGCGGTCCGGATAGCCAGTTCGCATCCGGCCCCAGACGCGCGTCGACCGGTTCCTCTCCCCGCACCAGCGCGTCGATATAGGCACGATCGGCGGCGAGGCGGGCCGCCACCTCGGGACCCTCGGCAACGGCGCCGTGGCCGGGGATCAGGACATCGACGTGCCCGGCGACCTCTCCCAGCCGGTCGAGTCCCGTCTCGTAGGCCCCCACCTGATCGGGGCGGCGAGAGTCGAGCAGCGGGATCACGACGTCGGAGAGCATGTCGCCGGCGAGCAGGACGCGCCGGTCCGCGAGCAGGACTGCGGCGTGGCCGATGGCGTGCGCCTGATGCTCGACGATCTCGCCCGGTACGGGTCCGCCGTCGGCGGGCAAGGGGGTGACGAGCGCGATCAGCTCGACGGGAATGCCCGAGGCGCTTTCGGCCGCCATCACCTGGGCCCGCTCTCGGGCTTCACCGGCAGCGCCGGCGCCGGCAGGGGTTGCGTAGCGCGGCACGTCGCCGAACCGAGGATGCCAGAGCAGGTGGTCCCAATGGGGGTGGGTGGAGAACCCCGCGACCACCGGAATGCCAAGCCGGTCGAGGTCATCCGCGAGCTGGTTCAGCTCCGAACCATCGATGCCCGGATCGACCAGGATCAACCCGTCCTCCCCCCGCACCACGATGGAATTGGTCCAGACCCACGCACTCTGGCGGACCCAGACGCCGTCAGCCACTTCAGTCAGCATTTCGACGGAGAGGGAGGGATTCGAACCCTCGAACGAGGTTGACCCCCGTTACGCGATTTCCAGTCGCGCCCGTTCAACCGCTCCGGCACCTCTCCACTGGGCCGTCGCCGTGCCGGCGTGCCGGCTCGGGAGTCGAAGGCTACGACACCCGCCCCCGGGAGGCGGTTGCTAGGCTCCCGGGCGATGATCCTCGCCACCAGCGAAGCCTTCGTCAAGACCTTCGGGCTTCTCTGCACGTTCGTCGGGATCGGGGTGATCGTGACCGTGATCGTCGTCTACATCGCAGTCCAGATCCGGGGTGAGCGCGCCCAGAACCGGGAGTATGTGGCCTCCCGGAAAGCACCCCCCGGGTCCTGAGCCCCGGTGGGGACCCCGCCGGTGGCCGCGTCGGCACGACGGCAGCCCTACCCCGTAGCGGCCCGCGAGCTGCTCCGCAGCAGCCTGCTCGATGCCGCCCGTGAGGAGCTACGACACCGCCGCTGGGCCGACGTCACGATGGCCGACGTGGCGCTCGCCGCCGGGGTGAGCCGCCAGACGCTCTACAAGGAGTTCGGGTCCCGGGAGGAGTTCGCGCAGGCCTTGGTCCTGCGCGAAGCCGACGGGTTGCTCGACGCCGTCGAGCAGGCGATGCGGGACAACCATGATCAGCCCGCCGTCGCCCTGGCGGCGGCATTCGACGTCTACCTCACCGCCGCCGCCGAGAACCCACTGATCCGGGCGGTGGTGGGCGCCGACGGTGCCGCGGAGCTGCTGACCCTGCTGACCACCCACGGCGAACCCCTCCTGGAGCGCTCATCGCAGCGCCTGAAGACTCTGCTCCACGCCGGCTGGCCGCTGATGGGCGAGCGGGACGCCGAGCTGTTGAGCGAGTGCCTGGTGCGACTGGCGATCAGCTATGCCGCGCTACCGAAAGGCCCCGCCAACATGAGCGCCGCGTCGGTTGCCCGGCTGCTCGGGCCCTACGTCGAGAGTCTCGGCCGCCCGTCGGCGGCCTGAACGCCGGACTCAGCTCGTCGGCGCCGCCGGCCCGGGGTCGTGAGGGCCGGCCGCCCTCAGGCCTCGGGGGCTTCGCCGCCCCCGTCGGCCGGGGCCCCGGCACCGCCGTCGCCGTCGGCTTTCGGAGGGACTTCCCCGTGGGTTTCCAGACGGGCCCGCTTGTACTCGTTGACGACGATGTCGGTGAGCTCCTCGACGGAGGTCTCGGAGGTCGGCTTGTCGAGCGCGATCACCCCGTCCTGGATCATGCTGACGCGATCGCACGCGGTCAGCACGTGTACGTAGTTGTGGAGGATCATGACAATCGAGACCCTCCCCTCCTCCTTCAGCCGCGCCACGAGGTCGAGGATCTGCGATCCCTCCTTCGCCCCCATCGCCGCCAGCGGCTCGTCGAGCAGCAGGATGTCGGCGTCGGAGTTGACCGTCCGGGCGACGGCGATCGCCTGGCGCTGACCGCCGGAGAGCCGGGCCACGGCCACGTCGATGCGGGGGATGTTGATCCCGATCTCGTCGAGCGCGGCCCGCGCTTCGCGCTTCATCTGGCGGTTGGCGAGAACCGGGATCGGGTGGTGAACGCGCTCGCGCCGCAGGAACAGGTTGTGGAACACGGACAGTTCGTCGATCAGGGCGAGGTCCTGATATACGGCCTCGATGCCGTGGGCCCGCGCGTCGTCGACGCTTTTCGGTGCATACGGCTGCCCGTGGAGGAACATCTGCCCGGAGTCCTGCTTCTGGAAGCCGCAGATGATCTTGATCAGCGTCGACTTGCCGGCGCCGTTGTCGCCGAGCAGGCCCAGGACCTCGCCCTTGCGCAGGTGCAGGTTGACGTCCCGCAGCGCTGTCACGGGGCCGAAGCGCTTGGCGATGTGTTCCACCTGCAGGACGTCGTCGGGCGCGGAGCGGGGCGCGACGACCCCGACCGGATCGGCCTGCTCAGCCACTGTGCCCCCGTCGGGCCCGCTGCACGAACACGTTCGCCGTCATCGCCACGATGATCGCGAGGCCGAGGTAGAACAGCAGGTAGTCCGCGTTGACCCCCTGCAGCGTGAGACCGTCTTTGAGGATGCCGAGGAACAGCGCGCCGATGAGGGCGCCGACGACGGTCCCCGAGCCGCCCGCCAGCAGCGTGCCCCCGATCACTGCGGCGGCGATCGCCAGGAACAGGATTTCGTTCGCGCCGGCGGTGCCGGGCGTGATCGTGCTCGAGCGGACGGCCTCGAGAATGCCGACGAAACCCGCGGTCAGCGCACACAGGATGAAATTGCGGATGGTCAGGAGGCGAACCCTCACCCCCGCCTCGGCCGCGCCCAGCTTGTTGGAGCCGATCGAGACCGTGTAGAGGCCCCAGCGGGTGAACGTGAGCACGACCTGCAGGATCACCACGATCGCGAGCGCCCAGATCAGCTCCGAATAGGTCCCTCCGCCGAAGATTTTGGCGAACGTGCTGATGTGGTTGACCCCGTTGACCACGTGTACTTCTGCCCCGGGGGTGGACACGGGCTCTCCGTGGGAGATGATCAGGGCCAGTCCCTCGAAGGCGAACAGGCTCCCGAGTGTGACCACGAACGAGGCGATCCCGATGATGGCCACGAAGAAGCCGTTGATCAGCCCGACCGCCATGCACACGAGCAGCGCAAGGATCACGCTGGGCACCAAGCCCAGGCCCGCCGTCTCGAACTTATAGAAGACGAATGGCGTGAACAGGTACATCGCGCCGATCGAGAGGTCGATCTCGCCGAGGATCATCACGAACACCTCCCCGGCCGCCATGATCGCGAAGGGCGCGAAGTAGGGCAGGAGGGTCTTGAAGTTGTCCCCCGTCAGGAACGTGCTCGTGTTGATCGAGAAGTAGATCGCCGCGACCAGCGTCACGACGATGATGCTGCCCTCGCGAAGCGTCAGCGCGCGCTCGAAGATCGAGTGCGCCACAGAACCCCGGCGCGCCTGCGCCGGGGTTCCGGTCGGGGTTCCCTTGGAGGCTGTTGCTCCCTCCACGCCGCCGCGACTGCTAGGCAACCGTCCCGGACGGGATCGGGATCACCTTCGCTTCGGTGGAGGTGCCCTCGTAGCGCGACTTGCTCGAGACGTACGGTCCGACCGTTTCTTTGGTCACGAACTTCAGACCGGTGTCCGTGCTGGCCGGCCCGCTCAGCGACCCGGACGCGTGCCAGAAGAACAGCTGCAGCACCGGCAGGAAGCCCTGCTGATACGGCTGCTGATCGATCGTGAATTCGAGGAAGCCTTCATTGATCAGTTTCTGCGTGCCTTCGGTCAGGTCGAATCCGCCCGCCTTGACGCCTTTCGAAGGCAGGCCGTGTTTCTGCATCACTTTCGCCAGCGCTTCGGTGCTCCCGCCACCGACGGCGTACATGCCCTTGGTCGTTTCGTGGCCGACCCAGTAGGAGTTGATCACGGTTTCTTCGCCCGAGGTGCCGGTCGCCACGGTGTGGATCGTGATCGGCGCACCCGACGCGCGGATCGCCTTTTCGGCACCTTCGATGCGCGGCTGCAGGTTGGCCGAGCCGGGGGTTTCGATGAACAGCGCCACATCACCGGAGCCGACGGCTTTGACGATCCGGGCACCCATCAGTTCGCCGGCGAGTTTGAGTTCCTGGCCGATGTAGGACAGGCGCTTGTTGAGTGGCGCGTCGGCGTTGTAGGAGACCACCGGGATCCCCTTCTTGAGCGCTTCTTCGGTGGGCGCGTTGAAGGCGTGCAGGTCGATCAGCGCCACCGCGATCCCGTCGGCGCCGCTGGTGATGGCGGTGTTCATGGCGTTGACCATCTGGGGGACGTTGCTGCTTTCCGAGCCGGTCCACTGATAGGAGCAGCCGAGGAGTTTGCACGCGTCCTGGATCCCGTACTGGGTGGGGACGAAGAACGGGTTGGTGGTGACGTGGTTGACGAACACGAATTTGTATTCCGGGTGTGACCCGAACACGCTCGACGAGCCGCTGCTACTCGACGCGCTCGAACCGCACGCGCTGAGGATCGCCCCCACCGACCCCGCGGCCGCTCCCGTCAGCGCCGTACGTCTCAGGAACGAGCGCCGGTCGAACCCCGGTCTGCTCGGGCGTGACTCCGTCTCGCCGGGCTCCAAGTACTCGAGGGCATCCTTTGCCTGGACAGTCTCCGACATCAGCTCCTCCTCTCGATTGGGCATCTCTCACCCTACCCTCTCTCGCGGGCGATGAGCGTTCTGCGCGCCCGCGAGGCGCGGGGCTACGCGGCACGCGCCCGGCGGGTATACCTGCCTGGATGTCCCCCGCCCCATCCGGACCACCGCCGTCCGAACCGGTTCGCGGAGGGGGCGCCGCGGGCGAGCGCCCGTCAGCGCCTGCCGAGCGGCCGCCCGGGTCGGAGCCGCGCGCCGGGGAGGAGCACGAGCGCTTCGGACCGCTGGAGCTGACCCGCATCCACAAAGACGACGGGCGGGAACTGATCTTCTTCGCCGACGCGCGGCAGACGGCGTGAGCGAACAGCGCTTCAACGAGCTCCGGGGCGAGGAGGTGGTGTACGCGATCCATCGCCAGGAGCGGACGTTCCTGCCCACCCGCGAACACTGCCCGCTGTGTCCCACCCGTCCCGGCGGGCCGTCCACCGAGATCCCCGCCGAGAGCTTCGAGATCGTCGTCTTCGAGAACCGCTTCCCGGCCTTCGAAGAGCCCCACGGGACGGCGGAGGTGGTGGTCTACACCGACGACCACGACCTGTCCCTGGGCAGCCTTGCCCCGTCCCGGGCCGAGGCGCTGATGTGGGTGTGGCGCCAGCGCTACGAGGAGCTGGGAGCGCGCGAGGAGATCGACTACGTGTACGTGTTCGAAAACCGCGGCGTGGAGGTGGGCGTCACGCTGCATCACCCCCACGGGCAGATCTACGGCTACCCGTTCCTGCCGCCGGTGCCGGCGCTCGAGCTGGCGGCCGACGCGCGCCTCGACGGGTGCGCGGTCTGCGACCTGAACGCCGAGGAGGTCGCCGACGGTCGCCGCCTGCTGCACGAGGACGAGAGCGTCCTCGCCTACGTCCCCCGTGCGGCCCGCTGGCCCTACGAAGTGCACGTCTGCATGCGCGAGCACCGCCCCAGCCTGTCCCACTGCACGCCCCCGGAGTTGAGGCGCCTCGCCGGCGCCCTCCAGCGTCTCGTCCGGGGCTTCGACGCGCTCTTCTCGAGGCCGTTCCCCTACGTGATGGCCGTCCACCAACAGCCCACCCGCACGGGAGCCGAGCTCGGCGGGCACCTGCACGTCGAGTTCTACCCGCCGCTGCGCACGGCGGACAAGCTCAAGTACCCGGCCGGCTCGGAGCAGGGCGCCGGGACCTTCATCTCCGACGTCCTGCCGGAGGAGTCGGCGGAGCACCTGCGCGAGGCGCTCACCCGTGCCGGTTGAGGTGGTGCCGGCCGAGTCGGTCCGCGCCTTCGCCCCCGGGCGGGTCAACCTGATCGGCGAGCACACCGACTACAACGGCGGCCTCGCGCTCCCCTTCGCGATCGCCGAGGGCATCACGGTCGCCGGTCGTGCCGAGGCGGGCGCCGCCGGCGGGCGCGGACCCGCGCGCATCGAGGCGCTCGCCTCGGACCTCGGCGAGCGGGACGAGTTCGTGGTCGGGGACCCCGCCCCAGACGGCGGCTGGCGCGCGTTCGTGCGCGGCGCCGCCGGCGAGCTGGGACGGGAGGGATGGGTGCTCCCGCCCGCGGTGCTGGAGATCGGCGGAGATCTCCCTCGCGGCGCGGGGCTGTCCTCCTCCGCCGCACTCGAGGTGGCGCTGTGCATGGCGCTGCTGGAGCTCGCCCTCGAGCCGCGCCCGCCACGTCCCGGCCCGATCGAGCTGGCTCGCCTGTGCGCGCGTGTCGAGAACGACTGGGTGGGGGCACAGACGGGACTGCTCGACCAGCTCGCGAGCCTCTGCGGCGAGCAGGACCACGCGGTCCTGATCGACTTCCGCGCCCTGGAGACGGAGCAGGTACCGCTGCAGCTCGGTGGATGGCGGCTGGTGGTGCTCGACTCGGGCCAACGCCATCGGGTGGCGGCCTCGGGCTACAACACCCGGCGGGCGGAATGCGCGCGTGCGTGCGAGCTGCTGGGGATCGAGTACCTCAGCGAAGCCGACGAGGGAGCACTCCCGGGACTCCCCGACGAGCTGCGCCGGCGCGCCCTTCACGTGCTCGGGGAGGACGCCCGCGTGGGTGCCGCCGCGGCCGCGCTGAAGCGGGGAGAGCTCGAGGCGCTCGGGCCGCTGCTCGACGCCTCGCACGAGAGCCTGCGCGACCTGTACGAGGTCTCGACGCCCGCCGTCGACGCCGCCGCGGCGCTCCTGCGAGAACGGGGGGCGGCCGGTTCGCGCATGATCGGAGGCGGCTTCGGCGGCAGCGTCCTGGGACTGTTCGCCCCCGGCGTCGAGCCGCCGTCGGAGAGCCGCGGGGTCGCCCCCGCCGCCGGTGCCCGCGTGCTGGCGAGCCGCGACGCCGACGGCTGACCACGGCGACCGCGATGACGGTCGCGGCGAGGACCGCGACGAGGCGGCCTAGAGACGCGCGCACAGGAGCGCGGCGGCGAGCAGCGGCATCGCCAGCGACATCGCCATCAGCGCCCCGTCGAGGGGGTCGAGCAGGCTCTTCACCGACAGCGGCTCGATGGTCCCGTCGGTCCCCGTGCGCGTGCCGGAGACGGATTCCGTGCGCCGCCGCAGGTCCCGGGCGGGGGTCGACAGCCGCCGCTGGGCGAGGCTGATCGCCAGGCAGGCGGCGGCGATCAGCAGCCCCGCCGCTTCGATCCGCAGGGCGTTGGCGAAGAAGCCCGTGAAGGCCGGGAACGCACCCCACCCGACCGCGAACCAGAGGTCGCTGTGGAAGCGCCCGCCCGCGAGCTCGAGGTTGTAGGCGGGCAGGAACAGCGCCCCGGCGAGGACCAGCGGTGCCAGCCGGACCGAGACGGTGAGGATCCCGGCGACGCCGATCGCCAGCGCCCCACCGAGGCTGAGGACCGCCGCCGACCACAGCAGGCGGTCGCTGAACGAGGTCCTCAGGGGCCGGTCGTGGAGCTCGTCGAGCGCGTGCGCCGCCACGCCCACCGCAAGCGCGAAGGCCGCGAGGCCCCACACCAGTCGCGCGACGTGGACGGTCGGGGCGAGCGCCGCCCCGATCGCGAAGTAGCTGAGATGCCAGAGGGTGTACGGAGGGTGCAGCAGCGCCACCAGCTCCCCCGCACGCCCGCGTCCGCGCGCGTAGAAGGCGGGGCGGCCCGCGTCCGCCGCGAGCTGACGAGCCGCCGGGGCCGTCTGCCTCACCCCGACCCGGCCCCCGTACGGCACTTGCGGGCGCTCATCACCACGCCCCCGCCGAAGCTCATCCTCCGCACCACGACCTGCTCCAGGCCCGCCTCGCGCCAGTAGCCCGCGAGCGCCTCGAGGGGGTGGCGGTCGTAGAAGCCGCGGATGCTCGGGCCGAGAAAACGGCCCACCTGCGCCCACTCGGCGGAGAACACACGCCCGAGCGCCGGCAGGCCGATGCCGGTGTACAGCCGCCACGCCGCCCGCGCCGGAGCAGACGGCGGCACGCCGAACTCGACCGAGCCGATCGACCCGCCGGGGCGCAGCACCCGGGCCAGCTCGCGCACCGTCGCGGGAGGGTCGTCGACGTAGCGCAGCAGGTAGGTGAAGCTGACGGCGTCGAAGCTCTCGTCCTCGAACGGCAGCGCCTCGGCCTCGCACTGCAGCAGCTCGACCGGCACTCCCGGCCTCGCCGCGAACCGCGCCCGTGCCGCAGCCAGCATCGCCGGGCTCTGGTCGACCGCGACGATCGAGCACTGGCCGCGCGAGAGCACCTCCGCCGCCACCAGGCCGGTCCCGGTGGCCACGTCGAGGACCCGCTCGCCGCCGCGGAGCCCGAGCCCGTCGACCATCGCCGCGCGCCAGCGGGGGTCCTGCCAGAAGCTCAACGCCGCCGACAGGGCGTCGTAGCGGCGTTCGAGCCCCTCGAACAGCTCGAGCGCCTCGAGCTTGCGGGGCGACCTCGGCGCCGCGGTCCCGAGGGGCATCGTGTGTGGGCTCTGGGACTCGGCGATTTCTGAAAGGCTAACCCTCCTCGCTGGTGGCCGACCAACCGACGACAACACCCAGGGTGATGCTCATCACCGGGGCCTCGAGCGGCATCGGGGAGGCCGCCGCACGCCGCCTCGTGCGAGAGCCCGGGGCGGAGCTGGTGCTGGTCGCGCGACGGGAGGAGCGGCTGCGCCGGCTCGCCGCCGAGCTCGGCGAGGAGCGCGTCGGCTACGTGGCCGTCGACCTCCTCGACGACGACGCCCCCGAGCGCGTCCGCGACCACGTGCTCGAACGACACGGCCGTCTCGAGCTGCTCGTCAACAACGCCGGCGCCGCCTGGCGCTCCCACTTCGCAGACGGGGGCTACGAGAACATCAGGCGCACGATGGCGATCGACTTCGACGCTCCGGTGCGCCTGACCGAGGCGCTGCTGCCGCTGCTTCGGGCCGGCGCCCCGAGCGCGATCGTCAACGTCGCCTCCACCGCTGCCCGCGTCGCCCGCCCCGGCACCGGCGCCTACAGCGCCGCCAAGTTCGCCCTCGCCGGGTGGTCCGACGCGCTGTGGGCCGAGGAGCGTCCCCACGGCGTCCACGTCGGCCTGGTGCTACCGGGCTTCATCGCGACCGAGGGGTTTCCCCAGGCGGAGCTGACCGGGCGAGCCGCCACCCGCTGGGTCGTCTCGACCCCCGAGCGGGCAGCCGAGGCGATCGTGCAGGCGGGGCTCGAAGGACGGGCCGAGGTGTACGTGCCCCGCCCCTACGCGATCGCGGCCGCCCTGCGGATCCTCGCGCCGGGGCTCGTGCGGCGGGTGATCGGCGGCGGCCGCGGCAACGTGTTCGTACCCCGCACCGCCACCCAGGAGGCCGAACACAGCCACAACGGGGCGGGCGCAACCTGAGCGGACGGTCGTGAGCAGGGCGCTGGTGCGTCCTCGGACCGAGGTATTCTCTGTCTTGCTAGAGTAATCCTCGGTCGATCGTGGCTCAGCCGGCGCCATCAACAGCTCGTAGCCGCCTCCTCGAGGTTGCCCGGCGGCGGTTTGCCGCTGAAGGCCTGCTCGCGCCCTCGCTCGACAAGGTGCGCCGCGACGCGGGTGCGAGCGTCGGCGCGCTGTATCACCACTTCCCCGACAAGCGGTCGCTGGCGGCGGCGGTGTACGTCGATGTCCTGTCCGAGTATCAGAGCAGCTTCCTCGCCGTGTTGAGGGCCCAGGCGACCGCGGAGGGGGGCGTCCGCGGCGGCGTCCACCATCACCTCGGCTGGGTCGCATCGCATCGCGCCGACGCGCGACTTCTGCTCGAGGGGCATGTGGACAGCGAGGCCCTGCGTGCGGCAAACCGCGAGTTCTTCCAGGCGGTCTCGGACTGGTGGCGGCCCCACGCGGCGTACGGCGTGCTGCGCGAGCTCCAGCTCGACGTCACGTCAGCCCTGTGGTTCGGCCCGGCCCAGGAGTACTCGCGCAACTGGCTCGCGGGCCGGGTCCGACGCATCCCCACGGACATTGCCGACATCCTCGCGGACGCGGCTTGGGCGGCCCTCCGCACCGACCCATGAAGGAGACCGTCAGATGAGCTCGCTCTACCCGACCCTGCGCGCCGAGGGCGAGGATCCCGACGCTCCCGGCCGCGTGACCGTCGAGCGGGACGGCGATCGTGCGATCGTCACCCTCTCCGAGCCGGAGCGCCTCAACGTCCTGAGCGCCCCGCTCGTGCGTCAGCTGAGGCGTGCACTGGAGGAGCTGACGGGCGACCTCTCGATCCGCTCGATCGTCATCACCGGTGCCGACCCCGGCTTCTCGGCGGGGGGCGATCTGCAGATGATGGAGAGGGGCATCGAGCGTCTCTCGGACGGGCCCGGCACGACCGACATCTGGCGCTGGATCAGACGCGAGTTCGGCGGGATCGCGAGGCTGATCGCGGGCTCCGACACGATGTTCGTCGCCGCGATCAACGGACCCGCCGCCGGTGTCGGACTAGCGTGGGCACTGACGTGCGACATCGCCGTGGCGTCCGAGCGTGCGACGATCGTGCCCGCGTTCGGAAGGCTTGGACTGCTGCCGGAGGTGGGAACGAGCTGGGCCCTGACCCGCCACCTCGGCTATCAGGGTGCCTTGGCGTACTACCTCCGGGGCGAGCACATCGATGCTCACGAGGCGCTTCGGATCGGGCTGGTCCAGGAGGTCGTCCCCCACCAGGACCTGCTCGCGGCGGCGCTCGCATGGTGCGACCGCGCGAGTGCCCTCGCGCCGCACGCGATCGAGATGACCAAGCCGCTGCTGCGCTCGATCTGCGACACGAACTGGGCCGACGCCCTGACGCTGGAGGAGTTCGCCGAGCCGGCATGCTTCACCACGGAGTCCTTCGCCCAAGCCGTCCGCGGCATCCAGGCGCCCTGAGCCGCGTCGTCGAGCCATCCGACACTGCGACCTGCGAGACAAACCTGCAAGACACGAGAGAGGAGCACGAATGTCTTCGCCCCCGATCCCCGAGGCCGATCGCGATCGCACACGCCGGGTCGCCTTCATCCAATCGTCGTGGCACGAGGCGCTCGTCGAGCGCTGTCGCGGCTCGTTCCTGACCGAGCTCTCCAGCCTCGGCATCCCCGAGCCCAACGTCGACCTGTTCCGGGTTCCCGGCGCCTTCGAGATCCCGCTGCTCGCGCAGCGCGCGGCCACGGCCGGGCACTACGACGCGGTGGTGGCGGCGGCGCTGGTCGTCGACGGCGGGATCTATCGCCATGAGTTCGTCGCCGAGACGGTCCTGGCAGCGTTGATGCGGACCCAGCTCGAGAACGACACTCCGGTGATCTCGCTGGTGCTCACCCCCCACGCCTTCCACGAGCATCAGACCCACGTCGAGTTCTTCGGCGAGCACCTCGTCCAGAAGGGCGCCGAGGCGGCACGTGCCTGCGTCGGCGCGCTGGCCGCGCTCGACGAGCTCGCCGGCGCCGTCGCGTCGGCTCGGCCATAGAGCTCGCGCGCTGGCAGGCGGCGCCGGCGATGCCGTCGAGGCGCTAATCGACGCGCGCGACGATCACGGGCGGCGAGGTCGGGGTGCGGGTGCCGCCGAGCGGCTCCGCGGTCACGAGCACCCTCCTCACCCCGGCCATGCTCCCCGGCACCGCGACCGTCGCCCCGCCGGCGCCGCTGACGCTGAACAGGGCATCGGTCGGCTGGGGCGCGCCGCCCCGCTGGACCCACACCTCGTAGGTCCCCCGTGGCGGTACCTGGGGCATCCCGGCCACCACCAGCTCACCACGGCCGGCGGCAATCCGCAGCGTGGCGCTGGCGCCGCGCTGCTGCACCTGGGCGCTAACCACTCGCGAGGACCCGTTGCCGCCGGTGCTCGCGAGCGCCACCACCGCGAGCGCGACCGCCACGACCGCCAGCGCGCCGACGGCCCCGATGGCCCAGCGGCGCGGGGGGCGAGCGGCGGAGCGCCGCGGCGTCCAGCGGCGAGCGCGCTGCTCGGCGACGTCCCGGCGTTCTGGAGCGGCGGCGGCGTCGCCCACGCCCTGCACCGCCGCGGCCTCGCTTCCCGCGGGACGGCGCCCGGGCTCCTCGACCGCCTGCATGACCCGCCGCTTGAGCTCCGGCGGGGCGCTCAGCTGGGGGGCGGCGAGCGGCAGCGCGTCGGCGGCGACCTGCAGCCGGGCGACCTCTTCGCGGCACTCGGGACACCCCTCCAGGTGCGCGTTGAAGCGCTCGTGCTCCTCGCCGGTGAGAGCGCCGAGCACGTAGGCGGCCGCGTCCTCGTAAAAGGCGTCGTGGCCGCCCGCGCCCGAGACCGTGCTCATCGCACGACCTCGGCGGGGTGCGCGAGGGCCGAGCGCATCTTCTCCAGACCGAGCCGCATACGCCCCTTCACGGTGCCCACCGGCGTGTCGAGCAGCGAGGCGATCTCGACGTGTGTCAGCCCG
Source organism: uncultured Solirubrobacteraceae bacterium (assembly GCA_963701175.1). Classification (GTDB taxonomy): domain Bacteria; phylum Actinomycetota; class Thermoleophilia; order Solirubrobacterales; family Solirubrobacteraceae; genus Palsa-744. Next base: position 1,902,712 of record OY969573.1, on the reverse strand, counting down.
CCGAAGTAGGCGAGCTCGATCACCCGGCTCTGCTCCGCCGGGAGCTGCTCGAGTGCGTCCCGCACTTCGCGGGCCTCCTCGCGGCGGGCGACCTCGAGGTCGGTGCGCTCGGGCGCCGGCAGCTGCGCCTCCACGCCCTCGCCCTGGACGACGCCGCGGTCACGCACCCCGCGGCGGCGAACCGCGTCGATCGCGCGGTTGTGGACGATCCCCAGCACCCACGTTCGCACGCTCCCGCGGGAGCGGTCGTAGCGCGCACGCGAGCGCCACAGTGACAGGAACGCCTCCTGGGTGACGTCCTCGGCGAGGGCCCGCTGCGCGCAGATCCGCAGGGCGAGCGAGAAGGCCGCCTCGGCGTGGCGGTCGTAGATCACCTCGAAGGCACGCGCGGTGCCTTTGTAGACGAGCTGCATCAGCTCCTCGTCGGCGAGCACGGCCAGGGGCTCGTTCGCCGATCCGCCGGCCGCGGGGCGCAGAGCCTTGAACATCACAAAGACCTTTACGCCGCCGAGGACCGGCCGGATCACCCGCTAACGCGGGTCGCGCCACATCTTCCACATCGGCGGCCCGGCCACCAGGCGGATCTCCTCGGTCACCTGGAAGCCGTGGCGGGAGTAGAACGCGATGTTGCTCTCCTTCGAGGACTCGAGGTAGGCGCCGACCCCGTCGGCGTCACAACGCTCGAGCACCGGCCCCATCACGGCCGAGCCGAGCCCCTGGCCCTGGGCGCTCGGATCGGTGCCCAGCACCGCCAGGTACCAGTGGGGTGGCTCGTGCGGATGACGCTGCTCGAGTTTCTCCCAGCCCACAGCGGCGATCGGCATGCGCCAGATCAGTCGCGGGTGCATGAAGGCCGGGACCATCGCCGCGACTTCCCCCAGCGACATCTTCCAGCGGCCGGGGGGCGCCCACAGCGCCGCGCAGCGCCGGTCGCTGTCGGTCCACACCTCCTGTTCGCCCAGCAGCTGGCGCATGCGCGTTCCCTGGAAGCGTTCGAGCGCCTTCATCCGTAGGCGCTCGACCGGGAACGCCCAGCCGGCGACCGGGTCGTCGAGGAACGCGCGGGCGAGCACGGTGGAGAGCGCCGGGAGGTCCGCCTCGGTGACCCTCCGCAGGGGGGGCGTGGGGGAAGCCATGCCGTCATTCTCCACGGCCGCGACTCCGGATGTCCGCCCGCTAGGCTTCGGCGCCCATGAACGACGCCCCCACGCCTCCGGAGGCCGCCTACCACCTGCTCCTGGACCCCGACGAGGTGCCGGTCACGACGAGCGCGCTGAACCTGCTGGTGTCCGACGAGGCACACCAGCCCGAGATCCGGAAGCTGGCGCGGGAGGTGCTCGCCGAGCTGGAGTCCGACCCCGACGAGTTCGGCGTCCTGTCCGTCGCCCTGACCCCGGGGCAGCTGAAGATCACCCACACCGCGGTCCACCTGCTGCTCGACGACCTCCAACGGGGCCAGGCGGACGAGATGCAGGTGCTGCACTCGATCCTCTCCAAGCTGCCCGACGAACACGCGATCCGGGCGATCCAGCTGTAGCACCGGGAGGCGGCGCCGAACCTGCCGCCTGCTAGAGCTGTGCCCATCGCCGAGCAGCCGGACTCCTACCTGCCCACCCCGGAGCGCCGGCGACGGGCCCGCTCGTTCGGAGCCGTGGCCCAGGAGTACCAGCGCGGCCGTCCCTCCTATCCCCCCGCCGCCGTCGAGTGGGTGCTCGGCCCGCGCCCGCTGCGGGTCCTCGACCTCGGAGCCGGCACCGGAAAGCTGAGCGAGGCCGTGGCGGCCGCCGGACACAGCGTCGTCGCGGTCGAGCCGCTGGCGCAGATGAGGGAGGTCCTACGCGCGACCCAGCCCGCGATCGACACGCTCGACGGACACGCCGAGGAGCTGCCGCTCCAGGACGGGAGCGTGGACGGGGTCGTCGTCGGCGCCGCCTTCCACTGGTTCGACCAGGGCCCGGCATTGGCCGAGATCGGGCGCGTGCTGCGGGCACCGGGGATCCTCGGGCTGCTCGGAAACGCCTTCGACAACACCGTGCCGTGGGAGGCCGAGCTGCGCGCGATCCTCGGCCCGCCGGCGATCGAGCGACCACGCCACTGGCCCTCGGTCCAGACGCTGCAAGAGCACTTCGTCGAGGTCGAGGACCGTCGCTTCGCGCACACCCAGGTCGCCGACCTCGGCCGCCTGCGGGACTTCGCCCTCTCGCGCAGCTCGCTGGCGATCGAGGACCCCGACAAGCAGCAGCAGGCGCTGGCACGCGTTGACGAGCTCTGGGAGCGCCACCCCGAACTCGCCGGACGCGACCAGGTGGCGGTGCGGTGGGTTGCCCGCGTCAGGCGCTGCCGGACGCTGCGCTGAAGCCACCCCTCGGCCGCGGGGGTGCTCACGACCGTGACGCTCATGGCCGCCTGGATAGAGCAAACGTCCGTTTTTCGCGTCTCTACTGGGTGTTCGGGGAAGGACTGCCCGAAAAGGACGGCAGAGACGACGCCCCTTCGGGCCCACACGCGATAGGGGCGTCGCAGATGACCAACTTGACTGCACCAACGCCGATGGTCGATCGCCCGTCACCGCCCAACTCCGGTCCCCTGCGGCCGTTGCCCGCCCGCCCATGCTCCGCCGGCTGAGGTCACTCTCGTCCGGCCGCAAGGCCCTCTGGGGGGCGGTCGCCGTAACGCTCGCGCTCGGCGGCGCGGTCGCAGCGGTGCTCGGCGCACGCGCGGTCGCCCAGTCGGATGCGGGCCGCTCGCGGGACGCCTTCCACATGGGCTCGGCGGAGGTCGCCTCGACGCTCGAGCTGGCGATCCAGCACGAGCAGGACCTCGTCGCCGACACGAGCGCGTTCGTGTCCGGCAACCCCAAGGTCTCCCCCGCCGACTTCGACCGCTGGGTGGAAGCCGCGCAGGCGATGCACCGCTACCCCGAGCTGCAGGACATCGGACTGGTCGAGCTCGTGCCGGCCTCTCACCTGAAGGCCTTCGAAGCGCACCTGGCCGCCAACCCGATCCGCCCCCTCGGTCCGAACTCGCTGGGGCCCAAAGAACGCTTCCAGATCCTTCCCGGGGGCCGGCGACCGTACTACTGCTTCGCGGTGGCGGGGCTCGAACGGACGCTGGCCACCTACCTGCCCGACGGGGTCGACTTCTGTGCCTTGGCACCGACCCTGATGGGGGCCCGTGACTCCGGACAGGCGACCTACGCGCCGGTCCTGGACGGCAACAAGAACGAGCTCGGGGCGGAGATCCCGGTGTACCGCGGCGGCGTCGTGCCGGCGACGCTGGCGGCCCGGCAGAGTGCGTTCGTGGGCTGGCTCGGCGAGCTGCTGGAACCCGGCGTGGTGCTGGACCGCGCCCTGCAGACCCACCCGCACCTGGCCGTCAGCTTCCACTACGACCAGGCGGGCTCGAACATCGCCTTCACCAGCGGACGGCGGCCCCACCGCGCGCTGATCACGACCATCAACCTCCGCAACGGGTGGACCGTGCAGACGTTCGCGGCGCCGCCCTCGGCCGCGATCCTCGCGCACACAAACGCGCTCATCATGCTCGTCGGCGGGACCCTCTTCAGCCTCCTGCTCGGCCTGTTGGTGCTGGTGCTGGCGACCGGCCGCAGGCGGGCGCTGTCGCTCGTCCACGAGAAGACCCACGAGCTGTCCGAGAAGAACCGCGAGCTCGCCCACCAGGCCCTCCACGATCCCCTCACGGGGCTCCCCAACCGTGCTCTCGTCCTGGACCGGGCGGGACAGCTGGTCGAGCGCACGGCGCCCCAGCGCGGCGTCGTCGCCGGGGCCCTGTTCATCGATGTGGACGGCTTCAAGCACGTCAACGACAACTTCGGCCACGCCGCCGGTGACCAGCTCCTCAGGACCGTCGGAGAACGGCTCCGCGGCGCGGTCCGCGACCAGGACACCGTCGGGCGTCTCAGCGGCGACGAGTTCGTCGTGCTCGGCGAACTGCGTAGCGGCGAGGCCACGCTCAACCTGCTCGCCGACCGCCTCACCGAGGTCCTGCGCGAGCCCGTCGAGCTCGAGGACGGCCGCAAGATCTCCTCGCGGACCGTCAGCATCGGGGTCGCGATCGGGCCCTACGACGACCCGGACGCGCTGCTGCGGGACGCCGACCTCGCGCTGTACGCCGCCAAGGCCGCCGGCAAGGACCGCTACGTGCTGTTCGACGCGAGCATGAACGCCGGCGCCGAGGACCGCCCCCAGCTCGAAGCCGACCTGCGCGTCGCGGTGCAGAACGCCGACGAGCAGTTCCACCTGCTCTACCAGCCGATCTACGAACTCCAGACGGCGCGGGTCGTCGGCGTCGAGGCGCTGATCCGGTGGCACCACCCGGACGGGCAGGTAGTGCCACCCGACCGCTTCATCCCGCTCGCCGAGGACACCGGGCTGATCGTCCCGATCGGACGTTGGGTCCTGAGCGAGGCCTGCCGCCAGGCGGCTGCGTGGAACGCGGAAGGACTGCGACTCGGGATCGCGGTCAACGTCTCCGCCTACCAGCTCGGACGCCGTGACTTCGTCGAGGACGTCCACCGCGCGCTCGCGGACTCGGAGATCGAGCCGTCGCTGCTGACGCTCGAGCTGACCGAGACGATGCTGATGAGCGACATCGATGCCAGCCGGGAGAACCTCGACCAGGTGAAGACGCTCGGGGTCAGGATCGCGATCGACGACTTCGGCACCGGCTACGCGTCGCTCTCGCAGCTGCGCCGCCTGCCGGTCGACATCCTCAAGATCGACCGCAGCTTCATCTCGGCGCTCAACAAGGGCGGCTGGAGCAGGGACCTGCTCCGGGCCAGCGAGCTGCTACACGCGATCCTCGGCGTCAGCCAGGCGCTCTCGCTGTCGGTCGTCGCAGAGGGGATCGAGGAGCAGAACCAGCTCTCCAGGCTGGGGGCGATGGGCTGCGAGATGGGACAGGGCTACTTCCTCGGCCGTCCGAGCCCGCCGGATGACATCAGGGACCTGGTGAGCGCGGGCGCCGAGCGGCACACCGACGGCGTCCCCGAGATCCACGTCGCGAACGGGCTCGCGCCCTCGCTCGTTCCCTAGGCCGCCCGTCCCCAAGAGCAGCCTCCCCCTCACGTTCGCCGCCGCGTTCGGCGCCGGTGCCCTCCGCGAGATCGCGGGGCTCAGCCCAGCGCCAGCTTCACTGTCGAGGTGCTCCCGGAGGCCGGTGTGAAGACGATGTGGACCATCCTGCGCCGAGACGGACGGGGCACGGTGACGGTCAGGTCTCCTTCCCGGCGCGTGCGTGTGTGCACGGAGCGCACCCCCGGTACCGAGACGGCCACCCGTCCCGCTTTCGGGGCCCACAGGCGGAGCGTCACATGTCCCCCATGACGCTTGCGGGACAGCAGCAGCAGCGGGCAGCCGCTGACCGCGACCTTCGTGTTCTGCACGAGTTTGGCGCCGCTCTGGGCGATCGCCGTGGTGGGGGCGAGCAGCTGGCTGGCGCAAACCCGGCCGTTGGCCGCGAGGACCGAGTCGGGCCCCATCGGAAGGTTCACCGTGACGCTCGTGACCGGCACGTCGGGCAGGTTTTCGAAGGTCGAGGTGGTGACGCTGGAGCGCGCGATGTGGGTGTGGCCGACGAGCACCACCTCGAGGTCGTCCCCGGTGAGCACGAGGTCGAGGTCGGGGAATCCGGCGGAGCCGTGGGACACCAGCCAGGCGGTGCCGGTGAGTGGGGCGGGCAGGATCGGGGTCTGCACCGTCACCGACCCCACGCGCGCCGTCGGCGCACAGGTGCCGGGCGGCGGACCGCTTTCGAAGCTGGCGGCCAGGCAGGCTTTCTGCAGCGTCGACAGGCGAGCCACGAGCCGGGCGGGGAGCTGCAGCTGCAGCTCGCGGATGTTCGCCTCCCCGGCCGGCTGGGTGATGCTCACCGCGATGCTGGCGCCGCCGGCTTTCGAGGTCTTCCCGGCGGTGCTCGCGTGCACCTGCGGCTTGAAGGCGAGGGCGCCGCAGTCGACCGCCTGGAAGGGACTTGAGAGGGGATCCTGGGCGTCGAGGGTGGAGAGCAGCAGCGATTCGGTCGACAGCGGCGAGCAGCTCGTCGGATTCGAGGCGAAGTGCTGGCGGTCGACGTCGACGGCGATGCCCTTCAGGCGCAGGGGTACGCCGCCGACGACGCTCGGCAGGGCGCTGTCGACGGTGATGCGGCCGTTGTAGAGGCCGACCGAGATCGCCGCGCGGGTGACGACCTCGCCCAGGTCGTAGGGGCCGGCCACTGCCGGCACCACGACCGAGAGCCCGTAGGGGGCAGTGCCGTAGGCACCGGTGAGGTAGACCTGCCCGGTGAACGGGTACGGTTCGCTGCCCGCTCCGGCGGCCACGGTGACGGTGCCGATCTGACTCTCCGCCGGACACGTGCCCTCGTTGGCCGCGGCCGCGTCGCACAGCGGGACGGAGGAGATCGAGCCCACCAGGCCCGGGGGCAGGGTGGTGGTGATGTGAGAGAGGTATTGCTGGCCGTCCGCTCGCGCGAGGCTGAAGGTGAACGGGCTGCCCGCGCCCGCCCGCGGGTCTTCCGGGGCGAGCGACTGCACCAGCGAGAACGCCGGCGGCGAGCTGCATTCACCGACGGAGAAGCCACTTGCGGCGGGCGCCGTGGCGCCCTCCCCGGTGTAGGGCACGATCGCCGCGCTCGGCGCCGCCGGGCCACATGCGAGCGGGTTGGCCAATGGCGCGCGGGGACCGCCGCGTAGCCGCACGACGAAATCTTCGAACGGGACCTGCGGCAGGCCGGAGAAGACGGCCACCAGGCGCCCGCTCGCGGCGTTGGCGATCACGCGCCCTTCCTGACGCAGCCCGACCCCGTACTGGGGCGCGGAGGCGATCAGGAACAGGCGGTACTCGCCCCCGGATTCCGGGCCGGCGCCCGCTTCGGGTTCGCCGACGTAGGCCGCGCCGGTGAGCGAGCCGTCGGGGATGCCCGGCGCGTCGACGAGCACCGAGCCGATCTCCGACGCTTCCGGACAGCCGCCGGCCGCGTACCGGGCGTCGCTGCAGGCGATCAGCCCGTGGGCGGCGGAGGGGTTCAGCGTGAGGCCTTCCGGCAGGGTCACCTCGGCGCTCTGCACGTCGGGCGAGTCGGGCTTCGACGGTTCATCAAGGAGCTGCGGGACGTGCAGGTCGGCGGCGATCCCGTCGGGCTGATCGGAGCCGCTGTCTTCGGACCCGAGCGTCAATGACGGGTCGAAGGTCAGCCCCCCGCAGCCGGTCGCCGTGACCGGCGTTTCGTTGGCGAACGCCTGGAACGCCCCGGGAGCTTCGTAGGAGTCCACGTGCAGGTAGGTGACCGGCTTGCTCGTGCACGTGCTGGGCAGCGTGATGAACGCCTTCGGCGTGCCGACGTGGCTGTGTTCCTGGGGGATGCCCCAGAAGATCAGCTTGGACTCGATCACTTCCGGCTGCGTGGGGATGTTCCGGATCTCGAAGAACTCGTGGTAGTCGCCCGTGGGCACGCCGCTGCTTTCACCCGTTTCCGCTTCGTGCTCCCAGCTGATCCCGCCTTCGAGGTAGATCTGACCGCGCAGGTCGTGGCCCAGCGTGGCGAGCGTTTCGAGCGTGGGGCTGTTCACTTCGACGCCGAAGCGGGCGGGCTGTCCGGGCTTGCGCTGCATGTTGTAGACGGGGAAGTGTTCGGTGACAGTGAGACCGAGGTGCAGCAGTTCCAGGGCCGTGGCGGTGCCGGTCGCTTCGTCTTCGCCCACCTGGCTGCCGGCCGGGCATTTGAACGCGTCGAGCTGCGCTTCGGTGCACTGTTCGGTGGCTTCCGGGTTGACCGCCAGCCCCGGCGGGAGGTCGACCCGTACGTCCTTCACTTTGCCGGTCGGTTCTTCATGGTCGGCGGCCACTTTGACCGCGCTGAAGCGGAAGTCGGTGATGCCGAAGTCGGGGTGGCCGGCGGCCTGCGTGTAGAAGCGGGAGGCCGGCCCGGAGTCTTCACAGTCGGCTTCCCGGCAGGTGCCGGCTTCCCACTTGGAGACGCTCAGCGCGGCCGAGGCCGAGCCGGGAAGCCAAGCCGCCAGCAGCGCGCCCGCGAACAGCGCGAACGCCTTCGCCGCGGCCAGACCGTGTCTGCTCACCGTGCAGCCCCGCCTCAGTAGTTGGTGGCCGAGGCGCGCCGGCGCTGTCCGGCGTGGATGCCGCCGCGGCCGACGGCGAAGATCACCCGGGCGAGGACCGCGCCGGCGAACAGGAACACGAGCGCGGCGATCCCCCAGTTGACCGAGATCGCACGGTCTGGATGGCCACTGAACCGGATCATCCCCGTGAACGAGCCCGCGAAGAAGTTGGCGCTTTCGTCGATGCCCTTGACGATCGTGTTGCCGCGGTTCGCGTTGACGTCCGCGAACACGATCGCCAGGCCGATCAACAGCGCGATCAGGACGGCCACCGTGAGCACGAGCAGTGCCAGCAGGACCGCTCCGGCGCCCACGGTCCGGATCGCCGCCGCCCCGGCCTCGCGGGTGCGCGACGCCGCGGTCGTTGCTCGCGGACGCTCGTGCTGGTCCCCGGCGGGCCGGTCCGCGGCGGTGGGTGGCGTGGTCTGCCCCGGTCGCGCCCTCGGCCTCATACCCATTCGGTTACCCGCCGAGGGCGTCTCTACACGGGCGCCACCGCGACACCCCACGAATGGGCGAGTGCCGTTCGAGGAGTAGCCTGAAAGCCACCGCAGCCGATCCGAACGACCACCACCTGGACCACGGGGGATGCCATGAGCACCGAGACGACCATCGTCAGCGACGAGCTGTTCATCGGAGGTGAATGGGTCGAACCGCGGGGCTCGGAGCGGATCGAGGTGACGGCCGCCAGCACCGAGGAGCCGCTCGGCTCGGTGCCGGAAGCCTCACGTGAGGACGTCGACGCCGCGGTCGGCGCCGCGCGGGCCGCGTTCGACGACCCCAGCGGCTGGTCGCAGTGGTCGACCGAGGAGCGGGCGCAGGCGCTCGAGCGCCTGGCGGGGGCGGTGCAGACCCGGGGCCCGGAGCTCGCCCATCGCGTCTCGCTCCAGAACGGCATGCCGATCTCCTTCGCGCTCGAGGTGGAGGCGGTGTTCCCGGCCGTGCTGGCCGCCTACTACGCCAACCTGATCCGCCAGAGCGTGACCGAAGAAGACCGCCAGGGGCTGCTCGGAGGGACGATCCACGTCGTCTCCAAGCCGGTCGGGGTGGTGGCGGCGGTGGTGCCCTGGAACTACCCCCAGACCCTCACGATGTTCAAGCTCGCGCCCGCGCTCGCGGCCGGCTGCACCGTGGTCCTCAAGCCGAGCCCCGAGACGGTGCTCGACAGCCTGCTGCTGGCGGAGGCGGTGGCCGAGGCCGGGTTGCCACCGGGAGTCGTGAACATCGTGCCCGCCGACCGCGAGGTGAGCGGTTACCTGGTGGAACACCCGGGCGTCGACAAGGTCTCCTTCACCGGCTCCAGCGCCGCGGGACGGATCATCGCCAGGCGCTGTGGAGAGCTGCTGCGACCGGTGACGCTGGAGCTCGGCGGCAAGTCGGCGGCGATCGTGCTCGACGACGCCGACGTCGCCGGAGCCACCGAAGCGTTGTTCGCCGCCACGCTGCTGAACAACGGACAGACGTGCGTCAACTGCACCCGGGTGCTCGCCCCCCGTGCTCGCTACGACGAGGTCGTGGCGGTGCTGAGCGGCCTCGCCGACGCGCTCGTGGTCGGCGACTCGCTCGACCCTTCGACGCAGGTGGGTCCGGTCGTCAGCGCCCGTCAGCGGGCGCGGATCGAGGGCTACATCGAGAAGGGGCGCGCCGAGGGTGCGAGGGTGACGGCCGGCGGCGGGCGTCCCGCCGAGCAGGAGCGGGGCTTCTTCGTCGAGCCGACGATCTTCGCCGACGTCCAGAACAACCACACGATCGCCCGCGAGGAGATCTTCGGCCCGGTCCTGGCGGTCATCCCCTACGGCAGCGAGGATGACGCCGTGGCGATCGCCAACGACTCCGACTTCGGGCTCGGAGGGAGCGTCTGGTCGGCCGACCCGGAGCGTGCCGAGGCGCTCGCGAGGCGGGTCCAGACGGGCACCATCGGGATCAACCACTACATGATCGATCCCGCAGCCCCGTTCGGGGGCGTCAAGGCCAGCGGTCTCGGGCGCGAGCTCGGCCCCGAGGGCCTGGCCGCCTGCCAGCAGCTGCAGACGATCTACGCCACGCCGCCGGCCGTTCCCGACGCCGGTTAGCGCCGCCGGTGGCGGGCCCCGCGGCCCTGCTGTGATTACCTGCTCGGCGCCTTCGCGATCGTGACCGTGGTCGTGTAGACGTTGGAGCTGCTTGCCAGGGCTTCGGCGGTGTCCTGTTGGTAGGGGTTCGAGGGGCCGAGCGGGACTTCGATCTGCAGGCGACCATCGGCGTCGGCGGTGAGTACCTCGCTGCCGGCGCCTTCGTGACCCCGCAGGGTCACGAGGTATCTCTTGCCGCGACGGAAGTTCGGCGGCGTGAGCACCGAGCCGGAGCCGGTGCCCGCAAGCGCGAAGCCCTCGGCGTCGGCTTCCTCCAGCGTCGAGAGTTCCTCGGCCGTGCGATGCATCGTCACGCTCCAGCCGAACACCGAGTACTGCGGGTCGGCGATCGTGTAGGTGACCTTCGCGGGCGCCGGAGCGGGCTGCGCGAAGTCTTCCATGATCGGCCCGATGCTCCACTTGAGGTCGCGCGTCCAGTAGGGCCAGGAATGGGTGCCGTTCCCGTAGGGGTCATAGAGGCTGGGGATGCCCAGTTCGGTGAGGCGTTCGTGGAAGTGGATGTTGTCTTCGTGCACGAGCGCCTCGATCGACATCGCGGCCGGTTCGGGCGTTTCCCCGGATTCCGGCACGCCGTTGCCGAAGTACTCGTACAGGTTCATGCCGCGGAGGTTCTCGGCGAGCGTCGTCGGGTCGTGGTCGGCCCAGTTGATCTCGTCGCTGGCACGGCTGCCGAACATCGAGTTGGGTGGTTCGCCGTCGAGGCCGACTTCGGTCGCGTAGGCGATCGCCGTGAAGCCGGCGGTGTCGGAGGCGTTCCAGGCGATGTCGGGCACTCCCGAGTAGGCCAGTGCCGTCTGGAACAGGTCCGGGTGGCGGGCGGCGTAGCTCAACGAGCAGAAGCCGCCCTGCGAGAGTCCGGCGATCGCGCGGCCAGGGCGGCTCGCGATCGTGCGCAGGTTCGCGTCGACCCACGGGATCAGCTCATCGATGTGGAACGTTTCCCAGTCGTAGGTGCCGCTGACCCAGTTGGTGCAGTAACCGCCGCCGTCGTCTTCGAGGCCGATGTCCGGCATCACCACGATCAACGGCAGGCCTTCCGTTGTCTGCTCGGCTTCGCCTTTTTCGCTCCAGTCGGCGGCGCCTCCGCTGGTGCCGTGGAACAGGTAGAGGACGGGGTAGCGCCGCTTCGGTTCCGATTCGTAGCTCGCCGGCAGCAGCACGCGGACCGCCGCCGGCCCGGGCAGCGCCGGGGTCGAGACGACGACTTCGTAGAGACGCTGGTTGAGCCGCTGGACCGAGCTGACCTGCAGTCCGTCTCCGCTCAGGAAACTCGCCGGGGCCGGCCGCGCGGCGGCCGCCGGGCCGGCCGCGAGCGTCAGTGCGAGCGACGCCAACACCGCGACCGCGGTGAGCAGGCGCACCCGGGCGTGTCGGTTCGTCACCGGTGGCACTTCGCGCGGCCCATGCCGATCGTGCTCTGCAGCGGCAGTTCCTGTGAGGATGGGCCGACCTCGATCTCGTCGCAGCCCGGGGCCACCTGCCACGCGTTGGCGGCGTCGGACCAGTAGGAGAACGACCGCCCGTCGAGCGGGAACGTCACGCGCGCGCTGTGATGTGGCGCCAGCTGCAGCTTCTGGAAGCCCCTCAGCTGGAGCGGCGGCTCCGGGGCTTCAGCGGTCGACGCCAGCGCGACGTAGAGCTCGGGGACCGACCAGCCCGTGCGCGTGCCGGTGTTCTTGACGGTGACGCTGACTTCGGCGGAGGGTTCCGAGCCGTGGCCGCGCCTGACCTTCAGGCCGCTGAAACGGAACTGGGTGTAGGACAGGCCGAAGCCGAACGGGAAGGCCGGCTCGATGTGCTGCTGCTCATACCAGCGATAGCCGACGAACACCCCTTCGCTGTAGTCCTCCTGGAAGTACGGGCACGGGACGGTCGCCTGGACCTCGCATTCGGCTTCCAGCGGTTCGGGCACGCCCGGGTAGCGGCTCGCTCCGCCGGATGCCGTCGGGATGTCCGATTCCGCTCGAGGGAAGGTCGCCGGCAGGCGCCCTCCCGGGTCGACGTCGCCGAACAGCACGTGTGCGATCGCCGTACCCCCGTCCTCGCCGGGGTACCAGGCCTCGAGCAGGCCGGCGACCTGGCTGCGCCACGGCGTCAGCACCGGTGCGCCGGTCTCCATCACGACGACCGTGTTCGGGTTCACCGCCGCGACCTTTTCGATCAGTTCGTCCTGGTCGCCGAAGTCCAGCTGCGTCGATTCCGGGTCCGGCGGCGTCGCCTGGCCACCGCTGCACTGCGGCGTCAGCGACATGCACGGCTTGTCGACACCCTCGGACTCCGTGTCCGCGACGACCACGACCGCCAGGCTCGCGCTCTTGGCGGCTTCTTCGGCGGTCGTGACGAGCGTGCCGTCGTTGTAGGTGACGGGAATGTGCGCCTGTGCGGCGCGAGCTTCGATGCCCGCCAAGGCGGTCGTCTTGAGGTACGGCGTGACCTCCGAGGAGCCGTTGCCGTGGATGTACTGGTTCGCCGCCGGCCCGATCACCGCGATCGAGTGGACCTTGGCGGGGTCGATCGGCAGCACGCCGTTGTTCTCGAGCAGCACCGTGCCTCGCTCCTCGGCTTCGTCGGCGACCTGCTCGTCGCCGGCGACGTTGTCCTGGCTGATGTCCTTGGGCCAGGTCGGGTGGTCGAAGAAGCCGAACGCGAACAGCGTGCGCAGGATCTCCAGAGACGCGTTCGTCGAGCGTCGCTTCGCTGACGACGCCGGCCGCCAGCAGGGCGTCGACCTCGGGCGCCGAGTAGCAGGTGTCGAGGATGTCGACGTTCAGGCCCGCTTCGAGGTCGTCGCTGGGCTCGTGGCACGCGCCGGCGTCCGAGGCGACGTAGCCGGAGAAGCCCCATTCTTCGCGCAGCGTGTGTTTGAGCAGGTATTGGTTGGCGCACGAGTAGACGCCGTTGACGAGGTTGTAAGAGCACATCACGGTGGCGCTGTGGGCCTGCTCGACGGCGGCTTCGAAGGCGGGGAATTCGATTTCGTGAAGCCATCGGGGGTCGACGTTGACGTCGGTGTCCATGCGCCCGCCGATCACACCCTCGAGCGGCGAGACCCCGACCTGGCCCTCCTGGTTGTTGGCGGCGAAGTGCTTGACGTCGGCCATCACGCCCTGGGACTGGAAGCCGTCGATCCAGCCCACGGCGGTCTGCGCATCGAGGTAGGGATCCTCGCCGTACCCCTCATACGTGCGCCCGCCAAGCGGCGTGCGCATGATGTTGACGGTCGGACCGTAGTCGCCGTCGAACCCGCGGTGCCTGACCTCGACACCCACGACTTCGCCATACCGGCGGGCCATCGTCGGGTCGAAGTTCGCGGCCAGCGCGATGCCGGCCGGCATCGCCGTCGCGTCTTCGGTGCCCGAGCCGACCCCACCGGCACCGACGGCGCCGTCGGTGAACTTGATCGGCGGCAGACCGACGTCCGAGGCTTCCTGGCCGGTGAGGATCCCGACCTTGTCGGACTGGCTCATCGCCGCCAGCATCAGCTGCGCACGTTCGCTCGCTGAGAGCGAGGTGTTGCACCACGCGTAGCTGCCGCAGCGCCCTTCGGCGAACGCCGCCGGCGTCAGCGAGGCGAGCGCCAGCGCGACCAGTCCGGCAACTGCCCACGCCAGCGCGCCCCTACGCCTCCCGCTCACCCACGCCTCCCTATCTTCCTTGTGACGGCCTGACCCGAACTAAATACGCGCCTTTCTTTAATGGCCGTTACCCTGCGATGGCGAGGTCGAAACGCGGGCAGAACCGCTCGCAGCGTCTGCGCGGTGCGAAGGGCGCCGACCTGCTCCCAAGAGGGGTGGGCGGCGGCGGCGTGACGGGCGCCACCCGAAGCGCTGCCCTCAACGACGAAGGCCGCCCTTGCGGACGGCCTTCGGGTCTCGGTCGGCCGGTTTGGAGGGCTTCTGCAAGTCCTACGCCCTGGTCGGCCTCGATCTTGGGGGCCACGGTCGCCTCCGACGGAGACCCCAGACGTCGAGCGTACCACGACCTCGTGGCATAAGCAACTATCTCGTCGCGGCCAACGCGCCGCGAGCATCGCCCGTCACGGGCCTGATCGGTAGTCCGCACGGAGGCGAGCACGTGCTCGCCTTGGAGGCCCAGGCCGGCAAGGTCACACGCGCGATTCGATTGCGGGCTCGCTGCACGTAGTTCTCCGTAGTGACTCGCCGGGAATCGCCCGATGGCGCTCGCCACCGGTCGACATACGCTCGCAAGACCATGGGTGCCCGAACTCTGCCAGCGCGCTGATGACCGCCTTGGGCCTCGTTCTGATCGTCGCGGCCGTGGTACTGCTGCTGGCCGAGGCGCATCTGTCGAGCGGCGGGCTCGTGGCCGCGTGCGCCAGCGCCGCCGCCGTGGCCGGCGTGGTGCTGCTGCTGGTTGCTGCCGGTGCGAGCGGCGTGTTGGTGCTGGTCATCGGGCTGTGCGCCGCCGGCGTGGCCGTGTCGCTGCTGTTGCTCGCACGGCGGCGCATCCTGCTGCCTTTGCGCACGCGTCCTCGCACCGGCAGAGAGGCGCTCGTGGGGCACGTGGGTGTCGTGCGCGGGGACGGCGGCCCCGGGCCGGAGGTGTTCCTCGAGGGGTCGCTGTGGCGCGCCGAGCCAAGCCCGATTCACCACGAGAGCGAGCTGCACGACGGCGACCGCGTGGTCGTCGAAAGCGTCAACGGCTTGACCCTGCGCGTGCGCAAGGCGGAGCAATGGGAGCTGACTCCATGATCGTCGAGATTCTCATAGTTGTAATCGTTGTCGTGCTGCTGTTCGGATTGATCCTCGCCGCGGCTTCGGTGCGCATCCTGCGCGAGTACGAGCGCGGCGTGGTCTTCCGCCTCGGACGGCTGCTCGACCAGAAGGGGCCAGGCGTCGTGCTGCTGATCCCGTTCATCGACCGGCTCGTGCGCGTCAGCCTGCGCACCGTCACCCAGCAGATCCCACCGCAGGAGGTCATCACCCGCGACAACGTGCCCGCACGCGTCACCGCCGTCACCTACTTCCACGTCGTCGACCCGAATCGCTCGGTCGTCGAGGTGCAGGACGTCGACGCGGCTACATCGCAGATCGCGCAGACGACATTGCGCTCGGTGCTCGGCAAGGCCGAGCTCGACACGCTGCTCGCCGAGCGCGAGCGCCTCAACGAGGACCTTCAGAAGATAATCGATGACCAAACCGAGCCATGGGGCATCAAGGTCACGGCGGTCGAGATCAAGGACGTCGAAATTCCCGACGACATGCAGCACGCGATCGCGCGCCAAGCCGAGGCCGAGCGCGAGCGCCGCGCGAAGATCATCAACGCCGAGGGCGAGTTCCAGGCAGCCGCCAAGCTCGGCGAAGCCGCCGATGTGATCAGCCGCAACCCCGTCACGATCCAGCTGCGCTACCTGCAGACGCTGCTCGAGATCGGCAGCGAGCAGAACTCCACGATCGTGTTCCCCCTCCCAATCGATCTGATCGGACCGCTGATGCAGGCGGTCAGCGCTCCCGCTGCCACCGCAGGCACGCCCCCGCAAGCCCCCGCGCCGGCCGACGCAGATCCGGCAGATAATGGCCAGCTCACAGCCAACGTTGCCGGTCGGTAGCCCAGACAGAGCCCCGGCCGCTAAAGCGCTCATGTCACCTGGGAGTCTGCCGTGAGCGCCCCCGCAGTCGCCGTGTTCGCGCCGAACCCGATGCTCACGGTCACGCTCGAGCTCGAGGGCGGAGAGCGTCAGAGCATTCACTTCCACGCGGGGGGCCAGGGCGTCTGGGTAGCGCGCATGGCCCACTGCATGGGCGCCAAGCCGGTGCTGTGCGGGCTGCTCGGCGGCGAGACGGGCCAGCTGCTCGAACCGCTGATCCAGAGGGCCGTCGGCGAAGCAGCTCAGCTCGTGCAGAGCTCGAGCTCCAGCGGCTGCTACGTCACCGACCGCCGCTCCGGCGAGCGTAAGCTGGTCGCGATGAGCCTCAGCGACGCGCCCTCGCGGCACGAGCTCGACGAGCTCTTCTCGCTCACGTGCGCGCAGGCGCTGACATGCCGGTGGCTTGTGATCACCAACCCGCTGCCCGGCGAGTCGCTGCCGCTCGAGGTCTACCGCGACCTCGTCGCCGACGCCCGGGCGGGCGGCTGTCGCACGCTCGTGGACCTGTCATCGCCACGCCTGGACAGCGCGCTGGAAGGCGAGCCGGATCTGGTGAAGCTCAACGACTGGGAGCTCGCGGAGTTCGTGAAGGGCCCCGTCTCCACGCCAGAGCTGCTGGTGGCGGGCGCTCACCGCCTGCGCGAACGCGGCGCGCGTAGCGTGATCGTCACCCGCGGTGAGCTGCCGGCGCTCGTCCTCCACCGGGACGAGGCTTGGTGGCTGGCGCCGCCTCGCTTCGAGCACGGCTTCCGCGAGGGCTGCGGTGACGCAATGATGGGCGCGCTCGCAGCCGCGTGGGCGCGCGGCGAGACCTTCGAGCGCGCGCTCGTGCTCGGGGCTGCCGCCGGAGCGGCGAACTTCCTGCGCCGAGGCGTCGGGCGCGCCTCCCGCGAGGTAGTCGAACAGCTCGCCGGCGCGGTCACGCTCGAGCCCTGCCCGTCGACCGCCCGGGCGGCCTGACCGTCCTCACCAGTTCGGCGTGACAGCCTCGCCACGCAGGATCGCCGCCGGCGCATACTCCGCGATCCACTCGACACGCTCGGGCGGACACACTTCGCGCAGGCGCTCATAGCCCGCGCCGAGGCGCAGTGCTCGCCCGCCGTAAGAGGAATGCGCGTCACTCGAGAGCAGGTGCACGAGACCTTCGCGCGCGAGGCGCAGCGCCAAGTCCTCGGAGTCGGCCGGGTCTCGCTGCACGATGAAGTCGGCCGTCCACTGCAGTAGGCAGCCGCCCGCCGCCAGCGCGCGCAGGCGCTGCTCGAAGTCGGCGCCTGCATGGCGCTCCGGGTGGGCGAGGATCGTCCGCACACCACGCGTCGCGAGCCGCTCGACGAGCGCCTCCAGCTCGTCGGCGAGCGCGCCCGGCGCCGGCTCCAAGAGGATCCAGCCGCCTCCGTCGAGTGACACTGCTCGCAGCTGCTCGGGGCTGAGCGCCCCCACCACGAGCTGTGAGACCTCGCCGCCCCGGGCGATGCGAAGGCTCACGTCGCGCTCGTCCAGCTGGCGCTGGAGCTCGGCGACGCGCAGTGGCAGCTCCTCGATGCGGACGTCGTGGTCGGAGCGGATATGCGGCGTCGCGCACACCACCTCGATCCCGTCGCGCTCGGCTTCGCGAGCCATCGCCAGGCTGTCGGCGAGGTCCAGCGCGCCGTCGTCAAGCGCCGGCAGGATGTGGCAGTGCAGATCGATCACGCCAAGCAGCCGGCGAGAGTTCGAAGGGCCTCACGCCGAGCGCGACTCGGGCGCGCTCGCTCACCGGGGGAAACCGACAGGCTGGAGCCCCCGGCGTGCTTGCTAGCCCCGAAGTGGTGGCGACGCATAGATCAGGGTTGCGCGGCGAGGCGTCCGTGCACTGATCGCACTGCGCTGGATCCCTCGCCCACCGCGGCGGCGACTCGCTTGAGGGAGTCGTGGCGGACGTCGCCGGCGGCAAACACGCCCGGCACAGATGTCTCGAATGGCAGAGGACCAGGCGTGCCGGGCGCAGGGTCCGGCAGCTGGCGATCCGTGAGCACGAAGCCATGTGCGTCACGCAGCACCTCGTCTCCCAACCAGGAAGTCGCCGGTAGTGCACCGATGAAGCTGAACAGGGCGGCGCAGCTCATCGTCCGCTGCTCGCCCGTGGCAATTTCGCGGAGAGTCGCCTGCTCCAAATGATCCTGGCCGGCGAGCGCTTGAACTTCGACGCCGGTCACGAGTTCGACTTGCGGATCGGCCTCGATCCGCTCGATCAGGTATTGCGACATGCTCTGCGTGAGGTCGCCGCGGCGGATGGCGAGAGTGACCTGGCAGCGGTGCTGGGCGAGGTAGATCGCGGCCTGCCCCGCGGAGTTGCCCCCTCCCACCACCAGCACCGACATCCCGTCGCAGGCCCTTACCTCCAGATCGGTCGCCGCGTAGTAGACGCCGGCACCCTCGAAGCGCTCGAGGTCATCGACGGCCAACCGCCGATAACGTGCTCCCGAGGCAACGATGACCGCGCGTGTCGGGATCTCGCTGCCGTCGCCGAGTACGACCGCGTGGAACCCCGCCTCGACTCGCAGACCCACGACCTCGCAGGGGGCGTTTAGCCGCGCCCCGAGTCGCATCGCTTGGACGGCGGCCCTCGCGGTCAGATCCTCGCCGGCGATGCCGGTCGGAAAGCCCGCGTAGTTCTCGATGCGCGAGCTCGCCGCCGCCTGGCCGCCGATTGCCACCGCATCGAGCGACACGGTTCGCAGACCCTCTGAGGCCCCATAGACGGCCGCCGCCAGGCCGGCCGGGCCACTGCCAACCACGACGAGGTCGAAGACGTAGCCGGGTGTCGGGCTGAATGTGAGCCCGAGATGTTCTGCGAACGTCGCCGTCGAGGGATGACGCAGAATCTCGGTGGGCGTGATCACGACGGGGGTGTCGGGCGGACGCACGCCGATCGTCTCGAGCAGCGCATCCACGTCCTCGGAATCCTCGAGGTCGATCCAGGTGTGAGGCAGTCGCGAGTGCTCGGCGAAGGCGCGTAGCCTCATCGCCTCGGGCGAGTACCTCGATCCTATGATCCGGATCGCTTGGGCCCCCGGTCCGGACCGGAGGATCTCGCGACGCGCGATGAGCGCGGTGAAGATCGTATCCGCGAGCGCCGGCCGAAGGCTCATGAGTCGACGGAACTCGGGTTGCTCGATCACCAGCACTCGGCCCGGCCGGGTGACACGGCCAGTGAGAAAGCGACGCTGACCGGTCAACAGGGTCAACTCGCCGACGAAGCCACCAGGTCCATACACGGCGACGATGTCATCGCGCCCGTCATTGGGACGCACGACCTCGACCTCACCGTCGAGGACGACGAACAGGTCGAAGGATGCGTCCCCAGCCTCGAACAGGAAGTCCCCAGCAGCGACTGACTTCTCGCTGCCAAATGAAGCCATTTCTCCGACCTGGGAGGGACTCAATACGGGGAATGCACGGTCCTCACCGGGCGTGCTCATCGGCCCCCGCCTCCGATTGCAGGGAACTCGATGCCGGCCCCGGGCACGGGCAAGCACGACCGCCTGGCGGTTGGTGCCCAGCGGTCGGCGCCGGCTGGCCCTGATCTTGGAGCCTGCCCGCCGCCGTGCTCACGACGCACGCGCGGGTCGCAAGTGCCAGCGAGTCGTGCCTTCGAGTAGGACCTCCGGGGGCCGCCCCGCTTGGAAGTGCAAATGCCACTAGTCGCGATCGCCTGCGCTGTGGTGCCTCCAGCCATCGCGGTATTCGGAGTCGTGGAGCCGGTAGAGCTGGTGGGCATAGTGATCCAAGCGGTCGGCGGCCGCCTCGGCCTCGTCGTAGTCCTCGCCGTGGTCGCGGGCGGGGGTCTTCTCCTCGGCACGCTTGCGGACTACGTGCAGCTCCTCTCGGGCGAGCTCCACGACCTTTTCCAGCGTCTCTTGAAGATCCATGCCTCCCTCTCGGTCCGAAAACTCCTAGAGCTTGGCGCGGCCGTTCGAACTGGACCCGGCCCTGCGCGGCCTGTTGTCGGTGATATTGCCTGATCGTGGCATCGCAATGGCGTCCCCGTGGAGGCCGATCACCGCGAGGCGACGCCGACTCGTGCTGCGGGCGGCGGCCTCAGCCCCCCGAGGGAGCGCGAGGATCGTGCGCCGCGGGCTCGCTGGCCTTAGCCTCAACCTCCCAACGACGAAGGCCGCCCATGGGGAGCGGCCCTCGGGGACTCGGTCGGCCGGATTGCAGGGCTCTCGCAAGTCCTCCGCCCTGGTCGGCCGGGATAGCGGGGGCGGGATTCGAACCCCGCGACCTTCGGGTTATGAGCAGGCTGGATGGGGGTGCTGTGGCGCATAACTGGCTTTCTCAAGCCAAATCCCGTCCAGCAGATTCCGCCAGATCTGCTCAGATTGGTACCGGATTGGTACACGACCGAACCGGTGAGGAAGCCGGCGAGCGCTGTGTGGACCGGCCGACTGTGGCGTGCCTGCGCAGCTACTGGCTCGACCGTCGACGTCTGCGCTGTGGGTGGCTCGTGGTCCTGTCGCCAGTCCAGCGGCTCGATGCTCAGCGCGAGCTGCAGCGTGCTCCGATCGAGTTCCTCGGCGAGCTGGGCGATCGCGACGAGGTTGTGGCTGAGCCAGTCGTCCTCGAACTCTCCGTGAAGCTCAAGCGCGGGGCTGCTGCGGTTCAGGCGGCGACGGTTGGGGTCGTCGTCGGTTGGCTCGAAGTACTCGAGCAGTGTGTTTATCGAGGCTACGCGGCTGTACAGCGCGACGTGGCGGTCGATGACCTCGGCGTAGGCGGCTGAGTTGAGCATCACGCCGGCCCACCGACCCAACAACTCCTCGCTGAGGATCATCAGCCGCTCGATCAGCCCTTACAGCTGCTGGCGCCGGTCAGGGTCCCCGAGCAGCTCGCGCACCGCGGCAACGATGCATGGCGTGTCGCGCAGCGCCCGTGCGCCGGCGGTGAGCGTCGCCTCGTTCTCTTCACCGTTACGCATCGGGCCGAGGAGCTCGAGCAGCGTGGTCCAGGTTACGCGGGCGGTGCGGACGAGCTCAAACAGCACGTACTGCGCGAGCGCGCTCCAGCGCCGCCGGCGGCGGTGCTCGATCACCGCGTTGATCACGGCTACGGACAGGACTACAACGACCAAGCTCGCGAGCAGATTCGTCAGAAGCGGATTGCGCACCCAGAATCCGTTCGCCAGGCCGCCGGCGGTGACCGCCGCGGCGAGGACGAGCACGCTCACGCCGGCACTGATCCGGCTCTGATGGATATAGCCTCGCACCGAGCCGTCAGGCCGCGCGCCGGATGTTCGGCGGCCCGTCACCGGCGATCAGCGCTCCCGGAAAGGACGGCCGTTGGAGCATCGACGCCCTTTACCACCGAAGTCATCCTGGGGCGCCACTGGCCGACATCCCACCGCGCGGCCTGGGTTTCGCTGACGAACGTCCTGACGACGCCGTGGATCAGCACCAATACTGGGCCGCTTCCCGCCTGTACGTAGCGCACCCGGCGACCATGAACATGAAGCACGACCGTGTTGGGCTCGAATGCGTTCATACCGATGCTCCGGCGAGTTGAGCGACCTTCGGGGATTCGTCGATGATCTCCAGGAGGACGCCGTCGGAGCCACCTGCGTCTGCTGGTTTGCCGGTGGCGGCGCGGCGGTTCAGGACGGACGTCCCGACGAGTGCCACGGCGACCCCGACGACGATGTAGAGGGCGAGGATGATCAGGTTGCCGGCGATGCCGTAGGAGCCGAAGTAGACGATTCGCCGCACGGCCTCGACGCCCGCGCCGTTGGGCAGTGCGGGGCTGATTACCCGCCAAAAGCCGGGCAACAGCGGTGCTGGGTAGGCGCCGCCGGCGCTGGGGTTGCCGAGCACGACGAATAGGATCAGCGTGAGGGCGACGCCGAGCGTGCCGAACAGGACCTGGAAGGCCATCGTGACGACGGCGGCGCAGTACACGATCAGGGCTCCGAGCGCGGCTATTGCGAGCAGGTGACCGGTGAGCGCGCCGAGGATCGGGCCAACGATGATGGCCGCGCCGAGTCCGGAGAGGATCGCGTAGGGGACGAGGACGATCAGGCGGATGAGCGCTCGGCGAATCGTCGCGGGTCGTGCGCGGGTGGCGATACTGAGCAGGGCGGCAACGAGGTAGCCGCCGATCAGCAGGCCGACGACGAGGTAGAAGCCGGACAGGCTCCTGGCGTCGCCTGGCTGGGCGGGCACGGCGTCGGTGACCGTTGCGCTGCGGTGCTGGGCGGTCTCGGCTCGGGCGATCACATCTTCAACGGCGGTGGCTGTGGCCGCGCCGCCGCCACTGGCGACGAGCAGAGCGTCGGTCCTGCCGACGGGGTTGGGGATCAGCACCGCACTGGTCGATCCATGCCGCAGGAGCGTCAGGCCGCTGCTCCGATCAGCCACGGCGGTGGCGTGCAGGGGCTGCCCATGGATGCCGTTGAGCTCGCTGACGAGCTGGCTGGAGACCTGCGCGGGCGCAACGACGGCGATCGGCACCCGATGGGGGGTCGGGTGATGGAAGGCGCCGACGTAGGAGAGCACGAAAGCGAACTGGATCAGCAACACGCCGATCACCAAGAAGAACGTGCGTTGCCTCACGGCCTCGAACAACTCAGAGAAAAAGCTCCGCCTTGAGGCTTGCGCCGACCCGGGCTGGGACGGTGCGCTCGGTCGTGTCTGGCTCATGTCAGCTCTCTTCGTCGTCCATCGGAATGCGTATAATACGGGACTGTATCAGATACGCTAATGTATCGGTATGACTACGACTCCTAAACAGACCAAGCAGCAGACACCTGCGCAGCTGGCCCGGCGCGCCAAGCTCCGGGCGGACGGGAAACCGGCGCGTGTCACGCGCCGTCGAGCCCAGACCCGTGCCCGGCTCCTGGACGCCGCCTTTAGCGTCTTCGCCGCGCGAGGATTCGGACGCGCGAGCATCGAAGAGGTGTGCGAGGCGGCCGGCTATACGCGCGGCGCCTTCTACTCGAACTTCGACACGCTCGAGGAGCTGTTCTTCGCCCTCTACACAGAGCGCAACGCGCTAATCGGCGAACACGTCGCCGCCGCGCTGACGCACCCAACCGAGGACCTGCCGGAGCTCGTCGCTCAAGTCGTCGCGGCGCTCACGGTCGACCGCGACTGGATACTTGTCAGCACCGACTTTCGACTCTACGCGGCCCGCACCCCCGAGCTCGCCGCCGCGCTAACTGCCCACCGCGACGAAGTTCGCGACGCGCTCGCGAGCACGCTGGCGCCCGCGATTGACCGCTCCGGCCTACCGCCGTCCCTACGCAGCCCCAAAGGGCTCGCCCAGGCCGTCATCGCGATCCACGACGGCGTAGCCGGCGAACTACTCCTCGACAGCCATCCGGACAAGTTTCGCACCCGACTAACCGATCTACTCACCGCGCTGCTCGACCACTCCCGCAAGAACCCGGAACCCAGTCCGGCTCAGCCCACGCGCCGCCAATAGTCGCGAAGGACATGTGACGAAGCGCAAAGCACCCCAACGCTGGCTAGGTGCTGACCGTAGTACGGATGAGCCCGCCGCCCCAATGGGTCAGCCGCCGGCCGCTCCTTCGGGGCTCGGAGACCCTTCCGGTGGCGCGCCTTCCCCACCGCTGGGCGGGTTGCCGCCAGGCGGGGTGCCTTCCCCGCCGCCGGGCGGGCGGCCGCCGGCTCCGAAGGAGCCTTTCAGGTCGCCTTGACACTTCTGTTGCGCTTTCTTAAACGTCGCGCTTGAGGTGTCGACTCCTTTGGTGTTGAAGACGGGACCATTACCGCTCGTGTTCGGCGCTGGCAGATTAGCTCCGTTTTCGCGCATGCATGTTGCGTACTTCGTCAGCGCCGCGCGACCTGCAGCGGAGTTGAAGCCGGGGCGTTGGCCGCCTGGGAGCCCTCCGCCACATTTTTTCAACGCTTCCTGGAACTTGGTTTGCGAGACACCTTCTGGGAGTTTGAAGCCGCCGCCGGCGCCCGGGGGTCCTCCCGTGCTGGTTTGTCCCCCGGATGGCGTTGACGGCAGGTTGATCCCTTCTTTCTGCAGGCAAGTCCGGAGTGAGGCGAAGCGGTTGGCGGATGACGTGGATTGTTTCGTGTTGGCGCTGTTGGTCGCGGTGCTCGAGGTGGATTTGCCGGAGCTTCCGCAGGCTGCGAGCAGGACGAGCACAAGCGACGCGATCACGGCCGTCGCGACGAGCCGGCGCAATCGGTGGCGCGAGGCGGGTCGGTGCTGTTTGGATGTATCGGTTGTCATTCTGCTTGTTCTTTCTCTTGGGGGTCGTGGATCGGTCCTAGCCAGATCCGAACAGCTGCTGCGCCGCGCCAGCGCCGCCCGATCCGCTCGAGCCACTGGTGCCGGTGCTTGTGCCGGCTGAGCTGATGCTGATCGAACTGGCTGTGACGCTTCCTTTGCCGCCCTGGCTTCCCCGGACGATCACGGTGTCGCCGGGATGGATGCTGTGAACAGTTGTCGAGACGGTCTTGGTCACTTTGGTTCCAGCGGGAGCGCTGACCTTGACCGTGTTTTCGCCGCTCTTGACGTAGAGCGTGTTGCCGCTCACGTACGACACTTCACCGGTGGTGAGCCCGCCGCCGGAAAGGCCTGCTGCGCCGGGGAAACCGCCGCTGGCGGGGAATCCGCCGGCGCTGCCCGACGTGGTCGCTGCACCGCTCGCGGACCCGCCCGCGGCGCTTCTCAGGGCAGCGAGCCCGGCTGGGAGACCGCTGCTCGTCGAGGCTGAGCTGTGTCCCTTCTCGACCTGCACGCCCGCGAAGAAGCCACCCGCGACGAGCAGCACGACGAGCAGCGCGGCAGGGATGGGAGAGAGCAGCTTGCGGCGGGGGCGCCGCGGCTGCTGCTCGGGTTCGTCCACCCACTCGTCCTCAGCGTCCTGGGCGTAGTCGAGCTGAATCTCCTCGTCGACTGGGGAGTCGGGGGTTGTCATCTGGTGCTCCTCATCTGGGGGAAGTGGATTACTCAAAGCGAAGTGCCTCGATTGGGCGAAGGCGGGCCGCGCGGGCGGCGGGGTAGGTGCCGAAGAAGAGTCCGGACAGCAGCGCCGCGCCGAAAGCGAGGAAGATCGAGTAGGTGGCGATTTCGGGGTGCACGCCGGCGATCTCGAATTGGCTACCGATCACGCCGAGGGCGACACCGGCGAGGCCGCCGATCAGCGAGACGAGCACGGCCTCCGTCAGGAACTGGGTGAGGATGTCGCTCCGCCGGGCACCAATCGCCTTGCGAATGCCAATCTCGCGTGTGCGCTCGGTGACGCTGACGAGCATGATGTTCATCACGCCGATGCCGCCGACCAGCAGCGAGATCGCGGCGACCTCGCCGAGCAACGTGGTGAAGACGCCGCTGGTGGAGCTCGATGTTTCCAGCAGCGAGCCCTGGTTGAGCACGCTGAAGCCGGGTTCTTCGGTGTTTTTGATCTTGTGTCGTTCCTCGATGATCTGCTTGACCTCGGCTTCAGCGGCGTTCAGCGACGCTTCGGACTTGGACTGCACGGTGATCGAGTCGATCGGGCCCACTCCGGTGAGCGAGCCCTGAACGGTGGTGATCGGCGCGATTACAACGTCGTCCTGATTGGTCGTGCCGTTGGTGCCCTTTTTCGCCAGCACGCCGACGACTTCGTAGTTGCTGCCGTTGACCTTCATGGTTTGACCGACAGCACTGCCGCCGCCGAACAGTTCCTGCACGACTTCTTGGCCGATTACGGCCACCCTGCGGTGCTGGGACACGTCTTCGGAGGTGAGCAAGCGGCCTTCGGCGAGCTTGTAGCTGTGCGCGGTCAGGTATGACGGTGTGGTGCCGATGAACGACGATGGTTCAAAGCTCGTGCTGCCTGAAACCAGGGTTACGCTGCTCGCGTTGACCACCGGCGAGGCGCTCTTGACGTCCGGAGCGAGCCCCGGGTTCTTGGAGCGCCTGTGCATCGGCCTTCGTCAGCGAGATGCTGCTGGCGGTACTCGCACCCGCGAACCGCCGCAGGCCGCCGCTGCCCTGCACGATCAACACGTTCGTACCGAGGCTCTGGATGCGTGATTGAACCGCCTTGGAGGATCCGTTGCCGACGGCGATCAAGACGATCACAGAGGCCACACCGATCGTCATGCCGAGGATCGTGAGGCCCGATCGCAGCTTGTTGGCGCTGACTCCGCCCCACGCGATGCGCAGCGTTTCGAGGCCGATCATGGGTGCGCCTCGCCGTAGCTATGGTGCTCGGACTTCTGTGCGTGCGGTATCGGTGGCGGCGCCCCGAGTGCGGTCGTGCGACGGTCCTCGATCACACGACCGTCGCTCAGGAGCACCACGCGCTTGGCCTGCTCGGCGACGTCCGGCTCGTGGGTGATGAGCACGACGGTGCGGCCTTCCTCATTCAGGCCCGCGAAGATGCGCAGCACCTCCTCGGTCGAGCGGGAATCGAGGTTGCCGGTCGGCTCGTCGGCGAGGATCATCGTCGGGTTGGTGACAAGCGCCCGCGCGACAGCGACGCGCTGCTGCTGGCCGCCCGACAGCTCGGCGGGTTGATGGTGAACGCGCCTTGCCATTCCGACCGCGGCAAGCGCCTGCTGCGCACGCCGCCGGCGGGTGCGGCGGTCGACGCCGGCGTAGGCGAGCGGGAGCTCGACGTTCGCCAGGGCGGTCGTGCGCGGGACGAGGTTGAAGCTCTGAAACACGAACCCGATCTTGCGGTTGCGCAGATCGGAGAGATCGTCCTCGTCCATGTCGCGCACGTCGACGCCATCGATCAGGTATCTCCCGCCCGTTGGCAGGTCGAGGCACCCGAGGATGTTCATCAGCGTGCTCTTCCCGCTGCCGGAGGCGCCCATGATGGCAACGAAATCACCGCGCTCGATGCGCAGGTCGACGTCGCGCAGCGCGCGGACTTTGACGACGCCGAGGTCGTACGTCTTGGACACGTTGGCGACGAGGATCGCCGGCGGCCGCCGCCGCACCACTCGCGGGGGTGCGGCACGTCGTTCGACCAACGGGCGCTCGCGCACCCGACGCGTGCAAGCTGGCGATCCTCTGGAAGGCTTGCGCATCGTCATCACCCTCCGGGGGGCCCAGCCGGGAACGAGCCTCCGCCGGGGAACCCTCCGCCACCGAGGCCTCCGCCGAGGCCTCCGCCGCCTTTGCTTTTCGAACCGAGCCCGGAACTCAGCGATGAACTGGAGCTCGCTGTCGGCAGCACGACCTCTTCTCCGACCTTCAGGCCGCTGAGGACGATCGTCGAGGTGTCTCCCGCCAGGCCGGTGGTGACCTGCCGGGTTTCCTGTTTGCCACCGTGTACGACGGTCACCGAATTGGCTTTGATGGCGCTTGTGGGGACGTTCAGCCCTTCGGCCTGTTTGACGATCACCTCCGCCGTGGCACTCATCCCGACTTTCAGGCCTTCCGCTTCCTGGTCGAGCTGGAAGGTGACGTCGTAGCTGACCGCACCGCTGGTGCTCGTCGGCGTTTGGCCGACGTTGACGACATGCGCAGCGACCTTGCGCCCGTTCAGCGCTTCGATCGTCACCGTCGCGGTCTGCCCGACGTGGACGTTGCCGATTTCCGATTCGCTCAGCGCGACCACGAGCTGCAGCGATTCGACGTTGCTCAGCACCGCGAAGGACGACGAGCTCGATGACCCCTGCGAGGAGCTCGACGAGCTGCCGCTGCCTGTCGAGCTGGCGCTCGGCGTGGAACTCGCTCCGGCGCCACTCGAGGAGCTGCCGCTACCAGCGCTGGCACTCGAGGAGGCACGAGTCGTACCGGTACCCGACACCGTTTCGCCGACTTCTCCCGAAAGCGACACAATAGTCCCGCTCTCGGGGGCGTAGAGCTTGGTGTTCTGGACGGCCTGTTCGTCGTCTTGGACGGTGAGCTTGTCGCTCTTGACGGCGGCCGTGGCCGAGGCGAGGTTAGCTTCGCGCGTCGCCGCGCTCTGTTTGCTCGTGGAGGAGCCCGTGCTCTGGTTCCCGCCGGTGCTCGTCGGGGACGACGAGCCCGTTTCCGTCGTCTTCTTGCTGTTTGAGTCCCCCGATTTGCCGCTGGAGGTTGGGGTCGTAGGGGTGGTTTTCGTGCTCGGTTCGGTGGTGGGACTCGTTGTCGTCGGCGCGGTGGTGGTCTGTGGGGTCGTCGGCGCGGTCGTGGTCTGTGGGGTCGTCGTCGTGGAAGTGGGTGTGGTGCTCGTGCTTGAGCTCGCAGCGGTGAAAGTGGTGTAGGAGACGCTGCTTGTGGTTGCCGCCGCCGCGGTCGCCCCGGCGCCGGAGGAGCCTGCGCTGGAGGTCGTTTCGCCTTCGGTTTCTTCCAGCTTCGCGAGGTCCGCTTCGGAGGACTGGAGTGTCGCCTTGGACTGCTCGAGCGTCACTTCGGCGCTCTCGGGGTCGAGCGTCGCCAGGAGTTGCCCCTGCGCGACGTGCTGGCCGTCCTTCACGTAGATGTGGGTGACCGTTCCGCCGGTCTTGAAGCCGAGGTTGAGTTGGTCGGCGGACTGGATGTTGCCGCTGCCGGATACGGTCGATTGGACGACCCCGTGTTTGACGCTCGTTGTCCGCGTGCTTTGCCCGCTGGACTGCGACGGCGGCCCGATCGCCGTGTAGGCGACGATGATCGCCGCGACGCACAACACGAGCAGCGTCGTGTTGAGCACGGGCTGCTGTCTGAATCTCGCTGCCAGTCCGTGTACGTCGGGGCGGTCTCCGTTGCGATGCAGAGCCGTCCCGCGCGAACCATGACCGTCCGTCTGGACATCGACGGCGGTCTCTGGAAGGACGTGTTGGTTTGGCTTCATAAGGGTCGGAGCAGATTCGCGGCGGCGCGGGCCGGATTGCCCGCGACCGCCGGAATGTCAGCTTGGTGTCGCTTCGTTACGGTCTGGTTAGAGCGGCTTAAGAGGCCTGTATGAACCCGGCCGGGCCCCTTTATGAGCGGTTGATCTCCGCCTACGCTCAACCCATGCACACCCTCATCGTCGACCGCGACCATCGTTTCGTCGAGAAGCTCACAGCGGCATTGACGCTGGACGGGTACGAGGTGTCAACGCGCAGCAGTGGTCACGACGCGATCGAGCTGGTCGCAGAACATCCGCCCGACGCGCTGCTGCTCGAGTGTTACCTCGCCGACCTCGACGGGACAGAGGTGTGCAGACGCGTGCGGCGCCTGCGGGGGGATCTGCGCATCCTGATGTTCTCCTACGGCGCCGACGTGGCCGAGCGTGTCAGAGGCCTGGAGGCCGGCGCGGACGCCTACATGTCAAAGCCGCTCGCCATGGTCGAGCTCAGGGCGCGACTGCATGCGCTCCTACGCCAGCCGTCGTGAGCACTTCGCCCCCCCCGCGGTAGTCCACCAACGGGAAGGTGATGCTGACGTTGGCCCCGCCGTCGCTCGCGTTCGAGGCTTCAGCGGTGCCACCGTGTTCCTCGGCGACCTTCCGTGCAATCGACAACCCCAGTCCGGAGCCCGGGACGGTACGGGCCGACGCGGCGCGGTAGAACCGGTCGAACACGTGTGGCAGGTCGGCAGGTGCGAATCCCGCTCCGTGATCACGCACCGTGAGCCTCCCCTCGCTGAGCGTCACCTCTATCGCGTCGTTGGGCGGACCCCACTTGATCGCGTTCTCGAGGAGGTTGCCGAACGCACGCCTCAGACGCGACTCCCGTGCCAGTACCGTCGTCGGCTCCAAACGGGCGACGATCTTGACCGCCGGTTGCCGCCTGCTCCAGCGTTCCAGCTCGGAGGCGATCACGGCGTCGAGGGCGATCGGCTCGAACGGCTCGCCATCACTGGACTCGCGAGCGGAGTCGAGTAGATCTTGGACCAACTCGCCGAGCTCGGCGCTCTCGCCGACGAGGTCGCGGAGCAGCGGTGCCCGCTCCTCGACAGGTAGGTCGGGATTGCGTGCGAGGACCTCGAGGTTCGTGCGGATCGTCGTTAGCGGGGTGCGCAGCTCGTGTGAGGCGTCGGCCACCAGCTGCCGCTGGGCATGCTGCGAGTCCTCGAGGGCGCTGAGCATGTCGTTGAAGGACTGACCGAGTAGGCCGAGGTCGTCCGTGCCTTTGACGCTGATGCGCCGGCTCAGATCTCCCGTGGAGCGGACGTGCTCAGCGGCCTGCCGCAGCACCTGTACGGGCGCTGCGGCCGCGCGCGCGACGACCAGACCCAGCAGACCGGCGATGGCGATTCCCGTCACAGCGATCACGAACAGGATTACGGCAAGGTCGTGCAGCGTGCTGTCGAAGTCGGTGAGCGCCTGCTCGACCATGACGGCGTGGCCTTTTCCCGCCGGCGCGACGTACACGCGGATCGCCGTACCTCCGACGTGGCCGTCGCGGAAGTAGGCCTTCGCTTGGCCGCGCGCCACCGCGATGTCGTGCGGGGTGACGGTGAAGCGCGTCTGGTCGTCGGGCCGTTTGTACAGCCTCCCTGACGCTAACAGGAGCGCGAGATCGCCCTGGTTCTGCAGGCTCACTCGCGGAAACTGCACCGCCCCCGGCGTGAGTCGCGGACGCAGGCTGGGCTGTCTGATCGGGAGATCCCCTGAACTTGACGCGGCTGCGATCAGCGAAGCCTGAGCTCGGAGCTGGTGGTCGAGCCGGTCACGCATGCTGCTCCGCACCGCGAGGTAGCACGCCACCGAACTCAGGACGACCGCAAAGGCAACCGCGGCTGCGGTCAGCAAGACCATTCGACGGCGCAGGCTCATTCGGGCTCCCGCAGGACGTAACCGACGGAGCGCACGGTGTGGATTAGACGTGGCTCGTCGTCGGCCTCGAGCTTGCGACGCAGGTAGGACACATATACGTCGAGCGACTTCGAACTCTTGGCGAGGTCGTATCCCCACACGCGCTCGAAGATCATGCTGCGCGACAACACCTTGCGGGGGTTGGTGAGGAAGTATTCGAGCAGGAGATACTCCGTTCGCGTGAGGTCGAGCCTGCGCTGACCGCGGAACGCCATGAAGGCCGCCAGCTCGATCCGAACATCGGCGAAGCGGAGCAGCTCGATCTCCGTTTCCACCGTGGGGGCCGCCCGCGAACGACGAACGCCCGCCCGTACCCTTGCCAGCAGCTCGTCGAGTGCGAACGGCTTGACGAGATAGTCGTCCGCCCCGGCGTCGAGGCCTTCTACACGGTCATGAATCCCATCCTTCGCCGTCAACATCAAAACGGACGTCCGCGTGCCCTTTCCGCGGAGCCGACGGCACACCTCGACCCCACTCAGAGAAGGCATCGCCACATCGAGGACGACGATGTCGGGCGTACTCTTGAGCGCCAGCTTCAACGCGTCCGGGCCATCGGCAGCCAGCGTCACCTCGAAGCCCTCGAGCCTCAGCGCGCGGCCAACCGCGTCGCGCAAAGCGCGGTCATCATCAACCAACAACACTCGACCGGCGGCCATGCCACCGAAGTATTCGGCTTAGACGTAAGAAGTCTGCAAGAACTACCTGAGCCACGTGTGTGGCTGGCGTCACTCCAGAAGCGACAGCCTGTCGGCGGTCGCCGATGTCCGCGGCGTTTGCGCGAGAGAGCCCAGGGTTAGCGTGGTCGCTCCGCCGATCCGGCCACGCTCGGGCTAACGCACTTCTTATCGACGTCTAACCAGTCCCTAACACGCGTATTCAAAGCTTGCTCGGGTGACTGGTGTTCCAGCCCACAACCGACGCCTTGCCCGGTGCGTCCTGTTAGCGACGCTGCTGGTCCTGGCCGCGGGTACACATACCTCGGCAGAGGCCGCCGGTAATCAGATCAGCAGCAACTGGGCCGGACACGTCGCGGGCCTACGCCACCGTCACGGAAACGCGTTCCTCAGCGTCTCGGGCACATGGGTAATACCCACGGCCACATGCAGCGAAGGGAATCAGGGTTACTCCGCCGTATGGGTCGGACTCGGTGGATATGACGAAAACGCAAGTGGCCTGGAGCAGGCGGGTACCGAGCAGGATTGCGACCGCACGGGCGCTCCCACCTACGCGGCCTGGTTCGAGATCCTCCCGGCCGCGCCAGTCAAGATCGACATGCATGTACATCCCGGCGACACGGTCTCGGTGTCGACCACCGTGGCCGGCCACCGGGTGACCTTCCATTTCCGAGACCTCACAACCAGTGCGCGCTTCTCGACGACTCGTCATGCCTCCGCGACGGACGTATCCACCGCCGAGTGGATCGTCGAGGCGCCATCGACCTGCTCAGCGTCAGGCACGTGTTCGGCGTTGCCACTCGCGAGGATCAGCCCCGTCCAATTCGCGAGCGCAACAGCGATATCGGGAGCGCGGTCGAGACCAGCTGGCGAAGCAACGTGGTCGAACACGACGATCGAACTCAAGCAGGCGTCCGTCTCGCTGCCGACGAACCCCGGAGTCCAGACCGGACCCGAGGAGACCGTGGTCTCGGCCACCCCGTCACCCGCCGCACTCCCGTACGGTGCCTTCTCCGTCTCGCTAGCCGAACAGACCAGCCAGCTACCGCTGCCATCACGCCCCACCCTCCCCGGCTTCGGACCTCGTTAGCCGGGCGTTGTAGCTCTCAAGCGCGCGACGAGGCAGATCGCCACTGCGAGAAGGGTCAGCCCGGCGCGCGACGCCGTGATCACCCTTCGACCCGCTGCTCGCCGGCGGCCGTTCAGCCCAGTGCGAGAACGAGGCCGGCCGCGACGAGCAGTCCAGCTGTGACCCCGTGGATGCCCAGCGCGGTGGAGAGCTTCCCGCCGTTGGTGTACACGATCAGCGCGTCCCCGGTTGCTGTGAGCGCCGCGGCGATCAGCGCCCAGCCGAGCGTCGTACGACCGGCGGCGGCCCAGACCACGAGCAGCACCACCCCTGAGGTGATGTCGCGGACGCCCTTGATCTCGGTCAGCGCGCGGACGTTGTCCGCGGCGACACCGTAGTCCAGAGTTGCCCGCTGGGGTGCCAGCAGAAAGCGGATGCCGATCGCGATGATGGCGACACAGGCGATGAGCGCGAAGATGAGGGCGGCGAGACTCATGGTGGAGGGTCCTCTCAGATCTATTGACTAGCAGCGTTATATAACAATGGTACACTATTAATCATGTCGCCCAGACCCGCCCCAGATCTCGACCTGAGACGCGATCAGCTGATTCACACCGCCCGCGACCTCGCCGAGGCCGACGGCTGGCCCGCCGTCACGATGCGCCGCCTCGCCGCAGAGCTCGGCGTGACCCAGCCGGTGCTCTACTCGGCCTTCCCCAGCCGCCAGGCGCTCGTCGACGCGGTGGCGCTCAAAGGCTTCGATGAAATCGCCGCGGCGCTCGAGGCCGTTGGCGCTTTGCCCATGGCGCGGATGCGCGCCTACCTCGACTTCGCCGCCGCGCACCCCCGGGTCTATGAGGCGATGTTCTCGCTGCCCTCGGGGTTGGCCTTCGCGGCCGAGGACACCCCCGAACCGCTCCAGCGTGCGTTCTCGGGAGTCCGCGACGCATTCCCGGATGACGACGGCACCCGGGCGGAGGTCGCCTGGTCGGCGCTGCACGGCCTGGCCACCCTCCAGGCCAACGGGCGCCTACGCGCCGGCGAGGCCCAGGCGCGGCTCGAGCTCGCCCACCGCATGCTCACCCAGCAGGAGAGCCATTGATGAGCGCCCTCATCGAGGTCCTCGCCCGGCCTTGCGATCCCCCGCGAACCCCCCAAGCCACGCGGGCATCGACGTGCTGGGCACACGCGCCTCGCCTCAAATTGGCCGGGCCGACAAGGAGAACCGCGGGCGGGCGCACAGGCGGAACGGAAGCTCACCTCGGAGCTGAGGGCAGGCCGGGGCGCGCTCGAGCCGCGGGGCGTGGTGCTGCCGCCGGGGGCGGGAAACGGACCGTTGTGTCGCTGTTGATCAGGACCTGGCTGGGCCCGGGCTGGCGCCATTTACCAGTTGCGCGCCTTCAGGTGGGCCGGCTGGGCCGGGCGGAGTGCTCGTGCACGAGTAGGAGCTCGTGTTCATCAGCGCGAAGGAGGCCTGCTGCCCGCCGCCGGTCAGCTGGAAGAAGCCGAAGCTCAGCTCCGTACCCGCGGGCATGGCGGCCGGGCTGAATGTGATCGCGGCCCGCACACCGGATTGAGGCGGCATCGGAGCCTCGCGGGGCGGCAAGGATACGACCTGCGAAAAGCCGGCCGGGGCGGGGTCAGAGGAGCAGAAGCTGCCGGAGGTGACCTTCGCGGGGATGCCGTATCTGGCGAGGTCGCTTTCCAGGGTCGCAGGGTTGAGGAACTCGTTCGGGTTGAGGGTCAGCGTTGCCTTGCCGTTGGGGTCCTTGACGATCTTGAATGCGGCGGTCCGGATCGTGCCGGGTGCCAAGGTCCGGACCGTGCCGTGCCCCCGCGCTGGAGCGCGGGCACCGGTCACGGCGAATGCCAGTGCGGTGGCAGCGGCGACACCGACCACAGACATCCCCGCGGCTCTGGAGCGAAGGTGCCGCCGGCGAGCGCGGCCCCTGGCAGCGATCGCCTCCAGCCGCGGTCGCTCGGGGATCGCTACGCCGGACAAGGAGGCGCGCAACTGGTGCAGCTCGGCGCTATCGGTCATGTGGTCGGTGTCGGACATGGATCGACCTCCATCGTGTTGGCTTGGGCGAGTTCGTTGCGTAGCGCAGTGACGGCGCGGGACAGATGGGCGCGGACCGTTCCCGACGCGATCGCCAGCTCCCTGGCGGTCGTCTCAATATCCAGGTCCAGGAAAACGCGCAGCACGATCACCTCGCGCTGCCGCGCCGGCAGCCGCCGCAGCGCGATTAGAAGGGCGCCGTCCAAAGCGGTCTCGCGGCTCGGCGCCGCTGCATCATGATCGGCCAGCGGCAGCTCGCGCGCGTGTCGGCGCCACCGCGACGCCCCGGCATTGAGCGCAGTGCGCACCACCCACGCCCTCGGAGCCGGATGGCGGCTGACCTTCCGCCAGGACACCCAGGCGCGAGCGAACGCCTCCGCGACCTGATCCTCTGCGAGCAGCATGTCGCCAGTGGTGGCGGCAACCGCCCTCAGGCATGGCTCCCAGCTCTCCTGGAAGAACTCGGCGAACCCCGTCTCGTCACGGCTCATACCCGTTAACCCGCTAGAGGACCGAAACGCTTACCTCGGAGCCGGCAAATCGAACGATCGGCGAATATCGTGGGCTGGTGTCACACAAGCTTTGTGATCACCTCGCAGGGAAGCTCGATCGTGTATACCGGCGACCTCGCTCACCGGTCGCTGCTGTAAATGGAGGGCCCACGCGCGGAGTTCGCCCGCGACACTGACCCGCCGCTAACCGAAGCGACGGCGCGGCTTCCCGGATGCGAGACGACCCGAGGTCGGCTATGACGTCGCCAGCCGCTCCGCCAGCTCACCGGGCCGTGCGAGCATCGGGACGTGGCCGCCCGGCATCTCATCGACGGGCAGTCCGAGGCGCTCGCGCGCGACCCGCCGCTGGAACGCCAGCGGGAATAGGCGGTCATCGCGGGGCGCAACCACGCGGGTCGGGACCTGTGGCCATGCACCCAGCGGCCACGGCTCACGGAACATACCGGGGCCAGGGCTCCCGATGAACCGCTCGGCCGCTGCGGCGATATCAACGGGCACGTCATGGAGGAACACCTCGGCCAAGTCCTCGGGTCCCCACGCGCTAACGGGACCCAGGCGCTGTATGAGGGGAGCGATCGCTTCGTCGTGCTTGACGGCCGTCCACCATTCGCCCGCGGTCTCGCCCGAGGCGGGAACCATCGGCGCGACCAGGACGAGCTCCGAGACCTCGATGCGGGCCGCGACGAGCGATGCTGCGTACGCACCCAGCGACTGTCCGACAACGACCAGCGGCCCGCGAAGCTGACGCACAGCCTCGATGACGGCCTCAGCGTGGGCGCTCGGTCCGGCGTCCGGATCATCGAGGGGAAGTCGCGGCGCGAGCGCCTGATGGCCACGCACTTCGAGTGCGGCAACCGTCCAGCACCAGGCGCCGGGGTCGATTCCGGCCCCAGGGATGAGGACGAACGTGATCCGGTCACGGCTGATGAAGCGGTTCATGCCAGCTCAGACCCATCCGCTGGCCGATTGTCATCGGCGCACCAATCCCCCGCTCGTGAGCTACTCGCACGTTTTCGGTTCATGCGGTCTTCGGTCGCGACGCAGTACCAGCCTCGGCTTGCTGCGCCAGGCGCGGCCGCTCAGAGAGGTGGAGCTTGGGTTCCGCAAGAGCCTTCGCGAAGGCAGCCGGGAAAACTTGGACCCAATTGGTACCCGTCTCGTTGCGTTGCGCCGCGCGCTTGCACGAAAAAGCCCCGCCTGAGCGGGGCTTTCCTATAGCGGGGGCGGGATTCGAACCCGCGACCTTCGGGTTATGAGCCCGACGAGCTACCAGACTGCTCCACCCCGCGGCGGTCCTTAGGTTGTAGCAAAGATCCCCATCTGCGGCGGCCCTGCGAGGCTGCAGAATGCGCCCTGGCCCGCGCGTCCGCGGCACCCGGGTCGACGGGATTAGGATCGCTTGGTGCGCGTCGCCTCGGTGGACATCGGCACCAACTCGACCCGGCTGCTGGTCGCCGACGTGGACCCGGCGGGCGGGGGCGTCGAGCGAGAGCTCTCCAGGCACTCGCGGGTGACCCGTCTCGGCGCCGGCGTGGACGCCTCCGGGAGGCTGTCCGAGGAGGGCCAGGAGCGCGTCTTCGAGACGCTGTCCGAGTACCGCGAGGAGATCGACCGCTACGAATGCGAACGCAACATCGCGGTGCTCACCTCGGCGGTGCGTGACGCCTCCAACGGCTCCGAGTTCGCGGACCGGGTCCGGGACCGGTTCGGGCTCGACGCGCGGGTGCTGGAGGGTGAGCAGGAGGCCCAGCTGACCTTCCTCGGCGCGATGTCGGGGCGCGCGCGAAGCGATCGGGCGACGGTCGTCGTCGACGTCGGCGGGGGCTCGACCGAGTTCGTCGTCGGCCGGGACAACCGCGTCGGCTTCCACGTCTCATTGAACGCAGGGGTGGTGCGGATGAGCGAGCGTCATATCCACACCGATCCGCCCGCCGAGGCGGAGCTGCTGGACCTGGCCGCCGACGTTCGGGCGGTCTTCTCCAAGGGGCTTCCCGGTGACGTCCGCCGCGAGGTGGCCGCGGGCATCGCGGTGGCGGGAACCGCCACCTCGGCAGCGTCGATCGACCAGGAGCTCGACCCCTACGACCCGGAGCGGGTCGACGGCTACCCGCTCCCGCTGGAGACCGTCCGGCTGCTGCTCGAGCGGCTGGCGGCGATGGATGAAGGGCAGCGTCGGGCGGTGGTGGGCCTGAACCCGGACCGGGCGCCCACGATCGTGGCCGGGATGATCATCCTCGGCGAGGCGATGAGGGTGCTCGGCCTCGAGCTGGTCGAGGTCTCCGAGCACGACATCCTCTACGGCGCGGCACTGCTCGCCGCGGGGGTCGCGTAGGCCGGGAGCGAGGGCCGGGGGCGCCCGTCAGGCCGCGGCCGCGGGCGACACGCGCCCGTCAGGCCAGGTTCGAGCGCCGGGGGTAGGCGACGGCGGGGTCGGTCAGCACGTTCACGACCGCCGGCACGTCCGCCGCCAGTGCCCGCTCGAGCGCCCCGCGCAGCTGGTCCGGGCGCTCGACCAGCTCGCCCTGGCAACCGAGCGCCTGCACGACCTCGTCGTAGCGGGTCCCGGGTCGCAGCTCGGCCGCCACCGAGTAGCCGTAGAGGAACTCCATCGGGTGCTTCTCGAGCGCCCAGATGCCGTTGTTCCCGATCACCCCGACGACGTTCACGCCGTGGCGGGCGAGGGTGTCGAACTCCATCCCGGAGAAGCCGAACGCCCCATCTCCGAGCAGCAGCACGACCTGGCGATCCGGCCTCGCGAGCTTCGCCGCGAGCGCATATCCGGGGCCCGTCCCGAGGCACCCGAACGGCCCCGGGTCCAGCCAGCAGCCCGGCTCGTAGCTGTCCACCAGGCGCCCGGCGTAGGAGACGAAGTCGCCGCCATCGCCGATCACGATCGCGTTGCGGTCGATCACCTCGGCGAGCTCCGAGTAGATCCGCATCGGGTGCAACGGGGCGCGGTCGTCGTGCAGCTCGGCCTGCTCGGAGGCCCGCCGCTCGTTCTCGGCCTCGCGGAGCTCGGAGATCCAGCGTTCGTCCCCGGCGGCCCGCCCGCCGGCGGCCGCCGCGATCGCCGAGAGCGTGGCGGGGATCGCCCCGTAGCACTCGGCCGCCACGGCCCGCGGATGGCGCCGCTCGGGCTCGGCCCCGTCGACGATCACGATCTCGGTGTCCTCTCCGAAGGCGGCTCCGAAGCCGAGCCGGAAGTCCATCGGGACGCCGATCACGAGCGCCACGTCGGCCTCCTTCAGGCCCTTCGAGCGGGCCCGGGAGAAGAACAGCTCGTGGTCGGCCGGCAGGCATCCCCGGGCCAGGCCGTTGAGGAAGGTGGGGATCCGCCGGGCTTCTGCCAGCTCCGCCAGGGCCTGCTCCCCGTGGCCCCAGTAGAGGTCGGTCCCGGCCATGATCACCGGCCGCTCGGCGCCGGCCAACAGCTCTCCGGCCCGCTCCACCGCCTCCACGTCGGCGGCGGTCGGCTCGGGCGCGCGAGGGGCGAGGTGCTCGCCCTCCTCGGCCTCCATGAACACCTGGTCCAGCGGGAAGTCCACGAACACCGGACCGCAGTGGGGCGTCAGCGCGGCGGTGAAGGCGTCGTCCAGCAGCCCCGGGATCTCGTCCGTGGCCGCCGCCGTGGCGGCGAGCTTGGCGAGTGGGCGCACGAACGGGACATGGTCGATCTCCTGCAGGGACCCCTGTCCCCAGCGCATCGCCGGAGCCCGCCCGCCGAGGACGACGATCGGCGAGTGGTTGGCCTGGGCCGAGGCGATCGCGCTCATGCCGTTGGTGACCCCCGGGCCCGCCGTCAAGGCGCACACCCCGGGCTCGCGCGTGACCTTGGCCCAGCCCTCGGCGGCGAACGCGGCGGTCGACTCGTGGCGGACGTCGACGATCGCGATGCCCTCCTCGCGACAGCCGTCATAGATCGAGAACAGGTGCCCCCCGGAGAGCGTGAACAGCTTGCTCACGCCGTGCGCCTTCAGCCGCCGGGCGACGAGCCGGCCGCCGTGGTAGGTACGGGTGTCCTGGGCGGTGTCGCTGGCCACTTCCCGGCCGACTCTACTGGCCCCGGGGGGCCGCGGTCAGCACCGGGCGAGGTGCCCGGGACGGGATTCGAACCCGTATGCCCTCGCGGGCGGCAGATTTTAAGTCCGCTGACTTTGCCAGTTTGTCCACCCGGGCAGCAGCGATGCTACCGCCGCCCGCAGCCACGGCGGGATCTTTAGGAAGTCCAAAAGGAACCTTTAAGGAGCGCAACTCGGCCCTCGCTACCGTGTACCTACCGTCTGAGAGGAAGGACTTTTTCGGGTTCTCATGGAGGCCTCCGCCCTTACACACACGAGCAGTCTGCCGGGCCTGCGGGGCCCGTCCGCACTGCTCCGCCTGCAGTCCGACGAGCGG
This sequence comes from uncultured Solirubrobacteraceae bacterium, assembly GCA_963701175.1. Taxonomy (GTDB): domain Bacteria; phylum Actinomycetota; class Thermoleophilia; order Solirubrobacterales; family Solirubrobacteraceae; genus Palsa-744. Next base: position 1,863,410 of record OY969573.1, on the reverse strand, counting down.
CTGATCGCGCTCACGCGCAAGGGCAACCACGCCGCCTTCGAGTCCCTCTGCACCCGTTACCAATCGAGGCTGCTGGCCTTCTGCCGGCACATGCTCGGCTCCAAGGAGGACGCCGAAGACGTCCTCCAGGAGGTGTTCGCGGCCGCCTTCAACGCGGTGCTGGCCGACGAGCGCGAGATCAACGTGCGCCCATGGCTCTACCGGATCGCGCGCAACCGCTCCCTGAACCACCTCCGCCGGACCACCTCGATCGGCGTCGACACGATGGACGTCCACTACGCCGAGGGCGGCCTCTCGACGACCGACAAGGTCATGCGGCGGGAGAACTTCCGCGAGCTGATCGCCGACGTCCAGGAGCTCCCCGAGACGCAGCGGACGGCGCTGCTGCTGCGCGAGATCGACGCCCTCTCCTACGAACAGATCGCGCACGCGATGGAAACGACCGTCCCCTCGGTCAAGTCGCTGCTGGTGAGGGCGAGGATCTCCCTCGCAGAGGCCGCCGAGGCCCGCAAGCTGAGCTGCGAGGAGGTGCGCCTGGAGCTCGGCGAGGCGGCCGAGGGCCTGGTCAAGGTCAGCACGCCCGCCCGCCGGCACGTGCGCGGCTGCGAACGCTGTCACTCGTTCCGCAAGCAGCTGCGCGAGAACAACAAGGCGCTCGCGGCGATCCTTCCCGTCGGGCCGCTGTTCCTGGCCAAGAAACTGCTGCTCGCCAAGCTCGGCTCGACCGCCTCCGCGGGTGGCGCCCACGTCGCCGGCGGAGCCTCCGCGGGCATCGGTGCCGGCGCGAGCGCGGGAGCCGGCGCGGGAGCCGCTGCGAGCGGAGGTGCCGGGCTTGCCGGCGGCATGATGACGGCCGGCGCCGGGGCGCTCGCCACCAAGGCCGTCGCCGGGCTCGCCGCCGCTGCGATCGTCACAGCCGGTGCCGTCGCCGTCGACCACGGCTCCGTCACCCACCGGGGGGCCCGCAGCGAGGGCTACGCGACCGTCGCGGCCGCGCCCTCCGCCGGAGACTCGATGGTCGTACACCAGCAGGCACAGCCTTCCACCGCCAGCGCCCCCCAGCCGCTCCGCCGGGCGACGATCGCCCGCCACAGGTCCTCGCGCCCGCCCGCCACCGCGGCCGCGACGTCCACCCCGAAGACGGCTGGAGCGAGCACCACCACCGCGACCACGACGGTCCCCGCGGCCCCCTCGCCCGCCCCCGGCGCCGCGGTCGCCCCGGCCACCTCCGAAGCCACCCAGGTGACCACCGCCACCACCCAGCTGCCGGCCTCGGCCACCGCCGTCCCCGGGACCACTACGAGTGCCACCCCGGTGACCACGGGCGCCCAACCCGAAGCCCCCGCCACGCCGCCGCCCGGCCAGGAGGCTCCGCCCACCGCCACCTCGCCCGAAGTCGAAGCGAGCGGGGGCACGCCGGCCGGCGCAGGGACGACCGGCCCCAGCGGGCCGACCGGCACCACCGACACCGATTAGAAGCGGCTGGGCGAAGGACCCGCGCCCGGCGCGGCCCGCTAACCGAGCGCGAACGTCTTCAGCGGCCTCAGCATGGTGCCGGTGGAGCCGATTTCGAGCGGTTCGGTGATCTGGGGGTCGGCGCCGACGGCCACGAGCATCACGATTTCCACGCCGCTGCGTTGCCCGGGCCGTTCGTGGAGCAGGAGGATGTTGCGGCCGAGCATCGGCCGTCCGGCGACGGTGGTCGTGTAGGCGACCTGGTAGCCCCCGAGCGAGCTGCTCAGCCTCGTCTTACCCTCCCCCCGCAGGACGAAGTCCGGCACCCGCCGGGAGAGCCGGCGGATGTAGGCGTTGGCGTAGAGGGGGATCTCGGCCCCCTCCGCCGCCGCATACGGCGGAAGCTCGAGGGGGTTGACCGCAAACGAGTACTTGAGCCTCCCCGAGGGCGTGTGCGACTCGAGCCTGACGAAGCCCCCGGGTTCGGGCGCGGTGCGGTACAGGCCCCGGTAGCTGAAGTGGAAGGGCTGCACCCCACCGTGGCCGTAGGTCGAGTTCAGCAGCGCCAGGACCCCACCGGCAAGGACCGCAATCAGGACCCCACCGGCGACGACCGCGGCTGCCCGCACGCCACGCGAGGCCGCCCGCCAGGAGGGCGAGAGCATGCCCGGCAGCGTCGGCCCATATTCGGGCCTGATGGGGATGTTCGGCATCGGCGGTGCTACTCGCCGACCGAGAACATCGCCTCGAGATCGTGACGCGAGTAGGCGGTGAAGGCGACCATCGTCTGGGTCCTGACGACGCCCGGCAGGGCCCCGATCTTGCCCGTCACGACGTCGGCCAGCTGCTCGTGGTGGGGCACCCTCACGATCGCCACGAAGTCCCACTCGCCGGTGACGGAGTAGGCCTCGGCCACCCCGTCGATGTCGGCCAGCTCGCCTCCGAGCGTGGACAGCGCGTCACGCTCGGCCTCGATCAGCACGACGGCATGCGTCATCGACCCGATTTATAGCCCAGGCGGCCTCCGATCCGCGGCAGCGGTGGACGGCCGGCGGGACGGCCGGCGGGTCCCGGGCTGCCGGAGCCGCGGCCGGCCCGGCTCCGTCCGGCGGGAACCCGGGACCCGTCCGGTCGGGACCGTATCTTCGCGGCCCAAGTCGTCCGAGGTCCCCCGGGGAGGTCCACCTGATGCCCGTCGATCTGCCGCGTCGCCTGCTCGCCGAGCTGGTGGGGACGTTCGGCTTCTTCTTCATCGGCTTCACCGGCATCGCGGCGCTCACCACCCTGGGATCGAGCGCGATCGAAGCGATCGGCGTGGCGGCGGGCTTCGGCTTCGGGCTGGCAGCGATGATCTTCGCCCTCGGGCACATCTCCGGCGGGCACTACAACCCGGCCGTGAGCGCCGGGCTGGCGGCCGCCAAACGCTTCCCCGTCGCCGAGGTGCCCGCCTACTGGGGCGCCCAGCTGGTCGGCGGGATCGCGGCCGCCGGCGCGATCCGCGCGATCTTCAACGCGACCGTGCTGCACGCCACCCTCACGATGCCCGGCCACGGCGTCAGCAGCGGGCAGGCCTTCACGCTGGAGGCGATCTTCACGGGTCTGTTCCTGCTCGTGATAGCGACCCTCGCGGCCGACGACCGGGCCCCCTGGAACGGGGTGTTCGCGCCCTTCGGGATCGGCCTGTTCATCTTCACCGCCGCCACCACGGCGGGCCCGATCAGCGGAGGCTCGTTCAACCCCGCCCGCTCGCTCGGCCCCGCGATCGTCGACGGCACCTGGACGAACCAGTGGATCTACGTCGTCGCCCCACTCGCCGGGGGAATCGTGGCCGGGGCCCTGAACCTCGCCTTCCGCACGTCGGGGCCGATGCTCGATCGGCTGCCCGAGCAGCCCCCGGGCCGGCCCGAACCCTAGGGCGGACGCCGCCACGCCCTGCCACCGCGGGGTCGCGCGCGAGCGCTCGCACTCAGATCCGCGCCCGGCTCGCCACGGGGCGCTGTGACGCCCGCAGTGATCCGCGCAGCGGCGATCGTGCGTATAGGCCACCACAACCGTCTTCGAAAGGAACGTTGATGTCTGCAACCGAGGTTGACAAGGGGCTCGACCGGCGGCGCTTCCTGGGCGCGGCCGGGGTGGCCGGGGCTGGGGTGCTGGTCGGCAGCGGCGCGCTCGGGGGGCTCGCGCCGGCGTTCGCGGCGGCGAAGAAGGGTGGCCTGAAGAAGGGCGACCTGGAAATCCTCGAGGCGGCGCAGATCGCCGAGGCGCTGGCGGTCACGACCTACACCAACATCATCGACAGCTCGCCCTTCTTCGGGCGCATCCCCGGCGACGACCAGGGCTATCTGACGGCGGCCCGGCAGGAGGAGATGTCGCACTACCTGCTCGAGGAAGGCGTCACCCACAAGAAGACGCCCTTCACCGCCTTCTACTACCCGGAAAAGATGTTCAGCGACCCGCAGACGACGATCAACACGCTGGTCACGCTGGAGGACGCGTTCATCGCCGCCTATCTCGTCGGCGTGCGCAACTTCAGCAAGCCCGAGCTGCAGGTCACGGCGGCGCGGATCATGGGCATCGAGAGCGACCACCGGACGCTCGCCCGGGTCGTCGCGGGCGACGTCTCGAGCACCGACGGGGGGCCGCTGACGACCACGACTGGAGCCCAGAAGCAGGCCGAAAGCATCGAACCCCCGAACAACAACGGCTACGAGCGGACACTCGCGTGGAAGCACATCGGCCAGGCCGTCGAAGCGCTGCTGCCGTTCGTCGAAAAGAAGGCCGCCGCCAAGGCCGGGTTCGACACCACCAGGACGTTCTCGTTCCAGCCGTTCACGCCGAAGCTGGCGGCCCCGTTGGGCGAATTCCACTCCTTCGCCGGCTGAGCCGCTCCTGGCATGCACGCCGGCCGTAGGACGGGCCCGCCACGGCCGGCGGCCCGGTCCCGGCCGGCGGCCGGCGTGGACTAACCAGGCAGGGCCGGCTCGCGCAGCTGCAGGCCGAGGCCCACGAGCAGCCCGAAGCCGAGGCCGACGACCCCGGCCAGCCAGCTGATCGGGGACGGGGAGTAGGCGAACGGCAGCACCAGCAGCAGCACGGCGATTATCACGGCCCCGAGCAGGTCGCCCTCGTAGTAGGAGCGCGAGCGGGCGGCCAGCAGGTCCGGAACCGCCCAGGCGCCGAGCAGCGCCAGGGCGCCGCTGTTGGCGGTCGTGACGACGGCGAATTCGTAGGCCGCGAGCGCGACCAGTGCGCCGGAGACGCCGGCTCCGACGAACACGACCAGGACGATGAAGGGCCCGTGGCGGCGCTCGAGCAGCCAGCCGAAGATCGCCACCGTGGTGATGATCAGGAACGCCGGGATGGCCCGGGGCCCGTAGGCGAAGGCGCTCGAGACGAGCTTCCACCAGTCGTGGTCGAGAGGACCCACGATCGCCAGTTTCAGGTACGCCGCCGGTTCGGCGTGGATCAGCACCCAGGCGGCGACGCTGAGCACCACCAGCGTGATCGTCGCGTACGGGCGGGTGACCGACCAGCGGTCGCTGCGGGCCCCCGTGGCGGCCGGCGCCGAGTGCCGCCGGGCGGCGGCCGCAGGGCGAGCGAGGAGCGCCGACAGGCGGCCACGGCGACGGGGCCGTTTGGGACCGTCGGGACGGGGCAGCTTGGGAGCACGCCGCCGCAAGCGGCTGCCGCAGTAGGGGCACTCGGTGATGTAGGGACTCACCTCCGACCCGCACTGTTTGCAGACGACGAAGAGGTCCGCGCCCGAGCTCATCTCCGTCCCATTCTAAGGACCTCCCGATCCACGCCCCACACCCTCTCTGGTAATACTGGCGGACATGAACCTTGGCTACGAGGGAACCCTCTACATCCTCGCCTTCGACCACCGCGGATCCTTCCAGAAGAGCTTCTTCGGGATCCAGGGCGAGCCCGACGAGGAGCAGACGGCGATCATCGCCGACGCCAAGCACCTGATCTTCGAGGGCGTCCTGCAGGCGGTCAGCGCCGGCGCCGACCCGGCCGTCACGGGGGTCCTGGTGGACGAGCAGTTCGGCTCCACCGTGCCCGAGGAGGCGCGCGCCGCGGGCCTCAAGCTGGCGATGCCGGCGGAGCGTTCCGGGCAGCCCTACTTCGACTTCCAGTACGGCGAGGACTTCCCCGCCCACATCGAACGCTTCGACCCCGACTTCACGAAGGTGCTGGTCCGCTACAACCCCGACGGCGACGGCGAGGCCAACCGCGACCAGCGCGAGAAGCTCCGGCGCCTGAGCGAGTGGCTGCACGGACACGAGCGGCGGTTCCTGTTCGAGCTGCTGGTACCGGCCGAGGCGGCCCAGCTCGAGGAGGTCGGCGGTGACACCGACCGCTACGACTCCGAGCTGCGCCCGGAGCTGATGCGACGCGCAATCGAGGAGCTGCAGGGCGCGGGCGTGGAGCCCGACATCTGGAAGATCGAGGGCGTCGAAGAGCGCTCGGACGACGCCATGCTCGTCGCACAGGCGCGCACCGGCGGGCGCGACGAGGTCTCCTGCGTGGTGCTCGGCAGGGGCGCGGATGACGCCAAGGTCGACCACTGGTTGACGCAGGCGGCCCCGGTCGACGGCTTCATCGGCTTCGCCATCGGTCGCTCGATCTGGTGGGATCCGCTGAAGGCCTACGTCGACGGCAAGATCGAGCGCGGCGCGGGCGCCCGGCGGATCGCGGAGAACTACCTCCGCTTCATCTCGGTGTACGAGCGCGCCAAGGCGCCGGTGTAGGGCAGGGGACGTACCGGCCGATGAGGATGCGCCAGAGCCTCGCCGAGTGGGAGCGGGCGTTCGTCAAAGAGATCTCACTGGACCGCTACCGGCGGGACTCGCTGCGGCGTGCGGCGCAGCGGCGGGAAGCCAAGCGGCTGGCCTACAAGCGCCAGAAACAGGGCTCGCTGCGGTTCCTGGCGCTGGTGTTCACGCTGATCCTGACCGCCGTGATCGTGACGGTGATCATGTTCCGCACGCTGTACCTGCTGCTCGGCTGAGGACGTCTCGGCGGCCTCGGGTCGCTCGCGGGGCGGGCGCGGGCTCGGCGCTCGCGTGGTCGCCGGCCGCAGCGGCGGGCGCCCTATTTGCGGCGCGCGCGGCGTTCGCTGAGCGCGGCCTCGACGGTGGTGGCGGGCTCGCTGCCTTCGGCAGCGGCGGCGGCGGCTTCACGGTGGATCTCGAGGTAGATCTCCTTGCGGAACACCGGAATGGACTGCGGCGCCTGGATGCCGATCCGGACCTTCTCGCCCATAACCGAGAGCACCGAAACCTCGATTTCGTCCCCGATCATGATGCTCTGGTTGGACTTTCGCGTCAGAACCAGCATTGGATATACCTTCCTCTCTGGCCACCGGCCGCCCGACGGGAGCCCCATCCGCCGGATCGGGCAAGCATAGACCGAGGGCCGGTGGAAAGCCATCCCGCGCGGCGATTTGGCTCCCACGTTGGGGATTGGGTTTCGGCCCCGGCGCCCGCGGGGGGGCACCGCGCGGGACGCGTCGGCCTTTGCGGTAGTCTCACGACCCGTCGATGGCCCGGAAATCCCTGCGTCCGCACCTCAATCAGATTCGCACCTGGGTGCGCCAGGGAAGGACCGACGCGTGGGTCGCCCACCAACTCGAGGTCAGCGTCAAGGAAATCGAGCAGTTCAAGCGCCAGAACGACCTCGTCGGCGAGGACGAGCCGGGCGCGGGCGTGGGCGGCGGCGACTACCCCGAGGAGATCGACCTCAGGGCCGAGGACGACGCGCTGATCGCGGCCGAGCTCGAAGCCGCCGAAGCGGAAGCGGAGCGGATCCGGGAAGAGGCCGGGACCTCCGAGGAGGAGGGCGAGGAGGACGAGCCCCCGGCGCGCGCCCGCCGCAGCCGGCGCGGCGGCCGACGGCGCAGCACCCGCACCGCAGCCCCGCTCGAGGGCACCTTCGACCACGGCGAGGAGGGGTACGGCCTGTGGCTGGACCCCGCGATCCAGGACAACCCGATCTACGCCGAGCACTGGGCCGGGCACCGGCCGGTGGAGGTGGCGGTGGAGGAGGACCGGATCGTGATCCGCCGCGTGGGCGAGGACGACTAGGCGACCTCGCCGACCTCCCGCCTGCCGCCCGCGTAGTCGGCCGCCTGCTGCAGGTAGCGGGCGAAGGCCGCGTCCACCACGACGCCGGCCTCCCACGCCCACGGGTCCTCTGGTGCGACGTTCATCGCCACCTGCAGGCACCAGCTCGTCCCGGCTTCGTAGAGGTCGACCAGTTCTGCGGAGGTGAAGCGCCCGCCGAGCCGGCGCCTGAGCTCCGACACCAGCGCTTCGACGACCCGCTCGAGGATCTCGGTGCGCGACGCCGGTGCGGCGGACACCCGCCGCTCGCCCTGCTGCCACTGGTAGAGGGCGGTCTCGAAGCTCACGCGCCGAGGCTAGCAGCGCCCCTGAGCTAGTCGCCCGGCAGGCCGCTGAGCACATATTGGCGCTCTCCGTTGCGGGCCATCCCCAGCCGCCGGGCCTCGCCTTCGACGGTTTCCGGGTTCGACAGGAGCTCGTGTTGCGCGCCCAGGTGGCGGTGTTCGGCTTCCATCACGCCGACCGCGGCGCGGTCGTGGCGTGCCTGGCGCCAGGTGGAGAACATGTGCACGCCGGCACTCAGGTACAGGTAGGCGAGCGCGACCATCACGGCCAGCATCGCCAGCCGCCCGAGCTGCTCCCAGCGCACCCGCGCGATCGCAGCTCCAAACGGCCTCGAGGCGGAGCCGCGGGCGCCGGCCCGCCGTGCCGCGGGCGCCCGTGACGCCGCTCGGCGGGCGCCCACGCGAGGAGAGGCAACCGAGGCCATGGGCCCGGCATTCGCGCCCGCGCGGCAAGTTCCTGCCCTAGAGAGCGCGGAACGCGCTGCGGCCCGGGAACTCGGCCTCGGCGCCGAGCTGCTCCTCGATCCGCAGCAGCTGGTTGTACTTGGCGACGCGGTCGGTCCGGTTAGGAGCACCGGTCTTGATCTGGCCGCAGCCGGTGGCCACGGCGAGATCGGCGATCGTGACGTCCTCGGTCTCACCCGAGCGGTGGCTGATGACGGCGGAATAGCCGTTGTCGTGGGCCAGCTCGATCGCCTCGAGGGTCTCCGTGAGGGTGCCGATCTGGTTGACCTTGATGAGGATCGAGTTGGCCACGCCGGCGTCGATGCCACGGCGCAGGCGCTCGGTGTTGGTCACGAACACGTCGTCGCCGACCAGCTGCAGGCGAGCGCCGAGCTCGTCGGTGAGCTGCTTCCAGCCGTCCCAGTCCTCCTCGTCCATGCCGTCCTCGATCGCGACGATCGGGTAGCGCGAGGCGAGTTCGGCCCAGTATCCGACCAGCTCGGCGGCGGTCAGCGAGCGGCCCTCGTGGCGGAGGCTGTAGGCGCCGTCGGAGTAGAGCTCGCTGGTGGCGGGGTCGAGCGCGATCGCGACATCCTCGCCCGGCTGGTAGCCGGCGGCGGCGATGCCCTCCATCAGCATCTCGAGGGCCGCCTCGTTGGAGTCGAGGTCCGGCGCGAAGCCGCCCTCGTCGCCGACTGCGGTGGCGAGGCCGCGGGCGTGGAGGGTGCCTTTGAGGGCGTGGAAGACCTCGGCGCCCATCTGCAGGCTACGGGAGAAGCTGTCGGCCCCGAGGGGCACGATCATGAACTCCTGGAAGTCGACCCGGTTGTCGGCGTGGACGCCCCCGTTGAGGACGTTCATCATCGGCACCGGCAGGGTGTGCGCCCGCGGACCGCCGAGATGGCGCCACAGCGGCACCCCCTCCTCGGCCGCCCGAGCGTGGGCGGCTGCGAGCGAGGCACCGAGGATCGCGTTGGCGCCCAAACGGGACTTGTTGGGCGTGCCGTCGAGCTCGATCAGGGTCCTGTCAAGCGCCTGCTGGTCGCCAGCCTCGTGTCCCTCGAGGGCCTGCGCGATCTCGCCGTTGACGTTGGCCACCGCGCGGGTGACCCCCTTGCCACCCCACGCCGTGCCCCCATCCCGCAGCTCGGTGGCCTCGAACTCGCCGGTGGAAGCGCCGGACGGCACCGCCGCCCTACCGCGGGCGCCGGACTGCAGCACGACGTCGACCTCGACGGTCGGGTTCCCGCGGCTGTCGAGGATCTGGCGCGCTCGGACGCGCTCGACTGCGCTCACGCGGCGGTCAACGTCCAGCCGGGCGTTAGCCCGTCGTGGAGGTCGTCCCGGTCGCGCCCTTCGGAGCTTTGTACTCCTTGCAGTCGGCGACGACGTATTCCGAACGGCATTCGGTTTGGCTCTGCCACTTGGTTTTGAAGTTTTTGATGAACTTGGTGAGCGCCTTCTGGCGTTCGGTGGCAGCCAGTTGCTGCTTGACCGAGGCTTCGACCGTCTTCAGCGGCGTCTGCGTACCGGGGGTGGTGTCTTCCACCTGGTAGACGTAGTAACCGAACGGGGTCTTGACCGGGCCGCCGAGCTGGTGCGGCTTGGCTGAGAAGATCGCTTCGTCGAGGGCTTTCTCCTCCTCGCCCTTGATGACGCCCTTCAGCAGGCCGCCGTTGGCCTTGCTCGCGGGGTCTTCCGAATGCGCCTCGGCGACGCTCGCGAAGCTCTTCCCGGATTCGATTTCCTTCTTCGCCTGTTCCGCCTTCGCCTGGTCTTTGGTGAGGACGATCCGCACGTCGCGCTTTTCGGGCGTGCCGAACCGAGAGCTGTTTTCCTTGTAGTACTTTTCGACGTCCGCCTTCGTGACCGCCGGGTTCTCCTTGGAGATCTTCGTCTGGATTTTCTGCGAGAGCAGGTTGAGCTTCACCCGCAGCAGCAGATCGGAGATAGTCTGACCCGAGTTGGCAAGGAATTTTTCAAATTCCGAGGCCTTCGGGAACTGCTCGTTCTTGATTTTGTTGAACTGCTTCTTGACTTCCGCGTCGGACAGCTTGACGCCGAGCGATTCGCCTTCCTTGATCACCCAGTTGGAGGAGATGAGGAAGCCGAGCACCTCGGTCTTGAGCGTCTTGTACTGCTGTTCGCACTGCGTCTTGAGTTCCTTCTGCGAGCGCTTTTTGCCCTTGGTTTCGGTTTTCGCTTCTTCTTCTTCGACGCGCTTGATGCACTTCGTGAAGTTGGGCGGTTCCGGGATCACCGGAACGGCGCCGGAGGCCTCCTGCGAGGAAGCGGCCGCAACTGCGAGCCAGTGCTTGAAGGTCGCGTTCGTGACCGGCGTGCCGCCGACCTGGAGTACCGCGTCGCTGGGAACGCCGCCGCAGGCGGTCACGCCTGCGGCTACAAAGAAAACGGCGCCGAGCGCCGCGAGAGGTCGGACGAGTTTGTGCACGACGCGGGGACTGTAGCGTATGGAGAATACAGTTTCAGCAAAGAACCGCTTAAGGCTACATAAGACTCGAAATGCCACCCCCGGGGCGAGGGTCGGCCGCTCGGGGGCAGGGGGACACCCGCCGGGACAGGCGGCGCTAGGCTGCCTCGCGCATGATCGCCAGCAGCGCGTCGGCTGCCCTGACGACGGTGGGGAACCGCTCGGAGGCCTCCCGGGGGACCCGCAGCGACACCTGTGAGCGGCCCGATTCGTAGGACGCCCCGGGGAGCTCCTCGCGCAGCCGTCTGGCGCGGCGGGAGTCGAGCTCGATCGGTACCACCGCCAGGCGCTCGCCCCTGAAGCTCACGGTCTGGGCCCCGGCCTGGCCGAACTTGATGCGGGCGCGCTGCAACGCGAGCAGGTTCTCGACCGGCGCGGGCGGATCGCCGAAGCGGTCGGCGAGCTCCTCGCGCAGCTCCTCCAGGTCGGCGAGCTCGACCGCAGCCGCGATGCGGCGGTGGATCTCGATCTTGGCCTGCTCGTAGGGGACGTAGTCGGCCGGGATGTAGGCGTCGACGTTGACGTCCAGGCGCACCGGCTCGGGCGGTTCCTCGCCCTCCAGCTCGGGCTCGGCGGCACGGACCGCCTCGTCGATCATCTGCATGTAGAGCTCGAACCCCAGCGCCGCCAGGTGCCCCGACTGCTCGTCGCCGAGGAGGTTCCCGGCACCACGGATCTCGAGGTCGCGCATCGCGATCTTGAAGCCGGCTCCCAGCTCGGTGTAGTCCGACAGCGCGGCCAGCCGCTGGGCCGCCTCCGGAACCAGCGCCGCGGCCGAGTCGTACAGCAGGTATGCATAGGCACGCTCGCGGCTACGCCCGACGCGGCCCCTGATCTGGTACAGCTGGGCCAGCCCGAAGGCGTCGGCATGCTCGACGATCAGCGTGTTCGCCTGGGGGATGTCGATGCCCGACTCGATGATCGACGTGCACACGAGCACGTCGGCCCCGCCCCGCAGGTAGTTCATCATCACGTCCTCCAGCTCGCCCTCCGCCATCTGGCCGTGGGCCACCGCGAAGCGGACCCCGGGGCAGAGGGCACGGAGCCGCTCGGCCGTCTGCTCGATCGACTCCACCCGGTTGTGCAGGAAGAACGCCTGGCCCCCGCGGCGGTGCTCGCGTTCGATCGCGAGCTTGACCAGCTCCTCCTCGTACTCGCCCACGAACGTCCTCACGGGACGCCTGCCCTCCGGTGGGGTCTCGATCACGGAGATGTCCCGCAGCCCGGCCAGCGACATCTGCAGGGTGCGCGGGATCGGCGTCGCCGACATCGAGATCACGTCCACCTTCAGCTTCAGCTGGCGCAGCAGCTCCTTCTGCTTGACGCCGAAGCGCTGCTCCTCGTCGATCACCAGCAGGCCGAGATCCTTCGCCCGCACGTCCCGCGAGAGCACCCGGTGGGTGCCGATCAGGATGTCCACCCGCCCCTCGGCGAAGCCCTGCACGGCGGCTTTCTGCTCGGCCGGGGAGCGGAAGCGGGAGACGTGCTCGAGCGTGAACGGGTAGTCGGCCAGGCGCTCCTTGAAGGTCCCGTAGTGCTGCTGGGCGAGGATCGTGGTGGGGACCAGCATCAGCACCTGCTTGCCCTCGGCGGCGGCCTTGAAGGCGGCCCGCAACGCCACCTCGGTCTTGCCGTAGCCGACGTCGCCGCACACCAGCCGGTCCATCGGACGGTCCGCCTCCATGTCGGCCTTGACGAGCTCGATCGCCTCACGCTGGTCCGGTGTCTCGGTGAACGGGAAGCGCTCCTCGAACTCACGCTGCCAGTCGCCGTCGGGGCCGAAGGCGTGGCCGCTGCGTCGGCGGCGCTCGGCGTACAGCTCGAGCAGCTCCCCGGCGAGCTCCTGGGCCGCCCGGCGGGCACGCGACTTGATCGCGTCCCAGCGGTTCCCGCCGAGCTTGCTGAGCGGCGGGTGGGCGCCGCCGGCGCCGACGTAGCGGGAGATCTTGGCGAGCTGGTCGGTGGGGACGAAGACGCGGTCGTCGCCCTGGTATTCGAGGTACAGGTAGTCGCGCGTCACGTCCGCCACCGTGCGGGTCTCGAAACCCGCGAAGCGGGCCACGCCGTGGTCCTCGTGGACGACGATGTCCCCCGTGCGCAGCTCGGTGAACGAGCGCAGCGCGCCGCGCCGCGAACGCCCGCCCGTGGCGGGACGCTCCGAGCGCCGGCGGCGCAGAAGCCGCTGCTCGGGGTATACGGCCAGCTTCAGCTGGGGTGCGATGAAGCCCTCGCGCAGGGAGGCGACCGCGAAGCTGAGCCGGCCCCCGGCGGCGCCCCCGCCGGACCCGTTGGCGCCGGCCGGCGGGTCCTCGAGCCAGCCCGCTTTCAGACGGGCGAGGTTGTAGGCGGCCCGCTCGCCCTCGCCGCGGCGGGGGAAGGTGACGACCGTTTCATAGCCGGAGCGCACCAGCCGCTCGAGCTCCGGCTCGGCTTCCGCCAGCGAGCGGGCGGCAGAGTCGGCGGCCTGGGCGCGGAGCTCGATCTGCTGGCCGCTGGACAGCGCCGAGAGCCAGATGCGGGTCCGCTCGGAGAGCGCCGTCCGGATCCGCTCGGGGGCCACATACAGGTGCTCGGCATCCTCGTCCCCGAAGGCCGCGCAGACGTCGCTCCAGTGGTCGGCGAGCGCGGGCTCGAGCTCCTCCTCGGCGGCGAGCACGACCTCGGTGTCCTCGCCGAGCAGGTCGAGGACGGCCCCGAAGCGCTCCACCGGCAGCAGCTCCGCGATGTCGACGCGGTCGGACTCCTCGGCCCGGCCCCCGGGGAAGGCTCCGGCGGCGGCCGCGATCTCGGCCAGCTCGCGGTGCTCCACGGCGAGCTCGGCCGCAGGCGCCACCTCGACCTCGGAGACCTCGCCCAGCGAGCGCTGGGTGAAGGTCGAGAACCACCGCAGCGACTCGATCTCGACGTCGAAGGTGTCGACCCGCACGGCCCGCTCCTCGGTGGCGGGGAAGATGTCGAGGATCCCGCCCCGCATCGCGAACTGCCCCCGCTCCTCGACCTGCTCGACGCGCTCGTAGCCGGCGTCCACGAGCGCCGAGGCGCACTCGTCCAGATCGATCAGCTCGCCCACCCGCAGGGTGAAGGAGTGCGGCCTCAGCTCCGGGTCGGGGACCTTCTCCGACAGCGCCACGGCGCTGATCACCACCACCGGCTGGCCGCCCGGCGACGCGCCGCCTGCCGGGACCTCGCCGCCGGCGGGCGGGCCGCCGCCCTCGGGCCCGCCACCGCCCCCGGACGCCGGCGAGGGGCCCCCCTCGCCGAGCAGCGCGTCGAGCGCGGCCACCCGCAGGCCGACGAGGTGAGGGGGCGGGGCGAGGTGGGACTCGTACGCGACCCCCCGCGACGGGTACAGCCGTACCCGCCGGGGAGCCAGCCAGGAGCCCAGGTCGGCCGCCAGGTCGCGGGCCGCGCGGTCGTCGCCCACCACGACCAGGGTCGGCCGCGAGCGCGCCCGCTCGTCGATCTCCGCCAGCGCGGCCACGGCGTACGGTCGCAGCGCGGAGGACACGAACGCATGGCCACCGTCACGTGCCAGGGCGAGCACCTGCTCGTCTGCTGCGGCCAGCCCGAGCAGCTCCCGCAGCGAGCCCTCCTTCGTCGCCGTCACGCCCCCACCTGCTCGAAGGCACGTCCGCCGAGCACCGCCTGCTCGACCTCGTCGGCCGCCGCGTGCACGAGTGCCCGGACCGCCTCCTCGCCCTCGCTGAAGCGGCCGAGCACCCACGCCGAGACGACCTCCGGGTCGGTCGAGTCCGGGCGCCCGACCCCGACCCGCAGGCGCCCGAACTCGGCGCTTCCGAGACCGCGCTTGATCGACTTCAGGCCGTTGTGACCGGCCAGGCCGCCGCCGATCCGCAGCTGTAGCTGCCCGAACGGCAGGTCGATCTCGTCATGGACGACGAGCACGTGGTCGAGGGGCACCTTCAGCGCCCCCCGGGCGGGGCCCACCGAGCGCCCCGCGTCGTTCATGTAGGTCAACGGGCACAGGATCGCGACCGACGGCGGCCGGCTGCCGTCGCTCAGCGGTCCCGGCGGGCGCCCTTCGCGCAGGCGACCGCGGAAGCGCTCCTTCCCCGCCGGCAGCTGCCAGCGATCGGCGAGCTCGTCGGCCACCAGGAAGCCCACGTTGTGCCGCGTCCCGGCGTGCTCGCGACCGGGGTTGCCGAGCCCGACGATCAACCAGTCGACGGTCCCGCCGCGACCACCGAAGGGGCGCCGCAGCGGCCGCTACTCCTCTGCGGAGGAGGCCTCCGGGGCGCCCGCCTCGGCCGCCTCGCCGCCCTCCTGCTCGCCCACGAGCTCTGTCTCTGACTCGATTTCCTCTTCCACTTCGGTCTGCAGTTTCGGCGGGGACAGGGTCGCCAGCACGGTCTCCTCGAGGTCGCCGAGGAGCGTGACGCCCTCGGGCGCGGCCAGCGCGGAGAGCGTGATCGTGTCACCGATGTCCATCTCGCCCACCTCGTGCGCGATCGACTCGGGGATCGCGGTCGGAAGCGCTTCCACCTCGACCTCGCGGGTGATCTGCTCGAGCACGCCGCCCTGCTTGACGCCGGGCGAGTCCTCGGCGCCCGACAGCTCGATCGGCACCACCGAGCGGATCTTCTCGTCCAGGCGCACCCGCAGCAGGTCGATGTGGCTGGTGTCGCCGCGAACGGGATGGCGCTGGGCGTCCTTGAGCACCACGGGGGTGGCTTTGCCGCCGTCGACGCTCAGGTCGAGCACCGCTCCGGCCCCCGCCAGCGCCAGTCGCAGCTCACGGGCGTCGACCTCGATCCCGATCGGCTCGGCGCCGCCCCCGTACACGATCCCGGGGACCCGCCCCGAGCGCCGCAGGCGGCGTGCCGCCCGCGAGCCGTCGGCGGTGCGGCTGGTGACGTTCAGTTTTGTGGTGGAGGAGGCCATCGGCGGGGAAATCGACTCTAGCAATCGGCTTCGTTGCGGATCGGCGAACTGATCCACAGCAGCTGGAGGTTGATCCCGGTGAGGAAGTTGCCGGTGCGCCTGACCTCCACGCACTGCACCACCGGCAGCGTTCCGATCACCGTCCAGGCGACCCGGCTCACGCCGGTCTTGGCGGTGAGCGTGTCGCCGGTCGCCGATTCGAGGTCGAGGATCTTGATGCTCCCGGGCCGCCGCACGCGCGGGTTGGCGTCGATCTGGCGCAGGCGGGCCACGCACGAGGGCCGCTGGGGGCAGCCGCTGAGGTGGGAGGCCATCCCCGCGACGTCGCCCCGTGCCTCCGCCTGGATCAGGGCGAGGTCTTCATCGCGTTCGAGGTCGTCGACCGAGAAGAACCGAGCCAGGACGGTGCTGATCGCGAGGAACACGATCACCCCGACGACCACCACCAGCACGCGTTTGAAGGTCCAGCGGAATCTGATCCGACGCCGGAACGCGGGCGCGGGAGCGCCCGCCGCCGGCCCGTTCGAGGTTTCGGAGGGAGAGGCCTCGGTCACCGCCCAGACGATAGGCGCCGGGCCTAGACTGCGGCGAAGTGGCACTTCACCCGCTGGCCGACCGCTTCGCCTCGGTGGCCGAGGAGTACGAGCTGGGGCGCCCGGAGTATCCCCCGGGTGTGGTGGGGGCGCTGAGCGCCGAGCTCGGCCTGGCGCCGGGGGCAGCCGTGCTCGACCTCGCCGCCGGCACCGGCAAGCTGACCCGCGCGCTGCTCGCCGCCGGCCTCGACGTGGTCGCCGTGGAGCCGCAGCCGGCGCTGCGGCAGCGGCTCGCCGCAACCGTGGGCTCCGAGCGCGCCCGCGAGGGACTGGCCGAGGCGATACCGCTGCCCGACGGGTCCGTGGCGGCGGTGACGGTGGCCGACGCGATCCACTGGTTCGACCCCGGCCGCGCCCTGCCCGAGATCGCCCGGGTGCTCGACGACGGCGGGGCGATCGTCGTGCTGACGACGGTGCCGGACTGGAGCGGGGCCTCGTGGAGCGAGGAGATCGGCGGCCTGCTCGCGGACCTGAGGCCCTCGCACCCCCACTTCGACGGGGCGCCCTGGCAGCAGCTGCTGCGGGACAGCGGCCGGTTTGCGGAGCCGTGGGAGCTACGCGTCACCTGGTGGCGGGAGGCGACCCCCGAGCGGATGGTGGCCCACGTCGGCTCGATGAGCTGGATCGCGGCGCTGCAGGAGCCCGAGCGGTCGGCCACCCTGGCCCGCGTGGCCACCACGATCGAAGGCGGCACCACGCCCGAACGGCTGCCGTTCCACGTCGTGCTCGGCTTCGCCGCCGTCAAACGTTGAGGGGTCGAGGGCAACCGCTCGCGGGCGCCGGACGCGTTAGCCTCTCGCCGTTGTGCTGACCGCGAGAACCTCATCATCGTGACGTTGACGCTCGAATGGAACCGGGCCAAGCGCCACCGGCTCGACGAGCGCACGCAGCGGCTGGACGTTCCGTTTCCGGAGCAGCTCGGGGAGGGCACCCGCAGCTCGCTCGCCGCCGCGCTGGTCTCCCTCGAGGTGGTGGGCGGGCCGATCGAAGACGCCAAGCTGAGCCACGCGCACATCCGCTTGGAGATCACGCTCGACGCCGACATGGGGGAGATCGAGCGGCGGCTCCAGGAGCTCGTCGACGGCGTCCTGTCGCGCGCCGACGACTAGAACAGCTGGTTCTCGCCCCCGAACACTTCGCTGACTGAGTCGTCGACGAAGATCCGGCGGATCGAGTCGGTGAGCAGCTCGGCGCAGGGCAGCACGCGGACTTTGTCCGGGCGGTCGGCGGGCACCGGGATGGTGTCGGTGACGACGATCTCCTCGAGCTCGGAGTCGTTCAGGATCGAGAAGGCGTCGCCGGAGAAGACGCCGTGGGTGGCCGCCGCGTACACCCTCGCGGCCCCCTCCTCCTTGACGGTTTTGGCGGCCGCCGCCAGCGTCCCGCCGGTGTCGATCATGTCGTCCACGATCACGGCCGTCCTGCCGCGCACCTCGCCGATCACGTAGCCGATCTCGGCAACTTCCTGGGCCGGGCGCTCCTTGTCGAGGATCGCCAGCTCGGCGCCGATCTTGGAGGCGAAGTTCTTGTTCAGCTTGACCCGGCCGGCGTCCGGCGCCACCACCACGAGGTCCGGCAGCCCGAGGTCGAGGAAGTACTGGGTCAGCATGAAGAGGGCGGTCATGTGGTCGACCGGCTTCTGGAAGAAGCCCTGGATCTGGCCCGCGTGGAGGTCCATCGTCAGCACCCGGTCGACGCCCGCGGCCTCGAGCATGCGGGCCACCAGGCGGGCCGAGATCGGCTCACGGGGGGAGGACTTCTTGTCCTGGCGGGAGTACCCGAACCAGGGGGTGACGGCGATCACGCGGTGGGCGGAGGCGCCCACGGCCGCGTCGATCATCAGCAGCAGCTCCATCAGCGAGTCGTTGGCCGTCACCCCCAGGGCAGGGTTGCCACAGGTGGACTGCACGATGAACACGTCGGCCCCGCGGATCGAGTCCTCGTAGCGGCAGTAGGCCTCCCCGTTGGAGAAGGTCTTCAGCGTGACCGGGCCGAGCTCCACCCCCAGCCTGTCGGCGATCGCGACCGCGAGCTGCGGGTTCGCGCGCCCGCTGAACAGCATCAGGCGCTTGTTGTAGTCGATCGGCAGGCTCGCTCGCGAGGACTGGGCACGGGTGTCCATCGCGGTCATCTCAGGAGGAAGTGTAAAGCCCCCTCCCCCCTCGTTCACGTCCCCGCCCTCCGCCCCCGCCGGAGCCCGGGCCGGAGCCTCACGGGTCCCGCTGGCGATCGGCATAGCCCTCGATGTTCTGCTGGCGCTCGCGGGCGATACCGAGCGCGTCGGCCGGGACGTCCTCGGTGATCACCGACCCGGCCCCGGTGTAGGCGCCGTCGCCGACCTCCACCGGCGCCACCAGGGTCGTGTCGACCCCGGTGTGGACCCCGGAGCCGATGCTCGTGCGGTGCTTGGCCCGGCCGTCGTAGTTGGCGGTGATGGTGGCCGCGCCGAGATTCGAGCGCTCGCCGACGGTGGCGTCCCCGATGTAGGAGAGGTGGGGGATCTTGGCGCCCTCGCCGACGTCGGAGTTCTTGATCTCGACGAACGTCCCGGCCTTCGAGCCGCGGCGCAGCACCGTTCCGGGGCGGAGGTAGCCGAACGGCCCCACCGTGACGCCGTCCTCGAGCACGCAGTCGATCAGGTAGGAGTGCCTGACCGTGCACTCGCGGCCGATGCGGGTCGTCCCCCTGATCGTCGTGAACGGCTCGATCACGGTGTCCTGGCCGATCTCCACGTCGACGTCGATCACCGTGCTGCCCGGATCCACGATCGAGACCCCGGCGAGCATGTGGCGCTCGTGGATCGCGGCCTGGGCCAGCCTGCGGACACGCGCCAGCGCGACGCGGTCGTTGACGCCGAGGACCAGCCGCGGGTCTTCGACGACGCTCGCTTCGATCCGCTCCCCGCCCTCCCTCAGCAGGGTCAGCACCTGGGGCAGGTACAGCTCGCCCTGGGCGTTGTCGGCGCTGAGCCGCGGGAGCGCCTCGCGCAGGGCCCCGGCCGAGAAGGCGAAGATGCCGGTGTTGACCTCGTGGATCGCGAGCTCGGCCTCGGTCGCATCACCGGGACGCTTGGTCTCGACGACCCGCTCGACGGTCCCGTCGGCGCCCCGCACCACGCGTCCGTAGCCGCTCGGGTCCTCGAGCACGGTGCTCGCCATCGTGGCGGCCGCGCCGGAGGCGGCGTGGGCCGCAACCAGCGCCTCGATCGCCTCCGCGCTCACCAAGGGGACGTCCCCGGAGAGGACCACGACCGCGCCGTCCGGGCCGCCGCTGGAGGAGCCGTCGAGGGCTCCCATCGCGGCACTGACCGCGCCCCCGGTCCCGTTCGGGGTCGGCTGCACCGCCAGCTCGACGCCGTCGGGCAGCAGCGGTTCGAGCGCGCGCTCGGGCGAGTCGACGACGACCACCCGCTCGGCGCCCGCCCCGCGGGCCGCCCGCACCGGCCACAGGAGCATCGGGATGCCACACAGCTCGTGCAGGACCTTCGGCGTGCGCGAGTGCATGCGCGTGCCCTGGCCGGCGGCGAGGATCAGGACGGTGGGAGCAGCCACAGCTCCCACCGATGCTAATCGAGCACCCCGCCGGTGCTCGGCGGCGGCTGGACACCGGGGCGGCCGGTGGGCGGCCGGCCGGCAAGCTGACCGAGCCCCACGGCCGCAGCACGGGGGCCGGCGCTACTGGGGAGCCTGGACTCGAACCAGGACTTGAAGAGCCAAAGTCTCCCGGGCTGCCAATTACCCCACTCCCCAAGCGCCGCAGCACATCCTCGCACGTGGGTTGGCGGCCGCCGGAGCGGATTCGTGGCGCCCGCGGGTGCACTCCGCAACGGCGAGATGGCCGCGGCCTACGGCCGGCGGCCCTGGCGGCGGGGGACGCGGCCGCCTTCGGCGCCGGCCTCGGAGGCGGGGCCCCCGCTCGAGGCGATGCCGAGCACGCGCATCGCCTTCAGGCCGAGGCTGAGCTTCTCGCGGCCATCGCTGGAGGAGACGTCGAGGCCGCACAGCTCACGGACCCGCTCGAGGCGGTAGTAGACCGTGTGGCGGTGGGTGAACAGGCGCTGAGCGGTGCCGGCGACGTTGCCGTCGGCCTCCAGGAACGTCTCCAGCGTGAGCACGAGGTCGGTCTCGTACTGCTCGTCGTAGGACACGAGCGGCTCGACGGTCTCTTCGTAGAAGCGCTGGAGCTCGGAGGGGTTCTCGCTCATCGTCGAGAGCAGCAGCCGGTAGGCCCCCGTCTGCTCGAACGCCAGGGCGGCGTCCTCGCGGGAGCCCTGGGCGACGTTGGCGGCCAGGAGCGCCTCGCTGGCGGCCCGTGACAGCTCGCCGGGGGCGTGGGTCACACGGCTGCGGCCGAGCGCGAAGGTGTAGCCGGGGAGCGTGGCCTGCATCTCGCGCAGGACAGCGTCCCCCGCGCGTTCGGCGACGGCGTCCTCGCCGCCCGGGACGAGCACCAGCACCTCGGCCCCCACCAGCCCGTCGCGGTCGCAGAGGGCGGCGATCGAGTGGCTCGCCACCGCCCGGGCGCCGCGTTCGGCGACCGCCCGCACGCGCCCCCGCCAGCCCTCGTCGGTGGGCGCCTGGGGGTGGGCGCGGGCGACGATCATGCTGACCCCGCCCTCGACCGACAGCGACAGCTCGGCCGCCCGGGCCGTGACCTCCTCGGGGCTCAGCGCCCTCGCCAGCACCGCTCTGAGGAAGTCGGAGGCCGCCGTCTCGGAGACCCGCTCGGGTGCCCGCACGCGCTCGACCTCCGAGGCGATCATCGTCAGCAGCAGCCGGCGCATCGGCGCGCTCGGCTCGCTCTTGGCGCGCATGTGGAGGGTGCCGACGACGCTGTCGGCGACCCGCAGCGGCGCGCTCTCGACGCCGTCGCCCTGGGACAGCAGGGTCCGCTCCTCGGCCGGCGAACGGGCGGCTACCGCCAGCGTGGCCCCGGTGGCGTCGGTGACCGCGAGGCTCGCGTCGAGCGCGCGGGCGGCCGCGCGGACCACCTCGGGGAGGCCGGCACCGGACTCGACCGCCTCGGTGATCGCCTCGAGCGTCGCGAGGTCCGACACGACCGCGGGGTCAGCCCCAGAAGTAGACGGCCGCGAGGGCGGCACCGGCCCCGATGCCGACCAGCACCCCGACCACGTACAAGGACAGCACGGTGGCGGCCAGGCGCTCCCACATGCGCGAGTAGGACGTCCAGGCGGGAATCAGGATGTACGCCAGGTACAGGCAGACCCCGAGGATTCCCGCGGCGCCCAGGACGAACTCGTTGATCGTCGATCTACTCATGCGGCCTTCGCGCCAGATTGTTGCGCACGAGGCCGTCGCGCCCCGGCCCGGACGTCGGCTCGCGGTGGGCCTCACCGGCTTTCGAGCACCGCGCCCGCCTGCTCGTCGACGGGCCCGCAGGCGATCACCTGCGGGCGCCGGGAGCCCAGCGACCGCGCGGCCCGCTCGACCGCCGGCTGAGCCCCGGTTCCGTCGAACAGCCCCACCACCGTCGGGCCCGAACCGCTGACGAAGGAATGCTGTGCGCCGGCCTCACGGACCTCGGCCAGCGCGGGCTCGATCGCCGGACACAGCGAGACCGCGGCCGCCTGGAGGTCGTTGCCCAGCAGCCCCGGGTCGCTCGGCAGCGCCGCGCCCCATCCGAGCTGGTTCACCAGTGCCCGCCGTAGCCGCTCGAGCTCGGCGGGCGTCCGCGGCGCACCGAGCCTGTCCGCCTGCTGGTAGACGGAAGCGGTGGCGAGGCCCTCCGCGAAGGGCACCAGCAGCAGCGCCAGCTCGCCCGCTGGTGCGGGCAGCTCCTGCAGCAGCTCCCCGGCGCCGGTGGCCAGCCACCGTCCCGGACGCAGCTGGGCGCTGACGTCGGCCCCGAGGGCGGCCGCGAGCTCCAGCATCAGGTCCGGGTCCTCGATCCCGGACGCCCGGCCCGCGAGTCTCAGCGCCGCCGCCGCGTCGGCGGAGCCGCCCGCCAGACCGGCGGCGAGGGGGATCTGCTTGTCCACGAGCAGGCGGGCCGGGGGTCCCCCCAGCCGGTGGTCTCGCGGAAGGCGAGCAGCGCCCGCGCGGCGAGGTTGTCCTGCGCCGGCCCGGGAAGACCGGGGCAGACGACCTCGTCGGGGCCGTCCCGGTCTGCCGCGCCCGGCACGAGCGTGAGCTCGTCGGCGAGCGAGACCGACTGCATCACGCTCACCAGCTCGTGTCTGCCGTCGCGGTCGCGAACCGGCCCCACGAACAGCCCGAGGTTGACCTTCGCGGGCGCGAGCGTCCGCAGCACGGTCATCGTTCGAGTGCCCGGGCGAGCTCGAGGAACTGCTGCGGCGAGAGCCGCTCGGCGCGGACGTCGGGCGGGAGCCCGAGCGAGGCGAGCGCGCCTCGCACCCGCTCACGCTCCCACTCCGGCCGACCCCCGGCGCCGGCCGCCAGGCGCAACGACCCCGCCAGCGTCTTGCGCCGGTGGGCGAAGCTCGCGGCCACGAACGCCCGCAGCGCCGCCGGGTCGGGACCGTCGCCCGGGCCGCCCGGCGGGCGTTCGCTTCGCTCCAGGCGCACGAGCACCGAGTCGACGTTCGGCACCGGGTAGAAGACGGAGCGGGGAATCGCCCGCACCACGCGCACCTCGGCCGCCAGCTGGGCGAGCACCGACGGGAGCCCGTAGGCGCGGCTGCCCGGAGCGGCGGCCAGGCGCTCGCCGACCTCGCGCTGGAGCATCACCACCCACAGCCGCGCGGAGGGAAGCTCCTGGAGAGAGCGGAGGATGAAACCGGCCGCGATCCCATACGGGAGGTTGGCCACCACCTTGTCCGGGGGCGGCTGCAGGCCGGCGAGGTCGAGCCTCATCGCGTCGGCCCAGTACAGCGACACGCCGGCCCTGCCGGCGAGGGCGTCGCCGAGCGCCTCCCGCAGCCGCTCGTCGACCTCGACCACGTGCAGGTGGCCCGAGTGCTCGGCGAGGTACTCGCTCAGCAGCCCCACGCCGCCCCCAACCTCCAGCACCGTGTCGGTCCCCTCCAGCGAGGCCTCCCGCCCGATCACGGCGAGGATGTTGGAGTCGATCAGGAAGTTCTGGCCCAGCTCCCGGTCGGGGCGGATGTCGAATTGCTGCAGGCGCCGCAGCGTGGGCTGCGACGGAGCGGCCCGCTCGGCGCTCATGCCCAGCCGAACAGGCGTGCCGCGTTCTGCTGAAGGGCCTCGCCGAGGACCGCCTCATCGACGCCCCGAAGCCGCGCCAGGAACCTGACGGTATGGGCCACGAAGGCGGGCTGGTTGCGGTGCTTGCGGACCACCTGGGGAGTCAGGTAGGGCGCGTCGGTCTCGACCAGCATCCGATCCTGGGGCACCCGCTCGGCGGCGGCGGCGAGCTCGCGGGCGCTGGGGTAGGTGACGTTGCCGGCGAATGAGATCCAGTAGCCGCGAGCGAGACACTCCTCGAGCTGCTCGGGCATCGAGAAGCAGTGCAGCACCACCTCCACCCCGTCGGCTTCGGCGGCCAGCTGGTCGAGCGACTCGCGGGCGGCCTCGCGGGTGTGGATCACCAGCGGCTTGGCGAGCTCCGCGGCCAGCGCGATCTGGGCGGCGAAGGCGCGCTGCTGGTCGCTGCGGGGGGCGTAGTCGCGGTAGAAGTCCAGGCCGGTCTCGCCGATCGCCAGGCAGCGCGGGTGGTCAGCCAGCGCCCTCAGCTCGGCGAGGTCCGCGTCGTCGAAGCCGCGGGCCGAGTTGGGGTGGCGGCCGATGGCGGCGAACACCTGGGGGAAGTCCTCGGCCGCGGCCAGCGCGGCCCGGCAGGAGGCGCCGTCGATGCCGACCGTGAGGATGCGGGTCACACCCGCCCGCTCGGCGGCCGCCACGAGCTCCGCGTTGGGTGGCTCGCAGAGGTCGAGGTGGGTGTGTGAGTCGATCATCGCCGCGCCGGCCGCCCGGTGATCAGGCCTGGGCGGGCTCGACGTCCTTCGGGAACAGGGGCGCGATCTCCCGCACCCGGAGCACGTGGCCCGAGCCGAGGCGAGCCTCCGACAGCGCCAGCTCGGGGGCTTCCAGGGTCGCCAGCAGGCGCTCGGCGCTGTTGGGGATGAAGGGCCACAGCAGGACGGTCACGGTGCGCAGTCCCTCGACCAGCGTGCGCAGCACCCGGCCGAGCTCCTGCGCCTGACCGGGGTCCTTCGCCAGCGTCCACGGGGCCCGCTCCTCGACGTACCGGTTGAGCCGTCTGACGCGCTGCCAGAGAAGGTCGAGCGCCTGGGTCAGCTCGGCGCGATCGATATGCGCCCGCAGTTGCTCGACGAGGCCCTCGAAGTCGTCGGCGAGGATCGGGTCGAGGTCGCCCTCGCCGACCTCGCCGTCGCGGTAGCGCGACAGCATGCCGACGGTGCGCGAGGCGAGGTTGCCGAGCTCGTTGGCCAGCTCGGTCTCGTAGCGGACCTCGAAGGAGGCGGTGGAGACCGACCCGTCCTGGCCGAAGGGCACCTCCCGCAGCAGGTAGAAGCGCAGCGCGTCGGCCCCGAAGCGGTCGATCACCGCGAACGGGTCGAGCACGTTGCCCAGCGACTTGCTCATCTTCTCCCCGTCCATCAGCAGGTACCCGTGCACGAAGACGTGTTCGGGCAGCTCGATCTCGGCCGCCATCAGCAGCGCCGGCCAGTAGACGGTGTGGAAGCGCAGGATGTCCTTCGCGATCAGGTGGTAGGTGGCGGGCCAGAAGCGGTCGGACAGGTCTTCGCCCTCGCGCGCGTAGGAGAGCGCGGAGACGTAGTTGAGCAGCGCGTCGAACCACACGTAGAAGACGTGGTCGTGGTCCCACGGGACCTGCACCCCCCAGTGCAGCCGCCTGCGTGTCAGGGGGACGTCGCGCAGCCCCGAGCGGATGAACGCCAGCGCCTCGTTGCGGCGGGTGACCGGCGAGACGAACGAGTCGTGCTCGGCGTACAGCCGTTCCAGGCGCTCCTGGAAGGCCGACAGCTTGAAGAAGTAGTTCTCCTCGCTCTCGCGGGTGAGCTCGATGTGGTGGATCGGGCAGAGGTTGCCCGGGTCGATGTCGTTGTCCGCCTTGAAGTCCGCGCACCGCGGGCAGTACCAGCCTTCGTAGGTCCCCTCGTAGACGTAGCCGTTGTCACGGACCCTGGTGAGGATCTCCTGGACCTTGGCTTCGTGCTGGGGGTCGGTGGTGCGGATGAAGAAGTCGTTGGTCACCGACAGCCGCGGGGCCAGCGCCCGAAAGCGCTCGGCGTTGCGGTCGGCGAGCTCCTGGGGGCTGACCCCGAGCGCGTGGGCCGCGTCGGCGACCGGCTCCCCGTGCTCGTCGGTGCCCGTCAGGAAGAACACCTCGTCCCCCCGCTGGCGGTGATGGCGGGCCATCACGTCGGCCGCGATCGTCGTGTACGCGTGACCGAGGTGGGGCTCGGCGTTGACGTAGTAGATCGGGGTCGTCACATAGAAGGACATCGCGGCTCCTGGCTTGCAGGCTATCCGCCGTCAGCGGCGCTCGCCGGTCAGCGCGCGGTAGAGCTCGTTGGCCGGAATCCCGGTCACGCGAGCGAGCGCCCCGGCCGCCGCCCGTGGACGAGCACCGGCGTCGATCAGCTCTCGCAGGGCGCCCAGCGCAGCCTCCCGCTCGACCTCGACGGTCCGTTCGGCGGGCGCGGCCACGAGCACGATCTCGCCCCGGGGAACCTCGCCCGCGAAGCGCTCCGCGAGCTCGGAGGCCGTCCCGCGGGTGACCTCTTCGTGCAGCTTGGAGAGCTCGCGGCAGACGGCGAGGGCTCGTCCCGGTTCGCCGCCGGCGAGCAACTCCAGGGTGGAGGGCAGGCGCCGCGGCGACTCGAACGCCACCACCGTCTCATCGGCGCCGGCGAGCAGCTGCTCGCGCTCGGCCCGCCGCCGCGGCAGGAAGCCGACGAACCGCCACCTCGCCGCCGGCAGCCCGGAGACCACCAGCGCCGTCACCACCGCGGAGGCTCCCGGCAGGACCTCGAGCGGGAGCCCCTCGTGGAGGCACGCCTGGAGGAGGGCGTGCCCGGGGTCGGCGATCAGGGGCGTGCCGGCGTCGCTGACGAGGGCGACCAGCGCCCCGCCGGCGATCCGCGCGGTCAGCTCGCGTGTGCGGGCGGCTTCGTTGTGCTCGTGGTAGCTGACGAGGGGCCGGCGGATCCCGTGGCGCTCGAGCAGGCGCCCGGTGCGACGGGTGTCCTCGCAGGCGACCACGTCGGCGTCGGCGAGCGTGGACAGCACCCGCAGGGTCACGTCCTCGAGGTTCCCGATCGGCGTGGGACACACGACCAGCCGCCCGACTGGCGCCCCGGGTTGGGTCATCGCGCAAATATAGGCTGCGGCCGTTCGCCCCCGGGATGCCTGACAAGCGCCACGAAGAACCTCCGCGGTACACGCGCTACCGCGCTCGCCGCAGGCTCGTCCCGGAACGGGGGGCGGAGTCGGCGCTCGCCCCCGACGGGCGCATCCTGCCCGCGGGCGGGGACCGCGGCGGAGCCGGTGCGGGCGGAGCGGGAGCGGGCGGCGCGCGGGAGCGCTGGCGGCGCTGGGCGACGCCCAAACGGATACTGCTCACGATCGCGGGGGTGCTGGTCGGGTGGGTGGTGCTGTCGGTGGTGCTGTTCCTGCTCAGCTCCCACTTCGAGCGCACGCCGCCCCCCTCCAACGTGAACGCGGTGCTCGACCCGGCGGGGTTCCCGTTGACCTCGGCCAACAACATCCTCGTGCTCGGCTCCGACCGCCGCGAAAAGGACAGCAAGGAACCGGGGGCGGAAACGACCGGCTTCGGACGCTCCGACACGATCATGCTGATCCGCACCGGCGGGGGGCACGCCGCGCGCCTGTCGATTCCGCGCGACACGGTCGTGGAAATCCCCGGGCACGGCGAGCAGAAGATCAACGCGGCGCACGAGTTCGGGGGACCGGCGCTGTCGATCTCGGTGATCGAGCACTGGCTGGGGATCCCGATCAACCACCTGGTGGAAGTGAACTTCGAAAACTTCCCCGAGCTGATCGATTCGATGGGAGGGGTCACCTACAGCGGTGGCTGCATCGTCTCGGAACTCGACGGCGGCTTTCGCAACGGCGGCTACACGCTGCGGCTGCCCGCCGGGACCCATCACCTCGACGGCAAGCAGGCGCTCGCGCTCGCGCGCACCCGCAAGAACCTGTGTGCGCCGAGCGAGACCGACATCCAACGCGAGCAGCACCAGCAGGCCCTGTTCAACGACATGCGTTCACGGCTGATGTCGCCGTCGAGCTTCCTGCGCCTGCCGCTGATCGCGTGGAACGCCCCGCCGGCGATCATCTCCGACATGAGCGGCCCGGAACTGCTCGCGCTGTTCGGGGCGCTGTCGATCGGAGGCACTCCACCGACGGCCGTGCTGTACCCCACCGGCGCGATCACCCTGCCCTCGGGCGAAGAAGGCCTGACCGTCTCCGAATCGGCGCGCCGGGCGGCGGTGGCGCACTTCCTGGCCGGCTGACACGACGGCGCCCGCCGATCGCCCGTCGATGGGACTACGAGCCGGAGTTGCCGGCGGCGACGGTTTTCTGGCCCTTGGTCGACGAGCCGTCCTTGCCCGCCGCGGGCTTGGGGGAGCTGTCCTTGGCGGCCCCGTCCTTGGCCGAGCCCTCGCCGGAGCCCCCGTCGGAGCCCGAGGAGGAGGAGGAGGAGGAGGAGCTCTCGCCGCTCTCACCGGAGTCGCCCTCGCTGCTCGAGCGGCCCCGCTTGCGCTTGCCGTAGTCGGTGTTGTAGAAGCCCTTGCCCTTGAAGTGAACGGCCGGGGCGTGCAGGACGCGTTCCACCGGGACACCCGTGTCGGGGTCCACCGTCAGCGCGGCATCGCTGAAGGCCTGCTGTAACTCGAAGGTCGTCCCGTCCGGGCGCCTGTACTCGTAGATCGGCATCGGCAGCCGATTATAGGGGCGCCGCCGTCCCGGCTTTGAAGGGGTTAATCGCTCAACAGCGCGCGTGCGCACTTGACGGCGGCGCGCATCGTGGCGGTGTAGTCGCGCCCGGGCTCGCTGAGCATCCGCAGCGCGATCCCGTCGCCGAGCGAGAACAGGATCTCGGCCACCGCCTCGGGCTCATCGTGCAACGTCAACACACCTTCGCGCTCGGCCGCCGCCAGCATTCGCGTGACGTGCTCCCGGGTCCGCCGCATCAGGTCCTCGTACTCCGCGGCGATCTCGGGGTTGCGCCGTGAAAGTGTGAACAGCTCGAAGATCAGGGGGATGAACTCCGGGTCCTTGGAGACCGTCTCCCGGAGGGTCTGAGCCATCAGGCTGATGAAGTCGTCCGAGGTCTTGGCGGTGGACAGCTGACGCTCGAGGCGCTCGAGGCGGAGCTCGCAGTCACGGCGCACGGTCTCCGCGAGCAGCTGCTCCTTGGTCCCGAAGTAGTAGTGCAGCAGGCCCCGGGAGACGCCCGCCTCCCGGGAGACATGGTCGAAGGTCGATCCCGTGCTGCCCCGCCGAGCCACGCTCGAACGCATCGCGTCGATGATCCGCTGGGCCTTCTCGCCCTCGAGCGATCGTCCCGCGGGGCGGCTGGTTGGAGATCCGTCCTCTTGCTGCGCGACCTCGGCGGCCGCCGCGTCTGGGGCGCCCACCGGCCCCTCCCGGCGCAGCCCGCGCTAGCTCACCGGCGCCGGTGCCGGCGTGGCCGGAGCGGTGGTGGAGCTGTAGTCGAATTCCTCCTCGGCGCCGAACATCATGTCGAGCACCTTGGAGCGCAGACCCTCGCTCATGGCCAGGGCGAGGATGCCGCCGATCGTCGCCAGTGCGAGCAGCCGCACCAGTCCACGGCGACGACGCCTGCGCCTCGGTGGCTCACGCAGCGAGGAGGTCGCATCACGCAGCGACGCGACCGCGTCGGAGATCTCACGCTGGAGCTTCCGGTCCTCGAGCAGGGCGCGCCCGGCGGGCTTGCCGTTGCTCATGCGCGCGTACGCGCTCCGAGCCGACCCGTAGGCCGACGTCAGGTTCGAGCGCAGCTGGTCGTCTTCGATCAGCCTCTGAACGTACTGGTTGCTGCCGGCCGCGCGTGCGGCTTCTTCCGCCCTGCTGAATCTGCCCTTCGCTGACATCTGGCACCGCCCTCCGAGAGAGTTGCTGTCCGGCGACAAATATACCCACAGCGCGCCGCGCGACGCTCCCGCGGCGATCGGGCTTGGACGCCCGTACGGCGCAAGCCGGGAGGTCGCCGCTAGGCGTGGAGGGCGGCCTGTTCCTGTGCGGAGGGGAACGACCAGGCGGCGCGGGTGCGGCGCTCCTGGCGGAAGACGAGGCGCAGCTGAGGGGGTGGTTTCAGCTGGGCGTCCTTCGGGCGGAAGGTGGCACAGGGCTCCTCGAGCGCCAGCGCGCACAGGAGGTTGGCGCGAAAGAAGCAATCCTCACAGCTCACCTTCCCGGCGGCGCGTTTGGGCGCACGGGTGCTCTGCCTGCTGGCCACCTGCAACTGCTTGCCCCCTGATTCGGGTGTTAGAGATTTGTGACTTCGGTCGGGACGGGCGGCATCATAAGCACCCCCGGCGCACCCCTCAAGCGCCATGGCGCAAATCGCAGCGAAAACCGCCGGTTAGCCGGAAATAGCCGCCGACGCGTCACTTCCGTGTGACGAGTTGGCGCTTCCGCGAGCATTTTGCGAGCGTCCACGGGCAACGGGGCCGGCCAGGCCGACACCGGCGCCGGCGGCGTCCACGGGGAACGGGCGCCGGCCACGCCGACACCGGCGCTGCGGCGTCCCCGGGAACGGGCGCCGGCCGCGCAATCATCTTCGGGTGCAGATCCTCGTCACCGGCGCGAGCGGGTTCGTGGGCTCGGAGCTGGCCGCCCGGCTGGACCTCGACGGGTATGCCCTGCGAGCCCTGGGGCGCGACCCCGACCGCCTGCGGGGGGCGCTGGAGCTGACCATGGGCCCCCGCGCCGGAGACGTGGAGCTCGCGATCGGGGACGCGATCAGCGGAGCCGGGCTGGCCGAGGCGCTGGAGGGGGTCGAGGTGGCCTACTACCTGATCCACTCGATGGAAACCGTGCCGCGGGGCGCCCCGGGTTTCGAGGTGCGGGAGCTGAGGGCCGCCGAGAACTTCGCCCGTGCCGCTGCCGACGCCGGGGTCGGCCGGATCGTGTACCTGGGAGGGCTCGTCCCGCGGTGGTGGCGGCCCGGGCCGGATGGTCCGGTCGCGGTGCCGGCCTCCCGACACCTGGCCAGCCGCGAGCAGGTCGAGCGGGTGCTGCTGTCGGCGGCGGAGGACTCGGTGGCGCTGCGGGCCTCGATCGTGATCGGTGCCCGCTCGCGATCGTTCAGGTTGATGGTGCGGCTGGTGGAGCGCATGCCGGTGCTGACGTTGCCGGCCTGGCAGCGGTACAGGACGCGGCCGATCGACGCGCGCGACCTGATCGAGATGCTGGCCGCCTGCGCGCAGGCGTCGCTGCCGCAGCACACGCTCGAGCTCGGAGGACCCGAGATCCTCACCTACGGCGAGATGCTCACCCGGATTGCCGAGCTGATGATCATCGGACGCCCGCAGATCGGCCTGCGCGTGAACCTGACGGGTTTAACATCGCGGCTCGCTGCGGCGATCGCCGGCGAGGACCCCGAGCTCGTGGGCGCGCTGATGGGCGGGCTGAGGGGCGATCTGATACCGCGGGAGGACCACGCCGCCGAGCTCCTGCAGGTTCGCCTGCACAGCTTCGACGCGGCGGTCGAGCATGCGCTGCGCGAGTGGGAGCGCAGCGAGCCGTTGGCGGCACGGTAGCCGTCCGCCCACGGCTGCCAGCGGCTACGGTGTGGCGGACGCGCCCGTGCGACCGCCGATCACATGAGCCTCGTAACCGCCTCGGTCCAGATCGACGCAACGCCCTCGGAGGTCTGGCGGATGGTGATGGATCCCGAGTGCCTGGGGGAGTGGGTGACTGTTCACCGCCGGCTGGTGCGAGCGGACCAGGGTCCGCCGAGGGTCGGCTTCAAGATGGATCAACAACTGCACCTCCGGGGAGTGCACCTCGAGGTTCACTGGCGGCTGGAGGAGTGCCGTCCCTGTGAGCTGGCTGTGTGGGAGGGACGGGGTCCCGCCCGCTCGCGGGCACGCACCGAGTACCGGCTAACGGCACAGGACGGTGGAACCAAGTTCGACTACCGAAACGAATTCCGTCCGCCACTCGGACCGATCGGCACCCTCGTGAGCCGAGCGCTGGTGGGCGGGATGCCGGAGCGTGAGGCACGCCGCACCCTCGATCGGCTACGTGCTCACCTCGAGCGGGCAACAGCAGGGAATTAGTGTAAGGTCAGCGGGTCGTTTTGCCATGCGTTAATTCGCGACACCACGAGCGAAGAGGATCCAAGTGAACGATTTTCTTGACGACAGGCGCCGAGAAATCTCAGACAGGCTGAAAGAGCTGAAACCATTCGTAGACGAGTTCAACCGTCTCGAAGAGGCCGCCTCAGTCCTCGCCGGCGTCGTCGGCTCGGCGGCATCGGAGGCGACGAGCGTCATCACCCGGCGACGGGGACCGGGCCGCCCGCGGGGCACAGGTGGCCGCAAAGCAAGCGCTCGCACCACGGCTCGCGCCACAGCCACGGCCACCCGCAGCACGGGCACCCGCAGGAAAGCCAAAAGAGCCGCCGCCAAACCGAAAGCGGCCGCGGCGCGCAAACCGGGACGGCCCCCGAAACGACGCGCCGGACGCCGCAAAGGCAGCGGCACGCGCGCGGCCGAGGCGCTGTCGTTCGTGCAGGGTCAGCCCGGCATCACGATTCCCGAGCTGGCCGCGAAGATGGGGATCAAGCAGAACTACCTGTACCGCGTGCTCCCAGGCTTGGAGTCCGAAAAAAAGGTGGAGAAGAAAGACCGGGGCTGGTACCCGAAAGGCTGACCAGCGGCGTCCGGCCCACCCCGCGCGGGTGGGTCAGGCGCATCGGTTCATCGAAAAAGGGGCCCCCCTCCCGCCGGGAGGGGGGCCCCTTTTCACAGGGCCTCAGATCATTCCGGCGCCGGCGACGGTGTCGCGCTCGCTCACGAGCTCGGCCACCGAGGCGTCGATCTTGACGCGTGAGAAGTCCTCGATCTCCAGCCCCTTTACGATCGAGTACGACCCGCCCGCACAGGTGCAGGGAAAGCCGCAGATCAGACCCTCGGGGATCCCGTAGGAGCCGTCCGAGGGAACCCCCATCGAGACCCATTCACCGCTCGTCCCCGCGACCCAGTCGCGGGCGTGCTCGATCGCGGCGTTCGCAGCCGAGGCCGCCGAGGAGGCCCCTCGCGCCTCGATCACGGCCGCGCCGCGTTTGCCGACGTTGGGTAGGAAGTCGTCCTCGATCCATTCGTTGTCGTCGACCACCTCCACCGCCGGGTACCCGTTCACGAGGGCGTTGTAGAGGTCGGGGTACATCGTGGGCGAGTGGTTTCCCCACACCCCCATCCGGGTGACCTCGTCGACCCCCACGGCGAGCTTCGAGGACAGCTGGGCGACCGCCCGGTTGTGGTCGAGGCGCATCATCGAGGTAAACCGCTCAGGGGGGATGTCGGGCGCGTTGTTCATCGCGATCAGGCAGTTCGTGTTGGCGGGGTTGCCGACGACGAGGATCTTCACGTCGGAGGCCGCCACCGAGTTGAGCGCCTTGCCCTGAACGGTGAAGATCTCGCCGTTGGCGCTCAGCAGCTCGGCCCGCTCCATGCCTTTGGTGCGTGGCCGGGACCCGACCAGCAGGGCAAGGTTGGTGCCGTCGAAGGCGTCGGCGGGATGGTCGTGGAGATCGAGCTGCTTCAGCAGCGGGAAGGCGCAGTCCACCAACTCCATCGCCACACCCTCCAGCGCGCCCATCGCCTGGGGGATCTCGAGCAGGCGCAGGTCGATCGGGACGTCGGCGCCGAGCAGCTCTCCGGAGGCGATCCGGAACACGATGCTGTAACCGATCTGACCTGCCGCTCCGGTGACGGTGACACGTACGGGGTTGCTCACGAGCTCTTCTCCTCGGTGGTGTTCGTTTTGACGCTCGCCCGGCGCCTCAGGCGCGGGCTGCGCGGAGGTTCTCCTCGACCGAGCCGAGGAACTCCTCGGTGGTCTGCCACGGCTCATCGGGCCCCACCAACATGGCGAGGTCTTTTGTCATCTTGCCGCTTTCGACCGTCTCGACGCACACACGCTCGAGTGTCTCGGCAAATTTTGAAAGCTCCGGTGTCGAATCCATGCGCGCCCGCGCCGACAGCCCCCGGGTCCAGGCGAAGATCGAGGCGATCGGGTTCGTCGAGGTCGGCTTGCCCTGCTGGTGCAGCCGGTAGTGGCGCGTGACGGTCCCGTGGGCGGCCTCCGCCTCGACGGTCTTGCCGTCGGCGCTCATCAGCACGCTGGTCATCAGCCCGAGCGAGCCGAAGCCCTGGGCGATGCTGTCCGACTGCACGTCGCCGTCGTAGTTCTTGCACGCCCACACGTAGCCCCCGTCCCACTTCAGGGCGGCGGCCACCATGTCGTCGATCAGGCGGTGTTCGTAGGTGATCCCGGCCTTCGCGAAATCGTCGGCGAACTCATCGTCGAACACCTCCGCGAAGATGTCTTTGAAGCGTCCGTCGTAGCGCTTGAGGATCGTGTTCTTGGTCGACAGGTACACGGGCATCCCCCGCTCCAGCCCGTAGCGCAACGAGGCACGCGCGAAGTCGCGGATCGAGGCGTCGAGGTTGTACATCGCCAGGGCGACACCGGGACCGGGGAAGTCGTACACCTCGAGCTCCACCGGCTCGCCGCCGGCCGTGGGGGTGAAGGTGAGCGTCAACGTCCCCTGCCCCGGGACGACGAGGTCGGTCGCGCGGTACTGGTCGCCGAAGGCGTGGCGCCCGATCACGATCGGCCTGGTCCAGCCGGGGACCAGGCGGGGGATGTTGGAGATCACGATCGGCTCCCGGAAGATGACCCCCCCGAGGATGTTGCGGATCGTGCCGTTCGGCGAGCGGTACATCTCCTTCAGGCCGAACTCGGCCACCCTCGCCTCGTCCGGGGTGATGGTCGCGCACTTCACCCCGACGCCGTAGCGTTTGATCGCCTCGGCCGCATCGACCGTGACACCGTCCCCGGTCGCGTCCCGGTTCTGGATCGAGAGGTCGTAGTACTCCAGGTCGACGTCCAGATAGGGAAGGATCAGCTGCTGCTTGATGAACGCCCAGATGATCCTCGTCATCTCGTCGCCGTCGAGCTCGACGACCGGGTTCTTGACCTTGATCTTCGTCATCTGTCCTTCCTGATTGCCGGGGGGTGCCCGGCGCCGCACGTGTGGTCAGACCCGCGCGCCCTCGCGGCTCGCGGGCCACCGCTCCACGCCTCCGACGCTGGCCGCCCCGGGCGGCCCGGGGGCGGGCGCCCGGCTCCGGGAGCCGTCGATGCTATCGCCGCCGGCGCGAACTGCGGATCTTGCGGACGGGATGCCGGGGCGGCGCCGAAGCTCCCTGACGGGATTTCCGGCACCGCCCCCTACCCGGATCGCCTTTCGGCATCCACGCCTCCCATCGGTCCGCCGGGTCATACGCTTGAACCGCGGCCGCCCCCCGTCCGGGCCCACATCACACCGCGCCGGGGGCAAACTCTGCTTCACTTGGTGGTGTAGATGGCCAGCACGCTGACGCAGCCGATCGGGGGAGAGGCGCCGTTCAAGACGCACACGGTTTTCAACCAGGTGCCTCCGCTCCTGGACGTCAACGTGTTCACCAGCAACGTCCCGCTCCTCGACGCCGTCAAACGAGAGGGCGCCGAGTGGGTGCTCGAGCGGGCCTCCGAGCTGGGCGCGTTCGTGGGCGGCGAGCCCCAGCAGTCGTGGGGCCGGCTGGCCAACGAGAACAAGCCCGTATTGCGCACCTTCGACCGCTACGGGAACCGCATCGACGAGGTCGAGTTCCACCCCGCCTGGCACCAGCTGATGAAGATGGGGGTCGAGCACGAGCTGCACAGCCTGCCGTGGTCCACCGAGCGGCCCGCCGCCCACACCGCGAGGGCGGCCATGTACATGACCGCGATGCAGGCCGAGGCCGGCTACTGCTGTCCGATCACGATGACCTACGCGGTCGTGCCGGCGCTGCGGGCCCAGGACGAGCTGGCCGCCGAGTGGGAGCCGCTGGTGAGGGCCACCACCTACGACCCCCGCTCGATCCCCGCCTCCGAGAAGGGCTCGGCGATCGCGGGGATGGCGATGACCGAGAAGCAGGGCGGCTCGGACGTGCGCGCGAACACCACCCGCGCGATCCCGCTCGGGGCCGGCGGCGCCGGCGGCGAGTACGAGCTGGTCGGGCACAAGTGGTTCTGCTCGGCTCCGATGTCGGACTTCTTCTTGGTACTCGCCCAGGCCACCGACTGCGACCCGCCGGCGCTGTCGTGCTTCCTGCTCCCGAGGATCCTCCCCGACGGCAGCCGCAACGCCTTCCACATCCAGCGCCTGAAGGACAAGCTCGGCAACCACTCCAATGCGTCCTCGGAGATCGAGCTGCACGGCGCCTGGGCGCGGATGGTGGGCGAGCCCGGACGCGGTGTGCCGACGATCATCGAGATGGTCGGCCACACGCGCCTGGACTGCGTGATCGGCGCGGCCGCGGGCATGCGGGCGGCGGTCGTCAACGCCACCCATCACACCGCCCACCGCAGCGCCTTCGGGAAGCTGCTGATCGACCAGCCGCTGATGCGCAACGTGCTCGCCGACCTGTGCCTGGAGTCGGAGGCGAGCACCGCCCTGGCGATGCGACTGGCGCGGGCCTACGACGAAGCCCACGCGGATGCCGAGGCCGGCGACAACGACAGCGACGCCCAGCTGTTCAAGCGGCTGGCCACCGCGGTGGGGAAGTACTGGACCTGTAAGCGCACGCCCAACCACTGCTTCGAGGCCCTCGAGTGCCTCGGGGGGGCGGGCTACGTCGAGGAGTCGGGGATGCCCCGTATGTACCGCGAGGCTCCGCTGGCGTCGATCTGGGAGGGCTCGGGCAACGTCATCAGCCTCGACGTGCTGCGGGCCCTGACCCGCTCGCCCCGCTCGCTGGAGGTGTTCTTCGACGAGCTCGAGCTGGCGCGCGGTGCCGACCGGCGGCTGGACGCGCGCCTCGACGATCTGAGGACCCAGTTCGGCGACCCCGCCACGCTGGAGTCGCGGGCCCGCCGGGTGGTCGAATCGATGGCCCTGTGCCTGGAGGGCTCGTTGCTTGTCCGCAACGGCCCGGCGCCGGTGGCCGACGCCTTCTGTGCCTCCCGCCTGGCCGGCGAGGGTGGCCTCGAGTACGGAACGCTTCCCCCCGGCAGCGACTTCGAGGCCATCATCGAGCGGGGCCGCGTCGCAGCCTAGCCGCCGCCGGCGGCAGCACTCCGACCTACGATTCAGAACATGCCGGGGCGAGGGAACCTGCAGTTGGCGCGTATCTTCGGGATCCGCGTCAGCGCGGGCTTCAGCTGGCTGTTCGTCCTCTTCTTCCTGATCTACTGGCTCTCGGGCCGCTTCCACGAAATCATCGGCGGGGCGGAGACGACCGCCTACGGGATCGCCGTCGCCGGCGCGCTCGGGTACTTCGCATCGCTGGTCCTGCACGAGCTCGGCCACGCGCTCGCCGCCCGCCGCCTGGGGATCCCGGTCGTGGGCATCGACCTGTGGTTCTTCGGCGGGCTGCTGCACATGCGCCGCCAGCCCCAGAGCGCCTCTGAGGAGTTCAAGGTGGCCGCCGCCGGCCCGCTGGTGACGCTCGCCCTGTTCCTCCTCAGCCTTGCGCTGGGCCTGCTGTTCGCCAGCGGCTCGAGCTTCCGCGACGCGGCCCTGATCCGGTACGGCACCGTCAGGACCACCCCGGCAATGGCGTTGGTGGGCTGGCTGGCGTTCATCAACGGGGCCCTGCTGCTGTTCAACATCATCCCCGCCTTCCCGTTGGACGGCGGGCGGATCGCCCGCGCCGTGATCTGGTGGCGCACGGGCGACCGCAACCGGGCGACGCTGATCACCGGCCGCGCGGGTCAGGGCTTCGCGCTGCTGCTCGGCCTGTTCGGCCTGCTGGGACTGTTCACCGGCGACCCGTTCCTGGGCCTGCTGACGCTGTTGCTGGCGTTCTTTCTGCACCAGGCGGCCGCCCAGGCCGTGGTCCAGGGCGAGCTGGCCAGGCGCATCGAGCACATCACGGTCGGCGACATCATGGACCGCGAGCCCGTCACGATCCCCGCCCAGGCGACGCTGTTGGACGCCCAGGAACAGTTCTTCCTGCGCTACCGCTGGCCGTGGTTCGCGGTCGTGGACGCGGGGCGCCACTTCCTCGGGGTGGTCCGCGAGCAGCGGGTCACGGCCGAGATCGCCGCGGGCCGCCCGGCGCTGCCGGTGGCGGACGTGCTGGAGGCCGACATGCCGGTCCGGATCGGCCCCCAGGCGCCCCTGGAATCGCTGCTCGGCGCGGACGGGATGGGCCAACTCGGAGCGATGGTTGCGGTCGACGGCGACGGCGTGCTGCAGGGCGTGGTCACCCTCGCTCACGTCCGCCAGGCGCTGCGCCCGGTGCATCCGACGGGCTGAGGCGTCGCCCGCCAAACCCCTCCGGCGCCGGGGCGGCAGCGGCGGGCGCGACGAATCGGCGGGGCGGCGGGGCGGACGCCTCGTAATAGACTCTCCGCCGCAATGGCCTGGAACGACCATGGGAGAGACCGCGGGCGGTGCCGTCGCACGACGTGCTGATCATCGGCGCGGGCCTGGCCGGCCAGCGGGCCGCCCTCGCAGCCGCCGAACGCGGGGCCAGCGTCGCCATCATGAGCAAGGTCCATCCGGTGCGGTCGCATTCCGTGGCCGCCGCCGGAGGTATCAACGCGGCCATCAGCGTCGACGACGACTGGCGTTCGCACGCCTACGACACGGTCAAGGGCTCGGACTTCCTCGGCGACCAGGACGCGATCGAAATCATGTGCTCGGAAGCGCCGGCCGAGGTCATGCACCTCGAGCACATCGGCGTGACGTTCCACCGCAACGAGGAGGGTGAACTCGACCTACGCGCCTTCGGGGGCGCGTCCCTGAAGCGGACCGCCTACGTCGCCGACATCACCGGACAGGCGCTGCTGCACGTGCTCTACGAGCAGCTGATGAAGCACCACGAGACCGTCGAGCGCTTCGAGGAGTGGTTCACGACCTCGCTGATGCTCGACGACGAGGGCCGCTGTTGCGGGGTGATCGCCCGCGAGATCCGCAGCGGCCACATGGAAGCCTTCACGGCCAAGAACGTGATCCTCGCCTGCGGCGGCGCCGGGCAGGCGTACAAGCCGACGACCAACGGTCTGATCGTGACCGGCGACGGGATCGCCCTGGCCTACCGCGTCGGCGCCCCCCTGATGGACATGGAGATGGTCCAGTACCACCCGACGACGCTTGTCGAGTCGGGCATCCTGATCACCGAGGGGGCCCGCGGCGAGGGTGCCCATCTGCTCAACGGCGAGGGTGAACGGTTCATGGAGAAATCGGCTCCCAACAAGATGGAGCTCGCCTCCCGCGACGTCGTCTCCCGGGCCGAGCAGATCGAGATCAACGACGGCCGCGGGGTCGGTCCCGACGGCGCCGGCATCTATCTCGACGTGACCGTCGTGCCGCGACGGCGCACGCTGGAGGCGCTGCGCGAGATCGTCAACCTCGGCCGCGACTTCGCCGGCGTGGACATCACCCGCGAACCGATCATGATCCGCCCCGGGCAGCACTACATCATGGGCGGGGTCAAGACCGACGTCGACGGCCGCACCCCGATCGAGGGCCTCTACGCCGCCGGCGAGGTCGCCTGCGTGTCCGTCCACGGAGGTAACCGTCTGGGCGCCAACTCGCTGCTCGACACCCTCATCTTCGGCCGTCGGGCCGGCGAACACGCGGCCGATCGGGCGTCCCGCATGGGGATGCCCTCGCCCGACGGCAAGGCCCACCTGCGGGCGGACTCCGACCGGCTCGCCCGGATCATCGACCGCCCCCGCGAGGGCAGGCGGGTGTCGGAGATCAAGAACGAGCTCGGCGAGCTGATGAACCGCCACGCGGCCGTGTTCCGCGACGAACAGGGCCTGCAGACGGCGCTCGAGACGATCGGGCGGCTGCGGGAGGAGACCGACAAGGCCTGGATCGACGACCGCGGCACGGTCTTCAACCAGGACGTCCTGGGTGCCTTGGAGCTCGGCTTCATGATCGACTGTGCCGAAACCACGGTCGTCGGGGCAATCGAGCGCAAGGAGTCCCGCGGGGCGCAGTTCCGCACCGACTTCCCCGAGCGGGACGACGAGCACTGGCTCAAGCACATCGACCTCACGCTCGCCGACGGCAAGCCCGAGATCAGCTACTCGCCCGTGACCATCACCCAATGGCAACCAGAGGAGCGCCGATACTGATGCACCGACCAACACGGCACACCGGCGAGCGGACGGCCGGGCGGGAGGGCTGATGGCCGAAATCCGCGAGCGCACGCCCCAGCCCTTCACGCTGCGCCTGCGCCGCTACGACCCGTCCTCCGGCGAGGCGCCCTACTGGGACGAGCACACCGTCGAGCTCGAGCCCCACCGGTCCGTGCTGGAGGCGATCCTGCAGGCGCGGGACCGCTTCGACGGCTCGATCGGGATCCGCTGCTCCTGCCGCCAGGCGATCTGCGGTTCGTGCGGGGTGCGGATCAACGGCGAACCCGCGCTCGCCTGTCACACCCACCTCGACGCCGCCAAGAGCTCGGCCCGGGGAGGCGTGATCGAGGTCGAACCGATGGGCAACATGGCGGTCCTGAAGGACCTGATCGTCGACATGGACGCGGTCCACTGGAAGAAGATCCGCCGTGTCACCCCCTGGCTGCTGCCGAAGCAGCCGGTGCCCGAGCGCGAGTACCTGGTGCCCCGCGAGGCGATGGTCGACGTGACCCAGTCGATGGCCTGCATCCAGTGCGGAGCGTGCGTGTCGGACTGTCTGTCGATGGAAGTGGACCCGGGCTTCATCGGCCCGGCCGCGCTCGCCAAGGCCTACCGCTTCGTCGGCGACCCCCGCGACGACCAGCACCGGGAGCGCCTCGACGACCTCGCCCAGGACCCCCAGGGGATCTTCGACTGCACCCACTGCTTCAAGTGCGTCGAGGCATGCCCGAAGGACGTCAACCCGATGGGCCAGATCATGCGCCTGCGCCGTATCGCGACCGCCGACTACCACATCAAGGACGACAACAACGGCAGGCGCCACGAGGAAGCCGTGACCACGTTGGTCCGCGACAACGGCCTGCTGTGGGAGGCCGAGCTGCTGCCGCGCTCCTACGGCGGCAACTCGTGGCGCGGGAAACTTCATCCCGCCGCGGCGAAAGAGCTCCTCAGCTCCCTGCCGGTGATCCTCAAGGGGATCCTGCGGCGCAAGGTGAATCTGACCGCCCCGCTGAAGCCGCCCCACCGCATCCCCGCCGCCGACCGCAAGAGCGTGCGCGCGATCTACGACAAGGTCGAGGGTCGGCCCGAGCGCCTGGAGCTGAACCTCTACATCGTCGGCGAGGACGAAGAGCCGAAACCGGATGTCGTCGGCGCCGAAGCCGCCGAGTCCACGGGCGAAGAAGACGCGGCGTCGAGCCCGGAAGTCGGGGCGAGCCAATGAAGGT
Source organism: uncultured Solirubrobacteraceae bacterium (assembly GCA_963701175.1). Classification (GTDB taxonomy): domain Bacteria; phylum Actinomycetota; class Thermoleophilia; order Solirubrobacterales; family Solirubrobacteraceae; genus Palsa-744. Next base: position 1,822,560 of record OY969573.1, on the reverse strand, counting down.
CGCCTACTGGCCGGGCTGCGTGAGCCGCGGCTTCACCCCCGAGCTGCACGGGTCGATGGCGAAGGTCGCCCCGCTGCTGGACATCGAGCTGGTCGAGCTCGACCGCGCCTCCTGCTGCGGCGCGGGCGTGATCGCCGAGCACAACCAGGAGCTCGCCGACACCCTCAACGCGCGTACCTTCGCCCTCGCCCAGCGGGTCGAGGGGGCGGAGATGATGATGAACATCTGCTCGACCTGCCAGGGAGCCCAGAGCGAGTGCCAGGAACGGCTCGACGCCAACGCCGAGTACCGCTCCCAGGTCAACGCCAATCTCGAGAGCGAGGGCCTCGGCTACGAGCTGGGGCTCACCAACAAGAACTTCCTCTGGCTGCTGGTGGAGGAGATCGGCCTCGAGCGGCTGCGCGAGCGCGTCAGGCGACCGCTCACGAACCTCAAGGTGGGCCCCTTCTACGGCTGCTACATCGTCCGTCCCCGCAAGCGGCTCGGGATCGACGGGGAGCACCCCCGCGACCAGTACCTCGAGATGCTGATCGAGGCGCTCGGGGGGACGGTCATCAAATACGCCGGCATGCGCAAGTGCTGCGGCTTCCCGATCATCACGATGAACAAGGAGGCCTCGCTGAAGCAGGCCGGGCGACACCTCGGGGACGCCGTCGACGCGGACGCCGACTGCCTGGTGACGCCGTGCCCGCTGTGCCACCTGAACCTCGACCTGCAGCAGCCGCTCGCCGAACCGGTGGTGGGCCGCGAGCTGCAGATGCCGGTGCTCCATCTGCCCCAGCTGGTGGGTCTCGCGCTCGGCCTCGAGCCCCGGGACCTCGGCCTCGGCCGCCACGTCGTGCGCCCCAGCTCCGTGATCGACTGGTCCGCCGCGGTCGTGGGCGCGGCCGCCTGATCGAAGCGATCCTGCCCTCGGGCGAGCGTAGCCTGCCCCGCCGGTGCGCGTCCTCACCGTAGTCGGCAACCGCCCCCAGTTCATCAAGGCGGCCGCGGTCTCGGGGCCGCTGCGGTCGCGGGCGCAGGAGCTGCTGGTCCACACCGGCCAGCACTACGAAGACGCCCTCTCGGGGACCTTCTTCCGCGAACTGGGGCTGGCCCGGCCCGACCTCGAGCTCGGCATCTCCGGGCACACCAACACCTCCCAGCTGGCCCGCATGCTGGCAGCGCTGGAGCCGCTGCTGGCGCAGGAGCGCCCGGACGCCGTGCTCGTCTACGGCGACACCAACTCGACCCTCGCCGGGGCGATCGCCGCCGCCCAGGCGCAGCTGCCGGTGGTCCACGTCGAGGCCGGGATGCGCTCGTTCGACCGCTCGATGCCGGAGGAGCTCAACCGCGTCCTGTGCGACCACCTCGCCACGCTGCTGCTGTGCTCCAGCGAGGCGGCGGCGGAGAACCTGCGGGCCGAGTCGGTCGCCGGGCGCATCGAGGTGGTGGGCGACGTGATGGTCGACGTGTCCCTGCGCTGGCAGGAGCGGGCCCGCGAAGATCAGGCCACACTCGCCGCCCACGGCCTCGAGGCCGGGGACTACCTGCTGGTGACCGCCCACCGGGCCGGCAACGTCGACCCGCCCGAGCGCCTCGAGCGGCTGGTCGAGCTGGTACTCGCGCTGCCCGGGCGGGTCGTGTTCCCCGTGCACCCCCGCACCCGTGAACGCCTGCTCGCGAGCGGCCTGATCGAGCGGCTGGGCGAGCGGGAGGGCCTGACGCTCACCGAGCCCCTCGGCTACCTCGAGTTCGCCTCCCTGCTGGTCCACGCGAGAGCCGTGCTGACCGACTCCGGGGGGGTCCAGAAGGAGGCCTACCTGGCGGGGGTCCCGTGCGTGACGCTGCGGGCCAACACCGAGTGGGTGGAGACCGTGGACGGAGGCTGGAACACGCTCGTGGACCTCGACGCGGGGGCGGCGTTGGACGCGCTGGCGCTCCCGCCCCCCCACGAGCGCGCGCCCCTGTACGGCGACGGCCACGCCGCCGAGCGTTCGGTGCGGGCGATCGTGGAGATGTAGCGAGGCCCGTGGCGAGCCCCGGTGGCGAGCCCCGGTGGCCGAGGCGGTGTCGGCGGGCCCCGCCCTGCGCTCCCCGGCCCTGCCCTGCCCGGCGCTCCCGGCCCGCCGGGCGCTACCCGAACGGCTGCTCGACGCCGACGGTGCCCTCGCCCGAGAGCTCGAAGGCGCCGTGGAGGGCCATGACCGCGGACTCGACGCGGTCGCGGTCGATCACGCAGGAGATCTTGATCGGGGAGGTCGAGATCATGTCGATGTTCACGCCCTCCCCGGCGAGCACGTTGAAGACCTTCGCCGCCACCCCCGGGTGAGAGCGCATGCCGGCCCCCACGATCGAGACCTTGCCCATCTCCTCGTACGTTTTCAGCTCGTCGAAGGCCTCGCCCGCGAGCGGCTGCAGGGCCGCCCCGGCCGTCCGCACGTCCTCCCGGGGAACGGTGAAGGAGATCTCGGCCTTGCCGCCGGCGGAGGCGGGCTCGTTCTGGACGATCATGTCCACGTTCACGTTCGCGCCGGCGAGTGCGTCGAAGATGCGGGCCGCCGCCCCGGGCGCGTCGGGAACCCCCGTGAGGGTCACGCGGGCCTCGCTGGTCGAATGGGTGACGGCGGTGATGAGGGGTTGCTCCAAGGCTTCTCCTTCGGAGACCACAAAGGTACCGGGCTGTTCGTCGAACGAGGAGCGGCAGTGGATCCGGACACCGTGGTTGCGGGCGTACTCCACCGACCGTAGCTGCAGCACGCCCGCACCCGAGGCGGCCATCTCGAGCATCTCCTCGAAGGACACCACCGGCAGCTTGCGGGCGTCCGGGACGATGCGGGGGTCGGCCGAGTAGACCCCCGCGACGTCGGTGTAGATTTCGCACACGTCGGCCCGTAGCGCCGCCGCCAGGGCCACGGCGCTGGTGTCGGATCCGCCCCGGCCGAGGGTGGTGACGTTGTGGGCGTTGGCCGACACGCCCTGGAAGCCCGCCACGAGCACGATGTTGTCCTCTTCCAGCGCCGCTTTGATGCGGTCGGCGCGGACGTCGAGGATCATCGCCTTGGTGTGGGACTCGTCGGTGACGATCCCCGCCTGGGAGCCTGTGAGCGAGATCGCCTGGTGGCCGAGGTCGTGGATCGCCATCGCGCAGAGGGCGCAGGAGATGCGCTCGCCCGAGGACAGCAGCATGTCCATCTCGCGGGGGTCCGGGGCCGAGGAGACCTCCTCCGCCATCGCGATCAGCTCGTCGGTGGTCTTGCCACGGGCGGACAGCACCGCCACCACCGGGTGACCGCGTTCGCGGGTCGCCACGATCCGGCGGGCGGCGCGCTGGATCCGCTCGGCGTCTGCCACCGAGGTGCCGCCGAACTTCATCACCACCAGCGGCTCGCTCACAGCTCCCTCCGGCCCGCGAACGCCTTGCCGAGGGTGACCTCGTCGGCGTACTCGAGGTCCGACCCCACCGGCAGGCCGCTGGCCAGGCGGGTGACGCTCACCCCGGGGATGCGGGCGCGCAGCTCCTCGGCGATGTAGAGGGCGGTCGCCTCGCCGGTGGTGGTGGGGTTGGTGGCGAGCACCACTTCCCTCACCGGCGTCTCCCCGCCCGCCGCCCCGGCCACGCGGTCGAGCAGCTCGGCGATCTTCAGGTCCTCGGGGTCGACGCCGTCGATCGGGGAGAGGGCCCCGCCGAGCACGTGATAGACGCCGTGGTACTCGTGGGTGCGCTCCATCGGGATCACGTCGCTGGGCTCCTCCACCACGCAGATCAGCGACTGGTCGCGGCGGGAGTCCGAGCAGATCCTGCAGCGGGTTTCGTCGGTGAGGTTGAAGCACCGCTCGCAGAGCGTGATCCGCTGCTTCACCTCGACGATCGCCTCGGCCAGACCGGCGGCATCCTCGGGCGGGGCACGAAGGATGTGGAAGGCGAGCCGCTGCGCGGTCCTCTGCCCGACCCCCGGGAGCTTGGCGAGCTCGGTCATCAGCCGCCGCACGGGCGGCGCGTAGGAGGCGTCGCTCACAGACCCGGCAAGCCCAGCCCGCCGAGGGCGCCCAGATCGAGCCCCGCGGTCGCACCGCCCATCTTGCGCTCGGCCAGCTCCTGGGCCCTGCGCAGGGCGTCGTTGATCGCCGCCAGCACCATCTCGCCGAGGATCTCGGCGTCCTCGGGGTCGAGTGCGGCGGGGTCGATCCGTACCTCCCTGACCACGAGGTCGCCGCTCATCTTCACGACCACCGCACCACCCCCGGCGGTTGCCTCGACGACCTCCTCGCGCAGCTCCTCCTGGGCCACCTCCATGTCCCGCTGCATCTTCTGTACCTGGGCCATCATCTGCTGGACGTTCCCCTTGCCGGCCTGCTTGCCCGGCATCGCGCCCCTGCGCGGCTGCTTCGCCATCACGCCCCCCTCTCGCCCGCGGTCAGCGCGCCCGGGTCCTGCTGCCCCTGCCCGCCGTCCGGGAGCCAGTCGGGGGGAACCTCCTCGGCGTCGAACTCCTCGATGAAGCGCCGCACCAGCTCGTCCTCGGTGAGCTCCTCCGACCCCTCCGTCCCGTCGCCGCCCGGTACGTCCCGCAGCTCGTAGGAGAGCCGCCAGCGACCGGGAGCCAGCGACCGCAGGGCCTCGCCGACGATCGCCCGGTTGGCGGGATCCTCCGCCTTCTTACGTAGGAACTGGGCGGTGGACGAGAAGGCGAGCGTGAGGTCGTTGCCGTCCAGCGCGACCGGACGGGCGTCCTTGACCACCGCCCCCAGCATCGCGTGCTCGCCCCGCACGAGCTCCACCACGGCCGGCCAGAGCTCCAGCAGCGAGTCGAGATCGCCCGCGAAGGGCTCGGGCTCGGAGCCCAAGCCGGAGCCGCCGTCGCCCGCAGCGGCCTTCGCCGGCTCCGGGACCGCCCCGGGAGCGCCCGCGGCGGGTGGTGCGTCCGCACCGGCGGCCGCTGCCGCGGGCTCGTTCAGGCGCGGCTTGGGCGCGACCTCGGGAGGAGCCGCCGTGGCCTGCGCCCGGGGAGACGCCGGTGAGCCCCCGGCCTCCAGGCGCTCGATCCGGGACAGCAACGCCTTCAGCGAGCCGTCGAGCTCCGGGCGGGCGGCCTTCACGAGCGCCAGCTCCAGGCGGGTGCGGGGGTCGGCGCCGGCGCGGATGCCCTCCATCGCCTCGCCGAGCAGCTCGAGCAGGCGAAGCACCTGGTCGTGGCCGATGCGGGCGGCCTGCTCGCGCAGCGCCTGATCGGCCTCGGCGGTCAGGGACAGCTCGGGCGGGACTTCCTCGAGCGCCTGCACGAGCAGCAGCTCACGGGCCCGTGCCTCGAGGTCGCGGGCCAGGGAGGCGGGGTCGTTGCCCTGCTGGGCCCGCTGCTCGAGTGCCCTCAGGGCGGCCGGGGCGTCGCCGGCGGCGACGGCGTCGATGGTCTGGGCCAGGAACGCGCCGTCGGCCACGCCGAGCACCGCCAGCGCATCCTCGAGGGCGATCTCGGTGCCGCTGTAGGTGACCAGCTGCTCGAGGGTCCCGAGCGCGTTGCGGAAGCTGCCGGTGGCCGAGCGGGCGATCGCGGCGGTGGCCTCCGGGGGGATCCGGATCGACTCGGCGTCGGCCACCCGGCGCACGACCGTGGCGATCTGCTCGACGGTCGGGCGCTGGAAGTCGAAGCGGTGGCAGCGATCGACGACCGTCGGCGGGATCTTCCCGGCCTCGGTGGTGGCGAGCACGAACACGGTGTTCGGGGGAGGCTCCTCGAGCGTCTTCAGGAACGCGTTCCAGGCGGCGGTCGAGAGCATGTGGGCCTCGTCGAGGATGTAGACCTTGCGCCGGCCGCTGACCGGCGCGTAGGCGACGCTCTCGCGCAGCTCGCGGATGTCCTCGACCGAGTTGTTGGAGGCGGCGTCCATCTCGAGCACGTCCAGCGAGCTGGCACGGGCGATCGATACGCACGACTCGCAGCGTCCACAGGGCTCGGTGGTGGGACCCTCGGCGCAGTTCAGCGAGGCGGCGAGGATCTTCGCCATCGAGGTCTTGCCGGTGCCGCGGGAGCCGACGAGCAGGTAGGCGTGGTGGACCTTGTCGCGCTCGACGGCGTTGCGGAGGGTCCTGACCACCGGCTCCTGGCCGACGACCTCCGCGAACGTACGCGGCCGGTGCCGGCGATAAAGCGACTGCCCGGGCTGTGAGAGCTCCTCTGCCGACACCCTGGCGTGAGTCTACCCACGCCGGTGGGCAGGCTCGAAGCGCTGCGCGAGGGGGTAGCGTCCGCCCGCATGTGGGCCGCGACCAAGCGTACGGCCGCGCGCGTGGCGGCCCCGGCGGGGGCGATCATCGGCGGCGCCGTGGCGTTGAGGGTGATCTACGGCGTCGCCTTCGCGAACTACGACACGCTCTACGCGCTGGCCTGGGGAGGGCAGCTGGCGCGCGGGGAAACACCGGCCTACGGGGTCCCGATCGCCCCAACCCCACACCCGCTGGTGGAGCTCGCAGGGCTGGTCCTCTACCCGCTCGGGCCCCACGCCGTGGAGGAGGTGGCGGTGGCGCTCGGCTACCTCGCGCTGTCGGCCTGCGGGTGGGTGATCTACCTGCTGGGACGGGAATGGTTCGGCCGCGCCGCCGGCGCGCTGGCGGCGCTGATCTTCCTTTCCCGCGTGCCGGTGATCTCCTACGGCGTGAGGGCGTACGTCGATCTCCCCTACCTGCTGGCGGTGCTGGCGGCGCTGCTGGTGGAGACCCGCCGGCGACGGGCGGGGGCACCGGTGCTGGCCCTGCTGGCGCTCGCCGGGCTGCTGCGCCCGGAGGCGTGGGCCTTCTCGGGCATCTACCTGATCTACCTCGTGGCGGCCGAGCGCCGGCCCGCGTTGAGGCGCCTCCCCTACCCGACCGACTCGCCCCCCACGGCCGGCGGAGTGGGCACGACGGGAGTGTCCGACGGCCCGGCGCGACGGTCCGGCGGCCCGGCGCGACGGTCCGACGGCGCGGCGGGAGGGTCCGACGGCCCGGCGGGAGAACCCGCCTGGACGCCGCCGGCGAGGGGCCGGCGGGAGCTGGCGGGGCTCGCCCTGCTGGCGGCGAGCGCCCCGCTGTTGTGGCTGGCGAGCGACCTGGCCATCACCGGCGACGTCCTCTGGTCGCTCACCAACACCCGCCACACCGCCACCACCCTGCAGCGGGCGACGGGGATCGGGGACGTGCCCGAGTACATCCCCAGGAGGCTCGGCGAAGTGCTCCGCCCACCGGTCCTGCTGGGGGCCGCGGTCGGGGGTGTGTTGGCGCTGCTGTGGACACGCAGACGGGCGGCCCTGGGGGCGGTCGCGGGGGTCATCGCGGTGGCGGTGTTCGCGGTCTTCGCGTCGTTCGGGCTGCCGATCAACAGCCGCTACGGGTTCCTCACCGGGGCGATCCTCTGCATCTTCTGCGGCGCGGGGGTGTTCGGCTGGAAACTGCTGCCCGAGGGGGACCCCCACCGCCGTCGCTGGCAGCTCGCCGCCGTGGTCGTGGCCGTGGCACTCGTCGCCTACACACCCGCGACGGTCAAATCGGCGCACCGGGAACTGGGCAAACTGGCCGCCGAGCACGGGATCGAAAACGAACTCGTGGCGCTCGTCGGCCGCCACGACGTGACGCTGGCGTGCGGCCCGGTGGGGGTACCCAACCACGCGCCGGTGCCGCTGCTGGCGCTGTACCTGAAGACCAGCCCGGCGAGGATCGTGAGCCCCGAGGCGGGCCAGATCCGCCATGGCGTGTACCTGGCTGCCAGCCCCCGGGCGCTGCGCGACTACGTGCTCGATCCCCACGATCCCCACGTCGTCGGGGGCCCGCCGCAGGACTTCGTCGAGGTGCACGCCGACCGTTCGTGGCGGGTGCTGGAGCGCTGCCCGTCGTGAATATGGACCGTGCACCCACCTCTGAGACGCACGACACCCGGCGCCTGCCATCGCCACGGACTCCTGCCCGGGAGCTCCCGCTGCGCCTGGCGGTGTTCGCTTAAGGCTGCTTCCTTCCGGACCTGACCTGGTTCGCGAGCCGACATCGCGCGGGACCCGGACCATCAACGCCCCTGGCGACGGAGCGACCGGGGCCGGTGTCCCTCGGGAGGGACTTCAGCCCCGCTAGAGCGGATTGCGGGTTACAGGGCACCGCTACCTCCCCGCCTAGCACGGTCCGCCGACGATCCTAACAACGGGCGCACCGCCGCCTGCGCTTCCGCTAGGCTGCCCGACCGTGAACAAGCTCAAGACGCTCTCCTCCACTTCCCGCCGGATCCCGATCGTGCTGTTCGGCGCATCGCTGCTGGCCGCCGCCGTGCTCGCCGGGTGCGGCTCGGGGGGATCCTCGACGATCACGGTCGGCAACGAGAACAAGGCCGACAACGCGCTGATCCACTCGACCTCGAAGAGCGAACCGAGCGAAACCACGACGAGCACGGCCAAAACGCCGACCAGCGGGCCGCTCTCGAAAAAGCCGACGGTGACCTCGCCCGGAGGCACACCGCCCACCAAAGAGGTCATCAAAGACCTCATCGTCGGCACCGGCGCCGAAGCCAAGGCGGGCGACATGGTGACCGTGAACTACGTCGGGATCAACTACAAGAGCGGCAAGGAATTCGACTCCTCCTGGAAGCGCAACGAACCGTTCAGCTTCACGCTCGGCAAGAGCCAGGTGATCCCCGGGTGGGAAAAAGGGATCCCTGGGATGAAGGTCGGCGGACGGCGTGAACTCGTGATCCCGCCCGCGCTCGGGTACGGCGCGAAAGGCAGCTCGAGCATCCCGCCGAACGAAACGCTGATCTTCGTCGTGGACCTCCTGGGCACCTAGCACCACGAGCACTCACGGTCACGGCGACTCTGCGCCGACCACCCATCACCGTGGTCGGAGGGTCCGCCCGCCGGCGCTCGCGGTGGTGCTCGCGCTAGGTATCGCGGTGGCACTGGCGGGCTGCGGCCGCCACAAGGTCGCGACACCCGCCGAGGCAAAGCTCGAGAACGAAGACCTGGTGGCCGTGAGCACCGCGCTGGCGGCGGCGGCACCGCGGGTCGAAGCCGAGGTGGCGGCCGCCAAGGCGGCCTGGCCGGAGATCCTCGACGGCGTCGGGCGCCACCCCGGCGCGGGCACCCGCGCCAGGGTCCAGTTCGCCGCCGAGCTCGCGGCGCAACTGCGGCTCCCCGCCCTCTTCACCGAAGAAGGGTCGGCCGAGCTCACCGGTCCGGCCTCTCCCCTGGCCGGCCAGTTCCGCTCCTTCCAGGCCCTCGGCTCGCGCAGCTGGCAGATGCTCGACAGCTCGCTGGGGGAGATCGAACACGGTTCGGGTCGGGAAGCCCGCTTCGCCCGCGAGAACCTTCCGCTGTACGTCGAGAGCCTCTACGACGCCAACTTCACGCTGGGGGGAATCGGCAAGCGGCTCCTGGACGCCTACAAGACGCTCGGCGGGGAGAAGGCGTTCGGGGACTCGCTCACCGAAGCCCGGATCCAGCAGCTCGCCGCCGAGTACTCCAAGGAACGCAACGAGCTCTCGCCGAAGGAGCGGGTGAAGCTCGGGTCGTGAAGCCGTTCGTTTGCGCCGGGTCGGGGTTCCTGCTGGCCGTGCTGTGGTTCGACCTGATGTTCGACGTCCAGGTGCTGAGGCGGCCGGTGGGCGAGTTGGAGGAGCCCGTGCTGGCGTCGATCGCCGCCTACTACCGGCGCGTCACGACCACCGCATCGCCGATGAACCGGCTGGTGGCCGGCGTGATGGTGTTGACGCTCGCGGCGATCGTCGCCCAGATCGCCGCCGGCGAGGGGCCGGCCTGGGCGGGGTGGCTGTCGCTAGCGCTGGCCGCGGCTGCGATCGGGGTGGCCGGCGCCCGCACGGTGCCGAGCGCGGTCCGCCTCGGGACACGCGCCGATCCCCCCGCTCGCCAGAATGAGCTCGCCCGCGCGATCTGCCGCCAGCACCTGCTCTGCTTCGCCTCGATCGCCGTGCTGCTGGCCGTGCAGCTGGCAGCGGCGTAAGCGACCGCGGGGGTCCGCCGCCGCGGCCCGACGGGCCAGCCGCGGTGGCCGGCTACCGGCGCCGAGTTCGACGGCGGGATAGATACTTGGGGTCATGCGGCTGGCGCGCGGCGTGCGGTCCCGACGGGCGATCGGGGCGATCGGAGCGCTGCTGCTCCTGTGCCCGGCGGTCGCGCCGGCGACCGGAGAGGCCTCCGGCGACCAGGCCGGACCCGGGCTGGGTGCGGCCCGCAGGAACGCACGCCGGCCGCCGCCCCCGTGCGCCGCCAAGAGCGCGGCGACGGTGGCGGACGTCGACGAAGAGGTGGCCCAGCGGATCTACGGCGAGGAGCTCTCGGGCCGCGAGACGCTGGCCGACGAGGGCCACGTTCACGACTCTCAGGCCCTGCTGAGCGCGCTGTCCTCCGGAAGCCCGGCGGCGGTCTCCGCGGCGGTCAGCGCGCTCGTCTACGCGCCCCACTGGCACATCGTGCGCCTGCGGGTGCTGAGGCAGGGCCGGGTGGTGGCCGACATCGGCGGTCCCGACGTGATCGCCCCGGTGACGGGCAGGATCGTGCGTCACGGCCGCACGCTCGGGCGCTACGTGATGTCGGTCCAGGACGACCTCGGCTACGAGAAGCTCGTCACCAGGTTCATCGACGTGCCGGTGGAGCTCTATCGAGGGCACACGCTGGTGATGGGCACACTCGCGCCCGCGCCGGCGCTGCCGAAGGCCGAAGCCCACGTCGTCGTCCGTGGCACCGCCTACCGCGCACGGGTATTCGCGGCCAAGAGCTTCCCCGAAGGCACACTCGATGTGGCCCTGTTCGTGCCGCTGCCGTCGCCGTCGCTGTCCGCGCTCGGCTGCCAGCAGCTACGGGCGGACGCATGGGGGTCGGTTGCGATGCACATCGCCACCCGCCTGCCGTCCCTGTCCGACCGCTACGAGGAATTCGTCGGCGTCGTCAGGGCAACCAGCGGCGCCTCCGTGTTCGTGCGCTCGGGCAGCCACGTGATCGCCGGCGGCAGGATGCCGCGACACCTCCCGCAAGAAGGCGCGGTTCGCTTCGACGGAGCCACCCGGTGGGTGTTCTCGTGGCTGGCGGCGCCGGGGGTGCGGGTGTACGTGGTCGCGCCCGGTTGAGCGTCAGACCGCGCCACGACTGCGGCAAGGGCATGCGCGGGCGGGAGACCCCGAGCCCGTAGAATCGGCTCCTCAGGGCGCGTAGCTCAGTGGGAGAGCGCTCGCTTCACACGCGAGAGGTCGCAGGTTCGAAACCCGCCGCGCCCATCGACTTTTTAGCCTCAGCAGGAGCGGATTTCGCCCGCGGGAGCGGGGTGGGCGGCGGCGATCGTAAGCTGCTCCGGAGCTCGCCGATCAGCGTCGGCGTGACCTGAAGGACGCGACGCGAGCGCTGGGTCTTGAGCGGCCCGCGCTCGCCCCTTCAGTCAAGGTGGTGCATGGACTCGACGGCCCGCTCGTCTGGTTGACGCTCTCCCAAGCGAGTCCGAGAACCTCGCCGAGCCGACATCCGGTCTGCGCGGCAGTCTCGAAGATGGCTTCATTCTGTTGACCCGCCGGCCGCCGTGCGATAGGAATGCGCAGATTCGTGGGCGACGCTCATGTTCGTCCGCAGACCAATTGAAGGGGGACACTGCAATGCGAACGCTCAAGCCCTTACAGGGCGTTATGGCGCACCCGTATTTGGCTATCGGCGCTTTGTTTATGTCGGCGCCCGTGCCTATGCGACGACCCAGGATCATCGGGGCGTGCATCGTCGCCGTGCTGGGGTTGAGCGCGATTGTCGCGTCGGGCGCACAGGCACAGCAACCGGAATATGGCCAGTGCAGGGAACTCACTGCGAATAGCAAGCCGAAGACCGGCAAGGGCAAATTTACCGACGAAAATTGCCAGGAACTGTACAAAAATGCGAAAGGCAAAGTCCAAGCCAAGGGCAATTTTGAATGGTATCCCGGACCACCAGCTAACTGTATCGCTCAAAAAGGCGGTCGATACAAGGACGCTGGCTGCTCCATTCTTGACATAAAGAACGGCATACCTAAGGGCAAATACGAAAGGCAGTCTTGCTATCCGAGTTGCACCAAATACACGAAGACGACCCAAGTGGTGACCGTAATAAAGGCTCTATCCGCCTCCAATCCAGACCCACTTGTAATATGTCCTGGTGGAGCGATCACGTATGAAATTACCGGTCCCAAAACGGGTCGCTACACGGGCGCGTTTATCGCATGCGAGGATGTTGCCCACGGCGGAAAGCTGTGCACGGGCGTAAGCACTGGGGTGCCGTCTGGAGAAATCGCCACAACCCCTCTCAACTTCGAATTGGGGGAACCCGCCCTAGAATCCGGCGTCTACCCGATTGTCGAACTCAAAGCGAAAAACGAAGACGAAGTTGATATCGCTTTCAGTTGCGAAGGAGAGGGATATTTCGAAGTAACAGGTCCCCTCAACGAAGGGCACGTGGCACGCACGTATGGGTATAACGAAATGATCGAACTGACCGAAGTCCAGCCGATAGCCGATCACGCGACTTTTCTATATTACGAAACCGAAACAAAGTTCAAGAAAAAGGAAGTAACGGCCACGTTTTACGGGGAAGTTTCGTTTTTCAGCTTTCTCGAAGGCGCACCGGTCGAGATCAAAGTTCCATAACCGATTGCGCATGCACGGGTGGTGGCCTCATGCCTCACAGCATGGGGCCACCAGTCCCTGGTCCATCGTTGACGAAGCAGCGCTCGAGATGGCCTGACAGGGGACTCGCGTCGTGGACAACCAGCCGCAGTACCTTCCGCCTCGGTCGACTCACGCCGCAATCCGACGAGCGGTCGCCGAAGTACCCTCGGGCGTGGAAGCGGTCTATGCTTGCGATCATCGCCGCTCCGCCCCTGAGCCCGGCCGTTCCAGCCGACCTTGTCCCGTTCACGTCTCGCTACGTGGCCGCCTGGAACGGGTGCGACACGACCGCGATCGCGGAGCTCGTCACCGAGGACATCGTGTGGGCCGACCCCGCCCTGGCCGAGCCCGCGCGAGGGGTGCCGGCCGTGCAGCAGTTCATGAGGGACAGCTTCCGCGCGTTTCCCGACCTCGCCTTCGGCGAGCCCGACCCGCCCGTAATCGCGGTCTCCGGCGACGACGTGCTGTGGGCCTGGAACATGAGCGGCACGAACAGCGGCCCGCTCGAGCCCCCCGGGTTCGCGGCCACCAACCGCCGGATGCACGTCGAGGGCATCGATCGGTGGACGATGCGCGACGGTCGGATCGCCCGCTACCGGGCCTTCTACGACCTCAACGACCTCGTCCGCCAGCTCGGCATCGTTCCACCCGCCGGCAGCCGTCAGGAGCGGGCGATGGTGGCGCTCCAGCGCCTGCGGGCCCGCTTCTCGCGCTGACCGGAGCCATCCCTCGGCGACGCCGGCGCGATCTCAGGGCCGCTCTCCCCCAACCGGCCGTCGAATCGCGGAATCCGGTTTGGGCCGGTCCGAGAAGTGGCACACTGGGGAGAGCACCACACTGCCCATCGTCCCAACAGGGAGGTTCGCCATGGCAGTCTGCACCAGGCTCAGGTTCGACGGCGGCACGCCGCGCCAGCACGAGTCGATCGACGCACACCTGCACGTCACCACCGACCCGCCCGAGGGCCTGATCCTGCATGCCGCGGGCCCCGTAGAGGGAGGGTGGGCGATGTTCGACGTGTGGGAGTCCCACGACGCGTTCGAGCGCTTTGCGGCGTCGCGGGCGCTACCGGCCGGCTCGATCCCGGACCTGCCCGAGATCGAGGAGTTCACCGCCGCCGAGATGTTCCAGCCGGATCGCATGATGGCCGCGATCCTGAGGTAGCACCCGCTCCCCCCGCCCGCGACCCCAAGGCCCCTGAACGGCGGCCCCGGGAGCGCGCCCGTGGGAGCGCGGCCAACGGAAGTGCGGGGAGCTCCCTGCTCCCACGCACCTCCGCAAACCCCCTTGCGGCCTAGCCGCGTGACCGGCTTGGAGCGGTTACCGACCCGCGAGGGAGAGGGACGGTCAAACCGGCTTTTGGCTGATCACGTTGCATTGACTTTCTACCTCCGTCGAGGGCCGACTTCCATCCACTCTCGGACATCAACGTGTCCAGTTTTGGGCACAGACGCGAGGCGCCTCGACATGATGTCCGCCCCGCAGGGCCGGCGGTAATGCCGCCCGCCGCGCTGTCGATCAGAGGCCGTGGCCGAAAGAGCCGGTGGATCGCGGAACCCCCAAGCCGCCCCGCTCGCCCCTCGGGCGTCTCGCCCGGGCGTGCTCGTGGGCCTGGCCTGCGCGCTCCTTTTTGCCACGCCGGCGCAGGCACTGGCCAAGAAGTTCAACGCCGGCAACTGGGACGCGAGCGCCCAGAAGCTCGTGGTGAGGGAAGGCCTGATGGCCGATGCCGCGGGCGGGAGCTTCGAAGGAGCCCAGCGGCTGTCGGGGCCCGAACTGTCGGGGACGCTGAGGGAGCTCGCGACCAAAGGGGCCTCGACAGCGGTCGCGTCCTCCGCCGCGGCGAGCGTCTCGGTGGTGCACTTCGACGCCCTCCTCGTGGACCAGATCGGTCTCGGCGAAGTGGCCGCCCACGTCGAGAGCGTGGCCCGCGCGGCGGGCCTGGAACCGCCCTCCTACTTCGGCAGCGAGGTGGTGGCCCGGTACCTGGAACTCCGCTACGAGCACCCGATCGGGGAACAGGCTTTCGACCTCTACCCGTGGGACCCGATCTCGCGGGCGGAAGCCGCCTACTCGTTGTCGGTGCTCCTCGACGTGGGCGAATGGCAGCTCGCGGCGGCCCGCGAACAGCTGATGGGCTTCTCGCTGCCCCACTACAGCGAAGCCCAGCTGGCGGTGCTGCGGATCGCGGTGTCGAAGATCGGCATGCCGTACGTGTGGGGCGGCACCACCGACGGCCGCGAAGACGGCCTCGAACACGGCGGCTATGACTGCTCCGGGTTCGCCTGGCGGGTCTACAAGGTCAGCGGCCTCAGCTGGGGTGCGAAGATCATCGGCCGCACCGCTGCCGAGCAGGGCGGTGAAATCCCCAAGTCGCAGCGGATCCCGCTGAGCGGGGTCCAGGGTGGAGACCTGCTGTTCTTCGGGTCGGCCCGCTTCAACTCGACCGCCACCGAGGCCAACGTGATCCACGAGGGCATCGCCCTCAGCGACGAATGGGCGATCCACTCGTCCGGCCAGGGGGTGTACGTGCTGCCCCTGACCTCCGGCTGGCTAGGCCAGAGCTTCGCCTGGGCGAGACGCGTGATCTGAGCCCCCTCCGCCCAGGAGCCCCTCGAACAGCTCGAGGTACTGCTCGAGGTGACGGGGGCCGAGGAAGTGCTCGCGGACACGCTCCTGGCCCGCCTCGCCGATCCGCTCGGCCTCCTCCCGGGCCCGGCATCCCGCATGGGGTCATGTTTACCCGCCGAGGGCGACCGGCAGCGTCTTCAGCTGGTTGATGAAGAGGCTTTCGACGTACACCGGGTCGCCCGCCAGCGCGATCCTCGGATAGCGGCGAAGCGTCTCCTCGATCAGGATCCGCAGCTCCAGCCGCGCCAGCGCCGTACCCAGGCAGAAGTGACGGCCGCCGGCCCCGAACGCCTGGTGCTCGGCGTCTCGTCGCACGTCGAAGCGGTGCGGGTCCTCGTAGCGGGTGGCGTCGCGGTTGGAGGACACGTACCACATCACCACCTTGTCCCCCTCCTTGATCGGCTGCCCGTGGAGCTCGGTGTCGCACATGGCCGTGCGGCGGAAGTGGGCGAAGGCGGGAAACATCCGCAGCGACTCCTCGACCGCGGCGGGGATCAGGGACGGGTCGTCCAGCAGCAGCTGCATCTGCTCGGGGTCTTCCATCAACGCCCGCATGCCACTGCAGTAGGTCGCCTTGGTGGAGTCGTTGCCGGCCGCCATCAGCAGGAAGAAGCCCATCACGATCTCGTGCTCCTCGAGTTTGGAGCCGTCCACTTCGGCGTTCACCAGGACGCTCGTGAGGTCGTCCGTGGGGTGCTCGCGGCGCTCCGCGATCAGCCGCTGGCAGCGCTCGAAGATCTCCGGGACGTCGTTCTCGACGGCGCCCTCCACCCCGCCGGGGTTGAGGTCGGGGTCCATCGCGCCGAGGACCGAGTTCATGAGTTTCGCCCAGATCGCGTCTTCGTCCTCGGAGATTCCCATGAAGCTCCCGATCACCCGCGCCACCACCGGCTGGGCCACGTCGCTGACGAGGTCGGCCTGCTCGCGGCCCTCCAGCCGCTCGAGCACGTCGAGGGTGATCTGGCGGATGCGAGTCTCGTGGTCGGCGATCCGCCGGGGCGTGAAGCCGGCCTGGAACAGCGCCTTCAGGCGGTCGTGCTTGGGGGGATCCATGCCGATGAACATCGCCCGCGCGAGCTCGATCGGGAAGCCGCCCGCCGCCAGGATGACCCCGCCCTTTTCGGAGGAGTAGGTCTGCCAGTCGCGGCTGACCGCGTGGATGTCGTCCCACGTCGTCACCGACCAGAAGCCGGCCTCCTCGGGGAACAGTTCGAATCTCTCGGTCCAGTGGATCGGGCATTGCTCGCGCATCTGCTCGAACGCCTCGTGGGGGGGACCGTCCGCCCACAGCTCCTTGTCGGTGAGTTCGACGTCCTTGATGTCGCGTCCAACGGTTGCCATCAGCCCGCCACCTCCGTCCTGTCGTAGCTACCTCGACCTGCTCCAAAGGGTACTGGCCAGCCGGCCAGTTTCGCCGCCGGCCCCGGGCAGGACCGGCGAGCCGGAGGACCCGAGCCGGCAAGCAGGGCGATTTGCAGGGCTGTTTGCTCCCAGGGGTTCGTGGTAGTACTTGCGCGTATGCCCCGTGCGATGTGGACGGGCGCGATCAGCTTCGGCTTGGTCAGCGTCCCCGTGAGGCTCTACAGCGCCCTCGAACGGAAGACCGTGCGCTTCCACCAGCTGTCCGGCAAGAGCGGCGTCCGCATCGCCCAGAAGCGGGTCGATCCCCAGTCGGGAGAAGAGGTTCCCTACGAGGAGATCGTGAAGGGCTTCGAGATCACACCCGAACGTTACGTCGTGATCGAGCCCGCCGAGCTCGACGCGCTGGCTCCCCAGAAGAGCCGCACGATCGAGATCGAGGAGTTCGTCGAGCTGGCCGAAATCGACCCCGTCTACTACGACCATCCCTACTACCTCGCGCCGGGGCCCGGGGGCGCAAAGCCCTACCGGCTCCTGCACCAGGCGATGAGGGAGGCGGGGAAAGTCGCGATCGCGCGCGTGGTGATCCGTTCGCGCGAGTCGCTCGTGGCGATCCGCCCGCTCGGGGACGCGCTGGAGATGGCGACGATGATCTTCGCCGACGAAGTGACCTCGCCGGACAAGCTCGAGGAGATCGTCGAGACCGAGCAGGTCAAGACCACCAAGCGCGAGCTCGAGATCGCCACCCAGCTGGTCCAGTCGCTGGCCGCCAAGTTCGAGCCCCAGAAGTACCACGACACCTACCGCCAGGAAGTCCTCGACCTGATCGAGCGCAAGGCCCAGGGCGAGGAGATCGCCGTGCAGCCCGCGGCCGAGGAGGTGGCCACCCCGGCGCCGGATCTGATGAGCGCGCTGAAGGCGAGCCTCGACGCGGTCCGTTCCCGTGACGGTGGCGGCGACGGAGCGGCCCCCCGCAAACCTGCGCGCAAAGCGGCCGCCAAGAAGACGGCCGCCAAACCCCGCGCCAAAAAAGCAGCGCCGTCGCGGCGCTGAGCGGCGGGGTCCGGAGTGCCCGCCGGGGCCGCGGGGGGCAGAACGCCCGCGGCAGCCAAACGCCTGCGCGCCTACAGCCAGAAGCGTGATTTCCGGACCACCCCGGAGCCTCCGCCGGCGGCGGCCGCGGGCGAGCGGACGGCTGCTCGGTTTGTGATCCAGGAGCACCACGCCCGCCGCCTGCACTGGGACCTGCGGCTCGAGCACGACGGCGTGCTGGCCTCGTGGGCGCTGCCGAAGGGGCTCCCCGAGGCGCCCGGCGAGAACCGCTTCGCCGCCGCCACCGAGGACCACCCGCTCGAGTACCTCGAGTTCGAGGGCCAGATACCCCGGGGGCAATATGGCGCCGGGCGGATGACGGTGTGGGACACGGGCACCTACGAGTGCCTGAAGTGGGAGCCCCGCAAGGTCGAGGTGGAGCTCCACGGCAGCCGCGTGCGGGGCCGCTACGCGCTGTTCCCGATCGAGCGCGGCGAGGACCCGAAGGACTGGATGATCCACCGCATGGACCCGCCCGAGGACCCCTCGCGGGAACCGATGCCGGAGGGGATCGTGCCGATGCTCGCCCGTGCCGGCGAGCTCCCGGAGCCGGACGAGGGATGGGCCTACGAGATCAAGTGGGACGGCGTCAGGGCAATCGCCTACTGCCGCCCGGGGGAGCTGCGGCTGGAGAGCCGCAACCTGATCGAGATCACCGGCAAGTACCCCGAGCTGTCCGAGCTGTCGCGGACGCTGGGGTCGCGCAGCGCGGTCCTCGACGGGGAGATCGTGGCCTTCGACGGCCAGGGACGCCCGAGCTTCTCGGCGCTCCAGCAGCGGATGCAGATCTCGGGCCCGGCCCAGGCTCGGCGCCGGATGAAGGCGACTCCTGTCACCTATGTGATCTTCGACCTGCTGTGGCTGGAAGGGCACTCGCTGATGGGCGAGCCCTACAGCGCCCGCCGCGGCCTGCTCGAGGGCCTTCAGCTGACCGGGTCGAGCCTGCAGGTACCCGAGTATGTGGTGGGCCACGGCCGCCAACTCGCGGCGGCAGCCGCCGAGCAGGGCCTCGAGGGAGTGCTCGCCAAGCGCCTGAGGTCGGTCTACCAGCCCGGAAGGCGCACCGCCGACTGGCTGAAGATCAAGCGTCCGGGCCGCCAGGAGTTCGTCGTCGCAGGGTGGCTCGCCGGCAAGGGCGCCCGCAGCCGGCGGGTGGGCGCCCTGCTGCTCGGCGTCCACGACCGCGACGGGTCGCTCCGCTACGTCGGGCGCGTCGGCAGCGGCTTCAGCGAGCGCGAGCTGGACCGCCTGGCGAAGCTCCTCGGCCCCCTCGCCCGCAAAACCTCACCGTTCTCCGGCCCAGGCCCTCCCCGCGGGGCCTTCTTCTGCGAGCCGCGGCTGGTGGCCGAGGTGTCCTTCACCGAGTGGACGCCGGACGGCCGCCTGCGCCAGCCCGTGTACCTGGGCCTGCGTGAGGACAAGACCGCAGAGGAGGTCGTACGCGAGGACACAGCCGCTGCGGCGGTCCCCCGCGAGGACGCGACCGGCAGACGGGCGCCGGGCGACGGTGCCGGGGCGGCGCCCGACTACGCCGGCGGGCAGGCGCCGACTGGCGGTGCCGGGGAGGCACCCGCGGTCAGGATCGAGGCGAACCGCTCGGGCACCCCGTTCGCACACGTCGAAGGCCGGGAGCTGAAGCTCTCCAACCTCGACAAGGTGCTCTACCCCGCCACCGGCTTCACCAAGGGCCGGCTGATCGACTACTACGTGGAGGCCGCGACGGTGCTGCTCCCCCACCTCGCCCGCCGGCCGCTGACCGTGACCCGCTGGCCCGACGGGGTGGAGGGCAAGTCGTTCTTCCAGAAGCAGGCACCCGCCCACCGCCCGCCGTGGGTGGCCACGGCCACCGTTCCCGCCGGGCGCAAGCCGATCGACTACGTACTCGCCGACGACCTCGCGACGCTCGTGTGGCTGGCCAACCTGGCCGCGATCGAGCTGCACACGCCGCTCGCGCGGGCGGAGGCGATGGATCGGCCGACGTTCGCGGTGTTCGACCTCGACCCCGGCGCACCGGCGTCGATCGTCGAGTGCTGCCGGGTCGCGCTGACCCTGCACGGGACCTTCGAGCGGCTCGGGCTGGAGAGCTTCGCCAAGACCTCCGGGTCCAAGGGCCTGCAGGTGTACGTGCCGCTGAACCGGCCGGACGTCACCTACCGCGAGACCAAGGCCTTCGCACGCACCGTCGCCGAGCTGCTCGAGCAGAGCGAGCCGGACCTCGTGGTGTCGCGCATGACCAAGTCCCGGCGGCCCGGGAAGGTGCTGATCGACTGGAGCCAGAACGATGCCCGCAAGACCACCGTCTGCGTGTACTCGCTGCGCGCCACCGAGCGTCCCGGTGTGTCGACCCCGGTGCAGTGGGATGAGGTCTCGGCGGCACTCGACAGCGGCGACCCGGCGGGGCTGGCGTTCACGCCCGAGCAGACCCTCGAGCGCATCGGCCGGTTGGGGGACCTGTTCGCCGGCGTGCTCTCGCTCGTGCAGACGCTGCCCCCCGCCTGACGCGTCAGCGGCGTCGCCCGACGACCGAGGACCGTCGCGAGCGTCCGCGACGCCCGCGGCGCCTCAGGAGAAGTCCGGCTCCTGCCACCAGGGCATGACGTCGGGGAGCCCGGAGCTGACCCGGTCGGGGAAGCTCGCCGGTCGCTTCTCGAGGAAGGCGGTGATGCCCTCGACCGCATCGGCGGACTGGCCGCGGGCGAGCATCCCGCGGGAGTCGGCCCGGTGGGCGAGCATCGGGTGCTCGGCCCCCAACATCCTCCACATCAGCTGGCGTGCCAGCGCGACCGACACGGGGGCGGCGTTCTCGACGATCTCCCGCGCCAGCGCCCGTGCCGCCCCCAGCAGCTCCTCGGGCGGGTGAACGCTGCGGACGAGCCCGCCTTCGAGCGCCTCCTGGGCGGAGAACACACGGCCGGTGGCGACCCATTCCATCGCCCGGCTGATGCCCACCACGCGCGGCAGGAACCAGCTCGAGCAGGCCTCCGGGATGATCCCCCGGCGGGCGAACACGAAGCCCATCCGCGCCTGCTCGGAGGCGAGGCGCACGTCCATCGGCAGCGTCATGGTGGCGCCCACCCCGACCGCCGGGCCGTTGATGGCCGCGATCACGGGCTTGGTCGAGTTGAAGATCCGCAGCGTCAGCTCGCCTCCGTTGTCCTCGGGAACCGGGTCGGACTCGCCGCGCTTGCGGTAGTCGAAGGTCTCGCCACCGCCGCCGAGGTCGGCGCCCGCGCAGAACCCGCGGCCAGCGCCGGTGACGATCACCGCGTGGACGTCGTCGTCGGCATCGGCGCGATCGAACGCCTCCCGCAGCTCCAACCCCATCTGCCCCGTCCAGGCGTTCAGGCGGTCTGGCCGGTTGAGGGTGAGGGTGAGGATGCCCTCGTCGACCTCGTAGATGATCTGCTCGAAGCTCATGTAGGGCGGGAGCCTAGAGATCTTGCGCGCGCAGCTGCCGCTCGTAGGGGCCGTGACCCGTGGCGCAGGTGGACCCGCAGCGGGCCGCAACCGCCAGCGCCAGCGGCAGCCCCATCCCGGCGGCGAGGCCGAAGGTGAGCCCGGCGGCGAACGAGTCCCCACACCCGTAGCCGTCGACGATCGGTCCCGGAGGAGGGCTCGCCTGCCAGTGCCCGGTGGGCGTCCCCCGCTGCTCGTAGCTGCCCCCGCGAGAGCCTTCGGTCCGCACGACGGTGGCGGCGTCCCGCTCGACCCCCGCGGCGATCCGGACCTCGTACTCGTCGTTGTTGCTGAGGATCAGCGCATCGATCGGCACACCGTGGCCGAGCCCGTGCACGGCGCGGGGGCTGGCGGTGAGGACGGTCGCGCCCTCACGCGCCCATCGCAGCGCCTCCGGCCCCCCGGCGGTGAAGTAGATGCCGTCGAAGCGGGAGCCTCCGGTGAGGACGCTCTCGACCAGCTCGGCGGGAGGGTCCAGGCGCCGGCCGAGGGTCGTGATCGTGCGCTCGCCGCGACCGTCCAGCAGCGTCACCGCGCGGCGGGTGGGCAGCTCGAGCGTGGCTGCGTGGACCTGCACTCCGAGCTCGCCCAGGCGCTCACGGGAGCGCCGGCCGGTGTCGTCGTCGCCGAACGCGGTGATCAGCGTCGCCTGCCCCGCCAGGCGGGCGAGCTGGACGGCCGCCACGGCCCCGCCCCCGGCGGGCTCCTCGAACGGATCGGTCGCGTGCACCACCTCGCCGGCAACCGGGACGTGGTCCACGCGCGCGAACTGCACCCACTCGATGTGGCCCACGACGGCCACCCGCGGAGCTCCCGGCTGCACGAGCGCCAGTCTCACACACGCGCGGGACCCGCTCGGGAGTCGGCCGCGCGCCGGCGCGGCGGCTCGGAGCCGATCGCCGCGAAACCCGCTCAGCGCTTAGAGATCCCTCCCCTCGGGTAACCAATCGCAGGTCGATGAGCAACGGGGTCGGGGAGGAGAAGGTCTCACCGGGCAACGGCGCCCGCGTCGCACCTCCAGGACGTGCGGGCGCCGTCGTCCTGTGGGCGGCCACGGTCGGCCTCACCGCCGTCGCGGTCTCGCTCGCCGGCATGCTCGTGCCGATGACGGCGGCGGCCAGGAGCCACGCCGGCGAACCGGCGCCGTTCGGGCACTCCTGCAAAGCCCAGGGGGCGGTCCGGTTCTGTCCCACCGAAGGGCTCTCGCAACGGGTCCCGTCCTTCGACGGCGTCCCCCTCGACGTCGACGTGACGCTTCCCGCCACCGGCAGCGGGCCCTTCCCGGCGATCGTGATGCTCCACGGCTGGGGCGGCAGCAAGACCTCCTTCGAGGCGTCCACCGCCGCCGGCGACGGCAACGAAACCTTCGACTACAACAACGTCTTCTACGCCGAACACGGCTTCGCGGTGATCAACTACACCGCCCGCGGGTGGGGCAACTCGTGCGGCAGCTCGGAATCCCGCGAAAACACCCCCGCCTGCGAAGAAGGGTTCCTCCGCCTGGCCGACCAGCGCTACGAGGCACGTGACACCGAGTACCTGCTCGGCCTGCTCGCCGACGAAGGCCTCGTCAAGCCGAAGGACATCGGCGTCACCGGGATCTCCTACGGCGGCGGGCAGAGCATCGAGCTGGCGTACCTGAAGAACCGCATCCGCCTGCCGAACGGCGAATACGAGCCGTGGACGAGCCCCGTCGGCAGGCACATGGAAATCAAGGCCGCCTTCCCGCGCTGGCCGTGGTCGGACCTGGTCGACGCGCTCGAGCCCAACGGGCGCTTCCTCGACACCGAAGTGGCACCTCCGGGTCAGAGCTACGAGCCCCTCGGGGTCGAGATCCAGAGCTACGTCACCGGCCTGTACGCGGACGGCCTCGCCTCCGACGGCTACTACGCACCGCCGGGCAAGGATCCCGAAGCGGACCTCACGAAATGGTTCCCAGCCGTCAACGCCGGCGAACCGCCGACCGCCGAAGACGAAGAAATCGCCCACCAGATCTACGACTACCACGGCGGCTACGGCGTGACCCTGTCCGGCAAGCCGGCCCCGATGCTGCTCGAGAGCGGCTGGACCGACGACCTGTTCCCACCCGAGCAGTCGTTGCGGGCCTACAACCAGGCGCACGCCGTCGGCGGCTACGCGGCGCTGATGTTCGGCGACCTCGGCCACGGCCCGGCCTCCAACAAGCAGAACACCGACCAGGCCTTCAACGAAGAGGGTGCCCGCTTCTTCGCCGCCAAGCTCGAGCACCAGGGCGCCGCCCCGAAGAACTGGAGCGTCACCGCCTACACCCAGACCTGCCCCAAGAGCGCCCCCGCCGAAGGCCCCTTCACCGCGCGGCGCTTCAGCGCCCTTGCCCCCCACGTGGTGACCTTCGGGAGTGCGGTCGCCCAGACGTTCACCTCCGCCGGCGGGAACGCCACGCTGGGGGTCGAATTCGACCCGATCGAGGAGACGGAGACCGAAGAAGGGGGCAACGTCTGTAAGGAAGCCACCTCGTCGATGGAACCGGACACCGCCACGTACACGATGGCCAGCCCCGGGTTCACGATGCTGGGGCTCCCGACGGTGTCGGCGACGGTCGAAACCGTCGGCCCCTACGGCCAGATCGACGCGCGGCTGTGGGACGTGCTGGCGAGCGGCAAGGAGCGCCTGATCAGCCGCGGCGTCTACCGCCTGGGCGAAGACCAGGACGGCCCGGTCAGCTTCCAGCTGCACGGCAACGGCTACGTGTTCGCCGCCGGGGACACGGTCAAGCTCGAACTGCTCGGCCTCGACACTCCCTACTATCGCGCCAGCAACATCCCCTTCACGGTCCAGCTGAGCGACCTATCGGTGTCCCTGCCCACCACCTGAGCCCGGCAGGGGACGGCAGCGCCGCCCCCCACCGGTCCCGGCGGCGCGCCGCTCGGTGCCGTGAGAGGATGTCGCCTCACGCCACGGCCCACCTCTGAGCCGAAACCACAAGGAGCGCCACATGCCAGACATCGAGTTCCCGACGAGCCACGGCGCCACGCCCGGCTATCTCGCCTCGCCGGCCGGCGAGCAGGGGCCGGCCACGATCGTGCTGCAGGAGTGGTGGGGGCTCGACTCGCACATCCGCTCGGTGTGCGACCGCTTTGCCGCCGCCGGCTTCTTCGCGTTGGCGCCGGACCTCTACCGGGGGGAGACGGCGGAGGGCCCGGACGAGGCCCAGCAGAAGATGATGGCGCTGTCGATGGAGACGGTCGAGACAGACATGTGCGGAGCGGCCGAGTACCTGGCCTCGCTGCCCGGCGTGCAGGGTCCGAAGGTCGGATCGGTCGGCTTCTGCCTCGGGGGAGGCCTGTCCGTGTGGGCGGCGGCGACCTGCCCGAACATCGGGGCGGCGGTCACCTTCTACTACGTCATGCCCCACGGCAAGCCCGACTTCTCGACGATCACCGGACCCCTTCTCGGCCACTTCGGGACCAACGACGAATTCGTCTCCTCCGACGAAGCCCGGGCGCTCGAGCAGGAGCTGCGTGACGCGGGCGTGCGGGTCAGCTTCCAGTTCTACGAGAACGCCGGCCACGCCTTCTTCAACGACTCCAACCGCCTTGGCACCTACGACGCCGAGGCGGCCGAGCTGGCTTGGGAACGGACGCTGAGCTTCCTCCGCGAGGCGCTCGGCGGCTGAGGGCCGTCCGCCGGCCGGCGCCGCGACCGGTCCCCTCTGGGGACATCGGCGGGGGTGCTGGTGGCGGGACGGGTGGCCGTTAGGAAAGAATCTCCCGGTGGACCGCGACTACGAGCTGCAGACACACAAGGCCGAGGACCGCCATTGGTGGTACCGCGGTCGCAGGACGGTGATCGAGTGCGTGTTGTGCGGCGTCGAGCTGCCGCCCCGCGCCCGCATCCTCGACGCCGGCTGTGGCAGCGGGCGGAACATGCTCGAGCTCGAACGCCACGGAACCGTGACGGGCGTGGAGCTGTCGCCGACCAGCGCCGAGCTCGCCCAGGCGCGCAAGGTCGGCGAGGTGGTGACGTGCTCGGTGCTCGAGATGCCGTTCGCCGACGACGCCTTCGACCTCGCTGTCAGCCTCGACGTGATCGAGCACCTCGACGACGACCTCGAGGCGCTGCGGGAGCTGCGCCGGGTGGTAGCTCCCGGCGGGGCGCTGTTGGTGACGGTTCCCGCCTACGGATGGCTGTGGAGCGGACACGACGAGCTCAACCACCACCGCCGCCGCTACACCCGTCGTTCGCTGCGGGACGTCGCCGAACGTGCCGGCTGGCGACAGGTGCGGTCGACCTACTTCAACTCACTGCTGCTGCCGGTCGCGATCCTGCTCCGCGTGGTCGACCGCTTCAACCGCAAGACCACCCAGTCGAGCCTCGACCTGTGGGTCCCGCCGGCGCCGTTCAACTGGCTGCTCGAGCGCCCGCTTGCGATCGAGGCGCGGGTGATCGCCCGCGGGGGACGGATCCCCGCCGGGCTGTCCCTGCTGGCCGTGTTCCGCTGAGGGGGCCCCGCGCGGCCCGCCTGGGCGAGCCAAGGCCGCGGCCGCGGCGGCGGTCCCAGCGAGCCGCGCGGGTCGCTAAGCCTCGGGCCCTGCGGGCGACCCGCCGGCGACCACCACCGGGGTGTGCACGCGGAAGGTCCAGGCGCGGTTGGCGAAGAATGTCGTGACCGTCACGATCGCGGTGGCGGCGACCTGGGCCAGCACCTTGTCGAGGTGGGCGTCGTGGACCAGCAGGTAGAGCATCCCCTCGTCGACGGCCAGGCCGCAGCCCTGCACGACCCCCCACCGAACCGGTGTGAGGGCATCGCCGACGTGTTCGCGGAAGGTCCAGCGGCGGTTCAGGAGGAAGCCGTTGGTGGCGCCCACGATGAAGCCGATCGCCGAGGCGGCGAGATACCACACGCCCGCGACCTTCAACAGGAACGTGTATACGAGCAGCGTGAGTAGCGTGTTCGAGACGCCGACGAGGGCGAACTTCATGAACTGGACGACGAGCGGGTACCAGGAGGGTCGAAACCTCCCGCCCGCGCGGCCGTCCCGATGCTCGGTGTGATTGGAGGGCATCGGCTACAGGATGAACGATAGATTGAGCCCCGGCTTAGGCTTTTGACCGAGAATCGTCATAAGGTTCTTGTGACGGCGAGCCCTTCGCTATACCCCGAGATGTCCGAACGACCACCGCGGACCCCCACCTTGCTCAGCGTGGTGGCCCCCATCTACAACGAGCAGGAGCTCGTCGAGGAGTTCGTCGATCGCACCCGAGCGGCGGTCGCCGACTTCGAGTATGAGCTGGTGCTCGTCAACGACGGCAGCGCGGACGCCAGCGGCGAGATCCTTGACCGCATCGCCGCCGGCGATCCCCGCGTGCGGGTGATCCACCTGTCCCGCAACTTCGGCCACCAGGCGGCCCTCACCGCCGGCCTCGAGCACGCCACCGGAGACGCTGTGGCGATGATCGACGCCGATCTGCAGGACCCCCCGGAGCTGATCCCGGAGATGGTCGCCCGCTGGAGCCAGGGAGCCGACGTGGTCTACGCCGTGCGCCAGCAGCGGGAGGGCGAGACGGCCTTCAAGCTCGCCACCGCGAGGTGGTTCTACAAGTTGTTCGACAAGCTCGCCCAGGTCGACCTCGAGCCCAACAGCGGCGACTTCCGGCTGCTGGACAGGGCGGCTCTGGACGCATTGCTGACGATGACCGAGCGGTCCCGGTTCCTGCGCGGGATGACGGTGTGGGTGGGCTTCAACCAGACGGCCGTCTCCTACGAGCGCGACGCACGGACCGCGGGTGAGACCAAGTACACGGTGAGGCGGATGCTGCGCTTCTCCCTGGACGCGATCACCTCCTTCTCCCACCTTCCCCTCCAACTCGCGACCTACGCCGGGATGCTCTCGGCCGGGGTGGCGTTCGTCGCGATCCCGGTGGTGGTGGTCCTGCGCCTGCTGGGCTCCTACCTGCCGGGGTTCGGCTCGATCACGATCGCGATCCTGCTGCTGGGAGGGATCCAGCTGATCGCGCTGGGGCTGATCGGGGAGTACGTGGGCCGCATCTACGACGAGGTCAAGCACCGACCCCTCTACATCGTGCGGGAAGAGGTCAACCGGCCTTCGGGCCCCTCCCGCGTGTTCGTGTCCGATCGCGCCCGCGCGGGGCTGCCCGCCCGCGCCCGCGAGCCGATCGGCTGAACCACCGCTCCGAGGGGCGAGAGCAGGTGTTCTCGCTCCCAGATGGACCCCCGCCTCCCCCGTTCCTCCCGGCGGGCCCGCGCCAGGGGCGCGTTGCTCGTCGCGCTGTGCGGGTGCGTCCTGGCGTCGACGGCACCCGCGCTGGCAGCCGGTGCCCCATGCCCCGGGTCCGGCGCAGGCGGCTGCCCCTACAGCTCATTGAGCGTGATCGGCCAGCGGGCCGAGGGCGTGCTGCGCTATCCCGAGGCCGTGGCCGTGGACGGGGAAGGCAACGTGTACGTCGCCGACCAGCTCAGCTACGTGATCCAGAAGTTCAGCCCCGCCGGCACCTTCCTCGGCGAGTGGGGCTCCTACGGGGCCGGCCCGGGACAGTTCGGGCCGGTCGGAGGGCTGGCCGTGGACCCGGCCGGGAACGTGTACGTGGTGGACTCGAGCCACAACCGGATCGAGAAGTTCGCTCCCAGCGGGGCCTTGATCGGCTCGTGGGGCAAGAGCGGGACGGGCCTCGGGGAATTCCACTTCGGATCCTCCCAGAACTCGACCCAACCACCCGGCGGGGGGATCGCAGTGGCAGGCAACCACGTGTTCGTGGCCGACTCGCTGAACAACCGCATCGAGCGCTTCAACCTCGAAGGCGGCGAAGCGATGCAGTGGGGCGGTCGGGGGAGCGCCCCGGGCCAGTTCGCCGACCCCCGTGGGCTGGCGGCCAACGAAACCGAGGTGGTGGTCGCCGACGACGACAACCACCGCATCCAGAGGTTCACCCCGGAAGGGGCCTGGGACGGCGAAGCCGGGGAACACGGTCGCGGGCCCGGCCAGTTCAGCTTCCCCTACGGCGTCGCCCTCGACGCGGCCGGAGACGTGTTCGTGGCCGACAACATCAACGCCCGCGTGGTCAAGCTGTCCCCCGGCCTGGCCTTCCTCGGAGCCTGGGGCGGCCCGGGCTCCAAACCCGGCCAGCTCGCGTTCCCGCGGGGGATCGCCAGCGACCCCGCAGGGGACACCTACGTCGCCGACACCGCCAACGGGCGGGTGGAGGAGTTCGACCCCGAAGGCAACCCGCTGAGGACGATCGGGACCTCGGGACGGGGGCCGGGCCAGTTCGTGGCCCCCGAAGGCCTCGCCACCGACCCCACCGGCTCGCTGTTCGTGTCCGACACCGACGACGGCCGCATCGAGCGGTTCTCACCGTCGGGCGAATACCTCGGCCAGTGGACCGCCAGCGGGGGCCACTTCGCGGGCTTCAACGCCCCCGCGGGCATCGGGATCGACCCCCGCGGTGCGGTGTACGTCGCCGACAGGGACAACGGGCGGGTCGTGCGGATGTGGGGGGACGGGACCTACCTGAGCGAACTCGGCGGCCCGCTGGAGGTCGGCGCCGTCTCCCTCGGCTCACCCGGGTCGGTGGCGGTCGATCCCGCCAGCGGCAACACCTACGTGGCCGACACGCTCCACAACCGGGTGCTCGTGTTCGCCCCCGACGGCACCGAGCTGGCGCAGTGGGGGGCGGATGAAGGCGACGGGGCCGCCGGCAGCGGACAGGGACAGTTCGACGTCCCCGACGCGGTCGCGGTGGGGCCCGGCGGCGAGGTGTTCGTGGCCGATACCGGCAACAACCGCATCGTCGCGCTCTCCTCCACCGGCGCCGTACAGGCCACCTGGGGGGTCAAAGGGAGTGCCAACGGCCACTTCCACCAGCCCACCGGGGTGGCGGTCGACGCCGCCGGCGATGTGTTCGTGGTGGACCGCGAAAACAACCGCATCGAGGAGTTCACCTCCGAAGGCACGTTCCTGGCGAAGTGGGGCGTGCGGGGGGTGGGCCCGGGCGAATTCGCCCAGCCGACGGCGATCGCGGTCTCCTGCGACGGGTCAGTGTACGTGGCCGACACGCACAACAACCGCGTCCAGGTGTTCGTGCCCGTCTCGCCCGCGGGGAGCGGGTGCGCCGCTGCGGGAAGCTGGCCGCCGCCTCTGGACGTGGCGCCGGTCGTGAACGTGAAGCTCGCCGCCGCCAACGGGGTCCTCTCGCGCCGGGTACTGGCGCTGGCCGTCGGCTGCCAGCGGGCCTGCAAGATCCTGGCCAGCGCCGTGGTGGGAGCGCCGGGCCACCGCGGCCTGGCCCTGGTCGCGGTGGCGAGGGCCCTGGCCGCCGGCAGGGGGGTGCGGTTGCGGCTGCGGATCGGGCCCCGCACCCTCAGGGGCCTGCAACGGGAGCTGGGGCGCCACAGGCGGCTGAAGGCGAGGGTGAAGATCATCGCCGCCGGGCCGACCGGGAGGCGGACCGTGCTGAGCGAGACCTACCTGCTCACCCGCTAGTCCCGCGGTCCCGCGACGGCGTGCTCGGGCGTGCAGTGCACAAGCCCCGGCTTGAAAACGCCGATAATGGAGGGGTGTCCAGCGAGGAGCTGTTCGCCGAGGAGGACCTCCCGGGGATCAACCACCGGCGCGAGCGGGTCCGCCTTGAGACCGAGCGCCACCGTATCGAAGGCCTGCTGACGCTCGCCCGGGACGGCTATCGAAGCCGGGTGTCGGACGTCCTCAACGCCTCCGAGAGGGACTTCATCACGCTCACCGACGTGACCGTCCAACCGCTGGAGGGCGGCCCTGTCGAGCTGCACCAGTACATCAGCCTCGCCCGCCGGCACGTGATCTTCGCGGTCGCGGTGCCCGAGCAGGACTGAGCCGCGGCCCGCGCCACCGCGCCACCGCGCTCGCGGGAGCCTGCCTCTCGGAGCCCGTCCTGGGTCGACCCCTTCGGCGGCTGACGGAGAGGGCGGGATTCGAACCCGCGATGGAGTGTTCAACCCCATACTCGCTTAGCAGGCGAGTGCCTTCAGCCACTCGGCCACCTCTCCCGGCTTTGACGCCTGAGTCTAGAGCGTGCCCACGGTCACGAACACGTGAACAGAGGTCACCGCCGTCGCCTGACCGCCGCCTCCGGAGCCGGCCGGCCCCCGGAGGCTGATCTACTATGGGCCGGCGGTCAGGCTCGACGACCTGTCCGGCCTCCCGCCCGTGGAAGGGTGGCAGAGCGGTTGAATGCGGCGGTCTTGAAAACCGTTAGGCCGCGTGAGCGGTCTCCCGGGTTCGAATCCCGGCCCTTCCGTTCCAAAGAGCCGATCGCAACCTGCTGACGCGCGCTCAGTACTCCGTACCGATGTCCAGCGCCGAACCCAGCCGTAAAGTCGGAGGCGACCAAGGAGGCGTTTTATGCCGCAGCCCACCACCTGTCCCGCGCAGCCTCGCGTGCCTCCGATGGTCGCACGCGATCGCCGTGGCAGCGCGATGCATCGGATGCTCGAGGCCGTCTCGGCGGACGCGCGGATGCTCAGCGCCGCATCGGTCGACGTCGCTCACGCCGCCGATCCGCGTTACCTCGCGCACAGGCCGCCGGCCGCCGACCCTTTCGAGTTACGTGACCCCGAGTACATCGCGCGAACGCTCCCCGCGCTGCGCGTCATGGCGGACGTCTGGTTCCGGGCCGATGTACGCGGGCTCGAGAACATCCCGCCGCGAGGGCCGGTGCTACTCGTCGGCAACCACTCGGGCGGCACGCTCATCGCCGACACGTTCATCTTCGCGCAGGCGTTCTACGACCACTTCGGCCCCGAGCGCGAGTTCTTCCAGCTCGCCCACGACCTCGTGTTCAACGTGCCTGGCATCAGGGCCATGCTCACGCCGTACGGGACGGTGCCGGCCTCGCCAGAGAACATGCGGCGCGCGCTCGGGCGCGGCGCCGCGCTGCTCGTCTATCCGGGCGGCGACCACGAGACCTACCGGGCCAGTTGGCATTCCGCCGATATCGACTTCGCCCACCGCACAGGCTTCGTGGCGCTCGCGTTAAAGCACGGCGTGCCGATCGTTCCGGTCGTTTCGATCGGTGGCCAGGAGACGGCGCTGTTTCTCGGCCAGGGCGAGCACATCGCGCGACTGCTCCACCTCCACCGGCTGCTCCGGATCGACGTCGCGCCGGTCCAGATCGCGCCGCCGTGGGGCGTCACGGTGCTCGACCTCCCGGGACGCCTTCCCCTGCCCGCGAAGATCTCGATCGAGGTGCTGCCGCCGATCAACCTGAGCCAGGAACTCGGCGGCGCCCGCGGCGATCCCGACGAGGGCTATGAGCTCGTCACGGGCCGGATGCAGGACGCACTGCGCGTGCTCGACGAGGCGCGCGGGCTGCCGCTGATCGGCTGAGCAGGCGCTCATCACAGCCCTGGCACCCCCTGGCGCAGCGGGGATCCAGTGTCCGACCGCGAGCCAGTCGCGCGGCACCGCGAGCCGTTCGCTCATTTGATCACCAAATCTGCGGGTGCGTCGCCGTGGACGTCTGCGTGAACACCGTAGGTAGCGTTCAAGCATGGCCCGCGCGCGCGATCGATCCCTGCCTCCGGGCGACCGCCTTGCGGGCAGCGGCGCCACACCGCCGCTGCCGGCGACGCAGTCGGGCGCTCGGCCGTCCTCGGCCCCTCCGCCGAGCCGGTGGTGGGTGCTCGCGGTGCTGTGCGTGCCGCTGCTTGTCGTCTCGCTCGACAACACAGTTCTCAACGTCGCGCTGCCGACCCTCGTGCGCAAGCTGCACGCGACCACCGACCAGCTGCAGTGGATCGTTGACGCCTACGCGCTCGTGTTCGGCGGGCTGATGCTCGTGGCGGGCAGCATCGCCGACCGGGTGGGGCGCAGACACACGTTCATCGCCGGCCTCCTCATCTTCGCCGCGGGCTCCGGCTGGGCTGCGGCTTCGGGCAGCGTCCAGATGCTGATTGCAGCGCGTGCGGGAATGGGCGTGGGCGCTGCCCTGATCATGCCGTCCACGCTTGCCGTGATCACCAACACGTTCTCGGACGCCGCCGAGCGCCAGCGAGCGCTCGGCTTCTGGTCGGGCACCAGCGGCGCCGGCATCGCGCTCGGACCAATCGTCGGGGGCCTGCTGCTCGCCCACTTCTGGTGGGGATCGGTGTTCCTGGTCAATGTGCCGATCGCGCTGCTGGGTGCGCTCGTGGCGCTGCCGATCGTCCCCGACTCGCGCGACCCAGCAGTCGAGCGCACGGACTTCGCCGGTTCGCTGCTCTCGATCGTCGGCGTCGGCATGCTGTTGTGGGCGATCATCGAGGCCCCCGTGCGGGGCTGGTCGTCCGTGGTCGTGATCGGCGCCGGCGCCGCCGGTCTGGTTCTGCTCGCCGCCTTCGTCATCTGGGAGCGGCGCAGCACGCACCCGATACTCAACCTTCACTACTTCGCCGAGCGGCGCTTCTCAGCTGGGGTGCTCAGCAATGGCCTGCTCGCCTTCGGCCTGTTCGGCTCTCTCTTCGTGCTCACCCAGATGCTGCAGTTCCAGCTGGGCTACACGCCGCTGCAGGCCGGTGTGCGCGTGCTGCCGGCGGCGGCTGCGATCGCCCTGGCGGCGCCGCTGTCGAGCCTGCTCGTGAGGGCCGTGGGAACGAAGCTCGCCGTCGGCGGAGGGCTCCTGACGGCGGCCGCCGGACTATGGCTTGTGTCGGGTGCAAGTGTGACCAGCACCTACGGCGACATCGTGCCAGGCATGGTCCTGATAGGCGTCGGTGCCGGGCTGGCGCTGCCCTCTGCGACCGGCGCGGTGATGGGGTCGCTACCGAGCGCACACACGGGCGTCGGCGCCGCCACCAACGGGTCGTTCATGCAGGTTGGCGGCGCGCTCGGCGTCGCGGTCGTCGGCAGCCTGTTGTCTACGCGCTACGAGCACCACATCGACGCTGCCATCGCTCCGTACCACGTCCCGTCCGCGATCGCCGAAACGATTCGCGGCTCGCTCGGCAGCGCGCTCGAAATCGCCCACAGGATCGGCGGCCTCACGGGCCAAGCGCTCGTGGACGCCGCCCACACGGCCTTCATCAGCGGCGTGAATCTGGGGCTCGGGGTTGCCGCCATCGTCGTACTTGCCGGCGCGTTGCTCGCGCTGGCGGCGCTGCCCGGGCGGCGATGACGGGGACCGTCTCGCGTCGGAGTAGCAGCTCCGCCGAGTGCGTTTGAAAGAACTCGGACGCGACTGTCTTCGAGTGGTCAGGCGGGAGCTGCGGGCCTGGCGACCGCGACTGCCAGCCAGCGGCGCAGGCGGCCATATACCTCTGGGTGGTTGAGCAGCGCGAGGTGGTGGGTACCGCCGATGTGGTGTCCGTGCTCGTCGCGGAAAGGGATCCGCCGGGTCTTGCTCTGGCCACTGGCGCTGGGCTTCAGGACGAGGATGTCGCCGAGCAGGCGCCCAAGCGGGTGCTTTGGGTCGCGGGTGATCGTTGCTGAGACGAAGCAATGGGTTGCCCCCGGCAGCAGCGGCACCTCCTTGCAGGCGACCGCGCGCAGCGCCTCCGGATCGCGGCCCCGCCAGTCCTCGTCGACCAGCGATCCGTGGCGCAGGTCGCGAATCCCGGCGCTGCGCTTTTTCAGAAAGCTGCCCAGCATCCGCGTCTCGGGCAGCTTGTCCAGCGCCACCGCCGCCCGGTGTGCTCCTTGCTCCAAGGGAGCACCCATGTGGGGTGTCCCCAGCGAGACGATGTGCCGGACGTGCCTCACCCACATCCCGTCTTGCTCATCAGCCTGATGGGCGGCGCTGCGCGCGACCAAGCCGCCCATCGAGTGGCCGACCAGCGCGATCCGCTGCACCTCACTCGGCCACGCCACAACAAGCGCCTCAAGCAATGCTGCCACCGTGCGGCCGTTCTCGGAGATGTGAAGGCCGCTGTTGTAGCGCAGGTAGACAGGCGTGTAGCCGAGGTCCGTGGCCAGCCGTTCTCCGTACGCGTCATCCGCGCCCCAGGACCAGCAGAACTCGTCTCCGGTCAGCCCATGTATGAAGACCGCCAGCCGAGGAGTGGCCCGCGGGAACGCATCACGGAGCGAGGGCCCGTCCAGCTTGATCCGCTCGCCGTGAATCCGCACCGAGGTGGGCTGGGCAAGCGCGCTGCCTTCGCGCGCCAGCCGGTCCCCGATCAGGCCGTTGAGCACGCCGAGCGCGAAACTGCCGTTCTGGCTGGTGGATAGCGAAACCTGCTCGCCGACTCCGCCCTGCTCCATTGCCGCGTCGACGGCCTTTCCGAGCCCCGAAGCTCCCGCCCCGATCGCGCCGTAGGCGCGGCTCGAGAGCGCGTCGTGGATGAGCTTCACCGGCAGGGCCGCCGGCCCCACGCCCCGGAATGCGCGCTGGGCGATCCCCAGGTGCATGTCGCGGATCGCCCCGGGAAACCTGCGCAGCTCGTCGAAGGCCAGGGCGTTTAGCGCCCTCACCTCGTTTGACGCCGAAACCTCGGGGCCCCCTCCGGCGCCGGTCGACTCCTCGCCGGCAGTTGCAGTGTCCGCGCTGGGCATTCGTTTCTCCAATCCGTCTTATCGCCGTTATCGCCGGCCGATTGAGGGCAGGCCGGGCTGAGTCTCGACCGCCTATATGCACCCTTACTATCAGTTCGTTACGTTCGGCACAAGAGCAGAGGCGATGAGCAACACGAGCTCAGCACGGACGTGAACACGACGCCACGATCGAGATCAACAGCCGGCCTACCAGGTTCCACGCCGGTCCTCACACAGCCTGGCGATCCGAGACACTCCATCGTCATCAGGAGGTGGGCCACCGGCTCACAATGGCCGCGGGAGGAGCCGCTACTCGCGCTCGCGCGGCCCGCTTAGCGCCTCGCCCGCGCTGTCCACGACCTTGCGTATGAACTCGTATTGCGTCTGGACAAGCCGGTCGGCCATCTCCAAGGCTGCGTCGATGAGCTCTTGCCGCCTGGACGGATCCTGCTTGCCGAGCGACGGCAGTTTGCTGTCGACGGTATCGACGAATTGGCCGACCGCCTCGATGGCGGCCCGCTGTCCCGACTCGAGCGACTTGAGTACATCGTCGGAGAGCTCGGTAGTGCGGTCAACTGCGCTCGGCCGCTTGCGCTGGTTGGCCACTGGGGGCCTCGCTCGAGCCGTCGACCGTAGATAACGCGGACGCGGCCGTGTTCGAATACGCGTTACGCCAGAGCAGCCGGTGCGATCAGTGGTAGAGCGCGTCGAGCTCGTTGGCGTAGCGCTCGCTGATCACCATTCGCTTCACCTTGAGCGTGGGGGTGAGCTCACCGCGCTCCGAAGAGAGGTCGTGGTCGAGGATCGCGAACTTCTTGATCTGCCCGACCTGCGCGTATTTGGCGTTTGCGCGATCGACCTCGGCCTGGATCAGCGCCTTTACGTCATCGTCGCCCGCCAGCGCCGCCAGGTCCTCGCTCTTGCCGCGCTCGCGTGCCCAGGCCCGGATCTCCTCCTCATCGAGGGTGATGAGCGCGACCGGGAAGGGGCGCCGGTCGCCGTGCATCATCGCCTGCGAGATGAATCGCGACTGCTTGAGGTCGTTCTCCAGATTCGCCGGGGTGAGGTTCTTGCCCCCCGCGGTGATGATGATGTCCTTCTTGCGGCCGCTGATCTTGAGAAAGCCCTCGTCGTCGAGTTCCCCTATGTCGCCGGTTCGCAGCCAGCCATCCACGAGCGTCTCGGCGGTCGCGTCGGGGTTGCGCCAGTACTCGCGAAAGACATGGGGGCCGCGCACCAGGATCTCGCCGTCCTCGGGCGCGATCCGGATCTCGACCCCGGGCATCGCACGCCCGACGGTGCCGAACCTGAGATCGTCGAGCGTGTTGACGGTACCCACGGCGGTGGTCTCTGTCATCCCCCAACCCTCGAGTACGGGCACTCCCGCCGCGTAGAAGAACTCGAGGATCTCCGGCGCGATCGGCGCGGCGCCACTGACTGCCTGACGCACGCGACCGCCGAACAGCTCGCGCACTCCTTTGAAGAGCTCGGCATCAGCCTTATCGAATGCGTGTTGCATCTGCTCCGGGACCTCCTCACCGCGGTGCTGGCGCCGGCGTACGTCGACCCCGAGCCTGACTGCACGCTGGAACTGCTCGCGCTGCTCGATGGAGGCCTGCTCGAGCTTGGCCGTCGCAATCGCGTAGAGCTTCTCGAAGATTCGCGGCACCGATGGGAGGTAAGTCGGAGCCGAGGCAATCAGTTCGGGAATCACATTCTTGGTGTCACCCCCGAAGTACACGACCGCCGTGCCCTGGTCGACCGACCCCAGCACGGTTGTTAGCGCAAAGCTGTGAGCCAGGGGGAGATACAGGTAGCTGACGTCATCGGCGTTCACGAACCCGAGCTCCTCGACCATCGCGCCGACCGACATCGCGTTGCGGTGGGTGAGCACGCAGCCCTTCGGCGGCCCCGTGGTACCCGAGGTGTAGATGATCGTGTACGCGTCGTCACCCTGGACGGCCTCCTGACGGCGGCGCAGCTCGGCACGGTCACCGCCCGCACCGCCGCGCGCTCGCAGGCCCTCGAGGTCGAGGGCGGCGACGCCGTTCTGGATGCCGATGGTGTGCTCGAGCTCGGGAAGCCGCTCGCGCACCCGCTCGATCTTCGCGAGCTGGCCCGCGTCCTCGACGACCACCCCCCTCGCCCCAGAGTTTCCGGCCACCCACTCGCACTCCTCGGGCGAACTGGTGGGGTAGATCGGCACCACGACACCACCTGCGGCCGAGATCGCGAAGCTGATGAAGCTCCACTCCGGTCGCGTGTTGGAGAGTATGCAGACGCGCTCGCCCGGCTCGATCCCGAGATCGAGCAACCCGAGCGCGAGATCCTCGACTATCGCGCCGAATTCAGCGTAGCTGCGCTCCAGCCACTCGCCATCCCGCTTGAAGCGCACAGCCGGCCTGGCGCCGTAGCGGTCCGCGGACCAGGACGCCAACTCGGCCACCGTCCGTGCCGTTGTGGGCTGCACCGCCATCGTCAGACCTCCGTTCAGCCGTACCTTGCACTACGGGCCATGGACACCCCTACCGTCGCCATCACTGCCGCCTGTCGCGGTGGGATCCCGCTTGACCACCTCCCTGAAGGTACTCCTCGACCGGCTGCCCCGGCGGGGTCTCGACGGCCGCGCATCGACGCGCCAGCTCATGCTCGGCGCCCCAGTACGCTGTCGAGCAGGTCGACGTACTGGCCGAGGTGGCGCGGGCCGAGGAACAGGTCGCGTACGCGCGTCTGCGCCGCCGCGCCCATGCGCTCCGCGCCGTGTGGGTCGTCGAGGAGCATGCTCACGCGCTCGCCGAACGCGCGCAGGTCGCTGGGGCCCACGAGAAACCCGGTGCGGCCGTCCTCTATCTGCTCGCGCATGCCGCCGATTCGCGAGGCGACGACCGCGCGGCCCTTCCACATCGCCTCTGCGACGGTGAGGCCGAAGCCCTCCGCCAGGCTCTTCTGCGCGACGACATCGGCGCGTCGCTGCAGGGCGTTGACGATGACCGCGTTCTCGTCGGGGTCCACCATCGGCAGCAGGGCGAGATGCACGCGACGGCGGATCCGCCGAGGCAGCGCCGACCAGGTCGCCTCGACCTCGGCGAACACCTCCTGGCCCTCGGGGTCGTCCGCGACCGCCGTCACGTCGGGGCCGGCCAGCAACAGATGGGGCTCGTCGTCGGCGCGGACGTGCTCGGCGAACGCCGCGAGCACGCCCAACGGGTCCTTGAGGCGATCCCAGCGTGAGACCTGCGCGAGCAGCGGGACGCCGAGCCAGAGTTGGACCTCCTCGACGAGTCGCGCCTTGGACTCCACGCGGCCGACCGTGCCATCGAGCCGCTCGAAGACCGCCCGGGGATGGTGGTGGTGGCGGTCGGCGGCCAGTCCAGCGGCGCGGAGGACCGCGATCACGCTGGTGAAGGCCATCGCGTGGTTCTTCGGTGAGAAGACGTCGATCGAGGGTGCGATCACGCTCAGCTTCGTGGGATCGAGTCCCTCCCACACATATCCCGGCTGCGAGAAGACATACGCGTCGGCTTGCTCGACGTAAGGGATCAGGAACCGCCAAGCCTCGCGGGCGAGGTCATTGGGCGGGTCGATGCCGACGTGTGCGCGCCAGATGACCGGCACCCCCGTCTGGAGCAGCCGCGGGATCATGCCGGCCGTTTGCGGGTCGTGCAGCAGCACGACGTCTGCGGCGCCAGCCCGCTGGGCCATCAGCTCGGCGTTGGCCGCACAGCGACGCTCGTAGACGGTACGCTCGGCCGCGCCCAACGCGCCGCCGTCGCCATCGTGTCCGTGTAGCCGGTTGTGCAGGCGCTTGGTCACGCGGAAGAACTCACCGTCGCCCTCGATCACGACCCAGCGCGCGTCACTCCCACCACCGCGCGCGTAGCCGATCAGCGAGCGCAGCATCTCGGCGACGCCGCCGCCGCGGGCAGTCGAGTTGACGTTCCACAGCGTCCGCGACTCGAGCAGCTCGCGCCCGCGGATCAGCGTGTGTTCGAAGGCCGCAAGCGCATCGGGGGCGAGCACGGCGCGCAAACGCTCCGGGTCGAGTGGCGTGACCGTGACGTCCTCAAGCCCCACTAAGGGAGCCTACCCTAGGCACGAAACCCGGCGACCTTCAGATCGGCGGAAAAGCACAGCGGGCAGGAGCCCTCTTCGGCGGCCGGTGCCGAAGAAGACGGTGCCGTTACAGCTGGGCGCGTCATCGCCTGCTGCGGGCCCGGCCGCGAGCGGAGCGAGCCACGAGAGCCGAAGTCTTGAACATCGTCAGGCCGGGTGACCGGTCTCCCGGGTTCGGATCCCGGCCCTTCCGCTTCGCGATTCCGCGGGACTGTGGGGAATTACGGACCGGCCAACGGGGCCACCCCGATGTCACTTCCTGCCTCGCGAGATAGGTTCCCGCGCAGGATCGCGCCGGAAGGGAGTCGGAGGACGATGGGTGAGCAGCTCAGCATGCTGGACACGATGTTCCTCGAGCTTGAGCAGTTCGATGAGACGGCCCACATGCACATCGGCGCGGCGCTTATCTTCGACCCGCTCCCCGGAGGCGGCACGCCGGAGATCGCCGCGTTTCGCGACTACGTGCGTGGGCGGGTGGGGATACTGCCGCGCTTTGCCCAGCAGCTCTCTGGTCCGAATGCGGGACCGTTGACGTGGCTTACCTGGGAGCCGGCAAGCGCGTTTGACTGCGACGTGCATGTACATCACGCGACGCTGCCCGCACCGGGCGGCGAGACCGAGCTGCACGAGTGGCTCGGCGACTTTTGGTCGCACCGCCTGGACCGCCATCGGCCACTGTGGGAGATGACGCTGCTCGACGGGCTTGAGGACGGCCGCTGGGCACTGGCGACCAAGACACACCACTGTCTCGTGGATGGCGTCGGCTCGGTTGACATCGGGCACGCCCTGCTCGATACCTCGCCAGACGCTCCAGCGCGGCGCCCGTTGCCGGTGGCGCCCGATGACCCGAAGGCCGAGGAGCACAGCCGCGGTCAGCTCTGGCTCTCGCCCGGCTTGGTCCTGAGAGGGGCGCGCGCCGGTGTCGGTGCGGCGCTGCACCCTCGCGATTCATTCGATCGCGTACGAGCGGCCGCCGAGCTGATCGTGCGAGAGGAGGTCATCGGGGCGCCGCATTCAAGCATCAACACGCCGATGAGCGGTACGCGTCACTTCGCCACCGTGCGATTCGACCTCGCCGAGATCAAGGCGATAAAGACAAACCTCGGTGGCACGGTCAACGACGTCGTGCTCGCGCTTTGCGCGGGAGGGCTGCGACGCCTGCTGCTCTCCCGCGGCGAGGCACTACCCGAGCGCAATCTGCGGGCACAGGTGCCGGTGAACATCCGATCAGAGGACCGCGAGCACGCGCTCGGCAATGAGCTGACGTCGATGTTCGTCGAGCTACCCGTGAGCGAGGCGGACCCGCTCGTTCGCTACCACCGTGTAGCCGAACGCTCCGAGCAGCTCAAGGCCGGCTCGCAGCGCGTCGGGGGCAAGGCGATCATCGACCTGGCTGACATGGGCCCACCACTCGCAGGCGCCTTGCTTGCGCGGTCGATGTTTGGTGGCACCCGGATGTTCAACCTGACCATCACGAACGTCCCCGGCGACCAGCAGCACTTGTACGCGTTTGGCGCTCCGCTGGTCGAAGTTCTGCCGCTCGTGCCGCTGTTCGCCGGACACACGATCGGCATAGCTGTCGTCTCGTACGCCGGTCAGATGGTCTTCGGCCTCAACGCCGACCGCATGGCAGCGCCTGACCTAGGAGTGCTAGCCGACGGCATCGAGCGCTCGTTCTCAGAGCTTCGGCCACGCGAGCCCAAGCGGCCGGGGCGCCGGCGGGCGGCCCGGGCGGAGCCCTAACCTCAGCCTATTTGCGAGCCACGGATCGACGGCGAGCGCGAGCGAGCGCCGAGAAATCCAGCCGCGCCGGGATCTCGCCATCGGGTCCTTTCAGGAGCGCTGGGAGTCCGGGCGGCAACTCCGCGAGCCGCTCGCCCGCGGGCGAGTCACGCAGATGGCCGGTCATGCTCTCAACGGCTGTCTCGATCACTTCATGGCGCCGGCTGCGCCTCATGAGGCCGGGTGAGCGGTCTCCCGGGTTCGAATCCCGGCCCTTCCGCTTCCAAGGGCCAGATCTGCCTTCCGCGGTTGGGCACGGCGTCACGGCATGTGGCTCGGCCTGCGCGTGTCTGTCTCGCCGCCGGCCACATGACGGCCGCTGGAGGAGCCCTATTTCCTCTCGTTCGGTTTGCTCAGCGCCCTACCCGCGCTGTCCACGACCTTGCGGATGAACTCGTATTGCGTCTGGACAAGTCGGTCGGCCATCTCGAGGGCCGCGTCGATGACCTCCTGGCGCCGCGACGGATCCTGGTTGCCGAGCGACGGCAGCCTCTTGTCGACGGTGTCGACGAACTGACCGACTGCCTCGATCGCGGCCCGCTGCCCCGACTCGAGCGACTTCAGTACGTCGTCGGAGAGCTCGGCAGTCCGGTCAGCCGCACTTGACCGCTGGCGCTGCCTGGCCTCCGCGGGCCGCGATCGACCGGCCGGCGTTTTACGTGACGACGTGCTGCGTTTGGGTGCTTTGCGTGCCGACGTGCTGCCTTTGGGTGCTTTGCGTGCCGAGGTGCTGGGCTTCGCTTTGGTCTCGGGCATCGTGGTGTTGCCTCCTCCGCCGTTCGTGCGTCTCGTTTACCGCTACATCTACCGAAAGCCGATTGTGGATACCGCCCAGCTCCGAGCGGCGCCTCGGCCTCTCTCGCGACGATAGGCCAGCACACGACCGGCGTCGTCCGTAGATCACCCGGATGCTGCCGCACCCAAGTACGCGTCAGGCAGGAGCGCTGAAGACCGGCCCCGCGGCCGGTAGCCAGGCAGGGACGCGCTTTGCCGCCCCCGCGGGCGGTAGCCAGGCTGGGACGCGCTTTGCGATGTGGATTCTGTGCAGCCCCAGTGTGGCTTTCAGCGCATGCGGGCCAGCGTGGCGAGAAGTAGCGTCGAAGACCCGATAGCAGAGCGACGGACCGCGCAGGGGCCAACTCGGTCAGTCCGACGACGATTTCGGATCCCGGCTTGGGTCAGATCCACACTTAGCCAGTCCGGCTCCGATTTCGGAGAGATCCCGGCTTGGGCTAATCCGCACCTACGAGGGAAGAGGAGCACAAGATGAGACGTATCGGAATCCTAGGGCTCGCGCTGGTCGCCGTCGTGGCGTTCTCGGCGATGAGCGTCGCAAGCGCCTCGGCAAAAAAGGTGGTCCAGCTTTCCACAAAAGCTGGACCGCTCGCCACAAATGCCAAAATCAGCGACTTCAGCTCGAACCTCATCACGGCAGCCGAAGGCAAGGCTCTTGAATGTGAAGAAAGCACCATCAACTGGACACTGAAAGAAAACCCAGCCGCGAAGCTTTCCGGACTAAGCGAAGAAGACATCGAGACGGGCAACTTCGAAGGAAAACCAGGAGCGTGCAAAACCAGCCTCGGCCCCGCGGACGTTACAGCTGGGGGCTTCCCGTGGGCAATCACGCTGTTGAACAGCGGAAAGGGCGAAATAAAGGGCAGCGCACCGAAAACGGACGTCAAGTTCACCGCCAAGTGGGTCGCACCCAGCCCGGCCGCAGGCATCGAATGCACTTTCGAGGCGACAAAGGTGAAATTCGCCTATAACCTCGGCGGCCCCGTCAAACTCACCGTCGCCAAAGCGAAGTTCAAAGCCCCCAAAGGGGGCAATGCCCTCTGTCCCAAAAAGGGTGAACTGAGCGGCGAATTCAATATGACGAGCGGCGGAGAAGCCGTCGAAGCGACGATCGCGAACATCTAGATGCGGTAGTCGCCAAGGCAGTTGCTGCGCTACCGGCGCCTTGACGCCGGAACGCGGCGAGCCAGCGGTCGGCCGACTCAATGTCGGCCGACCGGCTGGCTTCCTAGGGCGGCCGCATCAAGAGAGGGAACACACCGATGGACAAGGCGACACGCGAGACGACAGGCCGTCCAGCAAGCGTGACCCGGGCACGCGAGCGTGCGGGACGGGTCAGCGTGCCACTCGCGCTGGCACGCCTGTTTGGGGTTGCCGCACTCCTCGCCCTTGGCCTCACGGCACCCGCGCTGGCCGCCGGTTCGCCCGCCTGGGAACTCATCGCCGAGCACGGGCCCACGAACGTCCCCGTGACCCAGCCGGTCCCGCAGCAGTGGTACGTCGAAGTCACGGGCGCACGTGGACGGACCCCGAACGAGGGCCGCTTTCGCCTGCTGCTCGAAGCCCGGGGCAGAGAAGCCAGGACGAAGCCGATCGGCTTCGACGCCACCGCGGCCGAAGTCCAGCACGCGCTCGAAGCCGTGAAACGCATCGGCAAAGGGAACGTCACGGTGAGCGGCGGCCCACGCGGGCAAGGTGAGAACGTGTGGTCCTACGCGATCAGCATCGACGGGGCGCTGCTCGGCGAAGGTCTCGAAGAACTCGAAGTTGAAGAAATCGAACCCACCCGGGGCGAAAAAGAGGCCCTTATCAGGGCCGGCCAGGACCCGGAAGAACCAGCGTATGAAAGCGAAGAAGCGCACCAACCCGAACACGGCACGATCACCTACACCCTGACCGCCATCAACGTCGGCTCGGCGCCGACCGCGAGCGGACCGCCGATCACGATCAAGGACACGCTCCCGGCGGGCGTCACCACTCAGGAAGTGCGTCCCTACAGCGAAGTGGACACTTCCGGGGAACGTTGGCAATGCACGCCCGAAGGTCAACAGGGCGCGGGCTCCCAGACCGTCGAATGCACAAGCACGCAACTCGTCAACCCGGACTCGCCCGCCACCGGCAACATGACGGCCAACTCGATCACGATCGTCGCTGCAGTAGATCCCGGCAAGGCACGGGAAGCGGAGGAACGGGCAATCCCGCTCATCGACCGGGCGACGCTCGAAGGCGGTGGTGCACCAGCCGTGCAGGCGACCGACGAAGCGACCGTCAGCGAGGCACCTGCACCGTTTGGGATCCACGACCTCAGGGCGCGATCGACCGGCACCGACGGCGAAACGTACACCGTCGCCGGCGGCCACCCCTATGCCGCGAGCACGAGCTTCTTCTTCAACACCACGAGCCGCTTCAACCGCTCCAGCGGGGAAACCGAAGTCTTCACCAACGGCAACCCGAAGGACGTGGACGTCCAGCTTCCGGAAGGCTTCATCGCCAACCCGCAGGCTACCCCGAAGTGCACCCAGGCGGAATTCACCGAAGGCCTCAAAGGCGGCTCCAACCCGGCGCTCGGGGGCTGTCGGCCGGAAACACAGGTGGGCGTCGCGATGCTGTATCTCGGCGAATACGGGAGCCCGCCGGTCCGCGAGGCCGTCTACAACCTCGTCCCTCCGCCGGGTGTCCCCGCGGAGCTGGGCCTCAGCTTCGAGAATATCGTCCCGCTGCGTCTCGACGCGCACCTCGTGCGCGTAGGCGGCGCCTACCAGCTGACGATCCTGAGCCCCGACATCAACCAGACGCTCAACCTCAACGGGGTCTGGCTCACGCTGTGGGGCGCGCCGGCCGGTGAATCGCACTACGCAGAACGCAGCAAGGAGGAAGACCACACCCAGCGCGGGGCCGCCGGGTTCGAAGCGGTCAACCCGTTCCTGACGACGCCGACGGACTGCCTTGCGGAGGCCGAAGACCCGCCGGCGACGATCGTGCGATACGACCAGTGGGAGAATCCCGTCGGCGAACCGGAAGCCGAACCTGCGTTCAGCGACCCACGGTGGCTACAGGCGAGCGCCA
Source organism: uncultured Solirubrobacteraceae bacterium (assembly GCA_963701175.1). Lineage (GTDB taxonomy): Bacteria > Actinomycetota > Thermoleophilia > Solirubrobacterales > Solirubrobacteraceae > Palsa-744. The sequence continues at coordinate 1,778,162 of OY969573.1, read as the reverse complement.
CCGCCCCGGCGGTCAGCGGCTGTGAGGGGCTGCGCTTCGAACCGAAGGCCACCTTCAGGCAGAGCGCAGAAGCGGGCGAAGGCGCCCGTTCAGGCACCCGCCGGGCGGCGGCGCCGTCCGGCTACGAAGTCGAACTGGAAATCCCCCAGGACGAATCGCTGAACGACACCGGCACGCCGGAGCTCGAGAGCACGACCATCGCGTTGCCCGCGGGCGTGGTCTTGTCGCCGTCCGTCGCCAACGGGCTCGCGGCCTGCGAAGAAGCTGAGCTGGACCCGCAATCGGGCGCGCGCGGGAACTGTCCGCGGGCTTCGCAGATCGGAGAAGCGAGCATCCAGACCCCGCTGCTCGCAGAAGAGCTCACCGGGCGCCTATATCTGGGCAACCCTGAATGCGGACCCTGTAACTCGACGGACGCCGAAGACGGACGGATGGTGAAACTGTTCATCGAAGCGGAAGGGTCCGGCGTGCGCATCAAGCTCGTCGGAGCGGCGAGCTTGAACGTCGCGACCGGGCAGCTCACCACGACGTTCCCCAACAACCCGCAGACTCCACTGAAGCGCCTCCTGCTGAGGCTGAAGGGCGGCCCCGGTGCCCCGCTGACAAACCCGAAGCTTTGCGGCAGCTACTCCGCCGAAACGCTGCTCACGCCCTGGAGCCTCGCCGGGACGACGGCGCTCGGCACCGAAATTCCCGGCGGCGGCATCGCGCGCGTGCTCGGGGCGCCCTCGAGCATCGACTGGGACGGCGCAGGGGGTGCCTGCCCAGCCACCCTGCCGTTCGCCCCGACGCTCGCCGCGGGGAGCGAAAGCTCCGCCGCGGGCGCCTTCAGCGCGTTCGAGACGGTCCTCGCCCGTGGCGATGATCGCGAACAGGACCTCGCCGGCGTCACACTTCGGCTCCCGGCCGGGCTGATCGGCAAGGTCGCAGGCATCGAACGCTGCGCAGAAGCGGCGGCGGAAGCAGGGACGTGCCCTGAAACGTCCCGGATCGGCACCGCCACGGCCCTTGCGGGCGCCGGCAGCCAGCCTTTCGTGGCGCACGGCCCCGTCTTCCTGACGGACACCTACAAGGGCGCCCCGTTCGGCCTCTCGATCGTCGTGCCGGCGAAGGCGGGCCCGCTCGATCTCGGTTCCGTGGTCGTTCGGGCCGCCATCGGAATTGACCCCCGCACGCTCGCCCTGACCGTCACGAGCGACCCGCTGCCCCAGAGCGTCGACGGCGTGCCGCTGCAGATCAAAGCGCTCGAGGTAAAGCTGGACCGCCCCGAATTCATGCTGAACCCCACCAGCTGCGAAGCCCGGCAGATCGAAGCCACGTTCACCGGCAGCCCCGCGTCGCCGGGCGAAGCGCCGCAGAGCTCGGGCGCGCACGCGCCGTTCGGCGCCAGCGGCTGCGCGGCGCTCGGCTTCAGCCCCGAAATCTCGATGACCACGCAGGCCCACACGAGCAAAGAAGAGGGCGCGGGCCTGCAGGTCAAGCTCACCCAGCCCCGTGGCCAGGCCAACATCCACAGGTTCGAACTCGAGCTCCCAGAAGCGCTCCCGACGCGCCTGGAAACCCTCCAGAAGGCGTGTACCGAAAAGCAGTTCGCCACGAACCCCGCCGGCTGCCCGGAAGCATCGGTTGTGGGAAGCGCCACCGCGAGGACGCCGCTGCTGTCCGCGCCCTTGACCGGGCCGGCGTACCTGGTCTCGCACGGGGGCGCCGCGTTCCCCGACCTCGTGTTCCTGCTCCAGGGCGAAAACATCCACCTCGAAGTCATCGGCAACACCGACATCAAAAAGGTGACCGGCGCGGGGGGCACGGCGAGAGAGGTCACCTTCTCGAGGTTCCAGGCGATCCCCGACGCCCCGATCAGCTCCTTTGAAGCGCAACTCCCCCAGGGGCCCCACTCGATCCTGTCGGGATACGGCGACCTGTGCGCGGGCCAACTGCTCGCGCCCACCACGCTGGTCGCGCAGAACAACCTGGCGGTGAGGGCGAGCACGAGGATCGAGGTCATCGGCTGTCCGCCCTCCATCAGCGTCACCCGGACTCGGGTCAGCGGCAACGCACTGCTGGTGACGGTGAACCTGGGAGCGGCCGGCGCCGTGAGGATCTCGGGGGGCTCGCTAGAGGCGACGAGCCGGATGCTCACGGCCGGCTCGCACACGATCCGGGTGCCCCTTTCGAGGGCCGGGCGGGCCGCGAGGCACAAGCACCAGAGGATCAAGCTGAAGGCCACGATCACCGCCAACGGCCGCACCGGGTCACGTTCGGCGACGGTGAAGACATGACTCCCGGCAGACCCTGCCGTGCCGCGCGCGCGGTGTCCCCGCTGGTTGGCGCGCTCGTCGGCTGCGCCGTCCTACTGGGCACGCTTGCACCGATCGGCAAGGCGGCGGTCTCGAAAGCCTGCCCCAACGAAGCGATCCGCGAACAGCAGGCAGTCACCGAATACCTGCCCGAATGCCGTGCCTTCGAACGTATCTCCCCCGCAGCCAAGAACGGCCAGGAACTAGGTCCCATAAACAGCCTGGTTGCCGACGAAGTCAGCTATCAGGCAGCCACCCGGGGACCGGCGGCCTTCTACACGATGGAGGGCGGCATCCCGGGCAGTGAATCGGGAGCCCTCTACCCTCCCGTCCTCTCGCGCTGGCAGTCGCCCACCGAACCCTGGCAGGCCTTCCCCCAGGCTCCCTCGACGGAGTTCTCCGCGTTCCGGACGGGGGCGCAGCGAAACGGCGCGCCCTTCGGCTATCTGAACCCCAGCCTGACCTGCGGCGTATACGCGAGCGAACTCGCCCAGCCCGAACACCCGGGCGTGTCCGGCGAAGCACCCGAGTTGCCGGCGAACGAGACGCCCGACGAACAAGTTCAGAACCTGTACGTCAAGGACTTCACGCGGGAAACCAACACGCTCGTCACGAGCGTACGCCCGCAGGAACCGGCGCTCAGCGCCGGCGCGTACCTCGTCGCTGGCGCGACCGCGGACTGCAAGCACGTCATCTTCGAGAACCTCGACCGCGGCTACTCGCTGCCGGTAACGCCGAAGAGCCCGCAATATGCGCCCCGGAACTCGCTCTATGAATGGAGCCAGGGATCGGAAGGACCCCGCGTGGCCTCCGTGCTCCCCGACGGAGCACCGGCGGGCAGCGTCCTGGTCGGCGGAGCGTTCAGCGCGTACGGCTCGCCGCCCCTCAATCAGATCTCGAGCGACGGCGCGCGCGCGTTCTTCACCGCGCAGGCGGAAGGGACCGAAGAAGAAGGGGTGCAGTCGGGCACCCCACAGGTCTACATGCGCGTCGACGGCAGCAAAACCCTCACCATCTCCGCCTCCAAGACGTGTGTAGCGAAACAACCGTGCAGCACGGTCGATCGAGGGGCGCTGTTCGAGGGCGCCTCCAGCGACGGCACCCGCGCGTTCTTCCTTGCCAACTACGGGCTCACGCCGTCCTCGAGCGCGGGCAGCGAAGCACAGACCACATGTGACACCTCGGCGACGGACGGCAAATACGGCGAAGGCTGCGACCTCTACGAATTCCGCCTCGCCGACGCCGCAGGCGGTGAAGGCACGCTCACGGACCTCTCGGCCGACTTGGAAGCCCAGACCGGGGACACCAAGGGCGCGAACGTCAGGGGCGTCGTCGGCATATCCGGCGACGGCTCATCCGTCTATTTCTCCACCTCCGGTCAGCTCGTCCCCGGCAAGGGCAACACCGAGGCCCAGAACGAAACGCCCTACCCGCAACTCGACGAAGAACTGCGCCTCGACGAAGCCAACGTCTACGTCTCCCGCGACGCAGGAGCGCCCCGGTACGTAGCGAGCATCCGGCGTGCCGAGGCGGGTGGCGGAGCGCCAACCGAAGCGCTCGACGCGATCCTCGCCGCCGGCGGGCACGGCATGCAGTACCTGGTCGCGCGTGTCTCCTCCGACGGGGAATACCTGCTGCTGGCGAGTGACCTCAGCCTGACCGGCTACGACAACCTCGACGTCCAGACGGGCGAGCCCGACCCGGAGCTGTTCGAGTACCGCCAGAGCACCGAAACGCTCACCTGCGTCTCGTGTGACCCGACGGGCCAGCCGCCCGATCAACCGAGCGCCCAGAGCCCCTTCAGCAACGGAGGGCCCTTCCTCGAAGTCCACACGAGCTCGATCCCGCGAAACCTGCTCGACGACGGGCGGGTCTTCTTCGACAGCGCCACGCCCCTGACGTCCACCGCGGCGAGAGAAGCCGTCAACGCATACGTGTGGGCGCCGCAGGGTTTTGAAGGGTGCGCCGCCGGGGGTGGCTGCGTGAGCATTCTCGACACGACGGTTGGAAGGTTCGACACGTACGTCGTGGGCGCGAGCGAAGACGGCGAAAACGTCTACATATCCACGGCAGCGCGGCTTGCACCCGAAGACGGGGACGGCTCGCGCGATCTCTACGACGTCCGCGTTGACGGCGGGAAACTGTACCTGCCTCCCACACCCGGCTGCGAAGAAGACGGCCTGCCGTGCCAGCCCGCGGAAGCCACAGAGCCGCTCGGCAACACCCGCGCCAGCGAAGCGGGGATCGCCTCGGGCAACCCGCTTCCGGTGCCGGGACCGCAGACGGGCGTCGAAGGCTACGCGGCGGGCGCCGTGACGGTCGCCCGCCACTCGACCCGGGGCACAACCCTGACCGTGCTGTTGAAGGCTCCGGGCGCGGGAACACTCCGCGTGAGCGGCCCCGGCCTGAAGACGCTCACCAGGTCACTCACCAAGCCGGGGGACTACACCCTCACGCTTTCGCTGAGCGCCAGGGCCGCGGCCGCCCTGCATCACAACAAGCGGTTGAAGGTGAAGGTGCAGGTGCGGTTCAACCCAACCGGCGGCCCGACGTCCTCGTCCAGTTTCACCGTCCGTTTCCACTGAAGAGGAGAAAAAAGATGCGCCGAGCACTTGTCATTCCTGTCGTCCTGGTTCTTGCACTTCTCGCGCTGCCGGAGGCTTCCTCCGCGCTGCCGACGGTGAAGTTCAAAGCGAACTCGGTGCCAATCGAGGGCTACCCCCGCACCGGCAACATCCTCGGTGCGGGTGCGGCGCTCCACGCCGAATACGAGATCTCCGGCACCGAATACAGCGGGTTCCCGCCGCCGCTGATCGGCATCGACGTCTACCTGCCGAGCGGCACGAAGCTGCACACCTCGGGCTTTGCCACCTGCGCGGAGACCGTGCTCCAGAGAACAGGTTCCTCCGGATGCTCCCCGAGCTCGGCCGCGGGACCGGTCGGCAGCGCGCGTGGGATCGTATCCTTCGGCGAGGAACGGGTGGAAGAGCAGACGGCGGTCCACTCGTTCTATGGCTCGAGTGGCGAACTCGAGTTCCTCGCCCAGGGCCACTCGCCCGTGTCGCTTGAAATCTTCTGGAGCGGTCACTACGCGAACCTCGCGGGCCACGGCGCCTTCGGACCCGAGCTCATCTCCCCGCTGCCGCTGGTCTCCACGGTCCCGGGCGCTCCGTTGGTGTCGATCGAGTCGATCAACGTGACCGTCGGATCGGCGCGCAAGTCGGGAGGCAAGGCCGTCTACTACGGCACGGTCCCAAACAAGTGCCCCAAGGGTGGGTTCCCGCTCGAGACCGTACTGACCTTCGACGAAAACGGGGCAGAACCGACGGTGCCGGAGAAGGTCACCGCAACCTATAAGTCCCCCTGCCCGAAGAAGGCGGCATAGGAGCGCACGGACTGTCGCGCTCCCGCCCGCGGGCCGCGAACAGGCCGATGGTCTCGAGCGATCCACGGAGGACATCTCCGGCCAGTTCTCCGTCGTGTCCTGCCCGGCGCCCCCTCACACGCCGACCTGACGATCCCCGTCACGCTCGCCTGCTCGCTCTCGGGGGGACGAGGCCTGCGCGTCCTGGCGCAGGCGGGCGAACCTCCCCAGCGCGATCCCCGACCAGATCAGCTCCACGACGCCGAACGGCCAGGTGCCCGCGAGGAAGCCGTAGACACTCGCCCCGACGCAGCCCACGGCGAACGCCAGCACGAAGCCACTGCCGCGACGCTCCAAGGCATACATCAGCATCATGAACGTCAGTACAACGACGCCGAACGCGGTCAGCACATGGCTAGTCTGCCGCAAGGGTAAGCCCGACACATATGCTCCCCGCCCGCCGACGCGATCGCACCCGTGGTGCTCACGAGCTGAGTGCCACCTACCGCTGGCTGGGCGCCACGCTGGCGACCCTCGCCCTCGGCGCGGGCATGGCCGGTGCCCCGGGCGTGGGCGAGGCCCACTCCGTCGTCGGGGCCGCGGGTCTCGAACCCGGCGCGGCGATCTACGTCAACGGCGTGAGCTGCACTTTGCCCGCCGCCTGCGTCGCCGTCGGGGCAACCGACGCCTCCTCCTCCCAGGCGCTGGCGTGGATGTTCCAGGCCTCGGCGTGGCAGCCCGGCCCGCTCCCGAGCCTGGCCGGATCCTCGCGCCTGACGGACGTCTCCTGTCCCGCTTCGGGCCTCTGCATGGCCGTCGGGGAAGCGCACGAAGCAGCGATCGCCCTGCACCTCTCCGGCGGCGTGTGGACACCGATGGCGATGCCGGCGTCGGACCGCTCGGCCGACCTGTTCGGGGTCTCGTGCCCGACCGGCAACTGGTGCATGGCGGCGGGCGTCGGAGACGGGGAAAAGAGGATCGCGAGCGCCGTGTTCGCCGGTGGCAGGTGGCGGACCGGCGGCGGACCGGCGATCAAGGGGGCGTTGCACTTCACGTTGAACGCGCTCTCGTGCACCTCGCCACGCTTCTGCATGGCCGTCGGAGACACCACCCTGGTCACCTCCGGGAGGCTCCACGGGGCGCTGCTGACGGCCCTCTACAACGGCTCCTCGTGGCGGATCGTGACGGTGGGGCTCGCGTTCGGGCGCACCCTGCCGTCGTTGAACGGCGTCGCCTGCCCACGTGCCGGTGAGTGCATCGCGGTCGGGAACACGAACTTCTACAGCGCCACACCGGGACAGCAGCTGATCATCCACTTCCACGGCGGGCGCTGGTCGCCGATGACGGCTCGTGCCGGCACCGGGACCGAGCCGCTGGCGGTCTCGTGTCCGCCTGCAGGCACGTGCGTGGCCGTCGGAGTCAAAGAACTCGGCGCACCAGTCGTCGAGCGGCTCGCCCACGGCAGCTGGTCGATGCTTCCCGCGCAATCGGCGGGGCCGCCGACGGTAGGCGAGAACGGAGGGATCTTTGACGACACCCTCGAATCGGTCTCCTGTTCTGCGAGCGACCGGTGCGTAGCCGTCGGCGAGGACGACGGCTCCCCCTTCAGCGAGCTGATCGGCCCGGCCGCGGCCTCACTGCTGACCATGCCCGTAGCCTGAGTGATCGCCGGCGTCGCGACGTGCCCCCCGGGGCCGTCCCTACGCAGAGCCGAGGTGGGCGGCGTGCAGTTCCGTCAGGAACTCGTCGGCGCTCGGCCAGTCCAGCTGGGGCAGCGCCGAGCGCAGCATGATGAAGCCGTGGACGCCGATCCACAGCTGCCTGGCGACCGCCTCCGGGTCGCGCCCGTCGTCCAGGGCACGGGCGGTGGCCGACACCAGGAGCTCGAGCGCCGCCGTCCCCGGGTCCTCCTCCGGCGGGCCGGCGGGGCCGCTGAGGGCGGTCCTCCCCGAGGTCGCGAACAGGATCCGGTAATGACCCGGGCGGCTCTGGGCGAAATGGATGTAGGCCTCGCCCAGGGCCACCAGTTGGGCCCGGGGATCGTCCTCGTGGGCCGCTGCCGCCTCGCGCATGAAGTCCCACAGTTCCTGGAAGGCCGCGATCGAGACCGCTCGCACGAGCTCCTCCTTGCCGGCGAAGTGAAGGTAGAGGGCCGTCGGGGATACGCCCGCGCGGGCGGTGATCGAGCGGATCGAGAGGCGGTCGGCGGAACCGTGTTCGAGCAGCAGCTCGGCGGCGGCCTCCATCAGGGCGGCCCGTAGCCGCTCCCCCTCCCCGCGGGGATTCCGCTGGCGGACGTCCGCCGATGCATCCATCTCCCTGGAGCTTAACAATCTAAGTTGACAGATGTTCATGTACGGGTGTATATGTACGGGCGTCAATAGTCAGGCGGCGGCGCGATCCCGGCCCGGCCCTCGTGCCACCGCCCCGCGTCGGCCGAAGGCCGCGCCACAGGAGCAACCGCCTTGCTGAGCCGGATCGCCCGCATCGCCACCGCCCACCCCCGACGTATGGCGGGTGCGGTCGCGGTGGTGCTGGTGGCGGGCCTGGTGTTCGGCGCCAGCGCGACCAACAGCCTCGACGCCCACAACGACTTCTCGGACCCGTCCTCGCAGTCCACGCACGCCCGGGAAGCGATCGAACGGGCCACGGGGGCGGACCCGACCGCGGGCGTGCTCGTGCTCGTCGCCGCCCGTGCCGGCAGCGCGGGCGTCGTGCACGCGCAGGCGCTCCTGGGCGGAGACCGGGCGGTGGCCGCCCTCGCCCCCCCGATCCGCTCGGCGAGTGGATCGAGCGTGCTGATCGCCGCAACCCTGCGAGCGGGAGTCGACGAACACGAAGCCGCCGAACACCTCAAAGCGCGGTTCGCGGGCGACCGGGACGTGCTCCTGGGAGGCAACACGATCGTCGGCCGGGAGGTGGGCGCGCAGGCCTCGAAGGACCTCGGCCTCGCCGAGGCACTGGCGTTCCCGCTGATCGCCCTGCTCGCGTTCCTGATCTTCCGTGGGGCCGCCTCCCTGCTGCCGGTGGCCGTCGGCGCCACGAGCGTGTTCGTCGCCTTCGCGCTGCTGCGGGCGGTCAACGTCGCCCTGCCGCTGTCGGTGTTCGCCCTCAACCTCGTAATCGGTCTCGGGTTGGGGCTGGCGGTCGACTACAGCCTGTTCCTGGTGTCACGTTTCCGCGAGGAGCTCGGGGCCGGGCGCGACACCGGCGCCGCAGTCGTCACGACGATGACGACCGCGGGACGGACGGTCGCCTACAGCGCCATCACGGTCGCACTCGCGATGTGCTCGCTGGTGGTCTTCCCGCTGCGCTTCCTGCAGTCGATGGGCATCGGCGGTGCGATCACCGCGCTGACGGCGGCGGCCGTCGCCCTGACCCTGCTGCCGGCGCTGTTCGTGCTGTTCGGCGGGCGCCTCGGGCGGACCCGGCCGGGACCGCCGCGGGAGGGTCGCTGGTACCGCCATGCCCAGCGCGTCCTGCGCCACCCGGGACTGGTCACGCTGCTCACCGCCGGGGCGTTGATCGCGCTCGCCCTGCCCGCGTTCGGGACGCGCTGGAGCGGGGTGGACGCACGGGTGCTGCCGACCTCGACGAGCGCCCGACAGGTGGAACAGGCGCTGCTGCGGGAATACCCGCCCGATCGCACGACCCCCGCGTTCGTGGCCGTCCACGCCGGCCCCGCCGCCGGTGGCGAGCTCCACACATATGCCGCCCGACTGGCTCGTGTCGGGGGCGTGGCGGGGGTCGCCGCTCCCCACTACCTCGGACAGCGGACCTGGCAGCTCGACGTCACCCTCGGCGGTGAGGCGATCGCGCCGAGTGCCCAGCGGGCGGTGGCCCGGATCCGGGCCACCCCGTCGGCGTTCGTCACCCAGCTCGGCGGCTCGGGGGCGGAATTCACCGACCAGCGGGCCGCGATCGCCGACTCGTTGCCGCTCGCCCTCGCGATCCTCGTGGGCGGGACGCTGCTGGTGCTGTGGCTGATGACCGGCTCGGCGGTGCTGCCGTTGATCGCGCTCGCGATGAACCTGCTCACGGTGGGCGCCGCCACGGGGCTGCTGGTGCTGATCTTCCAGGACGGGCGGCTGCAGGGTCCGCTCGCCTACACCTCCCAGGGAGGCATCGAACAGAGCAACTACCTGGTGCTGGCGGCGATCGCGTTCGCCCTCTCGACCGACTACGGCGTGTTCCTGTTCACCCGCATCAAGGAGGCCCACGACCAGGGCGCGGAGGCCCGCGAGTCGGTCGCGTTGGGACTCCAGCGAACGGGACGGATCGTGACCGCCGCGGCCGTCCTGCTGTCGGTGGCGATCGGTGCCTTCGCCACGTCCAACGTGGTGTTCCTGAAGGAGATCGGCGTGGGCGCGGTGGCGGCCGTGTTGCTCGACGCGTTCCTGGTGCGCACCCTGCTCGTGCCGGCCCTGATGGGACTGCTGGGCGAGTGGAGCTGGTTCTCGCCGCGGGTGTTGCGCAGGCTCCACGATCGCCTGGCGGTGGGTGAGGACACGGGAGCCGGGGGGATCGGGAGCAGGAGCGCCGCGGCGCCCGGCCGGGCCGCCGGATAGGGTCGCGGGGCGCGCGCGCACGCTCGCCCCCGCGCCGAACAGGGAGGCCCACGGTCAGCCACATCTCCGCGTCGACGTTCCTCGCGATCGCGGTCGCCGCCGCGGTCGCCGCGACGGTCTCCTCGCTGGCGTTCGACCGCGGTCTGATACTCCCGGCGGTAGTCCTGGAGCTGCTGCTGGGGATCCTGATCGGGCCGAAGGTGCTCGGCCTGCATCCCGGCCAGGCGATCTCGTTCTTCTCCGACCTCGGCCTCGGGCTGCTGTTCTTCTTCGCCGGCTACGAGATCGACGTAGGCCGGATCCTCGGCCGCCCCCTACGCCTCGGCGTGCTCGGCTGGGCGATGTCGCTCGCGCTCGCCTACGGGATCGGGGGCGCGCTGGCTGCCACGGGGGTGGTGCTGTCGCTCCTCTACACGGGCTCGGCGCTGGCGACGACGGCGATCGGCATGCTGATCCCGATCCTGTCCGACACCGGGGACATCGACACCGGCTTCGGCACCTACCTGCTGGGAGCCGGGACGGCCGGAGAGTTCGGTCCGATCCTGCTCGTCACGCTGGTGCTCTCGGCACAGAGCACGCTCCACAACGGGCTCATCCTGCTCACCTTCGTGGGCCTCGCGGTCGTCGTGGCGGTGTTGGCGGTTCGTTCCGCGACCCACACCGTTCCGCTGTTCGCCAGGACCCTGGAGAGCAGCTCCCAGCTCGCCGTGCGGTGGATCCTGGTGCTCGTATTCGCGCTCGCCCTGCTCGCCACGGAACTCGGCCTGGACCTGCTGCTGGGGGGGTTCGCCGCCGGGCTGATCACCCGTCAGATGCTCGTCGACACCGAGCTGCCCGGGTTCGACTCCAAGCTCACGGCGGTGGCGTTCGGCGTGTTCGTCCCGTTCTTCTTCATCGCCAGCGGGATGAAACTCGACGTCTCCGCGCTGTTCGACAGCTGGTCGGGGGTGACGAAGATGTTCACCTTCCTGGCGCTGTTCCTGATCGTGAGGGGAACCCCGGCCCTGGTGCTCTACCGCCGTACGCTCGATCGCCGGGACAGGACGGCCCTCGCCCTCCTGAGCTCGACGCAGCTGCCGCTGGTGCTGGCGATCACGACGCTCGCCACCAGCAGCGGCCACATGCGGCCCTCGACCGCGGCGGCCCTGGTCGGCGCGGCGGTGCTCTCGACGTTGATCTTCCCGATCGCGGGGGAGCGCCTGCGACGGGGCCGCACCGCGGTGGCGGCGACCGCCGGCCCTCAGTGAGCGACGACGCGGAAGGAGATCGTGCTCGCGGGGGAGCTGCCGGCGAGGCTTTCGGCCGTGAACGTGGCCCGGTAGGCGCCGGACTTAAGTGCCCTGCCCCTCACGCGGCCGGTGAACGGCAGCTTGTTGACGCCGTCGCGGGCCCGGCGGCCGAGCATCATCGCCACGTATGAGCGCACGCAGGCCGGCTTGCCGGCGCCTCGACGCCCGACCACGCAGCTCTTGCCGATCCGGTGCCCGCTTTCTTCGCGGGTGATCGTCACCGTCACCACCGCGGCCTGGTCGAGCACGAACGAGAACAGCGTGCCCGTCGGCGAGACACGGCTGATCCGACCCGACGGCGCGGTCGAGCTGCGTCCGACCCGGAAGACGGCGTTGCTCTCGGCGAGTGAGGTGAGGGTCGGCGGGCGGGCCGGTTCGAGCCCTTTGGCGGGAGGCGGGCCCGTAGAGGGGGGTGGAACCGGGGTCGCCACCGTGGCAAAGCTCGCGACCCTCCCGATTTCTTCGCCGCCGGGGCTCTTGGCGATCACGCGGTAGTAGTAGGTGGTACCGGGCGAGAGACCGGTCAGCTGGACCGCCACCGCCACCGGGCTGGTCCCATTGCCGGGGGAGGACGGGCACGCAACGCTCGTCCCGAGGGAGGGTTGGCTGCCGTATTCGACGGCGCACGTCTGCACCTGTTCTCCCTCCGGGTTCACGGTGGCGGAGATCGTGGCCGAGGTTTCGGCGAGGGCGGACGCTTCGCCGGTCACCACCGCGGGCGGGTTCAGTTGGGTGGTGAACTGGGCTTCGGCGCCTTCCTTCGGTTCGGCGGCTTCGTTGTCGGCGACGAGCTTGAAGTAGTACTTCGTGTTCGGCGCCAGGCCCGTCGCTTCCGCCGAGACGGTCACGGGTTGGGTGCCTTCGCCGGGCAGCGTCGAGCACGGGAGTTTGCCCGTCGGTGAGCCGGCGGTGGTCCCGTACAGGAATTCGCAGCTCGTCACGGGACTGCCCCCCGGGTTCACCGTGCCGTTCAGCGTCGCGCTGGTCTTGGTCGCTCCGGTGGCTTCCCCGGTCGCGACCGCGAGGTCGTCGGCGGGCGTCGTGAATTCACCGACAGTGCTCTCGTCTTCCCCGCCTTCCCCGATCGCCACCACCTGGAAGGCGTAGGTCGTGTCCGGGGTCAGGCCGCTCACCTGGGCCGTCACCGCTTCCGGTGTGGCCCCTTTAGCCGGCATCGGCGAGCACGCGGCATGGGAGATGAGCGATCCCGGCCTCCCGTATCTGAATTCGCAGGTGCTCACATTCGCGCCTTCGGGGTTTACCGTCCCCACCAGCACCGCGCTCGCCAGCTTTACTTCGCGCGCCGTTTCCGTCGTGGCCACCGGGGCGTTGGGTTCGGTGGTGAGCTGGGCTTCAGCGCCTTCCTTGGGTTCGGCTGCTTCGTTGTCGGCGACGAGCTTGAAGTAGTACTTCGTGTTCGGCGCCAGGCCCGTCGCTTCCGCCGAGACGGTCACGGGTCGGGTGCCTTCGCCGGGCAGCGTCGAGCAAGGGAGTTTGCCCGTTAGCGAGCCTTTGGTCGTCCCGTAGAGGAATTCACAGCTCGTCACGGGGCTGCCCCCCGGGTTCACCGTGCCGTTCAGCGTCGCGCTGGTTTTGGCGACTCCGGTGGCTGCTTCGGTCGTGACCGCGAGGCCGTCGGCCAGGGTGGTGAGGTGTTCTTCGCCGCCTTTGCTGCTTCCGCCCTGACCTTCGGCAACCAATTCGAAGTAGTAGGTCGTGTCGGGCGTCAGGCCGCTCACCTGCCCCATCACCGCCTCCGGGGTGGTTCCGGAGCCGGGCATCGGCGAGCAGGCCACGTGGGAGGTGAGCGATCCCGGCGCGGTCCCGTACTTGAATTCGCAGGTGCTCACGCTCGCGCCCTCGGGGTTCACGCTCCCCACTAGCACCGCGCTCGTCAGCTTCGCTTCGGCTTTTTCAGTCGTGACCAACGGCGCATTGGCGACCGTCTTGAACGACGCTTCGGCGCCGTCGCCGGTGCCTTCTTCGGAGGTGGCGACGACCTCGAAGTAGTAGGTGGTGTCCGCTTTCAGCCCCGTCACTTCCGCCGAGACCGCTACCGGGGTGGTTCCGGCGCCGGGTTTCGGCGAGCATTCCGCGGTCGAGCTGAGCGACCCGGGCGAGGTGCCGTACTCGAATTGACAGCTCGTGACGGCGACTCCCTTGGGGTTCACCGTGCCCGTCAGCTTGGCGGTGGTTTTCGTGACCAGGAGCACAGGTTCGGTCTCCACTTCGGGCCCGCCGGCGCCGAACGCCGTGGCCGCCCAGGGGAGCACCGACAGCACGGCGACCAGGACGAGCGCAGCCCTGCCCAATCGCGGCCCGCGTCCGTGCATCCCTCTCCGTCTCAACTCATCCCTCACAAAACGTCGTCTCTCAACCCTCTCCGGGCCAGGATAGAGCCACCCGGCCGCGCCGGCTGCAGGTAACCGTGCGTGTCAGCCGGGATCGCTCGGGACCTCGTCGGTGAGAAGAGCTGAAGTCGTGCGGCTCAGCCAGCGGCCAGGCTGGGGCTCGGGTGGGCCCGGGCGGCCGGCACCGGCACCGGCTCGGGCTCCTCCGCCAGGGGACCCACGATCGCGGTGATCACCTCGACGATGCGGGGGTCGAACTGGCGGCCGGCGTTGCCGTTCAGCTCCTCGAGCGCCACCTCGGGAGCCAGCGCCTTGCGGTAGGCGCGGTCGGTACGCATGGCGTTCCACGAGTCACAGCAGCTGACGATACGCGCCTCCAGCGGGATCTCCTCGCCCGCCAGCCCGTCGGGGTAGCCGCCGCCGTCCCAGCGCTCGTGGTGGGAGCGCACGATCAGGCCGACGTCGCGCATGAAGCCGCCGATCCGGTCGAGCATGTTCTGCCCTTCGACGGTGTGGGTCTTGATGATCTGCCACTCCTCGGGGTCGAGCTTGCCCGGCTTGTTGATGATCTCCTTGGGGATCGCGATCTTGCCGACGTCGTGCAGGAGTGCTCCGAATTCGAGGTTCCGGCGGCGGTCGGCGTCGAGGCCGAGCTCGTCGGCGACGGCGAGGGCGAGCCCGAGCACCCCGCGGCAGTGGACGCCGGTGTAACCGTCGTCGGCCTCCACCACGTCCCCGAGCACGAGCGCGGTGCCACGGTAGGCACTGTTCAGCTCGAGCAGGTTCACGAGGCGCTCTCGGCGCTCCCCGGCGAACCATGCCAGCAGCCCCAGCAGCGGCAGCGGGGCGAGTGCGACGAAGGGGTGCTCGTGGACCTGCTCCGCCACCACCAGGGCCATCCCGGTGAGCGCGATGTCGATCAGGTACACCCACGATTCGCGCAGCTGGGCCGTCAGGCGGGCGTCGCGTGCCTCGGCGAAGCGCACCGTGGAGACGGCGAAGTCGACGGCGAACTGGGCCGCCAGAGCGATCACCAGCAACCCCGCGCTGGCGTGGCGGGGTTCGGTGTGGGCGACCGCGAACACCGCCGCCGGGCCGATCGCGAACCACGAGTTGCCGGGTGTCAGCAGCAGCCGCCGGGGCGTCTTGTTGCCCCGCCAGACCTCGAAGCAGCCGGCCAGCAGCAGGGCCAGCAGGACGGCGATCGGGACGATCGCGACCGGCATCGCGAACAGCAGCGGAACGAACGCCAGCTGGGTGGCGAGCGTGAACCCGAACGGGGTGTCGAAGCGGACGACCGACGCGACGGCCATCACGATCAGGCACAGCAGGGCGGCGAGCACCTCGAAGCCGTGGGGTGGCCAGGCCGCCCAGATGACCGCCACCGCGGCGAAGAACCCGACCGCAACCGGCACCTCGATGCGCCGTTCGCGCCGCGTGAGGTCCTCGTCCGCACGCGCGAACGTGTCCGCGAGGGACTGCTGCTCCTCGATGTTTAGCTTCCCGACCATTCGTTTACTGGCCTTATCGACCCTGGTGGCGAGGCCGTGAGCGCAATGGCGCCGATTTCAGCCGATGTGCCCCGGGGCCGGGGACCGGACATTCGTCCAGAGCGCCTAGAAACCGCCTTCGAGGGGATCGAACGGGTCCACACCGTGGGCCGCGAGGAGGTACCAGGAGGTCGCCCCGGTGTGCAGCGAGGCGTCATACGCTTCGCCTTCGCAGGTCCCCACGCCGTCCCGGGAGGCGGCGATGATGCCCTTGCCGTCGCCGTTGGGGCCCGCCAGCTGGGCGTGTTCGATGTCCGCCAGGTACCGCTCGGCGGCTTCCTCGTCGCCCGGCCCGTCCCTCGCCAGCAGGGCATCGGCGATGTGCGCGGTGCCCTCGAACCAGACCCCCTTGCGGGAGCCCCGGCAGACGCTCACCCCGCTGAAGCCCTTCTTGCTCACCGCCAGGTTCTTCACGACCCAGTTCAGCGACGACCCATAGGAGGGATCGCGCAGGGCGAGGTAGGACCAGCTGTTGACGTCCTCGACCTTCAGGCGGCGGTTGGGTTTGACCCCGTCTTCGCCCGTGCCCACCCAGAACATGCCCTTGCGGGGTTCCCACATCGCTTCCACGAAATGCCTCGCGTGGGCCGCGGACTGGCTCCAGGCGACTTCGCCGGTGGCCCCGGCGAGCAGGCTGAAGAACCCGTACAGGTCGATGTTGTGCTCGGTGGACTTCCAGGCGATGCGGCTCCCGTCGGGTTCCTCGCCGCCGGTGTACCCGCCGGCGCCGCGTTCGTCGTAGGCCTCCGTCTGGATCCACTCGGCCAGCTCCCGGGCGCCCCCGAGGAAGGCCGCCGTCCCGGTCCGTTCGTAGAGGTGTACGAGCGCCTGTCCCACCCACGCCATGCTGCCGACGTCGCTGGTCGGGTCGGTGGCGGTCACCTCGGCCGGCGAGGACAGGGGCGTGGGGGCGTAGGCGGCCCTGATGCGCCCGTCCCCGGCGGGGTCGTGTTCCTGGACGTAGAGCAGCGACTCGCCCAGCACCTGGGCACGGGCGAGGTCTTCGGGTTGCCCCCGCGCGAGCAGCGCGTCGATGATCAGGGCGTCGTCGTAGGTGAAGGAGTCATCGAGCCCTTCCCGTTCCGGCGTTCCGCCGCTGAAGCTCTGGACGAGCCGCAGTTCCGACCCCGTCGCGTAGCGGTCCATCATCGCCCCCAGGAATTCGTAGGCCCCGGCGACGCTGGCCGCGGTGGGCTGGGCGCAGGCCGCCGGGGTCAGCGCGATCGCGGCCCACGCGCCGATCGTCACCAGCACCCCCGCGAGCCGGCGGGCGGCCCGTCGGTGGCGCCGGCGGGCGCGACCGGACCGGGGGCCGCGGTGCCCCCGAGGAGGGCGAGATCCCGTCTCTGACGGATCCACCCGGTACATGATGGTGATCCGTCCCGGCGCCCGCTAAGCTCGATCCGCGCCCGGCCGCAGGGCCGGGTAGCCCTCGGAAGCGGGTGCCATCGGGCCAATGGCGAGCAACGACGAGAAACCGGGCAAGCGCGTCGATCGCCGCACGTTCCTCAGACGCGGGCTGATCGCGGGAGGGGCGATCGCCGGCGCGGGAGTGGCGATCCGGGGGATGGCCGATGCCAACAGCGACTCGGCGCCGGCGCCGACGCAGCCGCCGAAGCCGAAGGACGTGACGATCGGGCGGCCCACGCCGGCGAGTGCCTCCCCGCACGCCCCCAACATCCTCGTGATCGTCGTCGACCAGCTGCGCTTCCCCACCTGGTTCTCGGCCGGATCCTTCGGCCAGGCCTTCGCGCCGAACCTGCAGAGGCTGCGCGAAGGGGCCGTCAGCTTCGGCCACCACTACACGGCTTCGAACGACTGCACCCCCTCCCGATCGACCCTGCTGACCGGCCTCTACACCCACCAGACGGGATGCATGATCACCGGCGGCAGCACGCTCGACCCGGGCTTCCCGACCTGGGGGACGATGCTGCGGGAACACGGCTACCACACCCACTGGTTCGGGAAGTGGCACCTGACCCACCGTGACAACCGCTGGACGCCGCTGACGGGCAGCGCCGCGCTGGAGGAATACGGGTTCGCCGGGGGCGTGTACCCGTCCCCAGACGGCGCCCCCGGTCAGGGCTGGAAGCGTGACCCCCTCATCGCCGATGTGTTCTCGGACTGGTTCCGTCACGCCGACCACGTCCAGCCGTGGTGCACGACGGTGTCGTTCGTGAACCCCCACGACATCGCCTGGTGGTACCTGTGGAGCGACCGCGTGCCGGCCGAGGCGGCCTCGCGTCCGCTGATGCGGCGGCTGCCCCCCAACTTCGAGACCCCCGAGCTGCTGGAAGAGCGCCGCAAGCCGCGCCTGCAGCGCTCGTTCCAGGAAACGGCCGCCGCGTCGTTCGGGGTGGTCCCCTTCAGCGGTCCCGAAGTGCCTGCCAAATGGCTCGAATTCCTGGACCTCTACATCAAGCTCCAGAGGGAGGTGGACCTGCACATCGGGGAGGTCCTGCGGACGCTCCACAGCCGCCCCGAGGTGGAGGCCAACACGGTCGTCGTGTTCACCTCCGACCACGGCGAGTACGGTGCCTCCCACGGACTGCGGGGGAAGGGCGCGAGCGCCTACGAGGAGGCGCTGCGCGTACCCCTGATCGTGAGGGACCACCGCGAAGTCCTCACCGCCTCCCCCGCCCAGACGCGCGCCCAGCTGACCTCGAGCGTCGACGTGGCGCCGATGCTGCTGACGATCGCCACCGGGTCCACGGACTGGCGCCGCGAAGAGCGCTACTCGCACCTGTCAAAACGCCTGGACCTGACGGCGCTGCTGAAGGACCCCGAAGCCCCCGGGCGGGAATACGTCCTGCACGCAACCGACGAGATCGTGACCGAGTACGCCGTCGAGACCTACGCCGCCGATTCGCCTCTGCACGTGGTCGCGATCCGCACCCCCCAGGCCAAGTTCGCCACCTACTCCAACTGGCCCGAAGACGGGATCGTCCCCTACGAGGAAGGCCAGGAAGACGAGCTCTACGACTACCGCACCCAGGCGGGCCGGCTGGAGCTCGACAACAGCTCCGGGAGCAACGACGCCGAAGGGAAGGTCCGGTCACTGTATGAGCACGCCTTCAAGCACGAGCTCCGGGAGCCGCTTCCGGAACGCCTGCAGACGGCCCACGGGGCCGGCTTCGCCGACTACTTCCTGACGGCGCGTCGTGCCGCCACGGTGGCCGTGGAACGCCGCCGACGCCACGCCGAAGACGGAATGTTCGGGATCGCGAGCCTGCAGCGTCCCCCGCTGACGGATCGCGAGCCGTAGAGCCGCCGCCGGAGGGCGACGGCCGGCCGCGCTGCAGTCGCTAGCCGGCCGGCGCCTTCACCGTCTTGGAGGTGGCCAGCACATTGCCCTGGGCGTCGAGCGCCTGTACGGCCGCGTACGGTCCGCCGCCGGCCCCCGGCAGGGCGACCGTCGTCTCGAAGCCGCTTCGGGGGGCGCTCACGAGCGGTGCGAGGGCCGCGGCGGAGGTCCCGCTCAGCACCCTCCAGGCGGCCACCCCGGTGGCCCCGTTCCAACTCGCGTAGGCGACCAGGGCGCCGTGGGAGGCGCGACGCAGCGCGAGGCTCGGCGGCTGGGTCGGCTGGGCGCTCCACGGCAACGCGTAGGTGCGGTAGCTCTCCCACCCGGATGGCAGGTGGGCGTCGAACAGCAGCCGGCCGGAGGGTTCGACCTCCGACAGGTAGCCCGCCTGTCCCCACCCGATCATCCAGTCGCCGTCGGCGAGCGCCTGCACGTTGCCCTGGCTGGGCGCCACCAGCGGCGTGGGGTGCGAGTAGGAGCGCACCAGCGTCGCCGTCCGGGCGGCGGGGTCGAGCGCGACTTCGATCGCCCGCGAGGCCGGATGGACGCGGGGCGAGGCGCCGTTGTCGAAGAACGTGATCGTCCCGTCGGGCTGTTCGCGGGCGTCGTGCTGCCAGGCGGTGGCCGCACCCGGGCCGAGCTTGAAGGTGCTGTTCTTGCCCCCCAGCTGCCACCGCACCTCGCCGCTGTGGGGGTCGACGTCGTACACCGCCCAGGTGTTGCGCGAGTCGACCAGGAAGCTGCCGTCACGGGACACGTCCACGGAGTTGATGTGGTAGGCGTCGAACGGCGAGGCCGGCGTGGCGGCCTGTCCCGAGTAGTAGGAGCTGGACAATGGCACGTGGTCGAGGAAGTGCCACTCGTAGCGGACCAGCCCGGTGGCGAGGTCGATTTCCTGGAACAGCGTGTCGGCGACCGCGCCGTTGCTGGGGCCGCCGATCGCGCTCAGGTTGCAGCGGACCGCGTCGTAGACGGTGACGAGGGCGGTGTTGTTCGCGGTCAGCTGGAACTCGTGCAGGTCCGACTGATAGCCGTTGCCGGCCCGCACCACCGCGATCTGGTGATACGAGCTGTTCTCGATGACGTCGCCGGCGGCGCTGCTGCCACCTGACACGAGCGGGTCCTGCCACCAGGTGAGGACGGGCTGGCCGCCGTAGCTCTGGACCCGCAGGTCACCCGCCCTCGCCCCCGCAGGCAGCGGGTCGAACCAGATCAGCCCGCCGTGTTCGTCGAGGATCATCGGCCCGTACTGACCGTGCCCCGCGTAGGGGGCCAGGAACAGGTCGCCCGTGGCCTGGTGCGCAGTGGAGGACACGGTCACGACCGGGGGTTGCAATTCGGGGCGGGAGACGAAGCTCTGGTGGACGGGGACTCCGAGGACGGTTTCGGCGCTGCCGACGCCGGCCCCGGGCACGTCCCTGGTGGCGACCGTGAAGCTCCACGAGACCGGCACGGTCCCGGCCGGGGGGCCCAGCCGCAGGCGGGCCGAGACGCTCACCGCCTCGCCTTCGGCGAACGGGCGTGAGGGCAGGAAGCTGGCCCCGTCGCCCTGGGAGTAGGCCTCGAGTCTGCCCGCGTGGACACCCGTGTGCGAGCCGCGGACGGTGAGCTGTTCGATCTCCGCGGCGGGCGTACCGAGCAGGCTGATCTGGGTGGACGCCGAGGAGTCCCGGCTGCCGGGCAGCGGAGAGACCGTCAGCCGCCCCCCCGCGAGCGAGGCCGAGACGTTCAGCCGGTGGGGGACGCAGGCCGCCGCGGCGGGCGAGCCCGCCCGGGCCTGCGAGCCCCAGAGGACCACCACCGCCACGGCCGCGAGCAACGCCACCAGCACGGCCGGCGACCACCCCCGCACCCCGCCCGATCGGGGCGCCCCGGCCCGCCCCCTGCTACATGACGGCATCCGCCGGTCCAGTGACCTCAGCCCTTCACCGGGGCAGAGGTGGCGAGCAGCGTCCCGGAGGGGTCCAGTGCCTGCACGGCCACGTACGGCCCGGCGGCGGCCGGGATCGCCACCGTGGTCTCGAAGCCGCTGCTCGGCGCCGTCGCAGCCTGTTGCAGGGAGGTGGCGGAGGCGCCCGCCAGCACCCGCCACTGGGCCACGTCGGTGGCTCCGTTCCAGGACGCCGACACCGACACCGTGCCCGCCGCCCCGGGCCGCACCGCCACCGCCGGGGAGCCTTCCCCGTTTGCGCTCCAGGGCGACAGGTAGGTCCTGAAGTCCTGGACGTTACGGCCGAGGGTCCCGTCGAGCAGGACGTGGCCGGCGGGGTCGAACTCGGTGAAGTTGGGTAGGCCTCCGTACCCCAGCAGCCAGTCCCCGCCGGGGAGGCTGAGGGTATCGCCCTGGCTCGAGGCGAGCAGCGTCTTGGTCGGGTTGACGAACGCTTTCACGAGGCTGACGGAGTGGTTGGCGGTGTCGACGCTCAGCAGCAGCCCCCGCGACTGCTTCTCCTTCGGCGGGTCCGAACCGTTGTCGAACACCGAGATCAGCCCGCCGGGCTGGAATTCGGCGTCGTGCTGCCAGTAGAAACGGACCCCGGGGCCGAGCCGGAAGCTGCTGTGGCTGCCGCCCAGGCGCCAGCGGATCAGCCCCGTCTGGAGGTCCACGTCATACAGCGCCCACATGTTGCGGGCCGACATCAGCACGTCGCCCGAGCCGCCGGGGTCGACCGAGTTGATGTGGATGTAATCCCACGGGTAGGCGGTCGCGGGCACGGAGTTGAACGATTCGCTCGGCGCCACGTGCCCGAGCGCGTGCCACTCCCACATCACCAGGCCGGTCTTGACGTCGACCTCCTGGATCACCGAGTCGGTCAGGACCCCGTCGGCCACGCCGTGCAGCCGCGAGAGGTTGAACTTGATCGGGTCGAAGGCGTCGATCCAGGCCGTTCCTTCGGGCGTCAGCCGGATTTCGTGCAGGTCGGCGTGATAGCCGTTGCCGGCCCGCACGGTCGCGACCTGCTGGTAGGCGCCGTTGAAGATCTCGTCTTCGCCCTGTCCGAACCCGACCTGCAGGATCCGGCCCTGCCACCACGTCAGCACGGGGTGCCCCTCGTACTGCTGGACGTGGAAGTTGGTCGCGGACTCCCCGGCGGGGAGCGGGTGGAACCACACCAGCCTCCCCTGCTGGTCGACGATCATCGGGCCCGGCGTGCCACGGCCCTGGTAGGGGGCCATGAACAGGTAGCCCGGAGCGGCCCCCGGCTGGGCAGGGGTCGTGATGCGGACGGTGGACGGCGTCAGCGAGGGCGCCGAGACGTAGTGCTGGACGGCGCCCGGTTCGCCGGGATTGGTCGGGAACTCGCTCTGGCTGACGCTCGCCTGGTGGGCCACCGTGAAGCTGGTCGCGGCGGTGCTCGTGTGTCCACCGGTGCTGACCTGGGCGCTCACGCGGACGGACTCCCCGGCAGCGAACGGCCGCGAGGGCAGGAAGCTCTCTCCGGTACCGGTCGAGTAGGCCCTCAGCACGCCCGTGTGGAGGCCCGTGTGGGATCCGACCACGTGGACCTCGGCGACCGACGTTCCCGGCCCCCCGAGGAAGCTGATCTGCGTCGAGGGCGAGGCGTCTGGGGTTCCCGGCATCGGCGAGACGGCGACCCCGCTCGAGCCGGCCGCCCGGGCATTCGTGCCCAGCAGCAGCCCGCTCGCCGGCGGGGAGCCGCTGCCGCACCCTCCCAGCAGGGCAGCGGCACCGGCGCACGTCAGCGCCAAGGCGAGGATCTGTCGGCGGGGCTTCAAGGCTCTCGGGCGAAGGGGCGCGATGAGGCGGCCGTCACGATAGCTTCCACACCCGCTGCAACACGGGCGCCGGTAGGGTGGAGCGGCCGCCCCCGCGGCCGATGGGATGGACGCTCGCATCATCGACCTGCGCTACGACGGCCGCCCGGGCACCGTGGGGGCGTGGCTGTGTGGGGACGTGCTCGTGGACTGCGGCCCCGGTGCCTGCCTTCCCCGGCTGCTCGACGGGCTGGGCGACCAGAGGCCGCGGGCGCTGCTGCTGACCCATGTCCACCTCGACCACGCCGGCGCCGCCGGCGCGCTCGTCGCCCGCTGGCCGCAACTGCCGGTGTACGTCCACCCCCGCGGGGCGGCGCACCTCGCCGACCCCATCCGGCTGGTTGCGAGCACGAGGCGGGTGTTCGGCGAGCGCCTGGAGGAGCTGCTCGGGGAGGTGCTGCCGGTCCCCCAGCAGAACCTGCGCACGATCGAGGACGGCCAGGAGATCGGCGGGATGCAATCCGCCTGGACCCCGGGACACGCATCCCACCACGTCGCCTTCCTCGACCGGGACAGCGGCCTGGCCTTCTGCGGGGACCTCGCGGGCGTGCGCCTGGCGGGGTCCGTCGTGATGCCCCCCACGCCGCCGCCGGAGGTCGACCTGGATGCCTGGCGGCAATCACTGGAGCGCCTCGAGCAGTGGCAGCCCCGGGCACTGGCGCTCGCCCATTACGGCCAGTTCGGCACTCCCGGGGAGCACATCGACGCCATGCGCGAGGCGCTCGGCCGGCACGAGCGGTGGGCGGCGGCCGGCGAAGAGGCCTTCGTGGGCTCGCTGGAGTCCTACCTGCGGGCGCGGCTGCCCGGACCGGTCGTCGAGGACTACATGTTCGTGGGCCTGGCCGGGCCCAGCGCGGCGGGGCTGGTGCGGTGGCTGGCGCGCGACGCGGGGGACCCCTCGAGCGCCGGCACCGAGAGTCGCTAGCATCTGTCGGCACAAGGGCCACAAACGCCCGCGCCGCCGCGCTCCGGAGGCTCACCGGGCGGCACCGGTGGTCGATCTTGTTCGTGTTTGCGATAGCGCCGGGGGGGCGTTATCGTTGCTCGACTGACGGGGTTCCGGACGGAGTCTGAGGAGGGGTAGCAAGCATGCGACTTATGAGGGTTTTGCTCCTGTGCCTCGTCTGCGCGATCGCCGCCGGGGCCCTCTTCGTCTCGGGCGCCGACGCCTTCCCGGCCGCGTCCGGGTGGGGCGCGAACGCCGACGGTCAGCTCGGCGACGGGACGACCGAAAACAGCCTCGCCCCGATCCCGGTCAGCGACCTCGGCGAAGTCGTTTCCGTGGCCGCCGGCAGCGACCACTCGCTGGCCCTGCTCTCCAACGGCACCGTCATGGCCTGGGGCGCCAACAACGTGGGCCAGCTGGGTGACGGCAACAACACCTCCAGCGACCTCCCCGTTGCCGTGAGCGGGCTCAGCGGCGTCACGGCGATCGCCGCGGGCGGCGAATTCAGCCTCGCGCTGCTCAGCAACGGTCACGTCATGGCCTGGGGCGAGGGAGAAGAAGGAAGGCTGGGAGACGGGTCGATCAACAACTCCAACGTCCCCGTCGAAGTCACGGGGCTCAGCGAAGTGACGGCGATCTCGGCCGGCGGCAAACACGGCCTCGCGCTGCTCTCCGACGGCAGGGTCAAAGCCTGGGGCTCGGACAAGGAAGGACAGCTCGGCAACGGCTGTGACGCCCCGACCTGCAACGGCGAGGAGACCCCCGTCGAAGTCACCGAACTCGGTGGCGTGACCGCGATCGCCGCGGGCGGCGAATTCAGCCTCGCACTGCTCTCGAACGGCACCGTCGAGGCGTGGGGGAAGAACAAGGGCGACCAGCTGGGTGACGGCAGCAAAACCAACAGCGACACCCCCGTCGCGGTCCAGGGCCTGATCGGCGTTCACGCGATCGCGGCCGGCCAGTCCCACAGCCTGGCTGCCCTCACCGGCGGCGAAGTCTTCGCGTGGGGAACCGGCACCAGCGGTGAGCTTGGCAACGGCGCCGGGACATCCAGCAACGTGCCCGTGCAGGCCAGCGGCCTCACCGAAGTGACCTCGGTGTCGGCAGGGCTCAACTACAGCGTCGCGCTGCAGGCAGATGGCAACGTGTGGACGTTCGGCGGCGGCGGCGAAGGACAGCTCGGGACCGGACTCAAAGAAAAGAGCCTGAAACCGGTGGAGGTGACGGGCATCCACGCCGTTGACCAGGTCAGTGCCGGCTCCCTGAGCGTGCTCGTCGCCGGACCGCAGCTGCCGTCGGTGACCGGCATCAGCCCGATCGAAGGCAACCCGGCGGGCGGCACCCACGTCACGATCACGGGAACGAATTTCAGCGGCGTCACCGCCGTTCACTTCGGCGAAGCCGCCGCGACCGAATACAAAATCGAATCGGCGACGACGATCGACGCCGTCGCCCCAGCCGGCACGGGCGTGGTGCCCGTGACCGTCACGATCCCCGACGGCACCAGCGCCGAGACTCCCGCCAGCGACTTCTACTACGTTCCGATCGTGACGAGCGTCACTCCCGCAACCGGCTCCCAGGAAGGCGGCACCAAAGTGGTCATCCGCGGGTCCAACTTCGAAGGCGTCACGGCGGTCGACTTCGGCACCAATGCGGCCACGTCCGTGAAAGTCGAATCGGCCACCGAAGTGACGGCGACCTCGCCCGACGGGGTCGGCACCGTGGACGTGACACTGGTCGGCCCCGGAGGCCGGAGTGTCGCCACCGCGGCCGACCATTTCGCCTACGTCTCCTCGCCTCCCGAAATCGGGCGTTGCGTGAAAGTGAAAAAACTGGTCGTCGGCAAGTACGTCGACAATGCCTGCACCACGCCCGTCTCGACCGGAAAAGGGAACTTCGAATGGGAACCGGGAGCGGGCAAGAAGCCGCAGGTGAAGGCGAAGAGCCCCACGGGAGAACTGATCAAGTTCGAAACCGTCGGCCGCAAAGAAGTCCTGTGCGGGAGCGCCAAGCTGACCGGCACGTACAGCAACTCCAAGTCGATCACGGACGTCGTGCTGAGCTTCGTCGGCTGCAAGAACGGGGTGCCGTCGAGCGGCGGCGGACCCTGCACCACGGCCGGCGAAAAAACCGGCCACGTCAAAACTCAGCCCCTGACCGCCGAGCTGGGGATCGTCAAAACCGAACCCAAACCCGAAGAAGACGAAGTGGGCTTCGCGATCGGAGCCCCGGGTGGCGGAACGGTGACGGAATTCGAATGTGCAGGTGTGCCCTACGTGTTGCGGGGCGGCGCGATCCTCCCGTACAAATACACCGACCGGATGCTGAAGGCCGCGAAGCTGAAACTGCTCGAGGACAAAGGCCACCAGAACATCGAATCGTTCGAAAACGAACCCCAGTTCGTGCTTTCGGCACAGATCGGGGCCTTCGCCGCCGAACAGGCCGGGATCGTCCTGACGCTCGAAATGACCAGCAAGGAAAAGCTCGAGGTCAACCTCCTGCACTGACGCGGGAGGGCGCCCTCGTCCTGGGGAGCGCGGTCGTTCACGGAGGGGACAGCCTGCTCTGACTGCTCCCGCGGCGCGGATCTCGTGCGTTCAACCGCCGGCCGGGGTCCCCGGCCGATAGATGTAGCCCTCCACCGAGGCCGCGGCGAGCCAGTGTTCGTGCACCTGCAGTTCGGGGCTCTGCGCCGTGGGCCGCCAGTTCGAGTCGTCGACCAGCAGGCGCGGTTCGCGTGCGCGCACCGCGGCCACGTACGCCACGTGCCCGTCGACCCCGGCGGGACCGACGTTCGCCGCCCACACCGCCAGCGCCCCCACGATCGGACCGCTGCCCTCGGGTGCCTTCCCCCGCGCGTCCTGGAACCAGGTCGAGGCGTTGCCCCGGACGATTCCCTCCAGGTCCGGCCGGCGGCCGACCGCGTACCAGGTGCACTGCCCGATCGGGAACGCGTCGGCGGCGAAGCAGATGCCCTGGGTATCGCACGAGCCGGCACCCGGCGGGATCGGCACCGGCGGCTGGGCCCCGGCGATCGCCGGCGCGCTCACGAAGGCCCCGCCGATGTGGGCCAGCCCGGGTTCGAGGCGGTACCGCCGCCACGCCCAACGAGCACCGTCACGGCACGTCGCGAGCAGGTTCCACGCCCCCCGGCTGCCGGCGATGTCGCTGACCCACCGCCAGGCGAACTCGCGACCCCGGTAGGAGCCGGCAAACAAGCGTTGCCGCCCGGCTTCGTCCACGTTCAACACGCACCGCGAGGCAAAGCTCGGAGACACGCTTGCCGTGATCCGACCCAGCGACCCCGTGAGCCCTTCGACCGAGACCGTCACGCCGACCCGCGAGGGCCCACCGGCGGCGTAAGCGTCCACCCCGGGAGCGGCTGCGGCGAGCACGCCGGCGGCCGCGAGGGCCAGCGCCGGAACCCCTATTCGTAGGTGTATTCGTCGCCGGGGTCTTTTGCCGAGCTGCTTCTCCCGCCGGCCGTCGCTTTCACTTTGACCGTCAGGGCCTTCGTCGAGGGTGGCGCGATCATCGTGCATTCTGTCGTTGACGAACATTCGACGAAGGTGGCGGCTTCGTGCTTGAACTCGAACACGGTCGATCCTTCCCCGTACGCGAACCCGCTGCCCGTGATCGTAACGAGCGTACCCCCGGCGACCGGCCCGGATTCAGGTGAGACGCTCGTGATGACGGGGTTTTCATAGCGGAAGCGATCCTTGCTGGAGGTCGCGCTGGTCCCGTATGGGCTCGTGACCGTGACGTCCATCAGCCCGGCTGTGTTGGGCGGCGAGACGGCGGAGATTTCGGTCTGGGAGATGATCTTGAAGCTGGCCGCGGGTACCTGCCCGAAGTTCACGGCCGTCGCGTAGGTGAAGTAGCCGCCCGTGATCGTGAGCTGCGTGCCGCCGGCGGCGGGCCCCTTCTTGACCGACAGTTTCTTGACTTCCGGGGGGAGCCCCGTTTTGACGTAGGTGAACTGGCTCGAGGCGCCCGGAGTGGTAAGCCCGAACGGAGTCCTGACCGTGATCGCGACCGTTCCCGTCGTCCCGGGCGGAGCCACGGCGATGATGGTGTTGGACGACTGCACGCCGAAGCTTTCGGCGGTGAGGGCCCCGAATTTCACTTCGCTGGCCTGTTCCAGCTGGGTGCCGGTGATCGTGACGACCGTGCCCCCCGCTTCGGGCCCTTCATCGGGTTCGATCGACGTCAACGTGGGCGGGGCGCCGTAGGTGAACTGGGAGGCGGCGTCGGCGGTGCTGGTCCCCTTCGGCGTCGTGACGGTCACGCTCACCGTGCCGGCCGCCTGCGCCGGGGCGACCGCCCTGATCTCGTCGGGTGAGAGGACTTCGTAGGAGCCGGCGGCGACCGCGCCGAAGGACACCGCGCTGGCTTCGCCGAAGTTGCCGCCCATGACCGTGATCGTGGCGCCGCCCGCGGTCGACCCGGTGGCGGGTTCGAGGGAGGTGACGAACGGCGTGGGGGTACCGCCGACGGCGAGCCCTTCGGAGAACGCCGCTTCCCAGCCGCTGGGGTTGGACGCCGCTTCCCTGACCTCCACCGAGAAGCCCACGTCGGCGAGCGTCACCACGTAGGTGGTTTTGGTGGCACCTTCGATCATGCGACATTCGCCGGCTTCGCAGCGCAGCCACTGGTAGGAGCGGTGGGTGGGATTGTTTTTCCAGGCCCCCGGGTGGGCCGTCAGCGTTTCGCCCTGCTGGGGGCTACCGGTGACGGTGGGCGGTTTGAAGTTCGCGGGGGCCGCGAGGGCGACCTGGGCGGTGGCCGCCGAGGTCGCCGCCGGGGAGGTGCCGGCGGCGTTGATCGCCTTCTCCTGAACTCGCAGCGTGCCCCCGACTTCCGAGCTCCTGGGCGCGTAGTTCCTCGAGTTGGCCCCATCGATCGCTTCGCAGTTGTTGCCGGATCCGTCGCAATGCTCCCACTGGTAGGAGTATTCGGTGGGTTCGTTGCTCCATTCGCCGTGGTGCTCGCGCAGCGGGTGGCCCTCCTCCGGGATGCCCGTGATCGAGGGGGGCTGGGCGTCGACGGGCAGCGCGGCGGCGATCGTCGAGCTGGCGGCCGAGACGGAGATCGCCGAACCGGCGGCGTTGGTGGCCGTTTCGCGGAACTCCAGCACCTTGCCCACATCCAAGCCTGTAAGTGTGTATTTGGTGCTTTCGGCGCCGTTGATGGGGTGGCAGTTGAGACCGCCCGCTTCGCAACGCCGCCACTGGTATTCGAAGATCTTCGGTTCCCCCGTCCACGGTGCGGCGTGGGCGGTGAGGGCGCGGCCCTGTTCGTCGGCCCCCGTGATCGTGGGCGGGCTGGTGGTGGACGGCGGCGAGGGCGGCGGGGTCGGGACCACGACCGTAGCCGCCGAGTCGACCGCCTGGCTGCGGGCGAAGCCGTTTTCGACGCTTTCGGCGACCAACAGCGTGTGACCCACGTCCTTGTGGGTGACGTTGAGGGTCTGCTTGGCGCCTTTGGCGATCGCGGCGCATTCCGTCCCCGAGGCCGAGCAGCGCAGCCACTGCCAATGTGGGTTGGACGGAGCGTTCGACCAGGAGCCTTCCTCGGCGGTCAAGGTCCGGCCCTGTTCGACTGCACCCGCGATCGTCGGCGGCGAGACGTTGGCGGGCGGCGAGGGCGTAGCGACCTGGTCCGCGAGGGAGGCCGCCACTTCCCACCCGCCGGGATCGGTCGCGCGCTCCTGGACCTCGATCCACAGGCCCACGTCTTCGGCGCTCGGGACATAGGTTTCTCCGACATACGGTTCTTTTTCGCCTTTGCCGTTCGTGACCGTGATCGCCGAGCAGGTGGCCCCGACGCCTTCTTCGGTCTTCCCGTGACAGCGGAACCACTTGTCCTGGAAGCTCGTGGGGGAGTTTTCCCAGCTCCCGTGATGGGCGGTCAGCGTGTCACCTTCGACGGCGGCTCCGGTGATCGTGGGCCGCTGGGTGAAGGTGGGATACGGAGGTTCGTATTCTTCGCCGCCGGCGAGGATCACTTCGGGCGTGGTGACCGCTGTGCTGGCGCCGGAGGCGTTGCGCGCTTCGACCGCGGCGATGATCGTGTGGGCGACGTCCTGGGCCTGGACTTCGTAGGTTTCACCGGTGGCCGGGATTTTTTCGTTGCCGACCGTGATCGGTTCACATTCGGTCCCCAGTTCTTCGGAGGTGCCCGCTTCGCCGTACCCTTCACAGCGGAGCCACTGATAGGAGAAATGGGTGGGGCTGTTCGTCCAGGACCCCTGTGACACGGTGAGCGTCTGGCCCTGGCGGAGTTTCCCGGTTTCGAGCACCGGGCTGCCGCTGATCGCGGGCGCGGCGGTGTTCGACGGCCAGCCTTTCCCGGACCTCGGCGTGCCGATGATTTTGCGGCGCTTTTCTTTGCCTTCCTTGGCTTCGGGGCTCTTCAGCACGACTTCGTAGGGCTGCGCCCTGAGTCCCGTGAGCGGGAGACTGCACGGGCTTTTACAGCTCCCTTCCAGCGTTTTCCCGAATTCTTTGGTTCCCACCGGCCGGTCGCGCAGGGTGTACGGTTCGACGCCGACGTCCCATTCCGGCGTGAGGCCTTCTTCGAAGGACGTGAGCGCGATCGGCGGCACGTGGGTGGAGCCGCTTTCGAGGATCGCCATCGCCGTGGTCGTGCTCGCGGAGACCGCGTGGACCGAGCCGAACCCCTGGATCGGCGTCGGCGTGGTGGTCTGGACGAGATTCACGTTCCCGAGGCCGAGCAGTTCCCACGGCCCGGTGCCGCCGAATGAGTAGATCACCTTGGTCGCGCTTTCTTCTTCCTCGACGGCGAAGCTGATCCCTTCCCCGGCGCCGAGGGCCACGACGTGCTGGAGCGAGGGGACCGGTTCCGGAACCGTTCCGCACGGGTCGCGGCCGCACTGTTCGTCCGGTTCGGAGCCGGTTTCGAAGCCCAGCTGCCCGGACCCGTCGGCACCCCAGGCGTACAGTTCGCCGTCGGCCAGTCGCGCCAGCGCGTGGCTCGCGCCGCCGACGATTTCGACAACCGGTGAGGCCGGTTCCAGCAGCGTGCGCACGGGCGAGGAGCTGTCTTCGCTGTCGCCGTCGCCGAGCTGGCCTTTGCCGCCCGACCCCCAGGCGGCGACCTTTTTGCCACCGGAGCCGATCGCGTAGGCGGTTTCTTCGCCGGACCCGATCCGTTCCACGCCGGAGAGCTTTCCCAGCCCCTTGATCTTGACCGCACGCGGGACGGTGCTGCACTGCACTGGGGTGATCGCGTGGGCTTCCCCGTAGCAGAGTTCTTCTTCTTCGCCCTTCTCTTCCACGCCGAGATCGCCGCTGCGGTCTTCGCCCCAGGCCATCACCTCGCCGTCCGAGAGCAGCGCGAAGTCGCGTTTGCCGCCCGCGACGATCTGCTTGACACCGGTGAGGCCGGGGACCTCGGTGGGTCGGTCGCGTGGCACGAACCACGATTCTTTCTGGCGTGCGTTGCGTTCGAAGCCCCTTTCCCTGTTGCCCCGCTCGCCGAATTCCGAGGCCCCCCAGGTCCACACGGTGCCGTCGTAGCGCAATGCCATCGCGTGGGCGTTGGCGGCCGCGATTTCCTTGACTTCCGTGAGCCCCTCGACCGCAACGGGGTGACTCTCGGCCAGCTGGTCGCCGTTTCCGAGCTGGCCCTTGTTGCCCGACCCCCACGCCTGCGCGGTGCAGTTGGACATCAGCGCCAGCCCGAACTTGAAGCCGGCCTTGACCTCCGTGACGCCGCCCAGGCCGAGGACCGTCTGGGGGGAGTTCTCGTAGTCGCTGGAGAACCCGGCGCCGATCTGTTCGGAGGCGTTGAACCCCCAGCCGAGGACGGCCGTGCCGCCGCGCAGCCCGGGGCAGTGTTCTTCTGCCGCCGAGGCCGCCGGGGGGGCGGCGCACGCGAACACCGCGAGCGCGGCGAAGCACCCTGCAACGTACCCCCTCACGGCTGCGTGTCCCCCTCCCTCCAGAATTGCCAGTCACCCTTATAACGCAACCCGCAGGGGAAGGTTGGCCGCCGCCGACCCCGAGCTGCCGGGCCGCGCGGGTCCCCGCGGAGGGTGAGCGGCCGACGGCGCCGGACGTGCCGGCGCCGTCAGGGCGAAGCTAGGCGGCGAGCGCCTTCTGCTTGATCGCGTCGAACTCGGCCTGGGTGATCGTGCCCTTGTCGAGCAGACCCTTGGCGGTGGCGATCTGCGAGGCGGGATCGGTCTGGCCGGCGACGGAGCGAACGTAGTCGTCCATCTGCGTCTTGGCTTGCTGCTGGTCCTTGATCGACCGTTCGGTCATCCCCTTGTGCTCGGCGATCAGGTACACGAACACGCCCAGGTAGGGAAGGATGATCACGAACACGATCCAGCCCGTCTTCCCCCATCCGCCGATGTCCTGGCGGCGGAAGATGTCCATGAAGACGGTGATCAACAGCCAGATCCAGATGAAGAACGCGAAGAAGATCAGCATCGTCCAGAACACTTCGAGGAGCGGATAGCTGGTCGCTGCTAGCAAGGCGGATGCCTCCTTTGTCGTGAGCCTCCCAGTTAAGGGTACGCCGCGAGGATAGTCCTAACGCAGACCAGCCGCCGTCGCGGCGGGAGTCGGGCGGCTACCCCGGGGGGCCCGTGACGGCGCCCGCGGGCGCCGGCCGGCCGGGCTCGGGTCATTCGTAGGTGAAGATGGCGGCGGGAGCCTTTTTGCTTTTCGCTTTGCCGATCTCGGCGGCCACGGCGACCGTGCCCGCCTTCCCCCCCGCCGGGGAGATGGCCGTGCATTCGGTCGTCGAGGAGCAGTTCACCGAGGTCCCGGGCGTATGCTTGAAGAGCAACGTGGTCCCGCTGCCGAGCGCGAAGCCGCTGCCTTTTACCGTGACCCCGGTTCCGCCCGTCAGCGGCCCCTTCGAGGGACTGACGCCCGTGAGCGTGGGGTTCCCGTACTTGAACACGGCGTGGGCGTTGGGTTCGCTGGTGCCCTCTTCGGTCGTGACCGTGACAGACGCCGGGCCCGCGGTGCCCGGGGGCGTGACGACCGTGATCGAGGTCGACGAGACGACGTGCGTCGCCAGCGCCGGGGTGGTCCCGAAGTCGACGGTTACGGGTTCTTCGAAGTTGGTGCCCGTGATCGTCACTCCGGTGTCGCCGTCGGGGGGGCCCTTCTTGACCGACAGCTTGGTGATGGTGGGGAGGGCGCCCTGCGAGGGTGTGAAGGTGCTGTCGGCACCGGTCCCGACCCCGGTGGCGTTGGTCGCCGAGATCCTGAAGTGGTACTCCTGTCCGGTCGTCAGCCCGAGGACCTGAGCCGAGACGGCAACCGGCGCTTCTCCCGACCCCGGTGAGGCGCTGCACGCGATCGTGTGTTCGTAGGCGACCGAGGTCCCGTATTCGAACTGACATACGGTCACTTCCTGGTCGTTCGGGTTGACGGTGGCGTTGAGCACCGCCGAGGTCGGACGGATCAAGGTGGCCCTCCCCGTCACCGCGGTGGGCGCGTGGGCCCCCGTCGTGTAGACGTAGGCGGCGCCGGCGCCGGCGTGCGCGAAGCGGGCACCCGCCAACGCCGTGGTGGCGTTATCGGAGATCGCCACGCCGGACCCCAGTTCTTCGTCGGCGCCTTCCGCGCCGGTCAGCTCGGAGGTCTGCGCCCAGCTGCCGCCCGAGTGGACGAACACCCACACGGCGCCGGTTTCGGTGTTGTCGTCGGTGGCGCTGATCAGCGCCGTAGTGCCTTCGCCGGAGAGGGCGACGAATTCCCCGAACCGCGCGGCGCCCGTCTCACCGACGGCGGTGAGCTTCGAGCCTTGCTGGCTCCAGCTTTCGCCGGAGCGGGCGAACGCCCACGCCGCCCCGGTTTCGGTGTGGCCGACCCGACCGTCGCCCGGACCACCGATGATGGCTGCGTTGCCTTCTTCCGACAGGGCAACGCTGTAGCCGAATTCGAGGAATTCGCCTTCGCCGCCGGTGCCCGTCAGCTTCGAGCCCTGCTGGCTCCAGACGCCGCCGGACTGCGCGAACGCGTACGCCGCGCCGGGCTTGCCGTCATTCGGAGCGCCGATCAGCGCCGTGTTGCCGTTGCCCGCGAGCGCGACGCTGGTCCCGAAGCTGCCTTCGGTCGCCTCGCCGCTGCCAGTGAGCTTGGAGCCCTGCTGGGACCAGGTGGCGCCTTCGCGGGTGAACACCCACGCAGCGCCCGCGCCGGTGTGGTCGCGGCTGCCGCCGATCAGGGCGGTGCTGCCGCTGTCCGAGAGCGCCACGGCGTCCCCGAAACGAGCCGCACCGGTCTCTCCTGCGCCGGTCAACTTCGTGCCCTGCTGGGTCCACGTCGAGCCGCTGCGGGTGAAGACCCAGGCGGCGCCGACACTGGCGTTGTCGGCATAGCCGCCGATCAGCGCGGTGTTGCCGTTTTCGGACAGGGCCACCGACGTACCGAAGCGCCCGGCGCCGGTCTCTCCGGAACCGGTCAGCTTGGACCCCTGCTGGGTCCAGCTTTCCCCGCTGCGCGCGAAGACCCAGGCGGCGCCCACTTCACTGGCGTCCTTCCAGCCCCCGACCAGCGCCGTGTTGCCGTCGCCCGACAGCGCCACGCTCGCGCCGAAGCGCGCATTCCCGCTGGCACCCGAGCCGCTGAGCGCGGCCTGCTGGACGAACGGGTCGACGTTCAGGGGGTAGGCGGCGCCGTGGCCGTCCAGCTGGATCAACAGGTGCCCGCCGATGATCTGCAGGTGGCTGGGAAGCACCCGTCCGCGGGCGTCGGTGGCGACCAGGCCGCTATAGGCGATCTGGGGCGACCCGGGGCGCCCGACGGTGAAGCTCTTGGCCCCCGCCCCGAGCACCGCCGGTGCGCTGCTCGAAAGGTTCAGCTCGAGCGTGATCGGCCCGTTCTGGCGGCCGGCCGGCGAGCGGGACAGCGTGAAACCCTGCTCGAGGCCGAGGGGGCCGTTTGCGTACCACTCGCTCACGCCCGGGTGCGAGAAGGTCACGCGGTTGGCGTGCTCGCGGGGGGCCACCGGCGCGACGGCCGAGAGCGCCGAACCGGAGCCGATGGCGCGCAGGTCGAGGGACAGGCTCGCCCCCCGCGAGCGGACCGTGACCCGGCCTGGGCCGAAGCTGCTCGTGAGGTGTTGCGCGGGCGTCCGTGCGCTGAGGCCACCCGCGGCCGCGGGCGTCACCAGGTAGCTCGGGTTGTCGGCCCCCAGGGCCGCGGACACGGGTCCCCGCAGGGCGGGCGGGAGCGCGAGCAGGCTCTGCGCCGGCAGCGCCTGTGCCCGGACCGGCGGCGAGCCCGTCGAGGAACGCCCGGCGAGGCTCTCCCTGACGGCCAGCCCGAGGGCCAGCGACAGCAACGCCGCAGCGACCAGCAGACGGGTGTGCGAGCCCGTACCCCGTAGAGTCCCCGCGCGGGCACGTGCGCGCGCGTCTACAGCTTCCAACACCCCTCGCATCTAAACCCTCCGCTCCCGTCGTCCTTAGTTGGGAGCCCGAGTGTACCCGAGCCCGGCGCCCCTGGCTACACCTGTTTACGGGCTCGCAACGCGGGCTTTCTCGGCCACCGGTTCGATCCCGAGGTCCCGCAGCGCGGCCTCGAAGCCCGCCATCCGGGTGGTGTCCTCGTAGAAGTCGTCGTGCCGCACGATCTTGCCCCAACGGGTCCGCAGCACGAGCACGACGCGGTTGGAGTAGAGCAGCTCGCCACCCGGCCCCCGGGCCTCGTCGTCGACGCGGCCGATCACCGTCATCGCCCACGGGGGTCCGCTCAGCCACAGGTCCTTCAGCTCGACCTTCAGTCCGGCGGCGACGAAGTCGCGCAGGAAGCCCTCGATCGCCGGCTTGCCCCGGTGCTCGCCCGACCACCGGTGCTGGCCGTCGTTGAAGTACAGGACCGCGTCGTCGGCGTAGGCGCTGAGGAAGGGCCGGTAGTCGCCGTCGTTGATACGGGCCACGTCACGGCTCAGGCGTGCCATCAGGACCCTGCGCAGAAGCGGCCGCAGAGCAAGCCCGGCCATCAGCCCGAGAACAGCGGCGCCGCGGATCCTGGTCATGTCTCGATGCCCACGCTCCTGCGTCACCACTCTAGCTCCGGCCGGGGCTCGGGCGCCTACTTGACGAGCGTGAAGTGCAGCGACCGCGGCGCCGAGCGCTGGCCGGCGGCGTTGGTGGCCGTGACCGTGAGCTCGTAGGCGGCCGGGGTGAGCGCCTGGGAGGCCGAGATGCGGCCCTGGAAATACGCCCTGTTCGAGCCCGGACGGGCCGTGAACGACAGCGCCCCGGAGGGGATCGCCAGGGTGCAGCGCGGGCGGGAGCGGTTGCTCCTGGTGGCGGTCGAGCACCTGCCGGAGACCCGCCGGCCGGCGGCTTCGCGCAGGAACGAGAGCTTCACGCTCGCCTGCTCGTTGAGGTCGAAGGAGAAGACGGTCCCCAGGGGGCGCGACGGGCGGCCGGAGGCGGCCAGACGGGCGAGCGCCGTGCCGGACCGCCAGCGGGTGTGGGTCTGGGCGAGGTCGGTGACGGCGGGCGGGGTCGAGCTTTCCTGGCTGCCGAGCACGCCGCCCTCGCCCTGGCCCCCGCCGGAGGAGCCGGGGAGCAGCGTGAAGGTGTATTCGACCGGAGGAGCTTCACACACGTATTCGAGGTCCTGTTCTTCGGCGGCGACGTAGCCGTTGACGCTGACCGTGTAGGTGCCGGGACGGGCGTAGGTGTGGGTTCCCAGCAGTTGCGTGCTGCCTTCGATGCTCCCCCGCAGGCTGGCTTCCTGTTCGGAGCTGCCGTCCCCCCAGGACCAGCTTTCGTGGAACAGGCACTGGGAGGTTTCGTGTTGGTTGAGGACTTCCAGGACGACGGTGGGGTTCGTGCTCTGGCAGTCGTGCGCTTCGCCCCAGAACACGCACCGGCCTCCGGCCGCGGGAGCCGGCGAGGTCGCGGCGAGCGCGGCGACGTGCCCGCCGAGCAACAGCGCCGACAGCGACAGGACCGCCACCACGGCCGAGCGCGCCGCCCAACCAAGCCTCCGCGACCGCAAGGGCAATCCAGAGGGCGCCTCCGGCTCCCTCCCGGTTCGGTGGCTGGCGATCCTTCCGTGAGCCTGCAAGTCCGTTGCCTTATGACGTGCGCCCGCTGGTGCGAGCGACGAGGTTCGCCCGCCGGCGCGAGCGGGAGCTGGGGCAACCAGCGCCCAGCGTCGCCGGAAGCTACCACAAGCACGGCGTTGCGCCGGCGTCAAGCGTGGGGGGCCGGGCTGTTCGGTGCCGGGCCGCTCAGTGCCCGACGCTGTAGCGGCTGATGTGCAGGCAGCCGTCGAGCTTGAAGTGGCGCTGGCTGGTTTTGCTCAGGTACACGACCACGCCGGGCGACTGGCAGTGGATCACCCCGGAGGTACCGGCGAGGAAGGCGTGGACCACCGTCTTCGGGTTGGTGCCCGTCCAGACGTAGTTGACGGTGTCGTTGGCGTAGATGAAGTTGGGCCCGTCACCCGCCTCGATCACGGCGGTCTGGTGGGCCGGCTTGCCGTCCGGGTGGTAGTCGCCCCAGATCACATCGCCCTGGTTGCCGCCGACGATGGTGTCGTTGCCGTAGCCGCCGAGGAGCCAGTTGTGGACCCCGGGCTGGCCGACGATCCTGTGGCTCGGCCCCGCCGGCCCCTTGTCCATCTTCAGGCACTGCTTGGGCGGCCAGCCGGCGTGGCTGGTGTCGGCCTTGCGGGCCTGCGGCCGCCGTCCCCCGCGGGAGTGGCTGCCGGGGCAGAACGCGACGTACAGCCACCCGTCCGCGGCGGCGGCGGGCGGACCCG
The DNA here is from genome assembly GCA_963701175.1 of uncultured Solirubrobacteraceae bacterium. Lineage (GTDB taxonomy): Bacteria > Actinomycetota > Thermoleophilia > Solirubrobacterales > Solirubrobacteraceae > Palsa-744. Next base: position 1,740,944 of record OY969573.1, on the reverse strand, counting down.
AGCCGGCGACCGCGGTGGCGGCGCCGGGGAGCAGCGAGAGCACCAGCGCGCTGGCGGCGATCGCGAGCAGCGCCGGGGTGCCTCGCTTCGGTCCGGGGGTCCGTGTCCGTGTGCGCGGCGGGCGTCCGAGCATGGCGCAGGTCGGGCTTATAGCAGCCCCCTGCGCCGGCCCCGCGGGGCTCTCCACGATCAGCCGAGGGGGCGCAGGAGGTCGCGTTCGAGGACCAGCGGGAGGAACAGGTCGCGGTAGCCGTGGTCGTCGAACAGCACCGTCAGCTGGTCGCCGTCGTAGCGCTGCACCGTCCCCTCACCCCAGCGCTCGCTGCGGACCCGTTCCCCGAGCTGGAACGGCTCGGCTCCACGCTCGGGCGTCCGGCCCGCGAGGTCGTTGTCGCAGGCTCCACACGGTCCGGGGTAGTCCTGACCGAAGTAGGTCAGCAGGAACGACCGGCGGCAGCCGTCGGTCTCGGCGTAGCGGCGCATCATCTCCAGCCGCGAGCGCTCGACCTCCCGCCCCCGCTCGGTCTCCTCGCTGGAGTCGGCCAACACCTCCCGCAGCTCCTTGACGGCGCTCCAGCGGACGTTCCCGTCCGTGCACCAGCAGGCGGCTCCCACGTCCACCAGCCGGGCGAGCGCGAGCGTCACCGTGCGCGGGCTGAGGCCCAGCGGGGCGGACAGCGTCGAGGGGACGGCCTCCCCGGTGGTGCTCGCGAGCCGACCCGCGACCGCGGCGACCGTCTTCTCCGACAGCGGCCGGGCGCTCAGGTGGCGGGCCTGGGCGAGATCGGCGGTCCGGTACAGGAGCCGAGCGTGGGCGGGCTCGCCGTCGCGGCCCGCGCGGCCGAACTCCTGGTAGTAGGCGTCCAGGGAGCTGGGCACGTCGGCGTGGAGGACCCAGCGCACGTCCGGCTTGTCGATGCCCATCCCGAATGCGACGGTGGCACATACGATCCGGGCCGCCCCGCCGAGGAACGCGGCCATCGCGTCGCGTCGCTCGGAGGCGGACAGGCCGGCGTGGTAGAGGGTCACGTCGTGTCCGTCACCGGCGAGGGCGTCCCGCGCCACGGTGGCACCGCCACGGGTGGCCGAGTACACGATCCCGGAGCCCGCGAGCTCCGAGGCGCCGGCACGCAGCTCCGCCAGCTTGTCCGCCGCGGTCGCGACGGGATGGACGGAAAGCTCGATCCCCGGCCGGTCGAAGTCGCCCACGACCACATCGGCGTCCCGTAGCCCCAGCCGCCGGGTTATCTCGGCCCGGACCGGTGGGGCCGCCGTGGCCGTCAGGGCGAGCCGCACGGCTGCGCCGAGCTCGTCGGCCTGGGCGCCGAGCCGCAGGTAGTCGGGGCGGAAGTCCTGTCCCCACTGGCTCACGAGGTGGGCCTCGTCGACCACGAAAAGTCCCGGCCCGGAGCCGCTGCGCAGCGCCCCTCTCACCTCCTCGTTGGACAGCTCCTCGGGGGAGACGAACACGAACCCGTCGGGACGTCCGGCGTCCTGGAGCGCGTCCCGCCAGGCCCGCCTGGAGAGGCTCGAGTTGAGGATCGTGGTCGGGAGCCCGGCCGCCGCCAGGTGGGACTGCTGGTCGTTCTCGAGTGCGATCAGGGGGGTGACGATCACGGTGGTCCCGTCGGTCAGCAGCCCCGCGAGCTCGTAGATCGCGGACTTGCCGGCCCCCGTCGGCAGCACGGCGAGGACGTCGCGCCCGGCGAGCGCCGACTCCACCGACCGCAGCTGGCCCGGCCGTAGCGCGGTCCACCCGAAGCGCTCTCGCGCCAGGGACACGACGCGGTCGCCGCGCGAGCCATGGGCGCCCGCCAAGCTACGGACGCTGCGCGGTGGGGCGGATCAGGATCTCGTTCAAGGTCATCCTCCGCGGACGTCCGACGGCGAAGGCGATCACCTCGGCGATGTCCTCTGCCGTGATCGCGATCGGTTTGACGAACTCCTGGGTGGCACGCTTGGTGGCCGCGTCGGTGATGTGGTCGGTCAGCTCCGTGGCCACCGCGCCGGGCTCGATCACGATCACGCGGACGTCGGGGAGCAGCTCCTGACGCAACGCCTCCGACCAGCCGTTCATGCCCCACTTGGTGGCCGCGTAGCCGGCGTTGCCCGCCCGCGCCGTGCGCCCGGCGACCGACGAGATGTTGACCAGGTCGCCGCCGCCGTCGCGGAGCTGGTCGAGGAACACCTCGGTGGCCGTGATCGCACCCATGAGGTTGACTTCGACCATCTGGCGCAGCTCGGCGCGCTGGTCGGAGGAGAACGGGCCGAGCAGCATCACGCCGGCGTTGTTGACCAGGATGTCGGCGCCCCCGAGCTCGCTCTGGACACGGTCCGCCGCCGCTGCCAGCGAGTCGCGATCGGTGACGTCGGCCTCGATCGCGAGCGCTCCCGGCCCCAGCTCGCCGGCGAGTGTTTCGATGCGGTCAGCTCGCCTGGCCAGCAGCGCGACGCGGTGGCCGTCGGCGAACAGGGCCCGAGTGGTGGCCTCGCCGATGCCCGAAGAGGCGCCGGTTATCACTGCCACCCGGCCGCTGCTGCTGTCGTTGCTCACGGTGCGCCTCCGATACTCGATTAGAACGTGACGCGGCGACTATTGCAGCAATCAGCGCCCTGCAACCGTGAACCTCAAGCGTTACGCGATCGATGCCGAAACAGGACCCATGAAGATGGCTATCGAGTTTGAGGACACCGATCCTTCCCAGGTGACGAACGAGCTCGTGCGGATGTTGACGCTGGCGCTCAAGACCGGCGTCGAAGTCAATGCGAGCGACGACTCGTTCATCGTTACGAACCCGGGCGAGGAGGAATGTGTCCGCCGCTGGATCGGACCCGACGGCGAATACCGCCGGGACGTCCTCGAGCGCCGCTGGGTCGTGCGGGAAAGCACCGACGCCTCGGGCCGCAAGGTGCCGCTGCCCGAGGACTGACCGGCGCTCGCCCCTACGCTCCCGCGATCAGCGCTTCGATCTGGGGCGTGCCCCTGCCCGTGACGTAGTCCCAGCCGGGCGTGCACGGGTAGATCGTGTTGTCGCCGATGACGATGTCTTTGAACGCTCCTTCGGGCTCGCCGTAGAGCAGCGGGCCGGCGAAGGCGAGCGAGCCTTCCTTCGCGCCCTGCACGCGGGTCCATACGCCCTGCCAGGCCGGGGCGCCGACGCTGGTGCCGCCGATCGTTTCCTGGTTGCCGTCGATGACCACCACGACCCCGCTGTTGGGGTCGGCGTCGAAGGCGACGTCCGGTACTCCCCGGCGCACGGCGACGAAGCTCCCGCCGGCCCCTTCCTGCCACGCCGGCACCGGCTCGAGCACGCTGGTGCCGCCGCCGCCGGAGTACCAGCCGATTTCGGTTTCGCCGCCGAGCACGCTCGTGCCGCCGACGCCGATCGCGTCGGGGCTGGAGGCCGGGTAGTTGACCCCCGGGGCGCCGAGCGGCACGCCGTTCTCACCCACCAGCACCGGGCACTGCGAGCCGGTGTCCCCAGCGGAGGTGAACAGCGTCCTGCCCTCCGCGGCAGCCTCGGCGAGCACCGTGTCCAGCGAGCTGGTGAAGCCCGCCTCATCGGCCAGCAGCTCGCACTCGCCGGCCGAGAAGCTGGCCTGCGAGCTGGCGTCTTCGGTGACCCACCGATCGATCGTTTCGATGATCGAGCCGTCTTCCATCGAGCTGCCGACGTACACGTTCAGCCGGCCGACGGACGGGGCCATGCCGGTGGAGTACTGCGTGTCGAGATCCCACTCGTCGTCGCCTTCGGTTTCGGTTCCGGGCGCGCCGACTTCGACCTGGTGCCAGGGGACTTCGGGCAGCGAGAAGGCGTGCTCGAAGCTGCGCAGGTCGGTCTCGACCCCGGCGATGTTCCCGGCGGTGATCACCGACACCTGCTGGCCGGCACCCGAGTCGGCGGACGGCGCGTGGTAGAGGGCCCACAGCTGCTGGGGGTCGTAGCTGCGCGGGTATTCCACCGCCGGAGCTTCGGTCGCCGACGGACGGGCGAGGAAGCCGTGGACCCGCTCGAGGCTCGAGAGGCCGGTGAGGGAGGTCACGTCACCCGCTATCGACGCCGGCAGCGTGGCGGTGGCGGAGGTGGCGACGTAGTCGACCCCGGCGGGCGTGGCGTAGCGCTCGAAGCTCGTCCCCAGGGCCGTGCCGAGCGCCGAGGCCGGGCCGGTGAGCCTGACGAGCAGGCGGTCGGCCGACACCGACGAGACCGTCAACCCGCTCTTCTGGGCCCACTTCTCGACCGCGTCGACGGTTGCCGTGGTTGGGGCATACGCGCTCAGGAACTTGGCCGGCGTCAGCCGCGTCCTCCCCGCGCCGCCGGCGAGCGCCTGAAGCGCCGCGTCCTTGCGGGGGGTGAGGGTGAGCACGATCGACTCCTCGCCCTGGGCCGCGCCCAGCGCCGTCGAGCCCTGGGTGATCACCGGCGCGGCGCCGCCGAGCGCGAACGCGGTTGAGCAGATGACCAGCAGGGAGCTCGCAGCCGCACAGCTCGCGGCGCACAGCAGGCGAAGTTGTCTCTGACATGTCCCTCCTCCGGGGCGGTCTTGCGGGCGAAAAATGCGCGGCGGGGGATGCCGCGGGAGCGTGTAGGGGTCGGGGTACCCACAACCGGCCCGGCCTAACCCGGTGCGGTCGGGGGGACCCGTCGTCGGGCGCGGGTCGGCGCGGGCGGTCGCGGCCGGGTTCAGGCGGTTATCGGGACGTGTCCGGGCTGGGCGGCCACGCGTCCGAGCCACGCCCGCAGGGCCGGGTAGGGCGACAGGTCGAAGCCTCCCTCGCCGGCCACGTGGGTGTAGGCGTAGAGGGCGATGTCGGCGATCGTGTAGCGGCCGGCGACGAAGAACTCGCGCGTGGCGAGCTCACGCTCCATCGCGTCGAGCGCCGCGTAGCCCGCCCGGCGGCGGGCATCGATCTCGGCCCCTGGCGGCGGCCGGTCCGAGACCGCCACCCAGAACCTGACGACCGCGATGTTCGGCTCGTGGCTGTACTGCTCGAAGAACATCCACTGCAACACCTTCGCCGCGTCGAACCGGTCGGCCGGAAGGTAGCGAGTGCCGCCCGCGAGATACCACAGGATCGCGTTCGACTCGGCGAGCGGGCGGCCATCGTCGAGCACCAGGGTCGGTACCCGCAGGCCCGGGTTCAGCCCTCCGAGCAGCTCGAGCCGATTCGAGCGGTCGACGACGTCGACCTCCCGGCGCTCGTACCCGACGCCGAGGTGCGCGAGCAGGAGCCGGACCTTGTAGCAGTTGCCCGAGACCTGGGAGTCGTAGAGGAGCATGGCCCGATGCCCGTCCGGCGCCCCGGCACGTCAGCCGGAGCGCCAGGCGAGCAGCAAGGCTACCCCCTCACCCGCTGGTACCTGAACCTCGTTTTCATCGCCTCTTTGCCGGTAGTGGCATTGGTGCCGCCTGCCGTCGTCACCGTGACGTGGACCGTCGCCGGCATCGCGGCCGCCGGCGAGGTGACGGTCAGTGAGGTGGCGGTGTCGTTCGTCAGCCCGGTCGCTTTGGTGGTCCCGAACTTGACTTCTTTGGCTGCGGCCAGGTTGGTGCCGGTGATCGTCACCGACGTCCCACCCGTCACGGGTCCGTGTTTGGGCGATATCCGCGTGATCGTCGGCGGGGCTGGCGTGGCCAGCGTTTTGAACGATTCGCCGGACCCGTGGCTCGTGCCGCCGGAGTTCGTTGCCGAGAGGCGGTAGTAGAACGTGACTCCCGGGGTCAGGCCCGTGAGCGTCGCGGTCACAGCCACCGGGCTCGCGCCCGAGCCCGGCGAGGGGGAACAGGCAACGCTCGATCCGTAGGACATCGAGATGCCGTATTCGAAGCGGCAGTCGGTGACGTTGGCGTCGTTGGGGTCGACGGTCCCGCTGAGGGTCGCTTCGGTTTCGGTCACGGATGACGACGAGCCGGTCACGACGGACGGGGCGGCAACCACCTGATACTCGATTTCGGCGGTCGCTTCTTCGCCGTCCTGGCTCTTGGCGGTCACCGCATAGGAGTGGCTGCCGAGGGAGCCGGTTTCCAGAGCACCTTCGCCAGGATTGCCTTCGACCCCATGCGAGTCCTTGCACGACGCGATCGGGCTTCCCGCTTCGATGCCCGCCTCGCCGAATTCGAAGCCCGGTTCTTCGGGGCTCGGCTCACAGGAGAACTCGGTGGCGACGGGGGCCCCTTTGTCGTAGGTGTTGCCCCCGGACGGCGAGCTGATGATCGCGGTCGGCGGGGTCGGCTCGAAGTTGTAGCTCGTCGCCGGGGCGTTGAAGCCGATCGTGAAGTCATCGACGTAGCTGACGAATTTCGCGTCTTCTTCCGCCTCGCCGACGGCCACGCGGACGCCACCGCCGCGGCTGCTGTTGACGATCACCGCTTCCGGATGGACTTCGAGGTACTTCGACAGCGGCTCCACGCCGGAGCCGGGCGTGCCGAGTTCTTCGTTGTTGTCCCACCAGCCACCGGCGGCTGCGTTCCAGGTCTGCCACTTGCCCTGTTCGACGTTGCCCTGTTCGGGCAGCGACGGGTTGCCGCTCGCGTGGCTCTGGTAGGGGGGCTCGAAGAACAGCTCGTCGTCGACCGCGCCGTGCGCACGCCCCTCGTTGTTCACGAACAACGTCAGGAAGGTGTCCTGCTGTTCGTTGACGGTGTGTTCTTCGAGGTAGGTCGAGTATTCGAGGGTCGTCAGTTCGCTGAGCTTCTCGCCCGCGTAGCGGTCGTTGCGCACCTGGGCGGCGCATTCGCCCCCGGTGGTGCCGTTACCGGTCCTCAGCTCGGCGCTGCCCCTGCCGAGGGGCGGCGTTCCGGGACCGGGGACGAGACTGACCGACCCGTCGCAGAAGGGTTCGTTCGGAGCCAACGGTTCGCCGAATTCGCGTGGGCCATCGTTTTCCGACGCGTTGGTCTGTCCGATCCACCCGTTCATGTGGCCCCCGACCCGGACTTCCGTTTCGGCGGCAAACGCCGAGGTCGCACCGGCGGCCAGCACGAACACGGCCAGCGTCGCACCGATGAGAGTCGCCCTTATGCGCATCTTCAGCACCCCCTTGTCTTGTTCCGTGGCCCGTGATCCCCTGGGCTCCCTGCGTCCTGCGGACCAACGCGAACTGTGGCGTTCGGGGATGCGTGGCCGAGGCGGAAACCCTACCAGGACCGTGTCCGGGCCGTCGTGCGGACGGGGTCCGGCGATTGCCGCTCCGCTCGCACTACGATCGCCCCACACGGCGTGATCACGGAGAGGTGAAAACATGGGCCGAGACTCCTCGCCGACGACGAGGACCGCGACCAAGAAGGCCGGCGGCGCGATCGTGCGCCCGGCGTGGGGGGCCGATCTCGAGGACCTGCTGAGGCTCTACGCCGAGCTCGCCGATAGCCCCACTGGGGCGACGCCGAGCGACGATCCCGCGGCGCCGCGAGCGCTCGCCGCCGTGCTCGCGGACCCCGCCCGTCACCTCGTCGTCGCAGTCCTCGACGAACTGATCGTGGGCACCGCGGACCTGCTGATCGCACAGAACCTCACCCACGGGGCGCGCCCGTGGGGAATCGTCGAGAACGTCGTCGTGAGTCCCGCCATGCGCCGCCAGGGGGTCGCGAGTGCGCTGTTCGAACACCTGCTGAACCTCGCTCGCGAGGCCGACTGCTACAAGGTCCAGCTCCTGTCCGGGAAGCAGCGGGTGGAGGCACACAGGTTCTACCGCGCGATCGGCTTCGAGCCGGTGGCAGAGGGCTTCAAGCTGTACCTGGACGAGCGCAGCTGAGGCCCCTGTCCGGGGCGACGGTGCGCCGCTTGCTCAGGTACGCACGATCTCCCGTCCGAGGGGGTGCAGCGAGACGGGGATCAGCTTGAAGTTGCCCACCCCGAGGGGGATGCCGATGATCGTGAGACACAGGAGCGCCCCGGTGACGATGTGGCCGAGCGCCAGCCACCAGCCGCAGAAGACGAACCACAGCACGTTCCCGATCGTGGAGGCGAGGCCGGCGTCGGGGCGCCGGACGGCCGTCCTGCCGAACGGCCAGAGGGCGAACAGGGCGATCCGCAGGGACGCGATTCCGAAGGGAATCGTGATGATCAGCAGGAAGCAGATGACGGCGGCGATCAGGTAGCCGATCGCCATCCAGATGCCGGCGAGGAGCAGCCAGATGATGTTCAACAGGACGCGCACGGGAGCTCGGACGGGGAGCCTATTGTGCGCGTTGGAGCCCGTGTCCGGGGTGCCCGTCCTCGGGCGGCCCGCCTCAGCTCACAGGAACGGCCACGGGTTCAACGGCTGCGGGGCTCGTTCGGCTTCCGGCCCGTAGTAGCCCGGGCAGTCGGCACGTTCGGGTGTCTGTTCGGGTTCGCAGTAGAGGACGACACCTTCGCCGCCCCTGATCGTGAAGCTGGTGAAGCGTTCCTGCGAGTTCGCGCGGCGCACCCGGTAGGGCAGCATCACGGTCTGGGGGGGCGTCCCGGGGAGGGCGACGACGGCCCATGCGGTGCTGAAGCTCCTCGCCCACACGCCGCCCGCGAGCCGCACGCCCTGTGCCGTGTATTCGGGGTTCGAGTACCAGCCGCCGAAGTAGGGGAACAGACCCTCGTCGACGTAGCTGCGGGTCCCTTGGGCGCTTTCACCCTGGTCGAACAGGAGCAGGGTCGCAAGCGCGTACGACGACTGCGCTTCGGTTTCGCCCGCCGGCTCGAGCACGATCGAGCGGCGTTCGCGCTGCAACCTCTCCACGCGGCGGACCATCGCCTCGTACTCCGAGGCGGTGTTCACCCCCGCCATCGACACCGCCACGCGTTCCTCCGGAGCTTCCTCCGCGTCGAAGCCACCGAACGCGCGGCCGACGAACTGCAGTTCACATTCCGTCGAGCTGCGTCCCCCGCACCCGTACGGTCCCCGCTGCTTCAGCGTGACGGCGCCGGCCTGCGCGGCTGCGAGCCCCGAAACCGACACGCCCAGCACGACGAGCATCACCCGACGAAGCCGGCCGATGGGAACCCGCCGTCCGGTTCGCCGTGGGCGCCGGCCCTGCCCCGCGCTGTGAGCTCGCAGCCTCATCTACTCCCCTCCACGCCGCGAGCGACCCCGGTGGGCCCGGCGTCACGCGCGGAGCGTCTGTCGTGGTGCCCGTCGAGGATAGCCTCCGAGGCCGACCGAAGGGTCCTTCTGGACGCGTATCCGGGAGGGTGGCGCGGCTACGTCTTGAGCTCGACGGGCTGTCCCGTGGTGGTGGTTTTGGCGGTCAGGGTCGCGGGATGGCGGGTCTGGGTTTGTGTTTCTTCCAGTTCCAGTTCCTGCGCGCCCACGTTTCCGAGAAGGTCGCTTCGCTGCTCGTGATCCGCGACTTGAGGGTCGCTTTCAACTGACCGGCCGCCGCCGCGGAGAGCCTGAACTCGGTGGTCGAGCACGAGAAGGTCATCATCGTCTTGCCGGCCAAGGTCGTGAAGCATTCGCCTTCTTCTTCATAGCCGTAGCTTTCCATCGGCTGGCTGACGACGATGCCGGGCATTTCGCCGGTGCTCGCGCATTTGACCCCGTCTCGTTCGCAACCTGTCAAGGTCAGTGTCACCAGGTTCTGGTTGGGCCCGCGCATCAGCCCGCTGGAGCTGCTGCTACCCAGACATTGCACGCTCGACTGACTCGGGGCCGAGATCACGACCGAGCCACCCGCCACCTTGAAGGAGTTCACGCCCTTTTCGTACTTGCCCTTGTAGTCAGGCCGACGGCAGAGTTCCTGACCAAAGCCCAGCCTCCCACCCAATATCGGGCACCCTGCGGGCCTCGGTGTTGGGCACCGTGCGGGCGCCGGCCCGACTACTCCTCGATGCCCGCAGCCTTCAGCGCGTCGGCCGGGCGCTCGAAGGCGCGAAACCCCACCCGCACGCCACCACGGACGGTCCAGATGATCGCGACTTCGCGGTCGACGAGCGCGTCGCTGTTTCGCATCCGAGCACGCTCGTGGAGGATCACGACGACGTCGTCTCCCACCTCGATCGTCCTCTCGACGGTCTGCGCGTAGTCGTTCCAGCGCGACCAGTACTTGGTGACGTGACCGATGAACGGGCCGCGACCGATCCCATGTTCCGGGAAGTCGGGCAGCGGATACCCGGAGATGTCCCACTCGATATCGGGATCGAGCGTGTTGATCCACTCATCGACCCTGCCCGCAGAACGGGCCTCCTGTCCGCGCCGGACCACCTCGACGTTGTCTCGTGACACGGCCAACCCCTTTCTCTCCCTCGTGCAACCTCACCCTGCTGCGATCGGTGCCACCGAGATCCGGCTGTTTCGCTGTCGCGGGTCTGCCGGCCTCACGGTGCCCACCGGCGCGGGTGGGGCGGCGGGTATGCATTCGATGGGATCAGAGTACGCCTGAGTGACCGGCGAGACAACCGGACGGTCTCCGAGCTCCGCCGGCAACGCGCCGGGCGCGCGAGCGGTCGTAAAGTCCGCGTGGTGGAGCGGTTCGACGTAGCGGTCGTGGGAGCGAGGATGGCTGGATGCGCAACAGCCGCTCCTCTGGTGCGCAGCGGCAGGCGGGTGCTGGTCCTCGACCGGATGGTGTTCCCCTCCGACCAGCTGTCCACGCACGTCCTCATGCCCGCCGGGACGGCCGAGCTGGCGGCCATCGGCGCGCTCGCGCGGGTCCTCGCGCTGCGCCCGTCACGGGTGCGCCATGTCCGCGTCGAGGTCGACGGTGTCGTCTGCCGCGAGCGCGTGCGTCCGGACCGCGGCATCGACTTCGGCGTGTGCGTACCCCGCGATCTGCTCGACGTCGAGCTCGTGGCCAGCATTCGCGAACAGGGGGCCGTGGTGCGCGAACGTTGCTCGGTGGATGGATTGCTCTGGCGCGGCGGTCGAGTCTGCGGGGTGCGGTACCACGACGGCGAGGGCGAGGAGCACGAGATCGCCTGCAAGATCGTGGTCGGCGCCGACGGCCGCCGGTCGACTGTCTCGGCGCTGGTCGGAGCGTGGACGCCGTATCGCATCTCCCGCAACGGTCGAGGACTCGTCTTCCGTTACATGGATGACCCGTTCGCCGGCACCGAGGAGGCAGCGACCTACATCCAGTGGCGCGAGGGCGACTCGATCGCCTTCGCGTTTCCGACCACGCCCGAGGGTCGTCTGCTCGTCCTCCTGATGGGAGACCGCAGGGAGGTCCAGGACGCCCGTAGCGACCCCGAGGCCTATTGGCGGTACAAGCTCGAGCAGCATCCGGGACTGCGCCGGCGCACGGCCGGGGCCACGGACCAGGGCAAGCTGCGCTCGACCGGCAGAACACCCGCCTTCTTCCGCGCATCCTCGGGCCCTGGCTGGGTACTGGCAGGTGACGCGGGCCACTTCAAGGATCCCGTGACCGGGCAGGGGATGCGGGACGCGATGTTCGCGGGACGCACGCTGGGCGAGGCCCTGCTCGCCAACCTCGACGACCCGGCCGCCATCGATCGCGCAACGCGCATCTGGGAGTTCGAGCGCGACCTCGAGTGCCTGCCCGCCTACCACTTCGCGAACGCCGACACGCGCGTGCGTCGCCAGTCGCCCGCGCTGCGCGAGCTCGTCCGCGAGGCCGGGCGGAACGAGGAGCCCGACATCACGGACCTCTTTGGCCGCGCGCGAACACCCCAGCAGATCGCGACTCTGTCGAGGATGGGACGCGCCTTCGCGCGTGCGCTCACGACCGCTCGAGGGAGACGCACCGAGGCGTTGGCCACAGGCCTGGAGGATCTCGCGACGGAGCTCCGGGTTCGATCGGAGCTGCGTCGGAGACACTTCCGGTCCTCGATTCCGATCCGAGGGTCCGAGCACCCGGGGTGGGAGTGGCCCTCCTCGCCGGCCGCGGCGTCCTTCTCAGAGCCCCGAGGTGAGACGATCGTCGCGTGACACGGATTGCGGTCATCCAACCTGCGCTCACCCTCGGGGAGGTCCAGCACAACCTCTCACGAGTCGAGGACCTCGTACGCGACGCCCACCGCGAGCACGGACCCGAGGCGATCGTGCTGCCGGAGGCGATGGCCAGCCCGAACGTCTACGCGAAGGTGCTCCGGACCACCCCGGGTCCGATCGACGGGCAGCCCTTGCACCTTCTCACCCGTCTCGCGCGTGAGCTCGGCTGCGTCCTCGGGGGCGGCTTCGTCGCCGTCCGGGGTCGTCACACCTACGGAACATACGTCCTCGCGGAGCCGGACGGGGCACTGCACCTGCACGACAAGGACATCCCGACCGCCTGGGAGCAGAACTTCTACCGCGGCGGCGATGATCGCGGCACTCCCCGCTCGGCCGCGCTGGGTTGCACCGTGGGGCTGATGTCGGGCTGGGAGTGGGCGCGCTATCGCACGAGTGGAAGGGTGAGGGACGCCGGCGCCCATCTCGTCATAGGAGGCATGTGCTGGCCTTCGTTTCCCACTGGCTGGCCGGGACCGTTTGGCAGGCTCAATCAGGCCGAGCACGACCGCTGGCGGGAACAGGCCGCGGCCCTCCCGGGGCAGGTCGCCCGCCTCACCGGAGCACCGGTTGCCCATGCCTCACACGTCGGGCCGATCACGGGCAAAACGCCGCTCGTGCCCGGGCTCCCCTGGCCGACGGTCATGCTGGGCGAGTCGCAGATCTGCGACCGCGACGGAACGATCCTGGCCCGTCTGACGCTCGAGCAGGGCGAGGGCCACGTCAGCGCAGACGTCGACATCACCGCGCCACCCGCTCCACAGGAGGAGATCCAAGAGCGATTTTGGATCCCCGACATGTCACTGATGACCAAAGCCGCGTGGCACTGGATGAACGCCACCGGTGCGGTTGCGTACGCCTTGCGCCACCGTCGCGGAGGCTTTCCGTGGCAGTCCCTGCCGGCGGCCGACCTGCCGGACGACCTTGGCCCCTCGGATCCCAGCACAGCCCCGCTGGCCACCGGCTAGCCAAGCCGACGCCCGATCGATGCCGATCGGCGATGGTTTGGGGCACGGCCTCGAGTTGCAGCTCGCTGACGCCGTAGCCACGACGGGTCGTGGTGAAGCCTGTGCGCCTCAGGAGTGCCAAGGCGGTGGCGTTGTCGGAGAAGGCGCTCCTCGGTGAGCTTTCGACCTCGCCTGCCTCGGCCGTACAGTCGCGTTCCCGTACCCCTTGACAGCGGCGCTTGCCAACGCGATGCTGGTGCACGTGCGGGGAGCCGCCGCTGTCGCGTTGACGCGGCCGCGCGTGCGGCTTGTTCACGCTGATCCTGAGGAGGAGAGCCATTGACGTCCAGCCGGCGGAACAGCCTTCTCGTGTGCGCGCTGTCCGCGTCTGTCGCGCTCGCGACGCTTACCTCCATGCCGAGCGCTTCGGCTCGGGCCACGGCGCGCCGCGGCAAGCAGCCGACGATCCGCGCGAAACCGACGAGCCTGATGGTGAACCAGAGCACCGCCCTGAAGGGCAGCGGCTTTCCGAAGAACGCCAGCGTGACGCTGCGGGAGTGTGCGAGCACTTCATGGATGGCGCCGCAGCAGCCCTGCCTGGAAGGCCACAGCGTGACGGTCGAGACGAGCCGAACCGGTCGCTTCTCGACGTCCTTCAAGGTGGGCGTATGCGAAGGCGAATTCAGCGGCCCGACGCAGAAGACCTGCGACATCGGCGAGCCCGAGCCCAACGGCATCGACACGATCGAACTGCGCGGCGCGGTGACGATCCAGGTCAGCTACCCCTGACGTGGGACGCGCGCGATCGTGCTCGTAGCCTGGCGCGACACCTGAAGCCGCTGAGGATGGTGGGCCGCGCCTCACAGACGGGCCACCACCATCCCCGGCGCCCCGGCGCGCGTTGTGGACCTGAGCGGGCGTCTGAGCACGGCCCGCGCAAGTCCTCGTGAAGTCCTCGGCGTGATTCAGCGACTCGCGGCAACGTTCGCGCTGATCGTCATCGCGTCTGCTGGCGCGAGCGTGCTCCCCTTGCCTACTTTCGCCGACGTCGGCGTCGGCTCGTGGAGCGTGACGGGCTCGTTGCTCGGAGGACACCCCGACGAAACGGTTGTGACGCTCGCAAACGGGCGTGTGCTGGTCGTGCATGCAGACGACGAAGAGGTCACGCCCGATCATCCGACCTTCACCGAAAGGCTCGCAACGGAACTCTACGAACCGGTTTCGGGGACATGGACCTCGGGGCCGGCACCCCCCGTCCCTGACGCGTCGACGATCGTACCGCTGGCCGATGGTGGCGCTCTGCTGCTAGGAGAATCCACGTGTGGCGCCCAGGTGTTTAGGTGCCTGCCGACGAACGCGACATACCGTTTGGACGCACGCGACTCGACGTGGACCCCGGCAGCTCCGATGCATGAGGCGCGTGCACGTCCGACCGCCGTACAACTGGCCGACGGTCGCGTCCTGGTCGCGGGAGGATTCGGCGACTCGTGCACTCCGAGGATCGCGTTCGGATATTCCTGCGCGGCATTGTCGAGTGCCGAAATCTTCGACCCCGCCACGGGCACATGGTCGCCGACGACGCCGTTGCCGACGCCACACGGCGGTGCCGGCGCAACGCTGCTATCTGACGGGACGGTGCTGCTCGTAGGCGGCGGCCAGACAGACGACGCCCTTCGCTACACGCCCGCGGCTCAACGCTGGACGACGCTCGGACCATCCAGTGCACCCACCGGATCGACGCTGCTCGCTCTGCCCGGAGATCGCGCGATCGCGCTCGGCTCCGAACCGGAAGCTGGGTTCTATGGCTCCTACGGCGGTGCCGGCGCGCGAGCGCGGACGATCTGCGACGCGTCCCCGCAGATATATACGCCCCAACACAGCTCGTGGATTCCCGCGCCGCCCCTCCCTGAAGAACCCATCTCGTGCTCGACCAACGCCGTGCAGCTGAGGGACGGTCAGATCCTCTACTCGGCGAAGGGTCGTTACGTGCTTGATCCACGCGACGAGTGCTGGGCAACTACGGGGGCGCCCGTGACGCGGCACGACGGCATCCTCGTCGCCCTACTCGACGGAGGCGCTCTTGACGTCGGCCATTCGCGTGAAGGCGGTTACTACGCCGGAGTCGAAATCTACGCACCCGGCTCGCAAACTTGCAGCGCCGCGCAGCAGCTGAAGACGAGCATGTACAGGCACCTCGCTCCCCAGGGCACCGCCGCGAAGATCAGGGTTGTTCTGCAAGCCGGTTATTCCTTTTCGCTGAGACCGATCAGACCCGGCCGTCTCCGGATCGATTGGTACTTCACGCGTAGCGAAAGCGAAGGGCGGCCAGGGCCTATCCTCGTTGGCGCCGGCCACGCCGACTCGAATCGAGGCGGAGCACTGAGGTTGGCACTCGCGCTGACCGCCGCGGGCAGGCGACTGCTCGAGCGTGACACCTACGTGTCGCTCAGCGCGACCGGTAGCTTCACCGCCAGAGACGGCGAAAGCGTGACAGCAACCAGATCCCTGACCCTCACCCGGTAGACCCCCGCAGCGCTCGAGCGTCTCGCCGCGGTGTCGTCAGGCTGGTCCGAGCGACGAATGGCTCTCGGCTCGCGCCCTGCTAAGGCCCGCCGGAACCTGACGGCGAGCCGAACAGGGGTGCGCCCGGTCCGCCAAAACCGGCGTGAGCGGCCTGGAGCCGTCCCTCCCACACCGCTTTCGCGCCGAGATCGCCGGTTCTGAACACCATGTAGCCGGCGCCGATCGAGAGCAGCACGAGCACGACGCGCAGCGTCGTGAACACCGGTATGGAGGCCAGCGGACGGTCCACGATTCCCAGGCCGGTCGGCATGCCACCGGAGATCCGCAGCGAGGCGAAGGTGACGATCAGCGTTGCGGTGAAGACCACGTAGACGATCGCGAGGATGTGCGCGGCATGAGAGTGTTCGGAGATCAGTTGGGCGGCTTGGCCCTGTAGGTGCAGTGCGCCGCGTAGCGCTGCACCGGCCTCCATCGTGAGGAATATCGAGCTCATCGCGATGATCGACACCACCGCCAGCGCGATCCCATAGCGCGAGAACCACCGTGGCTTGACCACGAAGACGACGGCGGCCACGACCGTGGTCGGGATCAGGACCACGGGCACATGGACGAACAGCGGATGCGCGGGCAGCCCGCTGTAGATCGTGGTGATCCGGATGCCTAACGTGATGAAGCCAAGGAACCCGAGAAGCGTGAGGACGAACTCGGCGCGTCGCCAATCAACTCCTGAGCGCCCGCGCGGCGCGATGCTCTCCGTGGTCACGGCGGTCGAGGCTAAGAACCTGCGCTAAGCGATCTCTAAATTCCCGGTCCGGACGGCCCACGGCGGCAGGCCACCGCACCCAAGAAGCGCGACGTGGAGCTCGCGACAGGCCGACAAGGCGCGGCTGGCCCGCCTCGGCAGCCGGACCTCGCGCGCTGCCTTACTTGTAGGTGAAGTGCCTGGCGCTGGAGGTGGTGCCTGTGGCGGTCGTCACGCTGACGCTCTCCGGTCCGCTCCCGGGTGGAGAGACGGCGGTGATCGTGGTGGGGGAGACCACAGTGAAGCTTTCGGCGGGAGCTGAGCCGAAGTCGACCGCGGTCGCGCCGGTGAAGTGCGAGCCGCTGATCGTCACGGTCGTTCCCCCGGATGCGGGCCCCTCGGTCGGGGAGAACTTCATGATTTCGGGCCTGCCCACGAACAGCCAGACATCTGCGTCGCCTCCGATCAGAGCGGTGTTGCCGTCGCCGGAGAGCGCGACCTGCGAGCCGAAAAAGCTGCCTTCACCCTCGGTGAGGGGCCTGAAGCTCGCGGGCTTGCTCCACTTCCCGGAGGACCGGACGCTCAGCGAGACGGCGCCGCCATTTCGCGCCCCGCCCTTTGTTTTTGTCGTGGGGGCTCCCATCAGCGCGGTATCACCGTCGGCCGACAGCGCAACATCCGTCCCCAGTTGGCCCTGCCCGGTCAGCTTCTTGCCCTGTTGGGTCCATGTCGTACCCGACCGCGTGAAAACCCACGCCGCTCCCGGCGCGTCCTGCGGGGCCCCGACGAGCGCCGTGTTGCCGTCACCCGAGATAGCCACGCTCGCGCCGAACTCGACGAGATCCCCCCTCTCTTGGCCGCCCTTCAGTTCCTGCTGCAGTGACCACGTTTCTCCGGAGCGCGTGAAGACGAAGACCGCACCCTCTTTTTCATCCCTGTAAGCACCAACCAGCGCGTTGGAGCCGTCATCAGAGAGCGCGACCGAGATGCCGAAGCCTTCGTTGCCGTTCGGTCCTTCGTGTTCGAGCGGATCACCCTGCTGCGTCCATGTTTCCCCGGAGCGTGTGAACACCCACGCCGCGGATCCCTGGAAGTTGGAGCCGACTCCGCCTATCAGTGCCGTCGATCCGTCCGCCGAGAGAGCCACCGACCAGCCGAACCGGGCTTCTTTGAAGCTCGGCCCCGGCGTGAGCTCTTCGCCCTGCTGGGTCCACGCTTCACCCGAGCGCGCGAATACCCACGCCCCGCCGCGGCCGTGGTCGCCGGCGGCGCCGAGAAGCAACGTGTCGCCGTCGGCCGAAAGTGCAACGCTGTGCGCGCCGAAATATTCTTCCGCCCCGCTGGGCCTCAGCGCTGCCTGCTGGACCCATTCTTCTTCCCGCCGGACGAAGACCAAGACCTGCGTTTCGGTGCCTTCCATCGCTACCGCCGCGGTGGTCCCGTCTTCGGACAGCGCAACTCCCTCTGGTCCCTCGCCTGGTTCGGAAAGCTCGATCTCCTGCACCTGCTCGGTGAAGGGGCTGCTCCGCAGCGCCACCTCCGCACACGCGGGGGCACCGAGTACCGCCAACCATGCGACCGACAGGACGGTGGCAAGGCAGACCACGGACCACCGGTTGCTCCGGCATGCGCCCTGCGTTCCTCCACCGGTCCTGCGTCCCGCCATGCTCGCTGCTCCCCGACCTCGTCGGTTCTTCCAACTGGTGGCCGCGCGAGTCTAACTCACAGCGCTGCAGGGGCTCGCGCCGCCCGCAAACGCGTGTGCGGGCGAGCGGTAAAGCTGGGGCGCCCCAGGTGCCGATCATTGGGTGTGAAGGTCGATACTCCTTCGTCGAAGCGTTGGGCCTCGCACCCACTGCTGGCGCGGTGTGTGCGTGTCGCTGTTCTCGTCGCGCCTCACGAGCCAGTTGCGTGACTGGCTCGGTAGCTGGTGGGAGGCGGTCGGGTATCACCACGAGGCCGCATGCGCTGGGACGCAGTCTGACCCGCGCGTGGTCCGTGCTTTCCTGAACGTCTCGCTAGGCCGGATGCGCCTGATCATGGGGCCGTTGTCGTGGCTCAGCCACATCCCCGCGTTGGGGAGGATCTCCCTCAACGGCGGGCTTGCGGGGCTTGCGTCGACGGCCGGCGTCGTTGCCACAGTCGCCGCGGCCGGGGCCCTCGCTGGACCTGCGGCGCCGGTCCCCGCCGCAGCCGCAGCCGAGCGATCGGCCGTTCACGTGCACGCCGCGGCTGTGCCTCCCCGGCGGGCGCCAACTCGACAGCGCGAACGCGAATACGAATACGAACACCCGACGTCGCCGACATCTCGGGTGTCCGACTACCTAGCAACCGCTCGGGGGCGCTGAACGGCCGCCTACGTTTTGCCTTTGAGCTCCAGCGGCTGTTCGGTAGTGGTGGTCGTTTTCGTGGTCAGCGTGGCGGGGTGGCGTGTCTGGGTTTTGGTTTCTTCGAGTTCCAGTTCCTGAGCGCCGACGCTTTCCGAGAAGATGCCTTCGGTGCTCGTGATCTGCGAGTTGAGCGTCGCTTTCAGCTGCCCGGCAGCCGTCCCCGAGAGCCTGAATTCCGTGGTCGCGCACGAGAAGCTCATCATCGTCTGGGCGGCCAGCGTCGCGAAGTATTCGCTGTTTTCTTCGTAGCTGTAGCTTTCCAGCGGCTGGGTCACGATCGTGCCGGGCATTTCGCCACTGCTGGCGCATTTGACCCCGTCGCGTTCGCACCCGGTCAACGTCAGTGTCACGGAGCTCTGATTGGCGGCGCGCATCACTGCGCTGGAGCTGCTGCTGCCCGAGCATTGCAGGCTCGACTGGCTCGGGGAGGCGATCACCATCGGGCCGCCCGCGACCTTGAACGAGTTGGTGCCCTTTTCGTACTTGCCCTTGTACTTCTTTTCATGCGTCTTCTTGTTTTCCGAGAAGTCTTCCTTGGTGCACCCGCCGTCTTCGTAGTGGCCGTGCTTGATCGCGAAGCATCCCACGGGCTCGGGAAGCCATTCGTACTTGCCCTTATAGGTCCTGACTTCGCCTTTCTGCTTGTAGTCTTCTTTCGTGCACAGCGAGTCTTCGAAATGCCCCTTCTTCGCGGGCTCGCATTTCCCGAACTGCTCGGTCGCCGACGGTCCGCCCACGTGGCGCGGATCGGAAAGCTCGGCGATGCTGGGGGTGGTGCTTTCGGTCGCTGTGACCTTGATGCATTTCGTGGCTTCCTCGTAGACGGCGACCGGTTCTTGGATCGGTTCCCAACCGGTGGCCGGGTTTTCCCACCAGATCGTCTTGGCGCTCCCGAGATCGCAGTCTTCGTATTCGATCTTCTTGAAGCTTGAGCCTTCGGAGTGGTAGACCTGTACGTACTTACCTTCGCTGTGGGCGAGCGGAGGGCCGCCGATGTTCGAGCCGTAGGGGCCGATCGTCACTTTGCCGGTGCCTTCGCTGGCTTCGACCTTCAGACCTTCGTCTTCCGCCTTCGCCGGTTTCCCTTGTTCGCTGGTTTCACCGGTGGCGCTCGTCTTCAGCGTCGTGAATGTCTGATCTTCGCCGCGGCTGGTGCCGGCAGAGGTCTTCGCAACGAGCCGGAAATGGTAGATCGTGTTGGCGGTGAGGCTGCCGATGCTCGCGGCGACAGCGACCGGTGCTTCGCCTTTGCCGGGGGGCGACCCACACGGGACGCTCGTGCCATAGCTCGGCGTCGTTCCGTATTCGAATTTGCATTCGGTGACTTCTTTGCCGCGAGGGTTGACTTTCCCGTTGAGCTGGGCCTTCGTCGAAGTCACTTCAGACGCGGCAGACGTAACGGCTTCAGGCGGAGGGCCCGCAACTTCGTAGGAGAAGGGGTAGGCGCCCTGTTCCACGGCGGCGCCCACCAACGCGGTCTGGCCGTTTTCCGACAGCGCCACCCCGCCCTCGTAGTGGCCTTCGCCGCTGCCGGGGAGCGTTTCGCTCTCCGTCCATTTGCCGCCTGACAGGGTGTATGCGTACACGTCGGTGCCGGAGGTGACGAGCGCTGTGGTGCCTTCGCCGGAGAGGGCGAGGCGCTCACCGAAGAGAATCGGCGGTTGGCCCGGCAGTTTCTGCTGCTCTTTCCATTCGGTCCCCGAGCGTGTGTAGACGTACGCCGCGCCTTCGCGGTTGGCGCGTTCCGGTGCGCCGATGAGGGCAGTGTTGCCGTTCTTGGATAGCGCCACGCTCCAGCCGAATTTGGCACCTTCCCCCTGGCCGGCGAATTTCGCCTGCTCGGACCATTCACCCCCTGAGCGCGTGTAGACGTACGCGGCGCCCACGCCCCCATCTGATTCCTCCGTTTCGCCCTGGGCGCCGATCAGGGCGGTGTTCGCTCCTTCTCCGGAAAGGGCGACAGCGGACCCCAGTTCCTCATACATGGCGCCGGTCAGCGTTTTGCCCTGCTTTTCCCAAGTCGATCCGTTGTACTTGAAGAACCAAACGTGCCCGGCATGCGGCGTTCCGTTTCCGTTCTCCGGACCGCCGACCACAGCGGTGGTGCCTTCTTCGGACAGGGCTACGCTCCAGCCGAATTCGACGTAAGATTCTTTTTCGCCGCTCAACAGCACTTCCTGCTGTTCCCATTTCACGCCGGAGCGCCTGAAGACGTAGACGGCACCCTGGTCGTACCCTTCGATCTGTTTGCCCCCGACCGCCGTTTCATAGGCTCCGACGAGCGCGATTTCGCCGTTGGCCGAGAGGGCCACGCTCTGTCCGAAGTAGATCGGTTCCTCGCCCGTCCCAGTGAGCTTCGAGCCCTGCTGTTCCCATTTCGAGCCCGACAGCACGAACACGAACGCGGCGCCCGCCTCGCCGTTGTTCCGGGCGCCATCTTCGTCGTCGGGCGCGCCCACCAGCGCGGTTTTGCCGTCGGCCGACAGCGCGACGCTCAAGCCGAAGTCGTTGTTTGAGGTCCCACCGTTGCCGGTGAGCTTTGAGCCCTGGACGAACGGGTCGATCCGAACCGGGTAGCGCGCGCCGGCGGTCCGTACGTGCAGCAGCAGCGTCCCTCCGGACAGCGAGAGCCAGGCCGGAAGCGATCGTCCGGTCGCATCTTCGGCGGCGAGCCCGGTGTATCGCAGCCCGGTTCGGGAGGAGCCGAAGTCGACGGTTCGCCGATCGGATGAGAGCGTGGCGGCGGCACTCCCGGCCAGCGACAGCGCGACGGTGAGCGGCCCATGCCCGGCATTGGCCGGCGCGCGCGGGAGCGTGAAGCCCTGCTCGAGCCCCAACGGGCCGTTCGCATACCACTCCTGCAGCCCGGGATGGGAGTAGGTCACGCGGTTATCGCTGGCTCGCGGGACGACCGCCGCCACCGGTCGCAGCGCCGTTCCATAGCCCACGCCCGTCAGGCGCATGTCGAGGCTCGTGCTCCCAGAGGCAACCGACACGCCCGCGGAGTTGAAGCTGCTCGCCAGATGCTGTTCCGCCGAGAAGGCGGTCAGCCGGGAGCCCTTCGTACCCACCCGGTAGCGGCGCTCGGAGCGGCCGATCGCGTCGGAGATCGGTGCGCGTGCCGCCAGCGGCAGCGAGAGCAGCCCCCCGCTCTTGAAAGCTCGCGGGGCGGCGGTCCGGTGCCCTGACCCGGTGGTGCTCAGCACCGCGTACAGGCTCGCCGCGAGGGCCACGGCCAGCGCCGCCACGACGAACGCATACGTGCGACCGGAAAGCCGCCGCGATCGCACAGGAACCCCGAGGGTCGCGCCTCGTACCGCCATCGCTATGGCATCCCCGCTGGTTTCACATCCCCCTTGCACGAGCCTCGGCGGTTGTCCGGGCCCGACGCGGGCCACAACATAGTCCAAGCGGCCGGTCAAGACAAGGGCGAGTTCGTGCCTGTTCCCCTCTCGTGCCGATCCATCGGCCGCACTGCAGGCGCATCAGCCCCTCACTCCGAGGGACACCGCCTCGGTGACGTACTACTGCGAGTCCGTCAACACCGCCTACGGAGCGGCCGCCGAGCTGCGGTTCCCCAGCGGCTCGTACTTGATCCGTTACGACGACGAGGGCGGCTCCCCCAGCACCCACTTGCGGTCGCGCTTTGAGGGCCGGACCGAGCTGGTGAGCCTCGATGCGATGGCCGCCCGCCAGGCCGACCTCTTGTCGGAGTACCTGTGCCTGTATCGGATTCTTGAGGCAGCTGATGGGGCCAACGGCAAGACGTTCGCGTCCAACATGCCGCCAGCCCTCCAGGAGGCCGAGTTCGGGACGTTGCTGGTGATGGATGACCTCCTCGAAGACGACGAGGGCACGAACCTGCTGGAGACCTATCGGACGGCAGCGCTTGCCGAGGTGCATCGTCTCGGCGACGCGGTCGAGGACGTTTCCACGTACCTCTACCGAATCCGCAACGGGCTAGCCCACGGTAAGACCAACCTCGTGACCCCCACGACGCGTTTCGCGGATGCCGCCCGCGCGCTTCCGGTCGTGAAGCTCCTGGCGCGACTCGCCGTCGAGCCCTGAGCAGGCGCCCGCCCCGAGCGCCGAGGAGCTGAGCGCTGCATCGGCGGGGTCATGCATCACGGGCTGCCCGGAGGCACCCTCACGCACCGGGTGGCCCCAAAGGTGGCCCCAATGCCAATTGCGCGACCTCCCACGACCCTTTCTAAGTTGCCACGGTACCTGCCGTGTGATGCGGCGCCGGCAGACTCTCGCCTCGTCGGCTGAGCTCGTCTGAGTAGGCGCTGAGCGCCTCCTGGATTCGCTCGGACACCTCGGAGCGCGTGTCACCCAAGGCGACGACCCCGGGGAGATCTGGAAGGTATGCCCCCCAGCCTCCGTCCTCGGCCTGCTCGTAGATCACGACGTACTCGCTCATCGCAGGTGCTCCAAACCGCTCGCTCGCCTAATGCTAGCCAGGGTCCCTGGAGGCACGGTCGCTCCGGACCTGCCCGCGACGACGACCAGCTGGCGGCGTTCGGGGTGAACCCACACCTCGTGAGACCCGCGCTGGCGCACGACGGTCCAGCCGGCCTCGGTGAGCGCCTTACGGACGTCCCGGTACTTCTTCGGCATCGCCCGCTGGGTCGACGGCTTCCGGCTCCGCCGGCTTCTCGACCTCGAAGGCCTCCGCTACCAACGGAACCCGCCGATTTGCAGGCACAACCCAGAGCCGACGCCCGGACTCGAACCGGGGACCCCTTCATTACGAGTGAAGTGCTCTACCAGCTGAGCTACGTCGGCGCGAGAGGGTCATCCTAGCTCCCAGCTGCCGAGCAGCTCGAGCAGCGAATCTCCGTGCTTCTCGCAGAACGCCTTCCCGAGGCCCCTCACCTCGATCACCTCGCTGATGGCCCCGGGGCGGCGCCGCAGCACGCCCCTCAGGGCGGAGTCGGTGGCGACCGTGTACGCCGGCTTGCCCTCCGCCCTCGCCAGCCGCCAGGCGCGGAGGGCGTCGAACTGGGCCTCGTCCACGGGGTCCTCGTCGTCGAACGCGGAAAGGGGTGTCGTGGCCGGCGCCGTGCCGGTGGCCCCGCTGGCCCGGCTCGCCCGACCCGCCCGACTCGCCCGACTCGCGTGCCCCCCGCGCGCCGATCGTGACGAGCCCAGGCCCGACGCCGGGCCCGCCTCGACCGCCTCACGAAGGACCGCGTCGGGGTCGCACACGTCGCAACATCGGCCGGGCGAGGTGCCGCCCGGGCGGTCGCCGAAGTGCTCGAGGATCTGCCGGCGGCGGCACACCCCGGAGGCCGAGCTGTAGCGCTCGATCGAGTGATAGGCGTCCCACACCCGGTTCCTGGCTGCGCTGATCGCCAACTGGGCCTGGCGGGTGCTTCCGGCGCCGGTGAGCGTGACCAGCAGCCCACCACGCCCACCCGGGGCGAGCCGGGCGGCCCCTGCCCGCTCGGCGATCGACAGCAGCACCCGGGAGCGTTCGTCGAGCTCGCCGTGCTGGAGCAGCACGGTGCCGTCGTCGGACCTCGACCGCAGCGCCCCCACGAATCGCTTCACGTCCTCCACGGTGGTCTCCCGCTCCTTGATGAACCGGATCAGACGCCCGAGGTCCACCCGCGCGGCCAGCAGCAGGGCCCGCGCCGCCAGCCCGTCCCGCCCGCCACGGCCGGCCTCCTGGTAGTAGGACTCGAGGCTCGTGGGCAGCGCCCAATGGACCACCGTCCGCACGTCGGCCTTGTCGACCCCCATGCCGAACGCGTTGGTCGCCACGATCACCTCGGTGGCCCCCTCCATGAAGGACCGCTGGCTCTCCTCGCGGGCGCCGGGCGACATCCCCGCGTGGTAGGCGCCGGCGGTGATCCCCTCGACCGCGATCAGCTCGCCGACCGACTCCGTGTCACGCCTGGTCCCGCAGTAGACGATCGCCGGTCTGGACTGCCGGGGCCCGAGCACGTGGATCAACGCCGCCCGCTTGCGCGCCATCGCCCCCTTCCCCTCGATCCCCACGACGTCGAAGGCGATGTTCGGCCGGTCGAAGCCCGAGCGTACCGAGAGGGCGTTCCGAAGCGCCAGCCGTCGACCGATCTCCTCCGCCACCCTCGGGGTCGCGGTTGCCGTCAGGGCCATCACCGCAGGACGTCCCAACGCCTCGATGGCATCCTGCAGGCGCAGGTAGTCGGGTCGGAAGTCGTGGCCCCACTCGGCCACACAGTGGGCCTCGTCGACCACGAACAGGCTTACCCTCCTGTCGGCGAGGGCGCCCCTGAAGGCCCCCGAGGAGAACCTCTCGGGCGCCACCAGAGCGAGCCGGGCCTCGCCGGAGCGGATCTCATCGAGGCTCCGCTCGTTGTGGCCCTCGCCCATCCCGGAGGCGATCATGCAGGCCGACACCCCGGCCTCCCGCACCCGCTTCAGCTGGTCGGACATCAGGGCGATCAGGGGGCTCACGACCAGCACCAGGCCGTCGCCGGCGAGCGCGGGGAGCTGGTAGCAGAGCGACTTCCCCCCGCCGGTGGGCATCACCACGAGGCTGTCCCTCCCCTCCAACGCCGCCACCACGGCCTCTCGCTGGCCGGGACGGAACGAGGACAGGCCGAAGCGCTCGAGCAGGGTCTCGGGGTCCCCGGCTGGTGTCGTCTCGAGCTCTACTGGTTCGGCCGGCAGGGTCGCCATCGCTGCAGGGAAGCTATCCCCCGCTGCGGCCGTCGCCCCTTCGCTCCCACACCACCCTTGCCCCCGCAGCGGGCACGAACGTGATCGCCCGCCGGCGGGTCCACTCACCCCGTCGCCACAAGGTCCCTCGGGGCCGCCGGGGGTGGAGCTCGCGCAGCATCGTCCGCAGCATCACCTTCATCTCCAGCTGCGCGAAGGAGGCGCCGATGCAGCGGCGGATGCCGCCCCCGAAGGGGATCCAGGCGAAGGTGTCCGGGCTCCTGCCGAGGAACCGCTCCGGGCGGAAGGCCAGCGGTTCCTCGTACACGCTCGGGTTGCGGTTGGTCAGGTAGATGCTCGGCGCCGCCCTGGTGCCCGCGGGCAGCACCCGATCCCCCACCTCGAGGTCCTGCTGGAGCACGCGCACGACGATCGGCACGACCGGCCTCACCCGCAGGGTCTCGTTGACCGTGGCCTCCAGGTACTCCTCGCCTCCACTGTCGATGTCGGCGAGCAGCCGCGCGAGCGCGTGAGGATGTCGGACCAGCCGCTCGATCGCCCAGGCCACCGAGGTGGCAGTCGTCTCGTGACCGGCGAGCAGCAGGGTGACCAGCTCGTCACGCAACTCCTCGTCGCTCATCGCCTCACCGGCCTCGTCCCTGGCCTGTAGAAGCAGCGAGAGGATGTCGGTCCGCCGCTCGAGGTCGGGCTGCTCGCGGCGCAGGGCGATCTCCCCGTACACGAGCCGGTCCAGCCGTTGCAACGAATCGGCCAGCGCCCGCGGCAGTCGGTCGGTGCGGGGGCCGGTGAGGGCCACCCGCAGCAACATCAGCGTCTGGCCCGGGCTCAGCAGGTTGCCGATCGCTCGCCGCAGCGGGTCCATCCGCTCGGCTTCGACGCCGAAGATCGCACTCAGGATCACCTCGAGCGTGATCCGGCGCGTGGACGGGTGCAGCCTCATCGGCCTCCCCGGCGTCCAACCGGCCATCTCCTCGCGGGTGGCGGCGACGATCGTCGACTCGTACTCCCGCATCCGCTCGCCGTGGAACGGCGGCAGCAGCAGCTTTCGCTGGCGCATGTGCTCGGGGCCGGTCAGCACGATCACCGAGTTGTGGCCCATCACGGGCACGACCGGGGACTGCGAGGCGCCCGAGGGCGCCACGTCGCCGGGGGCGGTCATCACGTCCTTGACCGCCCGCGGGTCGCTCAGGAACACGAGCTGGCGGCTGCTGGGGAAGAAGGTGATCGTGAACGTGTCCCCGAGCCGGCGGGCGCACTGCCGCATCAGCCACGTCGGAGCGAGCGTCCAGGCGAGCGTCTGCAGGAGCGCGGGCACGGGCGGCCCGGCCGGGACCGCGGCCGTCGTCGCGCCAGCGGCGGAAGGGGTCGACCCGAACTCGGGCGGGTTCACTCGCGCGGCGGTTGCCACGCCTTGAACGCTACCCGGAGCGGGCGGCTCGTGAGTCGGAGCGTCTCGGCAGGGCGCTCGGCAGCGTGACCGGACGGCGGGCCACCTCGGCCAGGACGGTGAAGGCGGGTTCGTTGGCCACCTGCCAGAGCTCCCGCACGAGGCTGTGTTCCTGATCCTTCAACAGGGCCTCGACGAGCTGCTCGTGGGCAGCGTCGATCTCATCCCCGGACAGCCTTCGGGGACACTTCGCCAGGTACGCGAGGAGCATCCTCGAGGGCAGCATGCGGACGCCCTTTCGCCGCGCCAGCGGCCTGTCGACCCAGGCGCGGCTGTAGACGATCAGTGGCTCCACCTCGATCCCCGCGATCCGTTCGACCGCCCTGCGCTGGGCGCGGGCCTGGTCGATGGTCGCTCCGTGGACCCGCGAGACCCGTACGGGCCCGGGGTGGCTCTTGGTCTCGACCGTGAAGATCCCGGCGGGGCCGATCACGATGTGGTCGATGTTCCCCCTGCCGACCGTCGCGTCGTGGATCACGAACCAGCGGTTGTCGCAGAAGCAGTCCAACAGCCCCCCCACGTGCTCCTCGCCGCTGGCCCCACGGTCACGTCGGGCCAGCAGCGGCAGGACGTAGTGGGAGATGACGAACATGCTCGCCAGCAGCACCATCTCCGAGGCCAGGAAGCGCCAGTCGTGCAGCCCGAAGGTCCTTCCGAGGGCGGCGGTCGCCACCGCCAGGGCGCCGAGCCACACGAGCGTGCGCATCCGCAGCCTGCGGACTGTCGCACGCGCGTACTGCCCAGGTGTCCGGCGGGTCGGATCCTTCTCTGCTCTGTGCATCGCGGTCCTCGTCGAACCTCTCGGTAGCGCATCGGCTCAAAGTGACCCTTTCCTTGAGTCCGCTGTCAAAACCTTGCACCTCTGGACCGGAGAGAAGTGGAGCCGGAGGGGCAGCGTCTAAAGCGTCCGCGGTGGGCCGCCGAAGCCAACTCGTGACCGGTCCGCCCCGATCCCGGTCACACCCGATGGACCAGTCAGCACGTCTCTCCCACCCCTCCGACATCTGCCTGCTGCTGCGAGCCTACGCCGAGCAGCGGTGGCTCACGAGCGAGCTGCTGCCGGTGGTCCGCGAGCTCGAGTCCCCCGATCAGCTTCCCGAGGAGCAACTCGGCGCAGCACTGGCCTACCTCGAAATCCTGTGGGTGGACGCCCGCCGCCGGGCGGCCGAGACCGAGGCCGCCCTGGAGGCGCTCGCGACGGCGGACCCGGGACGTTGCCACTCCGCCGTGGTCTCCGAGCGTGCCCGTCGCTACAACGCGGCCGTGAGGCGGCTGCGGGCTTCGGTGGAGGCCCGGGTGAGGCGCATCACCCACGTCGGCTCGCCCCCCTCGCCCCGTGAGTGCGCCGGGCTCTGAGCCCATCGCTTAGGCTCCGGCGCCCGTGGCGCCACGTTTCGATCTGCAGTCCCACTCCACCCACTCCGACGGCACCCTCCCCGCCGCCGAGGTCGTCGCCCGCGCCGCCGAGGCCGGGGTGGAGCTGCTGGCCCTGTCGGACCACGACACGGTCGCGGGCGTGACCGAGGCCGTGGCCGCTGGCGAGCGATTGGGCGTCCGGGTGGTCCCCGCAGTCGAGATCTCCGCCGTCGACGACGGCGCCGCCACGCCCCGCGAACTGCACATCCTGGGCTACAACGTCGACCACGTCCAGCCGCGGCTGGGGGAACGGCTGTCCGAGTTCCTCGCCGACCGCGAGCAGCGCACCCTGCGGATGGCCGACGCGCTCAAGCAGGCGGGGTTCGAGCTCGACGAAGCCGAGCTCCGGGAGCGGATCGCCGCCGGCAAACCGATCGGCCGGCCCCACCTGGCCGGAGCGGTCCTCTCGGCCCCGGCCAACTCGGCCCGCCTGCAGGAGGAGCAGATCGGCGACATCGGCGCCCTCATCCGCGGCTATCTGATCGAGGGCAAGCCCGCTTTCCGGATGCGTATCACCCCGACCGTGGCCGAGGCGGTGCAGGCGATCCACGAGGCCGGCGGCGTGGCCGTGTGGGCCCATCCGTTCTGGGACATCTCCGATCCCGAGGAGGTCCTCGACAGCGTCGAGCGCTTCGCCGCCCTGGGGATGGACGGCATCGAGGTCTTCTACATCACCCACACCAAGGAGCAGACCGAACTGCTCGCCCGCCGCGCCGCCGAGCTCGGTCTGCTGCAGACGGGCTCGGCCGACTACCACGGACCGGAGAACCGCCAGTTCCACAGCTTCCTGGCGTTCGACACCTACGGCCTGGAGCCGCAGCTGGGGCCGATCGGAGCCGGCCCCTCCTAGATCGCGAGCGTCGCCTCGAGCCGGTAGGCGAGGGCCTCGAGGGCGAGCTCCTC
Source organism: uncultured Solirubrobacteraceae bacterium (assembly GCA_963701175.1). GTDB lineage: Bacteria > Actinomycetota > Thermoleophilia > Solirubrobacterales > Solirubrobacteraceae > Palsa-744. Next base: position 1,711,983 of record OY969573.1, on the reverse strand, counting down.
CGAGACGTTCACCGACAGGCTCAGGCGCGTCGCCGCGACCAGCTCGAGCGCCTGGCGCAGCCCGCGCCCGTCGCGCCCTCCGGCATCGGACTCGATCTGCTGGCGGCGATCGACGGCGTGGACGAGCTCGGGTGCCCCCTCGCAAACGCACATCACGTCGCGCAGCCACAGCTCCGCCAGGCCCAGCGACAGGTCGAGCACCCGCCTGCGGGCGCGGCGCTCGCTGCGCTTGCGGGCGTCGAGGAGCTCGCGTTCGTGACGTTTGCGCTCCCGCTGGGGGAGCAGCTCGAGCTCCTCCTCGGCGCCCGCGGCGAGGGCATCGGATGCGCGGGTACCCGCGCACGCCGCCTGCTCGATCAGGGCGAGCCACGGACGCGAGGCGCTCGACCCGGAGATCGCGCCCCGCACGAACGCCTCGGCGCTGTGCCTGAGATCGTCCCCCTCCGGGCCCGCCAGCCACGCGGCCAGGCGGGCGTCCCCGAGTGACAGCCGCGCGCACGCCTGCGCCCGCTCCTGCTCGACGCCGGCGAGCGTGGCGGCGATGCGCTCGGCCCCGAGCGGGTCGAAGCGCACCAGCTGGCAGCGGGAGACGATCGTGGGGAGCACGTCGTCGACGCGGTCACTGAGCAGCAGCAGGTGGACGAAGTCCAGCGGCTCCTCGAGCGTCTTCAGCATCCGGTTGGCCGACTGGTCGTTCATCGCCTCCACGGACTCGATCACGAACACCCGCCGGGCCGACTCGAACGGCGTCCTCGTGGCCGCCGCCACCACCGGACCCTCGATGTCGGACACGAGCATTTCCGAGGCCCCCGAGGGCGATACCCAGGTGAGGTCGGGATGGGCGTCGCGGGCGACCCGCTCGGCGACCGTCCCGGGGTTGCGCGCTCCGCTGCCCAGGAGGCTCGCGGCAAGCGAGCGGGCGGCGGCCCGCTTGCCCGTCCCCGGTGGCCCGTACAGGAGGTAGGCGTGGGAGGCACCGGACGGATCGACGGCCAGCGGACCGAGGACAGCACGGGCGTGGGGCTGGGCCCGGAGGACGTCCTCCAGGGCCTCCGGAGCATCACCCCCGCCCACCGTCGAACCGCTGCTCGCCTCGCTGTCGCTCACGGCCGCTGCCATCCGCCGCCATCCTAGGTGTAGTTCCCAGGCGGGCGGGGCCGAACCCGGACCGAACCCCGCCCGGACGGTCACGGGAGCGCCCCGGTACGGTGGCCGGTCGTGGCGGCTCGCCTGATCACGATCGAGGGGCTCGACGGGGCCGGCAAGTCGACGCTGGCCGAGGGCCTCGCCCGCGAGCTCGCCGCGGCGGGCACGAACGTCGAGCTGCTGCGGGAGCCCGGCGGCGTGGAGGCCTCCGAGCGGATCCGGGAGCTCGTCCAGGACCATCGCCTGCGGGTCCTGCCGCGGGCCGAGGCGCTCCTGTACGCGGCCGCCCGCGCCCAGCTCGTCGACGAGCTCGTGAGGCCGCTGCTGGACCGCGGCGTGGTGGTCCTGCTGGACCGCTTCGTCGACTCCTCCCTGGCCTACCAGGGCGGCGCCCGTGGGCTCGGCATCGGGCGGATCGCCGAGATCAACGCCTTCGCCACCGGCGGCCTCGAGCCCGATCTCACGCTGCTGCTGAGGTTGGAGCCCAGGGTCGGGCGGTCGCGACAGCAGCGCCGCAGCGACGTCCCCGATCGGCTCGAGCGCGAAGACGAGGACTTCTTCGTGCGGGTGGCCGAGGCCTACGAGGAGATCGCGGCGGCAGCGCCCGGGCGGGTGCGGGTGATCGACGCGAGCCGTCCCCCCGGGGAGGTGCTCGCCGAGGCCCTCGCCACCGTCACGGCTGCGCTCGGAGGACCCCCACGGGCGGCCTAGCATTGACCCCGATGGCGACCTTCGCGACCGTCTCGACAGCGACCCACGCCGCCAGCGGCGGCGGGCTTCCCGCGGCCGCTGTCGTCGTTATCGTGCTCGCCGCCGTGCTGCTGGTCGCGTGCGCCGCCTGGGGTCTCGCCCAGGCGCGGGCGTGGGAGCCGCGGTGGCTGCTGGCGCTCCGCCACGCGATCGCCGAGGCCGGCTTCCGGGCCTCGTCCGCGTGGCGCGAATTCGGCGACTGGGCAAGGCTCGGGCGTTAGCACATCGGGCTCGCCTCGGGGGTCCGCAAAAGGCCTGAAAAAGCGCCCTTGGGCACCTAAAATTGAAGGTGCCATCGAGCGCATTCCCCGCCAGCTTTCCATCCGATGTGAGCGCGAGGATAACCGGCCCGAGAAGAGCTCATTTCCATAGCGTCACGGCGCCGGCGCAGCTGAGGAGGAAGGCCCGATGAACCCGCCCATGAACCCCATCGCCCCGCACGACGCAACCCGTGGCCAGGCGCTGAAGATCGCCCGCTTCTTCACCGACGGCGAGACCCATCCGTTCGACGCCGTCGAGTGGGAGGTCCGCGACGCACGCATCGGCCACGGCGAGCGGGTGGCGTTCGAACAGCAGGGCGTGGAGTTCCCCACCACCTGGTCCCAGAACGCCACCAACATCGTCTCCCAGAAGTACTTCCGGGGCCAGCTCGGCTCGCCCGAGCGCGAGCACTCGGTCAGGCAGATGATCGGCCGGGTCGCCGGAACCATCACCCGCTGGGGCCGGGAGGGCGGCTACTTCGCCACCGAGGCCGACGCCGAGGCCTTCGAGCACGAGCTCACCCACATCCTCCTGCACCAGATGGCGGCCTTCAACTCTCCCGTGTGGTTCAACGTGGGCTTCGAGGAGCGCCCGCAATGCAGTGCCTGCTTCATCCTCAGCGTCCAGGACACGATGGAGTCGATCCTCGACTGGAACACCAAGGAGGGCATGATCTTCCGTGGCGGGTCCGGCTCGGGGATCAACCTGTCGAACATCCGCGGCTCGATGGAGCCCTTGGCCAAGGGCGGGACGGCGTCCGGTCCGGTGTCGTTCATGCGCGGCGCCGACTCCTGGGCCGGGACGATCAAGTCGGGCGGCAAGACCCGCCGGGCAGCGAAGATGGTCGTGCTCGACGTCGACCACCCCGACATCCGCGAGTTCATCTGGTGCAAGGCGAAGGAGGAGGACAAGGCGCAGGCGCTGCGCGACGCCGGCTTCGACATGTCGATCGACGGCGACGGGTTCAAGTCGATCCAGTACCAGAACGCGAACAACTCGGTGCGGCTGACCGACGACTTCATGCGCGCGGTCGAGAACGACGAGGACTGGCACCTGACCGCCCGCGCCACCGGACAGCCGATCGGCGAGCCCCTACCCGCCCGGCAGCTGATGCAGGAGATCGCCGAAGCGGCCTGGCGCTGCGCCGATCCGGGGGTCCAGTTCGACACCACGATCAACCGCTGGCACACGTCTCCCAACAGCGGGCGCATCAACGCCTCCAACCCGTGCTTCCCGGCCGACGCGCGCGTCCACACGACGCTCGGGCTGCTGCCGATCGGCGAGCTCGTCGACCGCGGCGAGGCCGGCGAGCAGTTCGAGGTCTACACCCACCGCGCCACCGCACAGGAGCCGGGGAAGGGCGTGGCGGCCACCCAGCCGATCGCCCTGATGCGCAACGGCGTCAAGCCGATCGTGCGCCTGCGCTTCGCCAACGGCGGCGAGTTGCGCTGCACGCCCAACCACAGGCTGTGGACGACCAATCGCGGCTACGTGCGCGCGGAGGAGCTGACCGGGCAGGACTCGGTCCTGCTCAACGACAGCCCCACGCCGGCCGAGCGGGCGGGGTGGGCGCTGCCGGTGAAGGTCAGAGACGCTCGCCCGGTCGGTGGTCCGGGGGGGCGAGGCGTACGTGAAGGAGCTGCCCGAGCGCTGGAGCGAGGGGCTGGCGGAGCTGACGGGTCACCTGGTCGGAGATGGCTTGCTGGCCGATGACCAGACCGGCTGGATATACGGCCGCGACGACACCGAGGACGGCCTCCTGGACGCCCACGAGGGACTGCTGCGCGAGCTGATCGGCGGGATCAGCCGCCAGGAGATGCCGAACGGCACCATCCACCTGCGGGCCCCCGGCGGCGCCGTGCACGAGCTCTTCCGCGGCATCGGCGTGCGTGCCAACCACGAGAACGACAAGCGCGTGCCGCGCTCGATCTTCCTCGCTCCCACGGAGGTGCAGAGCGCCTTCCTGCGCGGGCTGTTCGGCGCCGACGGCCGCCTGTCGGGAGCCGAGGGCGCCGGTGACGCCAACCGCTACGCAGGCCTCGCCAGCCGCAGCGAGCCGTTGCTCAAGGACGTCCAGCGACTGCTGTCGGCGTGGGGAATCCGCGCCTCGGTCAACGCCGTGTCCGACGAGCCGGGAGCGCATCACTCCTACAGCCGCCGCGACGGGACGATCGTCGAGCGCAAGGCTCGTCAGGGCTTCGACCTGCGCATCACCGGCAGCGACCTGGTCCGCTTCGTGGAGGAGATCGGCTTCTCCTGCCCGCGCAAGCAGGCCGCCCTCGAGAGCCTGATCGGAGAGGCCAGCCGGCACGCGACGAAGCCCGCCACCACGCTCGTGGCGCGCGAGCCCGACGGCCAGGAGATGGTCTACAACCTGACCGAGCCGCTGCACCACTCCTACATCGTCGACGGGGTCGTGGTGGCCAACTGCTCGGAGTACATGCACGTCGACGACTCGGCCTGCAACCTCGCCTCGCTGAACCTGATGAAGTTCCGCCGCTCCGACGGGACGCTCGACGTGGAGGCCTTCGAGCACGCCGTCGACGTGATGCTGCTGGCCCAGGAGATCGTCGTCGGGCCCTCCAGCTACCCGACCGAGGAGATCGGCCGCAACGCCCGCGCGTTCCGCCAGCTCGGACTCGGCTACGCCAACCTCGGCGCCTACCTGATGGCCGACGGTGTCCCCTACGACTCCGACTCGGGCCGCGGGACGGCGGCGGCGATCACCGCACTGATGACCGGCCGGGCCTACCGCCGCTCGGCTCAGATCGCCGCGGCAATGGGCCCGTACGAGCGCTACGCCGAGAACCGCGAGCCCCACAACCTCGTGATGCGGATGCACCGCGACGCCTCCCACGCGATCGCCGATCAGACCTGCGAGGACACCGAGCTGCTGCGGGCAGCGCGCCGCTCGTGGGACGAGGCGGTCGAGCTGGGCGAGCGCAGCGGCTACCGCAACGCGCAGGCCACGGTGCTGGCTCCGACCGGGACGATCTCCTTCCTGATGGATTGCGACACCACCGGTGTGGAGCCCGACTTCTCGCTGGTGAAGTTCAAGGAGCTCGTCGGCGGTGGGCAGATGACGATCGTCAACCGCACCGTCCCGCTCGCGCTGACGAACCTCGGTTACTCCGAACAGCAGATCGAGCAGATCGAGGCCCACCTCGCCGAGCACGGCACGATCGTGGGAGCGCCGGGACTGGCCGAGGAGCACCTCGAGGTCTTCGACGTGGCCGTCGGCGAGCGGGCCATCTCGCACATGGGCCACATCAAGATGATGGGTGCCGTCCAGCCGTTCATCTCGGGGGCCATCTCGAAGACCGTGAACCTCCCCGAGCAGGCGAGCGTAGAGGACATCGCCGAAGCCTTCATCGAGTCGTGGCGGCTCGGGATCAAGGCGCTGGCGATCTACCGCGACGGCTCCAAGACCGCTCAGGCGCTGCGTACCGATGCCCAGAAGGAGGTGCAGGAGCCGGCCGACGTGGACGCGATCGTCGAGCAGGCGGTCGCGAAGGCGCTGGCCGAGGTCGGTCCCCAGCGCAAGCGGATGCCCCGCGAGCGCCAGTCGATCACCCACAAGTTCTCGATCGCCGGCCACGAGGGCTACATCACCGCCGGGATGTACGAGGACGGCTCGGTCGGCGAGATCTTCCTCACCGACATCGGCAAGGAGGGCTCGACGCTGCGGGGGATGATGAACTCCTTCGCCACCGCGATCTCGATCGCCCTGCAGTACGGAGTTCCGCTCGAGACGCTGGTGCGCAAGTTCAGCTACATGCGCTTCGAGCCGGAGGGGATCACCGGCAACCCCGAGATCCCGTTCGCCAAGTCGATGCCCGACTACATCATGCGCTGGCTCGCGTCACGCTTCCTCGACGTCGACGCCCAGGAGGAGCTCGGCATCCTCACCCCCGCCGTGAGGGCGCGCAAAGCCGCCCAGGACGCGGCCCAGGCGGTCGCCGCCGCCGACACCGCGGGGCCCGCGACGGGTCCCGACAGCGAAGCCGGGGCCGACGCACAGGACGCGCGCCCCGACGAGCGGCCCCTGGGCAACGGCGGGAACGGTGGAACGGGCGGGAATGGTGGCAATGGCGGTAACGGCGGCGCGGCCCCGGCAGCGGCGTCGTTCACCGAAACGCCGCCGGTCCTCCCGGCCACGCTCCGAGGTCTCGACCTCGGGCCCGCGTGCAGTCAGTGCGGCGGGATGATGCAGCGCACCGGCTCCTGCTACACCTGCTCGAGCTGCGGCAACAACACCGGCTGCGGCTAGCAGGCGGACCTACGCCGCGCCGGGCCCGCGCGGTTGGGGCGTAGGCGCGGCCGGGCCGGGGAACGGGGCGCGTGTCAGATCGCCCGCTCGCGCCCCTGCCAGTAGGGGTCGCGTAGGCGGCGCTTGAAGATCTTGCCCGAGTCCTCACGCGGGAGCGAGCCGCTGAACTCGACCACCCGCGGGGTCTTATAGGAGGCCAGGCGCTCGCGCACGTGCTCGCGCACGTCCTGCTCGCTCAGGGAAGTGCCCTCGTGGGGTTCCACATGTGCCGCCAAGGCCTCCCCGAACTCCTCGTCGGGGATCCCGAACACCGCACAGTCCCGTACGCCCGGGAGGGACAGCAGGCACGCCTCGATCTCCGCCGGGTAGATGTTCACGCCGCCGCTGATCACCATGTCCGAGGCACGGTCGTTGAGGTACAGGTAGCCGTCCCCGTCCAGGTAGCCGATGTCCCCGCAGCTGACGAGACCGTCGCGCTCCATCGCCCGGCGCTTGTCATCGTCGCCTTCGTAGGTGAAGTCCGGCCACGCGCTGTGCCACATGTAGACCTCCCCGGATTGCCCCGGAGGGAGCTCCTCGCCCGACCCGTCGAAGATCTTCACCGTCGCCTCCGGGAGGGCGTGCCCGACGGTGCCCGGATGCTCGAGCCATTCCTCGCTGGTGCAGAAGGTGACCGGGCCCGTCTCGGTGCCGCCGTAGTACTCGACCACGATCGGCCCCAACCACTCGATCATCGCCCGCTTGACGTCGGGCGGGCAGGGCGCGGCGGCGTGCACGATCCAACGCAGCGAGGAGACGTCGTATCGCTCACGGACCTCTTGGGGCAGGGCCAGCATCCTCACGAACATCGTCGGCACCATCTGCACGACGGTCACCCGGTGGGCCTCCACCAGGCGCAGGAACTCCTCGCCGTCGAAGCCCTTCATGATCGTCATGTCGAGCCCCCGGACCGCGCTGGCGAGCGCGTACACGTTGGGGGCGGTGTGGTACATCGGCGCGGGGATCAGGGTCCGCTCGCCCTCCACCAGCTGGAACAGGTCCTCGATCAGCCCCGAGACCCGCGCCCGCCGCTGCTCGTCGACCGGGGTGCGAACGACGCCCTTCGGCCGTCCGGTGGTCCCCGAGGTGTAGATGATGCTCACGGGTCCGGTCTCGGGAGCCTGCGACCACGGCTCGTGTGCGGACACCCACTCCGGCCAGCTCTCGCGGCGCCCGTGGGTGTCCTGGTGCCCGCCGCTCGCTTCGTGCGGGTCGCCGGCGCGGCGCGGGTCGCTGCCCCGGCGCGGCTCGCCGGCCTCGCGCTGGGCGGGCGACGGCGAGCCGGTTGACGAAGACGCGCCCGAGGGCGTGCCCGTGGGCTCCTGCGGCACCACCACCACCGCCAGCTCCGGGGGCACGGCGTCGCATACCGCCGGCCACAGCTCGGCGTGGACGACCAGCACCTTCGCGCGGCTGTCCTGGAGCACGTGGGACACCTCCTCTCCCCGCCAGTGCCAGTTGATCGGCACCGCGCTCGCCCCCAGCGGCACGGTGGCCATCGAGGCCTGGAGGAACTCGATCGAGTTGCGCAGCAGCAACGCAACCCTGTCGCCCGCACCCACGCCGAGCTCGGCGAGCCCACTGGTCGCTCGCAGCGCGCCGGCGAACAGCTCCTCGTAGCTGTTGAACCGCTCGCCGCAACGGACCCCCGGCCGATCCTCTCCGTCCATCAGGCGCAGATGCTAATCGTCCGCGCCCGTCCACCTAACCTTGACCCCATGGCCGAGCTCCTGATGCCCCCGCAGGGCGAATGGGCCGCCCTGGTCCCCGGCCGCGCGACCATCACCTGGCGGCGGGCAGGCGACGTCCGAGTGCTGCTCGCGGCCGGCTACGCGCTGCTGCTCCAGGTCTCCCACCCCACCGTCGGAGCCGGCGTCCACGAGCACTCCCGCTTTCGCACCGACCCGTGGGGACGGCTGCTGAGAACCCTCGACTACTCGTGCACGATGGTCTACGGGGGCGCGGAGCACGCCGGCGGGATGGGGCGGCGCATCCGCGAGTTCCACAAGCGGATCCGTGGAGTCAGGCCCGACGGGGTTCGCTACCACGCCCTCGAGCCCGACGCCTACGCCTGGGTTCACGCGACCCTCGCCGCCGGGATCGTGCAGGCCCACGAGCGCTTCGGTGTCCGGCTCACCGAGGTCGAGTGCGAGCAGCTGTGGGCCGAGTGGCGCACCCTCGGCCGCCTGCTCGGGATCCGCCCTCGCGACCTTCCGCCCACCTGGGACGAGTTCCGCACCTACTTCGAGGCGACCGTGATGGAGACGCTGCAGCTCACAGCCGCCGTCGAGGAAGTGCTCGACGCGCTGGCCCACCCGGCCCCCCCGGAGCTCTCCCGCGCCCACCGGCCGCTGTGGCCGATCACCTCCAGGCAGCTGAGCCACGTCGTCACGGTGGCGACCGGAGGTCTGCTCCCCGGGGTCCTGCGGGAACGTTTCGGGATCCCCTGGGGACGCGGCCGGGAGCTAGAGCTGCGAGTCCTCGGGGGCACGTTGCGAGCCGTCACACCAGTGATGCCGGCCTATCTGCTGAACACCGGCCCCGGCTACCTGGAGTGGCGCAGCGAGGAGCTCGCCCGGGGCGAGGTGGCCTCGGCGCAGCTGGCCTGAACACGGGCGCACCCGCCGGGAGGCAAACAGAAGGGGGGCCCGAAGGCCCCCCTCCCGGTTACTGCTTGCTTTCTCGGTTACTGCTGATTGCTACTCGTTTCTCGTTGCCGCTATTTCGAGCAGACGACGTACACGGTGATGCTGGCGCCGGAGCCGCCTTCCATCAGCCATCCGACGGGTTGTTCGCCTGCTTTCGCGAGCGTCCCGCCTTTGATGATCGGTCCAGTCGCTTTGAACGCGTTGGTGGACGTGCTGCCGCCACCACCGTCGGCGACGTAGTTCGTCGGACATTCGACGGTCGCCTTCGTGCTTCCCGTCGCCGTCTCTACGACCGTTTTCGAGGCGCCTTCCGCCCCGGGTTCGCCGGTCGCGCCGGTCGCGCCGGTCGCGCCTTTTTCGCCCGTCGCGCCTTTGGCGCCCGGGGCTCCGGTTTCACCGGTCGGCCCGGTCGCTCCGGTCGCGCCGGCCGAGCCGGTTGCGCCTTTTTCGCCGGGTTCGCCTTTTTCGCCGGGTTCGCCTTTTTCGCCGGTCGGTCCGGTCGGTCCGGTCGCGCCGGGTTCGCCTTTTTCGCCGGGTTCGCCTTTTTCGCCGGTCGGTCCGGTCGGTCCGGTCGGTCCGGGTTCACCTTTTTCGCCGGGTTCGCCTTTTTCGCCGGGTTCGCCTTTTTCGCCCGGGGCGCCGGTTGCGCCTGTTACGCCCTGCGGGCCCTGTTCGCCTTTTTCGCCCGGAGCGCCGGTTGCACCTGTTACGCCCTGCGGGCCCTGTTCGCCTTTTTCGCCGGTGGAACCGGTTTCACCGGTCGCACCTTTTTCGCCGTTCGTGCCTGCCGAGCCGGTGGCGCCGGTGGCGCCGGTGGCACCCGCGGAGCCGGTCGCGCCGGTGGCACCGGTCGCGCCCGTTTTGCCGGTCGGCCCTTCTTTACCTTCGCCCACTTCGACTTTCGTGTAGCCGTTGGGGCAAGCCCCCGATTTCGGGGATTTGACGGGCTTGCCTTCCTTCACGCAGACCGGAGTGGCGGAGGCCGTGGCGGCCCCGACCAGCATCAGGAGGAGCGCGGCGAGCAATCCCCCTGCGAGCGAGCTGCGGCGGAAACGAGCAAGTCCTGCCCTCGGACGAGAGCGGCGCGACACCAACGTTGCTGGGTCGATCATATGGACTCTCCTTGCCATTGGGAATTCGAGCCAGGCGACACTGCCCCCGAGACAACCGCCCCGGCTCACGGCCGGACGGTGGTGTGGCTCGCAACAAGCGCTGGCACCTCCCATTTGTGCCAGCCCCCCTTGGCGGCCCCCAACTCTTGTTGCGGCGACGCTACCAGAGCGCGAAATTGCCGTCAGAGACGCCGAATCTGCGGCCGAAAGGGGGGCGGGTCCGCACGACCCGGCCCGGCCGGCGCGGGGCGATTTCCCCCACGGCGCTCCGCGCCCTCCGCGGGCACGCCGACGGGGGCGCCTAAGCTGGCGGACAGGTGTCCGCCGTCCCGCCGCCGCCCTCACCCGCGAGGCCCCTGCAGGGAGGGTGCCTGTGCGGGGCGGTCCGGTACGAGATAACCGCCCCGTTCGTCTCGGCCGGCTACTGCCACTGCACCCACTGCCAGCGCCGGACGGGCACCGGATCATCGGCCAACGGCCGGGTCCCGCAGGAGGGCTTTCGCCTGCTCACGGGGAACGAGCGGTTGAAGGCGTTCCGGCCCCCCACGGGCGTGCCGAAGTTGTTCTGCGCCGAGTGCGGCTCGGCGCTGTTCAGCGGTGACCCGCTCACCGACACCGAGGTCGCGGTACGCCTCGGCACCCTCGACGGCGATCCCGGGATCCGCCCCTCGCGCCGCCAGTACACGGCCTCGGCAGCGCCGTGGGAGCCGATTCCTGACGACGGCTTGGAGCGCCACCCGGGCGCCCGTACCTAGCGATCAGTCTTGGGTCCCGGCTCTGGGCCGGGAGCGGATCAGGGGTTCAGTCGCTTCTTCAGAGCCGAGGCGGCGGAGAATTTAGCGGCTTTCGAGGCAGCGATTTTGATCGTCTCACCCGTGGCGGGGTTGCGGCCCTCGCGCGCTGCGCGCTGGCTGACGCTGAACTTCCCGAACCCAGCCAGCGAGACCTCTCCGCCCCGGGCGAGCTCGTCGGAGACCGCGTCGATCGTTGCCTCGACCACCTGGCGGGCCTGGCTGCCGGACAGTCCGGTCTGCTCAGCGACCACGTCAGCGAGATCGTTCTTGGTCATGCGACTCCCTTCTCGCGTGTCATTGCTGCGCTGCAGGCTAACCGCTCGCCAGGACATCGCGCCCGGACGAGGGCCCCAGAGGCCGCGGGCAAGGCCCTAATTTCCGCGGAACCGCAGCGCCTCGGCGGCGGCGACGGGCCGCTCCAGGGGGCGCGGAGCGGCCTCGGCCCGCCTGTGTGGCAGCAGCGCCCCGGCGGCGGCCGCCGACCAGATGGCCGCCACCCAGCAGCAGGAGGCGAGCGCCACGTGGACCCACACGAGCTCGGTCGGCAGGTGGGTCTCGTACTGGTCGAGGCCCACGGCTCCCTGGACGGCCAGGAGGACGCACAGCACGGTCAGCGGGCGCCGGACCTGGACGGCGGCCGCGCGACGGCGGGCCAGCCACCACACGCCCACGGCCACGAGGCTGAACACCAGCGCGATCTCGGCGTGGCGGTGGATCACGAAGTCCATCGTCCCCCGGCCGTCGAAGCTGAGGCGGTTGATCCTCTGCCCGGGCGAGCCGCCCGCGTGGGGGCCGGCGGCGGTGGCCGCCGTGCCGGCGAAGATCGTCAGCGCCCCGAGCCCCACGAGGCCCCGGAGCGAGCGCACGAGCGCGCGGTCGCCGTCCGCGTCGGCCGCCGCCTCACGCTCGCCCGAAGCCCGGAAGACGAGCAGCACGGCCGCCACCAGGATCAACATCGAGAGGCCGAAGTGACCCATCACCCAGCCGTAGTCGAGGGAGCCCTTGACGGTGAAGCCTCCCAGCACCGCCTGGGCGATCACCCCGAGCGGCAGCAGGCCGGCCAGCCACACGAGGTCGCGCCGGTAGGGGCGTCGACGGAGGGCCCCAACCCAAGCCAGGCCGGCGGCGATCACCACCGGCACGGTGATCACGCGGTTCGAGAACTCGATCACCGCATGGGAGTTCAGCGGCGGGTAGATGTTGCCGTAGCACTTCGGCCACGTCGGGCACCCGAGGCCCGACCCCGACAGCCTCACCGCGGCCCCGGTCCATACGATCAGGGTGAGCGCCCCCAGGGCCAGGTAGGCGAGCGTCAGGAACTGGGAGGGGGTCACGGTGAAGCCGTCCGTACGCTCCCGGGCCCGCTCGATGAGCTCGTGCATCGCCGCTAAGGATGCCAGTTGAACGGCAGCTCCCCGGCCACCTCGGCGAGCCCGGGGGCGGCCCGGTCGCGGTCGGAGACGATCAGCTCCTCGACCGGCAGCGGCCACCGGATCCCGATCTCCGGGTCGTCCCACGCGATCGCCCGCTCGAGGTCGGGGTCGTAGTAGGCGCTCTGCTTGTAGACCACGTCGGCCACCTCGCTGAGCACGCAGAAGCCGTGGGCGAACCCGACGGGCACGTACAGCTCTCGCAGGTCCTCGTCGTCGAGCTCGACGCCGGCCCACTGTCCGTAGGTGGGGGAGCCGCGCCGCAGGTCCACGCCGACGTCGAAGATCCGCCCCCGGGGGCAGCGCACGAGCTTCGCCACGCCCTCTCCGACCTGCAGGTGCAGTCCCCGCAGCACCCCGCGGGTGGAACGCGAGTGGTTGTCCTGCACGAACGCCTCGGCGGGCGGGATCCCGGCCTGCTCGTGCCAGCTTCGACGGTAGGTCTCGGCGAAGAAGCCGCGCTCGTCCGCGTGGCGGTCGGGCTCGATCGCCACCAGGCCCGGGATCGGTGTCGGCGAGATGCGCATACCGGTCCGGCAGCCTAGCTGCGCGACACCCGTGGAATGCCACCGCGGGCGTCGCCGCGGTGGCTAGATTGCCCGGAGGTGGCCCCGGACGATCCGATCTGGCAGACCGGCCCCGGCCGGCCCCTGCTCGCCGAGGGGGTCGTCCACGTCTGGCACGTCCGCCTCGAGACGGTCCCCGAGGAGCTGCTCGACGCGGTCCTCACGCCGGACGAGCAGCGGCGGGGCGACGGCATCGTCGACCCTCGAAGGGGCCTGATGTGGAAGCGCTCGCGGGCGGTCCTGCGCGAGCTGCTGGGCCGTTACACCGGGCGCCACCCGGCAGGCGTGTCGATCGTCACCGCCCGCGGGGGAAAGCCGGCGCTCGGGCGATCCCGTTTGACCGCCTCCGCGACGCCGCGCGAGGGGGCGGAGCTGCGTTTCAACCTCTCCCACTCGCGGGGGGTGGCCCTGTACGCGTTCGCCCTCACCACCGAGGTTGGAGTCGACGTCGAGCGCCTGCGGCCGGGGCGCGGCCGTGAGCTGCTCACGGCCTGGACCCGCCACGAGGCCTCGGTGAAGTGGCGGGGGTTGTCCGTCTTCTCGGCGGCGGGGCACCCCGCGGACGGCTCCCATGCGGACTGTCGCCCGGCGGACGGTCACCCCGCCGACGAATCGCCCTGGATCGCGGGATTGCCGGCGGGAGAGCACGAGGTCGCGGCCCTGGCCGTCGGGCGGTGCCCGCGGGAGGTGTGCTGGTTTGAGTGGCGAGCCCGGCCGGCGGAGGAGGGCCGCTCAGAAGATCCCGACGGTGACCGCCTGGGTGAAGGTTTTCCCTTCCTCCACCGCCGTCAGCACGAGGTTCGCCCGATGGCGCTTTCGTAACAGCTTGAACATCTTGGAGGTCAGCCGGATCGACACGTGGGAGGTCGTCATCGGGTTCAGCGCGAAGGCGGCGGTCCCGACCGGCTTGCCTTTGTAGGTCAGCGTGGCGGTGCCCTTGCACTGCACCGTCTGGTGGCAGAAGATCGCGACCTTGGTGATGTGGGAGTGGTTGACGCCGTCGTTTTGATGCGCGGTGATCCGCAGCACCGCGGGGGGAGGCGGAACCCCCTTCGAACCACCGCACGCGGAGACGCTTTCGGAGCCCGTCGCGAACTCCACCTGGAGCATCAGTTCGGTGTTCTGGTTGACGGCGAATCCTTCCATGTTCGAGTGTTCGGAGCTCGACATGGTGTCTCCGTTGTTGGTGTTGCCGCCCTTGATGTAGGAGTCGGCCGAGGACCCGGTGACCGGCGCCAGCACCCGGTAGGGGACGCCGCTGCCGTAGGAGCCTTCGACGTACCCGCCCTCGTCGTTGAAGTCGATGTAGTCCCCCTTCGACATGCAGAGGTTGATCGGGTCGTAGGTGCTGATCGTCGATCCGCTGGCGCCGTTCTGGCCGCAGATCGGGATTTCGAACGGCTGCGAGGTGAGGTCGACCTTCGCGCTGCCGTCGGGCTGCGGGGTGATGTCCTGGAAGTGGATCTGGTTGAGCGGAGGCGGGCCCCCGCGGGCGGGTTCGGCGCACCCCTCGAGCTTCACCTGCACAGCCTGGCCGGTGCTCGGGGCCGCCGCCGTGCCGGTCTTCAGACCCGTGTTCCAGATCGCCGTATCGGCCCCGTAGTGGTAGGTGTGGACCACCCTGCCGGCGGGATATTCGGGGGTCGGGCCGAGTGGCGTGTTGGTGCCGGCGTAGTTGAGGTTTTCGGTCGTGTTGTAGGTCGCCGCGACCGACAGGGGGCTGCCGATCGTGATGGCGGCGTCGGCTGCGGCGGCGACCACCAGCATCAGCGCGACCGCCAGCACCGTCGCCGCCACCGCCCGGGGCGCGATCCGTCGCATCGAAGGGGCTCCTCGCGGCACGACGAGCCAGGTTACATGCGTTGCGGGACGCTTCGAGGCAGTTCCCCGGCCCCGCTGGACGGATGTGCGGCCGGCACTTCGGCTAAGGCCCGAGACGGCGCCTGACGTTGCGCCCGGCCCTGAAGGTGCCCGCCAGCGCCCCGTACAGCGGCCGGCTCAGGCGGGGCCGGTGGCCGAGGGCCAGCAGCGCCCGCTGGAGGTCCTCGGGGAGGCTCCCGTGGGGGCCGATGAGGGCCAGGCCGGAGCCGACCTCGGCGTTGAGCTCGTCGTACATGCCCCGCGCGTGTTCGCGCTCCCCCACCAGCCGCCTGACGAGCTCGTCGTGGGCGGCGATCAGCTCCCGCAGCTCGTGTTCGCGGACCACCTCGTCGCGGCTGAGGGCCGCCGCCTCGCGCACCGGCGCCACCAGCGCCTCGCGGTACACCTCGACCGTCGCCTCGGCCGCCTGCTCCCACCTGAAGCCCTCCGCCACGGCGCTCAGCGCCTCGACCTGGCGGGTGCGGGTGAGCGGGTTCTCGAGCAGCTCGTAGGCCCTCGCCGCGCTCGCCCGCGGGTCCCAGGGGACGATCGCCGCCGCCTCGGCGGGCAGCACCTCGGCGAGCGAGGACTGGGGCGCGAACACACACGGCACGCCGCTGAGCGCGGCCTCCAGCGGCACCAGCCCGAAGCCCTCGTACACCGACGGGTACACGACGGCCGCCGCCCGCTGCATCAGCCAGGCCTTCTCCTGCTCGTCGATCGATCCCAACTCGAGGACCGCCTCCCGTAGCTCGGGCCTCTCGGCCAACAGCTCGTCCTCGAGCTCCCGCGAGGAGCCGTAGGGCACGTGCGTGCCGGCCAGCACCAGCCTCCCGTCCCAGCCGTGGTGCTCCCGCAGCTGATCGAGCAGGCGAAGCGCGAACACGCGGTTCTTGTGCCGGAAGTCGGTCCCCAGACAGAGCATGAACGGCGTGTCCTCCGGCACATGGGCGGGGGCGGGGGCCGGCGCGGTACCCCGGTCGCCGTCCGGGGCGCCGGGATCGGTGTCCGGAGCGCGCAGTTCGGCGTCCGGGGCGCGCTCGTAGACGCGCGAACGGTGGTCGAGGCCGGGCGGGATCAGGCGGACGCGGTCGTCGTCGACCAGTTCGTCGCTGAGCAGCTCCCGGCGGGTGTGCTCGGAGAAGACGACGACCCGGTCCGCGGAGGCGAGCGCCTGGCGGCCGACCCGGCGGTAGCGCAACCATGAGGTCGCGTCCGGGTGGTAGGCGGGGTTGCGGTAGGCGATCAGGTCGAGCTGGTTGACGACCAGCCGCTCGCCGAGGCGCAGAGCGAAGCGCATGTCACCGACCCCGAAGACCTGCTGCGGACGGTGGAAGACGCCGCTGCGGGGTGTGTCGGAGTCGATCTCCTCGGTGGCGAGCACTTCGGTGTGGGGCAGCGAGCGCAGCTGCTCGACGACGGAGGCGCTCGTGTCCGGGCCGACGAGCACCCGCATCCGCAGCGCGTCGGTGCCGGCGAGCGCGATCGCGAGCTCGAGGATGTGCCGCTGGGTCCCCGTCAGGGTCGACCCGAGCGCGCGGCCGTCGAGCGTCACCGACAGCCGCGACCGCGGCCGCCTGGCGGCCTCCAGCGCCCGCGCCAACGTTCCCGTCTCGGCCTCCGGCTCGGGTTGCTCCGGCGGCCGGGGGGACGGGCCGCCGACGTGACCGGAGGGCGCTGCGCCGAGGGGCTCCACCACGACGTCATCCGCCGCTACGTGGGACAGCCCCCACGAGCGGCAGCGGTGGGCGAAGTCGACCTCCAGCGCCGACCGCAGGTCCAGCCCGCCGTCCAGCGGGCCCACCAGCTCGAGCGCCTCGCGGCGGACGTACACGCAGGGACCCACGATCTCGCCCAGACGGGGTCGCAGCCGCAGCGTCTCCCGGGAGAGCGAACGTTCGGCCTGCTCGAGCGGGCGGGGCGACTCGTCACGGTCGCTGAGCGACAGCGCCGTCCCGGCGGTGGCGAGGGCGCTGGCGGTGGCCGTGTTGGTGTCGGCGCGGGCGGCTTGGCCCAGCCGCTCGAGCCACCCCTCGCCCACCTCACACGGCTCCAGCAGGAGGACCACGTCGGCGGGGGCGAAGTGGTCGAGCGCCTCGTTGACCGCCTTCGCCGAACCCTCGACGGCGACGACGGGGGTGCCCTCGGGGTTATGCCGGCCGAGCGACTCCAGGGAGCGGCTCAGCCGCTCCTCGCCGGCGGAGCTCTCGGCCCCCTCCCCCTCCTCGGCGGGCGGGGCCAACGCGCCCGCGGCGAGCACCACGCAGACGCTGCCCCGCGCGGGCCGGCTCGTCTCGGTGGGATCGTCGGGGCTCATGTGGCTGGCGCCGGCTGGTAGCGCAGCGTAGAGGACCGCCCTGGGCGGCCGCGCGCGCGGCAATAATGCTCTACCCACCCGAGCCGATGAACGCTGAGGATCAGACCACCCCGACCGCTCGGGCCGCGGAACTGCTCAGCGACCGGCCGCAGGAGGCGCAGGTCCGCCGGGGCTCGCTCCGCGCCCGCCTCCGCGACCTGCTGCTGCGGGCGATGCGCCCCCATACCCACCGCCAGCATCTCCTCGACCTCGAGCTGCTGGCGGCTCTGCGCGCCCAGGAGGCGGAGCTGGCGGCCGTCCGCGAGCGCGACGGGGAGCGGATCGAGCGCCTCGAGCAGCTGGTGGTGGAGCTGATCCACACGGCCGAGTCGCTGCGCCGGGCCGGCGGCGCGACCGCCACCCGCGTGGGGGAGCTGAACGCGCTGCCCTACATCGAGGACAGCCCCTTCGAGCGCCTCCCCACGCCGGTCGGGGAGGCGCTCGGGTTCCGCTCCCGGCGGCTCGCCGGGGAGGCCTCCGAGTACGTCGCCTTCGAGGACCTGTTCCGCGGTTCGAGCGAGCGCGTGCGCCGCTCGCAGCGGCCCTATCTCTCACTCCTGCGCGACCACTCGCCGGTGCTCGACATCGGCTGCGGCCGGGGGGAGATGCTCGCGCTCCTGAAGGAGGCCGGGATCACGGCCACGGGCGTCGACAGCGACGACGGCATGGTCGGCCGCTGCCGCGCCGATGGCCTCGACGTCGCCTTGGGCGATGCCACCGAGCACCTCCGGGGCCTCGAGGATGGATCCCTCGGCGCCGTCTTCTCGGCCCAGGTGATCGAGCACCTTCCGTTCGAGACGCTCCGAGAGCTGCTCACGGTGTCGCTGCGCAAGCTCCGGCCCGGGGGTCTGTTCATTGCCGAGACGGTCAACCCGCACCGGATCTCCTCGCTGAAGACCTTCTGGGTGGACCTCACCCACCAGCACCCGATCTTCCCCGAGGTCGCCCTCGCCCTCTGCGGCATCGCCGGCTACGAATCGGCCTACGTCTTCCTCCCCGGCTACGAGAGCTTCCGCGAGGGCCTGTTCGAGTCGCCCGCCTACGCCGTAGTGGCCGAGGCCCCGGAGCAGCCTTGAGGGTCCTCACGCTCGTCGAACCGGCGATGCTGGCCCAGGCCCGCGTGATGGCGCGATCGATCGAGCGCCATCAGCCCGGGTGGTCGACCGACATCCTGCTGCTCGGATACGAGCCCGCCGTGACCCTGCCCGGCGGCTTCCCTACCGCTCGCCCGGTCACCGAGGAGCTGGACGTCGACCTCGAGCGGCTGCTGTGCCGCCACGACAGCCACGAAGCCACGATGCTGCTGGTGCCGCGGCTGCTCGAGCTCCGCGCACGATCGGATCGCGGGCCGGCGGTCCACCTGCCGCCGACGGCATGGGCCCTGGACGGCCTCGAGCCGCTGCACGAGGCGCTCGAGGCGTCCAGCCTGATGCTCGCCCCCCGAGCCCTCACCGACGTCCCCGCCGACGGGCTGCAGCCGGACCGCGAACAGCTGGAGAACGCCGGTCGGGTGAGCGAGACGCTGATCGGCATCGACGGCACGGGAGCATCGATCGGGTTCCTGGGCTGGTATCGGGGCCACGTCGAGGGGACGTTCGGATCGCTCGATGGGGACCGGGCGGGGGCGCGTCCCGAGGACCGTCCCTGGCTGGCCCGCCTGCTCGAGCTCGCGCCCGCCCGTTTCGGGGCCGCGATGCTCGAGGACCCGGGCTGCAACGTGAGCCTCTGGAACCTCCACGAACGGTCGCTGGGCTCGACCGAGGAGGGCACCTTCGTGAACGGCCACTGGCCGCTTCGGCTGCTCGACCTGCCCGGCTTCGACCCGACCCGCCCCCACCGCCTGGCCGCCCTCGCCAGCCGCGCCCGCCTGAGCCGCTCCCCGGTGCTCGGCGAGCTGAGCGAGCGCTACGCGGAGGAGCTGAGGGAGGCCGGCTGGCAGGCGCTCGACCGCCGCCACGAGATCGGCCGACGGCTCGCGAACGGCCTCCTCTACGACCGGGCGGTGCACTCGCTGCAGGTGCTCGCCGAAGCGCTCGGGGAGCGCTACCGGGACGTTTTCGACGAGCAGGGCACGCGTGCCTTCACGAGCTGGCTGGCGGCACCCGCGCCCGAGGGCGGCGAGCACGGGATCACCCGCTACGTGTACTGCCGCGTGGCCCGCGAGCGGCCCGACGTGATGCGCGCCTACCCCCACCTCGACGGGCCCGACGGGGCCGCCTACGTGGAATGGTGCCGGGCGTTCGGACAGGACGAGCTGGGGATCCCCGAGGAGTTCATGCCGCGGACGCCCGGCGCGCGGCCATCGGAATCCCGCACCACACCACCGCCCCCGCGCGCCGCGCCACCGGGCGCTCCCCCACCGCCGTCAGCCGCGGCGGACGCCATGCCCGCGGTGCGGATCACCGGCTACATGGGCCACTCGCTCGGCCTTGGAGCGGCCGCACGTGGCTACGCGCAGGCGCTCGAGGCGGCGGAGGTCCCGGTGAGCACGACGAGCGTGCCCCTCCACCACCTCGAGCTGCCCGTGGAACTCGAGGTGGGCTATGGGCTGCACGGTTTCGAGGAGCGGGCCCACGGCCGCGCCGGGCACGACGTCGACATCATCGCCGTCAACGCCGAGGAGCTGCCGGCACTGGTCGAGCGTCTGGGCAGGGACTACTTTCGCGGTCCGAAGATCGGTATCTGGGGCTGGGAGACGAACAGCATCCCGCCCCGCTGGCGGGGAGCGTTCGAGCTGGTGGACGAGATCTGGGTGTACTCGCGGTTCATGGCCGAGAACATCGGCGCGGTGGCACCGGTCCCGGTGGTGGCGCTCCCTCCTCCGGTCCAGGCGCCGGACCCGGCCCCTGCGCCGATCCGCCTCGGACTGCCGGACGAGGACTTCCTGTTCCTGTTCGTGTTCGACTACCTGAGCACGATCGAGCGCAAGAACCCCGTGGGGTTGGTGGAGGCGTTCAAGCGTGCCTTCGCGCCCGGTGAGGGCCCGCGGCTGTTGATCAAGACGATCAACGGGCCGTTGCGGCCGCTGTCCGAGGAGGCGGTCCTGTGGAGCGCCGCCGGGCGCCCCGACGTCCACGTCGTCGACTGCTCGCTCACCGCACAGGAGCGCGACGCGTTGATGGCCGGCTGCGACTGCTACGTCTCCCTGCACCGCTCCGAGGGCTTCGGCTTGACGCTGGCCGAGGCGATGGCGGCCGGCAAGCCCGTGATTGGCACCGGCTACTCGGGGAACCTCGACTTCATGACCGCAGAGAACAGCTATCTCGTCGGCTACGAGCTGACCCGTGTGGGCCCCGAATGCGAGATCTACCCGCCCGACGGGGAGTGGGCGGAGCCCGACCTCGAACACGCCGCCGCCCAGATGCGGGCCGTCCACGGCGATCGCGAGGAGGCCTCCCGGCGGGGGGCCCGGGCGCGGCAGGACATCGCCGAGACCCTGTCCGCGAAGGCCACCGGCGAGGCCATGCGCCGACGCCTGCAGGAGCTGACGGGCGGAAGGACCGGCGTAAGGACCGTTCCGGCCCGTGCCGCCAACTAGACTTTGGGCCGCTCGATCGTAACTTCCCGCTCGCGGGGGTGTCGGTCTAAGGTGGTGACTCTGCCCAAGCTCGCGCGCCCGCCGCAGCATCCCATGCCTGCTCGAAAGCGACCCGCCAGCGATGACTGAGTCCGGACCGGTGCTCGAGGTGGCTCCTGCCGTGCCACCCCCCACGCCCGCCCCCGTCGCCTCGCCGAGGTTCACATCGCCGCGTCAGCTGAGCGGACGTCTTGGACGGGCGACCTCGGTGATGGTGGTTCTGACGCTGCTGGCGAGCATCACCAACTACGCCTCGAACATCATCTTCAGCCGCCTGCTGTCGACCGCCGCCTATGGCGATCTGACCGCGCTCACGGCCTTCATCGTGATCGCGGCCGTTCCCACCGGCGCGGCGCAAACCGTCGTCGCCGAGCGCATCGCCGTCTTCCAGGCGCAGGGCGAACGCGACCGGGTGCGCTACCTGATCCGCCACGCCTCGGCGCACATCGCGACGATCGCGCTCGTCCTCGGCCTCATCTACACGGCCTGCATCCCGCTCGTGAAGACCGTGCTCGGGCTGCAGACCGTCGGCCCCGCGATCGCTCTGGCACCGCTGCTCGTGCTCGCCTTCTTCATCCCTGTCGCCTACGGCGTGCTGCAGGGGATGGAGCGCTTCGTGGCGCTGGGCGTGCTCTTGCTGGCAAGCGCAAGCTCGCGGATCGTTTTCGGCGTTCCGTGGACTCTGCTCGCGGGCGGCGGCGCCGGCGGCCCGCTGATCGGCCAGGCGTTCGGAAACGCCCTCGCCCTGGTCGGCACCGCCTGGTTGATCCGCCGGTACCTGATCGGCCGCGGCACCGGCGCCGCAACCTCCGGGATCCGGCGTCGACCCAACCAGCGCACGCTGATCGCCGGCGGCGCCTTCATCGCCTTCGCCCTGATCTCGAACCTCGACGTGCTGCTCGCCAAGATCCTGCTGTCGCCGCACGCGGCCGGCGAATACGCGGCGCTGGCGACGATCGAGAAGATCGTCATCTTCTTGCCGGGAGCGATCGCCGTGGTGATGGTCCCGAGCGCGGCCAAGGCCCGATTGACCGAAGGCTCGGCGGCCCGTGTCCTGCGGGTCGCGGCGCTGCTGGTCGTGATCACCACGATGCTGATAGCGGTGCCGGCGGCGATCGCGCCGCACCTGGTGCTCGAAACCATGTTCGGGCAGAAGTACGTGGGCGCGGCCGGCGGGGTCAAGGCGATCGTCTGCGCCGGTGCCGGCCTGGCCCTGCTCTATCTGCTCGTCGTCTACACCGTCGCCATCCAGGACCGCCGCTGGGTGTGGCTGCTCGCCGGCGGGGTGTTGCTCCAGGTCGCCTCGATCTCGGCCTTCCACTCGAGTCCGACCGAGATCGCGACCGTACAGGCCTCGGTGATCGCGCTCGTGCTGGTGATCAACGAGCTGATCTTCCATCCGGTCCTGCGCGCCGAGCGGTTGTTCGTGAGCCTGGCGCGGCGCCGGGCGGGATCCGCGCGCACCTGAACGACCCGATGGCCGAGAGCAGACCCGCCGCCACACCGCTGCTGACGCTGATCGTCCCGACGTACAACGGAGCGCCCTATATCGCCGGGAACCTCCGCCACATCACCCGAACGCTCGAGGCCATCGGGGCGCCGTTCGAGGTGCTCGTCGTGTCCGACGGGTCCACCGACGGAACGGTCGCGGCTGCGGAGGCGAGCGAGGATCCGCGGGTCCGGGTGCTGCGCTACGAGCAGAACCGCGGCAAGGGCTACGCGATCTGCTTCGGCGTCCCTCAGGCTCGCGGACGGCTCGTGGGCTGGCTGGACGCGGACCTCGACATCGACCCACAGGCGATCGTGGATGCGGTCCAGCACATGAAGACCGCGCCGCTGGACGCCGTGATCGGAAGCAAGCGCCATCCGCACAGCCGCGTCGACTACCCGTTGACGCGGCGGTTCTTCTCGTGGGGCTTTCAGGTGCTTGTACGCCTCCTGTTCAGGGTGAACGTGCGCGACACACAGGTGGGCGCGAAGGTGTTCCGGCGCGAGATGCTCGAGAGCGTGGCGCCGCTGCTGCTGATCAAGCAGTACGCATTCGACCTCGAGATGCTGGCGGTGGGAGCCGAGTTCGGGTTCGACCGTATCGAGGAGATCCCGATCCGCCTTGGCTACAAGTTCACCGGCACCGGCGTCAACAGCCAGGCGGTGCAGAGGATGTTCGTCGACACGCTGGCGATCGCCTACCGGATCCACGTGCGCCACTGGTACGTGCGCCGCTTCGCCGCCCTCCAGCGCGAGCGTGGAGACGAGGCGCAGACCGCGCTCGAGCAGGCTTCGCTCGTGCCCGAGTCGAGCATGCTGTCTGAGATCCTCGCGAACCATCCGTGAGCGACACGGCGGTAGACGGGGTTGGCCGGCTAGCCGTCACACCCAACGCCGGCGAGCGGCTGCTGGCAGGAGTACGCAGCCACCGCCGCCTGCTCGAGTTGCTGCTGGCGATCGCGGTCTACTTCGGGTTCGCCTGCTACTTCACCTGGCCACTGGTCACCGGCCTCTCGCACACCTTCTATGGCGCGGCCGGCG
This sequence comes from uncultured Solirubrobacteraceae bacterium, assembly GCA_963701175.1. Taxonomy (GTDB): domain Bacteria; phylum Actinomycetota; class Thermoleophilia; order Solirubrobacterales; family Solirubrobacteraceae; genus Palsa-744. The sequence goes on along the minus strand of OY969573.1, from coordinate 1,688,645 downwards.
ACCCGTACGGGACCATGTCCTTCTTCAGGGAACTGGTCGCTCACCACTACAACCCGTTCCTGCCAGGCACGATCTCGCAGCTAAGCGCGCCCGAGGGACAGGCGATCCCGTGGACGCGGGACCTGGCCTCGATGCCGGGAATCCTCACGCTCTACTCGCTCACGGCCGCGTTCGGCGCGACCCCCGCGTACGGGCTCTACGCGCTGCTCGGATACACGCTCACCGGGCTGGCGATGTTCCTGTTCGTCCGTCGTCTGACCGGCAACGCCTGGGCCGCACTGATCGCGGGCTGGGCATTCGCCTTCTATCCGTACGCGATCATCAACGGGCAGGGCCACGACGACAACATCCAGGGCTGGGTGTTGGTGCTCGGCGTATGGCGGATGGTCGAGCTGATGAAAGCGCCGACCCGTCGAAACGCGGTGCTAGCCGGGCTGGCCGTCGCCTTCGGGATGTGGTGGACGCCGTATTTCATCCTCCTGGGAGGAGTCGCATATGTCGCCGCGGCGATCGGATCGCTGGCGGTGGCATGGCGGGCGGGAGGGCTTCGCCGGATGCTCGGTCCCCAGGCGATCACTGCTGCGATCGTGGTCGTCTTCCTCGGCTTCCTGGTGCTGCTCTCGACCGGGCCGCAGGGTAACTCGACGGGGGTACGCGTGAACGGCATCGACGCGCTCAACACCTACTCGGCGAGACCGTGGGAGTACGTCGTGCCCGATGCCCAGAGCCCCCTCTTCGGTGGTGACACGGCGAACTTCCTGGAGACACACATACACGGCTCCAATGCGGCCGAGTCGACGCTCTACGTCGGCGTCACGGTGATCCTGCTCGCACTCATCGCCTGCTGGGCCCTGGCTAGACGCAGACTGCCACCCGGGCTCGCGGGGCCGGTGCTCGTGCTCGCCCTGATCGCACTCGCGGCACTGATCACCTCGGCGCCTCCCGAGGCGAGGGTCTTCGGCGTGATCATGCCCTTCCCGGGGCACTTCATCGCGAAGGTGACCACCACGTGGCGTGTGTACGCGCGGTTTGTGATCCTCGCGATGCTCGCGCTCGCAGCGCTCGCCGGCATCGGTCTGCACGTGCTCGTTCGTCGTCGTTCATGGTTGGTGGCGGGGGCGATCCTGCTGTGCGCGAGCGTGCTGGTACCGCTCGACCTGTGGTCACGTCTCGGGGGACGTACGAATACGATCGAGGTCCCGCGCTTGTACTCGGAACTCGGACGTCAGCCTGCGGGCCTCGTCGCGTCCTATCCGCTGACGCCCGTCGGCGAGAATAACTACGGCGAACTCTTCTTCCGCAACGTGGTGAACAAGCCGATGATCAACGGCTACCTCGAAGGGACACCGGAGGAAAGACGGGCCTTGTCGCTCGCCGTCCTCTCGAACCCGAGCACCGCTCCACGGCTGGCAGCGCTGGGTGTGAGCTATGTGATCGTGGAAGCGACGCCGCCCGGGTACGGTCTCTCGCCTCCGGGCAAACCGGGCCGCGGCTTCAGTCTGCTCTACAGCGAACCCTATGGCAGCGTCTACCGGGTAACCGCGACACCGGCAGGCCCGGCGCTGGCGACGCCCGGAGAAGGCTTCGGGGACGACGAATCCCTCCCCTCCGGCACCTTCAACTGGCTGCTGACGCCGACCGGAACGATCGAGCTCGCCGGACACTGTGTGCACTGCCAGGGCGTCCTGACGATGACGATCGCGTCCTTCGCAAAACCGCGGACAGTCGTGATCTCGGACCCGTCCGGCAAGGTGCTCGTGCGCCGCCGCGTAGCCGCGCCCACGACGCTGAGCGTCGCGCTTCATTTCGCACACGAGGCGAGCGTGCGGATCGCGACGATACCTGGCCCGCAGTCGATCAAAAAGACGATCCCGAGCACCGATCCGCGAAGCGTCAGCGTTCAGGTGAGCAACCTTCGGTTCGCCGCAGTGGGGCGGCCGGCGTCCGCTCGGGGTTCCTGAAGCGCGCCCGAGGATCCAGCGGGCAGGACGGGCTGGTGACCCGGTTGTGCGGGGAGAGAGCGCTCCCGGAGGATCGGTGGCCGTGTCAGCGCGCCAGGGCGAGACGCCGATAGATCGGGTGAAGCTTTCCCAGCACGCGCTCCTGTAGACCGAGACCGGCTTCGTAAACACGCAGCCCGTAGACGTCGATGGCCGGTTTGGCGCGCCTCGGAACCGCGATCACCTGGTCGGCGAGCAGCGTGACGATGTGTTCGGGACGATCGCTACGGATGGTGTCGAAGACCTCTGTGATGGTCGGCCACTGCGCGGGGTCGTGCGGAGGGGGCGGTGCGCTGGTGAAAAGGCGGGCATCGTCGATCACCAGGCAGTCGTCGGCGGTTCCAGAGCCAATCGCCGCCAGCTCCTCGAGCAGCGGACACTCGTCCTGTGTTCCCTCGGTCACGCCTCCACTCCAGTGTCCGTCGAGATAGTAGAGCGTGGACTGCTCGCCGTCTGCGAGCCCGCGAAGCACGTCCGGGGAGTTACCGTGCACGGCCTCCACGTTGGAAAGGTCCTCGAGCTTCTTGGCAGCTCGTTCATACAGAGGACCTGACAACTCGATCGTGACGACCGAGTCGAAGAGCGCCCCGAGCACTCGCGCCGTGAGACCCCGGTATGTCCCCGTCTCGACGGCCCGTTCGAGCCCGAGCTGATCGCGGAGATCTACGGCCAGTTTGCGGTCGATTGTGCCCATTCGGAGGCGCGACGATATCAGCGGGGTGAAGCGGTCCGGCTAGGCATCGCCAACACGGACACTGACCCAGCGCTCCACGTTCGCGTCGTGGATCTCGCGCAGGGTGCTCTCGATGTCGTAGCGCAGGTCCCATTCCGGATAGTCGCGGCGGAACGCGTCGAGGTCGCTGATCCACCAGCGGTGGTCCCCGATGCGGGCGCGGTCGGAGAGCTCGTAGCTCAGCCGTCGCCCGGCGATCTGCTCGCAGGCCGCGATCGCCTCGAGCATCGACACGTTCGCGCGACGGCCTCCGCCGAGGTTGTACACGGCGGCCCTGGTCGGCGCCCGGTGGAAGGCCGCGAAGGCGCGAACGACGTCGTGGCAGTGGATGTTGTCGCGCACCTGCTTGCCGCCATACCCGAAGATCGTGTACGGCTCGCCGGTGACCGTGCAGCGCATCAGGTAGGCGAGGAAACCGTGCAGCTGCGCGCCGGCGTGCTGCGGTCCCGTGAGGCAGCCGCCGCGGAAGCACACCGTCGGCATGTCGAAGTAACGGCCGTACTCCTGGACCAGCAGGTCGGCCGCGACCTTCGAGACGCCGAACAGCGAATGCGTAGATCTGTCGATCGGCATCGTGAGGTCGATGCCCTCGTACCAGCGGTGGTCGCGGGGCAGCTCGAGCCTGCTGCCCACGTCTTCCAGTGGCAGGTCGTTGGGGCGGTCCCCGTAGACCTTGTTGGTCGAGGTGAAGATGAAGGTCGCGTTCGGGCAGTGGGCACGCGTCGCCTCCAGCAGGTTCAGAGTGCCGAGGGCGTTGACCGTGAAGTCCGTCTGCGGCTCGGAGGCGGCCCAGTCGTGCGAGGGCTGGGCGGCCGTGTGCACCACCAGGTCGATCTCACCGCCGTGACGGGCGAACACACGCATCACCCCGTCGCCGTCGCGGATATCCAACTCGAGCGGCTCGAAGTCGGCGCCGTAGCGATCGACGAGCCGTTCGGTCGCCGGCCTGGTGGTCGCGTCGGGCCCGAAGAAGTAGGCACGCATGTCGTTGTCCATTCCGATCACGCGGTAGCCCTGCTCGACGAAGAAGGCGACGGACTCCGAGCCGATCAGGCCTCCGGATCCGGTGACGATGGCGGTGGGCATGGCTGCAGCGCGCCTACGTCTGAAAGCCTGCGGCCGCGAGCACGTTGCCGACGATGCTATTCCAATCGAACTGCCGCGCGTAGGCGCGGGCGGCCGCGCTGCGCCGAGCCCAATCCTGCGGCTCCGCGAGCGCCCGCTCGATCCCGGCGGCGAAGGCGGCGGGGTCGTCGTCGAGTACCTCGGCGCCCGCCTGCTCGGCCAGCTCGTGGGCGTTGGGAGGCACGTCGGTGACGAGGATCGGCAGCCCGGCGGCGAGGTAGGACTTGAGCTTCGAGGGGTCGGCATAGCGCGTGAACGACTCCACGCGGGTGCTGTAGGGAGCCAGCGCCACGGCCGACCCGGCGAGCAAATGCTCGAGCTCACGATGGTCAGAGATGAAACCGTGAAAACGGACGCGTTCGCCGAGCCCGCGCGCCTCCACGTCGGCACGCAACTGCTCCTCGAGCGGCCCACGCCCGGCGATGTCGAGGGTGACGTCGACCTCCTGCTCGGCCAGCCGCGCGATCGCCGCGATCGCGGTATCGCCCCCCATGCGCTCGACCAGATGACCGATGAAGACCGCCCGCCGCGAGCGCCATCCGTCCTCGGGCGCCACCGGCACACGGTCGATCCAGGCGCCGATCGGGGCGAGTACGCGGGGCGCGCCGGCTCCGGCGCTGATCCCGTGGCGGGCGTCCCTCCCCTCGAGCGCAGCATTCGAGAGCTCGACACGCAGATCCGCACGCCGGCAGCAGTAGGCGTCGAGGGCGTCGTAGGCGCGGGTCATGGCGTGGTCACGCCCGAACCGGTCGGGGACGAAATCGACCGCCCAGTAGACGACGTGCCCGGCCCGCCCGAGCCGACGTTCGACCAGGCCCCTCGCGCACAGCAGGTTGTTGAACGCGAACCAACCGTCGACGCGCGGCGTGCGAAACGGCACAAGCACGTCGATGGGGTACGTATACGGGGGACGGGTGGGAAATCTGAGTGCGCGTTCACGCGGGGGCCTGCCAGGCTCATAGGTGATCGTCAGGTGAGAGTCTCCGTCCTCGGCCGTCAACGGATGCACGACGACGGTTACGCGGCGAGCGCCGTTGTTCACCAGATACTCCACCAGTCCGGACGCGGGTGGGGAGTCGATCGTGCCGTTCAAAAGCACCAGGAAGACGCTCTCGGCCACTGTGCGCGGGTGCGCCGCGAGGTGCACCGCAGCACCCTATCAGCGTGCCGCGCGGCCCCTGGGAAGCGCCTTCGATCGTCTTCGGCGAGGTCCCCCGTGTCGCTTCCAACGACCTGCGGGGCCCGCGCGAGGTGACCCCTATACTGCTCGGATCGCCGCTGGGCCTGCCCGGTGCCGGGGGCGCGAACCAGTTGCGCTCCGCGCATCTGTGAATCAGTTGGCTACGGCACCACGGCGTGATCGTCACGGTATATGGAACAACCGGAGAGCTGATAAAGCTCGCCCCGGTCCTGCGTCGTCTGCAAGAGCGGCGCACCGAGATGCTGACCCTCTGCACGGGCCAGCAGATCGAGCAGATCCCGACGCTCCTCCACGATTTCGAGCTCCCCCAACCGGAGGTGTGGCTGGGTCACGGCAGCCACGGCCACGATCTCGAACATCGGCGGAACCTGCCGGCCTGGTTCACCGAGGTGACGACGCGATTCCTCGGCGCCCGCCGGGGCCTTCGCAGACGCCTCACGGAGTCGCGTGAGCGGCCGCTGGTGCTCGTGCACGGCGACACCATGACGACCGTGCTCGGAGCCTTGATTGGACGCTCGATGCGGGTGCCGGTCGCCCACATCGAGGCGGGCATGCGCAGCGGCGACTGGCGTAACCCCTTTCCCGAGGAGCTCGACCGCGTCGCGACGGCGCACCTCGCTCGGATCCACTTCGCCCCGGGAGCACACGCCGCACGGAACCTCAACGACATGCGGGTCCGAGGCGAGATCGTCGATACCGGTGGCAACACGATCCGAGACGCGCTCGAGCTCGTGCCGGCGGGCGCACCGGGGATCGAGCTCCCATCCGAGGCGTTCGGGCTCGCCTCGCTGCACCGTTCAGAGCTGCTCGGCAGCCGGACGGCCTTCACGGGCATCCTCGAGGTACTGAGGGAGGCCTCGCGTCGCACGCCGATCCTGTTCATCGACCACCCCGTCACCGTCGCCGCAATCGACAGGCACCGCCTGGGCTCGCTGTTCGACGAGCGACTCCGGCGAGTTCCCCGCCAACGCTACTTCAGATTCGTCGCGCTGCTAAAGGCGAGCGCCTTCCTGGTCACGGATTCCGGCGGCAGCCAGCAGGAGTGTGCCCAGCTCGGACATCCATGCCTCGTCCACCGCGCCGTCAGCGAGCATCCCGACGGACTCGACGGAGTGGTCGTGCTCTCGCTGATGGATCTCGACGTTGCGCGGGCGTTCCTCGCCGACCCGCTCAGCCATGCGCGCCCACCGGAGGGTGACCGGCAGAGCCCGACCGAGGTGATCATCGACCACCTCACGAGCCACGGCTTCATCCCCACCGCCGGCGGTGACGGGCCCGTCCCCGCCACGCGCGACGAGCGCGGGCGTGACCGCAGCGCGCTCTAGCTAGACGCCCGCGCCCGGCTTCGGGGGCGGCGGCACGGGCGAACCGCGAAGCTCCCGAGCCCGGGCCTCGAGGACCGGCGTTTTACTGATGGGGCACGTACGGCTCAGAAAACGGCTGGAGCGAGGAAACCAATCGCGGATGATACTTCCGGCCGGTGCCCGCGTTAGAAGGATGACTAACTGGCGGAACAGCTGCGCGCTACTCCTGGGGGCGTGGCGCCAACCGATTGATAGGGGTGTTCTCATGAAGACTTTGAAGACTTTAAGCCTCGCAATTACCGTGCTCATCGTGACGCCCTTAATGCTCACGGACACGGCAACAGCATCGGCTGCGATGAAGATCTGCGTGCCGAGAAAGGGAGCTAGCGCCCTGCTGACGCCTAAGCGGGGGAAATGCCGTAAGGGCTACAAACTCACTACTATCGGGGCCGAAGGAAAGAAAGGGAGGGAAGGGAAAGAAGGCAAACCGGGAGCAGAAGGCAAAGCAGGCGCCGCGGACTTCACTGGCAGCGAACTCGAAACGCTCAAAGGCATCCTGCCCCACATCAGATACATCGCCTCCGGCGTCGGCGGAAAGCCGACCATCCAGTTCTCACGCGTCAATGTCCAGATCGTGGACGGCGAGGGCAGCGAGAACCTCGTCAACGGCGAGGGCAACCTCGTTATCGGCTATCCCGGCGACAGCGTCGAAGGGTCCCGAGCCGAAGAAGCGGAGACGGGCTCGCATAACCTTGCGTTGGGTGAAGGGGAGGAATTCACGAGCTATGGTGGGATCGTCTCGGGAATCAAAGACAGGATCAGCGGCCAGTTCGCATCGGTAATCAGTGGCTTGAGCGACACAGCCAGCGGATACATCGCCGCCATCACAGGTGGAGATGAGAGCGTCGCCAGTGGGGATGCCGCGGTCATCACGTCGGGTGGCTTCGACAACACCGCGAGCGGTCTCGGGTCCACCATAAGTGGCGGCGCTGGGAACATCGCCAGCGGGCTGCAGTCCTCTATCAGCGGAGGCACGGAGAACAGGGCCACGGCAGAACAGTCATCGATCAGCGGCGGAAACCTAAACCGCACGCTTGGGCCCCCCGAACTCGGAGATGCGGCGTCGTGGATCGGGGGGGGCTACAAGAATCTCGCAGAAGCCAACTTCGCCTCGATCTTCGGCGGTAGGGAACTGACTGCGAAGGCTGAATACGAAGCGATCCCATGATGTGCCGCTGCCGAGCGGCTAGAGGCGCGATGGCCGCCCAAGCAGCCGACGCGGCTTGCGTCCTCAGGTTCTACAGCTAGCGGCTCGCGCGTGCCCAGCGGGCCGGACACGGACCTAGCGACCGGCCCGAGCCCGCAGCAGCAGCCACAGCCCCCGCCACATCCCGGCCCCGTATACACACAGCCACGGTGGTCCAAGCAGGCCGAGGGCCGCACAGTCGGCCCTGGAACGCCCGACCACGGCCCCCGCGGCACCGGCCCCCAAGGGCGCTGCAAGCCCGAGTGCCGCGGCGAGACGGGGACGCCTGAGCGCGAGTGCGAGTGCGAGCGCGCTGAGCGGGTAGAAGGCAACGATGACCCCGAAGAAGCGCCCACCGGGACGGGCCCACCCATCGATGAACACCACTCCTCGGTGGAAGGCGTGTTTCAAAAACGGCAACAGTGAATCACGGGACCTGTAAAGGCAGGCGAACCCGGGTGAGATGTTGATCGGCTGGCGAGCCGCCAGCAGCCTGATGACGCTGGTGTCGTCGTTTGCATTACGCGAGTCCGTGTAGTGGGACTCGAAGTTCTGGACCGCGTCCAAGAGCTCCACGCGCGGAGCGAGGAAGCAGGTGGTGCCCTTCGGAAAGCGGTCGAACTCGTCGATCCCATAGCTCACAGTGCGAGGGTTCGCGCAGTACTCGCGGTAGGCGATTTCGGCCAGCGCGTTCCAGAATCGCGCATAGGGATTCCCGTGAAGTTCGACATCGCAGTGGGCGTTCCAGATCGGAAGCCGCCCGGTCCCGTTCAACTGATCGGAGATGAAACCCAGGCTGTCGGGTCGAAGTGAAACGCGCGCGTCGAGGAGCAGGACGAGATCACCGCGAGCCGCTTCGATCCCGGCCCGCCGCGCCAGCAGGCGGCCGCTGTTCTGCTGGCGCAGCACTCGCACCGGAAAGGGGGCGCTCAGCTCGGCCAGGGCTCGCTGGGTGTCCTCGTCCGACCCGTCGTCGACGAGCACGAGCTCGACGTCCTCGAACGACGAGCGCGCCACCGCCGCCACGGCATCGTTCACCGCCACGCCGATCCAGCGCGGCTCGTTGTAGACCGGGATCACGATCGAAAGGCTCGGCGGCACGGAGCGATCGTAGAGCAGCGCCCCGTTCGCTCCAGCGTGTAGGCTCGGCCGCTCCGGGACGTCTCTGCCCGCCGCAACTCTTGGTCGCCGTGCGTGACCTAACGTCAACAGGCATGCCAGATCAAAACCAACCTGCTCGCCGGGCTCTGATCGCCGGCCTCGGGCACATGGGCTCCCTGCACGCGCGGGTGCTCAGCCAGGTCGAGGGCGTCGAGGTGGTCGCGGCGGTCGACCCCGACGCCGCTCGCCGCGACCGCTTTGCGCGCAGCCACCCGACTGCTGCCACCTTCTCCACGATCGAGGACGCGCTGGCGCGCCACGAGGCCGACTTCGCATGCGTCGCGGCGCCCCCGGCGCTACTCGCGGGGCTCGGCCACCAGCTGATCGGAGCTGGGGTTCCGGTCCTGGTCGAGAAGCCGATGGCCACCGACGAGGATGAGGCACTCGAGCTGATCCACGACGCCGAGCGTGCAGGCGTGCTGCTCGGGGTCGGTCTCGTCGAGCGGTGCAACCCTGCAGTGATCGCGCTGAAGGAGCGCCTGGACAGCGGCTCCATCGGGCGTGTCTACCAGCTTCACGCTCGCCGTCTCAGCCCGTTCCCGGACCGCGACTCGATGCTCGGAGTCGCACTCGACCTCGCGTCCCACGACATCGACGTGATGCGCTACCTGACCGGGTCGGAGGTCGAGAGGGTGTTCGCCGAGACCGCCCAGCGCCTGCACGAGGATGCGGAGGACCTGATCGCCGCGACGATGCGCCTCGACAACGACACGACCGGACTGCTGGAGGTGAACTGGCTGACGCCGGCGAAGGTACGCGAACTGACCGTCACCGGTGAAGGCGGCACCTACGTGGTCAACTACCTGAGCCAGGAGCTGTACTTCTACAGCCACCCCACAGAGCCCACCAACTGGGACACGCTGGCGAACATGCGCGGGGCCGGTGAGGGCGACATGATTCGCTACGCGATCGCCCGGCGAGAGCCGCTGCTGGTCCAGTGGGAGGCCTTCCTCTCGGCGCTCTCGAACGATGGCGGCGTGCCGGCCTCCGGCTACGACGGCTATGCGGCCCTATCGACTGCCCGCGCAATCCAGCGGGCCGGTGCCACGCACGAGGCCGTCACACCGGATTACCGCCAGCGCACAGCTGCCTGAAGACCAGAGCTCTTGGGCGCCCACGCCAGACGATTGACTGCAAGCACGGCTGGCAGCAACACCGCGGTCGGCGAGCGGCCCGGACCGTACGGCGGGGTCGCTCGCGCATGGCAGTCCTCGACATGGCGACGCCGGGCAGGGCAGCTCCGCTACCAGTTCGCCGCCGCGGGAGCGATCTACCTGCTGACGGCGATCGTCGCTACCTGGCCGCTGGTACTTCACATCGGCTCTGGCCTGTATCTGTCGCCCGACCGGCCCTACGGTGACTACACCGGAACGATCGCCACGCTCCATTCCCTGGTGGCGGGACCATACAACCCGTTCCTCCCAGGTCATTTACACAACATCGACGCACCGGAGGGCCTGCGGATCACCTGGGTGCTGAACATCGCGAGCTTCCCGGAGGTCATCACCCTCTACATCCTCGCGCTCGTGTTCGGCGCGCCAGCGGCGTTCGATCTGTATGTGCTGCTGGCCTATCTGGGCAGCGGACTGGCGATGTTCGGGCTGATTCGGAGCCTTACCGGGCGCTTCGCTGTGGCCGCGCTGTTCGGGTGGGCGTTCGCCTTTTACCCGTTCGCGCTTGCCACCGGAGAGCACCCCGACTACATGCACGGCTGGCCACTGGTGTTGATGGTCTGGGCAGGATTGAGAGCCGTCGAGCGACCAACCTGGCGACGCGGGCTGCTCGCCGGCGCCGCGGCCGTGCTCGCTTTCGCGTGGACGCCCTACTACCTGCTGATCGGAGGCGTCGCCTACGGGTGCGAGGTCGCCGCTGCCCTCGCGATAGGCCTGTTCGAGCGGCGGCTGAAGGCACAGACGCTCGCGTTCGGGGTCGCCTCGTGCGTGGTCGGCGCCTACCTCGTGCTGATCGTCGGCCTGTCCCACGTCGCTCCGGGCGCCACCGCTCAGCCATCGAACTCGATCTATGACGTGATCGCCCAGTCGGCCCGACCGCTGAACTATGTCCTCGCGCCGTCGTGGAACTCGCTGCTCGGCCGCCTGACCGGACACGAGGTCGCATCGCGGGGCTGGGGCGGAGCTGAAAAGACGCTGTACGTCGGCTTGTCACTCGTTTTTCTGGCACTCGTCGCCGCGCTCGCGTTGGTCCGTCGCAAGCTCTCTCGGACACACCGTCACGCAGTCATCGTGGCCGGCACCATCGGCGTGGTGGCGGCGCTCTGCTCGGGACCTCCGCAGGTGTCGGTCGGCGGTCACCTGGTGAACATGCCGTCCTGGTACCTGTTCCACATCACCAGCGGCTTTCGCATCTACTCGCGCTTTGTGATCGTGATCGAGCTCGCCCTGTGCGTGCTCGCCGGTATCGGATTGGTCGCCCTCCTGCCGGCAGCCAAGCCTCGACTCCGCGCGGCCATCGTGGCCGTCGCCGCGGTCGTCGTTGTGCTCGACCTGTGGGCGCCGGTGCCGTACCACTTCGAGCGCCTTAAGGTTCCACATCTCTATGCGATCCTCGCCAAGCAACCGCCGGGCATCTACGCCGACTATCCGCTCGGTCCCGCGAACATCAGGCCCGACTACCACGACCTCTACCTCCAGGAGTACGCCGGCGACCATCCGACGGTGAACGGCTACCAGACGGGAACCGTGGAAGCGGAACGAGACGAAGGCCTCGCGGACCTCAGCGCGCCCGGCGTCGGCGGGCGGCTGCGAGACCTGGGCGTCCGCTACGTGCTGCTCGAGCGCCACCCGATCGAACCGTTCGTAGCGGCGAGCCCCCCGACGCATGGATTCGTGGAACTCGCAAGTGAAAGCTACGGAACCTTGTACCGCAATGACAATCCGCCGGCGCCGACGGTCGAAGCCCTTGCCGGCTTCTCGGTGCCGGAAGGCGACCCGGCGGAACCGTTCCGCTGGATCACGGCGCCCGTCGCGCGTCTGCGTGTCACGGCCATCTGCTCAACCTGCAAGGGTGTGCTCGGCTTCGGGGTCGCCAGCTTTGCGCGCCCTCGTATCGTCACCGTCACCGACAACGCCAACGGCCGCGTCCTGTACCGCGGCAGGGTCGGAACGTTCTCCGAGGTCAGCATCCCGCTCACGTTCAACCACACGACCGTGCTACGCATCACCGCTTCCCCGGGGCCCCAGTCCGTCCATGCCACGAACGGGTCTCCCGATACCCGATCGGTGAGCGTGAACCTCCAGGCGCCGCGGCTCGAACTCGTCCACCCTTACAAAACCGTCGGGATATGGTGAGCGTATGACCACCCCGCCGATCGTCGTGGAGTCGGTGTCGAAGACCTTCCGCGTCCCGGAGGAGCGCGCCCACACGCTCAAGGAGCGGGTCCTGAACCCGCGCCGCAGGACCCGTCACCAGACCTTCCAGGCGCTGAAGGACCTCTCCTTCCACATCGGCCAGGGAGAGTTCTTCGGGATCGCCGGGCGCAACGGCAGCGGCAAGAGCACGCTGCTGAAGTGCCTGGCCGGGATCTACGGCGTCGACACCGGGCGCATCTGGATGAACGGGCGCCTGTCGACCTTCATCGAGCTGGGGGTGGGCTTCAACGAGGACCTCGCCGCCCGCGACAACGTGGTGCTCAACGGGATCATGATGGGGCTCTCCCCGCGCGAGGCTCGGGCCCGATACGACGCCGTGATCGACTTCGCCGAACTGCGCGAGTTCGAAGAGCTCAAGCTGAAGAACTACTCCTCCGGAATGCGGGTGCGGCTCGCCTTCTCGGTCGCGATCCAGGTCGATGCCGACATCCTGCTCGTCGACGAGGTGCTGGCGGTCGGCGATGCGGCCTTCGCGCAGAAGTGCTTCGACGTCTTCCACCGCATGCGCGACGAACGCCGCACGATCGTGTTCGTCACCCACGACATGAGCGCGCTGCGCCGCTTCTGCCACCGGGCCCTGCTGCTGGAGCGGGGGGCGATGGTCCACCTCGGTCCGCCGCAGGAGGTCGCCGACCGCTACCTGGAGCTCAACTTCGGCCGCGACGCGAACGCCGACGAGAACGCCGAGGGGCGGTCCGGGGACGGCGAGGCGCGGATCACCGAAGCCTGGATCGAGGACGCCGCCGGCGAGCGCCAGACGTCCCTCGCCCAGGGCCAGACGATCACGCTGAAGGCCAGGGTGCGCTTCACTGTCGACGCCGAGGACCCCTCGGCCAGCCTCTACATCCTCAACGCCGACCACGTCGCGATCGTCGTCGCGAGCAGCGCCCGCGAGGGCGAGCAGACGGGACGCTTCCGGGCCGGCGAGGAAGCGCTGTTCTCATTCGCCTTCCAGAACGTGCTCGCCCCGGGGCGCTACAGCCCGCTGCTGACACTCGCCCACCGCGGCACCGGGATGGACCTGATGGACCGTCTCGAGGGCAGCTTCTCGTTCATCGTCACGGGCGCCGAACACCTCGGCGGGGTCGTGGACCTGCCCGTGCAGGTCCAGGTCGAGCGCAGCCCCTCGCTGTCGACCGAGCGGGTGAGCGCGTGAGCAGCGAGCCGATCGCCGCCACCGACGTCGTCGACCCAGGCCTCGGCCGCCCGATCAAGGGCCCGCGGGCGCTGACCGACGATTGGTCGCGCTTCTGGCACCTGACCTACAACATCGCCCGCAACGACTTCAAGCTGCGCTTCTTCGGCTCGGTGCTGGGCTACGCCTGGCAGCTGATGCGCCCGCTGCTGCTGTTCACCGTGCTGTACGTGTTCTTCACCAAGGTCGGCCACGTCAACAAACCGGGCCCCGGCCAGGCGCACTACGGCGCCCAGCTGCTCGCCTCGATCGTGCTGTTCACGTTCTTCATGGAAGCCACCGGGGGAGCCGTGCGCAGCGTCGTGGACCGCGAGAACCTGGTCCGCAAGATCCAGTTCCCGCGGATGGTGATCCCGCTGGCGGTGGTGATGCTGGCGTCGTTCAACCTGGCGCTCAACCTACTGGTGGTGCTCGGCTTCGCGGTCGCCGAAGGGGTCCGTCCGATGCTCAGCTGGCTCGAGCTGCCGCTGATCCTGGTGATGCTCGCCGTCCTCGCCACCGGGCTGGCGATGCTGCTGTCCTCGCTGTTCGTGACCCTGCGGGACATCCAGCCGATCTGGGAAGTGGTCGGCCAGGTGCTGTTCTACGCCTCGCCGGTGATCATCTCGGTGGAGACGGTCAAAGCGAAGGTCAGCCCGACCCTGTTCCACCTCTACATGCTCAACCCGCTGGCGGTGGTGTTCCAGCAGTTCCGCCACGCGGTGATCACCCACCAGACGATCGGGGTCGGGCAGGCGTTGGGCAGCTGGGCGGCGCTGGCCGTGCCGATCGTGATCGTGGCCGCGATCTTCGCGCTCGGCTTCGGGGTGTTCAATCGCACGGCGCCGTCGGTGGCCGAGAACCTGTAGCCCGCTCGAACACGCGAGCCGCCTGCTCGGGGGTCCTCGGCAGCCGCGCCGGCGCCCGCCCCCGCCGCCGGTCGAGCGGCTCGCGCAGGCCCGCGGCGAGCGTCCGCAGCAGCCGCTGGGCCGTGCCCATGCGCTCGTGGCGCCCCACGTAGCGGCGGGGCTTGGTGGCGATCATGTTCATCGAGACCCCTCCCCACACGTGGTCCAGCCACGCCAGGTACAGGCGCCGGAAGACGCCGACGCGGCGCAGCGAGAAGGCAGCCCGCCCGAGGGCCGAGCGCACCGCCCCCATCCCCGGCGGCGGGGTGAAGCTCGCATCGCCGAAGAAGGGTCGGTAGTGGGGCTCGGTGACCTCGGTGAGAAAACCGGCGCGGATCGCCCCCCAGCGGTAGGCGAGGGCCCAGTGGGCGTGCTCGTAGCCCTCGTACTCCTCGACCCCCTCGACGTTGACGCCGCCGGGGTCGCGCAGTGTGCGCAGGGTCTCGTTGACCATCAACAGACGGCCCCCGGGGCGCAGCACGCGGAAGATCTCGGCGAACGTGCGTCGCAGCCCCTCGCTGTCGTTGTGGTGCAGGACCTCGCAGCAGTACACGTAGTCGACGCTGCTGGAGGCCAACGGGATGGCGTCCATCGAGCCCAGCACCCGCTCGAAGTACACGCGCCCCTCGTCCAGGAACCAGTCGGCCGTGTACAGGCCCTGCAGCTCGGCCGTGGAGATGTCGAGGGCGACCGCCTCCAGGCCCCGCTCGGCGAGGTGGTTGGCGGCCCAACACGTGTTCGAGCCGACGTCGAGGACGCTCTGACCGGGTGCGAACGGGACCGTCGTCAGCAGCTGGTGCATCGAGCGCGCCTGCACGTACCAGTAGCCGTGCTCGATGTCGGGCAGCCGCAGCACGAGCTCGCGGTCCCACCCCTCCTCTGCCATGTGCGTCGCGAAGCGCTCGAGCCCGGCCGCCTCGGCGACGACGTGGGCCGCCGGCCGGTACAGCAGCTCGGGCACCCCTCGGTGCACCGCGAACTCGTGTCCGCACACCGCGCACGACAGCGTGCCCTCTCGCACCTCGCGCTCGTCGGACTCCTGCTCGCGCAGCTGCAGCGAATGTTCGGAGGCGCACACCGGGCAGCGCAGCGACTGGGCGAACGTCGTCTTCACGAGGTCTGCTCGCGCCGCCGGACCATGCCCTAGCGGGCGCTGTGCCTGGCCTCCGGCACCGCGCCGGAGAGGTGGATGCGCGACGGCCGCGCGACCTCTTTGAAGAACTCCTCGAGCGCGTCGATGCGCCGCTCCCAGGCGTAGCCGCGGGCGGTCTCGATGCCGGCGGCGCCGAGGCGCTGGCGCAGCGGCGCGTCCTGGAGCAGGCGCCCGATGGCCGCCCCGACGTCGGCCGGGTCGGCCCGGGGGATCAGGCAGTTCTCGCCGTCGACACAGAAGTCGCGGTTGCCGTGGGCGTCGGTGCACACGACCGCGGCGCCGGTCGCCATCGCCTCCAGCGGCGGCAGCGCGAAGCCCTCGTGGGTGGAGGTCTGGACGAACACGGTGGCGCGGTTGTAGAGCTCGTTCACCTGGGCGTCGGCCGGCTCCTCGACGTAGCTCATGGCCTCCTCACAGGCCAGCTCCGGCTCGATCCCGAACAGGCACAGCTCCGGCCGCGGCCCCGGTAGCGAGCGCCAGGCGTCGATCGTGAGGGGCAGGTTCTTCAGCGGGTTCGAGCGCCCGAGCGCGAGCACCAGGTCCTGGCGGCGTTCGACCCCGGGCAGCGCCCGGAACAGCTCGAGGTCGATCCCGGGCGGGATCAGCCGCGCCTCCAGGCCGAGCTCGTTCAACCGCTCACGGTTCCAGGAGGAGATCGTCATGTAGTGGAACTCGGGCCGGTAGGAGTCGATCACCGCGTGGCGGACGAACTCGTCGTCGGGGTAGTAGGAGGTCTCGATGTCCTGGACGAAGTACACCGGGATCCCCCGCACCACGCTCGCGCGCCACACCGGCGCGGCGGTGTTCCACCAGGTGGCAACCTTGATCGCCTCGAGCGTCGAGAGCTCCTCGATCAGTTCCTCGTAGAACTCGAAGCTGCGCACGGGGACCTTCAGCGGAAACCAGTCGGGCGGCTCTCCGAGCGTGTACAGCGAGACCTCGTGGCCGCGCTCGTGCAGCCGGTTGAGATGCTCGAACACGTCGCGATGCCCGCCCCCGATGCCGGTGTCCTCGGTCACGTAGGCGACCCGCAGGGGCTCCTCGGCAACCGTAACCGCACCCGCGTTCCCGCCGTCCGCCACCCGCACCTCGCGGGCGTTGAAGAACTCGTCCCAGCGCTCCCAGAAGAGCTCCTGGGAGATCCGCTCGCGCTCGCCCACGTCCGTGCCCCTGGTGATCGACTCGTGGTGGTAGAGCACCGCGGCGGGGAAGTACAGGACGCGCAGGCCCGCCTGCCAGGAGCGCAGGCAGAAGTCGACGTCCTCGTAGGCCATCGGGTAGCGCTCGTCGAACGGGCCGATCCGGTCGAGGGCGGTGCGGGTGATGTACATGCACGCACCCGTGACGGCGAGCACCGGCCCCGGGATCCGCGCCGGTCCCCAGTCTTCGGGTTTGAAGCGGTAGCGGTGGTCGAACCACTCGGGTGCACCGAGGTTGCGGACGCTGCCGCCGAACTGGATGCGCCCGTCGGGGTACAGCAGCCGGGCCCCCACGACCCCGACGTCGTCCTCCTGGGAGGCCGCGTACTGCAGGCACGCGAGCCATCCCTTGCGGGCCTCGATGTCGGAGTTCAGCACGACCACGTCGCGCTCCGGGCTGGTGGCACCGAGGCCGCGGTTGACGTTGGCGGCGAAGCCGGCGTTGCTCTCGCCGGCGATCACCTCGATGCCCGGGATCGCGCGCAGGGCGGCGAGGTGCCCGGCGCCGCTGGCGTCGTCGGCGACGATCACGCGGGCCATCCCGCGGGGCACCGTGGCGCGGATCGACTTGACCAGCTTCGCCACCTCACCGGCGTCCTTGTAGCTGGGGATCACGACGTCGACCGGCCGCCCGTGCTCGCGGTACCAGGCCAGCGCCCGGCGATAGGTCGCGTCGCTGAGGCTCGAGCGCAGCGCCAGGCGGCGCCTCAGGGGCGTGAAGCGAAGCGGGAAGGTGACTATCCGAAACAGCAGCGTGCGCCACCCGAGGTAGTGGTAAGTCAGGTAGATGCGACGGCGCAGGCCGGCGAGCGGCCCTTTCGGCGTGCCCTCGAGCGGGCTCCGGTCTTCCCGTGGCTCGGTCATCGTCAGGAGGCCCTCCTACTAGCAGAGTCCCCACCCGGCGAAGGGTTCGCGGCCCACCGAGAGTCACCGCCCGACCAGGACACCGGGGCGAACCCGTCGCGGCCCTCGAGCGACAGCCGCCGCCGCACCCCCCGGGGCAGGCAGCCGGCACGGGATCCCAGCAGCGCCCCCGACGACCGCGCGAGCTGGCGGGCCGCGACCGACAGCAAGGCACCCGCGCGCTCGGCCCTCGGAGTCCCCGAGCGCTCGAGCTCGCCCCGGGCCTGTCCGAGCCGCCCACGGACCTCGCGCGCGAGGTGCACCGGGCTCGCGGGCTCGCGCCAGCCGTACACCTCGCGCAGCCCGCGCCACTCGTCAAAGCAACGCCGGAGCTCCTGCACGGTGGTGTAGTCGTGGGAGTGCAGCGTGGCCGCAGAGGGGACGAACGCCTTGGCGTAGCCGGCCCGGAGCATGTCGAGCGCCAGCACCCGGTCCTCGGCGTAGGCGACCTCGCGGAACGGCACCTGCTCCCAGGCGCTGCGGCGCACGCAGGCGTTGGCGTCGGTGAAGAAACCCCGCCGGCCGACGAGCTCGCCGCCGGGAGGCATCAGGCGCTCGGCCTCGGCCAGGCGCACGACCTGGGGCTGGCCGTCGGGAGCCAGCGAGCGGAACCACTGCTCCAGTTCGCCGCGCACCGCCGCCGAGGCGGTCGGGCGGGGAAGGTAGGGCCCGAACGCGATCGCGACGTCGGGTGCGAGCTCGAGTCCGCCGAGCAGGCGCTCGAGCCAGCCCCCGTCGGCCGGCTCGGAGTCCTGGGTGAGCAGCGCGACCCGCGATCCGGTGGCCTCCTTCATCAGCAGGTTGCGGGTGCCCCCGTGGCTGAAACTCGTGGGGGCGATCTCGAGCACCCGGGCCCCGAACGTGCGGGCAGCCTCGGCCGACCCGTCGCTGGACTGCGAGTCGCACACGAGCAGCTCGTGGGCGACGGTCTGGGTCGCCAGCGCCCGCAGGGTGCGCTCGAACAGCTGGCCGCCGTTGCGGACCGGGATCGCGACCGTGACCTCGCTCACGCCATCTCGTCCTCGCTCACCCGCCCGCGCTCACGTGTAGTAGCGCGCGACGGTGAGCGCCTGACCGTAGATGTCGTGGCCGACGGCCAGCACCACCAGCGCGACGGCGAGCGGCGCGGCGAAGCGGCGGCCGCCGGCACGGACCGCGAGGGCCACGAGCCCGGCGTACAGGCCGAGCAGCGGGAGCAGGTAGCGGGGCTGCTCGAAGATCGAGCCGCTGGCGACGTACTGGTTGTAGGACTGGACCCCGATGACCACGCACAGCCCCAGGGGCACGAGCGCGTACACGACCAGCTCGCCCGCCCGCCGCAGCACCGCTCCCCGCCTGCGGACGAGCTCCGAGAGGGCCAGCACGACGACCGCGATCAGCAGCACCAAGGCGAGGTCGTCAACCCACAGCGGGAATTCGTAGTCGAGCCACCCGAACCTGCCGACGAGGCCCGTGAACCACGTCTGCCACAGCGGCATGTAGTTGGGGAACTGCTCGGTCATCCACAGGTTCGGCATGAACAGCTGCCAGATGTGGCTGAGCTCTTCGAGGCGGTCGAAATGGCGCCCCACGGTGCTGCTCCCGACCTTGCTCAGCCCCCCCACGATCGTGTTGCGGTGCCAGACCTCGCGGTTGATCACGTAGTAGACGAGGACCGGGACGGCACCCAGCCCGGCTGCCCAGGCGGCTCCCAGCCAGACGCGCGGCTGTCCGCCCCGCACGCCCCGCCAGAGCAACAGCGCGACCGCCAGGGCGGCGGCGGGGACGAACCCCAGCAGCGTGAACTTCGCCAACAAGCCAATGCTGACGAATCCGCCCAGGAGGGCGCCGTTGGGCGGAGTGAGGCCGCGTCGGAAGGCGCGGGAGATCGCCCACAGCACGCCGGCAGATGCGAGGTACAGCAGGTTGTCGTTGTTGACCCCGCCGGACATGAAGCCGAACAGCGGCTGCAGCGCAGCCACGAGGGCGCCCGCAGCACAGGCCAGCGGCGCGCCGGGCAGGGCCTCGGCGAGGAACAGGTAGATCAGCAGCACGGTCAGGGCGCCCATCACGGCGGAAAGGATCCGCATCGCCGAGAGCTCGTTGAGGACCGACCCGCCCGCGAGCTTGTAAGGGATCACCTCGAGCGCGTAGTAGAGCGGCGGGTTGTTGGTGGCCGTGAAGGCATCACCTGTCCCGACGGGCTTTAGGTGGCTTTTTTCGGTGGCTTCGATCTGCCTCTGCTGGACCTCGGAGAAGGGGGCGGGCTCGTGGGGGCGCCCGACGATCGCGTAGAAGCCGAGGCTGGCGAGGATCCCGTTCTCGGCCGGAGAGAAGAAGCCCTCGGGGTTGACCACGTGCGGGAGGCTGCCGCGTTCGGCGAGCTGCTGCACGTAGGCGAAATGGGCGTTCTCGTCGGGGACCTGGAAGGGCGGCGTCAGCAACGACCAGGCGAGTCCGTTGAGAAGTGCAACGAGCGCGCACGCCCACGCGAGCCGCGGGACACGGGATCTCATGTGCGCGTATCAGTGGCGGCCGCGCTGCGCAGGATCGTCGTGACTGCGGCGATCGCCGTGCCGAGGATCAAGAGGATCACCGCAACCCACTCCCAGTGGCGCAGGAACCCGGCCTTGCCGAGCGAGAACCGATACGCGATCGTCGGGAGCAGCTGGTACCAGCTTTCGCGGCCGGGTCGGTAGTAGTCGAACCGCAGCCTGGCCGCTTCCAGCGTGGTCCCGGCGACCTGGATGTTGAAGCCCGGTAGCGGGTGATTCCCGGCGAGCGCGATCGGCAGTTCCCCTCTCCCGGCTGGGAGCTCGCGGATACAGACTTTGGTTTCGGTGGCGGCCGCGCGGACGCGCCTTACGGGTATCCGCACCACGCCGCCGGGCCAGCCGCCGGCCAGCCTCCCGCTCGTGAGCAGTTTGCCCTGGGGTCCGTAGACGTTCGCTTCCAGCGGCGGGCCGGGACGACCGTAGGTCCCGACGGTGAGCTGGACCGCGGCGGTATCCGCCGGCAGCAGTTCCGATCCCTGGCACGCCTGCCTGCCGCGCGTGAGCCCGAGGATGAAGGTCGCTGCGGGCGTCAGGTTCGTCCCCGAGCGACGGGGTTCGCGGTGCAGGAGGACGAGCGCCAGCGCAGCGACCAACGCGCAGACGCCGACCGCCGCCACCCAGCGGGCTGGGTTCACCGACTCCGGCGCAGCCCGAGTATCGACAGCAGGAAGGAGGAGAAGAAGATCTGGATCCCGACGATGAACAGCGAGGCGGCCACGACCGCCATGTATTCATGGGCGAGGGTGCCGAAGCCGTGGTCGATCCAGGTCACCAGGATGTAGGCCCCCAGCGCCACGCCGGCCAGCGCGAAGGCCCCGCCCAGGAGCAGGCCGTGCTCGAGCCGGAAGCGGGCCCGCATGCGGTCGAACCACGGGTCCTTGTCGCCCATGAAGTAGGTGCCGAAGGCGTGCGCGCACAGGCCGAGGGCCAGGACCTGGGTGCCGACGATCATCAGCAGCGCACCGCCGATCAGCGCGTGCATCCCCCACGATCGGCCGAACAGGTCAAGGCCGGAGACGACCAGCGCGACGATGAACGTCCCCAGGCCCGCGAGCACCGCCCCCGGGAGGATGAACAGGTAGTTGGGGCTGTGGACGAGCAGGAAGCGCAGGTGGCGCCAGCCGTCGCGGAAGCTCGAGAGCTTGCTCTCGCCCCCCCGCGGGTGGTACTCGATCGGGAACTCGGCGATCCGCAGGTTCTCCTTGGAGGCCCTGATCACCATCTCGGAGGCGAACTCCATCCCGGTCGTGCGCAGGTCGAGCCGTGGCAGCACGTCGCGGCGCAGCGCGCGCATGCCGCAGTGGGCGTCGCTGATGCCGGTGCGGAAGAACAGGTTCAGCAGCCCGGTGAGGATCGGGTTGCCGACGTACTGGTGCAGCCACGGCATCGCGCCGGGCTGGATGTTGTCCATGCGGTCGCCGATCACCATCTCGGCGCCGTCTTCCAGCGCCGCCACGAAGCGGGGGATCTCGCCGAAGTCGTAGGTCAGGTCGGCGTCGGCCATCACGATGTAGCGGCCGTGTGAGGCGGCGAATCCGGCCAGGTAGGCGCTGCCGTAGCCCCGCCGCGGTTCCACCACCACGCGCGCGCCGGCCTCCTCGGCCAGCTGCGCCGAGTCGTCCTCGGAGTTGTTGTCGGCCACCACGACCTCGCCGCTGACGTCCATCTCCTCGATCGCCGCACGGGCGGCGCGCACGCAGGCCTGGATGTTCTCGGCCTCGTTGAGGCAGGGGATCACCACCGAGACGAGCGGCGTGTGCCGCTGGAGCTCGGGCGGCGCGACTGGCGTGCTGGGATCCGCGACGGTGCTGATGAGACGGGCTCCTGGAGAGGGGTTCAGGGTTTGTGCCCTACCGCACGGCCCTTATAACTCCCGGGCGGACGGAAAGTGGCGCTCTCGGGGTGGCGCACGAGCGAGATGAGATGCTAGCGGGATGCGCATACTGCTCGTCTACGACTGCCTGTTCCCGTGCACGGTCGGGGGCGCCGAGCGCTGGTACCGCAACCTCGCCGAGCGCCTGGCGGCAGACGGCCATGAGGTCACCTATCTGACCCTGCACCAGTGGGAGCGGGACGATCCTCCGCACGTCGAGGGGGTGCGGGTGGTCGGGTTCGGGCCCCGTATGGGCCTCTACACCGAGGGGGGTCGCAGGCGGACGCTGCCGCCGCTGGTGTTCGGGCTCGGCGTGCTCCTCCATCTGTTGCGCCACGGCCGCTCCTACGAGGTCGTGCACACCGCCTCGTTTCCCTACTTCTCGCTGCTGGCGGCCGGCGTCGTGCGACCGCTGCTGGGCTTCACGCTGGTGGTCGACTGGCACGAGGTCTGGAGCCGCTCCTACTGGCGGGAATACCTCGGCCGCCTCGGGGGAGCCGTCGGCTACGCGGTCCAGCTGGCGTGCGTGCGCCTGCCGCAGCGCGCATTCTGCTTCTCCCGGCTGCACGCCCGGCGCCTGCGCGAGGAGGGGCTGCGGGGCGAGGTGCGGGTGCTGGAGGGCGAGTACGCCGGTCCCCTGGACACGCCGGTCACGAGGGAGGCGGAGCCGGTGGTGGTGTTCGCGGGGCGCATGATCCGGGAGAAGCGGGCGGCGGCGGGTGTCGCCGGGGTGGCCGCGGCGGCGCGTCGGATCCCCGGGTTGAAGGGCACCTTCTATGGCGACGGGCCCGAGCGGGAGGACGTGCTCGCCGAGATCGCGCGCCGGCGCGCCGAGGGCTTCATCAGCGCCCCCGGGTTCGTCGCCGCGGAGGAGGTCGACGCCGCCATGCGTGGTGCGACCTGCATGCTGCTGCCCTCGAGCCGGGAGGGTTACGGGATGGTGGTCGTGGAGGCCTCCTCGAAGGGCACCCCGAGCGTCGTGGTCGCCGGCGAGGACAACGCCGCCACCGAGCTGATCGCCGAGGGAGTCAACGGCACTGTCGCCGTCAGCGCCTCCCCCGAGGTGCTCGCCGAGGCGATCGTGAGGGTGCACGACGCCGGCCTCGAGATGCGTCGCAGCACGGCCTCGTGGTTCGCCGAGAACGCCCGGCGGCTGTCGCTGGAGAGCTCCTTGGAGACGGTGCTGGAGACCTACGGCGGGGCCAGCGCGCGGTCGTAGACCTCGAGCGTCATCCGCGCGGTCCGCTGCCAGCTGAACTCGCGCGCCCGCTCGAGGCCCCTCGCCCGCAGCCGCTCGACCTCGGGACCGCCGGCCAGCAGCCGCCCCACGGCCGCGGCGATCGCCGCCGTGTCGCGGGGGTCGAACAGCAGCGCTGCGTCCCCCGCGACCTCGGGCAGCGAGGCTGCGTCCGAGCACGCCACCGGCACGCCGCGGGCCATCGCCTCCAGCACCGGTAGGCCGAAGCCCTCGTACAGGGACGGGAACACGAACCCGTCGGCCAGCGCCCACAGCCCCTCGAGCTCGGCCCCGGAGACCCAGCCCGGCAGGCGCACGTCGTCCTCCACGCCCCGCGATCGCGCGTGTGCCAGCAGCTCGTCCTCGTGCCAGGTGTGGTAGCCGGGGACCACCAGCAGCGGTCGCCTCTCGCCCTCGATCAGCGCGAGCGCGTCGATCAGCGCGGGGAGGTTCTTGTGTGGGCGCTTGGCCGACAGGCTGAGCAGGACCCGTCGGGTGCCGAGATCGAAGCGCGTACGGGTCTGCTCCTCCGGCAGCGCCCGCTCGCGCTGGACGGTTCCGAGGCCGAGGGGGACGACGTCGATGCGCCCGCTGTCGAGCCCGAGCAGCGAGACGAGATCGTCGCGGGTGTTGCGGGAGTCGGCGATCACGCGGTCCGAGCGCCGTGCGGCCGCGGGCACGAGCACCCTCATGCCCTTGTCGCGGATGCCGCTGTGGGCGTCCGGGAAGCGCGCGTAGATGAGATCGTGGACGGTCACCACGCGGCGGAAGCGTCCCCACAGCGGGGCCGTGCTGGCGAGGCTGTGGACGAGCGCCACCCCCGCCCGCATCGCCAGCGGCGCCAGCAGCGCCTGCTCGCCCAGCACCCACTGCTCGCGGCGTCGGGCGCGGACGGGTACCCGCACCGTCGCCAGGGCGCCCCGCAACGGCCACTCCCGCGACCCGGCCGTCTCGCGGTTGACGAAGGCGGTGAAGCGATCGCCGGGCGCGGCCTGGTCGAGCAGCGCGGCGATCAGCTCCTGGGCGGCGATCTCCATCCCGCCGGTCTCCCCAGGGACCAGGAAGATCAGGTTGAAGCCCACGTGCACGGCGAGCCGGGAGGGTAGTGGAGATGTGCAAGGCTGCCCGCGCTTGGACGCTCCTCCTGCACCCGCGATCGGGATCGACGCACGTGCCGCGGCCGAGGAGGGGGCTGGACGCGGGCGCGTCGTCCGCGAGCTGCTGCGGACCTTGGCCGCGCGCGGGGACCACGCCCGCTTCCTGCTCTACGGGCGCGACCGCTGGGAGGACGTCGAGCTCGACGATCGCTTCACATGGCGCCTGCACGGGGGCAGCGACCCCGTCTGGCACCTGCGGACGGCCCGGGCGGCGAACCGCGAGTGCGACGTGTTCCTGGCGACCAACTCCTACGTGACCCCCCAGTTCCTGCGGATAGCGACGGTCACGATGGTGATGGACCTGGTCACGTTCGAGCCGTCGATGCGGCCCAACCGCCGCTCGATGCTGATCGAGCGGGCGACCCTGGGTAGGGCGGTGAAGCGCTCGGCCCGGATGCTCGCGATCTCCCGGGCCACCGCGGACGCGCTCGTCGCGCGCTTCCCGCGCGCCGCGGCCAAGACGGTGGTCGCCCCGCTCGGCGTCGCCGCGACGCTCGTTGCCGCACCTACCGGCGAGCTGCCGCCGCCCGGGTTCGTGCTCGCGGTGGGAACGCTCGAGCCGCGCAAGAACCTGCCCCGGCTGGTGGCGGCCTACGGCGCGCTGGAGGAGCCCCTCCAGGAGCGCCACCCGCTGGTGGTGGTCGGCCGCAGCGGCTGGGAGACGGGCGAGACGGTGGCCGCCCTGCGCTCGCTCGGCCCTCGCTGCGTGGCGCTCGGGTACGTCGCCGACGAGACCCTCGGCGAGCTCTATCGGCGCTGCGGGGTGTTCTGCTACCCGTCGCTCGGCGAGGGCTTCGGACTGCCGGTACTCGAGGCGATGGCGGCGGGCGCCGCGGTCGTGACCTCGAACGTCAGCTCGCTGCCGGAGGTCGGAGGGGACGCCGTCGAGTACGTCGATCCAGCCGACGTCGAGAGCATCGCCGCGGGCCTGCGGCGGGTGCTCGAGGACGAGGGCCTGCGGCGGCGGCTGTCCGAGCGGGCCAGGGAGCGGGCGCGGGAGTTCTCGTGGGAGCGCTTCACCGCCACCGTGCTCGACACGCTGCTGGTCGCCGCCGCCGAGAGTCGGCCACGACGGCTGACACACTGACGGCGATGGCAAGCGCAGCCGCGGGAGCGCAGTGAGCGCGCGCGAGGGGGGCATGCCCGCAGAGACCGCGAACGTCGCCGGCACCCCGGAGGAGCTGATCGACGTCGTCCCGGACGGGGACATCCTCGCCTCGAGGGCGGCCGGCGGAAAGTTCGTCCGTGGCGGGGGACTGCGGATGCTCGCCTACGGCGCCGGCCTGCTCGTGGGTCTGATCGCCACGCCGCTGCTGACCCGTCACCTGGGCACCGTGGCGTGGGGCCACTTCATCACCGTCACCTCGCTGATCCTGATCGTCGGGGCCCTGACCGAGGGCGGCGTGGCCAACCTCGGCGTGCGCCAGTTCTCGACCACCGGCGAGGCGGAGCGGCGCGCCTTCATGCGCGACCTCCTCGGCCTGCGGCTCGTGCTGTCGCTCGTCGGGGCGATCCTCGCGATCGTGTTCGCGATCGCGGTGGGCTACCAGGACGTGCTGGTGGAGGGCACGGCGATCGCATCGGTGGCCCTGGTGCTGGAAGGGACGAGGGTCACGCTGGCGGTCCCGCTGACGGCCCGCCTGCGGCTCGGGTGGCTGGCGGTCACCGACTTCGGCGCCCAGGCCGTCACCTCCGTGTTGACGATCGCGCTCGTGGTGGGGGGCGCCTCGCTGCTGCCGTTCTACGCCGTCGCGGTCGTGTCGGGCGCCGTCACGGTCGCGCTGACGGTGGCGCTGGTGCGCTCCGACATCAGCCTGCGGCCCTCCTTCTCGGCCACCCGCTGGCGGACGCTGGTGTCCGAATCGATCGTGTACACGGCGGCCACGACGCTCGGAGTCATCTACTTCCAGATCGTGATCATCGCGATGTCGCTGATCTCGACCAAGCACCAGACCGGGTACTTCAGCCTCTCCTTCCGGGCGCTCAGCATCATCAACGGCATCCCCTGGATCCTCGTGGCGTCGGCCTTCCCGATCCTGGCCCGCGCCGCCCACGACGACCAGGACCGTCTGCGCTACGCGCTGCAGCGGATGTTCGACGGTGCGGTCGTGGTCGGCGGCCTGTTCTCGGTGTGCGCGATCATCGCCGCGCCGTTCGCGGTCGAATTCGTCGGCGGGCCGAAATTCAAACCGTCGGTGGTACCGCTGCAGATCCTCGGCGTGGGGATCGTGGGCACGTTCCTGGTGGCAACGTGGTCGTTTGCGCTGCTGAGCCTGCGGCTGTATCGCGAGCTGATCTGGATCAACGGCGGCGCGGTCGCGCTGGCGGTGTTGTTGAGCGCGATCCTGATCCCCTCGCACGGAGCACGCGGCGCGGCCGTCACGACCGCGGTCCTGGAGGTGGCGCTGGCGTTCGCCTACGGCCTCATGCTCGCGCGGCGGCGACCGGATCTGAGGCCGTCGCTCGCCCATCTCCCGCGGGTCGCCGTGGCGTTGGCGGTCGCCTTTGCGGTCGGCGCCCTGCTGCCCGTGTACTCGCTGGTCGCGGCGGCGATCGCGGCCGCGGTGCTGGTCGTGCTGTTGCTCGCGCTGGGCGTGGTGCCGGAGGAGTTCCTGCACGCGATCCGGCGCAAGCCCGCGGGCTAAGGTGACGGCGATGCCGGCGACGATCCCGCTCGAGGCGGCGAAGTCCGAGACCTACTACGAGCTCGGACGCTCCGAGACGCTCGCCCACCTGCCGGGCCCCTACGGTCGTGTGCTCGACGTCGGCTGCGCCGGGGGAGGCGCGGCGCCCCTCCTGCGCCGGGGCGGGGCGAGCTGGATCAGCGGGATCGAGATGATGCCCGAGCCCGCGGCCATGGCCGAGCGCGTGTACGACCAGGTGCTCGTGGGCGACGCCCTCGAGGAGCTGGCCAAGGCTGCCGGGCCATTCGACACGATCCTCTGTTACGACGTCCTCGAGCACCTCTACGACCCGCTCGCGCTGCTGCGGGCGCTGTCGGGGGTGGCCTCACCGGGAGCGCGGCTGCACGTGTCGGTGCCGAACGCCAGCCACATCTCGCTGCTACGCGACCTGATCGTGCGGGGCACCTTCGGCTACGAGCCGGCAGGCCACCGCGACGCCACCCACATCCGCTGGTTCACACGCCGGGACATCGTGGCGCTGATCGGGGAGGCCGGCTGGCAGGTGCGGGAGGTCGAGCACTCACAGCTGCACCTCTCCCGCCCGCTGCACCGGCTCACGAGGGGACGCTCGACGGAGTTCCTCGCCGGCCAGTGGTACGTGCTGGCGCTCGCTCCGCGATGAGCGCCGCAGCGACGGGCCCCGAACCGCCGCAGATGAGCGACTCGCCCGCGCCCGCGGTGTCGGTGTGCGTGCCGGTCTACAAGGCCCATCCCCGGCCCAACCTGGAGACGGTCGCTGCCAGGCTGCCCGCTGCGCTCGACGGGCTCGACGGCGAGCTGGTGGTCGCCCTGAACGGCATCTCCGCCGAGGCCGCCGGGGTGCCGGCCCGGGCGTGCACCGTGGACCTGGGCGAAAACCGTGGGGTGTCCCCCGGCTGGAACGCGGCCGCCGCGGCCGCGCGGGGGACGGTGCTCGTGTTCTGCAACGACGACGTGGTGCTCGGACCCGGCTCGCTGCGACTGCTGCACGACGTCCTGGTCGAGCACCAGGAGGCCGGCGTCGTCGGCCCGGACGGGACCGTGTGGGATCTGACCGTCCCCAAGCACCTCGAGCGACTCGACCTCTCGGGGCGCCCGGCGGGCTCGCTGGAGGCGTGCGAGGTGATCGCGGGGTACCTGTTCGCGATGCGGGCGTCGGTGTGGCAGGCGATGGGCGGCTTCGACGAGGCCTACGCCCCCTGCTCGATGGAGGATGTCGACCTCTGCACGGATGCCCGGCTGCGGTTGGGGCTGCAGTGCTACGCGGTCGCGGGGGTGGAGGTCGAGCACGAGTACGGGATCTCGCTGACGAGCCCGTGGAAACGCATCCGCCACAACGGCCGCTCGGAGTTGCTGCGCTCGATCCACGTGCGCAACCAGCGCCACTTCCGACGCAAGTGGCGAGAGCGCCTGGCGGCGGGAGGCTCCTAGTCGGCTGCCGGCCCGTCCGCCGCCGGCGGGGCGTCCTGCCCCTGGTGGCGCGGGCGCAGCAGCGCCCAGGTCATCGGCAGGGGCCGCTCCTCGAGGACGAAGGAGCGCTCGGCCGGGGCCATGAAGCCGAGCTCCGGGACGTCGGTGCCGTCGGCGGCCGGCGAGCCCACGGTCGCGATCTCGTGGGTGGCGGAGAAGCGCTCGCGGATCGTCGTGCTGATCGACGGGTCGACGTTGTCGTGCTGCTCGACGATGATCGACCAGCCGCGCAGGTTGGGGGCGAGGGCCGGGTCGAGCAGCGTGCGCTCGTAGCCCTCGCAGTCGGACAGCAGCGCCACGCGGGCGGCAGGCAGCGCGGCGAGGGTCTCGGGCGTGCACTCCTCGCCCACGAGCACGCGCTCGCCGAGGCCGTTGATGTGGGCAAGCTCGGCGCACTGCTCGCGGGCGGAGCGGTCGGTGTCGTAGGCACGGACGGTCACGCCGGGCATCGCCCGCGCCAGCCCGACGGCGTAGTAGCCCTCGGCGCAGCCCACATCCACGAACAGGTCGAAGTCGCCGCCGATCCATTCGTGCTCGAGCCACGGGTACAGCTGGGACTCATAGCGGCCGAGGAGCTTCGCGATCAGGTGCCCGGAGATCCGCTCCTGGCCGGGGAGGTATTGCATCCCGGCGAACGGGCCATGTCTGACCTCCAGGCCGTAGCGGCCCACGAACTGCTCGTTGAGGGGACGCATCCGCTGCAGGTAGCGGCGCGCTCGAACGCGATCGATGGTGCGCTTGCCGGAGTCGGGGACGATCCTCGAGGCGGCGCGGCGCAGGACGCTCGGGGCAGGGGCCGAGGAGGCGCTCACCGCACGACCGTAGCGTGCCAGGCCCGTTCGTAGGACTCGAGCGTGCCCTCGGCGGTGGCCGTCCAGGAGAAGGCGCTCGCGCGCTCCCGTCCGTCCCTGGCCAGCCCCTGGGCGAGCGCGCGATCGTCGAGCAGCCGGCCGATCGCGTCGGCGGTCTCGCCCACGCTGAGGGGGTCGAAGTAGAGGGCGGCTTCGCCGGCCACCTCCGGGAGGGCGGAGGCGTTCGAGCACGCGACCGGCACGCCCCTGCGCATCGCCTCGAGGACCGGCAGCCCGAAGCCCTCGCTGAGCGACGGACACACGAAGCAGGACGCGCACGCGTACAGCCCCTCGAGATCGCCGTCGTCCAGGAACGGGGGGAAGGCCACGTTCGCGGCGAGGTCGAGCCTCGCGGCCAGCGCGCGCAGCTGTGCCTCGTGCTCGGTCGGGCGGCCGGGGAGGACAAGCACGGCCGTGGGATGCAGGCGCACAACGTCCCCCATCGCCTCCACCAGGCGGGCGAGGTTCTTGTGGGCCTTCTTGGCCGACACCGCCAGCACGATCGACCCCCCGCCGAGCCCCAGTCGCTGTCGCAGCGGCGCCTCGGGCGTGGGCGAGGCGCGGTCCTCGGTGCCGGGGCCGAGGGGCACGACGTCGATCTTCTCCCGCGGGACCCGCAGGTGGCCGACGATCTCCTGCGCGCCGGTGTGGGAGATCGCGATCACGCGGTCGGCGCGGCGGGCGATCGGCGGCACGATCGTGCGCCACAGCCGCATCGTGTGGGGGTGATCCTCGTCGGGGAACAGGATCCAGATCACGTCCGGGACCATCACCACGTTCACGGCCCGGGTCCTGAGAGGGGCGGTGAAGGCGACGCTGTGGAGCAGCTGCACCCGCCGGCCGGCGAGCGCGCCGAGCACCGTCATCTCCGAGATCGCCTTCAGCCCCGGGAGCCCGAGGAGGGGGTGGGTGACGAGCTCCACCTGTCCCGCCCAGTCTTCGCTCCCGAGCAGCTCCCGGCCGGGAGGCGAGCAGAAGACCGTGAAGCGCACCTCGGGTGCGAGGCGCAGCAGCTCGGGCACGACGGCCCTCACGTATGTCTCCAGCCCGCCCATCGGCGGATCCAGGAACACGGCGTTCAGGCCGACGCGACGGGGAAGGACGACGCTCACCCGCGCGGACGGTAGCGCGGGGGGGCGCGGATATCATCCGGCCGGATGACAGACGTGGTGCGGCTCGGGGTCGTGGGCCTCGGCTACTGGGGTCCGAACCTCGCCCGCAACTTCCGCTCGCTCCCCGGCGCCGAGCTCGCCTGGTGCTGCGACGCCTCCGAGACGGCCAGGGAGCGCCTGGCCCCGCAGGTGCCGGGGACCCGCATGACCGGCCGCCTGGAGGACCTGCTCGAGGACGAGGACCTCGACGCGGTCGTGCTCGCCACGCCGGTCCCGACGCACGCCGAGCTCGCGGTCCAGGTCCTCGAGGCGGGCAAGCACTGCTTCGTCGAGAAGCCGCTGGCGCAGTCGGTGGTGGACGCCGAACGGGCGGTGGCGGCGGCCGAGCGGTCGGGGCGCACGTTGATGGTCGGCCACCTGCTCGAGTACCACCCCGGCGTGCAGATGCTGAAGGCGCTGGTCGACGAGGGAGAGCTCGGGGAGATCTACTGCGTGTACGGCAACCGCGTGAACCTCGGTCAGATCCGCAGCGACGAGAACGCCCTCTGGAGCCTCGGGGCCCACGACGTGTCGGTGCTCCTGCACATCGTCGAAGAGGAGCCCTACGAGGTCTCGGCCCACGGCGAGTCCTACCTGCGGGAGGGCGTCGAGGACGTCGTGTTCTGCTTCTTGCGGTTCCCCTCCGGGGTGGCGGCCCACCTGCACCTCTCGTGGCTGGACCCCCACAAGGAGCGGCGCTTCACGATCGTCGGCTCGAAACGGATGGCGACCTTCGACGACATGGCGATCGAGGGCAAGCTCACCGTCTACGACAAGGGCTTCGACGAGGACACCCGCTCCTACGGCGAGTACATCGCCCGCAGCGGGGACATGTTCTGCCCGCGGGTGCCGAGCATCGAGCCGTTGAGGCTGGAGTGCGAACACTTCCTCGACTCGATCAGGACGGGGACCGCGCCCCGTTCGGACGGCTACAGCGGCCTGCGGGTGGTGAGGGTGCTCGAGCGACTGCAGAACGAGGTCGAACGGACCCGGCGCTCGGCGCCGGCCCTCAGCAGCTAAGCGGCTCCTGCGAAGGCCGCGTCGACGACCGCCTGCGCCGCCGGCCCGTAGGGAGGCGCGAAGGCCTCGATCAGATCGCCCTCGCCGCGCACGAACACGCCCCGCAGGTTGGAGAATTCCCTGAAGCCCTCGACGCCGTGGTGGCGTCCCGAGCCGCTGTTGCCGCTCCCCCCGAACGGCAGCGATGCCAGCGCGCCGTGGACGGCCGCCGAGTTGACGCTCGCCCCGCCCGAGGTGGTGCGCCGCAGCACGTCCTCGGCGACGTCGGCGTCCTTGGCGAACACATACAGCGCCAGCGGCCGCTCGCCGCCGTTGACCCGCGCGATCGCCTCGTCCAGCGTGGAGTACCCGCACACGGGCAGGACCGGCCCGAAGATCTCCTCCTGCATCAGCGCCAGATCGTCCGGCGGGTCGATCACGAGCGAGATCGGCAACCGCCGGCCGGCGGCGTCGGCCTCTGCCTGCTCAAGCGGCCGCACATCGCAGCCACGATCGCGAGCGTCTTGGAGCAGCCGCTCGATGCGCTCGAGGTGCCTCGCCGAGATGATGCCCGTGCAGTCGCCCGAGTGGCAGTAGCCGGGCATCGACTCGCGTGCGTAGTCCAGCGCGAGCTCGGCGAAGCGCTCCAGCTGTGACCGCGGCACCAGGCAGTAGTCGACGGAGATGCACATCTGCCCGTTCTTGATCGCCTTGGTCGCCAGGATCTGCTTGACCGACTCGGCGTCCACGCTGTCCTCGGTCACGATCGCGGGGCACTTGCCGCCCAGCTCGAGCGTTACCGGCACGAGCTGCTCGGCCGCCGCCTTCGCGATCTCGCGACCCACGGCCGGGCTTCCCGTGTAGAGGAGGTGGTCCCAGTGGACGCCCGCAAAGGCACGGGCGAGCTCGAGCCCTCCAACGACGACGTCGACTCGGTCCCGATCGAACGTCGCGCGGATCATCTCCTGCAGCAGCTCGGCGCACGCGGGCGTGTACTCCGACGGCTTGATCACCACGCGATTGCCGGCCGCGAGCATCTCGACCAGCGGGCCCACGGACAGGTCGAAGGGGAAGTTCCAGGGCACGATGTTGCCGATCACGCCCTTGGGCTGCGGCTGCACGAACGCGCGCCCGGACCCGAACAGCCCGGGGTCCGTGTGGCGGGGCTCCGGCGCCATCCAGTCGCCGAGCGCTTCGGCGGCGTAGGCGGCGCGCCCGGCCGGGCCGAGCACTTCGATCAGGTCGGCCGCGAGCGGCGGATGTACTCCGAAGTCGCTGCTCAGCGCCGCCCGGATCTCCGAACGGTGACCGAGCAGCATCCCCGCCAGGGTCCCCAGTAGAACCTGGCGCTCCTGGAGGGAGGGGAACGGATCGGCCAGGAACGCTGCCCGCTGGACCTCGACGATCGCCGCGAGCTCGACGATCGCGGCCCCATCGCCGGCGGCACTCGAGCGAGGTTTCTCAACGGTGGCCATGACATCTCCTCCTCTGGTGTTTGACCCAACACTACGCTCAGCGCTCGAACACCGCGACCAGGTTGGACTTCGACTGGCCCTATGGGCAGTCGATCCACGGGCCGGCCGGGGAGCGGGCCTCGAGCACGAGCTGCTTGGCGGGAACCGGACCGCCAGCAGCCGCCCGCCGAAGTAGATGCTCCTCGCCACGTTCGTGACGGTGGGCGAGACAGAGGCCCATTGCGCTCGCCATGGTAGGCTCCGCCGCGCAAAACGGGGGTTAGCCACGATGGCGTGCACACTCTCCCACGACGGGGGGACGCTGTCGTGCAGAAAGGGGAAGTGGAAATGAAACGCTTTACCGTTGTGGTGGCACTCTGCCTCACCGTTGGACTCGTGTTGACTGGAGTAACGGCAGGAGTCAGTTCGGCGGGTATCGTAAAAAAAGAAGTAAATCCGATTGGGCCGGGGCCCGGTGGCGGCCCGCGACGTGAGGCAAGCGGTCCGACTACGTGGTATTTCTCCGATGGATACGTAAGGTGCCTTCGAGATGAAGTCGAATACTTCATCGTGTGGCCCGAGGGCATATATAGACCACCGCGCTTTTACTACTACGAATGCTACGCCGTCATCACAGGGATCCCGGGGAACCCGAACTGCCAGTCCGAGGCCGCCGCGCCGGGGGACATAGTCAGTGAACCCCTGGTCGGCAAACTGGGGTTGGTAAAGGGCACGGAAGAGGTGGGCCTTGAATTAGGCCCGGAAACAACAAAGGGAACCTTTGCCGCGTTCACCTGCGGATCGACGAATGTTAGCCTCAGAGGCGCAGTCATCGGTGTGATCACGCCCATCAATAAACTTGTCGAACCGGGCGAAGCCTTTACGGTCGTCTACCAACAAGAAGGTGGCAAGCAGGCAATTACCAAGCTTGAACACGGCAAGAAGGCCGTCATGGAAGGGAGCGTGTCGGAAGAAAAGAAGGGCAAGGTCAAGCCTGGCAAGTACCACGCCATCGGACTCGAAACGACCGAGGAATTTTATCCTGCGGAACCCGCAGAGATCGAAGTAAAAGCGGTACCGAAAAAATAGTACGCAGACGCTCCTAAGCTGAGGAGCAGAGGGACCCGGCGGTCCCGCCTCGCGGCGGGACCGCCGCCTGTTAAAGGGAAATGGGACGCACGCTCAGATCTCATGCACCTCGGTGATGTTCGACGCTCCTTGCCCGTAGGGATAGTCGGACTCGGGTTCCGAGATGACCCGGAACTGATAGTCGGCCGGTCCGGGGAACTTGAAGCGGTAGCTGGAGCGAAAGCGACCACGGTGGCCGGAGCGGACGTCCTGGAACTCGATCCAGGGCCCGCCCGGGGAGCGGGCCTCGAGCACGAGCTGCTTGCCGTCCGCGGGAACAGGACCGCCCAGCAGCCGCCCGCTGAAGTAGATTCTCCTCCCCACGTTCGTGACGGTCGGCGAGACGTGGAGCGCGATACCGGCCCGCACGACGAGCTCCAGTGTGGAGGTCACGGCCGGGCTTTCTTCGGCCAGGTGGGTCCGGTAGCCGAACCGAAGCGTCCGCGAGGAGACGCCCCCGGGGACCGTGACGATGAAGCGCCCCGACGCGTTCGTCCTCGCCTCCGGCATCGCCGCGGTCCTGGCGCCGGTGGCGCTCGGCACCGCCGAGACATCGACGCTCGCCCCGGCGATCGGCGTCCCCGACGCCGTCGTGAGCCGTCCCTCGACCGTGGCGGCCCGTCCGAAACGGGTCACCAGACGGCGGCTCTTGGTGGTGCTCCACCGCACCGACAGCGCGGCCTGGGCCGTGGCGTTGACCCCGTTGGGGGGGCCGATGCCCGCGTTGTGGAAGGTGATCTCGCGTTCGAGCGCCGGAGCGGAGTTGCCCGCGGCATCGACCACGGTGACGGCGAGATGGTGGGAGCCGTTGGCGATCCTGGTGGTGTCCAGCGCCACCTGGACGTTCAGCGACTGGGGGCAGGGCTCCACATACAGGAACGCCGGCAGCCCATCGCTCGTTTCCCCGACGTTCCTGCACCGGCCCCCGTCTTCGCTCGGCACCGTCGTCTGCACCACCTGGCCGTCGATCGAGAACACGACCTCGTAGATCCCCGACAGCGGATCACTGGCCGCGAACGTGATCGGCGCGGCTCCCCCGACGGTGGCGGCACTCGCCAGTTCCCCACCGACGTCCCCGACGGTCGGGCCGGCCTGCTGTTCGAGGATCAGGTCCGCGGCATAGAGGTAGATGGCGGCGGCGTAGCCGTTGGCGTCGGCTCCGGTTTCGGGGCAGGGCGCGCCCGAGCGTCCCAGACAGGCGGCCGTGGCATAGAGATCGCCGCCCAGATTCGCCGGACTGACGTGAACGTAGTTAGCTTCAGAGAGCGGCGGTCCACTTTCGGAGCCGAAACCTGCGACGCACCCGTCTGCGTATTCGCACCAGCTGAAGTTGAGGCCGGCGGCCCCGCCCGCGAGCAAGGCGATGTCGGACGCTTCTGCGTTGGCTCCACCATCCGCATCTCCGGCCCGCCATAGCCTCGCTCCTACGAGGAGGTCTCCTGCCGGCGGCGCGAACTCCCAGGTCGCGCTGGCGGAGTTGGCCGCCCGGCCTGGGCTCCTGTGTAACGCTGCCAGGAGCGCGCCTCCCTGTTCGCAGTTACCCAGAACGACGTCGGACCCGCTCTCGGTGCCTTCCCATCCTGCCGTCGGAGCCGCCGCACCCCCCGGCGTCCGACACGAATACACGTGGTACCGACCCGCTGCCCACGCCGGCGAGGGGGGCAGGACGGCGAACACGACAGCCAGCACCAGCGCCACCAGCCATCCCGGCTGTGGCGGCTTGTTCGATCTCCGTTCGAACGGCAGCATCTCCTACCCCAATGTCGCTTCTGGGCGGGCGAAGACCCTCCCCCGATTCTTCCAGTTTTCGCCCCCGCGGTGAGGCCGACCGGGCTCGCACGAGAGCCACCGGGCACGGGTGGGGGGCCGCGCCCGGCGCGAGCGCCGGTCAGCCGGCCGACGCGAGCGTGAAGCGCAGCGGTAGGGACGCCAGGCCGTAGATCCCGTTCACCCCGTCGAAGACGGGCTCCCCGTCGAGCTCGAGGGTCTCCAGGCGGCGGGCGAAGAAGTCGAGGGCCTCGGTGAGCTCGGCCCGGGCCAGGTTCGCTCCGAGGCAGTAGTGGATCCCCGCCCCGAACGTGAGGGGGCGGGCGGAGCGGCCGTCGGAGGTCCTCTCCCCGGAGGTGATGTCGAAGCGGTCGTCGCCGGATTCGTCGTCGAGGTCCCGGTTGCCGGTGAAGGCGCACACCATCACCACCGAACCCTCGGGGAAGGTCACGTCCCGGTAGACGACGTCCTCGGTGAGGATGCGGGCGGTGAAGGGGGTGATCGGCTCGTACCGGAGGCCCTCCTCGACCGCCGCCGACGCCAGCTCGGGATCCGCCCGCAGGGCGGTCCACTGGTCCGGGTCTTCGGCGAGCAGCCTGATCGTGTGGGCGAGCTGGCTCTGGCTGGTGTCCACGCCTCCCACGAGGACGTTGAAGACGAGGTTGATGCACTCGCTCTCCGAGAGCCGGTCCCCCTCCTCCTCGGCGGCGATCAGCTTGGAGATCAGATCCTCGCCGGGGGTCTCCCGGCGGGCCTCCAGGAGCGAGCGGGCGTACGCGTAGAACTCCTCCACCGCCTGCTCGATCAGCTCCACCTCGGTGGCCATGCTGACGGCGTCGAACTGGCGCTGGATCCAGTTGGACCAGTGGTGGAGCCTGGGCGCGTCCTCGAGCGGAGCTCCCATCACCTCGGCGATCACCTGGGAGGGGTACGGCTTGGCGAAGGCCTCGACGAACTCGCACCGGACGACGGGTCCGTTCGAGCCATCGACGGGTACCGGCCCGCCCGAGTCGTGGGCGAGCGACTCCTCGAGGAGGCCGTCGAGGAAGGTCCGCATCGCCGGGCGGTAGCGCTCCACCGCCCTGGGGGATAGGGCGGGGTTCACGAGGCCCCTCAGGCGCGAGTGGTCGGCCCCGTTGACCTGCAGGATGTTGTGCTCCATCTGCTCGTAGAGGGGGCCCTCCGAGACGCCGAAGATCTCGGCGATCTTCATCCCCGGGAAGATCGCCGACTTCGTGCGGAGGAAGAACTCGGCCGAATCGCGGTCCAACACGATGTAGCCGAACGGGCCTTGTGCGAGCCAGCCCCGCTCGCGCAGCTCGCCCATCGCCTCATGGAAGCGCTCGCCCCTCATCGACGACTCGGTGCCGTCGAAGGTGGGCAGGTCCAGCTCGCTGACGAGCGCCATCCCCGCAGCGAGCCGTCAGTTGAGTGGGCTGCTCAAGCTATTTCCTCGGGCTCACGGCCTGCTTGAGCGATGCCCCGGCGGAGAACTTCGGCGCCTTCGAGGCTTTGATTTTGACCCGCTCCCCGGTGCGGGGGTTGACGCCCTGGCGGGCGGCTCTTTTGACCACGGAGAACTTGCCGAACCCCGTGATGCTCACCTCGTCGCCTTTTTTCAGCGACTTGGTGACGGTGCCGATCAGCGACTCGACGGCGCGCGCGGAGTCGGCTTTGGTCAGCCCGCTGTCGGCCGCGACGGCCTCGATCAACTGCGACTTGTTCATCTGGCTTCCTTTCTCGCTTTGTGTAGCGGCGAGCGCGCAGGGTACCGTGCCAGCTTCTTGCCCGGGTTCAAGAGCCCCTTCGGATCGAAGATCTCCTTGATCTGTTCGTGAAGCTCCACTGCCCGCCGCGCCCACTGGGACTCTAAGCGACCCCGCTTCGCCCAGCCCACCCCGTGCTCCCCGGCGATCGACCCCCCGAGCTCCACGACGAGCTCGAACAGCTCCTCCCCGACCGCGTCGGCCCGGTCGAGCTCGTCCTCCGAGGAAGGGTCCACGAGCACCGTGGCGTGGACGTTCCCGTCCGCCCCGTGGCCGAACGAGCACGATCGCAGGCCGTGGGCGAGGGCGATCCGCTCGAACCGCTCGAGCCCCTCGGCGAGGCGCTCGCGGGGGAACACCACGTCCTCGCTCACCTTCGCCCCCCGGACACCCGTCAGGACCCCGTTGACACCGTCCCGCCAGCGCCAGAGGGCGGTCGCGTCGGGAGGCTCGTCCACCCGGACCAGGAGGCCGTCGAGCGCCGACAGCAGCTCACCCCGCTGGGCCTCGACCTCCTCGCGGCTGCCGTCCAGCTCGACGATCAGGGCGAAGCGGGAGCCGGCCGGGACGGCGTCGCCGACGCTGCCGGGGTAGGAGGGCGCCAGCAACGACAGCGCCTCGCCCTCGAGGAAGTCGAGTACCGAGGGCCGCAGTCCGGATCCGAGGATCCGGGCGATCGCCCCGCACCCCTCATCGCGGCCGTCGAAGAACACCATCAGCGGCAGCGCCACGGCGGGCGCCGGCAGCAGCCGTAGCCGCACGGCCGTGATGATCCCCAGCGTCCCCTCCGAGCCGATCAGGAGGCTGCGAAGGTCGTAGAGGGAGACGTCCTTCGCCGCCCACCCGCCGATGTCCACCAGCTCGCCCGGGGCCAACACGACCTCCATCCCCGCCACCCACGACCCGGTGACCCCGTACTTGACGGCGTGTGGCCCCCCGGCGTTGGTGGCCACGTTGCCCCCGATCTGGGACTGCTCGGCGGCCCCCGGGTCGGGGGCGAAGAAGAGCCCGTGTTCGCGGGCCAACCGCTGCACGTCGCGGGTGTGGATCCCGGCCTCGGGGAACATCCGCCAGAGCGCGGGCTCGAGCTCCCGCAATCCCCGCAGCCGCTCCAATGAGCACACCACGCCGCCCTCAACCGGGGCCGCGCCGCCGGTCAGTCCGGTGCCGCCGCCGCGGGGGGTGATCGGCACGTCGTGCTCGTAGCACCACGCCAGCAGCGCCCGCACCTCCTCCGGGCCGCCCGGCAGGGCGACGGCATCCGCCCGTCCCTCCACGCCCCGCCGCCGGGACAGGTCGCGGTTGTATTCCGACTCGGGCCCAACCTCGAGCACGTGCTCGGGGCCGATCAGGCGGGAGAGCTCGCGCACGATCGCCTTCCCCCCGGTCACTGCCATCGGAGAAGAACACCACGATCGCCACGAGGATGCAGTACCTTGACGTTCACCTGGGCGCGAGTCCTCATTCGCTCGAGAGGCAGCCTCGCGCTCTTCGAAAAGGGGTCGGCAATCGCCGCGGGTAAACGGTTGCAGTGACACGAAGCAAGTCGTCATCGAAGCAGAACCCGACGCGCAGACGGGTCCTGGCCGGACTGGTCATCGCCCTGCTGACGCTCGTACTCGCGGGTGCGTTTGCGTTGGCGGACTG
Organism: uncultured Solirubrobacteraceae bacterium; assembly: GCA_963701175.1. Taxonomy (GTDB): domain Bacteria; phylum Actinomycetota; class Thermoleophilia; order Solirubrobacterales; family Solirubrobacteraceae; genus Palsa-744. Next base: position 1,649,452 of record OY969573.1, on the reverse strand, counting down.
GCACAGGGGTGCGCCCACGGGCGGGCATGGTGGGCTCGCTGGCCAGGGCGCGCCCGGGGTCCCTGTTCCCCCGCCCACCGTCCCTTGTCGGGTCGGCAACTCGCGCACCGCGAGCTCAAGCCAATACGGATCCCAATGCTGCCCGGAAGGCAGCGCCAGCTCAAACCAATACGGAACCGAATGCTGCCCGGAAGGCAGCGCGAGCTCAAGCCAATACGGAACCGAATGCTGCCCCGAAGGCAACGCCAGCTCAAACCAATACGGAACCGAGTGCTGCCCCGAAGGCAACGCCAGCTCAAACCAATACGGAACCGAGTGCTGCCCCGAAGGCAGCGCCAGCTCAAACCAATACGGAACCGAATGCCCGGCTCCGGGCTCCACCGGCTCCACGGGCATCACCGGCAATACCGGTACTCCCGGCAATGGCGGTACCTCCGCCAACGGTGGCTCCACCGGTGGCTCGCCGACCGGGCCCTCCAGCGGCACACTCGCCGGAGGGCCGTCGATCAACCTGGCCGCGATCGCGAGGTCGCTCGCCGCAGCGCTCACGCCCGGGGACCGGGCGGCGAAGATAGCGGTGCTGCTGAGGAGCGGAGGGCTTTCGCTCGTCTTCAAGGCCCTGCAGGCCGGGACGCTGTCGATCTACTGGTATTACGTGCCCCCGGGGGCGAGGCTCGCCGGGAAGGCAAAGCCGAAGCCGACGCTCGTTGCCGCCGGGAACGCCAGCTTCAAAACAGCGGGCGCCAAGACGCTCAAGCTCCGACTCACCCTGGTGGGCAGGAGGATGCTCAGGCGTGCGAGGAAGCTGAAGCTGACCGCGAGGGGCACGTTCACGCCCACCGGCGGCCCGGAGGTCACGCAGACGAGGTCCTTCGTTCTCAGGCGATAGCCGAGAGTCCTCGCAGCGCGGGCGCGGAAGGCCCGGCCGGACTCGAACGCGAAACCAGGCTCTAGCCGACATGAGCACCCTCACGACAGATCCCTACGCCGGCCCTCCCGGTCCCGGGAGCATCTCCCCGCTCAGCACGGAGCTGGCGGTCACACGGCTGCAACAGCTGGCACGGACCGCACTCATGCTGGTGCCCGGCGCCCTGGTGGTGCTGATGGGGTTCAAGCAGGGTGGCTACTTCCCCGATGGGCCGGCTCTCGGCGCCGTGCTTCTCGTCGAGGTGATGCTGATCGTGGCCATCACCTCGCATCGGCCCTTCGACGGCCTCTCCCCGGCGGCGCTTGTGGTGATCGCCGCGCTAGGTGCCTACGGGCTGCTACAGCTGTCATCGGCCCTCTGGTCGGGCTCGGTCGGGCGCTCGCTGCTCGAATTCGACCGTACCTGGTTCTACCTGCTCGTCCTCGCCGCGCCGGCGAGCGTACGCGCAACCGGCGCTGACCTGCGCTGGCTCGTGCGGGGCCTGGGGATCGGCATCTCGGTGGTCTGCCTCGCGGGCCTGATCACGCGCTTGCTGCCGAACGTCTGGCCTACGGCGGCGGAAAGCTCCGGCGGGCGCCTCAGCTATCCGGTTACCTACTGGAACGCGCTCGGGGTGCTGGCGTCGCTGGGCATCGTCCTCACGTTCCACCTCGCCTGCGGCACCGAGGAGGACCCGCGCTCCCGCGCGATCGCCGCCGCCCTGACACCGTTGCTGGCGCTCACCCTGTTCTTCACCTTCTCGAGAGGGGCGATCGCAGCCGTCATCGTGGGTCTCGTCGTCTACGTCGTCGTCGGGCGCCCGCGCTCGCTGCTGACTGGCGTCGTCTGCACGCTCCCGTGCGTCGAGCTGCTGATCCTCCTCGCCTACCGCTCGAGGCTGCTCGACGGGGCGCAGCCGGCCGCACCCGGAGCCGTCGCGCAGGGCCGTCTGCTCGCGCTGCTCGCGTTGGCTGGGTCGATCTGCTGCGCCACCGCCCTGCTCGCCATCGCGAGGGGGGAACGGCGGCGCGCGGATGCCGTCCGGCGGCGTCCGTGGCGGGCCGCCGCGAGACCGACGGGTGTCCTTCTCGCCGCCCTCGCGGCCGTCGCCGTCGTTGGTCTGCTCGTGAAGCTCCCCGGTTCGCCCGCCGGCCCGCCCGCGAAGCTGAACGGCCCGCCCGCGAAGCTGATCGGCTCGCCCGCGAAGCTGACCGGCCCACCGTCCCGCTGGACGCGGCCGCACGCGGCTTTCGATGCTCCGGTGAGGGCCGCGAATGACCTGCGCGGCCGGCTCGCCAGCACGTCGAGCGACGAACGCACCGAATATTGGCGCGTGGCCCTGGAGGCGTTCGCCGCCGCACCAATCGAGGGTCATGGGGCAGGCACGTATCAGACGCTGTGGGAGCGCGCCCGTGCACGTCCCGCGCACGTCGTCGACGCGCACAGCCTCTACCTGCAGGCCATGGCGGAGCTCGGACTCCCCGGCCTCGTCCTGCTGTTGGTGGTAGTCGGCACGGTGCTCCTCGGACTGCTCGCACGCGCGCGCTCGTCCATGCGTACGACCTATGGTGCACTGCTCGCGTTCGCAGTGGTCTGGGCGCTGCACGCCGGTATCGACTGGGACTGGGAGATGCCGGTCGTGACGCTCGGCTTCTTCGCGAGCGCCGGTGCGGCCCTCTCGCGGCCGGGTCGGTCGGCCCCGGGAGCAAGGAGGCGGCTGACGGTTCGTGTCGGGCTCGTCGTGGTGCTCCTGGCGAGCGCGGTGGCACCGATCCTGATCCTCGGCTCGCAGAGCCGTCTCGTCGCGGCCGAGAACGCCTTATATAGGGCCCATGACTGCACAAGCGCGAGCTCGGCCGCGCAGTCGTCGATCGAGTGGCTGGGTGTTCGCCCCGAGCCGTACGAGATCCTCGGCTTCTGCGACCTTCAACGCGGCCTTCCGACTGCAGGGGTGGCTGCGATGCGCGATGCGGTGCGGGCGGATCCCGGCAGCTGGGAGACGCACGATGCGCTCGCGATCGCCCAGGCCGCCGCCGGGAGCGACCCCAGACCGGCGACGCGTGCGGCACTGCAAATGAACCCGCTCGAGCCGCTGGCGCAGCATCTGCTTGCCCGCTTCAACAGTTCAGACCCGGCCGAGTGGGTTACGCGGTCCGCGGGCGCGCGAGCCGAAGCGCTCGCCAGCCGTGACCTGGACATCACCCCGTAGGCGGCGAGGCAGTTCGGCCGTGGACGGCGGCGGCGGACATCTCTCTGCCTGCGAGGCTACAGGCACGAAACCGCCCGTCGGGCTCGTCGCTCACGGGTAGCATTGGTCGCGGCGATGGCAGTGACCGCCAAACCCCCGTCCGGGCAGGACGACGACGCCCAGGCCGGGGAGGGTCGCTTCCGCACGCTGTCGGGCGAGCCCGTGCGGGAGCTGTACACCGAGTCCGACCTGCCCGCCGGCGTCGGCGGCCCGGAGGACCGGATCGGGCGCCCGGGCGAGTACCCGTTCACGCGCGGGATCCACTCCACGATGTACCGGGGACGGCTGTGGACGATGCGCCAGTTCGCCGGCTTCGGCACCAGCGAGGAGACCAACGCCCGCTTCCACTACCTGCTCGACCACGGCCAGACGGGGCTCTCGACGGCCTTCGACATGCCATCCCTGATGGGCCACGACTCCGACCATCCCCGCTCGCTCGGGGAGGTCGGCCGCGAGGGCGTGGCGGTGGACACGCTCCAGGACATGCGGACGCTGTTCTCGGGCATCGACCTCGGCGAGGTGTCGGTGTCGATGACGATCAACGCCCCGGCGGCGATCATGCTGGCCTTCTACGTCGTGGCCGCGGAGGGCGACCCGGCCCACCCCACGCCCCCGGAGCGGCTGTCGGGGACGATCCAGGCGGACATCCTCAAGGAGTACATCGCCCAGAAGGAGTGGTGCTTCCCGGTCGACCCGGCGATGCGCCTGTGCGGGGACATGATCGAGTGGTGCACCCGCGAGATGCCCCGCTGGCATCCGATCTCGATCTCCGGCTACCACATCCGCGAGGCGGGGTCGACCGCCCAGCAGGAGCTCGCCTTCACGCTCAAGGACGGGCTCACCTACGTCGAGCAGGCCGTCGAACGGGGACTGGACGTGGACGACTTCGCACCCCGGCTGTCGTTCTTCTTCAACGCCCAGATCGACTTCTTCGAGGAGATCGCCAAGTACCGGGCGGCCCGCCGGATCTGGGCGCGGGAGCTACGCGAGACCTTCGGCGCCCGCAACCCTTGCTCCTGGCAGATGCGCTTCCACACCCAGACGGCCGGGGTCAGCCTGACCGCCCAGCAGCCGCTCAACAACGTCGTCCGCACCGCCGTGGAGGCCCTCGCCGCGGTCCTCGGCGGCACCCAGTCGCTGCACACGAACTCCTACGACGAGGCGCTCGCGCTGCCCACCGAGGAGGCGGTGACGATCGCCCTGCGCACCCAGCAGGTGCTGGCCCACGAGACCGGGGTGACGAACACGGTGGACCCCCTCGGGGGCTCCTACTTCGTCGAGGCCCTCACCGACGAGATGGAGGGCACCGCCTACGAGTACTTCGCCAAGATCGACGAGCTCGGGGGCATGGTGGAGGCGGTCAAGCGCAACTACCCCCAGCGGGAGATCGCCAACGCCGCCTTCGACCTGCAGCAGGAGATCGACGCGGGCGAGCGGATCGTGGTCGGGGTCAACAGCTTCGTCGCCTCCGACGAGGAGGCGATCCCGACGCTGCGGGTGGACCCGGCGCTGGAGCGCAAGCAGCTCGACCGCCTGCAGTCCGCCCGCGCGGCCCGCGACGCGGCGGCGGTGGAGACCTCGCTCTCGCGCCTGCGCGAGGACGCGGCGGTGGACGAGCGCAACCTGATGGAGGCGCTGATCGGGTGCGCCCGGGCCGACGCCACCGAGGGCGAGATCGTCGCCGCCCTGCAACAGGTCTTCGGCGACTACACCGAGTCGCCGGTCTTCTGAGCGCTCACGGCCCGCTCATCGCGGCCCCGGCCGCGACCTTCGCGTTCCGTGACGCGCAACTTCTAGGATCTTGTTCCGTCAACACCTGACGGTGCCGCCCGAAGGGACCAGATGAACCGCTCCAAGCCGACCCCCGGCCGCCGACGTGGGCCGAGGGTGTCGCTGTCGCTCCTACATAAGGCCCTGCTGTTCGGAGCCCTGCTGATCGTGCTGGGAAGCGTGATGACGCTGTCGATCGCCTCCCGGCGGATCGAAGCCGAGCAGGCGGCCTTCGGCGCCCCGCCGACGGTTCCCCGCTGCGAGCCGCAGTCGTTCAACGTCTCCGACGTGCTCCCGGGCACCCGCATCGCGGTCTCGCCGCTGCCCGACTCCTACGACTCCTCCCCCTACACCCAGATCAGCATCGTCGGCGTGCCCCGCCAGGCGATCGCCTCGATCAGCGTGAGCGGATCCTCCACCGGCTCCCACTCGGGCTCGTTGCGTGCCTACTCCCAGGGCGACGGGGCGAGCTTCCTGCCCACCAGGCCGTTCAGCCAGGGCGAGACGGTGTGGGTCAAGGCCAAGCTCCGCGTGGCACCCCACAGCTTCGCCTTCCACTTCGTGGTCTCCCACCCCGACTGGGGGCTCTACAAAAGCACCCCCACCAAGCCCAAGGAAGACCTCTCCGAGATGCAGCACTTCCAGTCCGCCCCCAACATCACCCCTCCGATGCTGGAAGTGACCGTCAAAAACGAAGGCACCGCCCCGGGTGACCTGTTCAGCGCCCCCTACGCCGGCCCCGGCGCCTCGGGGCCGATGATCTTCGACGAAGCCGGGAACCTGGTCTGGTTCCACCCCCTCCCCTGGCAGCTGGACGCCACCAACCTGCAGGTCCAGCAGTACGGCCCGAGCCAGGTGCTGACGTGGTGGCAGGGCACCGTCACGCCGCAGGGCTTCGGCCAGGGCGAAGAGGTGATCGTCAACAACTCCTACCAGCAGATCGGCCGCATCCACGCCGGCAACGGCTACGAGGCCGACCTCCACGACTTCCACATCACCGACCGGGGGACCGCCCTGTTCACCGTCTTCGAGCCGATCGAATGCGACCTCGCCTCGGTCGGCGGCCCCCACCACGGTGCGGTCACCAACACCGCGATCCAGGAAGTCGACATCGCCACCGGCCTCGTACGCCGTGAATGGACGAGCATCGACCACGTCGGCATCAACGAATCGTATTCGGGGGCCACCGGTTCCAGCGTCGAATGGCCGTTCGACTACTTCCACCTGAACTCGATCGACGAACTCCCCAACGGGCGCACGCTGATCTCGGCCCGCAACACCTGGGCGATGTACGAACTGAACACCCTCACCGGCCAGCTGATCAACAGCATCGGCGGCAAGCGCTCGACGGTCAAACTCACCAGCGGCGCCGCCACCGCCTTCCAACACGACGCCAGCTCGCTCGGCAACGGGCTGATCAGCGTGTTCGACAACGGGGCGGTGCCGGTGGTCCACCCGCAGTCGCGGGCGCTGCTGCTGTCGATCAACCCCCAGACCGACACCGAGTCGGTGATCGCCCAGTACGAGCACCCCCAACCGCTGTCCTCGGGCAGCCAGGGCGACGTCCAGTCGGAGGCGAACGGCAACCTCTTCGTCGGCTGGGGGGCCCAGCCCTACTTCTCCGAATTCAACTCCTCCGGCCAGCTCGTCTACGACGCCCACTGGCACGGCTCCTACCAGTCCTACCGCAGCTACCGGTTTCAGTGGACCGGCGTGCCCCCCCACCCCCCGGCGCTGACCGTGACGGCCCGATCGCCCAACACGCTGAACGCCTACGTCAGCTGGAACGGCGACAACCGCACGGCCACGTGGCGGCTCCTGGGAGGCTCCTCACCGACCGCGCTCACGCCGCTGGCCACGGTCGCCAAGAGCGGCTTCGAGACCACGATCCCGCTCCAGAGCCAGCCGGCCTACGTGGCCGTGCAGGCACTCAACGCGAACGGCAACGTCCTCAGCCAGTCTGTGGCCGTGAAGGGCTGACTACAGCTGCGCGCCGTGCAGGCCGCTGGTGGGCCGCTCGCGGGCGTGCCACCACTCGTTGACGACGTCGAGGCCGCCGCCGATGATCCCCTCCCGGAAGGAGGCGGAGTCGTTGAGCTGGGGTAGCGGTTCGTCGGGGACCGGCAGATCGAGGAACTCGCACAGCGGCTCCCAGCCGTCGCGCAGGTCCCAGGCCAGCAGCCGCTCGGGGGGCACCGTCCGTATGACGGTCTCGTTCCAGCGCTCCATCGCCGCCACCAGGCCGGCGGTGGTCGAGGTGTCGCCCGCGAGCGCCCCGCCCTCCCCCCAGGTCATCCGCGTCATCAGGTCCATGTAGCGGCTCCACAGGGGGTCGAGCACGGCTCGGGCGCGGCAGACGTAGTGGAGCACGCTGTCCCCGTGGTAGACGCCCCACACGGTCTGCTGCATGCTCGCTGCCCACTCCTCGCCGTCGCGGACGCTGAGCAGCACCTTCGCCGTCGGGTAGTAGTCCATCAGCTCGCGGTAGTAGCGGGCCGAGGGCCAGTCGACGGTGGACTGGGCGCCGCCGAAGATCCGCTCCCAGTCGGGGGAGCCGTCGACCACGTCTTCCCACAGCGGCAGGCCGGTCTCGAGGTCGGCCAGCAGGTCGCGCATGTGGTAGCAGGGACTGCAGCCGAGCTTTTCCAGCGCGTACATCTGCGTCGTCGTGGCCGTCCGGGGAAGGCCGGCGCCGATGATCTTCATGGGCGACTCCTCATTCGAGCGGGAGGCGAGTTGCGGCCACGCTATCAAGAACCCCAGCGCCCTTCGGGAGCTGAGTTCAGTCGGGACGTACCTCCAGCACGACCTTGCCGGTCGCGCGGCGCTCGTCGAGCATCCGCAGGGCCTCCGCCGCCTGCTCCAGCGGGAACCTCGCCCCCACCGGGGGGCGGACGTAGCCGTCGGCGACCATCGTCGCGATCTCGGCCCCCACCCTGCGGTTGAGGTCGGGCTTGCCCATCACGTAGGCGCCCCACCCGGCACCGACGATCTCGGTGTTGTTCAGCAGCAGCCGGTTGACCCTGACCTCGGGGATCGAGCCCCCGGTGAAGCCGACCACGACCACCCGCCCCTCCTCGCGCAGCGACCTCAGGCTGTCGGTGAAGCGGTCTCCGCCGACGGGGTCCAGCACCACGTCCACGCCGCCGCCGGAGAGCTCCTTGACCTGGTCCTTCCAGCCATCGCCGATCACGACCGTCTGGTCGGCCCCCGCCTGCTCGGCCACCCGCGCCTTCTCGTCGGTCGAGACGAGCGCGATCGTGCTCGCCCCCGAGGCCTTCGCCACCTGCAGCGAGGCGGTCCCCACCCCGCCGGCCGCCCCATGGACGAGCACCGTCTCGCCGCGCTTCAGCCGTCCCCGCATCACGAGCGCGAAGTAGGCGGTGTGGTAGTTGAGGATCAGCGCCGCCCCCTGCGCGAAGTCGAGCTCGTCCGCCAGCGGGAAGGTGAAGAACTCCGGCGCCACGGCCGTCTCGGCGAAGCCCCCGAGCATGGTGAAGGCGGCCACCCGGTCGCCCTCCTTGACGGCGGCACCGGCGGGGGCACTTCGCACGATGCCGGCGACCTCGCTGCCGGGGACGAACGGGAGCGGCGGTTTGAGCTGGTACTGCCCTCGGGTCTGCAACAGCTCGGGGAACGAGACCCCCGCGGCGTGCACGTCCACCACCACCCCTTCACCGGGGGTGACCATGTGCGAGGGCTCGGGCTCGGGCAGCTCGACCAGCTCGAGCGCGTCGTCGGGCCCGGTTTCGCGGACGATCTGGATGGCGCGCATCGGCGGCATTATCACCGGGCGCGCCGTCCGGCGCGGGCTGGGGCCCCTGGGCTACTCGGCGTAGCGGGCGACGGTGAACGAGATCAGCAACGTCACGTTGAGCGCGAACAGGATCAGCGAAAGCGTCATCAGCACGAGCGGGCCGCCGCTGGTGCTGTTGCGGAGAAACACGTACTCGATCATCCCGGCCACGACCGCGTAGGCGAGCACCGCCCAGCGGGCCACCCCGAAGAACGCTCCCCAGGCGAAGCCCGGCACACGCCACAAGGCGAGGACGATCCCCGCCAGGGCCACCGCCGAGGCGCTCACGAGCGCGATCGAGGGCCCCAGCGCGACGTGGCGGGGAAGGTGGGCCGAGAGGTAGATGCCGGAGGCGATGATCAGCGCCAGCGAGAGCATCCCCACCTGCGTCACGGGTGGCAGCCGCCGCTCGCTCATCCGGTCGCCAGCTTGGTCATGATCACGAGCGTGGCCACCTGCATCAGCCCGGTGGCCCCGGCGGTGTAGATGAAGCGCTTCATCAGCCGCTCGACGACCTCGGGGTTCGGGCGCGGCTTCTTCAGCTCCGTCAGCACGGCGATGTTGGCAGGCTCCAACAACCCGAGGGCGATCACCGCCATCACCCCCACGACGATGAAGCTCGCCACGATCCAGCCGTGGAGCGGATAGAAGGTGAGGTTGGTGCCGAGCTTGGTGGCCAGCTGCCAGCCGGCCACCAGCGTGACGGTCACGACCGTGGGCATGATCAGCACCATCTTCGGCATCAGCCGGGTGGTGAACTCCACGCGGGCGGGAATCGAGAGCCTGCCGATGATCGGGCCCAGGACGAAGCCCAGGAACAGGTCGATCACGGTCCAGGCGGCGCCCGCGACCACGTGCAGGAACATCAGCGGCCACAGTTCGTTGACGGCCACCGCCGCGATCGTCAGCCCCAGCACGACGGCCACGATCGGGAGCCCGGCGAGCGGCACGATCTGGAACTCGGGACGCTCGATCGCAGCGTCGTGCGGCGGCGACTGGAGCGGCGTCCCGGCGATCGTCACGGCCTGGGCCATCGCGCCCAAGCGTATACCCGCACCCCGCCGACGCCTACCCGCCCGATCGGGCCTGCCCGCTGAGCCGGGCGTCCGCGCGCGGGCCGGCCGGCGGGACGGTTCTCAGACGGCTGCCGTCGGGCGTCGGTCGGACTAGGAGGCGATGGCCGCCGGGCGCCGGTCGGATCCCAGCGCCGCCGCCAGCGCGGTCGCTGCGGCCACCGACAGCACCGAGGGCCAGGCCCCGATCTGGGGCGCCAGCAGGTGCGAGAGCACGAACGCCGCGGTCCCGACCGAGCCCAGCGCGAGCGCCGTGCGACGGCCGTTGCGGCGGTCCCACTCGCGTAGGCACCACAGCCCTCCGGCCGCCAGCACGACTCCACCCAGCGGCCGCGACCCGCTCGAGGCGGCAACCGCATAGCCGGCGATCAGGGCACCGGCCGCGACCGGAGCAGTGGGGATCGCGCGCATCGTCGCCACCCTACCGCGCGCTCATTTCCCGCTCGCGCGGATCGCCGATCGGGGCAGCACCAGCAGCGAGCAGCGGGCGTGGCGCTGGAGGTAATCGGAGGTGCTTCCCAGCACCAGCCGCTTGATCGGGCCGTAGCCGCGGGAGCCGACCACGAGCAGGTCGAGCTGGTCGCCGAAGGCCGCCAGCTCCTCACCGGTGAGGCCGTAGACGGCCCGGCCCTCGACCCCCGGCAGGGCGCGCATGCGCTCGTCGGCCTGCTGGAGGGAGGTGTCGATCTCTTCTCCCACCGCCGGCGGCACCATGCCGGCGTAGGCGTAGCTCGGGATCGAGACCACTTCGAGCGCGTACAGCTTCGCGCCCGCCGGCGCGATCGCGCGCGCCGCCTCGAGCGCGGCCTGGCTCTCGGGGCTGCCGTCGTAGCCGACGCCGACCCGCGCCAGCGGCTTGCCGGTCTCCGCATAGGCCCTGGCGGCGACCGCCACCGCACAGGGAGCCCCGTTCAGGGCCCGGCGGGCGTCGTCACCGAGCGTCACACGCCCGAGAACGGTCCGTCGCGAGGAGCCCACCACCAGCAGGTCGGCGCCCCGCTCCTCGGCCTGTTCGTGCAGGGTGGCCCCCGGCGAGGACCCGGCCACGCTGACCAACTCGGCCTCCAGGCCGGCGCGGTCGCGTTCCTCGCGCAGCAGTTCCTCGGAGGCGACCCGTGCCTGCTCCTCGAGGTCGGGCGTGACCACGTACGGCGGAGGGGGTCCTCCGTAGCGGACGTTGACGAGCGTCAGGCGGCCACCGTCGGCCAGCAGCCGCGTCGCCAGCGCGACCGCGTCCTGGGCGGAGGAACTGCCGTCGACCCCCACCAGTGCGTTGTTGAACATCGTCGGTCTCCCTGGCTGGATGCGCGAGCATCCTATATCCGGTATCACCCCGGTCCGGGCGTCACCGACGCCGACGCGGACCTTCCCGGAGTCCGACCCCACGTCACCCGAAGCCCCCACCGAAGCGCCCGGAGCCGCCCCCGCGGCCGGCGGACCCGCCGTCCCCGGCGGGCCGCTGAGCGCCGAGGAGCTGCGTCTGATCAACGCCTACTGGCGGGCCGCCAACTACCTCTCGGTCGGCCAGATCTACCTGCTCGCCAACCCCCTGCTGCGCGAACCGCTGAAGCTCGAGCACACCAAGCCGCGGCTGCTCGGCCACTGGGGGACGGACCCGGGGCTGAACATCGCCTATGTCCACCTCAACCGGGTGATCCGAGAGCGGAATCTGAACGCGATGTTCGTCACCGGCCCCGGCCACGGTGCCCCGGCGGTGGTCGCCAACGTCTACCTCGAGGGCACCTACAGCGAGGTCTATCCCCACGTCGGTCGCGATGAGGAGGGGTTGCGGCGTCTGTTCCGTCAGTTCTCATTCCCGGGTGGCATCCCCAGTCACGCGGCCCCGGAGACGCCCGGGTCGATCCACGAGGGGGGCGAGCTCGGCTACGCACTCGTCCACGCCCATGGGGCCGCGTTCGACAACCCCGACCTGCTGGTGTGCGTGGTGATCGGCGACGGCGAGGCCGAGACCGGCCCGCTGGCGGCCAGCTGGCACTCGAACAAGTTCCTCAACCCGGCCCGGGACGGGGCGGTGCTGCCGATCCTGCACCTCAACGGCTGGAAGATCGCCAACCCGACGATCCTCGCTCGCATACCCGAGGACGAGCTCGCCGGACTGCTGCAGGGATACGGCTACGAGCCGCTGTTCGTGACGGGCTCCGAGCCCTTGCTCGTCCACCAGCAGCTGGCCGCCGCGCTCGACCAGGCGATCGCCAAGATCCACGAGATCCAGCAGGCGGCCCGCTCCGGGTGGGCGACGGGCCGGCCGCGGTGGCCGATGATCGTGTTGCGCACGCCCAAGGGCTGGACCGGGCCGAAGGTCGTCGACGGGCTGCCCGTCGAGGGCACCTTCCGTGCGCACCAGGTCCCGTTGGCGGATCTCGCCACCAAGCCGGAGCACCTGGAACAGCTCGAGCGGTGGATGCGCTCCTACCGGCCCGAGGAGCTGTTCGACGAGGGCGGCACGCTGAAACCCGAGCTGGCCGCGCTCGCTCCCCGCGGGGAGCGGAGGATGGGGTCCAACCCGCACACCAACGGCGGGCGCCTGCTGCAGCCCCTGGAGATGCCCGACTTCCGGGACTACGCCGTCGCGGTGGAGTCCCCCGGGAGGCAGATGAGCGAAGCCACGCGTGTGCTCGGGACGCTGTTGCGGGACGTGATCGCCCGCAACCAGGACAGCTTCCGCCTGATGGGCCCCGACGAGACCCTCTCCAACCGCCTCGACGCGGTGTTCGAAGCGACCAACCGCGTGTGGGAGGCGGAGATGGAGCCTGTCGACCAGTACCTGGCCCCCGAGGGGAGGGTGATGGAGGTCCTCTCCGAGCACCTCTGCCAGGGCTGGCTGGAGGGGTACCTGCTGACCGGCCGGCACGGGCTGTTCAACTGCTACGAGGCCTTTATCCACATCGTCGACTCGATGTTCAACCAGCACGCCAAGTGGCTGAAGGTCACGCGCACGATCCCCTGGCGGGCTCCCATCGCTTCGCTGAACTACCTGCTCTCCTCGCACGTCTGGCGCCAGGACAACAACGGCTTCTCCCACCAGGATCCCGGCTTCATCGACCACGTCGCCAACAAGAAGGCCGAGGTCGTGAGGGTCTACCTCCCACCCGACACCAACTGCCTGCTGTCGGTCGCCGACCACTGCCTGCGTAGCCGCCAGTACGTGAACGTGATCGTGGCCGGCAAGCAGCCCGCGCTGACCTACCTGTCGATCGAGGAGGCGATCGACCACTGCACACGCGGGATCGGAGTTTGGGACTGGGCCAGCAACGACGACGGACACGAGCCCGACGTGGTGCTCGCCTGCGCGGGCGACGTCCCCACGCTGGAGACGCTGGCCGCCGCCGCGATCGTGATGCGCGAGCTCCCGGAGCTGAAGGTGCGGGTCGTCAACGTCGTCGACCTGTTTCGCCTGGAGCCGGAGAGCGAGCACCCCCACGGGCTCTCCGACCGGGAGTTCGACGCCCTCTTCACCACCTCCCGGCACGTGATCTTCGCCTACCACGGCTATCCCACCCTGATCCACAGGCTCACCTACCGGCGCACCAACCACGACAACATCCACGTCCGCGGCTACAAGGAGGAGGGCACCACGACGACGCCATTCGACATGGTGATGCTCAACGACCTCGACCGCTTCCACCTGGTGATGGACGTGATCGATCGCGTCCCCGGCCTGTCCGAGCGCCACGCCGAGCTGCGTCAGCGGATGGAAGACGAACGCCTGCGCCACCGCGCCTACACGCGCGAACACGGCGAGGACCCACCGGAGCTGACCAACTGGACCTGGCCGGGGCTGCCCGGCGCGGACTAGGCGCCCCCGCCGATGCGCGTGCTGACCGTCAACGCGGGCTCGAGCAGCCTCAAGCTCGCGCTGCTCGACGGCCAGGACCGGGTGCTCGGCGAACGGGAGCTGCCCGCCGCGGAGGGGGGCGCCGACGGCGGGGCGGTGCGGGCCGCGGTGGCGGGTGAGCTGGCCGGTGCCGAGGCCGCCTCGCACCGGATCGTCCACGGCGGCGAGCGCTTTCGCGAGCCGGTGGTCCTGGACGAGCAGGTCGAACGGGACCTCGCGGCGCTCACCGAGCTGGCGCCGCTGCACCAGCCCAAGAGCCTGGCCGCGCTGGCGACGGTCCGCGAGGCGCTCCCGGGGGTCCCCCACGTGGCGTGCTTCGACACGGCCTTCCACGCGAGCATCCCGCCCGCCGCCCACACCTACGCGCTGCCCGCGGACTGGCGCGAGCGCCACCCCCTTCGCCGCTACGGCTTCCACGGCCTGTCCCACGCCTGGGTGGCCGCCCGCGTCCCTGAGCTGATCGGCGAGGACGAGGGCCCGCGGATCGTCAGCTGTCACTTGGGGGCGGGGGCATCGGCGTGCGCGATCCGGCAGCGACGCTCCTGCGACACCACGATGGGCTTCACACCGCTGGAGGGGCTCGTGATGGCGACCCGCAGCGGCAGCGTCGACCCGGGGATGCTGCCGTGGCTGATGGAGCACGAGCAGATGTCCCCGGCGGAGCTGTCCGACGCGCTCGAGCACCGCTCGGGGCTGCTCGGCCTGGCCGGCACGGGGGACATGCGCGAGGTCCTCGCCATCGCCGCGAGCGACGAGCCGGCGAGTGAGCGGGCCGGCCTCGCGCTGGGCGTCTACGTTCACCGCCTGCGGGCCGCGATCGCGGCGATGGCCGCCGCCATCGGCGGCCTCGAGGTGCTCGTGTTCACCGCCGGCGTGGGCGAGGGCTCGGCGCCGGTGCGCGCGGCCGCCGCCGACGGCCTGGCCTTCCTCGGCGTCGGACTCGACCAGGCGGCCAACACGCGGGGGCGGCCGGACTGCGAGATCGGAGCGGCTGGCGCGGCCGTGCGCACGCTGGTGGTGCACGCCCGCGAGGACATCGAGCTCGCGCGCGGCGCCCGCGGCGCTCTCGAGGGCGCGACCCGCGGTCGCTCACCCGCTCCCGAGCCGTAGCATGGTGGAGATGTCCGACGACGGCCAGCCCGACCAGTCGAAGCCGCCCCAGGGCCCGCCGGGGCCGTCCGCCGCGCAGGCGGATTCCTCCAGCGCGGACCGCAGCGACCCGCACCCGCCGCTCCCGCGCGACAAGCGCGGGTGGTCGGTCGCCCCTTCCCCCGACGGCCGCGGGATGCCCGAACACGCGGACACGCCGCCGCCGGCCCATCGCCGGCGCGGCTTCCTGTGGTTCGTGATCGCGCTGCTGGCCTTCAACTGGCTGCTGGTGCTCGCGTTCGGCACCCCCGAAAAAGGCGAAAAGCGGGTGACGGTCCCGTTCAGCCCCTACTTCCTCGAACAGGTGAACGCCGGGCACGTCAAAAACATCAACACCAAGGGCGACAGCGTGCAGGGCAGCTACACGGTCAAGCTCCGCTACCCGCCGAAGGACGACAAGGCGACCGAGACGAAACTGTTCGCGACCGAGGTGCCGACGTTCTGGAACGGCGCCGAGCTGTCGGCCCTGCTGCAGGAAAAGCACGTCCAGATCAACGCCGAATCGACCAGCTCGAAAACCTCGGTGCTGGCCGAGCTGCTGCTCGGCTTCGGCCCCACGTTGCTGATCATCGGGCTGTTCGTGCTGCTCGCGAAAAGAGCCGCATCGGCGGGCGGCGGGATGGGAGCGCTCGGCGCCTTCGGGCGCAGCAAAGCCCGCAAGGTGGACCCCGAGACGATCCGGGTGACGTTCGCCGACGTGGCCGGGATCGACGAGGCCAAGGCCGAACTTTCCGAGATAGTCGACTTCCTGCGCACCCCTGAGCGCTACGGGCGCCTGGGCGGGCGGATGCCCCACGGGGTGCTCCTGTCCGGTCCCCCCGGCACCGGCAAGACGCTGCTGGCGAGGGCCGTCGCGGGCGAGGCCCACGCCGCCTTCTTCTCGATCTCGGCGTCGGAGTTCATCGAGGCGATCGTGGGGGTCGGCGCGGCCCGTGTGCGGGACCTGTTCGCGAAGGCCAAGGAAGAGGCGCCGGCGATCATCTTCATCGACGAGCTCGACGCCATCGGCCGCTCCCGCCAGGGATCGGTGTCGGTGACCGGTGCCAACGACGAGCGCGAGCAGACGCTCGACCAGATCCTGACCGAAATCGACGGCTTCGAATCCTCCCAGGCGGTGGTGGTGCTGGCCGCCACCAACCGCCCCGACGTGCTCGACCCGGCGCTGCTGCGGGCCGGGCGCTTCGACCGCCGCGTGACCGTCCAGCCCCCCGACCAGAAGGGCCGCAAGGAAATCCTGGAAGTCCACACCCGCTCCCTGCCGCTGGACCCCGACGTCGACCTCGGGGCCCTCGCCAACAGCACGCCCGGGATGGTCGGCGCCGACCTCGCCAACCTCGCCAACGAGGCCGCGCTGCTGGCCGCCAGACGTGAACACAACACGGTCAAGATGAGCGACTTCACCGACTCGCTGGAAAAGATCCTGCTCGGCGCCCCACGGGGGATCGTGCTCACCCCCGCCGACCGCGAGCGGACCGCCCACCACGAGTCGGGGCACGCGTTGGTGGGGATGCTCACCCCCGGCGCGGACCCGGTGCGCAAGATCTCGATCATCCCCCGCGGGATGGCGCTCGGGGTCACCCTCTCGACGCCCGAGAATGACCGCGTGTCGATCACGCTGGAAGAACTGCAGGCCAAGATCAAGGTCGCGCTCGGGGGACGGGTGGCCGAGGAAGTGGTGTACGGGACCTTCACCACCGGCGCCGAGTCCGACATCCAGCAGCTCACCCAGATCGCCCGCCAGATGGTCGGGCGCTGGGGCATGAGCGACGCGGTCGGCCCCGTGGCGGTGCTGCCCCAGGACGGCGCCGGCCCGTTTCTCCCGGGCGTCAGCGAAACCTCCGAGCACACCCACCAGGTGGTCGACGAAGAGGTGCGCCGGATGGTCGAGACCGCCCACCACGAAGTCACCGAGCTGCTGGGGGAACACCGCGAGCAGCTCGAGGGCCTCGCCAAGGCCCTGCTCGAGCACGAGACGCTCGACGCGCCCGACGCCTACCGGGCAGCCGACGTGCCGCTGCCGGGCGCGACCTCGCCGACACCGGCCGCCGTCTAGAGCCCCGCCGCCGGGGCAGCAGCCGCGTCGGGGGTGCCCACGTCCCCGCCTCCGGCGGAACCGGAGGGGCCGGCCGCCTGCCGCCGGCCCAGCTTCTCCACGCCGACGGTGCAGACACCGAGGCTGACGAGCGCCGAGGCCACGATCGCGGTCGCGATCACGGGCGAGATCAGGTGCTCGGAGAGACCCAGCGTGGCCACCGCCGCCGGCACCCCGAGCTCGGCGCACGCCGCCAGCCCGGCCGGTACCGATCTCCCGGTTGCCGTGGCGGCGAGCACGTGGATGGTGACGCTGAGGCCGACGAGGATCGCCGCCAGGCCGAGCATCGAAGGTTCGTCGAACAGGCCCCCGAGGTCCAGCTGGGCGCCGAGCACGACGAAGAACAGCGGCACGAAGAACCCGTCGGCCACGCCGCGGACCTGCGTGGAGAGGCGTTTCGGCCCGCCGGCCAGCGCCACCGTCACGCCTGCCCCGAAGCCCGCGATGAGGATGCTCGTGCCGCCCTTCTGGGCCAGCCACGCCAGCGCGAACAGGATCACCAGCGACAACCTCAGATCGAGCGCCCAGTGGCGCCGCTTGGATAGGCGTTGGGCGCGCACGACCCAGGCGCGCCCCCGCAACGAAACCGCCGCGAAGTGCACCGCGACGACCGCCCCGCCCACCAAGAGCGTCCCCAGCACGGCGTGCCAGGTGCGCGAGGGCTGCAACACGATCGGCACCGAGACGATCGTGAGCACGTCGGCGATCGTGACCTGGGCCATGACCGTGAGCACCTCCGGCCCCGCGAGCCCGCTCTCCTGAATTGAGGGCAGCAGCACCGCCGCCGAGCCGGAGGCCAGCACGATCGCGTAGATGGCCGCGTGCCCCCCGCCCGCGACCTCGCCCGCCAGCAACCCCGCCGGGATCGCCAGCACGGCAACCAGCGCGGCCAGCACGGCGCCGCCCCGCAGGGCCGAGGCCAGGCGGCGATCGCGCAGCGGCAGGCGCATGCCGACCGACAGCATCAGCATCGCGAAGCCCACTTCCGAGAGGAACGAGAGCGTCGGCTGGTGCGGGTTCACCACCCCGAGCACCGACGGCCCGACCAGGATGCCGGCGAGGATCTCCCCCACCACCATCGGCACGAAGTAGCGTTCGGAGGAGCCCAGCAGCGGTCCCCCGAGACCGGCCAGCGCGATCACCGCGAGGATCCCGAAGCTCACCGCGCCATCTCCGGCGGCCAGCTTACGCCGCGGGAGCCCACCGCCGCGACCTCCACCCGGGACCGGCCCGCCTACGGCTAGCCTGGCGTCATGAGCTCGAGAGACCCAGGCGCACGGGCAGCCCGGTGCCGGCGACCGGAAACGATCGGTACGGGCACCCGATGACCGGCGGGCGCTGCCTGGCGGTCGGCTACGACCGCACCGAGGGCTCCCGCAGGGCGGTCAGCTGGGCGGCGTCGCAGCTGCTGCCCGACGGCAAGCTCGTGATAGTCCACGCGGGCAAGCCCCTGCACGCGCCGCCCTCCCCGCTCAGCACGCACGACGAGCGCGCCGAGCTCGGGCGGGCGCTGATCGACGAGCTGCTGCTCGAGGGCGAGGAATCGCTGCGCGAACTCGACCTCACGGCCGAGATCCTCGACCGCGATCCCGTCACCGCGCTGGTCGAGGCCGCCACCCGCCACGACGCCAGCGCGATCGTGATCGGGCACGAGCGCCACTCGCGCCTGCACAGGGCCGTGGGCGATCTCACCAGCGAGCTGCTCGACGCTTCGCCGGTGCCCGTGATCGCGATTCCGCCGCCGCTGGAGGGGTAGGGACAGCCACAGGATGCCGCGGCCCCGGGATGTCGGGGCCGTGACGGCGGACGGCCGGATCGCGTGCGGGAGGGCCCGGGAACCGCCTGTCGATCCGCTTCAATGCCCCGGATGAGCGGCAGCGGCCGGACGGCACTGGTCCTCTCCGGCGGCGGGGCGCGGGGCGCCTACGAGGTCGGCGTGCTGGCGGTGCTGCTGCCCGAGCTCGAGGCCCGCGGCGAGCGGCCCTCGATCCTGGTGGGGACGAGCGTGGGCGCGATCAACGCCGCGGCGCTCGCGTCCACGGCCCACCTGCCCGCCGAGGAGGCGATCGAGCGTGAGCTCCGGCGCTGGGGACAGGTGAGCCGCACGACCGTCATCCGCCCGGTGGTCCAGCGGCTGCCGCTGACCGCGCTGCGGTTCCTCGGCGGCCTGGTCGGGGTGCCCGGGGTGCGGTTGGAGAGCCTGCTCGACCCCTCGCCGCTGCAGCGCAACCTCAAGACCTGGATCAACTGGCCCCGGATGCACCGCAACCTCAACAGCGGCACGGTCAGGTCGCTGAGCGTGGTCGCGACGGCTGCCCGCAGCGGGCGGCCGGTCGCGTTCGTCGAGGGCGAGCTCGGCAGCGCGGCGCGCCGCTCGCACGTGATCGACTACGTGGCCGCCAAGATCGGCCAGACGCACGTGCGCGCATCGGCCGCGATCCCGATCCTGTTTCCGCCGGTACGCGTCACGACGCCCGCCGCCGCCGCCGGCTGGTACGTCGACGGGGGCACGCGGCTGAACACGCCGATCAAGCCCGCCATCGACCTCGGAGCCGACCGGGTCGTCGTGATCGGCACCGGCTCGGTGACGCCGATCCCCAAGCACGAGGGTCGCCACGACGCCCCGCCCCCCGACTTCGGCGTCGGCGCCCTGCACCTGCTCGAGGGTGCCCTCGGCGATCCGCTCGTCGAGGACCTGCGCAAACTCGGCGACATCAACACCTTCTTCGCCAACGGCTCGAGCTCATCGGGGGCGGCGCGCCACCGGCGCTCGCGGGGGCGCCCGGGCTACCGCGCGGTCCCCTACATCTTTGTCGGCCCCTCCCACCGGGGCGCGATCGCCGAGCTGGCGATGGACTGCTATCGCTCCCGCTACGGCGGGCTGAAGGCGCTGCGATCGCTCGACCTGGCCGCGCTCAGCCGGCTGCTGGGCAGGAACAGCCCCACCCACGGGGAGCTGCTCAGCTACCTGTTCTTCGACCCCGAGTTCATCATGGGGTTGGTCGAGATGGGCCGCAAGGACGCCCGCGCCTGGCTGGACGCGCCGCCGGGCCCGAGCGAACCGTGGCAGCTGGAGCCACTCGAAGCGCTCGCGCGGACCGGCCACTGAGCGGCTGCGAGACTCCAGGGCGATGACCGAGCGTCGCGCGATCGTCGTCGTGCTCGCCGCCGGACGGGGCTCGGGCCTCGGTGCAGACAGGGCCGGGGCGACGCTCGACGGGCAGGCGCTGATCGCCTATCCCCTGGCTGCCGCACGGGAGGCCGGCCTGGAGGCGGTCGTGGTCGCCAAGCGCAGCTCGCGGCTGCCCTCGCTGGCGGGGCGGGTGCGCTACGAGCCCGACTCGCCCGAGCACCCGCTGTGCGGGGTCGTGCGGGGGGTCGAGTACGCGCGGGAGCGGGGCGCCGGCGGAGTCGTGCTGGTGGCGTGCGACATGCCGCTGCTCACACCGGCACTGCTGCGCTGGATGGCCGGGCTGCGGGGGACCGTGATGGTGCAGCTGGACGGTCGCCCCCAGCCCGCCCCGGCACGGGTCCGCACCGCCCACCTGCCCCAGCTGCAGCAGGCGCTGATCTCGCTGCGATCACCGGCCCTCGCGATCGCGGCGCTCGACCCGAGGATCGTCGACGAGCGGGACCTGAGCGCCTTCGGGGCGCCCGACGAGCTGTGCCTCAACGTCAGCGGCCCCGAGCAGCTGGAGCGCGCCTCGTCACTGCTCGCCCGGCGGCTGCGCGGCTGATCGCACCGCCGGCCCTTCGCCCTCGCCGGGCCTTCGCCCCTACTCCAGCGAGCGGCCCATCCACACGTGCTCGATCCCGGCCTCCTCGAACGGTGTGGACTCGATCGCGAAGCCGACACCCGCGTACACCTCCGTGGCCCGCGTCTGGGCCGCCAGACGAGCACGAGCGGCGCCGTCGGCGCGGGCCTGCTCGAGCGCCATCTGCAGCATCCTGGAGGCGACCCCGCGCCGGCGCCAGCTGCGGCGGACCGCCACGCGACCGACTTTCGCGGTGTCGCCGTCACGCAGCACCCGCAACGTGCCGATCACCTCACCGCTGGACGGGTCGAGGGCAACGAGGTGCCGGGCGAGCGGGTCGAGGCCGTCGATCTCCAGCTCGCGTGGCACCCCCTGCTCCTCGCAGAAGACCTCCTCGCGCAGGGCGAGGGCGCCCTTCAGGAGGGGCTCCTCGTCGGTCCAGTGGATGCTCGGGCCGGCGGGATCCAACGGGTCAGGCGCCTCGGGGCACGAGCTCGCCGGTGATCTCCGTGGGGCGGCGGCGCAGCGCCAGCAGGCCCACCGCTGCGACCAGCACGCAGGTGATCGCGCCGAGGCCGAGCCCGGCGCGGGCCCCGGCCTGCGCCATCACCCAGCCCACGATCGGCCCGCCGATCGGAGTGGAGCCCTGGAAGGCGACGAACCACAGCGACATCACGCGGCCGCGCATGTTGGGGGCGCACCTCAGCTGCAGCGTCGAGTTGCCGGTGGACATGAAGGCGATGCTGGCACCGCCGACGAGCGCCAGGGCCACCAGCTCGACCCCCAGCGTGGGGGCCAGGGCGGCGCCGAGCAGCACGACCCCGAAGGCGGCGGCGGCGATGATCAGCGTCGGCAGCCCGGTACGTCCGCGGGCGGCCACGAACAGCCCACCGACCACCGCTCCGAGCCCCATCGCCGCGGTCATGAAGCCGAAGCCGTCGGCGCCGGCGTGCAGCCCCCGGCTGGCCATCACGGGCAGCGTCACCTGGAACTCGTAGGCGAGCGCCCCCGCCAGGGCCATCATCACCAGCGGCACGGCGAGGTCACGGATCCCGGCGACGTAGCGAAGCCCCTCGCGGAGCTGCCCCGGGCTCCTGGTGGTGGGCTCGCTGGGGTTGATCGCCGCCCGGTCGAGCGTCATCAACGAGGCGATCACGGCCGCGAAGCTGGCGGCGTTGATCAGGAAGCACACGCCCTCGCCGCTGAGCACGATCAGGATGCCCGCGAGCGCGGGACCGATCACGCGGGCGACGTTGACGAGCACGGAGTTGAGGCTGACGGCGTTGCGCAGCGCGTCGGGCCCCACCATCTCGAGCATGAAGGCCTGCCGCGCGGGCGACTCGAAGGCGTTGTTGAGCCCGAGCAGGGCGGCGAGCAGGCCGACCTCCCAGAGCGTGACCAGGCCCGTGATCGTCAGCACACCGAGGGCCAGCGCCTGCAGCCCCATGGCCGCCTGCAGGGCGACCATCAGACGTCGCTTGTCGACACGGTCGGCGACGACGCCACCGTAGGGGCCGAGCAACAGCACCGGCAGCGTCTGCAGGGCCACGATCACGCCGAGCGTGGTGGCCGAGCCGCTGAGCGTGAGCACCAGCCACGACTGCGCCGCCATCTGCATCCAGGTGCCGCTCAGCGACACCGCCTGGCCGGCGATGTAGCGGCGGTAGTTAGGCACCGCCAGCGCCGCGAAGGTCACCCGGCCGGCCGCACGGGCGCGCTTCACGGCCGGGTCTCCCCGAGCCGCTCGGCGAGCTCCTCGAGCACCGGCAGCGCCCGCCACAGGAGCTCGCGCTGGTCGCGGTCGAGCTGCCCCAGGTGTGTCGCGATGGCCTCGGTGCGCTCGCGGTGGATGCGGTCGCGCAGTCGCCGCCCCGCCGCCGTCGCCGCGACGCTGGCCGCTCGCCGGTCGAGGGGGTCGACGGTCCGCTCCAACAGGCCCTTCTCGACCAGGTGGCTCGTGATGCGGGACAGCATCGTCGGGTTGACGCTCTCGAGCTCGGCGAGCTCGGACATGCCGACGGGTCCCCGTCGTACGACGGTGAGCAGGATCGAGGTCTGCGAAGGGGTCAGGCCGGCCCCGGCCGAGGTCCCCCGTAGCCGTCTCGAGAGGCGCCCGATGACGGCCCGCAGCCGCGCGCTGCGCTCCTGGCGGGAGTCGCCGGCAGGCGACCGTCCGGGGGTTGCGGGTGTTGCGGTCGGGGTGATCCTGGTCCCTTCGGTCGGAGCGCGTCCCGAGCTGGGGAAGCGCCGTGGCGGGAATTACTTGCTTGCTAGCAAGCATTATAGCGGCACCGGGGCGGGGTCCCCGGCGGCGCCCGGACGCTGAGGTGCCCCGTGCCGGGATCGGCGGCGCGGCGGGGAGAGCCCGGGGCGGCGGGGAGGGCTCGGGGCGGCGCTCAGTGCCGGCGCCGGCGGGGTGAGCGGGGGGCGGGTGTCAGCCGCCCTGGAGCTCGGCCATCGCCTGCTCCCAGCGCTCCAGCGCCTGCTCGACCGCGCCGAGGGCCGCCGAGGGGATCCAGCGGATGGCACGGTTGAAGCCCGCGCGTTCGTAGAGCTCGAGCTGGTCGGCCTTCGCGGGGGCTCCCATCAGGAGCACCTCCAGCGGGCGGTCGGCGCGCGCCCACAGCTCCTTGGCGCGGGAGATCAGGTCTTCGCCGGTGTTGTTCGGCATCCAGCCGTCGCCGAAGCGGAGTACGCGGTCGAGCACGGTCGGGCCGTTGCCGCCGACGAGCACGGGCGGGTGGGGCCGCTGGACCGGCTTCGGCCAGCTCCAGATCCGCTCGAAGTTGACGTACTGGCCCTGGTAGGTGGCCTCCTCCTCGGTCCAGATCGCCTTCATCGCCTCCACCCGCTCTGCCATCAGCTCCATGCGGGTGCGGGGGTCCGTGCCGTGGTTGCGCATCTCCTCGCGGTTCCAGCCCGCGCCCACGCCGAAGTCCAGACGGCCACCGGAGAGATGGTCGACGCTCGCGACCTCCTTGGCGGTCACGATCGGGTCCCGCTCGATCACCAGGCAGATGCCGCTGGCGATCCGCAGGCCGGTGGTGGCGGTCGCCGCCGCGGCCAGCGACACGAACAGGTCGTAGGTGTGGGAGTACATCCGCGGCAGCTCCCCGCCGGCGGGGTAGGGCGTCTCCCGGCTGGCGGGGATGTGGGTGTGCTCGGGGAAGAACAGCGAGCGGTGGCCCCGTTCCTCGACGATGCGGGCGAAGGTGGCCGGGTCCACGCCGTCGTGGGTGGGGAAGTAGCCGACGCCGAAGTCCATCCGCCCGGCGACTCTACACCGCGGCCGAGGGTGACCGCCCCGAGCTCGGACGTCCGTTGACACCGCGGCCGGGAACGACCGTCCCGAGCGCGGGCGGCTGCGCCGGCGGTCGTGGCCACGACCGTCCGGGCGGGGTATGTTTCGCCCGTGGACAGGCCCTTCGTGATGAACCTGACCGACGCGCCCGCCTTCGGGCACTCGCGCCGGGCGACCCTCATCGACCTCGAGCAGAGACCGGCGCAGCTGGGCGGACACCGGCGTGAACGTGCAGGTGATGCAGCCGGGGCAGCCCAACTGCCGCTACCACTCCGAGCCCGTGCAGGAGGACTTCCTGGTGCTCGCCGGGGAATGCATCGTGATCCTCGAAGGCGAGCAGCAGCAGCTTCGCCGGTGGGACTTCGTGCACTGCCCCGCGGGAACCGAGCACGTGTTCGTCGGTGCCGGCGGCGGACCCTGTGCCGTGCTGATGATCGGCTCGCGACGTGAGGGCGGGGTCCACTACCCGGTCAACGAGCTCGCCGCCGCCTACGATGCCTCCGTCTCGAGCCCCACCGACGATCCCGACGAGGCCTACGCGGACTGGCTGGTGGAGGCCCGCGCACCGGTTCCCAACCCGTTCACCGGGCTGACCCCGCCGGCCGGCGACGGCGACGGGCCCGGGCCGCCCGGCGGTAGCTCCGCCTAGCGGCGGTGGCGCAGCCGATGGCCGGCTACGTCGGGGCGATCGACCAGGGCACCACCAGCACCCGCTTCATCCTCTTCGACGGCGACGGGCGGATCGTCGCCGGCGACCAGCGCGAGCACGAGCAGATCACCCCACGGGCCGGCTGGGTGGAGCACGACCCGGCCGAGATCTGGGAGCGCACGTGCGAGGTCGTCGAGGCCGGGCTGGCCCGCGCCGGGGTCGAGGCCGGAGAGGTGCAAGCGGTCGGGATCACCAACCAGCGCGAGACGACCGTGGTGTGGGACCGCGAGAGCGGCGAGCCGATCCACAACGCGATCGTGTGGCAGGACACCCGCACCGAGCCGCTGGTGCGAAGGCTGGCCGGCGAGGAGGGGCCGGACCGGCTACGGGCGCGGGTGGGGCTGCCACTGGCGAGCTACTTCTCGGGACCGAAGCTGACGTGGCTGCTGGAGCAGGTGCCCGGAGCGGGTGAGCGGGCCGAGCGGGGAGAGCTGGCCTTCGGCACGATCGACAGCTGGCTGGTGTGGAAGCTGACGGGAGGGGTTCGGGGCGGCGCCCACCTGACCGACGTCACCAACGCGAGCCGCACGCTGCTGATGGACCTGGAGAGCCTCGAATGGCACCAGCCGAGCCTCGAGCTGATGGGGATCCCGCGGAAGCTCCTGCCGGAGATCCGCTCCTCCAGCGAGACGTTCGGGGAGATCAGCGAGGGTGCCCTCGCGGGACGTCCGCTGGCGGGCATCCTCGGCGACCAGCAGGCAGCGCTGTTCGGCCAGTGCTGCTTCGAGCAGGGAGAGGCGAAGAACACCTACGGGACGGGGTCGTTCGTGCTGCTCAACACCGGTACCGAGCCGGCGTCCTCGGGGACGCTGCTGAGCACCGTCGCCTACCGGCTCGGCGACGGGAGCGCCCACTACGCACTGGAGGGGTCGATCGCCGTCACCGGCGCCCTGATCCAGTGGCTGCGCGACCGCCTGGGGCTGATCTCCGGAGCGGACGAGGTGGAACCGCTCGCGCTCACCGTCGAGGACAACGGCGGGGTGTACATCGTGCCGGCGTTCTCGGGTCTGTTCGCCCCCTACTGGCGCGAAGACGCGCGGGGTGTGATCGTCGGCCTGACCGCCTACGCCAACCGCGCCCACATCGCCCGCGCCGCGCTGGAGGCCGCCGCCTGGCAGAGCCGCGAGGTGATCGACGAGGCCAACGCTGCCGCCGCCTCCCCGCTGGCGGAGCTGCGGGTCGACGGCGGGATGACGGCCAACGCGCTGCTGATGCAGTTCCAGGCCGACGTGCTCGGGGTCCCGGTGGTGCGACCGGCGGTCACCGAGACGACGGCCCTGGGGGCCGCCTTCGCGGCCGGGCTGGCGGTCGGCTTCTGGACCGACCTGGAGGATCTTCGCGGGCGCTGGCGCGAGGATCGGCGCTGGCAGCCGCAGATGGACCCCGCCGAGCGCGAACGCCGCTACGCCACCTGGAAGAAGGCGGTCAGGCGGTCCTTCGACTGGGTCGAGCAACCAGCGCCGGGGTGAGCCGGCGGGCATGGCCCGCCGCCGGGGCGCGGGTGCGGCCACCGCGGCGCAGGCGCCGGATGCCCTGCAGGTCCTCGCGCACCGTGGCGAGGACCTGGACTCTGGAGTCGGTGTCCTCCACCCACCGCACCGGGATCTCGTGGATCGCCAGGCGGCTGCGATGGGCGTGGTAGAGGAGCTCGGTGTCGAAGAACCAGGAGTTGTCCTCCACCAGGTCCAGCAGCGGCAGCAGGACCTCGCGGCGGATCGCCTTGAAGCCGCACTGGGCGTCTGAGATGCCGAGCCCCAGGGACGCCCGCAGCAGGATGTTGTAGGAGCGCGAGATCAGCTCCCGGCGCAGGCCCCGGGTGACCTCCGCGCCGGGCGCCAGACGGGAGCCGATCATCACGTCGGCACGCCCGTCGAGGAGGGGGACGAGCAGATCGCGCAACGCGCTCAGATCGGTGGACAGGTCGACGTCCATATACGCCACGACCTCCGCCTCGCTGGCACTCCAGGCGGCCCGCAGCGCGTGTCCGCGTCCCTTTCGCTCGAGATGCAGGAAGTTGACGTGCTCGAGCCGGCCGGCGAGCGAGCGGGCCACCGCGGGAGTCGAGTCGACGCTGGCGTTGTCCGCGATCGTGATCCGGAAGGGGAAGTCGAACTCCCTTTCCATGTGCTCGTGGAGGCGACTGACGGAGGCGGCGAGGATGTGCTCCTCGTTGTAAACCGGGATCACCACCTCGACCGCGACCCCAGCGGGCGCGGGCACGAGGCTCAGGTTGCCCGCACCGCGCGCTGCCCGCCGGCGCCGGGCCGGAACGGGAGCGCCGGCGACGGCGGGTGCGCTTTCGGGGAGGGAATCGGTCATGGGAGATGACACGCCGAACATCGTGAACGACGTCCCTAAGCGCTTCCTAGGCGAAGTCTGAAAGTTCCCTTAGCGACTCCATCCGCCCCTCCAGGGTTTCGCCGACGGTCACGTGCGGTGTGGCGACGCTCGCGCCGAGTGGCCTTCATAGGCAACTCACAGGCTCCCCGGACGCTCGTGTGAGCCGGCACCCCGAGCCTGTGTGTGCAACCGCGGAGCCGACGGCCCCCGCGTCAACGATCCAGACGGAGGTAAAGATGCGAACCAGGTTGATCCTCGTAGCCATCGTGAGTGGGGCGTGTGCCCTGGCGGCGGTGGCGAGCGCCCTCGCGGCCGGGGGCACCAAGACGAAGAGCGGCGCCCACCACGCCATCCGTCATGCCACCGCCGGCGGCCCCGGCCAAGACGGAGGCCCCGGCGGAGGACCCGGGCCCGGGGGAGCCGGCGGCGGGCCCGGCGCCGTGCACTCCGTGAGCGTGGTGCTCGACAAGAAGGGTGACGGATTCATCACCGTCACCACCGACAGCGGCAAGATCAAGTCGGTCGACGCCGCCGCCGGCACGATCGAACTCGCCGAGGAAGCCAACTCCGTCACCTACCAGACGGTGACACTCACGGTGCCGTCCGGCTCGACGGTGACGCTCGACGGCAACAGCAGCTCGCTCGAAGGCCTCACGGCCGGCGATCACGTGACGGTCTCCTCCTCGACCGAAGGGACGACCGTGTTCGCCACCGACTCCTCCTTCCACCCGCAGGGACCCGGGCCCGGAGGACCGCCCCCCGGGGCGGGCATGCCCGCCGGCGGTTAGCCGGTCCCGCCATCCCGGCGGTGAGGTCCCTTCACCCGCCAGAGGCGTCGGCGCGACGGTAGCCGAGCTGACGTATTCGGGCAGCCGCCACGGCGGCTGCCCGCCCTGGCGGCTTGTGTCCGGGCTTTGCGGTCGTATCCTTCCTGCGGATGGCGGTCGCATCCCCTGAGCGCCAATCGTCCCCGTCGCGCAGCCCACGCCGCACGATCATGGTGGCGGTGATGACGGTACTCGTGCTCGTGATCGCGCTCGTGGTGGTCGTGTTCGTGCTCTCCGGGGTGACGCTCGCGAATGATGCCTCGGCGCTCGCCCGCGTCAGCGTCAAGCCGCTGGGCGGCACGATCGAGCACCTGGAAGCGCTCGGTCCGCACGGTTCGCAGGTTCCGATCGCGGTCAGCGACGGACGCGTGACCCCCGAGCGCAAGGTCCCCCCGGGCACGAAGCTGACGGTGCTGGTCACGGTCCAGCGGCCGGGTTGGATCGGCTGGGCGCTCGGCAAGCGGGACACCGTGCACCTGACGCTCACCACCCCTGTGGCGACCGTCACCCATCAGTGGATGACCGTCCGCAGCGGCTCGGGCGTGCGGGTCGACTTCCAGGAACCGGTGAGCGAAGTGGTCTACAGCGATTCCACCGGTCCCGGCCGTCGGACCCTGCCGGCGGGCACGCGATCGGTGTCGCTGGGAGCGCTGCCGGCGACCGGCACGGTCGAGGTGGCAGCCGCGCCGCGGTCCTGGGAGTCCGTGGGCGCGCCCGTCCCGGTGAGCTGGTTTCCACCCTCCCGCTATCCGGTGATGGCGACATACCCCTCGCCGTCGAGCAGGATCACGCCGGCGGGAGCCATCGTGCTGACGTTCTCCAAGTCGGTGTCGGAAGTGCTCGGCGGCCACCACCCCGCTCTGTATCCGTACACCGCCGGGCACTGGCGCCAGCGGGACTCGCACACGATCGTCTTCCACCCGACGGGCTTCGGGGTGCCGCTGGGCTCGCAGCTGAAGATGGTCCTTCCCAGCCGCGTGAGTGTCACCTCCGGCTCGGGCTCGGGACTGGAGAACACCAGCCAGGTGCAGTGGACGGTCCCGTCCGGGTCGACGTTGCGCCTCCAGCAGCTGCTCGCCGAGCAGGGCTACCTCCCGCTCGTGTGGCAACCATCCGGGCACCCGATCGGGCGTTCGCCGGAGGCACAGGTGCAGGCGGCTGTGGAACCTCCCCCCGGGAACTTCCACTGGCGCTATCCGAACACGCCCCACCAGCTGGAGGCGCTGTGGGCCCCGGGCCAGGCGAACGAGATCGTACGCGGCGCGGTGATGAAGTTCGAGAACGAAAACGAAATGACGGTCGACGGCGAAGCCGGAGCGGCCGTGTGGCGGCGGCTGATCGACGACGCGCTCAACCACAAGCGGCTGCAGGAAGGCTATAGCTACGTGTACGTGCACCGCGAAGTGCCCGAGACGGCGACGCTCTGGCACGCCGGGCACACCGTTATCAGCTCGCCGGCCAACACCGGTATCGCGGGTGCGGAAACGGAACTCGGCACCTTCCAGGTGTTCGAGCACATCCCGGAAGGAACGATGAGTGGGACCAACCCCGATGGCTCCCACTACGAAGACCCCGGGATCAAATGGATCAGCTACTTCAACGGAGGCGACGCGCTGCACAACTTCGACCGTGCCTCCTTCGGGAGCCCCCAGAGCCTCGGTTGCGTGGAGCTTCCCCTGGAAGCCGCCGCAGAGATCTGGAAATACACCCCGATCGGCACGCTGGTCTCGATCGAAACCTAGAGCGCGACGCTCGTCCGCCGCGAGCTCCCGTGGGCGTGGATTTCTGCCGCCTTCGCAGCTAGGGAGCGGCGGGGACGACCACCACCGGCCCATCCTCGCTCGGCAGCTCGGCGGTGTCGAAGCTCGGCTGGTCGAGGCGGTGGACGTGGGAGGCGCCCTCGATGAAGGCGTCGACGGGCTCGAGGAACTCGATGCGCTCGGTGCGGTAGTGCATCGGCACGACCCATCGGGGCTGCAGGCGCTCGACGATCTCCAGCGCCTGGTCGGCTCCGATCGTCGGCCCGCCACCGACGGGGAGGATCAGCAGGTCGAGGCTTGGGATCGCAGCCGCCTGTTCGTCGCGAAGGGCGCTCTGGCCGAAGTCGCCGAAGTGGCCCACGCGCAGGCCGTCGAGCTCGAACACGAACAGCGTGTTGGGGCCGCGTTCGGTGCCGGCGGCCTGGTCGTGCTCGGAGGCGATCCCGATGACCTCGCCGACCGGCGAGTCGTAGCGTCCGGCCGTCGCCCGCAGGACCGCGGGCTCCCCCGAGACCGCCTCGACCCCGTTGTGGTCGAGGTGCTCGTGGGTGACCAGCACGAGGTCGGCGCTGACCCCCTCGATCGGCGGATAGTCCCACCTCATGCCCCGCTCCCGCATCGTCGAGAGGTCGCCGAACGGGTCGATTACGACCGTCCGCTCGGGGGTGCTGAGACGAAAGGCCGACTGGCCGTACCACTCAACCTGCATCGGGCCCGATCCTAGCCGCCGTCCCTTTCAGGTTCCTTTCACGTTCGCTTGCGAGCATCGGCACATGCGGCTGCTGGTGGTCGACGACGACCCCTCCCTGCGTGAAGCGCTTGCGCTGGTGCTCGACCTACACGGCTTCGATGTATCGACGGCGGTGGACGGCCGTGAGGCGATGAGGATGCTGACGGCGGACTCCCCCGACGCGGTGATCCTCGACGTGCTGATGCCCCGGGTCGACGGACTGGAGGTCTGCCGGCGCATGCGCGCGACCGGCGACCGCACACCGGTGCTGATGCTCACCGCGCGGGCAGAGGTCAGCGATCGTGTCGCCGGCCTGGAGGCAGGTGCCGACGATTACCTCGCCAAGCCGTTCGCGCACGAGGAGCTGGTCGCCCGCCTGCGGGCGCTGCTGCGCCGCACGGGCTGGGAGGGCGACGGACAGGAGATCCTCCGCTATGACGACCTGGAGCTCGATCCGGTCGCCCACGAGGTGCGCCGCGGGAAGCGCGTGCTCGAGCTGACCCGTACCGAGTTCCTGCTGCTCGAACTGCTGATGCGCCATCCCCGGCAGGTGCTCACGCGCACCACCATCTTCGATCACGTGTGGGGCTTCGACTTCGGTCCGGCCTCGAACTCGCTCGAGGTCTACGTCGGCTACCTGCGGCGCAAGACCGAGGCCGAGGGCGGGCTGCGGCTGATCCACACCGTGCGGGGCATCGGTTACGTGCTGCGCCTGCAGCGATGAGCCTCCGGGGCAAACCCGTGAGCTTCCGTCGCCGCATGGTGCTGCTGGCAGCGGGCGCTGTCGCAACGGCGGTGGTGATCGCCTCGGTCGTCGTCTACATCGTCACCCGCAACGAGCTCCGCGGCCAGTTGGACGCGAGCCTGCGAACCAAGATCGCCCCCGGCCGGCAGTACGTGAAGGTCGAAACCGACCTCAAGCAGCGCCAGCTCGAACAGCTCGCGCACGAAGGCAAGCTCCCGGCGCTGCTCGCGCCGGTGTCCGGGGCCTTGGGGGTCGTGCCGAAAGCCAACGGCGGAAACCTCCCGCCTCCGCGCATCGTCAGGACCCTGCACGTCGGTGGAAGTGGCTCCGCGGAGGGAGGCGTCGTCGCCTCCGTGGAAGGCACGAGCTCGACGAGCGGCGGTGGCCGTGGAGGCAGCGGCGGGACGAGCAAGGTGACCCCGGTGCCGGAAGCCAGGGGCGAAGCGGGGGGCGAAACCTTCACGTTCACCCGCCACGCCACGCACGCCGTGCCCGCGGGTCCTCTCGGCGCAGGACGGCTACGCCTGAAGTTGCAGGGAGGCGCGGTCGAAGGAGCGACGGGCTACGTCCAGCTGGCCCTCGCCAACGGAGAAGTGCTCGGGTCGACCAGCCGTAAGTCGCAGCTTCCGATCACGGCGGCCACGCGGGCCGTGGCGTCCGGACGGCGGAACTCCTTCTTCGCCGACGTGGACGTGCAGGGGACACCCGTGCGGGTGCTCACCGCGCGCGCCGCCGAGGGGGCGGCGTGGCAGGTCGCCCTGCCGCTCAGCGACCTCGACAACACGCTCGATCACCTCCGGCTCGTGCTCACGATCGTGGTGCTCGGCGGGATCGCCCTGGCGGCCGCGCTCGGGCTGCTCGTATCGCGCGCGGCGCTCGTACCGGTGCGCCGGCTCACCGGCGCGGCCGAGCGGGTGACGCGCACGCAGGACCTCGGTCATCGCATCCCGCCGGGGGGTCAGGACGAGCTCGGGCGCCTGTCGGCGAGCTTCAACACGATGCTCGCCGCGCTGGAGCGTTCGCAGCTGGCCCAGCGCCAGCTGGTCTCCGACGCCTCGCACGAGCTGCGCACCCCGCTGGCGGCCGTGCAGGCCAACCTCGACGCGCTGGCGCTCGGCGAGCACCTGACCGAGCGGGAGCGCGCGGACATCCTCGCGGCCGCCCAGGTGCAGCTGCGGGAGCTGGGGGCGCTGATGGGCGACCTCGTCGATCTCTCCAAGAGCGAGGTCGAGGAGGTCGAGCTGGAGGACCTGCGCCTCGACCTCGCCGCGGCCGCGGCGATCCAGCGGGCGCGGCTGCACGCACCCGCCTGCAGCTTCGTGCTCGACGCACAGCCGTGTCTCGTCCGCGCCGCACCCGCACGCCTCGACCGCGCGATCGCCAACCTGCTTGACAACGCGGTCAAGTGGAACCCCCGCGACTCGGGCGAAGCGATCGAGGTACGGGTACGCAACGGCGTGCTCGAGGTCCGTGACCACGGCCCGGGGATCGCCGAGCCCGATCTTCAACGTGTCTTCGACCGCTTCTACCGCGCCCCGGCCGCCCGCGGGCTGCCAGGGTCGGGACTGGGGCTCGCGATCGTCAGGCAGACGGCCGAGGCCCACGGCGGCTCGGTGCACGCCGCCAACGACCCCGGCGGGGGCGCGAGGCTGACGCTGCAGCTGCCGGCCCTGACGATGAGCGCGGACGAGCTCGCCACGCCGCAGGGCCCCCCACCCGGCGGGCCGGCGCTTCACGAAGCTCCTCGCTCGCTCTAAGGCAATTCTCATCTCGCCCTCGGTTAATCGGTGGGCAACCGACCGGGAGCCGAGATGTCGTCACACAACCACCGCACCCCCACCTCCGCAGCACGCACCACCGGGCTCGGGCCCCGAGTCACGCTCGTGGGGGCGGTCCTGGCCGCACTGCTGGCCGGCGTGCTGTTGAGCGCCTGCGGGAGCTCCTCTTCGGACCCGAGCTCCGCGGCGAGTGAACGCGCCCAGGAAGAGCAGACCGAAACCAAGTTCGCCGACTACGCCAGGTGCCTGCGCGAACACGGCGTCAACGCCGAAACCGTGTCCGGCCCGAACGGCGGTCACGGCCTCAAGGTCTCCCCCGGCAAAGGGGGCCCCGGTCCGGAATCCATGGAAGCGGCCCAGAAGGCGTGCGCCCGCTACCAGCCCGCGCCGCGGAAGGTCAACCTCTCCCCGCAGCAGAAAGTGGAACAGGAAGAAGCCGTGCAGAAGTTCGCCAAGTGCATGCGCGAACACGGCATCAAAGTCGAAGCCACGGCCAAAGGTGGTGGCGTCCAGATCGCGATCCACGCGCACAGGGGTGCCGGCAACGGCGAACCGAACCCCGAAAGCCCCGGCTTCCAAGCGGCGCAGAACAACTGCCAGAAGCTGCTGCCGAAGCCGCCCGGTGGCGCATCGAAGGGACCCGGCACCTCGAAGGGCGTCGAAGCCGGACCGGGAGTGGGCTCGTCGAAGAACGGCGGAACCGAAGGCGGCGGCGTGGTCGCCGGCGGCTGAGCGATGAACGCGCCCCCGCGCAGCGAGCGCGGCCAGAGGACGGCGGGGTGGGCTCCCGATGAGGAATCTCCCACCGACGGCGCCGACCCGCCGGGCGGCGGGCGAAGGCTCACGCGCAGGCGTCTCGCCGGCGCCGCTGTGGTCGCCGCCATCCTCGCCGTCGTGGCGATCGTGCTGGCGAGTGGGGGCCACGGCACAGATGGGCCACCGGCCACTGCCATCCCACCCGGCTACACCACCGCGACGGTTACGCGCCGCACCCTCAGCGAAAGCGCCAGCGTCGACGGCACACTCGGCTACGGCGCCGCGACGGAACTCTACGACCGCCTGTCCGGCACGTTCACCTGGCTGCCCTCGGTGGGCGCCACGATCGGCCGCGGCGGCACCCTGTTCCGGGTCGACAACCTCCCGGTGGTCCTGATGTACGGCTCGGTGCCGGCGTACCGGCCGTTGAAGGAGGGGGTCGGCGACGGCCCCGACGTCGCCCAGCTCAACGAGAACCTGATCGTGCTCGGCTACGACCCCTACGGCGCGATCGCCGACGTGTCCCACTTCGGAGCGGCAACCGCCGCCGCCGTGCGTCGCTGGCAGAAGGCCGAGGGCCTCCCGGAAACCGGCGAAGTCGAACTCGGCCGCGTCATCTTCGCCCCCAGCGCCCGTCGCGTGACCACGGTGCACGTCACCCTCGGGCAGGACCCCGCTCCGAAGACCAACGAGGAAGGCGAGGCCAAAGACAAATCAAAGGCCAACGAGAAAGCGACAGTCAAAGACAAGACGAAAGCCAAAGGGAAAGTGAAAGCCAGAGAAGAAGCCAAGGCGAGAGAACAAGCCAAGGCGAGAGAAGAAGCCAGGGCGAGGGAAGAAGCCGAGGCGAACAAAGCCAAGACGGCGGACAAGGACGCCGAAGACGGCGACGGCGACGACGGCTCCTCGAAAGAACCCGGGGGATCGTCCTCCAAAGAACCGGGCAGCTCGGCGGCGGCCCAGGCAGAGGTCGTGCTCACGACCACCTCCACGGAGCAGCTCGTGCAGCTGAAGCTGAAAGCCGAACAGCAGCAGCTCGCACACGTCGGCGAGCTGGCTCCCGTGGCGCTGCCCGGCGGCGGCACCGTGGAGGGCAGGATCATCGAAGTCGGCACGGTGGCCAGCGAAGCGAAAAGCCCGGAAGCCGAAAAAGGGGCCGGCTCCTCCGGCGAAGAATCGGCGACGATCCCCGTGACGCTCGTGTTGACGCGACGCGCGCCCCACCTCGACGAGGCGCCCGTGAGCGTGGAACTCGTCAAGAGCGTGCGTGAAGGCGTACTCGCGGTACCGGCGACCGCGCTGTTCGCAACCGCGGGAGGGGGATACGCGATCGAGGTGCTCGAAGACGGTCGCCGCCGCGACATCGCGGTGGCCCCGGGGATGTTCGCGGACGGCTACGTGCAGGTCGAAGGCGGCGGCCTGCGCCAGGGACAGACGGTGATCGAGTCCGAATGAGCGCGGTTGCGCCCTCCTCGCCAGCGGAGGGGGAGCCGGTCCTCGAGCTGGCCGACGTGGTCAAGCACTACCCCGGAGATGTGCAGGCGCTGCGAGGCGTCGACCTGGTCGTGCGGGCCGGGGAGCAGTGCGCGATCGTGGGCCCGTCCGGCTCGGGCAAGTCGACGCTGCTGCACATCATGGGAACGCTCGAACGGCCCAGCTCGGGGACGGTCCGGATCGCCGGGGTGGACACAGGGGCGGCGTCCGACGGCCAGCTCGCCGCCGTCCGTGCGCGGCGCGTCGGCTTCGTCTTCCAGCAGTTCCACCTGCTCGAGGCCTACAGCGCGCTCGAGAACGTAGCCACCGGACTCCTGTACGCCGGAGTCCCGGCCCGGCACCGGCGCCAGGCGGCGCGGGCCGCGCTCGACCGCGTCGGGCTCTCCCATCGCGCCGAGCAGACCTCGGTGCTGCTGTCGGGCGGAGAGCGACAGCGCGTGGCGATCGCCCGCGCGCTCGTGAGCTCGCCGGCGATCGTCCTGGCAGACGAGCCGACGGGCAACCTCGACACGGCCACCGGTGGCGACATCCTCGAGCTGCTACGGGGGCTGGGCGAGCAGGGGACGACGCTCGTGGTCATCACCCACGACCTCGACATCGCCGCCGCTCTGCCGCGGCGGGTGGAGATCCGCGACGGTTACCTCGTCCACGACGAGCACCGCCACGTGGACCCGGAGCCCTCGAGATGAGCCCCCGTACGCCCGTCGCCATCCCCCGCAGCCGCCTGTTGCCCTCCGACGTCGTGAGGGTCGCCAGCGTGGGCCTGCGAACCCGCCGTCTGCGTGCCGCCCTGTCCGCGCTCGGCGTGGCGATCGGCATCGCCGCGATGGTGGCCGTGCTCGGCATCTCGGACTCGAGCAAGGCGGGCCTGGTGGCCGAGCTCAACGAACTCGGGACGAACCTGCTGACCGTCGGCCCGGGACAGACCTTCCTCGGCGCCAACGCCCAGCTGCCGGAAGCGGCCGACCGGGCCGTACGCAACCTCGCGAGCGTGCGATCGGCGGCCGCGGTGACGGACGTCTCGACCGCGACCGTGCGGCGCAACCAGTTCATCGAAGCGGCCGAAACGAGCGGCATCGGGGTCTACGCCGCCGACCCCCAGCTGCTCACCACCCTCGGCGGGAGGGTGGTACGGGGGCGCTTCCTCGAAGGTGCCAGTGAACGCTACCCCCTGGTGGTGCTCGGGGCGGTTGCCGCCCAACGCCTGGGGGTCGACGCGCTGACGGTGAACGGGCACCCGATCCAGGTGTACCTCGGCGACACGTGGTTCACGGTCGCCGGCGTGCTCGGCCCGCAGCCGCTCGCACCCGAAATCGAACGGGCGGCGCTGATCGGCTATCCGATCGCCCAGCGCCTGTTCGGCACGAGCCGACACGCCAGCATGGTGTACGTGCGAGCCGATCCCGAACGGGTCCGAGAAGCGGCCTCTCTGCTGGGCGCCACGACCTACCCCGAACACCCCGAAGACACCCAGGTCAGCCGCCCCTCCAGCGCGCTGCAGGCGAGGGCCGACGCCCAGAGCACGCTCACCTCCGTGTTCCTCGGGCTGGGCGCCGTCGCCCTGCTCGTGGGCGGGGTGGGGATCGCCAACGTGATGTTCATCTCGGTGCTCGAGCGCCGCCCGGAGGTGGGCCTGCGGCGGGCACTCGGTGCCCGAGCCGGGCACATCGGCCTGCAGTTCCTCGGCGAGTCGATGCTGCTGTCGCTGCTCGGCGGCATCGCCGGCGTCGGCCTCGGCGCCGCCGGGACGGCCGCCTACGCGAGCAGCCGAGGATGGATCCTGGTGGTCCCCGTGGTGGCGGTGGCAGGAGGAGTGGCGGCCGCCGTCACGCTGGGCGCTCTCGCCGGCCTGTACCCGGCCGCCCGCGCGGCACGGCTGGCACCCGCGGCGGCGCTCCGCAGCGTGTAGCGTCGGCCTCGGACGCGGGATCGTGGACGCCGGCCTGAAACACGACTACCTACTGCAGGCGGAGCGGTACGACAACTCTCGTGGGGTGAGCCCCGACCTGCTGCGTGCGGTGGCGAGCGTGATCGAGTCGGGACCCGGACGCCGGCTGCTCGACATCGGCGGGGGCACGGGCAACTACGCCGCGGGCCTACGTAGCCGTGGCTGGGAGCCGACGGTGGTGGATGCGAGCCCGCAGATGCGTCGGCAGGCCGAGTCCAAGGGGCTGTCGACGATCGCCGGGGACGCGACGGATCTGCCGCTGCCCGATGGCAGCTACGACGCCGTGACGCTGATCGCGGTGTTGCACCAGATCGAGGACTGGCGGAGGGCGCTCGCCGAGGCGCGAAGGGTCCTCGGCCGCGGTGGGCGACTCGCGCTCGTGGGCCTGGCGGCCGAGCACCCCAGAGAGGTGACGTGGGCGTATGAGCTGTTTCCCAGCATGGGGGAGTTCGCGCTCCCCCACCGCCCGGCGCTCGCCGAGATGCTCGCCGAGCTGCCGGGCGCGAGGGTGACCCCGATCTGGTTCGCCGACCTGTCGGATGCGTCGATCGCGGCCCTCTGCGCCCATCCCGAGGCGATGCTGGACCCGGCCTGCCGGCGGCAGACGAGCTTCCTCGAGCGCTTGGAACGCGAACACCGCGGAACCCTGACGGCCCAGATCAAGCGGGGCGCACTGCGCCTGCGACACTGCCGCCGTGTGCACGACCTTGCGCGCCGACACCGTGACGTTGCGTCCGCTGGGCGACGACGATGTCGAGGGTCTCGTGACGATCCTCGAGCGGCCCGGCGTGCGCGAGTGGTGGAGCCCACTGGACGACGCCGAGCACACGAGCGACGGCCTGCAGAACGACGGCGGCGCGTTCGCGATCGAAGTCGGAGGCACCGTTGCGGGATGGCTCGGCTACAGCGAGGAGTCCGACCCCGATAGCCGCCACGCAAGTCTCGACATCTTCCTCGCGCCGGAGTATCACGGCCGTCGGCTGGGGCGTGTGGCACTGCTGCTCGCCGCTGGCTGGTTGTTCGATCAGCGCGGGCATCATCGTCTCACGGTCGATCCGGCGTGTGGCAATGCACGCGCGATACGAGCGTATGAAGCTGTCGGCTTTCGCCCTGTGGGGACCATGCGACGTTACGAGCGCGGTGCCGACGGCAGCTGGCACGACAACCTGCTGATGGACCTCTTGCCGGAGGATCTGCGCCTGGATGGCCGATCGCCCAGACGAGGAAACACGCACGCGGAAGCGTGAGATGTACGGGCACTACGAGCGGGAGCCGCTCGCGTTCCTCCTGGGCCAGCTGTGAGACCGGGATCCCGGT
Organism: uncultured Solirubrobacteraceae bacterium; assembly: GCA_963701175.1. Classification (GTDB taxonomy): domain Bacteria; phylum Actinomycetota; class Thermoleophilia; order Solirubrobacterales; family Solirubrobacteraceae; genus Palsa-744. The sequence continues at coordinate 1,611,101 of OY969573.1, read as the reverse complement.
CCGGTGCGAGCGCTCCGAATAGGGCTGGTATTCCCGCTCAGGACTGGTGGTGACGGTAGGCGTAGGTCGCCTCGCGGACGGCCGCGTCGCTCTCGAGCGCTCCGCCGAACGCACCGCCGACAGTGGCCAGCGCGCCGGCGAGCAGCGCCAGGCGCAGGTAGTCCGCAAAGTCCGAGCGATGACCGATCTGCGCCGACATCAGCGACGGCTCGATCATCAGCTCGGCCGCGGCAAGCGCTATCAGGCATGCGCCCGCGTAGAGCGCAAGGATGCCGAAGCTGACGGTGATCAGCGTGACGATGTTGAACAGGATCGCCTGCTCCCGCACGCGGCTGCGAGCAGCGCGCTCCCACAATCCGTGCACGAAGATCAACGCCGCGGTCGCGCTCGCGATCGCCGCGAGGCATACCCCCGCCAGGCGCGGTGCGGCAAGCCCGGAGGCAATGCGCCACACGTCGGCTGTGACGATCACGAACGTCGCGACACCAAGCGCGCCGACCATCGCGCGGGACAGACGCGTGGTCAACCGCCACGGATGGTTGGCGCGCACCATCCCGGCGAGCAGCCGCAGATTCCCGGTCAAGACGCGATGCGTCAGTGCGACGCCCTCGAGCGAATCAGGCCCTCCGAGCTCGCTCACCGGCACGATTACGCGGCGTTGAACGAGGCGCCGGCTGCCGGACTTGCGTTCGCCACCGGCGGCCAAGTCACCCGCGATCACGCCCACCGCCTCTGCCACAGCTTCGACCAAGTGCCGGGCGTGCCGCGGTCCGAGCGCAGGCAGCGAGACCAGGGCCGCACCGTGGGTGGGGCTCGAGTGCATCAGCAGCGGGCGGCGTGAGATCCGGAGCGGAAGCTCCGTGACGTCCACGATCAGGTCCCAGTTCTCGTCCAGCATCCGTGAGCGCGCGGCATCGACGAGCTCAGCGAGCTCAGCCGGGGGCGGCAGCAGCGAATCGCGAACCGCCGTGATCTTCCAGTTGACCCCTGGGTAGCGCTCCGCGAGCAGGCGCTCGAGATCGTGGCGGAGCTTCTCTACGTCCTCGGCGTCGAGCGCCGGCGTCACGACGAGGCCGAGGTGGATCTCGTCGTCGTTCTTTTTCCTTCCGCGCCCAACCGCGACGGCAAGCTCGCCGTCGGCCGCCACGGTCGCAGAAGCAGCGGGATCAGCGCGGTCCATCCGCTGCGACTCACTCTACGACCTTCCCGCTGATCGAACCTGCGATGCATATCGGTGCTTGGAAGCCTCGACGCGGCCCGGGGGGTCGGTCGCTCAGATCTCCTGGCCTTCTACAGCTCCCGCTTCGCCAGGAGTGGCCGGCAGCGATCGGCCATCGGTCCTCCCGCTGAACGGGCCGTGTCCCCTGACCGTCCGGAGAACGGCGTCGACAGGGCGATCTACGCCCGAGTCCCAGTGGTAGCCTACGGGCGCGATGGGCCGCCTCCGTCGGCAGCTTCCAGTGCGGCGCCTCCTCGCGACCGGGGCCATCGGCGCGGTCGTCGTTGCTGCTGCGCTGCTCGTCGGCGGACACGCCGGTGGGTCCGTGGTTGCTGGCGTGCTGCATTTGCTGCCCGCTGTTCTGCTCGCGCTCGTGCTGCTGTCCGGGCGCTACCCCGGTGAGCTCGCCCTCGAAAGGCTGCGGCTCGCCAGGGTGGGGCGACTGCGGCGCGCGAGCAGCAGTCCGCTGCCGAGGCTGCATGCGGCGGTCGCGCTCCACGGCGGGCGCCTGATCGCATCCTCCCTCGCCGGTCGCGCACCGCCAGCGGTGGCGACGGGCCGCTGCTGAAAGCCACGCGGCCCGCAGTCGTTCCAGATCGCGCCCTGGGCGCGATCCGCCATGCCTGCCGACGGCCGTCGGCAGGACCGCACGCCTGCGATGGGAGTCAACGCAATGTCAGCGAACGCAAACGCAGTCCAGGCCCAACGGCCGAAGCCGTCCGCGCGGACGCTCTTCGGCGGCCTGCGCATCACCCGGCGAGGCATCCAGATAGCCCTCGGCTGTATCTGGCTGCTCGACGGGTTCCTGCAGTTCCAGAGCTTCATGTACAGCCACGAATTCATCGCCACGGTCATCGAACCGACGGCCCATGGCCAGCCCGGCTTCATCAGCCAGCCGATCCTCACGTTCGCGCACTTCTACCAGCACGACTTCACGCTGTGGAACACGCTCTCGGGGGAGATCCAGGTGGCGATCGGCCTCGGGCTGATCGTCAGCCGCAAGACGGTGCGCCCGGCGCTGTTCGCGTCGTACTTCTGGGCACTGTTCGTCTGGTGGTTCGGCGAGGGCTTCGGCACGATCCTGTCCGGCGCACCCGTCTCGCCGCTGATGGGCGCGCCGGGAGCGGTGATCGTGTACGGGATAATCGGCCTGCTGGTCTGGCCCAAAGACGAGAACCCCGACGGCGCGGCGGTCGACGGCGGGCTGCTGAGACCGATTGGGGCGAAGATCGTCTGGACGGTGATCTGGCTCGAGGCGGCGGTGCTGTGGATGCTGCACGTCGACCGCAGCAAGGAAGCGATCACCGAACAGATCAAGGGTATGGCAGAAGCCGCACCCCACTGGCTCGCGACCACGCAGAACTCGGTCGCGAAAGGGCTCACCGGCGACGGCGTGACGATCGCGACCCTGCTGGCGATCCTGTCGGTGCTGCTCGCGATTGGGGTATGGACACGCGCGAGACCCGCGGTGCTCGCGATCGGCGCGGTGCTCTCGCTCGGCTACTGGGTTTACGGCCAGAGCATGGGCGGACCGTTCTGGATCGGAAACGCGACCGACGTCAACACCGGGCCGCTGCTGGCGCTGCTGGCGACCACCGTCTTCGCGATACCGACGGCGGCGTTCAGGCCGGCGCGGACCCGTGAACCTGCACCGACACGGGAGGTGGTCGGCAGTGCCGCCTGAGAACAACCACCACTCCGACCCCGTCGAGAACGCCCGGAGGGAGGGCACAGATGGCTGAAACCACCGCAACGACGATGAGCAAAACGTCGACAACCATGAGCAGTCACGGCACATCGACGACCATGGGTGGCAGCGCCGCATCCGGCTCTGCCCACCACTCCTCGACGATGGTGATGAACGGCATGTCGATGTCCGCGTCGCACTCGACGATGAAGATGTCCTCGATGGGCGGGATGTCGATGAGCGTCGCCCACGGCTCGACCAACATCCTGCCCAACTGGCTCGCGGTCATCTGGACGCTGGTGTTCCTTGCGATCCTCGTGATCCACGCCCGCCACGTCATCCAGACCACGGGCCAGCGGCGCTTCTGGCACTGCGGCCACGTGCTGATGGCGTCAGGGATGATGTTCATGTACGCGCCAGGATCGCTGGATCACCTGAACATCCCCAGCGGCTTCTGGCAGCTCCTGTTCGCGAACGGGGCTGGGATCGTGGTGGCGTGGATCCTCGCGCACGTACTCAGCGGCCGGGCGACCAACATGCTGTGGATCGCGATGGCCGTGGACCTGGCGGCGATGGCCTACATGTGGTCCCCAGCAGGATTTGTCGCGCCCATCACCTGGCTGCTCGTCGCCTACTTCGCGTTGCAGGCCATCATCTGGGCGACGAACTCCTACCGCGGTTTCGACGAGAGGCCGGTCCTGGGCGGTATCGGCGCACTCGCCGACGGCACCCTGACCGCGACCGCGGTCGAGCCGCTCATCTGCGAGCACGATCTGCGGCCGTCGATGGCGCTGATGACGCTCGGCATGGCCTACATGTTCGCCGCGATGCAACTCCTGATGTAGGAAGCGGAAGGGGTCATCGGTGGAGGGCGTCAGCCGGGCGGCGCCCTCCACTTCGACCCCTCGGCTCGCCCCTGCACACGAGAAACTTGGACCGCCTGCTGAGATGGACGGTGGGGCCGAGAGCGGCGGCGAGACCTACCAGCTCGAGGTGACCGGCATGACGTCTGGGTCCTGCCAGGCCCGGGTACAGCGAAGCTCGGGGCAGGTCCACCGCATGATCGATCCTGGCAGGCCGGTCATTCCGAGGAGCCGAACTCGATCGGCACCTTTATGGTCTGCGCGCGTACCCAACCCTTGGAGGGCGTAGCCAGAGTCCATATGCTCAGCACCGTTTCTTTAGCGACGAGGGCATCGATGCTCGCCGCTGGTCCGGAGGCCACTGTCGCCGTCTGCGGCGGTGGTGGCGGGAGCTGACGCCAGCTGGCTCCCGCGCTGTTTGCGAAGGCCACTCGCGCAGGTCCCGCGGAGGGCGTGAGGAGTACGAAGGTCCCGTTTGCGCCCATCGGGCCGAATGACGAAACGTGTTCTGAGGCGTTCACGCGCAGCGGCTGTGAGGCACTCCAGTGCCGATCCCGATACCAAGCCGCGAATAGGCTGATGGCGCTTCCTTCGGAACTTCCGAGGAGCGCGCTGATGCCGTTGCCATGCGACTGCAGGGCGAGCACCTCGATGCGGTCACGGGAGAGCGAGCTCGGCGGTGGCCCTTCGAGCAGCTGCCCGGCTCCCACCCGGACGGCGAAGACGCCGAGCACGCCCGGACGGCTACAGCTTCCGGCAGCGAGCGGGGTTTCCGTCATGTAGCCGACCGCGGTGATCGTGCTCAGACCACACGAGCGTCCGGCGGCGGTGGACGCGAGCGCGTGCGTGGTGACCAACGTCCGCCACTGCGAGGGCCCGCCGATGCTCCCGAGCACCTCCGCTTCCGCGTGGGCATCCACGAGCGCGAGCATGCGGCTGGCAGAGTCGGCCGCGAGCGCGTCGGGACGGTCAGCAAGGCCCCCGGCCACAAGTCCCGTCGACCACGACCGCCCGCCGTCGGGGGTATAGATCAGCGGAGAAAACGTGAGCAGGTTCGTGGGACGCACTCCGACGAGCAGCCCGCGGCCACCGGGCGAGGCCAGCACGAGGCCGCCGTTCGTCGCGACCGCCGTCGCCTTCACCTGGTTCGACCATGAGGCGCTGCCCGAGGGTCGGAACATGAGCTGCCAGAAGGTGTTGAGCGGCTCGTCCAGGCGGCCCATGGGCACGGTGGCCCAGGCCCCGGCGGAGCTCTGAATCGACGTCGCAAGGGGCGTGGGGATCGAAGGAGCGGCCAGCCGCAGGGGGGCGCGCACCGATGAGCCGCAGGCTGCGAGCAGGCTGGTCGTGAGCGCCGACGCCGCGAACGTGAACGCCCACTTGACGCGTCGCGACGATCGCCCGGGCGCTTCGGGCTCGATCACGAAGCACGCGCGGCACGCCTGAGCGCGTCGGCGAGGGTCACCGCGAATGAGGACTTGGACGCATCTGTCGCCGGACCTGGGTCGGTGTCGAGGATGTAGCGGATATGGCCGCTGGGGTCGATTACGTCCGCGGACTCGCTATGGGCGATCATCGCACCTCCCGGCGAGTATTCGACCAGCGCGCCGTAGGCATTCCAAACTCGAGTCAGCTGCGCGAGCGAGCCCGTCAGATACAGCCAATTCGGCATCGCTTCGAGGCCCTCTTGGTGATCGAACGCGGCCAGGTAGTCGGGGGCGATGTACCGCGGATTGGCGTCGACCGCGACGAGCTCGACGTGGCGGGCCTCAGCGCCGAGCATGCCGTCGGCGAGGCGGAACTCCTGGGCGATCACGGGGCAGTCCGACGTGCACACGTCATCAAGGAAGGTGAGCGCGATCGTCCTGCCGCGAAGGGAGGCAAGCGATACGGGCTGGTCGTGCTGGTTGGTCAGCGTGAAGGCAGTCGCAGGAACATCGACGGCGTTGGGGGTCCCGTCGACCGCTTCGGCGATGATCGGGGCGGCGTGGGGCTCGGTCGCAGCGACGGCCAGCGGCACAGCTCCGACGAGCGTTATGGCAAGCGCCGCGAGGGCTGCCAGCGAGCGAAAGGCATACCCCGGTTCCGCCAACACGCGCTTCGGCCAGGTGCGCGGACCGGTGGCGCGGGCCGGGACACTCGCGTCCAGTTCGCTCGCCGGCACCGGCACGCGTGTGAGCGCCACGTAGCCGGCGACGAACAGGAGGGCCATCGGGATCATGCTGTTCGGGTCCGTGCCCACGCCGCCGAAGAAGCCGAGGTCCTCGATCAACACCCAGTCGAGGAGGCACAGCACACCTGCTGCGATCACTCCGCCACGAACGATCGCGGGCCGGGCCGTGAGGAACGTCACGCCGATCGCCGCAAGCGCGATGACGACAAACAGGTTGATCTCCCAGCCGTGCGTGGCGACGAATCCATCGAAACTCGAGAGCAGCGACGCGAACAGATGCGGTTGCGGCGTCTGCGACATTTCCTTGACCATCAACGTGAGCGTCCCGGACGTGACGCCTGGCTTGAGCGCCCCCTGCCAAAAGCCGCGTCCTGGCCAAGCCTGCAGTACGGCCATCCCGATGAAGAACAGGCCGATGCCGCGAAGCACGATGCGGCCTGTCCGCGGCGTGGTCCAAGCTGATTCCGGAAGCGCGATCAGGCAGCCGGCTAGGCAGTAGAACACCGCCGCTCCCGGCGCGCCGAAGAGCCACGTCAGTCCCGGGGCGAAGATCCCACCGAAGGCCTCGCCAAAGACCCACACGTTCAGCCCCCAGAAAAGGCTCGCGAGCCCCGCCAATCGCGACCAGTTCCCACGCGGCGCCGCCAGCAGCCACACGCCTAGGCCGAGCTGGATCCAGACGGTCGCGGCCGCGGCCGCGACCGGGTGATAGCTCCAAACCGTCACCAGCGCGTTGTCCAGGTGCTGTACCCAGGTTGGGGAGCTCGCCGCCAGTGGCCGGATAACGTCCGGCCCCATGCCGAGCGGCATCTTCGGCTGGCTCTGCAGGAGCCCGTCGAAGATCCATAGCAAGCCGAACGAGATCCGCAGCAGTCGCCGCGCAGCGGGCTCCGGGAATGCGAATTGTCGCGACCCTGCCGGAGAATCCGCCTGCGATGCCGCCGGTTGCGATAGCCGGAAGCCGCGCAGGAGCACCCAAGCGAGGCCCGCCAGCCCGAGGATCACGAGGATCAACGAACCCTGGTTGATGAGGGCACGGTGGAAGGCCGAGACGACCGTCTGGTCGTTGGCTTCGAGCCCCGTGCTCATGCCTTTCATGACGTACTAGGTCCTCGTGTTTGCCGGCTGAACCGCGGTCATTGGGCTAGCCCGAGACACAGACGGTGAGGAAGTGGGCGGCAAGCGCCAGCCGCAGCCTGCGCAAACCTTGCCCCCGCGGCGGAGGAGACCCAAGCGTCACTCAGGTCACGATGCCAGATCCCGTCCCACGCTGCTGAACGCGGGCGCCGTTGACCTCTGGGCATCGGCCTTCAGCCGCGGTCCCCGCTCGCACACCACACTCCGCGGTGGCCATGGGGCTACGGTTGGAGCTGTGGTGCTCGCTCGCGTCCCAGCCGTCAGATCGCGGATCGGGAGACCCGTCGCGGGTCGGCGGTACCTGCCACGCGTCCCGCTGCCAGTGGCGGTCGCGGTGGCGAGTCTTGTCGTCCTCGTTTCCCCCGTGGCCGCCGGCGCCGAGAGCAGCCCGAGCGCGGCCCTGCGGGAGCGGGAGAACCCGATCAACACCGAAGGCAACAGGTACGACTACCGCTCCATCGTGACCGCGGTGACGCCGGCGGAGCCGGGACTCCAGGTCAGGGTGCTCCAGTACGCAGACCGCCTGCTGCTCACCAACCACACCGGCGAGACGGTCACCGTCTACGGGTACCAACACGAACCATATGCGCGGGTGCTCCCAAACGGCACCACTGAGTTGAACTCCCGCTCCCCCGCGTACTACCTCAATCAGAACTTCTTCGGCCTCATCACGGTACCGCCGTCAGCGTCGCCGACCGCCACCCCGCAGTGGACCGTGGTGGGCGCCGGCAGCCGCCTGGAATGGCACGACCACCGGATTCACTGGATGCTCCAGGGCATCCCACCGCAGGTCAAGGACCGCTCCAAGCGCACGAAGGTCTTCGACTGGACGGTGCCGATCAGGGTCGGCGCGCAACCCGCCGCGATTCACGGCGAACTGGTGTGGGTACCCGAAGAAGACTGGCTGCCACTCGTGATCCTCGCGGTGTTCGCCGCGTCCGCGGTCGTTGTGGCCCTGGCGCTGATCATTCGGCGCCGCAGCAGGCGTCCTGCCCGGGGGCTCGGTCCCGGGGGCACGGTCGCCCCCTCACCCGATGAACCGTGGTGAGGGCCTCGGGACATGCAGGGTTGGGCCGATGCGGACTCGCTGACGTGAAGATGCCCCAGGGCGGAGGGGACAACGACGGCCCCTGGCTAGCCTCCGAGCCGCCGGCGTGCCTTCTGAACCGACGGCAGTGCACCCTTTGCCTTCGTCAGCGCCCGCGCAGGTGGGCGGGACCCTGACGAACCTGCACTCCTGGGATCTGGCGCCGAAAGCAAGAAGGAGTCCCACTATCTGCCGCGACGGGGCTAACATCAAGGGCTATGTCGGGCATCGGTGGATCCGAGTGGGCGGAGCACGCGCGTGCTGTGCTCGATCAGGCGGGACACCGCAAAGGCGGCGCGCGTGACGCCATCATCGACCTCCTCGCGAGCCAGCCGTGCGCGCTGAGCGCACTGGACATCGAAGATCGGCTTCGCGGCGGTGAGCGTCGCGTGGCTCGCGCCAGCATCTATCGCATCCTCGAGCTTCTGCAGGAGCGGGGGTTGGTCGCGCGCCTGGACCTCGGCGGCGGCATGACCCGTTACGAGCTGATCGACCCCGCCGGGGCTCATCATCACCACCTCCTGTGCGACTCGTGCGGGAGCCTGGTGCCCTTCGATGACCGTGATCTGGAGCGCTCCATCGACCGCCTCTCGCGTCGCCTGGGGTTCGATACGCACGCCCACGAGGTCATCCTTCGCGGCGATTGCACAGCCTGCAGGACCTAGGCACGTAGTCGGCCGCGCGTCAAGCCGAGAGCCATCGTTGCGTTCCTGGCGGGCGGGCTGCTGGACGCCGTCAGCGCAGTGGATGGAGCGCGTCCCAGCTCGCGCTGGCTCATCCGGCCACGCGTGCGCGCCCGTCCCGCGCTCCTGTCAAGAAAGAGACCTAGACTCAATATTCTGTTATGGTCCGCCCGGCCGGCCCCAGCGAGGTTGCGGCGAGTCCTGTCCACCTGCTTGATCGAGGTTGCCGATGAAGACCACTCCACGCAGCGCGCCCGGTCGCGCCTTACTCGCCACGCCTGCGGCGGTGCTGCTACTCGCGCTCGTGCTCGCGGGATGCGGAGGGAGTTCCTCAGCCTCCTCGAGCGGCAGCGCCACGATCAACGCGGTCGGCGCCGAGAACGAGTACGCCAACGTGATCGAACAGATCGGGGGCAGGTACGTAAGGGCCACGGCGATCGAGAGCAACCCGAACACCGACCCGCACACGTTCGAGGCGAGCCCCAGCGTCGCGCAGGCGGTCAGCGGGGCGAGTCTGCTGATCGAAAACGGCGTCGGCTATGACACCTACATGGAAAAGATCGAGTCCGCGTCGCCGAGCCCTACGCGAAAGGTCATAAACGTCCAACATCTGCTCGGTCTCCCTGACTCCACTCCGAACCCGCACCTCTGGTACAAACCGGAAACGATGCCGGCGGTGGCCAAGGCGCTGGTCAGCGACCTCACGGCACTGCAGCCCGCCCACGCGGCGTACTTCCAGGAAAACGCCGAGAAGTTCGAAGAATCGCTGAAGCCGTGGTATGCGGCGATCGCGAAGTTCAAGGCCGCCTACCCGAGCACGCCGGTCGCTACGACCGAGCCGGTCGGCGACTATATGCTCGAAGCCGCCGGGACGAAGAACATGACGCCGTTCGCGCTTCAGGCTTCGATCATGAACGGCACCGATCCGGCTCCCCAGAACGTGACCCTGCAGAACGCTCTGTTCTCGGGACACCAGGTGAAGGTGTTCGTCTACAACCAGCAGGTCACCGACTCGCTGACCGAGTCCTTCAAAGAAGCCGCCAAGCGTGCCGGGATTCCGGTGGTCGGGGTCTACGAGACGATGCCGACACCCGGCTATGACTACCAATCCTGGATGCTGGCGGAGGTCGGAGCGCTGGAAAAGGCCGTCGCTCAGGGTGTGTCGACTGAAAAGCTGTGAGCGCAGACGGCGCATCGGTGAGCAGCGACGTCCTCGCGGTGAAGGGGGTGAGCGTGCGACTGTCCGGGCGCACGATCCTCGATCGGGTCAGCTTCGAGATAGCGCCGGGCGAGTTCACGGGACTGATCGGATCCAACGGCGCGGGAAAGACGACCCTGTTCCGCGTGATCCTCGGCCTGCAGGCGGCGAGCGCCGGACACGTGCTGGTGGAAGGCCGTGAGCACGGACGCCGACATCGCCTGATCGGCTATGTGCCGCAGAAGTTCCTGCTCGATCCCGATGTTCCGCTGCGCGCACGCGATCTCGTCGGGCTCGGTATCGATGCCCACCGTCTCGGCGTGCCGGTGCCCTCTCGTACCAGACGAGCGCGAATTGAGGAAATGCTGCAGGCGGTCGACGCTGAGCACTTCGCCGATACGCGCGTCGGTCAGCTCTCCGGCGGCGAGCAGCAGCGAATCCTGATCGCGCACGCACTCATCGCCCGGCCGCGGCTGCTGCTCCTTGATGAGCCGCTCGCGAACCTCGACCTGGGCAGCGCTCAGGAAGTCGTATCGCTGCTCGCGCGCATCACGCGGGAGCAGCAGATCGCGGTCTTGATCTCCGCGCACGAGATCAACCCGCTGCTGCCTGTGATGGACCGCATCGTGTACCTCGCCGCCGGGCGCGCGGTCAGCGGCACCACCGCTGAGGTCGTCCGCGCGGACGTGCTCAGCGAGCTCTATGGCCACCACGTCGACGTCCTGGACGTCCACGGTCGCGTGTTGATCGTCGCCGGCGCCGGCGAGGACACCGATCTGACGGGCCATGAGGGCGCCTTCCCCGGAGCCGGCATCCCCTCGTGAGTCACTTCCTCTCACCGATCTTCGCCTCGGGCTTTTTCGAAAGCGAAGCCGTGCACATCGCCCTGGCCGTGGGGGCGCTCGTCGCCATCGTCACGGGAGTGGTGGGCATGTTCACCGTCATACGCGGCCAGTCCTTCGCGGGCGAGGCGTTTGGGGACCTCGGGACCACCGGCGGCGCGGGAGCGTATCTAGTGGGAGTCGGGACGCTGTGGGGATTCGTGATCGGCAACCTGATCGCGGCGGGCGCGATGGAGGCGATCGGCGTCCAGCGCGCACGTGGGCGGGATCTCGCGACCGGCATCGTGCTTGGCGCCGGGATCGGCCTCGCCGCTCTGTTCCTGTACCTGTACACCACCGAACACAGCACCACCGGAGCGACGGTCACGATCCTGTTCGGCTCGGTGTTCGCGGTCTCGAGCACGACGATCCCCTTGATCCTGCTCCTGAGCGCCGTCGTGCTCGCGATCACGCTCACGCTCTACCGCCCGCTGCTGCTCAGCTCCGTCAATGCCGAGATGGCGTCGGCCCGCGGAATCCCGGTGCGGCTCGTCGGCGCACTTCACCTGGTCGCGCTTGCGCTCGCGGCGGCGCTGGCGGCGATCACGATCGGCACGATCCTCTCAACAGCGTTGCTCGTCGGACCAGCGGCGAGCGCGCTGCGACTGACCAGACGCCCACTGACCGCGCTCCTCACGGCGGCGGGCATCGGGGTCGGCGCCATGTGGCTCGGCATCGTGCTCGCCTACGACAGCTACTACTGGCCGCCGCACGGCACCGTCTGGCCCGTGAGCTTCTTCGTGGTGACGCTCGTGTTCATCACCTACCTGCTCTCGGGGATCCCCGAAGCGCGCCGCCGCCGGCGGGCGGCCCGCAGCGCCTTGACGTCCTCGGCGGCCCAGCCGGCGACGCCGAGCTGAGTGGCGGAGCGTGTTCTCGGGTTTCATGGTCAACGCTTGGACGGTCGCGAGCATGGTTGCGGTCGTCGCGGGGGTCGTGGGCTTCTTCACGGTCCTGCGCGGGTCGGCGTTCGCCGCCCACGCGATCCCCAACGGGTCCTTTGCCGGCGCCGCCGGCGCCAGCCTGATCGGCGTCAGCACGCTCTTCGGCCTCGGCGTCTTCTCCCTCGGCGGCGCGCTCACGATCGGCCTGCTCGGCCGCCGGGGCCGCCACGACGTCGCAACCGCCCTGGCCCTCGTAATGATGCTCGCCCTCGGCGCGCTGTTCCTGAGCTTCAGCGTCGAGTACGCCCCCGAGGTCTACTCGCTGCTCTTCGGCGAGGTCCTCGGAATCAGCCCCAACGACCTCGCGCCCACAGCGATCCTCGGAACCCTCTGCATCCTCGCCGTCGCCGTCCTCTACCGCCCGCTGATGCTCTCCTCTGTCATGCCAGAAGTGGGAGAGGCACGCGGCATCAGCAGCTTCCGCATGGAGATGCTCTTTCTCGCCATCCTCGCCCTTGCGACGACCATGACGGTGCCCGTCGTCGGCACACTCCTGATCTTCAGCCTCATGATCGGCGCGCCAGCAGCCGCCCGCTCATTCACCGACCGGCCACCGCTCGCAATGGGCCTGTCGGTAGCGATTGCGCTACTGATCGTATGGATCGCTATCGCCGCCTCCTACGAAACCAACTACCCCGTCGGATTCTTCGTCGGCACCGCCAGCGCCCTCTCCTACACGATCGGACGCCTCTGGACCGCAGTGCGAAGCCGACGCAGAGCACAGCCCAGCCACACCTGACGAAGGCCCTACTTCACCGCCGTGCGGGAGGCTAGCCAGAAGGCCGTCCCGGATAACGGGGTGACAAAAGCGGGAGCGACGGGACTCGAACCCGCGACCTCTGCCGTGACAGGGCAGCGCTCTAACCGGCTGAGCTACGCCCCCGGGGTCACGTGGAACACCTCGGCGGCCTACCGCCCCCCCAGTATGCCAAGCGATCGTCCGAGGGCGGCGGGCGGAGGACTGGCCAGGCAGCCAGTTGTTGCTCTAGGGTAGGCGGTGATGCCGCTACGGGGTCCTCCGCCGATGGTCGACGTCAACCCCCTCGGGGTCCTGATCGAAGACCTCCGTGACGAGCGCCGGGCGAAGATCCCGTTCCCTCCCGGCGAGACGCGGGTCTCGCTGTCGAGGACGAAACGGTTCGCGGACGAACCGCTCGAGATCCTGCTCGAGTGCTACGAGCGCTACGGACCGATCTTCACGGTGCGGTTGTTCCACAGCAACGTCGTGTTCATGCTGGGGCCGGCCGCCAACCACTACCTCCTCGTCTCCAACGCCTCCAACTTCCTCTGGCGGGAGGGCCACTTCCGTGATCTGATCGGCCTGATGGGCGACGGGCTGTTGACGATCGACGGCGACTTCCACCGCAGCTCGAGGCGGATCATGCTCCCGGCCTTTCACCGCGAGCAGCTCGAGGCGTCGGTCTCGACGGTCATGGAGGAGACCGAGCGGGCCGTGGCGGAGCTCGTGCCCGGGACAACCGTGGACCTCTACGCCTGGACCAGGCACCTGGCGATGAGGGTCGCGATGCGAGCGCTGTTCGGAGTCGACCCCGAGGGTGAGACCGCCCGCTCGATCGACGCCGCCGCCACCTTCGAGGAGGCGCTCGCCTTCTACGCCAGCGAGTACCTGCTGCGGGTGCGCCGCGACCGTCGTAGCCCGTGGGCGCGGATGCAGCGGGCCGCCCGCAAGCTCGACGCGATGATCTACGGCGAGATCTCCTCGCGCCGGAGCGAGGGACGACGGGGCAACGACATCCTCAGCCTGCTGCTGGACGCCCACGACGAGGACGGCAACACGCTCTCGGACGTGCAGATCCGCGACGAGGTGATGACGCTCCTGTTCGCCGGTCACGACACGACCACCTCGACGGTGTCGTTCATGTTCTACGAGCTCGCCCACCACCCCGAGGCCCGCCGGCGACTGGTGGCCGAGCAGGAACGCCTGCTGCCGCAGGCACGGCCGAGCGTGGCCCAGCTGGTCGGCGGCGAGCTCCCAGAGCTCGAGATGGTGATCGACGAGACGCTCCGCAAGTACCCGCCCGCGTGGGTGGGACCGCGCCGGGCGGTCCAGCAGTTCGAGTTCGAAGGACACCGGGTACCCGGGCGAGCGTTCGTCAACTACAGCTCGTGGGCCTCACACCACCTTCCCGACGTGTTCCCCGACCCGGAGGCGTTCCGCCCCGAGCGGTTCACTCCCGAGGCCAAGGCCGCCATGCCCAAGGGGGCCTACGTACCCTTCGGCGGCGGCTCGAGGACGTGCATCGGGATGCGCTTCGGCCAGCTCGAGGTGAGGGCGATCGCGACCATGCTCCTCGGCCGGGTGACCCTCTCGCTGCCGTCGGACTTCGCGCTCACGATCCGGCAGATGCCGACGATCAGCCCGCGGGAGGGCCTGCCGATGGAGGTCGCCGCACGGACACCCGAGGCCGTCGTGGCGGAGGTTCCGGCCGCCGCCTGATCCGAGCGGCGGGGCCTGCCTCGCCGTCGTCGCTCAGCGCAGGAGCGCGGTCAGGCCCACACGGTAGAGCGGGGGGTTGTTTCGGACGGCCCGTGCCGAGAGCCCGAGGACGTCGATCCTCGGATCCGAGTACAGCGTCAGGCGGAATCCTCCGAGCAGCAGACCGCTGGGGTGCACCACGATCCGTCCCCGGTTCGGTTCGGCGACGGCGTCGAGCACGCCTCCGACCCCGAACAGTGATCCCCTGACGCGTACCGCCACCTTGCCGGCAGCGCTTTCCAGCAGCTGCAGCGAGACGCCGGCGGGAAGTGCCGCCCGCACGTCCGCGCCGGTTACGAGTCCCGCAGCGCTGAGCCTGTTGCCGTGCTTGTGCAGGGTCGCGTCGGTGATGCGGAGCTTTCCGAGTCGCACGGTGGAGGCCGTGAAGGAGATCTGCGAGATGCCCGCGGCTTCGTGCAGCAGGGTGGACGCCCGGGTGGTGCTGAGGGCCAGCGACCCCGTCTCGACCTTGGCCGAGTCGGCGTCTCCCGACAGCAGCTCGATCGCCGGCCAGGCGGTCACGTGGACGCTGTGGACCTGGCCGTAGGGGTCCAGACGCGAGCGGATCCGGCTCTCGACGATGCGTGGCAGCAGCAGCTGGGCGAGAACCAGCACGACCACCACCGCTCCCGCCAGATACAGGAGCAGCCGTGGCAGGGTGGGGTGGCGACGGATTCGCATACGCATAGCTTCTAGCCTTAGCCCCGCCGGGGCGCGTAGCTCAGCTGGCCAGAGCACCTCGTTTACACCGAGGGGGTCGCCCGTTCGAGTCGGGCCGCGCCCACCTCTCGCAACCAGTCAATGAGCAACGACACACCAATACGCGTCGCCGTCATCGGGTCCGGCCCCGCCGGCTTCTACGCCGCCGGGCACCTGCTCAAGGGCTCCGGGGATCGCCTCGAAATCGACATGATCGAGCGACTGCCCACCCCCTGGGGGCTGGTCCGCTCCGGGGTCGCGCCCGACCACCCGAAGATCAAGTCGGTGACGAGGGTGTACGAGAAGACCGCCGCCCACCCCCACTTCCGCTACTTCGGAAACGTCACCTTCGGCGAGCACGTCTCCCGTGAAGAGATGCTCGAGCGCTACCACGCGATCGTGTACGCCACCGGGTCACCGTCCGATCGGGCCCTAGGGATCCCGGGCGAAGAGCTCCCCGGATCACACGCCGCCACTGAGTTCGTGGGTTGGTACAACGGCCATCCCGACTTCACCGACCTGGAGGTCGACCTGCTGTCGGCCGAGCGGGCGGTGGTCGTCGGCAACGGCAACGTCGCCCTGGACGTGGCACGCATGCTGGTGCTGGCGCCGGAGGAGCTGGCGCCGACCGACACGGCCGACCACGCCCTCGAGGTGCTGGCCCGCAGCCACGTGAGGGAGGTCGTGGTGGTCGGCCGCCGCGGTCCCGCCCAGGCGGCGTTCACGAACCCCGAGCTGCTCGAGCTCGCCGACCTCGAGCAGGCCGACGTGATCGTCGACCCGGCCGAGCTCGAGAGGGCTCTGGCGGTGGAGGACCCAAATCTCGACACGACGGCCAGGCGCAACGTGGAGATCCTGCGGGGCTACGCCTCCAAGGAGCCGGCGGGAAGGCCGAAGCGGATCGTGCTGCGGTTCCTGCTCTCCCCCACCGCCCTGATCGCCGACGAGGCGGGACGCCTGAAGGCCGTCGAGTTGGTGCGAAACGAGCTGGTCGGGGACGACGAAGGGCGCCTGCGGGCACGAGCCACCGACGAGCGCGAGACGCTGGAGGCGGGCCTGGTCTTCAGGGCGATCGGTTACCGGGGCATGGCCCTGCCGGGAGTGCCGTTCGACGAGCGGACCGCGTTGATCCCCAACGAGGGCGGCCGGGTGATCGATCCGGACACCGGACGGGTGATCCCGGGCGAGTTCGTTGTCGGCTGGATCAAGCGGGGCCCCACGGGCGTCATCGGGACCAACAAGAAGGACGCCCAGGAGACGGTCGACGCGATCCTCGCCGACCTCGCGCCGCTGATCGACCCGTCGAGCAGCAACGGCACGGGCGTTGCCCACGTGCCGCAACGGGCGGTGGCCGAGGAGGTCGAAGAGCTGCTCCGCTCCCGCCAGCCGCAGCTGGTCACCTACACCGGATGGGAGGCGATCGACCGCCACGAGCGCGCCCTGGGGGAGCAGGCCGGCCGGCCTCGGGTGAAGCTGACCCGGATCGAGCAGCTGCTCGAGGTGGCGGCCCGTGAGGAGCCCTAGACTGTCGCCGGTCGGGCCCCGTTAGCTCATCTGGCAGAGCGCCGGACTTTTAATCCGGTGGGGCGAGTTCGAGTCTCGCACGGGGCATCTAAATAGGGCCTGGAAATCATCGCCTTTCGCGATGGGTCGCGACGGCCCGGGGTCGGGGCTAGGCTCGTACGGAATGCCGCCGCAATCGCACGAAGGCGAGTCCGACACACCCGTCTATGACCACGATCCCCGAGCCCCCGGCGACGAGGGCTTCGAGCCGGGGACCCTCGGCCACCTGGTGGCGGGGAATGAGGCTCGCATGCTCGATCCCCGTCGTACGCCGGTCACGGTGCTGGGAACCGACCTCGTGAGGGGCGAGTTCGAGGTCGAGGTGGGGGCCTTCGAGGACACCGGGGCACGCTGGCGGCTGCCGGTCGAGGACGTCTCACGGTTCCAGTTCCCGCTCGGGAGCCCGCTACTCCAGGCGGACGAGGTGCAGGAGCTCGAGCAGCTCGTCGCGAGGCTCTCGGGCCGGATCAGGATCCCCGTCGAGGCCGAGGCACGTGAGCGCACGTTGGTGGACATCGCCGAGCAACGGAGGCGCCTCCGGCCGGGGCTGCTGGGCGAGCCCGGGCTACGGGAGATCGAGCTCGACCGAAGCGTGCGCGAGCGGAGGGGCTCCGCCATCGCGGCGGCCTCGCTGGAGGCCCTGCTCGACGCCGCCGGGCTCGGGGACCTCGAGCGGTCGCTGTCACGGACCTACGTCTCCAACCCGAACTCCGGGGAGGTGGTCAAGGGCCACGCGATCGTGATCGCCGAGATGGGGCTGTGCCCCTACACCGGCAAGACGGTCCGTGACGAGGCGCTGTTCGAGGGCGAGGGGTCGCGGGAGGACCGCCGCCGACACATCCTGCTGCGGGTGGCCTTCCTGCAGGAGCTGACCGCCCTGCTCGGGATCACCTCGGTGGAGCTCTATCGGGGGGCGGCGCTGATGAGTGCGGCCGAGGCTCCCCGCCCCTCCTCGCTGATCGCGACCACCTTCTCGCGGGACGTCGCGACCTCCCACTTCGACAGCAACACCGCCGCGGCCCTGCTCGCACGCCAGCGAGTGCCCGTGTCGAGGCTGTTCATGACCTTCCTCGAGACCGCCGCCATGAACGATCGCTACCGCGAGGCGGAGGCGGTGCTGATCGGAGATCCCTCGAATCCGGTCTTCTGAGGGGATCTCGCGGCCGGCCCCCGGGGGGCCTCGCCGGGGGCCGGACCGAGAGCGGGGAACGGTCAGGTAGCCTGTTGAGCAGGGACATGTCCGATGCGGTCGTGCATCTCTCCTCCGTGGCTGGGAGTCCGCTGCTGGATTCGTCGGGGGCGAAGCTGGGGCGAGTCCAGGACGTCGTCGTGCGGCTCGACGGGCGCGACGTGCTGCCGCTCGTGTCCGGCCTGAAGGCCCGCATCGGCGGCCGGGAACTGTTCGTCCCCGGCGACCGCATCGACCGCCTCGAGGTCGCCGCCGCGACGACCAACACGACCAAGCTCAACCTCGCCCAGTTCGAACGCCGCCCGGGCGAGGTGCTGCTGCGGGAGGACGTGCTCGGCCACAGCCTGATCAACGTCGACACCGCCCGCCTGGTCGTGGCCAGAGAGGTCGAGCTGACCTGCCGCGACGGCGTCTGGCGAGTGGCGGGGATCGACCCCAGCCTGGGCGCGAGGCTGCGACGGCTGCTGCCACGCCGCTTCCGCGGCCACGAGGGCGAGCACTCCGAGTTTGTCGAGTGGACCCACCTGGAGCCGTTCGTAGGCCACGTCCCCAGCTCCCGCCTGCGGCTGACCCACCGTCGACTGGCCCGGCTGCACGCTGCCCAGATCGCCGACC
This sequence comes from uncultured Solirubrobacteraceae bacterium, assembly GCA_963701175.1. GTDB lineage: Bacteria > Actinomycetota > Thermoleophilia > Solirubrobacterales > Solirubrobacteraceae > Palsa-744. The sequence continues at coordinate 1,592,666 of OY969573.1, read as the reverse complement.
TCGTCGAGGCCGCCTCCCACGAGGAGGGCGAGGAGATCCTCAACGCGGTGGCCGTCGACAAGGAGCTCGAGGCGGACATCTTCGAGGAGCTCGACGAGGAGCACCAGCTGGAGTTCCTGCGCGAGCGCTCAGACGACCAGGTCGCGGAGGTGCTCGGACGGATGGAGTCCGACGACGCGGCCGACCTGCTGATGGAGCTCGACCAGGACCGTCGTCTGCCGGTCCTCGAACGGCTCCCCCCGGCGAGGCGGGTCAAGGTCAGGCGGCTCCTCGGCTATAACCCGCAGACCGCCGGCGGGCTGATGAACCCGGACTTCGTCTCGGCCCAGGAGGGCTCGACCGTCGAGCAGGCGCTCGAGCTCGTGCGCCGCAGCGACACCCCGCCCGAGCGCACCCAGCACGTCGTGGTCGTCGACGAGGAGGGGCGGCTGGCCGGCCCGGTGTCGGTGGCGGCGCTCGTGAAAGCCCCTCCGGACGAACCCGTCGGCAGCCTGCCCGACCAGAACAGCCCGTCGGTGGCTCCGGAGACCGACGTGCCCGAAGTGGCCCGGCTGATGACCGACTACAACCTCACCGCCCTGCCGGTCGTGGACGGGGATGGAAGGCCGATCGGCGTGCTCACCGTGGATGACGTGCTGGAGCAGATGCTGCCCGAGGACTGGCGGCGGCGCTTCGGGCTCGCGCGGGACTAGTCATCTGAGTCGTTAGTCCGCAGGCGTGGTGGTTGGGGTGTCGAACTCCATCGTGGTTATCACCGACGATGGGAGGCCGAGATGCCGCCACTTGAGGTCGTGCTCAGTGACGAGGAGAGGGAGGTGCTGGAGCGCTGGGCGCGTCGTCCGAGCAGCGCCCAGGCGCTGGCATTCCGCTGTCGCATCGTGTTAGCCGCGGCCGAGGGCGAGCCGAGCACCGAGATCGCGGCTCGGCTGGGGTGCAATAAATCGACCGTCGGTAAGTGGCGCGGTAGGTTCGCCCGGCAGGGGTTGGATGGCCTGCACGACGAGCCTCGTCCTGGCAAACCGCGCTCGATCGGCGACGAGGCGATCGAGCGCGTGATCGTCAAGACGCTCGAGGAGTCCCCACCGAACGCCACGCACTGGTCGACACGCTCGATGGCGGGGGCGACGGGGATGAGCCAGTCGGCGATCAGCCGCATCTGGCGGGCGTTCGGGCTCAAGCCGCATCAGACCGAGGCTTTCAAGCTCTCGCCCGACCCGCAGTTCATCGAGAAGGTCCGCGACATCGTCGGGCTGTACCTGAACCCCCCGGACGCCGCGGTGGTGCTGTGTGTCGATGAGAAGTCCCAGATCCAGGCGCTCGACCGCTCCGCGCCCATATTGCCGTTGATGCCTGGGGTGCCCGAGCGCCAAACCCACGATTACGTGCGCAACGGGACGACGAACCTTTATGCGGCGCTGGATCTCGCCTCCGGCCAGGTGATCGCAGACATGAGTCCCCACCATCGCGCAGAGGAGTTCCGACGGTTCTTGAACCTGATCAACGCGTCGGTGCCGGCGCACCTCGACGTCCATGTGGTGCTCGACAACTCCTCGACCCACAAGACTCCATCAGTCCAACGCTGGCTCGTGCGCCACCCACGCTTCCACGTGCACTTCACCCCTACCTACAGCTCTTGGCTGAACCTCGTCGAGCGGTGGTTTGCCGAGCTGACCACCAAGTGGATCAAGCGCAGCGCTCACCGCTCCGTCCGCGACCTCGTCGCCTCGATCCGCACCTGGATCACCAACTGGAACGAAGACCCCAAGCCATACGTCTGGCACAAGACCGCCGACGAGATCCTCGACAGCCTCGCCAACTACTGCCAGCGGATCAACGACTCAGGTCACTAGGTCGAGACCGGCCCGGATCGGGCCCGCTGATACCCTGGAGATGCCGCTCGCAAGGGGTGGCTGTACACGGTTTTCACGCGATGGGCGATCAAACGAGACATCAAGATCCAGAGCTGCCGCGAAGTAGCACGACCGCGGCTGCCGTTCTGGGCGCGCCCTCGCTCACCGGCTGTTTGACCTAGCCGGCTGAGGGCCTCCATCGGCGGCCGCGGCACGGCTGCGCGCTGAAAGGAGGTCGAGCAGATGGCTAGCAACCCCACGAAGGAGCCGGCGGCGGCCCGTGAGCGCTTTGTGCTCGACCCCGCCCACGTAGGCGACATCCACGGGGCCTTCGGCACGATCGGCCAGCACGAGGAGGGGCGCCACGGGGCCCGGTCGAGGCTGCTCGCGCTGCTGGCGATCATCGGCCCGGGCCTGATCGTGATGGTGGGCGACAACGACGCGGGCGGCGTCGCCACCTACTCGCAGGCGGGCCAGAACTACGGCACCAGCCTGCTGTGGGTGCTGTTGCTGCTGGTGCCGGTGCTGATCGTCAACCAGGAGATGGTCGTACGCCTCGGGGCGGTTACCGGCGTCGGCCACGCCCGCCTCATCAACGAGCGCTTCGGTCGCTTCTGGGGCTGGTTCTCGGTGGGCGACCTGTTCGTGCTCAACTTCCTCACGATCGTCACCGAGTTCATCGGGGTCAGCCTCTCGCTCGGCTATCTCGGCGTGTCGGATTACGTCGCCGTCCCGATCGCCGCCGTGGCACTGGTGGCGATCACCGTCAGCGGCAGCTTCCGCGCCTGGGAGCGCTCGATGTTCGCCTTCGTGTTCGCCAACCTGCTGATCATCCCGCTGTTCCTGATGGCCCACCCGCACGCGGGGACCGTCGCTCACGACTTCTTCGTGCCCGGCATCCGGGGCGGGGCCACCTCGACGGCGGTGCTGTTGATCATCGCGATGGTGGGAACGACCGTGGCGCCGTGGCAGCTGTTCTTCCAGCAGTCGAACGTGATCGACAAGCGCATCACCCCGCGCTGGATCAACTACGAGCGCATCGACACCTGGATCGGCGCCGCGGTCGTGGTGATCGGAGCGGGAGCGCTGATCTGCGTGTCCGCCTTCGCCCTCGGCGGCACCCCCTACTTCGGCCACTTCACCGACGCCGGCGCCACCGCCGAAGCGCTCGACCACACGCTCGGTTCGACGGCCGGGGCGTTCTACGCAGTCATCCTCCTGAACGCGTCGCTGATCGGGGCGGGGGCGCTGACGCTGTCCACCAGCTACGCATTCGGGGACGTGTTCGGGACCAAGTCCTCGCTGCACCGGCGCTTCAGCGACGCCAAGCTCTTCTACGGGATCTTCGCCGGCATGATCGCCGCCGCCGGAGCGATCGTGCTGATCCCCGGAGCCCCCCTCGGCGTGATCACGGAGGCCGTCCAGGCGCTGGCCGGCGTACTGCTGCCGTCGGCGAGCGTGTTCCTGCTGCTGCTGTGCAACGACCCCGAAGTTCTCGGACCGTGGCGCAACCGCCCCTGGCTGAACGCGATCGCCAGCGTGATCGTGTCGGTGCTCGTGCTGCTGTCGCTGATCCTGATGGCCACGACCGTGTTCCCGGGCGTGGACGTCACGAAGGTGTCACTGATCGGAGGAGCCGTGCTCGCCGCCGGGCTGGCGTCGTTCGGACTGGTGAGCGCACGCCGTCGCCGCCCCACGCGGGAGGCGGACGAGACCGCCGAGGTACCCCGCGAGCAGTGGACGATGCCGCCCCTGGCGCTGCTGCGAAGGCCGAAGTGGTCGCTCGGGCGCAAGGTTTCGATGCTCGCCCTGCGGGGCTACCTGGTCGTGTCGGTGGTGATCCTGATCGTCAAGGCCGCCGAGCTCGCCGGCGCCTGAGCGCGGGGGCATCGCTCCGCCCCGGCGCGCCCGGCGGCCCGCCCCTCAACGCGCGCGTAGAAGGGACGGGCCTGTCCGGGAAACGTGTCCCGCTACTTGACGATCTTGATGATCCGCTCCATACCCAGCAGGGTGTGGTCGCGTCCGTCCTGCGTCTCCATGAAGCATGCCTGCACGTAGATGCCGGGCTTGGCGGTGATCGTCTCCTGCATGAAGGCGTTGTGGGAGATCGGGCCGTAGAAGCCGACGGGTGGTCCGGCGATCAGCTTTTCGATCGCCTTTTCCTTGCCCGCCTTCAGGTCCTTCACCGCCTTCTTCGCGGCCTTCATGTTCTTGACCGGGAAGGCGATGTCCATGTGCACCAGGAAGCCTTCGTTTTCGAAGCGCACCACCTCGCCGTCGTGGAGGGTCGTCGGGCCCCTGAAGGCGAACTCGATCGTCTTCTCGGTGGCCTGCGCGGCGGGCAGCGCCACCGCGGAGGCTGTCGCGGGACCGACCGTGAACGTGGTCCGCAGCACCACTTCGTGTTCGCCTTCGCCCACGAGCACGAGGTACTGGCCCGGCTGCAGCGACGTCTGGGCTTCGCTGGTGACCCCCGAACTCGCTTCCCCGTCGAACACGATCGAGCCGAGTTCCACGGTCTTGTTGGGGTCGTGCTGGGCTTTCTTTTCGCCGATGAACTTTTCCGCTTCCGCCAACGTCTTGCCGGGGTTGAGGCGGAACAGCAGCACGGTCCCTTCCTTCACGCCCTGATCCGTGACGACGACGTTCACCGCACCCGCGCCTGCGGGCGCTCCGGTGACGGTCGCCGAGGTCTTGGTGACGGCGATCGAGAGGTTCGGCGGTGCCGCCGCCCCTGCCCCCACCGCACAGACAGCTGCGGCCAGCAGTGCGACGGTGCATGCGACGACGAGTAGGCGGCCGTTGATACGGATTGCCACGATTTCTTCCTTTCGTTCGAATGGTCGGGGTCCGGGCCTCCTGCACCGGCCCCCAGCAGCGATGAGCGGCCGGCCATCGTGCGGGTGAGCGACCCGCGCTGCGCTGATCCGTGCGGCCTGCCCCCGGGTGGCAGCGTATTGGTCTGCGGGGGAGCGTGTTCCGGTCCCAGGCCGTTGGAGCCCCGGGACCGTCACGGAGGACCCCTGAGAGCTCGCCGAGAGATCCGCCTAGATCAGCGGCCGGACCGGCCGCCGACGGGGACCCGCCGGCTCACACGCCGCTCAGCCGTCGCCGGCGTCCCCGGGACCGGAGTCCTCCTGCTGGTCGAGCACCTGCCTGGCACGCTCGACGTCCTCCTCGTGGACGTAGATGTCGCGCGCCCCGCCCCCGCCGACGCTTGACCAGCCGCCGATGCCGGTGTTGGCCAGCTCCATGTTCGACTGGATGCCCGCTTCGGTGAGGAGCCCGGAGATCAGCTCGGCCTCGAACTCGTTGGCCGCGGTGGCGACGATCCTCAGCTCGGAGCTCATCGGCGGGCCAGCCTATCGCCTCCGCCGCACGTCCGGCGCGCCGGCGGCGGCCGTCGGGCCGATCCGACCCCCGGGGGTCGGGGCCGTGGTCACACCTCGCTGGACACCGGCGCGAGCGGCAGGCCCGGCACCTCGCTGCGGGCTCGCAGGAGCGTCCCGCCGAGCTCCGGCTGGACCTCGTTGTCGGCGGTCGTGATCAGTACCTCGCACATGTCGGGGCCGCCGAAGGAGAGGCTCGATACGAAGCTCGCGGGCAGCTCCACGATCTCATCCAGACGGCCGTCCGGGTGCAGGCGTGCCACCCCTCCACCCTCCCCGAGCGCCACCCAGACACCGCCCTCGGCGTCCACGGCGAGACCGTCGGCCGAGCCCCTCGGAGAGCTGCAGAACTCCTCCGTCGGGCCCCCGGCGAGGGGAATCGAGAGGACGGCGCGGCGGGCATAGTCGCTGAGGTACACCCTCGCCCCGTCGGGCGAGCAGCCGATTCCGTTGGGCCAGGTCACCTCTTCGGTCAGCACCCGTGGGCCCCCGGGCTCGAGCACGACCAACCGTCCGGGCCGGGGATCCTCGCCGGCGAGCGGGCGGTAACGCAGGACACCCGCCAGCAGGTTCCCCTCCGGGGTCGTGCCGAGGTCGTTGTATCCACACACGTCCTCACCGGCCAGGAGCTCCCGCTGCTCGCCGGTGGGGCCGAGGTGGATCACGTTGCGACCGCTGATCACCCAGCCGCCCTGCTCGTGGGCCACCGCCCCGCCGATCCCCCGCCGCTTGGCCAACAGCTCCCGCGGCTCACCGGCGGGTGGGCACTCCCACAGGCCACCTGCGATCACGTCGCTGAAGACGAGCTCCCCGCGGGGCCCGAAGCGGGGTGCCTCCAACAGCCCGTGTGGGGCCCGCAGCACCGACTCGACCACCTGCACGTCCCCCAACAGCACGCCGGGGACGCTAACGGGGCGGCGGTCCCGGCGTCAGAGCGGCCGGCGGGGGCGCTGGGGCAGCCGCGAGCGCCGTCGCAGCTGCAGCGTGCGCCGATCGCGGTCCTCGCGGTCGCGCTGTTCGCGCTCGAGGTCGCGTTCCTCGTCCAAACCCACTTCCAGGAACAGCAGCAGCAGCACCGCGCACAGCCCGCCCGAGATCAGCACGATCGTCAGCACTTCCCCGACCACGCCGGACACGAAGGCCGCACAGCAGCCCCCGGCGACGACCACCGCGGCGGCGCCGCCGAAGGCCCACTTGCGGGAGCGTGAGCTCATGCCCCAACGGTACCCCCAGCCGTGCTCCCTACGCCGCCCGCCCGAGGATCGAGGCAGGCCGCTCGGGTCGGGCGCACCGCCACGAGGCGCGCCCGTCAGTCGGTGGTGCTGAACTCGAAGATCGCCACGCCGAGCATGATCGCCCCCAGCAGCCCCACGACTGCGGCCTCCAGACCGCTGGGCACGTGCCACCCGAACCAGGTCACGCCCGGCACCAGCGCGTGGCGGGCCACGGCGCTCACGTGCAGGTGGGAGAAGATCGCCCGGCGCATCGGGTCGACCGCGTAGGTGAGGGGGTCGAGGCGATTGAGGATCGACAGCCACAACGGCAGGCCGATGACCGGGAACAGGGCCCCGGAGAGGAAGAACATCGGCATGATCGCCATCTGCATCAGGGCCATGAAGGACTGGATCTGGGTCACCCGCGCGGCGATCATCACCCCGAAGGCGGTGATCGTGAACGCCAGCAGCACCATCAGGACGCAGAGCTCGAGTAGCAGCAGTGGGGAGTACGGGATGCCCACGAGACCCGCGAGCATGAGCACGATCAGACCCTGGAAGCCCGCCACGGTGGCCCCGCCCAGGCACTTGCCGAGCACCAGCGAGCTGCGTCGCACGGGCGCGACCATCATCTCGCGCAGGAAGCCGAACTCACGGTCCCAAACCAGCGAGGCGGCCGAGAACATGGCGGTGAACATGACCGCCATGCACAGCACGCCGGGGTACACGAACGTGCGCAGGCTGACGCCGTGGGTGCCCGCCGAGGCGATCCGGGAGAGCCCGGTGCCGAGCACGAACAGGAACAGGAAGGGCTGCATCAGGGCGGTCAGGATCCGCAGGCGGTCTCGGCTGAAGCGGATCAGCTCCCGCTTCCAGACGACCTTGATCGCCCGCAACTCGCCCCCGGCGCTGCGGGTGGGCACGCGCACACGCGCGACCTCGTGAGCGTCGAGCACGGCACCGTTGGCCGTGCCGAGCTCGGATGGGGCTCCGGTGCGTGTGGCCATCAGCGGCTCATCATGCGCGCCAGGTTGCGCATGCGTTCGTTGTTCTCCGAGGACTCGGCGTCGCGGATCGTGGTGCCCGTGTGGGACATGAAGACATCGTCCAGCGAGGGCCGGGCCACGCTCACGCCGTCGATCGGCTGGCCGAGCTCCGCGAACAGGCGCGGCAGGAAGCGCTCGCCGTCGGTCACGCCGAAGGTGACCTTGCCCTCCGCCATCACGGCCTCGATGTCGAAGCGCTCCCGCAGCGCGGCGATCACCGCCGCCGCGTCCTCGGCCTCGATCTGGACCCGGTCCTTACCCACCTTGGCCTTCAGCGCCGCGGGGGTGTCGAGCACGATGATCCGTCCCTGGTCCATGATCGCGATGCGATCACAGTACTCAGCCTCATCCATGTAATGGGTGGTAAGGAAGATCGTGATCTGCTCCTGGGCCTTGAGCTGGCGGATGTAGCCCCAGATCGAGCTGCGGGTCTGGGGATCGAGGCCGACCGTGGGCTCGTCGAGGAACAGCACGCGTGGTGAGTGGAGCAGCCCGCGGGCGATCTCGAGGCGGCGCTTCATGCCGCCCGAGAAGTGGTTGACGAGGCTGCCCCGCCGCTCCCACAGGCCGACCATCTCCATCACCTGCTGCATGCGGGGTGCGACCAGGGCCTTCGGCACACCGTAGAGCTCGGCGTGCAGGCGCAGGTTCTGTTCGGCGGTCAGGTAGCCGTCGAGAGTGGTGTCCTGGAACACGAGGCCGATGTTGCGCCGCACCTCGTCGCGTTCGCTGATCACGTCGTGCCCGGCCACCAGCGCCGACCCGGCGGTGGGGCGGACGAGCGTGCACAGCATGCTGATGGTGGTCGACTTGCCGGCCCCGTTGGGGCCCAGGAACCCGAACGTCTCGCCGGGCTCGACGACGAAGTCGACGCCGCGGACGGCCTCGACCTCCCCGTATTGCTTGGTCAGCCCGCTCACGACCACGGCGCCGCGGGCGCCCTCCGTGGGGGGCGCCGCGTGCGTCTGGTCGGATGTCGTGACCGGCTGGTTCAAGCGTCCTCAGCAACCGTATCGGCATCGCCGTCACCGTCGGCGAGGATGCCGTACAGCTCTTTACGTGTGCGCACCAGCACCTCGCGGGCGGCTGCGACCTGGGACTCGTTGCCGGTCCTCATCACCTGCACGAAGGCGTAGGCCACCTCGCGCATCAGCCGCCCGAGCTCGTGGGCCCGGTCGCTGACGGCGCCGCTCATCTCCTCCCACGGAGCCGGCCGGTCGGCTGGGCGCTCGGCGAGCAAGACTGAGCCGGCGTCGGTGAGCACGAACAGCTTGCGCCCGTCGGTCTCCTCGGAGCGGATCAGGCCCTCGTCCTCGAGCTGGGCGAGCGCGGGATAGACCGATCCGGGGCTGGGGCTCCAGACCCCGCCGCTGCGCTCCTCCACCTCCTGCATGATCTGGTAGCCGTTGCGTGGCTCCTCCGCCAGCAACAGCAGCGCGGCGGTGCGGATGTCGCCCCGGCGGGCCTTGCGCCCGCGGCCCCGGGGTCCGCGTGGTCCCGGGCCGAAGCCGCCCCAGTCACCCCGCCCGCCGTAGCCGAATGCACGCCCGCGCTCGCCTCCGTGGCGAGGACCGCGACATCCCGGCTTGGATTCTGTCGAATAGCTTCCAAACATCTTCAACTCCTATCGTGAACTATCAAAGTAACTACGCGATATATCGTAACAGCTCGCGATAAGAAACACCCCAGGGCGCCGGGGCCGAGCCGAGAGAGGTCCTCCTCAGTGACGGAAGTGGCGCTTGCCGGTGGCGACCATCGAGGCCCCGGCAGCGTCGACGGCGGCCACGACCTGCTCGTCGCGGACCGAGCCGCCGGGCTGGATGATCGCCGTCACGCCCGCCCGCAGGGCGAGCTCCGGGCCGTCGGCGAACGGGAAGTAGGCGTCGGAGGCGAGGCTCGAACCGGCCAACCGCTCCGGCTGGAAGGCGCGGGCCTTCTCGATCGCGATCCGGACCGCGTCGACCCTGCTCATCTGCCCGGCCCCGATCCCGATCGTGGCGTGGTCGTGGGCGATGACGATCGCGTTGGAGCGGACGTGGCGGCACACCCGCCACGCGAACAGGAGGTCCTGCCACTGCTGCTCGCCGGGCTCGGCGCTCGTCATCGCGTGCATCTGCTCGCGCGTCTCGGTGACCTCGTCGCGGGTCTGGACGAGCTGGCCGCCGAGCACGGAACGAGCCTCGAAGCCCTCGGTGCGGACCGGCCACTGAGGCAGCTCGAGCAGGCGGACGTTCTTCTTCTCCGCGAGGATCTCGAGTGCACCCGACTCGAACGAGGGCGCCAGGAGCACCTCGATGAACTGGCCCGAGAGCAGGGTCGCGGCTGCCACATCGACCGTACGGTTGAGCGCGATGACCCCGCCGTAGGCGCTCTGAGGGTCGCACGCGAAGGCGCGGGCGTAGGCGTCGGAGGCGGTGTCGGCGACCGCACACCCGCACGGGTTGTTGTGCTTGACGATCGCGCAGGCGGGCTCGTCGAAGTCTTCGACCAGTTCGCGAGCGGAGCTGAGGTCGAGCAGGTTGTTGAACGACAGCTCCTTGCCGTGGAGCTGGTTGACGCCCTCGAGCAGGTTGGGCCCGGCCCCGACCCGGGAGTAGAAGGCGGCCTGCTGGTGGGGGTTCTCGCCGTAGCGGAGGTCGAGGACCTTCTCGTAGGCCTCGCTCCAGCTCGGTGGGAAGCCGCCCTCGCCGGAGCTGCGGGAGAACCAGCCCGAGATGGCGGCGTCGTAGCGGGCGGTGGTGGCGAACGCCTTGCGGGCCAGCTCCGTGCGGGTGGCCGCCGACAGGCGCCCGTCGCTGTCTCGCAGCTCCTGGAGGACCGCCGGGTAGTCGGCCGGGTCGACGACCACCGCGGCGAAGGCGCTGTTCTTGGCGGCGGCGCGGATCATCGTAGGGCCGCCGATGTCGATGTTCTCGATGATCTCCCGATCGGAGGCGTCCCCGCGGGCGAGGGTCTGCTCGAACGGGTACAGGTTCACGCACACCAGATCGACGGGCTCGATCGACAATTCCTCGGCGGCCCGCAGGTGGGAGTCCTCGTCGCGACGGGCGAGCAGCCCGGCGTAGAGCCTCGGGTGGAGCGTTTTGACGCGGCCGTCCATGATCTCCGGGAAGCCGGTGAAGTCCTCGATCGGGCGGGCCGGGATCCTGGCCCGGTCCAGCTCGCGGGCGGTGCCGCCGGTGGAGACCAGCTCCACGCCCAGCTCCTGGAGGCCGCGGGCGAAGTCGATCACGCCGCTCTTGTCCGATACCGAAAGCAGGGCGCGGCGCACCCGCACCTCGCCGGGAGCGGTGCGCTCGATCACGCCCGCCTGCTCGCTGGTGAGCTCACCCGAGGAGGCCACCCTCAGAGCGTATCCGCAAGGGCCCCGCGATCGACCACCACGCGGCGAGGATTTTGCTCGTCGGTGCGGACTCCGCCGGCGGCCAGGAGCGCGACCGCCTCCGGAAGCAGGGAATGCTCCAGCGGACGCAGCGCCGCCAGGACCTCCTCGGGCGTGGCGGCGTCGGGCAGCTCGACGGCCCGCTGCAGGATCACCGGGCCCGTGTCGACACCGGCGTCGACGAAGTGGACGGTGACGCCGAACACCTTGACCCCGTAGGCGAGCGCCTGGTCGATCGCCCGCAGACCGGGGAAGGAGGGGAGCAGCGAGGGGTGGACGTTGATGACCGCCCGCGGGAACCGCTCCAGGAAGGGGCCGCCGAGCAGCTCCATGTAGCCGGCCAGGACGACGAGCCTCGCACCCTGCCCCACCAGCCACTCGGCCAGCGCCTCGTCGCGGGCGCCACGGTCGGCGTGGGAGTCCCGGGTGAACACCCCGGTGGGAATGCCCCGCTCCCGAGCCCGATCCAGAGCGGGCGCGTCGGCAACGCTGGAGGCGACCGCCACGACCCGGGCCTCACGCTCGTGGACGGTGTCGAGCAGGGCCTGGAGGTTCGTGCCCGTGCCCGAGACGAGGACGGCGATGGGAAGCTGCTCGGGCACGCGCTGCGGAAGATAACTATGGGCCACGTCGCTCGATAGTCACGACCGTCGAACCCGTGGCCCGGCGGGGGCTATGCTGGTCGCAGAACACCGGCAGACGAGGAGTGGTCCGGGTGCACGTGGAGAACAAAGGCTTTCGCGGGTGGTGGGCATCTCCCCCGCGGACCGGCATGAGGCTCTTGATAGCGCCCTGGGAGTACCGTCACCTCCGCGCCTGGGCGCGCGTGCGAATTCTCGCCGGATTCGCCGCAGCCGGACTTTGTGCCGTCACGCTTTCCTTCGGTGGCAGCGAATCGAAGACCTACGGGTGGGCGCTGGCCTTCCTGGCGATCGCAGCGGCAAGCTGGGCGTTCGCCTACTGGGAGCTGAGCATCGCTCGCTCCCGCGAACGCTAGTCGGCCCACCAGTCGCGCCGACCCTCCACGTCCTCACGTGAGTCCTCGCCGAGACCGGGCGCACCGAAGACGAGGATCTCGAGGCCCTCCGGCCCGCCCTCGTACCCTCGCCACGTACCGGGCGGGACGCGCACCACGTCCCACTTCTTGACCTCGACGATCTCGTCGTCGAGCTTCATCCTCCCGCTCCCGCCCACGACCACATACACCTCCTCCTGCTCCCTGTGCGTGTGTCCGTACGGGAAACGGTAGTCGGGCGGGATGTGCTGAAAGCAGAGGCCCGAGCGCTCGAGCTCGAGCGCCCTGCCTGCCGCGCGGAACTCCAAGTCCGGCGAGCCGTCGAAGTTGGAGCCGAGATCGTCCAGGTCCTCCCTGAGGTTCCTGAGCGTGAACGGCACGTTTGTGATCGTAGTCTCCGCCGGGCCGCCGGGACCAAGCGCTCGCCCCGCCGCCACGGTCGATCGTCAGGTCGATCACCCCGTGACACCAGCTCGTGGCTATCCGTGCGCTGAGGAATACTCACTGCCGATGTCCGAGGCCAACGTGCTGCTTGCCCAAAAGTTCTTCGAGGATCGCGCGCAGGGCGACCTCGCAACGTTCCTGAGCTTCCTGGACGAGGATGCCCAGGTCGATCTCACCGAGCTCGATCGCCCCTATGCGGCCGTCTACACGGGGCACCGGCAAATCGAAATGCTGTTCAAGCAGATGGCCGGCCCGTGGCGCGAGGTCCGCTTCACGACGACGAAACCCGTCGTCGACGGCGAGAATGTGATTCTGGACGTGGAGCGCATCGCATACGGGGCCGGATCCTTCGGAGTCACCTCGACGGCCACCGCACGGGTGGTGGTCCGCGGCGGCAAGATCGTCCACTGGAAGCTGTTCCGCGACCGCGCTGACGCGCTCGCCGCCGCTGAAGTGTGGCAATAGTCTCGATCCCTGCGGATCATCGAGAAGACCCAGGACCAGGCGACTCTCGAGCTATCGCAGGACGAGTTGCGGGCGATGGACAACGCCCTCAACGAGGTGTGCCACGGCCTTGAACCGAGAAGCGTGACCGACGTCACACAGACCGGCGACGAAGCGGCCTTCAATCGAGGTGAGGGTCGGAGGGTGCTTCCGAATCCCCCAACCAAAAGGACGCACCGAAATGCTGATGGCCATCGCCGTGACGCTGATCGTGATCGCCGCCCTCGGATACGGATTCCGCCGAGACCGCGGAGACGAGCTGATCGTCCACCATCCCTACAACAACATCTACAACGACGCCACCGGCGCCCGGGAGCCCTGAGGGTCGGGGCGAGGGGCTCCTCGCCCGGCGTCGCCCCGCCCGGGGGTCGACCGGGCGCCGCCTACGCCCGCGTGCCGCTGAGAACCGGCGGTTGCTCCTCGCCGGTGCTCCCGGCCGGGCCCTCCGCGGCCTGCTCGAGGGAGTACTTGCCGGCCGCCGAGTCGCTGCCCGCAAGGGGGTAGTCACCGGTGAAGCAGGCGTCGCAGTGACGTGAGCGGGTGCCCTCGATCGCCTCGTAGACGCCCTCGAGGGACAGATAGTGGAGCGTGTCGCACCCGAGCTCCTCGGCGATCTGCTCGGTGGTGCGTTCGTGGGCGATCATCTCCTCGCGGGAGGACATGTCGATCCCGTAGTGGCAGGGGTGCTTGATCGGCGGGGCGGAGATCCGCATGTGGATCTCGGCGGCGCCGGCGTCGCGGAGCATCTGGACGATCTGGCGGGTGGTGTTGCCGCGGACGATGGAGTCGTCCACGACCACCAGGCGCTGGCCCGAGATCACCTCCGGCAGCGGGTTGAACTTCAGCCGCAGGCCGTGCTTGCGCAGCTCCTGCCCGGGCTGGATGAAGGTGCGGGCCACGTAGCGGTTCTTGACGAAGCCGTCGTCCTGGGGCAGGCCGGCGGCCCGGGCCAGGCCGCGGGCGGCCGGGTTGCCCGAGTCGGGCACGGCGATCACCACGTCCGCGTCGACGGGCGCCTCGCGCCAGAGGATTTCCCCCATCCGGCCACGGGCCACCTGGAGGACCTGGCCGTTCATCCTCGAGTCCGGCCGGGCGAAGTAGATGTACTCGAACACGCAGAAGGCCGGACGCTCCGGGACCGGCGTGGAGCGACTCTCGAGACCCTCCTCGGAGAGCGTGACGATCTCCCCCGGCTCCAGCTCACGGACGTAGTTCGCCCCGATGATGTCGAAGGCGCACGACTCGCTGGCCACGCAGTAGCGCTGGGATCCTCCCTCGCCCGGGAGCGCGCCGAGGGCCAGCGGGCGCAGGCCGACGGGGTCGCGGAAGGCCACCACGCGGTCCTTGGTCATGACCACGATCGAGAATGCCCCCCGCAGCTGGGGGAGGACCTCGGCGATGGCGTCCTCCACCCGCTCGGCGGGGTGGGTGGCGATCATCGCGGCGATGATCTCGGAGTCGGAGCTGGAACTGAAGCTGACCCCCTTCTCGAGCAGCTCGTCGTGGAGCTCGAGGGCATTGATGAGGTTGCCGTTGTGGGCCAGGGCGAGCTCGCGGCGTGATCCGTTGGTGCCCTCCGAGCGCTGCACCGGCTGGGAGTTCTCCCACGCGTTGGAGCCGGTGGTGGAGTAGCGGACGTGGCCGATCGCGAGGTCGCCCGAGAGCGTGCGGAGGTCGTTCTCGCTGAACACCTGGCTCACCAGGCCCAGCTCGCGCCGGGTCATGATGTTGCCGCCCCGATCGGCAGCCGCGATCCCGGCCGACTCCTGCCCCCGATGCTGAAGTGCGTACAAAGCGAAGTAGGACAGCCTCGACACCTCGTGACCGGGGGCGTACAGGCCGAACACTCCGCACTCGTCGCGCGGACCCTCACGCATATGACCTAAAGCTAGCATCAGGGAAACAGCTCCCCGAGACGTTCGTTGGCCTCCCGCAGCTGATCGAGGCCGATCACGAGCAGCTCCTGCGTCTCGCCAGCCGCCGAGGCCGCGCGGTCGATGCGTAGGGCCGGCCCGCCGACGGTGCCGATGACACGCCCCCCGGCGGTCTCGACCAGGCGCCCGACCTGCTCCGCGGTACCACTCACGAGAAAGCCGCCCGGGCCCTCTCCGAACAGCTCGGTCAGCGGCTCCTCGCCGGTGGTCGTCACCGCCGCCCCCAGCCCGCCCTCCAGGCAGCACTCCGCCAGGGCCACCGCGAGGCCGCCCTCGGCGACGTCGTGGGCGCTCACGACGTCCCCCTCGCGGACGGCCTCGCGGATGGCCCGATGGGCGGCGTGGACCGCTTGGAGGTCGAAGGCGGGCAGCTGCTCGGGCAGGGGACGGCCGTGGAGCTTCTCGAGCTCGGACGCCACCGGGGAGGGGGCGAACGGACCGACCACCGCGACCACGTCGCCCTCGCGCCGGAAGCCGAGCCGTCCGGCGCGGGCGGCATCCGGGAGCACCCCCACCATCCCCACCACGGGCGTCGGATAGATGGGGCCGCTCGGACCCTCGTTGTAGAGCGACACGTTGCCGCCCACGATCGGGGCCTTCAGCTCGCGGCAGGCATCGCCGAGTCCCCTCACCGCCTCGGCGAGCTGCCAGGCGATGTGCTCCTTCTCGGGATTGCCGAAGTTGAGGTTGTTGGTCGTGCCGAGCGGCTCCGCGCCCGTGCAGGCGAGGTTCGCGGAGCACTCCAGCACGGCCTCGACGGTGCCCCGATAAGGGTCGGCGGCCACCCTGCGGCCGTTGCAGTCGATGCTCACGGCCAGCGCCGAGCCGTCGGGGAGCGCCAGCACGGCGGCGTCGGCCTCGGCGGGGCGTCGCACGGTTCGCGACTGGACGATCGAGTCGTACTGCTCGAACAGCGGCCGGCGGGAGGCCAGGTTGGGGCTCCCGAGCAGCGCCAGCAGGGTCTCGCGGGGACCTGCGTCCTCGGGCAGCGCTCGGACTGGCGGAGGGTAGAGACCATGCTGGGGCCGTCGGGGTGCGAGCTCGTAGAGGGGGCACTCGTCGACGAGCCCCTCCACAGGCATGTCGCCGAGCAGCTCCCCGCCCCGCAGGACCCTCAGCCGCCGGGAGTCGGTGACGCGGCCGATCGCCGAGCAGGAGATCTCCCACCGCTCGCACACGGCCGCCACCTGCTCGAAGGCCCCGGGCTCGACCACGCACAGCATCCGCTCCTGGGACTCGGAGATCATGATCTCGAACGGCTCCAGGCCGGGCTCCCGCAGTGGCACGGAGGCAACGTCGATGTCGATGCCTACCTCCCCCTTGGAGGCCATCTCGGAGGCCGAGGAGGTGAGGCCCGCGGCCCCGAGGTCCTGGAGGGCGACCAGCAGCCCGCGGTCGAGCAGCTCCAGAGAACACTCGAGCAGCTTCTTCTCCTCGAAGGGATCTCCCACCTGGACGGTGGGGCGCATGTCGGGGGCGGCCCCCTGCTCGCCGGCGAGCTCGGCGGAGGCGAGTACCGAGGCACCGCCGATGCCGTCACGTCCGGTGGAGGCGCCGAACAGCACGACCAGGTTGCCGGGTCCGGAGGCGGCGCTGCGGATCAGCTGCTCGGGGCGGGCCAGCCCGAGGGCCATGGCGTTGACGAGGCAGTTGTGCTCGTAGGGGCCCTCGAAGTAGACCTCCCCGCCGACGGTGGGGATGCCGATCGAGTTGCCGTAGTGGCCGATCCCGCCGACAGCCCCGTCGAGCAGGAAGCGGGCGTGGTCCTCGGTCCCCGAGGAGGGCTCCCCGAAGCGCAGCGAGTCGAGCACGGCGATCGGACGGGCGCCGAGGGCGAAGATGTCGCGGAGGATCCCGCCGACCCCCGTGGCGGCGCCCTGGAACGGCTCGACCGCGCTGGGGTGGTTGTGGGACTCGACCTTGAACGCGCACACGAGCCCTCCGGGGAGGGTCACCGCGCCGGCGTTCTCGCCCGGACCGAGGGCGACGTGCTCGCCCTCGGTGGGGAGCGTGCGGAGCAGCAGCTTGGAGTGCTTGTAGGCGCAGTGCTCGCTCCACATCAGCGAGTAGACGGCCAGCTCCACCTGGTTGGGAGGGCGGCCCTGCTTCTCGCACACCAGCTCGTACTCGCGGGCGGTGAGCCCGAGCGCGAGCGCGTCCTGCACCGTGGGAACCCCGGCGGGGGCCCGCAGGGCGGTGCTCTCAGGCAACCGCCCCGTCCCGGGCCAGGCACATCGACTGGAAGATCTTCAGGCCGTCGCTGGAGCCGCCGGTGAGCTCCTCGACGGCGTGCTCGGGGTGGGGCATCAGCCCGAAGACGTTGCCGGGCTCGTTGCAGACGCCGGCGACGTCGGCGAGCGAGCCGTTGAAGTTGTGCCCGGGCGCGTAGCGGAGCACCACCTGGCCGTTGGCCTCGAGCCGCCCGAGGGTCGGGGGATCGGCGTAGTAGCGCCCCCACGAGTGCTTGGCGGGGATGCTCAGACGCTGCCCCTCCCGCAGGCCGTGGGTGAAGGCGCAGTCGGCGCGGACGACCTCGAGGGACACCTGCCGGGAGGTGAACCGGCGGTTGGCGTTCACGAGCAGGGCACCCGGGAGCAGGTGGGCCTCGCAGAGGACCTGAAAGCCGTTGCAGATACCCAGCACCAGGCCGCCAGCGGCGGCGAACTCGATCACCGTATCCATGGCGGGGGAGAAGCGGGCGATGGCGCCGGCCCGCAGGTAGTCGCCGTAGGAGAAGCCGCCGGGGACGATCACCGCGTCGGCTCCACGGAGGTCGCGTTCGGTGTGCCACACGAGCTCCGCCTCGCCGACCAAGCCGGCGGCGTGTACGGCGTCCCTGTCGTCGCAGGAGCCCGGGAACTGGATGACCGCGAACTTCACCTGGTCCGTCAGGCGGGCGTGTCCAGCAGTTGAACCTCGTAGTCCTCGACCAGGGGGTTGGCGAGCAGCTTCTCGCACATCGGTCCCAACTGGCCGGGGTCGGGGACGTCGAGCTCGATCATCCGCCCCACGTGGACGTTGGCCGCGCCCGCGAACCCGAGCGCCGGGAGGGCGCGCTCGACGGCCTCCCCCTGGGGATCGAGGATGCCGGCCTTGGGACGGACCAGGACGCGGGCCCTCAAGCGGCGGCGCTCCTGCGCAGCCAGGCCTCGAAAGGCTCGCCCGTGATCCGCTCGTAGGCCTCGACGTAGCGGGCCCGGGTGCCCGCGACCACGTCGTCGGGGATCGGGGGAGCGGGGGGGCGCTTGTCCCAGCCCTGGGACGAGGCCCAGTCGCGGACGTACTGCTTGTCGAAGCTCGGCTGGCCCCGGCCGACCGCGTAGTCCTCGGCGGGCCAGTAGCGGGAGGAGTCGGGTGTCAGGACCTCGTCGCCGACGACCAGTTCGCCGGCCTCGTCGAGCCCGAACTCGAACTTCGTGTCGGCCAGGATCACGCCCCCCGCGCGGGCATGCTCGGCGGCGAAGGAGTACAGCTCCACCGCCACGTCGGCCACCCGGCGCATCAGCTGGCGGTCTCCCACCAGCTCGGCGGCACGGTCGAAGTCGATCGCCTCGTCGTGGCCCTCGGTGGCCTTCGTGCTGGGCGTGAAGATCGGCTCCGGCAGCTGCTCGGACTCCTGCAGGCCCTCGGGCAGCTTGATCCCCGAGACCGAGCCGGTGGCCTGGTAGTCCTTCCACCCCGAGCCGGTGATGTAGCCGCGCACGACGCACTCCACCGGGAGCATCCGCAGCTCCTTCACGACCAGCGCCCGGCCCCGCTCGGAATCGGGGACGTCCTCGGTCGCGGACAGCAGGTGGTTGGCGACGATGTGGCTGGTCTTGTCGAACCAGAACACCGACAGGCCGGCGAGCACCTTGCCCTTGTCGGGGATCGGCGTGGGGTGGACGGCGTCGTAGGTCGAGATGCGGTCGCTGGCGACCATCAACAGCCGGGCCGAGCCGTCCTCGCCGGGCCCCAGTGTGTACATCTCGCGGACCTTCCCGCTGGCGATGAGGGGCAGGTCAGCGAGAGCGCTCACGTAGGGCGATGCTACCAGCGCCCCCGGGGACCCGAGGTGGGCCCGCTCAGGCGATTCCGTCGAGGCGGGCGAGGATCGCGGGGGCGTACCTGAGGTAGTGGTCGACGTCGAAGATGTCGTCGAGGTCGAGGCCCTCGGCACGGTCGTCGGCGGCCAGCAGATCCCGCAGCGGGACGCCCTCGTCCCAGGCCCGCTGGGCCAGCTCCTGGACGATCCGGTAGGCCTCGTCGCGGGTGCGCCCCGCCTCCACCAGGGCCAGCAGCACCCGTTGGGAGAACAATGCCCCATGGGTCAGCTCGAGGTTCTCGCGCATGCGCCGGGAGTCGATCTGCATGTCCCTCACCAGCGCGATCGCGCGGTGCTGGAGGTAGTCGAGCAGGATCGTGGAGTCCGGCAGGATCACACGCTCCACCGAGGAGTGGGAGATGTCGCGCTCCCCCCACAGGGAGACGTTCTCGAGGGCCGCGACGGCGTTGCCCCTCAGCACCCGGGCGAGCCCGACGATCTGCTCGCTCTTGATGGGGTTGCGCTTGTGGGGCATCGAGGAGGAGCCCTTCTGGCCCTCGCGGAAGGCCTCCTGGACCTCGCGCACCTCCGTCCGCTGGAGGTTGCGGACCTCGGTCGCCAGGCGCTCGAGGCCCGCGCCGGCGAGGGCGATCGTGGACACCAGCTCGGCGTGGCGATCCCGGGGGATGACCTGCGTGGAGACGTCCTCGGGTGCGAGCCCCAGCCGGGCCAGCACGCGAGCCTCGTAGTCCGGGCTGGTGGAGGCGTAGGTGCCGACGGCGCCCGAGATCGCCCCCACGCTCACCTGCTCGAAGGCGCGTTGCAGGCGGACGAAGTTCCGGTGAGCCTCGAATGCGAAGCCCGCGAGCCGCAGGCCGAAGCTCGTGGGCTCCGCGTGGACTCCATGGGTCCGGCCCACGGTGACGGTGCCGATCTGCTCCCGAGCCCGCGAGGCCAGGGTGCCCACCAGCTCCCTCGCGCCCACGAGGATCGACTCGCCGGCCTGCTTGAGCTGCAGCGCGAGGGCGGTGTCGAGCACGTCCGAGGAGGTCAGCCCGAAGTGGATCCACCGTCCTGCCTCACCGGCGGTGGCACCGAGCACGTCCACGAAGGCGGCCACGTCGTGGTCGGTGACCCGCTCGCGCTCCTGGACCGCCTCGACGGTGAAGGTGGAGGCGCGGATGGCCTTGAGCTCCGCCTCGGTGGGGCCATCGGAGGCGAGCAGGAACGGCAGCTCCTCGGCGGCGGCGACCTCCACCTGCCGCCACGTCTCCATCCGGGCCTGGTCGGTCCATAGACGGCCGAACTCCGGCCGCGTGTAGCGGGCGATCATGCCTGGAGGATCTGGGCGGCGAGGATGGCGGCGTTACGGGGGTTGTCGAGACCCACGCACGCGACCGGCACCCCTGGGGGCATCTGCACGATCGACAGGATCGCATCCAGCCCGCCGGCCGCGGTGAGGCGGCCCGAGAGCGGGACCCCGATCACCGGTAGGTCGGTGTGGGCCGCGACGGCGCCGGGGAGCGCGGCCGAGATGCCGGCGCCGGCGATGATCACCTTCAGCCCCCTCATGCGGGCGTTCTTGGAGTATTCGGCCACGAGGTCCGGTTCGCGGTGTGCGGACATCACCCGCAGCTCGTGCAGGATCCCCCGCTCGTGGAGCTCGGCGGCGGCCTTCTCCATCGTCTCGAGGTCGCTCTTCGAGCCCATCACGATGCCTACCCGGGGGGCGTCGACGTCGAGGCCCTCGAGCTCGGCCTCCACCTCGGCCTGCTCCAGCGGGTCGGG
The DNA here is from genome assembly GCA_963701175.1 of uncultured Solirubrobacteraceae bacterium. Taxonomy (GTDB): domain Bacteria; phylum Actinomycetota; class Thermoleophilia; order Solirubrobacterales; family Solirubrobacteraceae; genus Palsa-744. The sequence goes on along the minus strand of OY969573.1, from coordinate 1,572,076 downwards.
GTCGGGGACCACCGAGATGCCGGGAACCCCCGACGGGCGGGGGCCCGCGGGAGGGTCGTCGGCCTCGCCCCGGCCGTTCCCGGCCGCGGCTCCGTCGGCCTCGATCTCGGTCATGGGGTCGGGTGTACGGATAGGACGGAGACGACGCTGACGTTACAGCGAGGAGATGAAGTCATCAATCGGGATCGCCGCCAGGGTCTCGTAGCGGGCGGTGCCGCGGGAGCCGAGCTCGAGCGAGATCCGGGCCATGGCGCCCTCGTCGGGTGCCTCCACCACGGAGATGAAGTCGATGTGACCGAGGGTCGCCCACTGGGCCTTGACGCTCGCCCCCAGCTGTTCGACCTCCTTGTTGACCTCCTTGATCCGCTCGGGGTTGTTCTTGACCGTCTGAACCCCCTCGGGTGTGAGGGTCGTGAGCATGATGTAGGTGGACAACGGTGGGCTCCTCTCCGGGATGTACGTGGCGGTTGCTTCGTTCCGGGCGCACCGCGGTTCTACAGGATCGAGGCGACGGGCGCGCAATCGACCGCCGCGGTGCGGTCGGACCGCGCGATTACGGACCGCGACCTTATATTCCCCCCATGTCCAAGCTGACCGCCAAGCTCACGTATGCCAACGTTGCCGCCACGCTCGCGCTCGTCTTCTCGATGACGGGTGGGGCGCTCGCCGCGAGTCACTACCTGATCAGCTCCGAGAAGCAGATCAACCCGAAGGTTCTCAAGGCCCTCAAAGGGGCGAAGGGCCCGAAGGGAGCTCAGGGTGCGACCGGCCCGGCCGGCGGGGTCGGAGCGACCGGAGCGACCGGAGCCACCGGTCAGGGCATCCGTGGCCCGGAAGGCGTGCACGGCGACGCCGGCCTGCAGGGCAACGCCGGCGAACCCGGAGCGACGGGCCCAACGGGCGCCGTGGGCACAACGGGCCCCACAGGGCCAACGGGCGAAAAAGGTCTCCAAGGTGAAAAAGGCGGCGAAGGAAAACAGGGTGCCACGGGCCAGACGGGTGCCACCGGCGACACAGGGGGCACAGGCGCGACGGGAGCGACCGGCGCCACGGGAGAAAACGACGCCCTGGCCTACGCCCACGTCAGCCAGGAAGGCGAACTCTCCGAAGCCAAGAACGTCGCAAGTGTGACGGAACCCAGCTCCGGGATCTTCTGCCTGAAAGGGATCACCGGGATCCGGCACACCGTGACCGCGACCATCGACTACGACGAAGCGTCACAGCTCTCGATCATCCGTGCCACCCTGGGGCGAGGGTTCGACACACCGTGTCCCGCCGAAACAGATGTCACGGTGGAGACGTCGGTCGCCCTCCTCGAAGAAGGCAAACTCGAAGAAGAGGACGAAGCCCAGGGCTTCTGGGTGACGGTGAACTGACGGCAGACACGAGCTGCGCGGGGCGTGGTCGTGGAGACCTCATCGAAAAGCGCTCCAGGCACGGTCGAACGCGGACTGGTCGAGCGCCAGCAGCCAGCAGGCGGCGACCTGCCCACCCCGTAGGAGGTAAAGCCCGAGGGTGGACCAACGACACTCGACGCCGTCGAGGACCGCCGTGCCATCCGTGAGGACGGCCACGTGGGACTCACCCACGAGCGTCTCGCCGGGATGCAGACGGAGGGTGTTAGAGGCGAGCGCTCGGCGGCGTTGGAAGTAGGCGATCACCTCGTCGATGCCGTGGTAGTCCCCGGCGATCGCGTTCCGGCCCGGGACATACCACTCGATGTCGTCGGTCAATAGGGCACGGACGGCGACGGTGTCACCGCCCGCATACATAGCGTTCTGGGCCTCGTGGAGGTTGCGAAGCACGGAAAGAGCACCCTCGCGGTCCATGGCGAGATGATGACCGGCGCCCGAACTTCCGGTCTTGGGGGTACCGCGCTGCGTTAAACGCAGCGGCCGGCCCCGTGAAGGGACCGGCCGCTGGAGTCATTGGTCGCTATTTGTTTTCGCTCGTTTGGACTGCGACGAGTGAGCCGTCGATGGCTTCGAGTTTTACTACTTCTGCACCCAGGGCGAGCTTCTTGCACGTTACGCCCAGAATGCTTTCTTCGGTTGAGTGAGCGGCGAGAGTGAGCGTTATCTCTCCGGCGGCCGTCGGGCTGATCGGCGTTTCTGCCGTCTGACTCGTCCATACGCCCGCGTCGGTACCACCCTTATTGTCCTTGAGGAAGCATTCGGCCGACGCAACTTCATCCGGATGTGTGCCGGTGGCAAGGACTCCTACATCAGCGGTTGCGATGAACGAACCTGCCGGCACTTTCTTTTCTACTCCCGTCACCGCTGTCGGGCTGGTCGCACTCGAGAAATCCAACACCGCGCTCTGCGTGGCGCTGTACCCCGCAACCGCCCCAGGGTTTCCGGTCGGCCCGGTTTCGCCGGTTTCGCCTTTCGCGCCAACCGCGCCGGTTTCGCCGGTTGCGCCGGTTGCGCCGGCAGGCCCGGTAGCGCCGGCGACGCCAGCAGCACCGGTTTCGCCTTTCGCACCAACCGCGCCGGTTTCGCCGGTTGCGCCGGCAGGCCCGGTAGAGCCGGCAACGCCAGCAGCACCGGTTTCGCCTTTCGCGCCAGCAGCACCGGTTTCGCCGGTTGCGCCGGCAGGCCCGGTAGCGCCGGTAACGCCAGCAGCCCCGGTTTCGCCTTTCGCGCCCGTGGCGCCGGTTTCGCCTTTCGCGCCCGTGGCGCCGGTTTCGCCTTTCGCGCCCGTGGCGCCGGTTTCGCCTGTCGCGCCCGTTTCGCCGGTTTCGCCTGTCGCGCCTTTTTGACCGGCCACGCCAGCGGCCCCGGTTTCGCCCTTCGCGCCCGTTTCGCCTTTCGGGCCCGTAGCGCCGGTTTCGCCTTTCGGGCCCGTAGCGCCGGTTTCGCCTTTCGGGCCCGTGGCGCCGGTTTCGCCTGTCGCGCCTTTTTGACCGGCCACGCCAGCGGCCCCGGTTTCACCTTTCGGGCCCGTAGCGCCGGTTTCGCCTTTTTCGCCCGTCGGTCCGGTAGCGCCGCCACCTGGTCCAGTCGGTCCAGTCGCTCCCGTTTTACCGGCCGGGCCTTCTTTGCCCGTGCCTTCTTTGCCGTTGCTTCCGGCCGGACCGGTCGCGCCCGATATGCCGGGGTGACCTTCGGGGCCGTTTTTGCCGTTTTTGCCGTTCTTACCCTTGAGGTCCGAGAGGACGCTCGGCTTGATCTGGCTGGTGCTGGTGATCAGGTACTTTTTCGCGGCGAACGCAGTCCCTCCCAGCGCGAAGAAGAGCGCGAGGATCGAGATTGCCCACTGTGCTCGCCCTTCGGGTGCTCTGCGCATGCAGCCCTCCAAGTGGCCCGCCGCTTGGGTACGAGGCCGTTGTAGTTGATCTGTCGTGACCGTCCTGGCCGATGGCGTCCACCGAGCTGCACGGGCGCCAGAGCCCGCAGTTCGGGTGCTATGTCAGGTTAGTTCGGCGGTCCGACGGCATTTCCTCTCGTCCCTGGATACCCCGGAGAGCCCCCGGGAACCCCCCGGGATAGACGAACAGCCGAGCCCGCCGGAGAGGCCTCAGGTGGCCACCGCGGCGGCCACCGGGCCCTTCTCCAGCACCAGCTCTCCGTCGCGGGCGTCGACCGTGACCTCTTCCCCGCTGTGGATCTCGCCCTCCAGGAGCGCGAGCGCGAGACGGTCGGTGAGCTGTTTCTGGATCACGCGACGCAGCGGCCGAGCTCCGTAGGTGGGGTCGTAGCCGAGGTTGGCGAGCAGCTGTCGGGCGGTGTCGGTGAGCGTCACCGCCACACCCCTCTCGGCCACCCGCTCGATCACGCGGGCCACCTGGAGGTCGACGATCTCGGCGAGCTGCTCCCGGTCCAGAGCGTGGAAGCGGACGACGTCGTCGAGGCGGTTGATGAACTCCGGCTTGAAGTACTCGAGCAGGGAGCTCCGCAGGGCGGCGTCGCCGAGACCCTCGGGGACGGGGATGTTCGAGGTCATGATCAGGACCGTGTTCTTGAAGTCCACCGTCCGGCCCTGGCCGTCGGTCAGGCGACCGTCGTCCATCACCTGCAGGAGCGTGTTGAACACGTCCGTGTGGGCCTTCTCGATCTCGTCCAGGAGCACCACGGAGTAGGGGCGCCGGCGGACCGCCTCGGTCAGCTGACCCCCCTCTTCGTAGCCGACGTAGCCGGGGGGCGCACCGACGAGCCGGGACACGGAGTGTTTCTCCATGTACTCGGACATGTCGATCCGGATCATCGCCTCCTGGGTGTCGAACATGAACTCGGCGAGCGCCCTCGCGAGCTCGGTCTTGCCGACACCGGTGGGGCCGAGGAACAGGAACGTGCCGATCGGCCGGTCGGGGTCCGAGAGTCCGGCCCGCGAGCGTCGCAGCGCGGTGGCCACGGCCTCGATCGCCTCGTCCTGGCCCACCACACGTTCGTGGAGGCGGTCCTCCATGTGCAGGAGCTTCTCGGTTTCGCCCTCCAGCAGGCGGCTGACGGGGATCCCGGTCCATCTCGCCACGACCTCCCCCACGTCGTCGGCGTCGACCTCCTCTTTGAGGAACACCGGGCCCTCGCCCTCGGCTTCCCGGGCGGCGGCTTCACGCTCGACGAGCTCCCTCTCGAGCTCGGGGATGTCCCGGTACTGGAGTTCCGCGGCCCGCTCGAGGTTGGCTTCGCGCTGGGCCCGTTCGACTTCCATCCGCGCCTGCTCGAGTCGTTCCTTCAGTTCGGAGACGCCCTGGATGGCCTCCTTCTCCCGCTGCCACTGCTCCTTCATCGAGGCCGAGCGCAGCTTGAGCTCCTCGAGCTCCTGCTCGAGCGCCTCACGCCGCTCCCGGGCGGCGTCGCTCTTGTCCTTGCGCAACGAGGTGAGCTCGATCTCGAGCTGCATGATCCGCCGGTCGACCTCGTCGATCTCGGTCGGCAGCGAGTCGATCTCGATGCGGATCTTGGAGGCCGCCTCGTCGATCAGGTCGATCGCCTTGTCGGGCAGGAACCGGTCGGCGATGTAGCGGTGGGAGAGAGTCGCCGCCGCGATCAGAGCGCTGTCCTGGATGGTGACTTTGTGGTGGACCTCGTAGCGTTCCTTGAGCCCTCTCAGGATCGCGATCGTGTCCTGGACGGTGGGCTCGCCCACGTACACCGGCTGGAAGCGCCGCTCCAGGGCGGCGTCCTTCTCGATGTGCTGGCGGTACTCGTCGAGCGTGGTGGCCCCCACGGCCCTCAGTTCCCCGCGGGCCAGCATCGGCTTGAGCAGGTTGGCGGCATCCACCGCTCCCTGCGCGGCCCCCGCACCGACGATCGTGTGCAGCTCGTCGAGGAACAGGATGATCGCCCCCTGGGCGTCGGCCACTTCCTTGAGGACCGCCTTCAGGCGTTCCTCGAACTCGCCCCGATAGGCGGCCCCGGCGATGAGCCCGCCGATGTCGAGCGCGATCACCCGACGCTCCCGCAGGGACTCCGGTACGTCGCCCCCGACGATCCGCTGGGCCAGGCCCTCGACGATCGCCGTCTTGCCCACCCCGGGCTCCCCGATCAGGACGGGGTTGTTCTTCGTGCGCCGGCTCAACACCTGGATCACGCGGCGGATCTCGTCGTCACGGCCGATGACGGGGTCGAGTTTCCCCTGCTCGGCCATCTCGGTCAGATCGCGTCCGAATCGCTCCAGCGGAGCCTGCTGCTCTTCCCCGGGCACGCCCTGCACGCCCGGTGGGGTTCCGTTAGGTGCCATCGGTACTCCCTTTTCGCTGTGTCTTGAAGTTCATTGGTCTGTTGAAGGACTTCATGAGGTCCGCCACCCGCACCAGCTCCCGGCTGCCCCGGTAGGGGACGAGCTCGGCCCGGAAGGATCGGCGTACCTCCTCGAGCTCCTCGGACAGGCGCACCTGCGCCTCCATCGCCTGGAGCTCGATCTCTTCTATGCGCGCCTGCATCTCGTCGATTTCCTGCTCGAGGTGCAGGACCCGCTCCACCCCGGCGAGGTTCAGGCCTAGCTCCGCGGTCATCTCCTGGATCCGCTTGAGCTTCTCCACGTCCTCGTGCGAGTACAGGCGGGTGCCCTTGGAGGAGCGCTGGGGCTCGATCAGCCCCCTCGCCTCGTACACCCGCAGCGTCTGGGGGTGCAGGTTGGCCAGCTCGGCCGCCACCGAGATCATGAACACGCCGCGGTCGGTCGCGAGCTCCACACGGGTCACCGTGCGGGTTCGCCGCCGCGGGGCGGTCGTCGACGCGAGCGCCCGCTCGGTGGGGACCTCGGCACTCGTCACGAGCGGGCGATCACGCGACGGTGGCGTCCTCGAATCTCCCGCTGAATCGCTCATCGCCCCTCGGACCCCTTCCCGCTCGCCGCTCCCGCCCGCGGACGGGGACCGGCTCCGTTGGCGAACAGGCCGGCCCTCGGGTCGTTGGAGCCGAGCGTCCGGGAGAGCTCCTCGACGGCCTTCTCCTGTTCGTCGTTGAGCTTCTTGGGAACCTCGATCACGAAGCGGTAGTGGATGTCGCCTTTCTTGGGTGGCGAGCTGCCCAGCTTCGGCGGGCCCTCCCCACGCAGGCGCTGGACGGTGCCGTGGGCGGTGCCGGGTTTGACCCGCAGGGTCTTGGTTCCCGTCAACGTGGGCACCTGGACCTCGGCGCCGAGCAGCGCCTCGGGGATGCTCAACGGCACCTCCACCTCGAGGTTGTCGCCTTTACGCTTGAACACCGGCGACGGCGCCACCCTGGTGATCAGGTACAGGTCGCCCGGGGGTCCTCCCCGCAGACCGGCCTCGCCCTTGCCGGCGAGCCGGATGCGGCTGCCGTCGCGGACGCCGGCGGGGATGTTCACGCGCAGGCGCTTGACCGTCCTCACCGTGCCCACGCCCCCGCACGTGGGGCAGGGACTCTCGATGATCGTCCCCGACCCCCCGCACTGCGGGCACGGCTGGGAGATGGAGAACATGCCCTGTCCCTGCGTCTCGATGCCCCGGCCTTCGCAGTGGGGGCAGATCGTCGGCGAGGTGCCCGGCGCGGCACCGGTCCCATGGCAGGTGTCGCAGACGGCGCTCATCGGCACCTGCAACGGCACCTGGGCCCCGGACACCGCCTGGTCGAAGGTGATCGACACCTGCGCCTCGAGATCGGCCCCCCGTTCGGCGGCCTGCCTCCCACGTCCACGTCTGGCTCCGCCCGCCCCGCCCGCGGCCCCGCCGAAGAGGTTGGAGAGGATGTCGCCCATCGAGGACGCGTCGAAGTCGAAGTTGCCGAAGCCGCCGAAGCCGGCCCCGGGAGCGCCCTGGGCGAACGGGCCGCTGCCCTCGTCGTACTGCTTGCGCTTCTCGGGGTCGCCGAGCACGTCGTAGGCCTGGGAGATCTCCTTGAAGCGCTCCTCGGCCTTCTCGTCCCCCGGGTTGCGGTCCGGGTGGTATTCGCGGGCGAGCTTGCGGTAGGCCTTCTTGATCTCCGCGGCGCTCGCCTTCTTGTCGACGCCCAGCGCCTTGTAGTAGTCGGATCGTGTCGCCATCCGTCTGCTCCTACGCCGCCACGACCACTCGAGCCGGGCGGATGATGCTCTTCCCGAGCCTGTAGCCCGGCTGGTAGACCTCCACGACCGTCCCGCTGGGCTTGCCTCCGGGCGGCTGGGGCAAGGTCGCCACGGCCTCGTGAACGGACGGGTCGAACTCCTCGCCCAGGGGCGAGAAGGACTCGATGCCGGCACGGCCGAGGGCCGCATTCAGCTCGGCCCTCACCAGCCTCACGCCTTCCAGCAGCGGGTCGTCGGCGGCCGCCGCCTCGAGCGCCCGATCGAGGTTGTCGAGTGCCGGCAACAGCTCCTTGGCCAGCAGTGTGCAGCCCCGCTCCTGGGCAGCGGCGGCCTCGCGGGCCACCCGCTTGCGGTAGTTCTCGAAGTCGGCCTGGGTGCGCTGGGCGAGCGCGAGGTACTCGTCGCGCTGGGCCGCCGTGCGGACTAGCTCGTCGAGGTCTCCCTGGAGCTCCTTGGCCTCCTCCACGTCCGCTGCCGAGACGCCCTCGGGCGTGCCCGAGGGCCCCTTCCCCGACTCCTGGCCGGGGAAGAGGTCACGCTCGCGCTGCCCGTCGGTGCGCTCCGGCTCGTCGGCGCGGGGGGTACCCGCGCCGGTGACTGTGCCCTCGGTGTTCGCCATCGCTTACACCTTCGGCTCGTCGACGACCTCGGCGTCGACGACGTCCTCGTCGGAGGACCCGTCGTCCTCGCCGCCACTCGCAGCCCCGTTGGAGCCGGCGCTCGCGGCCTGCTCCTGGGCGCGCTGATACATCGCCTCGGAGACCGCGTGGAAGGCGTTCTGGAGCTCCTGGGAGGCACCGTTGATCGCCTCCGCGTCCTCTGACTCGAGTTGCTCGCGGACCGCCTTGATCGCATCTTCGATGCGCGACTTGGACTCTGCGTCCACCTGGTCGCCCAGGTCGGCGAGCTGTTTCTCGGCCTGGTAGGCCGCGTTCTCGCCGTTGTTACGCGCTTCCGCGAGGGCCCGCGCGCGGCGGTCCTCATCGGCGTGCGTCTCGGCGTCGGAGACCATGTCCTTGATCTCGCCCTCGGACAGGCCGGAGCCGGCCTTGATCTCGATCTTCTGCTCCTTGCCGGTCCCGAGGTCCTTCGCGGACACGTTCAGGATGCCGTTGGCGTCGATGTCGAAGGCGACCTCGATCTGCGGGATCCCCCGCGGGGCCGGCGGTATGCCCGTCAGCTGGAACTTGCCCAGCGACTTGTTGTACTGCGCCATCTCCCGCTCGCCCTGCAGGACGTGGATCTCGACCGACGGCTGGTTGTCCTCGGCCGTCGAGAAGACCTCGCCCTTGCGGGTCGGGATCGTGGTGTTGCGCTCGATCAGCTTCGTCATCACGCCACCCTTGGTCTCGATCCCGAGCGTCAGGGGTGTCACGTCGAGCAGCAGCACGTCCTTCACGTCACCCGCCAGCACGCCGGCCTGGATGGCGGCGCCGACGGCCACGACCTCGTCGGGGTTGACCCCCCGGTGGGGGTCTTTGCCGGTCAGCTCCTTGACCTTCTCCTGCACCGCGGGCGAGCGGGTCATGCCGCCCACGAGCACGATGTGGTCGATGTCCTTGACGCCCTTGTTCTTGGCGTCGTCGAGCGCCTGGTTGACCGGTCCGACGACGCGGTCGAGCAGGCCGGAGGTGAGCTCCGCCAGCTTCGCCCGCGTGAGGCGCGTGTCGAGGTGCTTCGGCCCGGAGGCGTCGGCGGTGATGAACGGCAGGTTGATCTGCGTCTCCTGGGTCGTGGAGAGCTCGATCTTGGCCTTCTCGGCCGCCTCGTAGAGGCGCTGGAGGGCCATCGGGTCGGCGGACAGATCGATCCCCTGGGACTTCTTGAACTCGGCGACCAGCCAGTCCACGATCGCCTTGTCGAAGTTGTCACCGCCGAGGTGGTTGTCCCCGGCCGTGGACTTGACCTCGAAGACCCCGTCGCCGATCTCGAGCACGGACACGTCGAAGGTGCCGCCGCCGAGGTCGAACACGAGGATCGTCTGGTCGGACTCCTTGTCGAGCCCGTACGCGAGCGAGGCCGCCGTGGGCTCGTTGATGATCCGCTTGACGTCGAGGCCGGCGATCTTGCCGGCGTCCTTGGTCGCCTGTCGCTGGTCGTCGTTGAAGTACGCCGGGACGGTGATCACGGCCGAATCGACGGCTTCGCCGAGGTACGCTTCCGCGTCCGCCTTCAGCTTCTGCAGGATCATCGCGGAGATCTCGGGCGGGGAGTACTGCTTGCCGCTGGCTTCCACGCGAGCGTCGCCGTTGGGTCCCGAGACGACCTTGTAGGGGACGATCGACTCCTCCTCTCGCACCTCGGCCTCCTTGCGGCCCATGAAGCGCTTGATCGAGAAGATCGTGTTCTGCGGGTTCGTTACGGCCTGGCGCTTGGCCACCGTGCCAACCAGGCGCTCCCCGGAGGCCGTGAAGGCGACCACCGACGGGGTCGTGCGACCGCCCTCGGCGTTCTCGATCACGGTCGGCTCGCCACCCTCGAGCACGGCCATGCACGAGTTCGTCGTGCCCAGGTCGATGCCTATGGTCTTGGCCATTACTGTAAACCTTTCTGTGGTAACACTGGATAAATCTGAGTCCTATTGTCGCAGATTTTCTACCGCCCTTCAAGACCATTTTGGCCGCATTTTGCGTAGGTTTGGGTAGGTTCGAAACCGGCTCGGAATGGGTACACGGCACCTCGTGGGCGACACGGCGGCCCGGGCCGGTCGGTGCCCCGGGACGGATCGACCGCGCCGCACCGGTGGGATTTACGTCCCTCCCACTCGCCTTCATCGCCCAGCGGCGCTACTTTTGTCTGTGAGAGTCGATGAACAAGCTCGGGACGCTGACGACACCCACCCTGCAGCCGCTCAAGCCGCGACTGAGGGGCGTCCTGCACGAGTACGCCTTCTTCATCTCGCTGGGCTGCGGCGTGGCACTGATCCTCGCCGCCTCGGACGGGCGGGCACGGGTGGCGGCGGCGATCTACGCGGCCGCCGTATCGGGACTGCTCGGCACCAGCGCCCTCTACCACCGCGTCACCTGGAGGCCCACCGCCCGGCGCTGGATGAGGCGCCTGGACCACTCGATGATCTTCGTCCTGATCGCCGGCACCTACACGCCGGTCGCCCTGCTCGCGCTGAAGGGGTCGCTCGGCAAGGCGATCCTGATCGTGTTGTGGGCGGGGGCGCTCGGGGGGGTCCTGTTCAAGCTGTTGTGGATCGACGCTCCCAAGTGGCTGTTCGCCGGCGTGTACGTCGCGCTCGGGCTCGTCACCGGGGCGGTGTTCGGGGAACTGCCCGCCAGCATCGGCTGGTTGGGCGCCGCCGGCCTGGCCACCGGCGGGCTGCTGTACGTGGTCGGGGCGGTGGTGTACGCGAGTGGGCGCCCCAACCCCTGGCCCCGGGTGTTCGGCTACCACGAGGTGTTCCACGCCCTGGTGGTGGCGGCCGCGGCCCTGCAGTACGCGGTGATCGCCTTCGCCGTGCTGCCACGGGGCTAGCGCGACCGCCCCGGCGGTGGTGATAGGTCGCCGGCGCCGGCGGCGAGATCGGTGCCGTGCCGGCGCAGCAGGCTGCTGGGGCACATCGGCTCGAGTGCACACCGCTCGCACTGGCGGCGGCGGGCGTAGCAGGTGCGCCGGCCGTGGCGCAGCAGGTTGACGTGCAGCTCGAGCTCGGCCCCCCGCGGGGTGATCTCGAGCATGCGGTCGTGGAGCACCTCGAAGGGCGCTCCGGCGGGCAGCAGGCCGAGGCGGGTGCCGACCCGCGAGACGTGGGTGTCGACCGGCACCTCCCGTTTGCCGAGCGCGAACAGCAGCACGCAGGCGGCGGTCTTGCGGCCCACGCCGGGGAGCCCGACGAGGTAGTCGCGGCCCTCGCGGACGGAGGCCCCCGCCAGCCAGTCGAGCGACAGCTCGTGCTCGGGATCACGGCCGTCGGCGGTGATCGCCCGCAGGATCGCCTGCAGGCGCCCCGACTTCACCTTCGAGATGCCGCCGGGCCGGATCGCCCGCTCGACCTCCTCGAGGGGGGCGTCGCGGACCTGCTCCCAGCCGGGGAGGCGCTCGCGCAGGCGCAGGTAGGCCACGTCGCGGTTGCGGTCGTTGGTGGACTGCGAGAGCACGGTCAACACCAGCTCGGCGATCGGGTGGCCGTGGGGCGCCATCGTCGGGACCCCGTACACGAACCGCAGCCGCCTGCGCACGCGTGTCACCCGTGCCCGGCTCGGCGGCTCCTCGAGCTGGCGGGGGGCGCGCACGGGCACCACCGTATCCTCACGCAGGTGCCCGAGCCCAGCGAGCACACCGAGGATCTCGACGGCCTGCCCGTCTTCTGGCGAGAGGCCCCGGCCCCCGCGGCGGAGGCCGCGCTCCCGCCGGTGCTGTACCTGCACGGCGTGCCGAGCAACGCGGACGACTGGACCAACTGGCTGGCCTTGAGCGGCGGCCTGGCCGTCGACCTGCCCGGCTTCGGCCGCTCGGGCAAGCCCGGCTGGAAGAGCTACACGATCGAGGAGTACGGCGCCTTCGTCGAGCGCTTCCTCGACTTCCGCGGGATCGACGACGTGCGCCTGGTGATGCACGACTGGGGCGCCGTCGGCCTCGACTTCGCCCAGCGGCAGCCCGGGCGGGTGCAGCGGATGGTGCTGATCAACGTGGTGCCGTTCCTGCCCGGATTCCGCTGGCACCGCACCGCCCGGGCGTGGCGCACGCCGGTGCTGGGCGAGCTCGCGATCGGCGCCACCGTGGGCTTCACGCTGAAGCACTTCTCGAAGGGGGCCAACGTCACCCCGGGACCCCTCCCGGAGGACCTCCGCCGCTCGATCGTGACCTACCTCGACGAGGGCACCGGGAGGGCGATCCTGCGCCTGTATCGGAGCTCCCCGCCGGAGCGGCTGGCGGTCGCCGGCGCGCACCTGGCGGACGTGCGGGCGCCGACCCTCGTCGCCTGGGGCACGCGCGACCCCTATATCCCCGAGCGCTTCGCCCGTGACTACGTCAACGTGCTCCCCGACGCCGAGCTGCTCGAGCTTCCCGACGCCGGCCACTGGCCGTGGCTCGACCGGCCCGACCTGCCGGCGCGGGTGCACGAGTTCCTGGCCCGGGCGTGAGCGGGACCGCCCTCGGCGAGCCGCTGGCGGCCCCCCGCCGGCCCGGACCGCGCTCGGGCGGGGGGTGGGCGGGGCTCCAGCGGGCCGCCCGCCGGCTCGGTCCTCCCCCGGCCTGGGTGCTGACCGCGGCGATGGCCGTGGGCTACCTGCTGCTCGCGCCCTCGAGCCCCGACCTGGCGGCGGCCAGCTACCGCAGCGACCTGTTCTCGCGTGTCGGCTTCACGCTGTGGGACAACTCCTGGTACGGGGGCCACCACCTCCCCGCCTACTCGCTGCTGGCCCCGCCCCTCGGCGCCCTGATCGGCCCGCGGCTGGTGGTGGCGCTGGCGGCCGTCCTGCAGGCGGTGGTCTTTGAACGGCTCCTGGCCCGTGAGGCGCCGGGCACGGCGGGGAGGGTGGCGTCGCTGTGGTTCGCCTTCGGCGCCGGCTTCGCGTTGCTCTCCAGCCGCGTGCCCTACGACCTCGGTCTCGCGCTCGGGCTGGGGGCGCTGGCGCTGGCCGCCTCCCGCCCGCGGCTGGCGGCGGTGGTGTGCGTGCTGTGCTCGCTGGCGAGCCCGGTGGCGGGGGCGTTCCTCGCGCTGGCGCTGGTGGCGTGGGCGATCGCGGGGTCGCGGCGGCGGCGCGCGCTGTGGTTGACGGCGGCGGCACTGGCGCCGATCCTGGCGCTGGCGGTGCTGTTCCCGGAAGGGGGCACGCAGCCGTTCGTGGCGTCGGCCTTCTGGGCACCGCTGGCGGCGGTGCTGTTGCTGGCACTGCTCGCGGGTGGCCACCAGCGCCTGCTGCGCACCGGGCTGCTGCTGTACGCGCTGCTGCTCCTCGCCGCCTTCGTGGTGCCGAGCGCGGTCGGAGGCAACGCCGGGCGATTGGGCGCGCTGCTCGGCGGGCCGGTGGCGGCGCTGATCCTGCTGCGGCGCGAGCGGGGCTCGGTGCCCCGCGGGCGACTGTGGCTGCTGGTCGCGCTGGCGCCGCTGATGCTCTACTGGCAGATCAAGGCACCGCTGTCGGACTATCGCGCGGTCCGGGACAACCCGTCGGTGAAGGCCTCCTTCTACGCGCCCCTGCTGGCGGAGCTGCGGCGGCTGGACGTCGGCTACGGTGCCCGCCCCGCGCGCCTGGAGGTGGTGCCCACCGCGGCCCACTGGGAATCCCGCTGGGTCGCCCCCCACGTGATGCTCGCCCGCGGCTGGGAGCGCCAGCTGGATCGCGAGCGCAACCCGCTGTTCTACGAAGGGTCGCCGCTGACCGCCGCCGCATTGCACCGCTGGCTGCTCGAACAGGGCGTCTCGCTGGTCGCGCTGCCGGACGCCAAGCTCGACTACTCCGGCACGGCCGAGGCGCGGCTGCTGCGCACCGGCCCGCCGCGATACCTGCGCGAAGTCTGGCGCTCGCGCCGCTGGCGGCTGTTCGCGCTCGCCGATCCCGCGCCGCTGCTGTCGGCGCCCGGCGTGCTGCGCGGCATCTCCACCGACGGCGCCCGGCTGGTGGCGCCCCGCGCGGGGGGATATCTGGTGCGCCTTCACTTCACCCCTTACTGGGAGCTGCTGCGCGGCGACGGGTGTGTCGAGCGCGCGCCCGGAGACTGGACGCGCGTGCTCGCCCGCAGACCGGGACGCTTCGAGCTGGGGATCGGCTTCTCGCTCGCGCGGGTGCTGTCGAACGGTGCTCGTTGCACCTGACCATCGTCTAGGCTTGGCCGCGAATGGTCGCTCGGGCTCGGGTGTTGCAGGCGCGCGTGCTGCCTCGAGGGTGGCTCGACGCGCTGCGGCAGCTGGCGTTGTTCGGCGGGGCCTTCCTCGCGTACAGGCTCGTCCGTGGCCTCGTCGAGGGCGAGGCCAACGCGGCCTTCGCGCACGCTCGTGACCTGATCGCGCTCGAGCGTGATCTGCACGTGTTCGTCGAGCCCTCGATCCAGGCCTGGGCCTCGGGGAGCCACGCGCTGATCGTCGCCGCCAGCTGGGTGTACGTGAACGCCCAGACCACGGTCACGGTGGCGGCGCTCGTGTACCTCTACCTACGCCACAACCGCAGCTTCTACTTCGTGCGCAACATGTTCATGATCGCGATGGCGATCGCGCTGATCGGCTACATGGTGTTCCCGACCGCGCCGCCCCGCTTCTTCCCCGAGTGGGGCTTCATCGACACCGTCTCGGACTTCACCGGGGTGCACGTGTCGGCCAAGAGCTCCTCGATGACGGCGATGGTGAACATGTATGCGGCGGTCCCGTCGATGCACGTGGCGTTCTCGCTGATGACCGGCTGGACGCTAGCCCGGCTGGTAAAACCGAAGGTCGTGAGGGTGCTCTGGATCCTGTATCCGTTCCTGATGGCGTTCGTGATCGTCGTCACCGCCAACCACTTCATCTTCGACGCCCTACTGGGGGCGGTGACCGCCGGCGTGTCCGCCTACGGCGCCCTCTGGCTCGCGCGGGCGAGACCGAACGCGTGGCGCTTCTCGGCCCTGCCGAGCACTCGCCTCGGAGCCAGCGGCTAGGGCAACCCGGTCTCGATGGCCCCCCGCCAGCATGCACCGGCCCGACGTGGGCGAGGCTCCCACCGCGCCGGGCGCGCCCGCACGCGCCCGCCGATCGGCTCCGGCGCCCGTCGCGAGCTGGTCCGCAACCGTCTGATCGACTCCCGTCTCACCCCCAACACGATCTCGCTGACCGGCTTCGCGCTCAACCTGCTGGCGGCGGTGCTGGTATGGGAACAGCTCTTCTTCCTCGGCGGCATCGCCTTCATCGTCGGCTCGGTGATGGACACGCTCGACGGGCGCTACTCGCGGATGTCCGGCAAGGGGAGCCCGTTCGGCGCGTTCCTGGACTCGACGCTCGACCGCATCGAGGAGGGGATCGTGCTCGCGGCCGTAGCCGGCTACTTCGCGCTGCAGGGAGAGCGCGTGGCCACGGCCGCGGTCGTGATCGCGGTGCTCGCCTCGCTGATGGTCAGCTACACGCGGGCGCGCGCGGAGGCGCTCGGCGTCGAATGCAAGGTCGGGATCGCCACCCGGCCCGTGCGCGTGGTGATCCTCGCGATCGGGCTGGTGTTCGCCAAGGGCGCCTCGCTCGGGAACTTCGAGCTGCTGAAGCCGGCGGTGTACGTGCTCGCGGTCCTCAGCGTCGTCACCGTGATGCAGCGCATCTGGCACGTCCGCAAGGCCCTCACCGCCTGACCGCGGTGTGACCTTCCGGCGCCCGCGGAGTAGTCTCTTGCGGCGCCGGACCCTGAGTCCCGGCGCCCGGGCCCGCAGCGGGTCCCCGCCCTGCCCCCTCGCCACGAAGAGGATCGGTTCTGTGATCAAGCAGCGCACCAACGGCAGCACACCCACCAACGGCGCGTCCTGGACCAACGGCGCCGCCCGCTACCAGTCGGACAAGGTACGCGTGGCGATCATCGGCGTCGGCAACTGCGCGTCGGCCTTCGTCCAGGGGGTCCACTACTACCGCGACGCCGACCCCGACAAGCGGGTCCCCGGCCTGATGCACGTGGACCTCGGCGGCTACCACGTCCGCGACATCGAGTTCACCGCCGCCTTCGACATCGACGCCACCAAGGTCGGCAAGGACCTCGGCACGGCCATCTGGGCGGGCCAGAACAACACCATGCGGTTCGCGAAGGTGCCCCGCCGCCTGGGCGTCCCCGTCCAGCGCGGGATGACCCACGACGGGCTCGGCAAGTACCTCAAGGAGAAGATCAAGAAGGCGCCCGGCGAGACCGCCGACATCGTCAAGATCCTCCGCGACACGCACACCGACGTGGTCGTCTCCTACCTGCCCGTGGGCTCCGAGCAGGCGACCAAGTGGTACGTCGAGCAGGTGCTCGAGGCGGGCTGCGGCTTCGTCAACTGCATCCCGGTGTTCATCGCCCGCGAGGACTACTGGGACCGGCGCTTCAAAACCGCCCGCCTGCCGATCGTCGGCGACGACATCAAGTCGCAGGTCGGCGCGACGATCGTGCACCGCACGCTCGCCCGCCTGTTCGCCGAGCGCGGCGTCGAGGTGGAGCGGACCTCGCAGCTGAACGTCGGCGGGAACATGGACTTCTACAACATGCTCGAGCGCGAGCGGCTGGAGTCCAAGAAGATCTCCAAGACCAACGCCGTGACCTCGGTGATGGACCACGAGCTGCCCCCCAGCGACGTGCACGTGGGTCCCTCCGACTACGTGCCGTGGCTGACCGACCGCAAGTGGGCCCACATCCGCATCGAGGGCCAGGCCTTCGGCGACGTGCCCCTGAACATGGAGCTCAAGCTCGAGGTGTGGGACTCGCCCAACTCGGCCGGGATCGTGATCGACGCCGTGCGTTGCTGCAAGCTCGCCCTCAACCACGGCCTCGGCGGCCAGCTCGACGGCCCCTCCTCCTACCTGATGAAGTCGCCCCACCGCCAGCGCCCCGATGAGCAGGCCCGACTCGACACAGAGGCGTTCATCGCCTCCTACGCCAAGGGGCCGGGGACCACGCCGAAGGGCCCCTCGGGCGCGGGGGCCAAAGCCCCCTCGGGCGCGCGGGCCAAAGCCCCCTCGGGCGCGCGGGCCAAAGCCCCCTCGGGCGCGCGGGCCAAAGCCCCCTCGGGCGCGGGGGCCAAAGGCCGCCGTTCCGGCACCCGCAGCCGCGCCGCCGGCGGCCGCGCCGAAGGCTGACGGCGACGGCCGCAGACCCGCCGGCGAGCTAACCTCGGCGCGCCGGTGCCCGGACGCGATAATCAGGAGCGGATGGCACCTTCGTTCGCGATCGCCCACGTCACGCCGTACCCGTGGGAGGTCGACGACGGGCTCAACCTCCACGTGGCCGCCACCGCCGCCGAGCTCTCACGGCGGGGGCACCGCGTGCTGGTGCTCGCCCCCTCGCGCTCACAGGAACGGGTACGCGAGTCCCGCAAGCAGCTGCGGGCCGCCCGCGGAGCGCCCGAGCGGCTGCTCGAGGGCACCGACGGCGGCAGCCCCCGTGTGATCGCGGTCGGCGAGGTGCTGGAGGTCGCTCCTGGAGCGCTCCGCCGCGCACCCGCCCTGCCGATCGACGTCGCCCGCACCGTCGAGGAAGTCCTCACCCGCGTGCCGCTCGACTTCGTCCACGTACACGAGCCGTTCGCCCCCTCGACGTCGAACGCGGCGCTGCGCCACTCGCGCGCGCTGAACGTCGGCTCGTTCCACTCCTCCAGCGAGCGGCTGCTCTCGACCTTGGTCGCACGTCGCTTCGTGGAGAGCTTCTTCGGGCGCCTCGACGCGCGCACCGCGACGCTGCCCGCCACCGCCGAGCTGATGGCGCGCACGTTCCCCGCCGAGTACGAGCTCGTCCCCGACGACGAGCTGGCCGCCCAACGCTTCGAGGAGATCTACCTGAGGACGGCGGCACGGCGTCACGGTGGCGGCGATCCCGAGCTCGCACAGGTGCTCGGCGCGCGTCCCCTGATCGAGGTCGACCTGCACATGCACACGGACCACTCCTACGACTGCGCGACGCCGGTGGAGGTACTGCTGGCCAGCGCCCGCGAGGCCGGTCTGGGGGCAATCGCGGTGACCGACCACAACGAGATCTCGGGGGCGCTCGAGGCGCAGGCGAAGTCGGCCCAGGCGGGCGTGCGCGTGATCGTCGGCGAGGAGATCAAGACCGACGGGCAGGGCGAGGTGATCGGGCTGTTCCTGAAGGAGAAGATCCCCCGTGGACTGAGCCTGGCGGAGACGATCGAGCGCATCCGCCGCCAGGGCGGGGTGGTGTACGTGCCCCACCCCTTCGACCGCATGCACGCCGTGCCCGACTACGAGCACCTGCTGGCGGTGCTCGACGAGGTCGACGCGATCGAGATCTTCAACCCCCGGGTGGCGATCAGCGCCTTCAACGAAGAGGCCGACCGCTTCGCCGCCAAGTACCGCATCCCCGCCGGGGCGGGGTCGGACGCACACGTGCCCCAGGGCCTCGGCTCGGCGCGCGTGCGGATGCGCGACTTCGACGGGCCCCGCGAGTTCCTCCAGTCGCTGCGGGACGCCGAGATCCTCACCAGGCCCTCGTCGCTGCTGTACGTGCAGGCGCTGAAGTTCCTGCAGACGCGGGCCACGCCCCCGTCCGCGCGCCGCGCGAGCAGGGCCCGCCGCCTGCGCCGTCTGAGCCGGGCCGGCGAGCGTCGTGGGCGCTAGCCGCCCGCAACGGGGGATGCACGTCCAAGGACAAGCCGAGGCACCGTCAAATCCATCCGCGGCGATGCCGGTGACCGACGACGAGATCCGCGAGAAGTACCTGGAGCGGGCGATCCGCGAGCTCAACCTGCTGATGCGCGAGCTCCAGGCCTGCGAGCACTGCCCGCGGGGGAACCTGATGCCGGTGCTCGGCTCCGGTCACCCGCAGGCCGACATCATGCTGCTCAAGCACTCCGCGATGCCCTCGGAGATCGAGGAGGGCGTGGCCTTCTACGGCCGCGCCGGCGGCGCGATCATGAAGTCGCTCAAGCGCCTGTCGATCGACCCGCTGGCGGTGTACGGAACGCTGTGCGTGAAGTGCCCCCTCAGCGACGCCTCGCTGGCGGACTTCGCCTGCGTCTCCCGGCTGGCGGAGGAGATCGCGATCGTGCAGCCGAAGATCATCGTCGCGATGGGCCCCGACGCGCTGGGCACGCTGGGGGAGATCGAGATCCCACTGGCGCGCGAGCTCGAGCCGCGCCTGGGCGTGGTCCAGCAGCTCACGCCGTCGATCGACGCGCTGTATGTCCCGAACCTCGACGAGTCACTCGACGAGCAGGACGCCAAGCGCGAGTTCTGGGACGCCTTCCGCGTGCTCGGCGACTGGTACCAGGCGCTGCCGCCGTACTGAGATGACGGCGCCCGCGGCGAGATGAGGGCTCCCGCGCAGCGATGACGACCCCGGCCCCGCCCGACTGGAGCGGCGCGCATTACGAGACCTTCGCGGCCGAGCTCGCGCCGGCGGCCGAGCGGCTCGTCGACCGCGCAGCACCGGCGCAGGGAGACCGCGTGCTCGACCTCGCCACGGGCACCGGCAACACCGCGCTGGCAGCCGCCCGACGCGGCGCCCTCGTGACCGGCGTGGACTACGCCCCGCGCCTGCTGGAGGTCGCCCGCTCGCGCGCCCTCGCGGAGGGACTGGAGCTCGAGCTCCTACGCGGAGACCTGCACCGGCCACCGGTGCCACAGGGCTTCTACGACCTGGCCCTGTCCTCGTTCGGGGTGACGTTCGCCTCAGACCCGCCGCGCGCGCTCGGCGCGATCGCGCGGGCGCTGGCGCCGGGTGGACGGGCGCTCCTGACGGCGTGGCTGCCGCAGGGTCCGATCGACGCGATCCTCGGTATGTTCGCGGAAGCCGTGGCCGCGGCCACGGGACGTCCGGCGCCGACGCGCTTTCCCTGGCACGACCCCGACGCGCTCGCCGGTGTCGAGCAGATCCGCGGGGCCGAGGTGCGCCCGTACGAGGAGCAGTTGCGAATCACCGCCTCCTCGCCGGAGCAGTACCTCGAACTCGGCGAGCGCGACCACCCGTTGAGCGCCGACCGCCGGGAGCCCCTGGAACGCGCGGGCACCTATGTCGCTACCTGCGAGCGCGCCCTGGCGGTTCTGCGCGACGCCAACGAGGACCCGGGCGGCTTCGTCGTGCACAGCCCCTACCGCGTGATCGAGCTGCGCCGTTTGCCCTCCTCGCCACCCGCTTGAGCGGGGACGGCCCGGCCGGCGTCAGATCTCGAGCACGACCTTGCCGAGCTTGCCGCCCGCAGCGAAGCGGTCGTAGGCCGCGGCGGCGCGGTCGAGCGGGAACGTGTCGGCCACCGGCACCCGCAAGAGGTCGCGGTCGAACAGCGGCAGCACCTCGCGTTCGACGTGGCGGGCGACGAGCGCTTTCTCCTCCAGCGACCGCGTCCGCAGCGTCGAACCGAAGATCCTCGCCCGCTTGCCCATCAACGCGAGCAGGTTGAGCTCGCCCTTGGCCCCGGCCCCCACGCCGATCACCGCGATCCGCCCGCCGCCGGCGAGGGCCACCAGGTTCTCGGGCAGGTTGGGGGCCCCCACCAGCTCGAGGATCACGTCGAAGGGGCCGTGATCGGCGAACCCCTCGCACGGGATCACCCGCGCGCCGAGCCCGGCCACGGCGTCGCGCAGCTCCTCGCGGCGAACGGTCGCGGTCACCTCGGCGCCGGCCGCACGCCCGAGCTGGATCGCGGCGGTCCCGACGCCGCCGGCGCCGCCGTGCACGAGCAGGCGCTCGCCGGAGGTCAACCCGGCCTGTGTGAACAGCGCGTCGTGGGCGGTCGTGAAGACCTCGGGCAGGCCGCCGGCCGGGACCCATCCGAGCGGGTCGGGGACCGGCATCAGCACGCGCTCGTGTACGACCGCCAGCTCGGCCTGCGCGCCGCCGCCGATGATCGCCATCACGCGCTGGCCGAGCGGGAAGCGCTCCGCCCGCTCGCCGAGGGCGGCCACCTCGCCCGCCAGCTCCATCCCCGGGATGTCCTGGGGCGACCCGGGAGGCGCCGGGTACAGGCCCCGGCGCTGCATCATGTCGGCGCCGTTGAGCCCGGCCGCGCGGACCCGCACGAGCACCTCGCCCGTGCCCGGGACGGGGTCCGGGTGCTCCTCGATGACGATCTCGTTGTCGCGGATGGTGGCGGCCCGCATGGCCCGCGAACCCTACCCTCGTTCGAGCAGCGCGACGCTCTCGATGTGGTGCGTCTGGGGGAACATGTCCACCGGGCGGACCCTCTTCAGCGACCACCCGGCGGCCACCATTTCGGCGGCGTTGGGGGCCAGCGTGGTGGGGTTGCAGGACACGTACACGATCCGCTTCGGAGCCGACTCGAGGATCCGCTGGACG
Source organism: uncultured Solirubrobacteraceae bacterium (assembly GCA_963701175.1). Classification (GTDB taxonomy): domain Bacteria; phylum Actinomycetota; class Thermoleophilia; order Solirubrobacterales; family Solirubrobacteraceae; genus Palsa-744. Next base: position 1,550,705 of record OY969573.1, on the reverse strand, counting down.
ACCTTCTTCGACAGCCCCGCCCGCGGGGGATCGACGACCACCACGTCCGGGCGTCCGACGCGCTGCACCAGCTCGGGCAGCGCCAGGCGGGTATCCCCGGCGAAGAAGTGTGCGTTGGTGGCGCCGTTGCGGGCGGCCCCCTCGATCGCGTCGGCGACGGCCGTCTCGAGTAGCTCGATTCCCCACAGCTCGCCCGCGTGGGGCGCGAGCGTGAGGCCGATCGAGCCGATTCCGCAGTAGAGGTCGAACACCCGCTCCCAGCTCTTCAGGGCGGCGAACTCGGCCACCACCCCATAGAGCACCTCGGCCATCTCGGTGTTGGTCTGGAAGAAGGCCTCGGCCGAGATCCGCAACTCCAGGCCGCAGAGCCGCTCGGGCAGCTCGCCCTCGCCCCACAGGAGCTCGGTGTCGCCTCCCGCGGTCGTCTCGGCGGGGCTCCCCGAGCGTGTCCACAGCACCCCCTCGAGCTCGCCGGGGAGGCCATCGCGGAGCACCTCCGCGAGCGGGAACACGTCGAGCTCCCCCGGGCTGGTGACCAGCCGCACCTGCAACATCGAGCTGCGCCGCCCTTCGCGGACCACGACGTTGCGCAGCTGCGGGCGCCCGTCCGCTGCCGGACCGACCGGCTCGCCCCGGCGCCCGCCCCGCGCGCCCCTGCCGGGCCCGGCTCGGTCAACGGCCTCCTCACCGTTCTCGGGGTCCTCGGCGGTGGGGACGCGGCCACGCTCCCACGCACCAAGCCCCTGCTCGCGACACCACCCGAGCACCAGCTCGCGGGCGACGTTGCCCCGCTCGGACGCCAGCAGGCAGTCGCCGAGCGGGCTCACGCGGCGAGCCCCGGCGGAGTCGTGGAAGCCGCACACGAGCTCGCCCCCGGGGCCGTTGCCGAACGAGTACTCGAGCTTGTTGCGGTAGCGCCACTGCTCGCACGCGGGCACGATCGGCTCGAGCTCGAAGCCCTCCAGCCCGCCGATCCGGCGCAGCGCCTCGCCGACCTGCTCGTGCTTGACCTCGAGCTGCCGCTCGTACGGGAGCACCTGCCACGGCACGCCCGGGTGTGCGGCCCGCGGCGGGATCCGATCGGGGCTGGGGCGGAGCACCTCGAGCGTGCGGGCGTGGGCGTAGGAGCGCTTGCGCTTGTACACCACCGCCCTCACGCGATCGCCGGGAACGGCTCCGGCCACGAACACGACGTAGCCACCGTCGCCGAGTCGCGCCACGCCCTCGCCGCCGAAGGCCAGCGATTCCACCTCGAGCTCGAGCTCGTCGCCGCGCTGCGGCCGGACGGCGGCCGTCACCGCCCCGGGGTCGGCGGGCTCGCTCACGGGGAGCCGCCCGCGGCGGCCCCGCCGCGGGTGTCGGCGAGCAGCAGCTCGAGCAGCGCCTTCTGGGCGTGGCGGCGGTTCTCGGCCTGGTCCCAGATGCGCTGACGATCCCCGTAGAGGACCTCGGCGGAGATCTCCTCGCCGGCGTGGGCGGGGAGGTCGTGCATCGCGAAGGCGCCGTCGGCGGCGGCGTCGAGCAGCGCGTCGTCGAGCACGTAGGCCGACAGCGCCCGCCGGCGCTCCTCCGCCTGCTGCTCGTCGCCCATGCTCACCCATACGTCGGTGTACACCGCACGGGCCTCGGCGACCGCCTCGCGGGGATCCTCGTAGAGCGTCACCGTCCCGCTCGCCGCCGCCGGGAGCGACAGCTTCCCCTCCAGCGAATAGCCCGGCGGCGAGGCGATCGCGATGTGCATTCCCGCCAGGCTCCCCAGCACGGCCAGTGAGCGGGCGACGTTGTTGCCGTCGCCGACGTAGGCGACCCGCAGTCCGGCGAGCGTGCCGTAGGCCTGGCGCAGGGTGAGCAGGTCGGCGAGCGCCTGGCAGGGGTGGTGCTCGGGGCTCAGCATGTTGAACACCGGGACCGGGCTGTGGTGCGCCAGCTCGAGGAGGGTCTGCTCCGAGCCGGTGCGCAGGCCCACCGCCGCGACGTGTCGGCCCAGCACGATCGCCGTGTCGCGCAGCGCCTCGCCCCGGGAAAGCTGCATCTCGTCGCTGCGCAGGATCAGCGGCTGCCCGCCGAGCTCGTGGACGCCGACCTCGAAGGACACGCGCGTGCGGGTGGAGGGCTTCTGGAAGACGAGCGCCACGCTGCGCCCCTTCAGCGCCTCGGACCGCAGTGGCTCCCGCGCCAACTCCTCGGCGCGGGCGAGCAGCTGTTCGAGCTCCTGTGGTGTCAGCTCGGCGCCTGTGAGGAAGTGGGATGTCATGGGGAGAGCGGTGAGTGTAGGTCGTCCCCGTTCGCTTCCCGGGTCGCCGCTAGCATCGGCCGCAATGAGAGCGGTTGCGGTGGCGGGAGCACTCGCGTGTGTAGTTCTCGCCCTCGGCGGCTGCGGCTCCTCCTCGAGCAGCCAGGGCACCTCGACCGCGGGCGCCACCGGCTCCACGGGCGCCGGCTCGGGCGGCGCGAGCGGCGCGGGCGGCTCCCACACCTCCTCTTCGCCGGCCTCGATCCACATCGACACCACCCCCCACTTCGCCTCGCCCCCCGCCGGGGCGCCGGTGCGCAGTGGGCTGGTGCAGATCGCCTACCGCGACATCGCGATCTTCCCCGACGCGATCCGCGTCAAGACGGGAACCACGGTGAGGTGGACCAACTACGACTCGATCGACCACGACGTCACGAGCCTCAGCGGGCCCCAGACGCTGCACTCGGGCAGCTTCGGCTCCGGCTCCAGCTACCAGGTGACGCTGAGCAGGCCGGGCGTGATCCACTACGTGTCCACCACGCAGCCGACGACGATGAACGGCACCATCGAAGTCGTCGGCTGAGCACGTTCAGGTCGGCCCGAACTCCGCCAGTCCCTCGTGGGTGGTGGAGGGCGTGGCGTAGGTCCGGCGGGGGATGCGACCGGCTCCGTGTGCGAGGCGCCCGGCGGTGACGGCGTCGCGCATCGCGCGTGCCATGCGCACGGGGTCCTGCGCGCGCGTGATCGCGGAGGCGGCCATCACGGCGTCGCAGCCGAGCTCCATCGCGAGGGCCGCGTCGGAGGCCGTCCCGATGCCGGCGTCGAGTACCACCGGCACACGCACGGACTCGCGTATCAGGGAGATGTTGTACGGGTTGCGGATGCCCATGCCGCTGCCGATCGGCGAGCCCAGCGGCATCACCGCGGCGCACCCGAGGTCCTCAAGGCGGCGGGCGAGGACAGGGTCGTCGGTCGTGTAGGGGAACACCACGAAGCCGTCCGCCAGCAGCTGCTCGGCGGCGCTCAGCAGCTCCGGCGCGTCGGGCATCAGCGTGTCCTCGTCGCCGATCACCTCGAGCTTGATCCAGTCGGTCCCGAAGGCCTCCCGCGCCAGCCGCGCGGTCAGCACGGCGTCGCGGGCGGTGTGGCAGCCGGCCGTGTTGGGCAGCAGCGTGACGCCGGCCTGCGAGAGGGCGTCCACCAGCGAGCCGCTCTGGCCCGTCCCCGCGGTGCCGACGCGACGGAGGGCGACGGTCACCAGCTCGCAGCCGCTCTCACGGATCGCCTCGACCAGCAACTCCAGCGACGGGAAGCCGCCGCTGCCCAGCAGCAGCCGCGAGCGCAGCTCCCGCCCGGCGAGGATCAGCGGGTCATCGCAGGCTGCCGCTGCCGGGTGCTCGCGCTCGCCCACGGCGGCGCCGAGATTGGGCTCCACCGCTCCCTAGCCTCCCTGCATCGCGGTCAGCACCTCCACGCGGGCGTCGGCGTCGAGGGCGAAGGACTCCCACCGTGCGCGGGGGATCACCTCCCCGTCCACCGCCACCGCCACCCCGCGCCCGTCCGCTCGCAGCCCGAGCTGGGCCAGCACGCCGGCCACCGTCGCGCCCTCGCTCACCTCCGAGCGCTCGCCGTTGAGGATGATCACGTCCCCGCCTCCGCATAGGGCTGGGACGCGCCCTCGCCCTCGCCCACCGGTCCGCTCCCGAAGCGGGAGGGATCGCAGGCCTCGAGCAGTCCCCCGTGATCCTCGGCGCGGGCCGCCGGGTCGAGGAGCCCGAGGGCCAGCTCGGCGGTGAGGGGCGCCAGCAGGATCCCGTTGCGGTGGTGGCCGGTGGCCAGGATCAGCCCCTCGCAGGGACCGCGGCCGATCAGGGGCGCGTTGTCGGGGGTCCCCGGGCGCAGCCCCACCGAGACCTCCTCGAGCTCGAGCTCGGTCACCCCGGGCACGAGCTCGCGCGCCTCGCGCAGCAGCTCGTACACGCCGCCGGCGGTGGGCGTCAGCTCAAAGCCGCGCTCCTCGACGGTGGCGCCGAGCACGTAGCGGCCGTCGCCGCGGGGGAGCAGGTAGCCGCCCTGGTAGCGGACCGCGCGCGCCAGCAGCCCCGGCCCTGAGGGATCGCGCAGGCGGATGATCTGGCCCTTCACCGGCCGCACCGGGATCCGCTCGGCGAGCGGTGGCGCCGACAGCGCGCGGCTCCAGGCACCGGCGGCCAGCACCACCTCGCCGGCCCGCACGGTCCCGCCCGCACGGCTGAGGACGCCGGTCACCCGTCGGCCGTTGCGGTCGAGCTCGAGACGCGCGACCGGCGCGTGCTCGCGTACCGCCACGCCCGCGCGCTCGCACGCCCGCCTGAGCGCGGACAGCACCTCGCGCGGATCGACCGAGTGGTCCCCGGGGCATTCGAGCGCCGCCCTCAACGTCGGCGCCAGCGCCGGCTCACGTTCGCGCGCCTCGCTCGGGAGCAGCCGCCCGACGGGGAGCTGGAGCGAGCTGCGCAGCTCGAGCTGGCGGTCGAGCTCGCGTGCCTCGTCGTCGTCACGCGCCACCAGCAAGGTCCCGGTCGTCCGCAGCGAGACGCGGGCGCCGGCCGCGCGCGACAGCTCGGCGGCGAAGCTCGGCCAGGCCGTGGCGGCCCGCAGGCCGAGTGCGAGCGATCGCCGGGCGGCCGAGCCGAACTCGACCTCCGACACCGGCGCGAGCATTCCCGCGGCCACGTGCGACGCCGCCCGGCCGAGCTTGTCGCCCTCGAGCAACGCCACCGACATCCCCCGCTCGCGGGCACGCCACGCGACGGCGAGGCCGACGATTCCGCCGCCCACCACCAGCACGTCGTAACGCTCGCCGCAGGACACCGGCCCGGCCGTGATCGGTGACGTCGACATTGCGGCTGATGCTAGTCCCCGGGCGGGGCTCTGCGAGACTGGCCGTCGGTGGTGTCCGCCTCCGAAACAGAGCGTCGCGACCGGCTCGAGCGCTCGCGCCTGTACCTCGTGTGCGGGGCGGGCGCCGACGCGGTCCGCAGCGAGGGCGTCGAGCTCCCCGACCTGATCCGCTCCGCGGTCGCGGGCGGCGTCGACGTCGTCCAGCTGCGCGAGAAGAAGCTCCCCGACGACGAGCTCACGGCGGTCGCCTCGGCGGCCGCGGCGCTGTGCTCCCGGCTGGGGTCGCTGTTGATCGTCAACGACCGCCCGTGGGTGGCGGCCGAGTCCGGGGCCGACGGGGTCCACGTGGGACAGGACGACCTCGCGGTGGCGGACGTCCGCGAGATTGTGGGCCCGGCGATGCTCGTGGGCCTCTCGACCCACAGCCCCGCCGAAATCGACGCCGTCGATCCCGCGCTGGTGGACTACATCGGCGTTGGACCCGTGCACGAGACGCCCACCAAGCCCGGGCGTCCTGCGGTCGGCCTCGAGCTCGTGCGCTATGCGGCCGCCAACGCTGCGGTTCCGTTCTTCGCCATCGGGGGCCTCGATGCGGGCAACCTGCCGGACGTGCTGGGCGCGGGCGCCGAGCGGGTCTGCGTGCTGCGGGCGATCGCCGGCGCGGCGGACCCCGAGGCCGCCGCGCGGGAGCTGTGCGGGATCCTCGACGCCGCGCCCGTGGCGGAGGCGGACAGTTGAGCGGCCGCGACGAGCAGGCGAGGGCCGGGTTGAGTCCGCTGGGCCCCGACGAGTGGCCGCCCGCGCTGCTGGTCGCGATCGCGGTCTGCGTGGTGCTGGCGATCGGCGTGGTCGTCGGCGCGGCCACCGTCCACGACCTCTCCCGCCACGGCGGGTCGCTGCCGGGAGCGGCCCTGCTCGCGGTGCTGTTGGCGTCGCTCGCGGTCGGAATGGCCCGCAGGCGCTACTGGGCGGTGCTGTGCTTCGAGGGGCTGCTCGCCTTCCAGATCCTCGTCACCTCGCTCGCGCTGACGGTCGCCTCGACGCTCGCGGCGGCCGGCGAGTGCGCGGTCGCGATCGGCCTCGGCGGGTGGCTGTTCTGGAAGCTCGTGCGGGTGATGGGCCGCATCCAGGCGGGCGAGCGCGCAAGGGCGCTTCGCTAGTCTGCTGCGGCATGGCCGAGAGTTCCTACGACTGCATAGTCATCGGCTCGGGGCCAGGCGGGTATGTGGCGGCGCTGCGCGCGGCCCAGCTCGGGAAGCACACGGCGGTGGTCGAGCGCGACAAGCTCGGCGGACGCTGCCTCAACTACGCCTGCATCCCGGCCAAGGCGGTGCTGCGCTCGGCCGACCTGCTCACGGAGATGCGCGAGGGAGGCGACTTCGGCATCAACGCGGGCTCGATCGAGATCGACTACACGGCGATCCGGGCGCGCCGGGACAAGGTCGTGCACACGCTCACCTCGGGCGTCGGCGGGCTGTTCCGCAAACACGGGATCGACGTCCTCGAGGGCTTCGGATCGCTGCAGCCGGACGGGTCGGTGTCCGTCGACGGGCAGTCCTACGGCGCGCAGGGAGTGGTGCTCGCCAGCGGCTCGATCCCGCGTGCGATCCCGGGAGCCGAGTTCGGCGGACGGGTGATCGGGACCGAGGAGGCGTGGGCATTCGCGGAGGTGCCGGCACGGCTTGCCGTCGTCGGGGCGGGCGCCTCCGGCACGGAGATCGCGTCGGCCTTCGCGCGGCTGGGCAGCGAGGTGCTGCTGGTGGAGGCACTCGAACGGGTGCTCCCGACCGAGGACGCGGACATCTCCAGGCTCGTCGAACGCGGCCTCAAGCGCCAGGGGATCGAGATCCACACCGCTACGCCCGTGGCCGACGTGAAGGCGGGCCAGGACACGGTCTCGTTCACCTACGGCGACGAGCAGGCAGAGGTCGACTACCTCGTGATCTGCGCGGGCCGGAGCGCCGACATCGAGGGGCTCGGGCTCGGCGAGGCCGGGGTCGAGGTCGACGAGCGGGGGCTCGTGCGGGTGGACGGGGCGCTGCGCACCAGCCGCGCCGGCGTGTGGGCGATCGGCGACCTCGTCAGCGGGCCGGCGCTGGCCCACAAGGCCTCCGACGAGGGCATCATCGCCGTCGAGGACATGTCGGGGCTGCCGACCCATCCGATCGTCCACATCGACATCCCGCGGGCCACCTTCTGCCTGCCCAACGTGGGATCGTTCGGGCTGACCGAGGAGCAGGCGCGGGAGCAGGACTACGACGTGGTCGTCGGCAAGGTCCCGTATGGGGCGGTCGGCGGCGGCACCGTGTACGGCGACCGCACCGGGCTCGTGAAGGTCGTCGGCGACCGTGCCTACGGGGAGCTCCTCGGCGGCCACATCGTCGGCACCCGGGCTACCGAGATGATCCAGGAGCTCGTCAACATCCGCGCGCTCGAGGGCGGCTACCCCGAGCTCGGGCGCATCATCCACGGGCACCCCACGTTGTCCGAGGCGGTCATGGAAGCGGGCCGGGCCGCCGACGGCTGGCTGATCCACGGATAGCGCGGGGGCTTCTCGAGCGAGGTTGCCCCGGGTGACCGCCGCCTTCTACTTCGACCTCTCGAGCCCGGACGCCTACCTGGCCGCGGAGCGCGTCCTCGAGGAGCTACCGGGGGCGGCGGCGTGGACGCCCGTGCTCGCCGGGGGGCTGGCGGACGGACTCCCGCCCGGGGGGCTGGCGGACGGACTCCCGCCCGGGGGGCCCCCCGACGCCTACCGCGAGCCCCCCGACGCCTACCGCGAGCGGATCGCGGGACGGGCGGCCGAGCTGGGCCTGCAGGAGCTGCGCTGGCCGGACCCGTTCCCGTTCGACAGCACTTTGGCGATGCGGGTCGCGACCTACGCCCGTCAGATCGGGCGGGTGGTGGCCTTCGCCCAGGCCGCCTTCCGGCAGGCGTTCGCGGGCGGGCGCTCGCTCGCGGACGAGGACTCGGTGCTGATCGCCGCGGCGGCCTGCGAGATGCATCCCGAGGCCGTACTGCGGGGGGCGAGCATGCGCTCGGTGATCGCCGAGCTCGAGAGCGCCACCGCCGTCGCGCGGGCCGCGGGGGTCAGGAGCGTGCCGGCAGTCCTGGTCCCGACCGCGGGCGAGGACGGCGGGCCGGCCGTGTTCCACGGAGAGGGCTCGCTGGTGGTGGCGGCGGCGTGCATGAGCAGATGAAGGCCCGAGACGCCTACCGGCTGATCGTCAGGCGGGGCGGGATCGCGCCCGCGCTGCTGGCCGACTCCTCCCGCGTGGACCACGTCGAGGTCGTCGAGATCGACAGCGGGGAAGTGGTCCTGTTCTGGGATCTGGCGCCGCAGGAGGCGAGCCGCCGGGCGCGTGCCGTGCGCCAGGACCTCGGCCTCCTGAGCCCCGAGGAGTTCCTCTCCCGCTGGGCTACCGTGGATCAGTGATGGACGCGCTACCGGACGCAGACAGCGGGCGTGAGTGGCTCGAGACGATGACGCTGATCCGGCGCTTCGAGGAGCGCGCCGGGGAGATGTACGCGCGGGCCAAGATCGGCGGCTTCCTGCACCTCTCGATCGGCGAGGAGGCGACGATCGTGGGCAGCGCGAGGGCGCTGCGCGACTCCGACTACCTGATCTCGACCTACCGCTCGCACGGGCACGCGCTGGTACGGGGGACCCCCCCGGAGAAGGTGATGGCGGAGCTGTTCGGTCGCGTCGACGGATGCTGTCACGGGCGCGGAGGCTCGATGCACATGTTCGACCTCGAGCACCGCTTCATGGGCGGCTACGGGATCGTCGGCGGGAACCTCCCGATCGCCGCCGGGATCGCGCTGGCGAGCGACCTGCAGGGCCGAGACGAGGCGACGCTGTGCACGTTCGGCGACGGCGCCTCCAACCAGGGGACCTTCGGGGAGACGCTCAACCTCGCCGCGCTGTGGAGGCTGCCGGTGCTGTTCATGGTCATCAACAACCAGTTCGGGATGGGAACCGCGCTGCGACGTCACTCGGCCGTGACCGATCTGCAGCGCAAGGGCGAGAGCCTCGGGGTGGCGGGGATGCGCTGCGACGGGATGGACGTGATCGACACCTACTCGGTGGTCTGCGACGCCCTCTCGCGGGTGCGCGAGGAGCGCCGCCCGCTGCTGGTGGAGGCCGTCACCTACCGCTTCCGCGGCCATTCGATGGCCGACCCCGAGCAGTACCGCAGCCGCGAGGAGGTGGAGCGCTGGCGCGAGCGCGACCCGCTCGGGGTGTTCGCCCGTCGGTTGATCCGGGAAGGGGTGATCGACGAGCCGGAGCGGGAACGGATCGACCAGCAGGCGATCGCGCGGGTGGACGCCGCGGTGGAGTTCGCCGACGCCTCCCCGTTCCCGACGCCCGAGTCGCTGTACGACGACGTGTACGTACTCGACGGTGAGGTGCGAACTGCATACGCATCCCACCCGGCCGAGGAGCGTGGCGGCGTACCGACCGCGGGCGGGGACGGCACGGGCGCGCCGCGGCCAGGGGCCGAGGGCGGGGCCGAGGGCGGGGCCGAGGGGGCCGCCAACGACGACATCCCCCAGCAGCTGACCGACGCGCTGGCGGTCGCCGAGGACGGGAGCGAGACGGCGAGGTCGGCGCGCTGATGCCCGAGTTGCGCTACCGCGAGGCCCTGCGGGACGCGTTGCGCGAGGAGATGCGCCGCGACGAGCGGGTCGTGCTGATGGGCGAGGACATCGGCGTGTTCGGAGGCGCCTTCAAGGTCACCGAAGGGCTGCTCGAGGAGTTCGGCGAGGCGCGCGTCCGGGACACTCCGATATCGGAGAACACGATCGTGGGAGTCGGGATCGGCGCGGCGATGACCGGCCTGCGTCCGGTGGTCGAGCTGATGACGATCAACTTCGCCCTGCTCGCCTTCGACCAGATCGTCAACCACGCGGCGCACATCCACTACATGTTCGGCGGCCAGGCGATCGTGCCGCTGGTGGTGCGGATGCCGCAGGGCGCAGGTCACCAGCTCGGCCCCACCCACTCGCACTGCCTGGAGGCGATGTTCCTGCACGTGCCCGGCCTGCTGGTGGCCGCGCCGGCGACGCCCGCCGACGCCAAGGGCCTGCTGACGACGGCGATCCGGGACGAGAACCCGGTCATCTTCATCGAGCACGAGTCGCTCTACGGCCTCCGGGGTGACGTGCCCGAGGGAGAGCACCTCGTGCACTTCGGCAAGGCCCGCGTCGCCCGCGAGGGCGAGGACGTGACGATCGTCGGGATCTCGCGCATGGCGCAGACGGCCGAGCGGGCAGCGGAAACGCTCGCCGCCGAGCACGGCGTCGAGGCCGAGGTGATCGATCCACGCACGCTGCGCCCGCTGGACCTCGACACGATCCTCGCCTCGGTCGCCCGCACCAACCGCTGCGTGGTCGTGGAGGAGGGCTGGCCCCATTCGGGCGTGGGCGCGAACCTGGCCGCGCTGATCACCGAGCAGGCCTTCGACGACCTCGACGCCCCCGTGACCCGCGTCACCGGCGCGGACGTGCCGATGCCCTACTCCAAGCCCCTCGAGGACATCGCCTATCCCCACGAGGGGCAGGTCGTGGCGGCGGCGCTGAGCGCGCTCGGGGCCCGGCCGGCGGAGGCGGCGGCCCGCGGCTGATGGGCGAGATCGTCATGCCCCGGCTGTCGGACACGATGGAGGAGGGCACGATCCTGCGCTGGCTGATGCGCGACGGCGAGCACGTCACGCGCGGCAGCGAGCTGGTCGAGATCGAGACCGACAAGGCCGCCATGACCTACGAGTCCGATCAGGACGGAACCCTCGAGATCGTGGCCCCGGAGGGCGCCACGCTCGCCGTCGGCGAGCTGATCGCCCGTGTCGGCCCCCCCACCCCCGCCCCCGCGGAGGCCTCGCCGAACGGCCAGCGCGCGGTCGAGCCGGCGCCCGAGCCGGCCGCCGCGGCGACGCCCGGGCCATCCGAGCGGGGGGCTCCCGCGCGATCCGCGCCCGAGCCCACCGGGGAGCGGGTGAGGGCCTCGCCGGTGGCGCGCAGGCTCGCCCACGAGAGCGGGGTCGACCTGCAGACGCTGTCGGGCTCCGGTCCGGGAGGGCGGATCGTGAAGGCCGACGTACTCGGCGCCGGTGGTGCCGGGACGTCCGCCTCGGCGACGGCCTCGCCAAACGCAGGCTCGCCGCCCGCAGCCTCGCCGCCCGTGCTCACGCCGTCCGCGCCCGAGGCTCCCGGGCCCGCCACCGCGTCCTCTGGTGAGGAGGGTGGCCAGGCCGCGGTGCTCGAGGGGGTGGCGACCGCCAAGGGGCAGACGACGATCGTCGAGCTCACACGCACCCAGGCGACGATCGCGAGGCGGATGGCGGAGTCGAAGGCGACGATCCCCGACTTCTCGCTGCAGATGGACGTGGACATGGAGGCGTGCGTGACGCTGCGGGCCGAGCTGAAGCGGCTCTCTGGGGCAGCCGTCCCGACGTACAACGACATGGTCGTGAAGGCCGCGGCGCTGGCACTGCGGGAGCACCCGCGGGCGAACGGCAGCTACCGCGACGGACGGGTCCAGTTGCACTCCAGGGTCAACGTCGGCATCGCCGTGGCGGCGCAGGACGCGCTCGTGGTGCCGACCGTGTTCGACGCCGACGAGAAGTCGCTCGGCGAGATCGCCCGCGAGACCAGGGCGCTGGTCGAACGGGTGCGCGACGGGACCATCACCCCGCCCGAGCTCGGCGGAGGGACCTTCACGGTCTCGAACCTGGGGATGTACGGGATCCGCAACTTCACCGCGATCATCAACCCGCCGCAGGCGGCGATCATGTCGGTCGGAGAGCTGCTGCCCCGCGCCGTGGCCGACGGCGACGAGCTGCGCGCGCGGCGCCTGCTGACGCTCACGCTCGTGTGCGACCACCGCATCCTCTACGGGGCCGACGCGGCGGTGTTCCTCGGGCGCATCCGCGAGCTGCTGCAGACGCCGGCCTCGCTGACGCTGTAGGAGCCCGGCCCAACGGGGGCGGCGACGGACGCTAGGCTGCTTGCGAAGACGTGAGCGACCACTACCGATCCCCCCGGGAGCTCTGGGTCCACGACCTGGGGACGGTTGGCTACGGCACCGCGCTCGACCTCCAGGAGGAGCTCCGTTCGGCACGGCAGGCGGGCGAGCTGCCGGACACCGTGGTGCTCCTCGAGCACCCACCGGTCTACACGCTCGGGCGTCGCGCGCAGCCCTCGGAGCTGCCGCTGTCGGCCGAGCTGCTGCGGGAGCGAGGGATCGAGGTGCACGAGAGCGACCGCGGCGGTCGCGTCACCTACCACGGGCCGGGACAGCTCGTCGCCTACCCGATCCTGGCGATCGACGACGTGCTCGCCTACGTGCGCGCCCTCGAGACGGCGATCGTGATCGCCCTCTCACGGGCCGGCCTGGTGGCTCGTGCCCGAGCCGAGGACGGCCCCGACTACACCGGCGTGTGGGTCGGCGAACGCAAGATCGCCTCGATCGGCGTCCACGTGCAGCGGGGCGTCACCACCCACGGTCTGGCGGTCAACGTCAGCAACGACCTCGAGCCGTTCGGCTGGATCACCCCCTGCGGCCTGGAGGGCGTGCAGATGACTTCGCTGCAGCGCGAGCTGGGCGGGCGCTCGCCCGCGATCGCCGCCTTTCGGCCGCTGCTGGTGGACGGGCTCTGCGAGGCACTCGGCCGCCGTGCCGTGAGCGCGCCCCGGGCGGTCGCGGCGTGAGCGCCACCCGCTCCCGTGCGAAGCCCGGGGGGATGGACGTGGTGCGCGTGCTCGGCGCCGAGGTGCGCCCGCTGCGGGAGCGCAAGCCGCCGTGGTTCAAAGTCCCGGCTCCCGGCGGCGAGGGCTACCGGCGCCTCGGCGAGCTGATCCGCTCGGAGGGACTGCACACCGTCTGCCAGGAGGCCGCCTGCCCGAACGTCGGGGAGTGCTGGGAACGGGGCACGGCGACCTTCATGATCCTCGGCGACACCTGCACCCGGCGGTGTGGCTTCTGCAACGTCAAGACCGGCAGGCCGACCTGGAACGACCCGCTCGAGCCCGCCCGTGTGGCGCGGGCGATCGCGCGCATGGGGCTGCGCCACGCGGTCATCACCTCGGTCGACCGCGATGACCTCCCCGACAAGGGCGCGAGCGCGTTCGTGGGCGTGATCCGGCAGGTCCGCCGACAGGCGCCGGGGTGCATCGTCGAGGTCCTCACACCCGACTTCCAGGGCCAGGAGATGCCGCTCGCGAAGGTCATCTGCGAGCGTCCGGACGTCTTCAACCACAACGTCGAGGTCGTACCCCGCCTGTACCCCGTCGCCCGCCGGGGCTCGGAGTTCCGGCGCTCGTGCCGCGTGCTGCGGCTCGCGGGCGAGCTGGGAGAGGGCGAGGTGATCACCAAGTCCGGCCTGATGGTGGGGCTGGGCGAGACCCACGAGGAGCTGCTCGAGGCCTTCGGGACGTTGCGCGAGAGTGGCGTCGAGGTGCTGACGGTGGGCCAGTACCTGCGCCCCTCCGAGCAGCACCTGCCGGTGGTCCGCTACTGGCACCCGGAGGAGTTCGAGAGGCTCGAACGGGACGCCCTGGCGCTCGGCTTCCGTCACGTCGCCGCCGGCCCGCTGGTGCGCTCCTCCTACCACGCCGACGAGCACGTAGAGCTGAGGGCGCCGGCGGGCGCCCGCGCCCTCTAGCAACCCGCTCCCGCCCGCCGAGGGCGAGGACCATGTTCCCGCTCAAGGACAACATCCCGCTGGCGCGGTTCCCGCTGGTCACCGTCTGCCTGATCGCGGTCAACGTGGTCGTGTACCTGCTGGAGATCCGCCATGGCGGCCACTTCGTCAGCGGGCCGGACGACTCCGTCACGGTCCGCTGGGGGGCGATCCCCTACGAGTTCACCCACCCGGGCGACCACTGCGGGCTGGCCACCGTCCCCTCCGCCGGCGTGACCACCGGCGCCGTCGCCTGCCAGGGCCAGGCGGGGGTTGTGGGGAGCCCCGGATCCCAGCCCCCCACGTGGGTGACCGCCTTCAGCTCGATGTTCATGCACGCGAGCTTCCTGCACATCCTCGGCAACATGGTGTTCCTGGGGATCTTCGGGCCGAGCGTCGAGGACCGGCTCGGGCGTCTGCGCTACCTGCTCTTCTACCTGCTCGGCGGGCTGGTCGCACTGGCCGCCCAGGTGGTGGCGGGCCCGGACTCCACCAGCCCGACGATCGGCGCCTCCGGCGCGATCGCCGCCGTCCTCGGCGGCTACATACTCATGTATCCCCGTGCCCGCGTCATCACCCTCGTGTTCATCGTGTTCTTCGTCACGCTCGTCGAGCTGCCGGCGGTCTACCTGCTCGGCTTCTGGTTTTTGCTGCAGCTGTTCTACGGCCTGGCCGGGCTCGCCACGCCGCTCGGCGGCGCCGAAGGGGTCGCCTACTTCGCCCACGTCGGCGGGTTCCTGTTCGGGCTGCTGGTGATCCGTCTGCTCGTCCTGCGCCACCCCCGAAGACGATTCGGGCTGTAGGGGTGCCGAGCCGCCCCGGGCCCCTCGCCGGCGCATGACCCGCTCGATCGTGCTGGCGGTGGCGCTCCTGTTCGTGGTCGGGTTCGGCGTCCTCACGGCCTACTCGGTCGCCGAACAGGGCGTTACCCTCGGCACGCTCGTGTCGTTCGCGGTTCTCGTGCTGCTCGGAGTTGGCGTCATCGGCGCACTGCGCAATCCTCCCCGCTGATGAGCAGCCCCCCGTTCATGAACATGGGGCGATCGCACGAGCGGCGGATGCAGGCGCGGCGGCGCCGGCGCCGCCGTCGGGCGCTGATCGCCGGAGCCCTCTTGACGCTGGTGGTGATGGCGGTGCTGCTGGGCGTCGTGTTCGTGGGCGCCAACGGCGAACCCCGGGGCCGGCCCCACGCCGGCGCCCACCACGCGCCGGCGTCGCGGCCGGTGGCGCTGTCGCAGGCCGGGCTCCCGCTGGCGGCGCCCGCGCTCGCACTCACCGGCCTCAGCTCGCCGCTGCTGGATCCCGTGCACCTCGCCTTCGCGCAGCCGCCACGATCGGGCGTGCTGTTCAACCTCGCCAGCGGCCAGGTGCTGTGGCAGCGCAACCCCCATGAGCGGGTCCGGATCGCGAGCCTCACGAAGATGATGACCGCCCTGCTCACGGTGTTGAGCTCCAAGCCCGACGAACCGGTCCTGATCACCAGGCGGGCGGCCGACATGCCGGGGTCGAAGGTGGGCGTGCTCCCCGTCGGCCACCACGTGCGCCTGGAGACGCTGCTGTACGGGCTGCTGCTGCCCTCGGGCAACGACGCCGCGGTCGCCCTGGCCGAACACGTGTCCGACCGCGTGAGCACGTTCGTGAGGCTGATGAACGCCGAGGCCGCCAAGCTCGGGATGGGGTGCACCCGCTACTCCAACCCGTCCGGCTACTACAACCTCGGCAACTACTCCTGCGCCCAGGATCTCGCCGTGCTGGCCCGCGAGGACCTGCTCCAGCCACGGATCGCGACGGTCACGCGCACCCTCTCCGCGGAGCTGCCCTTCCCGATCAAGGGAGGGAAGCTGTTCCTCTACAACAACAACCCGCTGTTGATCTACCACTACCCCGGCACGACCGGCCTGAAGACCGGCTTCACCGAAGCCGCCGGCCGCTGCCTGGTCGGCACCGCCGAACGGGATGGGGTGAAACTGGGCGTGGTGATCCTCCACTCCACCGAACCGGGCCGTCAGGCCAGCGCCCTCCTCAACGAGGGCTTCGAGGACGTCTACCACCTCCCGCCCGTCCCCGAACAGGAAATGCCCCCGGGCGCCTGAGCCGGGGCTCCCGCCGGGCGACGTGCGGGGCCGTGCCGGGCGCCGTGCAGGGCGACGGTGTCCGAGGTGCGGGGCGATGCCGGCCGCCGTGCCGGCCGACGGTGCCCGACGTGCCGGGCGATGGTGGAGTACCGTTGTCAGGGACCAGATTGACTGGTCAATCAGCCGAAGGAGGAGCCGTGGACCTGGACGACACACCGCAGCAGGCCGCCTACCGCGCCCAGGTGCGCAGCTGGTTGGAGCAGCACGCCTCCGAAGCACCGCCGGTGCGTTCCCCGGCCGGTGCGAGCGAGGAGGAAGAGGACAGCTACATCGCCGCCCGTCGCGTCTGGCAGGGCAAGCTCGCGGAGGGTGGGCTCGCCGGCGTGACCTGGCCGAAGGAGTACGGCGGCCAGGGGCTCGGGCCGATCGAGCAGGTCATCTGCAACCAGGAGATCGGCCGTGCGAAGGTCCCCGGGATCCTCGACGCGATCGGGATCGGGATGCTCGGCCCGACGATCATCGCCCACGGCACCGAGGAGCAGAAGTCGCGGTACCTCGGCCCGATGCTCCACGGCGACGAGGTCTGGTGCCAGCTGTTCTCCGAGCCCGCCGCGGGCTCCGACCTGGCGGCCGTCCAGGCGCGGGCCCGCCAGCAGGATGACGGCAGCTGGCGGCTGTCCGGACAGAAGGTGTGGACGACCAACGCCCAGTTCGCCTCCTTCGGGTTGCTGCTCGCCCGCACCGACCCCGACGTCCCCAAGCACAAGGGCCTGACGATGTTCATCGTGCCGATCGACGCCGAGGGCGTGACCGTCCGCGGGCTGCGCCAGATCTCCGGCGAGGCCGAGTTCAACGAGGTCTTCTTTGACGACGTGGCCCTCGACGAGGGGTCCGTTGTGGGCGGGGTCGGCAACGGCTGGGGCACCGCTCTGACGACCCTGATGTTCGAGCGCGTGACGATCGGTCTCGGCAGTGAGGGCATGGGCTACAGCTCGGCGCGCTTCGCCGCGGCCCTGGCCGCCGACCCCGACGGGCGCACCGACCCCGAGATCCGACACCGCTTCGGGGAGATCGCGAGCGAATTGATGGCGGTCCGGTTCACCGGCTATCGCACGCTCTCGGCGCTTCAGAAAGGCCAGATCCCGGGGCCCGAGGCGGGGCTGGCGAAGATCACGATCGTCAAAGGCGCGATCGAGGCCGGCGACCTGATCGCCGACGTGATCGGCCCCGACGCCCTCGGCCACGACAGCGAGTGGGCCTACATGATCTCGTTCCTGCCCGGCCTGAAGTCGGCCGGGGGCACCGAAGAGATCCTCCGCAACACGGTCGGTGAGCGGGTCCTCGGGCTGCCGCCCGAGCCGCGGCTGGACAAGGGCGTCCCGTTCTCGGAGCTCCGCTCCAAGGAAGGGGCGCCGGCATGAACCTCGCACTCTCGGACGAGCAGGAGTTCCTGCGCGAGGCCGCCCGTGGGGCGCTGTCGCGGTTCAAGACACTCGAAGCCGCCCGCGAGGCGCTCGACGGCGACGACGCGGCGCTGCCCGACCTGTGGCCGACGGCGGTCCAGGCGGGCTGGCCGGGGCTGCTGATCGACGAGTCCCACGGCGGCGCGGGCCTCGACGTATTCGACGCGATGCTGGTGATGGGTGAGTGCGGGCGGGTGCTGGCTGCGATCAACCTCCTCGGCCACCTTCCCGCGACCGCGATCCTCAACGACGCCGGCGGCGGCGCCCCGATGCTGGACGAGCTCGCCAGTGGCGAGCGCCGCGCCGCCTACCTGCCCGTCAGCCCGCCCGACGACCTGCACGGGGAATGGACGGTGGACCCCCGCGACGGGCTCAAGCGCGGCCCCGCGCCCGAGGCCCGCGAGCAGGACGGCAGGCTGCTGGTCAGTGGCGAGCTGTCGTTCGTTCCCGACGCGCCCGGGGCCGACCTGCTGGTGGGCGTGGCCCTCCGCGACGGGCGGGCCGTGGGCGTCGCGATCGAGGCCGCTGCCGAGGGCGTCACGGTCGCCCCCGTGGAGCGCTACGACGCGACCCGCTCGCTGGCCCACGTGAGCCTCGCCGATACACCGGCGACGGCAGTCGACGTCGGCGACGAGTCGCTCGCCGCGGCCTGGTACCTGTCGCAGGCGCTGCTGGCGGCGGAGTCGCTGGGCAGCGTCGAAACGGCACTCGACGTGACCGTCACCTACGCCAAGGAGCGGTTCACCTTCGGCCGCGCGATCGGGTCCTACCAGGCGGTCAAGCACGCCCTCACGGAGGTCCTGCGCCAGCTCGACAACGGCCGCTCGCTGCTCTACTACGCCGGCTGGGCGCGGCGGGGGGCTCCCGAGGAGTTCCCGCTCGCCGCCTCGGCGGCCAGGTCGGTCGGGGGGCGAGCCCTGGACGAGGCCTCGCGGACGATGATCTCGGTGCACGGAGGCATCGGCGCGACCTGGGAGCACGACGCGCCGCTGTACTTCCGCCGCGCGCAGCTGTCACGGCGGTTGCTCGGCGGCACCGGCGCCTCGACCGACCGCGTCGCGGGCGAGCTGCTCGGCTCGCCCCAGGCCGCCTAGCCGCGACTAAGCCCGAGCTCCCGTCACCACCGCGCGGGCATTCGCCCGCCGGTGCGCGCGCGCCCGGGCTCGGTGCTTGGCCGCCGCCCGCTTCGCTTCCGCCGCCTTCTGGGCCAGTTCTTCGGCGATCAGCGCTTCCAGCACGGGGGCGCCGTAGGCGGCGTGGACCGCCTGCACCAGACTTTCGTCGAGTCCGCAGTTGATGCAGAAGCCGTGCTGGGACCATCCGATCGCGCGGCCCAACACCTGGTCGGCGTACAGGACGCCGGTGGCGTCGTGGCCGTAGTAGTCGTAGGCGGCATCCCAGGCCGCCCCTTCAAGCCCGTAGCCGGCGCCGTCGATGGACAGGAGGTGGGCCGCCGCCATGATCGAGTCGAAGTCGTCGTACACCGACGGGTGCTTGGCGGTGGGGTGGTCGTAGTTCGCGGGCCGGCGGCCGTAGAGGTAGGAGTCACGCATCAGATCCCACGTGCTGACCGGGCCGTTGGTGACGTTGAACTGCATCGGCCCCGCGCAGCAGTGGGCGAAGTTGAGGCCGTGGTAGGTGCCCGGGGCGGTCGAGAAGGCGCTCTCCTGCATGTGGATCGAGGCCAGCAGCAGCCAGTTGACCGCGAACGTGGACTGGGCGGTGGCGTAGATCGGGTAGAAGCCTTCCATCCAGCGACGCGAGATGTGCACGCGGGTGAGGGCGGCGAAGCGGCTCGGGTCCTGCGCCTGCTCGCCGGCCGACGGCTGCTGCACGATCGCCTGCCCGGCGGCGCCGGACGTGCGGCCGGCGGCGCCGGCGGACGGGGCCCCGGACACGACGGCCCGCGCCGGCCCGGTCGTCGCCGGAGTCGGGGTGACGACCCGCACCACGATCGGCGGGGGCGCCTGGTGGGACCCTTCCAGCACGCCGCTGAGAGCGAGCGTCAACGCCAGCACGCCGGCCAGCCCGAGCGCAGCCGCGAGCAGCCAGGCACCGCGTTCGGACGGCGGGGTGGGAGTACGGGCGTAGTGCGTCTCGGTGGCGCTCACCGGCGCTAGAGGGTAGCGCGACGATCTGAACCCTCGGGGGTTACATCCGCTGATGACCAGGCCACGAACACCACGCCGGAGTCCCGCTCGGGCGCTCTGCATCGGGGCCGCCCTGGTGGCCGCCCAGGCCGCCGCTCCCGTCGCCCGGGCCGCTGCTCCCGTCGCCCCGGCGGTCGCTCCCGCGGCCCGGGCCGCCGGGACGCGGGTCACCGCCAGACCTCCCGCTCGCGCCGCCACGCTGGGAGCGACCCAGACGCGCTACCTGGAACTCGCCGAAGGCGGGGTGACGCGCGCGGTGCAGCGCTTCCGCGACCCCAGACGACATTGGTACGACGCCCGCCTGGGGGACCGCGAACGCTACCCGCTGGCCACGATCTGGGACATCGTGCCCCTGTTCGAGTCGCTCGATGCGATCGCCACGGCCTCGCCGACGGCGCACAACCTCGCGGCCCTGCGGAGCTTCGCCGCCGGGGCCGAGCGGTACCTCAACCACGGCCTGCGTCCGGTGCCCGGCTATTCGCCGTATCCGGGGGACCGCGAAGCGAACACCGAGACCTGGTTCGACGACAACGGCTGGTGGGGGATCGCGTTCGTGAACGCCTACCGGGCGACCGGAACGCGACGCTACCTGCAGGACGCCGAAAGGGCTCTGCGTTACATCGCCCGTGTCGGGTGGGACCCCGACGGGGGCGGGATCTGGTGGAACACCCACCACCCCTACAAGGCCGGCGAGGCGCTCGCCTCGGGCACGCTGCTGGCGACCCTCCTGTACGCCGAAACGCACTCCGCCTTCGCGCTCGGGCAGGCCCAGAAGTACCTCGCCTGGGCCAACACCACCGGCTTCAGCCAGGCCGACGGCCTGTACGCCGCCAGCAACATCAGCTCCCTCCCCATCGACTACATCGAGGGCCCCCTGATCTATGCGCAGGCGCTGCTGTGCCGGCTGCAGAGCTCCCCGCCGCTGTGCGAACGAGCCCAGCAGCTGACGCGCACCGCGCTCGCCCGCTTCGGCTACCTGCTCGACTTCTCGCCGCAGTACGACGCCATCTACCTGCAGTGGATGCTGGCGCTATACGGCCTCGAAGGCAACCGCACGCTGTACGAGCTGGCGGCCGACAACGCTCGCGACGCCCAGACGCGGGCCCTCAACGGGGAAGGTCTGTACCTGCTGTCCTGGAACGGGGAAGTGCTGCCGGCCCAGGACGCCCTCCCGGGGATGCTGCAGACGCAGGCCGCCACCACCAGCCTGTTCGCGTGGCTGGCGGTGTACACGCCCCCGCCCCAGTCCTAAAGGTCGCCTACAGCCCCATGCCGCGGCGCACCAGGCGGTCGAACACGAGGTCCGGGAGCAGCCGCCTGAGGGCGAGCATGACGTGGGCGTCGCGGCCGACGAGATAGCGGGCCCGCATCCGGCGGGCGACGAGCGCCCGCTCGATCGCGGCGGCAACCGCCTCGGGCGGGATCCCCCGCTTGGCGGTCTCCTCGAGCACCCCGGTCATCTTCGCGACGGCCTCGCCGTACCAGGGCTCGAGCTCGGGCGGGACCTGCAGGCGCTCGGCCTCGTCGCGACTCTTGTCCCAGATCGGCGTGGCCACCGAACCGGGCTCGACCAGCGCGACCCGCACGTGGGAGGGCGCGAGCTCGACCCGCAGCGAGTCGGCGATCGCCTCGATCGCGTGCTTGGAGGCGCCGTAGGGGGCGGTGAACGGCATCACCACCTTGCCTCCGATGGAGGACACGAACACGATCCTCCCCCGGGCCCGACGCAGGGACGGCAGCAGCGCCCGTGTGAGGGCGACCTGACCGAACACGTTGACCTCGAACTGGCCGCGTAGGTCGTCGCTCGAGAGCATCTCCAGCGGCCCACCGACGCCGACCCCGGCGTTGTTGACCAGCGCGTCGAGGCGCCCGTCGCCGTCCTCGACGACCGCCCTCGCGCCGTCGATCTGCTCCTCGTCGGTGACGTCCAGGCGCAGCGGCACGAGCCGGCCAGCGGGAGCCTCGGCCGCCAGCTTCGAGCCCGTCTCCTCCCCCCGCACCCCCGCCAACACGGTCCAGCCGTCGCCGGCCAGCCGCAGCGCGGTCGCTCGGCCGATACCACTGGAGGCACCGGTGATCAGGACCGTGGGCACGGACCGACGTTATCCGAAGCGGGGCCGCGCGGGGCCGCGGGCGGCACCCGATTAACCCCCCGCTTAGTCGCGGGCTACAGTCTTCGGGATCGTGGCGAGCGCGCGAACTGCGGTGACACTTGTGGCCATCGTGGGGATCCTCGCCGCGCTCGCGGGGTGCGGGTCGGACGGGTCGCCGGCGGCGCCCGGTCCCCCGGCGCCGGCGGCGGTGTCCGCCACGCTGCTGAAGCCGGTCCCGGTGCCGGTCGGGGAGGACTGCGAAGCGGTCGTGCTCGACACGCTCGGGCGTGTGCTGCAACGGATCTACAACGAGGGCGTCAAGAGTGAAGAAGTGTGGGCCGCCAGGGGCCTGATCAGGCGCGACACGGCGCTTCGCCGTGCGGTCGAAGACGGCGACGTGGAGGCGGCACGGGCAGCCGCGGCGCGGCTGCTGGCGACGAGGCACATGACCGACCTGACGATCGAGCGTGACGGACACGTGCTCGCGAACACCGGCGAAGCGGCGATCGCGCCGGTGCAGGGGGAGCTCACCGACGCCCGCGGGGAGGTGATCGGCGACTACCTCACGGCCCTCTTCAGCGATCGCACATTCGAGAGCGAGGCCAAGGGCCTCACCGAAAGTCAGATCGCGGTACGCGAGGGGGGCCGGGTGCTGGCGGGCTCGACCGCCCTCGACGGCCAGGACCTGCACGGGATCGGGGAGGTCACGGCCGGGGGCGTCCGATACGGGTACGTGGCGTTCCCGGTCCGCGCGTATCCCTCTGGCACGGCGACGGTCGAGATGCTGCGCAAGAGTCGCTCGCTGATGCGGCTGTGCGGCCCCACCAGAGAAGCGACCGTCGCGCGGACCGTCCGCGGGGTGGCGGCGGTCATCTACAGGAGCGAGTCCGGCCCCCGAGCCGCGGTCCAGGTCCGCCGCGTGCAGTCCTACGGGCCGCTGCTGACGGCGGTCGCCGGCCGCGACCCTGCGGCCGCGCGCAGGGCGATCGACACGCTGCTGCACAAGCACGTGGTGCGCCTGCGGGTGAGCTCCCACGGGGCGCTGATCGCCGACGTCGGCGGCCCCTACGTGCTCGCCCCCGTGCAGGCCCCGCTGACGATGCACGGCCACGGCATCGGCGAGCTGGAGCTCTCGATCCAGGACGACGAGGGCTACAAGCGCCTGGCCGACCGTCTGCTCGGGGTACGCGTGGTGATGATCGCCGGCGGCCACGTGGTCAAGAACAGCCTCGGCCCGCTCCCGGGGGCGGTCCCGGCGAGCGGCCCCTTCACCTACCGGGGCCACGACTTCACCGTCTTCACGATCCCCGCCGAAGCGTTCCCCTCCGGGCCGCTCACGATCCGGGTGCTCGTTCCCGACCCCTACCTTTAGCGGATGTCGGTCGCCATCGAAGCTCGCTCGCTGAGCAAGCGCTACGGCTCGCTCGAAGCCGTCCGCGGGATCGACCTCGACGTCGCGACGGGCGAGACGGTGGCCCTGCTGGGACCGAACGGTGCCGGCAAGTCCACCACGATCGACATGATCCTCGGGCTGTCCCAACCCGACGGGGGCTCCGTGTCGGTGTTCGGTGGCCCTCCCAGCGAGGCGATCGCCGGTGGTCTGGTGGGGGCGATGCTGCAGAGCGGCGCACTGATCCGGGACCTCTCGGTCGGGGAGCTGATCGCGATGGTCGCCTCGCTGTACCCGCAACCGCTGGAGGTCGGCGACGCGCTCGCGCTGACCGGCCTCGAGGAGATCGCCTCGCAGCGAACCCAGAAGCTCTCCGGGGGGCAGACCCAGCGGGTCCGCTTCGCCGTGGCGCTCGTCAGCAACCCGCGGCTGCTGATCCTCGACGAGCCGACGGTGGCGATGGACGTCGAGGGGAGGCGTTCGTTCTGGGAGACGATGCGGGAGCTCGCCGGGCGTGGCAAGACGATCGTGTTCGCGACCCACTACCTCGAGGAGGCCGACGCCTACGCCGACCGGGCCGTGCTGATGACGGCGGGAAGGGTGGTGGCGGACGGGCCGCCGACGGAGATCAAGGCGATGGTGGGCGCCCGGACGATCCGCGCCACCCTCCCCGAGGCGGGGCTGGCCGAGCTCGGAGAGCTTCCGGGGGTCAGCGCCGCGGACCGCCACGGACAGGCGATCGTCCTCAGCTGCTCGGACTCCGACGCCGCCATCCGCGCGCTGCTCGAGCGCTTTCCGGCGGCCCGGGACATCGAGATCGCCGCCGCCGGGCTGGAGGAGGCCTTCATCGAGTTGACCGCAGCGGAGTCCTCGTGAGCGCCCCGCCGGAGTCATCGTGAGCGCCCCGCCGGAGTCCTCGTGAGCGCCCCGCCGGAGTCATCGTGAGCGCCCCGCCGGAGTCATCGTGAGCGCCCTGCCGTACACCCGCTTCGAGCTGCTGCGGACCCTGCGCAACCGCCGCTTCTTCATCCTCTCGCTGGCCTTCCCGGTGGTCCTCTACTTCCTCGTCGCCGGACCCCAGCGACACAACCACAACCTGCTCGGGAGCGGCATCGCGGCGCCGCTCTACTACATGGTCGGAATGGTGGCGTTCGGGACCATGAGCGCAATGCTCTCGAGCGGCGCCCGCATCGCCACCGAGCGGGCCGCCGGATGGACCCGGCAGCTGCGCATCAGCCCGCTCTCGCCGCGTGCCTATTTCCGCGCCAAGGTCCTTACCGCCTACCTGATGGCGCTTCTGAGCATGGTGGTCCTGTACGTCTGCGGGGCCTCCCTCGGGGTCCACCTGGGTGGCGGCGACTGGCTCAAGATGAGCCTGCTGATCGTGATCGGCCTGGCTCCGTTTGCAGCCCTGGGGATCCTGCTCGGGCACCTCCTCACACCCGATTCGATCGGCCCCGCGATGGGGGGCGGGGTCGCCCTGCTGGCGCTGGTCGGCGGCACCTGGTTCCCGCTCACCTCGCACAGCGCGCTCTACAAGGTGGCCCAGTTCGTCCCCTCCTACTGGCTGGTGCAGGCCAGCCACGTGGCCCTCGGCGGCAGGGCGTGGGACACGAAGGGGTGGGTGGTGGTGATCGCCTGGACGATCGCGTTGACGGCCCTCGCCCGCCGTGCCTACCGCCGCGACACGGCCCGCCTCTAGGCTACGGCGATCGACTCGCGCTTGGCCTGCAGCGAGTCGATCAGCTCCGCGAACGAGTCGGCGAATTTTTCGACCCCCTCGCGCTCGAGCGTGTCGGTGACGTCCTCGTAGTCCACCCCCGCGTCGGCAAGTTCACCCAACAGGCGGCGGGCCTCGGGGAGCTCGCTCTGCAGCCGCGACTGCGGGCGGCCGTGGTCCTGGTAGGCGAGGATCGTCTCCTCGGGCATGGTGTTGACCGTGTCGGGGCCGATCAGCTCGTCGACGTAGAGCGTGTCCGGGTACGACGGGTTCTTGGTCGAGGTGGAGGCCCACAGGACCCGCTGGGGGGTGGCTCCCTTGGAGGCCAGGTACTCCCACCGGGGCCCCGTGAAGGTCTTCAGGTAGTGGGCGTAGGCGAGCCGCGCGTTGGCGATCGCGAGCTTGCCCTGGAGGCGCTGATCGGCGCCCTGCTCCTGCAGGCGGCGGTCGGCCTCGGTGTCGATGCGGGACACGAAGAAGCTGGCGACGGAGGCCACCTTGGACGGGTCGCCGCCCTCGGCCACGAGCCGCTCGAGGCCACGCAGGTAGCACTCGGCCACCTCCGCGTAGCGACGCAGGGAGAAGATCAGCGTGATGTTGACCGAGCGGCCCTTGGCGACCACGTCCTCGATCGCCCCCAGGCCGGGCTTGGTGGCGGGTATCTTGACCAGCAGGTTGGGGCGGTCGACCGACTCGTGCAGGCGGATCGCCTCCTGGAAGGTCTCGAGCGTGTCGTAGGCGAGCCGGGGATCGACCTCGAGGGACACGTAGCCGTCGCGCCCGGCGCCGCGGTCCCAGACGTCCCGGAAGACGTCGCAGGCCTCGCGGATGTCCTCTTCTGCCAGCGCCCAGAAGGTCTGCGAGGCGTCGCAGCCGCGGTCGGCGAGCTCATGGATCTGCTCGTCGTAGGCGTCTCCGGCGGTCATCGCCTTCTGGAAGATCGTCGGGTTCGAGGTCGCGCCGACCACCTCGTAGTCGTCGATCAGCTCCTGCAGGTGGCCGCCGCGGATCGATTCCCGTGAGAGGAAGTCGACCCACACGCTCTGCCCGAGGGCGCTCAGTCGCTGCAGTGGGCCGTCGTTGGGGCCGGTCATCGCGGTACCTCCTTCAGTGGTTGTCCTGCGCGAGCAGCGCACGCGCCCGCTCGGCGATGTGCGGGGCGTCGAAGCCGAACTTCTCCAGCACGGTCTTACCCGGCGCCGAGGCGCCGAAGCGGTCGAGCCCGATCACCTCGCCACGCGGGCCCACCCACCGCCACCAGCTCATCCTGGCCCCCGGCTCGATCGCCAGCCTGGCAGTGGTCGAGGAGGGGAGCACCTGCTCGCGGTACTCCGGGGTCTGGGCTTCGAACAGTTCCATGCACGGCATCGACACGACCCGCACCCGCCGTCCCTCGCCGGCGAGCTGTTCGCCGGCGAGCAGCGCCTGTGCGACCTCCGCCCCGGTGGCGATCAGGATCAGCTCCGGCGACCCTGCCGCCCCGTCCGGGGCCGGCGAGTCCCACAGCACGTAGCCGCCCTGCTCCAGGCCCTCGGCCGGGGCGGTCTTGGAGCGGTCGAGCACGGGGATCCCCTGGCGGGACAGGAGCAGCGCGACCGGGCCGTCCGTGCGCTCGAGCGCAACCCGCCAGGCGACGGAGGTCTCGTTGGCGTCGGCCGGACGGACCACCCACAGGAAGGGGATCGCGCGCAGCGCCGTGTAGTGCTCGACCGGCTGGTGCGTGGGCCCGTCCTCGCCGAGACCGATCGAGTCGTGGGTCCACACCCACAGCACCGGGAGCTCCATCAGCGCCGACAGGCGGACCGCCCCGCGCATGTAATCGGAGAAGATCAGGAACGTCGAGCCGTACGGCTTCACGATCCCGCCGTGGGCCGCGGCGCCGTTGACGATCGCGCCCATCGCGTGCTCGCGGATGCCGAACGGGACGTTGCGCCCCGCGTGGACCGCGCCGAACTCGCCGCCGCCCTCGAACACGGTCTTCGTCGACTCGACCAGGTCGGCGGCCCCGCCGATCATCGTGGGGGCGAACCGCGAGAAGGCGGCCATCGCCTTCTGGCCCGCGGCCCGCGTCGCGAGTTCTTCACCGGCGGCGAAGCTCGGCAGCGCCTCGCGCCAGCCGTCGCGTAGCCGTCCCGACCAGGCCCGGTCCCAGTCCTCGGCCATGTCCGGATGCGCCTTGCGCCAGCGCTCGAAGCGCTCGCCCCACTCCCGCTGGGCGGTGGCCCCCCGTTCGCGCAGCGACATGTGCCCGTAGACGCGCTGGTCGACCCAGAAGTGCTCGTCGGGGTCGAAGCCCATCACCCGCTTGGTGGCGGCGACTTCCTCCTCGCCGAGCGGTGCACCGTGCGCCTTGGCGCTGTCGACCATGTGCGGGGCCGGGTAGGCGATGTGCGAGCGGATCGAGATGAACGACGGGCGCTCGCCTTCTTCGCGGGCGGCGAGCAGCGCCTGGCGCAGAGCGGGCAGGTCCTCGGAGTCCTCCACCCGCTGCACGTGCCAGCCGTCGTCGGCCATGCGAGCCGAGTGGTTCTCGCCGTCGAAGGACAGCGAGGTGGTGCCGTCGATCGTGATGTGGTTGTCGTCGTAGCAGACGATCAGCTTCCCGAGCGCGAAGTTCCCCGCCACCGAGGCCGCCTCCTGGCTGACCCCCTCCATCATGTCCCCGTCGGAGCAGATCGCCCACGTGTGGTGGTCGACGACCTCCTCTTGGGGGCGGTTGAAGCGCTCGCCCAGGAAGCGCTCGGCCATCGCCATCCCGACGGCGTTGGCAAAACCCTGCCCGAGTGGGCCGGTGGTCACCTCGATACCGGGCACCACCCCCCGCTCGGGGTGGCCGGGGGTGCGGGAGCCCCATTGGCGGAACTGCTTCAGATCCTCGAGCCCGAGGTCCCAGCCGCAGAGGTGGTTGAGCGCGTACTGCAGCACGCAGGCGTGACCGCAGCTGAGGACGAAGCGGTCGCGGTCCGGCCAGGAGGTGTCCTGCGGGTCGACGTTCAGGAACTCCTCGAAGAGGACGTAGCCGAGCGGCGCGAGCGCCATCGCCGTCCCCGGATGGCCGGCGTTGGCCTTCTGCACGGCGTCCATTGCGAGCGCGCGGATCGTGTCGATCGAGAGGCGCGCGAGATCCTGCTCTGCAGCGGCCGGCGCCGCGACCGGAACGCCACCTGCTTGGCGTGTCGCTGCCATCGTTTTCGATCCTAGCGTCGCAGCGGTAAAGTCGGATCGCCGTGAACGAGGAATTCTGCGACGTGGGGCGGGGGATCACCCTCTGCTACGAGACCTTCGGCGATCCCTCCTGCCCGACGATGCTGCTGGTGATGGGGCTGGGTGTGCAGATGATCGGCTGGCCCGAGGACTTCTGCAACGAGCTCGCCGACGAGGGCTTCCACGTCCTGCGGTTCGACAACCGCGACGTCGGCCGCTCGACCCACGTCCCGGGAGCGCCGCCCACGGTCCGCCAGCTCCTGACCCGCTCCCGCCGTGCGGCCCACTACACGCTCGCCGACATGGCCGACGACGCCGGTGGCCTGCTGCGCGAGCTCGACCTCGCGCCGGCGCACGTGGTCGGGGCCTCGATGGGGGGCATGATCGCCCAGACTCTGGCCGCCCGCCGCCCCGAGCTCGTGCGCTCGCTGGTGTCGATCATGTCCACCACCGGCAGAGTGACGAGCGGACAGCCCTCGCTGCGCATGTACGGGCTGTTCCTGAGGAGGGCGCCGATCGATCGCGAGGAGTACGTGGCGCGGATGGAGAAGGTCTTCACCGCGATCGGCTCGCCCGGATTCCCGAGGGACGTGGACGAGATCCGGACGCTGGCGAGCGAGAGCTATGAACGCGACCGCGACCCCCGCGGCTCCGGGCGTCAGCTGGCGGCGATCATCGCCTCGGGCGACCGCACGCGGGAGCTGCACACCATCCATGTGCCCACGCTCGTGATCCACGGCAGCGCCGACCGGCTCGTGGGGCCGTCCGGAGGTCGGGCCACAGCCCGCGCGATCCCCGGGGCGAAGCTGATGATGGTGAAGGGCATGGGCCACGACCTGCCGCGGGGGGCGTGGCCGCAGCTGATCGGGGCGATCTCCGTCAACGCCCGCCGGGCCGACGGGGGCGCCGAGAGCGCCCCGCCCCTACAGGCCCCCCCGCCGGTTCCGGGCCTGTAGGAGTGGGGTCCCCCCGCGCTCTCTCCCCTGGGCTCCCCTACGGTCGCCTGCTGTAGGCGCGCAGGCCCGCATGGGAGTGTCGGCGCCCGCCCGGGCAGTTGATGCGGCGCGACTGCACCTGCACCAGCCAGTGAAGGTCGTGACGGCAATGAGAGCGGCGGTAGGGCCAACGTCCGTGCAGGACCCTCAGCATTCGCTGCGTCTCACATGCGGACGATCTCATCGCCGCCCGGCCTTCATCCCTCTGCCCGTCCGGCGCTCCTCGCCGCCAGAACGTTCGAGATTCACTCGGTCTCGCCTCCTGCTTGACCTCGCCGCCATCCGTTCGGTCCTTCCATCCCTCGCTGCCTTCCACGCCGCCCTTCGTCCGGAAGGGGGCGGTCGGACCCTCTCGCCCGACCGGGACATATAAGCCACTCCGCGCCGGATTGTCAATGGCGCGGAGGCAGTCTCTCAGACTCGTTCGTCCGCGGCCCTCGTCGCAGTCGTGCGGCTTGGGGGGGACTCGAGCTACACACCCGTGGCGGCGACGCACGCGCCGCCGCCACGGGGGCTGTCAGATGCTCGCGGAGAGCTAGTTGGCGGTCACGGTCCAGGTGCCCTCAGCCCACGCTTCGGCGCCGCCGCTGGTGACGGGCCAGAACGCGGCGAAGCCATCCTTGCCCACACCAGGATTCTGTTCGCCTTCGTACATGTAGGTGGTGGGTGTGTTGACGTTGCCGGAGTTGACGATGTAGATACACAGATACCCCGCGTCGGCCTGACCCTGGCCGCTGCAATGCGTGGTCCCGGTGGCGGTGGTGAAGACCACGTGGGACTCTTCGATTTTTTGAGGGATCGGCACCGGGAACGTGACCGTGCCGACGATGTAGCCGCTCGCCGGATTGTTGACCGGGGCGATCACACCGCTCTCGGTGTCCCCCGCCGGCAACGTGGCAAGCGCCGACAGACCCGCTTCGCCCGTCGGTCCGGTCGCCCCGGTTTCGCCTTTTGGTCCGGTTGCTCCGGCTGCGCCGGTGGCGCCGGTGCTCCCCCGCGCGCCCGTATGCCCGGCGTTGCCCTTGAGCTTCTTCAGCACCTTCGGGCTGATCTGCTTGGTCGAGCTGATCAGGTAGTGGTTTGCAGCCAGCGCTCCGCCGCTCATCGCGAACACGAGCGCGAGCGTGGCCGTGACGTTGGCGTAGCTGAGACGTTTGAGCATGGGTGGTCCCCCGTGGATAGCGATGGCCGGTGGCGGGACGGAGCATCACAGCCGATTCGGACGGCCCACGGCCGCGGCCAAAATTGTCCGCTCTGGGCTCAGGGTGACCCGATCCCCGTCCGATTAAGGCCTCATGGCGGAAGTGGCGGTCAGATCCTCCCCCCGCGCCGGCACGGACGAGCGCCGGCGTCGTGCCGAGGCGATCGAGCTGCACCGCGCCGCCGCCAACGGTCACGGCGGCACGACGGACGAGGTCCACCACCTGCGCACCCAGCTGCGCATCGTTGCCGGCCTCGCCGCGCGTCTGGCCGCGACCAACGACGTCGAGGAGATGGCGAGGATGGTCGTCGAGGAGCTGTGCGGCGGGTTCGGCTTCTACCTGGCTGCGATCCAGCGGCTCGACGAGGACCGCGTGCTGCGCCTGGTCGCGGGGTCTGGGCCGCTCGCCGACGTGATGACGGAGTTCCTGATCACCGAGCAGTCCGTCTCGGAAGGGGTCAACGGACGAGTGGCCCGCTCCGGTGCCACCGCGCTCGTGTCGGACACCCGCGCCGACCACGACTACATCGTCCGCGACCCGAGCACGGATCCCCGTTCGGAGCTCTCGGTCGCGATTGTCGCGGACGGCACCGTCTGGGGGGTCGTGAACATCGAGGAGGTCGAGCCCGGCGTCCTCCGGGACGTCGACGCCGTCCTCGTCGAGGCCCTGGCGGCCAGCTTCGGGAGCGCTATCCACCGGGCGCGCCTGGTGGCCGAGCTGGAGGCGGCCTTCACCACCACGCTGGCCGCGCTGGCCAGCACGGTCGAGGCCAAGGACGAGTACACCGCCTCCCACGGCGACGACGTGGCGATGCTGGCCGAGCGGGTCGCGGCGGGGTTGTCCCTGTCCAGCGCCGAGGTGCGCGACGTCCGTCACGCCGCCCTCCTGCACGACCTCGGCAAGGTAGCCGTCCCGAGCGAGATCCTGCTCAAGGCGGGGCCCCTGACCGATGAGGAGTGGGCTGTGATGCGCTCCCACACCGTCATCGGCGCCGAGCTGGTCGAACGCATCGACGCCTTCGCCCACCTCGCCCCGGCGGTCCGCGCCAGCCACGAGCGCTGGGACGGCAAGGGCTATCCGGACCGCCTCAGAGGAGAGCAGATCCCGCTCGCCGCGCGGATCATCGCGGCCTGCGACACCTATGACGCGATCGTCACCGCGCGCCCGTACCGGGCCGCCCGTTCCCCCCAGGAGGCTGTGCTCGAGCTGGAACGGGTGGCCGGCTCACAGCTCGACCGGACCGTGGTCACGGCGCTCGTGGAGGAGCTTGCCGAAAGGTGCGCCCGGAGGGAATCGAACCCTCGGCCTGCGGCTTGAAAGACCGCTGCTCTTTGGAACCCCGAAGAGTCCCGTTGACCACTGAGCTACGGGCGCTCGATGCTGCTGTCAGTCACCCGCCGAGAAGGCCGGGAGACGCATTCTACGCAGCTGCGATGGCGAGCGCGAGCAGCTGAAAGAGCTGTTGCGGGCCCCGCCGGGCTCACGGCGCGCGTTCGATCACTGCGTTGGCGGGCAGCTTCGAGCGGGGCACTCCGAGCCCGTCGCAGAGCTCGCGGCAGTGCACGTACACCGGGCGGAAGCCGAGCAGTTCGGGGATCGTCACGATCCGCAGCCCCCGCCGGCGCAGGGCGGCGATGATCTTCGGGTAGGCGGCCAGCGTGTTCCCGCGGGGACCGCCGCCGTCGTGGGAGATGATGATCGAGCCCGGCTGGACCTGTTCGAGCACCCGCGAGACGATCGTCTGGACCGGGGGCACGGCCCAGTCGGTGGGGTCCACGTTCCACAGCACGGTCGCCAGGCCCAGCGAGCGGGCCGTCGCCAGCACGGAGGCGTCGTAGTCGCCGTACGGGGGACGGAACAGGCACGGCGTGTAGCCGGTGAGCGAGTGGATCACGGCGATCGTCCGCTGCAGCTGGGCACGCACGTCGGGGACGGTCGTCAGGTCGGGGTGGGTGAAGGTGTGGTCGCCGAGCACGTCACCGTTGCGCAGCTCGCGCAGCATCACCCCTCGATAGCGGGCGCTGATCTGCTCGCCGATCATGAAGAACGTCGCCCGCGTTCGGGTGGCTTCGAGCATCCGCACGAACGCGCCGGTGTCCGGTGCCGGGCCGTCGTCGAAGCCGATCGCCACCTCCCGTCGCGACGGTCCGTGCCGATACGCGACGCCGCCGATGCTGCGGCAGCCGCTGATGCGGTACAGCGTCTGCTGGGGGGCGGAGGGGCCAGGCGTTCCACCCCCGGTCTGGGAGCGCCTTCCTCGCACCCGGGCGACGGGCGTCCCGGCGCGGGCACCGACCGCCGCCACCGGCGCGAGCACAGCGGTGACGAGCAACACGGGGATCGGGCCGGTGCGTCGCACTCGGGGGGAGCTCAGGGTGCCAGGACGATCTTCAGCGCCTCGCGGCGGTCGTAGACGGCGTAGGCCTCGGGGGCGTCCTCGAGGGACATGTGGTGGGTCACCAGCGGCGAGGGGTCGAGCACCCCGGCGGACAGCATCGCCAGCACCCTGTCGACGTGGCCGAGCACGTTCGCGTGGCCGCCACGCAAGGTGAGCGCCTTCAGCCACAGCAGCCCCATGTGGACCTCGGCGCGCTCGGCGTACACGCCCACGCACTGGATCGACCCGCAGGCCCTCGTCAGGCGGATCGCGCTCTCCAGCACACGGGGGTCGCCGACGGCGTCGATGCTGACGTCCACGCCGCGGCCTTCGGAGGCCTCCTTGACGACCCCTTTCACGTCCTGCTCCTGCGCGTGCAGAGGCTGGGCGCCGAAGGACTCGGCCACGGCCAGGCGCTCGGGGACGGTGTCGATCGCGAACACGTGCGCCGCTCCGGTCGCGCGGGCGACCTGTACCGCGCACAGCCCCACGGGTCCGAGGCCGAGCACCGCCACCAGGTCGCCGGGCCTCATCCCGCTTTCCTGGATCGCGTGGAAGCCGGTGCCCATCACGTCGCCGGCGAACAGCGCGACCTCGGGGCTCATGCCCTCGGGAACCCGCCGCAGGACGAGGTCGGCGTTGGGGATCAGCGCCATCTCGGCCTGGGTGCCCTGGAGCGATCCGAGCGCCGCCCCATGGCCGAAGGTGCGGGAGTTCACGCAGCGGTGGAACAGCCCCCGCCGGCAGAAGAAGCAGTCGCCGTCGGCGGTCTGGAAGCAGCCCAGTACGCGATCGCCGACGGCCACGCTCTTGACCTCATCGCCGGCCTCCACGACCGTGCCGACGTACTCGTGCCCGATCGTGAAGCCGGGCTCGATCTGGACGCGTCCGTGGTAGATGTGCAGGTCCGAGCCGCACACTCCGCTGAGCTCGATCCGCACGACCGCGTCGGTGGGCGACTGCGGCTCGGGCTGGGGGCGCTCCTCGAGCGTGACGACGCCGGGGGCTTGGAAGGTGACCGCACGCATCGCTTGCGGCCCAGCCTAGCTGCCGGCCGCTGCGGGGTGGTCGGCCACCTCTCGCAGGGATCCGCTCTCGGGGTCGAAGACAAAGCCGCGGATCCTGGTCCGGTGGGGCAGCTCGGGGCTCGCGCGCAGGCGGGCGAGGCTGTCGCGGAGGGTCACGTCGAGGTCCTGGAAGGCGCCCAGGCGCCAGCTCGGCAGGATCCCGTCGGCGGCCAGGGCGCTCGCGAACTCGTCCTCGGAGGCCCCGTGCAGGCCGCAGCCCTCGTGCATCAGCACGACGATCTCCTCGGTCCCCAGCAGGCGCTGGGAGGCGCTCAGCGAGCGGATCGCGTCATCGGTCGCCAGGCCGCCCGCGTTGCGGATGATGTGCGCGTCCCCGGGGGCGAGCCCCAGCATCGAGAACAGGTCGAGCCGGGTGTCCATGCAGGCCAACACCGCAACCCGGCGGCGGGGCCGGGGGCTGAGGCCGGGGGCGGCCAGCTGCGCCTCGCGCGAGCGCGCGGTGCGCAGCATCTCATCGGCGTTGCTCAAACGGCGGCGGGCTGACCGCTGGCGGCCGCCGCGGCGGCCGGCTCGGCGATCGCGTGACCGTGGCGGATCAGGTCCGCGGCGCGCTCAGCCACCGCGATCGTCGGGGCGTTGGTGTTGCCGCGGGGTACGGCCGGCATCACCGAGGCGTCGACGATCCGCAGCGCCTCCACGCCGTTGACGCGCAGCTGCTCGTCCACCACCGCCGCCCCGTCGGTGCCCATGCGGCAGGTGCCGACCGGGTGGTAGACGGCGAAGGTCGTCCGCGCCACGTGCTCGCGCAGGTCCTCGTCACCGACGCCGTTGGGGACGTTGAACGGCTCGGCGCAGTAGGGCCTCAGCGCCGGCTGGTGGCAGATGTCGAGCATCCGCCGGTGGCCCTCCACCATCCGCTGCATGTCGTCGCCCTCGGTGTAGAAGGCGTTGTGGATCAGCGGCTTGGCGGTCGGGTCGGCCGACGCCAGGCGCACGGTCCCGCGGCTGTGCTCGGTGAGCAGGCAGGCGGAGACCCAGACGCCGTGGGCTTCGGGGTCGCGCATGCCCTCGTCGACGATGTGCACGGGAGCGAAGTGGAACTGGATGTCGGGGGCGGGCGCTCCCGCACCGACACGCGCGAAGCCGCCCGCTTCAGCGAGGTTGGACGCGAACACGCCCGTCTGCGTGGCTTCGTACTCCTGCAGCGCCTCGGGCTCCAGCGCGAGCAGCAGGCTGTAGGGCTCCTCGGTCGTCCACACCGCCTGCGTGGCGGGGTGGTCGGAGAGGTTCTCGCCGACCCCCGGCTGGTCGAGCATGACCTCGATTTCGCGCATCTGCAGGTGTTCGGCGGGGCCGATCCCGGACAGCATCAGCAGCTTCGGGGAGTTGTACGCGCCGGCGCACACGATCACCTCGCGTTCGGCCCGCAGCTCCTGCGCCTCGCCGAGCTTGCTGGCCACCACGCCGACCGCGCGAGTGCCCTCGAACAGCAGGCGGTGGACCTCCATGTAGGGCATCACCTCGAGGTTCGGGCGGTCCATCACCGGGTGCAGGTAGGCGACCGCGGTGCTCGCCCGCTGGCCGCCCCGCTGGGTGACCTGGTACATGCCGACACCGTCCTGCTCGGCGCCGTTGAAGTCGGGGTTGCGCGGCAGCCCGGCCTCCACGCCCGCGTCCACGAAGGCTCGCGACATGACGTTGTTGGAGCGGCTCTCGCTGACCGGCAGGGGGCCTCCGGCGCCGTGCCACTCGGACGCGCCACGCTCGTTGTCCTCGGCCTTCAGGAAGTAGGGCATCAGCTCGGCCCAGCTCCACCCCGGCACGCCCCATTCGTCGTAGTCGAGGTGGTTGCCGCGGATGTAGACCATCGCGTTGATCGAGGAGGAGCCGCCGAGCACACGACCTCGGGGGAGGGCGATGCGACGGTGCAGGCACTCGTGCTCGGGGGCGGAGTGGTAGTCCCAGTCGGCCTCGGTGCCCGCGAGCTGGAGGTAGCCGAGGGGCACGTGGATGTTCTCGTTGACGTCTGGTGGCCCCGCCTCCAGCAGCAGCACCCGGACGTCGGGATCCTCGCTGAGGCGGTTGGCGATCACGCACCCCGCCGAGCCGGCGCCGACAACGACGTAGTCGTACATCCCCGCTCCTTCCCCTGTTCTTGGCTGTGGGGCCAAGATACACCAGCGCCGGCGTCGCCGAGCCCGCGCTGGACGGCCCGGCGAGGAGCCCGGGCCCCGGCGACGCAGCGCCGGCGCAACCGCCGGCTCGGGTTCTACGTCTCGCCCGCCTGGCGGCGGCGGGCCTGGGCGCGCTGCACTCCCTCGAGCACGTCGCCGCCGAGCACGGCATCGACCTCGAGCTGGGCCGTGGCCATCACGCGCCCGACCATCATGTACTGGCCGATCACGAGCACCAGCTGGACGAGCTGCTCGGTGCCGAAGCGCCGGCTCATGGCCTGGAAGGTCTCGTCGTCGGGTGTGCAGTCGCTGACCACCTGGGAGGTGAACCGCACCACCAGGCGCCCGTCCTCACCCAGCGCCGGGGAGTCGAGCTCGTCGCGCTCGAGCGCGGCGACCTGCTCCTCGGTGCCCCCGACGGCAAGCAGGATCGGCACGTGCTGGGCCCACTCGTAGCCGGCGCCCGGCGTCATCCGGGCCACCCGCAGGATCGCCAGCTCGCGCAGCACCGGGTCGAACAGTTCGGGGTTCAGGCAGTCGCCGCCGAAGCGCAGCCAGTTGACGAACGACCCCTGGGCGTTGGCGACGGTGGCAAACACGGCGAGCTTCGGCAGTCGCTCGAGCGCGGTGCGCACGGGCTGCTCGGCGTCCTCGAACGGGAGGGGCGGGATGCGGGCCATCGCGATCAGCAGCCTAACCGGCGGGGGCGGGTATCGTGCTGGCCGATGACGACCCGGACCGCCCGCCGCTGATGGACCGCCGCCTGCTCGGCAACACGGGCGTCTCGGTGAGCCCGCTGTGCCTGGGGGCGATGATGTTCGGATCGTGGGGCAACACCGACCGGGCGGACTCGGTGCGGATCATCCACGCCGCCCTCGACGCGGGCATCAACTTCATCGACACGGCCGACATCTACTCGACCGGCGAGTCGGAGGAGATCGTCGGCCAGGCACTCGCCGGACGGCGCGAGCAGGTGGTGCTGGCGACGAAGTTCCACGCGGCGATGGGAGAGGACGCCAACGAACGCGGCAACTCGCGGCGCTGGATCATGCGGGAGGTCGAGAGCTCCCTGCGCCGGCTCGGGACCGACTGGATCGACCTCTACCAGGTCCACCGCCCCGAACCGGAGACCGACATCGAAGAGACGCTGGCGGCGCTCTCGGACCTGGTCCACCAGGGCAAGGTGCGCTACATCGGCTCCTCCACGTTCCCGGCCTCGGCCGTCGTCGAGGCCCAGTGGGTCGCCCGCGAGCGGGGACTGCAGCGGTTCGTGTGCGAGCAGCCTCCGTACTCGCTGCTCGTGCGGGGCGCCGAGGCGGACCTGCTCCCCACCGCCCAGCGTCACGGCATGGGCGTGATCCCCTGGAGCCCGCTGGCCGGCGGCTGGCTCTCGGGCGGCTGGCGCAAGGGCCAGGATCCCCCCAGCTCGACCCGCGCCCAGCGCCTGCCGGCCCGCTATGACCTCTCGCTCGAGGCCAACCAGCGCAAGCTGGAGGCGGCAGACGCGCTCGCCCGGCTGGCCGAGGAGAACGGGCTCTCGCTGATCCACCTCGCGCTCGCGTTCGTGATCCGTCACCCGGCCGTGACCGCGGCGATCATCGGCCCCCGCACGATGGAGCAGCTGCAGTCGCAGCTGGGCGCCGAGGATGTGCAGCTCTCCGATCAGGTGCTCGACAGGATCGACGAGATCGTGCCCCCGGGCGTGAATGTCAACCCCGCCGACAGCGGCTGGCAGAACCCCTCCCTGGAGCCGGCAGCCCGCAGGCGATGAGCACAGCGCCGTCCGGCAGGCAGTTCGAGCTGAGCCGGGACGAGCAGCGGGCGGTGGTCGTCGAGGTCGGCGCAGGGATACGCGAGTACACCGTCGGGGGGCGCCCGGTGCTCGAGCCCTACCCGCTCGAGCAGCTCTGCGACGGCGCCCATGGGGCGCCGCTGATCCCGAGGCCGAACCGTCTCGCCGGGGGCCGTTACAGCTTCGGCGGTGAGGAGCACCAGCTGCCCCTCACCGAGCCGGAGCTGGGCAACGCGATCCACGGGCTGCTGCGCTGGCGGCCGTGGACCGCGGCCGAGCACGACGGCGAGCGGGTCGTGATGGGCGCCCGGCTGCTGCCGGTGCCCGGCTACCCGTTCGCGCTCGAGGTCACGATCGAATACCGGCTCGGGCAGGACGGGCTGGCCGTGACCACCCGGGCGCACAACATCGGCGCCGGCGAGTGCCCGTTCGGCGCCGGCCAGCACCCCTATGTGTCACCGGGCGAGGGGCCGATCGACGACTGCACCCTGGAGATCCCCGTCGCCACCCGGCTGCTCAACGACGAGCATCAGATCCCGCTCGGGAGCGAGCCCGTCGAGGGCACCGAGTACGACTTCCGCCGCCCGCGGCGGCTCGGCGACCAGCGCATCGACGACGCCTTCACCGACCTCGAACGCGACGACGAGGGGCGGGCGCTGGCGCGGATGACCAGCCCCGATGGTTCCGCCGTCGAGCTGTGGGTCGATCGCAGCTATCCCTTCCTGGAGGTCTTCACCGGCGACACCCTCACCCCACCGCGACGGCGCCGGGGCCTGGGGGTCGAGCCGATGAGCTGTGCCCCGAACGCCTTCAACAGCGGCGACGCCCTGGTGCGCCTGCAACCGGGCGACTCGACGAGCATGAGCTGGGGCGTTTCGCTGCGCAGTTGCTAAGGCGCCGGGGGTAGATCGGTCGGCAGCTCGACCTCCTGCGGCGGCCGTCCCTCGCCCGGCTCCTGCCACGAGCTCCAGGCACGCCCATCCCGGCCCCGGTGCTCGCCGGAGCCGCCGAGCGCGAGCAGCACCAGCGGCCCAGGGCCGGCGTTGACGAGCTGGCGGCGGGCCTCGGGGCCGACACGCGCCAGCTCGTAGCGCCCGAGCACGTGCTCGCCGTCGTCGAGCACCAGCGTCAGCTCGCCGTCGAGCACGAGGTAGACCTCCTCCTGGTGCTCGTGGCGATGGATCCGCCCCCGCTGGCCGGGCTGGAGCACGACCGCGTTGATGCCGAACCCGGTGATCCCGAGTTCACGACGCAGCGTCTGGAAGCGCTCGAGACCGTGCGGGTCGATCCTCGCCAGCGCGACGCCGGCGCCCGCCGCGGGGACGGCGTCGTTGGAGCTCACCGGCCGCCGCCCCCGGGTCAGGCCGCGAAACGCTGGGCCGACCGCGCCCGGCGCCGGGCGGCCTCGACCTCGCGGTTCTTGGGGGTGGCGCTGGTGACGAGCCCGTCGAGCAGCCGTGTGGTGGCCTCGGCGACCTCCTGTACGGCGCGCGCGAAGACCTCCTCGTTGGCCCGGGAGGGCCTGGTCGAGCCGCTGACCTTGCGCACATACTGGAGGGCGGCGTCTCGCACCTCCTCCTCACTCGCCGGAGGCTCGAAGTTGTGGAGCTGTCTGATGTTCCTGCACATGGGGTCAGCCTAGTGCGCCGAGTGGGCCAGTGCGCCCAGCAGGGAGGCCAGGCGTTTTGGCAGGTGCAGGCGCCCGCTGGCGGCGGAGCGCAACGCGTCACGGAGGTCGTGGCCGATGCCGGCGCTGCCCAGCGCGGTGCGGTACTCGACCACCGACGCGTCGGCGGCCGTGGGCTTGATCTCCCCGCCCGCGCGGCGGAGCGCCTGCAGCACGCCGGTGTTCTCGCTCGCGACGAGCGCGCTGAAGTGGGTGATCCCCTGCGAGCGGGCCTGGTCGGCGAGGCGTTCGAGCAGCAGCGTTCCCAGCCCCCGCCGCTGCCAGGCGTCGATCACCGTGACCGCCACCTCGGCGACCTCGGGCTCGTCCGTCAGGCGGACGAAGCGGGCCACCCCCACGCCCCGTCCCGTGACGTGGTCGCTGGCGACGAGCGCCTCGTGGTCGTGGCCGTCGATGTCGGTCAGATAGGCGAGCTCGCGGGGACTCAGCGACGGCTTGGGACCGATGAAGCGAAGGCGTTTGGACTCGGAGCTGAGCTGCTCGAAGGCCTCCGCGAGGACGGGCCCGTCGGTGGGGCGCAGACGCCTGATGTCGACCTCCGAGCCATCTCTCAGCTTCTCGGTGACGTACACCTCGCGCACGTGCCGGCGCGAGGGATCGGGCGGCATCGGGCGATTATGTCAACCGGGTTGGGCCGCGACACGAGCCAACGGGTAGGGCAGGATTGACGCCGAGGTGATCTTCGCGGACCGGACCGATGGGGGGCGGGAGCTCGCGGGCAGGGTGTCGGGGCTGCGCGAGGAGCGGCCGGTCGTGTTCGGGCTCCCCCGCGGCGGGGTGCCGGTGGCGGACGAGGTCGCACGTGCGCTCCGGGCGCCGCTCGAGGTGCTGGTGGTGCGCAAGCTCGGTGCGCCCCGCAACCCCGAGCTGGCGGTCGGAGCGGTCGCGGAAGGGGGAACCGCGATCGTCGACCGGGGCATCGCGCGCCGGGTCGGCCTGACGGCGCCTGCGATCGAGGAGGTGCTCGAGCGCGAGGAGCGCGAGCTCCGGCGCCAGGTGCACCGCTTCCGCGACGAGCTCGCGCCCGTCGAGGTCCGGGGGCGGACGGCGCTGGTCGTCGACGACGGGCTTGCGACCGGTCTCAGCGATCTCGCCGCCGTACGAGCGTTGCGCTCCCGGCAGGCGGGGCGGATCGTGGTCGCCGCGCCGGTGGGGTCGCCGGAGGCCGTGAAGATGCTGCGCCGGGAGGCCGACGAGGTCGTCTGTCACACGATCCCTACCCGGCTCGTCGGCGTCGGCAACTGGTACGAGGACTTCTCGCCGGTGAGCGACGACGAGGTGCTGGCGTTGCTGTCCCGCGCGGGCACGCCGATCCCTTGAGCGACCTGGGGACAGCGGCCGAGCCGGACCCCTATCGTGGCCGCCCGTGACCGAGCGCCGGGTGCCCGCCAACGGAATCGAGCTCGCGATCGTCGAACAGGGCCAGGGCCCGCTCGTCGTGCTGTGCCACGGCTTTCCCGAGCTCGGCTTCTCCTGGCGACACCAGCTGGGCCCGCTCGCGCAGGCCGGCTACCGGGTGGTGGTGCCCGACATGCGCGGCTATGGCAAGAGCTCGATACCCACCGAGGTCGAGGCCTACGACATCGTCACGCTGTGCGACGACCTCGGTGCGCTCCTCGACACGCTCGGCGAGGAGCGGGCGATCTTCGTCGGCCACGACTGGGGGGCGATCGTGGTGTGGAACCTGTCCGTGCTGGCGCCGGAGCGGGTCAGAGCGGTGGCCGGCCTCAGCGTTCCGTTCGTGCCACGCTCGCCCGCGCCCCCGCTCGAGATCATGCGCCGCAACATCGGCGAGGACTTCTACATCGTCTGGTTCCAGCAGCCGGGCGTGGCCGACGAGGTGCTGGCCCGCGACGTGCGGCGCACGCTCACCACCCCGCGCCAGTGGACTGCCGAGTGGAGCGAGCAGCCGGAGCAGCCGAGGCGGGCGTCGTGGATGTCGGAGCAGGAGCTCGACGTCTACGTCGAGACGTTCCAGCGCACCGGCTTCACCGGCGGCCTCAACTACTACCGAAACCTCGACCGCAACTGGGAGCTGACGGGCGCGGTGGCCGACCGCCACGTGCAGGCGCCCGCGATGTTCCTGACCGGCGAGCACGACCCGGTGCGGCTGTTCGCGCCCGGCGAGACGATGGACGGCTGGGTCGAGGACCTGCGGGCGAGGGTCGTGATCCCGGACGCTGGCCACTGGGTCCAGCAGCAGGCTCCGGAGCCGGTCAACGCGGCGCTGCTGGAGTTCCTCGCCGGCGTGTAGCGGCGGTCGTCTACAACAGCGTGATCGTCTGCGCCCGTCGTGGCCGCCCGGAGCCGGTGATGAGCGGAAGGGCGAGCAGCGGTCTACGAGACGTCATCGAAGCAACCGCCGCTCAGCGGCGGGAGACGTCTTCCAGGTAGCTCTGGACCCAGCTCTCGGAGAGGTCGTCCGACTGGCGGCCGATGCGCCGGGGTAGCGGCGCGACAGCCTCATCGCGGGGGATCTCGAGCTTGTCCAGCACCCGCCCGACGGCCGCATCCGGGTCGCCGGCGACTTCCTCGTAGAGAAGCGCCAGCGGGCGTTGGCCGGTACGGAAGAAGAAGCCCCGCCAGGCGTCCTCCTGGCGGCGCAGCTGATCGAGCAGGTGACCGATCGCGTCGAACGAGTACACGGCCTGACGCCGGGGGAGGGGCTCCTCCGCGCCCGCACCCGTGCTTTTGCGCCACACCCAGGTCTGCAGCGCCCGCCACAACGACACCGCCTGGCGGACCTTGTCGCTGCGCGAGATGAAGACGTAGTGCAGGTCGGGGAAGGCGCTCACGAGCAGCGACCCGTCGCCCATCCCAGCGAACCTCGGGATGCCCCGCATCAGCTCGAGGAAGTCGGGGAAGTAGCCCCACATCATCTTCGCGCCGAACACCCCGTTGGGCGTGGTGCCGGCGCGAAGCCCGGCGTTGAAGTGCTCGGCATAGTCCTCCCGGCTCCACCCCGGTCGCCGTTCGGCCGCGGGGTCGAGGTCGGCGTCGGCGGGCAGAAGCCGGATCACCTCCGGGCTGCGCAGGCCCCAGAAGTACTCCCGCGGGCGGCGCGGCACGCCGGTCTCCTTCAGCTCCTCGAAGTACTCGTCCGGCACGCCGGCCACGCCGGTGGCCTGCAGCGTCTCGCACAGCAGCGTGCTACCGCT
This sequence comes from uncultured Solirubrobacteraceae bacterium, assembly GCA_963701175.1. GTDB lineage: Bacteria > Actinomycetota > Thermoleophilia > Solirubrobacterales > Solirubrobacteraceae > Palsa-744. The sequence goes on along the minus strand of OY969573.1, from coordinate 1,508,400 downwards.
GCGGGGAGTCGCGCACACCAGGTAGGAGCGCCGCGGCGCGGGCGCTTCCTCGGCCGGGGGCTGCTCCGCGCTCAAGCCTCGCCTACCCGGGGATCTTGATCGCCGGTTCCGTCACCGAGATCTGGTCGGGGTCGTTGATCTCCGCTCCCGGCGGCGGCGCGGGGTCGCCCTCCAGCAACGGGTCCTTGGTCTGACCCATCCACGACACGAGCCGCTCACGCAGTTCCTCGAGGACCTCAGCGTGGGCCGGGGCGTCGAGCACGTTGTCGGCCTCGTTGGGATCGAACACGAGGTCGTAGAGCTGTTCGAAGGGCACCGTCCGCTCGGCCCACCCGTTCGCGATCAGGAGGTCCTTGCTGGGGGAGTCGTCGCAGTTGACAAGCACGGGACGGGAGCGGCCGCCGAAGCGGCGAATGTACTTGAAACGCTCGGTCCGGATCATCCGCTGGGGCTCGTAGGCGGCGTGCCAGGTCATCCCCGCGAAGACGGCGTCGCGCAGAGCCGAACGTTCGCCGCGGACGAGTTCCATCAGCGAGACGCCCTGCAGGAAGGGAAGGCGTTCGATGCCGACGAGCTCGAGCAGCGTCGGGTAGACGTCGATGTGGGACACCAAGCCGTCGAGCACCCGCCCGCCGGTGAAGCCGCCGGGGCCGCGCATGATCAGCATCACTCCCAGCCCGGGATCGAACAGGGTGGCCTTCGCGCCCGGGAACGCGAGCCCGTGGTCGGTGGTGAACAGGATCAGCGTGTTGTCGGCCATTCCCGCCGCGTCCAGCGCCTCCAACACGGCGCCCACCCCCTGATCGAGGGAGCGGGCGCTACCCCGGTAGGAGGCGATGTCGTGGCGGGTCTCGGGCGTGTCCGGCAGGTTGGCCGGGGGCAGCGAGTAGAGCGCGTCGCGCAGCGACGGCGGCGCGAGGTAGTCGCGGTGGGTCTCGAAGAAGCCGACCGACATGAAGAACGGCTGCGGGGTTCCTTCGCGCAGCATCCGGCCGGCCACCGGGGCGACGTCCGAGACGTGGGTGGACTCGATTTTCACGACGCGGTCGAAACCGATCACGTCGGGACGCTTGGCGATGTGCTGCTCGCCGATCAGCACCGAGTGGTAGCCCGCGTTGTGGAGCGGGTGGACGATGTGCTGGTGGTAGTCGTGCAGGGACCAGCCGCGATGGGCCAGGCCCATCATCCCGTTGGTGTGGCCGTGCTGGCCGGTCAGCAGGCAGGCACGTGAGGCGGAGCACGTGGGGGCGGCGCAGAAGGCCTTGCGGAACAGCACCCCCTGGTCGGCCAGCCGCTGGATGTTGGGGGTCGGCACGGGATGCCCGTAGGGCTGCACGAACCGCCCCGTGTCGTGGGAGTGGAGGTAGAGGATGTTGGGCGGCCCGTCGGGCATTCTCGGGCGGGGACGGCGCGAGCGCGGCGCATGCTACGCGACCACATCGCGCGAGCCCTCGGCGGGCCCCGAGGGGCGAGCGGGACCCTCAGGCCGCGAGCGCCGCGCCACCGGGATCGGACTTCACGATCCCGCGCAGGCGCCAGCCGGCCCAGATGTAGATCAGGCCACGGACGATGAAGACGATGCCGGCGATCACCGCGAGCGTCTTGAGGCTCGGGTGGGGCCAGCTGAGGATCACGATGCCGGCGATCGTGTCGATCGCTGCCATCACCAGATAGCCGCCGCGCCCCTCCCGGATGGTGAAGGCGTACACGAAACGGGCCACGCCGGCGACGACCAGCCACACGCCCAGGATCACGATCAGAACGGTGAGCGACTGGAACGGTTTCTTGATCAGGATCAGGCCGGCGATCGCGCTGACGACCCCGACGACCGCCAGCAGGGCTCGACTCTCGACCCGCCCCAGCACCGCTCCCGCGATCGCGACGATGCCGTCGATCAGCAGGAAGATCCCGAAGATGACGGCGAAGACTTTGAGTGTTTCTTCGGGGTCGGCAACCAGGAACACGCCCACGCCGAGGGTGATCACGCCGAACACGAGCAGCGCGGTGGCCACCGTTTTCAGCTCCCTGACCTCGTCCCACGCGCCCATCTCGCCTTATCGATTCGCGCTCGCGCGCCGGAGTCCTTCCCGCCCCGCGCGGCGTACGGGTTTAGGGAACCACCCCTACCGGGTACCCGGTGCTCGTCGTTCGTGAGTCCGCAAGGGGGTTCGCGAGTCCGGATGGGGCGGTAGGAGCAGGTCTTGGCGAGACTGATGTCGGGGATGCAGGTCGCAGGGTCGGCGGGCGTGAAGTGGCGCTTCGCGCCGGCGGCGATGGCGGCGATCGCGGCACTCTCGTTCGGGTTGCCGGCGAGGGCCGCCGCGGCGAGCTCGCAGCGCGCGGACAGCGTCCACGGGATCGCCGGCCTGCCCACCGGCGTGCCGGCGGCGGCGACCGCTGCGGAGCCGGCGCTGCCGGAGCCGAGCAGCAGCGAATGGCCGTTCCCGAGCAACTTCTCCCGCACCTCCGGCACCGGGCTGCTGTCGCGGGGGGCGAGCCTGTGGACGGACTTCCTCTACGACGACCACGGGCCGCTCGGCAGCCCCGTGGGGATCGCGGAGTCGGCGCGCGTCTCCGACCTCGCGCCGGTGCACGGCGGCTTCGTCTACCCGGAAGGACCCGCCGACAACAACGGCGCCGACATCTTCCGGGCCGGGGTCGGCTACGCCCACAAGGCGACCTACTGGCGGGTGGACTGGAACACGCTCGTGAACGCCGACGTGCCGATCGCCGAGTGGACCTTCAGCACCGGAGGGCCCACGCCCGCCGCCGGTGAAACGTGGCCGGCCAACGCGGGGCTGAAATCGGCCGGGATCCAGTACGCGCTGGTCGTCACCGCGCAGCACGCGCAGCTGCTCGAAGTAGCCACCGGCGAGCCGGTCGCCGGCGCCGAGCTGCACACCGAAGTCAACCTCGCCGCGCGCTCGTTCGTGGTGCGCATCCCCACCAGCGTGCTGCCGGTGAGCGGGAGCTGGCAGGTGCGCCTGGCGGCCGGCCTGGCCAACGCCGCGGGCACGGAATTCGAAACCGTGCCGCCCCAGGACGGCGGTGTCCCCGGGGGGACCAACGTCTACAACGTCACCTTCCGCAGCTACAAGCAGGAGAGCGAGCTGGTGTGCCCGACCGAGTCGCTCCCGGTCACGGGGCTCGACTCCGTGCTCGAAGAAGGTCTCGCCGTCGAAGGCGAGGAGGAAGGGACCGAACACATCCCGGTGGCCGAGTGCGGGAACATGTGGATGGAGAACGACCAGGCCAACACGCTCGCCACCGGAGACGTCTCCAAGTACGCCCTCGAGGTCGAATGGGCCAAGCTCCAGGCGAAGGAAACGACCCCCGAACCGGAGCCGACCGGCTACACCAACCGCTGGTACGTGACACCGTTGTCCCTCGGCCAGGGCGTGGTCGACGCCGAAGGCGCGAACACCTACACCGGCCCCACCTACCTCGGGCGAGTGCAGCCGTACGCCGTGTACGTGCCCACGAGCTACAACCCCGCCAGCCCGAAGCCGACCTCGCTGACGTGGATCCTGCACTCGCTCGGCGCCAACCTCAACCAGTACGGGGGCGTGGCGCCGACGCAGCTGCAGGAGGAGTGCCAGCAGCGCGAATCGATCTGCGCCACCACCGAGGGCTTCAGCGACGGGCAGTGGTACTACGGTCCGGCGCAGGTCGACTTCTGGGACGTTTGGCACCAGCTCGCCACGCACTACGACCTCAACCCCGACACGACGGTGATGTCGGGGTACTCGATGGGCGGCTTCGCTTCCTACAAGCTGGCGCTCGAATATCCCGACCTGTTCGCCCAGTCGATGCCGCTCGAGGGACCGGTGATCTGCGGCACCCGCGTCACGCCCCCGATCGAAAGCCCGGCCGGCGGCGAAGAATGCACCAGCGACGGCAACACCACACCGCTGGTGGTCAACGCCAAGTGGATCCCCTACGTGATGACCTACGGGGCGATCGACGAGCTGGTGCCCTTCACCGGCGGCGTCGAACAGGTCGAAGCCTTCAACAAGCTCGGCTATCGCTACTACGCCGTCCTCTACCCCACCGAGGACCACATGGTGTTCGCGCTCCAGAACGACTTCGCGCCCGCCACCTCCCAGCTGGGCTCGCTGGAACGCGTCAAAGCGCCGGGGTCGTTCACCTTCGAGTGGTACCCCGCTCTGGACTCGAGCTCACTCGGGATCGGCCCCAGCGGCGACTACTGGGTCACCGGCCTGAGCGCCCGCGACAGCGCGGGAGGCGAGCTCGCCTCCGTGACCGCGGCGTCGGGCGGCCTGCCGGAACCGGAGGAGACCCCCGAACACCACACGAGCGCCGTCGACGGGCCCACGCCCGCGATCGCCGACTCGCAGACGTGGACCCCCGGCGCCACCCCCAAGGCCACCAAGACGCTGGCGCTGACGTTGAGCAACGTCGCCACGCTGGCCGTGGAAACGAAGGCCGCCAAGCTCAAGTGCGCGACCGTGACGGTCACCAGCGACGGGCCGGCCACGCTGACCCTGCTGGGACTGCGCGGCGGCACGACCGTGACCGAAGGCACGACCACGATCGCGACCGCCGGCGGCGGCTCGGCGACCGTGCCGCTGGCGAGCGGCAAGAGCGTCTTCAGCTACTGCTGAGCCTGGCGTGGGACGCCGGGCCGAGACCTGCCGCGGGACCGAGACCCACCGCCCGGCCGAGACCCACCGCCGGGCCGAGACCCACCGCCGGGCCGAGACCTACCGGGGGGCCCGATCGCGGGGCCGGGATTTGGTGTCGCGGGCCTTCTCGGGCCGGCCGGCGGGAAGGGTGAACCACACGGTCTTGCCGGCCGGCTGCTCGATCACACCCCAGCGGTCGGCCATCGACTCGACGATCATCAGACCCCTTCCCGACAGCTCCTGGGGCGTCGGGGACATCCGCCGGGGGCCACCCCCACCGGTGTCGGAGACCTCCACCCGGATCTCCCTGCCGGTAGAGACCGTGACCTCGAACAGGGTGCCGGCGTGCTGCACGCAGTTGGTCGCCAGCTCGGAGGCCATCAGCTCCGCCAGCTCCACGGTTTCCCGCGGCTGCTCGCGCAGCAGCTCGCGCACGAAGCGCCTGGCGGCGGTGACCGAGGCGGGCTCGCAGGGAAAGGCGCGTTCGGCCGTCATGAGTCCGTGAACGGCAGCACCGTGGTGAGCCCGGTCATCTCCAACACACGCCGAACGGCGGCGGAGGGGTCGCGCAGGCGCACGCTCGGGACCTTCCGCGAGGCGGCCAGCAGCACCGCGATGCCGGCGCTGTCCATGAAGCGCAGCTCGGCCAGGTCGAACAGCAGCTCCTCGGGCTGGGCGACACATGCCTCCTCGACCGCCGATTCCAGCGTCTTGGCGGTCGAGACGTCTAGCTCGCCGGCCACGCTCAGGACGGCCACGCCCGGGGGTCCCTGACGGGCCTGCACGCGCAGGTCGGCGCGCTGGCTCATGTCAGCCATTGGATACCCACGATCGCGGTGTCGTCGCTGTGCTCCCGGGCAGGGAGGTCGCGGGCGAAGCCGGCGACCAGCCGGTCGAGATCCATCGGCTGGGAGGAGGCGGCGAGTCGCAGGCGCTCGAGCCCCTCGTCGAGCAGCTCGCCCCGCCGCTCCACGAGCCCGTCGGTGTAGGCGATCAGGATCGCGCCGGGCGGGATCGCGAACTCCGTCTCGCGGTACTGCCAGTCGCGCTTGACCCCGATCGCCACGTCGGGATCGACTTCGAGCAGGCGAGCCTCGCCGCCCGCGATCAACAGCAGGGGAAGGTGCCCGGCGCTGGCCAGGCTGAGACGATGGTCGGCCACGTCCACGCGCGCGCACAGCATCGTGGCGAAGTAGTCGGGCGAGTTGGTGTAGACGAAGTTCGACAGCTTCGTCAAGACCGAGGACGGGCTCGAGTCCTCGGAGGCGTAGGCGAGCGCGGCGTGGCGCAGCGAGGCCATCGTGGTGGCCGCCCGCAGGCCGTGTCCGGAGACGTCACCGATCAGCAGCAGGGCGCTGTCCTCGCCGGTGGGGACGACGTCGTACCAGTCCCCGCCCACGTCGATCCCCGAGGCCGCCGGCACGTAGCTGGCGCTGGTCCTCAGGCCCGGCACCTGCGGGAGGGTCTCGGGCAGCAGAGCGTGCTGGAGGGTCTGGGCGATGCCGCGCTGCTGGGTGTACATCTGGCGGTTCTCGCTGGCCACCCGGTCGAGCACCAGCGCCAGGCGCTCGGCGTCGGCGCGGCGGCGCACGACGCGCTCGGTCAGGATCGCGGCGGCCATCGAGATCAGCGCGCCGACGAGCGCGATCACCCAGGGGAGGCTCTCGAAGAACGCCCCTCCGAGCGACTTCGCGGGCGTGACGACGAGCGTGAAGGCACCCTTGCCGAATGGGACCACCGTGCTCGCCTGGCGGCCGGTGACCGGGAAGTGCGTCATGTTCGTGGCCAGCAGGGCGCTGCGGCTGCGCGAGCGGCCGAGGTAGACGGCGTAGTTGAGGTCGCCGAAGCCGGTGCTTTCGGCGAGTTTCGAGCGGTGGCTGGCCGGCAGCGGGCTTTCCGCGTAGGCGACGTAGCCCCCGTGCGCGCTCGGCAGCGTGTAGGCGTATCCCAGACGCGGCGGGGATCCGGGGAGCAGGTCCGTGAGGACCAGCTGCCCGCTCAGCCTGGCCTCGGTGAACAACCGCTGTGCTTCCGCGGGTAGGGCGGCCAGCGCCGGATGCGTACCCACCACGACCGTCGGTGCCACGTGCGAGCCTTCCCCGAGCCACAGCGAGGCCGACGAGAAGGCCCGCCCGGGACCGACCAGCGGCGTCATGAAGGCGCGGAACTTCTGCGGGCTTCCGTGGGTGGCGTCGGCGAGCTCGGCGGCCGAGGCCAGCGGGGTCTGCAGCGAGGGCACCGCGGTGCTCAGCACCAGGCTGAGCTCCCGCGCCCGCAGTCGCAGCAGGCGGGTCTCGTTGTGGTCGTAGAGCTCGAGCGCCGCCACCGCCAGCGCGGCGGTGATCAGCAGGCCGGCGGCGAGCGTCAGCAGCGCCGGGCGGGAGAGCGACCACCACGAGCGCGAGCCGGCGTCCTCGACGGTGACGGGTGCCCCCGTGTCGAGGTCGGGATCGGCCACCACGTCGTGCTCGACGTCGGGCGCGCCCCTGGAGATTCCCGCAGCCTCCGCCGTCGCAGCGTCCCCGGACTCCATATCCGGGGTCAACTGTACCCCCCTTGGGCGGATGGGATTCACCGGCATCCAGCCGTGACGTGCCCCGGACCGTCCGTCCGACCTCTCGAGGGCGGACGCGCAGAGACTAGTATGCGGCGCCCATGATCGACCCGCTGCCCGGCCAGCGCCCGCGGCGCCTGATCGTGGCGGGCACGCGAAACCGACGGATCCCGCGCTCGCGGATCGCCGCCCCCGCTCGCCTGCTCGTCCTCGCGCTGGGCGTGGGGATCGTGCTCAATGCCTGCGGCTCCAGCGGACAGAAGCTCGACACCGCCCGCGTGGAGAACGCCGTGGCCGCGTCGATCCTCGCCCAGCGTGGCCTGCGCACCACGGTCAGCTGCCCCTCGGGCATCCCCGTCAAGAACCGGGTACACGTTCACCTGCAACGCCGCGCTGGACGTCGGCAGCTATCCGGTGACGGTCGTCGTCACGAACTCCAAGGGCCACGTGCGCTACGAAAACCGCGCCCCGCTGGTCGCGTTGAACAGCGAAAAAATCGAGCAGGCGATCGCGGCCTCGATCGCCGCCCAGCGACACCTGTCGGCCACCGTCACCTGCCCCCCGGAGGTCCTCCAAAAGGCGGGGATCTCGTTCGACTGCTCCGCCGTCGTGAAGGGCAGCACCAAGCACTATCCGTTCGTGGTCACGCAGGTCGACAACGACGGCCACGTCCGCTACGTGGGCCGCTGACGGCGACCGCGGACGGCCCGGGCGCGTGTAGGCTGGGGCACGAGGGCGCCGCCCAACGGGCCCGGGGGCCCTCCCGGCAGCGGACGCCGGGCACCACGTGGGACCTGGCCGGGTTGGCGCCAAGCGGGTCTTCAGCCCCAGTGTGTGGGTTCGACTCCCACCAGGTCCCCTCCGGCGCGGCGCTCAGCCCGATTGGGGGGCTTGGCTCAGCCCGATTGGGGGAGCTTGACCGACCGTCCCCCGGCGGGCGCCGAGGGCGGCGGCACGACCGGGCCGATGTCGCCGTCGGGTGCCTCGTCGAGGTCGACGATCACCGGCGCATGGTCGCTGGGACGCGAGCCCTTGCGGGCCTGGCGGTCGATCCAGGCGGCGCGGACGCGCTCCTCGACGGCGTCGCCGGCGAGCACGAGGTCGATCCTCATGCCGAGGTCCTGGTGGAACATGCCCGCGCGATAGTCCCAGTAGGTGAAGATCCGCTCGGTCGGCCAGCGCTCGCGGACGACGTCGTGAAGGCCCTCGGCCAGCAGCCCTCCCAGCGCGTCCCGCTCGGCCGGGGTCACGTGGGTGTGGCCCTCGTAGGCCGCCGGGTCGAACACGTCGGCGTCGGCCGGCGCGATGTTCATGTCCCCGCACACCAGCGCCTCGCTCGCGTCGACCTCCAGCGCCCGCCCGAGGGCGGCCAGCCACTGGAGCTTGTAGCGGTAGTGGTCGGAGTCCGGGACCCTCCCGTTGGGGACGTAGACGCTGTGGACCCGCACCCCGCCGCAGGTGGCCGCCACCGCCCGGGCCTCCGGCTCGGGGAAGCCGGGGGCGCCCGGGACGCCCCGCTGCACGTCTGCCAGCCCTGCCCGCGAGAGCAGCGCCACGCCGTTCCACTGGGCTTCGCCGTAGGTCGCGAACTCGTAGCCGCGGTCCCCGAGCTCCCTGCCCAGCAGCTCGGCGAAGGCCTCGTCCGTGAGCTTGGTCTCCTGCAGGCAGACCACGTCGGGGCTGCGTTCGTCCAGCCACGGGAGCAACCGGCCCACGCGCTGCTTGACCGAGTTGACGTTCCAGGTCGCCACCCGCACGGGCCTACCGTACCGGGCACCGGCCGCCGAGCAGTGGCCCGGTCACCGCTTGACGCACCCGGGGCCGTATGCCACTCTTGCCCCAGCAACGCCTTCGCCGGAGGGGTAAGCCGCGGCGAGTGGTGGCTTTAGAAATCGGGGCTTTCCATCGCCGAATGGGGGCGAGGGACCGCCTCATGTCTTTAGAACTCATGGAGGGCGAAGGAGCTATGGAGAGACGGATCAGGATCGTGGGGCTGTGCCTCATCGCGGTGTTCGCGCTGAGCGCGGTCGTCGCAGTGGCGAGCGCCCAGGCCACAGTCGAAATCGGGCAGTGCGTGAAGACGGCGAAGACCGGTACCGGCTTCAAGGGGCGCTACACAGAAAAGAACTGCAGCGAAGCGTCCGAAGCCACACCGGCCGAAATCGGCTTCGGCGGCAAGAAAAACAAGTACGACTGGAGCGCCGGCGGTGGCGGAAACGGGACGTACACCGGCACCGGTAAGACGGTGAAGATCACCGTCGGTGAACTGGAAGTCGAATGCAAGAAGAGCGCCGTCACCGGCTCGGTGCGTGGCGGTACCGGACCAGACACGCTCGAAGCCAAGTTCAGCTTCAAAGCGTGCATCCAGCCCAAGTCGCCGACCAAAAAGGCGGAATGCAAAACAAAAGGTAAAGAAGGCGGCGAAATCGAAACCAAGGAGCTCGTGGCTTCGCTGGAAGAAAACGGCGCCAAAGAAGCGGAGTTCGCCTTCACCCCCAAGAAGGGCGAAGCCTGGGGGGAATTCGAATGCAAAGAAACGCCTTACACGCTAATCGGGACGCTGACCGGGAAGGACGCCGAGGCATTCAACACGCCCAGCAAGAAAGGCGGGCCGATCGAATTCGTGTCGGGACCGGGGCAGGAACTGGTCGCACAGTTCCCCAACCCGCTGAAAGCAGAAGAAAAAGAAGAAGAACCGGCGACGCTGGTCTTCACCGAGAGCCAGAAGTTCGAAGCCGCGATCGCCTACGAGCTTCGCCAGACCGCGTAGCCGGCAAGCCACCAGCTCGTAGCCAGAACGACTCAAAACGGGGGGCCTTCGGGCCCCCCGTTTTTTGTTCACACACGTGGCTCGCCCAGGGGGACCGGAGCGCCGGATAGCGCAGCCGTACTAGCCACAACACGGGGGGAACCGGCGGGCTGCGCGGGGGCCGGCGGGCACCCTCGGGTGGATGCGATCTGGAGGTTGCACTCGCGCGGCGCTGGCCGCGTCCATCCTGGTGGGCACCCTCGCCCTCTGCTGCCCCGCCGCGCAGGCGAGCACCGAAGGGTGCCCGGCCGGCCGCGGCGGCACAGCCGCGGTGGAGTGGGGCATCAACGGCTCCGAACAGCTCGCGGCCGGCTTTCGCAGCGTCCACGAGGGGTCTCCGAACCAGGTCCTCGGACTCTCGGACGTGCGCTCGGTCCAGGCCGGGTTCAAGTTCGCGGTGGCGCTGCTCGGGAACTGCACGCTCGTCTCGTGGGGCTCGAACAACAAGGAGCAGCTCGGAAACGGCAACCACCTCCAGGCCCAGAACCGGCCGGGTGCGGTCGTGAACCTCGAAGGCGTCAAGGAAGTGTCGCTCGCCAACGCCCACTCGGCCGCGCTGCGCTACGACGGCACGGTGTGGACCTGGGGGGCCTCGGAATTCGGGGAGCGGGGCAACGGCGAACGGGGCTGGGAACGAACCGCCCTCGCGGGTGAACCCCAGACCGCCCGCCCGCGCGACGAACCCGTCGAGGTCCCCGGACTGGAACACGTCGTACAGCTCGCAACGGGCGGTGTGCGGGACTTCGCGCTGCTCGCCGACGGAGAAGTCGTTGCCTGGGGTGAAAACCAGAACGGCGACCTCGGGACCGAACAGGCGGGAGGCGAAGAAGAACAGTGCTACGGCGAAACCCACGCCCGCACCGCGGTCCCCTGCAGCACGGTCCCGAGGCGGGTGAAGCTCGAAGGGCACCCCCTGACGGGGGTCGAACGGATCGCCGCCGGCGGCGAATCGGCCTACGCCGTGCGCAACGGCGGCAGGGAAGTGCTGGCCTGGGGCGAGAACGCCAAAGGGCAGCTGGGGACCGGCGACACCGAACGCCACCCGACGCCGAGGGCGGTCATGTTGACCCCTCCCTCCCCGGTGGTGGAACTCGACGGCGGCTCACACCACGTCCTCGCCCGCCTCCAGGACGGCCAGGTGTACGCGTGGGGAGCAGACGACTCGGGCCAGCTCGGCTTCGCGGCCGCGGCCGAAGGGGCCGAAGGCTGCGGCCAGCACGCCTGCGCGGTGATGCCGACGTTGGTCCCGTCTCTGACCCACGTGGTGCAGCTGGCAGCCGGCGAAGCCGACAGCCTCGCCCTGAAAGAAGAAGAAGGCGGCCAGAGGGTGATCTACAGCTTCGGCCGCAACGGCCTGGAGGAACTGCTCGGCCTCGGCGAAGCCGCACCGGAAAGCACCTCCACCCCCACCCCAATCAGGGGCCTGGCGTCGGTGGGCGGGGTCTCGGCCAGCTCGAACATCGGCGTCGCCTTCCTGCAGGAAGGCACACCGCCCCCGCCGCTGCTGTCGCTCGCGAGCGCCACCGAAGCGCTCGAAGTCGGCTGGACCGCGGCGGCGGAAGCCTACAGGCTGCGCTACCGGCCGCTGGGGACCAAACCCTGGAGCAAACTGCTCGAACGCGAAGCGAGCTGCCCCGGCCAGACGGGCTGCGTCTACCGGCAGACGATCTCCTCGCTCGGGCCCCAGCCCTACGAAGTCGACCTGATCGACGCCAGGCTCAGCGAAGGCAAGGTCACCTCCGGCAAGTCGCGTTACATCGCCGCGACGCCCTCGCCGGCCGCCGGCGCGCCCCTGAACACCGGGCTGCCCACGATCGGCGGCTCCCCCCAGCAGGGCCAGAGCGTGACCGCGTCCACCGGCTCGTGGACCAACGCGCCGACCTCCTACGCGTACCAGTGGCTGCGCTGCGAAGGCTACGGCGAAGCTGGAGGCGAAGAAGAACTGGGTCAGGAATGCGAACCGATCGAAGGCGCCAGCGGTGCCTCCTACACCCCCCAGGCCGCCGACGCCCGGCGCTCCCTGCGTGTGACCGTGAAGGCGTCGGACGCCGCCGGCTGGAGCCTCGCCGTCTCCCGCCCCGAAGTGGTCCTCGGGAGCGGCGAAGAAACGCTCGCGCAGGCGCCCGAAAGCGTCTCCCCTCCCACCGTCACCGGGGCCGCCGTCCAGGGCAGGACGCTCACCGAGCACCACGGCTCCTGGGAAGGCGAAGTCGCCGCCTACTCATACAAGTGGCTGCGCTGCAGGGCCCGCACCACGCTGGGCAGCGGCGGCAGCTGCACCGCGATCCCCGGCGCCGCCGCCCAGACGTACACGCTCGGCGGCGAAGACGTCGGGATGTGGATCGAGGTCCAGGAGACGGCCGCCGACAGCGGCGGCTGGAACGTCTCGACCTCCGAAGCCGTCGAAGCGATCCCCCCGGAAGTTCCGCTGAGCTCTTCTGCGCCGGCCGTCACCGGCACCGTCCAGCAGGGCCAGACGCTGACCGTTCGCGAAGGCACCTGGACCAACAACGCGAAGGCGCCCACGTGGCAGTGGTCGCGCTGCGGCGCAACCGGCTCCGGATGCGCCCCGATCACCGGTGCGACCAGGAAGACCTACAAGCTCGAAGCCGAAGACGTGGGCCACGAGCTGCTCGTCACCGAAGCGGTCGAAAACGCGGTCGGCCACAGCGCCCCGGCGACCTCCGCGCCGACCACGACCGTCCCCGTGCCCCCACCCGCCCCGGAAAGCACCTCCGTGCCGACGATCACGGGCTCCGCGCAGCAGGGCCAGCTCCTGACCGAGCACGCGGGCGGCTGGAGCGGGGAACCGTCCGGCTACTCCTACGCCTGGAAGCGCTGCCTGCCCACGGGCACGGAATGCAAGGCCATCTCCGGCGCCACCAGACAGACCTACCTGCTGACCGCGGCCGACGTCGGGCACACGATCGTGGCCAAGGAAACGGCCGCCGGCGCGGGCGGGTCGACGATCGCCAACTCGCCCGCCACGGCCACGGTCGCGGGGGCGGTTCCGGTCGAGCTCTCGGCGCCCGAAATCGGGGGACCCGCCGAGCAGGAACGAACGCTCGCAGCCACCACCGGGACCTGGAGCAACGAACCCGCCGGCTACTCCTACCAGTGGCTGCAGTGCAACCCGGGCGGGTCAGCCTGCACGGCGATCGCCGGGGCGGCCGCTGCCGGCTACACGCCCACCGCCGCCACCGTCGGGAGCACCCTCCGCGTCCGCGTGAGCGCCGCCGACGCCACCGGCGAAGGTGCCCCCGTCACCTCCGCAGCAACCGCCCAGGTGCTGCCGGCGCCACCCGCCGCCACCGCCGTCCCCACGATCACCGGCGTCCCCGCCGAAGGCCAGCCGCTGGTCGAGCACCCCGCGAGCTGGACCAACAGCCCCACCACGCGCGGGCTCGCCTGGCTGCGTTGCGAAGGCTCCGACTGCAGCGACATCGAAGGCGCCAGCTCGCAGACCTACACGCCCACCGCGGCCGACATCGGCTACACGATCTCCGCGCGCGAAACCGCCAGCAACGCCGGCGGCTGGAACGCCTCCGCCTCCGAACCCACCGCCGTCGTCACGGTCCTCCCTCCGCCCCGGCCGCCGGAAGCCCCCGAACTCGGGCGCTGCCTGGCGATGAAGGGCGGCGGCGTGTTCTCCACCGCAACCTGCACGACGTCGGGGAACAAGGCGGCCTACGAATGGGAACCCCGGCTGCTGGAGACCGGCTTCACCCTCGCCGCCACGACGGCGAGCATCGAAACGGTCGCCAAGCGCACGATCTCCTGCGCGGCCGTCAGCGGACAGGGCTCCTACACCGGTCCCCGCGAATCCACCTGGCAGCTGAGCCTGAGCGGCTGCGAACTGTCCTCGCAGAAATGCGCCTCGCCGGGGGCCTCCGCCGGGGAAGTACGCAGCGCTGCACTGTCCGGGACGCTCGTCTGGGAACAGCGATCGACCAAGCACGTCGCCGTGCTGCTGAGCCCCGAGGCGCCCGGTGCGGCGCTGATGCAGATGCAGTGCGGCTCGAGCGCCGTAGAAGTGAAGGGCAGCGTGCTGGTGCCCATCAAGTCGGGATCGATGGCCAGCTCCCAGACGCTCAAGCTCGCGATCGCAGGCCGCGGGATCCAGGAACCGTCCGAATACGAATCCGCGACCGGACAGGTCCTCCCCGCCTACCTCGAAGCGACCTCCTCCTCCGGCGGTCTCGAACGGGCGGCCCTGAAGGTGACGCTCACGCAGACCGACGAAGAAGCGATCGAGGTCAACCCGATCGTGTGAACCGTCGCCGTGGGTGGATCCTTATGACCTTTTTGCCTGCGCGTTAGAAGCGCCGGCAATGATGGCCTCGCAGTCCACCCCCGAAGCTCATCCCCCGGGCGCGCGGGACCCCCGCCCGCGCACGCCCGGCCCCCACAGTGAAAGGAGGAGCGATGGCACGCATCGTCGTCCAGACCGATGATCGCCGAACCGTCCTCGAGGAGCCCGACGTGCAGCTTTCCGACGTCTCCGACGTTCGCCGGCGGCTCCAGCTGATGGGCCGCCTGCAGGCTGCCGTCGGCGACGCGGAGCGCTCTCGCCCCCGCCGTCGGGTCAAGCGCCTGCTCACGATCCTGCCGGCGGCCGACTACCGCGAGGTGAGCGGCTGAGCCCCACCGCGGCCGCGTCGGCGCCGGGACCACCCCCCGGCGCCGGCCGCCGCACCTGCTCGGGAGCAGCTCCCGGGGGCTCGACGCGGGCTATGCTCGCGGTCCTTCCAAGCGAACGAGGCAAGGAGTCGGGCCGCCAATGCAGCCAACGGGACGTGTACGCCTGACGAGGAGTCGGGCGGTGCTCGTCGCCGCCACGGTCACGGCGCTGACGCCGGCCCTCGCTGCCCTGCAGCCGTGCCCGGCCGCGCAAGCCGCACGGGCCCCGCGGACGCCACCCGCGCAGCGGGCAGCGGCCGGCCACGCGAACGAGGCGCCGCCGGCGACATCGGCCCGGCGAGCGACGGCCGCGCGGCGGGCGGCACTCGCGCGTTCGGCCCACACGCTCGCCCGCATCGTCCGGCGCAGCGCTTCCAGCTCGGGGCGCGGGCGTCCGGCCGGAGTGGTGAGGATCCGCTGCTGCGGGCACAGGACGCTCGCCGTCTACTACCGGGCCCGCCCCCGCCCCGGGCGACCGTGGCACGGAACCTATGAACTGAGGCTGCGCAGCCGGGGCAGGTTCCTGGAGTCGGTGGGGGTCGCCTTCTTCCCCACGGGCGCGAAATGGACCTACGGCAGCCGCACGAGCAGCGAAGGTCCCCGCTACGAACTGACCATCACCTCGCCCCGCCGCGCCCGTGGCTGGCGGGTGAACGTGTCCGACAGCTACTTCGCCTGTCCACCGAAGACCTCGGCCGCGGCCCAGTGCGACGGCTTCAGCGACGCGCTGGCGCTCGGCGAACGGCAACTCGGGCCCCGCCGCCTGCGCCGGCTCCTCGGCCAGGCGCTCGGCCTCGTGGGCAAAGCCCGCCGGCGGGTTCCGGCCTCCGGCGCCGACGTGACCGCCGCCGGCGAAGCGGCCGGGACGGCCCGGGTCGCCCAACCCGCGGGGGCCGATCACCCCTCGGCGCCGGATCAGTCCGGCTGAGGATCCCCGGCCCGACGCTCGAGCGACACCACCGGGATCTCCCGGGAGGTGCGCTGCTGATATTCGTCGTAGGCGGGCCAGACCTCGGCCATCTGCTGCCACAGGCGGTCGCGCTCCTCGCCCGAGACGGTGCGGGCCCGGACCGGGATCCGCTCGTCGCGAACCTGGATCTCGGCGTCCGGGTCGGCCAACAGGTTCTCGTACCAGGAGGGGTTTTCGGGTGCACCCCCCTTGGAGGCCACCACCACCCAGCGGTCCCCGTCGGGGCGCTCGATCAGCGGCGTGGTACGGGTCTCACCGGACCGCCGTCCGCGGGTGCTGAGCAGCAAGATCTCGGTGCCCCGCCAGCGGTGGCCGCGCTCCCCGCCGGTCTCGCGGTAGACGCGCACGTGCTCGGCGCCGAACAGGTCGTCGTCGGGGTTCTCGCTCACGGCAGCGATCCTACAACTGGGCCCGCCCGATCGCGTCGGAGGGCCCCGACGGAGGCCGCGGGAGGGCCTGCGTCGCTGGACAATGACCCGTCCGGGTGATAAACACCTTCTTACAGGGCCCGACCGCCGTGGGGGGCGGTCCTGTTCCGGGGGACATCCGGGGCGCGGGCGTAACCATCATTGCTGGAGGTAGTCATGGAAAGACGTAATCTCGCGGCTGGGCTCGCTGCCCTCGTACTCGGCTTGCTGATGCTGAGCGGGACGGCTGTGGCTCACACCACCCACCACAAGAAGGCCAAGCCCAAGGGGACGACGCAAACCGATCCCGCGGGTCCATGTATCGTGATCACGGAACCGGGGTCCTTCATGGACCAGGGCGAGTTCGGCACTTCGTCGAGCATCGCCGACATCGTGTCGGTCGAGTGCCAACCGGTCTACGCCGAGCACTACGTGACGATCAGCGCGAACGAGCTCTACAACGAGTGCGCCAAAGACCTGTACTGGACCGAAGCCGCTCCGTTTGAGCTGAGCTCCTCGGAGCCCAGCTTCAAGATCCGGCTCGACAACGACGGCAACGGCGGAGCGGTCCTGTTTGGCGGCCCCTCCTGCGCCCCGAGCCAGAGCCTCATCTCGGCGCACATGGACGAAGCCCCGTACTACACGGTGACGACGGGCTTCACGGTGCTGCCCCCGAAAGAAACCAAGCCGGGCCTGGTCGCCGAACCTGCGGCGGGTGCCGTGGAGGCCGAGGAAAACAGCAGCGCCGCCGCGATCGTAGAGGTCGAGGCGCCGTCGGTGTTCTCCGAGGAACCGGTGAACGTCAACGCCGCGCAGCTGGCAGCACGGTGCAAAAAGGGTGAGACCACGTGGGTCGGCCCCGAGGGCAAAATCCTCGGCTACGGGCCCGAACTCACGGGCCTCGACCTGGACAACGACGGCAACGCGTTCGTCGTGATCCTCGGCGGTGAATCGTGCGCGTCGGGCTCGAGTGAAATCGAAGCCAGCCTCGAAAACGCGCCGTACACCACCTGGTCGACCTGGTTCAACATCCTGCCGCCGGAACCGACGTTCCCAGAAGCGCCGCCGGCATAGGTCGAAGAGCACTGTAAGAAGCAAGCAGTAACAGGGCCCCGGGGACATCCCCGGGGCCCTTCTTTTTGCCGCGGCGGGGACCCCGGCCGCGGCGGGAACCGCGCCGCAGCGCGTCGCCCGGGGCCCGGCGGCCCGCCGCCGGCAGGCCTGGCGGGCGCCGCCTCCCGGGGCCCGCCGGAGTGGTGTCTACGCTGCTCGGGTGGCTCAACACCGGGGTACCGGCCCGCGCGGGGCGTGCGGGCGGAACCGGCGCGGAGCGCGTGGGGCCGGCGTATGGTGCCGATCGCTGTGAGGAGGCACACGCCCTGCTCCCCAGGGACGTTCGCGCCATCCGTCTCCCGCAGGCGAGGGCGCCTGCCGTCGTGGACCCGCGACCGGCCGGTGAGTGCTGCCCGCCGGGGCCCGGTCAGCATGACGTTGCTCGCCGCGCCGGCGGCCGTGCTTGCGGTCTGCTTCCTGGCACCGGCGGGTGCCGGGGCCGCACAAGCGCACTGCGAGCCCGTCCGTGGTGCCCCGGCGGCGGTCGATTGGGGAATCAACGGGGCCGAACAGATGGCGGCCGGCTTCATCAGCGCCTACGAGAACAGCCCGATGACCGCCCAGGGCGTGGAGGGCATCAGGGAAGTCAAGAGCGGCTTCAAGTTCAGCCTCGCCGTGACGGGAACCTGCACGGTTGAGGCGTGGGGCGTCAACAACAAGGCCCAGCTCGGGGACGGCACCCAGCAGGACCGCAACCATCCGGTGCCCGTGGTCGGGCTGGGCGAAGTCAAGGAAGTCGCGATCGGTAACGCGCACGCGATGGCACTCCTCTACGACGGCACGGTGTGGACGTGGGGCACCTCCGAATTCGGCGAGCGGGGCAACCACGAAAAGGGCTACGAACGGGTGGCCAGGGACAGCGAACCGCAGTGGTTCGTGCCCCGCGACCGGCCCGCGCAGGTGCCGGGCCTCACCGGCGTGCAGCAGATCGCCGCGGGAGGGACGCGCGACTACGCGCTCCTCGGCGACGGGGAAGTGATGGCCTGGGGCGACGACGAGGGCGGCGAGCTCGGCGTGCAGGAGGGAGGCGAAGTCGAAAAATGCCTGGGCGAAACGCACGCCATCACGCCCGTCGCGTGCAGCACGGTCCCCCGCACCGTGATGTCCTCACCCGGGGTGCCGGTGACCGGCGCGGAACGGATCGGGGCGGCCGCCGAATCGGCCTACGCGGTGCGGGACGGGGGCGAGGAAGTGCTGTCCTGGGGAGAAAACTCCCGCGGCCAGCTCGGCGACGGGAGCACGACCCCGAGCCCCTTCGCGGTCCGGGCGACCCTCGAACCGGGATCGCCGGTCCTGGAAGTCGCCGGCGGCTCCGCGCACGTGCTCGCGCGCCTGCAGAACGGCCAGGTCTACGCCTGGGGGGCGGACGGCGCGGGCCAGCTCGGCTTCGCCGCCGGTGGGGAACCGTGGGAACGGTGCGGCGAAGGAGCGGCCTGCAGCACGATCCCCCAGCCGGTATACGCGCTCGCCCACGTGGTCCAGCTGGCCCCGGCCGAAGACACCAGCCTCGTGCTCGAGGAACAGGCCAGCGCCACCAGGACGATCTACTCCTTCGGCGCCACCGGTCACGACGAACTCTTCGGCCTCGGGAACGTCCCCTACGAAGCGACCTCGACGCCCACGCCGATCACGAGCATCGGCTCGGTGAGGTCGCTCGGCGCCAGCCTCACGACGGTCGCCGCGCTGCTGGAAAGCGGCCCGGGAAGACCCTCGGTGCTCACCGCCGTCCCCCAGGGGGAGGGTCTGCGGGTGTCGTGGAACCTGCCCTCCTCGAAGTACAAGCTCCGTTACGTCCCGGTCGGGACACGCGAATTCAGCGCGCCGGAAGAAGGGACCTGCCACTCGCCCTGCGAAATCGACCTCGGCGGGCTGCGGCCGGAACCGTACCAGGTGACCCTCAAGACCCCCGAAGGCCGGGAAGGCCGCGAAAAGATCCGCCGCATCCAGCGCACCCCGCTGCCCGCGGCGGGGGCTCCGGTGAACATCTCGCAGCCGACGGTGAGCGCTGCGCCCGCGACCGAAACCGGCAAGCTCCAGGAACGCCAGACGCTGACGGCGGCGCCGGGCGAATGGAGCAACCAGCCGACCTCCTTCACCTACACGTGGCTCCGCTGCAGCGGTCTCGGCGAAGACGGTGTGGACGAAGAAGAGGGCACCGAATGCGAACCGATCACCGGCGGTCCACAGCAGGCGCCGGTGACGACGAGCAGCTACGAAACGGGCCCGGCGGACGTCGGCAGGACGATCGCGGTCGCCGTCCGCGCGACCAACGCCCAGGGCTGGAGCGTGGCCAGCTCCGAAGCGGAACTCGTACTCCAGCAGGGCGAAGAAACCGAACCGCCGCCGCCGCAGCCGATCACCCCGCCGACGCTCTCCGGGGTCGGCGTCGAAGGCCGCCAGCTGACCGCCCACCGGGGCAGCTGGGAAAACGAACCGCTCAGCTACGAAGAGCGGTGGTTCCACTGCAAAGGCAGGAACCCCGAAGGCACGGGCGGCGCGTGCAAGGCGGTCACCCGCAAGAACCCGGCGACGGGCAAGCCCGAACCCGTGACCGGGAGCACCTTCGTTCCCGGCTCCGAAGACGTCGGGATGTGGATCGAGGTCCAGGAGACGGCCGAAAACGCCGGTGGCTGGAACGCGGCCACTTCCCAGGCCGTCCAGATCGCCTCTCCGTCGCCCCCCAAGAACGTCCAGCCCCCTGCGATCTCCGGGATCGCCCAGGAGGGCCAGACGCTCACCGTCGAGCGCGGCACGTGGGAAAACGCCCCCCAGAATCCGCGCTGGCATTGGCTGCGCTGCGGGCAGTCGGGCAGCCATTGCATTGAAATCGGATCCGCGACGGCGGCCACCTACAAGCTCGGCTCCGAAGACGTCCGCCACACCATCAAGGTCAGCGAAACCGTCGAAAACGGCGCCGGACGCAGCAAGCCCGCGACCTCGTCCGCCACCCAGGCGGTGCCCGTGCCCCCGAGCTCTCCGCCCTCGTTGACCGCGCCCCCGAAGATCTCCGGTGTGCTGGAGCAGGGGCAGACCGTGACCGCCGTGCAGGGAACCTGGAGCAACGATCCGTTCGCCTTCGCCCATCAGTGGCTGCGCTGCGAACGCTCCGGCCAGGGCTGCGCGACGATCACCGGTGCCGACGGCCCGGGCTACACCCTCACCGGCGAGGACGTCGGCCACACCCTGGTCCTCCGCGAGACCGCCACCAACGCCGTCGGCTCGACCTCCGGCAACTCCAAGCCCAGCGCGGTGGTATCCGGGGCGGTGCCGGTCGCGACGCTGCCGCCGACGATCAGCGGCCGCGTCCAACAGGGTCAGACGCTCACGGCCGACCACGGCTCCTGGAGCGACGAACCCACCGGCTACGGCTACCAATGGCGGCGGTGCAACGAAGCCGGCCGCAAATGCAAGGCGATCACGGGAGCCGTCGCGCGAACGTACACCCCCACGGCAGCCGACGTGGGCTCGACGCTGTTGGTCGACGAGACGGCCTCCAACGCCACCGGCGCCGGCAAGCCGGACGCCTCCGCCGTCACCGCAGCGGTCGTGCCGCCCGCCCCCAGGAGCCTGGCGGCGCCGAAGATCACCGGCACCGGTCTCGTGGGCCAGACGCTGACGGCGCAGGCGGGCCAGTGGGCGAACGGGACCCGCGAACTGCTGGTCGACTGGCTGCTCTGCGAAGGCGGCGAATGCCATCCGATCGAAGGGGCCACCCAGCGCTCCTACAAGATCGCCCCGGCCGACGCCGGCCTCTCGATCGAGCTCCGGGAAGCCGCCGTGAACACGGGCGGCTGGAGCTCCGCGGTCTCCGAACCGGTCCAGGTCGAAGGCAGCGCCGGCGAAGCCCGGCCGGCGGCCGCGACGAACGCGGAACCGGCCCCGCCCGGCGCTGAACCGTTCGCGCCCGCCGGACCGCTGGAGCAGCCCTGAGACGCGGGCCGCGGCTCCCGCCCGCTGCGCACTACGCCCGGCCCTGGCGGATCCACGAGATCGCGTGCGACTTTCACCTGCAGGACGTCTGGGCGCTCCCCGCCGAGGGCCGCCGCGACGAGTTCCCCCGGCTCGTGGAGGCGTTCGCCGCCGGGGATCCGGGCGGCGGCTCCAGCGGTGCGGCGCGCGCCCTCTGGAGCATCCGCCTGAAGCTCGGCACCGTGCTGGGTTGGGACGATCCGGAAGGCGGCCTCGGCGCACGCGTGACGAGCCTGCGTGAGCGGCTCCCGGAGGACCTCCGGCGAGCGCCGGGCGGACCGGAGCTCGGTTCGTCGCCGTTCCGCTCGCTGTACATGGTCAAGGACGAGTGGGCGGCGGAGATCGCCAACCGCACCATGCACGGGGTGCTGCACGTCGGCTGGGTGGAGGGCGAGGACGGGCGCCACCGCGGACAGCTGGCGATCCTGGTGAAGCCCAACGGCGCGCTCGGGAACGCCTACATGGCGGCCATCGGGCCGTTTCGCCACCTGATCGTCTACCCCGCGATGATGCGCCGGATCGAGCGGTTCTGGAACCGCCGCGAGCTCTAGTATCCGGCCACCCATCGGCGGCGACATAGGGGGACGAAGCGGGTGCAGCGACATTCACTTGGATCGGACGGACCGGAGCGGCTCGCTCCGCTGGAGCTGTTCGGGGACACCACGGTGGGCGAGCGGCGGATGCTCGCCCGGCTCGTCGACGAGATCACCTGTGACGCCGGCGAGACGCTCATGCACGAGGGCTCCTTCGAGTACGAGTTCGTGGTGATCGAGGACGGCACCGCCGAGGTCACCCAGGGAGGACTGGCGGTCAACCAGCTGGGGCCGGGAGCATTCTTCGGCGAGCTGGCCGTGCTGGGCGACGGGACACCGAGGACGGCGAGCGTGACCGCGACCTCGCCCGTCAGAGGACTCGTTTTCACGGCCCACTTCATGCGTGAGGTGCGCGAGCGGTTCCCCGTGATCGGAGAGCGCATCGACACGGCGGCGAAGGAGCACCTCGACGCCGACACCCGCCGCGGTCCGGCGCCCGGATAGCCGACTCCCGGGCCGGGCTACGTTGGGAGGATGCGCGAGGCGTCCCCCACCCAAGTGCCGGCGCCGCCGACCGCGACCGGCCCGTGGTGGGTGCTCTACGACGTCGAGTGCGGATTCTGCGTGTGGACGGTGTCGGCCCTGCTCGCGTGGGACCGGAGCCGGCGGCTGCATCCGTGTGCGATCCAGAGCCGGGAGGGGCAGGAACTGCTCCCCGAGCTCGAGCCAGGAGAGCGGCTCTCGAGCTGGCATCTGATCTCGCCGGCCGGTGAGCGCAGCTCGGGCGGCGCCGCGTTCGGGCCGCTGCTGCGCCTGCTCCCCGGGGGCACGCCGGGCGCGGCCGCCGCGTCGGCGGCGCCAGCGCTCGCCGAACGGGCATACGGCTGGGTGGCCGACCACCGCGCGGCCCTCTCCAGGCTCCTGCCGGCACGGGCGAAGCGGCGCGCGAGGGACACGGTGAGCCGGGCCGAGGCCCAACCCGGGCCCGGCCCTCACCAGTAACCTCAGCGACGAATGCGCTTCGCGGTCAAGTTCCTCGGCTGCAAGGTCTCCCAGGCGGACGCGATGCTCGCCCGTCGGCAGCTGCTCGAGGCGGGCCACGAAGAGGTCGCCGAGCGGGACGCGGAGCTGCACGTGATCAACACCTGCTGCATCACCCGCGAGGCGGAGGCCAAGTCCCGCCAGTCGGTCCGCCGCTCGCTGCAGAGCGCGCGAGAGGTGTACGTCGCCGGCTGCGCAGCCAACCTGCACCCCGCCCAGTTCGGGGAGATCGACCCCGGCGTGAAGACGTTCGTGGGCACCGCCGAGGAGGTCGCGGTGAGGATGGCGGCGCCGGAGGGCCGGGTCGAGGACGCGACCGGGGGCTGCGTCGACCTCGAGCACGAGGTGCCGCTCGGGCGCGGCGCCCGCGGCGGCGAGGACTCGTGGGCCGGCACCCGCACGCGCGGGTTCGTGAAGGTGCAGGACGGCTGCGACTGCCACTGCGCCTACTGCATCATCCCGACCGTTCGCGGCAGCGCCCGCTCGCGGGCGGCTTCGGCCGTCCTCGACGAGGTGCACCGGCGGGTCGCCCAGGACCAGCGCGAGATCGTGATGACCGGGATCAGCGTCGGCGACTACCGCGACCCGCACAGCGACCTCGACCTCGGCGAACTGCTGATGGGCGCCGCGCGGGTGCCGGGGGTGGAGCGGGTGCGGATCTCCTCGATCGAGGTGATCCACGTGCGCGACTCGCTCCTGCAGGCGCTGCGGGAGGAGCCGAAGGTGTGCCCCCACCTGCACGTCCCGCTCCAATCCGGGGACGACCGCGTGCTCGAGGCGATGGGTCGCCACTACACCGCCGAGCAGTACCTGCAGACGATCCGCCGGCTGCGCGAGGCGGTCCCCCACATCAACGTCACCACCGACGTGATCGTCGGCTTCCCGAACGAGGACGAGGAGGCCTTCCGGCGATCGCTCGAGCTGGTCGAGCAGGCCGGCATCAGCCGTGTGCACACGTTCTCCTACTCCTCCCGTCCCGGAACGGCGGCGGAGGCGCTCGGCGACCTCGTCGCACCGCAGGAGAAGAAGCGCCGCTCGCGGGAGATGAGGGGCCTGTCGGAGGTGCGCTCGCGCCAGCACCGCAACCGCAAGCTCGAGGGCACCGAGCGGGTGCTCGTGGACAAGGTCGCCGACACGCAGTGCTCGGGATACACCGAGGACTACACCCGCTGCTACCTGCCCGCGGGGGCCGGCAACGCGGGCGAGGTGCTCGACGTCGACGTCCACGAGCTGCACGCCGACGGCCTGCTCGTGACGCCGGCCTGAGGCCGGCGCCGACCGCGGACCCGACCGCCCGAGGACTCCGTCCGCCTGAGGCCGTGCCCGTCTGAGGCCCGACGGTTACGGCGTCGTCGCCGTGCTCTTCGGGTCGATCAGGATCTTGGCGTGGGTCTCGGGGTCCCCGAGGGCCTCGAAGGCGCCCTCCACTCCACCCAGACCGACCGAGCCGGTGACCAGCGGCGAGGCGTCGACCTTGCCCTCGGCCAGCATCTGCAGGGTGTCGCGGAACTCCAGCGGCGTGTAGCCGACGACGAAGCGCAGGTCGATCTCCTTGTTGATCGCCATCGCCGGACGGAAGCGGTCGGGGGCCATGCACACCCCCACCACGACCACGCGCGAGAACAGCGGAGCGCTCCCGATGATCCCGTCGATGACCCCGGGAACGCCGACGCATTCGAAGATCACCGGGCTCTTCGGGGTGGTCGCGCCGAGCGCTTCGGCGGCGCGCCACACGCGGTGCCAGGGGAGCGGCAGGCGGTGAAGTTTCTCCATCGCCCCGACGGCGGTGTCGAGGGCCGCGGGGACGGTCGTGAGGTGACCGTGCTGCGCGCAGGAGGCGTATGGCGAGTCCAGCGCGGGGTCGACGACGACGTCGGCGCCACAGGCGCGGGCGAGTGCCCGGCGGCCGGGCGAGAAGTCGCTCGCCACGACGGTGCGGACCCCGGACGCCTTCAACATGCAGATCACCGACAGGCCGATGGGACCGCATCCGATCACGACCGCCACGGTGCGCTTCTTCACCTCTCCGCGGCGGACCGCGTGCCAGGCCACGGCCATCGGCTCGGTGAGCGTCGCGAGCTGCGCAGGCAGCCCGTTCGGGACCGCGACCGCGAGCGACTCCTGGACGAGGATCTGCTCGGCGTAGGCGCCGGGGGCGTGGGCCGAGAGGCCGATCCCGTGGACGCCGCCGCCCGCCCTCAGGAGCGGCAGCGCCACCACCTCGGTTCCCTCCGGCAGCGACCCGCGGGTGCGGGGTCCGCGTTCGACGACCTCGCCGACGAACTCGTGACCCATGACCACGTCCTGGTCGGAGCGCATGAAGTCGTCGTAGCCGGCCTCGCGGGCGAGCTCGGCGAGCTCGTCGCAGTGGTGGCGGGCGTGGAGGTCCGAGCCGCAGATGCCGCAGCGGCGGACGTCGATCAGCAGCTGGCCGGGGCCGGGGACGGGGGTCGGAAGCTCGACCACCTCGAGCCGCCCCTCGCGGCAGCTCACCGCCCTCATCGCGGTGGCCCTCCGCGCCAGCCGGGGCTCATGCCGCGAAGGCGTAGTCGTCGAGGTCGAAGCGAGCGCTGCGCCAGGCCGCCTCGAGGCTGAGGCTGGGGCGGAACGGCGCGTCGCCGTGCTGGTCGAAGTAGTAGCTGTTGGAGTTCGCGCACGAGCCCTGGAAGAAGATCTGGTTGGAGCGGCGGGCGAGCATCGTCTCCCAGTAGCGGCGGTTGGCCTCCGGGGTGATCTCGACGCGCGTGGCCCCGTCCTGACGGGCGCGCCGCAGGCAGCGCACGATGTGGCGCATCTGCGTCTCGATCAGGCCGAAGTACGACTGGCCGTTGAAGCCGTAGGGCCCGAGGATCGAGAACCAGTTCGGGAACCCGGGGACGCTGACGCCCTCGTAGGCCTGCAGGCGGTTCTCCGTCCACCACTCCTCGAGCGCGACGCCGCCGACGCCGCGGGTCACGAACGGAGGCATGTTGCCGGTCTCGAAGACCTTGAAGCCGGTCGCCAGGACCAGCACGTCGATCGGGTGCTCGACCCCGTCGGCGGTCCACACCGCGCCCGGGGTGACCTGCTCGATGGCCGCGGTCTCGAGGTGCACGTTGTCACGATTGAAGGTGCGGACGTACTCGTTGTGGAAGCTGGGCCGCTTGCAGCCGAGGCCGTAGCTCGGCGTGAGCTTGTCGCGCACCTCGGGGTCATCGACCTCGCGCAGCAGCTTGCGGGCGGCGCCTTCGCCTTTCGCTCGCAGGCCCGGGAAGGTGCCGGCGAAGTGGGCCGCGAGCACGAA
Organism: uncultured Solirubrobacteraceae bacterium; assembly: GCA_963701175.1. GTDB lineage: Bacteria > Actinomycetota > Thermoleophilia > Solirubrobacterales > Solirubrobacteraceae > Palsa-744. Next base: position 1,482,395 of record OY969573.1, on the reverse strand, counting down.
GGTCACCTCCACGAACGCCTGGCTGAGCCAGCGCGTGAGGAGCTTTGCTCCGGGCACCCAACGAAGTGCGGCGCGCATGCGCGTGCTGAGCGGCGCGTCGAGCTTGGGCAGGCACCAGATCGGGGTGCGCTGGAAGACCACCAGACGATCCACTTCCGGCGCGATCGCGGGGATCACCTGGATCGCCGAGGCGCCCGTGCCGACCACGCCGACACGCTTGCCGCGCAGGTCGACCGAGTGGTCCCAGCGGGCGGTGTGCATCGTGTGTCCGGCGAACGTCTCGACGCCGGGTATGTCGGGCAGCCGCGGCTGGCTGAACACGCCCGTCGCGCCGATCACGTAGCGGACCCGGAGCTGCTCGCCCGCGGCCGTCCGGATCGTCCAGACGTTCGCGGACTCGTCGAAGTCGGCGCCCACCACCTTCGTGCTCAGGCGAATGCGGTCACCGACCCCGTACTTGCGCACGCAATCCTCCGCGTAGGCCTTCAGCTCGCGGCCCGGCGCGTAGACGCGGGACCAGTGGTGGCGTTTCTCGAACGAGAACTGGTAGCTGAACGAGGGGATGTCGACCGCGATCCCCGGGTAGGTGTTCCAGTGCCACGCGCCGCCGACCCCGTCGCCCTCCTCGAGCACGACGAAATCGCGGAACCCGGCCTGGTCGAGCTTGATCGCAGCGCCGATCCCGGAGAAGCCGGCGCCGATCACTGCGACCTCGTGGTCGATCGTGTCGGCCCCGCGCTCCATGCTGCCAGGATAGGCGCAGCGAGGATCGCGTGTCGGCACGAGCGGCGCGCGCACCGCGATCCCCCGGCAGGTATCGTCCGGGGCGATGTACGTCTATCACCGCGAACACACGGGACGACCGTTGCGGGTGTTGTGGACGCTCGAGGAGCTGGGACAGCCCTACGAGCTCGAGGTGATGACCTACGAGCAGGGCAAGAGCGAGGAGCACTTCGCCCGCCACCCACTCGGGCGGGTACCGGTGATCGACGACGGCGACGGCTACGTGTTCGAGTCGGCGGCGATCTGCATGCACCTCGCCGACCTCCACCCCGAGGGCGCGATGATGCCGCCGCTGGGCAGCCACGAGCGGGCGCTCGCCTACCAGTGGTCCGTGTTCGCCCCGAGCGAGATCGAGCCGCCCGCGATCGAGGCCGCGATCTACGGCGAGAGCGACCCCGAGCGGGCGGAGAAGGCCCGCGGGCGCTTCCTCCTCGCCGCCGAAGGCGTGGAGCGCACGCTGGACGGCGGCGGCTTCCTGGTGGGGGACCACCTCACGGTGGCCGACGTGATGGTCGCGACGGCGCTCAACTTCGCCAACCGCGCGGGGTACGGGGAGCTGCTGGGAGCGGGCGTGAAGACGTATCTCGCCGGGCTGAGAGAGCGCCCCGCCTTCCTGCGCGCGCAGGCGCGGGCCTCCGAGCTGCCCGCCGCCGCCGGGTAGCAGCGAGAAACCCCCTCGCCGGGGCTGCACGAGCCGCGCGGCGGGCGTCCGATCGACGGCCCGCGAGGACGCCGTGGTCGCCAACTGATCCTATATGGGGCGATGCGGCGTCCAAAACGAGCGGCTCGGGCACGAAGGCGAGCGGCTCCGGCACGGCTGCTGGCGGCCTGCGCGGCGACGCTGGCGCTTTCCACCGGAGCTCTCGCCCGGGGCGCGGGGGCAGGCGCCACCGCTCCCGGCCCGCCACCGGGGAGCCGCGCCTTCGCCCTCGAGCTCGCCCACCTGCGGAAGGTCGCGAGCCCGGGCGGCGGCTGGGCGTCCCTCCACGCGGGCACCACCGAGCCCTCCGAAGCACCGGCGGCGGTCACCGTCTGGCCCGGCGACCCCGGCCGGCGTGTGCCGGAGGACTTCCTCGGGCTCTCGTTCGAGTCCACCACGCTCTCGACCCTCCCGAGCCTGGCCGACGGCGGAACCCTGGCGCGGCTGCTCGGCACGCTCGGGAAGGGCACCCTGCGCTTCGGCGGCGGGACGGTGAACACGTACGTCGACTGGGAGCAGCCGGGGACGCCGCTACCGCGATGGGCCACCCATCCGGTCTCGGCCGCCGACCTGGAGGCGCTCGCCTCGATCACCCGGCGGACGGGCTGGAAGGTGCTCCTGACGATGAACCTCGCCCACTACAACCCGGTGGGGGTCGAGCAGGAGACCGCCGCGGCCAAGCGGGCGCTCGGAGGTGCGCTGGCGGGGATCGCGATCGGGAACGAGCCCGACCGGTTCCTGCGCTTCGGCCTGCGTGGGGCCGGTTGGGGCTTCTCCGCATACGCCGGCCAGCTCGCGGGTTACCGGCGGGCGATCGCGGCCGGGGCTCCCGGCGCCTCGATCGCGGCACCCGACGCGTCCACCGGTGAAGCGCTGCTGCCGTGGGTGTGGGAATCGATCGCGCTGCACCCCGCGATCCTCACCGATCACTACTACCCGCTGACCAAATGCGGCCACAGGCCCACGATCACCCAGCTGCTGAGCCCGCAGGTGAGGCTCGAAGAGACGGTCATGCTGAGCGCCCTGGCGGACATCCAGCGCACGGCGGCGACGCCGCTGCTCCTGGACGAGACCAACAACGTCTCCTGCATGGGCGAGCCGGGCGTGAGCGACACGTTCGCCTCGGCGCTGTGGGCCGCGGACTACGTCGCCCGGGCGATGAGGGCGGGGCTGGGCGGGATCGACTTCCACAGCCTTCTGGACCTGCCTGGCTCCTACAGCCCGCTCGTCGGAGAAGGCGGGGCGCTGCACGCCAACCCCGAGTGGTATGCGCTGCTGCTCACGCACGAGCTCGAGGGGACGAGCGCGCTGCCGACGGCCGTGGGAGCGGGCTCGGAGCTGACCGCCCAGGCCTTCCTCGCAGCGGATGGCAGGGTCGAGCTGCTGCTGGTGAACCTCGCGCCCACGGGCGACAGACCCACGCGGGTGGCGCTCGACATCCACGGCCACGCCTCGCGGGGCACGATCCTGCGTCTCACCGCACCGTCGCTGGGCGCCACCTCCGGTGTGAGGCTCGGCGGCGAGGAAGTCGGCGCCTCCGGAGAGTGGAGACCGAGGCTGCCGCTGCCCGCGCTGTCGGACCGGACGGGCTCCCTGTCGCTTTCGATGCCGGCGAGCAGCGCCGCGCTGGTGACGATCGCCCCGCCCGGCAGCTGATCGCTTGCGGCCGCGGAGACGCGCGAACCCGGTCGAGATCAGCGCGGCGGACGGCCCCCTCCACCCGCACGACCCGAGCGCCCGCGCCCCTGTGCCCGCGGGCGCTGCGCCGGTGATACGGTCGGGGCATGAGCGATCTCGGACCCTCCTCCACAGCCAGCGATCTCGCCGCCGCGCTCCGCCGCCGCGAGATCTCCTCCAGCGAGTTGCTCGACGCCTGCCTGGCCTCGGTCGACGAGCGCAACCCGGCGCTGAACGCCATCGCGCTGCGCAACGACGAGCAGGCGCGCGCGGGCGCCGCCGCTGCCGACCGGCGGCTTGCAGCCGGCGAGGAGGCGCCCTTCCTCGGCGTCCCGATCCCGATCGAGGACCTGACCCCGGTGGCGGGCTGGCCCGTCACGTTCGGCTCCTACGGCGCCCCCGAGGGTCCCAGCGACGAGAGCGAGATGGTCGTGGACGCGTTCGTGGACGCCGGCTTCGTGCTCTGCGGGCGCACGACCACGCCGGCGTTCGGGGTGATCACCGCAACCGAGACCTCTCGCTACGGGATCACCCGCAACCCGTGGGACACGCAACGCACGCCGGGCGGCTCCAGCGGAGGGGCGGCTGCGGTCGTCTCCTCGGGCATGTTCCCGATCGCCCACGCCAACGACGGCGGCGGCTCGATCCGGATCCCGGCGTCCTACTGCGGCCTGGTGGGGCTCAAGCCGAGCCGGGGCCGCGTGCCGCGGCTGTCACAGAGCTGGCTCGGGGCCGTCGTCGAGGGGGTCGTCGCGCGCAGCGTCCAGGACGCCGCCGCGGTGCTCGACGTGACCAGCGGACCGGACCCCTGCTCGTGGTACAACGCGCCGGCGCCGGAGCGGCCGTTCGCGGACGAGCTGGAGACGGAGCCGTCCTCGCTGCGGATCGGCCTGATGGCCGAGGCGCCGCTGGGGATCCCCACCGACCCGGCCTGCGTCGAGGCGGCGAACGCCGCCGCGGATCTGCTCGAGGGACTGGGCCACGTGATCGAGCCGGTGGAGGTGGCGAGCATCTCCGAGGAGATGGTGCCGCCCTTCATCGCCCTCACGCAGGCGGGCCTGGCCGACTACGACGGGGTGGACTGGTCGCAGGTCGAGACCCATGTGGCCCACGCCCGCGCCGGGGCGGCTGCGACCAGCTCCTATGACTATGCGCTCGCGGCGAAGGCGCTGGAGCTGCTGAGCCGGCGGGAGGTGGCCCGTTGGGGGCGTGACTTCGACGTGCTGCTGACCCCCACCTCGGCGGTCCTGCCGCCGATCGCGGGCTCGATCCTGGAGGCCCAGCACGCCGCCCCCGACCTGCCGGTGGCGGAGGTGGTGGCGAGCGTCTCGTTCACCGCCTTCGGGAACGTCTCCGGCCTGCCGGCGATCAGCCTGCCGCTGCACTTCACCGACGGCAACCTGCCGGTAGGGGTGCAGCTGACCGGCGGACCCTGGCAGGAGGCGAGGCTGATCGCGCTCGCCGCCACGCTCGAGCGGGCGGCTCCGTGGGCCGAGCGACGGCCCGCCCTCGCCCCGGCCTGAGCCGAGAGGCACTTGCGACCCGAGCACCGCCGGGCGGGGGTCGCGCCCGGTGGCAGGGCGCCGCCCGGTAGCGCGGCGTGCCCGCTGGCGCGGCGTGCCCTTCAAAACGCACGGGGACCCTTGACGTGGAGGGGTCCGTGCGGATAGCTTCGTCGGTGGGGCGGGGGCTCGCCCCGGCAACAGGTCGCGTCCCGGCGATGGGGGTCGCGACACACAGAGCAAGGACGGGGGTCCATGGGAGTAAGGCATCCGCGCAGCGGCAGCGGTCCGACCGACCGGCACCTGCCTGCGCGCCGGCGCTCGGCTGCGCCCCGGCACCTGCCTGCGCGCCGGCGCCGCGGGCTCCGCGTCTGGGTCGCGGCGATCGCCACGGCCCTCTTGACGCTGGCGGCGGCGGGTGCGGCGATGGCCGAAAAAGCGATCGAAAAGCCGGCCAACACGTCGCTGCCGACGATCTCCGGGAAAGCCCAGGAAGGCGTCACCCTGAAGGCCAAAGAAGGCAAATGGACGGGCGGGAACCTCGCCTACACGTTCCAGTGGCAGCGGTGCGAACCGGAACTCGAATGCACCGCCATACCGCTGGCGACGACCCCCGAATACACCGCCCGCTACGTCGACATCGGCTCGACCCTGCGGGTGCTGATAACCGCCACCAACACCGCCGGCTCGACCGAAGCGTTCTCGGAACGAACCGCCACGGTGGCGGGAGTGGCCCCCAAGAACACCGAACTTCCCGTGATCTCGGGCGTACCCGAGGAAGGGCAGCTGCTGACCGTCAGCGCGGGCGGCTGGAGCGGAACCCAGGCCTCGCGCTACCTCTACGCGTGGGAACGGTGCGCCGGGAAAAAATGCTCGGAAATCGCGGGCGCCGACGGCGACAGCTACCGCCTGGCGGGCGCCGACGTCGGCGACACGTTACGTGCGATCGTCACCGACCAGAACCTTGCCGGCAGCAAGAGCGCCACCTCGCCGGCGACGGCCACCGTCACCCACGGACCGCCCGTGCCGATCGGGTTCCCGGCGATCGCCGGGGCGCTGCGGGAAGGCGGGAGGCTCGAAGCCGTGACGGGGAAGTGGGTCGGGGCTCCGCCGCTCGAATACGGGTACTCGTGGGAAACGTGCGGCCCGAGTGGGTGCACCCACACCGGCGGCTCCGGCTACACGCTCGGGACGGGCACTGCCGGCGACACGGTGAAGCTCGTCGTGACCGCCCACAACGGACTCGGATCGGCCAGCGCCAGCTCGGTCGCCTCGCCGAAGGTGCTGCGGGAAGGCGAACGCTTCGTCGTCGGGTGGGGCGAAAACCTCCGCGGTCAGCTCGGCACCCTCTACAGGAGCAGCTGGGAGGAAAGCCCCGTGCCCGCCGAGGGCGAGAGCGACGTCGCCGCGATCTCCACCGGGGGGAGCTTCACGCTGGAGCTCCACAACGACGGCACCGTCACCGCCGCCGGCGCCGGGTTCTACGGCTCGATCGGCGACGGCGGGCGCAAAGCCAGCTGGGAACAGGGCAAGAGCCACGTGACGGTCAGCGGTCTGGGCGAAGTCAAGGCGCTGTCCTCCGGACCCGAGTACAGCCTCGCGCTGCTCGACGACGGAAACGTCGAGGCGTGGGGGAACAACGCCTACGGCACCCTCGGCAACGGCACCGGGGGCTTCGAAAAAGAAACCGGCGAAAACCAGCTCGCCCCGAAAGAAGTCCGGGCCCTGAACGGGACGGGCGTGACCGCAATCGCCTCCGGCGGGGGCGCCAACTTCGCCGTGCTGCCGGGCGGGCGGGTGATGGCGTGGGGTCACAACAACAGGGGCCAGCTGGGGATCGCGTGGCCCGAACAGTGCAAGAAACGCAAGACCTGCGAACCGAACGCGAAAAAGCCCAGCGAAGAAGCGGGCAAAAAAGAGGCCGCGCACCTGTGCTGGACCGAAGTCGGGCCGGAACAGTGCAGCAAGGTGCCCGAGCCGGTGACCGAAGGCGAAGGCGCCGGCGAACGGGAACTCGAAGGCGTCGTCCAGGTCAGCGCGGCGGCCGAATCCACCTACGCGCTGCTCGGCGACGGCGAAGTCGTGTCCTGGGGCAACGACGGCAAGGGACAGCTCGGCCAGGTGCTCGAACCCGGGGCCCACACCTCCTTCAGCCGCCCCGGACGGGTGATGGTCAGCGAAACCGAACCGCTCCGGCACGTGGTCGCGATCTCGGCCCAGGCCAATCACGCGCTCGCCCTGCTGGAAGGTGGGCAGGTGGTCGGCTGGGGAGACGGGGCCAACGGCTCACTCGGAGAAGCGGCGGGGACGTGCGGGCGCGAAAAGAAGGGCGGCGGGGGGACGTGGCCCTGTGACAGGTACGCCACGCCGATCACGGCGCTGAACGGGATCGACGTGACCGCGATCGCCGCCGGCAGCGGCTTCTCCGTCGTGCTCGGGAGCGAAGGCAGGGTCTACACCGCCGGTACCAACACCTACGGCGAGCTCGGTATCGGACCGAAGTGCGAAAACGAAGGCGGCGAAATGGGCTATCAGGGGGTCTGCTACAGCCACCTCTGGAACGCCGTCCCCGGTCTCGAAGACGTACAGGCGATCTCGGCGGGCCTGAAAGACGTGAACGCACTCGTCGGCCCCGACGGGTCTCCGCCGCTGCCCGCGATCGCAGCCGAACCCGGGCCCCTGACACTGAAGCTGCAGTGGCAGCTACCCGGCGGCGAAACCCCCAACCGCGTCTCCCAGCGGGTGTGGGAACACTCCGGCGAAACCGAAGTCGCCGAAGGCGAATCCGAAAGCGAAGGGAGCGAAGGCGAAGAAGGCGAACAGGTGGGCGAACCGCCGACCGACCTGACGCTGCCGATCCTGCGGGTGATCGAATACGTGGAAGGCGAAAAGAAGGTCATCCGCGGGGCCACAGCCGTCGGCGAGATCCTCGAAGCCTCCCCCGGCAACTGGTCCGGGACCCAGCCGCTGAGCTACGAATACCGGTGGCTGCGGTGCAAGAGCGGCAAGTGCATCCCCGTGACGTCGTGGTCGCCGGGCGAAGAAGCCAAAGGCGAGGAATTCTCGCTCACCGAAGAAGACGCGGGATACCAGTTCGAGGCCCAGGTGGCCGCTCGCCACGAAGGGGAAGCCGCCGGGGTCGCGACCTCGGCGCCCAGCGAAATCGTCAAAGCCGAAAGCGAAGGCCGCAAGGTGACGGCCGAATACCAGAACGCCGAAGGCCTCGACGGCTACCTCTTCGCCCAGCTCTACGGAGAGCCTCTCGAACCCGCCCTCTACGAACTCAAACTCTCCTCGGAAGGCGGCCCGAAGGCGCAGAAGGTGCGGACCTTCCTCGTGTCCCCCGCTCCCTGAGCGGCGCCCGGCGTGCCCGGTCGGTAGGCCCGTCCGTCGCGTGTTTCCCGGCCGATGGTAGGGGTAGGGGACATACATGACCACCGGAACATCAATTGTCCTCATCGCGGCCGGAGCGATCCTCCGCTACGCGGTCACCGCATCCGTCTCAGGCGTGTCGATTGCGACCATCGGTCTGATCCTGATGCTCGCAGGCGTCGCCGGGTTGGTGCTGTCGCTCCTGTACGCGTTTGCGTGGAAGCCGCGGCGGGTCGTGCCCGTCCAGGCCGACCCCTACGACCCCTACGACCCGCGCCCGTAGCGGGAGCACCCGCGCACCCGTAGCGGCAGCTGCCGGTCCCGTCCCGGCGGCCGCGCGAGAGCCGGGACAGAGGTGCGATCCTGTCCGGCATGGCGGTCGTCTCGAGACCTCGGGCAGCTGACGCGCTACGGCTCGGAAGGCGCCGATTCCTGGCGCCCGAGAGGATCGACATGGGCGCGATCGCGGGCGAACTCGGCGTCAACCGGGTAACGCTGTACCGCTGGTTCGGCTCCCGCGACGACTTCATCGTCGAGGTCGTGTGGTCGCTTGCCCTGACGACGTTCAAATGGGTGGAAGACAAAGTCACCTCCGAAGGCCCCGAGCGGATCGTCGATGTGGTCACGGGGTTCTTGGACACGATCATCACCAACCCCGGCATGCAGCGTTGGCTGGGTGAAGAGGGCGAGCACGCGATGCGGCTCCTGACCGGGCGCAGCACGGACTTCCAGCAGCGTCTGATCGGCGAGGTCCAGCGCCGGCTCGAGGAGCAGGCGAATTCATCCCGGCTGCTGCCGCCGGTCGACCTGCACGAGCTCGCGTACGTGATCGTCCGCCTGATCGAGTCCTACACCTACCTGGACCTGATCACGGGCGAGCGCCCGGAAGCGAGGCGGGCCGAGCCGATCCTGCGGATGCTCCTGAGGGTGGACGCCTAGGCCGCGCGCCGGGCGGCGCGATCCCGACCTACGTCGCCGGGAGCGCGCCGGCCAGCTTTCACCAGTTGATCGGCGGCGGCGGTTTTGCCGTCATTTCGATCGTGTTCCCGGGCCCGGACATGGTGGCCGAGAGGACCGGTCCGAACAGGCCGCAGCCCCCGAATTCGGGCACCGTCACCTTGGTCGTGAACGAGAACCCGCCGACCACGAGCGCGTTGACGGGCTCGGAGATGCTGAGCGGGAGCTGGATCGGTTCGACCGTCGTGCAACCGATCGGGACGGTGATCAGTCCGACGCCGACGGAGCCCACGAGCTCGTTGGCGGATCCGCTGGCGCTCTCGCTGAAGATCCCGCTGTTCGTCAGCCCGACGGATCCGTGAATCGTGCCGGTGGGCGTCAGCGCCCCCTTCACGGTCACCGGTAGCAGCCCGATCAGGAGCGTCTGGTCGATCGGCGGGATCGAGAGGGTGGCGGTGAGTTGACCCGAGGTGACGTCTCCTTCGGCGCTCAGCGTCGAGCCTTTCGGTACTTCGACTGAGATACCGCTCTTGGCCTCCGTGACCTTGCCGCTCAGTTCCCAGGCCGGCAAGGGCACGATCAGGTCACCCGTCTCGGGTGTCAGTCGCGCCGAGGAGGGGAGCGTGGCGCTTTCCGAATGCTGCCCGCAGGTGCTCGGCGCCTTCTTGCCCGCGAGTCGTTCTTCGATCCACTTCATGACGTTGGCGATCGCCGTCGGGTCGGTCAGCAGGTGGTCTCCCGGATAGAGCTGGAAATCGTCGCTGACGCCAAGCGAGCACCAGGCGTTGTGCAGCGCGACGTCCTGTGCGACGGGGACGAACTCGTCCTCCAGGCCGTGGTAGTGGTAGACGGGCACCGGCACCGATTTGGTCCCCAGCAACTGTTCGTTGATGACCTTCCGGATCGATGGGTGTTCGGACTCCAGTTCCTGGAAGCTCTTGTGACCGATCGTGTATTCGGTGTCGTTGACGTCGCGGAATTCCCGCAGCGATTGGATCGCGCACTCGCTCACGAGCTTCGCGGCTGCTTCGAGGCCTGCGGTGTTGGACAGCGCCGCGAGATCGAATTCTTCCGGGTACGCGGTGCTCAGCCCGATCAGTCCGTCGAGACCGAACGCGGTCCCCACGGATGCGTTGTCGAATTCGCCGATCGCCTGGAGGTTCGCCGGTACTCCACCGGCCGCCAGGCCGATCATCTTGACGTCGGGGGCGTAGCTGGATTGGAGCTCGGCCGCCCAGCTCGCGGCCTGTCCGCCCTGGGAGTAGCCCCACACGATCACCGGCGCGCTCGTGCTGACCCCGGACCCCGGAAGCTGCCGGGCCGCCCGCACCACGTCGAGGACGGCCTGTCCCTCCGCGCGCCCGGCGGCGTAGGTCGGGGTCGCGGCGTTGGTGTAGCCCTGGTAGTCGGTCACCGTCACCGCATACCCTTTTTTCAGCGATTCGATGATGGCGCCGCCGTCGTACTCCGTTCCGGCGGCAATCTGCAGTGACGGCGCGCATTCGTGCCCGAGGCCCTGGGTGCCCTCGGCATAGGTGACGACGGGCCGCGATCCGCTGCCCTTCCAGGCCGCGGTGGGCACGATCACGGTGCCCGTCACCCAGTCGGGCTGGCCGTGCTGGTCGGTCGACTGGTAGAGCACCGTCCAGGCTTTGGTGCTCGGCAGCGTGACGTTGAGGTTGACGGTCGCCGGGCGATACCACACCAGTTCGCCGGCGCTGCCGGTTGGGGTCGTGGTGGGCGGCGTATAGAACGCCGATCCCGCCGGACCTTCGACCGGTGCCCCCGACGCGCCCACCGGCACAGCGAGACCCGCGACGACAGAAACCGACAGCACGACCGTGACCGCCAACCCGCGCAGCATCTTGCCTCCCCTAGCTTCCCACTCGACTCTCCCGGCCCTGTTCCCCAGCGAGCCCAAAACTCGCCCAGCGAGCCCTTTTCGGCGCGCAATGTACCACGCGGCCCTAGACGTTGCAATTGCACCGTCGAGACGCAGACGTTGCAGGAAACCCACAACGCCGTCGCGGCGCTGCTGGGACGGCTTGTAGGGCCGGCGCGCCGCCGGGTTGCCCGGCGCCCGAGGTCAGTCGTCGAGCAGTCCGACCTGGCGCAGGATCGAGACGGAGTCCGAGTAGACGTCCTTGCGGGCGATCAGCCCGCCCTCGAACGGGATGATGTCCATGCCGTTCCACTCCACCCGCCTGCCGCTGGGCGGCGAGCGCAGCTCGCCACGGCGAAGCTCGGTCGAGTGGGTGGCGGTCGCGGTCCACTCCTGCACGACGAGGTCCTCGCGGAGGTACATCCTGCGTGGGCGGAACTCCAGGTCCGGCCAGGCCTCGAAGATGCGGGCGATGTGGGGACCGACCTGCTCGCCCTCCGCGCGCTCCCCGGCGGTGTGATTCTCGAACACCATCCCCGGCGCGTGCATCGAGACGATCGCCTGCACGTCGTGTGCGTTCCAGGCGTCGTTGTACTCGTCGATCACCCGCCGCAGGGGATGATCGACGGCGCTCATCGCGGGGCCCGTGGACGGGCGCCGCGCAGACCGGCGCTCACGCCCAGTCCATCGGCCGATAGCCGCTGGTGCGGGGGGCGGACACGATCAGCACCGAGGCGACCTCGTCGCCGTCGTTGCGGACCGTCCGGCGCAGCTCAGGATCGAGTCGGACGAAGGTGCCCGACGGCGCGGGATGAGGAGTGCCGTCGATGACCACCGAGGCACTGCCGGAGAGCACGAAGAAGATTTCCTCCTGGTCGCGGTCCACCTCGTCGTGCTCCGGGATCGACTCGCCGGGGGGGATCTGGACGACGTTGATGCCGAACGACCCGCAGTCGAGCGTGCGCCGGACGAGCTGCCAGTTGCCCGTCCGCTGCATCTCGTCGAGCGAGGCGATGCTGTAGCCGCCCTTCGAGCTCGTCACACCGCCAGCGCCCGGTCGACGATCGCAGGTCCGTCCACGGCCGGCGGGAGGTCCCCGAAGGCGAGGCCGCGACGCTCGAGGCGCCCGGCGCAGAAGGCAGAGGACACGAAGCCGGGCGAGTGGCGCAGCAGCAGCGAGGCCTGGAGCGCGAGTGCCATGTCCTCGACCAGACGGCGCGCGCACCATTCGGCTTCGGGAAGGGAACCCGGCTGTCCCAGCAGACGCTCCCGCAGCGACCCGAGGTGGGCATCGAGGCGGTCGTCGGCGCCCGCGGCCAGCTCGCACTCGGCCAGGAAGGCCTCGGCGCACTCGGGTTCCCGCACCAGCGCTCGCAGGACGTCGAGGGCGATCACGTTGCCGGAGCCCTCCCACACGGTGCCGAGCTGGATGTCCCGGTAGAGCTGGGCGAGGAACGCCTCCTCGACGTACCCGTTGCCGCCCAGGCACTCGAGTGCCTCGGCTGCGAGTGGGGCGCCGCGCTTGCAGACCCAGTACTTCAGGACCGCCAGCGCCAGTCGCCGGAACGCAGGCTCGCCCTCCGCTCCCTCGTCGAACGCCCGCGCCAGCCGGATCGTGGCGACGGTCGCCGCCTCGGACTCGAGCGCCAGGTCCGCGAGCACGTTGGTCATCGCGGGCTGCTGGGCCAGCGGGGCGCCGAACGCGGCCCGCTGGCGGGTGTGCCAGACGGCCTCGGCCACGGCGCGGCGCATCATCCCGGTCACGGCGATCAGCGTGTCGAGGCGGGTGTACACGAGCTGCTCGACGATGAACGCGGTCCCCCGCCCCTCCTCGCCGAGCATGCGCGCCGGCAGATGGTCGTACTCGACCTCCGACGAGGCCAGGCAGCGCCCGCCGAGCTTGTCCTTCAGACGCTGGATGCGGAAGCCGGGGTGGGGGCGGTTGGCCACGAAGCAGGTGATCCCGTTGTCGGTCTGGGCGAGCGTGAAGAAGACCTCGAAGACGGGGTGGGTGCAGAACCACTTGTGGCCTGTGAGCTCGTACCAACCGTCCCCCGCCGGTTCGGCGATGGTCGAGTTGGCCCGCAGGTCGGACCCGCCCTGCTTCTCGGTGAAGGCCATCCCCGCCTGGGCGAAGTGGTCGTAGTCGGGGAGGGTCAGCCGCTGCTCCCACTCCGCGGCCAGCGCCGCGTCCTGGCGCATGGTGGGAACGGCGGCGTAGTTGATCGCGAACGGACAGCACGGCCCGGTGTCGAGCTGGTTGAAGAGGTGGAACATGCACGCCCGCACGACGTGGGCACCGTCGCGGCTCTCCCGCCACGGCAACGTGTTCACCTGGCGCTGGACGCCGAGGCGCAGCATCCAGTGCATCGACGGGTCGTAGTCGATCTCGTCGACCCGGTTGCCGTAGCGGTCGTGGGTGCGCAGCACCGGGATGTTGCGTTGGGCGCGCCGGGCGTGCTCGAGGGCCTCCGACGAGCCGAGGATCCCCGCCAGCTCGGTGACCCGGTCGCGGCCCCAGCCGCCGCCCTCGCGGTCGAGCGCCCCCTGCAGGGCGAGGTCGGCCGCGAACGGGTCGTAGTCCGCAAGCGGAGGGGGCTGGTTGGTCACGCGGTGGGTAACCCACCGCGACTTGGAGACCTCGATGACGCTCATGGCTGTGACGGCGGATGGGCGGCCTCGGCGGGCGCCCCGGGCGACTTTCGCACAGGGGCCGAGGACGGTCAAGTGCGACAACCGTGCGAGACGACGTTTGGACGGCTGTCCATGTCGACCGCCCAGGAGGCTGACGAGAATTTGAGTCGATGGCACTCAGGGCGATGACCGCGGGGGAGCTCGCACACACGGACACCCTGTTCAAGAACTTCATGGGTCGCGAGGGTTCCGGGCACAGAACCGTCCGGGAGCTGCTGGCGATCTACCGCGAGCGGCGCGGCCACGTGAGTTCCGCCGAGGACACCGAGGACGATCTGCGGGTCGATCGCTTCATCAGCGACATGGCCCGGGGGACGTGGCGGGATGAGCTCGTGATGCGGATCGGCGAATTCGACGGGAGGGTGCACCTCGTCGACGGGACCCACCGCGCGATCGCCTACCTCGCCTGCCTGGAGAGCGGCATCGCCGGCGAGCGCCTCCCGGCGCTGACCGTCGACCGCTGAGAGCCTCGACGGCCACGATTTAGCACCGGCTAAAAGCCTGCCGGGGCGGTCCCCCCATGGGCCATACTGGACAGGCATGGCGGAGATCGTCTTCGACACTGCCGCACTGACGAAAGTGCGCTTCGCGATCTCGCCGACGATCGAGCTGGCGAGGAGCGTGAAGGTGCTGGGCGATCCCGGGCGCCAGGCCGTGCACATGCCGTGGGCGCTGCGCACCGCCGGCGCCGTGGGCGGGCTCGACCTGTCGATCCTCCAGGCCCTGCAGGGCTCGGAGACGTACAACCCCGACTTCATCCACCCGCTGCCCGCGGGACCGTTGACGAGCGTCGAGCTCGACGTGGCGGCGATGCTGGCCACCCCGGAGGAGCAGATCCGAGCCGAGATCCTGGAGGCCTACCCGGGCGAGCACGTCCCAGCCGCGCTCAACGGCTTCGTCAAGGACCCCGGTCGCGCCGTCGGCAGGCTCGGCGGTCTCATGCGCGCCTACTGGCAGCTCGCCCTTGCACCCCACTGGGAGCGCGTGCGGGCGCTGCTCGAGCACGACATCCGCTACCGCGGGAGACAGATGGCGGACGGCGGCCTGGAAGCGCTGTTCGCCGACCTCGATCCGCAGGTGAGCTGGTCCGACGGCGTCCTGAGCGTCGAGAAGCCGCCGGAGGAGGGCCGTCCCGTGGGTCCCTGCGCCACCGCCGTGCTGGAGCTCGACGAGCGCGGGCTGCTGATGATCCCGAGCGTGTTCGCGTGGCCGAACGTGCTGCTCGTCACCGCCGAGGCGTGGCAGCCGACGGTCATCTATCCCGCCCGTGGGGTGGGGATGCTGTGGGACCAGGATGCGCTCGTTGCACCGGACGCGCTGGCCAAGCTGGTCGGTCGCAACCGCGCCGCGGTGCTGCTGGCGTTGGACTCGCCGCGCTCGACCAGCGAGCTCGCCGGACTCCTGGGGGTCACCAGCGGCGGTGTCTCGCAGCAGCTGTCGGTGCTCGCCCAGGCCGGGCTCGTCACGCGCCAGCGGGTCAGGCGCCACGTGCTGTACCTGCGCACCGCCGGCGGCGACACCCTCGTCGACGTGACATCCGGCGCCGTGGCCGCGGTGCAGCCGGCGGCTTGACGCGGGCTGGGCGCCGCCGGACCACAGCCGCGGTGCAGCCGGCGGCTTGACGCGGGCTGGGCGCCGCCGGACCACAGCCCTCGCTAAATCTCTTGGCCCGGGGTCGGATCTCGGCCACGCTGTGGGCATGATCCGGCTCAGCAGCCACACCGCGCAGGCGCTCGCCGACGAGCGCGTGCGCAAGCTCATCCACCATCGCCCAGGAGAACTTCCCGGGGACGGCGTGCCGGCCCGGCGACGGCGCATCGGGACCGGCAGGGGGCGCACGGCGGCGGCCGCGGCGAACCCGCGGTCCGCCCCACCGGGCGGTCTCGCGCTCGCCGCACGCTATCTGCGCCGGCGCCTCGACCTCGGTCGCAGCTGACGGCTCGCCCGGAGCCGTGGTCGGTCAGCCGCTCGCGATGCGGTAGACCGGCCCGGCCAGGGACGCGACGTAGATGTGCCCGCTCGCGTCTTCGCCGAAGGACGAGGTTTCGCTGACCTGCAGCCCGGTCGCGCGCAGGCCCGTGGCCCGCCCGCGACTCAGCTTCACCGACTCGATCTGCGGGCGGCAGTAATCGCCGAACAGGTAGCGGCCGTAGAGGCCGGGAAGTGAGTGGTCGCGGACGACGTAGCCGCCGATGATCGCGCAGTACCCCTGGCTGTGGCGGGCGACGAGGACCGGGAACACCGCGTGTGGCGCAGTCCCCGGCTTGTTGCGGCGATCTCCCTCCCAGATGCTCCACCCGTAGTTCGCCCCGGAGCCCGTCCCCGCCGGCGCGTAGTCGACCTCCTCCTGCAGGTTCTGGCCGACGTCGCCGATGATCAGCGCGCCCGTCAGGCGATCGAAGGAGAACCGCCAGGGGTTGCGCAGGCCGTACGCCCAGATCTCGGCCCGCTTCTTCGGCCGGCCGGCGAACGGGTTGGTGGGCGGGATCGTGTAGCCGCCGCCGGAGGAGGGATCGATCCGCAGGATCTTCCCGAGCAGGGTGTCGGTGTCCTGGCCGTTGTTGTCGGGGTCGTCCTCGCTGCCGCCGTCGCCGACGCCGACGTAGAGGTCGCCTTCGGGCCCGAACGCGAGTTGCCCGCCGTTGTGGTTGGTGAACTGATGGTGGTCGATCGTCAGCACGAGCCGGCCGCTCGAGGGGTCCGCGAGGTTGGGGTCGGTGGCCGAGCGGTGGTACTGGACGATCCTGATGTCGTTGTCGGCGATCGTGTAGTCGACGTAGAACAGGCCGCTGCTCGCGTAGTCGGAAGGGAACGCCAGCCCCAGCAGGCCCTGCTCGTCACTGCCCTGGGAGTTCACCGATCCGGCGATGTCGAGGAACGGCTGGGCCTGGGTGTGGCCGCCCAGGATCAGCATCACCTGGCCCGCCCGCTGCACCACGAACACCCGGCTCGGTTCCCCGGGGGCGCCCGTCACGCCGACCGGCTGGGTGAAGCGACCGACCTGCACCAGCCGCACCTTGGCGGCGACGGCGGCCCCCGTCGAGCTCGTCACGGCCCGCTGCGTCGAACCGCCGGAGCTCGCCGCCCTGCTCGCCCCACACGCGACGAGGGCGACGGAGAGGGCGAGGACGACGGGGCGGGCGGTGCGCCTCACGAGGCAGACATCGTCGCACGGTCGAGGTGCGCGAGGATGGGCGTCCGCGAGAGTTCGTCGTGGAGGGCCCGCATGAGGCCGGTTGCAGCCATCCAGATCCCCCACCCCGAGAAGGTGCTGTTCCCGGACGGCACCACGAAGGCCGACCTGGCCCGCTACTACGAGCGGATCGCGGAGGTGATGCTCCCCCACGTGCGTGGCCGCCCGCTGCACATGCAGCGCTACCCGGACGGCATCGAAGGGGAGGAGATCCAGCAGAAGCAGGCGCCCTCCTACTTCCCGGACTTCGTCTCCCGCGCGCGGGTACCGCGCAAGCGCGGGGGCACCATCGAACAGGTCGTGATCGAGAACGCCGAGACGCTCGTCTACCTCGCGGGGCAGGCCTGCATCACGCCGCACACGTGGCTGTCGCGCACGGGATCGCTGGAGCACCCCGACGAGCTCATCTTCGACCTCGACCCATCTGACGGCGAGCTGGTGGCGATGCGCGACGGGGCCCGGACGTTGTGGGACCTGCTCCACGCCGTCGGCCTTCGGGCGTACCTCAAGAGCACCGGCTCACGTGGTTTTCACATCGTCGCTCCGCTCGACGCGCGCGCCGGCTTCGACGAGGCCCGCGCCTTCGCGCGTTCCGTGGCCGAGCGCGTCGTCGAGCGCGATCCCGACCGGTTCACGA
The DNA here is from genome assembly GCA_963701175.1 of uncultured Solirubrobacteraceae bacterium. GTDB lineage: Bacteria > Actinomycetota > Thermoleophilia > Solirubrobacterales > Solirubrobacteraceae > Palsa-744. Next base: position 1,464,998 of record OY969573.1, on the reverse strand, counting down.
TCGAGCAGCGCAAGGAGAACCGCGGCGGGCGGGTGTACCTCGACCTCGGCCGCAACGCCTACGCCCAGACCGCGGTGGCCCCCTACGCGGTGCGGGCACTGGCCGGAGCCCCTGTCGCGACCCCGCTGGAGTGGGGCGAGCTCCCCCGGGCCCACCCCCAGCGCTTCACGGTCCACAACATCTTCCGGCGCATGGCCCGCAGGCGGGATCCGTGGTCGGGATTCCGCGAGCGGCCGGGGTCGATCGAGCGCGCTCGCACGAAGCTCGCGAAGCTACCCTCGCCCTAGCGGGCGGCGCCCCGCCCGGAGCCTCGCCCTAGAGCCGGTCGACGACGACGTTCTCCTCGCCCAGCCAGATCGCCGAGGCGGGGAGGTCTATGAACCGCTGCTCGTCCTCGAGCAAGGCCGTCAGGGCGAGCTGCCCCTCCTCGGTGTCGCCCACCTCGACGATGTCCTGGATGCTGTCCCACCACAGCTCGGCGACCCCGTCGTAACGGCCGGCCTCGGCGCCCCGCGTGCTCGCGAGCGCCTCGTCGAGGGGGGTCTGGAGAGTGTGGGTCTGAACGTAGCGGCGGATACGCAGGGCCTCGGCGTGTCGCTCGACGAGGGGCGCGTGCTCCTCGCGCCAGTAGCGTTGGAACTCCTCCCTTGTCATCCCCTCGCGTCGGCGGATGGTGAAAACGAGCTTGATCAACGGGCCACCCCTCCTGGTCGGTTTCGGGTGGGGCCGGGTCTCGTGCGATCCATCAGGCCCTCACCGTCTCCCGGTAGCTTCCCTCACGGAATTCCTCGACGAGTCCCGGCCGCGAGGGGCCCCAGCCCAGCTCGGTCCTCGCCCGGGCCGCCGGAGTGGCCTGATCGAGCAGCAGGACCTCGGCGAAGTAGTCGCCGAGCCGCCCTCGGGCCTCCTCGTCGGAGCCGCTCACCGCTCCCGGGGCCCCGACCGCCACGGCGGCGGCCTCGGTCAGCTCGGCCACCGTCGAGGCGAGGCCGTTGCCGATCACATAGCGACCAGCGGCCGAGCCGTCCTCCAGCACGAGCCGGAAGAAGCTCGCGAGATCGGCCGCATGCACCGTCGGCCAGTGCTGCTCCCCCGCTCCCAGCATGATCAGGTTGCCGGCCTGGTCGCGAGGCGACCCCAGCACGAGCCCCGGGATCCCGCCACCGCCATCGCCGTAGGCGACGCCCGAGACGACCACCACGCCGCGCATGCCTGCGGCGGCGAGGACGCGTTCCTCGATCGGGACCTTCCAGGCCACCAGCGGCGGCGGCTGCAGGGGCGAGTCCTCGCCGATCGAGAGGTTGGTCCCATAGATCCACAGGCCGCTGATGTGGAGGTAGGCCTTCCCGGTCTCGGCGAAGGCGTCGATCGCCGCGTCGACCATCGCCGCGTCGAGCTCGGCGCTGGTGGCGTCGCCCGGACTGGCCGTGTGGATCGCCGCGTCGAACGAGCCGAGCAGGCCCGCCAGCGCGACGCGGTCGTGGAGGTCCACGACGGCCGGCTCGGCACCGCGCTCGGCGACCGAGGCGGAGCGGCCCGGGTCGCGGATCAGTGCGGTCACCTCGTGACCGTGGTCCCGCAGCTCGGTGAGCACGTGCGATCCGATGAACCCGGTTGCGCCGGTGAGTGCGACCTTCATGGCTGACCAGCCTCCGTTCGGTTGTGGCCCGTTCCGGCGGTGGCGACCGTGGCGTCCGCACCGCCCGGGTCCAGATGGTCGATCAAACGATTGATTGAGTCTAGGCGCCGTGACAGGCAGCGGTCAAGACCGAAGCCGGCGGTCTGATATCGACGGATATCGACGGAGCCACCCGGTTGGGAACAAATCCACGGCCGGCACGTCCCTGTCTCCGAACCACGAACGAGTGGGTCCCACACCACACCAGAAAGGCTCACCATGAAGCTCACCCGCATGCTCCTGGCCGGCGCGCTCGTGCTCGGCCTGAGCGGGGTTGCGTACGCCCACCCCTCCGCAAGAGCGGTCGGATCGACCACCGTCGGGCTTCGTGGCACCAGGCTCGGCAACATCCTCGTCGCGGCCGACGGCTTCACCCTCTACGAGTTCTCGCGTGACAAGTCGAACCTCGACAACTGCCAGAACATCAAAGGCTGCCTCGCGGCCTGGCCGCCGCTCACGTCCTCCGGCTCTCCCAGGGCCGGCCGCGGCGTGAACTCCCGGCTGCTGGGCACGATCCGGCTCAAGAGCGGTGCCCGCCAGATCACCTACGCCGGCCACCCCCTCTACCTGTACGTCGGCGACAGCGGGCCGGGCCAGACGGGATACGTCGGCGAGGACCTGAACGGCGGGGCGTGGTACGCGCTCAACGCCCACGGCGGCACGGTGAGGTAGCCGAGCGGCCGCCCCGGGCTCTAGGTTTTGCGCTCGGCACCCCGACGAGCGGGTGTCCGTCACGACCGCCGACGACCGATCGATCCGGAGACAGCCACGAGCGCATCAGATCTCGACGGGCAGCTCGAGCTGGCGGCGCGGTCCGCGCTGATCACGGGAGCCACCAGCGGCCTCGGGCTCGCGATGGCGGTTGCCCTGGCCCGGGCGGGGGCGAGGGTGGCCGTGACGGGACGCTCCGCCGAGCGAGCCCGGGAGGTTGCCGCGGGCCTTCCGGATGCGCTCGGCCTCGAGCTCGACGTGCGCGACGAGACCTCCGTGTCGCGCGCGGTCGACCAGGCCTGGAGCGAGCTCGGCGGGATCGAGATGCTGGTCAACAACGCCGGGATCGGCATGCGAACCGTCAACCCGCGGTTCATGGCCGACCCGAAGCCGTTCTGGAGGGTCTCCCCGGCCGGCTTCCGGGACGTCGTCGAGACCAACCTGACCGGCTACTTCCTGGTCGCGAGAGAGATGGTGCCGCGGATGCTCGAGGGCGGCCACGGACGGATCGTCAACGTCTCGGTCAACCACTCGACCATGACCCGCGCCGGGTTCGTGCCCTATGGGCCCTCCCGCGCCGGCTCGGAGGCGCTCGCGGGGGTCATGGCCGCCGATCTGGAGCCGAGCGGGATCGCCGTCAACGTGCTGCTGCCGGGCGGCGCGACGCGCACCGGGATGGTCCCGGACGAGGACCTGCCGCCGGGTCTCGAGCTCCTGGAGGCGGCGATCATGGGACCGCCGATCGTGTGGCTCGCCTCCCGTCAGGCGACCGGGGCCACCGGCGCGCGGATCGTCGCGAGCGAATTCGCCGCCTGGCTGGACGACTTCGCGCGCTCCTGCGGCTGACACCGGCGCGCGTCGCACCTGGGTTTGGCCGCCTGGCTAGCGTGCTCGTCGACCCCTGCGATACCGCCCCCGGCGGTGCGCCACAAACGCGTATCCGTGATCGTCAACGGCCACGCACAGCGACGGTGAGGCGCAGGACACGGCCTGCAGCGCGTGCAGCCTGTCGACCGCCTCGGCCCGCCATCCGGCTCCTCGCCCACGGCCGGCGTCGGTCGTTCGCAGCACGTTGCCACGATCTTCGACGGCCAGGCAGAGGGTGGTCGAAGGGCATGACACGCCGTGGAATTCGTCCCGCTCGCTGTACGGATTGACGAGCCGCGCAAGCAGCTTGTGGGCGACCGCCTGGTGGGGCGTGCCGGGATCCGTCAGCGTCACGATCTCCGGCCCCACGATCACGCAGGTCGAGATCGATGGACACGCGGTGTCGACCCGTTCGCCGAATTCCTCCGGCCCGGGGGCGAGGCGCCAGGACGCTCCGGCGCCGAGCCACGGGTCGGTCGAGACCAAGACTTCGCCTCCGGGGGAGGCCGCCACGCACAGCGACACCGTCGGGCACGACACCGAGACAAGCGGTCCGTCGGAGGAGTCGCGGACGTGCAGAGCCGTCCACTCCGCGGTGGGACCGTCGCGGGGATCGGTCGAGGTGATGACGTCACCCCGGTCGTCGACCGCCACGCACAGTGAGGTCGTCGGACACGACACGCCGAAGAGGCCGTGTGCCCCATCGACGTCCTCCACCGTCCAGGTTGCGGATGCCGGCGCGCCGGGGTCGGTCGAGCTGACGACGTCGCCGGCGTCGTCGACCGCGACGCACAAGGACACGGCGACACACGAGACGCCATTGAGCTCTCGGGTTCCGTCGACGTCGCGGGGACGCCAGGCCGACGGGCCGCCCCGCGGGTCGGTGCTGCTGACGATGGTGCCGTCGTGATCGGCGGCGACACACAGGGGTGCGGAGGTGCAAGAGACCGCACTGAGATAGTTGAAGCCGTCCACGTCGGCGATCGACCAACTGGACCGTGCCCCCAGGGCGGGATCGGTCGAGGTGATGACCCGTCCGTTCCTGTCGACGGCGACACACAACCCGGGCACGCACGAGACGCCGGCCGTCTCCCGTTCTCCGTCGACGTCGAGGAGCGACCAGCGCGGAGGCCCTCCGGAAGCCACGTGCGTCGTGACCGCGACCGTCCCCTGGTCCTGGGCGGCGACGCACAGCGAGCGCGAGGCGCACGAAACCGGGCCCGGGTCGAGGCGTTCAGCTTCATCCCTGAGCCTCCATCTCGGGTGCGGGGCACCGGGGTCGGTCGAGGTCAGTATCCCTCCGATGTCGCAGAACGACCGCGACGGGCAAGACACCCCGACCGGCCTGGTCAAGAGGCCGACGGGTAGGCGTTCGATCCACTTCGCAGCGGCGCCGCGACGGGGATCGGTCGAGGTCAGGACGGTGAAGTCTTCGCCGGCGGCCACGCAGAGAGTGGAGGAGGGACACGAGACACCGGTCAGCTGCGCGGACCCATCGAGGGGGCCGCCGTGCGTGTGCAGGGCCCTCACGCTCCAGCCGGCTCGGGCTCCGCGCCAGGGATCGTTCGAGGTGAGGATGAGATCGTGGGTGCCCTGGTAGAAGCCGGAGCCGACCGCCACGCACAGGGACCGCGAGGCGCACGAGACGCTCTCGAGTTCGGCTGCGCCACGTACGTGTCGGACCTCCCACCGGGCCGCGGCACCGCGACCGGGGTCGGTGGACGTGAGCACGTCGCCGCCGTAGTCGACGGCGATGCAGAACGAGCTCGAAGGGCACGAGACGCCGGTGATTTCATTGTCGCCGTCGACGTGCTCGACCGTCCAGCCCGCCGCGGCGCCCGCGCTCGGATCGCCAGAGCTGAGGAGGTCGCCTTCGTTGTCGGAGGCCACACACAGCGAGATCGAGGGACACGACACGTCCGTCATCACGTGGTTCGAGCTGAAGGGCTGTTGGTGGTCGATCAGCACTCCTCGCGACCACACGAGCGGCTCGGACGCATCCGCCGTGGCCGACGCCGCACCCGACGCCGCCACGATGACGGCGATCGCGGCCAGCCGGCGCCACGCAGGGTGGCGACGCTCACGCCGGCACGGGCCCATACGGCGGAATCGGCACCGGCGGCCGGTTTCTAAAGCGCTGCGCTCCACCCGCGCGTAGCCGCGGACGTGTGCGCACTGCCGGCGCCGGCCGCCGCAGGGAGTCGCAGGTCACCTCGTGGGGTAGAAAGAGAGGCACCGAACAAGCAAAGGAGGATCCTGATGAGCCCGCAGGCACAGGCGACCTGGAAGCCGCACGAGAAGCACGGCCCTCTGACGACCCAGAGCGACCTCCCCGATTCCGTGTTCGCGTTCCCGGCGCAGCGCAAGGAGCCCTTGACCGACGCCGCGCACGTCCGCAACGCCGTTGCTCGCTTCGATCAGGTGCGCGACGTGTCCGACGCAGATCGTGAGCTCGCGTTCGCCAACATCGAGAAGGCCGCGCACCACTACGACGTGGACCTGTCCGAGACCGACTGGCACGAGCTCGGCGCCACGCGGAGCTCGCGCTGACGGGCGATCTCTCCCTTCAGGTGGCTCATGAACCCTCGCGGCGCCCGTGCGCCCGGCGGCCGTCGGGCATCGTCGCCCGCGCGGGCCGGGCTGCACGGGTCGTTGAGGAGCAGCCTCAGCCGGGCGACGCCGGCGGCATAGACCGGGGCGCCGTCGCGCAACGACGCTCCTTTCGTGCCCGGGCCGGGCGCGGGTGATCGCGGCCGGCTACGCCCAGGGAGCGGCGCTCGTGGGACGCTCCCGCTGGGCCGCCTGAGCCGTCGCCGGCCCCCTCATCGGCCCACGAAGCGGGCATCGCGGCGTTCGACGAACGACACCAGCCCCTCGTGCCCGTCCTCGCTGGCGAACAGCTCGACCATGTCGGGCTCCAGCCGGGCGAAGGCCGCCGCCTCGCCCTCGATCCTGGCCCGATGGGCGGACCTGAGAGTGGCGATCACCCCCAGGGGCGCGGACTTGGAGGCGATCATCCGGGCCAGCTCGAGCGCGCGTTGGAGCTGGCGGCCGGGCTCGACCACCTCCTGCACGAGGCCGATGCGAAGGGCCTCGTCGGCGTCGTACTCCTCGCCCGTCAGCAACCAGCGCATCGCGTTGCCCCAGCCGGCTTCACGGACGAGTCGTACGGTGGCGCCCCCGAAGGCGTAGATGCCACGGCGGATCTCCAGCTGTGCGAAGCGGCTGTCGGAGGCGGCGATGCGAATGTCGGCGGCGAGGAGCAGCTCGATCGCGAGCGTCATCACCCACCCCTGGACGGCCGCGACCACCGGCGTGGTCCAGTGGTCGTTCTTGCGCCACGGGTCCCGGTGGCCGGGCCCGAACTCGAGTCCTCCTTCCCCGATCACCGGGCCGACCTCGGCGAGGTCGAGGCCGCCCGTGAAGTGGTCGCCGTGGGCGAACAGCACCCCGCAGCGGATCTCCGGATCGGTTTCCAGCTCGTGGTAGGCCGCCGAGAGCTGCTCGATCATGGCGAGGTTGAAGGCGTTGCGCTTGGTGGGCCGGTTCAGGCCCATCAGCAGGACGTGGCCGTCCCGCTCGACGGTGACCGCCTGTTCGGTGGCGCCCGGCGCTTCGGTGGCGTTGCCCGTGGGTGACTCCGAGGATGTGCTGCTCATCACCACGCTCCTTTTTCGAGGTGCGCGGGAGCCTACCACCGTAGTTGCATTTGCGTACTAGCCGGGGCCCCCCCCGCTGAGCGGGAACGGGTTGTGCCGAGGCGACTGTGCGTGATCCTGGTCCTGTTCCGCGACTGGAGGATCGGCTATCTTCGAGGCGTGAGACACTCGCAGCTCGGGGAGGAGAACTGCGCGATCGCCCGCACCTCGGCGATCGTGGGGGAGCGGTGGATCTGGGTGATCCTGCGCCAGGCGTTCAACGGGGCCCGGCGCTTCGAGGAGTTCCAGCGAGGGATCGGGCTCGCGCGCAACGTCCTGGCCGAGCGCCTGGACAGGCTCGTGGAGGAGGGGATCTTCAGGCGCGAGAGCTACGCCCCGGGCGCGGCCCGCGAGCTGAACGAGTACCGGCTGACGGCCAAGGGCGTCGCGTTGTTCCCGGCCTACACCGCGCTGATGGAGTGGGGCAACGAGTGGACCGGCCTACCGGCGCCTCCCGTCGAGCTGCTGCACAAGCCCTGCCGGCAGCGGACGCGGGTGCGGGTGGTGTGCTCGCAGTGCGGCGAGGACATCGACGCCCACGACACCGAGCCCGTCATCGGACCCGGCATCGTCGCGGGGGGCTTCACGCGCGCGACGTGACTCGCCCCGGGCCCCTGTGACTCCGCCGGACACCCCCGTCGAGGCCACCGGCATCGTCGTCGGCGAGGACGGTGAGTCACGATGCTGGTGGGCCGACTCGGCGCCCGAGTACCGTGCCTATCACGACACCGAGTGGGGCTTCCCCGTCGCCGAGGACCGGAGGCTGTTCGAGAAGCTCAGCCTCGAGGGCTTCCAGGCCGGCCTCTCCTGGCTGACCATCCTGCGCAAGCGGGAGGCGTTCCGAACAGCGTTCGCCGGGTTCGACTACGACCAGATCGCACGTTTCGACGACGACGACGTCGCCCGCCTGCTCGCCGACGCAGCCATCGTCCGCCATCGCGGCAAGATCGAAGCAGTCATCAACAACGCCCGCCGCACCGTCGAGCTGGAGGCAGACGGGGGCTCGCTCGCACAGCTCGTATGGAGCTTCGAGCCCGCCGCCCGCGGGGCCGACCTCGACCGGGACGCGCTGGCCTCGACCAGCTCCGAGGCCCGGGCCTTGGCTCGTGAGCTCAAGCGACGGGGTTGGCGGTTCGTGGGGCCGACCACCGTCTACGCCTTCATGCAGGCGATGGGGTTGGTCGACGACCACCTGCCGGGCTGCCACGTGCGCGCCCCCGCCGAGGCCGCACGCGACACCTTCAAGCGACCCTGAGCGGAGACACGCCGGTGGGTCAGCTCGCGGCCGTCGGCGAAACCGGCGGGGCTGGCCGGGTGCGCCCGGCCCAGATGTCATCGCAGCGCTCGCACACCTCGGCCGGCCCGAGCGCTTTGTGCACCTATTTGATGATCGTTATACGACGGGGCCTGTGAGCCGGCGCCCATCGCGGACGCGTCTGCGGCGGGACGGCCTAAGCGTGGTAGGAGGTCGGCATCGACTCGGGGGAGCGCTTGCTCCAACCGTGAAACTGGGAGTACTCACCGGCATCCCACGCCTCGCGCAGCCCGGGCTTGCTCAGGTCCCAGTCGGGCCGGACCTCCCGGGTCACGGCCCGCAGATCCTGAGTCAGGTCCGCAAACGAGGGACGCCCCCAGAACCAGTAGCCGTTGTAGACGCTGTGTATGACCAGCCCGGGCTTGAGCACGAGGGTGTGGGGGATCATCGGGTCGTGCTCGGGGTCGGTGTACTCCTGGATCTCGAGATCCTTCTGGACGGTCCGCTCCGGGTCTGAGAGGAACGGCCACTGGGCGCCGGTGGAGGCGCGGAACTCTTGGCTGGAGTGATGGGTGTCGGTCGAGATCGTGGCGAGTTTCGTGTAGGAGACGGCGATCTTGGGGTAGTTGGCGGCGAGCTCGAGATGCTGCTGATGCTCCTTGGGGCAGTAGTTGCCGCGAGCGAGCGTGAGGATCAGGGGGTCGTCGCCCTGGATCTCGCTGAGCTTTCGAGTACGGTTCTCCTGATCCGGCAACTCGTAGTCGGGGAGGGTGCCGCCGGGGACGATGTCGCTGCGCATGATCTGCTCCTGTCCATGATTGAGGAGTGACGAGAACGATGGCGGTCGGGCCGGTCCACCGCCCCACTGTTCCAGCGGTTCGGACTCGGTGGTCCGCGGCATGGGTGCGGGCCGATGGCGCCCCGCGCTCGGGGCCGTTCGGATCCGCCCTGAGCCTAGTCAACCGGCGCCACAGGCGCCTGAAAGGGGACCGTGGCCATGAGTGCTCGCACACCTGTCTGTGAGTTGCTGGGGATCGACCACCCGATCGTCTCGGCGCCGCTGGGTGCGGATCCCCGACTCCCCGCCGCGGTCTCGAATGCCGGGGCACTCGGCACGATGGGGCTGTGGTGGGCCGAGGATGCCGGAGCTGTGGTTCGTGAAACGGCGGCGCTGACCGATCGCCCCTTCGGGGGCAACTTCGCCCTCACCTCCGACCAGCACCGTCGAGTCGACCAGGCCCTGTCCGCCGGTCTGCGGGCCGTGTCCTTCATCTGGGGTGACCCGGAGAGCTATGTCGAGATGGTGCACGACGCCGGGGGACTGGTTCTGCACACGGTGGGCAGTGCGGAGGAGGCCCGGCGAGCGGTGGGGTGTGGAGTGGACATCATCGTTGCCCAGGGATGGGAGGCCGGCGGGCACGTGTGGGGTGGAGTGGCGACGCTCCCCCTGGTGCCGGCGGTCGTCGATGCCGTGGCACCGGTTCCGGTGATGGCGGCGGGTGGGATCGGCGACGCTCGCGGGGTGGTGGCGGTGCTCGCCCTCGGCGCCCAGGCTGCCTGGCTGGGAACCCGCTTCCTCCTGGCCGACGAGATGCCGATCCACGACGAATACCGGCGCCGTCTGATCGACGCGCCCGAGACCCAGGCAGAGTGGTACCCCAACCTCTATGAGGTGGGGTGGCCGGACTCTCCTCACCGCGCCCTGCACAACTCGACGGCTGAGAGGTGGGAGGCGGCCGGGCGGCCGCCACCGGGTTCCCGGCCGGGCGAAGGTGAGGTGATCGCGCACCTGGCCTCGGGCGAAGCGATCGTGCGATACGCGCCCGCACCCCCGATGGTCGGCACCACCGGTGAGATCGAGGCGATGTCGCAGTGGGCCGGACAGAGCGTCGGGCTTGCCAGGCAGCGACAGCCGGCCGCGGATATCGTGGCCGAACTCGTCTCGCGCCTGTAGGCAGGGTACGCGCGTAGACGCGACCTTGAGTCCCTTCCAACAGCGGAGGTCGTCAATGAGCAATATCGACCAGGAGATGGTCCTGGCTCACTTCATCGTCTCGAGTGACGTCGAGCGTTCCCGCCGCTTTTACACCGAGGTGTTGGGTGGCAAGACCGTCATCTCCGGCGAGGAGGGTGACGGGGTGACATACGTCGCTCTTGCCAACAGCTGGGTCATCATCAACGTCGGAGGGGGCCCGACGGACGACAAGCCGACCGTCACACTCGAAACGCCTCCCGATCCTGATCGGGTCAGCAGCTTCCTCAACATCCGCGTGGCCGACATCCATGCCCTGTACGACGAGTGGAGCGCGCGGGGCGCCCAGTTCCTGACGCCCCCGAAGCAGCACGAGACCGAGATCCGCTGTTACATGCGGGATCCCGACGGCTACATCATCGAGGTGGGCCAGACGACCCTCGCCCGCGGGTGGCATCCCCCGTCATGACGGAGGTTGTGTCGCGCCCTGCCCTACGAACAGCTAGGGTAACCGGCTCCATGGCTGTCGGAAACACTCCGCCGTCAACGTCACGTGGGCGACCGGGTAGGTTCGGGTGGGCGTTTCCCGAGCGGGACGTTCGCTCGCTCTACCACAAGCATTTCGGGGATCGTCGCAAGGAGCGCCAACTGCTCTCGACGGGGTCGTTCTTCGTGACCTTCGCGACCGTACGAGGCATCACCCACGCGATTCGGGCCGAACGTGGCCCGTTCAAGAACATCACCCCCGGCGGGCGTCACATCCACCACATGACCTTCGGCATCGTCGGCCTCTTGACGGTGGGATACCTGTGGCTGCTGGAGATCGGAATCAACGAGCAACGCGAGGCATCTCGCCTCACCGCGATCGCATACGGGAGCGGCGCGGCACTCACACTCGACGAGTTCGCCCTGTGGCTCAACCTCGCAGACGACTATTGGACCAAGCAGGGGCGGGAGAGCATCGACGCCGTGGTGCTGTTCGGCTCGCTTCTGAGCTTGAGCGTACTGGGCAAGGGCTTCCTGGCCGAGCTCGTGGGGGTCGACCGTGGGACCCCGCGCTCCGGCGTGTGAACCCGCCCGGTGATGGAGGCCGCGGCGCCCTGTGGCGGCGACGCGACCTCCACGGCCCGTCCTGCAGCGCTCCTACAGGGCCACGATTCCCTCGCCACCCGGAGCGTTGGGCACCGCAACTGCTGCGCCGATCTGCTCGAGGGTGCCGCCGGGCAGCACCCGGTACGCGGTGATCGTGCCTTCTTCGGCACCGCCGCGCACGTACAGGAACCCACCGGCCGAAGCGGCGTCCACGGTGCCTGCACCGGAGGCGGTGTTGCCGATGTCCACGAGGCCACCGTGAGGCGCCAGGGCAAATCCCGTGACACTCGCGCTGCCGGCGTTGGACGTGAAGTAGTAGCCGGCGGCCTCGGCCACCCAACACGTCGCCGCCTGGTTCGTGTCGACTTCATCGAGCTTCACCAGGTCGCCGTCGGGCGCCAACTGGAAGCTCGTGAGAGAGCTGGGTCCGGCGTTTGCGACCAGCGCCTCCCCCGCCGGGGCGAAGGCAACCGCGAACGGGACGGTCGTGCCCTCGTCATTGACGGCGGCTTCCTGCGAGAGCCCGAACGGGGAGCTCTGATACACGAGGATCGACTGCCCGGCGGCCTTGGTCGTGACGATCAGCTGCCTGCCGTCGGGGGTGAAGGCGATCTCGCCGGGGGTGTGGGTGAACTGTTCTTCTTCCCCCCGTTGGCGGTCCTGCGCGAGTTTCAGCTCCCGATGCTCGCTCGCGATCGGAACCAGGACACCCTCGGGGAGCACGGCGTAGCCCTGGATCGAGCCTCCCGCTTCAGCGTTCAGGACGTAGGCCTGAAAGCCGTCGGTGGTTACGCTCACCGGAAAGCGCCCGCCCGAGCTGACCACCTGGCGCAGCGCCAAGTGGTCGCCGTAGACGCGGAACACAGAGATCGTGTTGCTGCCGGCGTTGACAGCCAGCAGCAGACCTGCCTGGCTGTCCAACGCCAGCGCGCCCTGCGAGGCGGTGTGGTCGACGACCGAGCCGGTCAGCTGTCCGCCCAGCCCGCCGGTCGGGAACGTGCCCGCTTCGGCGAGGGCTCCGGTGGCGGAGCGCTGGTAGGCGACGACCTTGTTTCCGGCGAGGCCGTCCGTCGCCACGAACACGGCACCCGCCGCGGGTCCGCTCGGCGGTGGGGGTGGGGCAGCTGCCGCCAACGCGGGGGCGAGCAATGCGACAAGTGCGACAACCGCTCCCGCGACGGTCGCATGCGTGATGCGTAGCCTGGTCTTCAAGACAGCTCCTTCGTTCGGATTGAGCCTCTTCCCGGGCTTCTGTCATGCGAGCGGCCCGTGGCGTTACAAAGCGAGCGGCGCGACCCCGGGGGAAGCTTTGGGCGGGAGGTGGCGTCTCTGGATGTCAGGAGTCGCTCGGGCTCCCCGGCGTGAGATGCCCCCGGTCTCGGCCGGTCAAACCACCAGCGAAAGAGAACTGATGATGAGACGAAACCTGGTCCTGGCGGTGGCGCTGGTCGCGGTGCTCGCCGCGGCGGCCGTCGCGCAGGCTCAAACGACCCGCGCGAAAAGCTCGTCGGCCTCTACGATCGAGCTCCGCCAAACCTCCCTCGGCAAGATCCTCGTTAACTCGAGCGGCCTGACGTTGTTCGACTTCAGCAGGGACAGCAGCGACAAGGACGCCTGCCAGTCGATCAGCGGCTGCACGTCCGCGTGGCCACCGCTCGTGACCTCCGGAAGGCCGACGGCCGGAAGCGGCCTGAACCCCTCGAAGCTCGCGACGATCAAGCTGTCGAATGGGAAGAAGCAGGTCACCTACTATGGCCGGCCGCTGTATCTGTTCAGCGGCGACAGGCACGCCGGTGAAACGTCCTACGTGGGCGTGAACGAGGAGGGTGGGACGTGGCTTGCCGTGAACGCGAAGGGCGGCTCGGTACAGGCCAGGCAGACCAGCGAGAAGCAGGAAGGCAGCGGCAGCTGGTGACGTCCGTTGCGGCGACCGCAGAGCAGGGGCCCCCGACGGGGCTCCTCTCGGTCCCGACCCGGGTGTGGCAGGATCGGCGGACATGCTTTCGCGAAGGGCACGTCGTCGCATCGGCGCCACGCTGGCCGTGTGGGTCGTCGCGGGTCTCGCGTGCGCCTGCACCGAGGCGAGCAACGGGCCGGCAATACGTCAGGCTTCACACCCTCGGCGGACCTCGCTTCCGCTCGCCGGCAAGGTCGTCGGCATCGATCCAGGCCACAACGGCCGCAACTACGCCGACCCCGGCTACATCGACCACCTGATCTGGAACGGTCGCGAAGAGGAGGCGTGTGACACGACCGGAACCGAAACCGACGGTGGGTACACCGAGGCGCGGTTCAACTTCGACGTCGCCGAGTATCTGGCGGGCGACCTACGCGCCGAGGGTGCGAAGGTCGTCCTCACCCGCACCACCGACGACGGGGTCGGCCCCTGTGTCAACCGCCGAGCGGAGCTACTCAACCGGGCACACGCAAACGTCGCGATCGATATCCACGCGGACGGAGGACCGCCGGACGGCCGCGGATTCGCGGTCCTCGAGCCCGTCGCCGACGGTCCCAACGACCACGTGATCACCGCCTCGGAGGCGTTCGGGCGAGTGGTGGTCGAGCGTTATCACGATCTCACCGGGATGCCCGCGAGCAGCTACGACGGGATCGATGGTGTCTCCCACCGCGACAACCTCGCGGGGCTGAACCTCACGACGGTCCCGAAGGTGCTCGTCGAGTGTGGCAACATGCGCAACTCCACCGACGCAGCGCTGCTGGTGCGATCCTCCTTTCAGCGGCTCGCCGCGCACGCCTTCGCAGCGGCGATCAGCTCCTACCTCGCGACCGCGGCGAGTTAAGCGCGCCGCGTCTTCTCCTCATCCCCGCCGGGTTATCCCGGTGACCTCCCACGCCCGGCCAAGAGCACTGCCGTAGAAGATCACGATGACGAGGACCAGGGCGCGTTGCAGCGCGGCGCTATGGGTGTTCGCCAGGAGCGCTACGGCCAGGCCGAGCTGCACCGAGTAGCCGCCAACGGAAACCGACGCAAAGACGAGATTCAGATTTCTGGCTCGAGAGCCGGCGGAGAAATTCCCAGCCCGCTTTGCCCTCGGTATCAGCTGTCTGGTGGCCACCAGGCCGACGCTTGCCATGACGATACTTGACAGTCCGAAGACGATCGCGCCCCCGGTCAAGGTCACGATCGAGACGAAGAAGACGTCGACCAGGACGACGAACGCGCTCCCGGCGAGGACGGTTCGCAGCTCCCGGGTCGTGGGGTTCGCGTCATCCGCGTTGACAACAGATACGGCGACGACGAGCAACCCCAAGATGGCAGCGGACGCCCCCGCACTTGCGGTGAAGAAGCTCTCATAGTGGCCGACCACGACACCACCCTATTGGGCATCACTACGGCGCCGGCAGCTGCTCGGTGCTGTTCGCGCCCAGGCGCTCCCGGGCTCTCCCTGTCAGCCGTCCGCGGCGCTGTCGGTGAGCACGGCGAAAGGGAGAACGCGCAGCGCGAGCTCCAACTCGAAGCGGCCGTCGGAGTGGTCGAGTGCATCGCCGAACAGCTCCCGTAGCCTGGCCATGCGGTAGCGCACCGTCTGCGGGTGGACGTCGAGGACCTCCGCGACCGTCTTGCGTTGGCCTGGGTTCTGCAGCCACGCGCGTAGGGTCAAGGCGAGGTTCGTCCGCGTCTTGGCGCCACGGACGGACTCGAGTGGGGCCAGGCGCCGCTGGGCCAGCTCGTGAGCGAGCCGAGGCTCGGCACCCAGGAGCAGGGCGAGGTCGTGATCGTCGGCCTTTACCAGCGGCCCACCGTCCACGAGGCCGAGCTGCAAGAGCCGGAACAGCGAGCGTGCCCGTGCGAGGCTACTCGCCGCGCGCTCCACGGGGACGGGAGAGCCGAGCGCGAGCTGCGCGCCGGCGCGCTCGCCGGCGGCCTCCAGCTGGCGTAGGCGACCCGGTGTGTTGGGGTCGAAGATCACCCCGACGAACTCGCCCGCCCGCGGCTCCAACAGGAATGGCTCGCGGCCCCAGCGGGCGAAGTGGTCGTAGCGCTCGGCCGCGCCGACGAAGAACGCGAGGGCCGAGCTCAACTCGACTCCTGCCGCCCGCGCCGCCGGCTCCAGCGCGTCGCGGTCCAGTTTCGGCTCCCGTAAGAGCAGGCGCAGGAGCTCGCTGCGTCGGGAGTGTGTTGCACCGGACCGGTGTGAGTGCTCCTCGGCGTACCCGGCGGCGGCCTGCGTTGAGAGCTCCTCGACATAGCCGAAGCCGGTCTCGGCCAGCCGATAGAGAAACTCCGGCTCGATGCCCTGGGCCGCGCCGACCTCGGTGAGCCGCCGCCACGCCGTCTGGCCGGCGATGCGGTAGAACCCCATCAGCTCGTCGAGGCTCCGCGCCGCACGAGCCTGAGCCCGCCCGAGCTCGAAGTGGAGACCCGTATCCGCCGACGGGGTCGCGACCGAGAACCAGCGATCTACGGCCTCGGTGAGGCCGACCCTGAGATTCTTCTCGAGCGCCTCCGCGGAGTGGCCGCCGGGGGCCTGGTCGCGTATCGCCGTGATCGCGGCCTCCACGATCAGCGGCACCGCCGGTGTCAGTGCCGCACGAAACCTCCTAGACGCTTCCTCTGCCTCAATCGGCGCAGATTTATCCAGCGGGGACAAGATCAGCTGACATGAGGGGTCATGCGCAGCGGCGACCCTACAAGACTTCGCCCCCAAGAAGCGCTGGGGCAGCCCGGGACGTGCCCGGGCTGCCCTCCAACCAAGCCGCTCCCGCCCGGCGGCGTTCGCGACCGATCACGTCATCGCGCTAGATCGCCGCCTCGACCAGCTTGGCGAACTCTTCCTGGCCTTTGGTGTTCGGGTGGTAGCTTTCCCCGAGGGGATTGGACTCACCATTGAGCCATTCGGAGGACGAGCACACCTCGTGGCTTTCAAATGCGCTCGTCGGGTTGACGAAGGTGAATTTCAGCGCTTCGGCCCGTGCCTTGACGGCGGCGTCGAGTTTTTCTGCCGATTCGTTGATTTTCTTCTCATTGCCCGAGGTGAGTGTGTTGAAGCCGCACGTCGCGCCTTCCTTGGTGAAGAGCTTTGGATAGGCCAACACGATCACCTGGGCGGTCGTAGCCTTGGCGCGGATGTCTTTGTAGGTCGCTTCCAGCGCTTTCGGCAGGCTGTTTTTGATGTAGGTATCCGCTTCTTCGATCGCTTCCCCGCACCAGAAGTAATACACGGCGCATTCTTCCATCACGTGTCCGAAGCCTGCGTCGTTGCCTCCGATCGAGATCGTGACCAGCGCGGTGGTGCTGCTGAGCGTGCCCAGCTGTTTTTCGACGACTTCGTTGGTCTTCGCGCCGGCGCAGGCCTGGAAGCTCAGCGTGTAGCCCTTGGCGGCCGCGACCAACGGACCGTATGCGTAGGGGCTGCGCTTGCATTCACCTGATTCTTCGTAGAACGTCCTTGACCCCACCCCCGAAGAGTAAGAATCACCGAGCGCCGCATATTGTGACGCCCCAGCCGGCGCGGCCGAAACCAAAATGCCGGCGAATACCGCGATCAAGCCGACAACGCGGACCTTGCTCATTGGCTCTCCCCTCTGCTGTGAAAGTGTCGCCCAAGTCCGCGGACCGAACGTGCCACCCCGTGGTCCCGAGCGCTTGGTGCGAACGTAATCCAGCCTCACACGGCGAGTCAAGGGCTAAAGGCCGAATTTCTCCGCATTTTTCGACCGCGTGACTAACTATTGTCCTCCGGGAACATGTACGTGCTCGCCAGACGCGAAATCTTGCTCGCCTGTGACAGTTTCGGGAGCACGCCTGCGGTGGTCGCCGCGAGCCGGACCTCCCCGGAGAGCGGAGCGATTCAGGGCGTAGCCGGGCTGACAGCCGGGGCTGTCGCGGTCGGACTCGTGGCTGACCGCCTCCCACACGTCCTATGCAGAAGCACCAGCGTGCCGAGGAGGATCAGGCAATCGCCGACGCTGAGCGTGTTGGGGAGCGGGCCCGGGACGGGGATCACGTCGCCCAGCCACAGCAGGATCGGGTGGGCGACGGGCGTCGAGTTCTGAAAACCGCCGTGCGTGCTCAGATGGGCGATCCGTACAGCCGTCGCCGAGGCGGGCATGACGCCGCCATTGACAATGATTGCCAGGATGTTGGCGCCCGCGCCCAGTCCGATCAGCTTCACTCCGGGGAGGCCGAGATTGGCGTACACGACGACGGCGATCAGCGCGTAGCTCACTATGTGAATCGCGACGTGCAGCGATCTTTGCCCGCCGGGCGCGATCGTGATGATCAGAACCTGCAGGTAGAGCGCCACGGGTGCCACCCAGGCCAGGCGGAAACGGAGCTCACCCAGGCGGCGTAGGCTTCCACCGCTGAGCGGCACGCTCACCAGGCAGAGGCCTGCGAGCAGCACGAGGATCACGCCGCCAGCCTCACCGGTCGATCGATCGCGGCGAACTGCTGGGAGCCGGCCAGCCAGCGGGTGGCGTCGAGGTTCGGCAGTGGGCGGCTGATCGCGAATCCCTGGGCCGCATCGCACCCGAGGGCCTGCAGCTGCGGACGAAGTCCCGGATCCTCGACACCCTCGGCTACCGCGCGCATGCCGAGGTGGTGTGCGAGGTCGATCGTCGAGGCGACGATGATCGTCTCTCGTGAGCCGGCCGCCATTCGGCGCACGAACGATTGGTCGATCTTGACCTCGTCGACCGGCAGATCGGCGAGGTACGCCAGCGACGAGTAGCCGGTGCCGAAGTCGTCAATCGAGATCGTCACACCCAGCTCGGCGAGTTCCTGCAGGACTGAGTGTGCGAGCGCGGGGTCGGCCATCAGGGTGCTCTCCGTGACCTCGAGCTTGAGGCGGGCGGGGGGCACGTTTGCGTCGTCGAGCGCCCTCGTCACGCCTTGCACGAACCGCGGGTCGTTGAGTACCCGTGTCGAGATGTTGACGGCTACGGACACTTCGACGCCGTCCTGGGCCCATTGTGCTGCCTGGAGCAGGGAGGTCTCGAGGACGCGTTGGGTGAGCGGTTTGATGAGGCTTGTCTGCTCGGCCATATCCAGGAAGGCTCCCGGGAGCAGCAGCCCGAGGTCCGGATGCTGCCAGCGCACGAGCGCCTCGACGGACATCACCTGAGCGGTGTCGAGGTCGAGCACGGGCTGGTAGTGGACGACGATCGCGTCACTGTCCACGGCCGTTCGGAGGTCGGCGGTGAGCGCGAGCTTGGCCGGGCTGTGGTGGTCATAACGCTCCGCGTAGAGCGTCGAGTCGACGTGGGTCTCCTTGGCGCGGTACATGGCGACGTCGGCCTTCTGCAAGAGCGTCGAGACGTCGGTGCCGTCCTCGGGCAGGAGCGCTATGCCGACGCTGGCGGGCGCGTCGAGCACGATGTCACCGAGCTCGATCGGCGTCCGTAGCGACTCGGCGATCCGTCGCGCCAGCGAGAGTCCCGCCTGGCCATCACTGCCGGGACTGAAGATCGCGAACTCGTCTCCCCCGAGGCGGGCGATCTCGTCGCCCGTGTGCATGTCCTCGCTGACGCGCTCCGCGACCCGCTGGAGCAGCAGGTCTCCATAGTGATGTCCAAGCGTGTCATTGACCTCCTTGAAGCGGTCGAGGTCCATGAGCAGCATCGCACCGCGTTGGCAATCGCCGATCGCGGCCGTGACCGAGTCGTGGAACGACAGTCTGTTGGGCAGCCCGGTCAGCGAGTCGTGCCGGGCGGCGTGCTCGCTGCGCGCCCCCTGCCAGACCGTGTTGTAGATCGCGAGCATCGGCGCGAGGAACAGCGGCAGCAGCAGCGGTGAGTACGCCATCGCCGCGATCACGATCGGCGCCAGGAACAGCAGCACGCCGGCTGTGACGAGGATGAAGAAGAGGTCGTTTCGCAGGTAGCGTAGGACCGGCTCTTCCTCGTGCAGGGCCACGGCAACGCTCACCGTGCATGCGTTGACGAGCAGGAATGCCGCGGCGGCGGCGAGTACAGCCGGAAGCTGGGAGCTCGTGAAGGGGTGTGAGGAGCCCAGATGGGTGTCCACCCCGAGCAGATGCATGACCAGGAACGCCGCCACCATCGAGAGCGTGTACTGGCCCAGGTTGAAACGAACCCGCCAGAACGGCTTGCGAGCGGTGGTGTCCTGGATGATCGACGCCGCGGCCTGGGCGACGAGCGCCGGCCCGAGGCCTCCGGCGAGGAGCAGGGCCATCGAGAACGAAGTCGAGAGGACGATCTCCCCGTCGCTGTCCCGACGCGGGATCTTGACCGGCAGCATCTCGCCCATCATCACGCCGGCTGCCAGCACGGCAAATGTGTAGCCATGAGCCCCGATGTAGCCGAGGTTCATCTGGCCCGACAGCGATATCACGGCCGCGCACCCGAGGACGAAGACGGCCTCGCAGTAGTGTCGGGTGTTCAGGCGAGCGCGCACGGGCGGTCCACAGCGAGCACGCACCGATTCGCTTGCGGTGCGTGCTCGCGAGCAGGAACTAGAACTTGTAGCCCGCTCCAGAAGCGACCACAAG
The DNA here is from genome assembly GCA_963701175.1 of uncultured Solirubrobacteraceae bacterium. GTDB lineage: Bacteria > Actinomycetota > Thermoleophilia > Solirubrobacterales > Solirubrobacteraceae > Palsa-744. The sequence goes on along the minus strand of OY969573.1, from coordinate 1,445,251 downwards.
CGCCGCGATCGCCGACGCTGCGACGATCGCACGGTATACATGAAACTTCTTCATCGGGGACCTCCTTGTCCAAGCGCCCCGCCCATCGGTGCGCGTTTGGGACTACATCGGTTGCCCGATTCGACATACATAACGGGTTTAGACGAACGTTGGAGCCGGCTGCAGCACCGCCTGAGAGCCGGCTGCTATCCGGTAAGAGACCGCAGAGCGGAGGTCAGCCCAGCGACCGTAACGTGTCATGCGTGCGCTCGACGAACGGCAGCTCGGCACCGTATCCGGTCGCGTCAACCCAGACACGCGCCTGCTCGAGCGCCTCACGGACGCGTGGTTCGTCGGATGGGTCGCCGCGCGTCGAGGGTTCCGCCGCAGGCGCCGCAGAAACCGCAGCGCATGCTAACCGGGGTTCGTCGCTGCCACAATCCAGACAGACCCGCGGCCGACGATCGAGCCGTCGGGCTTCTGCCAGCGGGTGTAGTGCTCTCTCAGGGCCTCGGCGATCTCGCCCCGGCGGCTCTCCCCGTACTCGCCGTTCAGGCGGATCAACTCGGCGCCGGGTCCGATCGCGAGCAGGGAGTCGACCGCCTCGTCCATGTCCGCGCCCATGAAGTAGTCGAAGTCGCGTTGGTGGAGCTCGATCTCGTCGAACCCGGCGGCCTCGAGAATCCCGCGGGTGGTCTCGGGGTTACCGAGCGAGAAGGGCCCAGGCCCGCAGGTATCGGCCTCGTACTCATCGGGGCGAGAGAGAAACCGTTCGACGACCTGCTCGGTCTCTGCCCAGAGCGGACTCTCGGCCTTGCGACGCCAGCAGATCTTTGCGAGCCGCCCAGATGGCTTGAGCGCCCCCCGGATCGCGCGCATGGCCGCAACCGGAGCGGCGAAGAACTGCGTCCCCATGCGCGAGAAGGCGTAGTCGTAGATGGGACCCCACTCCGCCGTCTGTGCATCGGCGACCTCGAACGCGACGTTCTCGGTCCCGGCCTCGACGGCCTCACGGCGGGCATCCTCGATGAATCGCGGCGAGGAATCGGTTCCCAGCGCGAAGCCTTCCGCTCCCACGAGCTCCGCCAGCCGCCGAGTCGTCTCACCAAACCCGCAACCGATGTCGATGCAGCGCCCACGCTCGGGTGGCGGAAAGAGCTCGAAGACATCATCGGTGACCTCCTCCAGCGCGCCCACGAACACGCTGCGGTTGGACTTCCACCGCTCGTACAGGACGGTGTCCCATGCACGCACCGCTTCCTCGTTGGCCGCCGCCACCACACCAACGGGCTGCTCTTGGGTCATCTGCTGATCCTACCCGCGGCGGAGCATCGACGGTGAGGGCCACTGGCACGGCTGGACATGCCCGCCACCGGCGATCGGCAGGTACGCGTGCCGCCCCGGCGAGTCAGGCGTCGATCGGCCGGAAGCCCGAGCAGACGCTGCGCATCCAGTCGATGCGCCCCTCCCGAGCAGAGAGGTACACCTGCTGCTCGACCACGAAGCGCCCTTCCGGAGTTCTGACGCCGAAACGGTATCCGACGCGTTCCCGGTCGGCGAAGGCGTCCGTATTCAGGCTCAGCAACCCCTCGATTTCGTCCTCCTCCTCGAACCACTGCATCAGCACGCCGGAGATGACCGAGGCCGGGTCGCTCGCCTCCCAGCTCCTGTTTGGCGTCAGACCCTTGAAGTCGATCTGCGGGTGCAACAGCGCCGCGATCTTGTCGAAGTCCTTCTCGGCGAGCGCCAGTGCGAACTCGCGTCCCAGCGTTGCTACTTCTTCAGGCATCCCTGCATTATGGCCCCTTCCGAGTTGGGCGTCCGTCGAGGTCCCTCATCTCGGTCACACTTTCTTCGCGGGCGGCTGCTCGCCGTCGTAGTAGTCCACGGCGTCCGCGAGGCGGAACACTGCGCGCAGCCCCCCTCCCTGGGGGAGGCGCTCGTAAGCGCCGAGGGTCTCGGAGTCCGGGCGAATTACGATGTCCGGCTCGCCGCTCGTGCTGAAGGCCAGGAACCGCACGGGGTCCTCGGTGTGATTGACGAGCTGGTGAGCGCCCCGCTCACCACGCAGGAAGGCCACTACCTCACCACCCGACAGCTCACGCCAACCCTTCGGTGTGCGAAGGCTGGGCCGCCCCTCGAGTACTAGCAGCAGCTCCTCCTCGGCGAGATGGAAGTGGTAGGGGTAAGCGGCCTCGCCAGGCGGTAGCTCCCAAAGACTCAGGCCCAGCCGTTCGCACTCGGCATGGCGGCTCAGACGAGCACGAAGGCAGCGAAACCCGGGCTCCTCGCGAGGCTCATCAAAGACGGGATCGTGGATGTTTGGCATGCCGCAAGCGTACGCGTTCGCCCGACGTGTTGTGGTGTGCACCAGCCGAAGCCCGGCAACGGTTTAGTGGAGCCAACAGGAGTCGAACCGGACTCGCTCAGGTGGATCGGGTACCGCCGTGCGCGGACGATCCCGTGAGTCTGTCCAGCACCGTTCGCGATTGCGAGCTGGGCCGACCGCCCAGCCGGGACATGAAAGTGAACGTCGCGAGCACCGGCAGGCCTCGCGTCCGCTGGGATGCGGCCCTCAGCGCTGTCATCGCGATCTCGCTCGGACGAGCTATCAGCGCAAAGCTGCCCGGCTTGTCGATGCTGAGCTTTCCCTTGGCGAAGACCGTGCGGCTCGGCCGGCATCCCCCTCCGAGCATGACCTCGCCCTTTGGGCATCTCCCCCTCAGGGCCTTGGGGACATCGAGGCTTTCGGTCGGAAACGTGAGAAGCCACCTGAGAGTCCCGGGTTCACCCACCGCGACTGCGAACGTGATCGCGCCGGTGATGTGGTTCGGTCTCGGTGTCGCTGCCATAGTGAATGTCGCGATCGGTGCAACGAGCGGGTTCGAGGAGGTGAACGAAGACGTTTCGGACCTCTTCGTAACGGAGTTGTCGGGCGATTGCGGCCGCTGTAGGGCGGGCGATTCTGGCATCTGCACGGCGAAGCTCTGCTGCGCGACGGGTGCTGCCTGATACTCGGAGTCGCCCGGCTGACTCGCTTCGATCGTGCACGTGCCCGGGCGCAGGAACTCCACTGTCTGGCCTTCGATGGAGCAGACCGTTGGGGTCGTGGAGCCGTAAAACACCTGCAGTCCGGAGGAGGCCACGGCCGAGACTGAGTAGGAGGGACCGCCGACGCTCGCCGAGCTCGGGGGGGGCGAAGTGAATGCGATCACCTGGGTGCCCTCACCGACCGGGAACGATTGTTCGATTTGCGGGGCCGTTTGATATTCGCCGTCGCCGGGTTGATCGGCGTCGATCGTGCACGTTCCTGCGCCCACGAATGTGACGTCGGAGTTCTTGAGCAGGCACGCTGCCTGGGTCGTTGAGGAGAAGGACACGGGCAGTCCGGACGAGGCGGTGGCGGTCGGCGTGTACTCGGGACCTCCGAGCCGCGCCGTTTTCGGAGCCGCTGACGTGAATTCGAGGAGCTGGGGTTTCTTGGCCGGCGCCCCGGTTGCGTGGAAGGCCCCGAGGCCGTCCGGTGTTCCGACCCCGGAGGGCCCGTCATAGCCCGGACCCGCGACGCAGATCGCGTGCTCTGAGCAGATTGCTCCCTCTTCAAGCACGGTGCACGCTGCCAGCTGTTCGAATGCCAAGGGTTCGATGCCGCACGAGCCGTTTGACCCGGATTCGATGTCGTGCAGCGAGGCCGGTACGCGGGACTCGTTTTCGTACAGCGTCCGCGCCGGGTATTCGACACCGCTGCCGCCGCCAGCCAGCGCAAACGCTGCAGCGATCAGGGGAGATGAAAGGCTCGTGCCGCCCACCGTCTCCCACCCGTTCACGCCATGTTCGTTTGGCGCGTAGATGGCTGCACCGGTAAATGGATCCCCATCGGCGGCGATATCGGCGGTAGCGCGTTTGGTGGAGCAGCCCGTGGTGGTCCAGTCACGAAGTTCCTGCTGCCAGTAGGGCGCGAGGAAGTGTTCGCTGCAGCCGCCTCCCGTCGCCCCCACGGGGCCACCGTCTACCCCCGCTCCATTCCAGACAATCTCGTTAGTCCAGGTGCCGGACGTGGCGTAGAGGCGCGTCCCGCCGACGGCGATGACATGGGGCGAGGAAGCGGGATACCCGACCAGGCCTTTTTCTGGCGACTGAGGAGTCCAGTTGAGATAGCCTTCGTCGCCGGTGGCGGCCGTGATCACGACGCCGGGATGGTCGAACGCGGGACTATCAATGACCGGCTCCTTTTCAACCCATGAGTTGGAGATCTCGGTCGCTCCGCTCGCTACAGCCTGATTCTCAGCTACTTCGAGATTTTCGAGGCCGCTCGCCGGACGTGCCTCAACCAGCAGGATGTGGCAGTTCTGACATATGGCGTGGGCCACCTCGATGTCGAGCGACGCCTCCAGCGCCCACCCGAGGCAGCCGACTTCGCTGATACACCGGGCTTCGTGCAACGATGCCCGCTTACCTTCCTGATCGACCTGCCTGAAGCAGTTGTTGCTGAGCGTGCATGCCGGCAGTTTGAATTCTCGGTCGTACTGTTTCAAATCCTGTTCGGCGAAGGGATCACTGAACTCGCCCACGATGGCGATCGTCTGTCGGGTCGGCGCTTCCTCAGGTAGCGAGTAGGCGTCGTGGAAATCTTCGGGCCGCAACCCATAGCAGCCTTCCCGCACCAGATTTTCAGTACAGGGTTCTGCCGCACCCGCCGGCCCTGCCGACGTCCGTAGCGTCATTCCGATCGGGTGGCGGTGAGCCCGTCCCGCCGCCGTCCTGGGCACGAGTTCCAGCGCGAGGCACCTAGGACCGCTGGAAGCAGCCTGACAGGCGGAGCGCACCGAATAGTCGGACGGGGGAAGCGGCGAAACGGTCGCGCTCGCAGGTGGCCGCGCCACCACGGGAGACGCCGATAGGCTCATCAGCGCGATCAGCGTGCACAGCAAACGGGCACAGAGCACATTCCATGCCACTGCCCCGCGAGCGTCTCGAGTCGATCGCCTCACACGAGATATCGCCGCCGACGGACGATTCTGCCGGGGCGCCCCTTTCCCTTGCAACCTCCACGGACTTTACCATTTGTCGAGCGGATTCGCCTGTCGAGCGGGCTGAAGACGCGTCATTCCTCCGCGGCGACGCGACACTCGAGGCTCCCACACGGGTTCCGTGGGCGCGCCACAGTCCACTATTGGACAGTCTCAGCGTCTTGACAGCCCCTTCGCCCGCGACTACGATCGGGCACGGCCAGCAGAGGCTGATACACGACAGCGTCAAAAGGGGGCGGCGTCATGAGAAGGTTCAACGGCTTGTCGGGCGCTCGTCTCGTGTGCGGCAGCCTCAGGTCGCGAGGCGGCAGCCTCAGGTCGCGAGGCACCGTGGGAGCGCTGCTCGCTGCGACCCTCGGCATGCTCGTCCTCTCGGGAACGGCCGGCGCCACGACCTTGACCATTCCAGCGGGCACCGAAGTGACGTTGACGAACGCTCATTTCGGCTGCGGTGACGCGGACTCGGAGACTTACGGCTATCAGCTCAACGGTAGTGAAAACCACACGGTCGCCGGCTCTGCTGAAGGGAAAGGCCCAGAATGTGAAGTAGAAGGGGCCAAAATCGGTCCGTTCGGAGTCGAGAAGTCGCTGCGCATCTGGCTCACCGACCATGCCGCTCCCGAATACACTTTCTACTCGGATGGCAACCACGCCCTGGTGAGCGGATCGGGACCGTTCGAGGTTTCCATCATGGACAGCGGCGAGGGACACGACAGCCCAGAAGTGGAACGCGTTCCCCCTGGCCCCGATGAAGGCAACTTCAACGTCACCGTAAACGGCGCCCATGCATCTCCGACTGTGGTCACGGGGGCTGCGTCGGAAGTCAGCGAAAAAGCGGCGACGTTGAACGGCTCCGTGAACCCGAACGGTGAAGAAGTCACCGCATGCAAATTCGAATACGGGACGACAGCGGCCTACGGGGACAGCGCGCTGTGCAACCCGCCTCCTGGGTCGGTCAAAAACGCGGTGCCGGTGTCTGCCTTGCTCACCGGCCTGAAATCGGACACCACTTATCACTTTCGCGTCTGGGCGACCAACGGGGCCGGCACCATCTACGGCCGCGACCAGACGTTCACGACGCTTGAGGTCAGCGAAACGGGCGAAACTACAAAAGCCTCGGTCCCCGCCACGGCAGAAGTGGGCGGCCTGTCGGTGAAGGGCACCCACGGAATTGGCAAGGTCACGATCGGCCCCTACGGCGCTAACATCGGCGGCACGCCGTTGGCGGAAGCCAGCGGCACCTATTTCCAGGTTTACCGAAGTGCGACGGCGACCTTCAAGAAGCTCGAATACAAAGACTGTGAACTCGGGGGCGCCACGACGCTCTGGTGGGACAATCCCGCTTCGGGGTGGGAACCGATCTCAAAGGCGACGGCTGTCTACACCGAAACTCCTACTCCCTGTATCACCGTGACCGCCACCAAGAAGACGACGCCCAGCATCGCGGAGCTGTCTGACCCGCGGCACGTCGGGGGCCCCGCGGGCCTGGAATTCGGGCAATGTCTGGCCGTCAAGAAGGGTCTCTTCACCGACTCGAACTGCATCGGCCTGGGGAAGGGCAAATTTGAATGGTATCCAGCAACTTGCTACCCGATGGCGGGAGGCAAGTACGCGAAGGCCGGCTGCGCGAAGGAGAAGACCCCCGGGAAGTTCGAAGTGTTCCGGACGGAATTCACAAGCACCGGTAAGAAGGTGACGATTGAAGCCGCCAACCTGTCTTCGCCCTTGGAATGTGCGAAAAGCCGCGCTGAAGGGAAATTGGGGACGAAGACAGACCCGATATTGGACAACAAAGCCGAAGAGACAATCACATACACCGGCTGCGAACGCGCGGGTGCCAAATGCGCAAGCGCTGGTACGCTCGGCGAAATCGTCACCAGCACGCTTGAAGACCACCCCTCCGAGAACAAGGCTGGTGACGTCTTTACCAACCTGAGTGGTACTCCGATCATGAAATTCACCTGCGGGACTGAAACGTTCACGCTGAACGGGGGCTGGTCGGGCGAGATCGACAGCGGGGATCTCAACGCGATGGTGAAGACGAGCGAAGCCAGGTTCGGGCAGGGCATGGGCGAAGAGGACCTCAAACTGATGAGCCAGCCAAGCGATGAAGTGGATGCGACGCTCAAGGAAACCGAACCCACGACGACCGAATACACCGAACTCACCGAGCTCTACGCCGACCCGTGACACCTCCTACTACGGCGCGACCGGGCGATGCGTGGCTCGTAAGCTCGCGTGCCCGGTCAGGCCTCCGGCGCGGCCTTCGATTGGGCGGCGGTTCGCAGCGGCGCCGTGTTTCGCCCTGCGCCGCCGGTCGCTGTTGCCGTCGTCAGAAAGTCCGAGCCGTGTCGTAGGCGCCTGGTTCGAGGTGCTGAACCCTGCGTCGGTAGGTGCTCCACATCCACGGCCACTGGCTAGGGTCGTTGCCGTTCTCATCGACGTACCAGCTCGTGCAGCCCGTGTGCCAGACCGTGCCCGCGAGGGCCGTACGGAGTTCCCGGTTGAAGGCGTCTGAGCGCTCGCGCCGGACCTCAATGCGGTTTGCATTCGTACGCTGGAGCGCGTCGAGTGCCGCGATCACGTGCGCAACTCCCGCCTCGATGACGTAGATCACCGAGCCGGTACCGCCATTCGTGTTCGGCCCGTAGAGCAGGAACATGTTCGGGAAGCCCGGCACGCTGAGGCCGAGATATGCACGGGCTACCGGGTCCCACTCCTCGGCGAGGGCGCGCCCATCGGCGCCGATGACCTCCATCGGCGCTACGAATGCGTGGCTCTCGAAGCCGGTGGCGAGCACGATCACGTCAGCGGGCCGCTCGGTGCCGTCCTCGGACCTGATGCCGGTGGGAGTGATCTGCTCGATCCCTTCGGTGATCAGCTCGACGTTGGGCTTTTCGAGGGTTGGATACCACTCGTCCGTGAGCATGATCCGCTTGCAGCCGATCTCGTCGGTCGGCGTGACCTTGGCCCTCAGATCGCTGTCCTTTATCGCCCTCTTGATCTGCCAGCGGCCGGCAGCGCGGAATGGCGCCAAGAGCCACCGGCGGCTCGTCATCGCCGCAGCCCCGATGTCCATAAACGTGAAGATCGCCAGCCGGTCCAGGCGCTGCAAGGCAGGAAGACGCTCGAACAGGCGCCGGGCGCGCTCCGAGTATTCGAAGTCCATCTTGGGCATCGTCCAGCCGGGCGAACGCTGGTAGACGTCTATCTGCTCGGCTGTCGACTGGATCGCGGGAACCGTCTGAATCGCGCTACACCCGGTGCCGATGACAGCGACCCGCCTGCCGGTGAGGTCGACATCGTGTCTCCATTCGGCGGTGTGGAATACGGGACCGGTGAAGCTCTCAAGGCCCCTTATCGCGGGCCGTTTCGGGATCGACAGTTGGCCGCACGCCGTGATCAGGATGTCAGCCTCGAACGATCCGGCACTCGTCTGCAGCTGCCACTTCGCACTCTGCTCGTCCCATTGCGCCCTTGTGACCTCGGTGCCGGTCCTGGCGCGTTCCAGCACACCGTGGCGACGGGCGACTGCTTCGATGTAGTCCTGGATCTCGGCCTGCGGCGCATAGCGCCGCGACCAGCGCGGGTTCGGTTCAAAGGAGAACTCATACAGGTGCGAGGGCACGTCGCACGCCGCGCCCGGGTAGGTGTTGTGAGCCCACACACCCCCGACTCGCTCGCCGCGCTCGAAGATGGTGACGTCGGGGTAGCCGGCGCGGACGAGCAGCACCGCCGCGCCGACCCCTCCGAACCCACCTCCGACGATCGCGACCGAGGGCCTTTGGCTGCTGCCGCGCACCACCGCCCGATCCCCGCCATTCCCGCCTGCACCCGCTTCAACGCCCACGCGTCGAAGACTACGCCACAACGGGCCCACGAATGTGGGCCCCGCCCGGGCCTCGGCCGCGGCCGAGGCCCGGCCACTGAAGCCAGGTAGCCTCTCGGTGGCCGTGTCCGCCCCGGTCCTGTGGCAATACAACTTCTCCAACTTCAACGAAAAGGCCCGCTGGGCGCTCGACTTCAAGGGTGTTCCCCACGTCCGTCGCTCGTTGCTCCCGGGCGGCGCGCGGGCGATGGCGTTCTCGCTGCGCGGAACGCTGCCGGTGCTCGACATCGACGACGCCCGGGTCGTCGACTCGACCCGCATCATCGCCGAGCTCGAGCGCCGCTTCCCGGAGCCTGCGCTGTATCCCGCCGATGCGGGGGAGCGAAGCGCGGCGCTGGCGCTCGAGGACTTCTTCGACGAGGAGGCCGGGCATGAGCTGCGGCGTGCCGGCTTCTACGAGTGGCGCACGAATCCAGCATTCGTGACCGGGCTGCTCACGACCGGCCGCGGCCGGTCCACCAGGACGATGATGCGCGCGGTACTGCCAGGGGCGATGGTCTACGCCCGACGGCGCTACCGGATCTACCCCGCGGACGCCGAGCGGGCGCGGGCAAAGCTCGCGACGGCGCTCGATCGCATAAGTGCCGAGCTGAAGCCGAGCGGCTACCTGGTGGGTGAGAGCTTCACCGTCGCCGACCTCACCGCCGCAGCGCTTCTGTTCCCGCTCGCCATGCCACCCGAGTGCCAGTACGCGTACCCCGAGCTGCCCGACTGGGGTGCCCTGAAGCCGCACTCACAGCATCCGGCGGTCGAATGGGTCAGCGAGATCTACCGTCGCCACCGTGGCCGCTCGTCGGAGATCCACCGATGAGGCGCAGACGCGCGCCTCATCGGCGTGCGCCTTGCTGCCGTGCCGGTGGCCTACCGTCTGAGCAGGAACGTCCTCGTGGCCGTGACGGGCGTCTTGCCGATCGGTGTGAACGTGCCCCTCGCGGTCAGCCTCAGCTGCCTTGCATGTCTCAGCAGACGCTTGCCTGCGACGGTGAGCCTGATCCTGATCTTCGCGGTCCCGGCAGCGGAGAACCTGAGCCGACCGGCCCCGACGAGCACCGGCTTGGGCTTCGTGTTCTTGGCGAGCTTTGCACCGGCTGGAACCTCATACCAGTCGATCACCGCGGTCCCGGGCTCCGGTGCCCTGAAGGAGGCCGTGAACCCGCCGCGCGACAGCAGAGCCGCGATCCTGGCGGACCTACCCGTGGGTGCGAGCTGCCCGGCGAGCAGCGCAGCGATCTGGGCCGAGCTGACGCTCGGCGTTCCGCCCGGAGCACCGCCGCGGGCGGAGCTGGGTGGGAACGCCACGCGAGCGCTGATGCTGGTATTGCTCGCTTGCCCCTGCCCTGATGCACCGCCGCCGGAGATCGTCGCCCTGTTGATTAGCTGTTCGCCTTCTTTGACCGTGGCGACATCAACATAAGCTTCGATCGTGATCGGGGTGGTCCTCGCGCCCGGGTTCACCACCGCTTCACTCACACATGTCACCGTCATCTGGGCTTCACCCGGGGGCGTGCACGTCCAGCCCTGACCAGTTGGCGTCGTGATCGTGCTCAGACCCGCAGGCAAGACGTCCGTGACCGTGACGGTGCCCGCCGTCGGAGAGCCTCCGATGTTCGTCCCGATCAGCTGGTAGGTAACGGTGGCACGTCTTCCGGAGATCGTGACGTTCGCTTCCACGGAGCCTTCTTCCGGTTCCCGTCCAGCCTTTTCGGCCGCCGCTTCTTCCGCCGCGCTCGCTTCCAGCTCTTCCGCTTCGAGCGTCACATCACGGCCCGCGAGAGCCCCGATGAACGTCACGACATAGGACCAGCTCTTCTGGCCCCTCCCGCCTTCTCTCCTCGGGCCGCCCGTCACCTTGACGTTGCCGTGACCAACCGTACTCACGGCTTCCAGCGCCACCCTCACTTCCGCGGCACTGGCGGCGTAGCGCAGCGGCCTCGTTTCCCCGACTTCCCCGGCTTCGTTTTCGCATTCCAGAGAGAAGCGGCCGACATAGGGCGTGGCTCCTTCGCCATCCACGCTCACGGTCTCCACCTGATCCACGGGTTCTGCAAGCGGGATCTGTGCAGGCGTTTGGCTCGACATCAGTTCCCAAGCCGGAGGGCTCGCCGCGAGCGCAGGCGACGCGACGACAAGGACGAGCGCGAGCATCGAGAGGACTCCAACGAGGCTGGCCACCCCCGGTCGTGCAGTCATCCTCGACATCGAGCCCACGGCTCGCCGTAGGCGCTCCAACGGGCGCTTCTGCCGCGAGTCAGCAAGGGCCATCGACCCCATTGTCGTCGCTCCGAGTAAACCCCCGGTCATTTTGGAAGGATGGGTGAAAGTCGGCGGCGGCACCTATTGATCGGGGTTTCCGTGCTGATCGTGGCGCTCATCAGTCCTCTTCTCGGCTTATGGAGCCAACGGGATCGGCCACATAGGCTACGACGTTAGCTTGTCAAGAGATGCCGATGTCCGGTGCCGCGTCAGGAGCACGCGGACTCGCCGGGGTACATGGAGTAATAGGCTCGCCCGCCACCCACAAGGAAAGGACCCGCAATGACGATCGGCCTCAGACTCAAGTTCCCCGGGGGCACCCAGGAGCATTACGTCGCGGTTCATGACCACCTCGACATCGAGAACAGGCCGCCCCACGGGCTGATTTTCCACTCGTCCGGTCCGATCGAGGGTGGCTGGGGTGTACTCGACTTCTGGCATAGCCGCAACGCGTTCGACCAGTTCGTTCAGGGCCGGCTCATGCCCGCGGTCGCCGCGCTCGGCGATCGCGCGTTTCCCGAGCCGCCCGACGTCAAGGAGTTCCCGGTGCACAACTACACCGCGCCGACGCTCTAGTCGCCGCCGACTCCCGCGGCATCTTCGGCAAGCAAGTCGTGCACCGCCGTCATACGGGCTTCGACATACTCGGCAAGCTGGTCGCAGTCGTCGGGGGTCGGATCGGTAGCGGCGAAGGGCGGGCTAATGGCGAACAGCGCTGCAGTCTCAGCATGTCCCACCTTCTTGAGTCCGGCGCCGAGACCGTTTGCCCACTTCGCCACGGACCCCGTCAGGTTGACGAGAGCCATGCGTAGCGTGAACCGGTCAAGCCCGTGGGTCTCCACAAGAAGTAGCCGGCGTTGCCGTGTGATCGCGCGGATTGCCCGTCCGCCCCACTCACGTTCGTGGTCCAGCCACACCCGGAACTGTGGTGTCAGTTGCGGGGTGGGCGGCGTGGCCACGAATCGACGTCGGGGCGAGGGATAGAACTGCGGGCCTCGAAGACCTTACAGCAGCGAGAGCCGCCGTCGATGCGGAGCAGTTGACAGCATCGCGGAATGCTGCCACCGACTGAATCGGCGTCCGATGCTCCGCTCGCCGGTGCCGTGCTCATCGGCTCCAGGTGTCGGGTGTCTGAGGAGGTCGAACGGATTACCTGCGACCGCTCAACACGCCGTCGAGTCGGACGTGTTTGAGCGTTCACGGCGCAGGCTTGCGCGCGGCCACGAACTGGGCGAGGCCGGACACGCGCTGCTGAACGTCGGTGAGGCCGCGGCCTCTCAGTGCGTGCGTGAGCTCATCGCGCGCGAATATGCGCACGCCGGTGACGCTCTTGACGAGCGGGCTGGTAACGGCGATGGGCACGGGACCGCGGTTGCAGCTCGAAAGCAGCGCGACCCGGCCGCCCGGCGCCAACACGCGCGCGATTTCATCCAGGGCTCGCATCGGGCGCTCGATCAGATAGAGCGCAGCGAAGCAGCAGACGGCGTCGAAGCTGGCGTCGCGGAAGGGCAACGCGCAGGCATCCCCCCGCACGTACGCGATGTTGTCGGCGTCGGTTTCCCGCACGGCGCGCGCCAGCATCGTCCGCGACGCGTCAAGGCCGATGACCAAGCCGTCACCCGCGGCGCGGGCGAAGCTGCGTGTGAAGTTGCCCGGGCCGCAGGCCACGTCCAGCACCTGCTCGCCACCCGCGAGGGCGAGCATCTCCAGCGCGATACGGTGCTCGCCGCGCATGCCAGGCCCCGCGGCGCCCATCAGCAGTCGTCCACCGAGCGGGCGCCACAGCTGCTCATAGATCAGGGGCAGCACACGACTGTCCATCCAACGCTGACCCGGGTGTGGGCCGGTTGGGTCCTCGTCGCCGAGCAGATCGAGATAGCCGTTCTGCAGCTGCAGACGGGCCGGCGCCGAATTCAACAGATCGAGTACGCGATCGACCCAAATGGCTCCGGAGACGCTGCTCATCGGCATTTGCTCACGATCGAGACGTGGGAGCGCGTGAACCGACCCGCGTCACCTGTGATCACGAGTCGCTCTTCTCCAACCTTTGCACGTCGTTCGTGTCGGATCTGTCGGCACGTTCTGACGCGCCTCGAGGACGGCCTGCAGGTGACGCCGCCCCCAGCGCATCTCCACGCTCGACCCGAGCTCGTCTCGCGCTGTCGCGGGCAGTCGAGTTCGTGGCCGCGGCCACACTGGCGTGAGGGGTCGGACTGGTGGGCTTGGTTTTCGCCGGGTGCCTCGGCGCCTTGGACGAGATCAGCGCGCGTAGCTCGGCGAAGCCTTCCTCCACCCCTTCGGCGAGGACGTGTAGGTCGGGTGTGGAGTCACGATCCGCGCTGAGCCCGAGCACGACGCCGCCGTTGTAGGAGATGATTGCGATGGCGACCGCGTGTCCTGCCGCGAGCGGCACCAGCGGGTGGTCCTCCCGTAGCGCGGCACCGAACGCATACAGCGGGACCTGGGGCCCCGGCACGTTGGTGATCGTCACGTTGAACAGGCGTGTGCCGTACAGCGAGCGCGCGATCAGAGCGTGCAACAGCGGCGGGGCGAGCGCCGTGAGGTCGATCATCGTGTCAGCACCGAGCGCGGCGTTCGATGACTTCATCCTGCGTGTGCGCTCGACGATCTTGCGCAAGCGCGCGGATGCGTCGGGCTCAGCGACGGGAAGCTCCACGAATAGCGAGCTGATGCGGTTGCCGAGCGCGAGCTGCTCCGAGGCGCTGCGGAGGTTCATCGGGACCATCGCGCGCAGACCGTCGGACGGAGGCGACTCACGACGCGAGAGCAACAGCCGGCGCAGACCGGTCGTGCATGCCGCGAGCACGATGTCGTTGACCGAGCCTCCGAGATCGTGCGCGATCGCCTTGATCTCGGGCAGCGAGGCACGCACGATCTCAAACCTGCGTGTGGCCCCGATCGGCACATTGAGGCTCGTGCAGGGTGCAGCGATCACCCCGTCGCGCACGAACAACTCGGCCAGCGAGCGCGACTTCTCGAGTGTCCCGCGAGGGTGAAGCGCCGCATGCATACCGGCCACCGCCGCGCGGGCACCCGTCCTCGCCAGTTCCGCAACCGCGTCGGGCGGATGAGGGACCAGCTCGGGCCAGTGCGAGTGCGGCGCATCCGCCGCCGAGGACGCCGGGTTGGGGGTCGCGGTCGGCTCGCCGTCGAAGAGCAGGTGCATTACGTCGACCGCCCCGACGCCGTCGACAAGGGCGTGGTGAGTCTTCGTCGCCAGTGCCCAGCGACCGCGTTCAAGCCCCTCGACCAGCACCATCTCCCACAGCGGGCGCGTGCGATCGAGGCGGTGTGAAAAAAAGTCCGCCGCCCACTCGCACAGCTCGGCGTCCCCGCCCGGCGTGGGCAGCGCCGCATGATGCACGTGGTTGCGGACGTCGAACTGGGGATCGCCCACCCAACGTGGCCAACTCAGCCCGCCCGTTCGCGGCGAGGAGAGCTTCTGTGAGAAGCGTGGAAGCAAGGTCAGGCGCGAGGCGATGTCCGTGCACACCGCCTCGAGTGCAGGAACGCTTCTGTCTGGCAGTGGATCGAAGACCAGCACGCCGCCGATGTGCATGGTCGCGCCCTCGTCCATCTGCTCGAGCTCGAGGAACGTTGCGTCCAATGCGGTGAGCTGGTCGGACATCGCGGCAAGCAGGCTACGCTGACGACCCACCGCCGCCATCGGCAGCAATAGGCGAACCGTCTCCGTGGTTATCCACAGTCCCCAGCTGCGCGGCTCTACGCGCGACGCGCTGAGGCGGCCGTAGGAATTACGCTCTCGCGAGCGGGGTTTCTCGGATGGCTACCGGCTCGCCGCGGGAGTAACGTCAACGCATGGCTGGCCCGGAGGATCCCAAGGTTGGCTTGGTGTTGGGTGCTGGCGGCACGCTCGGCGGCGCCTGGATCACCGGCGCGCTTCACGCAATCGCAACGGAGACGGGCTGGGATCCGGGAAGTGCTCAATACATCGTGGGGACATCGGCCGGCTCCATGACCGGTGCTCTCCTTGCGTGCGGGGTGCCGCCCTGGTTCATGGTGGCCCACGCCACCGGCGAGAAGTTCGGCGACCACGCAGACGACCGAGGCGAGCCGGCATCGAGCGCCGACCGCTCGGGGGGCGCGAGCTTCAAACTGCACCGTGGATCTCCAGCGCTCGGCCCGGGCTCTTGGCGGCTCGCGCTCTCCTCGCTGGCTCGCCCCTACCGCTACTCGCCCGCTGCGCTGCTCGCCGGCTGGCTGCCGTTGGGCCCGATCTCGACCGAGCCCCTGAAGGACACCGTGCGGCGCGTCTGCGGGGAGCGGTGGGCTCCGCACCCGAACTACTGGGCGGTGGCCGTCGACTACCAGACCGCAGCGCGGGTTGCCTTCGGCAGCGGCGGGGCCCCGCCGGCGCAGCTCGCCGATGCGGTGGCCGCCTCCTGCGCGATACCCGGGTTCTTCCGGGCGGTCGACATCGACGGCCGTCGCTACATCGACGGCGGACTGCACTCGGCGTCCAACCTCGACATTCTGGAGGACGAGCAACTGGATCTGGTAATTGCGTTGAATCCGATGTCCTCGCTTCACTCGGGGTCCCCGCGCACGCTCGGCGAGCGGGTCGCCTTCTCGGTCAGGAAGAACGCGGGCAAACGGCTCGGCAGCGAGGCCGGGCGACTGCGGCAGCGGGGCACTGAGGTGCTCTTGATCCAGCCGACGGTGCACGATCTCAACGTGATGGGCACAAACCTCATGAGCCGCAGTCGTCGCCACGAGGTGATCGAGATGGCCGTCGAGACGATGACCGACCACCTGCGCGAGACGGCCCTGGGCAAGCGGCTGGAAGAACTGCCGCGCGGACTGCCCGACTTGGTGCGTCGTCCGACGCGGAACCCTCGGGCATTGCTCGACTTCTCGGCGCTGGCGAGGGCGCGCTGGAGGAAGTCGCCCATGCGGCTGGATATCGCAGCGGCAGGGCAGGTAGCCCGCGCCCGGGGTCGCACGAAGCCGTAGAAGGAGCGCGGGCACGAAGAAGTAGGCCACCGGCAGACGGGAAGGGACGGGCAGCGACGGCCTGGCTTGGACGCCTGAGCCCGCACATCGCGCCGGAGCCGAGGGTGGGTTCGTGCCCGGTGATCGCTTGAAGTGCTAAACCACGTCCTCCCCGACGAAGGAGATCCGCGAGCGTGTGTCTGGCCATACCCGGCCAAGTAGTGGAGGTGCTCGACGAGTCCGACCAGCTTGCGCGCGTAGACATTGCCGGCGTACGGCGCACGGTCAACATCGCATTGCTCGGCGACGGCGGGGGGGCGCAGACGGGCGAGTGGGTGCTGATCCATGTGGGCTTCGCGCTGTCGAAGATCGACGAGCGCGAGGCGAACGCCATGCTCGAGCTGCTGCGCCGGATGGGCGATGAGTACGACCAGGCGCTCCAGGAGCTGAGCGCCGGCGGCCAATGAGCGCAGAGCGGACCTACGATCGGGCGCCGGCCTGCATCACCTGTGGAGACGTGGCCGTGCCGATGCGGGTGCTGAACGTGGATCCTTCGCGCACGCTCGCGGTGTGCACCGACCCCGGCGGGCGCAACGAAACCGTTGACGTGGGTCTCGTCGAGCCCGTCGCGCCCGGCGAGGTCCTGCTCGTGCACGCCGGGACCGCCCTACAGCGGGAGCATGCGACCAGGGACCCGCACGCCGGAGGCCACGCGTGAGGCTCGCGCACGAGTTCCGTGACGGCGACCTCGGCCGGGCCGTGGCGCAGGAGCTGCCCTCGCTGACCCGGCCGGGGCGCTCCTACAAGCTGATGGAGGTGTGCGGCGGGCACACCCATGCGATCTACCGCTACGGCATCGAGGAGCTGCTTCCCGACGGCGTAGAGCTCGTGCACGGGCCGGGCTGCCCGGTGTGCGTACTGCCGATGGGCCGCGTCGACGACGCGGTCGCGATCGCGCAGCGGCCGGAGGTGATTCTGACGTGCTTCGGCGACATGCTGCGTGTGCCCGGCTCGCGCGGCAGCCTGCTGGAGGCGAAGGCGCGCGGAGCGGATGTCCGCATGGTCTACTCGCCGCTGGACGCGCTGCTGATCGCTACCGAGCATCCCGACCGCGAGGTGGTGTTCTTCGCGATCGGCTTCGAGACGACCGCGCCGTCGACCGCGCTCACGCTCAAGCGTGCGCGCACAGAAGGGGTTGCGAACTTTTCGTGCGTGTGCAACCACGTCGCGATCGAGCCGCCGCTGCGGGCGCTGCTGGACTCACCGGACCTCCAGGTAGACGGCTTCGTCGGCCCGGGGCACGTGGCGACGGTGATCGGCGCGCGCCCATTCGAGTTCATCCCGCGCGAGTACGGCAAGCCGATCGTGGTCTCCGGGTTCGAGCCGCTGGACGTGCTGCAGTCGATCCAGATGCTGCTCGTGCAGCTCGCCGAGGGCCGCTGCGAGGTGGAGGTGCAGTACCGGCGCGTCGTCTCATGGGAGGGCAACGCGCGCGCGCGCGAGGCGATGGACGAGGTGTTCACGACGCGCGAGCACTTCGAGTGGCGCGGCCTCGGCAGCATCACCGAAAGCGCGCTGGCGATATCGGAGGCGTACGCGGAGCTGGATGCCGAGCGCCGCTTCGCGCTGCCGGGCGTGGAGGTCGCGGACCCGCGCGAGTGTCAGTGCGGCGATGTGCTGAAGGGCCTGATCAAGCCGTGGCAGTGCCGGGTGTTCGGCACCGCCTGTACCCCCGAGCGGGCGATCGGCGCGTGCATGGTGTCGCCCGAGGGCGCGTGTGCGGCGTACTACAGCTACGGTCGCTACGCGCGCGAGCGCGAGGCGGCGGTGTAGAAAGGTGGGGGGCACCACGCGCGAGGCGCGGATGCGCGAGATCGTGCAGTCGACGCGCCTGCGGCCCGCCCGTTTCCGCGACGACAGCATCACGATGGCCCACGGCGCCGGGGGCAAGTCCTCGCAGTCGCTGATCGAGGGGCTGCTGCTGCCGGCCCTCGGAGGCGAGGCGCTCCTGCCGCTGGCGGACGCCGGTACGGTTCCGCTGGGCACTGACACCCTGGCGATGAGCACCGACAGCTTCGTCGTCAGCCCGATCCGCTTCCCGGGCGGCTCGATCGGCGAGCTGGCGGTGAACGGCACCGTCAACGACCTGGCGGTATCGGGCGCACGGCCGCTCGCGCTGACGCTGTCGCTGGTGCTGGAGGAGGGCTTGGATGCGGCCGAGCTGCGCGCCGAGGTGGAGGCTGTCGCGGCCGCGGCGTCGCGCGCGCAAGTGCGGGTGATCGCGGGAGACACGAAGGTCGTCGAGCACGGCCACGCCGACGGCATGTACGTGTGCACGACCGGCGTGGGGCTGGTCGATCCGCGCGCACGGTTGTCGCCTGCCTCGCTTGCGCCGGGCGATCGTGTGCTGGTGTCGGGCCCGGTTGGCGCGCACGGGATGGCGGTGATGCTCGCGCGCGAGCGTTTCGAGCTCGAGGCGCCGATCGTCTCGGACACGACGTCGCTGTGGCCGGCGGTGGATGCGCTGCTGGGCGCGGCGGGCGCGGACGTGCACTGCATGCGCGACGCCACGCGCGGCGGCGTGGCGTCAGCCTTGAACGAGCTCGCGCGCGCCTCGCTGGTGGCGGTACTGATCCGCGAGACCGTGGTGCCGGTCGAGCCGACGGTGGCCGCCGCGGCCGAGCTGCTGGGGATCGATCCGCTGTACGTCGCCAACGAGGGGCGGCTGGTTGCGCTCGTCGCACCGGGGTCTGCGCAGGCGGCGCTGGCGGCGCTGCGCGCGGTGCCCGGCTGCGAGCAGGCCGCAGAGATCGGCGAGGTCGCGGACGAGCCGGAGGGGATCGTGCTCGTGGATACGGCTTTCGGTGGGCGCCGGGTGATGGACCTGCTGGCGGGCGACCCGCTGCCAAGGATCTGCTGATGCACGAGCTGGCGCTCGCGCGTGCAGTGCTCGACGTGGCCGTCGCGCACGCGGACGGGCGGCGCGTGAGGAGCGTGGATGTGACTGTGGGGGCGCTCCGTCAGGTGGTTCCGGACTCGCTCGCCTTCCATTTCGAGATCCTCGCGCGGGGAACGCCGTGCGACGGGGCGCACCTGTGCCAGCGGGCGACGCCGGCGCGCCTGCGCTGCTCGTGCGGGCACGAATGGGAGCTCGAGCAGCTGTCGTTTCGCTGTCCTGGCTGCGGAGGCGGGCGGGCGCGCGTGATCAGCGGCGAGGAGCTGCTGGTGGAGTCGATCGAGGTCGAGGAGGAGCCGTGCACCGCACCAAGGTGAGGGTGGCGGAGGATGTGCTCGACGCGAACGCCACGATCGCGCGCGCGAATCGCGAGGATTTCGACCGCGCGGGGGTGCGCGTGGTCAACCTGATGAGCGCGCCCGGCGCAGGCAAGACCTCGCTGCTCGAGCGCGCGCTCGGCGACGGACTACTAGCCGCCGGCCACGGGGTGCGCGCGGGCGTGCTCGAGGGGGACGTGCAGGGCTCGATGGACGCCGAACGCCTGGCGCTGGCGCACGTGCCGGTGACGCAGCTGAACACCGACCCGGGCTTCGGCGGCGAGTGCCACCTGGACGCGAACATGGTCCGCTCGGCGCTGCCCGCGATCGCGCTCGACGAGATCGACCTGCTGGTGATCGAGAACGTCGGCAACCTCGTTTGCCCGGCCGAGTTCCGCGTCGGCGAGGACGCCCGCGCGATGGTCTCCTCGGTGACGGAGGGCGAGGACAAGCCCTTGAAGTACCCGCTGATGTTTCGGGCCTGCGAGCTGGTGGTTGTCAACAAGATCGACCTCCTGCCCCACCTCGACTTCTCGCTGCAGGAC
Source organism: uncultured Solirubrobacteraceae bacterium (assembly GCA_963701175.1). Taxonomy (GTDB): domain Bacteria; phylum Actinomycetota; class Thermoleophilia; order Solirubrobacterales; family Solirubrobacteraceae; genus Palsa-744. The sequence goes on along the minus strand of OY969573.1, from coordinate 1,425,308 downwards.
TTCCTCGGCAACCTCGCTCGAGTCAACCCGGGAGCGGCGCACATGCTCGTAAGCTCCCGCACGGGCGAGGGCGTGGACGCCTTCGCGGGCTGGCTCGCCGGGGTCGCCCGGCGGGACGCGCCGCCCGAGTGAGCGTGTGGATCGGCAGATGATGAAGGCGCGCACCCGCGTGCGCGCCAGCGTCGAAGGCGTCGTGCAGGGCGTGGGCTTTCGTCCCTTCGTGCACCGGCTGGCGCGTGAGCACGAGCTGGTCGGGTGGGTGCGCAACGACACCCGCGGTGCGCTGCTCGAGGTCGAAGGCGAGGACGCCGCGCTCGAGCGCTTCCTGGCGGCGCTCGTCGAACGCCCGCCGCCCCTGGCACGGATCGAGCGGGTGTGCACGCGGCCGCTGCAGGCGATGGGCGAGCGCGGCTTTCGCATCCTGCACAGCAGCGATTGGGGAGCGGCGGCAACATTGGTGTCGGCCGACGTCGCGCCGTGCGAGGAGTGCCTCGCGGAGATGCTCGATCCGGACGACCGTCGCCACCGCTACCCGTTCATCAACTGCACGAACTGCGGGCCGCGCTTCACGATCGTGCGCGCCGTACCGTACGACCGCGAACGCACGACGATGGGCGCGTTCGCGATGTGCGCTGCCTGCCGCGCCGAGTACGAGGATCCGACCGGTCGCCGGTTCCACGCGCAGCCGAACGCCTGCCACGCCTGCGGCCCTAAGGCGCAGCTGATCGATCGAGCGGGGCGGGAGATAGCTGCGGGCGACGCGGTCGCGGCCGCGGCCGCGATGCTCGCCGCTGGCAGCGTTCTCGCGGTCAAGGGCGCGGGCGGCTACCACCTCGCCTGCCGCGCCGATGACGAGTGCGCCGTGGGCGAGCTGCGCCGGCGCAAGCGCCGCGAGGAGAAGCCCTTCGCGCTGATGGCGCCGGACGCGGACGCGCTTGGCGGGCTGGTTGCGCTGACACCGTCCGAGTTGGCGCTCGCGAGCGCGCGCGAGCGCCCGATCGTGATTGCCCGCCGCCGCCCGGGCGCACCGGTCGCCGACTCGGTTGCACCCGGCTCGCCGGACCTCGGCGTGATGCTGCCCTCGACGCCGCTTCACCAGCTGCTGCTGATGGACGTGGGCAAGGCGATGGTGATGACCAGCGGGAACGTCAGCGACGAGCCGATCGCCTTCGAGGACGGCGACGCGCTCACGCGGCTGGGGCCGCTCGCCGACGCGTTGCTCGTCAACGACCGCGCGATTCACGCGCGAGCGGATGACTCCGTCGTGCGCTCGCTCGGAACGAGCGCGCGGCCCTTGCTGCTGAGGCGCTCCCGCGGCCATGTCCCGCGGAGCCTGCAGCTGCCCAGGCCGGCGCCGCCCTTGCTGGCGTGCGGCGCCGAGCTGAAGAGCACATTCTGCGTGGCCACGGGCGAGCGCGCGTGGGTCGGCCCCCACGTCGGTGACCTGAGGAGCTGGGAGACGCTGCGCAGCTACCGCGAGGGCATCGCCCACCTTCAGGCGCTGTTCGCGGTCGTGCCTTCGGTGGTGGTCCACGACCTGCACCCCGACTACCTCTCGACGAGTTATGCGCTCGCGTGCGAGGACGTGGAGCTGATCGCGGTGCAGCACCACCACGCGCACCTCGCCGCGGTGCTGGCCGAGCACGGCGAGGACGGGCGCGCGGTGGGCGCGATCTACGACGGTGCCGGGTATGGCGGGGACGGCACGGTGTGGGGCGGCGAGCTGCTAGCGGGTGGGATCGCGGAGGCCCGTCGCGTCGGGCATCTGCAGCCGGTGCGGCTTCCCGGCGGGGACGTGGCGGCGCGGGAGCCGTGGCGGATGGCTTGCTCGTGGCTGGTGGCGGCGGGCAGCGGTGGGGCGGGGGCGGCGGGGCGGATCGCCCGGCAGGTCGGGCGGCAGCGCTGGGAGCAGGTAGCGGCGATGGCGCGCTGCGGGACGAACTCGCCCGAGACCACGAGCGTGGGTCGCCTGTTCGACGCGGTGGCGGCGCTCTGCGGCCTCCGCCTCAGCGTGCGCGAAGAGGGACGTGCGGCGGTCGACCTGGAAGCGGCGGCACGACTCGACGAGCGCTGCTCCTATCCGCTGCCGGCGGTCGCCGGGGAGACTGTGTGTCTCGACGCGCGCGAGACCGTGCGTGCGATCGTCGCGGACCTGGATGCGGGCGCGTCGCCGGCGCTCGTCAGCGCCCGCTTCCACAACGCCCTGGCCGACGCGACGGTCGATGCGCTGGCATTGCTCGCGCGGCGCGAGCGCGTGGAGGTGGCGGTGCTGGGGGGCGGCGTCTTTCAGAACCGGCTACTACTCGAGCGCTGCACCAAAGGGCTGCACGCGAGCGGTCTGCGCGTGCTCATATCACGCGAGCTGCCGCCGAACGATGCCGCGATCTCCTACGGTCAGGCGGCGGTGGCAGCAGCGCGGATCGCCTCCCGCACGACTGCCTCGGCGAGCGCGGGGACGACCGCTCCCACCGGAGCGGACAGCGCGCTGCCGCTGTCGAAGTCGGCGCCCTCGACGCCGTAGACGACGATCGAGGCGGGCAGCCGGCCGAGAGCGCGCGCGAGCTCGATCGCCTCGTCGAGCCCGACAGCGTGAGTGGAGGAGGAACTGCCCAGCGGCGCGGGGAGGGGCGCGGCGGAGACATCGATTCGGTGGATGGTGCCCGGCGGTGCCCCCGAGCGGATCGCATCGACGAGCACCGTTGCGGTGGCGCCCTGCCAGCGATCGATCAGGCCGAGCGGCTCGCGCTCGTGCTCGAGCACGGCGATCTGAGGCCGCGGGCGCGGGGGCGCTGACTCCAGCAGCACCTGCACGCGGCGCGCCACCTGCAGGCCAGCCGCGTCGTCTCCCCGTAGCGCGTTTCCGATCCCCACAACGACGACCGCTGCAGGCGCCTCAGCCACGGTCGACGGTCAGCGTCAGGAAGTGGGTGGCGCAGGAGATGCACGGGTCGTGGTTGCGGATCGCCTGCTCGCACCGAAGCGACAGTTGTTCGTCGGGGAGGTCGAGGCCGGCTTCGACGACTGCGCGCAGATCCTCCTCGATCGCGAGCTGGTTCTGCGAGGTGGGCGGCACGATCCTGGCGTCGAGGATCGTGCCATCCTCGTCGAGCTCGTAGCGATGGTAGAGCAAGCCCCGGGGGGCCTCGGTCGCGCCGTGGCCGGTGGCGCGGCGTGGTGAGACCTCTATGAAGGGCGCCTCCGGCGGCTCGTAGCCGTCGATGATCGCCAGTGCTTCGTCGCACGCCTGCACGAGCTCGACGGCACGCACGACGATGCTCTGGAAGGGATTGCGGCAGACCACCGACAGCCCGGCCTCGGCGGCGGCCTCGCGCGCCAATGGCCGCAGCGCCTGTGAGGCGAGCGCGTACCGGGCGAGCGGGCCGGTGAGGTAGGTGCCGCGCTCGCGCAGCCGTGCGTGCAGTGCGTTGGAGTGCTCGACCTGCTCCTCCACGATGTGCTCGTCGAACTGCGCCGGGGCGATGTCGAGCCCCGCGTCGGAGACGATCCGGCCGCGGTCGATCGGATAGTCGGCAGGATCGCTCAGCGCGAGCAGCTCGGGTGCGCGCTCGACCTCCGGGAACGGGAGCGTAGCGGCCCAGCGTACGGTCGCGAGGGCCGTCTGCAGGGCCTCCTGAAGCGGGTCACGCAGCGCCCGTAGCTGCGAGCGCGTCGGCGCGCGGTAGAAGCCGCCGACGCGAACGTTGATCGGGTGCACCTCGCGGCCCCCGACGGCCGCCATCAGGCCGTTGCCGGCCTTCTTCATCTGCAGGCCATGTTCGACGATCTCGCGGTGGTCGACGGCCATCTCGACGGCGCTCGCGTAGCCGAGGAAGTCGGGCGCGTGCAGCATGTAGACGTGCAGGCTGTGGCTCTCGATCCACTCGCCGCAATAAAGCAGCCGGCGCAGGCTTCGCAGTGGACCGTCGTCGACGACGACGCCGCACGCGTCCTCCATCGCGCGCACCGAGCTCATCTGGTACGCGACGGGGCAGATGCCGCAGATCCGCGCGGTGATGTCGGGAGCCTCGGTGAAGTCCCGGCCCCGCAGCAGCGCCTCGAAGAAGCGGGGTGGCTCGTAGATGCGCAGCTTCACGTCGACGACATCGCGCCCGTCGAGCTTGACGTACATCGCGCCCTCGCCCTCCACACGGGCGAGGTAGTCGGTGCGGATCACGCGTGTGCTGCTATCGCTCATGCGCCTGGCTGGCCTCGCGGAACGGCTCGGTGGCCGCGTTGAAGGTCCGGTACACCCGGACGATGTCGATCTCGTCGCTGCCCAGCTCGCCCATGCGGGCGTTCAGCGATGTGGTGTTGGGGCTCTCCATCGGTCCGTAGCACCCGTAGCAGCCACGGTCGTAGGCGGGACAGATGGCGCCGCAGCCTGCGTGCGTGACCGGCCCGAGACAGGGCGTTCCGTGGGCGACCATCACGCACACCGTTCCGCGGCGCTTGCACTCCAAGCACACGCTGTGCGCGCGTACCCGGGGACGACGCCCGGCCAGGTGGGCGCTGATCACCTCCAGCAGCTGGCGCTTGTCGATCGGGCAGCCGTTCAGCTCGAAGTCCACGGGCACGTGAGCGCTGATCGGCGTCGACGTGGAGAGCGTCGAGATGAAATCCGGGGAGGCGTACACGATCTGCGTGAAGCCCTCGACGTCGGCGAAGTTGCGCAGCGCCTGGATCCCGCCGGCGGTCGCGCATGCGCCGATCGTGATCAACGTCCGTGAGTTCGCACGCACCGCGAGGATGCGTTCGGCATCGTGCTGCGTCGTGATCGAGCCCTCCACGATCGACAGGTCGTAGGGCCCGTCCACGGTGGCGCTGCTGGCCTCCAGGAAGTACGCGATCTGCAGCCGCTCGGCCAGCGCAAGCAGCTCGTCCTCGCAGTCCAGCAGGCTGAGCTGGCAGCCGTCGCAGGAGGAGAACTTCCACACGGCCAGAGTCTGCTTGCGCGCGTCCGCCATCACAGCTCCCTGATCGCCAGCCACGGAGCCAGCTCGCTCCAGCGGTAGACCGGTCCGTCGCGGCAGATCAGCGTTGGGCCGAGCTGGCAGTGGCCGCAGTGGCCGATGCCGCACTGCATGTTGCGCTCGATCGAGGCGTACACGTGCGGGCCGGCGACGCCGGCGCGCTGCAGCGCGGCGACGGTGAAGCGCATCATCACCTCGGGCCCGCACACGAGCGCGTGGGCGCCCGCGGGCTCGAACTCGGCGCGGCCTATCAGCCGCGGAACGACACCGACATGCCCGAGCCATTCCGGGCCGGCGCTGTCGACGCTGACCTCGACGTCCAGCCCACGCGCGGCCCACTGCTCCAGCTCGTCGGTGTACAGCAGCTGGTCGGGCGAGCGGCCGCCGTACATCAGCAGCAGCCGCCCGTAGCGCTCGCGCCGTGCGAGCAGGGCGAGGATCGCGGGCCGCAGCGGCGCCAAGCCGATGCCGCCGGCGACGACGAGCACGTCGCCACCGGCGACCTCTTGCACGGGCCACGGGCGGCCGAATGGCCCGCGCACGCAGAGCACGTCACCTGGGGCAGCTCGGCAGATCGCCTCGGTGGCCAGGCCGACGGCTCGTACCGTGTGCACCAGCTGTCCCGCGCCAGCGTCGCCGCTGATCGAAATCGGCACCTCGCCGGCGCCGAACGCAGACAGCATCGTGAACTGACCCGGCGCGAACTCGAGCGGCGCCCCGGCGCGCGGCTCGAGCTCCAGTGTCCACGTGTCGACGGTCTCCTGGAGCTTGGAGAGCAGCACGTACGGCTCGGGCACCATCGGCCCGACACCGGCATCGCCGCCGCTGCCGGCGAGCGAGGCCTCAGCCGACGCGGGCATGGCCGTACACGTCGACGAGCTGCAGCCGGGTCGCCTGCAGGGCCTCGGTCAGCGACGCCGCGAAGCGTCGCATCAGCTGGTAGCCGAGCTCATGATCGGTGTCGCACTTGCGGCGCAGGCACAGACCATCGAACCCGACGACGCCGGTCGGCTCCGTTGCCCGAGCGTCGAGCTGCCAGTAGTACGGCTCGAACAGCCACGACCACCCGGCGACCTCGCCCTCCTGCAGCGTCTCGATCATGAGCGCCCCACGTCCCGGCGCGTCGACCTCGATTGCCACGACTCCGTTGCGGATCAGGTAGAAGCGATCGGCGGCGGCGCCCTCGCGGAAGAGGTAGTCGCCGGCGTCGAAGCGCTCGTTGCGCGCGCAGCCAGCGATCAGCGCGAGGTGCTCGTCGGCGAGCCCGGCGAACAGGGGCGCGTCGGCGATCACCTGCTCAAGCGTCCGCACGATCTGCCCTTGCGCCGGCGTCGCTCGCTCGAATTGCGCGCGCCTCCTCGGTGATGTCGATGCCGACCGGGCACCAGGTGATACAGCGCCCGCAGCCGACGCAGCCGGAGCTGCCGAACTGGTCGATCCAGGTGGCGAGCTTGTGGGTCATCCACTGGCGGTAGCGCGAGCGCGTGGAGGAGCGCACGGGGCCGCCGTGGATGTGGGAGTAGTCGATGGTGAAGCATGAGTCCCAGCGCTGGTGGCGCTCGACGTGCTCGCCGGCGAGATCCGTGGTGTCCTCCACGGTGGTGCAGAAGCACGTGGGGCAAACCATCGTGCAGTTGCCGCACGCCAGACAGCGCTCGGCGACCTCGTCCCAGCGCGGGTTCTCGTAGTTGCGGTGCAGGAGCTCACGGATGTCGGTCGTGTCGAGCTCCCGACCCATCTGCGCGGCTGCGCGCGCGTGCGCGGCGGTGGCGGCGTCCTGCTCGTCGGCGCGGGCGGGGGCAAGCGGGAGCTCGCCCAACAGCTCGCCGCCGCGCTCGCTGCCGGGGTCGAGCACGAAGTAGTGGCGCTCGCCGTCGAGCACCTCCGTGAGCGCAAGATCGTAGCCCGAATGGGCGGTCGGGCCCGTGTCCATCGACGCGCAGAAGCAGGTGCTCCCGGCCTGCGAGCACTGCACCGCGACCACGAACACCCGCTCGCGGCGAGCGCGGTCGCCGGGATCGGGGTGGCTGCCGTCGAGCAGCACCCGGTCGAGGATGCCCATCGCGTGCAACTCGCACGAGCGCACACCAAAAAAGGCGTAACGCGACGGCTCGGGAGGCGGCTCCTGCAACTGCGTCAGTTCGCCGCCCTCACCCCTGCGCGCGCGCCACAAGCGCACGTCCGGCGGCAACTGGTAACGCTTCCACGAGTGCGGGCCGACGTTGTAGCCGAACAGCGCCTGGTCGGCCCGGCGGCGCAGACGGTAGTGGCCGCCGTCCTGCTCGTCGGTCCAGCCGATCGGCAGGTCCGGGCAGCCACTCACCTCGTCGTAGACGATCGCCCCGTCGCGGACCGTGGGCCCGAGCACCGTGTAGCCCCGACGGTGCAGCGCCGCAAACAGCGCATCGAGCCCGTCGCGCTCGACCACGTAATCGCCGGGCTGGCTCATGCCTAGCCGCAGTCTATTCCCCAGCGCCAGCCTGCCGGCCACGCGCGAGACGCTCGCTTCGCTCCGGCGAAGGAGGAGTCGAAGGGCGTGGTGCGGGTACGCCGGGGAGCTGCTCGATGTCGAGGATGCTCTCTTTCGCGGGCTCGACGACCTGGTCGGCGTGGCCGTGCCGGACGATCGGTGATGATTGGCGTCCGCCGCCATGAACACGACCGAAACGGATCCGCCCGCGATCCCCGGCGAGGACGGCTCTTCGCCGGGGATCATCCGCACCGTCGGGCTGACGAAGGTCTACGCGGGCAGCGACTTCGCGGCTGTCGACAAGCTCGATCTGTCGGTCGCGCCAGGCGAGATCTTCGGGCTCCTCGGGCCCAACGGAGCAGGCAAGACGACCACCGCGGGGATGCTGACGACGCGCGTGATCCCGACCGCGGGAAGCGCCTACGTCGGGTCGGTCGACGTGATCGCCCATCCCACGCTCGCCAAGCAGCTGATCGGAGTCGTATCGCAGACCAACACACTCGACCGGCAGCTGACCGTGTGGGAGAACCTGTACTTCCACGGCAGGCTGTTCGGCATATCTCCGGAAGACTCGCGCCGCATCGCCGACGAGCTGCTCGAGCAGTTCCATCTCAGCAAGTGGAGCCGGGCGTCGGTGTTCGCGCTCTCGGGCGGGATGGCCCAGCGGCTGATGGTCGCGCGTTCGATCTTCCACCGGCCTGCGGTCCTTTTCATGGACGAGCCGACGGCGGGACTCGATCCCCAGAGCCGGCTCGCGCTCTGGGAGATCCTCGGTGACCTACACGCCGCAGGACAAACGATCCTGCTCACGACGCATTACATGGAGGAGGCGGATCGGCTCTGCAACCGGGTCGCGATCATGGACCACGGCCGCATCCTGGCGCTCGACACTCCGAGTGAGCTCAAGCGCTCGGTCGGGGCGGACACGATTGTGACGGTGAAGACGGGCGGCGACCCGGGTTCGCTGGCCGAGCACCTCGCGAGTGTGGTCGATGGGGTCAGTCGCACGAGGCTGGTCGAGGGTGGCGTCGAGCTGCACGTCACCGGGGTCGAGCGGATCGTGCCGAGGGTCGTAAACGCGGCCGAGAGTGGCGGCTTCGACCTCGTCGATCTCGCTGTAACGGAGCCGACGCTCGAAACCGTGTTCATCAACCTCACCGGCAAGGAGTTGCGCGAATGACAGAGACCGCGACCCCGGTTGTGGCCGCGCGGGAGCCGGCCACGATCGCGCTCGAGCCGACGCGCTCCACCTTCGCCGCCAGCCGCACCGCCCTGGGCGCCCTGATCGTGCGCGACCTGGTCGTGCTGCGCAAGCACTTCGGCGAGTTCGTCGCGCGCACCCTGATTCAGCCGTTTCTGCTCGTATTCGTGTTCCTGTTCGTGTTCCCGAGGATCGGCCAGGGAGTCGGCGCCGGCGCCGGGCCGGTGGCCGAGTCCCATTTCGCGACCGTGCTGGTCCCCGGGGTCGTCGCGATCTCGATCATGTTCCAGGGAATCCAGGCCGTCGCCATGCCGCTGGCGACCGAGTTCGGCTATACGCGGGAGATCGAGGACCGCGTCCAAGCCCCGTGTCCGCTCTGGTTGGTGGCGATCTCAAAGGTGCTTTCGGCAGCGGTGCAGGGCGGAATCGCAGCCGTGATCGTGTTCCCGATCGCCGCCGTGGTTCACGCCCCGGGCGTACACGCGCACCTCGACATTCACTGGGCCGTGGTTCTGACGCTGATCCCGCTGGCGTGCGTTGCGATGTCATCGCTCGGCCTGCTTCTCGGCACCACATTCGAGGCCCGCAACATCGGTTTGATGTTCGGATTTGTCGTTCTGCCGCTTACCTTCCTCGGCGGTACCTACTACCAGTGGACTCGGCTATCTCCCGTCACGCTCGACGGCTTTCATTGGCTTCAGGCAATCGTCCTCGTCAACCCACTGATCTACGTCGCCGAGGGAATGCGGGCAGCCCTTACGAACACCTCGCACATGCCTCTGTACGTCATCTACCCGGCGCTGATCGGCTTCTGCGCGGTCTTCCTCGCGCTGGGCCTGCGTAACTTCCGCCGGCGGGTGCTTGTGTAGGGGAACACCGTTGGACCCGCCTGCGGAGCACGGATGAGCAACGGTGTGCGGCTCAGGCGTCCATCGTGCGGGTTCGCCACGCCCCGAGGGCGAGGAACACGGCGAGCCAGGCGGCCACAACCAGAACCGCCGTGCCCTGCGACATCACGACCGTCGCTCCGCGGGCACCACCGACGTGCACAGGGCTGAAGTGCGCCAGGGCCTGGCTGAGCACGAGGTCGCGTCCGCGTCCGAGCGAGCTGATGTTCGCGATCAAAGGGCTGGCGACGAGCTGCCAGCCGATCAGCGCGGTGATCGCTGCAGGCTTCGAGGTTGTCAGCGACGCGAACCCCACCGCCACGGCGCACACCACGCCGGTTGCGAGCAGCGCGAAGGCGAGCCCGTTGATGACCAGCGCGCCATCGGGTGTGGGCAGATGGGAGGCGAACGCGAACGTACCCACGAGCACGAGGGCGTAGCCGATCAACACCACCGACCAGCAGGCCGCCAGGGCGGCGGGCACACGCGAGGCGAACAGCGCCAGACGTGAGCGTCCCGTCACGACGAGATCTCGAAAGACGCCGGCTGACGCGTCGCCCGTTCCGGCCTCCACGCCGATCAGGACAGCCGACAGCGGACCGAAGAACAGGCACAGCAGTCGCAGACCGTCGGTGAAGCCCGGGGTACCGCCGGCCGGTTCGTATTTCACAACGTTCGAGGAGTGTTGGATTGCCTTCACGGTGAAGAGAATGATCACCGGGAGCAGTGCCAGGACGAGCACCCAGATGAGCACGCCGCGCCGCTTTCGCAACTTCAGGAAATCGGCGCCGAACATCTGCATCGCGATCGCCGCGTTCATGCCTGAACCTCCTCGCGCTCGACCGGGGCGTCCAGCCGCGAGGTGACCTCCAGAAAGCGCTGCTCGAGGCTATGCCGCACCGGCTCCAGGCGGGCCACCCCCACGCCGGCACGCACCAGCATCGCGTTGATCTGAGCCGCGTCACGCGTGCTCCCGGAGAGGACCACGCGAATGCCCTCGTCAGATCGGCGGGCCTCGCGCACCAGCTCGCTCCCGGCAAGGGCGTTGAGCGCACGGTCGACGTCGTCCACGCCGAGGATCAGCTCATGGCGGGTGCCGCCCTCCGCGAGCTCGGCGATCGGCCCTTGCATGATGATCTTTCCGCGGTCGACGATCGCCGCCGCGTCACAGATCTTTTCCACCTCGTCGAGCAGGTGGGAGGAGAGGAACACGGTGCGCCCCTCCTGCTCGACCATCGCCCGGATCATTTCGCGGAACTCCTGGATCCCGCCGGGATCGAGGCCATTGGTGGGCTCGTCGAGGATCAGCAGCAGCGGATCCGCCAGCAGGCAGCGGGCGACCCCCAGGCGCTGGCGCATGCCCTGCGAGTAACGCTTGACCTTCTCATCGGCGCGCTCGGCGAGACCCACGCGCGCAAGCGCTGGAGCAATCCGCTTGACTGCCTCGGGGCCACGGACCGCCGCGACCACACGCAGGTTCTCCCGGCCCGATAGATACGGGTGAAAGCATGGATCCTCCACGATCGCCCCGACCCGCTGGAGCGTGGTCCCGCGCTCAGCCGGCACGGGGTGGCCGAGCACGCTCATCTGCCCCGCGCTGGCGTGCGTGAGCCCCAGCAGCATCCGGATCGTCGTCGTCTTGCCGGCCCCGTTGGGACCGAGGAAGCCAAACGCAGAGCCGCGGGGCACCACCAGGTCGACGCCGTCGACGGCTGTGCGCTCGCCGAAGCGCTTCGTCAAGCCCGAGGTTTCAATGGCGCACTCGGCCAGCACCTGCACCACTCTGCTGGCGCTACATAAAGGCAGACTCAACCGGGCAGTGAATCGGCGGCCGCGGTCAGCGTCGGGGTCGCTTTCGGCGCTACGTCTACAGCCGTCTACGCCCACACCAAACACTGGGGCACCGTCATCCCCACCGTCGGCTGGGTCGGCGGCATCGCCGCGTCCCTCACTATCGGGGCGATCGCCGGACTGATCCCCGCCCTGCGAGCCGCACGCCTGTCACCCAGGCCCTGTGGTCGGTCTAGCGGGGGGCGAATCCCAAGGTAACGCCGATCAGTGTGAAGCCTCCTGGCGACGACAAGCAGCGCCGTTCGCTTCTTGCTCGGGTTTCCGGGTAGCTTGACCATCGCTCTTCGAATCCTCTCAATACGGAGTGCGGCTCATCTCGGAGCGCACTGGGCAACCCCTACCCCCCATGGCATTGGCCTGTGGACGGCCTCGTCGGGTTTTGGCGGCGGCGTGCCGGGCGCCGGAGAACGCGCGGAGCGCAATACTGGCGCGATGGCCTTCGCTCCCCCCGCCCGCCACCTGTTGCGCGCAAGGGATCTCGCGGACGCTCGCTACGCCGAACCGATGGCGGTTGCGGAGATGGCCGCCGCTGCGGGGCTCTCAAAGGCGCACTTCAGCCGCGAGTTCCGGCGAGCGTTCGGGGAATCGCCCTACGCCTACCTGCTGACCCGGCGCCTGGAGCGAGCCGCCGCCCTGCTGCGGAGCACAGACCGCTCGATCTCCGACATCTGCCTGTCCGTCGGCCTGACGAGTCTCGGCTCGTTCACGACGAGCTTCACGCGCACGTTTGGGCTGTCTCCGGCGGCCTACCGCCAGCGCTTCCCCGCGGCCGCTGATACGGCGCTGGTTCCAGGGTGCATCGTACGGGCCTACGGCCGCCCGCAGAAGCGCACTTTTCGAGAAGACAGGAGCGAGCAGCCGGTCTAGTTTGACTGCATCGTTCCCAGTTGAAAGGAGAGCCGGATGTTCAAAATCACAAACGCCCAGCTGTGGGTCCAGGACCAGGAGGAGGCGTTGGCGTTCTACACGGAGAAGGTCGGCATGGAGATAGCCGCCGACGTCACGCTGCCCGAGTTGGGCGGCTTCCGCTGGCTGGCCGTCTCCCCTCCCGGCCAGCCGGATGTGTCGATCGTGCTGATGGCGGTCCCCGGTCCGCCGATCATGGACGACGAGACCACCGAGCAGGTCGAGAACCTGATGGCCAAGGGCTTCGCGGGAACGGTGTTCCTCACGACCGACGACTGCCAGAAGACCTACGAAGAACTGAAGGCCCGCGGCGTCGAGTTCCACGAACCTCCGGAGGAGCGTCCGTACGGGATCGACTCCGGCTTCCGCGACCCCTCCGGCAACAGCATCCGGCTGGGCCAGATCCGCGACGTCGCCGAGCTGGAAGCGGTCGCCGCCAGCGGCTGAGGTGGAGCATCACTGATGAGCGGGCGTAAGGCCGGGCCGCAGGGGCCCGCTACTGATGGGTCGCAGGGCATCGCCTCGAAGCCTGAAAGTCCGAGACATAGGGTCTTTCGCACAGCCGGTTGAGGGCCGAGCCCAAGCGCGACCTGCGGCGGCGCCTCGCTTGCGACCGGAGCAGTCCAGGAGTCGAAGCACAGCCACAGTCAGCTTGGCCGTGTGGCCGTGGCACGGGACAGTGCAGGTCGCCAACCTATGTGTCCTCAGTAAATGGACGCAAGGCACGGGCGACCCCCGCCCGAACTCGATTTCGCACGCGACCTGACAGGGAAGCTCGGAGCTGAGCGCATGTCTCGTGCTTGCGCCCGCGCGCGGTGCGTGGCTGCAGGGCCGGGAGGCCAGAAGAGGCCGCAGCGCTCGAGCCCGTCGGAAGGGGGCTACTGATATGTCGATCGCTGTCGTCCTACCGGGAGGAGGAGCCCGCGGGGCGTACGAGGTGGGGGCTCTGTCGGCTCTCCTGCCGGCGCTCGAGGAGCGCGGCGAGCGCGTGTCGATCTGGTGCGGCACGAGCGTGGGCGCGATCAACGCAGCGGTGCTCGCGTCGCTCGCGCATCTGCCCGTGGATGAGCAGGTCGGGGGGGCACTGGCGATCTGGAAGGGACTGCGCAAGCAGGATGTGATCGCCAGGATGGTAGGTCCCGGTGGCGGGCGAATGGCGCTACGCCTGGCCGGGCACGCGCTGGGCGTGCCGGGCGTCGGGCTGGCAAGCGTGCTCGATCCGTCTCCGTTGTCAGGAAGCCTCGATCGCTGGGTCGACTGGCAGCGCCTCGCGCGCAACATCAGGGCGAACGAGGTCGAAGCGGTGTGCGTGGTCGCCACGCGTCTTGCCACGGGGACGCCGGTCGGCTTCGTGGCGTCTCGCGGCGGGACCCCGAACCGCTCGAGCAACGAGATCCGCTACGTGAAGACCCGCCTGCGCGGCGAACACGTTCGCGCGTCCGCGGCCATCCCGGTACTGTTCCCGACGGTCGAGGTGACCGTTCCACGCGCCGCCGCCGGCCACTACACGGACGGTGGGACACGGCTCAACAGCCCGCTCAAGCCCGCTGTCGACCTCGGCGCCGACAAGGTCATCGTGATCGGCTTCGAGCCGTTCAAGCCCGCCGCCGAGACGCCGGCGTATGGGCGCCGGCAGCCGAGCATCGCCGACGTCGCCGTGAACGTGCTCGACGGCCTGCTCGTGGATCAGGTGGGGAACGACCTGCGTCGCGTCGCCGCGATCAACTCGTTCTTCGTCGAGGACCACAGCATAGGGCCGATCGGGTCGCCCAGGACCTATCGGCTGGCCCGTGGGCTGGCGCCGTATCGCCGGATCTCCTACGCTCTCGTCGCCCCGCGGCGAGCGGGTGAGATCGGGCGGCTGGCCGAGAGGACGTTCAGGGAGCGCTACGGAGGGATCCGCGCCCTGCGCGACGTGGACTTCGCGGTCATGGCTCGCGTGCTCGGACCGGGTAATCGCTCGCGCGGCGAGTTCCTCTCATTCCTGCTCTTCGACCGGCAGTTCGTCGCCGCCCTGACCGAGATGGGCAGACACGACGCGCTTCGCTGGTTGCGCCGGCACCCGCGCTTCTGGTGCCGCGACGCCGAGCACGATCTGTGGAACGGGCAGGTCGATCGGGCGCGGGTCAGCGAGGTGCATGCGATCGAGGAGTTCAGGACGCAGCGCACGCGCCGCCTGGGTACGTGAGCGGCAACCTGGCCACCGCACATCACCGCGACCATCGCGCTGCGGGTGACGCGCCGTTCCGGCCAGCAATCGCAAAGCAGAAGCGGCGATCAGGTGTGACGGTTCGGCCGATGAACGGCCCGGAATCCGCGCTTAGGTGTACGGCTCGGGCGCAGGCAAGATACTTGTGCTGGCGGCGAAGCAGGACGCCGGGAGAGGGGTTAGGGCGATCTCACCCCAGGCCATCGTTCGTCGACTTTGGGATTCCTCGGCGGGCGATGCTGTCGCGCCCACGCTCTGTCGAACCGGTCGGGCAAATCCTTGGACTGATGGCCAGTGTCGATATGGCGACGGCGACCCATTATTTGTGGTGCAGGCAATGGATGCCTCATGGTGAGCCTTCTGATCACAATCCTCATCTCCTGGGCGGCCGTCACGGCGTTTGTCGTGGCGGCCTGCCAGGTTGCGGCCAGTGGAGACGCACGGTTGGACTCTCCACCGTACGGGCCGGGCACGCGGGGCCGTTACGGCACTGGCTGACACCAGAGCGGCTGGTGAGAGTGGTAAAGGCCTGCCTGGCTGCGAATGTCGCTGGCCCGTCGCCGGCGCTTGTGCGGGTGGGTCCTGGCGTTATGCCGTGTCGGCGCGACACTCTTGACCGACGCGGTCGCGTTGCCTCCCCTTTCAGGGGCCACAGGCCTTTGATTCCGGTTACGCAGACTTGAGGACCGGGCCCCACCTTCGGATCGCCCGGCTCTCCCTTCTCGTCCGCGGCGATCGTCTGCTCGACTGTTGCCTGGGCGCTCGCTCCGGTTCGTAAAGCGGTAGCCAGAGGCGTAGGTGATGATTCAGTCCACGACCCACGACCTGCTGGAGCTTTCAGAGACGCTCAGTCGCGAGGATCAATGGCGGCGATGTCCCCGTGCGCGGGCTCAGGCTCAGGCAGCTGCGGAGCGAGCGATAGTGATCTCCCAGTAGCCAACGGCGAGATCCGCTGCCCCACGTTCTCGGCTGATGGCTAAAGCCGCCCGGGCCGGACGCGGTCAGCGGCAGAGGCGCCACGTCCCGCGGTAGGGCTGACTCGATCGAGGGGCCATTGCGCGTGGCGACCTGCTGAGCGTAAAAATACCGGCGTGAGCGCCCAGAAGCGCGCCCCCGCGAGCCTCGGTGTCGGTCCGCTCGTGGCGATCGGCATCGGCGGGATGGTCGGTGGCGGCATCTTCTCGGTGCTCGGGCTGACGGTGCAGGTGGCCGGCGCGGGCGCCTACCTCTCATTCCTCGTGGGAGCGGTGGTGGCCGCGCTCACGGGCTTCTCCTACGCGCGTCTGTCGGTGGCCGTGCGCAGTCGTGGTGGTACTGCGACGTTCTTGGACCGCGCGTTCGGCATCGGCGTCGCGGGGCCGCTCAACCTGCTGCTGTGGCTGAGCTACTTCGTGATGCTCGGGCTGTACGCGGTGGCCTTTGGCGCCTACCTCGCCGCTTTGCTCGGCCTGGATCCTAACGGCGGCTGGCGGCGCGTGTTCGCGAGCGCCGTGGTGGTCGGGTTTGCCGTGCTGAACCTCGCGGGCGCGCGGCTCGTCGGTCGTGCCGAGTCCGTTCTCGTGTACTTCAAGCTCGCGGTGCTCGTCGCCTTCTGCGTCGGCGGTCTGGCATTCGTGAGCTCCGCGCGGATCTCACCGGCGACATACCCGTCGGTGGCGTCGATCGTCTACGCCGGGACACTGATCTTTCTCGCGTACGAGGGGTTCGAGCTGATCGCCAACGCCTCCGAGGATGCGCGCGACCCCGAGCGCTCGCTGCCGCGCGCGTACCTGATCGCGATCGCCAGCGTGATCTGCCTCTACGTGCTCGTCGCGTTCGTCGCCGTGGGAAACCTCGCCCCGGCGAAGATCGCCGCCGACCGGGATTACGCGCTGGCGGCCGCCGCGCAGCCGTTTTTAGGCTCCGCGGGTTTCAAGCTGATCGCCATCGCGGCCGTCGTCTCGACCGCGAGCGCGATCAACGCGACGCTCTACGGCGCCGCGAAGTTCACGTACCTGATGGCCCGCGACGGCGAGCTGCCCGAGCGGCTCGCCGACCCGGTCTGGGATCGGCCAATCGGCGGACTGCTCGCGACCACGCTCGGGACGCTCGTGATCGTCAACACCGTGAACATTGAAGGGATCAGCCTGATGGGCTCGGCGGGCTTCCTGATCATCTTCGCGGCGGTGAACGTCGCGGCTTGGCGCCTGCTCGCCAACGCGAGGCTTGCCGCCACCGCCGAGATCACCGGCGCGCTCACGTGCATCGGCTGTTTCGGCGCCCTAATCACGTATGCCGCCACCCACATCCCCGGCCAGCTGGGTGTGCTCGGGGGCCTGCTGGGCACCGCCATCCTGGGCGAGGCGCTCCTGCGGCGCCGCCGAGCAACCCGACAGGCGAGGGATCGATCTCCGATCGCCGACTCAACGTCGAGGAAGGCTCCCGGGCGCTGAAAACGCAGGCACGCTGACGAATGCCCCCTCTGGTAGCCGCCCAAGCTGGTCGACCGTCACGTTCAGATGCACAGGACGGACCTCCACTTTGAACCAAAGCAGGCGTCTCGATGGTCGACCCGTTGAGCCGAAAGCGCTCGTCTGGGGGCGGCTCCGCGAGACGATCGCAAGTCGTCCGCTGCGGGGGTCCCTCGCTGTGGCGGCGGGACGACCGCTTGCGCGCGAAAGTGGTCGCGGCTTTGTGCCGTGCGCCGCGGACAGCACACGCAAGGCTGGACATCTAGCATCGGCAGTTGTAGGGTCCCCAAGACGGCTCGAATGACCTCGCATCGGGCGACTGGGGTGGCTATGAGGATGAAGCGCGTTAGATGGTTCGTAAGGTGCTTGGTGCTCCTCTCCGCTTTCGCCTCCCTTGGTCTGGGTCAGCCCGCAGCCTCCGGGGCGGTTTCAGTGCCTGCGGGACCACTGGGGGCGAGCACGGAGTCCTACGTCCAGCAGGGGTCGCCACTCAAGGGCGCAGGCAGCGATGGTGAATTATTCGGCTTCAGCTTGGCATTGTCCGCTAACGGAGACACGGCGTTGATCGGCGCCCCTGGCAATGGCGGAGTGGCGCGAGTGTTCGCCCGTTCCGGAGAAGGCTGGGCGCCGCAGGCAACCCTCGTCGTCGAAGGCCATGAAGGCTTCTTCGGCGGCAGCGTCGCGCTGTCCGCCGACGGCGACACCGCGCTGATCGGCAGTGAATATGCCAACGGAGGCCACGGGGCCGCTTGGGTGTTCAGTCGCTCGGGGGAAACTTGGACGCTCCAAGCGAAGCTCAATGGCAGCGGAGCTGTCGGTGCGAGCCACTTCGGCGCTGACGTCGCGCTGTCCTCAGACGGTAACGTTGCGCTGATCGGCGGCCCGAAAGACAAGCCGGCGAAAGAAAAACCGTGCAGGGACGAATGCCCGGAACCGCCGGCGCACGGCGCCGTGTGGCTCTTCACTCGCGAAGGCTCGACCTGGAGCAACGGCACGAGGTACGTCGGTAAAGCGGGCGAATCGCTCGGTCGAAGCGTCGCACTATCCGCTGAAGGTGGCACCGCGCTTGTCGGCGGTCGCCGGCTGTGGGCATTCACGGTGTCGGGCTCCAAGCTGGAGCAACCCCAGAAGCTCAGCGCACCGGAAGCGGACTCCACCTTCGGCTACAGCGTGGCGCTCGATGGCAACGGCAGCGGCGCCCTAGTCGGTAGCCCCTGCAACCGACTCAACTGCGACGGCGCCGTGTGGGCGTACAGCCGCCTCGGCAGCAGCTGGAGTCGAGGGGAAGCCCTTACCGGGGGCGGCGAGGAAGGCGAAGGCTACTTCGGCGAACACCTCGGCCTGTCATCGGAAGGTAGCACCGCGCTGATAGCAGGCCAAAACTCGGCATGGTTCTTCACACACTCAGGCGGACGCTGGACTCAGCAGTGCGAACGCCTCCGTCTGGACCCGGGCGCGGGCTACGTCGGCGCCGAAGTCGCACTTTCCGCCGACGGGAGCACCGCGTTGCTCGCAGCACCGTTCGACGAAGACGGGACCGTTTGGGCCTATATCTCGTCCGACTCCAGCTGCACCTAGCCACCGCGTTTCGCGGCCAAGCGCCCCCTTTCGCGCGGATGCGGGCGCGTCGGAAGACACTGCTCGCGCTACTGCAGCGGACGACTTGCGACAGTTCGGACGCCGGTTCGGCAGACGACTGCTTTGCCATGGTGAGGAGCAGCCTCGGGGCCGCCAGACGGGACAATCGGGATTCTTCCCAAGCGAGCACGGGATTGTCAGCAACGCTGGCTACCGCTCGTCGCGGCTATCCGGGCGCATACTGCACCTGATGCCCGACGCAGATCTCAGGGTCCGACTGCAGCCCCGTGCGAAACGCAACGCGCTTGTGGCTGAGCGTGACGGCGTGCTGCACGTGAGTGTCGCGGCGGCACCTGTTGAGGGCCAGGCGAATGCGGCGCTGTGCAAGCTGATCGCCAAGCGCGCCGGCATAGCCCGCGGACGGGTGAGCGTGATCCGGGGTGAGCGCTCACGCCAAAAGGTAGTTCGCGTCGAAGGACTCGCGCCGGGCGAGCTGCGCCGCGCGTTGGGGTTGACTCCGAGCTGATCGCGGCGGACCTCGCAGACCCGCGGGGCTTGGGCAGCAGCCTCGCAATTCGATGCGTCGCCCACTCCCGCGAACACCTTCGCCAGCCAAGACCCGCCTGTTTGCATGCGTTTCTACGATGGAGCCAACCGAGATCGAACCGGTGACCTCCTGCTTGCAAAGCGGCACGGCGAAACCGCTGAATCCCCTAGTTTTGCAGCGTTTATGCGTTCGCGGCTACATGCGCTCGACGCGGATACGGCGGAATTAGGCGCGATTAGGCTGGGTTTGGGCCGCGGAATCCGCGCGCTGCCCAAACCTCGCCGGCTGGCCGGGTGGACGACTCGGCTCGACCGGGGCCCGGTAGTCAAACGATCGCAACGTGCACTCATCGGCTAGGCGATCGCTTTGATCTCGAGTGGTTCTGTGGTCGAGATCGTGAGCGTCGTCGTGAGACCGGCTGGTTCTTCCCCGCTTTCGTCGATCAGACTAAGCACGTCCTTTACGCCCGATTCAAAGCCTTCGACTGCCTGTCCGCCCTTCTTCGCCTTGTAGGTGATGGTGAAAGTGTCTGACATCTTGTCGAGCTTCGTGATCGGCGCGACTGTCGAGCCACCGATCGCCACGATCCGTCCACCACAGTCGAACGTGGTCAGATCGGGCGGCGCGACGGCGGCCATATCCCACCCACCGGTGGGCTTGGTGCCGCTGACGATGAAGCCAAGTTTTGCTGCGAGGGTGGCGGTCTGGATGTTCTGGCACTGACCGGAGATAGCACCGGACGCTTCGCAGCCTGTGAAGAGCAACGAGAGCGATGCGGTCTGTGAGCCCGTGTATTCACCTGTGCCGTGCGACGGCCCGTTGCACCTCACCGTGGTCTTACCGGCAGTTTCGAGGGTCGCGCCGGTGGCTTCGGCGGTAATGGCGGGATTGCTAAGGGGCCACGGCTCCCATTCGTAGTGGCCGGTCTCTCCGCCAGCGCTGACCTTGGTGCACTTGGCGTCCGTGAACTTGCCGCGAGACCTTTCGAGTCGTTCGCATCGCCCGACTTCCGGCAGCTCGGGCGCGGCGGTCGTGAACGTCTGCTGTGATCCGTAGCTCGTTCCCCCCGCGTTGGTCGCGGCGATGCGGTAGTAGTAGGTGCTGTTCGGTGCGAGGCCGGTCACTACCGCAGATACTGGTTCCGGGGTTTCGGTCGTGCTCGGCAGCGAGCTGCAGGGCTCCGAGTAGCCGACGGTCGGGGCGACGCCGTATTCAAAGCGACACCCGCTGATCGCTTCTTCGCCGGCGTCCACGGTCGCGTTGAGGGTTGCCGTGACCTGATACACCGGTGAGGCGCCACCCGTGGTGACGGTGGGCGGGTACGGGAGGGTCTTAAACGTCTGTTGCGCCCCGTAGGCGGTGCCGTCCGAGTTGGTGGCGACGATGCGGAAGTAGTAGGAAGTGTTGCGGCTGAGGCCGGTGACCGGCGCCGACGCCGGCACGGCTTCGCCTCCGGAGCCCAGCGGTTCGGCGCACGGTGCACTCTGGCCGTACATCGGAGAGGTGCCGTATTCGAAGTGGCAGTCGCTCACCGACAGACCCTGCGGGTCCACGGTCCCGTTGAGGGTCGCGGACGCCCGCGTGACTTCCGAGGCGTGGCCGGTGAGGCCTGTCGGAGGACCCTGATACGCGAATCGATCGGCGTCTTCCGTAGGACTCGCTCCTTCGGGAGTCGTCACCGTGACGTCGACGGTCCCGCTCCCAGGGGGCGCTACGGCTTTGATCTGTGTTTCGGATTCGACCTGGAAGCTCATGGCGTCGGTCGAGCCGAACTTCACGGAGGTCGCCCCGCCAAAGCCTTCGCCGGTGATGGTGACGTCCGTTTCGCCGGCCTGTGGACCACTGTCAGGTTCGACGTTCTTCACAACTGTCGCGGCGTACGGGGCTGTGTAGACCGTCCACGGGCCCTCCCTCCGCCGGTTGAATTCCCATGGGCCGGGGACGAGGCTCTCCCAAGCCACCAACCCGTTACCGCTGGCGTCGAGCGCAAGGTCGGGGTCATCGACGACTTCGTGTTCCGGTCGGGGGATGTCCCGCGGTGGTCGCCAGCTGCCACCCTCGGGTAGGCGCTCAGATCTGAGCACGAAGCCGGTTCGTGTTTCCTGTTCCCAGACCGCAACCGCGTCTCCGCTGCCATCGTAAGCCACCTTCACCGGCTCACTGATACAGAGTTCCCACTCGTAGCAGGCCCTGGAAAGCGTGATCGGCTTCTGCCAGCTGCCGTCGGCGGGTTTGTGAGCGGCTTGGATGTACACCCATTCGCCTTTGTATCTGGTCCAGATCGCGATCGCATCACCCTGGGAATCGACCGCGAAATCGGGTCTAAAGGGCTGGTTGTAGCCTTCCGGCGACGCGATTTGGGTCGGCGCCTGCCAGCTTCCGAGGGACGGCCGCTCGGTGACCGCGTACCCGTGCGCCTGTTCGATCAACGCGTAGGCGTTGTCGTGGCCGTCGAATGCCAGCTGGGGCGTGCCGCCGTCTTCGGTGATTTCGGTCGACTTCTGCCACATGCCGCCCGCTGGCCGATAGGCGAGCTTGGTCGCAGAGTAGAACGTCGTCCCTTCCTTGCCGAGGCTGACCAGGTGCTGGGACCCCCAGCCAGCGACTACGTCGCCGTGTGAGTCGATCGCGACCGTGGGTGAGCTCAGCGTTTCCTCAGGGCCGTCTTCGGCTCTTTCCGCGAGGGTGACCGGTTCCTGCCACGACCCTCCCGCTGGTTTGTATGCGGCCTGGTCCAAGATCTGAAAGGTGTGGTGGTGCTCGCCGCCGGTCCGGTACTCGCACCTCCAGGTCGCGACAGCGTCGCCGGCCGCATTGACGGCGAGGTGTGGTTGCATCGGATAACGCCATCCTTCACAGCCATGTGAAAGCGTGGTCGCCTGCTGCCAGCCCTGGCCCACAGGTCGGACCACGGCGTCCACGGCTTCGCCCTCTTCTGGAAGGCCGCTGAGGTCGAAGACGGTCACCGCGTCGCCGCGTTCGTCAAAGGCGATCGAGGGTGTCTGGTAGACATCGCCGCTGGGTGACAGACGGGCCGGCGCCGTCCATCTCCCACCGTCAGGCTCATACGCTGCTTCAACGAACACTTCCCCTTCGCATGATTCGCCGCTACCTCTGCAGCTGGTCCACACGGTTGCGGCGTCGCCGCGAGGATCGACGGCCACCTGGGGGTCGGGGGAATCGGCCCACGGCATGTCCCCGGCGAGGGCGCTGGGGGAGAGCCACGCCGGTTCGGGCAGCAGCGGATGTTCCTCGTAGGTGAAGCGGTCAGCTTCGCCGTCCGGCGATGTGCCACTGGGAGTCGTCACGGTCGCATCGACCGCTCCCGCTCCCGCCGGTGATATGGCTTCTATTTCGGTTTCGGAGACCACTTCGAAGCTCGTGGCCGGGGTCGAGCCGAAGTCGACCGCCCTCACGTCTGCGAAGTTGCTGCCGGTGATCGTCACCACGGTTTCTCCCTGGGGCCAGCCCGACGCCGGTGCGATGCCACTCACGGTTGGAGGTGGCAGCACGAGATAGCTGAACCGGTCAGCTTCGGTGCTCGAACTGGCGCCGCCGGCATCTTCCACGCTCACGTCCACCGTGCCGCTGCCCGCCGGTGAGACGGCTTCGATTTCGGTGCTCGAGAGCACCGTGTAGGAGCCGGCGTGGCCGGATCCGAACGTGACGCCCGTCACCCCGACGAAGTTGGAGCCTGTGATCGTCACGTGAGCGCCTCCGAAGGTCCAGCCCGTGGCGGGCGCCACCTTGGTGACCGTGGGTGGAGTGGAGTCGGTTGTCTGGTCCGGGCCGTAGACCTTTCCGTCACCGTTGGTGGCGACGAGCCGGTAGTGGTAGAGGCCCGGGACCACACCCGTGAGCGAGGCGCTGACCATCGTGGCAGCGGTGCCCGAGCCGGCCGACGCTTCTTCGGCGGGTGCACGGGCTCCGTAGGAGGTGCTCGTCCCGTATTCGAAGTAGTAGCTCGTTTCCAGACCGTTGGGGTCGAGCACACCGTTCAGGGACGCCCCGGCAGCCGGGGGTTCCGTTCGCACCGAGGGCGGCTCCCCGGCAACGGCGACCGGTCCCTGGGCCGGCGTGCCGTTGCCGATCGGCCCGTCATAGCCTTCTATCTGCTGTTCGGCGTTGCACAGATATTCGAGCGAGCATTTCGCCGCATCGCGTCCTGTTGTCACGTCATAAAGTGAGCTCTTGTCCTGGTAAAACGCGTCCGCCGTCGGCACAGCCGTTCCCGCGCTTTCATCTGCATGCGCCTCGATCCCGGCAAGCAACGGCGCGCTCACACTCGTTCCACAGACGTTGACCCATCCTTCGTAGTAGGAGCTATAGATGGACACCGGCGTTTCGCAGGCCCCGACCGCCGCCACGTCGTTGTCGGTCCGGCCCGCGCAGCCGCTGTCCTTCTGCCAGATGGGCTTGGGCTCGGTGGGGGAGCAGCCGCTGCCGGTCCCCAACGCCCTCGTGTTGGGTTCCCACCACACGGATTCCGACCACTTGCGCCCTTCGCCATCTTCGAGCCTGCGCAGACTGGTACCACCCACGGCGATCACGTAGGGAAGTGATGCCGGAAACAACGGCGAGCTGTCACCACGAAGGTAGTTGTCGTAGCCGGCGTCTCCCGCGGACGCCGTCACAACAACACCCGGATGGTCATAAGCTTCAGCGACCTGACCGCAGTGGTTTTCGCCACAGAACTGTTCCGGGACGCCGTAGCTGTTCGAGATCTCGGTCGCACCGAGCCTGGCGGCGGTGTTCGCCGATTCTGCCAGGGCCGGAATCGTTTCCAGGCTCGCCTCGACCAGCAGGATGTGGCAGTGCGGGCAGGTAGCCGAGGCCATGTCGAGATCGAGTGACGTCTCCAGTTCCCACCCCAGGAACACGGTCGGCAGGTTCCCTTCTTCACCGTGTTCGTTGACCTGTCGGAAGCAACTACTTCCCTTGGTGCAGGGTTCGAGCCCGTACTGATGACGATATGCCGCGAGATCGGATTCGGCAGTTTCGTCGTCGCCGACCTCGATCAGGGCGATCGTGTGCTGTTCTTCGTAATGCCGGCGCTGTTCGCCCCCCGAGACGGGGATGTCATACGCGGACTGCAGATCCTGTGGGTCGTAGCCGCCTTCCTCGCCGCCGCCTTCCAACGCTCGTGTGCTCTCGGGGAGCAGCCAGTGGCCATGAGTCTTCACGGCCCTCGGCTCGACGATCGCTTCACAGGCGCCTTCAGGGCACGCCCAATAGGGCTTCACCCTGGACGGGGTCAGAGAGATCCCCGACTGGATCGAGCGTTCGCGAGCGACGGCGGCTTGGCGCAGGGTGGGCGTAGCGCTGCCAGGACCGGGCAGACCGCTGCCAGGACCGGGCGGACCCATGGGCGGGCGAACCTGCCCGCCGCCGGTATCCGCGAGCACACGTTCGGACATGTCCCCGCGCACGTGGCGCCGACGGGCCGCCAGCTCTGCGCTGCCGGCCCACGTGGAGCGAGTGCTTCCGGAGAACGAGAAGCCCGACAGGCCCTGTGCTCGCGTGCCGAGGCGCTCGCGGGTCGAGACTGGAGGAGGCGACCCGACGACCCTGCCCGCAGCGTCCGGATGACGCTGACCTGGGAGCCCTCCGCCTGACCTGACCATCACCACCACGATGCCGATCAGCGACATGCCCACGACAACCGCTGGGACCATTGCCGCCGCAGTACCGCGCCAGCGAGCACACATGGCCCGGGCCAGACGAACCACACGGCCTGCGAGTAATCCCATTCTGCCCAACAGCTGCCCCTCCCCGAAGGCGGCGCCTTACCAGTCCGAGCGCGGAGCCGGGACCGCGATGGCAGGTATATAGGAGAGCGCCCAACTTGTCCAGCGACGAAGATCCTCGCTATGCGCGACCGGCCGGCGACGGCCCTGGTCGCACTGGATCAGCCGCAGGCTTCCGATGCGCTCGCACGACGGAGCCAGTGCCGGGCGTGCTCGAGCCGCGGCGCTTGAGAGCGAGGCTTGACGCGCCCCCCGATGGAGCCAACCGGGATCGAACCGGTGACCTCCTGCTTGCAAAGCAGGCGCTCTCCCAGCTGAGCTATGGCCCCGTGAGCCAGATTCTAGGGCCTCCCTCGGTGGGGCGGGCTCGATACACACGAGGCCTGCAGGGAAACGCGTGGCAGCTTGGAGGGGCTAGCCGTGTCCGAGTACCGGATGGGGCACGTAGGGCTCCTCGAGGCGGCCGATCTCCTGCTCGGAGAGGGTGAGCTGCTCGGCGGCCAGGGCATCGGTGATGTGCTCGGACTTGGTCGCACCGATGATCGGTGCCGTGACACCAGGCTTGTGGAGTAACCAGGAGAGCGCCACCTGCGCGGGCGGGACGCCACGCTCGGAGGCGACCTCGGCAGCGCGATCGACGACGTCGAAGTCGCTCTCGGAATACAGGTAGTCGGCGAACGCGTCGGTCCCGGAGCGGGTGGTGCGCCGCTCACCACCCCGGGCGCGATTGCCGGCCAACATGCCGCGCGCCAAGGGGCTCCACGGGATCACGCCGATGCCTTCGTCGAGGCACTGGGGGATCATCTCTCGCTCCTCCTCGCGGTAGAGCAGGTTGTAGTGGTTCTGCATCGAGACGAACGGCGTCAGCCCGTGGCGCTCGGCGACGCGCTGCGCCTTCGCGAACTGCCAGACGAACATCGAGCTGGCGCCGATATAGCGCGCCTTGCCGGCCCGCACCACGTCGTGCAGTGCGCCCATCGTCTCCTCGATCGGCGTCCGTGGGTCCCAGCGGTGGATCTGATACACGTCGACGTAGTCCATGTCGAGGCGCTGTAGGGAAGCGTCGATCGCCGCGAGGATGTGCTTGCGGGAGAGGCCGCCGCCATTCTCACCTGGCGTCATCGGCATGAACACCTTGGTAGCCACCACCAGCTCCTCGCGAGTCAGGAACTTGGGGAGCAGACGTCCCGTCGCGACCTCACTCGCCCCGTGCGAGTAGGTGTCCGCCGTATCGAAGAACGTGATCCCGCCCTCGACCGCAGCGCGGACGATCGGCTCGGCGGCGGTCTCGTCGAGGACCCACTCTCGCTCCGAGCCGTTGCCGAAGCTCATCATCCCCAGACACACGCGCGATACACGTAGGCCCGTGGCGCCGAGATTCACGTACTCCATCGGCTACTCGTGACGGGGGATCACGCGGTCGACCTCGACCGCTTCGCCAGACTTCGTCTCGGGATACACGACGAGCACCTGGGGCGGTCCACCGAACCAGGCGCTCGCCTCACCCACGCCGACGTACTCGGCCGCACGTTGGGAGCCGTCGCCCTGGATCACCCATACCGGCTCTCCCTGGCGGAACTGGCCGTCTCCGACGTCGGTCATCGCCCGTCACGGTACCTCACGCATGTCCGGACGTGCCGGCGCAGGAAGGAACCGCCGCGCGCCGGGGCCGGCGCCCGAAGGAAGCGCCGCGTGCCGGCGCCCGATCGAGCCCCCACCCCTTCTTGCCCGAAGGGACCGCTCCCTGTCGGCGTCGACCGGGGCGGCCCCTTCGATGGCGGGGCTTCTACTGCTGCCTGAGAGGCTTCTACTTCTTCTTCACCGTCACCGTCAGGACCGAGGAGCCCTGACCGGGCCGACCGCTGTCGCCGACCCACTCGGCCACGAACAGGGACGTCTGGCTGATGTGCCAGGTGGTCGCGAAGCTGCCGCCGTTGGCTCCGACCACGACCCGCTGTTCCTGCCATGGACCGCCCGAGAGGTTACGGCGGGCCACCACCACGGTCTCCCCGCCGATGGCGCCCTTCAGCACGCCGCTGATCCTGACCAGGCCTTTGAGCTTCTTGAGGCGCTTCTTGGTCAGCGCGTGGGTGGTCGTGCCGAGGATCAGGGGACCGGCCGATCCGGCCACTTCTCCCCCGGTCTGGGTCGTGAACAGGAGGCGGTTGATCGGTTCTCCCTTCACCGAGGTGCTGTCGACCAGCGCGGCGGCGTCGAGGGCGCTGCTGGCCACCAGGCCACCCGCGGGAATCGACCCGATGGTGATCTCCTGGGGGTGCCAGGTGACGCCCCCGTCGGTGGTCCTCAGCACGTAGGCGTCGTGGGAGTCACCGCCGTAGGAGGAGACACTCATGAAGCCGGAGGTGGGAGTTGCGAAGGCCAGCTGGACGCCGTGTTCGGTGCCCGCCGAGTTCAGCTGGGTCCAGCGCCGACCCCCGTTGTGAGTGCTCCACAGCCGCCCCTGTGTGTCCAGCAGCAGTCCGCCGGTGGCACTGGTGAAGGCGATGCTGCGGATCGACACACCGGGACTTGCCGTGACTTTCTTGGCCTTGTTCTTCTTACGTGCCAGCGGCATCGCGATCGCACTCCACCGTGCTCCTTCGTCGGTGGACCGGATCAGGGTGTGCGTTCCCTTTCCGAAGGCGAAGATCGTGGTCCCCGCCAGCTGGTAGTCGGACACCGGGGCTTTGCTCGCGACCGGCCCCGTCACGGGTTCGAAGGCTCCGCCGCCGACTGCCCGGTTGATGCCCACCGGCCCCAGCAGCAACACGGTCTTTTCGCCGATCGCCGCCACGGCCAGGGCGTTCCGGTTGGTTCCCGGGCTGAGCGTCTGCCAGGTCGATCCGCCGTTGCTCGTCCGCTGTAGTCCACCGTGGGCGTCCAGCGCGTACCCGAGCGTGGGGGTTCCGAACGACACGTCCACCAGTTCCTGGGAGGTCTGCGTCGCTATCACCTGCCAGCTCTGGCCCGCGTTCGTGGAGATCGCAAGGTCGCCGTCGGCCCCGGGTGCCAGGAGAATCCCTCCCGGGCCCTGGCGCAGCCGTCCGTACTGGCCCCCGATGTCCGCGCTCGCCGAGGTGAACGTGGCGCCGCCGTCGGAGGACAGCACCGTCGCACCGCTCTCACCCACCGCCACGATCCTGCTCGGGTTGGCGTAGGCGGCCGCATAGATGAGCGAGCTCGAGGTCGTCTTCACGGTATCCGTTCTTGCCGCCGTCGGTGGTCTCGATCAGCTGGTTGCCACCTGTGACCGTGAGCAGGCAGTTTTCTTCGCTCGAGCAGTCGATCGTCCGGAACGCGTTGCCGGACGCGATCGGCTCGGCTTCCCATTTTTCGCCCCCGTCGGTCGTCCGCAGGAGCGTGTTGGGCCCGATCGCGTAGCCGACCTGTTCGTTGTAGAAGTGAACTGAGGTGACGACGCCTCCGGGCAGCGTCACCGGCGCCCACGACACGCCCCCGTCGGGCGTCATGTAGGCGGCGGTGGCGCCGCTGCCCTGTCCGACGAACACGATCCCCTTCGTCGCGCTGAAGAAGTGGATGTCGATGCCGCTGGCCTGGCCCCCGGCGCTGGATGCCGGCGTGCCGGGTATCCCGGTTCGGCGGCCGAACGTTTCACCACCGTCGTTGGTGAACTCCACGGAGCCGTTCTTGAGCAGGAGGAAGCCTTCCTTGGGGGAGACGAAGCTGAACGCGGAGACCGGTTCGGGGCAGCCCGATTCAGCGACGTTGAAGATGCGCCTGAACAGCTGTCCGCCGTTTTCGGAGATCCGTGTCACACACCCTTCACCGCCACCCACCACCACCGTGGAGTTGCCGATCACCTGCACCCGTTCGAGGTCGGCCGAGGTGCCGGTGGTGAGTCCGGTCCAGGACTGGCCACCATCGGTTGTCGACAACGCCGTCCCGCCGAGACCGACGGCGTAGCCGGCCCCTCCGGAGAAGGCGATGTTCAAGAGCGTCCTGCCCTGTGGAGTGGGGTTCGCCCACGCCCAGCCGGACTTGCTGACATTCACGTTCGCGGAGCTCAGAGCTGGGATGACCGCTCCCGCAACGACCGCGAGGACGCTCGCGGTCGCGATCAATCCGCGCAGGCCGAACCGGCGCATGAGGTGACGCATTTCTTCCCCCCCTTGGGGTGTCGGTTGTCCCGCCATGTGCGAGGGCGGATGATGTAAACCTAACCCTCACACCGGCGTCGAGTTGCGCATCCGGACGGGTTGCCGATCGCCTGCACGTCCCGACCTGTCACCGCAAGCGGGCCGCCGTGGACACCCCCACACCGGCGGGAGCCTGGGCGTCCGCGCCCTGAGGGCCCTCTCGGGCTGTGCGCGGACACCAAGCCCCTCCGATTCCATCCCTTCCGTCCAGGCCTCCCTGCCCGGTGGAGATCGGCGGAGGCCCCACCCAGCGGGCGAGGGGAGCATGCGCCGCTCGGCACTATACCCCACCCGGCGGCGGCCCGGCGGCGGGCGTGCGACGACCCGGCGGCGGCCCGGCGACGGGCCTGCGACGGGCGGCACCAGCCCCGTTCGCGGCTCTAGCGTTTCTTGGGCGCTTTGCGGTAGTAGCGGATGCTCTCCGGCAATCCGATGTTGCCCGCCTCGTCCACCGCGCGGATCGCGATGTAGCGTTTGACGCCCTTCGACGGCAGCGTCATCGTCTGGGTCGTCCCCGCTTCGACCGGTTCCGGAGCCCCGCTCAACGGCTTCGCCTTCGACCACCTTTCAGGCGTGATCGGCCGCCCGGAGGTGACGACTTCATAGCGGGTGGCCTTGCCGCACATGAGGTCTCCGCCCGGTGCCGTGAACGTCAGCGTCCGTTCCACGGCGCTGCCTTCGAGCGGCAGCCCCGGCGGGATCGCGTCGCGCGTATATTCCCCGGAGTTTGCGATGTCGTGGTGGAAGTTGGGCCACGAGCTGGGCGAGCACGCGGAGGCCGGGGTCGAGTACACCGAGATCGTCCCTTCGCGGGTGATCGAGACGATGTCCTTCTTGGCTTCTTTGCCCGTGTCGATCGTGCCCAGCGACCCCAACGTGGGCGTCGCGACGGTCCAGCCGGCTGTCAGCTTCGGCCACGCGCTGCTCGCCGCCGCGCCGTCTTCGTTGTAAGCCTCGAGGTCGAGTGAGGCCGTGCCCGCCACGACCTCCTGTTTGGGCGCTTCCCCGGTCACGTCGCCGACGGTCTCGCCCGTGATGAAGGAGAGGTCGTTGTCGACCGCCGGGAAGCCCGGCGCGAACTGTCCGGTGTTCGCATTCCACCCGGCGATGAAGTCCTGGCCGCCCTTCTGGTAGTCGGGCGCCACGATGTCGAGCGCGCGGATCAGCCCCGCGACCGGGTTGAAGAGGTCGAGCGTGGTGCCGTTCAGCGTCCCGAACGCCGGCTCGCCGACCGCCGCGAAGACGGGCGTGTCGACTTTCGTCGGGCTCGCGCTGACGTCGGTCTCGAGTGCCGTGTATTTCCCTTCCGTCGAGCCGTAGCAGGACGTCCCGTTCGGGTTCAGCACGTAACCCGGTCCGGCGTCCGGCGTCACCGCGATCTTCGGTCCTTCGCCGCCTTCGGGGCAGTCCAGGGGCGCGACCACGGGCGAGCCGTCGATGCCCTCGCCGACTTCCGGCAGCAGGCCCGCGTCGATGATCCCGATCTTCACCGGCCAGCCTTCGCGGAAGGCCACCGAGGTGCATTTTTCGTGTTCGCACTTGAATCCGCCGGTGGCACACGAGGACGGTTCGGAGGAGCAGCCGCTCGCCTTGATCGCGTAGACGCGGCCGTTGGCGAACGACAGCAGGCCGGTTTCGCCGAGCACGCCCAGTGAGGCCGTCGTCAGGTCGCCGGCGTTGATCGCGCCTTCGTTGCCGACGCCGACGTTGTACTCCTCGTTGGTGCCGACGATGATCGTCGGCGGCTTGTCCGGCCCTTCCAGGTTGGCCACCGCCGGGGTGTCGACGATCTTGCCCTGATCTTCGTTTTTGCCGCCTTCGCCGGGCGCGTTGGCGTTGAACGTCGGCTGGTTGTCGGTGGGGTCGACCGATGCCATCTTTTCGGGGTCCTCGACCAGCACCGGGAATCCCTTCACCGGTTCGCCGTCGGGATGCCAGGCGTACACGTGGCGATCCTCGCCCGCCGCGACGATGTCGAGGCCCGGGCCCTTTTCGGGTTCGAGGTCGGCCAGCACCGGCGAGGTCGCGAAGCCGCCCTGGGTGCGCTCGCGGGCACCCGCCCGCGCCGCCTCCCAGCCCGGGTCGCCGGGGAGAGGCGCACCCGAGTAGTCGGGGTCGGAGGTCTCGTGGAAGATCAGCTTGCCCTTCGCGTTCCAGGCATAGACGTTGCCTTCCAGGTCATCGGCCACGATGTCCATTTCGCCGTCGCCGCTGAGGTCGCCGGCCGCCGGCGCCTCGATGATCGGGTCGTAGTGCGTGCTCGACTCTTCTTTTGAGGAGTAGGCGTGCTCGCCGGTGTGCAGCGGTAGCGATTCGGTGTGCACCGGCCAGCCGGGCAGCTCGCTGATGGTGCCCGTCTTCGGTTCGTACTGGTAGGCGTTGACGAAGCCGTCGGAGTTCGCCACGACCAGCTGGTTGGTGTCGTTGCCGGCCAGATCGACCAGCAGCGGGCTGGCGTCGCCGTCGCCGTGCATTTCGAGCGGGAAGCCCTTCAGCATTTCCGAGTCGCGATGGAGGTTCAGCTGGCGGCGGTCCTCACCCGTCATCGCCGGCCCCGCCGCGCCCGGCGCGGTGGACACGACGAGGCGCACGGTAAACGCGTACGGCTGCGTGTTGGGGCGCCCGTTCGAGGTCTGGGTGTTGACTCCGCCACCGTTCTCGTTGGCTTCGAAGGAGGTCGGGTCGGTCGACGGGAACATCGCCTCGAGGGTCTTGGTGGCGACCGTTCCGACGAGGCCGTTGTAGGGGCCCGAGTGCACGGTGGTGCCGTTGCAGTAGCCCGACGGCACGCTCGCGAAGTCGCCGCCCGCCGCGGTGGTGCGGTTGTCCGGTTGGGCACCCGGTGCCACTTCCACGCGGCAGGTGTAGGCGGTGCGCGCGTCGACGTAGCCGTCGACTTCGAAGGATTCGTCCTGCGGGTCGATCTGCTGGAACCATTCCGGCGAGGTGATGTTCGCCTCCGGTGGGATCCAGCCTTCGGCGGCGGCGTCGACGGACTTGTATGCGTCCAGGCGCCCGTAGCCGGTGAACTCGTCGAAGCCCCTGCGGGTCGGGAAGCGGAAGGTGTCCGGCAGCGGGCCCTCCACGCCGCCGTCCTCGTCGGCCGCGAAGGTCGTGTTCAGGTTGGGGTCGGTGCAGGTGGGCGCCATCCCCACGCTGCATGCCAGTTCCGGTTCTGCCGCCGTGTCGACGTCGTCGGCCTGTCCCCCTTCGCCCTCGTCCGCCGGCGAGCCCCCCGTGCTCGGCGACCTCGAGCCGAGGGTCGAGGAGCCATCGACGGTCGTGCCTTGGATGTTGCCGGAGGCGAGTAGCTGACGCACCTCGTTCGCGGTGACGACGCACGGTTCGCCGTTCACGCGGGTGCAGTCACTCGCCGGTTTCAGCTTCGCCGAGGGCGAGCTCGAGCACGTTCCGTAGAGGGCCGCCCCGCAGGCGTTCAGCGCCGCGCTGTAGATCAGCCCGACGACGCCCGAGCTCTTGCCGGTCGCCTCCGAAGAACACGAGGTCGCCGGCACCGACAGGTCGACGCGGGTGCCGAAGTTGGTGCAGCCATCGAGCTGCAGGTAGGACGGCGGCGTGTTCGTCACCGGGACGCCGCTGAGGCTCGCCGGCCCTTCCATCGCGTTGACGACGATCGTGTTGGGTAGCGCTCCCGGCTGGTTGTGGTGTTCGGCCGCCTCGTCGGCCGCGGAGGCCATCACGGTGACCCCGTGGTCGTAGGCGTAGTCGATCGCTTCGCGGGCGTAGTTGGGGTCGTTGTAGGTGCCGAGCGGCTCCTGGATCACGTCGACGCCACGGTCGGTTCCGTAGGTGACGGCCTCGGCAAAGCGGTTGGCGTCGGTGATGAACGACTCGCCGACGCGCAGCTCCATGATCTCGCAGTTGGGACAGGTCCCCGCCTCGCCCGCCGCGTTGTTCGCTTCGCCGCTGGAGTCTTCCTCCTCGCCGGTGCCGTGCCCGTAGTGAACCTCGTCGTAGGGGTCGTTGTTGTTGTCGACGAAGTTCCACCCCGCGATGTCGTTCACGTAGC
The DNA here is from genome assembly GCA_963701175.1 of uncultured Solirubrobacteraceae bacterium. Taxonomy (GTDB): domain Bacteria; phylum Actinomycetota; class Thermoleophilia; order Solirubrobacterales; family Solirubrobacteraceae; genus Palsa-744. Next base: position 1,392,305 of record OY969573.1, on the reverse strand, counting down.
CGTTGTGGTCGTGGTCGACGCCGTCGGAGAAGGCGATGATCAGGTCCTCGGGCGTGAGGATGCCGGAGGGCCCGTTGCGGCAGTCCTTGGTCGTCGGCGGGTTGGTGCACGGGGGGTAGTTCTCGACCACGTTCGCCACCCGTGAGTCGCAGGCGTAGTCGAGCACGTCGAAGGCGCCCTGTTCGAGCACGTCGTAGGGGATCGCGCCGCTGCCCCCCGGTTTGCCGCCGGGCATCCCGCCGTCGGCGTCGTAGTCGCCGGCGGTGGCCGCCCGGGCGGTTTCACAGTCGACGTGCGTCGTCGGGTCGAACGTTTTGCTCATGTCGACTTTCGGCGCGGGCAGTTCGCCGGCGTTCAGAAGCACCTTGCTGCGTAGCAGCAGCGCCGCGCCGCGGTTGTTCCATTCGATTCCAGAGTCGAGCTCGGCGATCGAGACGTCGGGGCGACCCAGCGTGACCCCGAAGGCGGTGTGGATCGGAGTGCCCGCCGCGATGCACGACCCGGTGCCTTCGGGCATCGTCGCGAATTCACTCACCAGGCTCATGCCGGTCACGCCACACAGCTCGTCTTCCTGGGAGTTCAGTTTCTCGATGCTCGCGTATTCGGTCGGGTTCTTTTCGAGCGAGGGGATCGCCGGGGTCGCCGCGAACTTCCAGGCGTTGCCGTCGAGGTTGCTCGGCACCTGGCCCGGCGCGAGCTTCCAGCTGTCCGGTTCGGCCAGGTTGCCGGTCCCCAGGTAGGGGAACTGGGCGAGCGCCACCGAGGTCCCCGCGGCGGAGCCGGCGAGCACCAGCGCGAGCAGCGCCACGGTCGCCAGTGCGGCCGCCCGCCGGCCTGGGACCGAGGCACGGTTGGCTGGAGAGGAGTGCGTCATCATCGTGGGAGCGTCTTGGTCAATTCGACCACCTGCTGGAAGGTTGGACGGTTCTGGAATGGGAACGCCGGCACCGAGATGCCGCTGGCGCTGATGAAGCGGTTCATGTCAAAGCAGCTGGCCTGGGGGTCTTCGGCGCAGGCGCCGTGGCCGTAGATCTGCGCCGGGGTCACCGACAGGGCTTCCTTTAGCGAGGACTGCAGCGCCTGCGAGCAGGCGGTCAGGGAGCCTTCCCCGCAGTACAGCCGCGAGTAGGGGCTGGTCGGCATCGTGCCCTCGCCGGCGTGGGCGAGCACGTCGCGGAGGTCCTTCTGCACGTATCCGTACCAGCCGTCGGCGAATTCCGGGGCTTCCGGTTCAGCACCCGGTTCCGGGGCCCCGAAGGCGAGCATGCCACGGAGGGCGCCGAAGGCTTCCGAGCCCAATGCGGGCCCGAACTCGGCCTGCAGCAGTTTCGGCCACCACGCATCCATGATCGTGATCGCTTCGTTGTTTTCGTAGGTCCCGGGGCTGGAGATGCTCGTGTTGGCCAGGTCGCGGCGGTGTGAGCCGGCGGCGTACCACGCTTCGAGCTCGGCGACCGCGTGCTGCAGCTGCGGGTCGGTGACTTCGCCGAGGGCCTGCTTGATGATCGGCCAGACCTCGACCATGCGGATGTCCTGGGTGGCGGCTTCGTCCATCGCCGATATCAGTTGTTCGGCGCCCATCTTCTTGCCGCCGGCGATGTCCGCTTCGATGAAGTTGCGGATCAGCTGGTTGCGGTAGACGGTGCCGAAGGCGTACTTGTCGTCGGCCGCGGAGAACCGGGGTGCCTGCTTGTTGTTCCAGGAAACGAGGAACGGCGGGTTGAGCGCGTTGGGGTGTCTCGCGAACGGCACCGTGTCCATCGTGTGGGTGGTCGGGTCAAAGCCCTTCCAGTCGTATTCCCCGGTGCCGAGGATCGGGAAGTCCGGGGAGGTGTGTGAGGCTTTTTCGGGCAGCCACCCGGACATGTAGTAGGCGATGTTGTTCGCGTCCACGTAGGCCCAGTTGAAGAGGAAGTTGATGTTCGAGGCCGCCTTCTCGAACTGCTCGGGACCGGTGATGAATCCCGGTTCGTTCAGCTCGGAGAAGCCGATCGCCGAGTCGGCCTCGTGGAAGTAGGTGGACCGAGCGCTCGCGAAGGCGACCTTTTTGCCGTCCACGGTGCCGCGGGCGTACACGATCCCGTGAACGGTGCGGTAGACGGTGAGCGTTTCCGAGCCGGGCTGGGTTTCCGGTTCGGTGGCCGTGGGCGTCCAGGAGTTCGTCCGTTCCAGCTTTTCCATGGGCAGGCACTGGCCCTTGTAGAGGTAGTGGAATTCGTCCTGGCAGAGGACCTCGGCGAAGGTGTCGACGTTGTCGGCGGTGGAGGTGGTGGCGCTCCACGCGTAGTCGCGGCCGTGGCCGAGCTCGACGTACAGGTTCACACCTGGGAACGCGGCGCCGCGGGCGTCGATGCCGGGGCCGTGGAGGTCCTCCTCCATCAGGATCTGGGGGTTGTAGTAGCCGACCTGGGGGCCCATCACGGCGATCGAGTGCCCGTCGGTGGAGTGTTCTTTGTTGACCAGCTCCCAGTTGGAGTCCAGCGCGGGGCCGTCCAGGGTGCTGTGCAGCAGCTCGGACCCGATCGAGCCGTCGTCGGGAATCGGCTGAGGCGAGGGTGTGTCGGTGGTCTCGGTCCCTTTGATCGCGGGGGCCGAGGAGGATCCGTCGGAGAGGAAGGTGACCGACCCGGGTTCGGGCATCGCCAACCCCCGCTTGGCGAATGGCGAGGTCGTCTCGTAGGGGAAGCTCTTGCTGACGGTCGTGGGTGCTTCGGGGTCGTTCTGCTCGCGGAAGTCCTCCCACGCGCTGCGACCCGCCTTCGTCCCGAATCGTTTTTCGAACGCCTCGAGGGTGAGCGCCGAGCGCACTTCGGCGCCCCCGCCCTTGCCGAAGATGCCGCCGATCAGCGATGACTCGGCGATTACGTCGGTCGGCTTCCATTCGGTCGGCAGTTTCCCCAGCGCGGCGTACTCGGAAGGCAGCTTGTTCGGGTCGATCAGGGCTTCGTGGATGTACGCGTTGATGCCGGCCACGAATTCTTCGAGGTCGTTGACGACCTGTTCGCCGCGGGCGCCATACAGCTTCGGGGCCGCCTTCAGCTGCGATTCGAGGTCCGCTTCGGTGTACGGGGCGATCATCCATTGCGCCCGGTCCATCGCGCGGTCGCCTTCCGAGCCGCCCGCGAACGAGGACAGTTCGGCCCTCGCCGTGTGACGCAGCACGTCCATCAGGAAGAGGCGGTCCTCGGCGCCGGCGTAACCGGCTCCGAACATCAGGCCACCCCGGGTGGTGGCGTATATGTGGGGAACGCCGAAGCCCTTGTCACGCACGATGGTGACGTCCGAGCGGGGGCTTTCGGTCGATTCCACGTCTCCTTCCGGCACGCCGAAGGTCGCGTCCTTGAAGTACTCGCCGATCTGTTCGTGGGTCAGCGTCGGCGAGGCGTGGAGCAGGTCCGCATACAGCGGGAGCTGGTCGGTGTAGTGGGGCGGATAGGTGCCGTTGAGCTCGAATTCCGCCAGCTGCTCGGCGTTGTCGGTGCCGTTCTCCCCACTCGGGAGGACGTTGCGGAATCCGCCGGCGTCGTTGGTGCCGTAGGGCTGCACCGGAGCGGACGCCAACGCCGGAGCGGCCATCAACGCCGACAGCAGGAAGCCGGCCAGGATCAACGTCGCGACACCCGCCAGGGTCGCGCCGGTGTGTGAACCTCGCACACGTATCACTGAACCGCCCCCATCCGGCTACTCACCCCTGGGTTCCTCCCCACTTCACTCTCTCACTGCTGTGTCCCGATGGTCGCTGGCGGTACCCGGGATGGAGAGCCGCTAAACGCGGCGGACGCTCGGCCGCGGTCAGCCGCGGGCGTACTGGAGTGCGCTCGCGAAGTCGTTGAACCACGCGAACCGCACCACCCTGCCGTCACGGATGTCGAACACGTAACCCCGCTCGGCTTCGATCGGGACCGCGTTTCCGTGACTGCGGGTCTTCACGTGGGCTCGTACGACGACGCGGTCGCCGAGTTCCGTCAGCGCGCGGGCGTCGACCTCGTAATCGCCGTAGACGCTCGTGACCGCCCTCGCCGCCTCGGCGAACTCCTCGTAGCCGCGACGGACACCGGGCTCGACCGCGTACGGCGGGTTGACGTACTCGACCGCCGGATCCATCAGCTCCGGCACGACCCCGAAGCCGTCGCGATGCCAGATCGCGTACAGGCGACGCACGATCTCGATGTTCTCTTCGGCACTGCCCACGGGAGTATCCCCGGAGGCCCCGCAAGGGGGGCCGGGCAGCCGCTCAGGCGCCGGCCCCGGGCGAACGCGACACACCCGGGATCTCCCACTCGAAGTCGGGCTCCGCGCTGTCGTCGGAGGGCTCCCCGGCGACGATCCGGCGCGCCTGCACCGACCCGAACTCGGGGACCGCCCCGTCGGGCACGTGTTCGTAGGGGGCCTGTCCGCCGTCCTCGACGATGCCGAGGACCGCGCTCATGTCGAGTTCGGCGGTCTCCTGCTCGAGCGCTGATTGGCTCGGAGACTGCTGGGGCTGGTACTCGATCGGCGGCCCGGCCGCCGTCGGGTCGGCCACGGGGGCCGGATCGGCCATCAGGGTCGCGTCAGCTGCGGGGGCCACGGGGGCCGGATCGGCCACCAGGGCCTGGTCGGCCTGCGGCGGCTGCTCGTGGTCGAACAGGGCCGGCCCCAGCGCCCAGTCCGGCGTCTGCCCGGGAACCAGCGGCTCCAGCGCCTCCTGCTCGGCGCGGGCGATCTCCCGGACGTCCCCGCCGTGGCGGCGCTGCAGCTCGAGGTGCTCGCGGATGGCCTCTTCAAGCAATCCCATGAACCTGGCCCAAAACCTTAGCGAGGCGTCGGACGACCCCCCGCCAGGCCCGGTCCCGTGGCCGCCCCCGGTCCCCCACGGCCCACCGGCACCGGCCACTACACTCTTGCCACCCGGCGTCTCGGCGCCAGAGCCGGCACCCCCGGGGCTATAGCTCAGTTGGGAGAGCGCCTGGATCGCACCCAGGAGGTCGGGGGTTCGAGTCCCCCTAGCTCCATTTCACGAAGCCCCGCAGATGCGGGGCTTCTTTGGTTCGCGAGGGCCGCAATGTGCTCCGCCGTGGCTGTCTCCGGCGCGTCTCTCACGACCTGGGCAGCTCTCCAGGCTCACGCGGTGCAAGAGTGGGCTCTGACTCAGTCTGTGGCCCAATAGGTGGGCCGGTGCAGGAGCTCGAGCTTGATCCCGTCGGGGTCGTAGAAGAAGACCGCGTAGTAGCCCGGGGTGTAGTCGTACTCCGCGGGACCGCTCTCGATCCGAGCGCCGTGTGTCAGCAGCCATTGCGCGCGCTCGTCCACAACCTCGCGCGAGGAAACATCGAAACAGACGTGATGCAGGCCGACGGCGTAGCGGTCATACGGGAGCGGATGAGCATCGGACTGCTTCTCCCTGAGACCGAGCGCGGCCACGCCGGCCCCTGGCACCGACAGGTACCAGATTTTCTCACTGCGCTCCCCGCGTACCTCCTGCAGTCCCGTCCAACCGATCGGCTCCGACAGGCCGCGGTAGAAGGGCAGGCTGCGCTCGATCGAGCTGACCGCCAGATCGACGTGGCTGAGCTTCGGCGTCGGCACGGAGCGGCATTATCTTGCGTGACCGGGCCGAAACGAACGATCACGGCCCGTCGCGACCCGGGGATCGGCGGTTCGACGCGGGCGGCTCTTGGGTCTGCGTGAAGAGATCACCCTGTGCCGCCGCCGAGCCCGAGGCGCCGCCGCCACGGCCACGCAGCACGAATGCGATCCCCACGGCGACCACGGCGCCTGCAATGGGGCCCGCCACGTACACGAGGTAATGCGAGAAGTTGCGCCCCACCAGGTCCGGGCCGAACGTCCGGGCCGGGTTCATCGAGGCGCCGGAGATCGGGCTACCCCACATCCCGGCCAGGGCGATGTAGGAGCCCACGCCGATCGCACCGAAGAGGCCCACGTTCTGTGCGCCGGAGGCGGTGCCGAGGATCACGCTGACCAGGCCCGCCGTCAAGATCAGCTCCATCCAGAAGGCCGCGCTCGCAGAGTAGGTGGCGGCGGGATAGTTCGAGCCGTAGGTGGCCGACACGTTGATCACCGCGTGCAGGAAGAGGGCCGCGAGCGTGGCGCCGATCAGCTGCGCGGTCACGTAGCCCGGCACGCGCCGCCATTGGAAGTCGCGGCGGAGGGCGAACGCGAAGCTGACCGCCGGGTTGAGGTGCGCGCCGGAGACCTTGCCCATGAACATGATGATCGCGAGCACCGTCAACGCGGGCGCGACGACGGCGTCCGTATGGCTGATGGCGCCCGGGAAGGCGTGGCCCATCATGCCGCCGCCCGCCGCCGCGAGCACCAGGAAGAACGTGCCGAGCAGCTCAGAGATCAGGCGTCGCCATTCTTGGCGAGGGTCGTTGAAGTCCGTGACCCGTTGGATGAACGCCCGCTCGTAGTGCGCAATCACGCCGTCCGGCTGAGCGCCTGGCGTAGTCGGCAGTAGGGGCGTCGGGGATGCCATCGCTGGGTGGCGGCATTCTCCCACAGCGCGCGCCGTCGGTGTCACATCTCCCGCGGGAGCACGTCGCAGAACACGAAGCCATCGCGTCGGACCACCTCACCGGCGTCACATGCGATCGGCTGCGTGAAGACCGGCCCCTCGTGCACGAAGGTGTGAAACTCGCCGTTCTCGCCACACGGATCGACCTCCGCGGGCAGATCGTCCAGCAGCCGGGCGTCGAACGCGCGACCCGCGAACGAGGGGTCGAGCTTGCGCGGGTCCACGCACACGAGGATCGCTTGAAACCCATCTGCGATGAACTGCCGGGCGAGCGCCGTCGTATCCCGCTTCCACAGCGGGAACAGGCCCCGCCTCCCGGCCCCGTCGAGGCGCGCCTCGCGATAGGCGCGGACGTCTTCCAGGAAGAGGTCGCCGAAGGCGACGGTCGCGACCTCGGAGAGCGGCGGCGCCTGGAACGCCTGCGCCATCCTCGCTTCGTAGACCTCGTTGACGCACGCGGGCGGGATCCGCACCTCCGCCAGCGGCACGCCGACCGCGCTCGCCTGCATCTGCAGAAGCTCACGGCGGACCCCGTGCATGCTGATCCGCTCATAACCCTCCGTGACGGTCGTGATCAGCGCCTGCGGCCAGGCGTCCAGCTCCGTGCGTAGCATCCATAGCGCCAGCGCCGAGTCCTTTCCGCCGCTCCAGGACAGCGCCAGGGAATCGCGATCGCCGTCCGGACACATCAACCATGACCCTACGCTTCTCACGCGACCGACACTGCCACTGACGATGGCGAGCATCCCCCGCCCACGGGCAGGAGATCGCGACCGCCCGGAGTACCTAGCCTGTTGATGGCCCGAAAGACGAGATCGGTCATCGCCTCTGCCCTGGCGCTCGCCGGAGTCGCACTCGTGACCGTACCCGGTGCGTTCGCCGAAGGCGTCACGCCCGCCCCTTCGAGCCCACCGGCGCCGCCCAACGACGCCTTCGCGAACGCCCAGGCGATCAAGAGCTTCCCCGCCACGATCGAAGGCACGACCGTGGGCGCGACCACCGAAGCGGGCGAAAGCGAATCGTCCTGCGGGGCGTCGGGCAACTCCGTGTGGTACAGCCTGCGTCTGCCGGCCGCGCATCGGATAGCCATCAACCTGGCGGCCGCGGGGGCCCTCGACGCAACCGTCGCCGTCTTCCACGCGGTCCGCTCGGAACGCAGCTCGGTGGTGTGCGAAAGGACGGACTCCACCGGCAAGGCGTCGCTCTCCTTCGTGGCGGCCAAGAACGGCCTCTACTACATCAGGGTGGCCGCACTCCAGAACTCCCAGCTGGCCAAGTTCACACTCGAAGTGTTCATGCCCACGCCGGCGGTCCGGCCGCCGGGGCCCCCGCTTCCGGCGGCCGGCATCAGCGGACAGGTCGACCGTACCCAGAACGTGAACGCGGCCTACTCGGTGGTGATGCATGCCGGCGTCAGCTACTTGATCAACCTCGCCAACGAGACCAAGGGCGCGTGCGTGAGTGGCGCCCTGTTCGCACCCGGCACGACGAGCTTCGGAGAAGAAGGAGAAGAAGGAGGGGAAGCCGGAGGACAGGGCGGCGCGCTGGTTCACATCGATTGCGGCGGCTACCACCTGTTCACCCCCCGCGCGGATCAGGGCGGCCGCTACAGCTTCGAGATCACCCCCAGCCTGTCCCGCAAGGGGATCCAGCGGTTCCGCCTGCAGGTCGCACCCGCGGGTCCGGCCGAGACGGCTCCCGGGCTACCACTCGGCAACTACGTCCACGCCCACGGTGCCCTGGACGGCAACGGGGTCGCCGTCGTGCGCCTCTACCGCATGGAAGTGACCAGCCACTCCAACCTCAACCTCAAGCTGATCGCACCGGCAGCGGCCGAATTCAACCTCCAGCTACGAGACGAGCGCGGTCACGTGATCGAATGCGACTGCAACAGCAACGGCTCGACCAGCCTCCAGCGGCAGCTGCAACCCGGTACCTACTACGCGGTCGTCTCCGAGCGCAACCACACCTCGGGCAGCTACACGCTCGAGCGTGAGACCCGTACCATCACCGCCACCACGATCTCCTTCACCAGCAAGCAGGCCAGCCCCGGCGAGGGCCTCGGGATCGACGTCCAGGTGACACCGGCCGAGTCAGGTCCCGTGACGGTCGAAATCGAACGCTTCGACCCCGTGTTCGGATGGCAGTTCTCCCAGCGGGTCCAGGCGTTTGCGAGCGGCGGGCTGGCAACGGTGCCGTTCGCCCCGCCGAGCCCGGGACGGTGGCGGGCGAGGGCTTTCTACAGGGGCTCGAGGACCGCCAGTCCGAGCGCGGTCGGGTACACGTACCTGCAGGTCTCCTAAGCGGCCGCGGCGAGATCCGTCGCCCGCCGAGCGGGGTAGGTGGCGAGTTTCGCGGGATGGATCCGCCCAGGGTCCGACGGGCGCGATCATGCGGGCGTGGCCAACATCGTGTTCTCGATCTGCGCCGGGATCGCCTCGCTGGCGGTCGCGATCCTGGCAGCGGCAAAAGGCGTGATCGTGGTGGCCGTCGTGTGGGGGATGCTCGCCGCCGGCTTCGCGGTGCGGGCGGAGGTCGGCCGCCGCCGTCGCGGGTAAGCGGGCCCACCACGACCGGCCTGCGTGCCGTGGCCGATCGACCGCCCCGAGCCCCCCGTCTACCGGCCGTAGCGGGCCATATAATCGCCGCGCTCCGCCACCCGTATCCACTTCCACACCCGAGGGGGTCCCACCGACATGCCCAAGCTTCTCTCCGCCCTCGGCGCCGTGGCGCTGACGGTGCTGGTCTTGGCGGGATGCGGCAGCAGCAAAAGCTCGACGACCTCCAGCACGGCATCGACGCTCACGACCCCTGCCACCGACGCGACGATCGCCGCCCAGGTGCCCGCGGCGATCAAATCGAAAGGCACCCTGACCGTCGCCTCCGACGCGACCTACGCGCCGAACGAGTTCATCGCCTCCGACGGCCACACCGTGGTCGGCATGGACGTCGACCTGGTCGACGCTCTCGCCGCGGTGATGGGACTGAAAGCCCACTTCGTCAACGTGACCTTCGACACGATCATCCCGGGGCTCGCGGCCGGCAAATACGACCTCGGTGCCTCGTCGTTCACCGACACCACGGAACGCCAGAAGACGGTCGACTTCGTCACCTACTTCACCGCCGGCGAATCGTTCTACGCCAAGAGCTCCTCCAGTCCGACGATCAGCACGCTCGCCGACCTGTGCGGCAAATCGGTGGCGGTCGAGAAGGGGACCACCGAGGAAGAAGAAGTCAAGGCCCAGTCCGCGAAGTGCACCAAAGAAGGCAAAAGCGCGCCCACGCTGCTCGTGTTCCCGACCCAGAACGGGGCCAACCTCGCGGTCTCGAGCGGTCGCGCCGAACTCGGGATGGCGGACTCCCCGGTCGTCGATTATGCGGTCAAACAGTCGGGCGGCGCGCTGAAGGTCGTGGGGCCGACGCTCGCCTCGGCGCCGTACGGCCTCGCGTACCCAAAGGGGACCGGCATGACCGAACCGACGCTCGCCGCGCTGAAGGTGCTGATGAGCGACGGCCAGTACATGCAGATCCTCACCAAGTGGGGCGTGCAGGCGGGCGCGATCAGCAACCCGGGGATCAACCAGGCGAAGAGCTGAGCCCCGGGCGGTGACCTCGCCCGAGGCCACCGACTCCGGCAGGCGACCCGACGACATAAGGGCCGTCCCCGTCCGGCACCGCGGCCGCTGGGTCGCCGCGGCGCTGGTACTCGTCATCGCCGTCGCGGTGGTGCGCTCGGTGGTGAGCAACCCCCGCTTCGAATGGAGCGTCGTCGGCGAATACCTGTTCGACGAACGGATCCTCGAAGGCCTCCGGGTGACGATCGAGCTGACCGTGATCTCGATGGCGGTCGGGATCGCCCTGGGCGTGCTGCTCGCCGTGATGCGGCTGTCCCCGAACCCGCTGGTGTCGGGCTCGAGCTGGCTGTACATCTGGTTCTTCCGTGGCACCCCCGTGCTCGTGCAGCTGCTCTTCTGGTACGTGATCGCCGCCCTGTACCCGAAAATCGACCTCGGCGTCCCGTTCGGCCCGTCGATCATCCACGCGAACGCAAACACCCTGATCACCCCCTTCCGCGCGGCGATCCTGGGGCTGGGCCTGAACGAGGGCGCCTACATGGCCGAGATCGTGCGCGCGGGGATGATCTCGGTCGACAAGGGCCAGTCCGACGCGGCGCTGTCGCTGGGCATGTCACGGATCCAGACGCTGCGCACGATCGTGCTCCCACAGGCGATGCGGGTGATCATCCCGCCGACGGGCAACGAGACGATCTCGATGCTCAAGACCTCCTCGCTGGCGAGCGTGATCACGGTCACCGAGCTGCTGTACTCGGCGGAACTGATCTGGGCGGTCAACTACAAAGAGATCCCGTTGCTGATCACGATCAGCATCTGGTACCTGATCTGTACGAGCGTGCTGTACGTCGGGCAGGGATACCTCGAGCGCTACTACGGCCGCGGCACCGGCGCGGACCAGCTCCCGATGTGGGAGCGGGTGCGCCTCGGCGTCCTGTCGTTCCGGCACGGCTACTGATGGCCGAGCCGATGGTGAAGGCCGAAGGCGTCCACAAGCGCTTCGGCCGCCACGAGGTGCTGAAGGGGATCACGCTCGAGGTGATGCCGGGCGAGGTGATGTGCCTGCTGGGACCGTCAGGGTCGGGCAAGTCGACCTTCCTGCGCTGCATCAACCACCTCGAGCCGATCAACGCGGGACGCCTTTCGGTGGATGGGGAGCTCGTCGGCTATCGGGAGAAGGGCGACATGCTCCACCAGCTGCGCGAGTCCGAGATCGCACGCAAGCGGGCCGAGATCGGGATGGTCTTCCAGCACTTCAACCTGTTCCCGAACATGACCGCGCTCGAGAACGTCACCTGTGCCCCGATCAAGGTCAAGAGGGTGTCACGCCAGCAGGCTGTGCGGGACGCGACCGATCTGCTCACCCGCGTCGGGCTCGCGGACAAGACGGACAGCTATCCCTCCCAGCTCTCGGGGGGCCAGCAGCAGCGCGTGGCGATCGCGCGGGCGCTGGCGATGGAGCCGAAGCTGATGCTGTTCGACGAGCCCACCTCGGCGCTCGACCCGGAGCTGGTGGGAGAGGTGCTGGCGGTGATGCAGCAGCTCGCCCGCGACGGCATGACGATGATCGTCGTCACCCACGAGCTCGGCTTCGCGCGGGGGGTCGCCGACAGCGTGGTGTTCATGGATGCCGGCGTGGTGGTCGAGTCCGGCCCTCCCGGGGAGCTCCTCGACAGGCCCCGCCACGAGCGCACCCGGGCGTTCCTCTCGAAGGTCCTGTAGGTCCGTCGGCCCGCCTCGCCCGGCCCCGCCTCGCCCGGCCCCGCCTCGCCCGGCGGTCAGCCGTCTCGCCCGGCGGTCAGCCGAGGTACCCGTCGAGACGCTCGAGCGCCCGCGGGAGATCGGCGCGGCCGAACCCGAAGCGCACGTGGTCGGGCTCCCCGTAGACCGAGCCCGGCAGCACCAGCACGCCGGACCGTTCGGCGGTCTGCTCGCACCATCCCTCGACGTCGTCCTGCGCCGGCATGCGGGCGAAGCCGATCGGGCCGGCGACGGGGCGTGTCCACTCGAACATCCCGGCCCGCCGCGCGATGAACTCGTCGAGCAGCGGCAGGTTGCCGAGCACGCGCGTGCGGCTGCGCTCGATCAGCGCGTCGCCGTGGCGAAGCGCCAGTGCCACGAGCAGTTCGCTGGGGGCGCTCGAGCAGATGGTCGTGTACAGCTTCAGCTCCCTCACCCGCTCCAACAGGCTCGGCTCGCGGCAGGCGATCCAGCCGATCCTCAGCCCCGGAAGGCCGTGGGCCTTGGACACCGTCCCCAGCGAGATCCCCCGCTCGTAGTAGTCGCAGGCGGCCACCAGGCGGTCGGCCGGGTCGTGCTCCAGACCCCGGTAGACCTCGTCGCCGAACACGATCGTGGAGCGCTCCCGGGCGAGCTCCACCACCCGCTCGTAGGTCTCGTGGCTCATCTGCATCCCGGTCGGGTTGTGTGGGCTGTTGATGTAGATCAGCCGTGTGTCCCGCTCGAGCAGCCGTTCGAGCCCGTCGAGGTCGTGCGCCCAGCCGTCCTCGGGGCGCCGCTGCCAGAGGCTGACCCGTGCGCCGGCGCTGCGGGCGACCTCGACCGCCGACCCGTAGCAGGGTGCCTCCACGACCACGTGGTCGCCGGGCTGGACCAGCGCGTGGTAGACGAGGAAGATGCCCTCCTCGGCGGCGGCCAGCGTGAGCACGTCGCCGGCTCCCGTGCGCTCGTACCCGCCCGCCACCGCCGCCCGCAGCTCCTCCGAGCCGGCCACTTCGGTGTAGCCCAGACGCATCGCCAGGAGGCGCTCACGCGCGTCGGGCTCGAGCGCCAGCAGCTCCTCCACTGTCTGGGACTCGCAGTCGCTGCTGGAGAGCATCAGCTCGGCGCGGAACTCCCAGCGCTCGTAGAAGCGCTCGATCGCGAACGGCCCGATCTGCACGGGTACATCATCGCGACCACCGGCAGGCGAGACGCGCCGGGCCGCCCCGAAGGCGGCCCGGCGTGGTTCCTAGCCGTTGCGGTTCTTGGCGCCGGCGTGCAGGGGCCGGCGCGTCGAGCGGGCCTAGAAGCCCGTCCCGCCCTTGCCTTTCTTACCCCGGACGCCGGCCTTGGCCTCCGACAGGATCTTCCCGGATATCGGCATGTAGTCGTGGCCCTTCAGCAAGGCCTGGCCACCGCTCTTCCCCTTGTTCGTCTCGAGCAGGTAGCTCAGGAAGTTCTCGACCGTGGTGGCCTCGCCTTCCGTTGTCCCCGAGAACGCCGAGTAGGCGTCCAGCGACAGGACCCAGGCCAAGCCGCAGAGCGTGTACTTACGCTCCGTGGTCCTGGTGGTCACTTCGTTCCACGGCACCGTCACGCTGGTGGGCGGGAAGGCCGTTTCGCCGTTGGTGTATTCCTCTTTTGAGCAGTTTGCTTCGCCGGCCGCTTCCACGTCTTTGTTCGATGCAGGGTCGGCATACGATTCTCCGGTGGTGTTCTGGATCGGCACCCAGAACGCCGCCTTTCCAGGCCCCTCGGACGGCGGCGTGAACAGCTTGCCGCTGCGAATTTCCGCGAGGTTCCCGAAGCCGATGCTGCCGGGCGTTTTGGACACGAGTTCGTCCTCGGCGGCCTCTCCGTTGGAGGCTGTTTTGACTGCATCGATGGCTTTCGGCCAAGTCGTGTTTTCGGTGCCTTCCGAGACTTCGTCCCACGTCTTGGTAGCGCCTTTTTCGGTTTCGAACGTCGCTTTGTTGATCAGCCCCAGGTACTTCTTGAGAAAGTGGGCCGTGCCCGAGGAGTCCTTCCGGACGATCCTCGTGATCGTCGTGGTGGGCGTGCAGCCCGTACCCGACAGTGCGTCGCCGTTATCGCTTATTTCGCTCCATTTGGAGATCGTGCCTCGCCAGATGCCCTCCAGCGTGGAATTGTCGAGGACCAGACGCCCCGGATTCGATTTGCTCGTGGCGGTGCACCCGCTCGGCAGGTTGACGATGATCGTGTCCGCGAACTGAGCGACCGGCACCGTCTGGAGGGTGGTGGGCGTGAGCGTCGCCTCGTTCGCTTCGATTTCTTCTTTCTGGGTGGCGTTCGGCGCTTCCGTCGTGCCGATGAACGCGTTCGTGGGTTCGAAGTCTTTTTCGCCGCTTTTGTTAACACCCCACGATTTCAGGCCCGCGCCCGTACCCGTATTCGTGTAGGTGACGACCGGCTCGGCTTTCGAACCCTGCGTGCCACTGCACGCATACTGGTCCGACGCCGAGGTGAACCCCGGGATGAACACTTCGTGCATGGCGAGGCTGAGCACCGAGGCTCCCTGTCCCGTTACGGGCCCCCCGGAACACTGCTGGGCGACCTTTGCACCCGCCACGTCCGGCGCGAACAGGGCTGCGACGACGAGAACGGCAACCAACCCCCCGAGACCAAAGCTCGGTCTCCGATACCTTCTCATGATCCTTTCAACTCCTTTGTAAGGTGCTCCAGCTCGCGCCGCAGCATTGCCAATAAAGCCACTTGCCTTGGTGAGGAATATAGGCGAACGAAATACGTTTCTCATTAACTCGCTGTTATCTTTGTGCGGCTGCGATCCGTCTAGGGGTGGTGCGCCTTGGCGACATGCAGCGACACGATCGTGGTCGTCGTGTGAGCGATACCTGCGGCGTCGTGACCGGCGAGCGTCGCCTTCGCCTTGATCACGTGCTCGCGCGCGAGCAGCTTCCTGGCGCTCGAGGACAGATGCAGGGTGATTGACTTCACCGTCCCCGGGGCGGCACTGAACGAGCCGCTGGCGAGAGTGAGTATCGCTTTGCGGGTCGCCGCCACGGCGCTCAGCGTCCGAAGCGTCACCAGGCCGGCGCAGGTGCTCTGACCCGTGCACGCGACCTTGATCACAAACGCCCCGGTCGGGCTGACCGCCAGCGTGCTGCCCGCCAGGATGGCACTGTAGGCGAGCACGCCGCCCGAAGCGCCCGTGCCGCCGGTGCCTCCGCCGCCCGAGGGACCACCGCCGCCGCCCGAGGAGCCACCGCCGCTGCCGCCCGAGCCGGTGGTGGGGCTTTCGCCACCACCGGCGGAGCTCGCGGGCAGCACTTCCACGTGGCGTTCGGCTTCGCCGGTGCCGACCGCGTTTCTGACCGTAAGGGTGACCGTGTAGGTCCCGGGGGAGCTGTACGGATGGCTGACGACGGTCGCTTCGGTGGTGGTCACCGGGGCGCTGCCATCGCCGAAGTTCCACGTGTAGGCCGTGATCGCACCCCCGTTCCCGCTCGACGTTTTCGGGTCGAAGCTCGCAGCGGAGCCAACGGTGATGGGCGTCGTGGCGCTGAACTGGGCAGTCGGAGCCAGAGCCTTGGCGGTGATCGCGGCTTCCTTTACCAGCGTGGGCGAGGCGAGATCGTCGGTTTTGATCGTCTCCTTGACGGTGTAGGTGCCTTCGAGGGAGAAGGTATGCACGATTTCGGGGTGCTCGAGCTGGCCTCCCGGTCCGGCGACGGTTTCCGTCGCCTTGGTGGTCGTGTTCGTGAATTCCCACGTCGTCGCGAGCGCGTTCGCCTGCGTGACGGTCGAGGCGAACTTCACTTTCGCGCCGACCGAGACGGAGCCGGAGACGGGTTCGTTGTTGACGCTCGCCACGGGCGCCGTCGCGGTTGCGGTCGGGCAGCCCGTGCCGCCGGGGCCGAACTCGACGACGCCGGGGGCTTCGGGATCCGTATCGAACACGAACACCTTCCCTTCCTTACCGGCCGCCAGCACGGGATGGCCGCGGAAGCTCACGGCGCACGCCACGTGCGGGCTTTCCTTGGGCTGGCTCTGTCCGCCGAACCAACCGAGCTCGTTGCCGTCGGGTTCGAACGCGAGCACGGCCGGCTCGTGGAAGCCGGCGCCTTCCTGTCGGAGCACCTGGGCGTAGGCGTAGAAGGTGCCTTCCGGGCTCAGCGCGAGGCCGGCCCCGTTCAGAGGGAACGGCTCACCCGGGAAGGTCACCAGTTCTTCGGTGGCGAACTTCGTCAGCGCCACGGGCGGGGCCTTCGAGGTGAAATCAGCCGGGACTTCGTCGATCTCCTCGTAGCTTTCTTCTCCCGACGGCAGTTCTCCTCCGGAGACGTACACCTTTCCGGTCGAGCTCACCACCGGCGAGGTGACTTCGGGCGTGACTTCGCCGCCTGCCGTGAAGAATTCGGTTTCGTCGCGCCAACGTGCGCCGAGGCTCCCCGCCGATGTCACCCTCTCCAGAACAACGGTGAGTTCTTCGTCTTCCCCCGTCCGATCTTCGTAGCCGAGGATCACGACGTCGCCGGTCGTGGGGTCAAGGGCGATACCGGCCGGTTCGAGCAGGCTTTCGCCGGGAGTGGTCGAGAGGCCGTGCAGGACTTCGCTTCCCGCCACCAGCCCTTCGTCGGTTCCGGACGCGGGTTCGAGGTTGCTGGTGGCGAAGGCGTAGAGGGCGCCCGCCACCACCACTTCGGGATCGACCTTTGCATTTTCGCCGCGTTCCTGCAGCACGAGCACGTAGGCGCGACCCGTCACGGGATCCACGACCACGCCCTCGATGCCCTCGACGCGGGTGAGGTCGGGCTTGAACTTGTGTTCGGCAACAGCCTTCCACTGCCCACCGGAGAGTTCGAACTTCTGCAACCGGTATTCCTTTTTTGTCGGGCCGTCCACGACGTACACGTCATTGGTCGTTTGATCGACCCCGATCGCGTCGGTTCCGCCGAAGGATTCGCCCAGGTTGAACTGACCTTTCCCGGTGCCGGCTTCGCCGAAATGCGCGAGTTCTCCGTAGCTCGCGCTGGCCGCCGGCGCGCCGAGCATCGCCAGCAGCACGAGCAGGCCCGCGACTGCGAACAGGTTGTTGACTGCCCTACCGATTGTCCTCATGTGGCTCCTATCCGTGATGCGTTGCTGAAGGGCATCCGGTCCCCGGATGACCAGGGCCAGAGCGGCGCTCGCGCCCGTTTCAAGTCGATGCCCACCCGGGCCGCCAAGCCCGCTCACCTCCCACCGCCGGGGCCGCGCGAGCGGTGCCGGTAGGGGTCGAGGCGCCGGTAGGGGTCGCGACCTCGCGTGGACGCGTATGCGAGCGGCGCCCGACGCCTCCTGGCCCGCGTTCGCCGGCGCGCCGAGGCGCCCGCGAGCGCGGCGAGGAACACGATCCCGAGGATGTACGCGGGCACCGGCCCGGCGTCGTCGCCGGCCCGGTATGCGACTGCGCTGTTGCTGACCGACTCGGGGGCCTGTTCCTGCTCGTCTTCCTTTTCGGCGGCCTCCACCGGTGAGGTCACGGTCGTGGTCCCACCCGGGGGCGAGGGCCGAGCCGTGGGCGGGGGCGGGGGAACTATCGCCGCCAGCAGCGCGGCCGGGGGCGCGGCGAAGACGAACGGCTTGGGCGGCTGCGCCGGCGGGCGCTGTTGGAGTCCCGGCGGAGCCGGAGGAAGCGGCGGCGGGGGCAGTAGCACCGCCGGCGCGGGGCTCGCCCCGGCGGGCGCGGGCGCGGGCGCAGGCGCGGGCGGGGGCGCGACCACGGAAGCCGAGCCGACACCCGAGAGCGGCTGCGTTCCGCACGGTAGCCGCACGCTGCCGGCCTGGACGGTGACCGGGAGCGAGGAGGAGATCCCGCCGGCGGTGATGGTGACCACCGTGGTGCCGGCGTTGTAGGCGCAGAACAGCCCCGACTGCGGATCGGGAATCGGCTTTTCGTGTTCGAGCAGCACCGCGCGCGGGTCGGCGGAGGACAGGTCGGGCTCGACGAACTGGCCTATTTCGGGGCGCGAGGAGGTGAACGTGTATTCGGGGAAGATGCCGCTCGCGCACCTGCTTCCGACGCAGGTGGAGGGAATCGGTATGTACGGGTCGGTGTCGGGCTGCATCCCCGCACCGCCGGGAGAGCGGTTGCCGGCGCGGGGCCGCCGCGCGAGCGCCGAGAACAGAGCCGCCTGGCTGCGCCGTAGCAGCGTCCCGTCCTTGGCTTCCATCGCGAGTTCGCCGATGTTGGGAATCAGGCGCACCGTCACCGGGACGCGGTTGCTGTGGGGGGCTCGCGCGGCCAGGTCGGCCTGCGCGAGCAGAAAGCCGCTCGCGCCGAGAAACTCGCCGCTGCTCTCCGCCAGAGCGTTTACGTACCCGAGGGTGCCCGACCCGAACGAGGGGATCGACACGCTCCCGATCTGGAGCGGCCTCTGGACGTTTTCTTCCGGCGAGTCGAAGAAGTACGCCGAGGCCCCGTGCAGGACGAGTGCGCGCACGACCGCGGCGGCGGCGGGATCGCCGGCCGCCATCTGCTCGGCGAGATCCGCGTTGCCGACGCCGATCACGGGGACTCCGGCGGCTTCCGCCGCAGCGAGACGTCCCGTCAGCCATTCCAGCTGGGTCTGGCCGACGTCTGTGGTGTCGTCGAGCACGACCACGCGGACCGTGCCCGCCGGGCCGGCGGAGTCGATTTCGTAGTACCCGGCCTGCGCCGAGCACGGCTCTTCCGAGCGTGCGGCCGGCTGCAGGATGCCCGGGAAGCCCTCGAATTCGGCGTCGAAGGTGCACTCGCCGGCCGATCCGGCGAGATCCGTCGGGGTCATCGCCACGTACGTGGGCAGCGGTGCCTGCGAGATCAGCTGGGCGTAGCGGGCAAGCTCCCGTTCGAAGGGCACCGCCAGCGTCGGCGGCCCCGAGGTTTCGCCGCTGGTGACCCGTGGTCCGGTGTACAGGAAAGCCCTCACCCCCGAGATCTGTCCGGCCCGTGCCAGTGCCGCCGAGAGCCACACGTCGGGGCCCAGGCGGGCGTTTGCACGGTCCGCGCAGGGAGCGGCGCACTGCGCGTTGCCCCCGATTGCGAAGGTGGCGTCGTTCGGGTTGGTTGCGATCGGCGCAGAGCTCGCGCCCGGCGGAGTCACACCGTCCGCGGGGTAACGCTCGACGTCCGCCGTGTCGGCGACCCCTTCTTCGCCTTCGCCCGCGGTCGCGCCGCCGACGGCCCATCCCAAGGTGCCGGTCGGATCGACCATCACCGCCCGGATCGGGTCGGGCTGGTAGACGGTGTCGAAGAAGGTGTACTTGCCCGCGGGTTCGCCGACGTCGTTTAGTTCGTGCTGCTGATCGCTCCACCCGTTCGCGGTCTCGCGGACGACGCCCACACCGTCTTCGGACGGGAGCGGATACGGCTTCATCACCGGTGGCGGCGCCCCGGGCGGCGACGGCGTCACGCTTTCGGACTCGAAGCTGTCGGGCGCGCTGCCGGCGGCGACGACCCGTAGCGTGCCCTGTTCGCGAAACAGCGCGATCGAGGCCGGGGCGCTGCCGTGGGGCAGGGGTGTCGGCGCCGCCTCCCATGGCTGTCCCGGCCCCTGGCGCGTGAAGAGCTCGGCCCCGCCTTCGCCGGGGCCATAGGATTCGGCCACGAAGGCGGCCCCCCCGTCGGGCAGACCGGCCACCACCTCCGGCACTTTCGATGCGGACCCGAGCACTGCCTGCGCTTCGCCGTCGACCTGCCAGCCGTTGCCTTCGTTGACGAGCAGACCCCCGACGTAGCTGCTGCGACGGGACGGGTCGAGCAGCTTGCGGTAGGCGACGATCGCCTCGGAGCCGGCAAACGCGATCGAGGTGAAGCTCGCCCCCTGGGCCTGCGCCGGCAGCGGTTCCTGGGTCCAGCTCTTGCCGTAGCCGAGCAGCGTGCCGCCGGTGCCGACCGCATACCCGCGCGTCGGGTCGCCGGGATCGAAGGCGACCCCGAGCATGTTCGCGGTGACTTCTTCGGCCCCGGGGTCCGGTTCCCACAGCCCCGTTTCCCCGCGCCACATCCACATCTGGCCGAGGTCGCCGACGGCGTAGGCGCGGTCCGGAGTGGGCCAGGCAACCGCACGCAGACGCGGGGCTTCCACGCGGCCCCCGGGGCCGAGCAGGCTTTCCGGCACCCACCCCGTGCCCGGCTCATATCGCGCCACCTCGCCGTCGTCGCCCACGGCGAGAGCCCCGCTCGACAACGCGCCGACGGGGGCGCCCGGTTCCGGGGCGATCGCGAGCAGGGCGTGGCGAAAGGACACCGGCCAGCTCGTCAGGCGCGACGGGAGGGGATTCATCGTGATGTGGACCGGGAGCTGACCCTCCCCGAGCCAACCCTCCCGCGCGCTCGAGAACGCCGCCCCGTATTCGGCGCCGGGTTCGCGCGACACTCCGCCTCCGAGGGCGAGCACGCGCGTGAAGCCGGTGCCGTCGAGACGCAGCGTGACGCCGTCCGGAAGGCCCGTGATCACGCGTTCGCCGAAGGGCTCCCCGGAGCTCTGCCAGGCAAAGCTGCGCGACGGCCCCGTCGGAAGCTCCTGGGGGAGGGTGTGGTCGCAGGGGGGCGAGTCGGGCGGAGCCCCCGCGGGGATCAGGCACCAGCCCTGTGCCACCGTGCCGCCATCCGAGCCCGAGGGCTGGAAGAAGAGCGTCGCCGGGGCGTGCACGTCCTGCCGTTCCCCGTCGACCCAGACACCCTGTTCGGTGACGGTCAGCACCTGGGCCTCGACCGTCGGCGGCTCGCCCGTGCCGTGGACCGTGAAGGGCTCTCCGTCGAGCACGAGCGGGTGGGCTTCACCGTCGCCGGACCCCGGCACGAGGGCGACCGGCTTCCAGCCGGGGACGGTCGAGCCCGCGGGAGCTTCGCGCCGGAAGAGGGCCACGGCCCCGGGGGGATAGCCACCCCCGCCGGCGAGCTGCGCCAGCAGCCAAGCGTTCTGAGGGGAGCTCGCGTCGATCGCGAGAACGCGGAAGTCGAGCGCGCTCGCCGCCGGCACGAGGATCGGCTCGCGTGTCCACGTCGAGCCGTCCCAGTGCAGCACGCTGTCCTCGACGCTGGAGCTTTCCTGGACCGGCACCACCAGCGCTCCGGCACGCCCTTCGCCTTCGTCGAGCGCTGCCACGAGCGGAGCCCGGTTGGCCCCGAACAGGCATTCCCCCGCCTGCAACGCCGCTTCACCCGCTGGTGCCGGTGTCTCTCTGAAGGCACCACCGGGATCGCGCACGAGCACGACCTGTTGAGCGCGCTGGTCACCACAGGCGACGGCGGGCGAGCCCGGCACCGTGCCGAGCAGAACGCCGCTGCCGGAAGCCGTCATCCTCCCCGACAGGGGACTGGCCGCGAGCAGGCTGGTGGGGTGGTCGAGCCGGAACCCCGCAAGTGGCGTGCCGGCGGTATCGAGCAGCGCCGGGCCCAGGCCCCAGCCGCCTTCGCTCGTGTATCGCACCAGCACCGTCGGCGAGGCGCCGCTGCCGCCCTGCACTTCGCCGAGGCCCCAGGTCTCATCGGGGGCCTCTTGCGGTGAGGCGCCGATCATCGTCACGTTCTCAGCCGGCAGCGAGTCGTCGGTCTGGGCCTGCGGTTCCCCGGCGGCGGGCTGGCCGCTGGCCGGCGAGGTGCCTCCAGGCCATGGGAGCACGGACCCGAGGACGAGGACGAGCACCCCCGCGAGGCCCAGGGCCAAGGTGGAGGCGCGCGCCGGCAACCGCCGGCGATCTCTGGAACGTGGCGCTCTCAACCGAAGAATCCACCGGACGGTCCGCCGGACAGCACCGGTGCCAGTGCCGAGGTCGTGATCGGTTCTTCGAGGCTCCTGCCGGTGGTCGGCACCGTTGGCAGAGGGGCCAGCGCGTTCGCCTGGAGCTCCAACGCGGTCGGCCAGCGACTGCGCTGAAGACGCAGCAGCAACGAGTGGTTGCCCGCCCCGAAGGTATGCGTCGAGGTCGCCGCCACGACGGTCGCGTGGCGCTTGGCGAGGAGCTTCACCCGCGCCCTGACGGCGAGGTGGAAGCGCAGCTGCAGCGTCAGGCCCGCGAGCAGCTTCACCCGCATGCCGGAGGCAAGCGCGACCGACACCCGCGGCGCCTGCGAGGCGGGAAGCGCTTCCTGGAGCTGCACGGGCGGTTCTTCGGGCAAGCCGGATTCGTTCGGGGGGGGCGCGTCGGGAAGTTCCTGAGGGAGCCCCGCGTCCGGTGGGCGGTAGGTGATCGGCCCCGCGAACGCCGGGTCGTTGTCGACGCCTCCCGGCGAGGCGCCCCCGGGGTCCGCGCTCAGCTGGAACAGCCAGCCCTGCGTCGTCGCGAGCCAGCATTCGTGGGGCGCCGGGCAGCTGATGCGCGATGCGGCGCCCTTCGGGCCGATGCCTGCTTCGCGTTCGCCCGTGCTCGGCAGCGTCTCGACGTCGGTTACGTTCCCGTCCGGGTCGACCCGAGCCACCGTCGCGGAGGCGGTCGGATCGTTGTTTGCTTCGGAGGCTCCCGCCAGCGCAACCCACGCCGCCTGGGTCCCGGGCTCGGCGGCGATGCCCCGCACCACGTCGCCCGCGAGCGGGTCGGCCGGCGTCGCTTCGGCTCCCACGACCTGGCTCCAGCCGAGCGAGGGCGTGTAGCGGATGATCGTCAGCTCGGCCGGATCGGAGCCTTCCGGGGTTTCGCCCCGGGCCCCGGCCGCCGCCCACAGCGCTTCGCCGTCGGCCGACAGGAGCAGGCCGTCGAGCGCTTCGGGGAACTCCCCCGGCGAGTACAGCGGCAGCCCGCCGATCGGTTCGAAGGTGGGGCTGACCCCGAGCCGGTTGATGAGGTGCAACGGAGGCGGTTCGGCGAGGTGTTCCGCGACCGGGTCCCCCTGCTCGAGGCGGACGCTCTCGTAGATCGAGCCGTCGAACGCACTCATGTCCACGACGGGGTGCCCTTCGCCGAGATAGGGGACGGCTTCCACCGCGCCCGTGGCCCCGTTGAAGTGCAGGTGGAAGGAGCCGATGCCCGGTTCGGGCAGGGACGCCCCGCCAAACCAGCAGTCGCCCGCCGACAGGCAGGCCGCAGCGTCCATCGGCTGGTAGGAGGAGGCAAGGAAGGCGGGCGAGGCATAGGAGCCCACCACCGCTCCGTCGAGGAAGTGGCAGAGGGTGTCGTCCTCCACCGGCGCCGGGTCGCCATGGGCGTTGGCGGCCTGGCCGGGGCGGCCGTCGGAGACGGTCCAGAACTCGTCCGCACCGGCCCACGCGATGCGCCCGTCCGTTGCTCCGCAGACGGTGCTGAGCTGGTGCCAGCGCAGGCCGTTGTACGCCCACAGCCCGGGCCCGATCGTGCTGCCGCTGCCGGCGGTGATCAGCAGGCCCCGGTTCGGCGCCCAGAACTCGATGTCGCCGACGGGCCCGAGACCGATCGCGACCCCTGCATCCGGCTGGCCCGGCAGTTCCGGGGGCGTGATCGGCACGAGTCGCCATTCCGCGCCGCCGTCGTCCCCGAGCGCTTCGGCGCGAGCCTTCGCCGGCCCTGCCAGCACGGACGCCGCGAGGGCAAGGGCGCAGGCGCACAGCACCCCGGCCCGCCGTTCCCGACGGCTAGCCACGGTGCCTGCCCGCCCGCCGCGCGGGCCTCGCCGGGCCGCCCGGGCGGCGCCGGAAGGTGACCTCGAGCTGCTCGCGCAGCGCCTGCCGGCCAGGGGTCGAGAAGGACACCGTCACGGTCGCGGCCATCCCGCCCGGCTGCGCGATCTGCCGCGAGAAGCTCTTCTGCGGTTGTAGCCAAAGGGACACCAACGCCGTCTGCCCGACGTGGGTGGCGGCGCTGGCCACGGTCGGATAGGCCGCGCTCGAGCGGCCTCGACGGCGGCCGTCGCGTCGGGCCGCGCGAGCCGGCTTTACGACCCGCGGCTGCGGCTGGGCGGCGCGGGCGGTCGCCTGCAGCGTGCCCGCCCCGGGCACGTCGACCTGCAGCAGCACGCGTCCGTCTCGCGCCGAGCTCGCCGTGACACCCAACAGCCACGACGGCACCGGCTGCCGGCGTGGGGGTGGAGGGCCGACGTACTGCGGTGCCGCCCCCGACCCGAACACGACCCGAGAGACGGCGAACACGTCGCTGCCGTCGAATTCCCCGAACGGTTCTGTGGCCGGCGGCGTGTTGCCGTCGCCGTATACGAGGTTGGAGGCCGTCGAGCTGTAGACGAGCGTGTTGCCGTCGGCCGTGAAGGACGGTGACAGGGCGCCGTCGTCGGCTGCGTGATAGGGGTCTTCCCCGGCGGGGGTCGGCTCGTGGGGATGTTCGCTCGGTCCCCCTTCGAAGCCCTGCGTCACGCGCGTCAGGGTCTCGTTCGACAGGTCGACGTCGAACAGTTCGACCATCCCGGCTGTGGCAGTCGGGTCGCTGACGTAGGCGGGCACCCCGAGCGGGAACTGGGTGCGCTTGGTCGTGAACGCCACCTCGGTGCCGTCGGGCGAGATGCCGAAGTCGATGATCGGCGCTGTCGTGGCGAGGTCCGATAGGTCGCCGCTGGCCAACTCCGTGAGCGGCTGGAGCGCCTGCCGGCGGCTGAGCCCCGCGGCCATGGTCGCGACGTACAGGTCGGTGTGCTGCTCACCGCCGAGGCCGAACGCCTGTGCCAGCGAGACCGGCGGGGCATTTGCGAGGAAGGCGACCTCGTAGCCGTCTTCGCTCAGCCTCGGGATCACGTCGTCGTTCCCTTCCAGTCCCGAGACGACGCCGGGGGAGGAGGGGTTCAGCAGCGTCGCGAGCGGACCCTGGCAGGGGTCTTCGAGCGAGGCGGGTGAGGCCAGTACGGTCTCTCCGCTCTGACGGCAGGCGGGACTCGTCGGTTCCGAGCCGCCGGTGACACGCAGCGTCGGCGCACCCGGACCGTCCCCGATCCGCCGCCACAGCGGCTCGACATACCGTGGAGGCTCGGATTCGCCCGCCAGCATCGGCGCCTGCAGCGCGACGTTCGTCGCCATCCACGAGACCGTCGTCCCGTCGCCGCTGATCGAGGCGCCGACCGGGACCGGGGCTTCGCGCGGCTGCGGCGCCCGCAAGGCAGGCGCCCGCCCGCCCGAGCCGGTGAAGACCGCGCCGTAGGTTTCCGAGCCCTGCTGCGCGGCGACGGCTTCGGGACCGCCGGTCGCGGGGTTGACCGCGGGTTCACCGGTGTCCGGGTCCTCGCGCACGCTCACCAGTCGGGTGGTTTTTTCACCGATGTCACGCACGGCGACCTGGAGCGCCGGAGTCCCCGTGCCGTCGAGGTCGGAGGCGGCCGTGGTCACAAAGGCCACCTCCTGGCCGTCGGCGCTGAGGGCCGAGCGGCCGGCCGCGACGGACCCGTACGAGCGTTCTTCCAGGGCGCGGTTGGACCCGTACACGTACGCGAGCCCCGCGCTGGAGTCGTTCTGCGCGGAGACGAGCGTGAACGCGCACGGCGGCCGGGTGCCCGCCTGGGCTTCCTGTTCGCTGGGCGCACGGCAGGGCTGGGCGTCGGGGTCGTCCATGTCGCGGACGTACACGTCGGGAGCGCTGTTGGTGTCGTCGAGAGGGTCGAGCCTCGCCGTCGTGGTGAAGCTGACGTAGCGGCCGTCCGCGCTCACCGATGGCAGCTCGGCGCTGCCGAGCGGTGTTTCCGGCGGGCCTACGGCCACGGGTTCGATCGGCCCACCGGCGACGGCCCGACGCCAGACTCCGGTGAGGCCGCCGTAGTCGCCGTCGAACACCACGTAGCGGCCGTCCGCGGAGACCGCCGGGTCGTGCGCGTAGACGACCTGTTCGGTGGGGGAGACGGACAGCAGCGAAGAGGTGCCGAACACGTCGGCGCGGGCCTCCGGCGCGGCGGGCCAGGCAACCGCGGCGGACAGCGCGAGCGCCACCGCCACGATCGCGGGCAACCCGGTGCGGCGGGAGCTCACGGGAGCCTCACCAGGCGCCGGACGACGCTGCGGTTGCCGGCTCGATCGGAGGCGCGGACGACGATCGTGAAGCTGCCCGGGCCCGCGTAGCGATGGGTCAGGCGGGCTCGGCCGCGAGCGCTGTGGCCATCCCCGAAGCTCACGCTGACCGACCCGCTGTCAACCCCCGACAGCCGGTCCACGACCGCCACGGCAACCGAGTCGCGCCCGACCCTGCGCACGGCCACGGACGGGGGCTGGTCGTCGATACGCAGTTCCCGCGGCAGCGTGAGCGCGGTCTGGCCTTCGCTGTCGGTCGCGAGCACCTGGATCGTGTGGACACCGGAGGAGAGCCCGCGCGGATCGATCCGAGCCTGGGTCGCGCCGGGTGTGACGGGCTGCACCCGCCCGTCCCTGACCAGCGCGTATTCGACCGGGCCTGTGGGGTCGGGAGCCGGGGACCACGAGATCACGGCCTGCGAGGCCCGCACCCACTGAGGGGGGACCGCGACGGGGAACTCCGCAGGTGGCGCCGTGACCACCGCGGCGGCGATGGCGGCGTCCCCGAGGGGCCCCTGCATCAGGCCCACAAGCCCGTCGCCGGCGCCGGAGGTCCCCGCGCCGAGCCCGTCGATCGGCCCGCCCACACCTCCCCGAACCAACGCCGTCTGTGCGCCTCCGCCCGGGAAGTCCTCGCGAATCGCGATCGCCGGGCCCTCGGCGTTCGCGCTCGGCCAGGCGGCCACCCCGCCCCCTTCGGGATTCACGACACTCGCCGGGGCCGGTTCGGTGGCGGCCACGAAAGGCCCCAGCGTGAGCCCGGGCGACGTGTCGCCCGCGGTGCCCGCGATCTCCCGCGCGGAGCCGTCGGCCGCGTACAGCAGCCGGATGTCGTTCTTGTTGTCGGTGTCGATCGCCGGCGGCCCCACGGTGGCGGCCGCTCCTCCGGGGACGGCTTCGTCGGCGACCACCGCCCCGGTGAACTGCGTGCCGTCTTCGGAGAGGCCGTCGGGAAGCGTGTTGAGGAAGATCCGCGGACCGCGCAGCGGCGACCCCGGCGACACGGTCTGGCGGTAGGCGACCTCGGCCTGCCCGGTCGCTGACACCGCGACGCTGGGAGCGTCGGCATCGTCGCTGATCGGCTTGCCGTTCCACGACGTGGCGCTGACGGGCATCGCGTAGTCGAGCGAGCGGCCGAAGATCCTCCTGGCCCAGATGCGGGCCACGCCGTCGATGTCGGGCTCCTGCCACACGACCACGCCGTTGCCGGTCGGCCCGACCGCCACCCGGGGCGCGTTGACTTCGGTGGGCGCTCGCATCGAGACGTCCGGGTCGCGGTTGACGACTCCCAGGCGGGACCACGTTTCGCCTTCGAAATGGGCCACCCGGACCTGCTCCACGACGTCGCCCGGGCGCAGCAGGGAGACCTCGCCGGAACCGCTGCCGGAGGACGGCTCGACGACGCGGTAGACGACGTCTCCCTGTCCGGTGGAGCTCAACGCGAGGTCGGGTGAGGTCCCGACGCCGTAGCGGATGTCGGGGTCGACCAGCTTCGCCGGCCCGAAGCCGCCGGCGCCAGGGTGCAGCGTGGCGCTCAGCAGCTCCAGCACCGTGTGGGTTTCTTCGATCGCAACCGGCGTGGCCCACACGACCTCGAGCTCACCGCCGTCGGCGGCGCCGATGCGGGGCCAGCTTGCGGCGTACGGTTGTGCCGTGTCGACCCTGATCGGCGGCTGCCACCGACGGTCGACGTAGCGGGACACGAACACGTGCACCACGCCTTCGACCCGTTTCAGGTACACGAGCCCGCCGGTCCCGTCGGCCGCCATCGCGACTCCGCCGAAGCCGGCGATGTCCTGACTCGGACCGTCGATCGTGACCGCCGGCTGGACGATCGCGCTCGCGCCCGGCACCCCGGCCGCGGCCGCCAGCACGCAGAGCGCGAGCAGCAGCTGGGCCGTACGCCGCCGGCGCCGGCATCGATGAGCGTGCGCGCGGGCGCCGGCCAACGGTCGCCCTCACCCTTCCCCTTCGGATGGATGCTGCCCCGACTTGGCAAATGCGCAGCGGAAGTTCTCCGGCTGGGACACGGGCTCTGAGCCCGCGAAGCCGCCCTTCGTGCCGTTGCTGTAGACGGTCACGTATTGCAGCGTCTGCGGGGTCGGGTTGGCGGGCTCGGGGGTCGGGTCGGCCTGTCCCTGGCGGGGGTCGCCGGTGGCGCCTTCGCTGACTCCCTCGGACCCCGCCGCCGCCGATCCCGCCTCGGTGGTGACGAGCGTGGAGCTCATCTCGCGTTTGTCGGTGAGTCCCAACGCCGGTTCCTGGGAGACCGTGGCCGTCAGGGGCGAGTCGTGGATCGTCGACTCCAGCAGCACGCGATCGGCGGCGCCGAGCAGCTCGGCCGCCGAGGGCAGCCAGCCGCCTTCGGCCTCGCAGGCTTTGGCGGCCCAGATGTAGTTGTTCTCGCCCGCCTCGGCGCTGGTCACCGGGTAGGGCGAGGAGTCCAGGCACCAGGTCCCGAGGTCGACCGAGTGGGCCGGGCAGGTGCCGGCGATTTGTTCGGCGGTTTTGCCTGCGAGGTGGGTGGCGTTCTTGACGGTTGGGATGGCGGTGGCGGGGAACTTTCCGTTCTTGCCGAGTAGCAGGATCGCGCCGGGGTGGGGCTTGGTGGTGAGGGGGTGCCCGTTGATCGCGCTGATCACTGCTCGGCGGGCGGCGTCGGCGAGGCCGGTGGTGCTGAAGATCAGCGCGATGAGGGCGATCACGAGGGCCGGTGAGGGCCGGCCGAGCCTCATGCGCTGTGGTCGGGATCGTGCCCGCGGGGGGTGGGGCGGATGTCGGTGAGCTCTTCGGGGGAGATCTCCTGGACGGTCGAGAGGACGGCGTCGAGCGCGACGCCGGAGAGGGTCTCCTGCTCCATCAGCGCGCCGGCGGTCTCCTCGACGCTGCCCCAGTTGCGTTCCAGGATCGTGGCCGCGCGGGCCTCCGCCTCGCCGACCAGGCGCGCGATCTCGCGGTCGATCAGGTTCAGGGTGTTGGGGCCGACCGAGCCGAGGTCCTGCAGGCTGGCGCCGAGGAACACCTCGCCGCCCTTCTCGCCGATCGTGACGAGCCCCACGGCGTCGCTCATGCCGAAGCTCGTGACCATGCTACGCGCGAGGTTCGTGGCCGCGTGCAGGTCGTCGTTGACGCTGCTCGAGGTATGCCCGAACGCGATCCGCTCGCCCGCCAGGCCGGCCGTGATCACGACCAGCTGGTTCTGCAGGTCGGGCTCGCTCATGATCAGCTGGTCACGGTCGGAGAGCATGTGCGCCGCGGTCCCCAGCTGCCGGCCACGCGCGACGATCGAGAGCTTGCGGGTACTGGTCGTGTGACCCAGCGCCTCGGTCACGACCGCGTGGCAGGCCTCGTGGATCGAGATCAGCCAACGCTCGTGCTCGCTGAGGATGTGATGCTTGGCGGGGCCCGCCACGACCCGGTCGATCGCCTCCTCCAAGGTCGCCTGGTCGAGCTGCCCGCGCCCGTCACGGACGCTCAACAGCGCCGCCTCGTTGATCACGTTCGCGAGCTCCGCGCCGCTGAACCCCGGGGTCTCTTTCGCGACCTCCTCCAGCGAGGCGTCCGGGCCCAACGGACGTTTACCGGCATGCAAGCGCAGGATCTCCAAACGCCCATGCACATCCGGGGTATCGATCACGACCTGCCGGTCAAAACGCCCCGGGCGCAACAACGCCGGGTCCAGGATGTCGGGCCGGTTGGTGGCGCCCATCACCACCAGCCCCCCATCCCCGGAGAACCCATCCATCTCCACCAGGATCTGGTTGAGCGTCTGCTCACGCTCATCATTGCCCTGCCCGATCCCCGCGCCACGCTTACGCCCCGCGGCATCGAGCTCGTCGATGAAGATGATCGCGGGCGCCATTTTGCGGGCCTTGCGGAACAGGTCGCGGACCCGCGCCGCGCCGACCCCCACCAACGACTCCACGAAATCAGAGCCCGACAACGAGAAGAACGCCGCGTCGGCTTCCCCCGCCACCGCCTTGGCCAACAACGTCTTGCCCGTCCCCGGCGGCCCCACCAGCAAAACCCCCTTCGGCGCCGCCGCGCCGACCGCCAAATACTTCGAGGGGTCCGCCAGATAATCACGGATCTCGCGCAACTCCGCGACCGCTTCCCCCGCCCCCGCGACATCCGCAAAAGTGATCTTGTCCGCCGAACCCTTGCCCTTGCGCCGCCCCTTGCCCGTGAACTGCGAGAACGACGCGATCCCGCCCGCCGCGCCTTCGCCCCCGACCCGCATGAACAACGAGAACAAACACACCAACAACAAAATCGGGATCAAGAACTGCACGATCACCGTACGCGTGGACTTCCACGCCTGCTGATCAACCGCGACCACCGCCCCACTAGCCACCAGTTCGTTACTCAACTGCTGCGTCTGGGCACCCGACGCCGGATAAGACGCCCACAACCCCTGCACCCCCATCGCCACCTTCGCCGGCGAGACGCTCGCCGGCGTGCCCTTACGCGCCGACGCAGCGCTCTTACGCCGCACTTCACGCTTCGCTTTAGCCGGCGCCGGCGCCAGCGTGGGGGGGAGCGTGCCGTTGGCCAACAACAACGGCGTCGAAGCCGTCGTTTTCAACTCCACCCGATTGTCATGATCCAACAGCAACGCGCTGCCGATCCGATGCCCGCGAGCCAACACCCCCACCGTGCTCAACGGCACCTGCCGACCCGCACTACTCGGCTGCACCGACCCCAACAACAACGCGAACGCCACCCCCAACCCAACCGAAGCCAACAACAAAAACAACGCCAACGGATCACGCAACACCAACCGCCGCGCCCCCGAACCAAAATCACCCAACGCCACCAACACCGGGCTACGACGACGCGCCAAGCCACTACGAACGGCCTTCGCCCCGTCCCGGGAGTAACCGTTACGGCTCTCCGGGTCACGGCCCTCCGCCTGAGGGCCGCGCGGCGGCTGTGATGAGGGAAGCGGTGTTTCACTCATATTGCTATCTCCTCATCCGAGCGAGCGAGACCGCGGATACGCCGCTTTGCCGGAATCGCTGCTGCCACGGGCTCCGGGCGCGAAGCGATAACCGGCCGTGGGGTGTGTGTGGATGTACTCCCACCCCGGTGAGGCCTGCAACAGCTTGCGGCGGAGCTTGTGGATGACCACGTCGACCGAGCGGTCATCACGGACCATCGGTCTGCCCCACACCCGCTCGTAGATGAACTCTCGTCGAAGCACGTTGCCGACGGCGCCGGCGAGCACGGCCAGCACCTGATATTCGCGGCGCTTTAGCTCGAGGCTGT
This sequence comes from uncultured Solirubrobacteraceae bacterium, assembly GCA_963701175.1. GTDB lineage: Bacteria > Actinomycetota > Thermoleophilia > Solirubrobacterales > Solirubrobacteraceae > Palsa-744. The sequence goes on along the minus strand of OY969573.1, from coordinate 1,361,310 downwards.
CACCGTGCACGAACGCCTGGTACAGACGCCGGTCGATCTCGAGCTCACCCACCACGAAGGAGCCGAGCTGCGGCGCCTGCAAGCGCCGCAGCCGGCGGACCACGGCTTCCACCCGTGCCAGTACCTCCTCGGGATGGCATGGCTTTGTCAGCCAGTCGTCGACCCCGAGCTGGAGGGCCCGGACGCGGTCGTCGACGGTCGAGCCGGCCGTGCACACCACGATCGCGGGAGCCGGTGACACATCTCCGAGCGCCCGCAGCCAGTGCCACGCATCGGCGCCGAGCAGCTCGATGTCGACCACGACCGCGTCGAAATGCATCTCCGCCACCCGCTCGGTCGGAATCGCGACGGTAAACGCCTGGTGATGCCAGGAGCGCTCATCGAGGCGCTTGGTGAGCACGACGAGGAACGCCGAATCGTCATCCAGCAGGGCGAGGCGGAGCGGGGTCTGATTGGACGCGACGCGGCCGTCGGCGACGGTCTGGTCGTAATCGAATCGCTTGTTGCTTGTCGGCTCGACAGGTCCTTCGCCACATGCGTATACGCGTCGGTCCGCGATGGCCGCGGGACCCTCAGCCCCCGTGATGTGAAACATCGTCGTGACATCATGCAGGACTGTTGTTCACTTTGCAAGTGTTTTTTATGATCAATGTTAACTCGCTGTTACCGCAGGGAAGGTGACCCCGTCAGCTGGCTGTTAGCGACCCCCCGGCGCGCGCTTCGAGCGGTGTCCGCCTGCGGCTAGCGCTCGACCTCCGAGCGAGCGGCGTTCGTACGCCGCGCTCGATCGCGTAACGGCGTGATCTGCGCTCAGGACGCCGGGGGCAGTTCGCCGAACAGCTGCTGTGCGATCGTCGCCTGATCGAAGTAGACCCGCTCGCAGATGATCCTGTCGGTGTCCGCCTCGAACTCGAAGATCGCGCACATCCGGCAGCGGAACGTGCGGCCGGTGGGGGGCACCCCGCGGAGCTCCCCCTCGTGGGTGCCGAGGAGATCGAACTCGGCGATCACGGCGCCGTCGTCGCTCGCGTGCAGGACGGTGTTCTCGTTGCGCTGGTCGGGGAACGCGGCCCGCGATTTCACGTAGTAGTCGGAGACCTCCTCGGAGCCATCGAAGACCTCGCCGGTCGCGACGAGTTCGTAGCGGGGATGCTCGAAGGTCGCCAGCGTGACGTCGAACTCGTGCCGGTTCTCGGACTCCATGTGCTCGCGTACGACCGCCAGGCGCCGCTCGCGAAGGTCGCTGGTGATAGACATGCGCCCCGAGGTTAACCGGGTACGAGCCGACGGGGAACCGGCGGGCTCGCACGGGCATCCGCCCGCGCGGGCGTCTCGCACCGAGTCGAAGGAGAGGGAGCGATGATCGTAGTCGTCGGAAGGGTGAGCACCGACCCCCAGAAACGGGGTCAGCTGATAGAGATCGGACAGAAGGTCGCCAGGGCCTCGCGTGAAGAGGCCGGCTGCGCCGGCTACCGCATCTACGAGGACACCGAGCAGCCCAACGAGTTCGTGTTCGTCGAGGAATGGGAGAGCGAGGACGCCCTCCAGGAGCACTTCCGCACCGCCCACATCGCAGAGTTCATGCAGGCGGTCCTCGGCGCGATCGTCAGCCCTCCCGACGTCAAGTTCCACCAGGTGGCCGGCACCCGCGACCTGTCGGAGGTCGGCGCGAGCTGACGCTCGAAGGGGGGCGAGCTCGATCGAGGCGCCGGCTCACTCGAGGTACTCGTCCCGCAGCCACGCGACCGTCGCCTCCAACCCGGCGGGGTAGTCGACGCGGGGCTCCCAGCTGAGCAGCTCTCGGGCTTTGCGGCAGCTGAAGCTCTGATCCCGGCCCAGCACCTGCACCGCCTGACGGGAGAGCAGCGGGCGCACGGTCACGCCCGTGGTCCGTCGCAGCAGGCGGTAGCCGTGCTCCAGCGAGGCGCCGACCGCGTTGGCGGCCCAGTAGGGGACGCTCCACCGCACCCTCGAGAAGCCGAGCCCGGCGGCGAGCCCGTCGGTGAACTCCCTCCAGGTCACGCCCAGGCCATCGCTGACGTTGAAGGCGTGGCCGGGTGCCGCGTCGTGCTCGACCGCCAGCATGGCGGCGTCGAGGAGGTTCTCGACGTAGCACAGCCCGGCGACCGAGCGACCGCCGTCGATCAGCAGCATGTTGCGGTCGCGGATCGCGCGCGCGATCCCGCCCACGACCTCGCGGGAGCCGGGCCCGTATACCGTCGCCGGGCGCAGGATGACCGCGTCGAGGCCGGAGTCGGATTCCGCGCGTCTGACCTCTCCCTCGGCGCGCAGCTTGGTCTGGGCGTACCAGTTGCTGAACCCCCGCGAGGGATACGACTCGCCGATCCCGTCCGTGCCGGGATGGCCGTAGACGTCGGTGGTGCTGAAGTGGACGAAGCGGCGAACGGCGGCGGCGGCCGATGCCTCGAGCAGGTTGCGGGTGCCGGTCACGTTCGTCCGCGTGATCTCCCTGGTCGTCGCCCAGTCGGACACGAGCGCGCCGCAGTGGAACACGAGCTCGCACCCGTTCACGGCCGCCGACAGCGAGCGACCGCTCGTCAGATCGCCGACGGCCAACTCCACGCCCAGCTCCTCCAGCGCGGAGGTGTCGCTGTGCTCGCGTACCAGGCACCGGACCGGACGCCCTTCGTGTGCCAGCCGCCTCGCCAGCCGCCCGCCGATGAAGCCGGTGGCGCCGGTGACCAGGAAGCGTCCCTCGCCGGAGGTCGACGGCGCCCGTCCGCGGGCCTGCACCGGGGCGGCCACGACCGGGTCCGCTGTGGCGGGCTCCCGGCCCCGGCGGCGGAGCGTCGCCGTGGCGATGTCGCGGACGACGCCCCAGTTCTTCCCGGCCGAGCCCTCGCAGTCCCCCAGGACGACATCGAAGGCCTCGAGAAAGCTCTCAGCCTCGGCCTCGGACAGCGTCAACGGCGGCAGCAGCTTGACGACGTCGTTTTTCCCGGCCGCCATCGTGATCACGCGGTGGTCCCGGTGCAACGGGATCACGATCAGCTGTGGATAGAGCCCCTCCGCCGCCGCCCGCACCAGCCGCCAGCTCAGACGCGCCACGCTCCCCCGCGGCGCCCCCAGCTCGATCCCGATCATCAGGCCGCTCGATCGCACCTCCGCGAGGATCTCGTGTCTGGCCCGCAGCTCGGCCAGGCCATCGCTCAGCAGCGAGCCGACACGGGCGGCGTGCTCGACCAGCCCGTCCCGCTCGATGATCCGCATGGTGGCGAGGCCGGCGGCCATCGACAGGCGGTTGCGTCCGTAGGTCGACTGGTGCACGTAGGAGCGCTCGAGCGTGCCCACCGCCCGCTGGTAGATGTCCCTCGTGGTCGCCATCGCCGCCACCGGCATGTAGCCGCCGCTGAGGGCCTTGCCGACGAGCACGAAGTCAGGCTCCAGCCCCCACTGCTCGAGGGCGAACCAGCGGCCGGTGCGCCCGAGTCCCGTCTGGATCTCGTCGAGCACCAGCATCGTGCCGTAGCGGCGGCAGAGCTCCTGTGCGCCCCGCAGGTATCCGGCCGGCGGCAGCGCCACCGTGCGGCCCTGGATCGGCTCCACCACGAAGGCGGCCACGTCCCCGCGCCGCAGCTGCTCCTCGAGCCGCCCGAGGTCCCCGAACGGGACCAGCTCGCACCCGCCCAGCAACGGCCCGAAGCCCTCCTTGAAGAACTCGTCGCCGACCAGCGACAGCGGCCCGAGGGTCACGCCGTGGAAGCTGCTCTCACAGGAGACGAACCGCGCCCGGCCGGTGGCCGCGCGGGCGAACTTCATCGCCGAGTCCACCGCCTCGGCGCCGGTGCTCGCGAAGAAGATCGCCTCGAGGCCGCCGGGGAGCCGCGCCGAGAGCGCCTCCGCGAGCATCCCGGCGAGCACCGAGTAGTGGATCTGCACGCCGTCGAGGAGGTCCTCCCCGAGCGCCGCCTGCAGCACCGCCCGCACGTCGGGGTGGTTGTGCCCGAGGCTCGCGAACCCCTCTCCGGTGTGGAGGTCCAGGTAGGCACGCCCCTCGGCGTCATACAGGTAGGAGCCCCGCGCGGAGACGTACTGCTCGTCGAAGCCGATGATCCGCAGCACGTCGACGAGCGAGGGGTCGAGGTGCCGGGCGGCCAGCCCGAGCGTCTCGCCGCTGCGCGCATCGGCCTCCGCGAGGATCCCCAGCGGGTCGAGGTGCTCGCCTCCCGGAGCGTCGCTGGACACCGGCGGAGTCCTACAGCTTCTTCGTCGCCGATGGAAGGAGGAACCGGCGTTCGCCGCCCCGCCGGGGTCCCCGCCGAAGCTCAGTCACCACCGCGGCGGCGTTTCAGCGCGCGGACCAGGGTCACGTCGCCGACCACGAGCCCGACGAGCACCACGGTGAGGATGATCCCGACCACCACGTCCGAGAGCCTAGCCAGCCACGGCGGGCGCCGGGGACCTCGGCCCCGGCCCCCGCGGGAGACGGAACGCCGGCACGACGAACCGCCTCAAGGGCGCGCGCTTGGTCGCCTCAGGGTGCCGGCCGGCGGATCCTCGGCATCACTGTGGGGGCAGCACGGTGAACGTCGTCGTCTTTCTGGTGAGAGGGGCGGATTCCAGGAACGCCACGATTTCCCCGCTCGCGGCCGCGCAGGAGGGGCCACCGAGGAGGACCACGAAGGCGTTGCCGTCGTTGTCGAGCTTGACCCCGCTGACGGCGCCGACTTCGTTGGCCACTTCTTTGGCGTCCGGGCCGACCCACCGGAGCTTCGAGTGGCACTGGCTGAAGAGCGGTTCGGCGCTGATGTGAACGGGCTGCTCGGCGTTGACCGCCGGGAACTCCACGTCCACGATCGTGGCCACGCTGCTGGTCGGTGAGCTCTCGACCTCGCTGGCTTTGCCGTTCGGTGTGAGCGCGAAGACGCCTTCCGGTGTGACCATCGGCGCCACGATCGTCAAGTCCGTGGTCACGGTCGTGTAGGGAGCTTTTTCCAGGTGCGCGGACAGCAGCCTTTCGCCGGCGACACAACCGGGGCCGCCCCACACGACCGCCAGCGCGCGGCCCTCACCGTCCAGCTTGGTGCTGTATCCGGAACCGGACACGGGGGTGTAGGGAGTGGGCGAGCTCCAGACGAGTTTTCGCTGGCAGCTGAAGTACAGCGGGTTGGCGCTGAACCTCACCGGGGACCCCGCGTACACCTTTTCGCATTGGATTTCGAGGACGTCGGCGATGCTCGAGGCTTCTCCGAACTCGCCCTGGGCGACGAACGACGAAACCGAGCTGAGCATGCAGGGATCGGACGGCGTCAGCGCCGACGCCGTGCCCGCTTGGGTCAGCCAGACGAACATCACGAGTGTGGTCGCGAGCAGCGCCTTGCGCGCGAGCGCGAGATTGCCGAGTTGCATCGTGTCTCCCTTCCGCTGCCGCCGTCCGGCGGGCCTGAGCGCAGATTCCCTGCGGTATTCGGCGTCGGCGGACTCGACCCTCTATCCGGGCTCCGTGGGCCGCGCCGGGGCTAGGGAACGTGGGCCGAGCGCGCGGACGGATCGGCAGGTGCGGCTGTCAGCGCCAGCGGGTCGAGGTGGCGCCTGAGGGCGACGTAGGCGATCGCCCCGCCGACCAGGGGCACGAGCAGCGACACCGCCTGGTAGACGACGACCGCGGCGACCGCGGCGTCGTGGTGGATCCCGTACAGGATCAACATCCCGGCGATCCCCCCCACCGCCCCGACGCCCGCGGGGACGAACGGCAGCGAGCCCCCGAAGGCGCCGATGATGTATGCCATCACAACGATTCCCAGCGCCGGGAACGGGTGCGCGTGAACGCCCAGGAACGCCGTCCACAGCACCAGCAGGTCGAAACCGAGGAACGCGAGCGCCCCGAGCAGGCTCTTGACGCGGACACCGTGGAACAGAAACCGATCCACGTCCTTGACGGATTCGGAGAGCGTGCCCAGCGCCTCAGCGCGCTTGGCGTGGATCTGCCGCTCGCGATCCGCGCGGGCCTGCAGGCGGCGGGCCAGCAGCAACGCCCCCGCCAACCCGATCGCGGCCACCACGGCCGGGACGAGCGTGAGTTCGAGCGCCCCCGAGCCGCGCAGGATGCCCACCGCCAGAGCCACGCCGACGACCAGCAGGGCCAGCGCGTCGACGGCCGTGTTGAGGAGGCTGAGGCTCAGCTCACGCTCGGCGATCCGCCATTTCGGCATCCCGAGGCGGTCGAGCAGCCACCCTCCCACACCGAGCGTGCCGAATGAACCGGCGGGCACCAAGGTGCCGCCCCCGAGCTGGGCCCACGCCACCCGGGTGGCCATCCTGTTCGTGCCGGCGGACCTCGCGAGCGTGTCTTCGGGGTCGATCACGGCGTGCCACGAGAGCACGTATCCGATCTCGGAGGCGACCTCGAGCACCACCGCCGCCAGCAGCCACACCCAGCTGACGTGGGCGAGCCGTTCGACGGCCCCCTCGAGGCCCGGGAGCAGCTTCAACACGAGCACCGCGATCACCGCGTAGACGACCAGCCTGATCGCGACCGTTTTGAGGTTGCGCCCGGCGACCGCGTGGGCGAGCCGATGGTGATCGGTGCTCGTCGTCGCACTCACCGCACACAGTCTTGCTCCTACCGGGCGGCGGGCGCCGGCAGGCCGCTCGGTGATCCGAAGTGTGCCCCGAAGGGATCCCCGGGAAAGCGATCACCGAACGCACCTGTTACGTGGGCGTGGAGAAGGTCACCGAAGACACGGGCGCGCTGGTCCGCTCGGCCAAGCTGATCGTCACATACCCCTGAGGAAGTGGACCCGCAGCTTCTGTTGCACCCGCCCGCCCGGGCCGGACGGCGCCCGCCGCGCGGTGGTAGGCTCGCTCGCCTTCGGGGAGATCTAAGGGGCGCAGAGTGGTTCAGTCGGTCCAGTTTCAACATGGCCGGCCCACCGGGCCAGCCGGCACGGCCTGCGCGCGCGGGGGCATCGCGTGAGCGTCACGGACGCGATCAACCCGGCCTACCTGCTGCGCAACGTGCCGGTGCTGGCCGGGCTGCCCGACGCGCTGCTCGAGGACGTGGCGGGGCAGCTCTCGCGGGTGACGGTGAGGGCCGGCCGCTGGATCCTCCGCGAGGGGGAAGTCGCCGACAGCGTCTTCATCGTCGCCAGCGGGCGGGTGGAAGTGGTCGACGAGCGCCCTCCGGAGACGCTGATCCGGATCCTGCGGCGGGGTTCGGTGCTGGGCGAGCTGGCGCTGCTGCGAGCAGGGACACGGTCGGCCTCCGCGCGAGCGCGGCGTGACACGGAACTGCTCGAGCTGCCGCGGGCGGCCTTCGAGGCCCTGATCCAGCAGGCGCCGAGCTTCGCGCTCGGCCTGACTCGGGCGATGGGCGCGCAACTCGCCTCCAGCCACACGCCCGTCGCCTACGCGCCGACGCCGCACACGATCGCGGTCGTGGGAATCGACCCGGCGGCACCGGTGGCGGACGTCACGGCCGAGCTCGCCGAGGCGCTGAGCGCCCACGGATCGGTCGCCCAGCTGAACGGCGGCGAGCTGGCGGCCATCGACCGGGCGGAGCGCGAGGTCGACCGCGTGATCCTGTGCGCCGGAGACGACCCCGAGGACTCCTGGTCGCGCACCTGCCTGCACGACAGCGACCTCGTGGTGGCACTGACGAGCGGCAGGCCCGAGCGTCGCTGGCTCGAGCACGCGGCGGCGCTGCAGGGTTGCGAGCTGATCGTGCTCGGCAGCGGGGTGGACGACGAGACGCTCGCCGCCCTGCGGCCCCGCGAGGTTCAGGTGATCGCCACCGGCTCGATCCACCGCTCCGCGATCGAGGCCACCGCACGACGGCTAGCGGGTCGGTCGCTGGGACTGGTGCTCTCGGGCGGCGGGGCGCGAGCGCTCGCACACCTCGGCGCGCTCGAGGAGCTCACCGCCGCCGGTCTGCGGTTCGACCGCGTCGCCGGCGTCAGCCTCGGCTCACTGGTGGGGGCGACCGTCGCCATGGGGCTCACCCCGCAGGAGGTATACGAGGCCTTCGAGCGCAGCTTTCGCGCGACGAACCCCTCCCACGACTTCACCGTGCCGGCCTACTCGCTGCTGCGGGGCACGCGGGCGCGGCGGCTGCTCGATGACGTGTTCGGCACACGCCGGATCGAGGAGCTGCCGCTGCGGTTCTTCTGCGTGAGCTGCGACCTGACGGAGCGGGAGCCCGTCATCCACCGCACCGGGCCAGTCGTCGACGCTGTCTACCCGAGCTTCGCGATACCGGGTGTGTTCCCGCCGGTCGCGAGGCCCGACGGCCGCCTGCTGGTGGACGGCGGCGTGCTCGACAACCTTCCCGTCGAGACGATGGCCCGGACCGGCGAGGGGCCAGTGATCGCGGTCGACGTCACCGGCGGCATGGGCCGTTTCCAACGCAGCCGCCGGCCCGGGCTCGAACGCCTGGCCCGCCCGCTGCGAAGGCTGCTGACGGGCAGCGAGGCCGAAGTGCCGGGCCTCGCGGAGACGATCGTGCGCACGCTCACGGTCGGCAGCGTCGACACGGTGGCCGCGGCGAGACTGCACGCCGACCTGGTGATCACGCCGCACGTGGACGGCATCGGGCTGACGGAATGGGGGGCGATCGACCGCGTGCGGGAGATCGGGCGCCAGGCCGCACGCGAAGCGCTCGCCGCCGATCCCGAGCTGCCCGCGAGGGTGGTGACGTAGGGGCACGATGGCCGGCTCGACGGTCGCAGCGGAGCGCGTCGGGCCGCTGAGGCCGGGGGCATCGGCGCGCCGTCTGGCGCCGACGCCCCGGCGCGTGCTGGCGATCGCCTCGCTCGGCGCGGCGGTCGCGTTCGTCGACGCGACGATCGTCAACATCGCGTTCCCGAGCATCGCGAAGTCGTTCAGCGGGACCTCGATCGGCTCACTGTCGTGGGTGTTGAACGCCTACAACATCGTCTTCGCCGCCTTCTTGGTGGCGGCCGGCCGGATCGCCGACCTGCTCGGGCGCCGGCGCATGTTCGTCTTCGGCCTGGAGGTGTTCACAGCCGCTTCCGTGCTGTGCGCGGCGGCGCCGTCGGCGGGCACGCTGGTGGCCTTCAGGATCGTGCAGGCGCTGGGGGCGGCCTTCCTGGTGCCGGCCTCGCTGGCGTTGGTGCTGCAGGCGTTTCCGCCGGAGCGGCGCGCCCACGGCGTGGCGTTGCTGTCGGCGGTGGCGGCTGCCGCCGCCGGGCTCGGCCCCTCGCTCGGCGGGATCCTCGTGTCGCTTGCCAACTGGCGGCTGGTGTTCCTGGTTAACCTGCCGATCGGGATCGCGGCCGTCGTGCTCGCCCGCCGCCAGCTGGTGGAGAGCCGGGCGCCGGGCCGGCGGCGGATGCCCGACCTGTTCGGGGCGCTGCTGTTCGCACTGGCGATCGGCTCGCTGGTGCTGGGCGTGGTGAAGGGGTCCGAGTGGGGCTGGGGCAGTCCCCGCGTGATCGTGGCCTTCGCCGCCGCGGTCGTGCTCGGCGCGGTCTTCGTCTGGCGCTGCAGCTGGCACCGGTCCCCGATCATCGACCTCAAGCTGCTGGGCAACCGCACCTTCACGACCGCCAACGCGATGACGATCGTGGCCGCCGCCGGTTTCTATGGCTACACGCTCGCGAACGTCCTGTTCCTGACCGGCGTGTGGCGCTACAGCGTCCTGCAGGCCGGCTTCGCGCTGACGCCGGGCCCGTTCGTGGCAGCCGCGGTGGCCGGCCCGACCAGCCGCCTCGCCCATCGCATCGGTCCCCGGCCCGTGCTCGTCGCTGGCGGGCTGATCTGGGGAGGGGCCGTACTGTGGCTCGTCGAGCGCGTGGGCGCGAAACCCGACTTCCTGGGCGAGTGGCTCCCGGGGATCGTGCTGCTGGGTATCGGCGCCGGCACCCTGTTCCCGAACCTCAGCGGCGTGGCCGTGGCCTCCGCCCCGGGCGAGAGCTTCGCCACCGCCACCGGGCTGAACTCGGTCTCCCGCCAGGTGGGCGCCGCGCTGGGGGTGGCCGTGATCGTCGCGATCATCGGGACGCCCTCGCCGCTGCAGGCACTACACGCCTTCGACGACGCCTGGCGCTTCGCCGCCGGGTGCATGTTCGTCGCCGGCCTCGGCTGCCTGCTCACGGGCCGGGTCATCACCGAGGCACCGTCGCTCGGGGACGCCGCGCGTCTGGTGCTGCGCAGGCCGGCCGCCGCTGCGCCCCCACCCCCGCGCCCGCGGGCTCGGCGTGCGATCAAGGTCGACGGGCTGCCGAGGGGGCCGCTGGCGCCGGAGCTGCCATCGGAGTTCCTCGCCCATTCCCCCCTGTTCGCGGACCTCGAGCCGGCCCTGCGCGAGCAGCTGGCCGAGCGGGCGCGGCCACTGCGCCTGGCGGCCGGCGAGTGGCTGTTCCACGAAGGCGACCCCGGCGACGCCATGTACCTGGTGCGGGCCGGCCGTCTGGAGGTGGTGAAGGGCTCCTCGGACATCGTCGTCCGCGAGCTCGGACGCGGCGACGCGCTCGGAGAACTGGCGCTGCTGACCAGCTCTCCGAGGTCGGCCTCGGTGCGGGCCGCCCGTACCAGCGATCTGCTGGTGATCGACCGGGAGCACTTCGAGGAACTGCTGAGGAGCTCACCGGCGCTGTCGCTGTCGCTGAACAGGATCCTCGGCGAGCAGCTACGCAGCAGCCAGGCGGAGGCGTCCTCCGCCCGCCCCCGCCCTGCGACGGTGGCGCTGCTGTCACTCGACGAGCGCGTGCCGATCGACGAGCTCTCCCGGGAGCTCGCCGAGGCCCTCGACGAGCTGCTGGACACCGAGCTGCTCGGCGCCGGAGAGCTCGAGCGCACGGTCGCCGGTGAGGAGCCGGCGCGCATCTTCGGACCGCTGCTCGACAACGCCGAGGCGGCGCACGAGCTGGTCGTCCTCGACGCCGGCTCGCTGGCGGCCGGCGGCGCCTGGGCCGAGTTCTGCACGCAGCAGGCGGACCGCATCCTCGCCTTCACCGCCGGCGGCCCGATTCCCGAGCCGCTGCTCTCGCGCAACGAGCTGAAGGGATGCGACCTCGTCCTCTACGACGTTGCCCCCGGCGAGCTCGCGGCCGAGTCGTGGGCGCCGCTGCTCGAGGCGAGCGAGTGCCACGTAGTGCGAGCGAGCGAGCGCAGCGAGGACGTCGCCCGCATCGCCCGGCGGGTGAGCGGAAGGTCCGTCGGGGTGGTGCTGTCCGGTGGTGGCGCACGGGCGTTCTCGCACATCGGCGTGCTGGAGGAACTGCTGGGCGCGGGAGTCACGGTCGACCGCGTCCTCGGCGTCAGCATGGGAGCCTTCATCGGTGCCCTGTTCGCGATGGGGCTCGACATCGACGAGATCGACGCCCGCTGCTTCGAGGAGTTCGTCCAGCGCCGCCCGCTCGGCGACTACACGATCCCCCGCTACTCGCTGATCCGCGGCGAGCGGGCCAAAGCGATGATGCAGCGGACCTTCGGCGAGTGGGCGATCGAGGAGCTGCCGCGGAGCTTCATGTGCGGGTACACCGAGCTGCGCCGCGGCACCTTCATGCTCGCCCGTCACGGCCCCCTGTGGGAGACGGTCGGCTTCAGCATGTGCCTGCCGATCATCGCGCCGCCGCAGGCGCGCGGACGGGATCTCTTCATCGACGGCTCGCTCGTCAACAACCTCCCGGTTGAGTCGATGGCCGACATGGGCGAGGGGCCGATCATCGCCGTCGACGTGAAGGCGGGTTTCGAGCAGTCGGCCGGGGGCGGCGCGGGCGGGCCGGAGTCCAACGGAGCGTCGCGGCCACCTCGCCGGTCGGCGCGACCGCCGAGCCTCGGGGAGACGCTCACGCGGGTGCTGCTGCTGGGCAGCGCCAACACCTCCGACCAAGCCCGCCGGCACGCGGACCTGATCATCAAACCCCGCGCCGAGGGCGTCGGGCTGCTGGAGTTCACGCAGCTCGACGCCGCCCGAGAGGCCGGCAGGGCCGCCGCCCGCGAAGCACTCGAGCGGGCACCGGCGCTGCTGTTCGGGTGACCCCCCTCAGGCGGCGACGCTCGCCAGGCGGGCGTACTCGCACGCCGACATGCCGCCGACGAGTACCGCTACCTCGCGTCCGCCCTCGCGGGCGATCAGGCTCGCGGCGATCGACGCGCGGTAGTCGCTCGCGCAGTGGACCACCAGTGGATGGTCCCGGGGCAGCTCGTCGAGCCGGCCGGTGAGCCGCGAGAGGGGGAGGTTCAGCGCCCGCTCGAGGTGACGCTCGTCCCACTCGCTCCTCGAGCGGACGTCGAGCACCTGCGGCGGCGCGGGTCCGGCGAGCTGCTCGGAGAGGGCTTGCGCGGTGATCCGCGGCAGGCGCTCCACCAGCTCCGGCGCGCCGGCGAGCGACTCGATCCCCCCGGCGAGGTAGCCGGCGACGTTGTCGAAGCCGATCCGTCCAAGCCGGGTCGCCGCCTCGGCCTCGCGGCCGGCGTCGGCGACCAGCACGATTGGCGCGTCGTGGCCGAGGACGGTCCCGGCCCAGCTCGCGAACGAGCCCCCGAGCCCGACGTTGACGCTGCCCCTCAGGTGCGCCCCGGCGAAGTCGGCCGGGTCGCGGGCGTCGAGGAGCTGCGCGCCGGAGCCGAGGAGCTCGAGCACCGGCCCCAGCGAGAGCTCGTGCAGCTCGCGGTCGAGGGTCTGCTCGAGCGTCGGTCGCTCACGCGTGTTGAGGACGGCGTCGTAGGTGAAGTAGGGCGGCGTGTCCGGCTGGTCGGCGGTCACGACCTCGACGAACCGCTCGCTGCTCATCGGCTGGAGCGCGTAGTTGTAGCGGCGCTGCTCCCCGATCGTGGAGACTTTCTCGGTGGAGAGGGACTTGCCGCACAGGGAGCCCGCGCAGTGGGTCGGGTAGACGAGCGTCCGCGCGGGCAGCGGCATCAGCTTGTCGTGCAGCGAGTCGTACAGCATGCCGGCGAGCTCCCGGGCGCTCCAGCCGAGCGCGGCGCGCAGGTCCGGGCGACCGACGTCGCCGATGAACAGCGTGTCGCCGGTCAACACCGCGTAGGGCTCGACCTCGGCGGCGGGGTCGAACACGAGGATCGAGATCGACTCGGGCGAATGACCCGGCGTCTCGAGCACCTCCAGGCGGACGCCCCCGAGCCGCACGGTGTCACCGTCCGCCATCGGGGTGAACTCGAACTCGGCGGCGGCGCGGGCGCCAAGGTGGATTCGCGATCGCTCGCGGTCGCGTAGCTCGAGGTGCCCGGCGACGAAGTCGGCGTGGAAGTGGGTGAGGAACACGTGGCCGATGCGGCACCCGAGATCGTGGGCGTCCTCGACGTATCGCTGGACGTCGCGCTGGGGGTCGACCACCGCAGCCTCGCCCGCGGCGGGATCGGCGACCAGGTAGCTCGCGTGCGCCAGACAGCCGAGGTAGTACTGCTTCAGCACCATGATCCGTTGGGGCTGATTGTGACTCACCTCACATCACGTTCCGGGCGGGAGTGGTTTGCTTGATCGACCGTGGGCCCCGCCCCGGGGGCCACATCCAGGCAGAAGGAGGGTGCGGTGAGCACGACCGGGATCGACCAGGGCAAGCTAGAAGCCTTCATGGGCCAGGCGGTGAGCGACATGGGGGCCACCATCAGCGCGCCGCTGATGGTGATCGGAGAGAAGCTGGGTCTCTACAGGGCGATGGCCCACGCCGGTCCCCTGACGGCGGCCGAGGTGGCCGAGCGCTCCGGCGCCGCCGAGCGCTACGTCCGCGAGTGGCTGGGCAACCAGGCCGCGGGGGGCTACGTGGACTACGACGCCGCCACCGACCGCTACACGCTCCCGGACGAGCATGCGCTCGCGCTCGCCGACGAGGACAGCCCCTTCTACATCCTCGGCGTGTATGACCTGATCGCGTCGCTGTACGCGGACGAACAGCAGCTCCTGGACGCGTTCCGCAGCGGCGAGGGGATGGGCTGGCACGAGCACGACCGCCGTCTCTTCCGGGGCACCGAGCGGTTCTTCCGGCCCGGCTACCGCGGGCACCTGGTGAGCGAGTGGATCCCTGCCCTCGAGGGCGTCCAGGAGAAGCTCGAGCAGGGCGCCAGGGTCGCCGACGTCGGCTGCGGTCACGGCGCCTCCACGATCATCATGGCCGAGGCCTTCCCGAACTCCGAGTTCATCGGCTTCGACTACCACGACGCCTCGATCGAGCGGGCCCGGGAGGCGGCCGTCGACGACGGGCTCGGCGGCCGCGTCAGCTTCGCCGTCGCCTCCGCCAAGGACTTCCCCGGCAAGGACTACGACCTCGTGTGCGCGTTCGACTGCCTGCACGACATGGGCGATCCCGCGGGGGCAGCCCGGCACGTGCGCGAGACCCTCGCCGACGACGGCACCTGGATGATCGTCGAGCCGTTCGCCGGCGACAACGTGGAGGAGAACCTCAACCCGATCGGACGCATCTTCTACGGCGCCTCGACGGTGATCTGCACGCCGGCCTCGCTGGACCAGGAGGTCGGTCTCGCGCTCGGGGCCCAGGCGGGCCAGGCGCGCCTCACGGAGGTGCTGAACGAGGGCGGCTTCTGGCACGTGCGCCGCGCCACCGAAACGCCCTTCAACCTGATCCTCGAAGCGAGGCCATAGCCCCGCAGCGGTGGCCGTGGAGTCGGTCTAGGCGAGCGCGTACGCGCGCTCGTCGCGCGCGGAGCGGACCATCACGCGGCGCTCGCCGCCCGCAGCTCGCCGAGCCCGTCGGCCCTGCTCTTGATCGGTGCGTAGCCGAGCTCCGCGCGGGCCTTGTCGATCCTGATCGTGCACTCCTGCGAGGAGACCCAGTAGGCGAAGCGGGTGAGCGGCGGGCGGCCCGGCAGCGGCAGGTGACGCCAGGCCTCCTCCCCCACCGTCGCCACCGCCGCCGCCACGGGGGCGGGGAGGGTGCGGGTGGGCGCCGCCACTCCCTGCGTGTCCAGCAGCTCGGTGACGAACTCGCGGAACACGACCGGATCGCCGTCGGTGACGAAGTAGACCTGGCCCGGGAGCCCGCGGCCGGCGCCGAGCAGCAGCCCCTCGACCGTGTTCTCGACGTGCGTGATCGCGGTCAGATGGCGTCCGCCCCCGATCCAGGCGAAGCGGCCGCTGCGCACCAGCTCGACGATCGAGGGCAGCAATGTCGTGTCCCCGGCACCCCACACGAACCGGGGCCGTACGACCACCGTCTCGAAGCCCTCCCGGTTGGCGGCCCGCACGGCCATCTCGGCGCGGGCCTTGGTGGCGCTGTAGGGCGCCGGCGAGTCTGGGCGCAGCGGCGCGGTCTCGTCGACGTTCACGAGCGGGTGCCCCGCCAGCAGCGCGGCCTCCGTGCCGACGTGCACGAAGCGGCGCACACCCGCCCCGGCGCAGGCGCGCAGCGCGTTCTCGGTACCGACGACGTTGCCGCGCACGAACTCCTCGGGCTTGCCCCAGTCCCCGAGAGTGGCGGCGGCATGGATGGCGTACTCGCACCCCTCGGCTCCGGCGCGCATCGCGGCCTCGTCATCGAGCGCGCCCCGGACCGGCTCGGCGCCGTGCTCGCCGACCACCTCGGCGGCGCCGTCGGAGCGGGCCAGCGCCCGCACCGTGTGACCTTCCCGGTGCAGCCGCCGGAGCAGATGGCGGCCGATGAAACCGGAGCCACCGGTGACGAAGAAGCCACTCATCGCGGGCCCCAGCGTAGTCGCCGCCGGGACCGGGCGTCCGCCCGAGCAGGCCGCCCAGGACCCATGAGGTGGACGAGGCGCCGGACGGAGAAGACGTTGCGCCCGTGCGGCCGCCGCAGCGAGACCTGGTCGGCCGTTTCAGCTGCGGCGCCGCACGGGCACGCCTCGCCTGGGGGGAGTGTCGGCGAGAGGGGTGGCGCCTAGTTGTTCGTCGTTGACCACCTTGCCGCCGGAGGGGCCGAGGACGAACCACTCGGCGCCGAAGGTCCGTAGGGGCCGTATGCCAGAAGACTGATTCGTTTCACTCTCGCCCCATCGGGAATCGGACGTGGTCGTACTGCCCCAGACCCCGCGATGGCCGATTCCTTCCCTGCGACAATGAGGTCCGGATGACCCGGCTCACAGCGCCACTCGCGCTCCTGGCGGTGGCGGCCCTGCTCGGCGGCTGCGGGAAGTCCAACCCGTCGGCCTCCACCGCCCGGCACGGGTCGGGCGACTCGACCTCCGCCCGCGCCGGCGCGCTGTCGCTTGCCCGCGAGGTCAACCTGACGGCCGCCGACGTACCCGGCTTCGTCGCCTCCAGCAGGAAGAAGGAACGCGAATCGCCCTCCGAAAAGCAGCTCAAAGCGAAGCTCGAGGCGTGCGTTCACCCGGCCACGCAGGCACCGCTCGCCGAAGCCAGCTCGCCGGAGTTCCAGCGCGAAGCGGGGCTCATCAACGAGAGCGTGCAGTCGGAAGTGACGGTCGCCTCGAGCCGGGCGGCGGCGGCGAAGGAACTCGCGCTCGCCCGCAGTAGGCGCACGCGGGAATGCGTGTCGCGGTACATCGGCGAGCTTGTGCACTCCAAGTCGCATCCGGGGTCGACCTTCGGCTCGATCTCGCTCGTCCAGCGGATACCTCCGTCGCCCGGCGCGGACGGCAGCTTCGCGTGGCGCATCTCCGTGCCCGTCACCGCCCACGGGATCACGCTCGCGATCTACTTCGACATCTTCGGGTTCGTCTCGAATGCCAACGAGGTCACGCTGTTCGTCACGGGACTTCCGATCCCGCCGCCGCCGCAGGTCGAGGCGCACCTGTACTCGCTGCTGCTGGAAAGGACGACGGCCGCCGAGAAGGGTCGCCCGGCACCGCAGCCGGCGACTCCCAACCCCCACGTCACCACCAGCTAGGCTCGCGCGCGGCGGCGTGCGGCGTGCCGGGACTCAGGCGCCGGGGTCGCTCAGAGCTGCTCCGTGCGAGCCGGCAGCCCCAGTAGCACGCGTCCCATCAGCTCCCACGTCGGTGGGCTGACCTGGAAGTGGGCCGTCGCCGTGTTGGCGTCGCGGAAGCGGCGCTGGAGGGGTGAGTGCTCGTAGATGGCCGTGCCGCCGCCGAGGTCGTACATCGAGCGGGCAACCTGGGCCGACGTCTGCACGGCGTGGGTGGCGGCGAGCCGCAGACCGAGGCGCAGCTGCGTCCCCACCGTGCCCTCGGCGGCCGCCTCCCAGGCCTCGTCGATGGCCTCGTAGTAGAGCGCCCTGGCGGCTTGCAGGGAGGCCTCGGACGCGGCCACGGCGGCCTGCGTGGCGGGGCGTTCGGCCAGCGTTCGTGTCTGTCCCAGGCCGACCTTCTCGAGCGCCAGCTCCATCAGCTCGTCGATCGCACCCCGTGCGTTGCCGAGCGCGGCGGCCGCGATCGAGAGGGCGAAGTAGCCGAACGCGGGGAAGCGGTACAGGCGTTCGTCCAGGCGGGGCTCGGTCCCGAGGATCGACAGCACCCTCTCGGCCGGGACGAACAGCTCCTCGGCGACGGCGTCGTTGCTGGCGGTGGCCCGCAGCCCGGCGGTGTGCCAGGTGTCGAGGACCTCCAGCTCGTCGGTCGGCATCGCCACCACGCGCAGCTCGGGGGCGGCGTCTCGACCGTTCTCGAGGACACACCCCGCGAACAGCCAGTTGGCGTGGGAGATCCCGCTGCAGAACGCCCACCGCCCGCTCACCCGCAGGCCGCCGTCGACGGGAGTCGCCCGGCCCCGGGGGGCCCACACTCCCGCGGCCACGTCCTCGCCGCCGCCGAGCACCTCGGCGGCCCCCTCGGCGGGCATCCAGCCGGCCAGCAGGCTGGAGGTGCAGGCGATCGACACGCACCACCCGGCCGAGGCGTCGCCGCGGGCGAGCCGCTCCGCGCAGGCGAGCGTCACCGCCGGCGGAGCCTGCAGGGCACCGAGCTCCGCTGGCGCGCCCGCCCGCATCAGGCCGGCGTCACGAAGGCCTCGGACGAGCTCGCCCGACAGGGCACGTGCCCGCTCGTTGTCCGCCGCCTGGCTGCGCGCGAGGACCGCCAGCCGCTCACTATCGGCAGCGAGATCGCTCGGTAGCTCCACGCGTGTCACCCACCTGCTCCTATCACGTTTGGCGATTCTCTGGTGTGATGACGGGGTGACCGCCGAGCTCGAGGTACTGGCAACGCCCGAGCACCTGACTCCCGAGTGGCTCGCGGCGGCGCTCGGCAGCGGGCCGATCGAGTCGCTCACGCTGACGAAGATCGGCACCGGTCAGATGAGCGAGACCACGCGCGTGACCGTCGCCTACGCGGGTGAGGCGACGGGCCCGGCGAGCGTGGTGCTGAAGACGCCATCGGCCGACGAGGGCAGCCGCGCGACCGGCGTGGGGCTCGGCATCTACGAGCGGGAGGTGCGCTTCTACCGCGAGCTGGCGCCTCGCATCCGGGGTCCGCTGGCGGAGTGCCACTTCGCCGCCGTCGCCGCCGACGGCTCCTTCACGGTCGTGATCGAGGACCTCGCGCCGGCCGTGCAGGGCGACCAGATTGCGGGCTGCTCGATCGAGCAGGCGCGGCTGGCGATGATTTCGCTCGCGGAGCTGCACGCACCCGTGTTCGCCGACCCACAGCTGGGCGCCACGCCGTGGCTGAACCAGGGTACGGTGCTCACGCAGGCGCTCGTGACCCAGCTGCTCGACGGCTTCGTCGAGCGCCACGGCGAGCGTGTCGAGGATCAGCACCTGGAGGTGTGCCGGCGGTTCGTGGCGAGCCTTGACGGCTGGAGCCAGGAACTGCGCCCTCCGCTCGGGCTCGTACACGGCGACTACCGGCTCGACAACATGCTGTTCGGCAGGACCGGGGCGTCGAGGCCGTTCGTGGCGGTCGACTGGCAGACCGTCGGTTGGGGGCAGGTGATGACCGACGCGTCCTACTTCCTCGGCGGGTCGCTCACGCTCGAGGACCGGCGGTCCCACGAGCAGGAGCTGGTGCGGGGCTACCACGAGGCGCTCCAGGAACACGGGGTGCGGGGATTCGGCTGGGAGGAGTGCTGGCAGGGCTACCGCCGGCAGGCCTTCCTCGGGGTCCTGATGACGGTCGCCCCGGCGATGCTCGTGCAGCGGACCGAGCGGGGCGACGAGATGTTCCTGGTCACCCTCGCCCGCCACGCCCAGCAGGTCCTCGACCTCGACTCGATCGAGCTGCTTCCCGAGGCCGGGAGCGGACGCCCGGCGGCACTGCGCCCGCGGGCCGAGGACGAGGCCCCGCACCCCGCCGGGGCCGAGGAGCTGTGGAACGAGAGCTGGTACTTCGACGGCGTATCCGCCGACGAGCGCCTCGGCGTGTACACGCGGCTCGGGCTGTATCCGAACCTCGGGGTCTCGTGGATGACCACCTTCGTCTGCGGGCCCGACCGGCAGACGGTGGCGCTGATCGACTTCGCCGCACCGCTTCCGGAGGGAGGGCAGCTCGCGCTCGGCTCCGACGAGCTGCGGGCGGAGCACATCTGCATCGAGCCCCTGGAGAGCTTCGAGGTGCGCGTCCAGGGCACCGCCGAGGCCTTCGAGGACCCGGCGGCGATCCTGCGCGGCGAGCGGGGAACGCCCACCGGGCTTGCGCTGGCGCTGCGGTGGGACACGAGCGGCGAGCCTTACGCCTACCGCGCGACGACACGCTACGAGATCCCCTGCCGCGTGAGCGGAACCGTCCGTTGCGGCGAGGACACGGTCGAGTTCACCGGGGTTGGCCAGCGCGACCACTCTTGGGGGGTGCGGGACTGGTGGTCGGCCGAGTGGATGTGGTCGGCCGCCCACCTGCGGGACGGCACCCGTCTGCACGGCGTCGAGTTCCGCCTTCCCGGAGCGCCCCCGGTCAGCATCGGCTACACCCAGCCCCCGGAGGGTGGCGTGTACGAGCTCGACTCCGTCCGCGCGAGCGAGCAGCCGACGCCCGACGGGCTGATCGAGCGGGCAGCGATCACCTTCGGCGAGCTCGAGCTGGAGGTGCGTCCGCTGGCCTTCGGGCCGCTCTTGTTGCGGGCTCCCGACGGTCGCCTGTCGCAGTTTCCCCGCGCCATGTGCAGCGTTCGCACGGCCGACGGCCGCTCCGGTGTGGCGTGGGTCGAGTGGAATCGGAACGCCTCGCTGTAGGCGCTCAGATCCAGCCCAGGATCAACCCGAAGGTCAGGCCCATCGCCAGGTCCAGCGCGGCCAGCGAGCCGACGATCGCCAGCTGTCGGGCCCGGGTGGGCGCGTCGTAGACGACGAACGTGACGATGTAGAAGGTGAGGTACCCGAACACCACGATCACCGGGAAGGTGGCTGCGTTCCACCACCAGTAATGCCAGTGGAACACGCCCAGCTCGTGCAGCAGCAGCTCGACGCCGACGGATACGAGCGACAGCACGATCGCCACCGCCCAGCGGTTGGGGATGCCCGCGAAGCGCACGCGTGGGTCGGCGGGGAGCAGCTTCACGTACACGATCCCGTTGACCGCGAAGAACAGTGAGATCTCGATCGTGAGGCCGATCAGGATCACGAAGCTGCTCGCACCCGTGACCGTCCACAGCGCCGCGTTACCGCTCACATGGAGGACGAGCGCGTTGACGATCTCGTTGAACCAGTCCATCAGCCAGAACGCCAACCCGGCGAGGACCGCGCTCCAGTCGCGGCGCTGGACCTCGACCGAGTAGACGTACACGACCAGCGCGAGCAGCGTGACCGTGGACCACTCGAAGTGGCCCGGTGCGCGGAGCACCGCCTCCGCCCGGCGTGTGAAGGACTCGACCGCGAGCGGCGACACCCAGGGAGCTCCCGGGACGGCGGCCGAGCGTCCCGCCGGCTAGATGGAGACGACCATCGGCCGCGCTCGCTCGACGCCGTCGAGCAGCAGCCAGTTTCCGCGCAGCGCCGCCTCGGCGCGGTCGAGCATGCGCTCTTCCTCGGCCGCTCCGGCGCTCGGCGTGTCGGCCCACAGCTGCTCGATCAGCTCGCGGGCCTCGCGGGCGTGCTCGACGTCGCGCTCCGCGTGCACCCGGAAGTACTCGGTGGCGGGGGAGTCCGGACGGTAGCCGTAGTGCTCGATGAGCCCCTGTAGCTTGGTCCTGCTGATCTCGGGCTGGCTGCCCTCGATCACGTACAGCATCGACAGGTGCTCGAGCAGCGTGTGGCCCGCGGTCCACGAGCTCGCGCAGCGGGCGCTCAGCGGCAGGGGAGCGCTCGCACCGGTGCACCCCACCGAGCCGGCGAAGCGCTCCCACAGTCCGATGTGGGAGTCCTCCTCGTCGGCATGGGCGTCGAGATCGGCGCGGCGGGCCGGCGGCGCCTCGCTGGCTGCGGCCCGGGAGAGGAGCGCGAGCGCGTGCACAGCGTGGCCGTACTCCCCGGCGTAGCAGCACAGCTCATCGCGGGTCAGCTCGCCGGTGCTCCAGCGAATGTAGAACGGGTGCTCGAGGACGTTGTTGCCGCGACACAGCTCGTCGAGCCGCGAGATCAGGTACATGGTGGGGCTCCTTTCCGCCGGACGCGCACAACGTATGGGCGCCGACGGACGGTTCCCCCGACCCCCGCCTCACGTTCCCGCCGGCGGTCCCGTTATGCCCTCACCAGTCGCCCGAAAGGAGCCACGATGTCCGAGCGCACCGACAACACGACCGAGCGGCCCGAACACGCCGAAGCGGCGGCCGGGTTCCTCTCCCTGCACCAGCGCGAGCGACCGTTGCTGATCGCCAACGGCCGTCGCGACACGGCTCGCGGTGCCAGGGGTCGATCGGCCGCCGCGACCCGGCTCGCGGCGGGAGAGGTAGATCGGGGGCCGATCCGAGGACCGGCCCCCGACTCCCCCGGTGGATCAGGACCCCGGGCCTTCTCGTGGTGCGCTGCGGACCGGAGCCTGTGAGGGGTCAGGCTCCGGCGGGCCTCCTGTCAGCTCTGACAGGACTGGAGCCCCACCTGCGCACCCGGCGCAAAGGTGAAGTTGGCCCCGAGCAGCAGGTCCCCGAAGCCTCCGGCGAGCGATCCCCCACTCGCCGGGGCCAGCAGGGTGCCTTCCACGATGTCTTCCGGGCCGGTGTTGATGGCCGCGCCGCTGGTCATGTTCACCAGCACCCGCGAGCTCATCGCCGAGCCGGCGACCTTGATCGCCCCGTTCCCCGAGAGTGTGATGGACCCCCCCACGTCGATTACGAAGTAGGCATTGGCCGGACCGTTCAGGGTCAGCGCGGCGTTGGAGAGGCTGATGTTGCCCTTGACGCTCACGACGTTGAGTCCCGATACCCCGGTGACGGTGGTACTGGAAGTGATGCTCGGGTAGCTGAAGTTCGCCTTCAGCGTCCCGGCGAGCGCGTTCACCGCGACGGCGACCAGCCTCGCGACGCCGAGGTTCGTCCCCGTGTGGGTGGTCCCGTCGATCGTCAGGGGACCGCTGACTGATCCTCCGTTTTCGAGGAACAGGTTCCCGGTCACGGTCGACAGCGAGGCACTCAGCAACGAGGCACCGGACGCGACGGCCACGCTGCCGTTGACGGTGGTCCCGGCCAGAGTTCCCTGCTGCTTGCCCTTGACGCCGTCGAGCGCGAACAGCGCGTACGGCGAGGTGAGTTCGACACTCGGGTAACTGGTGGTCGGAACCGGGCACGTCGGCACCGGGCAGTTGACGACCACGCTGGCACCCTGCGACTTGTCCAGCGTGTCGGTGTCTTCGGTGCTGGAATCGGTGGCCGTGGCTGTGCTCGTGAGCACTCCCGTGCGGGTCACCTGGTTGCAATTCGCGGTCGAGGTGGTCGCCGATAGGTGGACCACCTGTCCTGCGCCGGCTTCCAGGGTGCCGAAGTTGCAGGTCAGCGTCCCCGCCTGGATCGAGCAGGCGCTGGGGTCGTCCTGGGTCCAGGAGAGGCCCGCCGGCAGCTGGTCCTTCAGGGTCGTCGTACCGGTGGTCGCGGTACCCGCGTTGGCGGTGTCGACCGAGAACGTCGCCTGCTGGCCGGCTGTCACCACTGTCGAGTAGATGATGTCCGCGTAGTAGTTGCTCGAGTCATACGTTTCGGTCGGGAATTCGCTCGTCCCGCCGTATTTGTAGACGCCGTTCACTCCCTGCAGGGCCGTGATGGGGCCGCTCACGTATGGCGCGTCTTCGAAGAAGTAGTGGGTGAACGCGTAACCCCCGGTGGGCGCGTAGTAGGAGGCGACGTACACCGTGTGGGGTTCGATCACGACCGGTTTCGCGAACTTCACCGCCTGCCATCCGTAGGCGGTTTCTTCGGTGAACGTCGCGCTCGCAAGCAGCGCGCCGGAGCTCGTCCAGAGATGCCCGATGTGGGTGCCGAGGTCCCCCTGGCCCTTGAAGAACCGAATCCCTTCGATCGCCACGGGCACCGAGGATTCAAAGCGCAGCCCCAGCTCCACGGCGTTCGGGTCGGTCGAGGTGGAGACGGCCGGTTGGGCGCCGCTGAAGATGCTGGCGCCGGAGAGGTTCGACACAGACACGTCCGGGCCCTGGGCGGCGGCCGTCGAGGCACAGACCAGCAGCACCGCCAGGACGGCGATGGTCAACGACAGCGTGGGGAGTGATTTCCTTGTGGTCGGCACGGCTCTCTTCCTGGTCGGCCGGGGGGATTGGTTATCGAACGCGTCGCCGGGTAAGTAACTTCCGCCGACGACAAGATCGCGGGCCCGTGGCAGTCGCGCCACCGCCACGGGCCTCGCTTTTCGCTAAACGGGCCAGGGGGCTGAAAACTTTCACCCGCGGGCCGTGTCAGGGCTCGCGGAACTGCCCTCCAAATAGCGCTCTCGGGTCCGGCGCGCCATCCAGGTGGGGGATGGCCGGCGTTCAGCGGATGAACGTTCGTTACGAATTGCAGGCTATTGCGAAACCACCGGACGGCCGGAATCATCGCCCTCTAGCAGCGTACCAATCACATGCAAGGGGGCGGAGGGCTACTGTGCGCGATCCCGGATTCACGGATGAACAGGCAGGATTTCGCAGCCGCAGGACAATTGATGAATCGCCCGAGACGGTCAGGGAAGTACGTCTCGCGATAGCCCGCGCCAAGGAGGGCGACAGGGACGCGGTACGTGTTCTGTATCTGCATTACTCGGACAACGTCTACGGTTACCTGCGCAGCATCGTGCGCGACGATCGTGAGGCCGAAGACCTGACGCAGCACGTCTTCCTGAAGCTCGTCACGGTGATCGCCAAGTACAACGACCGTGGCGTACCCTTCTCCGGATGGCTGCTGCGGTTGGCGCGTAACGTCGCCCTCGACCACCTGCGCCGGCGCAAGCCCACGCTCACGGACGAGGTGCTGAGCGCCGACACGCACGCCGATGAGGCCGCCCGCGACCGCGCCCGTGACCTCCACGCGGCGCTCGCGTCGCTGCCCGACGAGCAGCGCGACGTGATGATCATGCGCCACGTCATCGGACTGTCCCCGCCGGAGATCGCCGAGCGGATGGGTCGCTCGGAGAGCTCGATCCACGGCCTTCACCACCGTGGTCGCCGGGCCGTCCAGCAGGAGCTGCGTCAGCTCGGTTGGGCGCCGGCGACGGCCGGCTCGCTGAAGGCAGCATGCTGACCGGCGGGCCGGACGAGCGGGGACCCGACAACACACCGGTTCCCTTCACCCGCCTGGACTTCGCCGACCCGGCGCTGCTCGAGGAGCTGCTCGCCCTCGTCCGTGGCGTGGCCGAGCGTGGCGCGTTCACGCTGGGCGAGCCCGTGGAGGGGTTCGAGGCCGATTTCGCCTCCTACTGCCAGACGGACTTCGCCGTCGGGGTCTCCTCGGGCACCGAGGCACTGACGCTCGCACTGCGGGCCCTGGAGGTCGGTCCGGGCGACGAGGTGATCGTGCCGTCGAACTCGTTCATCGCCACCGCGGAGGCCGTAAGCGCCGTCGGGGCCACACCGCGGCTGGTGGACGTCGACCCCGACTCGCACCTGCTCACCGCCGAGATCGCCGAGCGCAACCTGTCTCCCGCCGTGCGCTGCATCATCCCCGTTCACCTCTTCGGGGCGACCGTGGACATGGATCCGCTCCTCGACCTCGCCCGCGAAGCGGGTGTCTACGTGGTGGAGGACGCCTGCCAGGCGCACGGCGCCCACTACCGCGGCAGGCGGGTCGGGAGCCTCGGCGAGATCGGCTGCTTCAGCTTCTACCCGACCAAGAACCTGGGCGCGTGGGGCGACGCCGGGGCGGTGGTCACCTCCGACTCGAAGCTCGCCGAGCGCGTGCGCCTGCTGCGCGCCCACGGGGAGAAGCCGCGCTACCACCACCGCCTGATCGGCGGCACCGCGCGCATCGACGCTCTCCAGGCGGCCGTGCTGCGCAAGAAGCTCACCCGGCTGGACGGATGGAACGAAGAACGCCGGCGACTCGGCGGTCGCCTGCGCGCGGCCCTGGCCGGCGCCGCAGCCGCGGATGGCCGCCGGGCCGTGCAGCCCGCGAGCCTCCCCTTCGAGGGCGCGGACCACGTGTATCACCTGTTCGTCGTTCGCACCGAGCAGCGGGATGAGCTGCGCGAGCACCTCACCGAGCGCGGTATCGCGTCGGCCGTTCACTATCCCCAGCCGATCCACCTCACGGACGCGTATGCGCCGTTCGGACTAACCGAGGGCAGCCTGCCGGAGTGCGAGCGGCTGTCCCGCCGGATCCTGTCTCTGCCTGCGTTCCCGGGGATGAGCGACGCGGCGCTGGAGCGGGTGGCGGAGGCGGTCATCGCCTTCACGCAAAAGCCGGAGCCCTCGCCCGTTGATGGGGAGGATGGACGATTTCCTGACAAGCTCGAGAGGGTCAGCGTGGGCCATCCCGCCGCAGCGATCGGGGATCACACCCCGGCGCCGGCGCGGGGACACGAGAATGGCCGGGGCTGAGTAATGCAGAACGGGTGGACGCACAAGGATGTGCGTCGGGTACGCACGCTCGCGCCCCGGCCGGCCCCGGTCGGGGCCGGGGTCGTCGGCTGCGGGTACTGGGGCCCGAACCTGGCACGCAACCTCGCGGAGGTGCCGGAGTTCACGCTGAACGGGCTGTGTGACCGCGACCCGGAGCCGCTGCGCTCGCTCGGCCGCCGTCACCCCGACGCGAAGACCTACCGCGACTTCGATCACATGCTCGCCGACCCGGCGATCGAGGCCGTGATCATCACGACGCCGCCGGAAACCCACCACCCGCTCGCGATGATGGCGCTGCAGGCCGGCAAGCACGTGCTGGTGGAGAAGCCGCTGGCGACCCGCCTCAGGGACGGCCGCGAGCTCGCCGCCGTGGCACGGGAGTCGCAGGTGGTGCTGATGCCCGGGCACACCTTCATCTACAGCCCCGCCGTCAACACCGTCCGCGACCTGATCCGCAGCGGGGTCGTGGGGGACATCCACTTCATCACCTCCTCACGCATGAACCTCGGCAAATACCAGCGCGACGGGGTCGTCTGCGACCTCGCTCCCCACGACCTCTCGATCCTCATGTACTGGCTGGGACAGCCGGTCGTCGAAGTCGCGGCCTCCGGGTCGTGCGTGTTCCGCCAGGGCGTTCCCGAGACCGCCTTTTTGACGCTCACGTTCGCCGGTGGGACCGCGGCCAGCGTGCAGCTGTCGTGGCTGGCGCCGCGCAAGGTCCGCCAGATGATCGTGGTGGGGCGCAACCGCATGGTGCAGTACGACGACACCGCCTCCGACGAACCGGTGCGGGTCTACGACCGGGGCATGGACCACGGACCGACCTCGAGCTTCGGCGAGCACCAGCTCGTATACCGCACGGGCGATGTCGTGATCCCGCGGGTCGAACCCCAGGAGCCGCTCGCACTCGAGCTGCAGGACTTCGCCAACGCGATCCGCACCGGCCAGGAGCCCCGCTCGAGCGTCGGATTGGGACTCGACATCGTGGCCGCGGTGGAGATGGCGCAGGCCTCGATGCAGGACAACGGCGTGCCGCTGGAGTTCGCCCCCTGGGTCGAGCCCGCCGTCGCCTGAAACCCTCGCAAAAACCACCCCTTTGCGGCCATTTCGCGTTGGGGACGCGCGAGTACCGGACCGCCTACTCCGTTTCGTGGACGTGCTCGTAAAGGGCGTCATCGCTGTTCCCGCCACGGTCGAGCCGACCGGTCCGTGGCTGGGCGACACGCGCGAGAGCTGCCTGCAGCTGATCGCCAACCGGCCGATCATCAGCCACGTGATGAGCGCGCTCGCCGCCGGCGGCGTGAACGAGATCGCGGTCCTCACGCCGGCTGCGGTGGCGGGCGACGTGTGCGCGTGCCTGGAGCGGGAAATCCCCGCGGGGCTGTCGCTCGAATACCTCATCTACGAGTCCCCCGAGGGCCCCGGCGCCGACCGCACGGAGCTGGCGAGCTGGATCGGCGACGCCCACGCGATCCTGCACCGCGCCGACGGCCTCCTGGGCGAACCGCTCGCGCCGCTGGTCGAGGTGCTGATCGAAGAGGCACCCGAGGCGCTGGTGCTCGTGCAATCGGTGGGTCGCGAGAGCAGGCGTCTGGCGCTGGTGCCCACGACGCCGAGCGCCAACGGCGAATCGCACGCCCCGTTGATCAACCCGGGGGTGGTCGGCGCTTGCCTGCTGGGTCCCGGCGCGATGCCCGGGGCGACGTCCGCCGGCGGGCCGGCCGGGGTCGCCGACCTGACCGTCCTGGCCGAGCAGCTGACCCTCGGTGGCGGTCGCGCGCAGGTCCGCCCCGCCCGCCGCTGGCGTCACTTCGCCGGCGACGTCCGCGACCTGCTCGAGCTCAACCGCACCGCCCTCGAAGAGCTCGACTGCGAATCCAACCCGGCCAGCTACGACGGCAACCACTTCGAGGGACGGACGTCGATCCACCCGACCGCGACGGTGAAATCGAGTGTGATCGTGGGGCCGGTGATCATCGGCGCCGAAGCCGTCATCAGCGACTCCTACATCGGGCCCCACACGGCGATCGCGGAGCGGGTCCGGATCGAGGGCGCCGAGCTCGAGCGCTCGATCGTCCACGCGGACGCGAGCGTGATGCACGTCGGCGGGCGGCTGGTGGCGAGCGTGGTGGGTCGCCGGGCGAAGATCTTCCGAGACTTCTCGGTGCCCCGCGCCCTGCGCCTGCACGTCGGCGACGGCGACGAGGTGGCGCTGTGCTGAGCGCGAGGGAACGGCTCGCCCGGCTGGCCCAGCGCCCCCGCGTGCTGAAGTACCGGCTGCTGTCGGACTGCCGGCGGGTGAGCGGCTCGCCGATCCGCCACCAGCCTGTGCTGCTGCTGGGGGCGGGGACGATCGTGATCGGAGCGGAAGTGGAGTTCGGGTGGCCGACCTCGAGGCTGTTCCACACCGGCTACTGCCACCTGGAGGCCGCGCGGTGGAACACGTCGATCGAGATCGGCGACGGAGTCCAGATCAGCAACGACGCCTTCATCAAGAGCGAGGGGCCGGGTATCCGCATCGGGGCCGGGGGCCTGCTCGGCTCGGAGGTCACGATCTACGACAGCGACTTCCACGAGCTGGCCGTCGGACGCCGTCGCGGGGGACGGCCGCAGATGGCCGAGGTCGAGCTCGAGGAGGACGTGTTCGTCGGCGACCGCGTGCTGATCCTCAAGGGCGTGCGGATCGGGCGGGGCTCGGTGATCGGCGCCGGCAGCGTGGTCTCCGACCCGATCCCCGAAGGCGTCGTGGCCGCGGGCAACCCGGCGAGGGTGATTCGCGAGCTACCGGCGCCGGCCGGGTCCGAGGACCTGAGGGTGGCGTGACGTGAGCCAGATCCCGATCACACGCCCGTACCTCGCCGGCGGCGAGCAGGAGGCCGTCGCGCAGGTGATCGCCTCCGGCTGGCTCTCCCAGGGGCCCAAGGTGACCGAGTTCGAGCGGCAGTTCGCCGCCCGCGTCGGGTCGGCCGACGCGGTGGCCACCACCAGCTGCACCACCGCCCTCGCGCTGGCGCTGCATGTCAGCGGGGTCGGGCCCGGGGACGAGGTGATCGTCCCCTCGCTGTCGTTCATCGCCACCGCCAACGCGGTGTGGCACTGCGGCGCCACTCCCGTGTTCGCCGACATCGACCCCCGCACCTACAACCTCGATCCGCGGGCGGCCGAGCGGGCGATCACCTCCCGCACGAAGGCGATCATGCCCGTCCACCAGCTCGGCCTGCCGGCCGACATGGACGCCTTCCTGGAGCTGGCCGAGCGACGCGAGGTGGTCGTGGTCGAGGACGCGGCCTGTGCCATCGGCGCGAGCTACAAGCACCGGCCGATCGGCTCGCTGGGGACGCTGGCCTGCTTCTCGCTTCACCCCCGCAAGGTGATCACCACCGGTGAGGGCGGCATGATCGCCGTCGACGACCCCGTCCTCGCGGCTCGTATGAGGCGGCTGCGGGGCCACGGGATGGACGCCTCCGACCTGGCCCGCCACAGCGCCCGCGACGTCGTCGTCGAGACCTACCCGGAACGGGCCTGGAACTTTCGCATGACCGACGTGCAGGCCGCCCTCGGCCTGTGTCAGCTGGCCGCCCTCGACCACATCCTCGAACGTCGCCGGCTGCTGGCAGAGCGCTACACCGAAGCGCTCACGCGACTTCCCCACCTCGAAGCCCCGTACGACCCGCCGTTCGTCTCGAGGACCTGGCAGTCCTACTGCGTCCGCGTCGGCCCCGGCGCTCCGGTGGGGCGGACCGAGCTGATGCGTCTGCTGCTGGCCGACGGCATCGCGACGCGGCGGGGCGTGATGACGATCCACCGCGAGGCGTCCTATGGGGACGAGCCCCACCGGGATCTCCCGCACACCGAGGCCGCCAGCGACAGCACGCTGATGCTGCCGCTGTTCCCCGACCTCGACGAGGCCGATCAGGACCGCGTGATCGACGCGCTCGCCACCCACCTGATCGCCCGCGCCGCCTAGACGGCCGATAGCGCCGTCAGGTGGCTGAGCCCCTCGCCCGCTTCGCCCTGCGCTCGCCGCCGGCGAGGTCAGGTGGCAGGAAGACCGTCGGTGAGTCCGGCGACCGCGATGTCGGCGGGCTTGTCCGGGATCCGCTCGGCGCGCAGCGCCGGACGGACTCCCCGTCTGCGGGGTCGCCACACGCGCACGTACTGGGCCCCGAAGTAGGAGCCGACCACGACCATCAGCGCGATCAACTGGCCGACGATCGTCTGCCAGTTGTTGAACAGGCTGAACCAGGTGCCCGTCCAGCCGGGGAAGTAGAGGCCGTGGACCTGGCTCGTTCCGATCCAGCCCGCGAGCTGCATCTCGTTGACCTCCTCGCCCACCGACACGATCAGCACGAACAGGAGCATCAGCCCCGTGATGATCAGCAGCCGCCGGTAGGGCAGCCGCTGGTGCAGCGCGAAGGTGAGCGCCCCGGCCGCCGCGGTGAACAGCACGCCGAGGACGACCCCCTCGAGCACCACGCTCGAGCCGTACAGCTCGCGGAGGTTCTGGAGGAAGATCACGACCTCGAAGCACTCGCGGTACACCGACGTGAAGCCGAGCAGCGCGAGCCCCAGCAGCATGCGCCGCCTGTTGGTGTCGGGATCGGCGGACAGCAGGCCCCGGCGGCGGCGGTGGTGGTGGGATATCCAGCCTGTCCAGTAGACCTTGTGGAAGAACCAGTTCATGACGATCAGCAGCACGATCAGCGAGGGCAGCCCGGTCGCGGCCTGGACATCGAACTCGCCGCCGTGGAAGCGGCCGATCAGCCACACCACGAAGAACCACGTCCCGACCCCGGCCGCGATCGCGCCGGCCCCGCCGGCGGCCACCGGGCGCCGGTAGACGCGGTTGCCGCCGAGGAAGCTCGCCGTGATCGCCGCCAGCACGAGGATCGTCTCCAGGCCCTCCCGGAACACCAGGATGGCGCTGTTGATGACCACCGTCGTGTGGCTGAGACGATGACCCGGCGGGAGCGCGGTCGGGTCCGTGGTGCCGCCTTTGGCGTGCCAGCCGAGCACCACCACCGTGACCGAGACCGCCAGCGCAACCGCCGTCCAGAGGTAGAGGCTGACGCGCTCGCCGGGTTTCCGATAGGAGCTCGAGGGAGACGCGACAGTGGCCGGCTCGCCTGCCATCAGCTGACCGTTACCCTATATCCGACCTGCGCACTCGGCATTGGCTCGCGCACCATATCACAGCTTAGGAGGCCCTAATTAGGGTCCCCTAATTTGGTCGTCCAAGTGGCTAAAGTCATTCTCAGAGGTCGGTGCGCTCCCGCCGGGATCCGGGTGGCGGCCGTCCGTCTTCCCCGCTGATGTCAGGCTCGACCGTCACAAAGCGCTGGCGATGGAGGGTGGCGGCGGCGATCTGCGTGGGAGTGGCCACGTTCCTGCTCGTGAGCGCGCTGACCGGCAACGGCGGCAACGGCGGGGCCGGGTCCTCGTCCAGCGGGGCATCCGCGACGGTGGGCGAAGGCCTCACGCGGGCCCCGCTGGCCGAGTTCGAGCTGCACTCGCCGCACGTCCGCAGCGAAGTGCAGGTGTACTCCCTGCAGGGCGTGGCGGGAGCAGCCGAAGCCACCCCGCCGCCCGACACCGCGCCCGTCGCGGCGAGCGAATTCGAGCGCCCGATCGCCGTCTACCGCGAATACGCGATCGACCAGCTCCACCAGATGGAGCCCGATATCGCCGGCCTCGAAGCGGCGCTCGCCGCCGGCGAACGGGAAGCCGCCAAGAGCGCCTGGCGAGCGGCCTACGCCGACTACCTCAGGCTCGGGGCGGTCTACCTCGACGGCCAGACGGCGCTGGACGCTCGCGTGGCCCAGCTCAACCTGCAGATCGACGGCACGCCCGGCGGGCTGCCCGGGGGCGTCTCCAGCGCCCGGTTCACCGGCCTGCACCGGATCGAATACGGGCTCTGGACGGGGGCCGCGCCGCAGACGCTGGCAGGGGAAGCCCACGCTCTCGGCACGCACGTGCGGGAACTGGCGACGGTGCTGCCGCACGCCGCGATCACGCCGCTGGAATACGCCACCCGCGCGCACGAGATCCTCGAGGACGCGGCGCGGGACTTCCTCAGCGGGATGGACGTGCCCTGGAGCGGCGAAGGGGTGCTCGCCACCGACGCCGGTCTCCAGGCGACCGAACACGTGGTCGCCACGCTCAGCCCCGTGCTCGGCACGACCGAGCGGGTGATACCCACGGTCGACACCGAACTGGCGCAGCTGCGCGCGGCGTTCTCGGCCCTGGCCGCCGATCACGGCGGGCAGCTGCCCGGCAACGGCGAACTCTCGCAAGAACAGGCCGAGCAGCTCGACGGCACCCTCCAGGGCGCACTCGAGGCACTCTCCCAGGTGCCCGGCGTGCTCGAGACCGGACCGCCGCCCAAGATCCCCCGGATCCCGCCGAAGGACTTCAAGGTCAACCCCCTCGACCTGTGATCCGATGCAGCCATTGATGGCCCCGACCCGCTGATGCGATGAAACCGCTCAACCGCCGTTCGTTCTTGACCCGCTCCGGGCTGTTCGTGGGAGCCGCCGGCATCGGAGCCGTCGGCGCCCTGGTGCACGAGGGCAACGACGGCAAGTCCTCGGCCGCCGAGGCCGCCTCGTCGGGTAACGCGCCGAAGGCCTCCGCGCAGGAGGAGTGGACGGTCTCCCAGGCCGAGCTGGCCGAACTGGACCCGTTCGACGGGCCCCACCAGGCCGGCATCCTCACGCCCAGGCCCGCACAGGCGACGTTCGCCGCGCTCGACTCGATCGCGACGAGCCGGGGAGAGCTCGAACAAGCACTCCGGGCGCTCAGCACCCGGGCTCGCGAACTGACGGCCGGCGGTCCGATCGCGTTGCTGGAGAACGACGCCCCGCCGGCGGACTCGGGGACCCTCGGACCGGTCGACGCACCCGACGCCCTGACCGTGACGATCGCATTCGGGGCGTCCCTGTTCGACCACCGCTACGGGCTCGCCGAACAGCGTCCCAAGGAGCTGATCCGGATGCCCACGTTCGCGGTCGACGACCTCAACCCCGACGAAAGCCACGGCGACCTGCTGGTGCAGGTCTGCGCCCACGAGCGCGACACGGTCGCGCACACGCTGAGGGAGCTGCTGCGGACGACCCACGGCTCGCTGCAGATGCGCTGGAACGTGGACGGCTTCAGGGGCGCGTCGCGGGGCCCGACCCCGAAGAACAGCACCCGCAACCTGTTCGCCTTCCGCGACGGCACCGCCAACCCGCCCACCGACGACGCGGCGCTGATGGACGAACTGGTGTGGGTCGGGAACGGCGAACCCGAATGGGCCGCCGGAGGCACCTACCAGGTGGTCCGCATCATCCGCCAGCACGTGGAGTTCTGGGACCGGATCGGCCTCACCGAGCAGCAGGAACTGATCGGCCGGGTACGCTCCACCGGCGCGCCCCTGGGCGGAACCAGCGAGTTCGAGGAACCGCGTTACGACCTCGACCCCGACGGCAAGCGGATCCCCCTCGACGCCCACATCCGGCTGGCCAACCCGCGGACGCCCGCCACCGCCAACCAGCGGATCCTGCGTCGCGGATACAACTTCACCCGCGGCACCGACGCCTCGGGGGAGCTCGACCAAGGGCTCGTGTTCGTCGCCTTCAACCAGAGCCCGCAGCGGCAGTTCGCGACGATCCAGTCGCGGCTCGTGGAAGAGCCGATGATCGACTACATCACACCCGTCGGCGGCGGCTACTTCTTCGCGCCGCCGGGCACCGGCGGGGCCACGGGCTGGATCGGCAACGGGCTGTTCGCGGCGGCCGTCTAGGTGCGTCCGCCCGGACGGGGCGGCTCACACCCAACCCTGGCGGACGGCGTACACGGCAACGGAGACGCGGCTCTGCACGCCGAGCTTCTCGAAGATGTTCGTCACGTGCTGCTTGACGGTGTGCCTGCTGATCGACAGCTCCCGGCCGATCGCGGCGTTGTCGGCGCCGCTTGCGATCAGCCGGATCACCTCGCGCTCGCGCTCGCTGAACGCGGGCTGAGCGTGCTCGGCATCCTCGCTCGCACGCTCGCCCTCACGGGCACGCAGGACGAGCGCGAGGAGCGTCTCGCGTAGGACCACGGCGTGGCCGCCCGCCGCCAGGCGGAGCGCGCTCGGGAGTTCGTCGGCCCGTGTGTCCTTGAGCAGGTACCCGGACGCGCCGGCCGCGAGCGCCTCGAGCGCGTCGGCCTCGTCGGCCGAGGCGGTCACGACCACGACCGGCGTCTCCGGGCTGGCGGCGACGATCTCCCGCGCGGCCTCGATGCCCGACAGCTTGGGCATCTTCAGGTCGACCACCACGACGTCGGGTTTCAGCTCGCGGGCGAGTGCCACCGCGCCGGCGCCGTCCGCGGCCTCACCCACCACCCGCAGGCCCTCGGCGGCGAGTATCTCGCGCACCCCTTCACGGAAGAAATGATGGTCATCGGCGACGACGACTCGCAGCGTTTTCTCAGTCTGCTCCATCGGGAGTCTGGCGGGGAGGACGTGCCTGCCTACTCGTGCGGACGTTCACGTCGTCCTTGGAGGGACGCCGCTGTCAGCCGTTTCGGCCGAGGTAAGGCCCGAGCGTCGAGGAGCCCCCGCGCAGTGTCAAGCGCGCCCCCGGAGCTGTCGAGAAGGGACTCCTCGGCATTCGAGTGATGGGAAAGGGGGCCTTTCCATGTTCAGGGTGGGCACGCGCCGGTTCTTCATTGCAGGCGTTCTGTTGTTTCTGTTCACAGCCTCATCGGCACTGGGGGCATCGGGGCGGCGTCGTGCAGCCCGAGGTGCAGCACATCACGCCAAGCACGTGCGGCGGGGCGCAGCCCACCACCCCAAGCACGCGCGCAAACGGCCGGACCGCCGTCGCCGCAAGCGGGGCACGTTCGTGCGACCGAACGAGCAGAGCCGCGCGGAAGTGGCCTCGGCGGCGGTGCTGCTGGGCAGCAGCGCGGTGGAATCACAGTTTGACTCCCTGCCCGCCGGCGAAGGAGAAGCGTTCCGCCTGAAGGGAAGTCTCACGGGGTTGGCCGATGTGGCGCATCTTTACATAAGCGCTCGTAACACCGCGAAGACCGTCGTGATGGGGGTCTACACGAGCACCGACGGCCATCCGGGCCTGCTGTTGAGCGCCGGCTCGGCCGCTGCCTCCGCGGCGGGGACGTGGACCTCGGTCTCGATAACCCCGGTCGAACTCGTGGCCGGACGGGTCTACTGGCTCGCGATCCTCGGCGAGGGCGGGACGCTGCGCTACCGCGATCGTCAGCAGGGACCGTGTCCGAGTGAGACCAGCGGTCAGACGAGCCTCGGCGCGCTGCCCGCGTTCTGGAGGCAGGGGACCGTCTACGGGGACTGCCCGGCCTCGGCGTACCTGACCGCCGGCGATCCACCATCGCCGCCGTCCCCGACCGAACCGGTCGCGCCGGCCCCGCCTCTGGAAACCCCGCCGTCGGGCACGTCGGCCTCAGAAGAAGCCGGCTCCGCCACCCCGCCCCCGCCGGCCGACATCTCGCTGCCCACGATCGCGGGTAACGCGACCGAAGGCCAGGAACTCGCATCCTCCAGCGGCGCGTGGTCGAACAGCCCGACCTCCTATGCCTACCAGTGGCAGGACTGCAACTCCTCCGGTGAACGCTGTTCGAGCATCACCGGGGCCGCCAGCTCCACCTTCAGGCTCCGTGCCGTGGATGTCGGCCACACCGTGAGGGTGCTCGTCGCGGCAAGCAACGCGGGCGGGTCGAGCCAGGTCAGCTCGGCGGCCAGCGCCGTCGTGAGCGCGGCCGAATCGCCGAGCCTCGTCGTGGGCAGCGCCGCGGTCCAGTCGGGCGAGGACACCTCCAGTGAAGGCTCGGCCGAAGCGTTCGAGTACACCGCCTCGGCGAGCGGCACGGTGCACAGCCTCTCGCTGTACGTGGATTCTCTCAACAGCGCGCCGTCGATCGTGGTGGGCCTCTACAACAGCGTGTCCGGCAATCCGGCGACGCTGTTGACCAGCGCGGTCATCGCCTCGCCCGCCGGGGGCGCGTGGAACGCCGTCGAAGTGCCGGCCGCCACCGTCCACTCCGGATCCGTGTACTGGCTTGCCGCGCTGGCGCCGACCGGCACCCTGGCGATGCGCGACCTGGCGAGCGGCGGCGGGCCCACCGAGAGCAGCGCCTCGGGCTCGCTCTCCGCGTTGCCCTCGTCGTGGGCGAAGGGGGCGTCGTGGGCGAACTCGCCGGCGTCGTTCTACGCCTCCACGAGCACCGTGGGCTCACCGCCCCCGGCACCGGTGAACACGGGTTCTCCGACGATCGCCGGGTCGGCCGTGGAAGGACAGACGTTGACCGCGTCGAGCGGCTCCTGGAGTGGCAGCCCGACGTCGTACGCGTACGAATGGGAGGACTGCAACGCACTCGGCGAAGGGTGTTCGAACATCGGCGGGGCGACCAGTTCGACCTACCAGCTGATGAGTGGTGACGTGGGACACACGGTGAAGGTGGTGGTCACGGCCACCAACGCGGGGGGGTCGGGAAAGGCATCCTCGGCGGCAACGGTTCCGGTGTTGCCGCAGTTGATCGCGCCGGTCAACACCGGCTCGCCGACGGTGAGCGGGTCGGCGGTGGAAGGCCAGACGCTGTCGGCGTCGAGTGGATCGTGGAGCGGCAGCCCGACGTCCTACGCGTACCAGTGGGAGGACTGCAACAGCGCCGGTGAAGGATGTTCGAGCATCGGCGGGGCAACGGGCACGAGCTACAAGCTCCTGGCCGGTGACGTGGGGTCGAGATTGCGGGTGATGGTGACGGCGTCCAACGGGGCCGGGTCGGGATTGCCGGCGTCCTCGGCGCCGACCGCCGTCGTCACGGCTCCGCCGCCGCCCCCGGCGAACACCGGTCCGCCGGTGGTGAGCGGCTCGGCGGTGGAAGGACAGACACTGTCGGCGACGGCCGGGTCGTGGAGCGGCAGCGGGATCTCCTACGGCTACCAATGGGAGGACTGCAACACCTCTGGTGAAGGATGTTCGAGCATCGGCGGGGCAACGGGCACGAGCTACAAGCTCGCCTCCACCGACGTCGGTTTCACGCTGCGGGTGGTCGTCACCGCCGCCAACACCGGGGGGTCGGCGAAAGCCGCCTCGGCGGCGACGGCCGTGGTCGCGCTCGCGGCCCCGGTGAACACCGCGCTGCCGGTGGTGAGCGGCTCGGCGGCGGAAGGCCAGACGCTGTCGGCGTCGAGTGGATCGTGGACGGGCAGCCCGACCTCCTATACGTACGCGTGGGAGGACTGCAACGGCTCCGGTGAAGGCTGCGCGAACATCACCACCGCCACGACCTCCACCTATAAGCTCGCCTCCACCGACGTCGGGCACACGCTGCGCGTGGTGGTAACCGCCACCAACAGTGGGGGATCCGCGAAAGCGACCTCGGCCGCGACGGCGACGGTCACCTCGGAAGGCTCGACCCCGGAGAACTGCTTCGCCGACCCCGAAGGCTGCGGCTACCCCGGTCCGGGGACCGCGGGTGTGGCCAACTGCTCGTCGCTGGCGAAGAGCTCGAGCGGTCTGACGGTCACGAAATCGGAAACGATCGAAAACACCGACATCACGGGCTACGTGACGATCGATGCGTCCAAAGTGACGATGAAGCACGACTGCGTGGTGATCAACGGCGGGGAAAACTATGATGCGACAGCGGTCGGGCTCGCTCAGGGCGCGGATGACTTCACGATCACCGAAAGCACGATCGCGGGGACGAACCGTTCCAGCGGGTCGGTCGGGGAAGGACTCCGCAACAACTACAACAACCCCGGCGCTGTCGCGACGGATGACAGACTCGAATACGTCGGTACCCCCTTCCACCAAGGGTGGACCGTGGAAAACACCTACGCGATCTCCAACGGCGAGGAGCACGCAGCCGAAGCGGGCGTGGAACACCAGGAGGACTGGTGGATCTCTGACAGCACCATCCTCGCCAACCACGACACGCTGCTGAACCCCTCCAAACAGACAGCCGTGGTGTTCGCGCAGGGCGGAAGCAGCTCGTGCTCGAACAAAGAGACGATCACCAACAGCCTGCTCGCCGGTGGGGGCTACATGCTCTACTTCTGCGCCCACACCAGCAACGCGGGCAGCAGCAGCATCGACATCAAGGACGACCGCTTCGCGCGCATGGTCTGCGCAAAAACCATCATCAGCGACCTCGAAGGCCGTGGCGGGCACGAATGCTCCGGTGAACCCTCAGAGCGCATCAGCTACTTCGACGCCGGCGAAGGCTCCGGCGGCTTCTATCCCCGAGGAGGATTCTTCGGCGTCGTCGACGAAGGCGAAGGCCTCTACAACAAAGGCGCCGGCTGGGAAGGCAACTACTGGGACAACAACCTCGAAGCACAACCCGAGCAGAGCAACGACTGACGAAGCCGGGCCTTGCAACTCCGCCTTCTCGTCGGCGATTCCGAGGCACGTCTGGCTGAAAGCGCGAGGGCGGGGACACCGTTTGTCGAGTAGTGGAGCTGGAGTCCCCGACCCCGTACGAGGTTGCCCTGATCTCGCCCGAGAGCGAACGCTGGCGGACGTTCGCGGAGAAGCACGCAACCTCGCCCCTGCAGCTCCCGAGCTGGCTGGACACGCTCACGGACGCCTACCGCCTGCGCGCCCAGATCGTGGCGCTCGCCGGCTCCGACGGTTCGGTGGTAGCAAGCCTGCCGATGATCCGCAGCAAGCTCCCCTGGCGGAAGCGATGGACATCGCTCCCGTTCACCGACACGCTCGAGCCCGTGGCCGTCGACAGGAGCCACCGCGACGCGCTGCTCGTCGCGATCGCCAAGCAGGCCGGCGTAGGGCCCCTGATCGTGCGCACCCGGGCGGCCCTCCCGGGCTGGTCCGACCGCCAGGTGGGCACGGTTCAGGCGATCGACCTCTCGGAGGGCGTCGAGGGGGTCCTGCGTGGCGCGCACGCCCATCATCGGCGTTCGGTCAAGCGGGCGCTCCGCCCGGACAGTGAGCTCGTCGCGCGGCCGATCGAGGACCGCAGCGAGTTCCTGGGCGCGAGCCTGGCTCTGATCGCGCGCTCGCGCGGGCGGCTGGGTGCGCCGACCCAGCCGAGTCGCTACTGGTCGCGGCTCTGGCAGTTGCACGAAGGTGGCGAGGCACTCACGATCGGCGTCTATCTGGGCCGGCGCCTCGTTGCCAACGGCGTCTTCATCGTCGGGCGCAACCACGCCGTCTACAAGTACGGCGCGTCCGATCCCGCCACCCGCCAACTGCGCACGAGCTTCCTCATGTTCGTGACCGCCTACGACCGTCTGGCAGCGCGCGGGATCCGCTCGATGGACTTCGGGATCACCGACCTGCAAAACGCCTCCCTGCGTGAGTTCAAGTCGCGCTGGGGCGGAGAGGAGCAGCCGGCTCACTTCTCCGCTACGGACGAGGCGCTGCTCCCAACCACCATTGAGCCCGGGCGGATCCTGACGAAGGCGATCCAGCACACCCCGGTGTTCGTCGGACGCACCGTCGGCTCGCTCGCCTACCCGTTCGTCGCCTGATGGAGGTGGCGGTCCCGGAGGTCGCTCTGCGTGGCGGCACACTCGCCGCCACCATCGGCCCGCTCGCCGATGACCCGGATACGCAGGCGACCTTGAAGGCGTCCGAGCGGCTGGGCCTGGAGCGCTGGCGCGCTCAGCGCTGGGCTGCTCTGGAGCGTCGAGCCGGCAGCCTCGGCCCCCGCGACGCAGCGACCTGGTACGAGCTCCTGGTGTCCGAGGGCTGGCGCCGGAAGCTGGACACCCACGGCCTTCCCCCGGCGGGGCTGGAACTTTTCTATCGCCTCAAGCGCTTTATCCCCCGAACGGTCCAGCTCCGCATGCGCCGCAGGCTCATCAAGCGGCAGGGCTCCCCGGTTTTCCCGGCGTGGCCGTTCGAGGTCGCCGGTTTCGAGCTGGTGCGCATAGCGATCGCCGACGCGCTCCTGGAGCGTGACAGGGAGGCGCTGCGGTTCCCATGGTTCTGGCCCGACGGCGCCACCGCGGCAGTCGCTCTCACACACGACGTCGAGTCGGCCGACGGACTTGCAAGGGCGGCCGAGGTCGCCGCCTGGGAGGAGCTGCACGGGTTTCGCTCCTCGTTCAACGTCGTCAGCGATTGGTACCCGGTCGACATGGAGAGGGTGCGGATGCTGGCCGACCGCGGTCACGAGATCGGCTCTCACGGCATTCACCACGACCGCTCCCTGTTCGCCTCCCGCGACTCTTTCGAACGACAGCTCCCACTCCTGCGCGAAGGTGCGGAGCGTCTCGGGGCGGTCGGTTTTCGCTCTCCTGCCACCCATCGAGTGGTCGAGTGGCTCGCGGACCTGCCCTTCGCCTACGACTGCACCATGCCGCACTCCGATCCCCACGAGCCGATCCCGGGCGGGACTGCGACGACCTGGCCCTTCTTCCACCGCGACGTGGTCGAGCTGCCCTACACGGCCCCGCAGGATCACACGCTGTTCAATCTTCTCGGCCACTGCGACAGCACACTCTGGCGCCGGCAGCTCGACAGCGTGATCCGTTGCAATGGCCTGTTCCAGGTGATCACACACCCCGATCGGGAATACCTCGGGCGAGCAACGATCGCGAATGCCTATCGCGACCTACTCGGCGCGATCTCGCTGCGCGACGACGTGTGGGTCGCACTCCCCCGGCAGATCGCCGACTGGTGGCGGCGGCGCAGCGAAGGACTCACACCGCGGACCGGCGGGATCGCCCGCTGGACCGGCTCACAGATCGAACTCGGCTTCGACCCCGGCTACGGGGCGGAGTGAGGGGCGGGATGAACGTGCGTCGGAGAACCGCGCCGGCCGTCGTGATGGTGCTGGAGAACTGCGGTTACCCGCTCGACGCCCGGGTTCGCATGGAGGCCGAGAGCCTCGTCGCGCGCGGCATGTCCGTCGAGGTGCTCGCGCCGCGCGAACCCGGCCAGCCCAAGCACGAGTGCATCCGCGAGGTGAAGGTGACGCGATTTCACCTGCCCGAGGGCAACGGCAGGATCGTGGGCACGGCCGTCGAGTACCTCGCCGCGGCCGTGGCCGTAACGCCGGCAATACTCGTGCGACTGCTGCGCACGCGGGGTGGGACGCTGCACGTACACAACCCGCCCGACCTGTTCTTCGGGCTGCTGTGGCTCGCTCGCCGGTGTGGCTGGACGACCGTCTTCGACCACCACGACGACGCCGCCGGCATGCTGCAGGACAAGCTCGGCCGCCCGACCCGCGCAGCGTCGATCCTGGCGTGGATGCGCGAGCGATCGGCACGCGCCGCGGACCTCACGATCACCACCAACGAGACCCAACGCGCACTGGTGCAAGCCGCCGCCCGGCGGGTGATCGTCGTACGCAACAGCCCGCCGCTCTGGTTCGCAGATCACCGGCCATCCCCGCCCGACGGACGCGTCAGGCTCGTGTTCCTGGGTGAGATCGGAGCGCAGGATCGTGTGGAGCGTGCCGTCGAGATCCTGGCGCAACTGGTGGCCGATGAGGGAATCGACGCCGAGCTCCTGATCATCGGGGATGGACCCCAACGCGCGGCGGTGGAACACCGCGCTCTGGCTCTCGGCATCTCCGACCGGGTCACGATCACGGGGTGGGTCGCCTTCGAGGAGGTTCCTGTGCTGTTGGCCTCAGCGCACGTCGGTCTGGACACGGCCCCCCTGACCGAGGTCAACCACGGCTCGACGATGGTGAAGATCCTCGAGTACCTAGCGGTTGGACTGCCTGTCGTCGCGAGCGCCCTGCGGGAGACGGAGGTGACGGGGAGAGATGCCCTCGTAACGGTTGAGGAGGACTCGGTTCGTGCGTTCCTCCCGCCGATCATCGAACTGCTGAGCTCGACGGACGCCTGGCGGGCGAGTGCCGACAGGGCACGCGCTCGAGGTACGGAACTGCTGTGGCCGGCGCAACGCCGGAAGCTGATCGACGGGTACGCCGAGCTGAGGGGGCGCTCCACCCACGTAACCGCGTCCGAGAGCGCCGCGAACGTACGGCCACCGGCAGCCTCTCCTTCGCCACGACCGGACCGCAACCCGGCCGCCTGAGCCGCGGCTGGTCCGGACGGACTAGGAGCCCTCAACGGCTCGACCGACTTGGGCTCGACCGGCTTGTCTCCGGATCGGGTTATGTATCGTAGCCCGCCGCGGATCGTAATCCGCCCGCTCATTTGCCAGGCCTCGGCGCGCCCCCGGGGGAAAGGAGGCGCCCTTGCGTCCTGCGGTTGTCGCGCGCATAGCCACGCTCGTGGTCGCTGCCCTGCTCGCTGTCTGCGGCATGGCAATGGCCTTCGACGCCCACCTCTGGCATCGGCCGGGGGATCCCGGCGCGGCTCGCCACCGCAGGCTCGCCACGGCGGCCGGCGAGGGTCGCGGCGATCGCGCGGCCCGGGCGGCCGCGGCCTCCGACGGTGCGCCCGTCGTGCTGCTCGGCGACGAGGTTGTGGAGCCCTATCGGAATGAGCTGGCCGCCGGACAAGCGAAAGCGTTTCGCCTGCGCACGCGTGCCTCCGGCATCACTGCTGCCGTGTACCTGTACGTGGGCGCGGGTACGACCGCTCGCGCCGTGGCGGTGGGGATCTACGGCGGCGCCAACGACAAACCGGGCTCGCTGTTGAGCCACGGCGTCTCGTCGTCGTCCCTGTCCCCGGAAGCGTGGAGCACCGTGCCGATCACCCCGACCTACCTCGCGGCGGGGAGAACCTACTGGCTCGCCGTTGCCGGTGAGGGCGGCAAGCTGCGCTACCGCACCCGCATACATGGCGCCTGCCTGAGCAGTCCGGGCGCGGGCCATCGTCGAGGGCCGCTACCGGGCGTCTGGAAATCCGGGAGGCGTGGCGCCCGCGCGCACTGCCCGGTCTCGGCGTACGTCGTGGCGGCGGGTCCTGCCTCCGATCTGAGCTCGCCCGAACCACCGGCGCCCGCTTCTGCGTCAGAAGCAACCCCGTCGACTTCCGCGACCCCCGAACTGCCGGGCCCATCTCCCCCGGCCGCGCCGGTGAACACGGGGTTGCCGGTGGTGAGCGGCCCGGCGGTGGAAGGCCAGACGCTCTCGGCGAGCACCGGGTCCTGGAGCGGCAGCGGTATCTCCTATGGCTACCAGTGGGAGGACTGCAACAGCGCCGGCGAAGCGTGCGCGAACATCGCCACCGCCACGACCTCCACCTACAAGCTCGCCTCCACCGACGTCGGACACACGCTGCGCGTGGTGGTCACCGCCACCAACAGCGGGGGGTCCGCGAACGCGGCCTCGGCGGCGACGGCTGTCGTCACCGCTCCTCCGCCGCCGCCGGTGAACACGGCGTTGCCGGTGGTGAGCGGCTCGGCGGTGGAAGGCCAGACGCTCTCGGCGAGCACCGGGTCCTGGAGCGGCAGCGGTATCTCCTATGGCTACCAGTGGGAGGACTGCAACAGCGCCGGCGAAGCGTGCGCGAACATCGCCACCGCCACGACCTCCACCTACAAGCTCGCCTCCACCGACGTCGGACACACGCTGCGGGTGATCGTCACCGCCACCAACACCGGCGGATCGGCGAAAGCCGCCTCCGCCGCGACGGCCGCGGTCACGCTCGCGCCCCCGGTGAACACGGGGTTGCCGGTGGTGAGCGGCTCGGCGGTGGAAGGCCAGACGCTCTCGGCGAGCACCGGGTCCTGGACCGGGAGCGCGATCTCGTTCGCCTACCAGTGGGAGGACTGCAACACCGTCGGTGAAGGCTGCGCCAACATCACCACCGCCACAGCCGCCACCTACAAGCTCGCCTCCACCGACGTCGGGCACACGCTGCGCGTGATCGTCACCGCCACCAACACCGGCGGATCGGCGAACGCCGCCTCGGCGGCGACCGTCGTGGTCACTGCTCCACCGCCGCCGCCGGTGAACACGGAATTGCCGGCGGTGAGCGGCTCGGCGGTGGAAGGCCAGACGCTGTCCACGACCGCCGGCACCTGGAGCGGCAGCGGTATCTCCTATGGCTACCAGTGGGAGGACTGCAACAGCGCCGGCGAAGCGTGCGCGAACATCGCCACCGCCACAGCCGCCACCTACAAGCTCGCCTCCACCGACGTCGGGCACACGCTGCGGGTGATCGTCACCGCCACCAACACCGGCGGATCGGCGAAAGCGACGTCGGCGGCGACGGCCGTGGTCGCACTCGCGCCCCCGGTGAACACGGGGTTGCCGGTGGTGAGCGGCTCGGCGGTGGAAGGCCAGACGCTCTCGGCGAGCACCGGGTCCTGGACCGGGAGCGCGATCTCGTTCGCCTACCAGTGGGAGGACTGCAACACCGTCGGTGAAGGCTGCGCCAACATCACCACCGCCACGACCGCCACCTACAAGCTCGCCTCCACCGACGTCGGGCACACGCTGCGCGTGGTGGTCACCGCCACCAACAGCGATGGATCGGCGAACGCCACCTCGGCGGCGACCGTCGTGGTCACTGCTCCGCTGCCGCCCCCGGTGAACACGGGGTTGCCGGCGGTGAGCGGCTCGGCGGTGGAAGGCCAGACGCTCTCGGCGAGCACCGGGTCGTGGACCGGGAGCGCGATCTCGTTCGCCTACCAGTGGGAGGACTGCAACACCGTCGGTGAAGGCTGCGCCAACATCACCACCGCCACAGCCGCCACCTACAAGCTCGCCTCCACCGACGTCGGCCACACGCTGCGGGTGATCGTCACCGCCACCAACACCGGCGGATCGGCGAAAGCGACGTCGGCCGCGACCGTCGTGGTCGCACTCGCGCCCCCGGTGAACACCGCGCTGCCGGTGGTGAGCGGCTCGGCGGTGGAAGGCCAGACGCTGTCGGCGAGCACGGGGGCGTGGAGCGGCAGCGGGATCTCCTATGGCTACCAGTGGGAGGACTGCAACACGGTCGGTGAAGCGTGCGCCAACATCACCACCGCCACAGCCGCCACCTACAAGCTCGCCTCCACCGACGTCGGGCACACGCTGCGGGTGATCGTCACCGCCACCAACAGCGGTGGATCGGCGAACGCCGCCTCGGCGGCGACCGTCGTGGTCACTGCTCCGCT
Source organism: uncultured Solirubrobacteraceae bacterium (assembly GCA_963701175.1). Lineage (GTDB taxonomy): Bacteria > Actinomycetota > Thermoleophilia > Solirubrobacterales > Solirubrobacteraceae > Palsa-744. The sequence goes on along the minus strand of OY969573.1, from coordinate 1,316,566 downwards.
GCCGCCCCCGGTGAACACGGCGTTGCCGGTGGTGAGCGGCTCGGCGGTGGAAGGCCAGACGCTCACGGCGAGCACCGGGTCCTGGAGCGGCAGCGGTATCTCCTATGGCTACCAGTGGGAGGACTGCAACACGGTCGGTGAAGCGTGCGCCAACATCGCCACCGCCACGACCGCCACCTACAAGCTCGCCTCCACCGACGTCGGCCACACGCTGCGGGTGATCGTCACCGCCACCAACACCGGCGGGTCGGCGAAAGCGACCTCCGCGGCGACCGTCGTGGTCGCGCTCGCGGCCCCGGTGAACACGGGGTTGCCGGTGGTGAGCGGCTTGGCGGTGGAAGGCCAGACGCTGTCCACGACGTCCGGGTCTTGGAGCGGCAGCGATATCTCCTTCGGTTACCAGTGGGAGGACTGCAACAGCGCCGGTGAAGGCTGCGCGAACATCACCACCGCCACGACCTCCACCTATAAGCTCGCCTCCACCGACGTCGGGCACACGCTGCGCGTGGTGGTAACCGCCACCAACAGCGGGGGATCCGCGAAAGCGACCTCGGCCGCGACGGCGACGGTCACCTCGGAAGGCTCGACCCCGGAGAACTGCTTCGCCGACCCCGAAGGCTGCGGCTACCCCGGTCCGGGGACCGCGGGTGTGGCCAACTGCTCGTCGCTGGCGAAATCGGCGGGTACGATGACGGTCACGAAATCGGAAACGATCGAAAACACCGACATCACGGGCTACGTGACGATCGATGCGTCCAAAGTGACGATGAAGCACGACTGCGTGGTGATCAACGGCGGGGAAAACTATGATGCGACAGCGGTCGGGCTCGCTCAGGGCGCGGATGACTTCACGATCACCGAAAGCACGATCGCGGGGACGAACCGTTCCAGCGGGTCGGTCGGGGAAGGACTCCGCAACAACTACAACAACCCCGGCGCTGTCGCGACGGATGACAGACTCGAATACGTCGGTACCCCCTTCCACCAAGGGTGGACCGTGGAAAACACCTACGCGATCTCCAACGGCGAGGAGCACGCAGCCGAAGCGGGCGTGGAACACCAGGAGGACTGGTGGATCTCTGACAGCACCATCCTCGCCAACCACGACACGCTGCTGAACCCCTCCAAACAGACAGCCGTGGTGTTCGCGCAGGGCGGAAGCAGCTCGTGCTCGAACAAAGAGACGATCACCAACAGCCTGCTCGCCGGTGGGGGCTACATGCTCTACTTCTGCGCCCACACCAGCAACGCGGGCAGCAGCAGCATCGACATCAAGGACGACCGCTTCGCGCGCATGGTCTGCGCAAAAACCATCATCAGCGACCTCGAAGGCCGTGGCGGGCACGAATGCTCCGGTGAACCCTCAGAGCGCATCAGCTACTTCGACGCCGGCGAAGGCTCCGGCGGCTTCTATCCCCGAGGAGGATTCTTCGGCGTCGTCGACGAAGGCGAAGGCCTCTACAACAAAGGCGCCGGCTGGGAAGGCAACTACTGGGACAACAACCTCGAAGCACAACCCGAGCAGAGCAACTGAAGGCGGCCTACTCGGGGGCCGTCTCGACGAGGCTGGCGGCGACGCTCCTGCTCGCCGCCATCTCCGCGCTGGTGCTCGCAACGTGTGGTGCCGGAAGCACTACCCCCCATTCCACAGCGGTCCACGATCTCCATACCGCTGAGAATCGCGGACACGCGGGTCCCCGCAGACACAACTGCTTTTCTGATCCTGAACGATGTGGTTATCCGGGTCCGAAGACCACGGGTGTGGCGGACTGCTCGGCCCTGCCGAAAACATCGGGTCCGATGACGATCACGGAGTCGGGGACGATCGCGAACACGGATATCACTGGGTTCGTCACGATTGAGGCCAGCAACGTGACGCTCAAGCATGACTGCGTCGTCGTCAACGGAGGCGAAAAGGAAGTGGCGGCCATCGGCTTGGCTGAAGGTGCGGACGGCTTCACACTCAGCGACGCGACGGTCAAGGGCGCCAACAAGACCAGCGAATCCGTCGAGGAAGCCATCCGGAACAACTACAACAACCCCGGCGCTGTCGCGACAGACGTGCGACTTGAAAACTGCGGCGGCTGCATCCATCAGAACTGGACCCTGGAGAACAGCTATGTGATCGCCGACGGGCGCGAGCACGCCGACGAAACCGGGGCCGAACACGGCGAGACGTGGTGGATCTCCGATGGCACCATCCTCGCCAACCACGACACGCTGCTGAACCCCTCCAAACAGACAGCCGTGGTGTTCGCGCAGGGCGGAAGCAGCTCGTGCTCGAACAAAGAGACGATCACCAACAGCCTGCTCGCCGGTGGGGGCTACATGCTCTACTTCTGCGCCCACACCAGCAACGCGGGCAGCAGCAGCATCGACATCAAGGACGACCGCTTCGCGCGCATGGTCTGCGCAAAAACCATCATCAGCGACCTCGAAGGCCGTGGCGGGCACGAATGCTCCGGTGAACCCTCAGAGCGCATCAGCTACTTCGACGCCGGCGAAGGCTCCGGCGGCTTCTATCCCCGAGGAGGATTCTTCGGCGTCGTCGACGAAGGCGAAGGCCTCTACAACAGAGGCGCCGGCTGGGAAGGCAACTACTGGGACAACAACCTCGCGAGGCAGCCCGAGCAGAGCAGGTGAGGATGGCGACCGAGCGGCTCCGCTGGAGAGAGCCGGAAGTTTGGGCCTGCCGGCGACGTTTGCTGGGAGATGGCTAGGACACTGCAGGACGTGGCGTCGATGGCCACCTCGTCGCAACTTGGAGCCGGTCAAACTGGAACGCACTCGAGCGAGCCGGGAGCATCGCCCGCCGCGAGCCATGCCCTGCGCAGCGTGCGCATCGGGCGACGTTGGGCGAGCATGCTCCGGCGTCACGCCTGGCTCTACAGGGTCGCGAACAAGCTGGCATGGACGAGCGTCGAGGCGAATCTCCTCGACACCCCCGTTCGCTACTGGCTGCGAGAGTTGCTGATCGGTGGAGTCGGGCACTACCAGCTGCGCGGCGACCGATCACACCTCTATATCCGCCACCGAACTGGTGACGTCGACATCCTGCGTAAGTTCTTCGGTTACAAGAACTACGACCTCCCCGCCGCGGTCGACCAACGGCTGCGTGCGCTGGGACGGCCGCTCGATGTACTCGATCTGGGCGCGAACATAGGCCTCTTCGAGGTGTTCCTGCGGGAGCGTCTGCCTGTGGACCGTGTCACGTGCTTTGAGCCAGACCCCTCCAACGCCGCGACTCTCGAAAAGGTTCGGAGCGCAAACGGGGCCAACTGGGAGATCGTCCGCGCATGTGCCTCCAACGCCGACGGCGTAACGATGTTCAGCGGTGGTCATCAGAACTTTTCACGCATTCGCGCGGACGGAGACACACGTGTGCCCGTGAAGGACGTGTTCCCACGCGCCGCCCGGGCCGACGTCGTGAAGATGAACATCGAGGGGAGCGAGTGGGACATCCTTCGGGATCCCCGCCTCGCGGGGATCGGGGCGACCTGGATCATCGAGTACCACCGAATCGCCAACCCGGATGCCGATATTCACACAGCGGCCGAGATGCTGCTCGAAGAAGCCGGCTATGCGGTACGTAGGGCAGACCCGGGGCCGGACAACGGCCTCATCTGGGCTTGGAGAGAGTAAGTCCCGGACGTCGGCTAGGCGTCACCGCTCGACGCGTACAAGCGGCGCGAGTGAGCGTCGGCCGGACACACGCTGCGCGATTTCGTCCCGTGCCCTGCCGCGCAGCTCGGTCCGGACGAACTTCCGGAACGCCGGGTCATCGACCCGCTTGACGCGGCCGATGCCTGAGCGCAGGTAGCCGTAGAGAAAGGCCACGCCCGATAGGCCTCGTGGTCGGGTGCGTGCCACCTTGAACGCGCGCAGAGCGACCCAGGAAAGAGGGAACTGGACGATGTAGGCACACTGGCCGTGACGCGCTCGCCCCCTCAGCGTGCCGTCGGCGCTGCCCCACGGCCGGTGGTGATGGGCGACCAGATCGGGGAACGCGCGGGTCCTGTAGCCACGCATACGTGCGTATGTCTCGTCGATCGTGTCCCAACCCAGCCTCTCCTGAACCCCTCCGATCGCTTCGAAGCACTCGCGTGAGTAGCACTTCAGGGTGCCGGGCACGTGGTACTCGAGCGGAATCGGCACCACCCTCCAGTCTTCCCCGCTGCCCTCTGGAGCGGGGTCCGCGTACAGCCCGCCCGCCAGCCCCAGCTTGGGGTCGTGCTCGAACTCCGCGAGCAGCCGTTCGAAGTAGTCGGGGGGGAGCTCCGTGTCGCCATCGAGCTTGGCGATATGGGTGAAGGACTGCCAGTCGACGCTGTTCAGACCCGCGTTGAAGGTCCGCGGTGCAGCAGCCGTCGCAAGGCGATCCTTGACCCGTCCGGGTGAGGGCGGTTTGGTGAGGCTCACGACCTTGAGGAAGCTGATCCGCTCGGCCAGCCTCGCCAGGATCTCGGCCGAGCGATCCGTGGACCCATCGTCAACGACGACCCACAGATCCGGCGGGCGCGTCTGGCGCTCGATGGCCTGCGCGACGAGCTCGAGGTAGGTCTCCTCGTTGCGGACGGGCGAGATGATCAGCAGACGGTGAGCCATCAGCGTGGTGGTGTGGTGGTCGTGATAGCCGTCATCAGCGCCTCGACCGGCTAAACAACGGCTTGCAACGGCCCGTGCTCGCGCACCCGCTCCCCGGGGGCAGGACCGACGAGCCTGTCGAGCTCCCGCTGCAGTCCCTCGAGCGTGCCCTCGAGCGAGAAGTCGGCGCGGATGAGGCCGCGTCCCCGCTCGGCCATGGCCCTGGCCGCCGTCGGATCGGCGGTCAGCCTCGCGATCGCCGACGCCAGCTCGTCCGGGCTCCCGGGTTCGACGAGTAGCCCGGACTCGCCGTCGCGTACGACGTCGGCCACCGCGCCCACGCGCGTCGCGACAACCGGCTTGGCATGCGCCAGCGCCTCCATCAGCACCAGGGGCGTCCACTCGTCACGCGACGGCGCGATCACGATGTCGGCCTTCGCCAGGCGGGCGTCGACGTCGTCCACCTCGCCGGCGAACTCGACGTCCCCGGCCACACCCAGGCGTCGCGCCTCCTGTCGCACGGATGCTGTGAAGGGCTCCTCGACATCGCGGCCAACGAGTTCCAGGGTGGCGGCAATCCCTCGCTCGTGCAACTTCGCGAGCGCCGTCACGGCGACGTCCTGGCCCTTGCGCGAATCGATTCCGCCGATGAGGCAGAGACGCAGGGGATCACCGAAGGCGGCCGGTCCCGAGGCCGGTGACCCGGCCGGCAAGGCGACTCCGTCGCTGATTCGCACGACGCGGGTCCGTCGACCCGCGCGAAAGTAGGGCACGAGCTCTTCGGCCACCACGATCACCGTGTCCGCGAGCCTCCCGTGGATGGCCAGAACAAGGGGAGCCAGCCGGGATTTGGGGACGTCGCGAGCATGCACGACAACGGGTACGCCGGCCAGCCTGGCGGCGAGCACGCCAGCCGCACAGACGGAGCTGTTGGTCAGGACGAGGTCGAGGTCGCGGCCGCGGATCAGCTTCGCCATCCTGGCGGCGTCGAGCAGGGTGCGCACGAGGCCTCCCGCCCACCGACGCGGTGATGCCCCCCACAAGGGCAGGGTCGCCGCTCCCGCGACGAGCTCACCGTGGAGTGCGAACTGCGAGCGCAGCGGGCCGTCGGGCACAGCCAGCAGCAACTCGAAGCGGGACTTGAGCTCCTCTGCTTCGAGGAGCGCCATCCGCTCCGCTCCGCCGCGCTTGGCGCTGTGGACGCTGAACAGGATCTTCCTCGCTCTCCCCGCACAAGGCTCGTGGCCGGCGGGTACGGGTTGATCCGTCGGCGCCGGGGCGGTCGCAGATCCGAGCATCAGCGGATCTCCCCCGAGCTGGCGAGGGGCGACACGGGCGTGCCGGGCGGGGAGCCCGCGAAGGGAGTCACCGCGGTAACAGGCGGTTGCCCGAACGGCGGGGCCACGCGACCGGCGAGCGTCTTCAGGGCGAGCCCCGCACCCGCTCGGCGAGCCTGGGCCTCGGGACCTCCGGGAGCGACCGCGCGGATCGCCAGCCCCAGCGCCCCGGCGGCGAGGAAGGCACCGCGATCGACGCGGCCGAAGTGCTTGTGTGCGTACTGCCTGCGGGCGTACGCGAGCTGGGCGACCATCTTCGGACGCACCCCGGCCTTACTCGCGTGGTGCACGATCGTCATCGCGGGAAGATGGCGAATCTCCCAGCCGGCGCGCTTGATCCGTAGGCAGAGATCCGTCTCCTCGGAGTAGATGAAGAAGCGCTCATCGAGCAGCCCGGCACTCAGCAGCGCCTCGCGACGCGCGAGCATGAACGAGCCTGAGGTCCAATCGCACGCACGCTCCTGCTCGTAGGAGTCGCGATCGAGCACACGTTCGCCCGACCACCCCGGATGAACCGGCCAGCGCTCGGAGAAGAGCGCCTCGCCGAGCGCACGGGCGGAGCTCGGGAAGCGACGGATGGTGGGCCACAGCTCACCGTCGGCGGTGATCTGGCGCACGCCGGCGAGGCCCACCTCGGGGCGGGAGTCGAGCAGCTCCACCAGCTCCCCGAAGGTCCCCTCCCGCACTTCCGTGTCGGGGTTTAGCAGCAGCAGGTAGCGCGCGTCCGCGTATTCCAGGCCCCTGTTGTTTCCGTACGAGAAGCCCCGGTTCGGGGAGGTCACGACGTGTGCGCGGGGGAAACGGGATTCGACGAACTCGCGGGTGCCGTCGGTTGAGGAGTTGTCGACGACGATCACTTCCAACTCGGCCGCGCCGGCGTGCTCGAACACCGTCGTCAGGCAGCGATCCAACCAGTGGGCCTCGTTGGTGGAGACCACCACGATCGCCAGGTCGGCTCTCTCCGATGTGTCGAAGCGCGCCGGGATGGTGAGCATGGCAGCTCAGCGAGCGAGACCGCGAGCGGTCAGCTCGCGGGCGGCGGCGTCGACCCGATCGACCGGGTCCTGTCCCACGAGCCACGCCAGCAGGTCGCGCAGGCCGTCCTCCAGAGGTGTCTGCACCTCGAACCCGAGCACGTCCCTCGCCAGCGACGGGTCGGCGAAGCAGTGGCGGATGTCACCGGCGCGGTACTGCTCGTTGAGGATCGGCTCGATCTCGATCCCGAGCCCATCGGACAGCCCCCGCGCCATCTCGATGACCGTCGTGGGGCGGCCGGTGCCGAGGTTGATGGCGTGCCCGGTGGCGCGCTCGGACTCCAGCGCAAGCAGGATCCCGCGGACGATGTCGCTGACGTGGATGAAGTCGCGTGACTGGGCGCCGTCCTCGAAGATGATCGGGGGACGCCCGTTGAGCAGGCGCGAGGCGAAGATCGCGGCCACGCCCGTGTAGGGGTTGGAGAGTGCCTGGCCGGGGCCATAGATGTTGAAGAAACGCAGCGCCACCGAGGGGATCCCGTAGGCCGCGCCGGTGACCAGGCACAGCTCCTCGTGGTCGCGCTTGGTGATCGCGTAGATCGACGTCGGGATCAGGGACTTGACCTCCCGCGTGCCGACCGGGGCGAGCTCGCTCCCGCAGGTGGGGCATGAGGGCTCCCACTGGCGCGCCAGCAGCTGGTCCTCCGGGCGCGGCGGCACCGACAGGAGACCGTGCTCGGCGCACTGATACTCGCCCTCTCCGTAGATCGACATCGAGGAGGCGACCACCAGCCGCTCGGGCATGGGACGTTGGGCGACCAGCTGCTCGAGGAAGATCGCCGTCTGCATCGTGTTGCGCTCGGTGTAGCGGGCGATCTCGTACATCGACTGCCCGACGCCCACCGCGGCCGCCAGGTGAACCACCCGGTCGACACCCGCGAGCGCGCGGTCGGCCGCCAGCCGGTCGCCGACCTCGCCGATGACGAGCTCCACCGACTCCGGAAGGTCCGGGCTCGTGTCCCCGTGGACCTGCTCCTCGAGCGAGTCCAGCACCACGACGTCATCGCCGCGGCGAACCAGCTCGCGGACGAGGTGCTGGCCGACGAAACCCGCGCCGCCGGTAACCAATGTCCTCATGCCGTTGTCCTATCCATTCGGGTCGATTTTGCCTCTCGTGCTCCCCGACCTAACGACGGCCCCAGACAAGTTCTTGCGCACCTGAGCGCTCCCGTGGAGGCGTGCCGCGGGGCATCTTTCGCCGCAGGCCCCGCTCGCCCGTCCCTCGCGGGGACGGCTCCGGACTCCCGCTCCGGGATGCACCAGATCGACCAAGCGGCACGAGATCGACCAAGGAGCAGCTGGTCCCGCAAAAAACGCGGCCGTAGCCCCGTTGGTTGCTCGAAGTGGCCGCCATCGGCGGGTCCACGATCAGGCATCTGACCTATGGAGTTCGTCCTCATACTGCGAGAGCTGGCCGCGCGTTGGCGGATCGTCGCGATCGGCGCAGCCGTGGCTGTCGTCGTGGCCGTCTTCAGCGTGTATCGCGTCGATGGGTTCGGCCTCAAGCCGCGGGCTCTCGTGCACTCCAGCGCGAGCACCCAGGTGCTCGTGGACTCGAGCTCTTCCGTCATCGGCAACCTCACGCAGTCATTCGAAGCGCTGGCGGGGCGTGCCTCCGTGTACGCGAACTTCATGACCAGCCCGGCGGTCCTGAGCGTGATCGCACACCGTGTCGGGCTGACGGGCGAACAGCTATACGCCGCGGGCCCGGTGACCGCCAACGTGCCCCGCGTCGAACAGGAGCCCACGGCCCTGAGGCGCAACGTCGAGATCACGGGGGAAACCAAGCCCTACCGCCTGGGCTTCGAAAGCCAGACGAACCTGCCCACGATCACGATCAACTCGCAAGCGCCCACGACCGGGAAAGCCGTCGCTCTGGCTGACGCCGCCGCGGTTGGGATGGAGGAATACGTCGCCAACAGCGAGGCGGCGGACGGCGTCGCGCCCGGCGACAGAGTTGTGATCCGTCAGCTCGGCCCGGCCCAAGGGGCCGTCGTCGACCCTGGCATCCGCAAGTCCGTGGCGGCGTTCGTGTTCGTGGCGATCCTCCTGCTGTGGTGTGTGGGGATGCTAATGGTGCGCCGGCTGAGGGATGCCTGGCGCGCGAGCGGCTCAGCCGCAACCACACCGGCCGATGGGTCCTCCAACGGCCATCATCCCGTCGTGGTCGACGAGAGCCAGACCGGTGACCGTCGCGTGATAGTCGAGGACAGCCACGGCAGCGACCGTCGCGTGATAGTCGAGGAGAGCCGAAACGATGATCTTCCAGTCGCGGCCGACGCGCGCGCACGTGACGGTCGCGCCGGACCGCCGGCGGGATCCCCCCTTGATCTCGAAAGGGACGGCCCTGAGAGCACCGTGCTCGACGTCGCGGACTACGCCAGCGACGACAATCGTCCGGCGCTGCCGGCGCGGAGCGCGCAGTGAGCGTCACGCGCCCCGCCACGTAGGCGATGGCGACGGCAGCCGTCGCCGCTCAGGCCGGCGTCTGCACCTCGGCGCCCCGCCCGACGACTTCTCCCAGCAGGCCTCTAGCGAAGACCTGCGACGCATTTCCCCACACGCGCCGGCCGTTGCCGTGGCTGCTCGCCGCCTTTCTCGGGATGTTGTTCTTCGTCCCGATCGACTCGACCGAACTTGACGTCCACCTGCCGGTCGGATCACAGATCGACCGATTCGGTGTCGTAGCCCTGGTCCTCGCGTGGATCTGGTTCGGTGGCGATCAGCGCGCCTTCATGCGCACGCGGCGCCCCCGCCTGTTCGTGGCCGCCACGTGCCTGTTCTTGGCCCTCGCGGTTGCAAGTCTGCTGTTCGACGTCGGCCGGATCGTGAACATGGGTGAGCTCACGCTGAGCGAGAAGCGCTTTGCGCTGCTTGGATCGTTCGCCGCAGTCTGCTGGTTCAGCTTGACCGCGCTGCGGTTCGAGGACCTGCGGGGGTTTTCCAGCTATCTGATCGGACTCGCGAGCGTAACCGCAATCGGTGTACTGGTCGAGCGCCACACCGGCTTCAACGCCTTCTATAACTGGAGCGGCACGATCCTCGGGCCGATCGCAAGAGTCGCACCGTCGCCAACCAACATCCACCCGGAACTGGGCAGTGATGGCCGGGTGGGCGTTTACGGACCCACGCTCTCGGGCCTGGCGGTGGCGACGATGCTCTTGATGGCGATGCCGTTCGCGTTCGTACGGATCCTCAACCGGCGCTCACGTCGCAGCTTCTGGCTGAACGCCGCCGCGGTGGGGCTGATGCTCGGGGGAGCGGCGGCGACCGACCGCAGAGACAGCTCTCGTGGTGCCGGTCGCGATGGTGATATTCGTCGCCTTCTACCGGCCACGCCAGGTGATGCGCCTCGCTCCCGTGGGCCTCGTGTTGCTCGTCGGGCTGGTGCATCTCGTCTCGCCGGGCGCGATCGGATCGCTGTTCTCGGCCTCCTCGGGTGCCTCGAGCAGCTCCACGAGCCATCGCATCGGCGACTTCAGCGATGTCGCGCCCGACGTGGTCGCGCGACCCCTGTTGGGGCGCGGCTACGGCACGCTCGACCCCGACCAGCCGAAATTGTTCCGAATCAACGACGACGAGTACATCGACCAGATCTGGGAAGTCGGTGTCGTCGGACTCCTGGCCTACATAGGGATGATCCTCGCGCCGATCGTGATCGCCCGCCGCGCGATTCGCTCACGTGACCCCGTGATCTCGTCACTCTCGCTCGCCGGTGCCGGCGCCTGTTTCTCCTTCCTCGTGGCCAACGCGCTGTTCGACACCCTGTCCTTCCCGCAGGCGCCTTACATGTTCTTCATCGTGGCGGCACTGACCACCGTCGCGGCCGGCGGCCCCGAGGGCAACGTGCAGCCGACTCGCCAGGAGATGCGGATAGCCCGGGCGAGGGGGCAGACTCGGGGCGTCCCGGAGCCGGCATGAGGAGCTCCCGACCGCGCCGTGTCCTGGTGCACGCCGCCGGCGAACTCGGCGACTGTCTCGCCGGCCCCGAGATCCGCGCTTTGGAGTTCGCCAAGGCGCTCAGCGTCGAGTACGAGGTCACCGTCGCTGCGCAACGTTCGGGATCCGCCGAGCGCGACGGGCTTCGCGTCGTCCCGTCGACCCGGAGGCGTCTGCTTCGCGAGGCCGGACGTCACGACGCCGTGCTCTCAGCATGCCTCCCGCCCTATCTGCTCGCGCTGCGCGCTCCGTTCCGTAGGCCGCTGGCGATCGCGGACCTGTACGACCCCCACGAGCAGGAGCTTGCGACGCTCGAACGGGAGGACGAACGCATTCGCGCGCTGCGCGCGCGTGCCACGATCCAGGCCCTCCACCTGCGCCACGCCGACCTGGTCCTGTGCGCCAGCGAGCCCCAACGTGCGGAGCTGCTGCGTGCCTCCCGCGGCTCGGGCTCGCCACGAACCGACCCTGTCGTGGTGCCGTTCGGGATCCCGGACCCGCCGCCGCCGACAGGGCGCCGTCCGTTGCGCGACCACTTTCCCCAGCTTCTCGACGGCGATACGGTCGTCCTCTGGTGGGGGACGCCCTGGCGGTGGCTCGACGCCGCGACCCCCGTGCGAGCCTTCGCCCGCATCGCGACCTCCCGCCCGGACCTCAAGTTGGTGATCACCGCCGGCAGCCCTCTGAACGCAGAGGCCGGGCGAAGCTTCGACGTCTCCGAGGAGATCCGCGCCCTCGCCGGCGAGCTGGGCGTGCTCGACCGCACCGTGCTGTTTCTCGACCAGTGGATCCCCTACGAGCAGCGCTACGACTATCTGCGGGAGGCCGACCTCGGGCTGACGCTCCATCGCCACGCCGAAGAGGCGCGGCTGGCGGTCCGCTCGCGGTACATGGACTACCTGGCCGCCGAGCTTCCGTGCATTCTCGGCCGCGGCGACGAAACCGCAGAGGAGCTCGGGGCGAGCGGCTTCGCGACGCTGCTCGAAGACCCCGATCCCGAGGCGTTGCTGACCGCACTGCTCGAGCTGGTAGACGACCCAGGGGCAATGAGCTCAGCACGGGCGGCAGGACACGAGCTGGCGGCCGGACGCCATTGGGGCGCCGTCGGCTCACGGCTTCGAGCGGTCGTGACGGAGGCGCTCGCAGAGCAGCAACGACCTCACTCGGCACCGCTGGCATCGCTCGCAGATGCCGGAGCCTTCTACACCCGTCGAGTGCTCGACCGCGTCGCCCCGGCCGGGTAGGCGCTGCGCGGCCGGGTAGCCGCGGCAAACACAGACGAACTCAGCTGGTCAGGCGCGGAAGCGCGTTGGCCGCGAAGCGGAAACCGAGCGAGCACGGCGCCGTCACGTCCAGCACCCGGCCTTTGCCGATCGACACCACCGTGGTCGGCTGGCCATAGTTGCCGCAATACGCTACGTGCCCCGCCATATGGGCGCTTTTGATGCCCTCGAGGAAGCCCTTGATCCTCGTGAGATCGGCCGCCTCCACGGTCATCGTGATGACACGGTTGTCCCGCATCGAGTGATAGATGCAGGTCGGGCCGAGGGGCGCCGTCACGGGCCTGCTGACGGGGCCGCCGACGATCGTCTGGGCCTGGGAGACGCTCACGAGCGCGCACGGACGCGAGGCGATCGTCGAGAGGTGGCCGGTGTCGGCGTGACCTGGGTTGTCGTCGTTGATTTCGCCGCTGCCGGTGCCTGCGGCCGGCGTGTGGACGCGGACGGCCCTCGTCGGCCGTTCACGAGCAGCCGCCTCTCGACGCTCCTTGGCCTTACGCTCGTTGACGTGCCGCGACGGGACGACGTGATAGCCCGCCGTGGCAGCCGTCGTCCGTGACGGCGAAGAGCCTCCGCAGGCGCTCACCAGTATCGCCGTCGCGGCGAGCAGTGCCAAGCCGGCCGGCTTCGCACCGAGATGGAGGCGACGGCGGGTCACGGTTCGGGTTCGAATTCGACGTCGACCCAGTAGTTGGTCGCTTTATAGGTGCTGCTCGGGAAGACGCTACTCGAGGTGTAGGAATAGACGCCGTTGGCGCTGGTGGTGTTGGACAGGCCGATCAACGGCGGGTTCGTGACAGCGCTCGTGAACCCGGAAGCGGTGTCCGAGTAGTGCCCGTTCGGCGCCAGGTAGGCCGCCACATAGGTCGTGTTCGCCGAGATCGCGACCGCTTTGGAGAAGGTCACCTGCTGCCAGCCCGAGGACGTTTCGCCCGAGAACGTCGCCGAAGCGAGCAACGTACCGGTCGAGCTCCACAAGCTCCCCACGTGCGTGCCCGTGTTCGTGCTCGCCTTGTAGAACCGCACCCCCGTCACATGCCCAGCCACTTCCGAGCTGAACTTCATACCCAACTCGACCGAGTTGGAGTCACCCGAATCGACCGTCGCGGGCGTAGAGGTACCGAACAACGTATCCGGCGCCGCCGTCGGCGTCACAGCACTCGAAGCACCCGACTGCGGACCTTCCCCTACTTCGTTCGTGGCACTCACCTTGAACGTGTAGCTCGACCCATTCGTCAACCCCGTAACCGTAACACTCGTCGCAGGCGGAGTCCCCGACACCACCGTCGCGGTCTGCGCCGCAGACCCGACATACGGAGTGACCGTGTATTTCAAGATCTGAGCCCCACCATTCGCCGGAGCCGTCCAACTCACCGACGCCGACCCATTCCCAGCCACCGCTGCCACTTCACTCGGCGCCGACGGAGCCGCCGCGCTCGTCGGAATCACAACATTCGACGGTTCAGACGCCGGACCCGAACCAACCGCATCAGACGCAGTCACCGTAAACGTATAACTCGCCCCCGCCGTCAACCCCGTCACCGTCGCACTCGTCGCCGGCGCCGTCACCGGCACCGTCGCCTGCGCCACAGACCCGATGTACGGCGTGATCGTGTACCCCGTCGGCGTACCCCCACTCGACGGAGCACTCCAACTCACCAACGCCGACCCCGTCCCCGCCGTCGCCGACACCTTCGTCACCTGACCAGGAGCCACAACCGTTTCAGGTTCAAACACAACATCAACGAAGTAGTTCGTGGCTTTGTAAGAGCTCGTCGGGAAGACGCTACTCGAGGTGTAGGAATAGACGCCGTTGGCGCTGGTGGTGTTGGACAGGCCGATCAACGGCGGGTTCGTGACAGCGCTCGTGAACCCGGAAGCGGTGTCCGAGTAGTGCCCGTTCGGCGCCAGGTAGGCCGCCACATAGGTCGTGTTCGCCGAGATCGCGACCGCTTTGGAGAAGGTCACCTGCTGCCAGCCCGAGGACGTTTCGCCCGAGAACGTCGCCGAAGCGAGCAACGTACCGGTCGAGCTCCACAAGCTCCCCACGTGCGTGCCCGTGTTCGTGCTCGCCTTGTAGAACCGCACCCCCGTCACATGCCCAGCCACTTCCGAGCTGAACTTCATACCCAACTCGACCGAGTTGGAGTCACCCGAATCGACCGTCGCGGGCGTAGAGGTACCGAACAACGTATCCGGCGCCGCCGTCGGCGTCACAGCACTCGAAGCACCCGACTGCGGACCTTCCCCTACTTCGTTCGTGGCACTCACCTTGAACGTGTAGCTCGACCCATTCGTCAACCCCGTAACCGTAACACTCGTCGCAGGCGGAGTCCCCGACACCACCGTCGCGGTCTGCGCCGCAGACCCGACATACGGAGTGACCGTGTATTTCAAGATCTGAGCCCCACCATTCGCCGGAGCCGTCCAACTCACCGACGCCGACCCATTCCCAGCCACCGCTGCCACTTCACTCGGCGCCGACGGAGCCGCCGCGCTCGTCGGAATCACAACATTCGACGGTTCAGACGCCGGACCCGAACCAACCGCATCAGACGCAGTCACCGTAAACGTATAACTCGCCCCCGCCGTCAACCCCGTCACCGTCGCACTCGTCGCCGGCGCCGTCACCGGCACCGTCGCCTGCGCCACAGACCCGATGTACGGCGTGATCGTGTACCCCGTCGGCGTACCCCCACTCGACGGAGCACTCCAACTCACCAACGCCGACCCCGTCCCCGCCGTCGCCGACACCTTCGTCACCTGACCAGGAGCCACAACCGTTTCAGGTTCAAACACAACATCAACGAAGTAGTTCGTGGCTTTGTAAGAGCTCGTCGGGAAGACGCTACTCGAGGTGTAGGAATAGACGCCGTTGGCGCTGGTGGTGTTGGACAGGCCGATCAACGGCGGGTTCGTGACAGCGCTCGTGAACCCGGAAGCGGTGTCCGAGTAGTGCCCGTTCGGCGCCAGGTAGGCCGCCACATAGGTCGTGTTCGCCGAGATCGCGACCGCTTTGGAGAAGGTCACCTGCTGCCAGCCCGAGGACGTTTCGCCCGAGAACGTCGCCGAAGCGAGCAACGTACCGGTCGAGCTCCACAAGCTCCCCACGTGCGTGCCCGTGTTCGTGCTCGCCTTGTAGAACCGCACCCCCGTCACATGCCCAGCCACTTCCGAGCTGAACTTCATACCCAACTCGACCGAGTTGGAGTCACCCGAATCGACCGTCGCGGGCGTAGAGGTACCGAACAACGTATCCGGCGCCGCCGTCGGCGTCACAGCACTCGAAGCACCCGACTGCGGACCTTCCCCTACTTCGTTCGTGGCACTCACCTTGAACGTGTAGCTCGACCCATTCGTCAACCCCGTAACCGTAACACTCGTCGCAGGCGGAGTCCCCGACACCACCGTCGCGGTCTGCGCCGCAGACCCGACATACGGAGTGACCGTGTATTTCAAGATCTGAGCCCCACCATTCGCCGGAGCCGTCCAACTCACCGACGCCGACCCATTCCCAGCCACCGCTGCCACTTCACTCGGCGCCGACGGAGCCGCCGCGCTCGTCGGAATCACAACATTCGACGGTTCAGACGCCGGACCCGAACCAACCGCATCAGACGCAGTCACCGTAAACGTATAACTCGCCCCCGCCGTCAACCCCGTCACCGTCGCACTCGTCGCCGGCGCCGTCACCGGCACCGTCGCCTGCGCCACAGACCCGATGTACGGCGTGATCGTGTACCCCGTCGGCGTACCCCCACTCGACGGAGCACTCCAACTCACCAACGCCGACCCCGTCCCCGCCGTCGCCGACACCTTCGTCACCTGACCAGGAGCCACAACCGTTTCAGGTTCAAACACAACATCAACCCAATAGTTGGACCCTTCCTCGCTGGTCGTGGGGAAGGAGTTCGCGCTGCCGTACGTGTAAAGGCCGTTGACCGAGCCGAACGCGCCCCCGACGGGTTCCCCGGACGCCGAGACGGCGTGCAGGGGAGGGCTGTTGAGGATCTGACTGCCCTCGCCCGGCGGGGTGTAGAAGTAATTCGGAGTGGCCTCGTAGTGTCCGACCGGGGCGAGGTAGGAGACGATATAGGTGGTACCCGCGGAGATCGTCACCGGTTTGGAGAAGCTGACCTGCTGCCAGCCGGACGCCGTTTCGTTCGTGAAGGTCGCCGACGCGAGCAGCGTACCGCTGGTGGTCCACAGGCTCCCGATATGCGTCCCGGTGTCGCTGCTCCCCTTGTAGAAGCGCACACCCGTCACGGAGCCTCCGGCTTCGCTGGTGAACTTGGTACCGACCGTGATCGAGTTCGGGTCGGTCAGCGGAGCGGTCACCGGGGCGACCGAGCCCCAGAGCGAACAGGGGCACGAGACGTTGACGGGGACACCGGCAGAGGGCGTCTCGAGGTTTGAGCTGTCGTCGACCGCGCGCGATTTGATCACCGTCGACGGCCAGTGGTTCGGCGACCACGCATAGGACCAGCTGACCGTGGCTTCATCCGACCCACTGAGGGTAGCGGGATGCCAACTCGCGCCGTTGTCGGTCGACACTTCCACGCCCGCCACCACGCCGCCGCCCGAGTCCGTCGCCGTACCGGTGATAGTGACGGCTTTGCTCTCGGGGAGCATTTCGCCGGACTTCGGTGAGGTTATCGCCGAAGTCGGCGGGGTCGTGTCGGTCGACTGAACACCGGGTAGGAGTCCGGCTTCGAGAGCTCCGGGCTGCACGCCCATTTCCGCCAGTAGGTTGACCGTGAACTGTTCCATCGCGACGCTCGGCGGCGCGAGCTCCGGGTCTGTTGTGTCCTCGCCCCACGCGTTCACGTTTTCGAGACCCCAGGACCATTGGACGGTGCCGGCTCCGAACACGAGGGCGCCGCTCTTGGCCCGATACAACGTGAGGTGGTGGGTACCGGTGGCTTCTTCGTTCAGCGTGCTCCCGTAGTCCGTGAATTTCTGCAGTTTGCTGAGGGTCGTCGAGGACAGGTCGAACTCCCCCGCCGGCCGGAATCCGTTGTCGACGTCTTCATCCCACTCGTACCCGAGTGTGTCGAACCCGAGCGCGAGTTCACTCCCGGATTTGAGGCTCGCGACGGAAGTGTTTTTCCACAATCGCAGTTTGCTGTACTGCGAGGTCATGTAGATCTGGGCGGTTCCCGCGTTGACCTCGAACTGCTGCCCGGAGAGGGTGTTTTCGGGCTCGCCGCCATCGGCCTTGGGGCTGCGCGGATCACGCCAGGCGCCCGTCCACGTGGGGGGGTCTTCGGGATCGGTGGGGCCTTCGAAGTGGGTCTCCTTATAGGTCGTGAGCGTCCTGTAGGCCGTGTTGGAGCCTTCGGTGCTCGGGCCCCAGCGGGTCTTCCAGAAGATCTCGTTGCCGCTGAAGAAGGCGAGGTTCACGCCGGCTTCGCGGGCCGCTTCCACGTTGGCGCGCTGGCTGGCCGACCAGTACTCGTCGTGGCCGCTCGACATGAACACCTTGTGGTTCTTGAGCAACGCTCCGTTGCGGGCGACTTCCGCCGAGGTCGTGTAGGTGATGTTGTAGCCGTTCTCTTCGAGCCACAGCATCATCTGGTATTCGGCGTACCACAGGTAGGACGCGCCGTTGTCGGTCACGATCCCCCCGCTGAAGGGACGGTTGTAGGAGACCGCGAAGGCACCCTTGTAGGACTTGGGTTCACCGGGCGGACAGTCGACCGTGCAGGTGTAGAGGCTGTTACCGCCGTATTCGTTGTACGCCTCCCAGGTGGCGTCGGATACCTGGAGGAGGATCGGGGCGTGGCTTTCGTCGTTGCGGACGATGAAGATGATCTGGCTTTTGCCACCCGAGCCGCTCGGTGTCAGCTCGGCCACGTAGGTCCCCGAGACGGCGTTGCTCGGTACGGCCCATTCGGCCGACACGCCCCAGTTGCCACAGTCGATCAGACCGGTTGCCGGCTGCTTGAGGCATTCCGGCTGGTCCTGCACGGCGAGCGGAGAGATGTTGGAGGCGACCACGCGGGCTCCGTCGCCGTTGTAGTACCCCAGTCGCAGGATTTCGATTTTGTACGACGACGCCGTGGTGTCGATCTTGAAGCGCTCGGTTTCGCCGGCGTCGACGCTCATCGAGGTGGCGAAGCCCTGCAGGTTCGCGTTTCCGACGCCCGAGATCTCCCAGTTGCTCGGCTTGTCCCCGGGCAGTGCGTTCTCGCACACGATCGGGTTGGCGGCGGCGGCGCAGTTGTCTTCTTCGGCGCCGGCGGCCGTGGTCCTGGCCGGCGAGAGGGCGATCGCGAGCGCCAGCACCGCCAGCGCGAGTATCGCTCGCCGTCGCCGCAGCATCGGGCGCCGGGCCACCCGCCACGCCGGTGCCGATGTCACCACGCGCCCCTTGCGCTGAGCACTGCGGGGACGGTACGCATGATGATCTTCAGGTTCAGCCACAGGGATCGCCTGCGGATGTATTCCACGTCGAGCGCGATCATCTGCTCAAGGCTCACGTCCGAGCGGCCGCTGACCTGCCAGAGACCGGTCAGCCCTGGCTTCGTCTCGAAACGTGCAAACCAGTGTGCCGGGTACTGTTCGACCTCGTAGGGGATCGGGGGTCGCGGTCCGACGAGCGACATCTCGCCGCGGAGCACGTTCCACAGCTGGGGAAGCTCGTCGAGGCTAGAACGCCGCAGAAAGCGACCACAGCGGGTCACGCGCGTGTCGTCGGTCATCTTGTAGAGGGACCCCCGCTGCTCGGGCACCTCGCCGCTGATCAGGCCGGACACGAACTCGCGGTGATGCTGTTCGGTGGCGCCGTGTTCCATGGTCCGGAACTTGTGGACCGTGAACAGCTCGCGGTCGCGTCCCAGGCGCCGCTGGCGGAACAGGGCGGGACCCCGCGTGTCGAGCTTGATCGCGAGCGCGATCAGCGCCAAGAGGGGAGCCAGGACGATGAGCATGAGCGCCGATCCGAACACGTCCAGGGCTCGACAGCTCGCATCGAGCAGGGGCCCACCGCGAGTCGAAATCTCGGTCGTAGCAGCGCCAAGTCCGCCGACCTGCGCTGGGGCGCGCTCATCGAATGCGTGGGTTGCCACAACGTAAGCAACGGGTGGCACGCGTGCGACTTTGCGCCCAGACCTAAATATTCACCCACGTTGCGGCGGTTTTGCCGAGGCGGGCGGGGAGCCCTTCAGGACGTCGCCGCGAGTGCCGGAGCCGGAGCCTGGGACCGCTCGCTGCGCCACCAGGCAACCAGCCGCCGGAGGCCCTCCTCGAGCTCGACGCCGGCTTCGAAGCCGAGCAGCTCCTTCGCGAGCTTCGTGTCCGCCAGTCGTCGTGGCACCTTGTTCACGCTTCGCTCCGGTCCGTATTCGACCGGCACGCTCGAGCCCATCACCTCGATCAGTCGGTGGGCGAGCTCCAGCAGGCTGGTCTCCACGCCGCTGGCGACGTTGAAGACCACGTCCGTGGAGTCGATCGTGGCCGCCAGCAGGTTGGCGCGCGCGACGTCGTCGATATAGACGAAATCCATCGTCTGGGAGCCGTCGCCGAGGATCAGCGGCGAGTCGCCGGCTTCGATTCGCTCCATCCAGCGCACCAGCACCTCGGTGTAGACGCCGTGGATGTCCATCCGCGGCCCGTAGACGTTGAAGTAGCGCAGCGCGACGTAGTCGAGCTCGCGCATCGCGTGGAAGCTGCGCAGCAGACCCTCGTTGAACGTCTTGGCGGCGCCGTAGAGCGTGTCGTTCGCGTAGGGGTGGTGCAGCTCGGACGTGGGGAAGGCTTCCGCGAGACCGTAGACCGAAGCCGAAGACGCGGCCACGATCCGTCGCACACCCTCCTCGAGCCCGGCCTCGATCACGTTGTAGGTGCCGTCGACCATCACCTCCAGCGCGGCGCGGGGCTCGGCGGCGCAGTGGGTGATCCTCAGCGCGGCCTGGTGGAACACCACATCGACGCCGCGCGTCAGGGCACGGACCAGCTCACGGTCGCGGATGTCGCCTTCGACGAGCCGGACCGGGCCGTTGGCAAGCGCCCAGGCGAGGTTCTCGCGGCGGCCGCGGACGAGGTTGTCGAGTACCACCACCTCCTCCGCTCCCGCGCGGACGAGCTGGTCGGCGATGTTCGAGCCCACGGCACCGGCGCCGCCGGTGATGAACGCACGCTCACCGCGCATGTCGCAGACAGCCATGACCGGTCAACGGTCTGCGACCCGAGCTTTTTCCGCGGGCTCGGGAAAGACAGCCCCGCACGAGGACGCCGGAGGTGGGGCCCGACCACCCTCCCGCGGGTGCGAGAAGCACCCCGGATCCGGCGTTGATTGCCCGATATGGCACCGTCGGCAGCACCATCTATATCGGCGGTCGTGGCCGCCTACCAGGCCGAGGAGTGGATCGCCGAGGCCCTCGATGCGATCCTCGGCCAGACGCATCCACCCGACGAGGTCGTGGTCGTCGACGACGGCTCGACGGACGGTACCGGGCGTGAGCTGGAGCGCTATGGCGGCCGAATTCGGGTCGTGCGCCGTGCCAACGGGGGCTGCCCCGCCGCCTTCAACACCGCCTTCCGCGAAGCCCGAGGGGACTTCGTGGCGATGTGCGGCGCCGACGACATCTGGGAGCCGCGCAAGCTCGAGTGGCAGGCGGAGGCGATCGCACGCCACCGCCGCGCCGACGTGCTGTTCGGGCACGCGAGAACGTTCGGCCGGATCGAGAGCGAGCACGCCCGCCCTCCCCGCACGGGCCTGCTGGATGGCGATTCGTTCAGGAACGCGCTCTTTGCCGCGAACTGCGTGTGCGCGCCGTCGGTGGTCATCCGGCGCTCGCTGTTCGACTCGGTCGGGCCGTTTGTGGAGAGCTTCGGCGCCGACGATTACGAGTACTGGTTCCGCTGCCTGCGCGCGGGTGCCAACTTCTACTACGACCCCCGCCCGCTGCTGCGCTACCGACAGCACGGGGCGAACCTGTCAGCGCAGATGGCCTGGATGGACGAGTGCACCTGCCAGGTGCGCCGCTGGTACGAGGCAGACCTCACCGACCGCAGGGTGGTGGACGCCGCACTTGCTCCGGTCCTGTTCAGGATCGCCCGCCGCAACGTCGACGAAGGCCGACCGGCGGAGGCTCGGGACCGATTCCGCGAGACCCTGACCCACGCTCGTGGGCAGGCGTTGTCGGACAGCGCGCGAGCGCTGGCGTGGATCGTCGTGCTCAGCCTGCCGGACCGCGTCCGCGAACGGACCGGGCGGCTACTGGTCGGGCTCCGCCGGCGAATCGACGGCCTACTTGGCATCCGCCGGGAGCTCTCGACATGAAGGTCCCTTCGGTCAGCGCGGTGCTACCCGTCTTCAACGGCGAGCGCTACATCGGCGAATCTCTGACGGCGA
Organism: uncultured Solirubrobacteraceae bacterium; assembly: GCA_963701175.1. Classification (GTDB taxonomy): domain Bacteria; phylum Actinomycetota; class Thermoleophilia; order Solirubrobacterales; family Solirubrobacteraceae; genus Palsa-744. The sequence goes on along the minus strand of OY969573.1, from coordinate 1,295,034 downwards.
TCCTCTCCCAGAACCGCCCTCCCGATGAGGTGGTCGTGGTGGACGACGGCTCGACCGACGGAACGCAGGACGAGCTGGCGCCGTTCCGCAAGCACATCCGGGTCATCAAACAGGCCAACCAGGGCCACCCCGGTGCGATGAACCGGCTTTTTGCCGAGGCCCGCGGCGACTACGTCGCGAAGTGCGACGCCGACGACATCTGGGAGCCGGAGAAGCTCGAGCGTCAGCTCGAGGCGGTGCGGACACACCCCGACGTCGACATCGTGCTCACCGGCGCCCGGTTCTTCGGATTGGTCGAGGCCGAGCGGGTGTCATTCCCGGACCCGGGCACCCTCGAGCGACGCGAGCTGGGACGGCGGCTGTACACACGGAACTTCGTATGCGCATCCTCGCCCCTGATCAGACGCGAGCTGTACCAGCGGCTGGGAGCCTTCGATGAAACGCTCGCGTGCGAGGACTACGACTTCTGGCTGCGGGCGTTCGGGGCGGGTGCGGTGTTCTACTACGACCCGCGCCTGCTGGTCCGCTATCGCGTGCACGCGGCGCAGGTGTCTCAGGACGAACTCCGCATGCGCGAAGACGTGTACGTGGTCCACCAGCGCCACGCCGGCGTAGCCGCCAACCCGCGCATGGTACGCAGGATCTTGGCGGACGACCTGCTCGAGATCGCTCGACTGCTGGTCGATCAGGAACGCCCGCGGCGGGCCCGAACGCTGCTCCTGTCCTCACTGCGCCAGTGGCCCACGGCACGAGCGTCGGCGTGGGTGCTCGTTCTGTCGACGCCCGGCCAGCTGCGCCGGCCGCTGGCCGACCGGCTGGTCTCGCTCAAGCGCACACTGATATCCACCGCCGCCCGATGAACACCGCCGGCGGATTCGGATGACCGGGGTGGCGGCCGACACTCCCCCGACGGACGCCAAATCGAGGGAGGAGCTGGCCGCGGCGGCGGCGCACGGCCTGCGTTGGTCGGCGATCGCGCGGCCGGCCACGGAGGTGATCCAGCTCGGCTCGGTGGTGATCCTGGCGCGTCTGATCGTGCCCGCCGAATTCGGGCGGGTGGCGATCGCCCTGATCGCCCAGGAAGTCGCCTACCTGGTCGTGTCCGGAGGGCTGAGCGCCGCGCTCGTCCAGCGCAAGACCCTCGACCGGGAGCACCTCCAGAGCGGCACCGCGCTGGCGTTGCTGGCGGGCTTTGCGCTCGCCGTCCTCACGCTGATCGCGGCGCTCGTGGTCGTTGCGCCCGTGTTCGGCTCGCGCACGGCTGTGTTCGTGGGGATGATGGCGCCGCTGTGCCTGGTGTCGGCGATGGGCACCGTGCCGGCCGCAAACCTGCAGCGGAAGATGGCGTTCCGGCGCCTGAGCGAGGCCGAAGTAGTCGGCACCTTCGTGCGGGCGGCGGCGTGTGTCGCCCTCGCACTGGCAGGCCTGGAAGGCGAGGCGCTGGTCCTGGGTCTGCTCGCCGGAGCGGTGACGATGGCCATGATCATGTGGTTCAGCGCGCCGCCTCCCCTGCCCCGCCTGCACCGGCAGGCGGCGCGCGAGCTGCTCGCCTACGGCCTACCCGCTTCGATGGCGACCGTCAGCTGGGTGGGCTTCAGCAACATCGACTACGCGATCATCGGCGCGCGTCTCGGCGCCTACCAAACCGGCCTCTACTTCCGCGCCTACACGGTCGCAGTCGAATACCAGAGCAAGATCGCGATGGTGATGGGTTCGGTGGGCTTCCCCGTGCTCGCGCGCACGCCCACCCAAGCGGAGCTCACGAGGCTGTATCGGCGGATGATCGGCCTGCTGAGCACCGTCCTGTTCCCGTTGCTGGTGCTGCTTGCGATCTCCGCGCCCGTCGCGGTCCCGTTCTTCTTCGGACCGCGGTGGGGCGCCGCCATCGAGCCGGTCCAGATCCTGTGCCTGGGCGGTGCCGCAACGCTGATCGCCAACGCCGCCGGTACCGTGCTGATGGCCAGCGGCCGAGCGCGTGCGCTGCTCGGCTTCGGGGTGGCGCACTTCCTCACCTATGGGCTCACCGTGCTGCTGGTCGTGCACCTGGGCATCGTCGCGGTGGCCATTGCCGCGGCGGTCGTGCACAGCATCTTCGCGGTCGTCGCCTACACCACGATGCTGCGGGGGTCGGGCGAACACCCGCTGCGGCGGCTGTGGGAAGACATCGGGCCGGCCGCGGTCTCCTGCGTCGGGCTCGCTGCCGTCGCCGTGCCCGCCAGCGCGGCCCTGACGGCGGCTCACGTGCCGGCCGTGATCTGGCTGGGCCTGGTCGGGCTGGTGGCGCTGGCGGCCTACGCCCTGATGCTATGGGTCTGCTTCCGGTCGACCTGGCGAACCTTGCGGTCCGGGCTCAACCGCGTGCTGCCCGGCAAGCTGCGATTGCCCGGGCGGCGGGCCCGCGTGCCGGTGGCGCAGGCGCGTTCGTCCGCCTAGCTCGAGCACGTCCCCTCACACGGCCACGCTGGTCGCCGGTGCCGCGCCGAGCCGCCTGAGCTCCCGCTGAACCGAGCGCCGTCCGCGGTGGTGCAAGCCGTGGATCGAGCTCTCGGAGCGCCCCATCCGCTCGGCGATCTCGGCCGCAGTGAGTCCCACGACGTGGTGCATCACCATCACGCTGCGCTGGTCGCTCGGCAGCATCGCGAAGGCGGCGTGCAGATCGCGAGCACGCTCACGCGCATCCCCGTCGTAGGCGACGTCGGCCTTGAGAGCATCCTCACTCGGTGTCGGACGGCGCCTGCGCAGGTGGTCGAGAGCGACGTTCCGTGACAGCCTCAACAGCCATCCCGAGAACGGCACGCCGCGGTCGCGGTACCGTGCGATCACCGTCAGGAGCTTCAGGAACACCTGCTGCGTGAGGTCTTCCGCCTCCCTGTCGTCCCTCACGATGCTGCGAACGTATCCGTACACGTTGTCCGAGTAGCGCACATACAGCACCCGCAGCGCCTCGCGGTCGCCCTCCTTGGCCCGCGCAATCACCAGGTTGATCTCGGCCGCAGCCGAGGAGTCCTCGAGCGTGCTCCTCGCACAGAACCCTATCTGCCGATTCGTCGGCTCACGGCCGCGCAGCACTGCAAGCCCCCTTCCAACCCCTAGTTCATGCGGACCACCTGTCTGCGCTGATGATCCAAAAGTGGATCCTGTTCCTCAATCGCCCGAGCTTCGGTGAAGTGCGTTCATCGTTTGAACGCGTCGGACATCCGGGGGGCCACCCCGTCACCGGCCGCCCCGCGGCCGCCCGACGGCCAAGGCCGAAAGCATCCACACGTGCGAGGCGTTGCTTGCAGGAGAACTTTCCTCATGCGCCTCGTGCTGCACGAAACCGACCGAACACGATGAGACGGGCGCGGATCGCTGCCTGTGGCGTCCTTTGCGGGCTAGCCGTGGGTCTCTCGGGCGTCGCGACGGCCCACGCTGCCGGCGAACCAGCAGTCCTGATGGGCGCTGAACAGAAGGCCCACTGGGACGAAGGAACCGCGGAATGTCCCAATTCCGAACTCCGGTACTGCGCCGACGAAATCTCGCAGTCGCAGTTCGTCGGGTGGCCGTTTATCGCCGAACACACGGGGACCGTAGAAGCGATCTTCGCGGCGCTCGCGACAGGCGAAGCGACCGGCGCGGAAGTCGGGATCTTCGCCAACCGCAAATACAAATACGCCGAAATCGAATACCGGGGCGAAGAAGAAGACGGGGCGAAGGAAACATGGACGCCCGCGATGTTCAAGAAATACGAAGCGGAAATCCCCCCGGAAGATCCCGGTGCGCTACTCGGAGCCTCAGGCAAAGTCGACGAGAGCGAAATCGTCAACAACGGCTTCACCGAATTCAAGCTCCAGACACCGGTCAAAGTGGTCAAGGGCCAGAAGTACTGGCTCACCAACACGGCGTTCCAAGAAGACTATGGCCACGGCTCTGAGGAATTCCACAAGTACCAGCTCTTCTACCACGAACGGGTCAGTAGCCCCGACCATCAGCCGTGGGGCAACTACACCAACGAACCGAAAAACTGGGAACAGGTCGCGCGAACGCTCAAAGAGCTCCCCGACCCCGAAGAAACGAGGATCGACTGCGAAAAGTGCAACACCGAAGGGTGGCTACAGGAGGAACCGAAAGGGTTCGACCTGCTGAACACCAATCGCGGCGCCCAGGAAGAAGGCGGCCAGACCTACAGCTACGCCTCCGGCAAGATCGAAGAAGGTCCCCCCACTGTGCAAACCGGACCCGCGACCGAAGTGACCGAGACGAGGGCGACGCTCGACGCCACGGTCAACCCCAACGGCGCCGAACTGAGCGACTGCAACTTCGAATACGGGCCCACCACCGGCTACGGGTCGAGTGCCCCCTGCACTCCGCAGCACGCCGGCGGCGAGAGCCCGACGGCCGTCGCCGCGACGATCCGCGGCCTGCTCCCGAACGGCACCTACCACTTCCGCATCACGGCCACCAACGCCGTCGGCACGACCAGCGGCAGCGACGAAACCCTGAAGACGCTTCCGACCCCGCCGACCGCGCAGACACGGGCGGCCAGCGACGTGACCCAGACCGGCGCCACCCTCAACGCCACCGTCGACCCGAACGGCGGCGCGCTCAGCGACTGCACGCTCGAATACGGGCCCACCACCAGCTACGGGTCGACCGCCCCCTGCACCCCCCAACCCACCGACGGCGAAACCCCGATCTCCATCACAGCCACCATCACGGGACTCGCGCCCAACACCACCTACCACTACCGCATCAGCGCCACCAACACCAGCGGCACAACCAGCGGCAGCGACGAAACGCTGAGAACACTCCCGACGCCGCCGACCGTCCAGACCCAGCCCGCCGGCGACGTGAGCCAGACCGGCGCCACCCTCAACGCCACCGTCAACCCCAACGGCGGCGAAATCAGCGACTGCACGCTCGAATACGGGCCCACCACCAGCTACGGGTCGACCGCCCCCTGCACCCCCCAACCCACCGACGGCGAAACCCCGATCTCCATCACAGCCACCATCACAGGACTGGACCCCAACACCACCTACCACTACCGCATCACCGCGAGCAACGGGGGCGGCACGACCAGCGGCAACGACGAAGCCGTGAAGACACTCCCGACGGCGCCGACCGTCAAGACCCAGGCCGCCGGCGCGGTGACCCAGACCGGCGCCACCCTCAACGCCACCGTCGACCCGAACGGCGGCGCGCTCAGCGACTGCACGCTCGAATACGGGCCCACCACCAGCTACGGGTCGACCGCCCCCTGCACCCCCCAACCCACCGACGGCGAAACCCCGATCTCCATCACAGCCACCATCACGGGACTCGCGCCCAACACCACCTACCACTACCGCATCAGCGCCACCAACACCAGCGGCACAACCAGCGGCAGCGACGAAACGCTGAAAACACTCCCGACGCCGCCGACCGTCCAGACCCAGCCCGCCGGCGACGTGAGCCAGACCGGCGCCACCCTCAACGCCACCGTCGACCCCGACGGCAGCGAAATCAGCAACTGCACCTTCGATTACGGGCCCACCACCAGCTATGGGTCGACCGCGCCCTGCAGTCCCCAACCCACCGACGGCGAAACCCCGATCTCCGTCACAGCCACCGTCTCGGGCCTTGACGCCGCCACCTCCTACTACTACCGCGTACTCGCGAGCAACGCGGGCGGTCAGAGCGTCGGCGCCACAGAGGTCCTCACCACGCTGCTGCCAACGATCCTCTCCCCCCAGGAACCGGTCACCACGGGCGGCCCGGCGGGGACCCAGACCCAGGAAGCGGGCGGCTCGAGCAACCAGGCCCCGACCGAACAGCCGACCTCACCACCCCCCGCCCCGCGTTCCCACCTCACCTCGACCACCCTGAGGGCCGGCTCGACGGGGATCGTCAGGGACGGGTTGACCTGCCCCGGCACGGATACGGGTTGCGCGTGGAAGGTCACACTCGAGACGTCCACCGCGGTCGTCGTGAACGCCCCGCTCCGCGGCGAGAAGCCCCACCCGCAGGTCCTGACGCTCGCCCACGGGACGTTCGCTGGCGCCGCGGGTCGGACGGCGACCATCGTCATGCGGCTGTCCTCGGTGGCCCGCCGGCTTCTCGCCCGCAGCGGACAGCTGGTCGCGCGGGCGATCATCGCCTACGAAGCCGAAGACACCGAGACCGTCGTCCAGACGTTGGTCAGGATCCGAGGCTCCAAACAGACACACACACAGCAATCGATTGACAGGCGCGGGGGCGCCTGATGTCATCTCTAAGGGAGGAGATCCACGTGACACACCCGCTCCGCAGCGACATTCCAGCCCACGGTGTCCCGCCCACACCGCGAACGCCGGCTCGGCCCTTCGGGAGGCAGGTCGGCAGGTCGATCGGGCGGGTCGCCTGTGCGGTGTGTCTGACGATCGCGCTGGTCGCGACTTTCCTGGCCCTAGCGAGCGGCATCGCGAGCGCTCAGACGGGGGTCCTCATGGGCGCCGAACAGAAGACCCACTGGGAAGACAACTCGACGCCCTGCCCGAAATCCCACAACTCCTACTGCGCCGACGAAATCTCGCAGGCGCAGTTCGTCGGGTGGCCGTTCATCGCCGAACACACGGGAACCGTAGAAGCGATCTTCGCGGCGCTCGCGACAGGCGAAACGACCGGCGCGGAAATCGGGATCTTCGCCAACCGCAAATACAAATACGCCGAAATCGAATACCGGGGCGAAGAAGAAGACGGGGCGAAGGAAACATGGACGCCCGCGATGTTCAAGAAATACGAATCCGAAATCCCGCCGGAAGATCCCGGTGCGCTGCTGGGAACGTCGGGCAAAGTGGCGGAGAGCAAAATCGTCAACAACGGCTGGACCGAATTCAAGCTCGAGACGCCGGTGAAAGTGACGAAGGGCGAAAAGTACTGGCTCACCAACACGACCTTCCAAAAAGCCTATGGCAACGGCTCTGAGGAATTCCACAAGTACCAGCTCTTCTACCACGAACAGGTGAGCACCACCGAAGACCAGCCGTGGGGGAACTACACCAACGAACCCAAAAACTGGGAACAGGTCGCGCGAACGCTCAAAGAGCTCCCCGACCCCGAAGAAACGAAGATCAACTGCGAAAAGTGCAACACCGAAGGATGGCTACAGGAGGAACCAAAGGGGTTCGACCTGCTGAACACCAACCGTGGCGCCCAGGAAGAAGGCGGGCAGACCTACAGCTACGCCTACGGCACGATCGAAGAAGGCGGTGGTGAAGAAGCGCCGGCCACCGTCACCGACGCCGCAACCGAAGTCACGCAGACCGGGGGCACGCTCAACGCCAGCGTCGATCCCCACGGGAGCGAAGTGACGGAATGCGTGTTCGAATACGGCACCAGTACCGGCTACGGCTCCACCGTGCCGTGCACGCCCGACCCGGGCTCCGGCGAGAGCCCGGTGTCGGTGAAGGGAACGGTCGGCGGCCTGGATCCGGGCTCAAGCTACCACTACCGGATCAAGGCGAAGAACGCCCACGGCATCGCCTACGGAGCCGATGAAACGCTTCATACCGAAGCCGCGCCCACGATCCTCAAGCTGTCGGCCAGGAAGGGGCCGGCGGCGGGAGGGACGTCTGTCGAGATCACCGGGACGGGCTTCAGCGCCGCCACGGAAGTCCGCTTCGGCGCGGGCAAAGCGAGCTTCGAAATCGGCTCCTCGACGACGATCACCGCCGTGTCCCCCGCCGCCACCACCGGGGCCGTGGAAGTGGTCGTGACCACCCCGGGCGGCCAGAGCGCTGCCAGCCGCAAAGCCAAGTTCACCTACGAACGCCCCACCGTGACGCACCTGACCCCCTCCGGCGGACCGCTGGAAGGAGGGACCGAAGTGACGATCACCGGGAGCGGGTTCGCCACCGGGTCGAGCGGGACGACGTTCAAGTTCGGGCGCTCGAACGCCGTCACGATCGACTGCACGTCGACCTCGGAATGCAAGGTCCGCACCCCGGCCGCCACCAGGGCCGCGACGGCGTCGGTGCTCGCAACCGCCGGCGGCAAGAAAAGCAAGAAGGCGACCGAAGCCGAGTTCACCTACGAAGCCGCCGGCGCCGTCACCCGCCGGCGTCGGGGGGGGAAGGCCGACGACACGTCCCGCTGCCGCAGCGGCTGCAGCTCACCCGCGCCCGCATCCGAGTCCGACGGCCCGCTCGAGTGGATCGCCGACCTCGACATGATCGGGATGCCCACGGAGTCGTGGGCTCGGCTCGCACTCAGCGGCTGAGCGCGCCGCGGCCGGCCGCACGCGGCTGGGCGCCCGCTGCCCGGTCGCAGGCGGCTGAGCGCCCCGCTGGCCGGTCCACGCGGCCGAGCGCCCCGCCGGCCACGGCGTCGCCGGGCGCTCAGGCCGCGGCTGTCGACTCGAGCGCGTGGATGGCGGCTTCGCGGTCGGCCACGCCGAGCTTGGCGACCGCCGTCGAGACGTGACGGCGGACGGTGACCGGCGACAGCGACAGCGACCGGCTGATGTCCACCGTCGCGAGCCCCGACCCCAGCATCCTCAGGACCTCGGCCTCGCGCGCCGACAGCGTGACCTCGCCCACCTGCAGCGGCCCGACCGAGGGCATCCCGCCGTCGCGCAGCGACTGCAGCACCAGGCCCATCAGCGCGCGCGGCAGCGCCGCCTCGCCACCGAGGACGCCACGCAGCGCCGCCGGGAGGCGGTCGGGACGGGTGTCCTTGGGGAGGTAACCCACCGCTCCCGCGCGCAGCGCCGCAAGGATCTCCTCGCAGTCGGCCGAGACGCTCAACATCACGACCGCGGTGCGGGCGCCGGTCTCGGTGATCCGTCGCGCGGCCTCGATCCCCCCGCCCGGCATACAGACGTCGAGCAGGCACACATCGGGCCGCTCCCGCAACACGGCCGCGACCGCGCCCTCGCAGTCCCCGGCCTCGGCCACCACGCGGAACCCGCCCCGCGTCAGCGCCATCCGCACGCCCAGACGGGTGGCCGGGTGGTCGTCGGCGATGACGGCCGTCGGGTCACGCTTGGCCCCGGAGCTCATGGGAGCAGCGCTTCCACGGTGGTGCCGGCGCCGGCCTCGCTCGCGACCCGCAAGCGTCCGCCGAGGGCGTGCGCCTGACGCCTCATGCTCTGCAGACCGAAGCCCTCGGCGCCGTCCTCGGTGTCGAAGCCGCAGCCATCGTCGCGGATCCACAGACGCCACTCCTCCGGGCACTCGAGCATGACTTCGATCCTCATCGGCCGCGCGTGCTTGACGGCGTTGGTCACCGCCTCGCGGGCGACGTGGACGAGCGTGGCGAAGGTCTGGGCATCCGGCTGGGGCAGCGGGGGTACGTCCTGCGCGAGGACCGTGATCGGAACCGCACGTGCGGCCTGCTCGGCACTCGAGGTCAGCGCCCGGGCGATCGGCTCCGATCGCGAGATGCCGAGTCCGCCCACCAGGTCACGGGCGCTGGCGAGGGCCCGCTCGCCGGCGTCCACCACGGTCCGCGCGGTGGGCGTGTCGTCGGCCAGCATCCTCGCTCCCGCGAGGGCCAGGGCGAGGTCCTGCATGATCAGATCGTGGACGTCGGCGGCGATCCGCCGGCGTTCCTGGTCCACGGCCGAGGCGATCGCCGGATCGAGGATCTCGCCCGAGGACCCGTTGCCATTGCGCTTGGTCCGTGACAGCCGCTCGGGCTCGGTGAGCGCCGCCAGGCTCAGGCGCGGGGCATCTCCGCGCTGCGCCGCCGCGGGCTGCGCCCCCTGTGCCTGCTCCGCTCCGTTACCCACCGGACGGGCCCCCAGGCGGAAAAACCGCTTCCCACCTCCGGTGATCATTCCTTGCGCCCCCAATCCTTGGTTGCTCTTGCGCGGCTCCTAATCCGGGTCGGGCGAGAGTGCTCGCTCCGGTAGTCCGACCGCGCTCAGTCCGTTGTCCATGTCTCGGCGATCCTCGCTTCGACGGCCACGGATCATACAGACTTGGGCGCTCCGGGGAAATACGCTGGCTGCTGGAAAATGACTGTCGAAAGCTCCCAAGATGCACACAAAACTGATCATCACCGCCAGAGCTTTCGCGCATTCGGGGCGCACTTCGCGATCCGCCCGGGTGGTGGATCCTGACGGAGGACGCCCCCCGTGCCGTGAGGCTCGCCGTCGCCGGCTCGGTGCAGGGCGTGGGCTTCCGCGCCGCCACCCAACAGCGGGCGCTCGCGTTGGGCCTGAAGGGTTGGGTCCGCAACGAACCCGACGGCACGGTCGCGGTGCACGCGGAGGGCTCCCCGGACGGAGTGCGGGCGCTGATCGAGTTCCTCGGCCAGGGACCGCCGGCAGGACAGGTGGAGCGGGTCGCGTGCACGGAGGTGCGCCCGGAGGGTCACGAGCAGTTCGCCATCCGGGGGGTCACCGCGGGCGTGTTCGTCGTGCAGGAGCATTCCGCCACCACGCACCACTTCGACCTGCGGCTGGAGGTCGGCGGGCTGATGCGCTCGTGGGCGGTGCCGAAGGGACCCTCGATGGACCCGGCGGTCAAGCGACTGGCCGTGGAGGTCCCCGATCACGAGATCCCCGCGAGCCCGTTCGAGGGCCGTCGCGGAAAGGGTGGCGTGATCGTCTGGGACCAGGGGCCCTACGAGCAGGGGGGACGGATCGCCTGGCCCGAGGCCCTCGAGCGCGGACACGCGGTGTTCGTGCTCCACGGCGAGAAGCTCGCCGGCGGGTTTGCCCTGCAGCGGACCGGCACGGGCCCGCGACCGCAGTGGCTGCTCATCAAGCGCCGTGACGGGGACGCCCGGCCGGGCAGCGACGTGGTCGGCGAGCAGCCCCGGTCGGTACTCAGCGCGAGGACGCTGGAGGAGGTGCTGGACGGCCGCTGACGGTGCGCCCTGCGGCGACGGTCTCGTGGCGCACCCAGGTCGAGCGGCTCTGGGCGCCCGCCCTCACCAGCGGCCGCTGGGGGATCTCGGTGCCCTCGAGGATCGCCCCGGGGACACGGACCGTGAACCACTCCGCGATCGGTCCCAGCCCGGCCCGGTCGAGCTCGCCGAGCATGGTGGGCGGGCGGAGCTCGTGATGGTGGGCGTCGGAGGCGACGTTGTGGACGAGTTCCGAGCGCAGGAGCTCGAGCGCGAAGCGCGCCACCTCCTCGCCGAAGTGCCCCCGCAGCGAGGCTGCGGTGACCGAGGCGAGTACCCCTTCGCCGACCAGCGAAGCGAGGATCCCGGGGTCGCGGCGGAAGGCCGGACAGCGCTCCGGATGGGCCAGCAGGACACGGTGACCGCGCTCGACGAGCGCCATCGCGTGGGCCTCGACGTCGGCTTCCACCGCCGCCGTCGGCGGCTCGACCAGCAGCCACGGGCCGCCGCCGAGGCGCAGCTGAACCAGCTCCTCCTGGTCGAGGGCGCCGGCGCTCAGCAGCGCCACCTCGGCCCCCGCGCGGACTTCGAGGTCGAGGCCCTCGCCCTCGAGACGACCGTTGAGCTCCTCCACCAGCGGACCGAGCTCGGCGGCTCGGTTCTGGTAGCGGTGGTTCACGTGGGGAGTCGCCACCAGGGCCCTGGTGCCGGCCCGCGCCGCGACCCTCGCCATGGCCAGCGACTCCTCGATCGTCTGCGGGCCGTCGTCGACCCCCGGCAGCACGTGGCAGTGCAGATCGATCACCGCAGTGACTCTAATGGGGACGCCCCCCGCGGGCGAGACGCGTGTTGCAGGGACCCCCGGACGGGCCGGGTCGGGGCGAGCAGCCCAGCGCCGCCGAGGGGGGCGGCGGGCGGCGGCACCGGCGCCCGGCGGAGGTGTAGCCTCACGCTCGATGACGGCCGGCTGGCCCTCCGTCGACTACCGGGAATGGCGGGAGACCTGTGACACGCTGCACGCGCACACACAGGTGCTGGGCAAGCTCGCGGTCGCGCTGGCTCCGAAGGAGCCCGAGCTCCAGCACACCGCCCTGCGCCTCACCCCTCGTGGCTGGGAGACGCTCCCGCTGCCCGCACCCGACGGCTCGGGGACCGTCGCGGTCACCCTCGACCTGCGCACCCACGAGGCCGTCGTCGAGCACACCCGCAGGGGCACCACGAGGTTGCCGCTGACCCCCGATCGCCCCGTCGCCGATGTGACCGTAGAGCTGCTCGAGGCGGTCAGCGCGATGGCCGGGAGGGTCGACATCAGCACGGTCCCCCAGGAGGTGCCCTGGAGCGTCCCCCTCGATCGGGACACCGAGCACTCGCGATATGACCCCCAGGCGGTGGAGCGGTACTTCGCCGTGGCGACCGAGGCCAGCATCGCGCTGACGGCGTTCCGGGCCCCATACCGGGGGCGCTCGACGCCGGTGAACGCCTGGTGGGGTTCCTTCGACCTGGCGGTGAGCCTGTTCTCCGGCGCCCCCGCCGACCCACCGTCGAACGACTTCATCATGCGCAACTCGATGGACGCCGAGGAGGTCGCCGTGGGCTGGTGGCCCGGAGACGGCCGTTACGAACGGGCCGCGTTCTATGCCTACGCACACCCGGCCCCGGAGGGCTTCTCGAGGGCGCCGGTGGCACCCGACGCGGCGCGCTGGGACAGCGGGCTGGGAGAGTACGTGCTGGACTGGAACGACATCCGTCAGGCCGACGATCCCCGGGCCCTGATCCTGGACTTCGCCAGGTCCACGTTCCACCAGGCGTGCGTGATACGCGAATGGGCATACGCGCTGCTCGCCAGCGCGGAGGGATCTCCGCCTCCGGTCAGCTGACGGTCAAGGGGCCGGCTCGCTGCTCACCGGCCGGCGTGCTCTGGCCGGGTCACGCCCCGTCACAGCGACCGGTAGGTCGCCTCGATCAGGGCCCGGTTGCGGGGGTCCTGCCACTGGGGTCCGCCGCGGTTCATGAGGTAGGCGAAGGCGACTCCCTCGTGGGGATCGGCGAAGCCGACCGACCCGCCCGCGCCGAAGTGCCCGAACCCTCCCTCGTTGGGACCGAAGCGGCGCTCGGGCTGCGTCAGCTGGAAGCCGAGGCCGAAGCGCGAGGGACGTTCGAGCACCAGGTCCGTGCCGGCCGAGTGCTCGCTGGTGGCCTGCGCGAGCACGTCGCCGCCCAGCAGCGACGGGTCTCCGTGCGCGAGCGCGGCGTACACGCGTGCGACCCCACGTGCGTCGGCGTGGAGATTGGCCGAAGGTATCTCGGCCTCTTGCCAGGCGAGCGTGTTCACCGTCCCAACCCCGGTGGCACCGGGCGGGTTGAGGTACGCGAGCGCCCGCAGGCTCTCACCGCCCAACTCCCGTAGGCGCTCCTCGGTGCCGAGCGCGAGCTGCTCGTCGAACACGTAGTCGGCCCGCCGGGAGCGCTCGTTTTTCGGCAAGCCGAAGCTCAACCTCGCGTCCAACACCCGCGCCAGCTCCCGCTCGAGGAAGCTTCCGATGCGTTCGCCGCTGAGACGGCGAACGAGCTCGCCCGCGAGGAAGCCGAAGGTGTGCACGTGGTAGCCGTGCCCGCTCCCCGGCGCCCACCACGGCTGCTGCGCGGCGAGGGCAGCCGTCATCCGCTCCCAGTCATACAGCGCCTCGGGGGGCAGGCGCTCTCCGATCGCGGCGAGGCCGGCGCGGTGGCTGAGCAGCTGGCGCATCGTCACCTCGTCCTTGCCCGCGGCGGAGAACTCCGGCCAGTGCAGGGCGACCGGATCGTCGAGCCCGGCGAGGCCCCTCGAGACCAGCATCAGCAGGCACAGGGCCGCGAAGGCCTTTCCCACCGAGAAGGCGTTGACGATCGTGTCCTGCTGCCACGGGCGGGTACGTCCGGCGTCGCTCCACCCACACCAGATGTCGACCACCGGGCGGCCGTCGACGACGACCGCGACCGCCGCCCCGAGCTCGTCCCGCTCGGCGACGTTCTCCCGCAGCGCCTCCCGGACCGCGGTGAACCGCGCGTCGCAGCGTCCCCGGACCGACTCGTCGGGGCTCAGGAGACGCCGCTGTGCCTGGACGGACCGCGTCTCGCCGCCCTCGTCAGTAGGCATCGAAGTCGAGGAACTCGAAGCGCGCGACCGAGGCCTCCCGCGGGGGGGTCACGAGGCTGCGGTAGATCAGGTTCAACGGCGACGCCCGCAGCCTCCCGGGCAGCGCGATGCCGCGGAACTCGACCAGGTCGTTGAGCCCCACGTGCAGGGCGAGCGGAGCGCGGTGGTGACGGCACGCCGCCCTTACCAGCGCCCGAGTCTCGGTTCGGGAGAGGGGGGTGGCGGCGAATACCTTCAGCACGATCGCGAAGCGCACCCCGGCCCGGCGCTCGACACACGTGACGGCCAGCAGCTTCGGGCTGCGGTGCAGGGCGTAGCTCGCGCCCGGGCGCCGCAGCCGCCAAGCCAGCGTCTCGGCGGTCCACCGCCGGGCTTCGCCCCGCGCCGGGGCGCCCAGCAGCGAGTCGACCTCGCCCAGCCCTCGCTCCGGCTCGCCGGGATCGGCGTCGCGGCTGGTGATGCCGGCCGAGGAGCCGGGAAGCGGCAGCATCACGTTCGCGGGCAGCGCCGCCAGGAGCTCGAAGTCCAGCCGCCGCACGAAACCCGGCGTCGAGCTCGCGTTGGCGACCCCGACGACGCTCTCCACGCCGATCGCTGCCGCCCGCTCGACGGTCTGCGCCCCGAGCTTGACGAACACCCCGCCGCCGCGTGCGCGCTCGTGAACTGCGGTGTCGAGCGACAGCGCAGCGGGATGATCGACCCCGTCGCGGGTCATGGTGATCGGGACCAGCGCGTAATGCCCGGCGCGTCCGCGATCGTCGTCGAGGTTGGTCTCGATGACGGGGCCGAACGGAGATTCCAGGTACAGCCACCGCAGGTAATCGGTGCTCGCCACGTGGCTGCCGGGGAACACCTCCGACAGCAGCTCCGCGGTCGCCGAGAGCTCGCTCACGTGGTGCCCTCGGCAGGATCGCTCGCCGACGAATCCGTCGCCCGCGGGTCCATCACCGGCAGATCGTCCTGCTCGAGCTCGGCGGCGATCTCGCCCAGCGGCCGCCCGGCGCCACCCGCGGCACCCAGCACGGAGTCGAGGCGCCCGAGCGTGACACCGCGGCGGGTGTGGACGATGCGACTCGTCAGCCAGCCAGCGTGGGGCATCACGAAGAACGGCTCGTCGGGGTCGATGTCGTAGGGGTGCACGTAGCTCCAGAGCGCCGCTCCCCCGGCGCCGCGATTCACCAGCCGTCGTGACAGCGCGAGCGGGAAGTAGCGCAGGTAGATGCCGCCCAGGAACGGGACCTGCAGCTTTCCCACCCCCGCCACCGGACAGGGGAGCTCGAGCGGGCCGTTGTGCCACCGGTAGGGCCGCCGCGGGGCGCCGGGCCAGCCGTGGAGGGGGTTGTGGCCGGGCAGCACCGAGGAGGAGTAGGCGAAGCCCGCCGCGGCGATCTCCTCGATCGCCCAGGCCGTCGACGGGGTGAGGGAGAAGATCGGCGCGCGAAACCCCGACACCGGGGCCCCGGACGCCTCCTGCAGGCGCGCCCGCCCCTCCTCGAGCTCCCCTCGCAGCCGCTGCGGCCCGACCGAGGCGAGGTCGACGTGGCGCAGACCGTGGAGGCCGAGCTCGTGACCGTCCGCGGCCACGCGCCGGACCAGCTCGGGACTGGCCGTGGCGAGCTCGCCGACGACGAACACCGTGGCCCTGATCGCGCGGTCGCTCAGGAAGTCGAGAAAGCGGTGGCTCATCGCGACGTACCGCGGCTCCAGATCGGCGGAGCCACGGTTGTCCTCGAGGTCGAAGGTGACGGTCAGCGGCACGCCGCGGGCTCCCGTGTGGGGCCGCTCCTGTTTTGAGGGGTCATCGGCCCTCGTCATACCATTGAGCGATGACCGAGCAACTGGAGGTTCCGGGAGCGGAACGTCCACCTGCCGGTTTGCGGGCCAGGCCGCATCGGCAGGTGACGCTGCAGCTGGTGCGCTTCGGCTTCACGGGCGTGTGTGCGTTCGCCATCTACACGGGCGGCACGCTGCTGCTGTCAGGGCCCCTCGGCCTTCCGATCGTGCTCGCGATCGGGCTGGCTTTCTCGGTCTCGCTGGCCTTCAACTTCACGATGCAGCGTCACTTCGTGTTCCTCGACCACGAGACCTTCGCGCTGGGCGCGAGGACCCAGTTCGGGCGCTACATCTTGGCGGCCACGTGCAACTACGCGATCACGAGCTTGATCGTGACCACCGTCCCCCACGCGCTCGGGGTATCGCAGCAGGTCGTGTTCGTGGCCACCGCGATGGTGATGTCACTGATCGGGTTCACGATCGTGCGGGGGTGGATCTTCCACGTTCCGCCCTTGGCCGACTCCTGATCGATCGTTGCGTTCCAGACGCTCCTGCAACAGCGCGAGCCGCTGGGCGAGGGCGGTGTTCTGGTCGGAGAGGCGTGAGATCGTGGTCGAGAACTGCACCAGCATCGCCAACACGAACAGGAACGCGATCGCGAACACCGCCGAGGGGGCATAGGAGATGCCGGCGGCGTGTGTCAGTTTCACCAACAGACCCTGGCCGAGCGACAGCACGACCACCGTCACGCCGGCGATCAGCCACAGGATCGCGTAGCGCTCCATCAGCCGCCTGCGTCTGATCAGCTCGAAGATCAGCAGGCAGATGACCACCGACACGGCGATGATCTCGAACCGCTGCTCGGTCGCGTTCGCGTACTTGGTGGCGAGCAGGATCACGTTGGGCGCTCCGCGACGACCGATGCGCACTCCTCCACGCGCCCGGCCGCTTGGGGGCCGGAGGGCTCCGGCGAATCCAGTGCGGGGTGGCGGCGGAACAGGCCGACGAACACCGCCAGCAGGACCTTGACCATGTAGTAGACCGACTGGCTCGAGGAGATCGCGGAGGAGCCGCTCGTGCGGGCCCTCATCGCCACCGGGATCTCGCAGCTGTCGAGGCGGTGGGCGTGGATCAGCAGGATCGCCTCGATCTCCGGGTAGTCGGGGGGGTAGTCGCGGGCGAACAGCTCGATCCCGTGGCGGTCGGTGATTCGAAAGCCGGAGGTCGGATCGGTCACTCGCCGGCCGGTGATCAGGGAGATCACGCGCGAGAACACGCGGATCCCCACGCGCCTGGCGGCCGAGGAGCGGTCGCCGTCGCCGTCGGCGTCGAGGAAGCGCGAGCCGGTCACCATGTTCAGCGCCGGGTCCGACTGCAGCCGCGCCAGCAGGTCCTTGATGAAGCGGGGGTCGTGCTGGCCGTCGCCGTCCACCTGCACGGCCACCTCGTAGCCGTGTTCGCGGGCGTACAGGTAGCCGGCCTGCATCGCCCCGCCGATGCCGAGGTTGAACGGCAGCGCCAGCACCGTCGCGCCGGCCGCCCGGGCCCGCGCGGCGGTCGCATCGGTGGAGCCGTCGTCGACGACGAGCACGTCGAAATCCCGGGCCCAGCGGCGGATCTCCGAGACGGTGGGGCCAACCGCCCCGGCCTCGTTGTGGGCGGGCACTATCGCGAGTTTCCCGGGCATGTGCCAGTAAGGTATCGACGGGTGAGCGGCTTCACCGTAGGGCACTCGGTGGACGCGCCGTGTCGCTGATCCTGGCCTGGGGACTGTTCCCGCTCGTGCTCGGCGCGATCGGCCTCGGCTGGGGGGCGCTGGTCGAGCGCGCGAGCTCCACCGAGCTCGACGGCGCGCTGCTGATCCCGCTCGGACTGGCGGCCGCGCTCGTGCTCGCCGGGACGATCACGGCCTTCAGCGCGATCGCCCCGGCGACCGTGACGGCCGTTGCGGCGGGGGCCGTCGTGGGACTGGTGCTCGCCTGGCGCAGACGCCGCTGGCCGGGGGGGTGGCCGCTGCTGGCGGCGCTCGGGGTGCTGCTCGTCTACGGCGCCCCGGTCCTGGCCTCCGGCCAGGCCACCTTCACGGGCTACATCAAGCTCGACGACACCGCGACCTGGTTCAACATCATCGACAACGTCGTCAGCCACGGCCGCTCGGTCGCGCAGCTGCCGCCTTCCACCTACCGGCTGAACTTCGAAACCGCCAACCCCGCCTACCCGCTGGGCGCCTTCATGCTTCCTGGCGTTGGGCGGGCCCTCACCGGGGTCGACGTGGCGTGGGTGTTCCAGCCCTACCTGGCGTGCTGCGCCGCCGCCGTCGCACTGTGCCTGTTCGCGCTGATGGGGCCGCTGATCCCCTCGCCGCGAATGCGGGCGCTGTTCGCGTTCCTCGGCGCCCAGGCCTCGCTGCTGTACGGGTACAGCCTGTGGGGCGGCATCAAGGAGCTGACCGCGGCCTTCCTGCTCGCGTTGGGTGCGGCCCTGGGGGCGCGCCTGCTCGCCGCACGCCCGTCGGGCTGGCGGGCCCTGATCCCTCTCGCGCTGGCGGCGGGAGGGCTGATCCAGACGCTGGGAGCAGGCGCCGCCGGATGGGTCGTGGCGGCCTTCCTGGCGCTCGCCGCGGCCTGGCTGTGGCGCCGGCGCGGGGCCGGCGAGCGACGCGCCGGAGTGGTCTCGCTGGGGTGGTCGACGGCGCTCACGGCCGCCGCCGTGATCCCTGTGTGGGTGGTCCTGTCGGACTTCTTCGGCAACCAGAGCAACCTCATCGACTCGCTCTTCTCCAGCGGCCAGTCCGCGCACACCAGGCTCGGCAACCTCTACGGGCCGCTGAGCATCTTCCAGCTCGCCGGCATCTGGCCGGTGGGCGACTTCCGCCTCACCGCCCCCACGATCCCGAGCGTGCTGTGGGTCGGGCTCACCCTGGTGGCCGCCGCCGGCGCCCTGTTCGTATGCATCCGCCGGCGCCGCTTCGGGATCCCCTTCTACGTCGGCGTCGCGCTCCTCGGCTGCGCGATCGTGTACGCGGCGGGCGGCACGCCGTGGGTGATCGGGAAGGCGATGGCGCTGTCCTCGCCGGCGCTCCTGACCGCGGCGCTGGCGGGCGGAGGGCTGTTGTTCGCGTGGCGGCGCGCGGCCGGGACGCTGGTGATCGTCGCGCTGGCCGGCGGGGTGCTGTGGTCCAACGCGCTCGCCTACCACGACGTCACGCTCGCGCCCCGGGACGCCCTCGCCGAGCTCCAGCACATCGGAGGGCTCGTCGCCGGCAAGGGCCCGACGTTCATCAACGAGTACGAAGTCTATGCCGACCGCCATTTCCTACGCGAAGGAGCGCCGGTCGAGCCGGCCGAGTACCGCAGCGTCACCCTCCCCCTGCGCGACGGCCTGGCCCTGACCGACTCGGCCTGGGCCGACCTCGACGCGTTCCCCCTCTCGAGCATCGAGCCGTACCGCTCGATCGTCACGAGGCGCTCGCCGGTGGAATCGAGGCCTCCCTCGACCTACCAACTGGTGTGGCAGGGCAGCTACTACCAGCTCTGGCGCCGCCCGCTACGACCGGAAAACACGATCCTCGCGCACGTACCGCTGGGCGAATCGCTGGAGCATCCCTACTGCGGCCGCGCGCAGGACGGCCCCTACCGGCCGCTGTGCTCGATCAACCCCGTGGGCACGCCCCCGTGCAGCGAGGTCGAAGCGCTCGGTCGCCGTGCGGCGACCCTCCAGGGACAGCTGGTGGCCTACCAGCGACCGGCGCCGATCGTGGCCCGCGGCGACCAGGTGCTGTGGCCCGCGGGCTGGCTGCACGAAGCCGAAGAACGCACGCTCGTGCCCACCTTCCCTGGCACCGCCACCAGCCACATCGCGGTCGCCAGATCGGAACCGTACGAACTGTGGCTCGGAGGCAGCTTCGCCCGCGGCTTCGAAGTCAGCGTCGACGGACGCCACGTGGGCACCGTCCGCAACCAGCTGCTCGCGTTCAGCGGCTACGTCCGCGTGGCGAAGGTGTTCCTGGAAGCGGGCGTCCACACGATCCAGCTCACCTACCCGCACCCGAACCTCGGCCCCGGGAGCGGTTGGGGGCAGTTCACCTACCTGGCGGCGATCGCGCTGGAACCGACGGTGACCCCACCGCGAAGGCTGATCGAAGTGTCCCCCTCGGACGCCCGCCGGCTGTGCAACAGGGAGCTGGACTGGATCGAGATCGTGCGGCGAACCGCCTAGCTGGACGCCCGCGGGACGCCCCCGCGCCGCCGTCTCTTCGCTATTCGACGGTCGGCGGGGGCGCCGGCGGCGAGGAGTAGCGGACCGAGCCGCGGTCGTTGACCTCGATCACGTGGAAGGTCGTCCTGGCGCCGCTGGCGCTGACGGCCAGGCACTGGAAGGTGACGCCCTTCTGCCTCGCCACTTCCGTGGGGCAGGTGACCGTGGCGCGGATGTGTCGCTCGCGCAGGATGCTTTCTTCGATCGCCGCCCTGGTCTGGGCGGTGGACAGCTTTTCGGGGCTCGAGGACTTCGACGAGCCGCACGCCGAGAGGGGCGCTGCACACCCGAGCAGGCTTGCGGCGAGGAGCGCCCGGCGCATCGGCGTAGGACTTCGCCGCCCTCCGAGGCGATCCTGCCCCGCGCCCGCCAGCCCGCCAGCCCGCCCGCGCTAGCGGCGGCGCGGGTGGCGGCGGCCGGGGCCCGGCGATACCGCCACCGCCAGCCTTATCTTGCGGTTATGCGTCCGGTGAATCATGTCCGCCCCCCGTCGGCAGCCCGCAGCAGCGGGTATCCCGCATCAGGAACATGCCCCGACCTTCGACCGTGAAGCACCCCGCCCGCCTGCTGGCCCTCGCCGCCGCCCTGGTGCTCACGGCCGTGGCGGTGGCGGCCTGCGGTGGCTCCTCCACGTCCACCTCCGCGAGCGTCGGGGCGAGCTCCAAGAACGACCGGCGGGACCACCGGTTCGGGTTCCAGCACCGGCTCGACGACGGGCTCGACCGGCACCGGCTCGACGACGGGCTCGACGGGCACCGGCACGACCGGCCGCCGTCACGTCAAGAAGGTCCGCAAAACATCGTCTTCCTCGACGCCGGTGGCGCGACGGCACGTCAAGGCCTCCGCGCTGCGGCGGTGTCTGGAACAGAACGGCGTCGACACCCACGCCGCGGGCTCCAACGCGGCGACCCGCGCGCAGCTGAAGGCGGCGCTGGAGCACTGCGACAGCCAGCTGGTGCCACGCAGCAGCTCGCGGAGCACGGCCGCGCGGCGGAAACTGCTGGCCAAACCCTCCTACCGGCAGGCACTGGCGCGCTTCACGAGCTGCATGCGCTCGCACGGCGTACCCAACTTCCCCGAAGCCAACACCTCCGGCAAGGGGCCCCTCTATCCCGCCAGCAGCGTCAAGTCCACCCCCCAGCTGCGGACCGCCCAGCAGGCGTGCATCGGGGAGCTGCGGACGCGCTGACCGGCGGGCCCGACTCGGGCGCCCGCCTCTCCGGCGCAGGCCGGCAGCGGACGCGCCGGGACGGCGTGCCGGGCGCCCGCCTCAGGTGCAGGCCAGCAGCTCGCTGATCGCGACGTCGATGTCGTGGGCGAGCATGTGGGCGTCGGGTAGCGCCTCGCGATCGGCGTAGACGCCGAAGCAGGCCCGCCGGCAGACCGTCGTCATGCCGATCGAGACGCGGTGGCGCTCGGACAGGGGGACGACCGGGTAGACGGATTCGAGCCGGCAGCCGTGCATGTACATCGGCACCGGCGGTCCCGGGATGTTCGACACCACGAGGTTGTAGGTGCGGGGGCTGGCGATCATCCGTGAGAACGCGCTCTGGACGATCCCCGGGCCGAGTTGGGCCGCCTTCAGCGCCAGGTCCGCGCCCTCGGGCTCGCGGTGGTGCTTGCGCGAGCTCATCGTGTCGTGGACCCGGAACAGGCGACTGAGCGGGTCCGGGAGGTCGCAGGGCAGCTCGGCGAAGACGAACGAGATGTGGTTGCCCAGCACGTCGTCGGAGCTGCGGACCGAGACCGGCACCATCGCCTTCAGGGCCACGGGCTCCTCGCCGTGCTCGCCCAGGTAGGTCCTCATGCCGCCCGCCACCGCCGCCAGCATCACGTCGTTGATGGTGGTGCCGTAGGCCTGCTTGATGCGGCTCAGATCCTCCAGCGGCCGCTCGGCCCAGGCGAGCCGCCGCAGCGGCGAGAGCGAGCGGTTCAGCGCGCTCGAGGGAGCGCCGGCGAGCAGCGAGTGACCGACGGCCCGCGTCACGCGCACCGCGCCCCCGGCGGCCGAGCGGGCGGCGCGGGCGGGTGAGGTGGCGATCCGCACGGGCGCCCGCAGCACCGCGGCCTCGGCCGCCAGCAGGTCCCGCAGCCCTCTCACCAGCAGCCGCTCGCCGCCTGGCCCGGGCTCGGGGTTCCAGGGGTCTGCCGGTGGCTCCTGCGCCTCGGGCGTGGCGTCCAGCAGCAGCGACCCGAGCTCGACCGCGGCGAGGCCGTCGACCATGCAGTGGTGGGCCTTGCCGATCAGGGCGAAGCGATTGTCCTCGGGTTCCTGGCAGACCCACATCTCCCACAGCGGGCGGTCCCGGCGCAGGGGCATCGACATCACTTCGTCCACCAGCCCGGGGAGCGGGCCGGGGGCCCAGTACAGGTGGCGCTCGATCGCGAAGCCCTCGTCGTCGATCCACTCGGGGGCGTTGAGGTTGAACGGCACCGGGGCCAGCTTCTGCCGGTAGCGGGGCGCCCTCACCAGGCGCCGCTCGATGTGCTCGCGCAGCTCTCCGAACGAGGGCAGCGGCTCGTCCGGGCTCCCGGAGAACACCGCCACCCAGCCGACGTGCATGTGCGCGGCCGGGGTCTCGACCGCGAGGAAGGAGGCGTCCAGGCCGGACAGGCGGGCGCGGCTCATCACACGAACAGCGGCCGCTGGGAGCTCCGGCGCAGCCACCGCTCGGGCCCCTCCTCGGGCAGCCGGCGGTGGGCCGGCGGGCGTCCGAGCGCGAGTCCCGCCCGCGGCAGCTGGCGCTTGCCCCATTCGGCGGCGATCGCGAAGTCGATCAGGCGGTCGAAGTACTCGTACAGCGGCGCCGGTTCGATCCCGCTGTGGTGCAGCAGGGCCCGCGTGCGGCGGTCGTCGTATTGCACCCGCGCGTCGAAGTAGGGGAAGAAGATCTCGCTGCGGCGCAACGCCCGGCGCATGCGCTCGTCGCGGCTGGCCCGGACCATCACCGGGTGCACCACCCGCCGGTAGAGCTCGGGCTCGAGCATCCGCGGGGCGGGGCGGCTGAAGAACGTCCTCGCCAGCTCGACCAGTTCACCGACGCTGGCGACGTGGCGGCCGGCAGAGAGATGGAAGGTCGCTCCCACCGCGTGGGGAGCCTGCGCGAGGGCGAAGGTGGCGTCGGCGACGTAGTCGACCGGAACGACGTCGACGGGCGCCGAGGCGCGGGCGGGGATGACCCTGTAGGCCCCGCGCGAGAAGGCCCTCAACGGCCAGTAGATGACGTTGAAGCTGGGGGTCCAGCCGCTGTCCTGCTCGCCCACGACGATGCTCGGCCGCACGACCGTGATCGGCATCCGCGAGCGCCAGCGTTTGACGATGCCCTCGGCCTCGAACTTCGAGCGCTCGTAGGAGTTGCGAAAACGCTGCCCGACGTCGAGGTCGTCCTCGCTGAAGATGCCGGCGTGTTCGCCCGCGACGTAGGCGGTCGACAGGTACGTGAAGCGCCCCAGCCCGGCGCCCGAGGCCTGGCAGAGCTCGGCGAACTCGAGCATCCGGCGGGTGCCGCCGACGTTGATCGCCCGGGATCCGGCGAGTGGGAGGTCGAACGACACCGAGGCGGCACCGTGGACGATCTCGTCGATGCGGTCGGCCAGCGGCCAGGCCTGGCGGCCGAGACCGAGACCCTCCTTGGTGACGTCGCCCCGCACGGCCACCACCCGTTCGCCGAACGGGTGGCCGGAGCCGAACAGGCAGTGCAGCGCGCGGCGCAGCCGGCGGGTCGCCACGCCCTGGTCGCTGGCCCGCACGAGCGCGTACACCGGGCGATCTGTCTGTTCGAGATACCGGGCCAGGATCTCCATCCCGAGGAACCCGGTGGCGCCCGTGAGCAGCACCCCGTCCTGGCGGGACCGGTACTCCTCCTCGGTGTTGAAGCTCATCTAGATAAAGGCCCGAATCGACGGACAGTCGCCTGCAAGCACGCGAGCGGCCATCCGAAGCCCACGACGCGCGGCCCCACCCCGGAAGTGATACCGGCGCCGGGTCAGCGCGTCCGTTCCTTTTCCCGGAACGAGCGAGGACTAACGCGGACTGGCCACAAAAAATGCGGCGCAAACAGCGAGCGCCGCGGCGGGCGGCTCAGACGGTGAGCACGATCTTGCCGCGGACGTGTCCGGCCTCGCTGAGGGCGTGGGCCCGCTGGACGTCTTCGAGCGGCATCACCTGGTCGAGCACCACCCGGATCACCTCGTCGTCCACGAGCGCTCCCAGACGCTCGAGCGCGGCGGCGTCGGGGCTCATCACGAGCAGCTCGGCATCGACCTCGCGTACGGCCGCCTGCTCTGGAGGGGCGCTCGCGATCACGATCATCTTCCCGCCCGGGCGGACCGTCTCCAGCAGCTTGTCGGTGTCGTGGCCGGCGACGTCGAAGACGAGGTCGACGCCGGTCGCGGCGGTGGCGAGGTCCTCGACGGTGTAGTCGATGAACCGCTGCGCCCCGAGGCCGAGGACGAACTCGCGGCTGGCGGGGGAGCCGGTGCCCAGCACCTGGGCTCCCGCCTCGGCGGCAAGCTGCACGGCCAGATGGCCGACCCCGCCGGAGGCGCCGCTGATCAGCACCGTCTGGCCCTGCTCGAGTCCACCCCGCTCGAACAGCGCCTGCCAGGCGGTCAGCGCGGCGACCGGCAGCGCCGCGGCCTGTTCGTGGGAGACGTGCTCCGGCTTGTGGGAGAGCGTGGCGGGTACACCGATCCCGAACTCGGCGTAGCTCCCGGTGCCGAGGAACCCGAACACCTCTTCGCCCGCGCTGAAGCCTTCGGCGTTGGAGACCTCGACCACGCCCGAGGCGTCGCTCCCGAGGATCGCCGGCAGCTGCGTGGGACGCAGCCCGCGCCTGCGCTTCCAGTCGATCGGGTTCACGGAGGCGGCCGCCACCCGCACGAGCACCTCGCCCTCGGCCGGCACCGGGCGCTCCACCTCCTCCAGGCGCAGCACATCGACGTCTCCGGGTTCATGGATCACGACCGCGCGCATCGGGCCTCCTACTGATCGCTGGGCGCGGCGAGTTTAGTCACTCGACCACCACCCGGACGGTGTGCAGCAGCCGGTCGCTGGCCCCGCGCACGCTTCCCCCTGCTCCAGCGCGCTGCGGACGTAGGCCAGGGTCTCCGCCGTCAGCCGCTCGCCGGGGAGCACGTTCGGGATCCCCGGCGGATAGGTGGCCAGCGACTCGGCCGCGATCCGGCCCACGGCCCGGTCGGCCGGGACCACCTCCTGCGGCCCGAGATAGGCGGCTCGGGGGGTCATCGCGAGCTCTCCCCAGGGGGGCGCCGCGGCGAAGCTCGAATGCAGGCCGGAGGGCTCGACCCCGACCCTGGCGACGGCTGCCCGCAGGGCCTCCACCAGGCGGTCGGCCTCGGCCAGCGAGCGCTCGGCCATCCCGAACACCGCCACGAGGACGTTCTGGCCGTACAGCTCGAGGAAGATGTCACCGAGCTCGCGCAACAGCGGCGCCAGCTCGTATCCGGTGGCCGCGACCCCACGGACGTCGATGGCGACGCGAAGGGGGTCGTAGGCGAACACCCCCGGGCGTCCCACGAGCCGCTCGTCGAGCACGTCGAGTCCCTCGATCTCGCGGATCTGCGCGCGCGCTGCCGCGAGCACCTCCATCGTCTTGGCGAGGTGGGCTCGGCCGCCCGTCACGGCGGCTCGGCGGGCGGCGTCGAGCGAGCCGA
The DNA here is from genome assembly GCA_963701175.1 of uncultured Solirubrobacteraceae bacterium. GTDB lineage: Bacteria > Actinomycetota > Thermoleophilia > Solirubrobacterales > Solirubrobacteraceae > Palsa-744. The sequence continues at coordinate 1,269,398 of OY969573.1, read as the reverse complement.
GGAGCAGCGAGCTGGGGCTCGTGGACTCGGTCAGCGTGACCGCCCGGTCGACCTCCTGCTCGTTCATCAGCGAGTCGTGGGCGAGGTGGAGCATGGCCGACTGGGTGAGGCTGCCGACGATCTTGTGGGTGCTCGAGATCACCAGGTCCGCGCCGGCTGCGAGCGCGTGCTCGGGCAGCTGCTCGTGGAAGGCCAGGTGGGCACCCCAGGCCTCATCGACGATCAGCGGCACGCCGCGCTCGTGCGCGAGCTCGGCCAGCGCGCGCACGTCCGCCACGGCGCCGAAGTAGGTCGGCGAGACGATCCAGGCGCCGACGGCGTCGGGCGTCAGCTCCAGCGCCCGGGCGAGCGTCTCGGGTGACAGGCAGTGGGCGATCCCCAGCTCCCCGTCGAGCTCCGGGGCGGCGAACGTGGGCCGCATCCCGGACAGCACGAGGGCGTCGATCGTGCTCGAGTGGGCGTTGCGCTGGACGATCACCTGCTCGCCGCGATGGGCCAGCGCGAGGCCCGCGGCGAGGTTGCCCTGCGAGGCGCCGTTGACCAGGAACCAGGCCCTCGCCGCCCCCCACGCCTCGGCCGCGAGCGTCTGTGCGCGGGCGAACGCCGTCGGCTCGGGACCGAGGTCGATGCCGTACGTCAAGGCCGGGATGTCGAGCGCCAGCGCCCGCCCGCCGAGCGCCTCGATCAGCCCCTCGTCGGCCCCCTGGCCACCCTTGTGACCGGGGACGTGCAGCCGCGCCGGATCTCGCCGGGCGTAGTCGCAGAGGGCGTCGAGGTAGGGGGTCCCGGCCTGGTGCCCGTCGCTATCGCTCACCGCCGTCCGGCCTACCCGACGACCGCGGCCGCCGCTCCGGCGGGGGCCCGGCGGTGCTCGACGTACATCCGCAGCGCGTGCGCTCCGGCCGGGTGGGCGCGGGCCCGTCGCACGAGCCGGGCGGTGCCCTCGGGGAGGATCTCCGGCTGCGGCAGCGGGACGCCGTAGTCGGGTGGCATCACGAGCGGTGCAGACAGCGCCGCGAACGTCAGGTCGGCGGCCGTGAAGCGCTCCCCGCAAAGGTAGGGGCGCCCGTCCGAGAGCAGCCCGGCGACGCGGTCGAGCTCGCGCCAGACGACAGCCTCGTCATCCTGCTCGACCCCGGGGCGGATGTCGAGCACCCGCGAGACCAGCCCTATGAACAGCGGCAGACCGATCCGCAGCACGCGGTCCTCCCAGGCGGGGACGCCCTGATCGTTGAAGCGCAGCATCAGCTCGCGCTGGCCGAACATGTGGACGTACATCAGACGACGCCCGGCGGGCCCGAGCAGCTCGTCGAAGCGATCGCTCAGCGCCTGCACCTCCCGCCGCTGCACCCCGGGCTCCCCGAACAGCCACAGGGAGGGTTCGGTGCGCCGGTCGACCCATTCCAGGATCTGGGCCGACTCGCCGATCGACTCGTCGGGAGTGACGAGCACCGGCACCGTGCTGCCGCCCCCGGCGCGGCGCGCAGCGAGCTGGTGGATTCCCTGCACGTGGCGCTCTTCGCGGTAGCCGATCGCGGCCCGGTCGAGCGCCCAGCGCGCCTTCTCGCAGTAATGGCTGATCGGGATCGTGACCAGGCGGAGCACGCTCAGCGGCGGACTCTAGTACTCGGGCTCGGGCGGCCCGGCTGGGATGATCGAGCCGTGAAGGACGGTCCCCTGATCCCCCGCTTCGGCCGCGCCCGGCGCGATCCGCGGCTGGCGGTGCTGGAAGGCTTTCATCCGGTCAAGCACGCGCTCAGGTTCGGGGCCAGCCTCGAGCTGCTGCTGACCACCGACCCGACCGAGCTGCAGCGGCTGGCCGAGACCCTCGCCCCCGACATCGGCCCGAGGCTGGCGCAGGCGCAGGTGGTCGACGGAGAGGTGTTCGAGCAGCTCGCGCCGCTACCTCCGAGCACCCACGTGATGGCGATCGCCGAGCGCCCCCACGATCCGCCCGCGGCGATCCTCGCCAGCCCCCACCCAGCGCCCGTGATCCTGCTCGAGGACCCCCGCGACCTCGGCAACATGGGTGCCTGCGTGCGGGTGGCCGCCGCCGGCGACGCCGCCGGGGTGCTGACGACGGGCACCCACGATCCCTGGCACCCGGACGCGCTGCGCGGCGCCGCCGGCCTGCACTTCGCGCTCCCGGTCTCGCGGCTGGAGGGGCTGGAGGAGATCGAGCGGGGGGAGCGCCCGCTGCTCGCGCTCGACCCGGACGGCGCCCCCCTTGACGCCCGGCGCCTGCCCCCACGTTCGGTGCTCGCCTTCGGAACCGAGCGTCACGGCCTCAGCCGGGAGCTGACCTCGCGGGCCCAGCAGCTGATCCGGATCCCGATGCGCGAGGGCGTCTCCAGCCTCAACCTGGCGACCGCCGTGGCGGCCGTGCTGTTCTCCTGGAGGACGGCGGCGGAGGAGCAGTGGCCGCCGCCCGACGACGGCTAGGCGCTCGGCGGATGGGAGCGGGCCCAGTCGACGATCGCCTTGGAGTCGTCGATCACGGTGCCATCGTCGAGCACCAGCGTGGGCACCCAGCGGTTGCCGGTCAGCTCCTGGACCTCCTTGCGCCCGCGGGTCTGGTTGAAGACGCCGGGCAGCACTCCCAGCCCGTAGGACTTCACGACCTCGGGCTCGTAGCCCGCGTCGCGGAGCGCGTGGTAGGCGTTCGCGCAGGGATGCCCACCGGGGCGGGGGGTCGGGAAGGTGCCCCAGCAGACGTACAGCTTCACTTGACCACCAGCGTCCCTTCCATCCCCGCCTGGCGGTGGCCGGGGACCGAACAGTAGAAGGTGTACTTGCCGGGCTTGAGGTTGAGCGTGACCGACTTGGTCCCGCCGGTGAAGGTCGGCGTCGCGCCCAGCACCTTCGAGCCTTCGGCGATCGTGACGTTGTGTTCGATCGGGCTCATGTTCGTCATCGAGACGGTCACCGCCCCCGCCTTGGCGGTCAGGAGCTTGGTGTTGTAGGCGAGCTGGGGGCCGGGGACGCTGAGGGCGACCTTGGTGGCATTCGGCGTCGGCTCGTGCTTGGTGGTGGCCGCCGGGGCGTGTTTGGCCGGGGTCCTGGTGGCGGGGGTCTTCGCCGCGCCGGTGGTGGTCGTCGGGGTGGCCGGCGCCGACGGCTGTGCGGGCGTGGTTTCGGTCACGGTCGCCGTGGGCGCGGCGGCGGCGGGTTCGGTTTTCGCGGGGCTGCCGGAGGTCGCGACCGCCGCCGTCAGCGTGCCGGCCACGAGCAGCACGGTGATCGCGATGACGAGCCGCTCGCCGGCGGAGTTGGTGGGGAAGTCGGGGCGCAGCGTGCCGATCCCCAACGCCAGGCCAAGAGCCCACAGGACCAGGAGGCCGCCGACGATGTAGAAGGGGACTTTGCTCTTCTCGGCCGCCAGTACGGGGGCCAGCTGCAGGGCCAGCGAATGCACGTCAGCGCGCGAGCCTAGCCGATGGACTAGCGGCTATGCTGCGCCGGCCGACGACCGGGGGAGGAGCAGCGTGAGCGAAGACGTGGTCCGCACCGAGGAGCAGGCGCTCGAGGGCCTGCCGGAGTTTCCGTTCGAGTCGACCTACCGGCAGGTGGGCGGGCTACGGCTGGCCCACCTGGACGAGGGCGAGGGCCCGCCGGTGATCTTCTTCCACGGCGAGCCGACGTGGTCGTTCCTGTGGCGCAAGGTGATCCCGCCCGTGCGCGACGCCGGCTTTCGCTGCCTGGCGCCGGACCTCGCCGGGTTCGGGCGCTCCGACAAGCCGACCGACTTCGATTTCTACAGCTACGACCGCCACACCGAGCTGGCGGGCACGCTGCTGGAGGATCTCGACGTCCGCGACGCCACCGCGGTGGTGCACGACTGGGGCGGACCGATCGGGCTGCGCCTGGCGGTCGAACACCCGCAGCGGATCTCGCGGCTGGTGATCCTCGACACCGGCCTGTTCACCGGCCACCAGAAGATGACCGACGCCTGGATCGCGTTTCGCGACTTCGTCGAGCGGACCGAGGACCTGCCGGTGGGGATGCTCGTGCGGGGGGCCTGCAAGACGGATCCCGGCGACGAGGTGATCGCGGCCTACGAAGCCCCCTATCCGAACGCCGCCTCCAAGGCGGGGGCGAGGGCGTTCCCGTTGATGCTCCCGACCACCCCCGACGCGCCCGGAGCCGCCGCCGGGCAGCGGGTGCTCGAGGTGCTTCGCGACGACCGCCGCCCGACCCTGATGCTGTGGGCCGACTCCGACCCGGTGATCCCGCTGAGCACCGGCGAGCGCTTCGCCGAGGCGATCGGCCGGGAGCGCCCGCGGACGATCGAGAACGCCAGCCACTTCCTGCAGGAGGACCAGGGCGCCCTGATCGGCGGCCTGATCGCGGAGTGGCTCACGAGCCGGTAGGCCCGGCCGCTGCCGGCGGGCGCCCTGATCGCGGAGTGGGCTGACGAGGCGCTGGGCCTAGCCGCCGCCGACGGGCGGCTGCTCGAGCGCTCCGTCCGGGCCCTCGGGCCCCGGCTGCCCGTCCTCGGCTTCGAGCTCGACCGCCGACTCATAGCGGCCCGCGTCCGGCGCGCCTGATGTGGCCGCTGCGGGCGGTGTGCCAGCCGGGGCGCCCGCGAGCTGGGGCTGCGGCGGCGGGCCCTCCAGACCGGGCTCGGAGCGGGAGGCACGGAGCTCGTAGTTGCGGCGGCTGACGAAGTCGGCCCCCGCCAGCACGCGGTCGGCCTTGATCGCGCGGGCGAACCCCTCTGACAGCGAGCGGGGCAGGACGGCGGCGAGCACCTGGGTGCGGCTGGCGGACTTCGGGACCCACACTTCGACGATCCCGTACTGGAGCGCTTCCACGATCCGGTCGGCCACTTCGCGGGGCTCGAGGTGGTGCATGCCGCGGGCGTCGCCGAGGCCCTCGCCGAGTTCGGTTTTGACGGCGAACGGCATCACGTAGCTGAGGTCGACGCTCGCCCCCATCAGCCTGAGCTCGCCGCGGACCGCCTCGGTGAGGCCGACGACGGCGTGCTTGGTGGCCGAGTACGTCGCCCCACCGGGCGCCCCGTACTTGCCCGCCTGCGAGGAGATGTTCACGATGTGGCCCCGGTTGCGGGGGATCATGCGCTCGAGCGCGAGCTTCATGCCGAGGATCACGCCATGGAGGTTGATGTCGATCATCCGCCGGGCGGTGAGGTCGTCCTCGTCGATGAAGCGGCCGATCTGCATGATCCCGGCGTTGTTGACGAGCACGTCGATCGGCCCCAGCTGCTGTTCGGCGCCGTCGAGGAACCCGGAGAAGGAGGACCTGTCGGTGACGTCGAGTGGGAGCGCGACGGCGCTGGCGCCCAGCTCGGACGCGGTCTTGGCGGCCTCGTCGTAGTCGACGTCGCCGATCGCGACCTTCATGCCCTGGGCGAGGAGGGCTTCGGCGGTGGCGCGCCCGATCCCACGGGCGGCACCGGTGATCGCGGCGGTCTCTCCGGCGAGGATGCGGGGCTCTTTGGCCATCTGCTTCTCCTGGGTCGCGGCTGTCCGTGTGCGAGCAGGAGCTCCCGTGCCCGCAAAGAGCAACCTAGCGCGCGGGCCCTTTCGGTGCGCGCGGGCCGTCAGTACGCTTCTGGGGCGATGCCGTTCTTCAGATACGACGGCCAGCGGATCCACTACACGGAATTCGCCAGCGACGTAAAGCCGCCGCTCCAGGCCGCCGGGACGCCGGCGGCGCGGCGCGGGGCCGCGGGCAACGGCACCCTGGGGGCGGCGAAGGGGCGTCCCCTGATCCTCCTCCACGGGCTGCTGCTCAGCCAGCAGATGCATCGTCCGCTGGCGGAAGAGCTCGCCCGGCGGGGCAACCGCGTGATCACGATGGACCTGCTGGGACACGGCCGCTCGGACCGCCCGCGGGACATGTGGCGCTACTCGATGGCCATCTTCAGCGAGCAGATCGTGGGCCTGATGGACCACCTCGGGCTCGACCAGGCAGCCGTGATGGGGACTTCATTGGGCGCCAACGCGGCGCTGGAGGTGGCCTCCCGGCACCCGGAGCGCCTCCGTGGGCTGGTGATCGAGATGCCGGTGCTCGACAACGGGTTGCTGGCGAGCGCGCTCGCGTTCACACCCCTGCTCGTGGCCCTCACCTTCGGCGAGCCGGTGATGAAGCGGGTGGCGAGCGTGGCGAGGGGCGTGCCGCGGGGACTGCTGCCCCACTGGGGGAACGTGATGCTCGACGTGATCCGCCAGGAACCGGGGCCCGGTGGAGCCCTGCTCCAGGGCCTGTTCTTCGGGCGCGTGGCTCCGCCCCGCAGCGAGCGGCGGACGTTCGAGGTCCCCACGCTCGTCCTCGGCCACCCGCGGGACCCCGTGCACCCCTTCTCGGACGCCGGGATGCTGGCCGCGGAGATGCCCAACGCCCGCTTGATCGAAGCCAACTCGCTGGTCGAGCTGCGGTTGCAGCCGGAGCGACTGACCGACGAGATCGCGGCGTTCCTCGACGAACTGTGGGCGCCTCCGCGGGCGAAACGAGCCGCGGGCGCGAGGTCGGGGTCCCGACGGAGCGGACGGAACTCGGCGCGCCCCAAAGGGGCCCCTACGACGCGCGCCAAAGGCGCCCAGACGACCCGCGCCAAACGGGCCCGCTCGACGCGCCGCCCAGGCTAGCGGCCCGGGTCGCCCGCCGGCGCGGGCCGGGTCACCGCCCCGCGAGCGTCATCCGGACGCCGGGAACAGTTCGATTTCGCCGACCTTCACGTGCCCGGGCGCGGTGGGCGTCCCGATCGCCGACGGGGGAGCCTTGCTGATCCACACGACCGTGTAGCGGAAACCCGTTCTTGGGCTTGAGCAGCTTGAAGCGGGTGTGGGTCTTCTTGAGCGCGAACGGCTTGGTCAGCGGGACCCACGACGGTTCGGTGATCGACGCCGGCGGTTTGGCTTCGGCCGTCCCGTAGACCTGCACCACCATGCCCTTGGTCGGGCTGACGAGCTCGAGCGCCGAGAGCTTCTTCAGCGACTTGAGGTTGATCAGCACCCCCTCGGCCATCCTCGGCGCGGTGGCCGGGTTGACCTGGGCGGTCCAGGTGGTGGTGTTGTCGCCGTCGATCGTGAGGCTGGGGTCGCCGAAGAAGCTGGCCGGCAGGTTGTAGGGGTTGTAGGTGGAGGCGGCGTCGGTGTCGAGCAGCAGGGCCGACGGCTGCGAGGAGCTTTCGCCGCCTTCGCCGGTGGCGCCTTCGGTGCCGGTCGACCCCTGCGATTCGGCGTTCGTCCCCGAGCCGGTGGTGGAGGACCCGGTGGTCGGCGTGGCCGGCGGCGTGGAGGTGGTGGTGGGGAGCTTCGGAAGCTGCTTGGCGGGTGTCGGCAGAGCCGCTTTGGAGGTGGCCGGCGGGGTCGTTTTGGGGGCCGGCGCGGGCGTGCTCGCCGGCGGTGTCGTGACCGGCGCGGCGGCGACGATGTTGGTGACCCGGCGGGCCGCCGGAGCCTGCTGGTTGAGCGCCGCCACGGCCGCCGCCGCGGCGCCCAGCGCGAGCGCGGCAATCACCGCCACGATCAGGCCCGTCGAGCGCCACGGCGAGCGCTCCAGCGCCCCCGGGGCCGAGGCCCCGCACTGCAGGCACCATTCCTGGCCCGGCTCCATCGGGGCCCCGCAGCTGGGGCAGGGGTGGCGTGCCGGCGCGCCGGCAGGCCCGTCGCCGGGTGCGCCGGGGCCGGCGTCGTGGTCCTCCCGGTCTGTGCGGGGCTCGTGCTCGGGAGCCGAGGGCTGCTCGTCGACGAGCGTGGACATCACCTAGGAACTCTACCCGCGACGGGCCCGGTGAAAGCCACATGCAGGCCGCGGGACAGGCATCAACGGGGCAGCGGGGGCCCGCCCTCGACGATGTCCCGGCCGGTGGGGTTCATGTCCCGATCGAGCTCGAGCTGCCAGTAGTAGCGGCTGAAGCTCATCCCGGCGTTGAACTCGCCGACGTGCGGCTCGGGGTCCTCACCGGCGCCCATCCGCACGATCAGCTCCGGGTAGGTGCGGCCGGGGAGGGCCGCGTAGGCCGGCGCCGGGAAGGCGCCCCCGAAGCGGGTGTTCACATCGGTGATGGCGACCCCGACATCGGGGTCGCGGAACACCTGGATCGTGGCGGGACCGGTCACCCGCAGGCGCTCCATCACCGAACGGCCGAGCTCGATCAGCTCCTCGTCGCGGATCACGCTGCCCTTGATCGACTCCCCTCCGCGGGACTCGAGCATGGTCCGCGGGATCGCGTTCAGGCAGCGTCCGTGGCGGTCGCCGAGGCAGTCGATCGACAGCTCCGGCCCCCCCATCGCGCGCTGCACCATCGCCGGCTCCTCGACGTAGTCGACGAAGAAGCGCGCCTGGGCCGGGTCGCGCGCGAGGTGGATCGAGCGTGCGCCCGAGCCGCGGCGGGGCTTGACCATCACCGGGTACTCGAGCGCCTCGAGGTCCTCGTCGGGCAGCGCCGTCGGAGGCGAGGGCAACGAGTGTCGCTGCAGCAGGAGGTGGGCCTCGTACTTGTCGTAGGTGGCCCGGGCGACCTCCGAGGAGGGGACCAGCGCCGGCAGCACGTCCCGCTCACGGGCGAGCGCGAGCACCTCGATGTCCAGATCGGTGAGCGGCAGGACCACCCCCACGCCGTGCTCCTCGCACAGCCTCTCCAGCGCCGGCACGTAGGCGTCGTCGTCGATCAGCGGCACCGCCGTGCGCACCTGCGCGGCGTACTGCGCGGGCGCCAGCGGGGCGGGGTCGGCCACGATCGTCTTCGTCAGGGCGGCGAAGCAGCTGACGATGTCGTAGCGCTTCCCGGCCCCGGTGAGCAACACCGCCGGCGGGCTCACATCCGTCCCTCCCAGCCCCCGGTCTCGCCCTTGTACAGCCCCGACCCCCCGAGTACCAGGCCGACGCTGCGCCGCAGGATCTGCAGGTCGAGGGCGAGCGAGCGATGCTCGATGTAGTAGAGGTCGAGCTCGATCCGCTCCGACCACGGCAGCGAGGCGCGGCCGTTGACCTGTGCCCAGCCCGTGATCCCGGGCTTGATCGCCAGCCGCCCGCGCTGGCGCTCGGTGTACTGCTCGACCTGCGCGGGGAGCGTGGGTCGGGGTCCGATCAGCGACATCTCCCCCCGCAGCACGTTGACGAGGTTCGGCAGCTCGTCCAGCGAGGTGCGCCGCAGCAGGGCGCCGACGCGGGTGATGCGGGAGTCGTTCTGGTTGATCGCCAGGCCCGCGCCGACGTGCTCGGCTCCCGTCACCATCGTGCGCAGTTTCAGCATCTCGAACGGCTGCCCCCGCAGCCCCGCTCGCCGCTGGCGGTAGAGCACCGGACCGCGGCTCTCCAGCCGGATCGCAACCGCGGCCGCCAGCAGCAGCGGGCTCGCCAGCACGAGGGCGGCCACGGAGGCGAGGATGTCGAGCGCACGCCGCACGTCCCCGGCCGCTAACGCGTCCCCTCCGCGGCCTCCCACGAGGCACTCGTGCCATGGCGCCACCAGTCCCACAGCCCGGCGGCGCAGGAGACGGTCGTCTGCACGTAATAGCGGGCCAGCAGCAGCCCCCGCAGGGGCAGCACCCCGGCGAGGGCGGCGGCGCCCAGCAGCGCCAGCTGGAGGACGAGCGTGACGAGGTACACGATCCCGGCGCCGAGCGCCACCAGGGCGACGTTGGAGACGAGCGCGAGCAGGTGCAGCCCGGGCGTGCTGTAGCGGAGCAGCCGGTGGGAGATGATCATCAGCGCGTACCCGGGGGGATAGCCGACCATCGAGAGCATCCCGCCCCGCAGCACGATCGGCCACGTGTGACTCATCATCCTGCGCTTGCGCTCGAACTCGCCCTCGAGCGAGGGGACCATCTTCTCCCGGGCCAGGGCGGTGGGCACGTACACGGCGCGGAGCCCGTCCTTGACCGTGTTGAAGGGCAGCGACAGGTCGTGGCCCATGATCGGGTCCACCACGATGTAGGTGTCGCGGCGGGTCGCGTAGATGGCGCCGTTGCCGGCCGTGACCGATGACAGGCGGGACTCGAGCTCGCGCAGCGACAGCTCGTAGCGCCAGTACACGCCCTCCTGGTTGGTGGCCCCGTCGGGTGCCGTGAAGCGGACCTGGCCGCACGCGTAGCCCACCTCGCGATCCCCGAAGGCACCGACCAGCTCCCGCGCGGCGTCCGTGTCCCAGAGGGCATTGGCGTCCGAGAAGGCGAGCACCTCTCCCCGGGCCTGCACCACCGCGGCGTCCTGGGCCCGGATCTTGCCCCCCCGGGGCAGCTCGAGCACGCGGTCGGCACCCGCCTGTCGGGCCCGCGGGGCCGTCTCGTCGGTGCACCCGTCGCAGGCCACGATCACCTCGAGCCGCTCGCGCGGGTAGTCGAGCGCGAGCGCGTTGGCGACCTTGGCCGCGATCACCTGCTGCTCGTCGTGGGCGGCGACGATCAGCGACAGCCTCGGCAGCTCCTGCGCAGCGATCGAGCCCTCCCCCGGGCCGGCCCGACCGCGCAGCCGCGCGACCACGGCCAGCGTGAGCCCGTAGCCGACCTGCGTCCACACGATCAACGCGCACGAGAGCCAGAAGACGATCGCCAGCAGGGTCATCGGAGGCTCACCTCAGCAGCTCCCGGTAGAGGTCGAGCGTCTGTCTGGCGACGGCCGCCCAGGAGTACGGTCCGCGGGCGGCGGCGAGCGCGCTGCGGCTCATCGCCTGCCTCGCCTCGCCGTCGGCCAGCAGCTCCCGCAGCGCCTCCCGCAGCTCCTGCGGCCGGCCGGCCCCGAACACCCTGGCGACCCCGGCGGCGGCGAGCTCGGGGAACGCCCCGACGTCGCTCAGCACCAGCGGACGGCCGAACGCGAGGGCGGTGAAGAGGACGCCGGAGGCCTCGGCCTCGCGGTAGGGGAGCACGACCAGCTGCGCCCGCTCGAACAGCGCCGGAAGCTCCTCGTCGGCCACGAAGCGCTCCTCGAAGCGCACGCTGAGGGGCGCTCGGGCGCGTAGCTCGGAGGTGTCCATCCGCGCCATTCCCACGATCCACAGCTCGGCCCCGTCGAGCCCGTCCCCCCACGCGTCGAGCAGCACGTCGAGTCCCTTGTAGGGGCGCATGAGGCCGAAGAACAGCACGACGGGCGGCCCGTCGCCGCCGTCGTGCGGCGGCGAAGGGGCGCTCGCGGCGAGGTGCTCGAAGGCCCCGTGCGGGATCACGTGCACGCGTGCCGGGTCCACCCCCAGCTCCTCGGTCAGCCGCCGCGCACCGTGGAGGGAGTGGGCGATGACCGCGTCGAAGTGCCGGTACAGGCGCCGCTGGGCGCGGCGCTGCCCGGGCGTCGGCTCGCGCGGCAGGATGTCGTGGGCCGTCAGCACGAGCGGGCGCCCTCGCGGGAGCAGGGGGCCGTCGAGCTGCTGCACGGCGAGCCACTGGAAGTGGACGATCTCGGCCGATCGGGCGCGGCGGGCGTAGGAGAGCATGTCCGGGACGTGCTCGGCCAGCTTCAGCGCCCGGCGCAACCGCGGCGAGCGGGCGCGGGCGGCGGCCCGGTAGAAGGTCTCGCGGCGCCGGTAGCCGACCGGCGTCGGCACGGCGCCGTAGGCGAAGCGGCTCGTGTACAGCGTCACCTCCACGCCCTCGGCCGCCAGGGCCGAGCACAGCGCATGGTCGTAGGGGGGCGTGTAGGCGGAGGGGTCGACGACGTGGACGCGCATCCGAGGTCGGGACAATATGGGCGATGGCCGCCGCCGAGCTGACCTTTTGCGTTGTCGCCACCGCCAAGCGGGAGCTGCTGGGCGGGTGCCTGGACGCGATCTCCCGCGAGCGGCAGGCGTTGCCGTTCGCGACCGAGACGCTCGTGCTGGACAACTGCTCTCGCGACGGCTCGGCCGAGCTGGCACGGGCGCATCCGGCCGTGGACGAGACGATCGAGCTCGACCGCCGCACCGGCAAGGGCGCCAACGACTCCACCCTGCTGGCCCGCGCGAGGGGCCGCTACGGGCTGCTGCTCAACGAGGACTCCGAGCTGCGCCCCGGCGCCACGCTGGCGCTGTGGAGGGCGCTGCAGGATCACCCGCGGGCTGCCCTCGCCGGAGCCCGCCTGCTCGCCCCCGACGGCAGGGCCCAACCGTGCGCCTGGCGGTTCCCGTCGCCCGCGGGCGCCCTCGCCTTCGCGTTGGGCCTGCAGGGCGTGCTGGTCGTTCAGAGCCACGGCCGGGAGACGCGCGAGGTCGACTGGTGCCAGTCCTCGGCGCTGCTGGTACGGCGCGCGGCGGCCGCCGCGGTCGGCTACCTCGACCCCGACTTCTTCGTCTACTCGGACGAGGTCGACTTCGCCCGCCGTCTGCGCGACGCGGGCTGGAGGAGCCTGTACGTCCCGGACGCCGAGGCCGTCCACCACGAGCAGCTCTCCAACGACCCCGTCGGCGGGCGGGCGCGGATCGTGGAACTGGCCCGCAACCGCGACCTCTACATGCGCAGGCACCACTCCCGCGCGGCCGCCGCTGCGGTGCGGTGGCTGACCGCGCTGGCATACGCGGAGCGGGCGCTGGCGGCGCTCGTGCTGCCGGGGCACAGCCCCCGCCGCTACCGGGCCCACGTGCGGGCGACGCTGCAGCCGAGCCGCGGGGAGGGCCTGCGCGAGGCGGCCGAACGGCTCAACGCCTCGCTGCAGGGGGACGTCGGAGCAGGCACGCCGCGGTGAGGAGCGCCGCGGTCAGGAGCGCCGCTCAGATGTCGCGTAGAGGGTCCTCCGCATAGGCCTCGAGGTCGCCGTGGCCGGCGCGGAAGTCCGTCACCCGCCGGCGGGCGTCGGCGAGCAGCGCCCGCGCGCCCTGGAGCTCGTGGGGTTCGAAGAAGCGGGTCGCGAGCAGGGACGCCGGCACCAGCGCCAGCCACGCCACCCGCGCGGCCAGGCCGCCGAGCCCCGAGGTCGGGAGCAGCAGCTCGCCCGACACCGCCACCCCGCCGAGCAGCACCGTCAGCTGGCCGAGCCGGCGCCACTGGAAGGCGACGCTGAACAGGCGCCTGGTGAGGAGGTACATGACGACCAGCATCGCCACGTAGGCGCCGCACAGCGCGATCCCGGCGCCCTCGCTGCCGAGGCCGGCGCCGGTGGCCGGGACCAGCAGCAGCAGCAGCGCCACGTTGACCGCCAGGCCGGCTGCCGCGGCGGGGAAGTTGCGGGAGGTGACGCGGGCGCGACCGCCGATCGCGACGAACACCAGGTACAGGCCGTACAGCGACCAGCCCAGCGCCAGCCACGGCAGCGGCCGGTGGGCACCGAAGTACTCGGGCGCCGCCAGCAGCCGCACGACCCAGCGCCCGAGCAGGGCGACGGCGCACACCACCACGCCGGTGGCGACGGCGTAGTAGGTGGTAACGATCGAGTACAGGCCGGCCGCCTCCTCGTCGCTCTCGATCGAGTACGCCAGCGGCGGCCACGCGTACTGGAAGCCACGGACCGCGACGAACACGACCGTCGCGAGCTTGATGGCGACCGCGTACAGCCCGGCGGAGGTGTGGGAGTAGTGGCGGAAGAGGTAGAAGCGGTCGACGACCTGCAACGCGTACACGCTCGCGTCGGCCGGCACCGTCGGCAGCCCGAAGTGGAGCATCGCGCGGAGGTCGCTGAGCCGACCGCGCAGCGAGAAGCGCCGCCGCAGTACCCACCAGAGCCCGAGCACCACCACCGCCGAGGCGCCGAAGTTCCCCAGCAGCAGTCCGCGGGCGCCCTGGCCGGCGAACACCACCAGCGCCACCGTGAAGGTCACGCTCAGCACGACGTTGATGGCGGACGCGTACAGGTAGGTGCGCCGGCGTTCGTCGACGCGCAGCTGGGCGTAGGCCATTTCCAGGTTCGTGAAGGCCCACAAACCGAGGATCGCGCAGTCGATCAGCAGCGGATCGTGGAAGCCGAGCAGCGCCTTCGAGAGCGGAGCGGAGAAGGCGAGCGCCACCAGCGAGGCGACCGTCGTGGTCCACGCCACCGTGGCGGTCGCGGTGCGGGCGATGCGTGCCCGCCGCTGCTCGTCGGCGTCGTCGAAGTAGAAGCGGATGAACGCCTCCCCCACGCCTCCCCGCAGCAGGATGCTCACCAGGATCACCGCCGTCAGCAGCGTTTCCGCCGCCCCATAGCCCTCGGGGCTGACGTGCCGCGTGTACAGCGGAAGCGTCAGCAGCGCCAGGGCCTTGGCGAGGATGTCCCCGAACTGATACGCCGCGCCCGACACGACCAGGCGCTTCAGGTGGTCCAGCACAGCCCCTCAGACGCTACTGGCGTCGCCGCTCACGATCCCACCGTGGGGCCGACCGGCTCGGCTCGCGGCCGCCCGCGCGGCGCCGCCGCCGGGCTGGGACCGCCGCCACGGGCCAGGGCCGCCCCCAGCGCCAGCAGGGTCCAGGTGAACGGGTCCTCGAGGAAGTCGGCGTAGGTCCACGTGTGCAGTACCAGCGCCGCGAAGCAGGCCGCGATCGCGATTCGCGGCGGGGAGCGCCCGGCACCCCGGAAGAGGACCGCGAAGGCGCTCGCGAGCAGCGCTACGTACAGCGCCAGGCCGACGATCCCCTGCTCGGCCGAGATCGTCACGGGGATCGTGTGGGATGCCGAGACCGCGTTCTGGTTGGTCGTTGCCGAGACCTGCCGGTACTCGGTTTCGAACGACCCCGAGCCGTAACCCTCGAGCGGCCGTTTGGCGAACAGTTTCAGGCCCCCTTCGATCAGCGTCGAGCGACCGCTGGTGGCATTGCTGGTGGAGCCGCCGGAGCCCTTGAGGCCGAAGTGCAGGCTCTTGGGCGCCGCCAGCAGTACCGCCAGCGCGAGCACCACCACGCCCGCCGCGGTGATCAGGGTGGGGCGGACGCCGTAGCGCCATCCGCCGAGCACCGCCACCCCCAGCAGCAGCGCGGCGATGCTCGACTGCGAGAAGCTGGTCACGAGGCCCGCCAGCAGCCACGCCAGCACACACGCGCCGGCGATCACCACGCGGCGGTCGCCGACCCACAGCACGACGGTGCAGACGGCGATCATCACGAGCGCGAGGAAACGCCCGTAGATGCTGGGGTCGAAGAACACCGAGTTGACACGGAAGTAGTTGTCGAACTCGTTGGCGGCGACGACCTTGGGGTTCAGGAACAGCGACTTGCGGGCGTACTCGACGAAGCCCACCCCCGCGAACAGGACCGCCTCCGCGACCGCGATGCCGAGGCACCTCAACAGCAGCTCGGGGGTCCACCTGACCATCGACAGGAGCACGAACAGCAGGCCGAAGGGGAGGTAGAAGAACAGCAGGTTCTCGCCGCCCTTGGCGGCATCGCTCGAGTACGTCGTCTGCAGCGCATACAGCACCACCGTGGCCCCCAGGAGCCACGACATCCCGGCGGGCGTGCCCCAGAAGGCGAGCCCCCGGCCGGGCCTGCGCAGCCGCAGGTCACCCGCGCGCCGTGCCTCCAGCAGCGCGGGGAGCAGGTGGGCGATCACCCCCGCCGCCACCACCAGGTAGAGCGGCACCAGCAGGTTCACCGTCCGCCCCCCGGTCGAGATCGGCAGGCGAAAGGGAAGCGCGAACACGGCCAGCAGCGGGAGGGCGTCCCGGTGGCGGCGCATCGTCACCGCAAGGACGGCGATCACGACCGCCGCGAGCAGGACGGTGAGCACCACGACGCCCGTCGAGGGCAGCTTCGTGGCGAGCGTCCCGGCGGCCCTCACCGGGTCGCCTCTCCTCGCCGGGAGGCCGCGGGGCTCACGGCGACACCAGCGCGAAGCTGCGCGGGGAGCGGATCGTCCGGTGCTGGTCGTGGAGGCGGATTTCGACCCGGTAGTCGCCCGCCTTCGCGATCGGCCCGGCGGGCAGGGCGACGAGCACCGGGCGCCCGTTGGGCGTGTGCGTGAAGCGGTAGGAGCGAGCCACTCCGCGCCGCCCGTTCCAGCGCAGGGAGAACTGTTTGTACCGCGCCAGGCGACGGCCGCGGACGAGCGTCGCGACGACGTTGCCTTCCGAGTCGATGACCGTGACGGTGACCGTGTCGGCCTGTTTGAGCTTGAACGAGATCGCCTCCTGTTCGACGTGCGAGCCGGGGTGGGGCGAGAACACCGGCGTCAGCTCGAAGGCCTGCACGGCGGTGGGCGTGTGCTTGAGCCGCTGGGTCAGGAAGAACGCGCCGAGACACGCGATCACGAGGCACGCGAGCACCACGCTGGCGAGCGGATCGGGCGGCCCCCTGTGGGTTGCTGAGACGCCGTCGCGGTGAGCGAGACCCCCGGCGTCCGCGCCGGCGCTGCTCAATCCGAGCCGCCCAGTGCGAAGCGCTCGACCGTGTCCGAGCGCAGGCCCAGGCGCAGCGTCTCGAGCGAGAGCACGTCGGCGGGCGCGATGTTGCCGAGGTTGCACTCGGAGCCGAAGTGGCTCAGCAGCCATACCTGCTGCTCGCGCTGGGGGGACTCGAAGATGATCCTGCCCGGATCGACGGCGTGGGCGATCTCCTCGATCAGCCCGGTCCTCGGTTCGCCGGTGGCACGGTAGATGCCGGCCGTCCCGGACTCGCGAGCCTCGGCGATCACCTTCCAGGCCCCCGCCGCGAGATCCCGTTCGATCTGTTCCACCCACACATAGGGGGCCATGATGAACTCCGCGTCCTTGCTGCCGACCTCCGACAGCACGACGAACTCCTTCGCGAGCCGCTCGATCAGCTCCGCCTTGACGTCCCCGGCGAGCGGGATCGTGCCGTCGGAGACCTCGACGTGACGGAGCCCCAGCTCGCGCATCCAAGCGATGAGACCATCCACTCGACCCTGGCGGATGGCGATCTCCGTGAGCGTGCCCCCGAGCACCACCGGCACCCCCGCGGAGGCGTAACGCTCGAGCTTGGCCTGCAGGTTCGGGCTCACGACCGCCGTCCCCCAGCCCAGCTTCACAAGGTCGACGATCGCCGAGCAGACCTCGAGCAGGCTGTCCACCTCCGCCACCGACATGCCCCGGTCGATGACGTGGGTGATGCCGCGCTCGCGGGGCTTGACCGAGCGCTCGGGGATGTCGAGGAAGCCGGCTATTGCCCCGAGGCGGCCGATTCGGCGCCGATGACCACCACGACCTGGGCCTCGTCGGCCAGCGCGGAGACCGATTCTTCGAGCGGCTGCACGGTGCGGAGCGACAGCGCCCGCGCGACTTCTTCGGCGTCACCGCGCTGGCCCGTCGCGTACTCGACCACGGTGGCCTGGTCGGCGCCGCTGGGCCGGCCGCCCAGAGCCGTGGCCTGGGAGTAGCCCTTCGTCTGCAGTTCGGCGGCGGTGCGGTGGGCGAGACCTTCGGTTTCCGTCCCGTTGAGCACCGTCAGCGTCATCGCGGCCCTGGCGGCGGCTGACAGGGTCGCGTGGTGCGTGGTGCTCTTCGAGCCGTGGTGGTGGGCGCTGGCGAGGTTGGTGACCGTGGTGGTGCCGGCGCCGTGGTGTGCGCTCGATCCTCCGCCGGCATTTGTCACCAGCACGGCGATCACCGCGATCCCGACGAGCAGCGCCCCGATCAGGAGCACCCGTTTGCGCGCCGAGGATCCTCCCGAGCCGCCCCTCCCCGCCCGGTGGCGCGTGATCGGCCCCTGCTCGCCCGTGGCCGTGATCGGGGCGCCCGCGGGGGCAGCGGTGGCTGAAGCGGCCGAGGCACGGTTACGGTCGCCGGCGGGCGGGGGCGGAAAGCGCCCCGTGTCGGCAGCGGCCGGCGGGCGGGAGGTCGGCGGTCCCGGAGTGTTGACGGGGCGCAGGGGCGGCATCGGAGAGCGGGGAGGAGCGCCGGGACCGCCCGCCACGGCGGCCGCTGTGGCCGGCGCCGGCGACCGCGCCGCGAGCGCTCCGGCCCGGATCTCCGCGGCGGCGTCGGTCCCGGGCTGGGCGCCGGCTGCGGGGGCCTGCCCCGGAGCCTGCGGGGGAGCGGACCCCGCGATCCTCGAGGCCTGTGCCATGGCGGCCGCGGAGGCGGGAGCGGCGACGGGCGATCCGGCCGCGCCCTCCCGTGCCGTAGCCGCCTGCTGCGCGGCTGGTGCCTGCTGTCCGGGGGGCACCTGCTGCACGGGTCGCGCCTCGCCGCCCGGCGCCTGCTGGCCCGGTGGGAGCGGCTGCCCGGAGGCGACGTTGTTGGCCGTTCCCGGCCCGTGACCGGCCGCAACGCCGCTCGGGCCCGCGCCCTGTCGCGCGCGCGCAGCGGCAGCGGCCGCGGCCGCCGAAGCTCCCCCGGCAGTGACTGCGGGAGGGGTTCCTGCGGGCGCGCCTGCCGCCGGCTGGGCCGCCACGCCCGGCTGGGCCGCCACGCCCGGCTGGGCTGGGGCGCCCGGCTGGGCACCCGCCTGGGCGGCGACGGCGGTGGCGGGGGTCGGGGGGCGTGGGACGCCGGCGGGAGGCGCCGGTGAGACCCCGGGCCGGGCCGCCTGACCGGGCTGCGCGGAGGCCGCCACCAGGGGGCTGGTGGCCGGCGGGGGCAGCGGCGGGGAGCCGGCCACCGCCGGTCGCGGAGGCTGCCCGGGGACACCCTCGGCCTGGACCGGGCGGACAGCCTGGACGCCGGTCGCCGGTTGCTGTTGCTGCTGGATCCGCAGTGCCGCCGCGGCCGCCACCCGCTGCTCGTTTTCGGCGTCCCGCTCGGGGGCACGGCCGGCCCACTCCCGCAGCCGCTTGATCTCCCTCGCCTGCGAGAACACGAGCAGCGAGAGCACCGAGATGCCGAAGAGGGCGACGAAGGCGGCGATCGCACCGACCTTCGTGAACGAGTTCGACAGCGACAGCGCGGTCGGCAGGAAACTCATGCTCGCGGGGAGTTTATGAGCGGAACAGGCGCCGGGACGCCGGTCGAGCCCAAGAGCTCCTCGTCGGCAAGCTGGGCAGGCTCGACGGCTGGGGGCTGGAGCCGGACCGCCGACAGGGCCGCGACCTTGGCGGCCAGCCCGGCCGCGTCGCCCTCGAGCACCAACAGCCCGATCTCGTCGAACATCGCCTCGACCTGATCCGCTCCGAGCGGCTCGCGCTCGGCCCGCAGGATCTTCTCGGCGGCCGTGGCCATCGGCCGCTCGTAGCCGTTGAAGAGCTCCTCGGTGAGCTTCTCCCCCGGCCTGCGGCCGACGATCTCGATGTCGATGTCACGCTCGGGGTCCAGCCCGCAGAGCTCGATCATGGCGCGGGCGAGATCCACGATCCGCACCGGCTCGCCCATGTCGAGCACGAACACCTCGGCACCCGGACGGGAAGAGATCCGCCGCGGGGGGAGCCTGCCGTTCGACGGGCTCACGGCGCCGGGGCGGGACTCGCCGATCAGCGACCCCGAACGGATGATCAGCTGGACGGCCTCGGGGATCGTCATGAAGTAGCGGGTCATGCGTTCGTCGGTGACGGTGATCGGACCCCCGCGCTCGATCTGGCGGCGGAAGATCGGCACCACGCTGCCGGAGGAGCCGAGCACGTTGCCGAAGCGGACCGCGGCATAGCGGGTCTCGGGGAAGCGGGCGGTGGCTGCCTCGAGGGCGAACTCGGCCAGGGCCTTGGAGGCGCCCATCACGGTCGCCGGGGAGACCGCCTTGTCGGTGGACACGAGCACGAAGCGCCGCACCCCCAGCTGGCCGGCGACGTGGGCCACCACGCGGGTGGCGATGGCGTTGTTGCGGACAGCCTCGACGGGGTTGGCCTCCATCAGGCCGACGTGCTTGTAGGCCGCGGCGTGGAAGACGACCGAGGGGCGATGCTCGGTGATCACCTCACGCATCCGCTCCTCCTCCTTGCAGTCGGCCAGCACCGCCGCCAGCATCGAGGGGGGCACGTGACGCTCGTCCTCGAGCTCCCGCTGGATCGCGAACAGGTTGTCCTCGGCGTGGTCCACCAGCACCACCCGGTGGGGCTCGACGCGGGCGATCTGGCGACACAGCTCGGAGCCAATCGAGCCGCCCGCGCCGGTGACCAGCACGACCTCGCCCGTCAGGTAGGCCCCGACCTCCTCGAGCTCCATGTGAACGGGCTCGCGGCCGAGCACGTCCTCGACCCGTACCTCGCGGACCTGGCGCGCCAGCGCCCCGCGGGTCTGGAGCAGCTCGAACACGGTCGGGAGGGTCCGCACCGGGATCCCCCGCGTGCGGCACTCGCGGACGATGCGGGCACGAGTGGAGCCGGGCGCGGAGGGGATCGCGATGATCACTTCGTCGGGTTCGACGCCGTCGAGGGTCCGCGGCAGGTCCCCCTCGGTGTTCCCGCGCACGGGCACCCCGTCGATCCGCAGCCCGCGCTTGCGGGGGTCGTCGTCGAGGAAGCCGACCGGGGTCAGGCCGAGCTCACGGTTGCGGAGGATCTCGCGGACGACCATCCGCCCGCCCTCGCCGGCGCCGGCGATCAGCACCGAGCGCTGGCCGCGGCGCTGGCCGCGGAAGGCGGCCAGCGGGCGGCGCTCGTAGATGCTGCGCACCACCGCGCGCAGGCCCACGAGGAACACGATCGCCAGCAGCGCGAACAGCACGATCACGCCGTTGGGCAGCACCACCGCGACCGCGTTGCGATGCGGGTAGCGGTCGACCGGGCGCAGCACCTCGATCGCCACGGCGGTGACCAGCACGATCGCGATCACGGCCTTCACGAGCGCCTCGTAGTCGCGTTGGCCGGCGAAGCGGTAGCGGCGCTGGTAGACGCGGAACACCACCAGCATCGCGATCGCGAGCGCGACCACCCACCAGATCGTGTCTTCGCGCAGGTGCGCGTAGTAGCGCGGCGGCCCGCTGTTGAAGCGCAGCTGGAAGGCTAGGTAGTACGCGAGCCCGACGACCGCTCCGTCGACAGCCAGCTGCGCGAGCATGTATCGGTGAAGCGGTGGGGCCGCCGAACGCATACGTCGGCGCATCGCAGGGATTGTACGGCCAGAAGGCGACCTAGACGGCAAATGTTGCGGTGGTGAGCCGCTTTACCCAAGGGCGGTGAGGGCCAGGTCGAGCAGCACCCGGGGGTCCCTGCGGACCCGTGGCGGAGCGCCCCCGCCGCCCCGCAGCCGCAGGTCGAGCTCCTCGGGGCTCGTCAGCGGGAGCAGCCGGCCCTCGGCGATCAGCCGTTCGTCGACGGCGCCCATGCGCCCGGCGAAGGTCGTGTAGGCGGGCGTCCCGAGTGCCACGGCCTCGCGGTTCATGGTGCCGCCGGCCGACACCACGACGTCGGCGAACGCACACAGCGACTGGGCGTCTACCACGTGCTCGGGCACGAGCAGGCCCG
Source organism: uncultured Solirubrobacteraceae bacterium (assembly GCA_963701175.1). Taxonomy (GTDB): domain Bacteria; phylum Actinomycetota; class Thermoleophilia; order Solirubrobacterales; family Solirubrobacteraceae; genus Palsa-744. The sequence goes on along the minus strand of OY969573.1, from coordinate 1,248,263 downwards.
CGAGGCTCCGCAGCATCGTCGCCTGGGAGGCCACCCGGGGGAGCACCACGCACTGCAGCTCCCCGGTGGCGGCCAAGCCGCTGATCCGCTCCAGCAGGGCGGCGAAGAGGTCGTTGTGGAGGCGGTGGTAGAGCGACACATCCGGGGGTGTGCGGACCACCGCCAGCGGTCGCCCACGGTCGAGGCCCAGCTGCTCGAGCACCCGCTCGTCGGGCTCGAAGTCGCTGAGGTAGTACTCCTCCTTGAGCCCCTCGTAGCGGCGCAGCTTGCCGGTGGCGCCGTAGCGGGCAAGGCGCTCGGGGGGAATCGCCTCGGGCACCACCACCGCCCGGGCCAGCCGGCAGTTGATCGTGTGCTGGACCGTGGCCCACTCGTAGTCGAACATCGTCGCGCTCGGGATCCTCAGCGCCGCGGCGGCGACGGTGACGTCGTTGGAGCCGTGGCCGAGGGCGAGGTCGAAGGGCGGGCTCCCTCCTCGGCGGTGGCGGCGGGCCCAGCGGATCAGCGCGAGCGAGCGCGAGGCGAGGCCGACCGCCTTGGAGCCGATGCGCCCGCCGCGGTGGTGCCCGATGGCGGTGTGCGAGATCCCGAACCGCTCGCACAGCTCGAGCGTCTGGGAGAAGTCGCGGGCCGTCACGCTCACCTCGTGCCCGTCGGCTTGCAGCAGCTCGATCAGTGGGCGCATGACGAGCACGTGGGGGCTGTTGGTGAGGTCGACCCAGACGCGCATCGCGCCTCAAGCTAGTCGTCCGTGAGCTCGGATCTCGCGGGCGGCTCGATCAGCGTCCTCTCACCGACGGGCATACGGGCGTCGGCATGGAGCGCCCCGAGTATCGTTTTCCGCCGTGTTCGACGCCGTCGTGCTCGCATCGGTCTCTGAAACGGTCGTCAACGAAACGGCGAAGTTCGTCGGCGAAGCCGGGCTGCCCGGGATCTTCGCGCTGATGGCGCTGTCGAGCGCCTGCGTCCCGATCCCGTCGGAGGTGGTGATGCTGTTCGCGGGCTTCGCGGTCGCAGACCCCGCCCAGGCCGGCACCAGCCACCACATGACATTCGTCGGCATCGTGCTCGCGGGCGTGCTCGGGACGATCGTCGGCTCCTGGGTGGCCTATGCCGTCGGGCGGGGCGGGCGACTGGAGCTGTTCGAACGTCACGGAGCCCGGTTCCACATGGGCCCGGCGCAGATCCAGAAGGCCGACCGCTGGTTCTCGCGCCATGGCGAGTCGGTGGTTGCGTTCGGACGCGTGATCCCCGTCGTGCGGGCCTTCGTGTCGCTGCCGGCCGGGATCGCGCGCATGCCGGTGGTCCGCTTCACCGTCTACTCGCTGATCGGCACGGTGTTCTGGGTGATACCGCTCGCACTCGCGGGGGAAGCCCTCGGGAGCGACTGGAAGACCGCCCGCAAGGCCTTCGAGTGGGTCGACTACGCGCTCCTCGCCCTGATCGTGGTGGGCATCGTGTATGCGATCGTGCGGCGCCGGCGCGAGCGCAGGCGCCCGGCCACCGATGCCGCGGGCTGAGCGGGCGCTGCCGATCCGACAAGCTCTCGCCCTGGGCCTGGTGCAGGGGCCGGCGGAGCTGCTTCCCGTGTCCTCCTCGGCGCACACCACGCTGCTTCCGTGGTTCGCCGACTGGGATTACGAGCAGCTCGACGACGAGCTGCGCAAGGGCTTCGAGGTGGCCCTCCACGGCGGCACGGCCGCGGCCCTGGCGCTGCTGGCCGGACGTGAGCTGGCCGCCGACGCCCGACAGCTGGTGCGCGCGCCGGGTGGTGTGCTCGTGCTGGCGCTCGCCCTCGCGCCCGCGGCGATCGCCGGACTCGCCCTCGGCCGATGGGTCGAGCGTGCCCTCGGTGGCCCCAGCACGATCGCCGGGGCGCTCGCCGGGGGGTCGGCCGCGATGCTGGCTGCGGAGCGTCGCGCGGACGGCGAAGGTGGCCGCGGCTTCGCTGACGCGGGGCCCGCGGACGGGCTGGTGCTGGGGCTCGCACAGGCCGTCGCGCTGGTTCCCGGGGTCTCACGCAGCGCGGCGACGATCACCGCGGCGCGCTTTCTCGGCTTCGGCCGCAGGGACTCGCACAGGCTGTCGTGGACCGTGGCGCTGCCGGTGATCTCCGGGGCGGCGTTGCTGCAAGGGCTGCGTCTGCGGCGGGTGGGCGTGCCGGCGCCCGTGCGCGCGGCGATGGCGACCGGCGCCGCGGGGGCCTTCGTCTCGACGCTCGCCGCCGGAGCGGTGCTGGGCGACCGTGCCCGAGGATGGCCACTGACACCGTTCGCGCTGTACCGCGGGGCCCTCGCCGCCCTGGTGGTGCTTCGCGGCGGCGCCCGCCGGGCGCGAAAGGGCAGGCCGAGCGGCGATGCCTGTCCTGGGTGAGGAGATCGGGGGGCGCTACCGGCTCGACGCGGTCATCGGCCGGGGCGGGATGTCGACCGTGTACCGCGCCCTGGACACCGTGCTCGAGCGTCCGGTGGCGATCAAGGTGCTGCACCCGGGAGTGGCCGCCGACGCCGACCAGCTCGAGCGCTTCCGCCGCGAGGCCCGGCTGGTGGCGCGTCTCAGCCACCCCAACGTGGTGACCGTGATCGACGCCGGGGAGCAGCCCGCCGGCACCGACGACGGCGACTCGGACCCCGCGACGGCGCGTCCCTACATCGTGTTCGAGTACGTCGAGGGCGAGACCCTGAAGGAGCTGATCCGGCGAGAGGGGCCGCTCGACATACCGCAGGCGGTGGCGTACGCGCTGGAGCTCGCCCGCGCCCTCGGTGCGGCCCACGCGCATGACCTCGTACACCGCGACGTCAAGCCCCAGAACGTCCTGATCAGCGAGGAAGGGGCCGCCAAGATCACCGACTTCGGGATCGCCCGTCCGCTCACCGAGGCCGCCCTGACGATGCCCGGACGGGTGCTCGCCACGACCGACTACATCGCTCCCGAGCAGGCGCTCGGCGAGCCGGTGAGCCCGCGATCGGACCTCTACTCGCTGGGGATCGTGCTGTTCGAGATGCTGACCGGGGACGTGCCCTTCCACGGCGAGTCGGCGGTGGCCGTGGCGATGAAGCACGTCCGCGAGCAGGTGCCCGACGTGCAGCGCCTGCGGCCCGGCATCTCGGCCGCCACGGCGGCGGTCCTCGAGCGGGCCACGGCCAAGGATCCGGCCCAGCGGTATCCCGACGCCACCGCGATGGCCGCCGACCTGGAGCGCGCGTTGGCGCTCGAGGCCTCGCGCTCGGGGCAGGCCACCGGCGAGGTGACCTCGGTGCTGCGGACGCTTCCCGGCGAGGCCCGCGGGCGCGTGCCGTGGCGGGTCCGCCATCCGATGTGGCTGACCGTCGCGCTGGCGGCGGTGGTCCTGGTGCTGGTGGCGGGCGCCCTGCTGGCTGCGTTCGGCCTCACCCACCGCGGGGCCGGGCAGGCGAACCCGCCCCCGTCCGGGACCGGCCTGCAGGAGGTCACGTTGGCCCAGAACGCGGCCCACGACTACAACCCCTTCGGCACCGGGCCCGAAAACCGCGACCAGGTCGGCAACGTCGTCGACGACGACCCCAACACCACCTGGAGCACCGAGCAGTACTACTCGGGCACCCTCCAGAAGCCCGGCGGGGTCGGCCTGGGGATCTACCTCGACGCCTCCCCGGGGCTCTCGGCCCGGGCCGTGGAGGTGCAGACGCCGACGCCCGGCTTCCCGATGCAGGTCTATGTGGCGAACCACATAAACCTCGACTATCCCTACGGCAGCTCCGTGTCGCTGGGCGAACGGGGCTGGCAGGGGCCGGTGGCCTCGACGTCCCACCTGGGCAGCGGCGAACGGATCCCGATCAAGCTCGGCGCGGCCTCCTACCGCTACTACCTGCTGTGGCTCACGGGCCTGCCACCGGGGCGCCAGTCGGCGTCGATCTCCGAGGTGTCGCTGTTCCGCTGAGGCTCAGTGCCGCAACGCGGCCAGGCGACGGTGACGCTCGCAGGCCAGCCGGCAGAGGCGGTCGACCAGCTCCGGATAGCCGATGCCGGCCGACTCGATCAGCTTCGCGTACACGCTCGTGGGGGTGAAGCCGGGCATCGTGTTGAGCTCGTTGACGAGCACCTGCTCGCCGTCGACGAAGAAGTCCACCCGCGCGAGGCCGTCGCAGCCGGCCGCGGCGAAGACCTCGAGGGCGAGCTCGCGCGCCCGTCGCTCGGCGGCCGGCGAGATCCGCGCCGGCACGATCAGCTGCATCCCCCCCGGCGTGTACTTGGCCTCGTAGTCGTACCACTCCCCCCCGAACACGATCTCACCCGGGGGCGATGCGAGCGCGTCGGCCGGCCCGGCGGCGAGCACGCCCGCATCCACGTCGCGGGGCTGTGGGTCCCCGTCGGCGGGCTGTTGCGCGTCGCCGTCGAGGCGTCCGAGGACGGCGCACTCCACCTCCCGCCCGGGCGCGGCGGCCTCCACGATCACGCGCTCGTCGTGGGAGAAGGCCTGCTCGACGGCTGCCTGCAGCTCGTCGGGAGCGACCACCTTCACGATCCCGACCGAGGACCCCAGGTGGGCGGGCTTCACGAACACGGGCAGCCCGAGACGCTCGAGGATCCCCTCCACGACGCCGGCGGCTGGCAGATCGGTCCGGCGGAGGCCCGAGGACAGCCCCACGAAGTCGACCTGGGGGACCCCGGCGACGCTCATCAGCTCTTTGAAGAGGATCTTGTCGAGGCTCACCGCCGAGGCGGCCACGCCCGAGCCGACGTAGGCGACGCCGAGCGTCTCGAGCATCCCCTGGATGGTGCCGTCCTCGCCGAAGGGGCCGTGGAGGACCGGGAAGGCGACGTCGGCAGCCAGCAGCCCCCGCCCCGGCGTCGGGCTCACCAGCTCGCCGTCGCAGCGCCACTCACCCTCGCGGGAGATCACCACCCACAGGACCTCGTGCCCCGCAGCCAGCAGCCCCTCGCGGACCGCCTCGCCGGAGGACAGCGAGACCTCGTGCTCGGAGGAGCGCCCGCCGGCCAGCACCGCCACGCGCAGAGAACGCCGGCCGGGCTGTCCATTGGCGCCCGTCACGGCGTGGCGGGGGACGGGCTGGGGGTCGTGGTGGTGGTGGTGGTGGTCGTGGGCGGCGTCGTGGTCGTGGAGCCGCCGCCGGAGACGCCCACGAACACCCTCACCGTGCTGCCCTTCGACACGTGGGTCCCGCCGCTGGGGCTCTGGCGCAGCACCTTGCCCACGTCCGAGGCTTCGCCCGTCACCACCGAGGAGACCTGGGGCGTCAGCCCGGCGCGTTCGAGGACTTCTTCGCCCGCCAGCTCGGTGCGGCCCACCACCGTGGGCACCGCCACGGGCTTGGCCTTCGGAGCTTCGGCCACCACCAGCGCGATCTTCGTGTCGGCGTGCACTTCGGTGCCGGCTTTCGGTTCCTGGCTGAGGACCGTCCCGGGCGACTGCGAGGAGGATGGCTGGTGGGTGACGGCGCCGTTGGCGAGCCCGGCGTCGGAGATCGTGGCCTGTGCGGAGGAGAGGCTCTCGCCCGTGACGTCGGGCACGGAGATGAGCGCCGGGCCGCTGGAGACCAGGACGGCCACGTCGCTGCCCTGGCGATCGACGGTGCCGGCCGGCGGTTCGGTGCCGATCACGACTCCGGACGGGACCGTCGTGGAGGAGGTGTTGCGGACCTGGGGGACGAAGCCGGCGTTGCGCAGATGGGCGCTCGCTTCGGCCGCGTGCAGGCCGTGGACGTCGGGGAGGGCGACGTTGGCCGGACCGCCCGAGACGACGATCTTGACGGTCGATCCCTTGCTGGCGTCGCTGCCCGCGGGCGGGGCCTGGGTGACGACCAGGCCGGTGGCGACCCTCACGCTGGAGGCGAGGGTGGGGTTGGCCTGCAGGCCGGCGCGGTGCAGGGCGAGGATCGCCGCCTGTTCGGTTTCGCCGACCACGCGGGGGACGGTCACCTGCTTGTTGGCGGGCAGGAGCAGCAGCACGAGCGCGACCGCCACCACCACCGCGGTGGCCACCACCGCCCACAGCCACCACCGCCGCCGGCCCTGCTCGTCCTCGGGCGGCTCGTCCACGGGCGGAGGGCCCAGCGGGGGCACGACCAGCATCGACCCGGTGGCCGGGGGCTGCTCGGCGAGCGCCGTGGCGCCGGTGTGGGAGGCGGGGAGGGCGGCGCCCTGGTAGGCGGGCAGGAGCTCCCGCTCGCGTTCGAGGGCGCCGATCAGCTCGTCGGCGTCGGCGTAGCGCTGGGCGGGGTCCTTGGCCAGCGCGCGCATCACCACCGCGTCCAGCGACGGGGGGATCGCGGGGTTCAGTTCGCTCGGCGGGCGGGGTGCGGCGGAGACCTGCTTGTAGGCGATCGCGACCGCGGATTCGCCCTCGAACGGGACCACGCCGGTGAGCAGCTCGTACAGGATCACCCCCACCGAGTAGAGATCCGAGGCGCTGCTGACTGCGAACCCCTGGGCCTGCTCGGGGGACAGGTATTGGGCCGTGCCCATCACCGAGCCGGTGAGGGTCATGTCGGAGGCCCCGGCGCGGGCGATGCCGAAGTCGGTCACGCGCGCCCGGCCCTCTTCGTCGATGATCACGTTGTGGGGCTTCAGATCGCGGTGGATGACGCCGCGGCGGTGGGCGAAGCGGGCGGCGCGCAGGATCTGCACGACGATGTCGATCGCCGTCACCGGGTCGAGCGCGCCGTCCTCGCGGATGATCGACTTCAACGAGCGCCCGGCGACGTACTCCATCGCGATGTAGTAGGTGCCGTTCCACTCGCCGCGGTCGAAGATGCCGACGATGTTGGGGTGCGAGAGGGCGGCCGCGCTGGAGGCCTCGCGCTTGAAGCGCTCGACGAACTCGTGGTCCTCGGCGAAGTGGTGGTGCAGGACCTTGACCGCCAGGTGCCTTCCCAGCAGCTGGTCCTGGGCCAGGTACACCTCGGCCATGCCGCCGGACCCGAGGCGGGAGATCACCCGGTAGCGACCGTCGATGATGGTGTCCGGTTCGATCACCGCAGCAGGCTTTCCATCACTTCACGGGCCACCGGGGCGGCGAACGAGGCACCCTGGCCGGGGACCGCCTGGAGCGTCACCGCGACCGCCACGCGGGGTGAGGCGACGGGCGCGAAGGCGATGAACCAGACGTTGTTGATCGCGTTCCCGATCTGCGTCTCGGCCGTCCCGGTCTTCCCGGCCACGGCGACGCCGGGGATCTGCGCCGAGGTGCCGGTGCCTTCTTCCACGACCTTCTGCATCATCCCGGCGACGGCGGTGGCGGTCGAGCGTTTCATCACCACCGACTGCAGCCGCGGGTCGATCGTCTGCACCGTGCGGCCTTCCGAGTCGACGATCCTGCTCGTCAGGTGGGGGACCATCAGGCGCCCGCCATTGGCAACGGCGGCGGCCACCTGGGCCATCTGCAGGGCCGTGACCTCGAGTTTGTCCTGGCCGATGCCCATCCGCCCGACGTCCACCTGGGGGCTGATCGGCGATACCAGCTGCGAGCCGGAGTACTCGCCGCTGATCGACATTTCCGTGGCCGGGTAGTCGAGCTCGGGCTCGCGGTTGAAGCCGAAGCGGCGCATGTAGCGGGCGAGCACGCGCTTGCCGAGGCTCACGGCGACCTGGGCGTAGACGGTGTTGACGGAGTGCACGAGGGCTTCGGTGAGGGTGATCTCGCCGAAGCTCTCGTGCTGGTCGTTGGACAGCGGGATGCCCGAGATGAGCACCCCGTCGCGTCCGCTGACGGTCGACTCGGGCGTGTAGCGGCCGGTGTCGATGGCGGCCGTCGCCGTGACCACCTTGAAGGTCGACCCGGGTGCGTAGCCGTCCTGGGTGGCGCGGTTGACGAACGCTCCGTCGCTGTTCCGGGAGACCCGGGCCACGCCGCCGGGGAAGCGCAGCGCGTTGGGTTCGTAAGAGGGGTTGGAGGCCATCACCTGGACCGCGCCGGTGGCGGGGTCGAGGGCCACGATCGCGCCGTGGTGGTCCCCGAGGGCGTTCAGGGCGACCCGCTGGGCGCCCGGATCGAGGCTCGTGATGACCTTGTCGCCGACGGGTCTGATGCCCTGGAGCTGGTTGAGGATCGACTGCAGGTTGCCCCGCGTCTGACCCTCGAGATCTTCGTTGCGATAACGCTCCAGGCCCGTCGCCCCGAGGTTCGTGAAGTAGTAGCCGAGCGGGTGGGCGAACAGCGATCCCGTGGGGTAGGTGCGCGAGTAGGTGCCTTCGCGGCCGGGCAGGCTGCGGGCCAGGACGGTCCCGTCGGCAGCGAGGATCTCGCCCCGCTTGATTTTTTCCTGCTCCAACAGCTGGCGGGCGTTGAGCGGGTTGCTGCGCAGCGAGGAGGCTTCGAACACCGTCCACCGCGAGGTGAACGCCACCAGCACGGCGAACAGCACCGCCACGAACGCGAACAGCCTCCTGATGGGCCGGTTCACGGCGGCCTATTCACCCCCTTCGAGCTGCCCGAGTTCGAGGCTGCGGATCAGCGAGGCGGCGTCGGCTTCGGAGTGCAGGTGGTGGTTGAGCAGGGTCTTGCGGCGGGCGGCGGAGATCGTCGAGGCGCTCACGCCGGAGACGTATTTGCGCGAGTACAGGTCGATGTTGCCGGGGAGCTGGTACGGGACCCCCTGGTAGAGGGTGACGAGGCCGCGGGCGTCGGTGCCGATGAAGTAGACGTTCTGCAGCGCGATGTAGGCGCCGGCCGCGATCAGCCCCAGCACGACCAGGGTGGCCACCATCGCACCGAGTCCCGGTCCCCGCCACCGCAGCCTGCGGCGCCGCGGCGATGGTCCCGGGTGGCGTGGCAGGCGCCGCCGGGTGGGCACCTGCGTCGCCACCGCCGTGGCCGAGCCACCGCCGGACGCAGACGGGCCCGCATCGCCGCCCTCGCCGGGATCCGCCGGGACGCCGGCCGAGGCCCCGAGGGCGTCGCCCTTGCCGGCGGCCTCATGGGCTGCGGTATCGGGGGTGCTCGGGACGGCCGGCATGCCGATCACCGTGTCGCCGGCGCCGGCGCCGTCGGGAGCGGACACGCCCACCTCCTCGAGGCGCACCAGCAGGACGGTCACGTTGTCGCGTCCCCCGGCGTCGTTGGCGGCCCGGATCAGCGCCTCGCCCGCGTCCGGCAGGCGGGGATGGGCGTTGAGCACGGCGGCGATGTCCTGCTCGGGGACCATCGTGGTGAGGCCGTCGCTGCACAGCAGGTAGACGTCGCCGCCACGGGCCTGGAAGGAGCGGGTGTCGACGTCGACCGCCCCTTCGGGGCCCAGCGCGCGGGTGATGACCGACCGCTGGGGGTGCTCGACGGCCTCCTCGGGGGTCAGGCGGCCCTGGCGCATGAGCTCGTCGACGAGCGTGTGGTCGTCGGTCAGCCGCAGCAGCTTGCCGTCGCGCAGGCAGTAGGCGCGGCTGTCCCCGACGTGGGCGATGGCCACCTCGTGCTCGCCCACATAGAGGGCCGTGAGGGTGGTGCCCATGCCCGCCTGCTCGGCGTTGGAGTGGGAGAGCGTGTGGATGCGCTCGTTGGCGCTGCGGGCCAGCTCGGCCAGCTCGTGCTCCGGGTGGGCGCCGTCGGAGATCCCCCCCTGGAAGGACTCCACCGCGATCCTGGAGGCGACCTCGCCGGCCTGGGCCCCTCCCATCCCGTCGGCCACCACGAACAGCGGGGCGCGGGCCAGCAGCGAGTCCTCGTTGGCCCGGCGCTGGCGGCCGGTGTCGGTGCCCGCGTACTGCTCGGCGACCGTCAGCATCGTCAGTCGACCTCGAAGCTGAATTCGCTCTCGCCGATCCGCACGCGGTCGCCCGGGTGCAGCGGCCGGGGACTCTCCAGCAGCTCCTCGTTGAGATACGTGCCGTTGGTCGAGCCGAGGTCTTCGAGCACGACGGAGTTCCCCTGCTCGTAGATGCGGGCATGCTGGGAGGACGCGAACGGGTCCTCGATCCGGATCTCGGCCTGCTCGCCGCGGCCGACGACCAACTGCGAGTCGAGGTCGTAGATCATGCCCGCGTCGTGGCCGGGTGCGCGCTCGACGACCAGCCGGGGCGCGCGTCCGGCGATCTGCGCTCCCCCGAGGGTCGAGGCCGAGTACATCCCGGTGGCGTCCGGGGGCAGGGACCGGGGGTCGGCGCCGGTCGGGGACGGGGAGCGCGAGCCGAGGTCCCGCCGCGCGCTACGGACGACCCACAGGAGGAACAGGTACAGGACGGCCAGGAAGCCGAACTTGAGGGCCACGGATATGGGTTCAACCGAGTTCATCCAAGTTCGAAGACGACCTCGGTCGAGCCGAGCTCGAGCCGGTCGCCGTCCTGCAGGGACTGGGGTCCGCGGATGCGGCGGCCGTTGACGAGCACCCCGTTGGTCGACCCCAGGTCCTGGACCAGCCAGCCGTCCTCCTCGGGGCGCAGCTCGGCGTGGCGGCGGGAGACCCCTGCGTCCTCGAGGACGATCGCACAGTCGCGGCTACGCCCGATCGTGCCGCCCTCCGATGGCACCAGCAGGCGGCGTCCGCCGAGCGCGAGCAGCGCCCGTGGCGGTCGGCGGCGGGCCTGGGCCTCCTGGGCCGGTCCCCGCAGGCGGGCCGCGCCGCTGTAGATCATCGTGCTGCCGTGCTCGTCGGGCCCTCCGGTGGCCGCGACGGGCTGCTCCTCGGGGGCCTCGGGAGGGCGCACGAGGCTGGCCTGGATCCCGAATTCGCCGAGCGCTAGGTCCTCGTCGGTGTGGAACACGATTCGTGGCTGGGAGGCCATGATCACCTGCTCGCGGCGGGCGTGCTCGAGCAGATAGCCGCACAGCTCGTCGATCACCTCCTGTTCGATCCCGCGGTAGCGGGCGCGGTCCTGAGGCGAGAGCCAGACGGCGTACTCGTTGGGCACGTACACGCGGGAGACGGAGAAGGTTCGGTGGGAGTCCATCTCACGGGCGAGCTTGCGGGCGAGTTCCATCGGTCGCACCTCCGAGCGGAAGATGCGCCCGAAGGTCCCCTCGACGAGGTTGGCGATCGTCGTCTCGACGCTCTTCAAAAGGTTCATGGCGGGCCGCGCTGGAACCGGCGAACGCGCCGGCTCTCGGGAGCCAATGCTACGCGTACCGGCGGGCCACAGGACCACGCAGGGCACGCCCGGCGAGCGCGACGCAGGCGCCGAGGAGCGCCCCCAGCACGGCACCCCGGGGCTGGGCGTGGGCGCCCTCGACCAGCCCGGCGTCGAGCACCGGGACCAGCAGTATCAGGGCCAGCGCCCACAGCCCGGCGGCGATCGCGTCGAGCAGCGGTTCCCGGCCGCGGACGATCCACGGCAGCACCATCGCCGCCACCGCCCACAGCAACGCGCCCAGCAGCACACCGGCGCTGAGGGCGGGCCCGACCACGTGGGTGGCGGCGCGGCTCACGGACTCCTCCCACACCTGCGTGCCGTGGGTCCCCGCGGGAGTGGGCAGCCACAGGCGGGACGACAGCAACGGCCCGGCGAGGGTCATCCACCAGTACCCGAGCGCACCCCGCAGGGCCCGCTCCGACGGGGACCGGGCCTGGCCCGCGACCGCCGGGAAGGCGCCGGCCAGCCCGACCACGCCCAGCACCGGGGCCAGGGCGCACCACAGCCGCCCGAAGGGGATCCGAGCGCTGCGCCCGTGGCCGCTGAGCAGCATCAGCGCCGGCAGCACGGCGACGAGCAGAACCAGCGAGAGCCCGGCGCGGCCGGCGATCGCCTCCCAGCAGCACAGCACGATCAGTCCCGCCAGCGCCAGCCGCCGGGGCATCCCCCTGTGGGAGGCGTCCGCGGCCTGGGTCGCCGCCCGCAGCTGGTGCAGGTGCTGATCGGCCGCCGCCCACCGATCCGGATCGGCCGCCGCCCAGCGGTCCGGGGCGGGCGGCGCGCGGTCGGCGGCCGGTGGCGGCGGGCCGGGGAGCACCTCCGGGCGAGCGCCGTGGCGATGCGAGGGGACCGCCCGGCCCTCGCCGGCGGGGCTCCTGTCCCCCTCCGGGGACGTGACGCGGGGGATCTCGAGCGCCCCACACAGGTCGCCGAGCCCACCCCTGGCGTCGGGAGAGCTCGAGAGGGCGCGATCGATCGCGTCGGTGAGCGGGGACGGGAGATCCGGGCGGCGGCTCGCCAGCGGCTGGACCGGGCGCCCGATCCGCCGCGCCGTCTCCGCGGGGTTGGCACCGCGTACGGGGTTGACCCCGCACAGCGCCTCATACAGGACCAGGGCCAGTGAGTAGAGGTCGGCCTGCTCGCCGGCGGGGCGGCCCTCGGACTGCTCGGGAGACATGTAGGCGAGCGTCCCGAGGATGTCGCCGGTGCGGGTGAGGATGTCCTCGCCCGCGAGCAGCGCGCCGCCGAAGTCGGTCAGCTTCGCGGCCTGCAGGGGCTGCTCGCGGCGGTCGGGGACGAGCACGTTCTGGGGCTTGATGTCGCGGTGGATGACGCCGCGCCCGTGGGCGTGGGCGAGGGCCCCGCACAGGGCGGTGCCGATCTCGAGCAGCTGCCCGTCCGAGACGTCTCCCTCGCCGATCAGGGCCGCCAGCGTGCGGCCCTCGACTAGCTCGGAGATCAGGTACATGTGCCCGTCGCGTACGCAGGCCTCATAGAGGGCGACGATCGCCGGGTGGGACAGGCGGGCGCAGGCGAGGGCCTCGCGGGTGGCGCGGTCGGCGTCGCCGTGGGCGCCGAGAGGGACTCGCTTGAGCGCCACCTCGCGCTGGAGCAGCTCGTCGGAGGCCCGCCACACGACCCCGAAACCGCCCGCGCCGAGGCGTTCGTGCAGGCGATAGCGCTCGAGCACCAGCTCGGAGGCGGCCGGGGGCGCCGGCCCGGCGCGCCCGAGAATGCGCCGCTTGGGCGCCTGGAGCGTGGGATCGGGCGGTGCCCGGCGGGCGAGCAGTGTCCGTTGCGAGTCCACCGGATTGCGCGTTCGCCACCACGGGCGCCACTCCTTGTGGCGGGGCCTCCGGAGGCGTCCCCATGAGCGCGAAGTTGCAAGGAAAAACGGCTGACGGGAGCGCCAGTCATACTTCGCCTGCTCGTGAAGTACCTGCAAAGGCGGTGCACATTTGTCGTTCTTTGACGACGACGGGGAGGAGACGGCCCAGCAGCCGGCCGCCAGGGTCGCGCGCCCTCGCCGCCCGCGCCCTCGCACACCCGGGGGTGGTGGCCCCGGCGGGGCCGACGACCACACCCTGATCGTCCGCCGGCGGGTCGCCCTCGGCGCGGGCGTGGCGCTGCTGATCGTGATCGCGCTGGTCGTCAACGGGTGCGTGAAAAGCGAAAAAACGCAGGCCCTGAAGGACTACAACCAGTCCGTCAGCCAGATTGCCAGGGAATCGAGCGAACAGGTCGTGACGCCGCTGTTCACGACCCTCTCCAGCGCCTCCACCAAGCAGGCCCTGGAAGTCGAGGAGCAGGTCGACCAGCTGCGTATCCAGGCCCAGGGACTCGCCTCCCGGGTGCAGGGCCTGAGCGTCCCCAGCGAGATGGAGGGAGCCCAGCGCAACCTGCTGCTGGCCTACAACCTGCGCGTCGAAACACTCGAGAAGCTGGCGACGCTGCTGCCCAAGGCGCTGGGCTCCAAAGACAAGCAGTCGATCGAATACATCGCCGGGGCGATGGAGATGTTCCTGGCCTCCGACATCCTCTACTCCCAGCGGGTCGCGCCCCTGATCCAGCAGACGCTGGGCGAACACGGGGTGCACGGCGTCCAGACGAGCCCCTCGCGGTTCCTGCCGAACCTCGGCTGGCTGGAACCGAACACGGTCAGCTCCAGGCTCACCGGGCAGGGGACGGCGAGCACGCAGACCACCGGCGGAACCCACGGCAGCGCGCTCAAGGGGGTCAGCGTGGGGTCCACCGAACTGGCCGCCGAACCGGCGCTCAACCACCTCAGCGGCGGCAGCAGCCCGACCTTCTCGGTGTCGGTCGAAAACTCCGGCGAATCCCCCTCGACCAACATCAAGGTGAACGTCGCCGTGTCGGCGGGGGGCAAGCAGTACAAGTCCTCGGGCACGATCGAAAAGCTCGAACCGGGCAAGACCTCGCCGGCGCAGGTGACGGTCACGGGGATCCCCACCGGAGCAGCCTCGAAAGTCGAAGTGTCGGTCGAAGCGGTGCCGGGCGAGACCAACCTCGAAAACAACAAGGGCAGCTTCCTCGCGATCTTCGAATAGCGGCCGGGGCCCGCGGGGGGCCCGCGGCGCGGATACCGCGGTGCGGGACTTGCGCACCAGCGTTTGAACCTGTATAAGACCCTTAACTCCCGCCAGGGATGGCCGCCGAATGGGGGCTGGCCTCCCGGAGTATGGAATGCACCGGGGTGGCGGGTTAACGGAATAAACCACTGGAGGAAAAGTCATGGAAAGACGCAATCTTCTGGCGGGGCTCGCTGTCCTCGCGCTCAGCCTGTTCATGCTGAGCGGGACCGCGTTCGCGCATGCGACCCACCACAAGAAGGCAAAGCCGCGCACCAGCGATGGCAGCACGTCTGTCAACGCCGCCTGTACGGTGAAGTCTGAGCCCGGGTCCTTTATGGACCAGGGTGAGTTCGGTTCCGCCTCGAGCGTCGCCGACATCATCGAAGTCGAGTGCGAAGAAGTCTACGCAGAGAAGTACGTGGACATCACCGCAAACGAGCTCTACAGCCGTTGTGGCGGCTCGCTCAACTGGCGTACCCCCTACGGACACGACGAGGGTGCCAACCAGTGGGGCTTCGTCACCGGTCGGGGCATTAGCGTCGAACTCGACAACGACGGCAACGCCACGGCGATCGTGCTGGGCGGCCCCTCGTGTGCAGCTGGCGAAAGCCTGATCGCTGCGCACCTGGAAGCGGCTCCGTACACGACGTTCACCACCATGTTCAACGTGTTGCCGCCGCGGCCGACTACGCCCGGCGTGACCGCTGAACCGGGTGGCGAAGGGCCGAACTCGGCCCCCGCTGTCGAGAGTGAGACCACCAGCTCGGTCGCCACGATCGTGCAGGTGGAGTTCAGCCCCGTGTTCGCTGAGGAACCGGTCAACCTTGACTTCGCGCAGCTTGAGGCGCGTTGCAAAGTGTGCCCGTACACCGAAGTGATCACGATGGGTGAGAACGGCTACCCGCGTGTGGAGAAGTCGGTCAGCGACACCACGCTGAACCTCGACAACGACGGGAACGCGTTTGCGATCCTGGTCGGTAACGCATCGTGCGCGTCTGGTAAGAGCCTGATCGAAGCTAGCCTCGAAAACGCTCCGTACACGACCTACACGACCAACTTCACGATCGAACCGCCTCAGCCCACGTCGCACTAGGCAGAGGACCTGGCTGGGAGACCAGCAAGATAGTGAACGAGGGCCCCGGGAGCACCGCTTCCGGGGCCCTCGGCTTTTAACCGGCCCGTCCGCACGAGGCGCGAGGCCGGGCCCAGCGAGGCCTCGAGCCGCGGGATTGCGCAAAGAGCGCGAAAGCGGTATCAACTGGTAGGTACATCCCGCCAGGGGAGCCACTCGGAAATGGGGGGTTGCTTCCCGCGAGCGAGCCTTCGCGGCCGCGTGGCGGGGAGAAAGACTGGAGGAAGGTCATGGAGAGACGCAACTTGCTGGTGGCCCTGGCGGTCCTGGCGCTGAGCCTGTTCGCTCTGAACGGCACCGCGCTGGCGCACACGACCCACCACAAGAAGGCCAAGCCGCGGCAGACCGGCACCACGCCGGCTCCTGAAACGTGCTCGGTGAACACGCTGCCGGGCCAGTTCATGGACCAGGGCGAGTTCGGCTCCGCCTCGAGCATCGCCGACATCATCGAAGTCGAGTGCGAACCGTCGTACGCCGAGAAGTGGGTCCGGATCAGCGCCAACGAGCTCTACAACAGCTGCGACAAGAAGCTCTACTGGCGGACGCCGTACGCGGCACGCGACGACGCGCCCTTGCCCGACGAGTTCAGCACCGGCCCGAGCTTCTCCGTGAGGCTCGACAACGACGGCAACGCGACCGCGGTCGTGATCGGAGGACCGTCCTGCGCGGCGGGTGAAAGCCTCGTCTCCTCGCACCTCGAAGCGCCGCCGTACACGACCGACGTGACCAGCTTCGACGTGCTGGCCCCGAAGCCCACGACGGAAGGCGTGACGGTGACGCCGGCCAACAAGGTCGAGGGCGAGGAATACAGCGACGTGGCGACGATCGTGCAGGTCGAGTTCCCGCCCGTGTACGCCGAGGAACCGGTCAACGTGCAGGGCGCCCAGCTCTACTCGCGGTGCAAGCAGTGGCCCCACACGGAAGCGATCGTGATGGAAGACGGCTACCCCGAAACGATCTCCAACGTCAGCGAAGGGACCTTGTACCTCGACAACGACGGCAACGCCTTCGCGGTTGTGATCGGCAACTCGTCGTGTGCGCCCGGTACGAGCATGATCGAAGCCAGCCTCGAAAACGCCCCGTACACGACCCGCACGGCCAGCTTCACGATCGAGCCACCCCATCCGACGTTCCCGCCCGAAGAACTACCGGCGGGCTGAGGCTGGGGGGCGACCGCCGAGGTCGTTCTCGTAGGCCCCGGGGAGACGGGTTCCCCGGGGCCCTACGTCTGATCGCGGCGACGCGGCCTCCCCGGCTCTCGTCTTTGACCCCGAAGGTGCGGCATCTCCAGCGCGGCCGGGTCCGTTCGGGTTGCCGGTGGGCTACCGTTCCAGCCGATGGCCGCGTCGCTGACGGACACGCACGGGATCATCGCGATCGCGGCGGCTGCGGTGGCCGTGGTGGCCTTGATCGGGTGCCTGCTGCTGGCCGTGTCGCTGCGGCGGCTGCGGCGGGCCCAGACGGTCGTCCTCGGAGCCTCCGGCGGGCAGGATCTGGTCGCCCACGCCGAGGGGGTGCAGGCCGCGCTGCTGGAGGTACAGGAGCAGGTGAGGGCCAGCGGTGAGCGGCTCGACGCTCGCTTGGGGCAGATCGAGGAGGACCTCAGGGGCGTGATCTCCCACCGGGCGCTGGTCCGCTACGACGCCTACAACGAGCTGTCGGGACGGCAGTCGATGTCGATCGCGCTGCTCGACGACGAACGCTCGGGGATCGTGCTGTCGTGCATCCACCATCGCGACCAGGCGAGGGTGTATGGCAAGCAGGTCCGCGAGGGTCGATCAGAACTCGAGTTGTCTCCCGAGGAGGCCGAAGCGGTGCGCCTGGCGATAGCCGGCGGCGACGACGTGCAGGCTGCCGCCGATGGCCACGGCGGCTGACGGGTCCGGGGGACCACCCCGGGTCGGCTACCTCGGGCCGGAGGGGACCTTCAGCGAGGAGGCCCTGCTCGGCAGCGCCCGTCCGCAGGAGGCACAGCCGGTGGCGATGGCGAGCATCTACGAGACGGTGATGGCGTTGCGGGCCGGCGAGCTCGAGTGGGCGGTGGTCCCGATCGAGAACTCGCTCGAGGGGTCGATCAGCGTGACGCTCGACCTGCTCGCGGGGGAGGCCTCCGACGTGGAGATCGTCGGCGAGGCCCTGCTGCGGGTGCGCCACTCGCTGATCGCCGGGGCGCCGGTCGAGCTGTCCCAGATCGAGACCGTCCTCACCCACCCCCAGGTGCCCGGCCAGTGCTCGCGGTTCTTGCGCACCGAGCTGCCGAGGGCACGGGTCCTGCCGGCGAGCTCGACCGCCGAGGCGGTGAGGATCGTGAGCGCCGAGCGGCAGGCGGGGAGGGCCGCGTTGGGGACGGCGCTGGCAGCCCGCATCTACGGGGGGACGATCATCCGCGAGGGGGTCCAGGACCGCGACGACAACGAGACACGTTTTGTATGGCTGGCACGGGCGGGCGATCGGCGAGACCCTCCGCTGGAGTCGGCCGGGGGGTCGACGTGGCGGACCTCGCTGCTGTTCTGGGGCAGCGGCGCCGAGCACTCCGGGTGGCTGGTTCGGTGCCTGCAGGAGTTCGCCGTGCGCGACATCAACCTGACCAAGATCGAGTCGCGGCCGCGGCGGGAGCAGCTCGGCAACTACGTGTTCTTCGCCGACCTGGCCGCCCGCAGCACCGAGGACAGGGTCCGTCAGGCGCTCGCCGGGCTTGGGGAGATCTGCGAAGAGGTGCGGGTCCTGGGCAGCTACCGGGCGGCCGAAACCCCCCTCGGAGCGGTGGCGCCGGGGGGAATCGGCCGCTAGACTCGGCCCGGAGAATGGAGAGCACAGTCCCACCAGAGCCGGTGGGGTCCGTGTCGTCCTCAGAGCACCAGCGGCACGGACCTGCCTCATCGCCCACGGCGATGGGTGGTCGGGTGCTCGTCCTGAACGCGACGTTCGAGCCGATCAACGTCTGCACCGTGCGTCGGGCGGTGGTGCTGCTGCTGAAGGAGAAGGCCGAGCTGATCGAGCGGGGGCCCACGCACCTGCACTCGGAGTCCTCGACGCTGGCCCGTCCGGTCGTGATCCGGCTGGTGACCTACGTGAAGGTGCCCCGGGACGCCCATCGCCGCAAGATCACCCGCCGGGCGGTGTTCGCCCGCGACAGCTGGACCTGCCAGTACTGCGGCTCCCGCTCCAACCTCACGGTCGACCACGTGATCCCGCGCTCGAAGGGAGGCTCGTCGAGCTGGGAGAACATCGTCGCCTCCTGTGCCCCCTGCAACCGGCGCAAGGGCGACCGCACACCCGGTCAGGCGGGGATGCACCCTCGCCACGCGCCCCGCTTGCCGCGGGCCGAGATCTTCATCCACGTTGCCAGCCCCACGATCCCGGCGGCCTGGCTGCAGTACCTGCCCCAGGCGGCTTAGCGGGTTCCAGCTCCGGGGGGGCAGCGGCTCCCCGCCGCGACGCAGCGGCTCAGCTCGGGCGGCGCCGACACGTCCCGTGGTGGCGCCTCAGACACGCACGAGGGGCGCAGCCTGGCAGGCTGCGCCCCTCGCGGTGGTTCCTTCTCGACTGGATTGACCGAGGCCGACCTTGGAGTGCCGGTGGGACCAGGACCGGCGGTCGTCTCGGGGTGTCCCGGGTTGGATTCCGCTAGGCGGACCAGCCTGCCGACCTACCGGCCGGTCACCTCCAGGGTCCCGCAAAAACTGTCAGACAACGTATGGACCACCTCCTTTCTCTGGTGTGGCCAGATTAGCGAAACCTGGCGACAGCGGGAAACGCTTCTTGTGCGCTCACTGCGGAGCGTGCGGAGTGCGGCTTCGTGGCGGGCGCCGGTGGCCGGGGGGTCAGGCGATGATGACCCCGAACTCCTGGGCGTAGGTGGCGCCGGGAGCACCTTCCCCACGGGAGGAGGGCACGGCCGGGGTGACGCCGATGCCGGTTTCGGTGTAGCGGGCTTCGAGGATGTTGGCGAGGTGGGGCGGGGAGGCGATCCACGCCGCCACGATCGACTTCGGGGTCGACAGTTCGTAGGTCCCCCAGGCGAGGTTCTCCCCGAGCACGTAGCCGTCGTAGGGGGAGGGCACGTATCCGGTGTCCTCGATCCGTTCCACGGGCGTCTCGCCCGACGGTGAGACGTGGGCGAAGTAGTCGAGTTCCACGCATTCGCTGCTGTGGGATTCGGCCGCCGCCTGGAGTTTGGTGTTGGTGCGCAGGGGCTGGTCCCCATGGCCGGCCCGCTCCTGGTTGATCAGACACAGCACGGCTTCGCGGACGATCCCGATGTTGGCGGCTTCGGGGGTAACTTCGGTATTGGTGCAGGGAGTCGCGAGGACCGCCGCGATCGTGGCCTCGGCGCTTTCGTGGGCGGTGGGCCGCGTGGGCGGCCGGATGCCGGCCTTGGGGCCGTGGCCGGAGCCATCGTGCAGCAGCAGCCGTACCCCGTGGGAGCGGGTCGTGGTCCGGCGGCTGGCACAGGCCTCCACCAGCCAATGGCGCTGGCGACGGCCGTGGGCCAGGGCCCGTCGGACCGCGACGCAACGGGCGTGGGTGGGAGAGCGGCTCGCCGAGTGGGCTCGGGCGGCCGCCTGGGCGGCAGCTACGACCCCGAGTGAGGGGGCGGCGATTACGAGGACGAGTGCGAGGAGGAGGCGCGCGGGGCGGCGGTGCACCCCCCCTTCTTCGGATCGGGGAGCGCGATGTGTGAGCTACCTGGCCGGGTTTTGGGCCGGTGGGCGAGCTCTTGCAGCGGATCGGCCGCCCCCGGGGGGCGGCGGGGGGCTGCTACCCGCCGGCCCCGTCCTGGGACTCGCCGGCGCCGTTCTGGGCCGGGAGATCGGCGGCCGCGCCCGGCAACTCGGGGTCGGTGTCCACGGCCGTGTGCAGGGAGTTCTCGCCCGCGTCGTGGGGCTCCCCGCCGGCCCCATCGGGGCGCTCGCCGGTGTCCGGGGAGTCCTCGCCGGTGTCCACGACCAGCGCGACGGCGCTGACCGCGTCTTCGTCCTTGAGGTTCATCACCCGCACGCCGGTGGCCGAGCGGCCCTGCTGGGAGATACCTCCAGCCGCGGTCCGCTGGACCATGCCGCCGACGCTGATGAACACCAGCTCCTGGTGCTCCCGCACCACCAGGGCGCCGGCGAGGGCGCCCTTGGCCTCGGTCAGCTTGATCGTCTCTGACGCCTTTGGCGCCGCGGTTGGTCTTGCGGTACTGGCTGATCTGGGTGCGCTTGCCATAGCCGTTCTCGGTCACGACGAGTAGGTCCATGTCGTCGCGGGCGACGTCCATCGCGATCACGCTCCCCTTCTTGCCGACGTCCATCCCACGCACACCGGTGGTGTCGCGGCCCATCGCGCGGACGTCGGACTCGGCGAAACGGACCGTCAGGCCGGCCTTGGAGACCATGATGATCTCGTCGTCGGGGTCGACGGCGCGGACGGCCAGCAGCTCGTCGTCGTCGCGGATGTTGATGGCGATGATGCCGTCCGCTTTGATCGGCGTGTTGTAAGCCGCCAGCTCGGTCTTCTTGACCGTGCCGTTGCGGGTGGCGAACACGAGGAACTGGGTCTCGGAGAAGTCCCTGGTGGAGACGACGGCCTGGATCCGCTCGCCTTCCTGGAGGGGCAGGATGTTGACCAGCGCGCGGCCCTTGGCGGTGCGCTGGGCCTCGGGGAGCTCGTAGACCTTCGAGCGGTAGACCTTGCCGCGGTTGGAGAAGAACAGCAGGTAGTCGTGGGAGGAGGTCACGAACAGGTGCTCGATGAAGTCGCCGTCCTTCATGTCCATCCCGGTCACCCCACGACCGCCCCGTTGCTGCTGGCGGTAGGTCGCCAGGGGGAGTGACTTGATGTAGCCGCTCTGGGTGATCGTGATCACCATCTGCTGGTCGGCGATCAGGTCCTCGATGTCGATTTCGTCCTCCGAGTGGCTGATCTCGGTGCGACGCTCGTCGCCGAAGCGCTCGGCGATCTCGGCCAGCTCCTCCTTGATCACGGCGAGCACGCGGCCTTCATCGCCGAGGATCGTGCGCAGCTCGGCGATCCGCTCGATCACGTCGGCGTGCTCCTGTTTGATGCCGTCCGCCTCCAGCGCGGTCAGCTGGGAGAGGCGCAGGTCGAGGATCGCGGTGGCCTGGATCGTGCTCAGCTCGAAGCGTTCCATCAGCTGCTCGCGGGCCGAGTCACGGTCGCGGGAGGCACGGATCAGTTCGATGATCGCGTCGAGGTGTTCCAGCGCCGTCAGCAGGCCCTCGAGGATGTGAGCGCGGCCCTCCTTTTCGGACAGCTCGTGCTTGGTGCGGCGGACGATCACCTCGCGCTGGTGGGCGACGTAGTTGTGGATCACCGCGCGCAGGTCGAGCGTGCGGGGCACGTTGTCCACCAGCGCGACCATGTTCACGCCGAAGGTGTTCTGCATCGGCGTGTGCTTGTAGAGCTTGTTGAGCACCACCTTGGGGATGGCGTCCCGCTTGAGCTCGATCACCACGCGCATGCCGCGCTTGTCGGAGTGGTCCTCGATGTTGGCGATCTCGGTGATGCGCCCGTCTTTGACGAGCTCGGCGATCTTCTGGATCAGGCCGCCGTCGCCGCCCTTCTTGACCATGAAGGGAAGCTCGGTGACGATGATCGCCTCTTTGCCCTGCTTCAGCGGCTCGATGTGGGCGCGTGCCTGGACGCGGACGCGGCCGCGACCGGTCTCGTAGGCGTCGCGAATACCGGCGCGGCCGAGGATCACACCGCCGGTGGGGAAGTCGGGGCCCTTGATGTGCGCCATCAGCCCGTCGATGTCGATCTCGGGATCCTCGATGTAGGCGATCGTGGCGCCGATCACCTCGCGGAGGTTGTGCGGGGGGATGTTCGTGGCCATCCCCACGGCGATGCCCGAGCCGCCGTTGACGAGCAGGTTCGGGAAGCGCGAGGGCAGCACGACCGGTTCCTGCTTTTTGCCGTCGTAGTTGGGCGTGAAGTCGACGGTGTCCATGTCCAGATCGCGCAACATCTCCATCGCGATCCGGGCCAGACGGGCCTCGGTGTTGTGGCTGACGAACCCGTTGGTCAGGAACGAGTGGTCGGCGGTGTCAACACGCAGCGAGTACACCGGCTGCTCGCCCGCGGGCTCGACCGAGGCGACCCGGGCGTAGTAGTGGCCGGCGTCGAGCAGCGGCTCGATGACCCGCTTGACCTCCTGCGAATCGATCCGCTCGAGAATCGCCGGGCCCCCCTGCTCCCAGCGCTCCACGCGATCGACGTTGTGGCGGCGGAGCCAGTCGCGGTCCTCCCAGCTGCCACCGGCCTCCGACCGGATGTAGCCGGCGACGTAGGGCACGTGATCGCTGCTGAGGGCCCGGCTCTGGCGGGGAATCTGTGAGAGCTCGGAGAGCAGCTTCTCTTGCTTGCGCCCGAGAAACCCCACGCGCTCGGCGAACAGGCGTCCGTCGCGGCGGTTCGTGACCACGAGCCTGTACTCACCCCGGCTCGTGGGGCCGCAGCCGCGAGACACCACGCCGAACTCCAAGAGCAGCTGCTGGACATCGCGGCAGAGGCCCTCGCTGTATGACGAGTACGAAACCTGGATGGTGCTCCGCGGCAGCAGCGAGGAAGACCCGTCGCCCGTGAACAGCGACTGCAGGAACGCGCGCTTGAAGCCGGTGTCCGCCCGCCAGACCCGCTCGGGCACGCGCTTGGCGGCGCTGCGAGCCCCAGCGAGCGGCGCCAGGGCGCTGCGCTGCAGGGCGTCGGTGTTCCGCACGTCGAGCTCGAACAGCCTGCTTCCCGACGCGATCGTTCGCTCGCTCACGTAGCGGGTCCCGCCGACGTGCTCGTCGTAGGCAGCGAGGACGGTGTCGAAGTACTCCGCGTCGAGGTTGTTGAAGCCCGCCCGCCGCTGCGAGACCCAGCCCTCCGCCACAAACGCGCCCAGGAGTACGGCGAGAGAGCGATCCGCAGAAGGGATGTCGGATCCGCCAGGCCGGGCGGCGCGGTTAAGGAGCACGCGGTCGCCCGGCGCCAACTCGTCCAATCGCTTCCACAGCAACAGCGGAACACCCACCATGTCGACGAGGCAGAGGACAGGGTGGTTATGGGAGCCCTCCAGCTCGTAGCCCTCCCGGGTGCGCAGCCTCAGCGTCGGATGGACACCGGAGTTGAACAGCTTCGAAGCGTGGACGGGACGGCCCAGCCGGTCGAGCACCTCAAAGTCGACATCGCACTCGTCATCAAGGTCCAGGCCGGCAGCGAGGTCGGAGATCTTCACGGTGCCGCTCGGTAGGGCCACACGCGTGTCGCCGCTGACGCAGTAGCGCATCGCGGCAGCCGGGTCGTCGTCGATCGAGCCGAAGTTGCCCTGGCCGTCGACGAGCTCGTTGCGCATCGAGAAGTCCTGGGCGAGGCGGACGAGGGTGTCGTAGATGGCGGAGTCGCCGTGGGGGTGGTACTTGCCCATCACCTCGCCGACGATCAGTGCGCACTTCGAGTAGGAGCGGGTGGGGCCGAGGCCGAGCTCGTTCATCGCGTAGAGGACGCGGCGGTGGACCGGCTTGAGGCCGTCGCGGACGTCGGGCAGGGCGCGCCCGACGATCACCGACATCGCGTAGTCGAGGTAGGCGGTGCGCATCTCCTCCTCGAGGGCACGAGGTTCGATGTTGCCCCCGCCGATCACGTCAGCGCTGGCCACGGGCGATCACCTCCCCCTACACATCGAGGTTTGCGACGGCGCGGGCGTTCTCTTCGATGAATTCGCGGCGCGGCTCGACCTGGTCGCCCATCAGCTTGGAGAAGATGCGGTCGGCGGCGGCGGCGTCTTCGAGCGTCACCTGTGCGAGCACGCGGGTGCTGGGCGCCATCGTGGTTTCGCCGAGCTGGTCGGCGTTCATCTCGCCGAGGCCCTTGAAGCGTTGCAGTTTGACGCCTTTCTGGGCGACCTTCAGGACGGCGGAGTGGAGCGCCTCGAAGCTCGCGGCGGTCTCGCTCGCGTCGCCGAGCGTGACCTCGAAGGGGGGCATCCCGGCGAGCTCGATCAGCTGCATGTGCACGCGGGCGAGCTGGCGGTACTCGTTGGATTCGAACAGTGCGCGCTTGATGCGGTGGGTACGCGCGAAGCCGGTGCCGGTCTCGACGGCGCGCACGCGGATCTCGAGCGGGTCCTGCTCGACCACCTCGGTGCTGTGGGTGTCGGCGTCCTCCGCGCTGCGGCCGAGCAGCTCGATGGCCGCGTCGGCGCTCGCCACCTGCTCGCTCAGCAGCGAGGACTCCTCGAGCAGCTGGACGACGTCATAGCCGTGCTGTCCCCGCAGCGCCAGTGCCCAGCCTTCGTACTGCTTGAGCAGACGCGTGAAGCGCTGCCAGCGGGCCTCGGTCAGCTTGAACTCCCTGCCGTGGCGATCGAGGACGACGAACTTCTCCCACTTCTCCGCCAGCAGGATCTCTTCGAGTTCGGACTCCTTCTCGATGTAGCGCTCGCGGTTGCCCTGCCCCAGCTTGTAGAGCGGTGGCTTGGCGATGTAGACGTAGCCTTCCTCGATCAGCTCTTTCATCTCGCGGAACAGGAGCGTGAGCGCCAGGGTCCGGATGTGGGCTCCGTCGACGTCGGCGTCGGTCATCAGGATCACCTTGTGGTAGCGGGCGTTCTCGATGTTGAACTCGTCGCGGACGCCGGTGCCGATGGCGGTGATCAGAGCCTGGACCTCCACGTTCTGGAGGACCTTGTCGATGCGTGACTTCTCGACGTTGAGGATCTTGCCGCGCAGCGGCAGCACGGCCTGGGTGTTGCGATCGCGGCCCTGCTTGGCCGAGCCGCCGGCGGAGTCGCCCTCGACCACGAACAGCTCCGCCAGCGCGGGGTCCTTGACCGAGCAGTCGGCGAGCTTGCCGGGGAGGGTCGAGTTCTCGAGCGCCGACTTGCGGCGGGTCAGGTCGCGGGCCTTGCGGGCGGCCTCGCGGGCCCGCTGGGCCTGCACCGCCTTGTTGATCACGGCGCGGGCCTCGCTGGGGTTCTCCTCGAGGAACTCGCCCAGCCCCGTGTTGACGATCGCCTCGACGAACCCGGCCATCCCGGGGTTGCCGAGCTTGGTCTTGGTCTGACCCTCGAACTGGGGGTCCTGCAGCTTCACGGAGACCACCGCGGTCAGGCCCTCGCGGACGTCCTCGCCCGACAGGTTGTCCTCTTTCTCCTTCAGCAGGCCGTGATCGCGGGCGTACTTGTTGACCGTGCGCGTGAGCGCCGAGCGGAAGCCGCTGAGGTGGGAGCCGCCCTCGCGGGTGTTGATGTTGTTGGCAAAGGCGTGGACCGATTCCTGGTAGGAGGAGTTCCACTGCATCGCGACCTCCGCCGCACCCTCCTCGGACTCGCCGGCGAAGAAGATCACCTTGCGGTGCACGGTGTCCTTGTTCTCGTTGAGGTAGATGACGAAGTCCTCGATGCCGCCGTCGTACTGGAACGAGGCGGAGTGACCGCCGGCGCGCTCGTCGACGATCGAGATCTTCAGCCCGCGGGTCAGGAAGGCGGTCTCGCGCAGGCGCTCTTCGAGCGTCGTGAAGTCGAAGTCGAGCGACTCGAAGATGTCGGCGTCGGGGAGGAAGGTGATGATGGTCCCGGTGCCGTCGTCCTTGCCGAGCTTGGCGCCCCTCTCGAGCGGTCCGACTGGGTCGCCGCGTGAGTAGTCCTGGGTCCACACGTAGCCGTCGCGCCGGATTTCCACGTGCAGCGACTCCGAGAGCGCGTTGACGACCGAGACGCCGACGCCGTGCAGGCCTCCCGACACCTTGTAGCCGCTGCCCTCGCCGAACTTGCCCCCGGAGTGGAGCACCGTGAGGACCACTTCGACGGCCGGCTTGCCCTCCTTCTCCATGTTCGCCACGGGTATGCCGCGGCCGTCATCGGCCACCGTGACGGAGTTGTCGGGGTGGATCGTGACGGACACCTCGCCGCAGAAGCCCGCCAGCGCCTCGTCGACGGAGTTGTCCACGACCTCATAGACGAGGTGGTGCAGTCCCAGTACACCGGTCGAGCCGATGTACATGCCTGGGCGCTTGCGGACGGCCTGCAGGCCTTCGAGGACTGTGATGTCCTGTGCGTCGTAGCTGGCCGAGCCGCCAGTTGGCGTGTTCTGGTTCAAATCGCCGGGCTCGCCACCCTCCGGCGAGCGTTTGCCGCGTGATGCCAATTGCCCTCCGTTGACGTGAAAGAGCCCCGGAGTCCGGGGCTGGAAGTCCACGGCCGGGAGCGGGGGCTTGTGTACTGATCATGGTAGCACGCGGGGGTGCCGGATCCGGCTCTGGAAGGGGCCTAAACCCCTGCAAAATCGCGCTAAACGCGGGCTGTTTGGCGCTAGGCGGTGCGGCAGCGGAGGGCCTGGATGGCGGGCTCCCCCAGGGCCTCGTTGAGTCGCTCCAGCAGGGCGTCCTCCATCAGCTCGAGCTCCTGGGCCCAGACGGCCGCCCCGCAGCTCACCGTGACCACGCCCTCGTGCTCGGCGGTGGGTCGGGCGACGGCCGCGATCGCGCCTCCCGCAGCGGCCGGCCAGACCCGCTGGACCCGGGCCAGCAGCGTCGCCGGGGCGAGCTCGTCGACCAGGACGGGCAAGACCGAGGACATCGGCCGGGGAGCCCGGCGGCTCACGCCGCGATCGCCTCCTGCATGACCGCCCCGGGGGAGATCCGCAGGCGGGCTACGGAAGGGTCCCCGGCGCCGGGGACGTGGCCGAGGTCGGTGGTGGCGATCACGCTCTGGCCGCCCGAGCGCAGCTCCGCGGAGAGCGTCTCGCGACGCTCGGCGTCGAGCTCGCTCATCACGTCGTCGAGCAGCATCAGGGGGATCTGGCCGCGCTCCCGTGCCAGCACCGCCCGCTCGGCCAGCAGCAGCGCGAGCAGGGCCAGGCGCAGCTCGCCCTGGGAGCCATACACGCGAAGCTCACGTCCGTCGCGCAGCACGGCGAGCTCGTCGCGGTGGGGCCCGTAGCCGGTGAAGCCCCGTTCGAGGTCCCGCTCCAGCCGCTCGGCGAGCTCGCGGGCGTAGTCGTCGGCATCCGCGGCGGTGGCGCGGGGGCGATACCGCAGCGACACCTCGCCGGCGAGACCGAGCCGTGCGGCCCGCTCCGAGAACACGCCCGCCAGCAGCTCGACAGCCTCGGACCGCCGCTCGCGCACGCGCAGGCCGGCGTTGGCCAGCTCGCGATCCCAGGCGCCCAGCGAGGACCGCGACGCGCGGCGGGCGCGGATGCCGGCCAGCAGCGCGTTGCGCTGGGCCAAGGCGCGGGAGTACTCGCTCCGGTCCGCCGCCCGCGCCGGCCAGAGGGCGGCCACCAGCTGGTCCATGTGCGCGCGGCGCACCGCCGGCGGACCTTTGACGAGCTCCAGGCGGTCGGGCAGGAACACGCTCACGAGCGGCCTGAAGTCGACGTCCAGGAGCCTCTCGACGGCGGCGCCGTCGGCGCTCATGCGCTTCGCCGGCTGCCCGCTACCGGACACCGCGCCGAAGCCGACGGCCAGCTCGTGGGGCTCCTCGCCGTCGAGTAGCTCGACCGTCACGCGGGTCGCCTGGGCGCCGAAGCGCACCAGCTCGCGCTCGTTGCGGGTGCGCGGGGAGCGGCCGGTGCAGCCGTAGTAGATCGCCTCCAGCAGGTTGCTCTTGCCGGTCCCGTTGGGTCCGTGGACGACGCTCAGCGAGCCGCCGAGGGTCGCCTCGGCGCGCCCGTAGCTGCGAAAGTCGCGCAGCGCCACCGCCAGTACGCGGGGAGCCACGACCTCACACGTTCAGCCGGATCGGCATGATCAGGTAGACGAAGTCGCCGCTGTCGGGGGTTTCGATCACGCCCGGGCGCAGGGGGCTGATCAGCTTCAGCAGCAGCTCCTGGGACTCGATGCTCTCGAGCCCGTCCTTCAGGAACTCGGGGTTGAAGCCGATCTCGAACACCTCGCCCTTGAACGGCACCGGGATCGCCTCGCTGGCCTCGCCGATGTCGGGAGTCTGGGCGGACACGGTGAGCGTGCCCTCGCTGAAGCTCAGCCGCAGGGGCGCGTTCTTCTGCGCCAGCAGGCTGATGCGGCGGACCACCTCGCCGAGCTCGGCCGTCGACAGGCGCAGCTCGTGGTCCACCGACTCCGGTAGCAGCTGGCGGTAGTTGGGGAACTGGCCGTCGATCAGGCGCGAGGACAGCACCGTGTCGCCGAGCTCGAAGATCACCTGGTTGGCGCCGCGGCTGACCGACAGCGTGTCGACATCGGTGCCGGAGGCGATCCGGACGAGCTCCTGCAGCGCCCGCGCCGGGACGTTGACCTCGAGCGCGCTCTGGACCGGGGGCTCGATCGCCGTCTGCTTGACGCACAGGCGGTAGGAGTCGGTCGCCACCATCCGCAACTCCGAGCCGGAGGCGGTCATCAGGATCCCGGTCAGCACGGGCCGCGTCTCGTCCCGCGAGGCCGAGCGGGCCACCCGCGTGACGGTGTCGACGAACGCCTCGGACGGCAACGACACCCGGGTCTCGGGCTCGGGCGAGGGCAGCGTCGGGAAGTCCTCGGCGCGGAGCGTTCGCAGGTGGAACGTCGCGGGGCCGCTGATCAGCTCGACGTCGCCCTCGGCGCTGCGCAACTCCAGCGAGAGCTGCTCGGCGGGCAGCGAGCGGACCACGTCGAGCAGCAGCCGTGCCGGTAGCACGGCGGCGCCCGTGCGCTCGACGTGGGCCTCGAGCGGAACACGGAGGCCGACATCCATGTCGGTTGCCAGCAGCTCCGGGGGCGAGTCGGGCTGCGCTGAGATCATCACCCCCGACAACGCCTGCACGGCGCTGCGGGTTGATGCCACGCGGACGGCCGTTTGGAGTTGGTTGAGAAGCTCGGAGGAGGAGATCGTGAGCTTCATCTATGAGGATGATGAGAAGCTTGGATAGGAGTACATAGGGGGTGTGGGTATGTGGAAAGCGTGTGCTCGCCCGGAATGGTGGGCGTGAGACGGTGGACAGGTCGGCTTGGACGGTGGGGAAGTCTCTCAGGCCTGGCGGTCGCGGGCTGCATCAGCGTGTCGGAGGTGGATCGCAGCCGAGGGCTGTGCACAGGCGGTGGAGTGAGAGCCGTGAGGACTCGTCAGAGCCGATGCGCTCGGAGGCGCGCTTGCAGGCGTGCATCACGGTGGTGTGGTCGCGTCCACCGAACTCGCGACCGATCGAGAGCAGCGACTGGCCGGTGATCTCACGTGAGAGGTACATGGCGATCTGTCGCGGCCAGGCCACACGGGCGGCGCGGGAGCTCGAGAGCAGCTCGTCGCAGGACAGCCCGAACAGCTCACAGGTGGCGGCCTGGATCTCGGCCACAGTACGGGGACGCGCGCCCGCGGAGGCCGGACGCGGGTAGAGCCCGTCTAGTACCTCCTCGGCGAGGCCGCGGGTCAGGGGCCGCCCGCTGAGCGAGCTGAAGGCGACCACCCTGATCAGCGCCCCCTCGAGCGCGCGGACGTTGGTGTGGACGCGCTCGGCGATCACCTCGAGCGCCTGCTCGTCGGCCAGCTCGACGTCATCGTGGTCGGCCCGCTTGCGCAGAATCGCCAGCCGGGTGGCGATGTCGGGCGGGGCGATGTCGGCGATCAGGCCCGCGGCGAAGCGCTCGCGCAAGCGGTCCTCGAGTGCCTCCAGGTCGCGAGGGGGGCGGTCGGAGGTCACCACGATCTGGCGGCCCTCGTCGTGGAGTGTGTTGAAGGTGTGGAAGAACTCTTCCTCGGTGCGGGCCTTGCGTTGCAGGAACTGGACGTCGTCGAGGAGCAGGACGTCGACGTCGCGGAAGCGGGTCTTGAAGCGGTCGGCCTCGCCCCCGGCGAGCGCCGCGAGGAACTCGTTGGTAAAGGCCTCGCCGGTGGTGGCGCGGACGGTGACCTCGGGGGAGTGCAGGACCAGCAGGTTGGCGATCGAGCTGAGCAGGTGGGTCTTGCCGACGCCGGGGGGTCCGCAGATGAACAGCGGGTTGTACGCCTGCGCCGGCATCTCCGCGACCGTCAGGGCGGCGGCGTGGGCGAGGCGGTTGCTGTCCCCGATCACGAACTGCTCGAACGTGAGCTTGGGGTTGCCGAGGGGCCCAGTTCGGTGGGAGCGCTCGGGTTGGCTGCGCGACCCGCCGATTGCGCGGGCGGTGCCGGTGCCGCCACGCACCGCCCGCGCGGCGGGGAGCGCCTCCCCACCCGCCGGGGACTCGCCGGTCAGCTCCAGCACCCACCCGCCCCCGAGTACGAGCTCGATGCTGGCCTGGATCGCGCGGCCGTAGCGCTCCTGGATCCAGCGCCGGGCATGGCCCGGAACCACGACCATCACCGAGCGCTCACCGAGCTCGACGGCGCGCAGCGGCTCGAGCCAGATCTTGTACGTCGGCTCGTCGACCACGAGCGCGAGCTGCGCCTGCACGCGCGACCAAATCTGCTCGAGGTCCGTGCTCACGGCAGCGCCTTGCGGCTCCCTCCCAGAAGCGACCGACAAACGATGGAAAGAGGACCCCGAGGGCCCGGGAGCAGCGACTATAGCCAACGCCCGAACAGGCCCGTCGGGGGTGCTCGCATTTGGCGAGGAATTTTCCGGAGGCGTGTGGGAGGCGACCGATGTGGGAGTCCGGACGGCCCCGACGGCGCGTCCGCAGCGGCGAGCTGCAGGCGAAACTGCGGCCCTCCTGCGCCCCTATACTCCATGCGGCATGAAGCGGACCTACCAGCCGAAGAAGCGCAAGCGTGCGCGTGTCCACGGCTTCCGCGCGCGCATGCGTACGCGAGCCGGGCGGCTGACCCTCAAGCGTCGCCGCGACAAGGGGCGCAAGCGCCTTTCCGCCTGAGACGCCGCGGCTGGCCAGGCGCGAGGTGAGCGAGGAACACCCGATCGAGCCGCGCCTCACGTCCCGTGGCGGGCGTCTGTCACGCAGCGCCGAGTTCGAGCGCGTGTACCGCCACGGACGCTCGACCGCCACCCGCCACTTCGTCCTGTACGTGTTCGAGAACCCCACCGTGGGCGCCAGCCGGCTGGGGTTGTCGGTCTCGCGGAAGGTGGGTGGAGCGGTCCAGCGCAACCTCGTCAAGCGCCTGCTGAGGGAAGCCTTCGCGGCCTTCTCCGAGCAGGTCGGCGACGGCCATGACCTGGTCGTCGTGGCCCGCCCGCCCGCCGCCGAGATGGCGGAGCGCGAGGGTCTCGCCGGCGTCCGGGACGCGCTCCAGGAGCTGCTCGAGAAGGCTGGGCTGGGGGCCATCGTGGCGGAGGCGCCGTGAGCTCGACCACGGCCCAGCCACCGCCGTCGGCGGCGCCCGTGCGCCTTGCGCGGATGTTCGTGTCCGCCCCGATCGTCGTCTACCAGCGTGTGATCTCCCCCGCCCTCCCGCGGCGGTGCAAGTACGAGCCGACGTGCTCGCGCTATGCGGTGCAGGCGATCCGAGAGTTCGGCGTGGCCCGGGGACTGGTGCTGGCGGCCTGGCGGCTGCTGCGGTGCAACCCCTTCAGCTACGGCGGCTATGACCCGGTCGAGGCCCAAGGGGTCTTCAAGCACGTCGACCGGCACGGCCCGAGGGACGTCTGAGCGTGGTTCTCGCGAACGTCATCCAGGACGCCTTCGCGCCCCTGATCAGCCTCTTCGAAGGGCTCATCGTCTTCATCCACGACCACCTCGTGGGGGGCAGCTGGGGCCTGTCAATCGTACTCTTGACGATCCTGATCCGGGCGATCCTGGTGCCGCTCACCTACCGGCAGCTGAAGTCGATGCAGGAGCTCCAGCGGCTCTCGCCCCAGATGCAGGAGATCAAAGAGCGCTACAAGGACGACAAACAGCGCCAGCAGCAGGCGATGATGGAGTTCTACCGGGAGAACAAAGTCAACCCGCTGGCCTCCTGCCTGCCCCTGCTGCTGCAGCTCCCCGTGTTCATCTCGCTGTTCTACATGCTGCGCACGGACCTGAAGAAGCACATCTGCCCGGAAGGGCTGA
This sequence comes from uncultured Solirubrobacteraceae bacterium, assembly GCA_963701175.1. Taxonomy (GTDB): domain Bacteria; phylum Actinomycetota; class Thermoleophilia; order Solirubrobacterales; family Solirubrobacteraceae; genus Palsa-744. The sequence continues at coordinate 1,216,076 of OY969573.1, read as the reverse complement.
TCAACGCCTACAACCACGCTTCGCACAAGATGGTCCAGCACATCGGCGAAGTGCCGGTGAAGTTCGTCGGCGAAAAGACCTGCAACGAGGTCCAGCCGCACTCGGCCAAGTTCCTGTTCATCCCCGACATCACCGACAAGGCGACCGGCGTCGCCCTGGTCGTGCTGATCCTGCTGTACGTCGGCTCCCAGGTCGGCTCGACGCTGATCGCGACCGCCAGCGCCGACCCCAACCAGCGCCGTCTGATGCTGCTGCTGCCGGTCGTGTTCGTGGTGATCCTGTTCCGCTATCCCGCCGGCCTGCTCGTGTACTGGATCACGACCAACCTGTGGACGATCGGCCAGCAGTCGATCATCCGCCGTCGATTGCCCCCGCCGCCCCGGCCGGCCAAGAACGGCACGGCCAACGGGAAGACGCGAAGTTCGCTGCGAGAAATGCTCGCCGGCGCCACCTCGGCGCCGGCGGCGGAGGTCGCGAGCGCGCCGAGCGGCGGGGGCGCGGTCACCAGCGGCGGCAAGGAAGCGACGAGCGGCAAGGCGGCTGCGCCCGCCACCCCCAGCGGGCCGCCGCCGAAACCGCCACGCAAGAAGAAGAAACGATCGGGGAGGCGTAGATGAGCGACGCGAGTCCGGAGCGCCCACAGGAGGAGTCCGAGCCGCTCGAGCCGGCCGAGGCCCTCGAGGAGCTGCTCGAGGAAATCCTCGAGAGCCTCGACCTCGACGCGAGCATCGAGATCGAAGAGACCGCCGAGGTGCTCACCGGGCGCCTCGAGGGCGAAGGTCTGGGGCTGTTCATCGGCCGTCGCGGCCAGACGATCGACGCGGTCCAGCATCTCGCCCAACGGATCGTGTTCCCCGAGGGGCCGTCGTCGGTGCGGATCGTGATCGACGCCGACGGCTACCGCGAGCGGCGCGCCGAGTCGCTGCGGGCGCAGGCCGACGACGCCGCCGAGGAGGCGCTCGCGGCCGGCCGGCCGGTCGAGCTCGACCCGCTACCCGCCTTCGAGCGCAGGATCGTCCACGAGTACCTCCGCGACCGCGGCGACGTGGACACCCACAGCGAGGGCGAGGAACCCGACCGCTACCTGATCGTCTCGCCCCGCGGCTGAGCGGGTGCTCAGTTTCCGCCGCGCGCCTCGCGAGCCACGGCTGCCCGGGCTTTCTGGCGGCGGAAGAAGTCGGCGTAGTCCTCGCGCATGGCTCGCAGGCGCCGGGCCGCGTGGGCGTCGAGGTCCTCGGTCAGGAGTGACTCCACGACCGGGAGCACGTCCTCGACGAGGGCGTCTCCACGAGCCATCCACTGGTAGTAGTTGCGCCCGCCATGACCGTAGGGGCCGTACAGTCGCGACCTTGGGAACAGGCGCTGCAGCCAGCGGAAGAGGGCCTCGTGGCGGACGTGCATCCGCAGCGTGATCTGGGGGTAGCGCCCGTCGCCACCGAAGTGCCCCTCGCCGATCAGCACTCCCACGACGAGCCCCCGCTCGGCGTCGGTGAGCTTGGGCTGCTCAGGCTCGGCCACGGCGATAATTGTTTCACCGTACAGAAAAACGTGAAACGTGCCCTGCGGGCGGACCGGCGAGAGCGAGGACTACGGGGAGGCCACGTTGTCTAAAGTTGTTTCACCGTACAGAAAAACGTGAAACGCTCGCCTCTGCTCGCTGACCTCGCCCGGCGTTACGCGCTGAGCGCTGCCCAGGAGGGACAACTCGCCGCTCTGCTGGGCGTGATGGCGGGCGATCCGCGGGCGCCGACGAGCGTGCGGGCGGGCGAGCGGGCGGTCGAGGTGCACGTGGCCGACGCGCTGGTGGCGACCGAGGTGGCGGAGCTGAGCGCGGCCCGGACCCTGGTGGATATCGGCTCGGGAGCGGGCGTGCCTGGCGCGGTGCTGGCCGTCGCGCTGCCGAGCTGCGCGGTGCGGCTGTTGGAGAGCCAGCAACGCAAGTGCGCGTTCCTGGTGGAGCTGGTGAGGGTGGCTGCGATCGCCAACGCCGGGGTGGTGTGTACCCGCGCCGAGGACTGGGGCAGGGGTCGAGAACGGCACGATGTCGCCACCGCGCGTGCCCTCGCCGCTCAGCCGGTCGTGCTTGAGTACGCCGCCCCGTTGCTTCGGGTCGGGGGCGCGCTCGTGGACTGGCGAGGCCGACGCGATCTCGCGGAGGAGCGGGCGGCAGAGCGGGCCGGCGAGCTGCTGGGGCTCGAGCGCGTGGCGGTCGTGGAGGTCACGCCGTACCCGCAGGCGACGGACCTGCATCTGCATGTGTGGATCAAGCGGGAAGCGACGGAGGAGCGCTTCCCGCGGCGCCCCGGGATCGCCAGGAAGCGGCCGCTCGGCGGCTGAGAAGGGAGCCGCGGGGCGCTCGGAGCGGAGCCGGCGAGGTCGCCGCGACGGCGAAGGCCGGGAAACGGCGCTAGCGTTGCGGGCGGTGGGAACGGTTTACGCGATCGCCAACCAGAAGGGAGGGGTGGGCAAGACGACGACGGCGGTCAACGTCGCGGCCTGCATCGCGGAGGCCGGGTACGAGACGCTGCTCGTCGATGTCGACCCGCAGGCCAACGCGACCGTGGGGCTTGGGATCTCCAAGACCCACGCGCCGGGTCTGTATGAGGTGCTGACGGGAGAGGCGAGCGCCCCCGAGGCGGTCGTCGAGACCGCCGTGAGGGGGCTGAAGATGCTCCCCGCCGGCGAAGGCCTGGCCGCTGCCAGCATCGAGCTGCCGCGGATCGAGCGCTTCGAGTACCGCTTGAGGGACTCCCTGCGGGAGGTGAGGGAGTCGTTCGAGTACGTGATCCTCGACTGCCCGCCGTCGCTGGGGCCGTTGACGGTCTGCGCGCTCGTCGCCGCCGACCGCGTGATCGTTCCGGTGCAGACGGAGTACTACGCGCTCGAGGGCCTTGCGGGGCTGCTCGAGACGCTGGAGCTCGTGCAGCGGGAGCTGAACCCGAGGCTGACCGTGGCGGGGATGCTGCTGACGATGTACGACGCACGCACCCGACTCGGCCAGGACGTGGAGCGGGAGGTGCGGGCCCACTTCCCCGAGCTCGTGTTCGAGACCGTGATCCCCCGCAACGTGAGGGTGGGCGAGGCGCCCAGCTACGGCCTGCCCGTCACCCACCACGACCCCCATAGCGCCGGGGCCGCGGCCTACTTCGAGTTGGCCAAGGAGGTGGCCGCGCGTGGCTAGGCCCAAGCCCGGGATGGGTCGGGGGTTGAGCGCGATTCTGTCGGCCTCGGGCGAGAGCGCGGACGAGGCCGGGCAGCAGCTGCGGGAGCTGCCGGTGGAGCTGATCGCGCCCAATCCGCAGCAACCGCGGAGGCGCTTCGACGAGGCGTCGCTGGAGGCGCTGGCCGACTCGGTGAGGGACACCGGGGTGCTGCAGCCGGTGCTGGTACGGCCGCGGCCAGGGGGACGCTACGAGCTCGTCGCCGGCGAGAGGCGGTGGCGTGCGGCGAAGCTGGCCTCGCTGGAGACGGTTCCGGCGCTTGTGCGGGCGGGAGAGGACAGCGCCTCGCTGGAGCTGGCGTTGGTCGAGAACATGGTGCGGGAGGACCTCAACCCGGTCGAGGAGGCACGGGCGTGCGCGGCGCTGGTGGAGGAGCTCGGCCTCACCCGCGAGGGGGTCGGTCGGCGAATCGGGCGCAGCCGTGTGGCCGTCAGCAACCTGCTGCGCCTACTCGAGCTTCCCGACGAGGCGATCGAGCTGCTCGAAGCAGGGCAGTTGAGCGAGGGGCACGGTCGGGCGCTGCTGCTGGCCGAGGACCACGGAGCACGGCGTCGGTTGGCGCGCGAAAGCGCCGCCGAGGGGTGGCCGGTGAGGACGCTCGAGGAGAGGGCGCGTGAGAGCAACGGAGGCGTGGGCGGGGGCCGAGCAGGCGCGCGGCGCGCGGCGGCGGTCCATCCCGACCAGGCGCAGGCCGCCGCCGACATCGCCGCCACGCTCGGGCGGGCGTTGGGAGCGGACGTGAAGGTGCGGGCCACGCGCCGGGGCTATCGGGCGCAGCTGGACTTCGCCGACCCCGACGAGGCGCTCGAGCTGGCCCGCCGGCTCGGGGCGTCCGGCTGAAGCGCCTACCGGTCGCGGGAGCTGTGCGAAACTAGCGGCGGCCGTGCGTTCGCGAGGGCGATTAGCTCAGTCGGTTAGAGCGCTTCTCTGATAAGGAAGAGGTCCCAGGTTCGAGTCCTGGATCGCCCATCAAGAACTACCTGCAAAGGCGGCTGTTTTTGCCTTGCGGAAAGCGGGACGGCATTTCGGTGCGGCAGGTCACATGCCTCATGGGCCCATTCTCGGACCCAACAGAGGCCGGCCCGCTGAGCTGACGGCCAGTTCTGTACCTAGCCAAGGCGGGACCGAAGCCCATCTCCGAGATCTTTCAGCCGGGCAAACTCGCCAGCCTCACCGGAGAGCCGTGAGGCCTGCGGGCGCACGGGAGCGTGGTACTTCTCGACTTCGCCCGGAACGTGCTGAACGGGGTTCTCTAGCTTGTGCACTACCAATTGCGCGATCCGAGAACCGGGGGTCAAGCAGATCGGACTGTCGCCCTCGTTGACGAGCTCCAGGGTCAAGCACCCGCGAAATCTCGGGTGAACGTACACGGCGGTCGCGACCACGAGACCAAGCCGACCCCACGATGAACGCCCGACGACGTAGGCAGACAGATGACTCGGCAAGCCGATGAACTCTAACGTCGCCGCCAACACGAAGTGTCTGGGATGGAGCCATAGCTTCTCGCCGAACGGAACGATCACACGCTCTTGGAGATCCTCCACGTCCTGCTGACTGTCGGCCCCCGGATCGAGCCCGGGACGCTGGGTACGTCTAAGGAGCAGGAACTCCGTCCCCAGCCGCAGGTCCACGGCGCCCCGCCCCACCTGAGAGCGCTCGAGCAGGGGGGTCAACACCAGGCGCTTGTCGAAATCCTCCTCGTCGAGCGCCAGGTTGATCTCGGCTTTGCCCAGAACGCTCATGGCTGCCACGAAGCGCTCACGACGCTCATCTCGATCGCCTTGCCGATCAGATCCTGCAAGCCGCGATCGCCAAGGGAGGCGATCAGGCCCCCTGGAGAGTCACCATGTCTGCGCACCGCCTCCTGCCAGCCTCCGAGGAGGATCGAGCGCGGCTCTAGCGGGGCGTTGAGTCCCACCGGAAGAATAAGGCGCTCAAGCAGATAGGCTGCCTCGTCCGCCTGCGGCTCCGCGCGAGCGTGGTCGAAGGTGTCCGGGCCCGTCCGCGTCATTGCGCAGTCCTGCAGGACCGCCGCGCGTGCGAGCAGCTCGTCTCGCAGAAAGGCGAAATGCGGCGGCTGCAGTCCGCCGGTCGCATCAGTGGCGATCGAATCGATCCATGCGGTGATCCCCGGTGCAACGCGTTCCATGTAGGGGCGCCAGCCACGCCGGGCGAGATGATCGAGTGCCAGGCGTATCCGGACGGGGTTCGGCGGGTGGGTCGGCCCGGCGTCAGCGTAGGAGTGGGAGACGACGAACGGTGTGAAGGCCCAAAGGAAGGCTGGGCCCATGACCTCGATCGCCATGTGATCGCACAGCAGCTCCTCGACCCACGCTCGAAGCAGGCCACGCAGCGTCCCGGCGAGGGTCGACCGCGAGGATTGCATCGTGGCTTCCATGGTCGTTACGGCGGCTTCAAAAGCCGTCACGAAAGACTGCTCGCCCGTCAGTGTCGCTTCGACGCCTGAGAGCAGGTCGTGTTCTTGGACGCTCGCGTGCCCGAGCTCGTGCGAGAAGATGGCATGGAGCAGCAGCCGGTCGCTGTCGGTCAGGGGGTAATTGAGGACGATCGGACGGCGGGTCGCGGTAGGGTTGAAGCCAGGGGTGGCGTCGATCACCGCCCGGAAGGGCCAACTCGTCGTCGAGTACATGTAGTCGGGGTTCGGCACCACCACCATGTCAACATCGGCACCGACAAGCACCCGCGCGGACTCCTCCGTCATGTAGAGACTTCCCAAGTTCAAGGTCGGCGATCGGGTGGCCGCCAACCATGGGAGAGCGGCGTGCGCACCGCGGAGCACGAGAATGTATTGGCGCAGCGTGCGCGCGAACGCCGCCCGTATGGGCTGTGACGCACCGGCTTCTGGACGTTCAGCGATCCGGTGCTCGACGGCTCCTAGCAGATCCAGCACGTGTTCACGCAGCGCGACCCCGCGCTTGCCGTCGAGCGGCCCCAGTCGCGGATCACCGCGAAGCGCGTCGACCTCGTGCTGTGCGCTCGCTAGGAGTAGCTGGAGATCGTTCGCATCGCCGTCCACGCCCCCAGATCCTTCCGAGCGGCCAGGACGGAGTTGCTCTCCATGAGTTGAACCTCACCTACGGTTCCAAAGAAGCGCAGCGCTGGCTGTAGCTGCTCCTCTGTCGCGCCGGCGAGTCGCCCCTCGGCGGCCTCATTCAGCACGTCAGCCATGGCGGAAAGGTAGCCGCCAATCTCTTGTGCACGGTCCTCCTGACTGCCGGACTGCTCCTGGGCAAGCGAGGCGACGACGCTTAGCGCGGTGTCCGACGCCGCGAGGTCTCGCGCGGTGCCAGCCGGCGCAAGCGGCTCATCTGCCCTCGTCCTTGTTGCTGCCAATGTCGTCGCGGCGTCGCTCAGGATCCGTTTGTCGCGTTCGCCGATCGTCGCGCCGGTGATCGCCCGATAAAGAGCGAGCACCACATCATCTGCCCAGAGCCCAAGCGCGGCCGTACTGCTCAGGTTCTCAAGGGATTGTAGATCGCGCATCGACATCCACCTCTGACTCTATTGCCTGTAGGCCAGCCACCGTGATAGCCGGCCATCGGTGCTACACGGTAGGGTGTAGCACGGACGCTTTCCCTCATGCCTACGCGCTCGTCCCCCCAACTCAACATCCGCCTGGACGCGACCCGCAGGGACATCCTCGACGCGGCTGCGTTCGTTCACTCCACGACTGCCACGAGAATCGCCCAGGATCTCGTTGACGCAGCGATCGATGACTACTCCCGACAAGCGAACGTCCAGACCGCATTGCAAGCCCGTCTCGCGCAAGCTGCTCTCGACGAGGGGAAGGTCGCCCAGCTTCGGACGGTCCAGAACGCCAAGAAGTGAGCGCACAGCCGCGCGCCACGGCTAGCTCTCAGCGGCGCTGGCGGGGTCGACGCCGCGCTCCCGCTCGGGTGCCGTCTGGCTTGGCCCCGCCGAGCTCCTCGTCAGCTGTCGAGTGAGCGGGCACTCCGTCGGCTCGTCGGCGAACCGCATCAACTCCCAGATGGATTGCCGCTCGCGATCAGACAGCCGGCGGTTTCGCGTCTGCTGGTAGATCTGCAGAGTGAACGCCGCGGAGGTATGCCCGATCTGGTCGGAGATCCAATGGGGATCCCGCCCGGCTTGGGCGGCGAGCATCGCCCAGGTCCGGCGGAGCGAATGCGGCGTGATCTTCGCCAACTCAGGGAGGCCGCCGTCTTGGCGCTTCTCGTTAGCCCGGGCGACTGCCCGGGCCAGGAGCCGATCGCGGAAGCGGTCGGGGTCGCGAGGGCCACCCGATCTCGTGCCGAAAAAGTAGTCCTCGGGACCCGTCGGAAATCCGTCGGCGGTGCGCTGCTCACGGTGGGCGACCAGCTCGTCTCGAAGCCAGAGGGTCATCTCGACCTCGCGGACGCCCTTCTCGGTCTTTGCGTCCGCGAGCTTGAAGCGAGCTCGCGCCAGGTCGACTTGCGCGCCACGCAGGCCGCAGAGCTCGGAGATCCTAAAGCCCGCCAGCCCGAGTGCCGCGATGGCCGCGCGGCGTCCAACGCGGTAGTCACGTCGCGCCTCCCGATCCAGTTCCGCTGCCGCGTCCAGCAGCGCGAGAAACTCGTCAACCTCGAGAAAGGTCCGTCGAGGTCTCACGGCCGGGAGGAAGCGATCTTTGCGCTCGCCCACGCGGACCGGGTTGCGTTCGATATAGCCGTAGTCGACCGCTCGCTGAAGAATCTGGCTGAGCAGCGTCAGGATTTCATTGATCGAGCCGTTGGAGAGCGACCCCTTGCGGCGACTGTAGGGCTCTCCCGTCTTCGGCGTGACGCGCTGCTTGATCGGTTTGCCGCGGCGCGCCGCATCACGGATGATCCGGGATCGCTCGGCGAGGTCATCGCGAAAACAGTCGACTCGAGCCACGTCGATCTCCCCCAGCTCCATCCGCCCAAACTCGCCCACGAGATACCCGAGCCGCCAGTCAAGGCCGGCCATCGTGTCGGCGTCTAGGCCATGGGCCCGCTTCGCGTCGACCACTTTCCTGGCGAACGCACCGAACAGCTGGCGCCCACCGGTTCCAGAGTCTTGCGACGGGGCCGCGGATCCTCGACGCTCAGGCGGCGTCCAGGTGCCGCGCTCGATCTTCTGGAGGATCCCCTCGAGCGCGATCTCGGCGCGGGTCCGGCTCCAGCCCTGGCTGTCGGTGCCGAAGGTGAGGCGATGGCGGCGGCCGTAGGCCCGCACACGAGCGCCGTAGGTGATCGTCTGGCCGCCAGCCCAACGGCGTTCGGTGACCTCGCCAGAGCTGGGCCTGGCCATCAGCGGCGTCGATCGTGTTGGATGGTGTAGATGTGGTGCATCGTGCTGGCCTCTCGATTTCCCGGCGGGCTGCGCATCCGCAGCGACGGTGGATCTGTGTGGGTACATGAGATTACCTGCGGCCCGCCTTAACAGCTGGCGCGCGCCTGCGCGCGCGCATGGCTGTTTGTGCGGTCCGCAGGTCAAAGCGCAGCCGCGCCTTCGGCCCGTCGCCGAGGCGCATCACCCCGAGGTCGCTGGCGTGGGCGTAGACATAGTCCAGCGAGACGTTGAGCGCTGCAGCGAGCTGCTTTGGCTCAAGGAGCGCAAAGGCACCCGGGCCGGGCCGCTCTAGGAGCTGCACGACCCGATGTGCGGCGCGCTCAGCAATCGCCTCGATGTCCTCATGGTCGAGCGTCATCGCCGTTCGGCCTCAGCTGCGCCCTCGCGCCAGTCGTACGGCACGCGGCTGCGCGACCCCGATCCTCACGGCCTCCCGCGCAACCGCGAGCGCCGCCTGCATGGCGCCAAGCGCCAAGCGGTCCGCCGAGCTGGTTGCCGCGACAGCGGCGGAGGACTCAGACATGGGTTGCTCGACGGCTGCGCGGCATGAGCCAGGTGTGAGGCGGGAGGGTCTCGGGGGTCTGCGGCATCGCTGTTAAGACCCCGAGTAGTGCAGAACGGCCTTTCGGCCGTGCTCATCGGCTTGTTGGTGCCCACGTGTCCTCCCCCAGTTTTCGACACCGGCGGTCTGGCGCTGCAACCCCGCAGGGGGCTCCCCTCGTTCGCTTTGCTCTCTCGGTTCCGCCCGCCGGTCGGTGTCGTTCGCGGGCTGCGTCACTAACACCAACCAACCGAAGGAGAACCGACATGAACATCAACAAGATCATCTGCAGTGGTCGCTTGACCAAGGCCCCCGAGCTGAAGGCTCTGCCCTCTGGAACGAGCGTCTGCGAACTGCGCCTGGCGGTCGACGGGAGGGGTCGTGGCCGCGAGGTCGGCTACGTCAACGTGAGCGTGTTCGGCTCTGGCGGCGAGGCCGCCGCCGGGTACCTCGCAAAGGGCTGGCTCGTGGCGATCGACGGACGTCTGGAGTACGGCGAGTGGGAGGTCGAGGGAGCTGAGCGCCAGGACTACAGCGTGGTGGGAAACGCCGAGTTCCTGACCAGCCCCCGTCGGATCGACGAGCCCGAGGCGGCGAAGCCGGCCCGCAAGAAGAGCGGGCCAGTCGCCGTCTGCCCGCGCACCGGCCCAGGCAAATCGAGCGCGGTGCGGCGGTCTGCCGCTCTCGACCACATTATCGCCTCGGCACTGTTTATTGCGGGCTCGCCACACCGTTCGTCACGCCTAAGCGCCGCCTGTCTTGCTCCCTCCGTCGGGTGTGCGGTAGCATACCCAGCAGCGTTTATTTCGAGACCACTGAACATTGGGACGGTTGAGCGGATCCACCATGCAGCCTCAACATCCCACCTTCCCGTGCTCCTCGTGCTACACCGGCGTCGCCCTGACCGGCGAGGGGGAGATCCGGCGCTCGATGGGAGCTGCGCCGCTCGCCGCGGTGCTGCTCGCGCTCGCGCTCCTGGTGATCGTGCCCGCGGCTGCCCGGGCAACCGTATCTCGGCCGGCCCCGTTGGCATTCCCCGGGGCTTCTCGATCGGCGAATGCGAATGCGAGTGCGCATCCGCTCGCTGGCGGTGTCTTCAGCACAGCTCCTGGTGCGCCGGCCCGTTCCCTTCCCGAGTCGAAGTCCGCGGAACCGTCGGGGTCGGAGGGGGGCGTGAACGTCGCGCCGCTGTCAAGTAAGCCTTCCGCTACAGAACCGTACCTGGCGTGTCCGCCGCCCAAGCCCCGGTACGCGGCCTGCGACTTGGTGATCACACCACCAGCAGCCCGACTGAAGAGTCTCAGAGTGGCGGCCCTCCGAGCGGCAGGCGTCGGCGGAAGTGGGCTCACACCCGCCGAACTACAGTCTGCATACAAGCTGCCTTCGGTGACTGCCGGCGGCGGGCAGACGGTCGCCCTGGTAGATGCGTTTGGTGACCCCGACGCCGAAGCAGATCTAGCCACCTATCGCTCCGTCTACGGTTTGCCGGCTTGCACGAGCGCCAATGGCTGCTTCGAGAAGGTCAACCAGACCGGCGGCAGCGAATATCCGCCCGTCGCTCCACCAGAATACGGGGCCTGGGCCCTCGAGCAGTCCCTGGATGTTGACATGGTGTCAGCGATCTGCCCCAACTGTCACATCTTGCTCGTGGAGGCCACCTCGAGCTACACTGAAGACCTTGCAGAAGCCGAGAACGAGGCCGTAAAGCTCGGTGCCACCGAGATCAGCAACAGCTGGGGTGGCGGCGAATACAACGGAGAGAAGACTGAACTCGACCCAGACTTCGATCATCCCGGCATTCCGATCACGGCTAGTGGTGGCGACAATGGTTATGACAATCACGAACGGGGCGAAAGCTCTCCCAACTATCCTGCGTCCTCGCCGTATGTGATTTCGGTTGGGGGCACTGTCCTGACTGAAGCGAATAATGCGCGTGGCTGGTCTGAGAGCGTCTGGCCTTACTCCGGCAGTGGCTGCAGTCTGTATGAGCCAAAGCCCGCGTTTCAGAGCGACAGCGGATGCTCGCAGCGCACTGCCAACGACGTGGCGGCGGTGGCGGAAGGCCTGTCGGTCTATGACAGCACGTTCACCCCGAACTGGGTAACGGTTGGAGGGACCAGCGCGTCATCGCCGATCATCGCGGCGGTCGAGGCGCTCTCGGAAAGCTCGGAGAGATCGCTGGGCCCGGCCGCTTTTTACGAGAGTCCAGGATCGCTTTTCAACATCACCACGGGGTCCAACGGCAGATGTGTCCCTTTCTATCTGTGCACTGCTGGCGGCGGCTATAACGGGCCGACCGGTAACGGAACGCCCGACGGCGCGCTGTCCTCCTCGGCACCCCCACCGCCGCCGATACTGACCGTGCACCCGAAGGGAACCGGGTCGGCGACGATCACCTCGACGCCGGCCGGTATCGAATGTCCCGGCACATGCAGCGCGTCCTTTCCCGTGGGAACACAGGTCACGCTGACCGCGACCGCGCAGGCCGGCTCTACCTTCGTGGGCTGGTCAGAAGGCTGCACGGGCACCGTGTCGTGCACCATCTCATTGCCCAGGGGAGCCTCGACCACCGCGACTTTTACCGGCAGCGGCACACCCCCCGGCTGGGAAGAGCAGCCATTGGCCGCACCCGCCGAACGCGAACCATTCGCGCCTGAATCTGCCGAGGGGAACACCAACACCTTCTACAACGTTTCACTGTCCGCCAGCGGCGAGGTCCGCGCAAAGACGATCTACAACAGGCCAGAGGGATCGTGCTACGACGCCACGAGCGACACCGGCGGGGTCTTCATGGAACGCGACACGCCCACGGGTTGGGTGCCCGAAGGACGACTGACCGCACCAGCAGTGGGCAGCGAAGAAGTGGCACGCTGGGCCAACTGCGCCGAGTACGGCGCCGTGACCCAGCTCTCAGGCGACGGCCAGACACTGCTCGTCACGCAGAGCGCGACGGGCCTCTCAACACAGAACGGCCCAAGCTACCGCTGCGCAGCGTTCGTCTACCATCACGAAGCAGCCGGCTGGGCGCTCCAGGGCACACTGTTCCCGCCAGGTGTAGGAGCCGAAGGGTCGCCCACCTGGGAAGGATGCGACTACTTCGGTGTCGACGGCGCGGTCTCCGCCGACGGCACACGCGTAGCTGTTTTCGCAGACAAACAGGTTGACGTGTTCGCTCGTGGAGCTTCCGGCTGGTCGCTCGAACAGACCGTTGTTCTGCCCGTTGGTCAGGAATGTGGAGGAATTGGCCCAAAGCAGATCGCGCTCTCGGGCGACGGCTCAACGCTGCTCGTCGGCCAGCCGGGATGCCGGGTCGGTAACGAAGGGGAAAGCGGGCAAACGTTTGTGTATTCTCGATCTGGCTCGGGCTGGTCGCTCGCGCAGACGATCGAACCACCCGAACCAAAATCCGAGGTGGAATTCGGAAGGTCCATTTCGATTTCCGAAGATGGATCGACAGCCACCATCGGGGTTTACCCGAGAACCGCGGGACTGTCCTCACAACAGAGCGGCTCGTGGGTATATGAACGCGAAGGGAGCACATGGCACGCCGCCAGACACCTGACGGACCCGACACCCTGGAAAGAAGCCATGAACTGCCCGGCGATCATCGAAGGCGGTTCACGCGTGATCTGTGTCGCGAGCGACATGGTCGGCTTCGACGAAGAACAGGGGTCGGTGTACGTCTTTGAACGCCCTCTCGGTGGCTGGGCGTCATCTGAAGATCTGGCTCCCGCGACACGCCTGTTCGCCGCCGAAGGCGCCGCGGGCGATCAGCTCGCCAATGGTGGCTCGGAGGGATGGTGGAGTCTCGCGGCGGCGCAGGACGGCAGCGAAATCGACGCGACGATCAATGCGGCGAACCTCGCGAACGGCATCGACCCCAACGATCGGATCGGCTACGAGTTCACCCCGACCGCTAGCGCCCCACCGACGATCAGCGCGCTGTCCACGACCTCTGGCGGAGTTGGTAGCCAGGTGAGGATAACGGGGACGAACCTGAGAGGCACAAGCAGCGTCAGCTTCGCCGGCGTTGCGGCAGCCTATCGCGTCGACTCCGCGACGCAGATCACCGCGACCGTCTCCGAAGAAGCGAAAACAGGGCCGATCTCGCTGACCACACGCGCCGGCACAGCCACGAGTGAAACATTCACAGTGCTTGCTTCTATCTCCACGATCGCCTCGGAATCAGTACCTCAAGGAGAACCGATCTACGACACCGCGAAGCTGTTGAACGCCTCATCGCCAACGGGGACGATCACCTTCCAGCTGTATGCCGCCTCAGACAAAGAATGCAAAACCCCGCTCGCCACGCTCAGCACGACCGTCACGGACGGCAACAGCAGCTACCAGTCACCACCGATGACCGAGAGCACCCCCGGTCAGTACCAATGGCTCGCCAGCTACTCCGGCGACGCTAACAACCCTCCGATGAATGACGCCTGCGATGACCCCGGCGAGCAGTTCACCATCAAGGCAGTGCCATCCATATCGGTGACAGTGCCTGCCTCGGCGGACGCCAACGAATCGATATTTGCCACCGCGACACTAAATGGTGGCTCATCGCCAACGGGAACGCTCACCTTCCACCTATATGCCGCTACAGATACCAAGTGCTCACAACCGATCGGAGAACCGTTCAGCACGACCGTCACAAACGGCAACGGCAGCTACCAGTCGCCGGCCTTCAACTTCAATAATGTGAGCCCCGGCTCCTACCAGCTGATCGCCACCTACTCCGGGGACGCCAACAACGCGCCGGCGCAAACATCCTGTAACGGCGCTGACGCGCAGATAGTCGTGGAAGCGTACCCACTTCCTCCAGAAGCTATAAGCGCCTTCAGCCCGGAACAGACCCCTACCGAAGCGACGCTGACCGGACAGATCAACACCGAGGGACACCCAGCCTCCTATAGCTTTGAATACGGGACAAGCACAAGCTACGGGCTCAGTACGCCCGAAACACCCCTGAGCACAGACTCCGGAATCGCGACAGCTGGACCCACCGTCATCCACGGGCTACAGCCAGACACCACCTACCACTACCGGCTCCATGCCACGAGCGGTGTAGGCGGATCCTCCACCAGCGATCAGACCTTCACCACCCCGAGAGACTCGATGCTGACGGTGGCGCGCGCCGGGTCGGGGACGGGCACGGTGACGAGCTCCCCGTCAGGGATCGCATGCCCCGAAACGTGCTTCGCAGACTATGAACCCGATACGCCGGTGACGCTGACAGCCACCCCGCTGCCCGGCTCGGCGTTTGTCGGCTGGGAAGGCGCAGGGTGCTCGGGCACACGCACCTGCCAGGTGACCATGAGCTCGGACATGGCCGCTACCGCCATCTTCCAGGAGCTACCCCCGGCGACGTTGACGGTGGCGCTCGCTGGCTCGGGGTCCGGGAGCGTCGAGAGTTCGCCGTCGGGGATCGCGTGCCCAGGCACCTGCTCGTATGCGTACTCGCCGGGAACACCGGTCACGCTCACTCCAACGGCTGCGTCGGGCTCGCGGTTTGTCGGTTGGGAAGGCTCGGGGTGCTCGGGCACCGGCACATGCCAAGTGGCCATGACCTCGGACACGACGGTCGGCGCTGTGTTCGAAGGGCTTCTGCCTGCCCCGCATTTTGAACAGCAACTACCTGTACAGACATTCTCGCCGCCTGCCTCGTTCAAGGCGCCCGCTCCGGTCCTCTCGCACGTCAAACTCGCGTCTACGCGCCTCACTGTTAGGAGACGCGCTTCGCTGCAGTTCGTGGTCTCGCAGGCCGCGACGATCAAGGTCGTGGTCGCGCAGAATGTCAAACGCCACAGGCGCGGGCGTGCATGCAAGGCGTCGGTGAAGAAGGGTAAGCACTGCGCGACCACGGTCGAGAAGCGCACATCGACGTTCTCGGCGGCTGCGGGACCGAACACGTTTGAGCTCAAGCTCGCTGGCCTCGGCAAGGGCTCTTACACAGCCAAGGTCGTCGCCGAGAACGCCAACGGCACGTCACCGCCGACCAAGCTGTCGTTCACGATTGCGAGATGATGTAAAAAATGATTCAGAAAGATGATGTATAAGGTTTTAGAAAGAACGTGACTAGAGTTGTCTATGCGGTTTTCGGGGGATGTCAGGCGCTCCCAGATGCCCCCGAAAAACACTCAGATGGGGCGCCTTCGGGGCGCCTGCTCGACTCGATCGCAAACGAGTCCGGCTGTGGGCTTACGGTTGGCCGAGATATGTCCGAGCTCGACTCGAATCTCGCTTCGGTGCGACTACCCGGCGGGAAGCTGCCCGTGTACCACGCTCACCACCGCGCGAAGCACGAGCTGCTGCGACGCTACATGGACGTGTGGCTGCCGAAGCTCGGGTTCAGCTACGGCCAGGTGGCGCTCGTGGACGGTTTTGCCAGTGCGGGACGCTACCGCGACGGGCAGCGCGGGTCGCCGTTGATCATGCTCGACGGCTACCTGGGGAGATCGGCAGCCGACCGCGCGCGGTTCAAGACCCCTCCGCATTTCATCTTCATCGAGCGCAGGAGGGATTACGCCCAGCACTTGAAGGCCGAGGTCGAGAGCTATCCGACTACGCACGGCGCGACCGTGGACGTGATTCACGGCAGCTACGAGGCGGAGTTCCCTGAGGTCGTGGGCTACTTGGCGAGCGCCTACCGTCAGCCTGTCCCAACGTTCGCGTTCGTGGACCCGCGCGGCTACGCCGACAACCCGTTCTCGCACGTCGCCGACTTCAAGCAGAAGCTGCCCAGCAAGAGCGAGGTTATGGTGTACGTGCCGGCGGCGTTCATGGCGCGGTTCCTGGCGACAGGAATCACCGACGAGGCGCTGACGAAGGCCTACGGCGGCCCGACGTGGGAGGAGGCAAAGGACGAGCAATCACGCCAACGAGTCGGGCAGAAGCTCGCTGGACTGTTCGGGGACCGCCTGAAAGAGCGCTTCGGCTGGGTGACGAGCTTCAATGTCGATCCTGAGCGCCACAACGATTACTACCTGCTGTTCGGCACCGATCACAAGGACGGCCTGCGCGAGATGAAGCGCGGCATGTGGAAGGTGGACAAGCACGCAGGGGAAGCGTTCAAGCAAGCCAAGACGGTGCCCGATCAGGGGCAGTTGTTCAGCGACGACGCGGTGGTTGTGCCGCCGGACACGAGCGTCCTTGGTGATCTGCTGCGCGGAGAGTTCGGTGAGCGCGTGTTCACGATCGCAGAAGCGGAGGACTTCACGCTTTGCCGCACGAGGTATCTCGACTCGCCTCATTTGAGGCGATGGGCACTGCGCCCGCTCGAGCAGGCCGGCGATATCGACGTGGTCGAGTCCTCGCGGCGTCGGAAGGGGGACTACCCGACGGGCACGAAGCTGCGCTTCACGCGATAGCGAGCGCCGGGCGACGCCGCTTTGGCCTGGGCATGTCGTCCCAATGCCTGCCGGCAAGTTCGCGGCCGCCGCTCTTTGGGCGCTGACCGCCCCACTGCTTGAAGAAGAAAGCGACGCGCTCGGCTGAGCAGCGGTCCCGCAGGTCGGTGGCCCATGCAGGGTCGATGCGACGGTGTCGCGGCCCCGACTCGCCGCCGGCGATCAGCCAGTCGATGCCGTCAAGGTTGAGTCTTTCCAGTGGCCCTA
The DNA here is from genome assembly GCA_963701175.1 of uncultured Solirubrobacteraceae bacterium. GTDB lineage: Bacteria > Actinomycetota > Thermoleophilia > Solirubrobacterales > Solirubrobacteraceae > Palsa-744. The sequence goes on along the minus strand of OY969573.1, from coordinate 1,199,367 downwards.
GGAGCGGCTCGGCCGAGATGAACCGCACGGCGGCCGGCACCTCCCGAAGCGAGTCGGCGCGGTGTACGAAGCGGCGGTTCTCGATCGTGACGCCCATCCAGACATTGCGGGGCCAGGGAAGCTGTGGAGCGAGGTCCGCCAAGCGCTCCTGGCGCTTGGTCAGAATCTGGAAGGTGTGCTGTTTGGCGCGAACCATCACGTCGAACACGTCAGCCACGAACTCGTCGGGAATGTCCTCGTGGAAGAGGTCGCTCATCGAATTGACGAACACGACACGCGGGCGCTGCCAGCGCAACGGCACCTCTAGGCGCTGGGGCCACAAGCGCAAGTCAAAGCCCTGCTCATAAGGGTGTCCCGGCACACCGCGCCACCGCTCTGCGAACGTCTCGGCGTAGCAATGAGCGCACCCGGGCGAGACCTTCGAGCACCCAGTCACGGGGTTCCAGGTGGCCTCGGTCCACTCGATGCGGCTACGGTCAGCCATGTCGGGAAGTTCGGGATGGGTTGGTCAGCACCTGCAGACTCTCGCACAGGCCGCGGACGAACGTATGTTCGTGCTGGTCTTCGTGTTGGCTCTGCCTCCCGGGTTGGTGGCGCCTACGTGTCTTGCCCCATTTTCGACACCGTCGGCTGGGCGCTGCAACCCCCGCAAGGGGGGTTCCCCTCAGTCCTTCGGCCCTCGGTTCCGCGCGCCGGTCGGCGTCGGTCTTGGGCTGCGTCACTGGCACCAACCAAACGAAGGAGACGAAGCGATGAACATCAACAAGTACATCTGCACCGGCCGACTGACGAAGGACCCCGAGCTGCGCAAGGTCTCAGAGGAGCTCACGGTCTGTCAGCTCCGTCTGGCGGTCGACGGCATGGGCCGGGGCCGCGAGGTCGGCTACGTCAACGTGAGCGTGTTCGGCAAGGCCGGTGAGGCCGCCGCCGAGTACCTCGCGAAGGGCTGGCTGGTGGCGGTCGATGGTCGCCTCGAGTACGGCGAGTGGGAGGTCGAGGCAAGCAAGCGCCACGACTACAACGTCGTGGGCAACGTCGAGTTCCTCTCAGCGCCCCGTGCAGTCGACGAGCCTGAGCCGGCCAAACCAGCTCGCAAGAGGAAGGAGACGCTCGCTGCCTAACCGGCCGAATGGCCCGCACCCCCGCCAGGGTGCGGGCCAGCCATGGTGACGTCTGACTTCCCTATCCTGTGAACATGGATCAACCACGCGAGATCGAGCTTGTGTTCGCCCCCCAAGAGGAGGGCGGATACCACGTCTACGCCCCGGATCTTCCGGGCCTGCACACGCAGGGCGACACGCTCGATGAGGCCAGCGCGAACGCCGAAGAGGCGCTCGCGCTGTATGTGGAGGGGTTGCGCGAAGACGGCCTTTCGCTCGACACCGGCGTGATCCGCCGCAGGTTCCCGGTCCCGGCGTGAGCGAGCGCCTACCGGTCCTCTCCGGGGAGCGGCTCGTCAAGGCGCTCGAACGGGCGGGCTGGACGACGGTGCGCCAGCGCGGAAGCCATGTGCGGATGAGACACCCGGACCGGAGGGTCTCGCTAACCGTGCCGCTCCACCGCGAGCTCAAGCGCGGCACGCTCTCCGGCATCCTCACCGACGCGGGACTCGACGCAGAGGAGCTCCGCCGACTGCTCTAGCCCGGGGCGAGGAGCGTGGCGAGTTCGGCGGGGTTGCCGACGAGTGTGTCGGCTCCGGCCGCGAGTGGCTCTCTTTCGGAGCCGATGCTCCACAGAACGCCCATCGCGCGGATGTCGTGCTCGTGTGCGGCTTCGATGTCGTGCCTGCGATCCCCGAGCATCACCGCCCGGGCGTCAGGCGCGAACCGGCGCATCGCGCGCGCAATGTTCGTCGCCTTGTGCTCGTGCTCGCTGTCGAGCTCGGGGCCAACCACGGCGGCGAAGAACCGGCGCAGATCAAGGGTCTCAACGAGCGGCTCGGCCAGCGCCCGTGGCTTGTCGGTCATGGCGCCAGGTATACGGGCTGACGGGATTGGTCAGCCGACAGCGCGTCGGCTCGTGAGGTGTTCGGCCCGCGCCCGGAAGGAGCTCGCTCGACCAGACGATCACACCTCAGCGACCGACTCCGTCCTCCATACCCGGCTCCGCGCTCGCCGCCTTCTCGCTCACCGGCCTCCACTCCTACGCCCGCCATGCGCACGCGGACCGACTCGCTCGCCATCGCGCAGCGCCGCCGTTACGCTCCGCGTCGTTTCGCTCCGCTGTCTTCGACTCACACCTGATGCACGGCAGTGCGATTGGGGTGCGATGAGACTCTCGCTCGTTGGCCGCCTGACGGTCTCCGGGGTCTTTAGAAGCCGTGATGAGTGCTTCGAGTATCGGTGCCGGGCGGGGTGGCGGCTACGCCCTTTATCTGGAGGGCAAGACGATCGCCCCGGAGCAGGGCGACTACTACCTCACGCCCGACGGCGAGCTGACCGAGGCGCCCGGCCGCTGGCTGTCCGACCCCGAGACGCTCGCGCGGCTGGGGATCGACCCGGACGCGCCGGTGGACGGCGCGCAGTTCATCGCGTTGATGGAAGGCCGTGACCCGGGCAGCGGCGGATGGTTGCGCCCGGCGGGCGCGGACGGCTCGCGAGGTGGCGGGATCGACGTGACGTTCAGCGCCCCGAAGTCGGTGTCGGTCGTGTGGGCGTTGGGGGATCCGTGGCAGCGTGAGCAGATCCAGGACGCCCATGAGCGCGCGGTTGAGCGGTCGATGAGCTACCTCAAGGAGCGCATCCCGGCGGTCCGGCGTCGCTACAGCGGACAGGTGGTGGAGGAGCCGGCGAAGGACGTGATCGCGACCGCCTACCGCCACACGACCGCCAGGGGAGTGTCGGGCGCTGAGGCACCGGATCCGCAGCTGCACACGCATGTCGTGATCAGCGGCGCGGTGCGCGAGGACGACCGCATCGTGGCGGTTGCCTCGCGTCCGGTGTTCCGGGGTCTACGCGAGGTTGGCGCGTTCTACCGCTCGGCGCTCGCGCAGGAGCTGGCAGCGGAGGGCTACCCGATCGAACAGGGGACCGGCAAGGACGGCAAGTACTTCGAGATCGCGGGCGTGCCCGCGGAACTTCGCAACGCGTTCTCAAAGCGCCATCGTGAGATCGCCCACGCCGCCGAGCGCTTCCGCGCCAAGCACGGCCGCGCACCGGAACGCGCGGAGATCCGTGACATCGCGCTCGAGAACCGCCGGGCCAAGGATCTGACGACCCGCGGCGACCTGCAGCGCGTCTGGGCACAGACAGGGGAGCGGCACGGGTTCGGCGCGGACGAGGCGGTGCATCTGGTCGGTGCCGTACCTTCGGGCGCCCCGGAGCGGGGGATCGAGGAGCGCATAGAATCGACCCTGACCGAGCGCACGGCGATGTTCGACGCGGGGCTTCTGCGGGCGGTCGCTTTGGAGCAGTCAGCTGGCGAGCTTGGTCCCGAGGAGGCGATCGGGTTGACGCGCGCGATGGTCGGCGAGCGTCGCATCCTCACTCTGGAGGGTGGGAGGATGACGACGCTCGCCATCCGGGCCCAGGAGCAGGCGATCGAGCGCCGCGCCGACGAACTGATGGAGCCGGCCGGTCGCGAGGTCGCCGAGCGCGCCAGGACGGACGCGAGCCGGGAGGTCGCAGAGCGCATCGGCGCACCCCTGTCTGTCGAGCAGGAGCAGGCGCTTCGCACCGTGACCGGCCCGGAGCGGATCGCAGTGCTGATCGGCCCGGCAGGCACCGGGAAGGGTGTTGTGATCGACGCGGCCGCCCGGGCAGAGCAGATCGCCGGCAGGGAGGTGCTCGGCATCGCCGTGTCCGGGTCCACTGCGGAGCGGCTCGGGATCGGCAGCCCGGCGCTTGAGGGGTCCACGCTGACGGTCGACGCGCTGGTCGTTCGTGCGAACAACGGCACGCTCCACGTCGGGCTCGAGACGACCGTGATCCTCGACGAGGCGGGCATGGTCGACCACAAGCGCATGGACGCCCTCACCGAGCTGATCGACCGCTCAGGAGCGAAGCTGGTAGCGGTCGGAGACGGCAAGCAGCTCCCCTCGATCGGGCCGGGCGGCATGTTCGACCGCGTCGCGCACCGGGCGCCCACAGCCGAGCTCGAGGAGGTTCGTCGCACCAGCGACCCCGCCGAGCGCAGAGCGTGGGCCGCGTTGCGTGACGGAGAACCGGAGCGGGCGATGGCGCACTACAAGTCCCGCAGTCAGCTGTTCCTGTCCGATACGCGCGAGCAGGCGGGGGAGGCCGCGGTCAAACGCTGGGCCGAGCTGACCGAGACAAGGGAGATCCGCGAGGTTGCGCTGATCACGGACGCCTCGAACGTCGAGATCGACCGCCTAAACGCCCGCGCGCAGCACCTGAGGGCCGAGCGCGGCGACCTCGGCCAGGCCGAGGTGCAGTTGCCGCACAAGCACTACGGGCTACGCGAAGGCGACCGGATCGTCTTCACCGCCCAGCACCGCCCGGCTGGGGAGGCGCGGGTCGAGAACGGCTCCCGCGGCCAGGTCATCCGTGTCGACCATGACCGCGGGGTCACGGTCTCGCTCGACACCTCAGAGCGCCAGGTCACCGTCGCCGGCGAGGACCTGGAGTCCTTGCGGCTCGGCTATGCGCAGCACATCCACCGCCAGCAGGGCGCAACGGTGGAGCGGACCGTCGTGGTGACCGGGGGCTGGCAGACCAGCAGGGAGGGCTCCTACGTGGAGGCCAGTCGCGCGCGTCACGGCACCGAGTGGTACCTCAACCGCGACGAGCTCGACCTCGCAGGACACGACGAGCGACTCGTCGACCGCCTCTCGGAGAGGATGCGAACCAGTCGCGCCCAAACACCGTCCCTGGCGCATCGCGAGCGGCCCGACCGCGAATGGGGGACAGGGTTCGACCGCGTGATCGCGCCGAGCCGCAGACTGCTCCCCGGCGTCGAGCGGCTACCTGACCACAAACCTGAGCGCGACCATTCCCGCGGACCCTCACGGTGAGCCGCAAGCTGCAAATCACCCTGCCCGACCCGCTCGCCAGAGAACTCCAGGAGCTCGCGGTCAGCGCCGGCGAACCCCTCGCCGCGGTTGCCCGCCGGATCCTCCGAGACGGTCTCGCAGCCTCGGCCAAGGGCGGCGAGGTCAGAGCGCCCGGGCTCACGCCAACAGAGCAGAGCTGCACGCGGGATCGACCGCGCTGGCTCGAGCCCTACGGCGGCGACCCCGACTGGCGGCGGGAGATGTGGGGAGCAGTGGTGGCTCTTCACGCCCGCTACCCGCGCCACCTCCAGGACGTCAAAACCGGCTGGTGGGAGGACGAGGCAGAAACCGAGACGCTCTGCGCCCTGGCCGTATGGCGAGAGGAAGTCGACTACGCAGGACAGGACCCCCGCGAAGAGCTGGCATTCCAACATCAGCTCGCCGACTACGCCCACACACTCCGTCAGCAGGGCGGCGGGGTAGAGAAGATCTGGCACCCCGACGCGCCGCCGGAGGCCTGGTTGTATCCGTAGGCTTTAGGTGCCCCCGCCGGTTTGGGTCCATGGAGTCGGACGTGGGCCCAAATCCCGCCGAAACGGTCCCAAATAGGCAGAATTAGAGAACGTGGTCCCGTGCAGTCAAATATGTCGGATTTGCAGCCAGAAACCACTATCTCAGTCGCCCTGGGATACTCTCTGATAAGGAAGAGGTCCCTGGTTCGAGTCCAGGATCGCCCACTCGCTCCCGTCGTGTTGGTCCTCGGCGGCCCTGCCAGGGTTGGCGCCACTCGGTCGGGGGACAAGAGAGACTGTGAGCTTCACTGGCCGCGCCGGGAGATAAACGGACGGCGGCGTGGGGGTAAAACGCGCACTTTCGGCTGAAAACCCCACAGTCCCCGCGAGCAGTGGGCGATAGCGCCGTTTCGTAATCGGCCGCCGCGTTCACCTGACGCCCCCAAAGCTCAGAGAAGTCTGTTGCGGGCCGCTGGTGTCTCTGATACGTTCGTCGAGTCGGCCTGCGCCGGCTAATGGTGTGCACGGAACCGCTCCGGGGTGCGCCCAGATGTCATAGAGACAAAGGCTCGGTCATGGAAGATAGCCGTACCACAGGTAGCTGCTCCTGCTCGCGACTGCGTTCCTCGGCGCTCCGCTCCAGTGAAGAGAGCGGCCAGCTGCGCCGGTCGGCGGCACGGTGCGGGTGGGAGGGCCTTCCTCGGAGCGGACCCATCGTACGGGGGGCCTACGCGGACCCTGCGGCTCTTAGGAGGAGACCATGATTCACCGCGCTCGACAGGGTCGTCAGGCAAGTGGGAAGAGCGCGCTCGAGTGGCTTTTTCCTCTGCGCTCGCGCCGACTGTGGGTCGTTGCCCGGTTCGTGGGGGTGCTCGCGTCGTTCGCCCTTGCCCTCTCGGCGGCCCCAGCGGCCGCGCTTGCCGGCGGCGGTGGCGGCGGTAACGAATGTGGCATCGGCTGGTTCGGGGGTTCCAGCTGTGAACAGTGTGATTTCGGGTTCGGGTGCGAATCGGTCAGCTTCTCGATCGTCAAGGAACAGCGGATCCAGGGTGAATCGCGCTACACCACCTCGAAGCTGAAGGCTGAGTTCGGGCAGAAGATCGAATACAAGATCACCGTCACCAACACGGGGAGCTCGACGATCAACCTTGGGCCACTGTCGGACGCCGCGTGTACGAACATCAGTCCGTCCGGCGGGACGGCCCTGAAGGCGAACGAATCGGAGACGTTCACCTGCGACCACGTGCTCAGCCAAGGCGACCATACGCCCTACACAAACGTCGCTTCGATCGAAGGCTGCCTGAAGTCCTACGAAAAGCAGTACCCGTGCGGCCACGGGTACGGACAACAGCAGGGGACGCCGTGCAAGGTCAAAGAATCGAACAAAGTCGAAGTCGAAGTCGAAGTCGAATCGGCTTCCTTCTCGCTCAAGAAGGAACAGCGGATCAAGGGCGAAGGCACCGGCTACACGACCGCGAAACTGAAGGCCAAGGTCGGCCAGACCGTCGAATACCTGATCAGCGCCGAAAACACCGGGAGCTCGTCGATCACGATCGGCTCCCTGACGGACGCCAAATGCACGAACATCCAGCCGTCGGGGTCCTTCGAACTGGCGCCCAAAGCGCAGAAGACCTTCACCTGCGAACACGTCCTCGCCGAAGGGGACAAACCGATCTACACCAACGTCGCCTCGATCGAAGGCTGCCTGAAGTCCCACGAAATGGAATACCCATGCGGCCACGGCTACGGCAAGCAGCCGGGAACGAGCTGCAAGGTCAAAGAATCGAACGTCGTCGAAGTGGAAGTGGAATCCGAATCCGCCCTGTTCTCGATCAAGAAGGAACAGCGCATCGCCGGTGAAGGCACCGGCTACACCACGGAAAAACTGAAAGCCAAGATCGGGCAGACCGTCGAATACCTGATCACGGTCGAAAACACCGGGAGCTCGTCGATCACGATCGGCTCCCTGACGGACGCCAAATGCACGAACGTCCAGCCGTCGGGGTCCTTCGAACTGGCGCCCAAAGCGCAGAAGACCTTCACTTGCGAACACGTCCTGGCCGAAGGTGACAAGCCCGTGTACACGAACACGGCCTCGATCGAAGGCTGCCTGAAGTCCCACGAAAAGGAATACCCGTGCGGCCACGGCTACGGCAAACAGCCCGGCACGACGTGCAAGGTCAAAGAATCGAACACCGTCGAAGTGGAAGTTGAAGAAGCCGCGCATCCGGCCTTCGAAATCAAGAAGGAACAGCGGATCGCTGGGGAAGCGGGCTTCACGCCGGCGAAATTGAGCTCTGAAGTGGGGAAGAAGGTCGAATACAAGGTCACGGTCAAGAACACGGGGAACACGACGTTGAAATTCTCGGTGCTCAAAGACGTGAAATGCACGGGTGTCACGCCGGCTGGGGAAACGACCTTGAAAGCTGGGGAAGAAGAGACGTTCTCGTGCGAACACTTGCTCGCTGAAGGAGACGAAAACCCGTACAAGAACACGGCGTCGATCACGGGTGGCGGGGTCGAAAAAACCTCGAACACCGTCGAAGTGGAAATCAAAAAGCCGAACTTCGAAGTGATCAAGGAACAGCGTTTGAAAGGCGAAACGAACTACACGACGGTGTTGTTGCATGGTTCGGTCGGGGAGACCGTGGAATACAAGATCACGGTCAAGAACACGGGGAACACGACGATCAAATTTGAAGCGTTGAAAGACTCGAAATGCACGAACTTCGTGCCGGCGTTGGCGGCGTTCGAACTGGGTCCGGGTGCTTCGCAGGTCTACACCTGCGAACACGTCCTGGTCGAAGGGGACGGGCCGATCTACCAGAACGCGGCGGCCGTGAAAGGCGGCGAAAAAGAAAAAGAATCCCCGCCGGTCGAAGTCGAAGTCAAAGAAACCCACGAATTCGAAATCAAGAAGGAACAGCGGATCGCTGGGGAAGCGGGCTTCACGCCGGCGAAATTGAGCTCTGAAGTGGGGAAGAAGGTCGAATACAAGGTCACGGTCAAGAACACGGGGAACACGACGTTGAAATTCTCGGTGCTCAAAGACGTGAAATGCACGGGTGTTACGCCGGCTGGGGAAACGACCTTGAAAGCTGGGGAAGAAGAGACGTTCTCGTGCGAACACTTGCTCGCTGAAGGAGACGAAAACCCGTACAAGAACACGGCGTCGATCACGGGTGGCGGGGTCGAAAAAACCTCGAACACCGTCGAAGTGGAAATCAAAAAGCCGAACTTCGAAGTGATCAAGGAACAGCGTTTGAAAGGCGAAACGAACTACACGACGGTGTTGTTGCATGGTTCGGTCGGGGAGACCGTGGAATACAAGATCACGGTCAAGAACACGGGGAACACGACGATCAAATTTGAAGCGTTGAAAGACTCGAAATGCACGAACTTCGTGCCGGCGTTGGCGGCGTTCGAACTGGGTCCGGGTGCTTCGCAGGTCTACACCTGCGAACACGTCCTGGTCGAAGGGGACGGGCCGATCTACCAGAACGCGGCGGCCGTGAAAGGCGGCGAAAAAGAAAAAGAATCCCCGCCGGTCGAAGTCGAAGTCAAAGAAACCCACGAATTCGAAATCAAGAAGGAACAGCGGATCGCTGGGGAAGCGGGCTTCACGCCGGCGAAATTGAGCTCTGAAGTGGGGAAGAAGGTCGAATACAAGGTCACGGTCAAGAACACGGGGAACACGACGTTGAAATTCTCGGTGCTCAAAGACGTGAAATGCACGGGTGTTACGCCGGCTGGGGAAACGACCTTGAAAGCTGGGGAAGAAGAGACGTTCTCGTGCGAACACTTGCTCGCTGAAGGAGACGAAAACCCGTACAAGAACACGGCGTCGATCACGGGTGGCGGGGTCGAAAAAACCTCGAACACCGTCGAAGTGGAAATCAAAAAGCCGAACTTCGAAGTGATCAAGGAACAGCGTTTGAAAGGCGAAACGAACTACACGACGGTGTTGTTGCATGGTTCGGTCGGGGAGACCGTGGAATACAAGATCACGGTCAAGAACACGGGGAACACGACGATCAAATTTGAAGCGTTGAAAGACTCGAAATGCACGAACTTCGTGCCGGCGTTGGCGGCGTTCGAACTGGGTCCGGGTGCTTCGCAGGTCTACACCTGCGAACACGTCCTGGTCGAAGGGGACGGGCCGATCTACCAGAACGCGGCGGCCGTGAAAGGCGGCGAAAAAGAAAAAGAATCCCCGCCGGTCGAAGTCGAAGTCAAAGAAACCCACGAATTCGAAATCAAGAAGGAACAGCGGATCGCTGGGGAAGCGGGCTTCACGCCGGCGAAATTGAGCTCTGAAGTGGGGAAGAAGGTCGAATACAAGGTCACGGTCAAGAACACGGGGAACACGACGTTGAAATTCTCGGTGCTCAAAGACGTGAAATGCACGGGTGTTACGCCGGCTGGGGAAACGACCTTGAAAGCTGGGGAAGAAGAGACGTTCTCGTGCGAACACTTGCTCGCTGAAGGAGACGAAAACCCGTACAAGAACACGGCGTCGATCACGGGTGGCGGGGTCGAAAAAACCTCGAACACCGTCGAAGTGGAAATCAAAAAGCCGAACTTCGAAGTGATCAAGGAACAGCGTTTGAAAGGCGAAACGAACTACACGACGGTGTTGTTGCATGGTTCGGTCGGGGAGACCGTGGAATACAAGATCACGGTCAAGAACACGGGGAACACGACGATCAAATTTGAAGCGTTGAAAGACTCGAAATGCACGAACTTCGTGCCGGCGTTGGCGGCGTTCGAACTGGGTCCGGGTGCTTCGCAGGTCTACACCTGCGAACACGTCCTGGTCGAAGGGGACGGGCCGATCTACCAGAACGCGGCGGCCGTGAAAGGCGGCGAAAAAGAAAAAGAATCCCCGCCGGTCGAAGTCGAAGTCAAAGAAACCCACGAATTCGAAATCAAGAAGGAACAGCGGATCGCTGGGGAAGCGGGCTTCACGCCGGCGAAATTGAGCTCTGAAGTGGGGAAGAAGGTCGAATACAAGGTCACGGTCAAGAACACGGGGAACACGACGTTGAAATTCTCGGTGCTCAAAGACGTGAAATGCACGGGTGTTACGCCGGCTGGGGAAACGACCTTGAAAGCTGGGGAAGAAGAGACGTTCTCGTGCGAACACTTGCTCGCTGAAGGAGACGAAAACCCGTACAAGAACACGGCGTCGATCACGGGTGGCGGGGTCGAAAAAACCTCGAACACCGTCGAAGTGGAAATCAAAAAGCCGAACTTCGAAGTGATCAAGGAACAGCGTTTGAAAGGCGAAACGAACTACACGACGGTGTTGTTGCATGGTTCGGTCGGGGAGACCGTGGAATACAAGATCACGGTCAAGAACACGGGGAACACGACGATCAAATTTGAAGCGTTGAAAGACTCGAAATGCACGAACTTCGTGCCGGCGTTGGCGGCGTTCGAACTGGGTCCGGGTGCTTCGCAGGTCTACACCTGCGAACACGTCCTGGTCGAAGGGGACGGGCCGATCTACCAGAACGCGGCGGCCGTGAAAGGCGGCGAAAAAGAAAAAGAATCCCCGCCGGTCGAAGTCGAAGTCAAAGAAACCCACGAATTCGAAATCAAGAAGGAACAGCGGATCGCTGGGGAAGCGGGCTTCACGCCGGCGAAATTGAGCTCTGAAGTGGGGAAGAAGGTCGAATACAAGGTCACGGTCAAGAACACGGGGAACACGACGTTGAAATTCTCGGTGCTCAAAGACGTGAAATGCACGGGTGTCACGCCGGCTGGGGAAACGACCTTGAAAGCTGGGGAAGAAGAGACGTTCTCGTGCGAACACTTGCTCGCTGAAGGAGACGAAAACCCGTACAAGAACACGGCGTCGATCACGGGTGGCGGGGTCGAAAAAACCTCGAACACCGTCGAAGTGGAAATCAAAAAGCCGTACACGCCGACCACCCCAACTACGCCGACCACGGTGACACCGACGCCCAAACAGCAGGTCGCCGCCGTGTGCGAAATCTCCGAGTCGGCGGTCAGCCTCCGCGGCGTCGCGGGCTCCAAGCGCAGGCCATTCGAGGTCAGCGTGCCCTCGTTGGGGATCAAGGAAATCACGTTCTACGTCGACGGCAAAAAGCTCAAGACCGTGACCGCGGCGCACGCCGTCAAGGGCCAGTTCGTGGTCACGATCAACCCGGCCAAGTACAAGTACGGAGCCCACAAAGTCTCGATCAAGACCGTCATGACGAACGCCGCCTGCGCGAAAATCGCCCGCTCGGGCGTGTTCGTGAGGGCCCGCCCGGCAGCCGTGAAGCCGAAGTTCACCGGCTGAGGCGGGCCGCGGCGGCGGCGCGGTGAGCGAAGCGGGCGGGAGCGCGGCGAGGGCGAGGACGCCGCCCCCCGCCCTCCGGTTCTCGCTTGATAACGCCCAGGTGCTGGAGCAGAATGGTCCTCATGGCCCAAGGACGTCTCGGCTCGTGAGGCCCTCGCGTAGCCCTCGAGTGGGCGCTCGCGGCTTCGATGGTCGCGCCCGCCGCCCCGTGCTGGTGGCAGCGCTCGCGACCTGCGGCCTGGTGCTCGGCCTCCTCGGCGGGGCGGGGGCCGCTGCGGGGGAACGCCTGTCCCTCTACCACCCCGGCGTGCTCACCTACTACGGCTTCGTCGAAGGGCCCGTAAACGTCCGCTCGGCACCGAGCAACTCCTCCCACCAGGTGCTGCGCCTGTCGACCAAGACCGCCGACGGGACCAGCATGGTGGTCGAGGCGATCGCGATGGCCACCGGGCCGGGAAACCAGCGCTGGCTCGAGATCCACATGCCGATCCTGCCGAACTACCGGACCGGCTGGGTGCCGGCCTCGGACATCAGCCAGCTGCACACCGTCCGCACGTGGCTGATCGTCGAAACCGCCCATCTGCAGGCCCGCCTGGTCGAATCCGGGCACACGATCTTCACGGCTCGCATCGGCATCGGTGCCCGCGGCACGCCGACCCCCCACGGGAACTTCTACGTGATCGACCGTCTCACGGACCTGGCGGCCAAGGGCCCCTACGGCCCGCTCGCCTTCGGCACGAGCGCCAAGTCGGCGACCCTCACCGACTGGCCCGGGGGCGGCGTCGTTGGCATCCACGGGACCAACCAGCCGAACCTGATCCCAGGGCACCCTTCACACGGCTGCGTCCGCATGCGCAACGCGGACATCCTGCGTCTTGCACGCCTGATGCCGGTGGGCACTCCCGTCACCATTGAGTGACAGCCAGCCGCCTGGACGCACGTACGAATTAACAGGTTGCGTCCAGTTTGTGCAAGATCCTTTGCCGTAGCACTTCCGGCCAGTAACCCCTGCACACCCATGTGCGGGCTTGGAGAGGGTTGGCGGGTTCCCCCTTTGCGCGTGCAGTAACCCTCTGGTACGTTCGTCCAGCAGCACGTTTCCCCCTAACAACGCACAGCACGTGCGTTTCTTATCAAGGAGATCGAGCGGATCATGGTCAAGGAAGACGCGCGAGCTGGACACTCGTTCCTGCATCGCTGGAAGTTGCAGATCGCGGCGGTAGTGATCGTCGCCTTTGCCGCCCTCGGAGCATCACCGGCTCTCGCCGGCGCCGCGGAGGCACCGAACTGGAGCTCCCCGGAAATCAACGAATTCGTGATCCACAAGGAACAGCGAATCGGCACGACCGGGGCATATACCACGTCGAAGCTGACGGGCAAAGTGGGACAGGTCGTGGATTACAAGATCACGGTCGAAAACACCGGCAACGAGACGCTGCACTTCACGTCCCTGTCGGACCCGAAATGCTCGAACCTCCAGCCGTCGAGCCAGACGGAACTGGCGCCGGGGGCGAAAGAGACCTTCACCTGCGAACACACGCTGGCCAAGGGCGACGGAACGTCCTACACCAACGTCGCGGGGATCGAAGGCTGCCCGAAGGCGGCCGAAAGCTACGGCTACTCATGCGGGCACGGGTATGGAAAAACGCCGGGCACGCCCTGCAAGTACAAGGAATCGAACACCGTCGAAGTCGTGATCGAACCGGAAACGCCGGAAATCGTGATCCACAAGGAACAGCGGATCGGCACCTCGGGCTCGTACACGACGGACAAACTGACGGGCAAACTGGGCCAGGTCGTTGACTACCAGATCACGGTCGAAAATACGGGCAACGTGCCGCTGCACTTCATGCCCCTGACCGACGCCCACTGCACCCACATCGAGCCCTCGGGCGAAACCGAACTGGCTGCGGGCGGCAAAGAGACCTTCACCTGCGAACACACGCTCGCGAAAGGCGACGAATCGCCCTACGTGAACGTGGCCTCGATCGAAGGTTGCTCCAAGCAGGCCGAAAAAGAAGGCACCATGTGCGGCCACGGCTACGGGAAGACGCCGGGCACGTCGTGCAAGTTCAAGGAATCCAACAAGGTCGAAGTCGTGATCGAACCGGAAACGCCGGAAATCGTGATCCACAAGGAACAGCGGATCGGCACCTCGGGCTCGTACACGACGGACAAACTGACGGGCAAACTGGGCCAGGTCGTTGACTACCAGATCACGGTCGAAAATACGGGCAACGTGCCGCTGCACTTCATGCCCCTGACCGACGCCCACTGCACCCACATCGAGCCCTCGGGCGAAACCGAACTGGCTGCGGGCGGCAAAGAGACCTTCACCTGCGAACACACGCTCGCGAAAGGCGACGAATCGCCCTACGTGAACGTGGCCTCGATCGAAGGTTGCTCCAAGCAGGCCGAAAAAGAAGGCACCATGTGCGGCCACGGCTACGGGAAGACGCCGGGCACGTCGTGCAAGTTCAAGGAATCCAACAAGGTCGAAGTCGTGATCGAACCGGAAACGCCGGAAATCGTGATCCACAAGGAACAGCGGATCGGCACCTCGGGCTCGTACACGACAGAAAAACTGACGGGCAAACTGGGCCAGGTCGTTGACTACCAGATCACGGTCGAAAACACGGGCAACGTGCCGCTGCACTTCATGCCCCTGACCGACGCCCACTGCACCCACATCGAGCCCTCGGGCGAAACCGAACTGGCTGCGGGCGGCAAAGAGACCTTCACCTGCGAACACACGCTCGCGAAAGGCGACGAATCGCCCTACGTGAACGTGGCCTCGATCGAAGGTTGCTCCAAGCAGGCCGAAAAAGAAGGCACCATGTGCGGCCACGGCTACGGGAAGACCCCGGGCACGTCGTGCAAGTTCAAGGAATCCAACAAGGTCGAAGTCGTGATCGAACCCGAAACGCCGGAATTCGTGATCCACAAGGAACAGCGCATCGGCAACACGGGTGCCTACACGACGGCCAAGCTGTCGGCGGAAGTCGGTCAGACCGTGGACTATCAGATCACGGTCGACAACACCGGCAACACGACGCTGAAGTTCGGTCCTCTGGCCGATGCGAAATGCACCCACATTGAACCGGCGGGTGCTACGGAACTGGCCGTAGGCGGGAAAGAGAGCTTCACCTGCGAACACACGCTGGTGTCGGCCGACAAGCCCGAATACACGAACGTCGCGACGATCGAAGGGGGCGGTAAAGAAAAGCCGTCCAACAAAGTCGTCGTCGAAGTCGAAGAACCCAACTTCTCGATCGAAAAGCTCCAGCGCATCTCCGGCTCCTTCACCAAGGAATGGCTGCACGGGGAAATCGGGCAGGTGGTCCAGTACGAGATCGTGGTCAAGAACACCGGGAACACGACCGTGCGGTTCGGCGCCCTGAAGGACGCCAAGTGCACGAACGTCGCCCCAGCCGGGGAAACGACCCTGAAAGCCTCCGAATCGGAGACCTTCACGTGCGAACACACCCTGACCACGACCGGCGAATACTCGAACGTCGCCAGCATCGAAGGCAACAACAAAGAAAAGCCATCCAACGAAGTGGTCGTCGAAGTTCCGGCCAGCCCGGCCTTCGCGATCGAAAAGTTCCAGGAAATCCAGGGTACGGGCGCCGGCTACACGCAGGCTCCCCTGACCGGCAAGATCGGCCAGACCGTGGATTACGAGATCGTCGTGACGAACACGGGCAACGTCTCGCTGAGCCTCTCCGGGCTCACCGATGCGAACTGCACGAACATCGCCGGCGGTGCAGGCAGCCTGGCTGTCGGTACCAAGACGACGTTCACGTGTGAACACGCGCTCGCGAGCGTGGGAAGCTGGACCAACGAAGGCACGATCACGGGTACGCCTCCGAGCGGCTCGGGGATCACCCACACCTCCAACCAGGTGGTGGTCAACGTGCCGGCCGAATCCAGCTTCACGGTCGAAAAGAAGCAGAAGCTCACGGGCGAATTCACGACGGCGGAACTGGCCGGGAAGGTCGGCGAAACGGTCCACTACGAGATCATCGTCACCAACACCGGCAACGTCCCGCTGAAGATCAACAGCACCGTCGACCCCAACTGCACCGGACTGGCAGGCGGGGCGAGCGAAATCGGTGTGCACGGCTCGGCGACCTTCACGTGCGAACACACGCTCACGAGCGTGGGGCCGTACGCGAACGAAGCGACCGTGGTCGGAAACGAAAAACCGCAGACCTCGAACAAAGTAGTCGTCCAGGTCGCTGCGCAGGCGGTCAAAGCGCAGTGCGCCATCAACGAGTCGGCGATCGTGCTGCACGGCGCCACCGGCTCCAAGCGCGGACCCTTCACGGTCTACGTCAGCTCGCTGGGGATCAAGCAGATCACCTTCCTGGTGGACGGGAAGAAGATCAAGACGCTGAAGTCCTCGCAGGCGAAGGACGGCCAGTTCTCGGTGCGGATCGACCCCAGCAAGCTCGGCTACGGAGCGCATCACCTGACTGTGCGCACCGTGATGACCGACTCGGCCTGCCCGCCTGTGGCGCGCGCGGCTGTGTTCGTCAAGCCGCACGGGCCGGCGGTTGCTCCGAAGTTCACCGGCTGAGGGAGGAGACAACGCTCAGGTATCGCGGCGAGCCTGGCGAGGGCTCGCCGCGACCCGAGCACCGAGCGAGACCGGACACCCCCGCGCCCGAGAGGCCGGGGGTGTCCGTCGTTCAGGGCCTGGGCCCCGGGCCGTTCGCCGGATCGGTCAGGGAACCGTAGGCGTCCGGGCGCCTGGTGGCCAGGAACGGGAACAGCTCGGCGGTCCGAGCGCGGTGAGGCCGGATCGAGTCCGCTGGCAAGGCGGGCCGCTTCCCAGCGATACCGTGGAATCACGGTGACCGAGAACGCCCAGCGGCTGATCGCCGCGATCGACCTCGACCGCGCGAGGGCCGCCGTCGCCCTCCACGCGCTGCACACGCCCACGATTCCATGCGAGGAGCTCGCTCCCGGTGACGGGGGGCCGCTGGCGCTGAAGTGCGAGTGCCTCCAGCGGACGGGGTCCTTCAAGCTCCGTGGGGCGCTGTCGAAGGTCGCGGCGCTTGGCCCCCGTGCCGAGGCCGGTCTGGTGACGGCCAGCGCGGGGAACCACGGCCGGGCGGTGGCCGAGGCGGCGCTCCTGCACGGGATCTCGTGCGAGGTCTTCATGCCCCGCCAGGCGCCGGTGTCGAAGGTCGCGGCCGTCGAGCGCCTGGGCGCCCGCGTGACGCTGGCCGGAGAGTCGGTCGAGGAGGCACTCGCCCTGGCTCGGGAGCGGGCTCCGGAGGAGGACCCGGACGGACCCGCGTTCGTCCATCCCTTCGACGACCTCGACGTGATCGCCGGCCAGGCCACGGTCGCCCTGGAGCTGTTGCAGGACGTCCCCGACCTCGCCCGCATCGTTGTTCCCGTCGGCGGGGGCGGGCTGGCCAGCGGGATCGGCGTGGCCCTCCGCCGCGCGGGGGCTCAGGTCGAGCTGGTGGGTGTGCAGGCTGGCGCCTGTGCCCCGTATGTCGGCCTGCTCGCCGGCGATTCCCTCACCCACGAGCCCACCGCCGGCGGAGCTACGATCGCGGACGGGATCGCGATCAAGCGCCCCGGCGCGATCACGCTGCCGCTGTTGAGAGAGCTCCTCGACGCGATCGTGACCGTCGAGGAGGACGAGATCGCGACCGCGATGGTGATGCTGGCCGAGCGCGCCAAGCTGGTCTCCGAGGGCGCCGGTGCGGTGGCCCTGGCGGCTCTGCTCAGCGGCCGCCTGGAGCCGGTGGACGGTCTCACGGTCACGATCGTCTCCGGAGGGAACCTCGACAGCGGCCTGCTCGCCGCCGTCCTTCGCCGCCGTGAAACCGAGGAGGGCCGGCGGGTGCGGCTGTTCACGCGCGTCGCGGACCGGCCCGGAGCGCTGGCCGAGCTGCTGGCGCTCGTGGCCGACGCGGCGGCCAACCTGCTCGCCCTCGAGCACGTCCGCGAGGCGATACCCCTCCACGTCCGCGAGACCGGCGTGGAGCTGACCCTCGAAACCCGTGGCCCCGACCACACGCGGCTGCTCCTGGAGCGGCTCCGGTCCGCCGGCTACGAGGTCGGCGAGCGGGTTCTCCGAGCGCCCCCACCGGCCGTCTAGAGACCCTCGTCCGGCCCGACCAGGAGCGTGCTCCGAAGGGGCCGTAGGCCGCCCCACGGTGGCTCTTGGAGTGGTATGGTCCCGCTTAATCGCTCTAGGACGCTCGAGTAGCAGCGGGGGAAGCTCCTCGAGAGCGCCAAGGGATGAGGTCGAGGTGCCGTGGGGCGCCCGGCGAAACAACGGCGAAAGAGAGGGTTGCGAGGACTATGAGTAGAGGGAGAGTCGCGATCTGCGCGCTGACCGCCACGTTCATGTTCGCTGTGATGGCAGCGCCGGCGCTGGCGAAGAAGGAAAATGTCAGCTACTTCGAAGCCAGTGGCGAAACCAAACTCGCGGTCACGGGCGGCCAGCAGGAAATCCTCATCCCGTTCGAAGAACACGGCACAGTCAAAGTCAAGTGCGGAGGGGTTTCGGGCACAAGAGGCGAAATCAAGCCCACCGAAGGCAAGGCGACGAGCTTCACCGAGAAGGTGAAGTACGAAGGCTGCGGCATCAAAGGGAAGAAGAAGACCGTCGTTGCCGTGACTATGTCGGACGTCGAATACGAATTCCACTCCAATGGCACGCTCTCGATCCTCAACGAAGTCAAGCTGGAATGGGAACCGCAGTGCAAGATCGTGATGGGGCCCCAGACGGTCGGCGCGGAAGAGGTTGAAGAAGGCAAGAAGGGTCCGGTGACCTACGCCACGAAGGGGGACGGAACGACGCGTGAGGTCGAAGCGAAAATCAAGACCCACACCCATGAATCGGGCGAAACGGACGGTTTCGAATTCGAAGGCGAAAAGCAGCTCTGTGTGAGCGGCGAATTCAAGACCGAAGGCGGCAAATACAAGGGCAACATGGTCTTTGACGCCACCACCGGCCATGAATCGTGGATCGGCTTCCACGAAGAATTCCTCAAAATCACAGAATGAGGCGATCTGAATAGCGACTCACCCCGGGGCGTCCAGCGCCCAGGGAGAGGAAAAGGGGAGCGAGCCACCGCAGGCCCGCTCCCCTTTTCTTTAGCCACGACCGTCGCCTGGGCGCGCAAGCCACAGATCTGACAGAGTCCGCTGCGAGATGGCGACGTACGAGCTCTCCGGCAAGGTCGCCCTCGTAACGGGGGGCGCCCGCGGGATCGGCTTCGCGACCGCTCGGGCCCTGATCGCCCGGGGCGCCTCGGTGGCGATCGCCGACCTTGACCCGGAGGCCACCACGCGGGCGGCCTCACAGCTCCACGACACCCGCGCGATCGGCGTGGCCGCCGACGTCACCGACCGGGGCGCGGTCCAGCGGGCGGTGGCGGAGACGGTCGAGCGCTTCGGTGGGCTCGACGTGGTGGTCGCCAACGCCGGCGTCGCCTCCCGCGTGGCGACCTTCCGGGCGATGCCCACGGAGACCTTCCAGCGGGTGATCGACGTCGACCTGTTCGGCGTCTGCCGCACCGTCGAGGCCGCCCTTCCACAGATCGTCGAGCGGCGGGGCCACATTGTGGTCGTGTCCTCGATCTACGCCTTCACCAACGGCGTGGGCGCGATTCCCTATGCCATGAGCAAGGCGGCGGTGGAGCAGTTCGGAAGAGCGCTCCGCGTCGAGCTGGTCCAGCACGGTGCCAGCGCCTCGGTGGCCTACTTCGGCTTCATCGACACCGAGATGGTCCACCGGGTGCTCGACGCCGACGAGCTCGCCGACACGATGCTGAATTCGCTCCCGAAGCCGCTTCGAAAGCGCCTCCAGCCAGCCGCGGCAGGGGAGGCGATCGTGCGCGGGATCGAACGCCGCCAGCCCCGCATCATCAGGCCCCGCCGGTGGACGATCCTTTCAGTCCTGCGTGGGATCCTCGGCCCCCTCAGCGACGCCCGCCTGGAGCGAGACGAGCAGGGTCAGTCCCTGGCGCGGCTGATCGACTCTCGCGCCGGCGAAGACCAGCCGACGACGGCCTGAGCGGCTAGCCCGGGATCGAGAGCCCGGCGCTCGCCGCTGCGCCCCGGATGGACGCGATCGCGACGGCCGCGGCCTGGATTTCGCCGAAGTCGAAGTGGCCCTGCTTGAGCTTCACGAGGGCGGCCTGAAAGCCCTCGTCGAGGCTCGCCATCGGTGCCTTGAGCGCCGCGAGCTGGGGGCTTTCGGCGCTCGCCAGGGCGGCCTCGTGGATCTCCTTGGCCACCACCAGCGCGGTCTGGCCGGCGCTCGCGAGCACCGCCCGGTTGGGCTTGGCGGGGTTGAAGGCTCCCTGCTGGTAGGGCGCGTAGATCGACCGGTCGAAGGTCGTGAAGGCCTCTCCGGCGTCCTTCGTGAAGGTGAGGGCCGCCCGCTGGGCGGGCTCGAGTGCCACCTGGGTGGCGTTCGCCGCATGACTGCCGGCGGAGGCCCCGGTGGCGGAGGAGCTGTGGCTCGAGGAGCCGCACCCGGCAAGGCCGAGGGCGAGGACGATTGCGGTGAAGCTGAGGCGGCGGATCATGATTGTCCCATCGGCACCCGTGGAGGTCGGCATGAGCATTGGGAACGCTACGCCGGGCGGCGAGGCTAGACCGTGGGAACCTCGATCGTGGAGACGCTTGACTCCCGCAGCAGCTGGGCCGTGACCAGCTGGGCCTCGCCCGGCCTGCCGAGTAGGTAGCCCTGGGCGCTCTGGCAGCCCATCGCCGCCAGTGCGTCGAGCTGGGACATGTCCTCCACGCCCTCGGCGACCACCGACAGCGAGAGCGCTCGTCCGACCCCGACGATCGCTTCCAGCAGGTCCTGAGCGCGGGCGTCGCTGCCGAGGGCGGACACGAACAGGCGGTCGATCTTGAGCACGTCCACGGGCATCCGTTGCAGCTGCGAGAGCGACGCGTAACCCGTACCGAAGTCGTCGATCGCCACGCGCACCCCCAGTTCCCTCAGCAGCTGCAGGTGCTCTCCGGCGGCGTCCACGTCGGCGGTGAGAGTCGTCTCGGTCACCTCGAGCGTGAGCAGCGAGGCCGGGAGACGAGAGACCGAGAGGGCGTGGTGGACGTCCTCGGTCAGTCCCCGCCGTCCCAGCTGCTGGGCCGAGACGTTCACGGAGATGTCCACAGGATTGCCTTCGGCGCGCCACTCGGCGGCCTGGAGGCAGGCGCGCTCGAGCACCCAACGGCCGATCGGCGCGATCAGACCCGTGTCCTCAGCGAGCGGAATGAACTCGTCGGGCATCACGATCCCCCGCTCCGGGTGCCTCCAGCGCAGCAGCGCCTCGACGCCGTCCACGCGGCGCGTGGCGAGGTGGACGATGGGTTGGTAGACGAGGAACAGCTGGCCCTCCTCCAGCGCCTGGCCGAGGTCGGTCTCGAGCTCGAGCCTGTCCCTCGCGCCCGCGTACATGCTCGCGTTGAACAGCTCGTAGCGGTCCTTGCCCGCGGCCTTGGCCGAGTACAGCGCCAGGTCGGCGTCCCGCAGCAGCGCGTCGGGGCTCTCGTAACGCCCGATCGCCACGCCGATGCTGGCCGTGACCGAGAACAGCTTGCGCCCGTCCTTGAGCTGCACCGGCTCCCGCAGCAGCTCGGTGAGCCGGTCGGCGAGCAGGTTGAGAGTTTCCTCCCCCTCGCTGCAGCAGGCCAGCACGACGAACTCGTCCCCCCCGAGGCGCCCGACCGTGTCGTCCTCCCGCACGGCAGTACGCAGGCGTTCCCCGACGACCTTCAGCAGCTGGTCACCGGCGGCGTGGCCGAGGTTGTCGTTGACGTGCTTGAAGCCGTCGATGTCGATGAACAGGGCTCCCGCGTAGGTGCCCGGGTTACGGGCCGAACGGGCCAGCAGCTGCTCGGCCCGGTCGAGCACCAGCGCCCGATTGGGCAGACCGGTGAGCGAGTCATGGAGAGCCTGGTGGGAGAGCTCCCGGGTCTTCTCCATCACCATCACCAGCGCCCTCCGGCGGCCGGTCCCGAGCAGGATCAACAGCATCCCGAACACGAGGCTCAGGAGCGTTCCTCCGATCAACAGGGTCAGCGCGTGCTCGTTCGAGAAGATGCCCGCGTTGGGGGCGGCCGTCAGCGTCTGCACGGTCCAGCCGTTGTGCAGGTTGATCGTCGTGACCCGGGCCCCCGTAGGAGCCGTGCCCGCTGTGAAGGCGACGTTGGACTGGCCGGAGTGGTAGCGGAAGCGGATCCCCACGTGCGGGTGGCCTTCCAGCCCCCGCGCGAGCACCACGCCGGGCAGCAGCAGCTCGCCGATCCAGCCCACGAAGGTCGCCCGACGCTGGGCCACGGTCTTGGGAACGGTGCCGCCGCGGTACACCGGCACCGAGACCCCGAGGGTCGTCGACGGCCCGTCGATGAAGGGCGCGTAGCTGGGTTCGCCCTGATCCCTGCCCCGGATCAAGGCGGGAGCGAGAGCGCAGTAGTCCGCGCCCGCGGGGATATAGGAGGCGGTGTTCCTGGCCAGGCCCGCGACCGCGAAGCAGTAGTAGGGACGCTTCCCCGGCGGCAGCACCTGGAAGCCCTGTTCGGGGGCCACCGACTGCGGGCCCAGGGGACGGACCGGATGGGCGGCGAGGTAGTGCTCGAAGCTGCCGAGCTGTGACTCCGGCACCATCTTCACGAGGCCGATGTTCTCGAGCTCCTGGTAGCGGCGCATCGCCTGCACCGAGTTCGCCCAGCGGTCGAAGTCCGCCGGCGTGGCGAAGGGGTTGGCGGTGATGTACGCGCTGGCGGAGACGATCAGGTCTTCCTCGTGCTGGATCGCCAGCCTGAGCGTGGAGGCGATCTCGTTCGAGGCGACACTCGACGCGAGCTTCGCTTTCTGGGCTTCCGAGCCGGCCACCGCCATCGCCCCGAGGACCGACGCCAGCGTCCCTCCGAGCACCAGCACAACCGTCAATGCCACCCAGAAGCTCGGGTGGCTCCCCCGCAGCGCGCTCAGGCGTCTGAGCCACTGACGGGGTGAGAGTGCGGAGCGGATCCGGGAGCGGAGGGGCTGGCGGGCTATGGGGGGCGTGGACACGGCTATCTCGTACGGTGGGCGCGTGAGCGGTCGCGCTCCCGAGAGGAATCGGTGCGCGGGGCAGCTACGCCACGCTCCCGGCGGCCGGCTGGACGGATGTCGGAGTTTGAATTGCGGATCGCCCGGTTTCGGGGTCCGATCGCACCGCAGCCGGCCGCGGAGGCGGTTCCAACGGGGGCCGTGCGAGGTGCGCGTTGGGGCTAAGGGAACCGGTCCGCGATGCCGATGAGCCGCTCGTGAACACTTTTGCGCGCCTTCCCCTCTCCCGGCCCACCGCCTCCCGAAACGCCACAAGGCTGCTCATCGCGTCTGCTGCAGCCGCACTCATGTGCCTGGTCTCGATCTGGTCCGCTGCTCCCGCGAGCGCGATCGTGGAGAAAGTGGGGAGCACCAGCGTCGGCCTGCAGCCGCGCGTGCTCGGCACCATTCAGGCCGGCCCGTTCCTCCGTGAAGAAAACGAAGGATCGACGTACGACATGCTGCCGGAAACGTTCGAAAACCCGCTCGGGAATCCGGTGCTGCACGGAAGCAACGTGTTCCTGATCTACTGGGACCCCACCTACCACTACCACGACGACTGGAAAGAACTGATCGACGGCTTCATGGAGAACGTCAACCGCGAACAGAACACCTACTCCGACGTATTCGCGATGGACGAGCAGTACAGCGACCGCTCCAACGAACCGGCATACAACCGCATCACCTACCGCGGCTCGGCCACCGACACCGCCCCTTATCCGACCGCCGGCTGCGTCGATCCGGATCCCCTCACGAGCTACCCCTACTTCAAAACCGAAGCCATCACCTGCCTCACCGACGCTCAGGTCAAAGCTCAGCTGACGTCGTACATCGAAGAAAACAAACTGCCGAAGGGCATGAACACGGTCTACTACGTCCTGACCCCTCCGGGCGTGGCTGTGTGCCTCGACGGCGGGACCGAAACGGGGCACTGCTCGAGCTACGGCAAAGGCGCCAAAAAAACCGAAAGCTACGACAACAGCTTCTGCAGCTACCACGGCGATATCAACCCCGGCGGCCTCGAAAGTGGTGACGCAAGCACGGTCCTGTACGGCGTGATCCCCTGGACCGCGGGCGGCGTGGCCGACGGCCAGCTGGCTGAAGTAGACCGAACCGAGGCTCCCGAATGCCAGGACGGCGGCTTCAACCCCGCCAGCAAACCCACGATCGAGGAATACGAGGCAGAACCCCACATCGAGGAGCCCAATCAAAAGGAATGTCCCACGGCGGACGGCTACTGCGACACGGGCCTCGCGGACCTGATCATCAACCAGGTCGCCGTCGAGCAGCAGGACATCGTCACCGACCCGTTGCTGCACTCGTGGCAGGACTCAGACGGGAACGAGGTCACCGACGAGTGCCGAAACTGGTTCGCACCGACCCTCGGCGGGAGCGTGAGGGAGAACGAAGAAACCGGCGCGGGTACCCTGTCCAACAACGCGATCGGCAGCAAGTTCTACTACCTGGGCGAGTCCTTCAACCTCGCGGCCGTGCGACTCAACTTCCCGGCGGTGTTCTGCATGCCCGGTATCCGACTGCAACCGGAATTCAACGGCGTCAGCCCGGTCAACGTCAACGAAACCGTGAGCTTCGACGGCGCCGAGTCGATCATCACGCTGAACGCCGGGGAACGGTACTCGAAATCGGGTGCGCCCGAACACACCTTCGCGAAGATGACGTGGAACTTCGGAGACGGCTCACCGGAAGTGACGGGATACGCCCCCGGGTCCCCGAAATGTGAAGCGCCGTGGCTGACCGAATGCGCCGAAAGCGTCTACCACTCATATAAGTACGGCGGCACGTACACGGTCACGCTCACGGTCACGGACGTCGGCGGGAACACCGCCAGCGTCTCGCACGAAGTCACCGTCGACGGTCCCCCTGCCACGCCCGAAGTGTCGCAGCCCCCGCCACCGGCCCCTCCGAGCACCCCCACCCCAGCCGTTACCTCACCGAGCGTCGTCAGCAGCGGCGGAACCACGGCCTCCGGGGCGTCCGTACCCGTGCCGGTGGCCTCCGCCTACGTCCTCTCCCAGTCGTTGAAGTCGGTGCTCAGCAAGGGCCTCGCCGTCCACTACCAGGTCAACGAGCAGGTGGCCGGCCACGTCGAGGTGCTCCTCGGCCAGAAGACGGCGAAGAAGCTGAAGATCCACGGCAGCCTCGCCACAGACCTGCCCGCCGGGTCCGAACCGGAGGTCGTCATCGGCACGGGCCTCGTGGTGACCCTCAAGGGCGGTGGCAGTACGACCCACATCACGTTCACCAAAAACGCCGCCGCGGCTCTGCGCCACGTCAAGAAGGTCACCCTCAGCCTGCGTCTGATCGTCCGCAACGCCGCCGTGGACAACCCCGCGACGGCCGTCGTGACGAGCGCCTTCTCGCTCAAGCGGTAGGCCGCCGGACCGCGCCGCCGGAGTACCGCCCCCGAGAACCGGCCCCCGGCCGGGAGTACGGGCGAGGTGCCGTGGCTAGCGCGAGCCGCCGCGGAAGAAGAAGTACCAGACGGCTCCGAGGACGACCACGACGACGACGATCGAGATGATCGTGAGGACGCCCGCGAAGGTGGTTTCCGTCGCTCCCGAGGATTCTCCCCCGAGCGCCAACGGAAGCAGTAGCGATAGAGCGCCCGCGGTCACGCCTGGCGGTACCGGCCGGGGTTAGTAGCCCGGCGGGTGCCGCGCCACGAAGCCGCTGTTGTCGGTCGAGCCCACCAGCCACCTCGACGCGTACACGCCGCTCCTGCCCGCGGTGTCGTAGAGGATCCCGTCCACGTACATGTAGGCGTGCCCGGCGTTGGCGTACACGGTGATGTAGCGACCGGGCCCCGGCGCCCCCCAGTGCTCGAGTTCGCCCGACACCTCGGGCGAGCTGAGCAGGCCGCCGGCGGCGAGGGCGTAGCTGACGGATCCCGAGCAGTCGTAGGCGTGGTCGATGAACGACCCGTGTCCCCCTCCGAACACGTACGGGAAGTCGGCGATCTCGTTCGCTCCCGCGATCACCTTCTGGATCACTTCCGGCACGTTCGTGGGAATCGGGATCTTGCCGTCCCCGCCGATCGACTGGCCCCCGGCGACCGGGGTCAGCACGGGGCTCTGCTGTTGCTTGTGGGCCCTTGTTTCGGCCGCTTCGGTTTCGTGCAGGTCCTGGCGGATTTCGGCGTCGCTGAGGGAGCCGGCGGCCCGTGCCGCTTCGCTGGCCCGCGCCGGCGAAGCCGCCGATGCGTGGCGAACGTTCGTGGGGGCCGGGTAGCTGTCTGCTTCGTCGGGGTCGGCGACCTCCTTACGGGTCCCTCCCGAGCCGTTTCCGACCGCCTCGGACCGGGTCGCGGAGTCCCCGGGGTCGCCTCTCGACGTGGACGCGGTCCCACCTCCCGGGTCGTGTGTGGAGGCCGTTCCGGTATCGGTGGCGGAGGGGTCGCCGGTGGTCTTCGTCGCCGTCTGTCCGCAGGCCGCGAGGACGAGGCACAGCGCGGCGGTGGCCGGCCACAGCAGCCAGGCCGCCCTCGCCCTCCGGGTGAAGCTCATTCGGCTAGGCTAGCGAGAGGCCCCGCCCGAAGGTGCCGCTACCCTGCTCCAATGCGCGAGGACGCCACCGCCGTCGAAATCCGTCCCCACCTGCGCGTGCTGCACGGCATGCGCAGACCGGAAAACTGGCTCCAGCTGGTCAGGTTCGGGCTTGTCGGGGGCGTCGGCTTCGTCGTCAACCTGGCGGTGTACGCGGTCTGCGTGCACGGCCTCGGGATCGACTACCACGCCGCCAACGTGGTGGCGTGGCTGGTGGCGGTGCTCAACAACTTCGTCCTGAACCGTCACTGGACCTTCGAGGCGGCCGACGGGCGAGCCCACGCCCAGGCCGTCCGCTTCCTGGTCGTAAGCCTCCTCGCCGAGGTCCTCAGCCTGCTGCTGCTGACCGTCTTCGTGGAGGCGGCCGGGGTCGACAAGGTGGCCGCCCAGGCGCTCGCGGTCGGGTGCTCGATGCCGGTCAACTTCCTCGGCAACAAGCTCTGGAGCTTCCGGCGGGAGAGCCCCCGCTAGGGCCCCCGACGGGCCGCCCGGCGGGCCCCCGAGGCCGTTCGAGCCCCGTGCCTTGACACCTATACTCTGACTTCACCCTCCCGGAGGATCCTCGTGCAGGAGATGGTCATCTACGGCGTCAGCTTCGACATGGTTGGCAAGCAGCCGATCGTGCTTCTGAAGACCGTCGACGGCAACAAGTTCCTGCCGATCTGGATCGGCCATCCGGAGGCGGCCTCGATCCTGATGAAGCTCCAGGGGGCGGGTACCCCCCGCCCGATGACCCACGACCTGCTGTGCGACATCCTCGGCGAGCTCGACGTGAGGTGCACCCAGGTGTCCGTCACCGAGCTGCGGGAGAACACCTTCTTCGCCTCGATCACGCTGTCGGTAGGAGGCCGCGAGCTGGAGATCGACTCGCGCCCCAGCGACGCGATCGCCCTGGCGGTCCGCGCCGGGGCACCGATCTACGCGGCCGAGGAGGTCATCTCGGAGTCCGCCATCGAGTTCGAGCACGACGTCGAGGACTCCGAGGACGTGGTCGAGAAGTTCAAGGAGTTCCTCGACCGCGTCTCCCCTGAGGACTTCGCCGCCGGCGACAGCTGAGGCGCCGGCTGCCGGGTGGGCGGGCGCCCCTACCGGCTCCAGGCGCTCGCGAGGATCCGCTCCACCAGTTCGTCAAAGCCGATGCCGGCGGCGTCGGCGGCCTGTGGGAGCAGGCTCGTCTCGGTCATCCCCGGGATCACGTTGGTCTCCAACACCCACAGCTCGTCGGTGCCGCCCTCGAGCATCAGGTCGACCCTGGCCAGGCCGTGACAGCCGAGCAGCTCGTACACCCTCAGGGCCAGCTCCTGGGCCCGCTCGGTGGTCTCCGGGGGCAGCTCCGCCGGGCACACGAAGGTCGTCATCCCGATCTCGTAGCGGGACTCGTAGTCGTAGAACTCCTCCTCCCGCGGCACCGCCTCGACCACCGGCAGCGCCAGCGGTCTGGAGCCGTCGCCCGCGCGGCCGCCGCCTCCGTCTTCCGCGCCGAGGCCCCCGAGCACCGACACGGCCAGGTCCCGCCCCCGCACGTAACGCTCGAGCAGGATCGTGCGGTCGTAGGAGAACGCACCCACCATCGCTTTCGGCAGCTCCTCGGCGTCACGGGCGAACTTGACCCCCAGCGCGGAGCCGCCCCGGGCGGGCTTGACAACCAGCGGCAGGCCGATGTCCTGCTGGATCCGCTCCAGCGCCGCCGCCGCGCCGAGCTCCTTGATCGACTCCTCGCGCAGCGCGTGGAAGGCCGGGGTGGGGATGCCGGCCTCCCGCATCAGCAGCTTCGCGAGCAGCTTGTCGGTGGCCTTCATGCAGGCCGCCTGTCCCGAGCCCGTGTAGGGGATCGACAGCCCCTCCAGCAGGCCCTGGACGGTCCCGTCCTCCCCTTCACGCCCGTGCAGCGCCACGAACGCCACCTCCGCCCCCGACCCGATCAGGTCCGTCACGAACGTTTCCCCCACGTCGATCGCGATCACCTCGTGACCGAGCTCGGCCAGGGCGTCCTGGACCTGGGCCCCGGATCGCAGCGACACGCTGCGCTCGAGCGAGCGGCCCCCCTTGAGGACCGCCACCCGCCGCCGGTCGCTCATCGGACGCCGAGTCGCCCGCGGGCGCTCGTCGGGCGAACGCCCGCCTCCGTGGCGCTCATCGGTCGCCGCTGCGGCGGGCGCCGGGCGGGTCCTGCCGGCGGGGAAGCTTGACGACGTCCGCGAGCGGCTCCCCCGGCTCGCCGGGCTTCGAGCGCTGCCCGCCCTGCTCGCGGTCGGGCGCGGGCCGGGTGGCCGCCGGGGAACCCGTGAGGCTGCCGAGCAGACCGAGCTGGTCGCGCACGCCCCGGCCGATCCTCCTGATCCCCTCGCGGATGTCCTGGTCGCGCACGCCGGCGAAGTTCAGGCGCATCGAGGACGAGCCCCGGCGGCCGTCCATGTAGGCCGCCCGGCCCGGGACGAACGCCACCCCGTCGCTCTTGCGGGCGAGGGCCAGCAGGTCGGTGGTGTCGATCCGTTCGTCGAGGGTGGCCCACACGAACAGTCCGCCCCGCGGGGAGGTCCACTCCGCGCCGTCCCCGAAGTGCTCCTCCAGCGACTCGAGCATCACGTCCCGGCGGCGGCGGTACAGCTCCCTCAGGGAGTCCACGTACTCCTCCCAGGCGGGACTCCCGTCGCGGGCACGCTCGCGGAAGTAGGCCGCCACGAACATCTGCGTGACGGGCGAGGCGCACAGGTCGGTTCCCTGTTTGCCGAGGTTGAGCTTCTCCAGCACCGGCCTCGGCGCAACCGCCCACCCGAGCCTCAGGCCCGGCGAGAGGATCTTCGAGAACGTGCCGAGGTAGATCACGAGGTCGGTGCCCCCGGCCCGTCCGAGCGACTCGGCGTCGAGCGAGTACAGCGTCGGCAGCGCCTCGCCGTCGTAGCGGAGCAGCCCGTAGGGGTTGTCCTCGAGCACCAGCAGCTCCCGCTCGCGGGCCACCTCCACCAGCCGCCGCCGGCGGGGCAGCGACATCGTGACGCCGGCCGGGTTCTGGAAGTTGGGGATCGTGTAGATGAACTTCGGGCGCCGGCCCTCGGCCGCCAGCCGGTCGAGCGTCCGCTCGAGCTCGTCGATCGGCAGCCCGTCCTCGTCCACGTCGATCTGCTCGACGTCGGCCTGGTAGGCGCTGAAGGTGGGGACCGCCCCCGGGTAGGTGGGCGCCTCCGCCACGATCACGTCGCCCGGGTCGATCAGCGTCTTGCACACCAGGTCGATCACCTGCTGGCCCCCGGTGGTCACGATCACGCTCTCGGGGTCGACGTGCGTGCCCTCGGCCGCCATCACCTCGACGATCGCATCGACCGTGACCCTCATACCTTCGGTCGGCCCGTACTGCAGCGCCCTGGCCGTTCCCTCGGCCGCCACGGTGGCCATCAGCTTGGCGAACCGCTCCGGCGGGAAGGTGCTCGTGTCGGGCAGCCCGCCCGCCAGCGAGATCACGTCGGGGCGCTCGGTGAGCGCCATCATCTCCCGCATCGCCGAGCTCTTCATGCCCTTCGTGCGGCTCGCGAACAGCGCTTCGTAGCGGGCCAGCTCGTGAGCGGAGGCACGGGTGCCCCGTCCCTCCGGGCCCGTCCTGCTCGGTTTGCCCATTCGCGTATCGTCTCAGACCACCCCCCTGCATGCACGGGATCTTCTTCGACATCGGGCTCGGCGCGGGCCTCGGCGCGGCGAGCGGCTTTCGCCCCTTCCTGCCGTTGCTGCTCGCCGGAGCGCTCGCCTCCGCAGGCGTCCTGGGGGTCTCCTTCCACCCCGGGCCGTTCGTGTTCCTGGAAGAAGACTGGTGGCTGCTGGTGGTGGCCGTCACGCTCGTGCTGGCCTACGTGGCCCAGCTCGTGCTCGGGTTGGCCCCGCTGCTCGACCCCCGCACACCCGGCCGGCAGGCCGACCCGCTGGCGGCCTCGCTCGCGGGGCTGGCCCTCGGCGCCGGGGGGCTGATGTTCGCCGGCACGCTGGCGGCCCACCACGACGCCTGGTGGCCGGGCCTGATCGGCGGCATCGCCGCGGCCGCCCTGGCCCAGCGGGTGGTGACCCCGATCGTCGTCGGGGCCCGCTCGCGGCTGAGCGACCGCGGCGCCCGTGAGGCGCTGAGCGTCTACCTCGACGCCGCCTCACTGGTGGCGGCGGCGCTCGTGGCCCTGCTTCACCCCCTCGGCTACGTGCTCCTGGCCCTGCTCGCGTGGATGCTCCTGCGCACCCGCTCACGGGCCACCGAGAAGTACGCCGGTCTGCGCATCCTGCGCCGCTGATGGCCGCCGCCGGGGCCGGGTGGCCCTCGAAGCTGGTCCTGTGCGTGATCGACGCGATGGCCCCGGCGATGCTCGAGCGGGCGATCGAGGCGGGGACCGCGCCGACGCTCGAGCGGATCCTCCAGCGCGGCCACTACGTGCCCGACTGCGTGGCCGCGTTCCCGTCGGTGACGCCGGTGTGCGCGGCCTCGATCGTCACCGGCACCGCACAGGACGAGCACCTGATACCGGCGATGAACTGGTTCCACCGGCAGGAGCAACGCTACGTCGAGTACGGCTCGAGCTTCCGCGCCGCCCAGCGCTTCGGCATCGCCCGCCAGCTCACCGACACCGTCTACAACATGAACCGCGCCCATCTCAACAGCGAGACGCTGACCGTATTCGAGGTGCTCGACGACGCCGACATCCGCACCGCCGGCACCACCTACCTGATGTACCGGGGCCGCCACCATCACGATCCCCAGCGCGATTCGGCGCTCACCCGCATGGCGTCGGCGATCGCGCGCTACCCGGTGCTGGGGCCGCGGGAGCTCTTCTACGCGGACATCTTCGCCTCCCGTCGCACCGGCTGCCGCTCGAACCTCGGGATGCCCGGCGTCCGCGACCGCCACTCGGGCTGCGTGTCCGCCTACATGGTCGAGCACGACCTGTTCGACTTCCTGTTGCTGTCGCTACCCGACAACGACTGGTACTCGCACAAGCGGGGGCCCGAGGGCCAGCTGCACTCGATCGCCCAGGCCGACCTCCAGCTGGCGCGGGTGATGAACGCCGGTGGAGGGGTAGAGCGGTTTTTGGACGAGCACGCGATGATCGTCATGGCAGACCACTCCCAGGCGCCCGTCACGGACGAGATCGCGCTCCAGGACGAGCTCTCGGAGCTGGGTGTCCTGGGCCCCGCCCGCCAGTCCGGCCGCGGCTCGTCTGCCGACCCCCGGATCGCCGTGTGCCCGTCCCAGCGGGCGGCGATGGTCTACGCCCTCCACGAGCCCGAGCGCGACGCGATGCGCGCCTCCGTGGTCACCCGCGCGCTGGCCATCGAGGGGGTGGACCTGGTGATGTGGCTCGAGCGCGACGCCCACGAACAGCCTCGGGAGGCGGTTCTCGCCAGCCCCGCCCGGGGGGAGCTGCGCTTCGTCCCCGAGGGAGAGCTACAGGACCCCCGCGGACGTCGCTGGAGCGTCGATGGCAGCCTCGAGGTCCTCGAGGGCCGCCTCCGCGACGGGGTGCTCGAGACGCCCGCGTATCCCGACGCCCTGGCCCGCTCCTGGTCGGCCCTGACCTGCCCCAACTCGGGTGAGGTCCTGCTGTCGGCGGCCGAGGGCTTCGAGTTCATCGACTGGGGCCGCCAGGCGCACGTCGGCGGCGGCAGCCACGGGTCCCTGCACGCGAGCGACTCCTCCGGGGCGCTGCTGTTCAGCGGCCTGGCGCCCCCCGACCGGGAGCCCCGCCAGTGGGCCATCCGCGACGTCGCCCCGCTCATCCTCGAGCACTTCGGCGTGCCCCACCCGGGTCCCGTTAGCATCGAACAGAAGTGAGACGCCTGCTGCCGGCAGTGCTCTGCGCCGCGCTCGCGCTGGGCCTGCCCGGCGGCGCGGAGGCGGCGCCGCGGGCGACGGTGAAGCCGGTCTCGGAAGCGCTCGTCGAGGTGGCGGAGTCGAGCACCCCGTTGCCCGGCCGCACCCTCTCGGCCCGCCGGGCGCTGGCGATCGCCAGCGCGGTGGCCAAGGTCCGCGACGCCCGCCGCGGCCATCCCGGCTCCTACGGAGCGGTCTACACCAAAGGTCCCCTGCGCTGGCAGGTGAGCTTCTTCTCGCGGGCCGGGCGCAGGGAACTCGCGCAGGTGATCATCGCCGACCCCACGGGGCGGGTGCTCGAAGCGTGGAGCGGCTTCCAGGTCGCGTGGACGATGGCCCGGGGCTACCGGGGGGCGTTCGGAGAGCACGTCAACGCGCTCTACATCTGGCTCCCCCTGTGCCTGCTGTTCATCGCGCCGTTCTTTGACTTCCGCCGGCCGCTGTCGCTGCTTCACCTCGACCTGCTGGTGCTGCTGTCGCTGTCGGTTTCGCTGGCCTTCTTCAACCACGCGAACATCTGGGCCTCGGTGCCGCTCGCCTACCCGCCGCTGCTCTACCTGCTGGGGAGGATGCTGTGGATGCTCCGCCGGCGGGGGGCGGCTCGCAGGCCCCCCCGGCCCCTGCGCCTGATCGTGCCGGCACCGTGGCTGGCGGTGGCGGTCGTGTTCCTGATCGGCTTCCGGGTGGGGCTCAACGTGACCGACTCGAACGTCATCGACGTCGGCTACGCGGGCGTGATCGGGGCCCAGCGGATCACCGCCGACCGGCCCCTGTACGGCGGCTACCCGGCGGACAACGAACACGGCGACACCTACGGGCCGTTCAACTACGAGGCCTACGTCCCCTTCCAGCAGATCTTCGGCTGGAGCGGTCGCTGGGACGACCTGCCGGCGGCCCATGGGGCGGCGATCTTCTTCGACCTGCTGACGGTCGGGCTGCTTTTCCTGATCGGCCGGCGCATGCGCGGGCCCACGCTGGGGATCGCCTTCGCCTACGCCTGGGTCTCCTATCCGTTCACGCTGTTCGCGCTCGAGAGCAACGCCAACGACACGCTCGTGGCCGCGATGGTGCTGGCCGCGGTGCTCGCCGCCAGCTACGCCTCCGGTGCGGCCCGCTTCGCCCGCGGAGGCTTCGCCGCGCTGGCCGCCCTCACGAAGGTCGCCCCGCTGGCCCTGGCGCCGATCCTCGCCACCGACGGCCTGCGGGGGATGACCGTGCGCAGGCGGGTCGCCTCACTGGCGTGGTTCGCCGCCGGCTTCCTGGTGCTCGGCGCCCTGGCGATGATCCCGGCCGTCCGCCACGACACGCTGCACACCATCTACGAGCGCACGCTCGTCTACCAGGGCAACCGCGACTCGCCCTTCTCGGTCTGGGGCCTGTACGGCTGGCAGGGCGTGGAGCTGGCGGCAGAGCTGTTCGCCGCTGGCCTGGCGTTGGTGCTGGCGGTGATTCCCCGGCGCAGCGACCTCGTCGGCCTGGCGGCGGGCTGCGCGGCGATCCTGATCGCCGTGCAGCTCTCGATGGAACACTGGTTCTACCTCTACATCCCGTGGTTCTTCGGAGTGGCGATCGTGGCCCTGCTGGGGCGCTTCAGCCCGGTGACGGCGCCGGCTGGGGACGCGGCATCAGAACCTGCTCGATCGACTCCGCGTGCCGCCGCCCTGAGCACCTGACCAGCACGCCCATCAGCCACGGGTCCACCTCCGAGGTCTCGAAGCGGACGGGCATCTGCGTCACCAGGGACTCGATCGCCTGCTCTCGCTTGACGCCGATCACCCCCCCGCGGGGGCCGGTCATGCCGACGTCGGTGATGTAGGCGGTGCCGTCCGGGAGCACCCGCGCGTCGGCCGTCGGCACGTGCGTGTGCGTTCCCACCACTGCCGTCACGCGGCCGTCGAGATGCCAGCCCATCGCGATCTTCTCGGAGGTGGCCTCGGCGTGCATGTCGACGAGCACCTGGTCCGCCTCGCCCAGCTCCCCGAGGGCCACCTCGACCTCGGTGAAGGCCGACCGTCCCGCCCGCAGGAACAGGTTGCCGCTGAGGTTCACCACCCCGAGGCGCACGCCGTCGCGCTCGACCATCACCGCACCCCGGCCCGGCTGGCTGCGCAGGAAGTTGGCCGGGCGCAGGATCGGCCTGTCCCCGTTCAGGTAGGGGTAGATCTCCCGACGATGGAAGGTGTGGTTGCCAAGCGTGATCACGTCGACGCCGGCGGCGAACATCTGGTCGGCGATCTTCGGCGTGATCCCGAGCCCGCCGGCGGCGTTCTCGCCGTTGACGATCACGAACGTCGGATCGAACCGCTCCCGCAGCACCGGCAGGCAATCGAGCAGCGTGCGACGGCCGATGCCGCCGACCACGTCGCCGATGAACAGGAGACTCGTGCGCCCGTCCGCTCCGGCGGCGGACGCCTGCGGCTCAGCCATACTCTGGCGATGGTGGGAAGAGCGTGAGGGGCGTCTCCGAGACGCCTTCACCGCCGGCATCCGGGAAGCCCACGAGCGAGGAGCGTGCGCTGTCGGGAGAGGGGCCGGCCGGGGAGCCGACCGCCGAGCAGACCAGCTCCGTCGCGGGGTCCCGCGTGGTGGTGCCGAGGTGGGTGCAGCTGGTGGTCCTGCCGCTGGCGCTCGTCGGCCTGTGGGCGATCGCCAAAGCGTCCGGGAAAGTGCTGGTGATCTTCATCGTCGCGGGCCTGATCGCCCTGATCCTCAACCCGGTGGTCGCGTTCCTCGCGCGCCGCCGCCTGCCCCGCGGGCTGGCGGTCCTGGTGGTGTACCTCGGGTTCTTCCTGATCATCACCGGTATCGCGTTCCTGCTGGCCAACCCTATCTCCAATCAGGCCTCGAAATTCGCAGATGACATACCCCACATCACCAAGGAAGCCAACAAGAACCTCGCGGACTTCCAGCGCACGCTCAACAAAGGCGGCATCCACGTCCACTTCATCAAGCAGGGCAAAACGGCGCTGCAGACCCTCGGTGAGAAGGCGGCCAAAGGCGCGGGCTCGATCGTGTCGTTCAGCGGCGGCGTGCTGACCGAAGTCGCGAGCACGCTGTTCGACCTGATCCTGATCTTCGTGCTGTCGGTCTACATGCTCCTGTACGGGGCACGCATCGGGGTGCTGGTGCGGCGGGTGATGCCGCCGGGCGACGGCACCCCTCGCGACGACTATCCGTCGCTGGTGCAGAACGCGGTCGCCCGCTACGTCGGCGGCCAGCTGCTGTTCAGCCTGATCATGGGCACGACCGCCGGGCTGGCGATGTACCTCCTCGGGGTGCTCGGCATCTTCGGGCCCGGGCGAACCTACGCGGCCGTGTTCGGGATCTTCTACGGCTTCTTCGAGCTGATCCCCTATGTGGGGCCGATCCTGGGGGCCGCGCTGCCGGTGATCGTGGCGCTGTTCACCGACCCCGTCTCGGCCCTGTGGGTGACCCTCACCTTCATCGGCCTGCAGCAGCTCGAGGGCCACCTGGTGGCGCCCCAGATCTTCGGTCACACGCTGCGCATCAACCCCCTGCTGGTGATCTTCGCGCTGCTGCTCGGACTGCAGGTACACGGCATCATCGGCGCCCTGATCGCGCTGCCGATCCTGGCCGTGCTGCGCGAGACCGCCGTCTACCTGTACCGCCACCTGACCCTCGAGCCGTGGAACCGCTCGTCTAACAAGCTCCTGTGAGCGCCGCGCTCAGCGTCCGCGCGCTCGCCAAGCGCTATGGCGGCCTGCAGGCCCTGCGTGACGTCAGCTTCGAGCTCGCCGGCGGGGAGCTGCTCGCCGTCGTGGGGCCCAATGGCGCCGGCAAGACGACGCTGCTGTCGATCATCGCCGGCAGCACCGTGCCGAGCTCGGGGAGCTTCGAACTCGCCGGAGGCCGGGCCGGGTGGGCGCCCCAGCGTCCGGCCGTGTACCTGCGTCTGTCGGTGCGCGAGAACCTCGAGCTGTTCGCCCACCTGGAGCGCCTGGAGGATCCCCGTGGCGCGGCCGACGCGATGCTCGAGCAGACCGGCCTGGGCCAGCGCGCCGACGAGCCGGTGGCGCGGCTGTCGGGGGGCAACCGCCAGCGCGTCAACGTCGCCCTCGCGCTGATCGCCCGGCCCGCCGTGCTGGCGCTGGACGAGCCCACCGCGGCGCTCGACCCCGGCCAGCGCGAGCGCCTGTGGGAGTTCATCGAGGAGCTCGTCCAGGGCGGGGCGGCGGTGCTGTACTCGACCCACAACGTCAGCGAGGTGGCCCGCCACGCCCGCCGGGTGCTGGTCCTCGACGAGGGCGCGGTGCGCCTCGACGGCAGCCCGACGGAGCTGCTCCACGCCGGCGGGGAGCCCGACGGGGGAGACCTCGAGCGGGCGCTGGTGCGGTTCCTGCAATGAGGTGGCTGCTGCGCAAGGACCTGCTGATCCTCGGGCGCTCGCGGCTGCTGCTGGCGCTGCTGATCGTCTACCCGGTGGTGATCGCGGTGCTGATCGGGCTGGCGCTGTCGCGGGGACCGTCCCGTGCGCGCGTTGCGATCGCCGACGAAACCCCTCCCGGGGAGGTCATCCACCTCGGCCAGGAGAAGCTCGACGTGGACCGCTACGCCAACGAACTGCTCTCCCAGACCGACACCGTGAAGGCCTCCAGCCGTCAGGACGCGCTCGCCAAAGTCAAGAACGGCGAAGTGCTGGCGGCGATCGTGATCCCGGCCAACCTGGCCGCCCGCCTGGCCTCGGGGTCCGAGCGGGCGCCGCTGGAAGTGGTCTACAACGGCAACGCGCTGGAACAGTCGCTGGTCCAGTCGGAGATCGAATCGGACGTCGCCAGGGGCAATCTCGCCTTCTCCGAACAGATCCAGCGGGTCGCCGCCAACGCCATCGAAGGGCTGCTCAGCGGGCAGGATCTGCAGGAAGTCGGCATCGCCCGGCTGCCGATCGGGCTGGCTGCGATCCCTCCGACACTCGAACGCATCATCGCCCGCGAGCCGCCGGGCACGACCCGCACGCAGTTGCGCCAGATCGAGGAAGTAGCGCGCTTCGCCGCGGAGAACCTCGACTCCAGCAGTCGCGTGCTGGCGGCCATCGGCCAGCCGATCGCCGTCAAGAGCCGCGTCTTGCACGGCCGGCGCACACCGCTGAACCGGTTCGCGGTGGTCGTCGCGGTGAGCATCTCGGTGATGCTCGTGGGGGTGCTGCTGGCGGCCGGGGGCGTGGCCCTCGAGCGTGAAGAGGGGGTGCTCGCACGGCTGCTCCGGGGTCTCGTCTCGGCCCAGGCGCTGATCTCCGAGAAGGTGCTGCTGGCGGCCGTGTGCGCGTTCGTGCTGGGCCTCGGGCTGCTGGCCGGGATCGGCGCCTTCGTGGCCCTGGAATGGTCGCGGGCGGGGCTGTGGCTGGTGGCGCTGGCGGGGGCCGCGCTCGCCTTCGGCGCCGTCGGGGTGGCGATCGGGGTGCTCGCCCGGGAGGTCCGTGCCGCCTCGCTGCTGGCGTTGCTGGCCACGCTTCCGCTGGCGTTCCTGGCGCTGGTCCCGGCGGGCTCGGTGTCGGGCGGCCTCAACGACGTGATCGACGTGATCGCGTTCGTGTTCCCGTTCAGGTCCGCCCTGCAGGCACTCGACTGCGCCGTCAACGACACCGGGCCCCGCCTGTGGGTCTCGCTCGTGCACCTGGTCGCGCTCACGCTCGCCTACGGTGCGATCGCACGTGTGAGCCTCGCCCGGGCGGGCTCGAGGCTCTAACCTCAAGCCCAGGATGGCCTTTCCACAGACGCGCATGCGCCGGCTGCGCTCGAGCGCGGGCCTGCGCGGGCTGGTCCGCGAGACCGACCTGCGGGCCGGCCAGCTCGTGCTGCCCCTGTTCGTGAGCTCCGGGTCCGATTCGCCGGGGCCCGACCCCTCCGGCGCCGACCCGGGCGGCCGTCAGCCGATCGCGTCGATGCCGGGCGTCGAGCGCCTGTCGTTGTCGGCTGCCGTCGAGGAGGCCGGGCTGGCGGCCGAGTTGGGGCTCGGCGCGGTGATGCTGTTCGGGATCCCGGCGGCCAAGGACGAGCACGGCTCCGGTGCCTGGGACGACGAGGGTGTCGTGCAGCTGGCCGTGCGGGCGATCCGGGCGGCCGTGCCCGAGCTGCTGATCCTCACCGACGTGTGCCTGTGCGAGTACACCACCCACGGCCATTGCGGGGTGTTGCGCGAGGACGGGTCGGTGGACAACGACTCGACGCTCGAGCTGCTGGCCCGCACCGCCGTCAGCCACGCCCGGGCCGGCGCCGACATGGTCGCCCCGTCGGACATGATGGACGGGCGGGTCCGCGCGATCCGCGAGGAGCTCGACGCCGAGGGCTTCGCCGAAACCCCGATCCTCGCCTACGCCGCCAAGTTCGCCTCCGCCTTCTACGGGCCCTTCCGCGAGGCGGCCGACTCGACCCCCGCCTTCGGCGACCGCCGCGGCTACCAGCTCGATCCCGCCAACGGCCGCGAGGCGCTGCGAGAGGCGTTGCTCGACGTGCAGGAGGGAGCGGACATGGTGATGGTCAAGCCCGCGCTCGCCTACGGCGACCTGATCGCGGCGGTCAAGCGCGAGACCAACCTCCCGGTCGCCGCCTACAACGTCTCCGGCGAGTACTCGCTGGTGAAGGCCGCGGCCGCCGCTGGCCACGTCGACGAGCGCGCCGTGGTGCTCGAGATCCTGACCTCTTTGCGCCGCGCGGGCGCGGACGTGGTCGTCACCTACCACGCCAAGGACGCCGCCCGATGGCTGGCAGCCCAGAGTTGAGCGGCCCCGGGCCGGCGCGCGCGGCCACGCCCAAGCTCCGCAGCCGCACCGGCGGCGCGGCCGTGGCGCTCGACGACCTCGACCGTCGCCTGCTGAACCTGATGCAGGGGAGCTTCCCGATCGCCCCCCGGCCCTACCGCGAGGTTGCCCGCCTGGCTGATACCGAGGGTTTCGGCGAGCGCGAGGCGATGGAGCGGGTGGCGCGACTTTTGCAGCAGCGGATCATCCGCCAGGTGACGCCGATCTTCGACACCCGGGCGCTCGGCTACTCCTCGATGCTGGTGGCCGCCAAGGTCGATCCGGACTACCCCCACCGGGCCGCCTCCGTGATCAACGCTCACCCGGGCGTCTCGCACAACTACCTGCGCAACCACGAATTCAACCTCTGGTTCACGATCGCCACCGAGCCCGACTCGGAGCTGGGTCTCGAGGGCACGCTCGAGGTGCTGGCGCGGGAGTCGGGTGCCACCTCGGTGCGCCAGCTGCCGACGCTGCGGCTGTTCAAGATCCGCATGGACCTCGAGATGGAGGGCGACACGCAGGACCTCGCCAGCTCCACCAGCGTGAGCGAGCCGGTGGACCTCGATCCCCAGCCCTACGACGACTGGGACGTGGCGGTGATCCGGACGCTGCAGGGCGACATGCCGGTGACGGAGGAACCGTATGCCGCGGCCGCGGCGGAGCTGGGCGTCCCCCAGCAGCGGCTGCTCGAGCACCTCGAAGGGATGCGCGAGCGTGGCCTGCTGCGGCGGGTGGCGGCGATCCTCTTCCACCGCCGCGCCGGCTTCTCGGCCAACGGGATGGGCGTGTGGGAGGTGCCCGACGAGCAGATCCTCGACGTCGGCCGCCGGATGGCCGCCGTGCGGGGAATCTCCCATTGCTACCAGCGGCCGACCTACGCGGACTGGCCCTACTCGGTGTTCACGATGGCCCACGGCCGCTCCAAGGAGGAGTGCGACGCGGTCCTCGACACGATCGCCTCGCAGACGGGGGTCGAGGGGCGCGCCACGCTGTACTCCTCGACCGAGTTCAAGAAGATCCGGCTGCTGTACTTCACCGAGGACTTCAAGAGCTGGGAGTCCGAGCACGCCTCCTGAGCGAGACACGAACGGCCCGGCGGCGGGCCGGTGAGCGCCTCGCTCACCGACACCCGCTCCGGTGAGCTCTACCGGCGCGCTCTCGACCTGATCCCGGGCGGCGTCAACTCGCCCGTGCGGGCGATGCGGGCAATCGGGCGCGAGCCGATCTTCGTGGAACGCGGTGAAGGCGCCGAACTGGTCGACGTCGACGGCAACCGGTTCGTGGACTACGTGTGCTCGTGGGGGCCTCTGATCCTCGGCCACGCCCATCCCGAGGTGCTCTCCGCGCTCGCCCAGGCGATGTCACGGGGGACCAGCTTCGGGGCTCCCACGGCCGCCGAGGTGACGCTCGCGGCCGAGGTCGTGAGGCGGATGGAGAGCGTCGAGATGATGCGCATGACCTCCTCCGGCACCGAGGCCGCGATGACGGCGCTGCGGCTGGCGCGCGCCTTCACCGGCCGCGAGCGGGTGCTGAAGTTCGCCGGCGCCTACCACGGGCACCTCGACGGGCTGCTTGCCGAAGCCGGGTCGGGCCTCGCCACCGGGGGGCTTCCGACCAGCCCCGGCGTGCCCGCGAGCGCCGCGGCCGCCACCGTGGTGGTTCCCTGGAACGACGAGGGGGCGCTGCGGGCCGCCTGCGAGGAGCACGAACTGGCGGCGATCCTGGCCGAGCCGCTGCCGGCCAACATGGGGCTGGTGGGCCCCCGGGAGGGGTTCCTCGAGCTGCTCCGCGAGCAGGCTGACGCCAACGGCGCGCTGCTGGTCCTCGACGAGGTGATCAGCGGCTTCCGGGTGGCCCCCGGCGGCGCCCAGGAGCTGACCGGAGTGGCGGCCGACCTGACGATCATGGGCAAGGTGATCGGCGGCGGGCTGCCCGCCGCAGCGGTCGGCGGGCGCGGCGAGGTGATGCGGATGCTGGCGCCGGCGGGCGAGGTCTACCAGGCGGGGACGCTGTCGGGGAACCCGCTCGCGACGGCCGCCGGGATCGCCACCCTCGAGCTGCTCGACGAGCTCGCCTACATACGTCTGTCGGCGATCACCACGAGGCTGGCGGAGGGCCTGCTCGCCGCCGCCACCGAGGCCGGCATCCCCGTCCAGGTGCAGAGCGTGACGGGCCTGTTGACGGTGTTCTTCAACGAGCGCCCGGTCCACAGCTTCGAGGACGCCCGGGCGTGCGACCTGGAGGCCTACGCGACCTGGTGCCGGGAGCTGCTCTCGCGCGGGGTGTACCCGCCGCCGTCCCAGTTCGAGGCCTGGTTCCCCTCGCTCGCGCACACCGAGGAGCACATCGAACGCACGCTGACGGCCGCCGCGGCGGCGTTCGCCGCGCTCGGCGAGCGGGAGCGTTCGTGAGCGTCGCCAGCGGGGCTTCGGCGGGTTCGCTGCAGGCGCTGCGGGCGCTGCTGGCGGACCGCGGGGGCCTGTTGGCGGGGCTGCTCGGCGACGAGCAGGGCCTCGACGGGGCGACGGCCCGACCCTGCGCCGCCGCCACGCTGGCGGCCACGGGCCCGCGGGCCGAGGGCCGGCGCGAGGAGTACGAGCTGCTGCTGGAGGCGATCTACGAGGGCTACCTGTTGCACTACGGCGAGCCCCGCGTGCTGCGGGCCCCCGAAGCCGACCTCGGGCTGCTGGCGGGCGACCAGCTGTACGCGATCGGGCTCGCGCGGCTGGTGGAGATCGGGGACACCGCGGCGGTCAGCGAGCTCGCCGACACGATCACGTTGAGCGCGCTGGCGCAGGCCGCCGGCGAAACCGAGCTGGCCGAGCTGGTGTGGCGGGCGGGCGGCCGGGCGGTGGGCTGGGGCTCCACGCCCGAGCACCGCCGGGCCAAGGAGCTGGCACGGAGCGGGTCGCCGGAAGCGGTCGCGGCAATGCGCACAAGTGCCGAGGGGGACGTGGCGGCGAGATAGGCCGGCATCGATATTCTGTGCGCCGGTGCCCCCAGACCGACGCGCGCGACAGAAATCGAAGTACACGATGGACAGGGGCATCCCGGGCGCCTTCGAGGGCGAGACGGTGAGCCGCCGCAGGTTCATGGTCGTGGGCGCCAACACCGCCGGCGCGATCGCCGCGGCGTCGTTCACGCTGCCGGCCCTGGGCCTGGCGCTGGGGCCGGTGTTCAAAAGCAAACCGGCGCGCTGGGAAACGGTGGGGACCGTGGACCAGTTCAACGAGTTCAACTACGTGCCGGTGGTCCTGACGCTGGAACCGAACATCGGCGAAGCGGGCAAGGCGACCGTGTACGTGCGCAAGTTCAACCCCGCGATCGACACCGACCGCTACGACCGCGGCAAGCGCTTCATCGCGATCTCCGACCGCTGCGCCCACCTCGGCTGCCCGGTGCGGTGGGTAGACGCGGCCGAGCGTTTCATCTGCCCCTGCCACGGCGGCGTGTACGACCTGCTCGGGCGCCCCGTCGGGGGTCCCCCGGTGCGGCCGTTGGACCGCTTCTACACCCGCGTGATCGGCGAACAGGTTCAGCTCGGGCCGCGCTACAGCCTCAACATGGAGCTGCGGCCGTTCTCCCCCCGCGACCCCGGCGAGCCGCTCGACGGCATCGGTCAGTACCTCTACCCTTCGCGCCCCGGGGCGCAGAAACTGTAGGCCCGGGCGCACCGTTCGGCGATGCCCAGGGCTCCAAAGATCCCCGCTCCTCCGCTCCCGGGGCCGCTGAAGGAACCGCCGCCGCGCCCGGGCGAAGCCAACGGCGCCGGCCTCGACGACCACCTCAAGGAGGCCGGGATAACGGTCGTCGACTGGGTCGACGAACGCACCTCGTTGAGCGGGGCCGCCCGCTGGCTGATGTTCCGCAAGGTGCCGAAAGGGACCAACTGGTTCTACACGCTCGGCTCGGCGACCCTGTTCGCGTTCCTCAACCAGGCCGTCACCGGCGTGTTCCTGGCGATGTACTACCGCCCCGACGCCTCCGGCGGCGCATATGAATCGATCCGCTACGTCACCAACGACGTGTTCCTCGGCCAGTTCGTCCGCGGGATGCACAAGTGGGGCTCGAGCGTGATGGTGGTGCTCGTGTTCCTGCACATGGGGCGGGTGTTCTTCTTCGGCGCCTACAAGTACCCCCGCGAGCTCAACTGGGTGATCGGCGTGGTGCTGTTGATCCTGACGATGGTGATGTCGTTCACGGGCTACCTGCTCCCGTTTGACCAGCGCGCCTACTGGGCCACGATCGTGGGCGTCAACATCAACGGCACCGGCCCGCTGCTGGGGCCCTATCTGAGCGACTTCTTACGCGGCGGCTCGGAATTCGGGGCCACCACGCTGTCGCGCTTCTATGCCATCCATATGCTCTTGATACCGGGGCTGCTGATCGCCCTGATCGGCGTGCACCTGTACCTCGTGACGAAGCTCGGCACCACCGCCCCGCCGTGGCAGAAAGCCAAACAGCCGGCCGAGCTGCGAGAGGCGGAGGTCTAGCCGCCGTGCCCGGCTGCGGGGGGTCCAGCGCTGCGCGCGTGCCCGTGGGGGCGCGGTCGTGAACCAGCGTCAGAAGGAGGAATACCTCCGCGAGTACTCGATCCTGAAGGCCCAGGGCAAGCCGTTCTTCCCCTACGCCGTGACCAAGGACGCGCTGATGGCGTGCGTGGTGATGGCCGTGATCATCACGATGTCGCTGGTGCTCGGGACCGAGCTGGGCTCGAAGGCGAACCCGACCACGACCACCTACGTGCCGCGGCCGGAGTGGTACTTCTTCTTCCTGTTCGAGCTCCTGCGCGTGATCAAGCCGCCGCAGTTCGTGCAGCTGGCGACGATCGGGGTCCCGACGCTGGCGATGATCCTGCTGTTCCTGCTGCCGTTCTACGACCGCAGCCCCGAGCGTCGTCCCGAGCGCCGCCCGATCGCCACCACCACGGCACTGGTCGTGATCGCGGCGATGGCGTATCTCACCTATTCCGGTGCCAACGCCGGGTCGCCGACGGCGATCGAAGAGCCGACGCCACCCTCGATCAAGGCCCAGGGCGGGGCCGTGCTGGCCGAATTCGAAGCGGGTAAGAAAGCCGTCGCCCAGTCCGGCTGTCTGGCGTGCCACAAGATCGGCGACAACGGCAACGCCGGTCCCGGTCCCAACCTCACCCACATCGGCTCGCGACTGCCCCACCAGGCGATCGCCCGCACGCTCGTGAACCCGACCGCGCCGATGCCGTCGTTCAAGAACCTGCCGCCGAACAAGTTCAGCGCGATCGTCGATTTCCTCTCTCTCAGCAAATAGCTCCCCGGCCGGGGCGGACCCCCGAGCGGGCGCGGGCAGGCTCCGGGCGGACCAGGTGCGGACGATGTTCGACCGCATCGCTCGCGTATACGACCCGATGAACACCGCCATGAGCGCGGGCCTGC
The DNA here is from genome assembly GCA_963701175.1 of uncultured Solirubrobacteraceae bacterium. Taxonomy (GTDB): domain Bacteria; phylum Actinomycetota; class Thermoleophilia; order Solirubrobacterales; family Solirubrobacteraceae; genus Palsa-744. The sequence continues at coordinate 1,154,938 of OY969573.1, read as the reverse complement.
ACCATCGCTGGCGGGCCCGGGCCGCGGACCTGGCGGGCGTCGTCCCGGGCCAGCGCGTGCTCGACCTGGCAACCGGCACCGGCGACCTCGCGCTCGAGCTGGCGGCGAGGGTGTGGCCGGAGGGCGAGGTGGTGGGAGCCGACTTCTCCGAGGCGATGCTCGACCGGGCCCGCGCCAAGGCCTCCCGCCCGCCGGCCGACGGCGCAGCGCGGCCACGGGTCGAGCCCCGCTTCGAATGGGCCGACGCGATGTCCCTGCCCTACCCCGACGACCGCTTCGACGCCGCCACGGCCGCGTTCGGGGTGCGGAACTTCGACGATCTCAGCCGGGGTCTAGCGGAGATGGCGCGGGTGGTGCGCCCCGGGGGACGGGTGGTGGTGCTCGAGATGACGACCCCCACGAGGGCGCCGCTGTCGCTGTTCTACCGCCTCTGGTTCGACCGCCTGGTGCCGGTGCTCGGGCGGCTCGCCGCGGCGCTCACGAGGACCTTCCCGCGCCGCGGGGGCGGCGGCGGGGAGGCGATCGAGGCGGCCTACAGCTACCTTCCAAGTTCTGTGAGGCGCTTTCCCGGACCGGCCGAGCTCGCAGCGGAGATGGGCCGCGTGGGGATCGTGGGCGTCGCCGGAGTGCTGCTTGCCGGGGGGATCGTGGCGATCCACGTCGGCACCGTCGCGGAGCCGCCACGCCGATGAGCGTGGCCGCCCACCGCACCCGGCCCGAGCCGCAGGACGTGGACGGCCTCGAGCGGATCATGCGCCGCGGGGGTCGCGGCCTGCGCGAGCGGATGGACAGCGTCGAGCGTCACCTCGAGCACGTGACCGAGCAGTCGGGGCAGCCGCTGGCCGGCCTGGCCAACGCCACCGTGACATCGGGCGGCAAGCGGCTGCGGCCGCTGCTGGTGATGCTGGCCGCCGAGGCTGCGGGCGGGGCAAAGGCCACGACGGAGGGCGAGGAGCGGCTGGTGCGGGCCGGGGTTGCGGTCGAGCTCGTGCACTCGGCCACGCTCGTCCACGACGATCTGATCGACGGCGCGGCCCTGCGCCGGGGCCACCCCACGGTGGCCGCCCAGGCCGGCCGCCGGGCGGCCGTGGCCACGGGTGACCTGCTGTTCTCGAGGGCCTTTTCGGAGCTGGCCCGCAACGGCGACCCGGCCCAGCTGCGGGCCCTGTCGGACGCCAGCTCGGCGCTCGCCGAGGGCGAGCTGCTGCAGCGCGAAGACGCCTACTTCCCACGGGTGTCGGTGGATCGCTACCTCGAGCGGTGTGCGCTGAAGACGGCGGCCCTGTTCGAGGCCGCCTGCCGTCTGGGGGCGCTGTCGGCGAGCGAGCGCTCGCGGGGGCTGGCGGACGCGCTGGGAGCCTTCGCCCGGCGCATCGGGTTGGCCTTCCAGGTCCTCGACGACGTGCTCGACGTCTCCGGGCCGGTGGAGCGGACGGGCAAGCCGCGGGGCAACGACCTGCTCGAGGGGACCGTCACGCTGCCCTTCATCCTCGCCCGCGAACGCGTGAAGGAGCTGGCCGGGATCGACCTGCACGCCCTGCGGGGGGCCGAGCAGGCGGAGGAGCTGTGCGAACGGATCGCCGCCTCGGGAGCCCTCGAGCAGGCCCGGGAGCGGGCGCTGGCCGTGGTCGCCGAGGCCAAGGCCGCGCTCGCCGGCACGCTGGCCGGCCCGCGGGCGGTGCTGCTCGACCTCGTCGCCGACGCCGTCGTAGAGCGCTACAACTAGAAGTCGCTGGGCGTGATCAGGTCCGCCTCGAGCGCGCGGACGAAGAAGTCGATTTCCTCGGACATGTTGGCGTGGGTCATCCGCCGCAGGTCGCTGAGCAGGGCGCTGGAGCCGCGGTCGAGCTCGTCGTCGAGCCGTTCCACGACGGTCTGCTCGAAGACCCCTTCGCGACGGGCCTCGCATTCCGGGCAGCGGAGCACGACGCGCCAGTGGCGGGCGCCCTCTTCGGCCCAGTCCAGCGGATACACCAGCTCCCCGGAGCAGTGGAAGCAGACGTGGAGCTGCTCGGCCTCGCCGCCGACGCCGGCTGGCCGGCCGGAGCCGACCGCCAGGTCGACCGGCTCGGGGCCGGGGACCTCGTGTCCCTCGTGCGGGTTGGGTTCCTGCGCGTTGCTCATCGTCTGTTGAGACGTCATCGACTACCTGTTTAGTGCGCTTTAGCTCGGCAGAAATCCCGGCGGGCCGCCTGCGTGGAGGGAGGGGTGGCGATGGTAGGTTCAACCGCTGGATAGAGAGATGATCCGCCCGCTACGAACGATTGGCCACGAGGACCGCCTCAGCCTCGTGGACCACCTCGAGGAGCTGCGCTATCGCCTGATCATCGGGGGGATCGCGCTGGGGATCGCCTTCGCGGTGTGCCTGTGGCAGAACCATGCGCTGCTGCACGTCATCAACGCCCCCCTGAAGGCCCAGACGCGCAAGCAGGTGGCGAAAGGCGAAGGCACCGTGGGACAGGCCGTGCTGGCCCAGCAGGGGGTGCTGAAGGTGAGCCGGGACACGCAGGCGGCGCTGGGGGAGTTGAGCAGGCCGGGCAGCGGCGTCTCGGGGGCAACCCGGGAACAGCTGAAGCGCATCCAGGCCCTCCTCAGGCTCGACGTCGCCCGCATCCCCCGACATCCCCAGGGCGACAACCCGGCCACGCTCGGGGTGGGGGAGCCGTTCACGACGACCCTGGCGGTGTCGCTCGCGTTCGCGCTGGTGGCCTCGCTGCCGGTGATCCTCTACCAGCTCTACGGGTTCATCATCCCGGCGTTGCGCCCGGCGGAGCGAAGAGCGATCCGCCCGCCGTTGATGGCCGTGCCGATCCTGTTCATCGCCGGGGTCCTGTTCGGCTACTTCGTGGTCCTGCCGGCGGCCACGAGGTTCTTCGTGAACTTCAACTCCAGCCAGTTCAACATCATCGTCCAGGCCGCCCCCTACTACAGCTTCGCGGCCACCATCCTGATCGCCATGGGGCTCGTGTTCCAGGTGCCCGTGGTGATCGTCGGAGCCACCCGCGCCGGCATCGTGACCCCCCGCCAGCTGCGCAAAAACCGCCGCTACGCGATCCTCACCTGCGCGGTCATCGCGGCCTTCCTGCCGGGGGACTTCATCACCCTTCTGCTGGAGACGCTTCCCCTGTATCTGCTGTTCGAGGCGAGTATCCTTGTGGCAGCGATCGTTGGGCGCCCGAGCCGCGATGCGGGTCAGGCGGAGCCCTTCTCGGGAGGGGATGCCGGCGTTGGAGCCAACGAGCCGCAGCCGCAGCCGGCGGATCCCCCGGCACCAGAGACCGTGCAGCAGATAATCGACCACGTGGACAGGAACCTGTCCGGCTGATGCTCTTCGACCTGAGAGGTCGGGGTCGCCGGCGTACCGTCCGCGTCATCTACATCGGCCTGGCGCTCCTGATCGGCGTCGGCCTGGTCGGCTTCGGCGTGGGCGGCGGCTTCGGGGGCGGCGGCATCCTCAGCAGCGTCAACGGCCACGAAGGCGGCGGCGGCGCCGACTACTCCAAGCAGATCGCCGCCTACCGCAAGACCCTGAGCCGCGATCCGAAGGACGCCACGGCGGCCGAACAGCTCACCAAAACGCTCGCCCTGCAGGCCGGCGGGGAAGCCTACAAAACCAGCTCCGGGGGCCTCACGACCGCGGGCAAGAAGGTCTACAACGAAGTTGCGGAAGCCTGGAACCACTACACCACGATCACCCCCAACCCGAATGTGGCGCTGGCCAAGGTGATGGTGCGGATCTTCGACGAAGAAGGCCTCAATAATCCGGCCGAGACCGTGGAAGTGCTGCAGACGATCGTGGCCGCGGAACCCACGAACGCCTCCTATTACAGCTTCCTGGCCGCCTACGCCTACCTGGCACACAAGAGCGCTCTCGGCGACCTCGCCGCCCGCAAGGCCGTGGCGCTCGCGCCGGAGGGTCAGCGCACCCACCTCAAAGTCGAGCTGGCCGAACTGAAGAAGAATTCCAGCGAAAAGAAGGGCGCCACCGGCGCAACCGGCGCCACCACCACGTCCAGCGGCACGAATTCGCTGACGGGGCCGTAGGGCCGGGGCCGGCGGGCGCGCGAGTCCGACGAGCGGGGCTCCAGCCGGTAAACTGACGAGCCGCCGCGGCGCCCACCCGCGCGGCCTCTCGGGCCGTTAGCTCAACCGGCAGAGCAGGGGCCTCTTAAGCCCAAGGTTGCAGGTTCGATTCCTGCACGGCCCATCGATCAGCCGGCGGCCGGGTCATTCGTCCAAAGTGGATTGGCGGGGCCCGAATCCGCGCAACGTCCGAAGACCATGCCGCTCGCGACCCCGACGGCGCCACGGACACGGCAACGGCGGACGCCGCCCCGTCGGCGCTCACCATCCGTGCGACCCCCTCCCGGACGGGACAGCCCTCGTCCGCCGACGGGCGAGGTGCAGCTTGCCGGTGACCGGGTGCCGGCGCGTCACCTCCCCGGCGTCCTGGCTGTCACCACGGTGCTCGTGGCGGGACCGGTGCTGCTCGCCCGGATGGCGTTCCCGGGCACGGGCCTGCGGGCCGACCTGCTCGCGATGCTCGCCGTGATCGCCGGCTCATTGGCGTTGTCGGCGGTGGGCGCCGAGCTGTGGAAGCGGTTGCCGGGGGCACGGGACGTCGTGTTCTCGGAGCTGATGCTGTGGAGCTGGCTGCGCCGTTACGTCGCCGATCGCCGGGCCCGCCGGGCTCGCGAGCTGGTGGCGTTCCCGCCCTCCAGGCGTGAGGCGCTGGCCGAGCTCGTTCGCCTCAGCCGCCTGATGCAGGCAAACGACCCCTATCTGCACGGCCACACCCGCAGGGTCGCCCGCCACGCCGTCCGGATCGCGCGCCGGATGGGCGTCCCGCACGAGCTCGTCGCCCGGATCCGCACGGCCGCCGAGCTGCACGACATCGGCAAGCTGCACACGCCCCGCGAGATCCTCCACAGTCCGAGCGGGCTAAGCGACGCCGAGTACGCCGTCATCAAGCTCCACGCGGCCCGGGGCGCGGAGATGCTGGAGGGCGTCGTCGACCCGGAGATCGTCTCGATGGTCCGCCACCACCACGAGCGGATCGACGGCAGCGGATACCCCGACGGCCTGGCGGGCGAGGACATTCCCCTGGGCGCACGGGTGATCGCGGTGGCCGACACCTACGACGCGATCACCTCGGCCCGCCCGTATCGACGCGCCGCCACCCACAAGCGGGCGATAGGAATCCTCACCGCCGAGTCCGGCACGCGGCTCGACGCAGCCGCCGTCACGGCGTTCCTCGTCGGATACAGCGGGCGACGCCAGCTCGCCGTGTGGTCGTTCATCGGCGTGAGCCTGGAGCGAGCCGTCTACGCGCTGAAGGCGCTCGTCGGGTCCCCGGTGCTGCCGGCAATCGGCGCCACGGCGGTGCTGGCGGCCAGCCCCGCCCTCACCCACCACGCCGGCAAGCAGGCGCTCGGAACGGGCAGCGCCCATGTCCACCGCGCCCACAGCGGCTACGGCGGCGAGCCGTCGCTCCCGCTCGCCTCCACGGCTCCCGGTTCCGGAGCAGGAGCCCCGCAGGACTCGCGCGGGGGGCGGTCGGCCCCGGCCCGGAACGGGCCAACCGCCTCGATCCGCAGTCCCTCGTCGAGCACCCACGTCGGCGGACCCGCCGTAGCCGCGCCCGAAGCCGAGCCGACGTCATCGTCGAGCCCGGCTCAAGCGTCCCCGACCCCGAGCGAACCGTCGCCCACGCCCTCCGGTGGCGAAGCCGGGTCCACCGACACGCCCGTGACGGCACCGTCGACGCCGGAAGTGAGCCTGCCGACGGTCACGGTCCCGCCCGTCACCACCCCGACGACACCGGCGATCAGCACGCCGGTGCTCACCACCCCAGCGGTCGCGCTGTCGGCACCGTCGACCCCGGTCGTCTCGATACCCACCGTTACGGTTTCGGTGCCGGGGCTCCGGTAGGCCCCCAGTCGCCGACCGACGCCGCCCCCGAGCCGCCCGGTCCGATGCCCCGCCATCCGGCGCTGTGGCGACGGGCCGTGGCCGCTACAGCAATCGCCCCGCCGTGCCGAAGATGAACGGTGGAGTCGACGAGGTGATGATCGCGCGATCGAGCGGGAGTCGCTGATGCGTCGCGGCCGGCGTAGAGCGACGGCCGGGGCGTTGGCCGTCGCGTTCGCAGCGTGCGCCGCGGGCGGAGCCACGGCGACCGCCGTCTCGGCCCTCACCGTGGGGCTCCCGGCGATCGAAGTCAAGGTGCCGAGCACCGAAGTGTCCTTGGGAGGTGTCCACCTGGGCACGCCCGGGGCCACCGTCACGGTCCCGAGCGTCGGCGTCACGACGCCCTCCACACCGGTGAGCACCCCGGAAGCTCCCGTGACGACCACCACCACGCCCGCCGGCGAACAGGCCGCCGGATCGTCCGGCTCGGGATCGTCCGGCTCCGGATCGTCCACCGCCTCGGGGAGCGGGCAGGGCACGACGACGGCGAAGGGCACCGAGGACTCGCCGTCGCCGTCGAAATCGCCCTCCGCCTCGCCGAGCACCGTTACCCGTGCGCGCCCCTCACCGGCCACACGGGCGTCGGCTCGCCCCCGCGCCACCGGCCCCCGCGCCGCTCGACCGGACGCAGCCCACGGGGTCAAGGCGCCATCGGCGGGGGCGCCCAACGCCCCGGCCCACCCGCTCGGGCACGGCGATCCCCACCGGGGTCGGGGCGTGGCCGAGCGACGCTCGACGGGCGATCCGCTGGCCGCGATCGGCGGAAGCCTGCCGCTGCCGCTCCCGGTCCCCGACTGGAGCAAGCCGATCATCCTGTTGCTGCTCGTGGTGGCGCTCGCCCTGGCGGTCCGCTGGTGGCTGACGGCCCGCCGTGCGAAGCGTCTGGAAACGGAGCACGAGACGCTGGTCAGCGACCTCCACGCGATGCAGGCGGCCCTGGTCCCGGAGCTGCCCCGGCGGGTTGCCGGCGAAGGTGTGTCCGTCGCCTACCGGCCCGCCGACGGGGTCGCCGCCGGTGGCGACTTCTACGACGTCTTCGAGCTCGGGCCGGGACGGATCGCCCTGGTCCTCGGGGACGTCTGCGGTCACGGCCGCGAGGCGCTCAACCGCGCGGCCCTCTCCCGCTTCACGATTCGCGCCTATCTCCAGGCGGGGCTCGAGCCACGAGCCGTCCTCGCGCTCGCCGGGGAGGCCCTTGCCGATCCACTCTCGGTCCACTTCGCGACCGTGCTGGTGGGCATCTACGAGCCCGGCGAGGGCCGCCTCACGTATGCCAGCGCGGGACACCCCGGCCCGATCGTGCTCGGGGACGATGGTCCGCCGCCGATCGAGGTCTGCTGCTCGCCCCCGGTGGGCGTGGGGCTCCCCACGGGCCGCCGCCAGACGACCATCCGGCTGCCGCTGCCCGGCGTCGCTTGCATCTTCACCGACGGTCTCACCGAGGCCCGCACCGACCACGGGCTACTCGGGACCGAGCGACTCGCCGAGATCCTCGCCGACCTGGGTCCCCGTCCCGGTGCCAATCAGCTGCTCGAGCGGGTGACAGAGCAGGCCACGGCGACGCCGGACGACATGGCCGCCTGCGTGCTCGTGTCCCCCGCCACCACAGCCGCCGGCGAGTCGCTCGTCGAATCCGGGTCAGCCGTCGAGCCGCACCCGCCCGCCGAGGCCGACCTGCCGTCGCAGGGGAGGCTCCGCGTCGAGGAGCTCGAGGTCGACCGCCAGACGCTCGCCGGTCAGGAGCTTCCGCGCTTCCTCGCGGCCTGCTCGGTCGCCGGGCCCGAGGCGCAGGCGCTGCTGGCTCAGGCCGAGGAGGTCATCGCGACCTGCCAGACCGCGGTCCTGCGGCTGCAGCTCGACGCGGGCGGCACCCGGGCAGCGGTGCTCGCGCCCGAGAGCGTGAACGCCTCCGAACACCACGGATTGAGTGACAGCGTCTCCGTGAGACCGCCTGCCGGCGCCCCGGCGCACGCGTAGCGCCCGCCACGGCCGTTTCCGGCCTTCCCACCCCGAGTCACACTTTCGTCCAGCGGCTTCACGCGGGCCTCACCGGCGGGTAATCGAAGGCGGTCGAACACTAATCGCCGGGGGGCTTCCTCCGAGTCCCGTAACCAGGAGGTTTCAACGTTGCGCCTACGAACCCGCACCACCACGCGGAAGACCATTCCCGTGTGTCCCAAGCTGACACTGCCGCTGCTCGGCGCGTTGGTCGTGATCGCTCTCGCAGCGCTTCCCGTCGCGCCGTCCGCCGCGGCCACCACGCCGCCGGAAGTCGTGCCGGTACCGCCGACATCGACGAGCGAAGTGCTCGAAGCAGTGCCGCTCGGCGACCTCAACGTCACCGAGCTGGCAGAACTGATCGCTCACCGGCCGGGTCTCAAAGACCTGCCCGAAGGGACGTTGCAGACAGCGATCGAAGAAGTGCTCGCGACGCTCGCCAAAGAAGGGGTCACGGTCGGCGGCCTCGGTGAACCGTCCGAACTCGTGTCAGAACTCGAGCAGACGCTGAAAGGCCTGCTCTCCCCGAGCGAACTGATCAATCTGCTCAAAGGCCAGAGCCTCGAAGAAGTGCTCACCAAAGCCCTCGGCTCGCTCGAACCGACCAAGCTGGTATCGGAAGCGGTCGAAAAGGCCAGCCACCCCGAAGAACTCGTCACGCAGGCGCTCTCCGACGTCAACCCCGCGACCCTGGAACAGGCCGTCGGCAGCACCCTGGCCGGCGAACCGTTCTCGAAAACCGACGTCGGCGAACTCGCGGGCTCCTACGGCACCACCACGGAAGGCCTCGAGGACGCGCTCGGGACCAACTCCGAAAAACTGCCGGAATCCGCGATGGCGCTGACGGCGCCGCTCACCGACGGCAAGAGCGTCGCCGTCCTCGACGGCGCCGAAGGGTTGACGCTGGCGACCCTCGCCCGCGGTGAAGAAGCCGTCGGTGGCGCCGGCGGAGGGGGTGGCTCGGGCAGCGGCGGCACGGCCGGCAACGGCGGTAGCGGCGGCGCGGCCGGCAACGGCGGATCGGCCGGCAACGGCACGCCCTCCTCCACGACGGTCGTGATCGACGCCGCCGGCTCGGGCAGCTCCCCGGCGGCGGGGTCGAGCAGCGTCGCCGGCAAGGTCAAGGTGATCAGCCACAAGGTCCACGACGGTATTGCCACGCTCGTTGTCCAGGTCCCCGGGCCGGGCACCTTGAGCCTCAGCGGCCACGGCGTCAAGAGCACCAGCAAGCAGACCGCCAAGAGCGAGCGGGTCACCATCACGACCAGCCTCACGAAGGCGGGCACGGCGTCCAAGCGCCGCCACCGCAACGGCATCGCCGTCGCCCTGAAGGTGACCTTCAGACCGGTCAGCGGTGCCGCCTCGACGGCGAGCGCCACGGCGCGGTTCGGCTAGCAACCAGGAGCGTTTCGAGGCCGGGGTCCGCTGGGGGCTTCGGCCTCGACGTTCCCGCGGGCGGGCGCGGCTTGCGCGCGCCCGCCCAGCTGGCTGTCCTTAGGATTTTTCTTTGTAGGTGAAGACGTCTGCCGGAGTGGGTTCGCTGGTGCCGGCGGAGGTGCTGACCCTGACTTCCACCGCCCCCGGCGGCTCGGCGGGCGTAACCACCACGAGCACCTTCGAGTTTTTCACCGTGACCGACTTGGCCTGGACCGAGCCGAACACAACGGTCGTGCCTTCCGTGAAACCGGTGCCTTTGATGTTCACGGTCTTACCGCCTTCCGTGAAGCCCTTGTCAGACGAGAGCTTCGTGATCGTCGGCACCTGACCCGCGACCGGGGTCGCGAACTTCTCGTTTGGACCAAAGCTCGTGCCGTGAGAGTTCTTGGCGACGATCCTGAAGTCGTAGGTCGTGCTCCCTGACAGGCCTGAGAGTGCCGCCGATACGGCGACCGGGCTTTCCCCTTCGCCGGGCAGCGATGAGCACGGGGCCCGATCTCCATAGGCCACCGAGGTGCCCCATTCGAATTCGCAGCTGGTCACGTTCGACGCGTCCGGATTGACCGTCGCATTCAGCTGCGCGGAGTCGGAGGTGATGTGGTTCGCGCCCACCGGGGCCACCTTCGGCGCGCTCGGGTAGGTCGAGAATTTGACGGTGTTGCCGTACTTGGTGCCATATTCGTTGGTCGCGACCGCGCGGTAGTAGTAGACCGTGCTTTCACCCAGGCCGGAGACTTCGGCGGTCACGCGGACTCCGTTTTCACCGTTGCCCGGAAGCGAAGAGCATTCGACCTTTGATCCGAGCGCCGGTGTGGTCCCGTATTCGAATTCGCAGACCGTGACTTCGGCCCCCTGCGGGTTCACGATTCCCCGGAAGGTCGCGGAGTGGCGCCCGATCACGGTCGGTTTTTCCGAGGTCACGGCCGGTTTCGTGGGCGGGGTTTTGAAGCTCACGGTGGCGCCGTATTCGCGGCCGAACGAGTTCTTGGCGGTCAGCCGGACGTAGTAGGTGGTGTGCTGGGCGAGGCCGCCGGCGTCGGTGTGGACCTTGACCAGCTTTTCGCCGGAGCCCGGGAGCACGGTGCAGTTGGCGAAGGTCGGGGTTTCGTAGTTGGCCGTCGTGCTGTACTCGAATTCGCACTGTTCGACGTTGGAGTCGTTCGGGTTGACCGCTCCCTGCAGCTCGGCCGAGGTGCGGGTGACTTCTTCGACCGGGTCGGTCACCACGTGCGGCGCGGTCGGCAGCGTCGTGAACTTCGCGGTCGACCCCACGGATTCGCCGAATTCGCTCACCGCGACGACGCGGTAGTAGTACTTCGTGCTTTCGGCCAGGTTCTTGATCGGGGCCGAGACCTCGACGAAGTTTTCACCGGCTTCGGGGAACGGGATGCACGGGGCGGTCTGGTTCAGTTCCGTCGGCGAGGTCCCGTATTCAAATTCGCATTCGGTGATTTCCGCGCCGTTCGGGTTCACGAGGGCGTTGAGGATCGCCGATGTCCTTCCGACCCCGGTCGGGTTCTGGTTGAGCACTTCGGGGGCTTCCCCCGCTTCTGCGTGGGCGAGCGCCGGCATCGCCAACGCCAGCAGCGCCGCCGCCAGCACCAGCGCGAGCGTCAGCGCTCCTCCCCGCCGGCGCGGGTTCCCGCGCAGCCTGTCCGTGTCGCCCGTGACAGCCGTCACGTCGAGTGCGACGAATCGCTTCGTCATCACGTCCTCCGATCCCGTTCGTATTTCCCCGCGACTGCCGCACCCCCCGGAGCGGCCACGAACTGACCCGATCTAACCGCCTGGGCGCTTGAAAGTCAATACCGCGCGACCAACCGATAACAGCATGTCGGTTGCTCGGTGCGGGGCCGCGAGGACTCGCGACGCAAGCGGCCGGTGGCCCTCAGTGGATGATCGGCCCGCTTTCGACGGCTTCGAATTCCGAGCCGGGGACCTGCTTGATCTGTTCGAGGTCTTCGTCGTTCCAGCCCGGGTTGGGGGCCCCGGTTATGAACCAGGGTGAGCCGTTGTCGGCGACGATCAGCCCGAAGCGCTTGAGCGCTTCGAGGATCACCAGCGACTGGCCGTGGAAGCCGGCCAGGCTGTAGCCGGCCTTGAGCCGTAGCCTCAGGCCCATCGGCGGCAGCGCCGGGTTGGAGCTCGAGGAGGCGAAGTGGGTCGCGGGGTGGATGTAGCCACGCTGGGTTTCGGGGACGGTCACCCGCAGGGCGTGGTCGATCTGGCCGGCGGCGACCTCCGGGTAGCGGGCGAGCAGCGGGAAGATCGGCAGCCCGGCGGCGTCGGCGGAGGTCCACCCTTCCGGGCGCAGGGCGCTGCTGCGCAGGTTGAAGACCGCGCCCGAGGCCGCGGTCCAGCTCTTGCCCTTCCTGCGGCGGTGGGCGTCGTAGAGCTCGTAGAGCGTGCAGCTCCCTTCCTGGGCGACCAGCACGTGACGATCGCCGCGGCCGTTCTTCCCGCCGCCCTCGATCGGGGCATCTGGTGGCACCGGGTACGGTCCCGGGTCGGATTCGGAGCCGTATTTGGTGAACTTGATCGGGACCTTCGGCTGGGAGGCGGGGACGATCGTGTACGGGATCCCGTAGGAGGGCTCGGTCCCGAAGTCGGGGTGCAGATGGGCGCTCGCGCCGATGCTGTCGACATAGCTTTCCGACTCGGGGCTCGCGGGCAGGTCCGCCACTTCCTGGTTGAGCGGGTCTTCGGCCGGCAGGATCGGGCAGCCGAATTCTTCCGGGGGCCCGTCGACGCGGGGGCGGGCGTGGCGGCGGGAGTGGTGGGAGGCGGCGCTCGCCCCGGCCGACGCCAGCGCCAGGAGTGCCAGGATCGCCGCCAGGCACGCGGCGTGCCAGAGCCTCATCGTCCCAACGCTAGCGCGCGGGGCGGGTGCCAGCCGACGTTCGTATCAGGAGCCGGAGCCGCCCGGTTCGCCGAACGGCGTGGCTTCGCCGAAGCTCCGCGGCCGCGGGGCTTCCCCGACGGGCTGGTGTTCGTTCCAGCTGACGGAGAACACACCGAGCGGGCCGGTGGCGGCGGAGGCCGTCGCGATCACCTCGTTGGCCGCCAGCACATGGCCGTTGGCGAAGCTCGCCGTGCCGGGACGGGCCCCCTGGCGCAGTTCGATCTGCTGGGAGGACCACAGCGGGTCCTCCACCGGGCCGGTGTGGGAGCCACTGGTGGCGGTTGCGGCCGAGAAGGACACGCCGCCGAAATCCGCCAGCGGGAGCGTCTGGCAGCTGTCCCCCGAGCAGCTGGAGGGTGCCTCGAGGATCCAGTCTGCCGAGCTGATGTCGATCTCGGAGGCGTGGCGGGTGACCGAGTAGTGGGTCCCGGTGGTGAGGTTGCGCAGCCTCATCGTCACGTGGTCGCCACGCACCGTGACCGAGCCGGTCATCTCGTCGCCGGCGTGGACGGAGATGGGGATGTTCACGGGCCCCGCCGGGATCAGCTCGTACCAGCTGTCGTAGTGGGGGCCGCCGTCCCGCGAGCAGTCGACGTCCACCCCGATCTGCTCGAGGGCGTTGCTGGTCTCCCGGTAGCCGCCGAGGCCGACCCACACCGCCGAGTAGGTGCTCTGGCCGGCGGTGCAGGACACCTTCGGCACCTCCCAGCTCCCGGACACGCTGGTGAAGGTCCTGTGGGAGCCGGACGCGGGGAGCGCCACCCAGCCGGCCCAGTTGCTGCTCAGCGTGCTCGCCCCGGCAGCCGGGGCACAGAGCGCCAGGACGACGACGGCGAGAGCCCCGGTGAGCGCCAACCGGGTCAACCTTCCAAGCCTCCCGGGGATCACGGTGTCGCTGCCCATCGCGGCTCCGAGAATGGCCCAGTCACCTTTACGGAGGGTAAGAAATGGCCGAGAGGTCGACGAGAGGGCGGGCCGGGCCGCCCTCAGGATCCGATCTCTGCCGGGGCCAGCAGCGAGCGGGAGGCGGCGTCGGTCCAGATCACCTGCTCGCGGCCCGCCCCGACGCCGATCAGGGCGACGGGCACGCCGGTGTGCTCGGAGATGAACTGGAGGTACTCGCGGGCGGCGTCGGGGAGGTCGCTGGGAGAGCGACACTCGCCGAGGTCCTCCTTCCAGCCGGGCAGCTCGGCGAGGCCCGCGGTGGTGTGGTGGAGGACCGTCTGGTGGTAGGGGAAGTCCTCGAACTCGGCCCCGTCGGCGCCGCGGTAGCTGGTGGCGACGGCGATCCGGTCGAAGCCGGAGAGGACGTCGAGCTTGGTGATCACCAGGGCGGTGAGCGTGTTCAGGCGGGTGGCGTAGCGGAGCGCCACGAGGTCCAGCCACCCCGTCCGCCGGGGCCGTCCGGTGGTGGTCCCGAACTCGCCCCCCCGGGTGCGCAGCATCTCACCCGTCTCGTCCTGGAGCTCGCTGGGGAAGGGACCGGCACCGACGCGGGTGGTGTACGCCTTGGCCACGCCCCACACCTCCTCGATCGCCTTCGGGCCGATGCCACTGCCCACGCAGGCGGCTCCCGACAGGGGGTTGGAGGAGGTGACGAACGGATACGTGCCGTGGTCGATGTCGAGCATCGCCCCCTGGGCCCCCTCGAGGATCACCGTCTGGTCATCGTCGAGCATCTGCCACATCAGCTTGGAGGTGTCGGCGATGTGCTGCTCGAGGCGGTGGCCGTAGGTGAGGAACTCCTCGGTCATCGTGTGCAGGTCGAGCGTGGGGTCCTTCTCGTAGGGACGCAGGGACAGCCGCTTGGGCTCCATCGCGGCGACGATCTTCTTCTTCAGGATCTTCTCGTCGAGCAGGTCCTGGACGCGGATCCCGAGCCTCGCGGCCTTGTCCGCGTAACAGGGGCCGATCCCCCGGCGGGTGGTCCCGATCTGCAGGCTCCCGAGTTTCGCCTCCCCGGCCGAGTCCAGGAGCATGTGGTAGGGCATGATCAGGTGGGCGTTGGCGGACACCCGCAGGCCGCCCACGTCCACACCCCGCGAGCGCAGCCCGTCGAGCTCGTCGATCAGCACCCGCGGGTCGATCACCACGCCGTTGCCGATCACGCAGCGCTTGCCCGGGTAGAGGATCCCCGAGGGAATCAGGTGGAGCTTCCACTGCTCCTCACCCCGGACGATCGTGTGGCCGGCGTTGTTGCCGCCCTGGAAGCGGACGACCGCGTCGGCGTGCTCGGCGAGCAGATCGGTGATCTTGCCCTTGCCCTCATCGCCCCACTGGGCGCCGACTATCACCACGGCAGGCATGTCGCCTCAGGAGTCTAGGACCGCTCGCCCGGGGCTCCCAGCAGAGCGTGCCCGCCCTGCTCGGGGATCTCCGGCCGGTGCTCCAGGCGGCGGTCCGATCCGTACAGGGGAATCGGGTCCCCGCAGATCTCCACCAGCCGTGAGACGGTGCGGGCGCCGAGGTGCTCGGCGAGGGCGTCGGGCATCAGGTTGGTGGTCGCGACGATCGCCCGCTCGGCCTCATAGCGGGCGTTGACGATCGAGTACAGCTGCTCGAGCACCCACTCGGTGCGGTTCTCCGCCCCGAGGTCGTCGATGTGCAGCAGGTCGACCGCGCCGAGGCGGTCGAGGAAGTCCACCAGCCCGCCCTCGCTGTCCATCGACTCCCGCAGCAGGCTCAGCAGCCACGGCAGCGAGTAGATCGCCACCGTGCGCCCCGCGTCGAGGGCGGCTTTGGAGACCAGCATCGCGAGCGTGGTCTTGCCCGTTCCCACGTCCCCCTCCAGCCACAGCCCCTTGCCCCGGTCGAGGTTCTGCTCGATGTCGGCCACGTAGCGGCGCACGATCCTGACGTGCTCGGGGGCGATCCGGGCGATGTCGCTGACCGGAGGGCGATCGAACGACACGCCGCGGTAGCGGCGGGGGATCCGCCCCTTCAGGCCTCGGGCCTGGCCGGCGGCGATCCTTCCGGCGCGACACTCGCAGTCGCGGGCGGTCTCGCCGTCGGCGTCGATCACGAACCCGCTCCCGTCGCAGATCCCGAGCGGGCAGCCGCGCCCGCCGGTGGTAAGCGTGGCGGTCGGGGTGCTCACTCGCTGAAGCGCTGGCCGGCGTAGTTCATGAACCGGGGGTACTCGGGCTGGAAGGTGAGGGTGACTTTGCCGACCGCCCCGTTGCGGTGCTTGGCGATGATCAGGTCGGCCTCGCCGGGACGCTCGGATTCCTCCTTCTTGTAGTACTCGTCGCGGTAGATGAACACCACCAGGTCGGAGTCCTGCTCGAGGTTGCCGCTCTCGCGGAGGTCCGAGAGCATCGGGATCTTGTCGCCCGGGCGCTGCTCCACCGCGCGGCTGAGCTGCGAGAGGGCGATCACCGGCACGTTCAGCTCACGGGCCAGGATCTTCAGGCCCCGGCTGAGCTCGCCGACGGCCGTGACGCGGCTGTCGTAGCGGCTGTCGGTGCGCATCAGCTGCAGGTAGTCGACGATGATCAGCCCCAACCCCACCTGGTTGTGCAGGCGCCGGGCCTTGGCGCGGATCTCGAGCATCCCCACGTCGCTGGAGTCGTCGACCCACAGGGGCGAGTTCGAGAGCTTCGAGGACGCCTCGAGGATCTTTGGCCAGCGTTGCTCGGGCACCCTCCCCTTGCGCAGCTCCTCGCCTTTGATCCGCGCCTGCGAGGCCACAAAGCGCTGGGCCAGCTCGGCCTCGGCCATCTCCAGCGAGAACAGCGCCACGGGACGGCCGTGCTTGAGCGCGGCGTTTTCGGCGATGTTGCACACGAGCGCGCTCTTGCCCATCGCCGGGCGGGCGGCCACGATGATCAGGTTCCCGGGCTGGAAGCCGCCGGTGATCTCGTCGAGGTCCTTGAACCCCGAGGGGGTCCCGGTGAGCGAGGTCCCTTCCAGGGACAGCCGGTGGAGCTTGTCGAGCTCCTCATGGAGGACCTCCTCGATCTTGCGGAAGTCCTTCTGGCGGTCGTCACGGGCGACCTCGAGCATCGTCTTCTCGGCCTGCTCGACGAGGTCCCGGGGCGGTCCCGAGTGGCCGATCACGCTCTCCTGGATTTCGTAGGCGCCTTTCAGGAGCCTCCGCAGCAGGGACATCTCGCGCACGATCTGGGCATAGCGGCGGGCGTGGCCGGCGGCGGGGACGAGCCCGGTCAGCTCGTCCACGGTGGCCGCTCCGCCGACCTCCTCGAGCCGCCCGCCCTGGCGCAGCCGGTCGGTCACGGTCAGCACGTCCACCGGCTCGCTGGCCTCGTAGAGGTCGAGCATCGCCTGGTAGATCAGGCCGTAGCGCTCGCGGTAGAAGTCCTCGGCCCGCAGCCCCTCTTCGATCACGAGCGCGTAGAGGGAGCGGTCCGAGAGCAGGATCGCCCCGAGGACCGACTGCTCGGCCTCGAGGTTGTGGGGCGGGGTCAGGGCGGCCGTGGCGGCGGCGCCGGGCCCGCCGTTGGCGTGTGAGACGGCGCTGGAGGCCATGGGTTGGGCGAGTGTAGATAGCTGCCGGGTGGCCATCGGGGAGCCCGTTCGCTATCTGGAGAAGAAATCGAGAGGACCGCCGAGGAGCACGAACAGAGGTTCGTCCCGCCCCCGGACGGGACGCAACGCGCCCTGCGTCCGTCGATGCCGCGTGACCCGGCCGCCGCCGGCCGGGCGCCGGGCCCTCAGCTTTTGGCCACGACCATGGTCTTGATCGTGGAGGTGGCGCCGTCGGCGACCTCCACTACGACCATGTAGGTGCCGACGTTCTTGATCGGCTCGGGGAGGTGGACGTTGCGTTTGTCGATCCTGAGCCCGCGGGCTTCGCGGATCGCGGAGGCGATGTCCTGGGCGGTGACCGACCCGAACAGGCGTCCGTCGGCGCCGGCCTGCTGAGGGATCGTGAGCACCGTCCGGTTGAGCAACTGGACGTTCTCCTGGGCACGCTCGATGGCCTCCCGGGCAGCCCGCTCTTCGGCGGCCTGGCGCTGGCGGACCGTTTCGACCGCCCCCTTGGTGGCGGGCTGGGCGAGCTTGCGGGGGATCAGGTAGTTGCGCAGGTAGCCCTTGGACACGTCCACGACCGTGCCCTGCTCGCCGAGCGACTCGACGTCCTGGAGCAGTATCGCCTCGGGCACGGCCGGGGGCAGCCCTAGTCGCGGTCGCGGTCGCGGCCGCCGCGTTCGCGGCGGGGGTTGTCGTCGCGGCCGCCCTCGTTGACGTAGGGGAGCAGCGCCAGCTCCCGGGCCCGCTTGACCGCGCGGGCGATCTGGACCTGGTGGCGGCGGCAGGACCCGGTGATCCGGCGCGAGCGGATCTTGCCCTTCTCGGAGATGAAGCGGCGCAGCGAGGCGACGTCCTTGTAGTCGACCTGCTCGACCTTGTCGCGGCAGAACTGGCACGGCTTGCGCCGGCCGCTGCCGGGTCCTCCGCGCCGGTCACGCCGGCGCACGGGCTTGCCCCGTCCTCGTGCCTTGGCCATCTCAGCGGTCCTCCGCGGCCACGCCGACGCTCGCCGCCGGGCGGCGTGGCGTGGTCGTGGTGGGGCTGGGATTCATGTGCTGGGGCGTTCGGTGTGGCTAGAAGGGAATGTCGTCGTCGCCGGTGGCGCCGGCGACCGGTGCGGGCTGGAAGTCGCCCTCCTCGACGGGTACCTCCCCGCCGGGGCCGGCGTTGCCCGGAGCGAACCCGCCGCTCGCCACGACGTCATCGCGGGAGCCCAGGAACTGCACCGAGTCGGCAATGATATCCACCGCCTGCCGTTTGCTGCCGTCCTGGGCCTCCCACTCGCGCCACTCCAGGCGCCCGTCGATCGCCACCGGACGTCCCTTGACCAGGAAGCGGGCCGCGTTCTCGCCCTGGGCGCCCCACACGGTGATGTTGAAGTAGTTGGGCTTGTCCTCCCATTCGCCGGTGCTTCCGTTCTTGCGTCGGGTGTTGCAGGCGACTCTCAGGCTGCACACCGACGTGCCGCTCGGGAGTGAGCGCAGCTCGGGGTCGGCCGTCAGGTTTCCCGTCAGGACGACGCGGTTGATGTTGGTGGCGGCCATCGCTGGTCGTTCCTTTCAGTTCGTTTGAGGGCCGTTCCGGAGTCTAGAGCGGTGAGCAGCGGCGCTCGGCGGTCCGGCGGCCCGTAAAACGCGGTCAATCCGAGGAACGCTTGGCCTGGGGGGAGGTTCTGAAGACCTCGTCCCAGTACGGCGCGCTGATGCCGAAGCCGCGGGTGTCGTCCTGGAAGTGGTGGCGCATGTGGCGCTCGCGGAGCATCCGTCCGAGCCGCCCCCGGGGGCGGAAGTGGTGGAGGTAGTAGTGGGTCATGTCGTAGACCAGGTACCCGGTGAAGAACCCCGCCGCCAGCCCGGGCGCGTAGGTGGAGCCGGCGATCAGGTACATGATCGCCAACACCGCGAGCGCCAGGGGGACGCTGACCGACGGCGGCATCACCAGCCGCAGGGGGTCGTTGGGGTGGTCGTGGTGAACCCCGTGGATGATCCAGTGCAGCCGCGCGCCGATCCCGTGGTCGGGTTCGAAGTGGAACACGAGCCGGTGCAGCCAGTACTCGAACAGCGTCCACAAGGCGTAGCCCCCGGCGACCAGGCCGATCATCGCCGGAAGGCTCGTTTCCGAGAGCCCCCACACGACCATCACCACGACCGCCGGCAGGAAGATGACCACCGGCACGATCGGGTGCACCCGTGTGAGCGCGTCGAGCGTCCGGGATTCGAACATCGGCGGGGAGGCGCGCAGGACGTCGGTTCGGCTCGTGCCCGCCTCGCCCATGTCCTCGGCCTCGGCCCAGCGCATGGCCAACGATCTTAGCTCGACCTTGCCGGCGCCCCATCACCGGCAGGGACCATCCAGCGGGAAGGGAAGGGACCTGCGGTTAGGACGCGTCGCCGCCGTCGGCGGCGGTGTCCCCGGCGTCCGTCTGCGGCTCTCCGCCCTGGGACCCGGCGGCGGCCTCGGACTCGGCCTCGGGGGCAGGCTGTTCGGCGCCCGCGGGTGGCTGCTCGGTCTGGGCCTCGGCGGCAGCGGCGGCGGCTGGGGCCTCGGGAGCAGCAGCGGCCTCGGGAGCAGCGGCGGCCTCGGGAGCAACAGCGGCCTCGAGAGCAGCGGCGGCCTCGGGAGCGGCGGGGGCCTCGGGCGCAGCAGCGGCCTCGGGCGCGGCGGGGGCAGCCGCAGCCTCCGGGGCTGCGGGGGCAGGTGCAGCGGGCTCGCCGACTGCGACCGGCGGGGCACCCTCGCCCGAAGCCGGTACGGGGGCATCCCCCTCCCCTCGGCGGGGAGCGGTGGCGGTTGCGGCGGTCGCGCGCATGTCGGGGGGGTCGGGGACGCCCGGGCGCAGCTTGATGATCCGGAAGCGCATCACCCCGTCGGTGATCCGCAGGGTCCGGTCGAGGCTCTCGAGCAGCTCCTTGTCGGCCACGTGGAACTGGAACAGGTGGTACTCGGCGCTTTTGTGGCGCTGGATCGGGTAGCTGAGGGGGCGCTCGCCCCAGTCGTCGTCGCGGACGACCTCGCCCCGGGCCTGGATCGAGGAGCGGGCGTCAGCGAGGATCTTCGCGCGCGCCGACTCCTCCGCCTGGGTGTCGAGCAGCAGCACGAGGTCGTATGTGGGTGGTGGAAGCGTCATCGGTCGGGCCGACGGCGAGGGCCGGCAGCGAGCAAGCCTAGCGGGTGAGCCGCCCCGGGCCGCCGCCGGGAGGATTGGGCGCTCAGCTCGTGAGGGCCTTCTCGCGGATGTCGGCGAGCTGCTCGTCGATCCAGTCGCCGGGGTCGCGGGAGGTGACGATCTCCCTCAGGCCCTGAGCGCGGCGGGCCCGCTCGCGGGGGTCCATCGTCAGCGCCGCGTAGATCGAGTTGGCCAGCTCCTGGATGTCGAACGGGTTGACCGACAGCGCCCACCGACCGAGCTCCTCGTGGGCGCCGGTGTTCTCGGACAGGATCGACACGCCCTCCCGCTCGTTGACGAGGGGACCCTCCTTGGCCACCAGGTTCATGCCGTCGAACATCGCGTTCACGAGCAGCACGTCGTAGTGCTTGTAGGAGGCCACGGCCTCCTCGAGGTCGTCCCGCAGCTTGAGCTGGATCGGCATCCAGTCGGGGGTTCCGTGACGATGGTTGACGACCGCGACCAGCGCCTCGATGCGCTCGAGGTACTCGGCGTACTGGGGAACGTCCGTGCGGGAGGGCATCAGCTGGGCCATGAAGGTGACGCGCTCGGTGAACTCGGGGTGCTGCTCGAGGAACAGGTCGAAGGCGGAGAACCCCCGGAGCACGTTCTTGGAGAGGTCGGCGCGGTCGACCCGCAGGATCAGGAAGTCGCGCCGCCGCTGGAGCAGTTCGCGCTCGAAGTGGGTTACCCGCTCGCTGGTGGCGGCGAGCTGGCTGGTGGCACGGTGGTCGATCGGCAGCGGATAGGCCCGCACCCACACTTCGCGGTCATCGACCTTCACCACGCCCTCGTTGAAGTTCACCTCGAGGTCCATCAGGTCGCGGCAGCACTGCAGGAAGTTGTGGCGATAGGAGCGGGTGTGGAAGCCGATGATGTCGTTGGCGAGCAGTCCGGTGTAGATCTCCTCTCGGATCCGTCCGGGCAGCACCCGCCAGGCGTCCGGCTGGGTCCAGGGGATGTGGATGAAGTGCGACAGGAAGACGTCGGGGCGGGCGCGGCGGACGAGGTCCGGGAGCGTGTACAGGTGGTAGTCGTGGACCATCACCACCGGTTCGGAGGAACCCTCGATCTGCTCGACCACGGCCCGGGCGAGGTCTTCGTTGACGACGTTGTAACCGAACTCGAAGGCCTCGATCTCCTCGCGGCGGATGTCGGGGGCGTTGGACAGGTCCCACAGGTAGTGCTGGATGAACCACAGCATCGGGTTCGCGAACACGTTGTAGAAGCGGTCGTAGGCCTCCGGGTCGCTGACCACCAGGCGCACCTGGTACTCGCCCCCGGCGGGCGAGCGCACGGTCACCGCCCGCCCCCCGTTGCTGAGCGACACGCGGGCGTCGTACTCGTTCATCGCCGAGGCGATCCAGATCGCGTCGCGGTGGGAGGCGAGCCCGGTGAGGGCTGTCACCAGGCCGCCGGAGCCACGGACGGTGTTGCCGTCCGAGTCGAAGGTGACGGGACCGCGATTGCTCACCAGCACCAGCGGACCCCGCTGTGCCGGCTCGGAGCTCACGACCCGTCCAGCTCGGCGAAGATCCGCAGGTAGTCCCGCAGGTAGCGGGGGGTGAGGAAGTGCTGGCGGACGTGCTCCTTGCCGTGCCGGCCGAGGCTACGGCCGAGCTCGGGGTCGCGGAGGATCTCGATCGACCGCTCCGCGCACTGCTCCGGGCTCGAGACGAGGAAGCCGGTGACGCCGTCCTCGATCTGCAGGGGGATGCCGCCGACGTCTCCTCCGACGAACGGCCTCGCCTTCCAGATCGCCTCGGTGACGGTCAGACCGAACCCCTCACGGGTGGACTTCTGGATCAGCACGTCGGAGTGGGACTGGAAGGCGTTGACCTCGATCGCCCCGACGTTGTTGAAGTTGTTGAGGATGTGGATGTCGGCGTCGCCGTCCGCGTGGGCGACGGTGGCGTTGTAGAAGTTCCACCCCTCCGGGTCGTCGCTGGCCATCGAGCCGACGAGCGCGAGCTGGACGTCGGGCAGCTCCTCCTTGACCACGCGGTAGGCGTCGATCACCCCGAGGGGATCCTTCCAGGGATCGAAGCGGGACACCTGGCACATCAGGGGGCGGTCCACGTCGATGCCGAACTGGCCGCAGACGTAGGCGGCGTCCTCGGGCAGCAGGGCCATGTTCTTCGGCGTCAGGGGGTCGATCGCCGGGGGCACCACGTGCACCCTCCCGCCCATCCCCTCGGGGACGTACTCGCGCAGATGGAAGAGGCTGTCGGAGTAGTCCTGCAGGTAGGGCAACAGCTGGGAGAGGGTGTCGTGGTTGGGCGTCGAGAGGTCGATGTGGCAACGCCAGATCCAGCCCTTTGACTTCTCCGGTGCGAGCCTGCGGAGGGCGGCCGGCTGGGGGTCGTGGATGAGGCAGATGTCCCACCCCTCGGACAGCTCGCGGGCGTTGATCTCGTTGTATCGGAGCCACGTCGCCCACTGCTCGGTGTCGAGATCGATGGGCGCCCCCTGGAGGGCGTTGTGCATCAGCTTGGTGGCGTTGAAGAACTCTTCGCGGCCGTAGATCACGTGCCATTCGCACTCCAGGCCGACGTCTTTCATCAGCGGCACGAGCGTGTAGAGGATCTCCGAGACCCCGCCCCCGAAGGCGGTCGCCGAGACGTGGACCACCCGCTTGCCCTTGAGCGGCTCGGCCAGCTCGCGGATTTCGGCGATCAGCTCGCGGCCGCAGATGTGGGTGTAGTCGGAGAGGGTCTTGTTGGCGACCGCGACCGGCTGGAGCACGCGGCGGCACGATATCTGACGAGGTGGCCCGATCTCAGCCGTGAAAGCGGATTTCCGAGCGGCTCCTGCGGCGCCACGGCGAGCGCGGGGGCTATGGTTCGCGGGCAGATGCTCAACGGCCGCATCTACCGCGCGGCGTTCGTCCCTGTCCTGCTCGCCCTCGGAGTCGCCGCCTTCTCACTCGGGGCCCGGCCGGGCCCCCTGCGGTCGAACCTGGCGCCCGACGCCTTCGAAGGATCCTCGGCGATCGCGCGCCTGGACGACCTCGCCGCGGAGTTCCCGGACAGGCGGCCGGGGAGCGTCTCCGACGAACGGTTGGCGAGGCTCGTGGCCCAGAACATCGAAGCTCTCGGCGGGACCGCCGGGGGCGGCTTCGCGGTCCACACCTACCGCTTCGGGGCCGAGACGATCGAAGGCGAGCGGACCCTGATGAACGTCGTGGCGGTGAGGCCGGGATCCACCAGCGCGACCCCGATCGTGATCGTCGCCCACCGCGACGCCGTTCGGGGACCGGCGCGGGCGCAGCTGTCCGGGACCGCCGCGCTGCTGGAACTGGCCCGCGTGTTCGCCTCCCGGGACACGCAGCGGACGATCGTGCTCGCCTCCACCAGCGGTGGCAGCGGCGGCGACGCCGGCGTCGCACAGCTGCGTGGCGAGCTGCCCCGCCGGCTGGACGCGGCGATCGTGCTCGGCGACCTCGCCGGAACCTCCTCCCGGCGGCCGATGGTGGTGCCCTTCTCCGATGGTGAGGGGTCGGCGCCGCTGGTGCTCGCGAGAACCGTCGAGGACGCGATCAAAGACCAGGCGGGCATCGAACCGGGAGCTCCCAGCGCGCTCGGCCAGCTGGTCCACCTGATGGTCCCCCTCACCGCCGGCGAACAGGGGGTGCTCGACCGCGAAGGGGTGCCGGCGGTGCTCGTGCAGGTATCCGGGGAACGGGGCCCGTCCCGGACCGAGACGGTCAACGCCGAACGGTTGGAAACGATCGGCCGCAGCGTGCTGAGCGCGGTCGACGCGCTCGACACGGCCCCCGACGTGACCCAGGCGCGCCAGAACGGGATCGTCTTGGGACGCCAGCAGATGCCCCCGTGGGCGATCCGGCTGCTGATCCTCGCGTTGATCCTGCCGGTGCTCGTGACCGCCGTCGACGGGCTCGCAAGGGCTCGCCGGTGGGGGCTCCACCCGGGCCGGTGGGCGGTCTGGACGCTGAGCTGCGCGGCCCCGTTCGCCGCCACCGCCGCGCTCACCCGCCTGCTCGGGCTCTCGGGGCTGCTCGGCCCGGACCCGGGCGGCCCGCTGCTGCCGGCGGCGGTGAGGTTCGGCGCCGGGGCGGCGGCCGGCGTGCTGCTCCTGATTGCCTGCTTTGTCCTGTGCTGGTTCGCGTGGGGCCACCTCACGCGCAGGGTCGGGTGGGGCACCCGCCCGGAGCCGGAGGTAGGAGGCCTCTCGACCGTGCTCGTCGCGGTCGTCCTCGGGGTGGTGGCGTGGGTGGTCAACCCCTACACGGCCCTGCTGCTCGTCCCTGCCCTGCACGTGTGGCTGCTGCTGGCCGTACCCGAGCTCCGCCCCCGCCGCGCCGCGGCCTGGCTGGGCCTGCTCGCCCTCGCCGCCCTGCCGCTGGTGGTCGTGGCGCTGTTCTACGCCCACGAGCTCGGCTTCGGCGCCGGCGAGGTGGTGTGGGCGACGGTGCTGCTGATGGCCGGCGGCTTCGTCGGACCGGCCGCGGTGATCCTCTGGAGCGTGGGCCTCGGCTGTGGGGTCTCCTCGCTGCTGCTGGCCCTCGTCCACGATCTCCCCGGCGCCACCGAGCGACCGGACGAGCCGCTCGAGGTCACGATCCGAGGCCCGCTCAGCTACGCCGGCCCGGGGTCGCTCGGGGGGACCGAGTCGGCGCTGCGGCGCTGAGCCGCCGCTACCAGCGGTGCTCGTAGCCGGCCAGCTCCACCCGCTCGCCGTGCTCGTTCAGGAGGACCAGCTCCGGAGTGCCCTCATGCACCTCTCCGATCCAGGTGACCGTGGCCCCGCCGGCGTCCTGGAGCGCCCGCTGCACCCGCTCGCGGCGCTCGGGGGCGGCGCAGAAGCACAACTCGTAGTCTTCGCCGCCGCCGGCCGCCAGCCGCCAGGGATCGACCCCCAGCGCCTCTGCCACCTCGGCCACCCCGTCGTCGAGCGGCAGGTCCGGGAGACGTAGCTCGAGCTGGACGCCGCCGCTCAGCGCCAGGTGGGAGGCGTCGGCGGCGAGCCCGTCGGAGACGTCGATCATTGCGTGGACGCCCTCGCTCGCGAGCGCGAGGCCCTCGCGTAGTCGGGGCTGGGGGGCTGCCGCCCGCCGCAGTGCCGGAGCACTCGCGGGCGTCCTCGGGGCCCGTCCCTCCATCACCGCGAGCGCGGCAGCGGCGGCACCCAGCGAGCCCGTGACCCCGACGAGGTCTCCCGGCCGGGCACCCGACCTGGTGACGAGCTGCTCCGGGGCGGCTGCCCAGCCCACCGCCGTCACCGACACGATCAGGGCCGGCGCGCTCACCACGTCTCCGCCGGCGATCAGCGTCCCCGTCGCCCGCGCGAGCCCGGCCGCCGCGCGAACCAGCTCGAGCGCCTGCTCCTCGGGGAAGCCCTCGGGAAGGCCGAGCACGAGGTAGGCCTCGCCCGGGTGGGCTCCCATCGCCGCCAGGTCCGACAGCGCTCCAGCGAGCGCCCGGTGGCCGATCTCGGCCGGGGGCCCGAAGCCCTCCTGGAGGCGGAAGTGGGTGCCCTCGACCATCGCGTCGACGGAGGTCACGGACACCCCCGAGGAGCGCACCACGGCGGCGTCGTCGCCGATGCCCAGCACCAGCCGGCGGGTGTCGGGCGGTGCCCCTGTTCCCTGTGTTCCCTTCCCGAGCGCCTGCCAGTGGAGCTCGGCGGCGATGGATTCGATCAGCGAGCGCTCGGCGACGGCGAGACTTCTTCTAGCGGTGCCGGTAGACGATCCGGGCTCGGTCCAGGTCGTACGGAGAGAGCTCGCACCGGACCCGGTCGCCGGGCAGGATGCGGATGCGGAAGCGGCGCATCTTGCCGGCCACGTGACCGAGCACGACGTGGTCGTTGTCGAGCTTGACCCGGAACATCGCATTGGGCAGGGCCTCGATCACCTCGCCCTCGAATTCGACCTTGTCCTCCTTCGCCACGCTCCATCCCATTCTGCCCACCGTGCCGTTCGCGGCCGACGGCGGGCGCCGTCATGTCATTTGCTGTGAAGCCCAAACTACCAGCGTGGGAGAGGTGGGTGGTGGTCAATCCCGCCCGACCGCGCCCCCACGCTCAGCCGCTGGCGGGAGCGCCCCCGGTGGCCGCGCCGCCCGTTTCGGACGGCGCCTGGGGCGTTCCGTGGCCGTTGACGGAGGGAGGATGGGACGCCTCGGGGGCGGGTGAGCCGGCGGGACCTTCATCGGGCTTGGAGGGTGGAGTCGCCTTGTATGGCCCCGGTTTGTAAGTTTCCTGGGAGGGTTCTTCCCCGGGCTGGAGGTAGTTCGGGCTCGCTTTCTCGCCCGACAGTGCGTATTTGCCGAAGAACGTCGCGTACGAGGGCTCGGGGGTGTTGGGGAAGGGGACGCACGGCTTGCCTTCGGTGACCGCCGCCATGTAGGCGTGCCAGATTTCCGCCGGCAGGTAGCCCCCCTGCTGGGGCTCGCCGTGGACGTCGGTCATTTCCACCCGCTTGTTGGGGTAGCCCATCCACACCACGGTGGAGTACCGGGGGGTGTACCCGTCGAGCCAGGCGTCGATCAGTTTGCTGGTGGTGCCGGTCTTGGCGGCGGTGGGGCAGTTGATCGCCGAACGGGTGGCCGTGCCGCTGTGGACGTTGTCCTCGAGGATGCTCGTCTCCGCGCCGGTGTCGGCTTCGCTGAGGACCTTCACGCGGTGGGGGTTACCCCAGTTGTTGTCCACCTGCCCGTTGGGGAACACGACTTTCGTGATCGCGATCGGGGTGTTGCGCCAGCCCCCGTCCGCGAGGGTGGCGTACACGACCGCCATTTCCAGCGGGGTGACCCCGAGCGTGAGACCGCCGAGGGCCTCCGCCGGGTAGCTGGAGAGGTGGGTTTTGACGCCCATCGCGTAGGCCATGCGGGTGACCGATTCCTCGCCCAGGTCGGCGGCCAGCTGGGCGTACACGGTGTTGTCGGAGGTGAGCGTCGCCTGGACGAGGTTCAGGGGCTTGTTCAGCGACGTGCCCTCGAAGGTCTTGACTTCGTATTCGGGGCTGGCCGGCAGCCACCCGGGCTCGAGCGTGTGTGACAGGTAGTAGGTCGTGTCCGGGTCGATCCCGTGGGAGAGGGCGTCGGCGAGGTCGATCGCCTTGAAGGTCGACCCCGGCTGGCGGTGGCCGTCGGCGGCGAGGTTGTACTGGGACTTCTCGTAGCTCTCGGACTCGGCCATCGCTTCGATGTCGCCGTTGGCCGGGTTGAGGGTGACGATCGCCGAGGCGGGGTCTTCGGGCTCGTCGAGCACTTCGGCGATCGCTTTGCGGGCCAGGCGCTGCAGGTTGAGGTCGATCGTCGTGTACACCTTCAGCCCGCCTTGCTCGACCATCGCCTCGCCGTAGCGTTCGACGAGCTGCTGGCGGACGTATTCGAAGAAGAAGCTCTCCCGTCGTTCGGAGTAGTAGTAGCCGCGGTGCACCTCGAGGCCCTCCTCCTCGGCGTGGTGGGCCTCGGCGGAGGAGATGTAGTGCAGCTGCGCCATCTTCGCCAGCACCTGGTTGCGCCGTTCGATCGCGGCCTGGGGGTACTCGAACGGGTTGTACTGGGAGGGCGCCTGGGGGAGCCCGGCGAGCAGGGCCGACTGCTCGAGGTCGAGGTCCCCTACGGGCTTGTCGAAGAAGATCCGGGCGGCGGCCTCGACCCCGATCGCGGTCTGGCCGCCGAGGGTGCCGTAGGGGACGCTGTCGAGGTAGCTCGTGAGGATCGAGCGCTTGCTGTGGTGTTTGGTGTATTCGATCGCGAGCTTGGCCTCGATGATCTTCTGGTGGAGGGTGTGCTGGTCGCCCCCGAGGTAGAGGTTGCGCATCAGCTGCATCGTGATCGTCGATCCCCCCTGCAGGGCCGAGCCGGACGTCAGATCCTTGATCGCCGAGCGGGCGATGCCGGTGAAGTCCACGCCGTCGTTGGAGTAGAAGCGCTGGTCCTCGATCGCGACGGTGGCGTTCTTGACGTCCTGGGGGATTTCCCCCCAGCCGACGGGTGTGCGGAGTTCGTCGGACTGGATGAACCCCAGCCGGGTGCCGTCGGCGGCGAACACCTGTGAGGACCCGCCGGTGACTTTCGCCCGCAGGGACCCCAGCGCGGGAGCCGACCCGGCGGCGTGAAGGACGTATCCCACGACCCCGAGGACGATTCCCAGGACGACCGCCAGGCCCACTCCGCTGAACAGCAGCAACGTCCGGCCGCCACCGCCGCGTGAGCGCCTGCGACGCCGCTTTCGCGCTTGTCGAGACATAACCGGCAGGGTCGAGGTTACCGTCCCCGGTGGTGTACTTTCGCGCCACCGGGTCCAAGCCCTCTACGCTCGGTACGCCCCCAGATGAAGCCCAACGCAGCCGAGCCGACCGTCATCGCGAGCGTGGGAGAGCTGGCCTTGCCGCCCCACGCGACCCCGCTTCGCCGTCCCGCCGGATCGCCCACCCCGGCCGATCTCCCGCGGGTGCCCGTCCGCTCCCGTCGGGGGAGGGCGGCCGGGTGGAAGGCGCGGCTGCGAGCCGACAGCGAACGGATGCAGGCGGTGAGGGACAGCTGGAGGGCGCTGTGGAGCTCACGCGTGCTGGTGTTCGCGACCGGGATCGCGACGGTGGTGGCACTCGGGTTCGGTCCGCAACGAGGGGCCTTCAACCCTCCGGGCCTGAGCCGCGGCCTGGGAGCGCTCGGCGACGTGCTGGCGGCGCCCGTGGCGAGGTGGGACTCGAACTGGTACCTGCTCATCGCCCGCTACGGCTACCACCCGGCACTGGGCGCACCGGCGGCCTCCCGCAGCGCCTTCTTCCCGCTGTACCCGCTCCTCCTCGGCCTGGTCTCCCGGCTCGGCGTGCCCATGATCGCGGCCGGGGTGGCGGTGTCGGTGTGCGCCTTCGGGGCGGCCCTCTACGGGCTTCACCGGCTGACGACGCTCGAGCTCGGCGGCGGTGCTCGCGGCGGCGCCGGCACCGACACCCGCACCGACCCGGCCCGGATGGCGGTGTACGCGCTGGCGTTCGCGCCGATGGCCTTCTTCCTCTCGGCCGTGTACTCGGAGTCGCTGTACCTGGCGCTGTCGATCGGGCTGTTCTGGAGTGCGCGGGAGGGGCGGTGGGGGTACGTAGGGCTGCTGGGAGCGCTGGCGAGCGCCACCCGTAGCACCGGCGTGGTGCTGCTGATCCCGGCGGCGATCCTCTACCTGTATGGCCCCCGTGGGGACCGCGTCCCCGACTTCGCGGCTTCGGTTCGGCGACGGCTGGCGCCGCGGTACCGGATCAGGCCAGACGCGATCTGGCTGGCGGTCGTCCCGGCCGGGTTGGTGCTGTATTGCGTCTACCTCGGGGTGTCGGGTGGCGACGCGCTCGCGCCGCTCAGCGCCCAGGGCGTCTGGGGCCGCCACTTCGCCGGCCCCTACGTGGCCGTGTGGGACGGGCTGAAGGCCGCCTTCGAGGGTGCCCGGCAGCTGATCTCGATGCAGCGGGGCCACCTGTACTTCCCGGTCGGCGGCGAAGACCCGTTCGTGGCCGCGAGCCACAACCTGATCCTGTTCGCCTTCCTGGCCGCCGCCGTGCCGGCGGTGGTGGGCGTGTTCCGGCGGCTGCCGCCGGCCTACGGCGCCTACCTGGTGGCGGCGCTCGCGCTGCCGCTGTCCTACCCGGTGGCGACCCAGCCCCTGATGTCGCTGCCGCGGTTCCTGCTGGTGCTGTTCCCGCTGTTCATCTGGCTCGGGGACTGGCTGGCGCGACATCCCCGGGCACGGTGGCCGATGCTCGCGGGCTCGGCCGTCCTGATGGTGGTGTTCGGAGCGCAGTTCGCCACCTGGCACTGGGTGTCCTAGATGAACGACACGCACACCCCCGCCGGCGAAGAGCTGTTCGGCTTGCAGCCACAGAACGGCGATCCCGCCTCCTCGCCGCCGGCGGGCGAGCTGCCGCAGCCGCCACAGGATCCGGGACGCTCGCCCAACACCAACTGGCCGGTGTGGACGGCGTTCGTGGCGCTGGCCGGGGCGCTGGTGCTGACGACCGTCCTCAGCCTCCTGATCGACGCCCCCGCGGCCGCGCTGGGGGCGAAGATCACCAGCTCGCACACGCCCCCCGGGCTGACGATCGCGGACACGTTCGTACAGGACGTGTGCTTCGTGGTGGTGTCGGTCTGGTGTGCCCAGCTCGGGCTCCGGAAGGTGGCCTCCTGGCAGTTCGGCCTACGCCGTCCGGCCGCCGGGTGGTGGCGGGCCGCCGGGCTCGTGGCGGCGCTGCTCGCCACCTTCATCATCCTCAGCATCATCTGGTCCTCGGCCGTGAACCCGAGCAAGGAGAAGCTGCTCGAAGACCTCGGCACCAACGAAGGCACCGCCCTGCTGCTGCTGAGCGCGGGGCTGACGTGCATCGTGGCGCCGATCTGCGAGGAGTTCCTGTTCCGGGGCTACATCTTTACGGCCCTTCGCAACTGGCGGGGGACGTGGCCGGCGGCCGTGATCACCGGCCTGATCTTCGGGGGGGTGCACGCCGGCTCGGCGCCGACGCTCGACCTCTTCCCGCTGGCGGCGCTCGGCTTCGGGCTGTGCCTGCTGTACCGCTTCACGGGTTCGCTGTACCCGTGCTTCGCCGCCCACGCACTCAACAACTGCATCGCCTTCGCGAGCCTCGAGAACTGGGACTGGCAGCGATGTCTGCTGCTGATAGCCGCCGCACTTGCTGGAATCACGTGCGTGGTGCTGCTCTTCAGGCGTCTCGGGCTGATCGTGGAACGGGCGGAGGACCGCGAAGACCGCGGCCGTGCGGAAGACCACGCGCTCGGGACGGCGATCCCGTGAGGGGCAGGACCGCGGGCATCATCGGGGTGCTGCTCGCCGGCGGCCTCCTGGCTGGGCCATCCGCCGCGGGCGCCGTCGGCGTGAGCGCGATCACTTCCGCGACCACGCCGACGACCGGCTCGACGACGACGCCGACGACCGGCTCGACGACGACCGGCTCGACGACGACGCCGACGACCGGCTCGGCGGTGCCCACCGAGCACGTGGCGATGAAGCTCGGTGGAGTGGGTGGGCACCCCCTGTTCGCCCCGGTCGGGGGCACGGTCGTGATCTACGGGCGGATCACCCCCTACCAGCCGGGCCAGCGCGCCACGATCGTGTTCCGGCTGGGAGGCCGGCAGGTGGTCTCGAAAGTGCTGGATGTGGTACCCAGAAGCGGTGGTTCGGGGAGCTTCCAGGCACGCTTCGAGAGCCGCGACGCGGGGTCTCTGACGGCGGTGGTGGGGGTGCACGTGGCGGCCGGCGAGGTCGTCAGCGGGCACACTCCCACCGTCGAGTACGTGCACACCGAAATCTCCCCGGGGTCGAGCGGCGAGTCGGTGCGGGTGTTGCAATCCGAGCTGAACGGGATGCACTACGCGGTGCCGCTCAGCGGTGTCTTCGAAGAAGGGACCGAGGAGGCGCTGATCGCGTTCCGCAAGATCACCGGGATGGACCGTGAAGGGGTGGCCGGCGCGGAGGTGTTCCGGAAGCTGGCCCACGGAGAGGGGGCGTTCCCTGTGCGAGACCCCCATGACGGGCGTCACGTGGAGGCCAACCTGACCAAACAGGTGCTGGCCGAGATCGAAGCCGGGGGGAAGGTGAGGAAGATCTACACGACCAGCTCCGGCAAGCCGTCCACGCCGACGGTGGTGGGCCGTTTCACGGTCTATGAGAAGACCTTGGGGGTCAACACCGAGGGCATGGTGGACTCCAACTACTTCATCCGCGGGTACGCCATCCACGGGTACGCGGAAGTGCCGACGTACGCCGCCAGCCACGGCTGCCTGCGGATCCCCATCCCCGACGCGGCATCGGTCTACGCGTGGGTCAAGGTCGGGACCCCCGTGGACGTGTACGACCAGGGCGGCGGGGGCAGCACCACCCCGCGCAGCAACGCCGGCCCGTGACCGGCGCACAGGCCCCCGCGGGGGCGGGGGGCGAGGGGCCGACGAGGGCGATGGAGGCCGACCTCGAGCGGGCACGGGAGCGGTTGGTGGCGGAGCTGCGGGAGCACGCACTGGTGATCGGCGAGGTGACGTTGACCAGCGGCAGCAAGGCCCGGTACTACGTGGACGCCAAGCGGGCGATCCTCCGCCCCGAGGGCTTCGAAGCGCTCGCCACCCTGCTCGCCGCGGAGGTGCTCAGGAGGGACGCGACGGCCGTGGGGGGGATGACGATGGGAGCCGACGCCGTCGCCTGTGCGGCGCTCGCCGGGGGAGCGAACGTCACCGGGTTCTTCGTCCGCAAGGAGGCGAAGGCGCACGGGCTGCAGCGGAGGATCGAGGGTCCCCCGCTGGGCCGCTCCGAGCGGTGCCTGGTGGTGGAGGACGTGGTCACCACCGGCGGCTCCACCTTGGCCGCGATCGAGGCCCTCAGGGACGAGGACCACGAGGTGTGCGGTGTGGTGAGCGTGCTCGACCGCCTCGCCGGCGCCGGTCCCGAGATCGAAGCCGCGGCCGGAGCCCCGTATCTGGCGTTGACGACGATCGACGACGTCTACCCCGAGCGGCCCGACCGATCGTGAGCGCCTCCGCCGGGGGCCCTGGCCTCGTGATCCGGCCGGCTCGGCCCGAGGACGTGCCTCTGCTGATGGGCCTGATCGTCGAGCTGGCGGAGTACGAGCGGCTGGCCG
Source organism: uncultured Solirubrobacteraceae bacterium (assembly GCA_963701175.1). Classification (GTDB taxonomy): domain Bacteria; phylum Actinomycetota; class Thermoleophilia; order Solirubrobacterales; family Solirubrobacteraceae; genus Palsa-744. The sequence goes on along the minus strand of OY969573.1, from coordinate 1,122,370 downwards.
ACCAGGTGAAGGCGACCGACGAGCTGCTCGAGAGGGCGCTGTTCGGCCCGAACCCGGCCGCCGAGGCCTTGATCGCCGAGCTCGACGGTGAGCCCGCGGGCTACGCCCTCTTCTTCCCCACCTTCTCCACCTTCCTGGCGATCCAGGGGGTGTGGCTCGAGGACCTGTTCGTGCGCCCCGGATGCCGGCGCCACGGTGTCGGCCGGTCGCTGCTGGCCGCGGTGGCTGCCCGCACTCGTGAGCGTGGCGGGGAGCGGCTGGAATGGTCGGCCCTGGACTGGAACGAGCTAGCGCTCGACTTCTACCGTGGCCTCGGCGCGGCCCGGATGGACGAGTGGGTCACCCACCGGCTGGTGGGGGTGAAGCTCGAGGAGCTGGCGGCGGAGGCGCCGGGATAGCGCGGGGGCAAGCTCCCCGCGGTCCGCATGGGACGAGCCCTCGGTGGTGGCCTCCCAAGGACGGGACGGCGCGCCGGTAGCCTTCCGCTCGGAACGTCCGGTACGCGGCCCGGCTCGCGTCCGACGTCAGAGCCCTCGTAGTCCAATGGATAAGACGACCGCCTCCTAAGCGGTAAATCCAGGTTCGACTCCTGGCGGGGGCATGGGAAATGGGCGCTTTTGTGCCTAGGTGGCGGGCCCTGTCCCGTCATCCTCGGCCCCGACCGTCCCTAGTGCGTCGCTCGCAACTCGGTGGATTGTGGCTCGAGGATCGAGGTCGTCGTAGAGAGGGTGGCCGCGTGGGCCACGCCCTCCGCGTCGAGCACTTCGAGATCTTCTTGGCCTGCGCCGAACTTTGCTTCCCCTGTAGTGGTCATCGTGTTCAGCGGGAGGCTGAGAGAACCTTCCATAGCCCCCGTGAGCGTGTAGCTGGGGCCGCCGCACGTGTACACCGCGATCGGATCGCCGGCGAGAACCTCGTAATAGCCGGATTCTTCGAACGTGTAGCTTTCCAGCCTGTTCGTTTCGATCGTGCCCGGCCAGTCGCCTTCGCTTGTGCACTTGGTCATGTTCGGCTCCTGGCATCCGCTGAACGTGATCGTCTCGAAGCCCTGTTTCGAGTCGGTCTGTGCGCCCGTAGCGGTGCTGTCTTCGCATTCGATGGTGGGCAGCCCGCTCGCTTCGAGCGTCGCGTGCTTGCTCGAAGTGGTAAACGTGTTGACGGCCTTTTCGTAACCCCCGGTGCCCTTGCCCTTCTTGCTTTCGCTCTTTTGGCTGCAGTGTTCGTCGGCGTAGTGTCCGTGCTTTAGGGGGAGGCATTCGACCTTCACGGCGTACCAGTGATACTTGCCCTTGTAGCTTCTCACCCCATTCTTTTCCTTGTACTTTTCTTTCGTACAGCCCGCATCTTCGAACTGACCGTGCTTCAGGGGCTCGCATTTGCCGAATTCCTGTATCCCCGCGGGGCCTCCCACGTGCCGCGGGTCGGACAGCTGGGCGATGCTCGGAGTGGTGCTTTCCGTCGCGGTCACCGTGATGCAGTGGGTGGCTTCGCTGTACAGGGCCGTTGGTTCTGAGATCGGTTCCCACCCCGTCGAGGGGTTGTCCCACCAGATCGTCTTTGCCCCGCCGAGTTCGCAGTCCTTGTACTCGATTGTTTTGAAGCTCGACCCTTCACTGTGGTAGATCTGGAAGTACGCGCCTTTGCTCCTGGCCAGGGGTGGACCGCCGATGTCCTGGCCGTAGGCTCCCACCGTCACGCTGCCGGTGCCTTCCGTGGCCTTCACCGAAAGTTCTTTGTCTTTCGCTTCGGCTGGCACCGTCGGTTCGTTGGTGCTGCCCGTTTCGAGTGTTTCAAGGGTTGTAAACGTCTGGTCGATGCCGTAGCTGGTGCCGTTTTCGTTGGTCGCCGAAATGCGGAAGTGATAGGTGGTGTCCGTAACGAGTTTTGTGAGCGACGCGGACACCGCAACCGGGCTTTCGCCCGACCCGGGCAAAACCGAGCATGGTTCGCTTTCTCCGTAGGACTCTGTGGTGCCGTATTCGAACTTACATCCGGTGACTTCGGCGCCGTTGGGGTTGACGGTTGCGTTTAGCTTGGCGGTTTGCCGGGTGACTTCCGACGCGGGCTGCGTTGTGACTGTCGCAGGTGGGGCGTTCACGAACACCCACGCAGCACCGACGCCGGTGTTGTCGCCAAGTCCGCCCACCAACGCGGTGTCGCCGTCGGAGGAAAGGGCGACGCTCGAGCCGAAATGGCTGTTCTGGATCTCTTCGCCACCCGTGAGCTTTGATCCCTGCTGCGTCCAGGTCGAGCCCGAGCGCGTGAACGCCCATGCGGCACCGAGACCGCCGTTATCGTCGGAACCTCCGATCAGTGCTGTGTTGCCTTCGGAGGAGAGCGCAACGCTCGAGCCGAACACGCCTTCGCCGCTCTCGCCGGTGCCCGTCAGTTCTTGCTGTTCGGTCCAGGTCGAACCCGAACGCGTGAACACCCACGCGGCGCCGGTGTCGAGTTCGGCGAGCGGGCCACCGATCAGCGCCGTGTTGCCCTCGGGGGACAGCGCCACGCTCCTGCCGAAACGGGATTGATTCGTCCCCCCAGTAGCGGTGAGTTTTTGCTGTTCGCTCCAGGTCGAGCCCGACCGCGTGTACACCCAGGCCGCACCGATAAAGCTTCCATCCCCTTCGCCGCCGATGAGCGCAGTGTCGCCGTCGGAGGACAGCGCCACGCTCGCGCCGAAACCTTCGGGTGTCCGGTCGCCGGGGAGCTTTGAGCCCTGCTGGGCCCATTTCGAACCCGAGCGCGTGAACACCCAGGCCGCCCCGAGTCCTTTGTTGTCGTTGACCCCGCCAATTAGCGCCGTATCACCTTCCGAGGACAGCGCGACGCTCCAGCCGAAGTCGGCTTGGCCGTTCTCGCCGGTTCCTTCGAGTTTTTGCTGTTCGGTCCATTTCGAGCCCGAGCGCGTGAACGCCCACGCCGCGCCAAAGTCGCCGTTGTCGTCGGGAGCCCCTATCAGCGCGGTTTCGCCGTCTTGCGACAGAGCCACGCTGCCACCGAACCTGCCTTCCCCGCTCTCACCCGCACCTGTGAGCTTCTGCTGTTCGGTCCATTTCGAGCCCGAGCGCGTGAACACCCATGCCGCGCCGACGTTGCCGTTATCTTCGGAGGCGCCGACAAGCGCGGTGTTGCCGTCTGGGGACAGCGCGACGCTCGTACCGAACTCGCCTTTCCCGCTCTCGCCACTACCGGTGAGCTTTGCGCCCTGCTGGATGAACGGGTCGATCCGCAGCGGATAGCGCGCGTTACTCGCATCGACGCGCAGCAACAGTCGGGAGCCTTCGAGCTGCAGCCAGCTCCTCAGCGTGTGCCCGCGGGCGTCACTCGCGGACAGCCCCGTGTAGCTCAGCGAGGTTTTGCCCGCGCTCGCGAAGCTGATGCGCTGCCCGCGCTCGGCGAGCGACGCTCGAGCGTCGCCGGAAAGAGCGATCGAAAGCGTCAACGGGGTGGCTGCATCCCCCGCCCGTGGGGGCTTCGCGATCGTGAAGGCCTGCTCCAGGCCGAGTGGACCGTTCGCGTACCACTCGCTGAGGCCGAAGCGTGCGTACAGAACTCGGTTGCCGTTCAAGGTTGGTGCGACCTGCCCGACCGGGGTCATCGAGGACCCGTAGCCCACGTCCCTCAGGCTCAACCCGACCCGTATCCCACCGGACGTCACGATCACGCCTGAGCTTGAGAAGCTGCTGGCCAGGTGTTGTGCGGGGCTGGCCGCCCCGAACCCGCCTTTCTCTGGGCTCACCCGGTAGGCAGGGTTGTTGTCACCGAGCGCCGCAGACACAGGCCCCTGCGCCGCCAGGGGAAGGCTCAACAGTCCCTTCTGCGAGAAGCCGTGAGCATGGACGGCGGCGACCGGGACCGAGGAGCGCCGGCCGGCCACGTCAAGCAGCGCAACTCCACACACGAATGACAGCATCGCGGCCATCAGCAGCACGCGCCGCGGCCGCAGCATCCGGCGCCCAGGGGCCGCCTCGGCAGGCACCGTCAGACTTGGGATGCTCCGGGTTCCGCGGCTTACCCCGCGCCTCAAGCCCACGGACCCAAACGTCCTCATCACGCATCCCCCTTCGTCTCGGACTGCGGACGAATCTAAGCGTCGTCCACGTCAATTGTCTCAGACCCCATTGCCCTGGTGTGTGACCTACATCTCCCATAAAGAAACGTCGTCTCGCCATATCAAGGTGCTATGGGAGCTACTGCCTGGATCTTTGCGGTGGTTGAGATCGGTCCGGCTTGGTGGTGATCGAGTGCGGCGTAGCCGGTCGGCGTGGCCCTCTTCTGGTGACCCAACGGATGGCCATAAGCCGCCACGCATTCGGACGACGTGCCGGCGGTCAACTCCTCGCAGGTGGTGTCTGGTTTTGGCGTTGACAGGCATGGATCCATCTGGTGAGGCTGGCTCGATAGGGCGATGCTTTCCGCGCGCAGCGGCGCCGCCTCGTATGTGTTCGAAGAGCCGGAGTCGGGTTGGGCAAACGCGACCCAGACCGCCGAGCTGACCCCTTCAGACGGTAAGAAGATTGACAAGTTCGGCAAATCGGTCAAGTCCCTGTTTGAAGAGCCGGGGCCGATCTGGGCCAACGAGACCCAGGCCGCCGAGCTGACCGCCTCAGACGGCGCTCGAGAATCCTTGCTCGGCTGGTCGGTTGCGCTATCTGGCGACACGATCGTCGCCGGCTCGCCTCGTCACGGGGGTTCGGGGGAAGGTGCGGCGTATATGTTTGAAGAGCCGGGGCCGGTCTGGGCCAACGAGACGCAGACCGCCGAGCTGACCGCCTCAGACGGCACATTCGGCGAACTCGGCGGCTCGGTTGCGGTGTCGAGCGACACGATCGTCGCCGGCTCGGGGCGTAAGGGCGTGGCGTATGTGTTCGGGACGGTTCAACCAGCACCCACGGTCACCAAGGTTTCCCCAGAGCGGGTCGGAAGTCGGCGGGACGTTGGTGACCATCACCGGCACGGGCTTCGCCGAAGTGAGCGCCGTGGAATTTGGGATGGTTGCTGGGAAAATCATCAAAGTGAACTCCTCCACATCGATCACGGCTGAAGCACCCGCCGGCTCAGGTACCGTGGGCGTCACGGCTGACCACGCTAGGTGGCAAGAGCGCGCTCACGAGCAAGGACGAGTTCAAATATAAGAAGGCGAGGACATGACGCAGACGCTCGCGCCGCTCGACGCACCGGGCGCCAGCGCTCTAGTTTCTGCCGCTTTCGGCCGTTTCTGACGACCGGCTTCCTAAGCGGTAAATCCAGGTTCGACTCCTGGCGCGGACATGCCGGCGGGGCTCGAGGCCGGATCCCCGTGGCGCCCGCCGGGTCCGCCACGGGCCTTCGAGGTCGGGCCCGACAAGCTCGAAGCCGAGCGATCCCAGCTTCTCGTGCAACGCCGTGAGCGTCCCCGGCGGGCGTGCTTGGGCGAGGATGTCGATGTCACGAGTGGCACGGACCTGCGCATGCCCGTGCTCGACGGCGTGCAACTGCACCATGAGACCTCCTATCAGGATCCACTCGCCCGGCAGCTGTTCTGACAGCAAGGCATTCCTGAGCTCGCGAGGTCGCGGCCGATGCCTAGTGCGGGCCGTGGTCAGCGCATGAAGAACTGCTGGTAGATCAGGAAGACGTTGAGCAGGCTGATCACGCCGGCGCAGCCCCAGGCGAGGATGGTCGTGAGGCGCCGGTTGACGTGCACGCCCATGATGTCTCGGCGGCATGTGACCATGACCAGGGGCACGAGAGCGAACGGGATGCCAAAGGACAGAATGACCTGGCTGAGCACGAGCGCACTGGTGGGGCTGACACCAATGGCCAGGACCACGATCGCTGGGATCATGGTTACCGCGCGGCGCAGCATCAGCGGGATGCGGACGTTGATAAAGCCTTGCATGACGACCTGCCCGGCGTAGGTCCCGACGCTGGACGAGGAGGCGCCGGAGGCGAGCAGCGCGACCGCGAACGCGAGCGCGGCGGTGCCGCCGACGAGGTGACCGAACTGTGCGTGGGCTGCCGGGATTGAGGCTAGACCCGACAGGGCGGGAGTGTGGAAGAGCTTGGCAGCGACGGCGAGCATCGCCATGTTGACGAGGCCGGCGAGGCCGAGCGCGACGATCACGTCCAGGCGCTCGAAGCGCAGCACGCGGCCTCGCTCACGGTCGTTGCGGCAGGGCATCCGGCCCTTGGTGAGCGCAGAGTGCAGGTAGATGACGTGGGGCATCACGGTCGCGCCGATGATCCCGACCGCGAGGTAGAGCGAGCCGCTGCCGCGAAGGCCGGGTAAGAGGCCGCGCAGCGAGCCGTGCACAGACGGGCCGATGCGCAGCGTCTCATATAGAAAGCCCAAGAAGATGATGCCGAGCAGCGCGGTGATCGCCAGCTCGAAGCGCCGGAAGCCGTGGGTCTGCAGCTCGAGGATCGCGAATGCGATCACGCCGGTTATCAGGCCGGCCGGGAGTAGCGGCACCCCGAAGAGCAGGTTCAGCCCGAGCGCAGCGCCGAGGAACTCGGCGATGTCAGTCGACATCGCCATGATCTCGGCCTGCACCCACATGCCCCACGTGAACGGGCGGGGGAAGCGCTCGCGCACGACTTCGGGATAGTTGCGGTCGGTGACGATCCCCAGCTTGGCCGAGAGGTATTGGATCAGCATCGCCATCAGGTTCGCCAGCAGGACGACCCACAGCAGTAGGTAGCCGAACTGCGCGCCGCCTTCGATGTTGGTGGCGAAGTTCCCCGGATCGACGTAGGCGATCGAGGCGACAAAGGCGGGGCCCAGCATCATGAGGGTCGCGCGCACACGACCCTTGGACAGAAGCTGCTCGAGCGCGCTCGGCCCGGCGAGCGCTCCCCCCAACTCTCCCGGTAGCGCTACCGAGGCGCCCTCTGCGGCGCCCTCTAGCGCGGGTACCGGGTCGGGGCGCAGCGGTGTCAGCGCTGACCCTCCTCGGTCTCGATGCGCATCGCGCGTGCGAGCGCGCCGCCGATCGGATACTCGCGCTCGCCGAAGCGTACGAACACAGGGCCGCCGAACGGCTGGTGATCTATGACCTCCAGACGATCACCCAGCGCGATCCCGTGCTCAGCCAGGTAGCGCAACATCTCAGGATCAGAGTCCGAGACCCGCACAAAACCCCCCACGGCGCCAACCGGCAGCTCGTCGAGACTGTGCGTGGGGCGCTCTTCGATCCCGAACTCGACCGTGGGGATCGGGTCGCCGTGTGGGTCGACTGTTGGGTCGCCCAGGCGCGTCGCGATCAGTCGCTCCAGATCCTCGGAGAGCACGTGCTCGAGGATCTCTGCCTCGTCGTGCACGCGATCCCAGGGCATCCCAAGCTCCTCGGCCAGAAAAAGCTCGATCAGCCGGTGATGGCGCAGCACCTCAAGTGCGACCCGGCGACCCTCGCTCGTGAGCCTCACGCCGTGGTATCGCTCGTGCTCGACGAGCCCCACCTCTGACAGCTTGCGCAACATCGCCGAGACCGAGCCGGGCGTGACGCTCAGCCTGTCGGCCAGCTCAGTGGTCGATACGGCCCCGCCCTTGCGGGTCTCTAGCGCATAGACCGCCTTCGCGTAGTCTTGAACCGAGGCGGAAATAGATTCAGGCACAGCGATGAAGGTATTTTGGCAGAACTCAATATGCTTATCAAGGAGGCCATACTCGAACGTTCGTCGATCCGCCCGTGGCGCGCACCTTCTTGCTGCCCAAACGCACCCGAAACCTCCGGAATCAGCGGTGATTTTGCGCCACGGCGTCTGAGGAGCCACGCGGCATCAACACTGGGATCGCGGGCACTCTTGGGCCCTCCCACGGCCCGCCTCCCAAGCGGTAAATCCAGGTTCGACTCCTGGCGGGGGCATGGGAATGTCCTGCAAATTGGCGTGTTTGGGTGTTTGGGCGCTTTGAGTTGCGCGCTTTGGCGCCGGTCGACCGCGACCTCAGCGCCACGGGCTCGCAGGTCGGCCACACGTCGGCGTCGATGTCTTCAACGGCGAGTGCGACATGGCGGATGCCCGGTGCGCTCGCCGGCGCGTGCTCCTTCACGCCATCGGTTGACGGCATGTGGAATTTCGTCAGCCCGACTCGTCCCGGCCGTCGGAGTCTGCAGGATCGCGACCCCTGCCCGGACGCCGTCGAGCGCCACGTCGCGGTCCACCCAGCGGCCCTCTTCCGGCTCTTCGCCCTGCTGCTCGAGCCCGAGTGCGACGACGAACTCGGTTGCTGGCGCGAGGTCGTCAACCACGATGCCGACACGTTCCAACCGTCGGATCGTCATGTGCCCGATAGTAAGCAGTCCAGGTTCGCGACACGGCGTCAGGGGCCGGGAACGACCCGGCCCCTGACGCCGCTCACCGACGGCCAGCGGCCGCTGCGGGGCTAGGTTTTGACCTCCCACTTTTCACTGGCTTTGATTGTGTCCGTGGTTTCGACCGTGCTCGGGAAAGGTCCGCCGAGCGAGGTGTCGACCAGGAGATCCTGTTCGCCGCTGGACTCCGTAAATGCAACGGTGAAGGTTTTTGTCATGACGTCGGTCGGGCTTATTATTCCGGCTAGTGCACCGGACGCCACGGCCTGGAGTGGTCCACACTGAAATTCGATGAAGGGCTCGCCTTTGTACCTCGACCACGCGATGTCGTCTGGGCGTGTGACGAGTTCACTATCAAGAGTGCTTGTTTTCATCGTTCCTGACGGTTCGCCAGTGCTCTCGCAAGGCTCATGCGCAATTTCGCAGGACGTAAGCGTAACGGTGTCCAGGTCCGTGGTCGGTCCGGTGATTGAACCAACACCGGTGCCCTTCCTGCAGACCACCTCGTTACTCTCCGCCTCGCCCGTTGTCACAGTGTAGTCTTTGTTCTTCGCGGTATATCCGGGACGTATCGGGGTAGGCCCAGTCACACCCGGGTACCATTCGTACTTGCCCTCGTGACTGGTGTTTTCGATGGTGCAATTCTTGTCTTCGTAACGGCCCGTGTAACTCCTACCGACCTTCTGGGATTTCAGGCAGCGCCCGTATTCTGCTTCTTCGAGAACAACCAACGACAGGCTGGCCGAGGCTGTTTCGGGGCTCGGGCTGCCGGAGTCCGTCACGGTGACCGTGAAGGTCGATGTGCCTACAGCGCTGGGCGTACCCGTGATCGCTCCGCTTGTGGGGTTCAAGGTCAGGCCCGCGGGGAGAGCACCCGCGGTGATCGACCATTTATAGGCCGGGGTGCCTCCGGTCGCCGCCAGCGTCTGGGAGTAGCTGCGATCAAGGTAGCCTTCGGGCAGGCTGGTCGTCGTGACCAGCAGTGGCGCGAGCGCTAGGCTGTGGGAGCCACCGGCGGAGATCGCCTTCACGCCGCTGGCGTCGCTCACCGTGATTGGTACGTCGCTGTAGCCGCCGGTGCTGCCGTCACCCAGTTCACCAGTTGCGTTGTCGCCCCAGGCCTTGATGGTGCCGTTGCTTAGCAGCGCCAGCGTGTGGTTTCCGCCGGCCGAAATCGCCGCTACTCCGGTCGATGACCCACCTAGGTCGCTGACGGCGGTCGGGTAGTCAGCTGTCGAGGTGCCGCCGTCGCCCAGCTCGCCGTCGGCGTTGCTGCCCGTCGCGAAGATCACGCCCGGCAGCAGGGCGAAGCTGTCTTCTGCGCCGGCGGAGATCTGCGTGGCTTCGGCTAGGCCGTCGCCCCACTCGACAGGCACGTCGTGGCTGGTCGTAGAGTCATCCCCCAGTTCACCTGCTTCGTTATCGCCCCACGCCAGCGCAAAGCCATATATGATCGGATTGCCGCCCGCGGGTATTAGAACAAGGCTGTGAGACCCACCGGCCGCGATCGCTTCGACACCGCCCAAGTCGGGGTAGTCAGCCGGGCATCCCGGCCCTTGTTGGCGCCCATATTCAAAATCGCAAACGAGCACCGGCGTCGTGCTGCCCGCGCCGACGGCGCCGTTACCAAGTTGGCCGTACGCGTCGCTGCCCCACGCCTCCAGCATCGTGTCGCTCAGCACGGCTAGACCGAAGTCGAAGCCAGCGGCGATGTGCGTCGCCCCCGTCAGGCCTTTCACCTGCACGGGAGTGGCACTGTCGGTCGTAGTGCCGTCACCCAGTTCGCCATCTTCGTTATCGCCCCAGGCCATCACCATGCCGCTGCTCAGCCTGGCTAAACTGAACTCCGCGCCGGCCGCGACTTCCACGACCGTGTTGCCAGCTAAGCCAGTCACTGTGACGGGCACGTCACTGTAACCGCCGGTGCTGCCGTCGCCCAGCTCACCGTAGACGTTTTCTCCCCACGCCAGGACGGTCCCGTTGCTCAGTAGTGCGAGACTGTGAGTTTCGCCCGCGGAAACGGCCTTCACGGTAATGCCTGGCGAGAGGGTCAGATGAACCCGCACAGGTACGTCGCTGCTCGCAGTGCCGCCGTTGCCGAGCTGGCCGTAGGTGTTATTCCCCCACGCCAAAATCGGCCCATACGCCACGGCCGAGCTCGCAACCCCCATGCCCACCGCGAATGCGAGACCAACGCAAAGCGCGACGACCCGCGCGAGCGCTAAGCCAGGTCGCACCAACAATGACTGTGCCCGGTACGCGCACCTGCCGCTGGCCGCTTTCCGGGCACGATTAACTGAGCAAAACATAAGTCCCCCTTAGGACGTAAGCCGCGAGCCTCGCTCGCCGCAGCGACGGTCTATCAGATCACCGTGGGCACCGTGTGTGACATACGTCTCTCATAAGTGGACCAGAGAGTTGGCATAAACGGCGCTTGTGGTCGCCTGCCGCGGCACTTCCGTGAGCATTAGCCGAAGCAATCCTGGCTTCAGGGTAGGAGCGGCAGTCTGGTACCCATCACTCCCGACGCTCGCTTCGATTGCGACGCGGAAGCGGTCAAGCGACCTTTGCTACCCAGACGGCTGCGCTGAGCACGGAAAGCCGCGCCAGGGCGTCGACCTGACGGGCCGGGCTCGGCCCCGAGTACCCGCTCTTCCGCGGCAGCCGGTCCCCCTTGCTCTCGCTCGCGCAGCACGCCCAACCGCCGAGCGAGCCTGCGACCCGAGGCGGCGCGTGTTCAGGACCGCAAATCGATTCCAGAGTCGGTCCACTTCGCTCAGATACGATCCGGACACCCGGCGGCGGACTCTCGGTGGGGGTCCTGCTGTCAAGCGGCCGCTGAGCCAGACAATCCGGAAAGTAGGGGGCCGTGACGCATGCCGCCGCAGAACGCGCGAGTGCGGAACTATCATCTGCGCAGTGGGTTCTTGCGCTTTTGCTCCCGTTGCTCGCGGTCGCTCTGCTGGGCTTCCGGGGCGCCAATGGTGCGAGCGGGAGTCGCCAGGCCAGTGATCCGCGGCCCGTCCGTGAGCCACATCACCGCGCACGGCGCCCTGCTTGAAGCCAGCTTCAACAGCGTCGAGGGACTGTGGGTGCGCGCGGCCTTCGTGCTTCGTTACTCGCCCTGTGCGCGCTGCGTGACGGTCCGACACCTGCGGTAGCCTCGCGATACGGCCGTCTCGCGGACGCCGGATGCGACCAGCGAGCCTCCCGCTCCATTCGCTAGACGCCGGAGTCGGGATCCCGCGGTGGCGTAGGATCCGGCGCATGTACAGCCAGATCGCCGCCAACAAGCGACGCAGCGTCATCGTCGTCGTCATGTTCTTCGTGATCTGGCTAGCAATCGGAGCCGCGGTGGGCTTCCTCTTCAAAGCCGTTGCCCACCCGGCGGTCAACCCCGCTCTCGAAAATGCCCACCAGACAAGCTACGGCTGGGGTCCGGTCATCGTCGGCGTCGCGATCGGTGGTGTCCTGGCCTTCGGGGGGATCGTCTACTCCCTGAACGCGGGAGCCGGGCTGGTGCTCCGGGTCTCGGGGGCCGTGCCGGCAGACCCAGCCCAGTACCAGCAGTTGAACAACCTCGTAGAGGCGCTGGCCATCGGCGAGGGGATCCCCAAGCCCGCGGTCTATGTGATCGACGATCCCTCGCCCAATGCGTTTGCCACCGGGCTCAGCCCGGATAAGGCGGCCATCACCTTCACCACGGGACTACTAGCCATCATGAACCGCGAGGAGCTCGAAGGCGTAGCCAGCCACGAGATGAGTCACATCAAGAACCACGACATCCGTCTCCTGCTCGTGGTCGGAACCATGATCGGCATGGCTGCCCTGCTGGCCAGCATTCTGTGGCGCAGCGCTTTCTTTTCCTCATTCGGACGTGGCGGCGGCAGGGGCAACCAGCTCGTGCTCGTGCTCTTTGCCGCCGGCGCGCTGCTCGCGGTAGTCGGCTTCATCTTCGGTCCGCTCACTCGCCTTGCACTCTCACGCCGCCGCGAGTCGCTGGCCGACGTGAGCGGTGTGGAGCTAACCCGTAACCCGGCAGGGCTGCTGGGCGCACTGAAGAAGCTGCAGCAGAACGACAAGCCGTTCAAGAACATGAACCACGCCACTGCGGCGATGTGCATCGACGACCCGCTGCAGCACCACGATGCCTGGTACCACCACCTCTACGACACCCACCCTCCGATCGAGCAGCGGATCGCAGCCCTCGAAAGGATCGCCTCAGGCCAGTCGGTCTGACCGGCCGAGTCGGTCCACCCAGTGGGGTCTCAGCCGGCTGGCGGGGGGCCTTGGCTGCCCGCGGCGGGTGGCAGCGCCTCGGGGCCAGCGACCGGCGGCAATGCTCCCGAGTCAGCTGCGCCTGGGTCAGAACCGGAGAAGCTCACCTGAGGGACGGCCCGGCCTTCGTCGTCGGTGGCGAAGAATGCCACCGCCTTGAAGCCGAACGGCCCGGCGATCAGATTGCGCGGAAATGACTGCAGCGCGATGTTGTAGTCGCGGGCGCTCGTGTTGTAGTAGCGGCGCGCGTACTCGATCTTGTCCTCTGTCGCGGTCAGCGTCTCTTGCAGCTGTTTGAAGCTCTCGACTGCCCGTAGCTGGGGGTAATTCTCCGCCACGGCGAACAGAGAACGCAGCGCCCCTGACAGGGCGTTCTCGGCAGGGGCGATTTGGTCGGGATCGCCCGTCGCGCCGGCGGTGACCGCGTTGGCCCGGGCCTGGGTGACCGCTTCGAAGGTTCCTTTCTCGTGCGCGGCGTAGCCCTGCACCGTCGATACGAGGTTGGGGATCAGATCGTGGCGGCGCTTGAGCTCGACGTCGATCTCCGACCACGCCTCCTGTGTCCGGTTGCGCCTCTTGACGAGAGCGTTGTACCCGGCCCAAACGCCGAGGGCGAGGAGCACGACGATGACGATGACGACGATCAGTACAGCCATTTGCAGCGGACCCTTCCAGGCTTTGCCGTTGCGAACTCTAGCGGCTGCGTTCCCCGAGTGACCGGGGACGCCTGGAGTGCCGTCGCATCCAGCGCGTAAACGGCCGGCCGTTGCCCTTCTTGGGGTGGCGTATCCGGATCACTCCGGTTGGTCCGGACGTGGAAATCCGCAACACCGGCCCGCCAGGGACGGGCGCAGACAGCGACTCGAGCTGGACTCGCGCCGACCCCCCGAGCATCTGCACGGCCACGCCTTCGGGGACGAGAACCTCGATCGAACCCCAGGTCTCCAGGTGGAGGTTGATCTGAGGGACGTCCCAGCTGGCAGCGGCGAGATCCAGCCGGGCCACCCCGAAGCCGGTGCCGATGGCCGTCTCGGCCGCCAACTGCCAGCCAGAGCCTAGCTGCAGGGCACTGTCGGGCACGCGAAGCACGAGTGGCCTGGCCAGCCGCTGCGAGGCGGGCGTGAGCCGAACCAACGAGGGCAGCGTCAACATCGCCGCCTCGAGCTCGGCATGGCTGGCAGCGGCGAAGACCTGCTCCAGGATTCCCGAAAAGTCCTCGAGAGACAGTCCTCCGCGGCTGATCAGGTCATGGAGCCGGGAAACGGCCGCCACACGGGCGTCTTCGTCAACCCCGTCCAGAGGTGCCAAGCCCGGACTATTCTCGTTCACGAGCCTATCTTGGCCCACGGTAACGCCACAAGCAAGCGTCGCGCAGAGCAGTGGGTTGCCCACCTCCTGCTGCCCAAATGAGCCCTAAGCCTCCGTAAGCAGCGGGTATCTGGTCCAGAGGGCTCGACGCGAGAAAACGGCATTGATAGTGAGACGTCCGCCGTTTTCGGGCGTTCCTGAAGTCGCCTCGGCCGATCGGCGTGCGAGCTCGCCGCTGCGCGGGCCGGCCAGGATCTCCATCGGCACGCGCTCGAGGTCCCGCCGGCCGCCGTCTAGGTGGGGCCTATTGGTCAAGCCAAAGCCTCGGCATCGGCGGAGCCGGAGGGCTCGATGTCCGGAAGTCGCATCATGCGAAATGAGTTGAACAGCCCGAGGAGACCGGCGAGGATCGGTATGAGCAGTGCCACCTGAAGGGCGAGGTTTGTGGCGCGGGAATTGATGCTGAGGACTTCTTTCTTGACGGTGGGACGCTCGTGTCCGAGTTCCTCATCGAGCTGGGTGTTGCTCACGACTTGCGCGTCGTGCTCGAGCGTGTCAGCGATTTTCTGCTGCTTGGAGGAGGGGATCACCGGGCTCGCGTTCGTCATGTTGGTGAACGCCAGTGAAAGTGTCGCCAGCAGCACACCGCCCGCGACCGCGAGCCCGAACGACAGGCCGAACGATCCCGACGCCGAGTTCACGCCGGCTGCCTCGCTGACCCGCTCCTCGTCGATCGGGGCGAGTGTGTAGTTGTTGAGTTGCGACACCAATAGGCCAAGTCCGGCTCCCGCGATCATCAGTGGCAGGAGCAGATACCAGCCCGAGTCGGCTCTGGGTACGATCGGGATGATCAGAAGCATCCCCAGGGCACTCAACGCAAACCCCGTACGGATGATCTTTGCGGGACGCCGGTTGCCGACCTTCCGGCCCGCGAGGATCGCGACGGCGAACATGGTCAGTGAAAGCGGCGCGAGCGACAGGCCAGTTTGCATGGCGCTGTACTCGAGCTTGATCTGCAGGAAGATCGGAAGCGCAATCATCGCCCCACCCAAGGTGATGTTCTGCAACATTTGTGCGGAGACCCCGAGCCGGAAGTGCGGGAGCCGGAACAGATCCGGGTCGAGCACGGTCACCCTCCCTTCGCGGTGGCGCTGCACTAGCCGCCGTGTAAGCGCCCAGAGAGCAGCCGCGCCGACTGCAATCGATAGGCCGACGTACTCCCCGCCCTCTTGCCAGACCAGGATCCCCAGCACCACGCCTCCCATCCCTAGGACGGATAGGACCGCGCCCACGACATCGATCTGCCGGTCCCCCGTGTACGGGACGTCCTTGATCAGTCTGATCTGCGACAGGACGACGCCGATCACGACGACCTCGAGCAGGAACCCCACGCGCCAGGAGATGTAGGTGGTCAGAAAGCCCCCGAGCAGCGGCCCGACCGCGGCTGCGACCGCGGCCGCAGCTCCCACGAGCGCGTAGGCCTTCTTTTGTGCGGCACCCTCAAAATTGCCGTGGATGAGGGACTGCATGGCGGGCAGCAGCAGAGAGGCTCCCAGGCCGCCGATGATGGCCCAGAAGATGATGATGGCCGCCAGGCCCTGCGCGAGCGTCATCGCCAACGCGCCGATCGCGTACGCCACCAGGCCCAGCACGTAGGCTCGCTTGCGCCCGATGAGATCGCCGACCTTGCTGCTGACCAGGATGAACGCCGCCGAAACCAGGGCCTCGAGCGCGATCGCACTTTGTACTCCGCTGACCGTCGTGTTGAGGTCCTTCACCACGGCCGAAATCGACACGTTCATCAGCGACGTGTCGACCACCAGCACGAACATGGCCATCGCGAGTAGGAGCGACAGTCGCGGATTCCCGCCCGCCTCGGTCGTGTCCACGGTAGCCGCGTCGTTCATGGCGCACGTCGTGGCGTAGGAACTAGGCCCACGCGAGCAGCAAGGCCATCCGCGGCGCCCTCGAAACGACGGCCGGAGACGACGTCGGATCGCTGCCGGCGAGTTCCCACCAGGTCGACGGCGACCGGGATCCTGCATCCACAATGGTTGAACGGCAGCCCAAGCCGAGAGGAATTCGTTTCCGGCAGTTCCGACCAGCTATTCATCAACGGCGACGAAGAAGTCCGTATCACTGGTGAGGACTGCAACCTGGGCTTTGAAGGAGAAGAGATCAAAATCAAGTAGGCGAACACGACCACACCGCGGGCGGGCGACTGGGCGCAGTCTTCGGCCCTGTCGCCCTCGCGGCCTGACGGACTCTCGCGCGCGGATCCATCGACGTAGAAAGCGAGGCCGGGACGCCTCACTCCTCCGCCTCGGCGCCGTATGCTGGATGCGGGCGTGTCCCTGATGCGGGTGTGGTGGTGTGTGGCACCGATTATCACGAGCAATGCGAGCGTAATGTGCGCTCACGGTGGGCGGGTCGAGCTGATCCCGCGCCAGGCGCAGGTGACGATCGATGGCGCGTACGTGATGTGCGCCCCGGACTTGGAGGCCGCCAAGATCGTCGGGTGCAAGCACGCGCCCAGCCCGTGCACGACGGTCATATCGGTGCTGCCCGGCTCGATGTCGCCGACCGTATCGGTGGGCGGACAGCCGGCGTATATAGCGACGCTCAGCGGCATCACGGACAGCGTTCCGCCGAGCGCGATCACGGTCACCGACCCCGGGCAGAGCACGGTCGAGGGCTGAGCAGAGATGGACCGACGAGCCCGAGGCTCCGCTCCCCCCCTGCTCGAGGGTGCTACCGTTGGTAGATCAGGTTGGGCTGTTCGCCCAACATCGCAGTGCCAGCGCTCGTAGCCTTTGCTCAGCAATCTCCGCGTTCGCAGCACTATCGACGCAGGAGGAAGACAATGGCTACAGGAACCGTCAAGTGGTTCAGCGACGACAAGGGCTTCGGGTTCATCACGCCCGACGACGAGTCCAAGGAGTTGTTCGTGCATCACAGCGCGATCGTCGGCGAGGGCTATCGCTCGCTCGCCGAAGGCGCCAAGGTGTCCTACGACGCCGAAGCCGGCGACAAGGGACCCAAGGCCGCGAACGTGCAGTTGGTCTAGGGACCGGCATCCAGGGCGTTTGGGCCCGCCGGCCGTGACCGGCTTGCAGGCCCAGACACTCACCTCGTGATCTCCGATGCCTTCTCAAGTACCCAGGGACACCGTTGCGATCGAACACGAGACGGTCGATCGTCTCGCCAACCTGGTCGTAACCGTGGCGCCGCTCGCGCTGCTCGGACTCGCGATCTTCCTGGCCTGGGGAAGCGCGCTGCACTGGCAGGACCTGGTCGTCCTGGCGGTCACCTACACGCTCACGGGCGTCGGGATCACGGTCGGCTACCACCGCCTGTTCACGCACCGCAGCTTCAAGACCGGCCGGCCGATACGGGCACTGTTCGCCGTACTCGGGTCCGCTGCGGTCGAGGGACCGGTGATCGAGTGGGCCTCCAGCCACAGAAAGCACCACCGCTTCAGCGACCTACCCGGCGACCCCCACAGCCCGCACGTCGATCACGGCGTCGGTTGGCGAGGCGCCATCCGCGGACTCTTCCACGCGCACGTCGGGTGGATGTTCCGCGGCGTTGATCGCGCGAACCCGGAGCGCTACACGAAGGATCTGCTCGCCGACCCGGTGCTCCGCGCCGTCGACCGCACGTTCCCGCTGTGGGTACTCGTGGGGCTCGCGTTCCCGTTTGGCCTGGGGGTGGCGCTGACCGGTTCGATCATCGGCGGCCTGACGGGCCTGCTGTGGGGTGGTGCGGTGCGAATCCTGTTCCTGCACCACGCGACCTTCTCGATCAACTCGTTGTGCCACTTCTTCGGCCGCCGTCGCTTCCGCACCGGCGACGAGTCGCGCAACCTCGCGTGGCTCGCGCTACCGACCTTCGGCGAGGCCTGGCACAACAACCACCACGCGTTCCCAACCTCCGCGCACCACGGCCTCACCCGCTGGCAGCTCGATCCAGGCGGCTGGCTCATCGACGCACTGGCGCGGCTCGGCCTCGCGTGGGACATAGTGCGAATCTCAAGTCACGCCCAGCAGGCGAAGCTCACCTCTGAGCCTCGCTGAACGCGCGGGAGCCCCCGCCACCTCACGGCCCCTGTTAGGTGTCGCAGTCCCCGCCCTGGTCCTCGTCGGCTGCGAGTAGGGCTGCCTCTTCGTGCAGGATCCGCCAGCCCTTCATGAAGAACTCCCGTGCTTGTGGTGAGAGCCGCTCGAGGGTGTTTCGAACGGGCGAAAACGCTACTTCGAGCCATCCCTCCATGGCGTCGCGGTAGTCGTCGTGAACACGCACGATCGTGCGCCTACGGTCCCGGTCGTCCTCGGCGCGGTCGAGCAGGCCCGCGCGGCTGAGTTCCCCCACGATCGTGCTAGTACTGGAGAGCAGCAGACCGAGGCGCTTGGCCAGTTCAGTGACGCTGATGGGTTCGACCGCCGCGACTGCCAGGAGTGCGGTTCCGTGGCGCTTTCCGAGCCCCGCACGTTCCATCGCGTCCCGCATAGGCATCGGGGCGGGAACCGCGCTCTTGAGGTCGTGGAGCGTGATCGGTAGCAGCGAGGTGAGCTCGGCGAGGTCGTCCTCGACGCTCGGCAATTCGGCTGTCGGATCGCTCTTGACGGGCATGGTTCGTATGCTAGCCTACTTCGATCTGCGAACTATTCGCAAAAAGTGACCGTTCGCGCCCCCCAAGTATATCTGGAGGTCTGACATGAGCTCGACGGCATCGCAGCAGCCCCGGCTGGGAACCGTGGCGCGCGTCGGCAGCTGGGCCTCGCACCACCGCCGCCTCGTCCTGGTCGGCTGGATCGTGCTGCTCGTCGGCTCGCTGGCCATCTCGCACGCGGTCGGGACCAACTACAGCACCAACTTCTCGCTCCCGGGCACCGAATCCCAGCGGGCGACGGACCTGCTGCAACGCGACTTCCCGGCCCAGTCCGGCGATTCCGACCAGATCGTGCTGCGCGCGCGTGAGGGCAAGATCACCGACCCGAGGGTGCGCGCCCAGGTCGAACCGATGCTCAAGCAGGTCGCGGCGTTGCCCCACGTCACGGGTGTGGTCAGCCCCTACTCGCCCGCGGGCGCGCACGCGGTGTCCACCGACGGGCAGATCGCGTTCGCCACCGTCAACTTCGACAAACGCGCCAACGTCCTGCCCAAAGCATCGATCGAAAATGTCATTTCAACCGCCGAGCGGGCTCGCTCGAGGCAGCTCGAGGTGCAGCTCGGCGGCGAGGCGATCGAACAGGCGCAGAAACCGTCGCTCGGAACGGCCACCGCCGTGGGCCTGCTCGCGGCCATGATCATCCTGTTCATCACCTTCGGCTCGCTGCTGGCGATGGGGCTGCCGATCGTGACCGCGCTGCTGGGACTCGGCACCGGCATCGGATTGGCGGGACTGGCCTCGCAGGTGATCGGCGTGCCGAGCTTCGCGATCGAGCTCGCGGCCATGATCGGGCTCGGTGTGGGCATCGACTACGCGCTGTTCATCGTGACGCGCTTTCGCGAGAACTTCCGGGCGGGCGCGGAGCTGCAGTCGGCGATCGACGACGCGATGGACTCGGCCGGACGCGCGGTGCTGTTCGCGGGCGTGACCGTGATCATCGCCCTGCTCGGCCAGTTCCTGCTGGGCGTCAGCTTCCTGTATGGGCTGGCGGTGGCGTCGGCGCTGGCGGTGCTGATGACGATGTTCGCCGCCCTCACGGTGCTGCCGGCCGCGCTCTCGCGCCTGGGCGCCCGCATCGGGCGCCCGAGCCGCCGCGAGCGGGCGCACCCGCGGGAGCCCGGCGCCGCGCCGCGCGGCTTCTGGGCCTCGTGGGCCAACACGATCCAACGCCACCCCTGGCCGGGGGCGCTCGCGGGCCTGGCGATCATGCTCGTGCTGGCGTCTCCCGTGCTCGCGCTGCGACTGGGCAACAGCGACGCCGGCAACAACCCCACCAGCGACACCACCAGGCAGGCCTACGACCTGATCGCCAAGGGCTTCGGACCCGGCTCCAACGGCCCCTTGGCGGTCGTCGCGAGTCTCCCCCACGCCGGCGACACCACAGCTCTGGCGACCGTCGCGGGCACGCTGAAGGCAACGGCGAACGTGGCCAACGTCTCCCCCGCGCGCCTGAGCCCCAGCGGCCAGACGGCCGTGTTCAACGTCTACCCGCGCAGCGCGCCACAGTCGCTGGCGACGACCGAACTCGTCCACTCGCTGCGTGACACGGTGCTTCCCCCGGTTGCCCACAGCACGGGCGCGACCCTGCTCGTCGGGGGTGGGGAGGCGACCACGGTCGACTTCACGGGCGTGCTCTCCAGCAAGCTGCCCTTGTTCATCGGCATCGTCGTGCTGCTCTCCGCGCTGCTGCTGCTCGTGGTGTTCCGCTCGCTGGTGATCCCGGTGCAGGCCGCGGTCATGAACCTGCTCTCGATCGGCGCCTCGCTGGGCGTGGTGGTGGCGATCTTCCAATGGGGTTGGCTGGGCAGCTTCTTCAACGTCAAGGGCGGGCCGATCGAGGCGTTCATCCCGGTGATGTTGTTCGCGATCGTGTTCGGCCTGTCGATGGATTACGAGGTGTTCCTCGTCTCGCGCATCCACGAGGAATGGGGACGCAGCAACAACGCCTCGTATGCCGTCAACCGCGGTCTGGCATCGACCGGCCGCGTGATCACTGCTGCGGCCGCGATCATGATCTGCGTGTTCGCCTCGTTCGCGCTCGGCGACGAACGCGTGCTGAAGCTGTTCGGAATCAGCCTTGCAACGGCTGTGTTCCTCGATGCGTTCGTCGTCCGCAGCCTGCTGCTTCCTGCGGTCCTCCAGCTACTGGACCGGCGCACCTGGGTCTTCCCCGCCTGGCTCGGGCGCCGCCTGCCGAAACTGGCCATCGATCGCACGCCGACGACCACGGGGGGTCAGATCAGAACGGGCGAGCCCGCACTGGAAGGAGGAGCATGAGCGCCGCACCGGGCACCCGGTGCGCAGGGGGACATGAAGCCCGAATACCATCGCTTGACAACCCTCCGCAGCCTCTGCTACTGATTGTCGAACCCCACGCACGTTTAGGTACGTTTGTCTCTCAAGTTGGGGGTTTGTGGCGCACTTGAGAGCCTGAGGCGCGCGCGTCCGATTCCGCCGCGGTCCTCCGGACCATTTCGGTGCTCGCGCTCCTTACAGAACACCTGCCTGGGAGGGACTCACATGAGGCGCGGTACGGCGAGGGTCACAGGGCTTGCTCGGTATCTGGCGGACGGCTCAGGTCGGGCCCCCGGTGGCCGTTCCCGACTGGGCGCTGCGTCCTGCGCGCACGGCGCCAGGTGCTCCGGGCGCACCCGCCCGAGGACCCTCCTTCGCACCATCACGGTGGCGCTGGCGCTCGCAGCCCTCGTGACGTTCTTCGGTGCCGCCGCGGCCGAGGGCGCGGTGGGGTCGCCCTTCAGCTGCGCGAGCGAAGTCGACTTCCTGACCCAAACGCATACCGATGGCGAAGCCACCAAATTCTACGAATCGGAATTCAAGTCGGGGGAAGTCGTATACAACGAAGTCAACTCCGAATCCGCGCCCTCGACCTACAACGCGCTCGGCTACGACCCCAAGAACGACTACCTCTACGCGACCGAACTCAACCTACACGCCGCCGGGACGCCGGGCACCCTCTTCCAGATCGACAACACCGGTAACGCAACGCCGTTGGGGGTCATCAAAGGTTACTCGCCCGAAAGCAACGCTCCCGCGGACGGTGCGTTCGACCCGGAAGGGAACTACTGGATAACCGGGGGCAACGGCTCTGAAGTCGCCTACGAGGTCGACGTCAGCAAAGTCGAAGTGATCAAGACGGTCAAACTCAGCAAAGCGTGGCAGCCGATCGACTTCTCCTACTACGAAGGCTACATGTGGGGTCTCGCAGGAACGTCGATCTACCGACTTAACCTCTCCACCGGCGAAGTCACCACATATCCCGCGCCCGGTGGGGTGGAAAAAGGCAACTACGGCGCCGCTTGGACCTTCAGCGACGGCAACCTCGGCTTCTCGAACAACGCCACCGGGGGCATCTTCAAGATCGAAGTCAAAAACGCCGCCACCCCGACCTTTGCCCTGCTGGCTCACTACACCGGCCCCGTCGCAGACCAGAGCAACGACGGTGCGGCGTGCATCGCCAAAGAAAAGGTCGACCTGGGGATCGTCAAGACGGGTCCCGCCGTGGTCACGACGGGCGGCGCCGTGACCTGGACGCTGACCGTTACGAACCACGGCCCGGGGAACAGCTCGGGCTTCTCCGTCATCGACAACGTGCCCAGCGGATTCACGAACGTCAAGACGAGCACCAGCGGCTGCACGGTCACCGAAAACGCCGTCATGTGCGCGGAGGGGGCACTGGCCAAGGGCGACACCTTCGTGATCACCCTCACCGGTACTGCGCCTGCAACCGTCGAGTGCCTCACGAACGAAGCGACGGTTACCGGCGACGAGGAAGATCCCAATCCCGGCAACAACACGTCGGCGTTCCAGACCTGCACCGAAGCGCCCAAGCTCGGCGTGACAAAGAAGGACAATCTCAACCCGCTCAAGTTCGAAACGGTCGGCCAGGTGGTCACCTACACCCTGACGGCCACCAACGAAACCGCGAACGTCACGCTGCACAACGTGACGGTGACCGACTCGCCGGCGCTTGAAGGGTTCACCTGCGTGCCGTCGATTCCGGCCGCCGAACTCGCTCCCGGCAAGTCGATCGTGTGCACGGGAACGCATAAGATCACTCAGGAAGACCTGAACGTCGGGTTCTTCACGGATACGGCGAACGCGACCAGCAAAGAGGCGGAAGCCCCGCCCGCGGAAGACACGATCAAGGCCGAACAGAAGCCCAAGCTGGGAGTCACGAAGACGGACAACCTCAATCCGGCGAAGTACACCAAAGTCGGTCAGGTCGTGACGTACACGCTGACGGCGAAGAACGAAGGCAATGTCACGCTGCACAACGTCTCTGTCAGCGATTCGCCGGCGCTTGAAGGGTTCAGCTGTGTGCCGTCGATTCCGGCCAGCGAACTCGCCCCCGGCAAATCGATCGTGTGCACCGGAACGCACACGATCACCCAGGAAGACCTGAACAACGGGTTCTTCAAGGATACGGCGGGCGCGACCAGCAAAGAGGCCGAAGCCCCGCCCGCGGAAGACACGATCAAAGCCGAACAGAAACCGAAGCTGGGGTTGACCAAGACCGACAACCTGAACCCCGCGAAGTACACCAAGGTCGGTCAGCTCGTGACGTACACGCTGACGGCGAAGAACGAAGGCAATGTCACGCTGCACAACGTCTCTGTCAGCGATTCGCCGGCGCTTGAAGGGTTCAGCTGTGTCCCGTCGATTCCGGCCAGCGAACTCGCCCCCGGTAAATCGATCGTGTGCACCGGAACGCACACGATCACCCAGGAAGACCTCAACAACGGGTTCTTCAAGGACGTCGCGAGCGCGACCAGCAAAGAGGCCGAAGCCCCGCCCGCGGAAGACACGATCAGAGCCGAACAAGCAGCGCAGCTGGGGTTGACCAAGACGGACAACCTGAACCCCGCGAAGTACACCAAAGTCGGCCAGGTCGTGACGTACACCCTGACGGCGACGAACGAAGGCAACACGACGCTCCAGGAAGTGTCGGTGAGTGATTCGCCGGCGCTTGAAGGGTTCAGCTGTGTCCCGTCGATTCCGGCCGGCGAACTCGCTCCCGGCAAAGCGATCGTGTGCACCGGAACGCACACGATCACCCAGGAAGACCTGAACAACGGATTCTTCAAGGACATCGCGAGCGCGACCAGCAAAGAGGCCAAAGCCCCGCCGGCGGAAGACACGATCAAAGCCGAACAGACCGCACATCTCGGGTTGACCAAGACCGACAACCTCAACCCCGCGAAGTACACCAAAGTCGGCCAGGTCGTCAAGTACACCCTGGTGGCGACGAACGAAGGCAACACGACGCTGCGCGACGTGTCGGTGAGTGATTCGCCGGCGCTTGAAGGGTTCAGCTGTACTCCGGCGATTCCGGTTGCGACGCTGGACCCCGGCGCCACGGTCGAATGCACCGGCACCCACACGATCACCCAGGAAGACCTCAACAACGGATTCTTCAAGGATACGGCGGGCGCGACCAGCAAAGAGGCCGAAGCCCCGCCCGCGGAAGACACGATCAAAGCGGAACAGAACGCGATCCTGGGGATGACCAAGACGGACAACCTGAACCCCTTGAGGTACGAAGAAGTCGGTCAGGTCGTGAAATACACGCTGAAGGCGACGAACGAAGGCAACACGACGCTGAACAACGTGTCGGTAAGCGACTCCCCGGCGCTCGAAGGGTTCAGCTGTACGCCGGCGATCCCGGTTGCGAGCTTGGCCCCGGGCGCCTCGATCGAATGCACCGGAACCCACACGATCACCCAGGAAGACCTCAACAACGGGTTCGTCAAGGACACGGCAAGCGCGACCAGCGAACAGGCGACGGCCCCGAATGCCGAAGACACGATCACCGCCGAACAGAAGAAGACACTGACGGTGGAAAAGGAACAGGAACTCAAGGGTTCGGGTGCCGGGCCGACGAAGAACAAACTGGTCGGGAAAGTTGGGGAAACGGTTGCGTATCTGATCAGGGTCACCAACACCGGCAACGTCTCGGTCGTGCTGACGAAGATCACGGACGCAAACTGCACGAACATCGTGGGCCCCGCCAAAGCCGAACTGGCGCCAAAGGAATCGACGACCTACACGTGCGAACACGAGCTGACGGGCGCTGGTGTCTACACAAACCAGGCGGAAGTCGAAACCGAAGCGGGCGTCAAAGAAAAGTCGAACCAGGTCGAAGCCGAAGTCCCGGCCAAACAGATTGTGCAAGCGGCTTGCACCGTCAACGAGCCGTCGATCGTCCTGGGAGGCGTGTCGGGTCCGAAGAGGAAGCCCTTCACGGCCCACATTAGCGCGCTCGGCATCAAGGAACTGACGTTCTACCTGGATGGACGCAAGATCAAGACGCTGTCGGCGGCCAACGCCAAGAACGGCGTGTTCTCGGTCAAGATAGATCCGCGCAAGCTTCGGTACGGCGGCCACAAGGTCTCGGTCAAGGCCGTCATGACGGAGGCCGTTTGCGAACCCATCGCCCGCACCGCCGCGTTCGTCCGGCCACGGCCGGCGAAGGTCAAGCCGCACTTCACAGGATGAGCATTAGTCTGAGCGGGTGGGCGAAAGGGACCGGCGACTCCCCGCGAAGCGACTGATCGAGTCTACGCGTGAGCTCAACCAGCATCCACGGCTCGTAGGACTCGCCAAACGAGCGCGCGAGCGCACGTTGGGCGACGAGCAGTTCCTCGACAGGCTGTCGACCGCCCGTGGTCGCTCATCCGACCTCGCGGCGCGCCAGCTGGTCGCACTCAGAAGCGGCACTCCGGGCCTGCTGGGAGAGCTCGGGCTGGCGGCGTTGCAGGCCTGGCAGACCCTCTCCGAGGTCCAGGGCCGCGGCCGCGGCGATGTCGATGTCGCGGTGCTCTTCACCGACCTGGTCGGCTTCTCGTCCTGGGCTCTCGAGTCAGGAGACGAGCCGGCGATCGAGCTGCTGCGGGCGGTCAGCGACGCGATCGAGCCGCCGATGATCGAGCGCCGTGGCGAGATCGTCAAGCGGCTCGGAGACGGGCTGATGGCAGTCTTCTGGGACGCCCCGAGCGCGACCGAGGCGGCATTCGCCGCCGGCCAGCGCGCCTCCACGATTGAGGTGCAAGGTTACGTTCCACGACTTCGAACGGGCATCCACCTCGGCCGCCCGCGCAGAATCGGAGGCGACTACTTCGGAGTTGACGTCAACATCGCCGCGCGACTTGCAGAAGCGGCAGAGCCTGACGAGATCCTGGTCTCAGGCCGCACACTGAAGTCGCTCGACGGCGCCGCCCTCACGAGCACCAGGCGGCGCTTTGCTGCAGAGGGAGCCCCGCCCGATCTCACCGCGCACGCGGTTCGCCAGCCGGCGTAGGGCGCCCGACGATGGCGACTGCTCCGATGATCGCAGTCATGGTCCGTCTCGAGGCTCGTCTGTGGTGAGGGGGATCTGCTCATGATCCGAAGCGAGTTCGATGCCGGCGTATGCGCACGTGCCTTGCCGGCGCTGAATTGTCGAGTTCGCGATCAGCCACACGGCTACGACCGAGCGTGGTGGCCGTCCTCCGATCGCGGCCGCATGGTCGGCGAGGACCGGACGCTCCTCGTCGATCCAGCGCCCGAGTTGGTCGGACCCCGAACGGATGACAACGTGCGTCTCGCGTTCGTGCCAGAAGGGCAGCGGGCAGCGATAGGCGAGTCCCGGCTCGAGGCTCGAGCTCCACTGGTAGGTGAGGTCGCGTCCGTCGTCGAACTCGACCGCGATCGAGAGGTAGTCGTGCGTCAGCAGCGAGTCCTCCGGCAGCAGCGATGGAAGCTCGTCGACCTGCCAACGCCAGCGTAGGCGGGTGGAGGCATCCAAGAGAGCGTCCACCGGGTGGCGGATGATCCCCGCGTCGCCGTGGGTGATGCACCCGATCCCCCCGCCGGTCGCGGCATAGACCGCGCTTTCACCGATCACCGGATGGGGTGCCCAGTGCTCCGGCGTAGTGCGTGACTCGCCGTGCTCGAGCGCTCCTGCCTCCTCTCGCAGGAGCTCTCTTAGGGCACCGGCGCCCCCCCGCTCGGCGAGCACGCGCACCTGAGCCGGCACGTTCACGTCGCGCTCCCAGCCGAGTGCGAGCACCGTGAAACCGCCCGGGGTCAGCCGTCGCCGCAGGCGACCACCCCGCACCGCACCCTCCGCATCCGCCCACTCACCGGGAAACGCGAGCCCGAGCTCCAGCTCGCCCGCATGAGGCGCCGTGAGAGTCCGGGCAGCTCTTGGACCGCGCGAGATCGGACCGCGGCCACCGACGCGTGTCCACACCTGGTGGGCCGGCCCGAGGCCGATGCCAAGCAGTGGCGCCAGCTCAGATCGCCCGCGTGCCGCGATTGTCACCTGCTGTCCCTGGTCGAGCTCGAGACCGGTCGCCGACCATGGCCACGTCGAGGCCCCCAGCTCGATCAGGGAATGCCCGCGCAGGCCCCCGATCGGCGAGGCGAGCAGCGCCGAGGCGTCGCGCCGGAAGGAGGCACGGTCGGGAGCCGGCGCTCGGGCACGTAGTGGCGCCGCGACGCCCCGCGCGAGCAGCGGAGCGCCGTGCGTCACCCGCCCCAACAGCGATCGTCTGTGGACTCGAAACGATTCGGCCACGCCACAACAGTCTGACGAGTCACGACTCAGAAGCTGCGTTTGACGCAGGTGGGCTACCCGGTTACCGTGGCTCAGCGAGATGTCGGACGGTATCGATGCCAGAGTCCGGCGGATCGGGCCGCTGCCGCCGGGGCCGCGCATGCCCGTGCCGCTACAGACGATCATGCGGCTGTGGTGGTACCCGGAGTTCAGCAATCGCTGCCATGCCCGCTTCGGGGACACATTCACCGTTCGCGTCGGCGGCCTGCCCCCGCACGTTCTCACAAAGGACCGCGATGCGATCCGGCGCCTGTATACCGGCGATCCGCTGGCAAAGCGCCACGCCAACGACATCCTTCGCCCATTCGTCGGCGACCAGTCGGTGCTGGTGCTGGAGCCGGCCGAGCACCTGACGCGTCGCAAGATCCTGTTGCCGCCATTTCATGGCGAGCGGGTTCAGTCGTATGCCCGCCTGATGGAGCGCCTCGTTTCGGCCGAGCTTGACCGCCTCGAACCGGGTGCCGTCGTGGCCGTGCAACCAATCGCACAAGCGCTCACGCTCGACGTGATCCTCCAGGCGGTACTCGGCGTCTCGGACCCCGCGACGCGTCGGCGGCTGCGGCGGATCTTCGACGCCGTGATGTCGCCGCTCAACAGCGTCGTCTTGTTCGCCCCACGGCTCGCGCGCCGCTCGCGTTGGAATCTCCTCTCGCGCCGACCGTGGCGCCTGAAAGACGAACTGGACGCGCTGCTCAGCGAGCACATCGCCGCCACGAGGACCGACCCGGCGCTCGAAGATCGCGACGACATCCTCGCGATGATGGTGCTCGCCCGCGACGAGGACGGAGTCGGGCTCACCGACGAGCAGCTCTGCGATGAGCTGATCACGCTGATCGCCGCCGGCCACGAGACGACCGCGACCGCGATCGCGTGGGGCGTAGAGCTACTGGTGCATAACCCGGCCGTCATGGAGAAGGCTCGCGCGGGCGACGAGGCGTACCTAGAGGCGCTCGTGAAGGAGGTGCTGCGGATCCGTTCGCCGAGCCCGATAGCCGGCGGCCGCTACGTGCTGGAGCCGTTCCCGGTCGGTGCCTGGACGATCCCGCTGGGCACCGGCATAAGCGTCGATGCCTACGGAGTGCACTTCGACCCGGACATCTATCCCGAGCCTCACGAGTTCCGTCCCGAACGCTTCCTCGAGGACCCGCCGGACGGATACTCGTTTCTACCGTTCGGCGGGGGCGCTCACCGATGCCTCGGTGCCGCACTCGCACTACTGGAGATCAAGATCGCACTGCGGGAGATCCTCGCGCGCCTCGAGCTCGCCCCGACATCCCCCGCGATCGCGCGCCCGGTGCCGCGCGGCCCCACCCTCGCTCCCCGCGGCGGGGCGCGTGTCCGGGTCCTGGGTACGCGCGCAAAGGCAAGTCTCGCGCCTGCCGCAGCGATCTGACCGGTAGCCGATGAGATTTGGTCTCTTCTGCTCGGCGCAGGCCAGTCGCGGTGATCTTCCTCCCGAGACCGGTCAGGGATTCCGTGACTATCTCGACCTCAACGTCGAGGCCGAGGAGCTCGGCTTTCACTCGAGCTTCCTGGTCGAGCATCACTTCACCGGTTGGAACCAGGTCTCTGCCCCGCTGATGCTGCTCACCTGCCTTGCCATGCGCACCACGACATTGCGCCTCGGCTCGGCGGTGATCGTGCTTCCCTGGCACAACCCGGTTCTCCTGGCGGAGGAGGCGGCCACGCTCGATCTGGTCTCCGGCGGACGGCTCGACTTCGGGATCGGGAAGGGCTACCGGCACAGCGAGTTCACCGGCTTCCAGGTCGCGCCGGAGGAGGCAGACGCCCGGTTCGACGAGGCCGTTGAGGTCATCACACGATCCTGGCTCGAGCGTTCCCGTTTCTCACATCGTGGCCGGTTCTGGAGCTTCGAGGACATCGTGGTGGAGCCGCCGCCTTCGCAGAAACCGCACCCGCCGTTCTGGATGGCCGCCGGGAGCCCGCCATCGATCCGTCGGGCGGCCGAGCGCGGCTTCAACCTGATGCTCGACCAGTACGCGTCTCCCGAGCAGATTCGCGAGCGCATCGCTCTATACCGCGCCGAGCGTGAAGCGCACGGGAGCGAGTTCGATCCGATGGAGGTCGCGGTGGCGCGCCAGCTATACGTCGCCAGCGATCCGGCCGACGCCGAGGCCGCCCTGGCGCGTCTGGCCGAGTACACCCGGCGCACGGTGAACGTCTCCCGCGCGCCCGGGGGCAAAGGCGGCTCGCACGTGCTGGCTTACGCCGACAAAAGCGGCGCCACCGAGGAGCACGCGCTGATTGGAACGCCCGCGGAGATCCGCTCCAAGCTGGAAGCATTGAGCGGCGCGGGCGTCGAGTACGTTCTGCTCACGGTGCTCGGCGGCAAAGGGCAGCTGCGACGGTTTGCCCAGGAAGTCATGCCGGCGTTCTCCGCTGCGCAGGAGGGTGAAGCCAACCCGGAGTAATCGCGCTCGGGCTGTCGTCTGCCTTTGGGCACGGGCTCCTGATAGGCGCGAGCGTCGCCGGAAGCAGCCGGCGACGGTCACGCCTGATCGAGGCACGCCGCGATTGCGAAGTGACGCGGGGTTTGCTCGGACCGGAAGGTTTGGCCCCGATTGGCGTCTTGGCTGATGCACAGGAGCCGGTGGTGACGACCCCGGCGGCTCGCTGACCGAACAACCATCCCGACAGGAGACGAACCCACAGTGCCCAGAACGTCGATCTCTGCTCTCGCCGGTGTATTGCTTACCCTTCTCGCCCTCAGCGGCTGTGGTGGATCGGGCTCGAGCTCGAGCTCGGGGTCGACGAGCGGCGCCACCACGACGGCTGGCTCCTCGACGGCGACGACCGCGTTCATCGCGCCGCTAGGGACCTTCTCGACGGTCGCCTCGACGGTGCCGGCGAACGGCGACGTGAATCCCTACGGCATCGCGTTCGTGCCCTCCACCGTCGGCAAGCTCAAGGCGGGGCAGATGCTGGTCAGCAACTTCAACGCCAAGGAAGGCGCGAAGCAGAGCGGCCAGGGCACTGGGACGACGATCGTGCAGGTCTCACCGGCGGGCAAGGTCTCGCTGTTCTCAACGATCGACGCCGCCACCCTTCCCGGGGCGTGCCCGGGCGGCGTGGGGTTGACGACCGCGCTGAACATCCTTCCTGGCGGTTACGTCGTCGTGGGAAGCCTGCCGACGACCGACGGGAAGTCCGCCACCGCCCAGTACGGCTGCCTGATCGTGCTCGACAGCGACGGCAACCCGGTCAAGACGATCGCGAGCAAGAACATCCAGGGACCGTGGGACTCGACCGCCAGGACCGAAGGCTCCACAACGACCCTGTTCGTGAGCAATGCGCTCAGTGGCGGCCCGGCGAAGGCCGTGAAACCGATCGATAACTCGACGGTGCTACGTATCGACCTGCAGTCCGGCGAAGGCCGGGCGCCCAAGGTCACGAGCGAACAGGTCATCGCCGACGGGATCCCCTGGGTCGACTCGGCGGAAGCACTCGTCCTCGGGCCCACCGGCCTTGCGCTCGCCGCGAACGGCACGCTCTACGTCGCCTCCACGCAGGACAACCGCATCCTCGCGATCCCCGAAGCCGCAACTCGCACGACCCCCGTCGCCCACGGCGGCACGGTGCTCACCAAAGGTGGTCATCTCAAGGAACCGCTGGGAATGGTGCTGGCCCCCAACGGAGACATCATCACCACCAACGGCGGCGACGGGAACATCGTGGAGACGACGCCGGAAGGCCGCCAGGTGGCGGTCCAAACCGCGGACACAAAGACCGGCGCCGGCTCGCTGTTCGGTCTCGCGATCGCACCGAGTGGACACGGCATCTACTACGTGGACGATGGCGAAAACACCGTCAACCTGTTGGCGAGCGCCTCCGCGAGCGCCAACTCGTCCCCGGCCAGCCCACACGAAGGCGGCTCACAGGTCTCGCTGGAAGCCAATCCCCAGGGTCAGCTCAGATACAACACCAGCGCCTTGTCCGCCACCGCCGGAAAAGTGTCGATCGACTTCACCAACATGAGTCCGGTCGAACACAACGTCACGCTCGAATCCGCGTCCGGCCAGAAGGTGGGGGCGACACCGACGTTCGCGGGCGGCTCAAAGACGCTGACGCTGAACCTCAAGCCAGGCGTCTACAAGTTCTTCTGCTCGGTGCCCGGTCACCGGATGGCAGGAATGGAAGGGACACTCACGGTCAAATGAAATCGTCCTCCGGCCGGACGTTGTCGTCTGCGATCGACGGGCGCTCCGCTCGGGCTCGCGGGCTCGACCCTCGGAGCACTCGATCTGATCGCGCGGGCGCCCACGTGAGCCGCAGCGGCGGGCCGGCACGCCCCGATTTCGCTGCGCTGATGCTTGTTAGTGCAAGCCGGCGTCCTGCTCTGCCCGCTCGGTGTTCTCGGCATCGCTGATCGCCCAGCCGAGCCGCTCGATGAGCTGCGCCGCGTTGTGGTCACTGTCGAGGTGTATCGAGTACACGCTCTCGTTCATCAGCACTGGAGCGGCGTGATCGGCGATTGGGTCGGCCGTAACGATAATCCTGGCCATGAGGTCTCCCTGGTTCGATGGTGGGCGATGTTCGATCCTTCTCTGTATTTCTGAGGACGGGATAAAGCGTGCGCGACTTATCGATCGGTAGGTCGTCGGCAGCGGCTGCCCGACCGCGCGCCGACTACCACTTCAGTGCGACTTCGCCGATGATGCTGCCGCCGTCGTCCTCCCAACGGTGGCCATCCAAGGCGTCCTGCGCCGACACAGTTCTGCGGCGAGCGAAGAGGCCACCTGGATGCACGGACGGGTGGTCGTGATCACTCGACCCCTGCTCAGAGAACTCATCCAGGTCAAAGGACCGAAATCCCATCACGCCGGCGGCGGACGAGGCCACGCTCAGCGCGGCTCCACAAAGTGGGCAACGATTCTCAAGGACAGCGATCGCCGGAGCGTTCGCACGCACGCGGATGCGACACGCCGGACAGCTCAGATGTCGCGAGGCCATCACGCGGCCGCTGCACGGCGCTCTCTGGCCGGTTGTGATTCAAAGTGCGACGAGCGGGCGCCCTCGTGCACGTCGCGTGCAGCGCGCTCAGCGTCATCCAGAGAGACGAAGCTCCTGGAGTGAGCGAGGGTTTCACCACGGGCATCGACGATCTCCCAGTGGTAGTGGCCGCCGTTGTCCCTATAGGTGAGAAATACAAGTGATCCCGACTCGGGCACGGAACGCGCGGCGCGGACCGTCGAGCGTGCTACGGGAGCCTTCTTCGTTGCGGTGGCCATGGCCGACCGCCTCTCTACCCTTCTGAACGGAGATATCGCCCGGGGAGCGAGAAGAGCGAGGGCTCTGGGGACGTACAACCGACTATAACGCACCTCGATTGGCCTACTCGGGATTTCGCGGCCACCCGTCACTACCGGTGGGCGACTCGCGTGAGCGCTACCTCAGCTCGCCCTCGGAGACCTTGTTGGCGCGCTCGATCGCGGCGTTGACCTCGGCGCCGAAGAGCAGCGCGACGTTGGTGAGCCACAGCCAGACGAGCAGGATGATCGCTGCCGCGAACGAGCCATACGTCACGTTGAAGCTTCGGAAGTTGGAGATGTAGGCGGAGAATGCCGCCGACGCCGCTACCCACATCGACACTCCCACAAGTGCGCCCGGGACAATCCAGCGGAGCGCTCGTCGTCGCACGTCAGGAGTGACGTGGTAGACAAAGGAGAACACGAGCAGCGCGCTCGCGAGTGCCATCGGCCAGCGGACTATCCGCCAGATCGAGGCTGCCGTGGTCCCGAGCACCTCGTGGGCGACACCCCCGCCGGCGAACATCAGCACGAGTGTCGTGAGCACGAGCGCCAGCAGCACCAAGGTCGATGCGACGTCCGTCAGCTTGCGACGCACGAAGCTGCGCCGGCCAGGCGCCGCGAAGACGACGTTGAGTGCACGGCGGGCGGCCTCGAGATAGCCGGTGGCCCCATACAGAGCGGTCAGGATCGCGACCACGAAGGCCACGGCGGCCGTACCCTTGCTCTTGAGCGCTGCCCGCACCGCCGCGTTGAGTGGCGCCAGGGTGACGGCCGGCACCACGCCACGCAGATGGCTGACGATCGAGTTGTAGGTCGCCGGGAACTCCCCCAACAGCCCCAGGAGCGCCACACCCAGGAGCAGTGTCGGGAACAGCGACATCAGCGCGTAGTAGGTGAGGGCGGCGGCGTGGTGGGTGCCCTGGTCGTCGTAGAAGGACACCACCGCTTGCTTCGTGACCTGCCGTGTGCTCACCCGCCGCCAGACGGTATCGGTCGTGGCCATCCTTGATCACTGCGGCTGCTACAGCTCCGGCCGGCCGCGAGCGGTGCGAGCGGGAGAGTGAGCAGCCGGAGATAAGAAGAGTTGCCTAGCGGCTGACGCGGCGGTTGGAAGCGTCAGCGGCCGGCCGGCCGGCCGACGACACGACCTGGACTCTATGCGCTGTCGTCGGCCTTTGCAGCTGGGGCCTGCTCGGTCTCAGCAAAGCGGAGGCGTGCTTGCGCCTGCTCGTAGGTCCGTTCGAGCTCGCGCAGGCGCCCTGGGCTGGTTGGCCGTTGTCCATAGGACTTCGCCTTGTAGAGCTGGTATCGCTGGCGGGCGTACTCAGCCTGCGTTCGCAGATCCTCCAGGGGATCGGTGGACATGGGATTGCGTCTCGACGCCGTGCTCGCTCGGGGCTGGCCGTGATGGCTCAGCGGCGCGCGAGCCGGCGGCCGCTTTCGGTGCTGGGCGGCGTGTAGTTCAGCTCGAAGTGGTGGTACAGGGCCGACTCGTCCGCCTGAGAAAGCTCCTCGCCGTGCTGCTCGATGTTCGGCGCAGACTTGACCTGCTCCTTGGTCACAGCCACCTGTAGCTCGTCGGGACCGACTTGGATCCCGCCCAGCGGCACAAAGGTCAAATGGCGGCCGATGAAGCCCTCCTTGACGGTCGCGAACTGCGGCTCGTCGCTTTCGACATCCACGTAGACATCCTGCAGCTTGCCGATCCGCTCGCCGTCCCGGTCGACCAGCATCTTGCCGTGCCACTCGGCGACGTTCCATTCCGCGTCCTGCAGGTGATCGGTCATCTTCAGAAACCTCCTCGCGGCATAGCTGACCCGGCGATCACATTGTAGGTCGGGCTCGGTGGCGAACCTGCGGCGTCGCCCGGGCTGAGTTCACCCGCGCCGTCGAACGACTCATCCACCGCATCCTCGCGGGAGTCCCGCTACATCACGGATGTGTAGCGGGTCACCGATCGCGCGCCCCACCTGCTGGGCCGCGGGTTGTTGATATGGCTCTCGATGTCGGCGGCGAGGTTGGAGATGCGCGCACCCTCTTCCCGGACGATCTGAGCGAGGTCCGTCAGGGGCCTGCGTTCCTCGCCGTGCGCGACGCTCAGATCCCCGGCAGCGTTCTTCAGAGCGGTTGCCGCCAAGCCGGCCAGACTCGCTGCGTGCGCGATCTGTTTGTCGTTACGTCGTGAAGCCACGGCAATTTCGCGGCGCTCGATGCTGGTGCGGGTCATCGCCCGTCCTGTTCTCGCCCCCCTCTCGGGTCGAACAGCGCACGGGAGGAGAGAGACGAATGAGGCCCGTACCGGCTGTGCGCGCTGCCCGGTCCGTCCGAGTCTTCGCCAATCGAACCGACGCTCGCGTGCACCCACCATACTCCACCTCGGGCGACGGCATCGAGCTCGCCCCCCCCGGCTCGGAGCCCATCTGGATTGCGCCCACAGGAGATGCAGGTTTGCCGGAGGTTTTCGCAGGGTAGAAAGCTGGCGTCCCCGCAGGTGAGCGCCCGGTCAGCGGCGCAAGCAGCGGCGGACCTGGAGACAAGGGGCTATGGCTCGCCGCGATGATCACACCAACTCCTGGCCGCTCGATGAGCGCTATGCCGTCGCGCTGATCTCACGGATCGCCCGCGACGTCGATGACACCAGCGACGAGCGTCGCGACCTGCTGCTCGAAGACCTCCTGTGTGCCGCCTGGCCGACCTCGACCGCACAGGACCAGTAACCAAGGGCCGGTAACCGTCCCGGGCGAGCGCTCGATCGCCGCCGACGTCGACGCGCCGGCGCCGGCGCGCTCGACCGACTCCTACGAGGGCCGAGAGAATCGCCGGCGAGATTTCTCTCCCGGCGGCTGCGGCAGGGCCATCTGCCAGGCTCCCGGCGGCGTGCGTTCGAGTCGGGTACCGCACGACGGGCAGCTCCGTGATTCGATCGGCAGGTGTTCAGCGGTCGTGTCAGAGGTGTGTCCGTTGCCGGCCTTCCCAGGCCCGGTCCAACCGATCGGCGGTACCGCCTGTCCGCAGGCGGGACACGGTGAGTTCCCCATTTCAGGTCAATACCCGGGCTGAGACGGGATAACCCTGGCCGGTCTGCCCCTCCACTCACCGCGCGCGCCTGTCGGTAACGGGCGTCACCCAGTGGACGGCTCGCAACGAACCCTCCGCCGCTGATGTGCCGGACACGCCCTAGGGCACCGTTACCGAAAACGTCCCCACCGGGATCCCCTTCCTCCCCGCCGCGCCGCTGTGGCGGCCCGACCCGACCGACGCGTGCTGCTACCCGGCGCGGGTGCCGGCCGCGGCGGCCCGGAACTCGTGGGGGCCGTCGAGGATGCCGTCGACCGTCTCGAGCAGCTGCCGGACGTCGATCGGCTTGGTCAGGTAGGCGACGGCGCCGAGACCTTTCAGGTGCTCGATCTGCCCGGGGGTCGCGTCCGCGCTCACGACCACCACCGGTATCCCCGAGGTCGAGGCGTCGGCCTTCAGCTGCTCGAGCACCTCTGCCCCGGAGAGGCCGGGGAGGTGCAGGTCGAGCAGGACGAGATCGGGGTTGTGCTCGCGGATCAGCTCCAGGCCGAGTCCCCCTTGGGTGGCCGAGATCAGCTTCACGCCGGGGAGCCGCTCGAGTGTGCGCTCGACCAGGGTGAGGTTGGAGGGGTTGTCCTCGAGGTAGGCGACGGTGCCCCGGTCGCCGCCCTTGGCCCGGGTGTCAGTGGCCCGCACGTCCTCGATCTCGGGAACCTCGATGTCGGCGCGGGGCAGCTCCAGCTTCATGGTCGTACCCTCCTCGAGCTTCGACTCGGCATGGATGGTTCCCCCCATGGCCTGGATCAGGTGCATCGACAGGGCCAGCCCCAGGCCGGTGCCCTCGACCTCGCTGCGCTCGGCGCCGAGGCGGTCGAAGGGGGAGAACAGCCTTTCGAGTCCCTCGGGGCTGATGCCCCGGCCGGTGTCCGAGATCGCCAGCTCGACGTAGCCGTCTCGGTGGGGCTGGAAGCCGACGCGGACCTCTCCCCCGGGCCGGTTGTACTTGATCGCGTTGGAGAGCACGTTGACGAGCACCTGTTTGAGGCGGTGGCGGTCGGCGCTCACATACACGTCGGCCCCGGCGGGGTCGGCGAGCATCCGCAGGCCCTCCCTCTCGGCCAGCGGTCGCACCAGCGAGAGGCTGTCGGCGAGCAGGCTCCCGAGGTGGACCGGTTCGACCGACATCGACATCGTCCCCGACTCGATCCGCGAGATGTCGAGGACCTCGTTGATGAGCTCGAGCAGGTGGCGGCCGGCTTTCAGGATCTGCTCGACGCTCTCCTGCTCGCGCTCGTCCAGCTCCTCGAGCTCCAGCAGCTGCCCGAAGCCGACGATCGCGTTCAGCGGCGTCCGCAGCTCGTGGCTCATACGTGACAGGAATTCGCTCTTGGCGCGGTTCGCCTGCTCGGCCTGGGCGCGCAGGCGGGCGTCAGCGTGGCGCTGGGCGGCGGTGCTGGAGACCAGTCTCGCGACGAGCACCAGGACCAGCCCGAGCCCGAGCGCGAGGCCCACGAACAACGCCCACGGCAGCCAGCTGGTGGCGCCGTCCACGGGCGCGAACACCGCCCGCTTGGAGCCCGTCACGACGACGTGCCAACCGGAACCCTGGACCGGGCTGGCGGCGAACCACTGCCCGTTCGGGAGCGGGCCGCTCTGGTGGTGTGCCACGGCCGCCATCAGCGCGCGGCCGATCACCGGCGTGGCCGTGGCCCGCGGCCCGCCGGAGCTGGCGATCGGGCGCCCGTTCCCGTCGATCAGGTAGGCGTGCGCAGCGGCCCCGGTGGCGCTGCCGGCGAGGAAGTCCCCGACGAAGCCCGACAGTGACATCACCGGGAAGCCGCTGACGAGCACCCGTCGCCCGTAGGGGGTCTGGAAGCCCTCGGCGATCGCGATGATTTCCCGCCCTCCGGCCGACAACACGACGTTCGAGACGGTGAAGGATTCGCCCTCGAGCGCCCGGCGGATGTAGGTGGAGTCCGTGCCGCCCTCGCCCACGCCGGCCCCGGCGCCGGGGCCGCTGGAGGCGATCACGCTGCCGTTGGAGGACAGCAGCAGGACGTCGGCGAACTCCCCTTCGCCGACCTCCTGGCGCAGGGCACCCGCGCTCACGTGGCGGCTGCCGTATGCCGTCGTCAGCGGCTCCAGCGCAGAGGTCGAGGCGAACAACGAGTGGGTGAGTGAGGCGCTCACCTTCGCGTGCGCGGCGAAACCGCTTTCGAGCGCGTGCCGTGCCTTGCTCTGGCTCGAGTGCAGCGCCAGCGCGACGAGTACGAGCAGCGCCACCGCGGCGACGGCCGCGGGCCCGATCACCCGGCCCATCCGAGCCGTCCTCATCGGGCCGCACCGATCCTTCTCGCGTGCGCCGGGCGGGTGGCCATCCGCCGCGGAGCCGAGGGGCTCGGGGCGCGGCGCTCGGGTGTCGTCTCCGCGAGGAGCGTCTTGTGGTCCAGTCGCAGGAAGGCGTCGACGACGATGGGATCGAACTGCCGCCCCGCCCCGTTCCTGATCACGGCCAAGGCCTCCTCCATGCTCCACGCCTCTTTGTAGGGGCGCGAGTGGGTGAGCGCGTCGAACACGTCCGCCACCGCGGTGATCCTGCCGGCGAGCGGGATCTCCTCGCCGGCCAGGCCCTTCGGATAGCCGCCCCCGTCCCACCGCTCGTGGTGGGAGACCGCGATCAGCTCGGCCATCTGCAGCAGCGCGTTGCTGCTCTCCGCCAGGATCCCGGCACCGACGGTCGGGTGGCACTTGACGAACTCGAACTCTTCGTCGGTGAGCGGTCCCGGCTTCAGCAGGATCGCGTCCGAGACGCCGAGCTTGCCGATGTCGTGCAGCGGGGCCGCCCGGGAGATCAGCTCGACCTGCTCGGGGCCGAGCCCGAGCTGGGCAGCGATCAGCCCGCTGGAGCGGCCGATCCGCCGCGCGTGCTGCTGGGTGTCGTCGTCGCGGTACTCGGCCGCGAGCGCGAGGCGCTCGAGGATCTCCAGACGCGCCCGGTCGAGATCCTTGGTGCGTGCGGCCACCTCGGCCTCGAGGTTCGCGTTGTGCTCGCGCAGGCAGTCCTCGAGGTGCTGGACGTGGAGCAGGTTGCGGACCCGCAGCACCAGCTCGACGTGGTCGATCGGCTTGGTCAGGAAGTCGCGGGCCCCCAGCGTGAGCGCCCGTCGCTTGGCCTCGTCGGTGATGTCCGCGGTGAGCACCAGGGCGGGGATGCCCTCGCCCCCTTCGGCGAGCCCTCCCAGCTGCTCCATCAGCTCGAACCCGTCGACCCGCGGCATGTGCAGGTCGAGGATCACGAGCCGGGGGCGGTGCTCCTCGACCATCCTCGGGACCTCCGTCGGGTCGGTGGTCGTCGTCAGGCTGGTGTAACCGGCCCGTTCGAGCACCCGCCGCAGCAGGAGCACGTTGGGCTCCTCGTCGTCCACAGCGACGATCGGGAGGTCCTTCAGTTCGGGTTCGCCGGGGAGCATGGATCGCGTCGTCCAGGTCTGGCCGAAGTTGCTATCGACGTCATCGACGGTTCTCTTGAGTTCGGGCAGCCGGCGGGGC
Source organism: uncultured Solirubrobacteraceae bacterium (assembly GCA_963701175.1). GTDB lineage: Bacteria > Actinomycetota > Thermoleophilia > Solirubrobacterales > Solirubrobacteraceae > Palsa-744. Next base: position 1,083,364 of record OY969573.1, on the reverse strand, counting down.
GGGCACCGCCACGGGAATGTCGCATTGGGCCCGATTCACAGGCCGATTCGCGCCTTATCCGTCAACGCGAGCCCCCTTTACGGGGGAGAACACCCGTCCACGCCGGGGCCGGGTCCGGATCGGCCGCGGGCGGCGGCTTGGACGGATCGGGCGGGGAGGTCGCCCTCGCAGCCGCCGCAGGCGTAGATTTCGGCCCCCCGCGATGGCCGATCGTTATCTCCAACCCGGCTGGTTCACGAGCCACGTGTTCAATCCGGCGATCGCCGGCCTGACCCGGGCCGGGATCAGCATCGCCGGCTCACGGGTGCTGGAAGTGCGGGGCCGCAAGAGCGGCCAGTGGCGGAGCACCCCCGTCAACCTGCTCGAGCTGGACGGCACCCGCTACCTCGTTTCGCCCCGCGGTCACACCCAGTGGGTCAAGAACGTGCGGGCCGACCCGTCAGGCCGTCTACGGGTGGGCCGCCGGGTCGAGGCCTTCGCCGCAATCGAGGTGCCCGACGTTGAGAGGGCTCCCATCCTCCGCGCCTACCTGAAGCGGTGGAAGTGGGAGGTGGGCGTCTTCTTCGAGGGCGTGGGACCGGACTCGAGCGACGAGCAGCTCGCCGCGATCGCCGCCGATCACCCGGTGTTCCGGGTCGAGCCCGCGGGTCGGTAGCGGATCGGCGGCGCGGGCCGGTGGCGCTCGGAGTCCGCCCTAGGCGGGGCGGGTCCGCAGCCCGTCGAGCGCGATCCGCACCAGGTGTTCGATCTGGCCGGGCTCGCTGGCGGGCGCCTTCGCGATCGCGACCACCATCTGGACGACCCCGGCGATGTCCACATCGCCGCGGACCACACCTGCCTCCTGGGCACGGATCAGCAGCGGCTCCCCGGCCGCGTACAGGGAGGCACGGCAGCCTTTGAACAGGGCTGCGTCGGGCTGGAGGTAGTCCATCAGCTCGTGGGCGAGCGCCTGCTTGGCCGCGATGTAGGCGACGAAGCGGTCGAACCACTGGCTCAGCGCCTCCCACGGATCGGCCGAGTCGAGCTCCGCGGCCACGCGGCACATATCCTCGACCTCCTCGAGGTAGAGCGCCTCGACCAGCGCCTGGCGGCTGGGGAAGTGTCTGTACAGCGTCCCGATCCCGACGCCCGCCCGGCGGGCGATCTCCTCGAGCGAGGTCGCCTCCCCGCCCTCGGCAAACGCCTCCCGTGCGGCCGCGAGCACCTTCTCGTAGTTGCGCAGCGCGTCGGCCCGCTTGGGTCGCTGCAACAGCGTCTGGGGTGGTGACTCGGTCGTGCTCATGGTTTCTCCTCGCTCCCCTTGACAAACGGAGGGTGCCTCCGTATAGTTCCGGAGGGTACCTCCACTTCTTTTCGGAGGCATCCTCCATTTTAGCCCCAAACGGCCGAATCGACAAGTTGGGATCTGACATGAAACTCGCACCCTCCCCCACCATCACCACGGACCGCCAGCGCTGGGCCACGCTGCTCGTCGTCTGCCTGGCCCAGCTGATGATCGTGCTCGACACGACGATCGTGAACGTCGCGCTGCCCTCGATCCAGCGCGACCTGCACTTCAGCCAGGGCGACCTCACGTGGGTCGTCAACGCCTTCCTGATCACCTTCGGGAGCCTGCTGCTGCTCGCCGGGCGGCTGGGCGACCTCGTCGGCCGCAAGCGGGTCTTCCTGGTCGGCGTGGTCGTCTTCACCACCGCCTCCGCGCTCTGCGGCGTAGCCGTCGGCTCGGGGATGCTGATCGCAGCGCGGTTCCTGCAGGGCATCGGCGCCGCCGCACAGGCCTCGGTGATCCTCGCGATCATCGTCACCGAGTTCCCCGAGGCCTCCGAGCGGGGCCGCGCGATGGGCACCTACATGCTCGTGTCGGTGGCCGGCGGCTCGCTCGGCCTGCTCGCCGGAGGGCTGCTCACGCAGGCGCTGAGCTGGCACTGGATCTTCTTCGTCAACGTCCCCATCGGACTGGCCACGCTCGCACTCGGTCGGGTGCTGATCCCGGCTGACTCGGGGGCGGGCATGCGCCACGGCGTCGACTGGCTGGGGTCGCTGCTCGTGACCTCGTCGCTGATGAGTGGGATCTACGCGATCATCCAGGCGACCTCCCACGGGTGGGCTTCGAGCCAGGTGTTCGGGTTCGGTGCCCTGGCGATCGTGCTGATGGGAGCCTTCATCGCGCTCGAGCGGCGGATCGAGAACCCGATCATGCCGCTGCGCATCCTCGCCGTACGGGGGGTCGTCCCGGCCAACCTGGTGCGGGGCTTCCTGGTGACCGCGATGTACTCGACGTTCTTCATCGGAACGCTCTACCTCGAGCACGTCCGTCACTACACGGCGATCGAGACGGGCGCCGCCTTCCTGCCGTGGACGATCACGGTCGCGATCCTCTCCCAGGGGATCGTCGCCGGCATGATCAGGCGCTTCGGGCCCTTCCGGGTGCTGGTCGGCGGGATGCTGACGGCCGCCGTCGGCCTGCTGCTGTTCAGCACCGTCGGTCCGCACACGTCGTTCTTCCCGACGATCTTCCTCGCCTGCTTCGCGATCGGCGCCGGCATCGGCAGCGCGTTCCTGCCCCTGCTGACGATCGCGATGGCGGAGGTCCCGCCCGCCGACGCCGGCCTCGGATCCGGCATCACGAACGTGTCGATGCAGGTCAGCGGAGCGCTGGGGCTGGCGGTGCTCGCCACCTTGGCCACCAACCGCACGAAGACCCTCCTCGCCGGGCACGACGGGGCGACGAGCGCCCTGATCGGTGGCTACCACCTCGCCTTCCTCACCGGGATGGGCGCGATCCTGGTGGGAGCCGTGCTTGCGGTCATCCTGCTGCGCCCCCGCCCCACCCGCTCCGAGCTCCGCCTCGCCGAGCAACCCATAGACGAACCACAGATCCCCGCCGGGGTCGAGATCGAAAGGCAGGCAGCATGACGACGGTCCAGCACCACCACGACCACCACCACGACCACGTCCTCGCCCGCCGGATCGAGCGTCGGCGGAGCCTCGGTGGGGCAGCGCCCAGCGCCGAGCGCGGACGGCGCCCCGCGTCCGGCCCCAGCCCCAGGACCCGTGAACTCGTGACCGCCGACGCTGTCACCTCGGCCTACGTCAACGAGATCGCCCGCTCGACCGAGCCCCTGGCGTCGCTGTCAGCCGCGGGCCGGCCGGGGGCGCCGCGCCGCGTCGAGTGCGTGTGAGCCCAAGGCGTCGCGGGGTGCCGGCCGGAGGACGCCGGCACCCGCGGCGCGAGGGGCGCGAATCGCCCGGCGCCGAGGGCTTGACACGAATGTGTGTTTCTGAGATGTTGCGAGTGACTGGTCCGCCCGGATCGAGGGGGAAGTGAGTCGGGACTCGCTCGCTGGTGAGCGAGGACGCCGATCAACGTGAAGAGGGGGAGGGTGAGAGCGATGCGAGCTGCGCTGGCGTTCCTGGTTGCGCTGTTGATCCTGGGGGTGTCGGCGGCCGAGGCCTCGGCCACGAACCTGACGTTCGAAGCCAACAGCAGCCAGCTGACCACGGGATCGATAGTCGAAGGCTCCTCGAGCCTGTTGACGCTCTCGACCAAGGAAGGCAGCATCGAATGTCAGGAAAACGTACTGGTCGCCAAGCTCGAAGTCTTCAAGCCCGAAGAAGTGACCGCCGGCCTCGAGTCCGAGACGTCGAGCGGCCCCGGTGGCGCTCCCTGTAACGCCGGGGGTGGCAAACTGGCCTACATCCGCGCGTACCAGACCCCGTCGCGGATAACGCTCAAACCGGGCAGCCTGTTCATGCTCGTGTACCTCGAAGTCGAAAACCTCGGCGGACCGACGTGCGACTTCATCGGCAAGGTCAGCAAAGGCCGTTACAACATCGGCGGGCCGATGATCGCCAAATTCTCGCGTGAAAAGCTGAAGGGCACTTCAAATACCCCCGGGTGCGGGGGGAAGTTGGGCGAACTCACGGCGTCGTTCGCGTTCACCTCCGGCGGGCATCCGGTGGAAGCTCAATACGGCGCACCGTCTGCCGTCAAACTCGAAGGCGACGTCAGCGACGGCCACGGAGCGGTGGACAACGTCGAAATCGACGCCTGCAACGAAACCACGCTCACCTGTTACACGACCACGACGTCGGGCCCCTCCGGGGAATACACAGAGAACGTGCCGGCAGGCAACTACGAAGTGACGGCCACACCCCCAGGCGGCAACGGGGATGCGAGTGCGGTCGAATACGAAGTCGCGGTCACGTCGAGTCCGACTGTGTACAACGTCAGCTTGTCTCCGGCCGCGACCGTGGAAGGAACGATCACCGAACAATCACACCACGGGATCCCCGGCATCGTCGTCTCCGTCTGCGGCATAGCGTGCTACCAGGCCGTCACGAACAGCTCGGGCGAATATTCGGTGACGGTGCCCGCGGGGAGCTACGAGATCGAAGGCTCGCCGCCGTTCGGGTACGAATTCATCGAAGGCGAAGCCTTCACGATCGCGGCCGGCGGCACGCAGATCGAAGACTTCACCCTGGAAGCCCCCACGCCGCCGCCGGCGGGCACGAAAGTGGAAGGCATCTCCGAGGCCCAGTACAACGGCCACGAAATCCCGATCGTGGACTGGGAAGCCGCGACGCCGATCACGACCCAGGCCTGCGCCGGCGGGACGGTCGAAGTCGTCGTCGAAGGCGTGAGCGCCATCTCCCACACCACGGTGACGTCGAGTACCGTGACGCTTACGCAAGGCCCTCCGGGGACGTTCACCGGCGACCTGCCGATCCTGTATCCGATCCACGGTGAAGGGACGGTGAAGATGATGGTCACCAACTGCGGAGGCGGGAACGGCACGACCGCGTTTACGGTCTACATCGACCCCAGCGGGACGGTGGTCGACGGCGACAACAGCGATGCGCCGCTCGCCGGCGCCACCGTGACGCTGCTCGCCGGCCCGAAGCGCACGGGGCCGTTCACCGCGGTCCCCAGCGGGTCCACGGTGATGTCGCCCGGCAACCGCGTCAACCCGGACACCACCAACGCGCTCGGTGAATTCGGCTGGGACACGACCCCCGGCTTCTACGAGATCGAGGCCTCCGAGGCGGGTTGCGGCACGGCCGTCGACGGCCCCTTCGAAGTGCCTCCGCCGCAAGTCGGGTTGAAGCTGGTGCTCCATTGCACGGTGCGGATCCAGACCACGAGCCTCCCGGAAGCGACCCTGGAACACCCCTACACCGTCACGCTGGCGGCGTCCGGGGTGGAAACGCCGTTCAAGTGGAAGAAGCTGGCTCGGCTGCCGAAGGGACTCAAGCTCAGCAAAACCGGGGTCCTGTCGGGGACGATGAAGGCGAGCAAAGTCTCGCCGGGCACCTACCCGATCGAAGTCCAGGTGACCAACCACGCCAAGGAATCGGCCAAGGCCACGCTCGAGCTGAAAGTGGGTTAGGAGAGCCGGGCGGGGAGCACCTCGTCCGGCGGCCGGGCACCGCGTTCGCCCGCCGGCGGGCCGGGCTCAGTAGATCTCGAGGTGCCCGACGGTGAGCGGCACGGTGACGATGCTGCGCACGTCGTGGCCGCAGTGCCCGCACACCAGCGCGCCGCCCTCGACCGGGGCGCCGCAGTTGGGGCAGCTCGCCTGACCCACGGCCGTCTCGGCCCCGCACTCGAGCTCCCAGCTCTGGCCGATGTGCGCTTCTTCGCCGTTGGTCTGCGCGGTCTGGATCACGAGGTGGACCCGCAGCGTCGGGGGCTCCTCGCCCGGGGGCACGCCGATCAGGTGAACGGTGGCGGATACGGGCGTCTGCCCCTCCAGGCAGCCGGCGTTGCGCTCGCACTGGGCGATCACGGGCTCCTGAAAGGTGCCCCGCAGGAGGTCGTACCGGCGTGCCCCGTCGGCGGCGAACAGCAGCGGGATCGCCCCGCCCAGCATCTGCGTCAGCATCTCCTCGGTCACCTGCGTCGGGGCTCCGCCCTCGCGGGAGAGCCGCCCGGCGATTTCGCCCCAGTCGCCCTCGTTGTCGAGCGAGACGGGAATCGCCTGGTGCTGGGAGGCGGAGACGCTCACCGGTCCTGCGGCTCCTGCAGGGGCGAACCGCAGCTCGGGCAGAACCTGTCCCCGGCCTCGACGGCCTTGCCGCACTGCGGGCAGTAGTGCACCGCGATGGGCGTCTCGGCGGCGGCGCCCGCCGCGCCGGCGGGCCCGCTGGTGGGTCCCGTCGCCGCGCTCGGCGTCTGGATCGGGGATGGGACCTGCGGTGTGGCGGCGACGGCGCCGGGGGTCGTGGCCGCGATCGCGCCTGCAGGAGCGAGCGGGACGCCCATCATCATCGCCGAGACGAGACCCTGCTGGGCCGAGGTGTGGCCGTGGGCGATCCCGTCGGCGACCTCGAGCGTCGCCTGCCCGCGGACGGCCCCTTCGAACGATCCGGCCATGCCCGTGTAGGCCTTGGTCGCGGCCAGCTGCTTGAGCTGGGCCGCATCCTCGTCGGGCAGGTTCACGTTCAGCTCGGCGAAGCGGGTGACTGCGAGGCCGTAGGGCGACAGGGCCTCGTTGGCCTTCGCGAGGGCGGCAGTGGAGGTGGCCTGTTGCAGCTGGCCCATCGCGAGGACGCCGTGGGGAGCGACGATGTCGGGCAGCACCGCGCGGATCGCCGCCAGCGCCTGCTCGGTCGCCCAGGTCGAGATCTCGTGGCCGAAATCGCCGCTCGCGCCGGTGCCGATGAGGTGGCCCAGCAGAGCCGGCGGGTCGCTGACGTGGTAGGCGAGCTCCCCGAACACCCGCAGCGAGACGACCAGGCCGGTGGGCACGTCGGTGAGGTTGTCGACCGGGCCGCCGAACTCCACGCCGGTGATCTCGCGGGTCGTCACGAAGTACACCTCGGCGTCGTAGTAGGCGTCGCCGGTGAGGTGGTCCACCAGCCACCCGAGGGTGAGCGACGCGCCCTGGTCGAGCTGGTGGCGCCCGGGGCCCAGCACGCCGATCACCTTGCCGAGGTTGGTGAACACGGCCTGGTAGTCGAGATCGACGTTCACCATCGAGTGTTGGATGATCTGCTGGTCGGGCCACTTCCAAGCGACCGCGCCCTTGGCGGTGTCCGGCATCTCGATGAACAGGCGCTGAAGCCCGTTGTCCTTGTGACCCTCGAACAGCGGCATCGCGATGGTCTCCTTTCAGGCCGCCCTCACGCGGCCCGTTCGTGCTCTACGAGCGCACGCAGCGCGAGCAGCGACTCGTGGCTCGTCCGGTTCTCGGCTTCGATATCTGCCAGCAGCGCGTCCGCCCAGCGCCCGAACGGCAGCTCCTCGGGCGCTGTGTCCGGCCGCTCGCGCGTGCAGCGCAGCGACGCCCCCGTGCGGAGGACCCGGTAGTCGCGGGCACCGCTCGAGACCGTGATCGCCTCGATCGGTCCCCGGTGCCGCGGGAGGTCCTCGAGGTAGGGGAGGTCGCCGAGGATCCTCCGCCACCACGGGCGCCGGCGTGTGACCACGACCGACAGGCCGGGCACGCCCGAGAGCTTCGCGAGCAGTCCGTGCAAGGTCGCGTCCAGCGTGGCGCTCTCGGAACGGAGCGCGGCGGCGTTCAGCTCGAACGCCGACCCGGGCCGATCGCTTGTCGCCGGGGCGCGCTCGTCTGGGACCTCGGCGGCCATGGGCTGCGGATCGGCACGAACGGGTCGCAGCTTGAGCGCCGGGCGGTCCGGTCGCGTCGGCCGTCGAGCTCGCGGGTAATCTGGCGTCGATGGCGCCTTCGCTGATGGACGAGGACGGGGGCGTTCAGACGCTCGACTGGGAATCCCCCTCGCCGCGGCTGCGGACGCTGCGCCACTTCGAGGCACTGGGGGCCGGAGTGCTCTGCCTGATCGCGTTGGGCGCCCTCGCCGCGGGTGTCGGCGGCGGCGCCTGGCTGGTGATCTGCGCGATCGTGGTGATCGTCGCGGCGGGGGCCACCGACGTGGTGCTCGGTCGCCGGGTCCGCGCCTGGGGATACGCCGAGCGCGCCGAGGACCTGCTGGTCAAGCGGGGCTTGATGTTCCGCCGCGTGTCGGTGATCCCCTATGGGCGGATGCAGTTCGTGGAGGTCACCGCGGGCCCGTTCGAGCGCGCGTTCGGCCTTGCCACCGTGCAGATGCACACGGCCGCGGCCGCCAGCGACGCGCGCATCCCGGGGCTGGCGGCAGCGGAGGCGGCCCGGCTTCGCGACCAGCTCACCTCGCTCGGCGAGTCCCACGCGATGGGCCTGTGACGGAGGCGGCCGGACCCTCGCCGTCCCAGCCGCCGCAATGGCCTCCACCGTCGGGCGCCGGGCCGAGCGGCGGGCGGCGGGCGATCGCCGGGCTCGAAGGCCACTGGCAGCGGCTGCATCCGCTGTCGCCGCTGGTGCGGGCCGGCCGGGGGGTCGTTCCGCTGCTCGTGATCCTGCTGATCCCCACCTACCACAGCGGCTCCGGTGGCGAAATCGAGCACGGCGGGATCATCGTGCTCGCGTTCCTGCTGGCGCTCGTCTCCTGGCTGGTGACCCGCTGGCGCGTGGAAGCGGGGGTGCTGCGGGTCGACAGCGGGCTGATCCGGCGCACCTCCGAGCGCTTCCCGCTCAGTCAGATCCAGGCGATCGACGTCGTCCGGCCCGGCCTGGCGCGTGTCTTCGGGCTGGCCGAGCTGCGCATCCGGCTGGCCTCGGGCGGGCGCACCGCTGGGCGCCTCGCATACCTCAGCAGCCACGAAGCCGAGGCGCTGCGGTCGCGGCTGCTGTCGATCAGCCACGGCGTCGCGGAGGAGGAGCTGGCCTCGCCCGAGCGGACGCTGGTGACGGTCCCCCCGGCGCGGCTGCTCGCCTCGCTCACGACCGGAGGGGCGGGGCTGGTACTCGAGCTGGTGGCGGTCGTGCTGGTGGTGCTGGCGGTGCTCAGCCCCCACGCCGCGTCGGCCCTCCTGTCCGTCGCCACGGTCTGGCTGGTGCTGCTGGGCCTGGGCCTGTTCCGCGAGTTCAACCGCGGCTACCGGTTCACCGTCGCGGACGCCCGCGACGGGCTGCGCCTGCGCTCGGGCGCGATCGAGACGACGGCCGAGACGATCCCCCGCGGGCGCATCCAGGCGATCCGCATGACCGAGCCGTTGCTGTGGAGGGCCTTCGGGTGGTGCCGCCTGGACGTCGACGTCGCCGGTCAGAAGTCCAAAGGCGCCCAGGATCGCCAGGCGGCCAAGACCGTGCACGCACTGCTCCCGGTCGGCACCCGCGAGCAAGCGGAGCTGCTGCTCGCGAACGTGTTCGGGGAGCTCCCGGCCGAGCGCTCGCGCCCGCCGCGACGGGCGGCTTTCAAGTCGCCGCTGCGCTACCGCCGTCTGTCGTGGGGTGCCAACGAGCGCTACGCGGTCACGACCAGTGGTCGCGTGCGACGGATCACCGACTGGGTGCCGCTGTCGAAGGCGCAGAGCTACCGGCTCGTCGAAGGCCCCGTGCAGAGGGCGCTCGGCCTCGCCAGCGTCCACCTCGACACCGCCGGGCGCAACGTCCACGCGATCATGCGCGACCGCGACCGCGGCGAAGCCGAGGAGCTGCTGCGGGAGCTGCCCGGGCGCAGCCGCCGGGCGAGGCGGCTGGAGGACCGCCCGAGGGTCCCCGCCCCCATCCCCGTCCAGGGCTCCCGATGATGCGTAGGGCGGTTGGTACGGTCCGCCGATGAGCGCCACCGCGCTCCGCCCGCTGCAGGTCGGCGAGATCCTCGACGCCGGGATCAAGGTGTACCTGCGCAACTGGCGCACGCTGATGGGGCTGACCGCGGTCGTGGTGGTCCCGTTCCAGACGCTGAGCGCGGTGATCCTGCTGTCGACGGTCAACAACGGCTACGAAGTCCCCCACAGCAGCTTCGGGTCGGTCGGCTCGCGCTCCTCGGCCCACGCGACCTCCCTGGGCGCCAACGCCGTGCTCGAGATCACCGGTCTGCTGGTGACGGCGCTCACCACCGCCGCCTGTGTGAAGGCGGTCAGCGACGCCTACCTCGACCACCCGACCGGCGTCGGCATCTCGCTGCGCTTCGCGCTGCGCCGCCTGCTGTCGGTGCTGTGGCTGGAGATCCTCACCGTGGTGCTGCTGGCGCTCGCCTTCGTCGCGCTCGTGATCCCGGGGATCTGGCTGTATGCGGCGTGGTCGGTCGCGACGCCGGTGCTGCTCGTCGAGGGCACGGGGGCGTACCGCTCGCTCGGCCGCTCGTTCCGTCTCGTGCGCGGCCGGTGGTGGGCGAGCGCCGGTGTGCTGATCGTCTCGGAGCTGATGGTGGCGCTGCTGGGAGGGGCGATCTCGGGGTTGCTCGTCGGCGTGTTCCTGTCGGGCAGCTCGGTCGTGGTCACGGTCCTGCTGGTGTCGCTGGCGGCCGCGGTCAGCGCCGTGCTGACGCGTCCCTTCACTGCCGCGATCCGGACCGTCCTGTACTTCGACCTGCGCGTCCGCAAGGAGGGCTACGACGTCCAGCTGCTGGCGGAGCAGCTCGGGATCGCGCCCTCGGAGCTGCCCCCGCCGGCCGCTCCCGGGCCCGAGTCCGTCGGCGGCCCCGATGGTCCGCCCTACTGGCCCCCGCCTCCCGGGTGGAGCCCGCCCTCCGCCGCCCACGGCGCCGATGGCGAGCAGCGCTAGCGTCGCCGAACAGCCGGCGGCGGCCCGCCACCTGGCGCGCCAGATCCTCTCCGAAGGGCGCTTTCACGAGCCCTCCGTCCCCCGCCCGCTGCACACCGCCCTGCGCGAAATCGGCCACGCCCTCGAATCCCCGTTGAACGCGGTCGAAGAATTCGTCAACTCGATCGCGAGCGGCGTCCCCGGGGGCGCGCCGGTGGTGTGGGTCGTGCTCGGGCTGGCGATTGTGCTGCTCGGCGCGGCCCTGGCGCACCACGGCGTGCGCCGCGCGAGCCGAGAGGACGCCGCCACGGCAGGCGCCGGCGGCCGGCCGCTGCTCGTGCGCGCGGCGGACCTCGAACGCGAGGCGCTGGCGGCCGAACGCGGCGGGCGCTTCGCGGAGGCCGTCCGCCTTCGCTTCAGGGCGGGCGTGCTCTCGCTGTCCGAGAAGGATCTCCTCAGCGGCGCCCCGGGGATGCTCAACGCCCAGCTCGCCCGCTCGCTGCGCTCGAATGCCTTCGACCGTCTCGCAGGTCGCTTCGACGAGATCGCCTACGGCGGGGCCGCCGCCGACGAGCACGACGCCGAGCTGGCCCGGGACGGCTGGAAGCGGGTGCTCGAGGAGGCCCGCCGGGCGTGAGTGCCGGGATGGCCGTCGCCGGACACGGGCCCGACGCGGGGCCGCCCCCCCGCCCGCCGGACGCGGGGCCCCAGCCCGACGCGTGGCCGGACCCGGACGCGCGGCCCGGCTCCGGGACCGCGCGCCGCGGCCGGCTGCGGGTGCTCGCGCTCTGCCTCGCGCTCGTGTGCGCGTTCGCCGCCCTCTCACTCCTGGGTGCCTTCGCCGGCAGCCCCGGAGGACCGGCCTCGTCCTCCTACTCCACCGGCTCGCAGGGCGTCGCCGCCTGGGCGTCGCTGCTCGCCCGCACGGGCAGGCAGGTCCGCCAGCTGCGGGCCCCACTCAGCCACGCCGTGCTGTCGCCGGGCCAGACGGTGATCCTGCTCGAACCCGACGCCCTGCTCCACAGCGACGGCGCCCGCCTGATGGCCTTCGTCCGCGCCGGCGGGCGGCTGCTCTACGGGAGCAGCGAACCCCAGAGCACGCTCCACTCGCTGCTGTACTCGCCGCCGTCGTGGTCGACGGGCGGATCGACCCGCTTCTACGGGCGGCTCGGCGCGGGCACGGGCGCGGGCACGGGCGGCGGCGCGATCGGTGGGGCACGTCCGGCCGGCGAAGTCCGCACCGCCGGCGAAGGCCGATGGGTGAGCTGGAACGGTTACCGGGCGCCGCTGCTGGCGCCGGGTGGTGGCGCGCTGCTGCTCGAACGCGCCACCGGGAAGGGGACGCTGGCGCTGCTCGGCGACGTCTCGCCGGTGCAGAACCGCCTGCTCGGCACGGCCGACAACGCCCGCTTGGCCCTCGACCTCGCCGGGCCCCGGGGAATGGAAGTCGTGTTCGTGGAGTCGGTCCACGGCTACGGCCAGAGCCGCGGGCTGGCGGCGCTCCCGCTCGGCTGGAAGTTCGCGCTCTGCGGCCTGCTCCTGGCCGGGGTGCTGTGGGTCGTGGCGCGGGGACGGCGGCTGGGTCCGGCCGAGCGGCTCCCCGCGGAGCCGTCCCCGCCGCGCAGCGCCTACGCTGACGCCCTCGCCGGGCTGCTGCGGCGCACCCATGACGAGCAGACCGTGAAGAGCACACTCGACCGCTGGGAGGAGCGGACATGAGCAGCGACGATTCGGGCGGACTCGCGGCGCGGCTGCTGGAGCAGGTGGTCGAGGAGCTGGACACGGTCGTGGTCGGCCAGCAGGAGTCGATCCGGTTCGTCCTCGTGGCGCTCGCCTGCCGTGGGCACGTGCTGCTGCAGGGGGTCCCGGGCGTGGCCAAGACGCTGCTCGCGAGGGCGCTCGCGGCCACCCTCGGGGTGTCGATGAGACGGGTCCAGTTCACCCCCGACATGCTCCCCTCGGATCTGACCGGCACGATGGCGATCCGCGCCGGCGAGCTCGTGTTCCGCCCCGGCCCGGTGTTCACGAACGTGCTCCTGGCCGACGAGATCAACCGCACGCCGCCGAAGACGCAGGCCGCGTTGCTGGAGGCGATGCAGGAGTCGCAGGTCAGCGTCGACGGGCAACCCCACCGGTTGACGCCGCCGTTCATCGTGATCGCGACTCAGAACCCGATCGAGTACGAGGGCACCTACCCGCTGCCGGAGGCCCAGCTCGACCGTTTCCTGTTGCAGGTCGACGTCGGCTACCCGAGCGCCGTGGACGAGCGGCGGATGCTGTCCTTGGACCGCGACGGCGTCGACCCCGTCGGGCTCGAGCGGATCCGACCCGTGATCGAGCCGGCCCAGGTCGAGCGGCTCGTGCAGGAGGTTGCGAGCACGTCGGTCGAGGACGACGTCGCGGACTACGTGATCGCGGTCGTGAGGCGCACGCGCGAGCTTCCGAGCGTCGCCCTCGGCGCCTCGCCGCGGGCGGCCGTCCACCTGCTGGCGGCGTCCCGGGCGGCCGCGCGGATGCGCGGGCGGGCCTTCGTCACGCCGGACGACGTCGCCGAGATGGCGGCGCCGGTCCTGGCCCACCGCCTGGTGATGACCCCCGACGCCGAACTCGAGCGCTTCGGTGCTGCGGAGGCCTTGCGGGTGACCCTCGAAGAGGTCCCCGTCCCGCGTTGAGAGCGGCGACCGCGACCGGGTTGCTGCCGGGGCCCGACGGCCTGCCGGTGGTGCGCTGGGCCTGAACCCGACAACCCGCTGCGCGGCGATCGTCGCGGTGGCGGCGGCGAGCGCGATCGTGCTCCCGATCGGGGTGGCGATCGCGGTGCTCGCGCTGGTGCTGGGCGCGGCGCTCGTGGACGGCTGGTCGGTGCGCCGGGCGCCCCGCGTCAGGCGGGCGGTGGACACCTCGCTGTCGCGCAGCGAGCCGGCCCCGCTGTCCGTGCGGGCGCCGGCGGCGGACTCCCGCCACGTGCTCCTGCGCCAGCCCGCGACGGCCGCGCTGGCGATCGAGGTCCAGGCCCGTCCCGGCGAGCTCCGCGGGAGCGTGACCGGGGAACGTCGCGGTCGCCACCTGCTGCCCGGGGTCGCGTCGGCGAGCGTGGGCCAGCTCGGCCTCGCGCGCTGGCACCACCCCGACGGCGAGCCGGCGGAGCTGCTCGTGTACCCGAACATGGTCCGCGCGCGCGAGCTCGTGCAGCGGCTGCGGACCGGTAGGGCGGCCGTCGACGGCAGGCTCCGCCGCGGCCCGCTCGGTCTCGGTACCGATTTCGAGTCGATCCGCGAGTACTCGCCCGACGACGACATCCGCCAGGTCAACTGGCCCGCCACGGCCCGCCTCGGGCGGCCGATGAGCAACCAGTACCGGATCGAGCAGGACCACGACGTCGTGTGCCTGATCGACTGCGGGCGGCTGATGAGCGCGCCCGCCGGACACGGCACGCTGCTCGACACCGCCCTCGACGCGGTCGCCACCGTCGCCTCCGCGGCCGACGAGCTCGGCGACCGCTGCGGCGCGATCGCGTTCGACGCCGCCATCCGGCGAGCGCTTTCGCCGCGGCGGCTCGGTGGACGGCTGGTGGTGGGGGAGCTGTTCGACCTGCAGCCGGCGGGATCGGACTCCGACTTCGAGCGCGCCTTCCTGCGCGTGGGCGGCTCCCGCCGGGGGCTCGTGATCGTCTTCACCGACCTCGTCGACGAGCGTGCCGCGCGGTCGCTGCTGAGGGCGATGCCGATGCTCACCCGCCGTCACGCGGTGGTCGTCGCCGCCGTGCGCGACCCCGAGCTCGAGGCGGCCGTCGAGGCACGAGACGAGGACCCGGATCGGGCGCTGGCGGCCGCCAGCATGGTGCGCGACCGCGATCGCGCGAGCGCCCGCATCGCGAGGCTCGGCGCCGATGTGGCGCTGGCCGCCCCGCAGGCGCTGCCGCGTCGCTGCCTGCAGGCCTATCTGCGCGCCAAGGCGCGGCTGCGGCTGTGACGGCCGGCCCGCACCACCAGCGTCCAGAACAACGTCGCCCACGCGAGGCCGACGGCCAGTGCGGCCCACAGGGGCAACCCCCGCGGCGTCACGAAGCCCTCCGTCAGCCCCGCCATCACCAGCCAGGGGATGGTTGCGAACACCATCACCACCGCCTCCCTGGCTTCGTCGGTGAGCGCGGCGGCGCGCGTGCGGACCCCGGGTTCGATCAAGCCGCGCGCCAGGCGCAGCCCGGCGACACCGGAGATCGAGATGCACGACAGCTCGAGCAGCCCGTGGGGGACGATGTAGCGGACGAACACTTCGAAGGTGCCGGACTGGATCGTGAGGCCGCCGAGGGCGCCCAGCAGCAGCCCGTTGTATGCGAGCAGCCCGAGCGTCGCGAAGCCGAGCGTGATGCCGCCCGCGAACACCAGGAACATCACCTCGATGTTGTGGACGTAGATCGAGCTCGCGAACGCCGCCTGGGTGGACAGGCCGGCGCTGAGGTGGCGGACCTGGGGGCTGGCCGCCGCCCGGTACGCGCCGGGCACCAGGCCGATCGCCGCCCCGGGGTCGACGATCGCCCAGATGCCCGCCAGCAGCGCCGGCACGAAGGTCGCCGACAGCGACAGCGCCAGCAGCCGGCGGTTGGCACGGATCTCGCGCCAGTAGGTGCTCGTGAGGTACTCGCGCGCCGAGCCGCGCCGCCTGCGCTCGCCGTAGATCAGGTGTCGCGCCTTCAGCGTCAGCGGTTCCAGGCGGTCGAGCACCGGGTCGCCGGGGAACTGGCGGCGGGCGAGGGCGAGGTCGGCGACCGTCACCCGGTAGAGCCGACCGAGCTCGAGAACGCCCTCCACGCCGAGGCGCTCGGGGCGCCCGCCGGCGCGGCCGACGAGCCCTTCGAGCTCCTCCCAGGCGGGCCCACCGTCGTCCACGAAAGCTTCTAGGTTCATCGCGTTTGGAACTCGAGGATCGCATCACGATCAGCGCCCCCGAGGGCATCGAGCTGCACATCGTGCTCGCGGGTGCCGCCTCGCGCTACATCGCCGGCATCATCGACCTGTTCCTCGAGGTGCTGCTGATCGTCGTGGCGGCGATCGTGTTCACCAACTTCCCCGGCGGGGGCGTCGGGGTCGCGCTGCTGGCGATGGCCGTCTTCGCGGCGGTGTTCCTGTACGACGTCCTGTTCGAACTGCTCGCCGCCGGGCGTACGCCGGGCAAGCGCCTCACCCACCTGCGGGTCGTGCGCACGGGGGGCGGTCCGGTCGACTTCCCCGCCAGCGCGGTCCGCACCCTGATGCGGGTGATCGACATCCTCCCGGCCGCCTATCTGGTGGGCGTGATCTCGATCCTGCTGACAAAGCGCAACCAGCGCCTGGGCGACCTCGCCGCCGGCACGCTGGTGATCCGCGAGCCCCGAGCCCCGCCGCGCGCGGCGGCCGCGCCCGACGACGACGATCGCGCTGGCGTGGACGTGCCCGACTGGGACGTCAGCGCCGTCACCGTCGAGGAGCTGGCGGCCGTGCGCCGCTTCCTCGAGCGCCGCTCACAGCTCGACCGGGACCCGCGAGGCGAACTGGCGGCGCGGCTCGAGCGGGGGCTGCGGGGCAAGGTGGCGGGGGCTCCCGAGGACCTCACCGGCGAGCCCTTCCTCGAATCGCTGGTGCGGGCGAAGGCCGCCCGGTCCTGACCGCCGGCGGATCGGGACCCGTCGGCTCGGCAGGAGCGGCAGCGGCGGACGCGAATAGAGGCCCGAACGTCGCGATAGCAGGATGCGGATAGAGGCCCGAACGTCGCGGTAGAAGGGGACCTGATGTCGGTAGCACCGCAGGCAGAAGCTCAACAGGAGAACTACGGGGACGCGTCCGGGCCCCGGGCGGGCTTCTGGCGTCGCTTCGGCGGGCTGTTCCTCGACGGCATCATCCTCGCCGTCATCAGCACGATCCTCCAGCTGGTGATCAAGGGAGGGGCCGGCAGCGGGCTGTCGATTCTCGTGGCACTCGCCTACTTCACCCTGTTCGTGGGCTCCAGCCGTGGCCAGACGCCGGGTATGAGCGCCGTCGGGATCCGCGTCATCAGCTTCGACGGCAGCGGCTCGATCGGCTACGGGCGCGCCTTCATCCGCTGGATCGCGGGCTACCTGTCCTACCTCGTCCTGTTCCTGGGCTTCTTCTGGATGCTGTGGGACAAGGAGAAGCAGTGCTGGCACGACAAGCTCGCGTCCGACGTTGTCGTGCCGGTGTCGGCGTACCCGCTGAGCCGGTAGAAGCAAGCGCCCCGAGGGCCCCGGGCGGTCGCCGCCCGGTCGTGTCCGCGTGGCCTGGTATCAAGCCTCGGGTCGAATAGGGGAGACGAGAATCGGTATGGGATACATACGTAAAGCCCTGTCCATCACCACGCTCGGCCTGTCGAACCTGGTCCTCGAGGACGACTCGAAGCCTCGCACGTCGGCGCCGAAAAGATCGCCGGCGCGGAAACGGACCACGGCGACACCGCGGGCCCGGGCGAAAGCGAAGTCCGCCAGGCCCGCCCGCGCCAAGCGGTCCGCACGGCGGCCGGGTGAACGGACGACCGCGGGTGAGAAGACACGGCCCGCGCGCGCGAGGACGACGGCTTCGGCCAAAGCCGGCTCTCCCAAGGCGACGGCGTCGGGCAAGGCGACGGCGTCGGGCAAGGCGACGGCGTCGGGCAAGGCGACGGCGTCGGGCAAAGCGACGGGGTCGAGCAAGGCGACTGCGTCCGCGAGAGAACGGTCCGTGACCTCGAACGGGGCCAAGGCGTCCGCCAAACCGTCGGGGGCCAAGCCGTCGATGAGCACGGCCAAGCCGTCCCCTGCGGCGAAGACGAAGCCGAGCTTCGCCCAACAGCCGAGGGCGGCGGTCGAGCCGGCGGCGCAGGCCCGTTCGGTGGCGAGCCCGACCGCAGCGGCGTCACCCGCGATCGCGCCACGGCCCAGCGGATCGCCCAGTGGTGTGGCGCTCGCCCTCGATCGGATCGCCAAGCTACATCGGGACGGGGCGCTGACCGAGCAGGAGTTCGCGGCCGCCAAGGCCAGGATCCTGGGCGCGGCGTCGGCGGCGGCGAGCGGTTCCACGACGTTTCCCGCGATCGAAGCGAACGTCGCGGCGGCGCGGCGCATCGCGGGCTACACGAGCGGCGAGCGGGAATCGCCGACGACGTCGCCGGACCACTCACGCGGGATCTGACGGGCTCCTCAGGCGGGATCTGACCGACTCAGGCGGGAAGCCCGAATCCGCCTGGACGGGTGTGACGTCCGCTATGCCCTAGACGTAATAGGGACATGGGAGGAAGACTCACAGCCCTGCGAGGCCGTGGCCGCGCCGGCACGGACGCCGTCCCCGACTTCGACCCGGCTCCCGACTTCGACAGCCTGTTTCGCAGCTGCGTCGGGGATGTCCACGCGTACGCGATGTCGATGCTCGGCGACCGCGCTGCCGCCGAGGACGTGACCGCGCTGGCGTTCGAGCGCCTCTACCGCGCTCGCGAGCGCCTCGACCCCCGCCGGGGAACCGCCCGGGGGCTCCTGTTCACGATCGCCCGCAACGCGGCCCTCGACGAGCTCCGCCGCCGGGCCCGCCGTGCGCCGGCGGGGGAGGATCCATCGCTGATCGGCGACCTGGCCGCGGACGCGGCCCTGGTGCAGGTCGAGCGCAGGGCGATCGTCGCCCAGGCACTCGCCGCCCTCGGCCCGCGGGAGCGGGAGCTGGTGCTGCTCAAGTTCCACGGCCAGCTGTCCAACGGCGAGCTCGCGAGGGTGCTCGGGATAAGCGAGTCGAACGTGGGGACGCGGCTGCACCGCGCGCTCACGCGGCTACGGACGAGATACCTCGACATCGAACGGGAGACCGCGGCATGAGAGTGATTCCCTTCCCGTCCTCCCGCATGTCCCCCGAGGACGAGCTCGCCCTCGCCCGCATCGAGGCCGCCCTCGACGGCGACGGCACCGGAGCCGACGCGGAGCTCTGGCGTGAGCTGCGCGCCGACGTCCGTGCTCTCCCCGAGCCGCTCGACCCGGCATTCGCGGCCGCGCTGGAGCAGCAGGTGCGTGCTCCCGGCCCGCCGGCCGCACCCCGACACAGGCTCGGCACGGCGCTGGCACGCCGGCGCGGGCCGGTGCTGGCACTTGGCACGGCGCTCGCCGCCGTGCTGATCGCGGTGTTCGCATTCGGCGTCGGAGCCTCCGAACACGCGCCGCGACACCGGGTGTCGAGCCTCGGGCGAGCCGAAAGTGCGCCGGCCGCCGCGGGCCCCGCCCGCACATCGGGGAGCGTCGAAGAACCGTCCCACGTCCACGGGCTCCCGAGCTCGGCCCCGGAGCTCGAAGCGGGCGATCGGCAGGGGACGCTCGGATCCTCCTCGTCCGCCACCGGAGCGACCGGTGAAGCGCCCGGAGAAGCTGGCGGGCGGCTGCAGCAACTCGGCGCCTCGCTCACGCTGAGCGCCGGTGGCGAAGGCGTCCAGCGGATCGCCGACCGGGTCGGGCGCGCGACGGTGGCGGCCGGCGGCTTCGTCCAGAGCGCCCGCGTCCAGACCCAGTACGGGTCCCCCGGTGAAGCCTCGATGACGCTGGTGCTGCCGAGCGACAAGCTCCAGGGCACGCTCGCGCGACTCGAACGGATCGCGGCCGTCCGCGCCGAGTCGCAGTCGCTGCAGGACATCACGAGCGAATACCACGCCGCGGGCGCCCGTCTGTCGGCGGCGAGGGCCGAACGTGCTGCCCTCCTGCGGGCGCTGGCAAAAGCAACCACCACCGCGGCCGTCGAAAGTCTGCACGCGCGGCTGGCCGAAGCGTCCCGCGAAATCTCGGCGGCCGAACGCCGGCAGGCGAGCGTCTCCCACCGGGCCAGCCAGGCGCAGGTCGAAGTGACCGTGCTGGGGCAGGTCCATCACGGTGGCGGCGGCTCCACGCTCGGTCGGGGTCTTCACGACGCCGGAAAGGTGCTCACGGTGTCGCTGGCCGTGCTCGTGGTGGCGGCCGCCGTGCTCGTGCCCCTGGGCCTTCTGCTGGCCGTGGCGATGGTGGGCGGGCGCTGGTGGCGCCGTCAGCGACGCGAGCGTGTGCTCGGCTCGGGCTGACCGAGACGCCCGGCGAACTCGGCGATCCGCTCGGCCACGTCGCCGGCCATCGAGGTGAGGCCGTGCCGCAGCCCGGGGTAGATGTGGGTCTCCGCCCGGGGAAGCAGCTTGACGGACTCGAGCAGCAGGTCCACACGGGCGAACTGGTCGCGATCGCCGGAGAGCACCAGCACCGGGCAGGAGATCCGGGGCCAATGGTCGATCCGCAGCTCCTCGGGGTGGCCCGGGCGGTGGAGCGGGTAGCTGAGCAGAACCAGGCCCGCGGGCGGCGTCTCGGCGGCCACCAGGCTCGCGACCCGGCCCCCGAACGAGTGCCCACCGATCACCGACCGGGGGAGCCCCTCGCCGACCTGCCGGCGAAGGGGGACCATCGCCCGCTCGGCAAGGCCTCGTGGGAGCCGTAGCGCGTGCGCCTCGAGTCCGCGCGCGGCGAGCTCTTGCAGGTACGGCCTCATCGTCTCGGGTCCACCCGAGGCGCCGTGCCCGAGCCAGATCTCGGGCGCTCCGCCGCTCCTGCGAGGTGCCGCTATGGAGCCTCGGCCCCGGCGGACGCCTCGGCTGCCACGGAGACGGCTCCGAGCGCGGTCGCGATCAACGCCGTGCCCGCCATCAGGCCGGCCGCCGCTCCGGGTACCGCCCCGCGGCGCCACTCGGCGGTGATGGCGGCGAAGTCGAGCGCGTCGATGACCACCTGCAGGCGCCACCAGCGGGCGCGGTCATCACCGCTCGCGCCGTACATCCCCGCGGCCAATGACAGGTTGCGGATGCCCCACATGCGACCGAGCACCGGAAGCTGGGGGTTGGCATCCGGGTCCAGCAGGAACAGACGGCCCGCCAAGCGGGGCGCGAGCAGGGTGGAGGCGCCGAGCACCGTGCGGGCGCCGAGGAGCGCCCGGCCGGTGGCTGTGGAAGGGAGCGCCACGACTGCAAGTGTGCACGACCCGGCGCACTTGTGCTGCGAGCCATGTTTACCCCAAATTGAAAGATCGCTGGCATAACTCCCAAACCGTCGCGCGATCGACGGGGAGCCTGTACGATTCCGGGCGGTAACGCGGGGCCGATTCGCGAAGTCGCGTCATCTCGGCGGGGCGAGAGAGATCTTTTCAAGGAGGGAAAGCAAAGTGTCCAGGAGACGTGTCTTCGCGCCGCTGATAGCGGCTACAGCTCTGGCGGCCTGCTCGGTCGTCGTGATACCGGCGTCGGCCCAGGCGTCCGGCTCCTCGCAGATCTACACCTGCCAGAAGCACGCCGGCAAGGCGCAGCTCGCCCACGGCGGCAAGTGCAAGAGCGGTGAAACGAAGACCGCGTGGCAGAGCTCGGCTCCGAAAGTGAAGACGAGCAGCATCTACACCTGCAAGAGCAGCTCCGGGAGCGAGCGTCTCGTCTCGCATTCGACCAAGTGCGCCAAGCACGAACGGAAGCTCACCTGGTATGAGGTCAAGCCTCCGAGCAAATCGGGCACCCTCGGAACCAGCACGGATCAGCCGCCAGCGAGCACCGTCACGACGCCTGCGCCGCAGCCCTCGACTCCCGCGCCCGCCCAGCCAACGGGACCGACGGCCGCGGAATTGGCTGCGCTGGCGGGGCTGAAGCAGGCCCTCACGGAAGCCCAGACCCGGACCGCCGCCGCGAAGAAACAGCTCGAAGGGGCCCGCGCCGCCGACAAACCGCTCACCGACGCCGAAGCCGTCCTGAAGAAAGCCGAAGAAGCCGAAGCGGCCGCCAAGGGAGCCACCCAGCAGGCGAAAGCGGCCGCCGTGAAAGCTGGTGAAGAAAGGTCCAGCACGGCCAGGGCGGAAGGCGAAGCGGAACTCGCACTCGAAGAAGCCGAAGAGAATGAAGCACTCGCCCCAATCGTAAGGAAACTGGACGAAGAAGAAGTGGAAAGTGACGAATTCTTCGTCAAGCTTGCCAAAGAAGTTCTCGAAGAAGACGAACAGACGGCCGCTGAAGACATCGCAGAAGACGAAACCGAACTGGCGGTCTACCAAACGGAACTGGGGAAGGACAAGACGAAGCTGGAAAAAGCTAAGGAAGGTCTGGCGAAAAACCCGAAAAGTGAAGACTTCAAAAAGAAAGTCGAAGAAGACGAAGCGTTGGTGCACGCCGACGAACAAGAAATTAGTAACTCGGAAGCGGAAATCGTCGAAGCTCACGAAGAAGTGGTCGAAGGAGAAACGGAACTCGCCACCGAAGAGGCAGAATTGAAGGCAGCAGAAGCCGAAGTCGCGACGGCGATCCAGGAAGAAAAGGAAGCCAAGGCAGCCACGCCAGTCGCCGCGACGCACCTGAACGAAGCGGAGGAAGCCGAGCGGGCGGCGGTCACGGCAGCAGCGAAGGTCGACGCAAAGCTCGAAGAAATGGAAAAGGCATTATCGGAAGCGGAAGTTGTGACCCAGGCCGCCAAGACGAAGGTCGAACAAGCGGCCGGCGAAGAACCCTTCAAGGCCGCCATCGAACAGGCTGAAAAAACGCTGAGCGAAGCCCTGGCGGCCGAAGCCAAAGCCGCCCAGGAAGTCACGACCGCGGAAGCGGCGCTGGCCTAGGGGCGGCCCTGGGGACCGGCGGGCGCCGGTCCCCGGTCGGGCCTTGGAGCCCGCGCCGGGCCCTTGGGTCCTGTGTCCAGACTCGCCGCCGGAATCTTGTCCCGGCGGCCCATGAGGTCCATCGGCGTGGGTGTCACCTTGTGAGTGCAGGCTGACCGAGACCTGCCCTCTCGCCCCAGACCCCGAAAGGACCCTCCATGCCGCGCATAATCGTCACCACCGACCCGCAGAGATGTGCCGGACCCCAGCCGGTCGTCTTCGACGAGGACGTCCGCTCGGTGCATCTTAGTACCGATCACGCCGCCGCCCAGCTCGTGGAGAGACTCGTGTGGGCGATCCACGACGCGGAGAGCACGGAGGCGCGCATCACCTGATGCCAGCCGGCCCGCCCGTCCGTATGATCGGACGGCGGTGCCGGGGACCCTCACGACAGCCACGCTGCGCAGAGTCGCCCTGCTGACCGCGGGGGTCGCGGGGGCACTGGTGGTGGGCGGCGGCTCCGCGGGGGCGACTCCGAGGGTCACCTTCAAAGCCCTGCCGGTCCCGATCCCGGGCTTCCCCCATACCGGGTACATCCTCGGAGCGGGAGCCGCGCTGCAGGCGGAATACAAGATCTCCGGTACCGAATACGGCGGCTTTCCGCCCCCGGTGATCGGGATCAACGTGTACTTCCCAAAAGGGACCACGCTCCACCCCCAGGGCTTTCCGACCTGCCCCAAGTCGACGCTCGAAGAGGTCGGTCCGAAGGGTTGTCCGAAGGGCTCGCCGGCGGGGCCCGTGGGACACGCCCTCGGCGTCGTCGCCTTCGGGGGCGAACGGGTCGAAGAGTCGACCACGATCGAATCGTTCTACGCGCCCGGGGGCGACATCGAGTTCTTCACCGTCGGACACTCGCCGGCGTCGCTGGAAATCCTCACCACCGGGCACTACGTCGGCCTCGGCGGCTCGGAAGGCTTCGGCCTCGAGCTGGTCAGCGAAATCCCGCTCATCTCGACGGTCCCGGGCGCCCCCTACGCCGTCGTCCAGTCGATCCAGGTCAAGGCGGGATCGGCACGGATGGTGGGCAGCAAGCCCGTGTACTACGGCACCATCCCCGCCCAGTGCCCCCCGAGCGGGAGCTTCTCGATCAAGACCGAAGTGATCTTCGACGAAGGCGGGGCCAACCCGCCCGTCCCAGAGCCGGTCACGGTGGGCTTCAAAGCTCCCTGTCCGCGTAAGTAGCGCCCCCCCTCGCATCGCTTGCCCACAGGCCGGCGACGCGCCCCCGGAAGTGGACCCCGGCGTGTCCAGAATTGGATTGTCGGGGCGAGCCCCCGCGGCGATAGTTGGGTCGACCGACCGGTTACCCCTCACTGGTTGGGAAAGGCGGGGCGGACGCGGACGGGGGCAGCGTCCGCCCCTCTTCTTCCCGCGGGCCCGGCCCACCACGGCGATCGTGTTTGCCGGTCGCGCCCTTGGACGAACTCGAACGGAGCCGGCCGATCAGATACGCGACGACGGCCACGTTGACCACGAGCGCGCCCAGCTTCAGCACGGTGGCGCTTTTGGTGAGGGCCCACACCTCCGGTACCAGCAGCAGCGAGGTGGCCAGGACCGTCAGCCACTCCGCCCACCGTCGGCGTTTCCACAGCCCGTAGGCCTCGGTGCCCTCCAACGCGGCATAGGCGAGAGCCACGCTCCCGAACAGGAACGCCGTGTTCGCATTCAGCCTGGTCGCGTCGTGGAGGATCCGCTGGACCCAGTTCGATTTCGGGTTCAGGCCCAGCTTGTGGGTGAGATCGGTCACGTCCCGGGCCCAGTTCTCGTGCACGTGGGTGAGCAGCACGATCCCGACGGCGGCGAGCAGCACCGCTCTCACCGTTCGCTCGGCGGCGATCCACGGAAGCAGGCGGTCGCCGCGCTCGGACGCGGATCGAGGGCTTGGCATCGGTCCTCGGGCCAGCCTATCCACGGGACGCTCGGCCGTGTGGGCCGGCGGTCGGGTCCGGAGGGCGGCGGCAAGCGGGCACACTGGTCCCGTGGATCCCTCCTCCAAGCGGCCTTCGGAGGCCCTCCCCGACCGCCGTCGCCGGCGGCTGATCCTGGCGATCTGCTGCATGAGCCTGTTGATCGTCGGGCTCGACAACACGATCGTCAACGTGGCCCTGCCGTCGATCGGTCGTGAGCTCCACACCGGCGTCTCGGGCCTGCAGTGGATCGTGGACGCCTACACCCTGGTGCTCGCCAGCCTGCTGATCCTGGGAGGGTCCACCGGCGACCGCCTCGGGCGCCGCCGGGTGTTCCAGGCGGGGCTTGCGATCTTCACGGCGGCCTCGCTGCTGTGCAGCCTCTCGACCTCGCTCGCGATGCTGATCGCGTTCCGGATGCTCCAGGCGGTGGGCGGGTCGATGCTCAACCCGGTCGCGCTGGGGATCATCCGCAACGTCTTCACCAACCCCCGCGAGCGGGCCCAGGCGTTGGGCGTGTGGGGTGCGACGGTGGGGATCAGCCTGGCGCTCGGCCCGGTCCTCGGCGGCATTTTGGTGGACGGAGTCGGGTGGCCGTCGATCTTCTGGATCAACGTGCCGATCGGCCTGCTCGCGATCCTGCTGACGATGCGGTTCGTGCCCGAATCGCGGGCTCCGAAGCCGAGACGGCTGGACGCCGTCGGCCAGCTGCTCGTGATCGTGATGTTCGCCTCGGTGACCTACGCGATCATCGAGGCTCCGAAAGCGGGCTGGGGCTCGGCCCAGACACTCGGCATGTTCGCCCTCTCGGCGCTCGCGTTGGGGGCGCTGATCCCCTACGAGCGCCGCCGCCCCGAGCCCTTGCTCGAACTGCGCTTCTTTCGTAGCGTCCCCTTCTCCAGCGCCAGCGCGATCGCCGTGATGGCGTTCGCGGCGCTGGGAGGCTTCCTGTTGCTGAACACGCTCTACCTGCAGGAGGTGAGGGGGCTCTCGGCTCTCCACGCCGGCTTGCTGACGCTGCCGATCGCCGTCTGCACGGTGATCCTCTCGCCCGTGTCGGGCCGCATAGTCGGACGCCGGGGCCCCCGCACAGGGCTGCTCCTGGGCGGCCTCGGGATCGCCGTCGGCGGCGCCCTGATGAGCTCCGTCACGCGCACCACGCCGGTGGAGCACCTGCTGCCGTTCTATGTGGTGTTCGGAGCCGGCTTCGGGATGGTCAACCCGCCGATCTCGAACACGGCGATCATCGGCATGCCCGCCGCCCAGGCTGGGGTCGCGGCTGCGATCGCGTCCACCTCCCGGCAGATCGGTCAGACGCTGGGGGTGGCCGTGGCGGGTGCTCTGGCCGCCGGTGCCGTCGGCGTCGTCGGCCCCCAATTCGTCGCCGATGCCGAGCCGGCCTGGTGGATCGTGGCGGCGTGCGGCGTGGGTGTGCTGACGCTCGGGCTGCTCAGCACGACCCGCCGCGCCCAGGCAACCGCCGAGCGCGTCTCTCAGGAGCTGAGCGCCGGCGGGCCCGGGCGCACCGAGGCCCAGCCCGCCGGGGCCTGACGGTCGCGGCGGGCTGGGCCCCGTGAGCGGCCACCGCGGCAACCGCTCACGATCGGGGCCCGCTCACAGCCCTTTCAGGAAGGGCACCAGCGCTTCTACGAACGCGTTGGTCGGGTAGGCGCCATTGGGGTCGTTGTGGGCGTAGGTGTTTTCCTCGTTGATCAGGGTCACCTGTTCCGGCGGGATGTGCGACTGGTTGGCCAGGTCTTCGGCGAACGTCAGCGTCGTGAACCCGCCCCCGAGCTTCTTGTCGAGTTCGGTGTTGATCGCCAGGATGTGCAACGACGTCGGCAGTTCGGTGCCATGGATGGCGTGCTCGCCGAGTACCGCCTGGGCCGGGTTGTTGATCCCGTTCCCCACCGCACCGGTGTCGAGCGTCAGCCGGGCGGGGAAGTACCACTCGCTTCCGTCCGCTCCCTTGACGCCCACTCCCGCGAGCATTTCCGCGTAGCGTTTGATCGGCGTGATCGCGCCTTCGCCGTCCCACGCATACGGTTCACCGGGCCCCTGTTCGACGATCCCGGCGCCGGCGTGGACCTGGGCGGCGGCGAGGCTTTCCGGAGACGTTCCCACGTTCACCGCGTAGCCGAAGCCGGCTTCGTTGGTGGCGTCTACGAATTCGCCTTTGGAGTTGCGCGTGCGGAGGTCTTCGGGTAGGAATTTGAACGCCTGCTCCACGGATTCCTTGGTCGGTTCGATGGCTGCCAGCGCCGACCCGGTGAGCGAGAACAGCCCGAGGTCCGGTGCTTCGATGCCGCCGAACGCCAGCCAGGGTTCCTTCGTGACCGCTTCCTTCCCGGCTTCCGCTTCTTCGGTGGTGATCGGCGTCGGGCTCGAGCCGCCGTCGATGTATACGAGGCCCGACAGGCCTTCAGCACCCGGCTTGCCGGAGAAGTCCCAAGTGGCGTACGCGGTCACGACCGAGCCGCCGAGAGAGTGTCCCCCGAGCACCACTTTCCCGCCGAGCTTTTTCGCTCCTTCGATGACCACGTGCAGGTCTTCGACCGCCACGGCCATGCCCCATTCCCGTGCTCCGTCCTTCGAGGCTTCTTCGGGGGTGACCCGTTTGTAGTGCTTCTTGATCGCAGGATCGTGGCCGATGTATCCCAGGTAGTAGTTGAAGAATTCTTCCCCGCTGACCTTCCCTTCCTTGTACTTGGTGGCCTCCTTCTGTTCCTCCAGCAGGTTCTCGCGGCGTTCCACGGCCCACACCTGCCATTCGGGGGCGAGTTCGTTGAGCCACTCCGCCAGCTTCACGAAGTAGGCCCCCCCGCCGGAGGTGCCGGGCTCGATCACGAGCACGTTCTTGGCCTTCTTGTTGCCGATCTTGATGACCCCGACCTTGTCGAGGCTCTTGGGCGTGTTGGGCGCGGTCGCGCCCCTCATCCACGTGACCTTCAGCGCCTTCGACGCCGCCGCTCCGCTGGGGACGACGAGCAGCGCGCACGCTCCGCACACGATCGCCGCCACCGCCATGCCCCTGACCCTCAGCCCCGTCAACTCCATCGCTCGCCCTCCCTCGGGTTCTGTGCCCGGCCCCTCGCCGGGGTTGCGGAACGGGGTCCCTGGCCCGCCGGTCCATGCCGCCCGACCACCCGCGGCCCCCGCCCGCAGGGAAGTCTAGTCCCTCGCCGAGCCGTTGTGAGCCTGCGAATCCTCCTGTTCGCACCTTGAGGGGGCATAGAACGGCTGGTAGCTTGGGTTCATGTGGCGTCGGTTGCTCTGCTCGGGTGATGCCGGCGCGCGATCGCCGGGCGGTGCGGCGCGGGCGACACGGGTGCGGCTGTTCCTCGCGGGTCTCCTCGCGGTGACGCTGCTCCTCGCCGCCACCGGCTGTGGCGCCGGGCTCAAACCCCAGTCCGGCCATCCCGGTGTCACGACCTCCGCCTCCGAACGGGCCGAAGAAGCCGAACAGAAGCGGGCCGAAAACGACGAAGCCGCCAAAGACCGCGAAGTGCTGACCGCGCTGGAAGCGAAGGAGCGCGAAGAAGCGGCCGAAGACAACGCCAGCAAGAAAGAAAAGGAAGCCACCGAGAAGGCCAAGCACCGCGAAGAAGCAGCCGAAAAGCAAGCCAAGAAGAAGGAAAAGGAAGCCGCCGAAAAGATCAAGAAGCTGGAAGCGGCGGCCAAGACCAAGGCGGCTGCCGAAGCGAAGAAGAAATCCGAAGAAGCGAGCAAGACCACCGCCCAGGCCAAACAGAAGAGCTCCGCCAAGACCAAGACCACGACCGCCCCCCAGGCCACCACGAAAGCACCCGTCCCGAGCGTCACCAAACCGAGCACCGGCGCCGGCAACCGGCGCAAATCCGGCAGCCCGAGTGCGACGATCGAATGATGCTCGGCAAGTCCGTGAAGCAACGCCTGCGCTCGGTCCGCTATCCGCTGCTGCTCGCGGCGGTGGCGCTCGCCCTTGCCGGATGCGGCGGCTCCGGCGGCGGCGGAGGGGAAGCAGGAGGCGGAGGCGGCGAAGCGTCCGCCGAAGCTTCCGAAACCCAGCCCACGACGGGCGTGACCACGCCCCCGAACACGAGCACCGCCGAGAGCCCCAGCGAAAAGGCCGAAGAAGCCGAGGTCAAACGCAAGCAGGCGGAAGCGGCGAATCTGGCTCGTGCGGCCGCCGCTGCCGACGCCGCCAGCAAAGCCGCCAAGCACCAGAAGCGGAGCAAGCCCGCCTCCAGCGCCCGCGGCTCCGGGTCCGGCTCCAAGACCAACCGCCGGGCGACCCGTACCCACAAGCACCCCCGTAAGTCCAAGGATGGCGGCGAAGACGCCGCCCGCAAGCAGCTCGAGGCCGAAGAAGCGGCCGAAGCCAAGAGCTTCAAGGCCGAGGAACACGGCGGCGGCGGGTAGGCCCGCGGCCGCGCTCCGAGTCTCCGGCTCTAGCCCTCCTGCTCGTCCCCGGTCTCGCCCCCGTCGTCCTCGTCCTCGGCGTCATACAGCGACTCGCTCGCCAGCTCTCGCTTCTTGGAGTCGAACAGCTTCACCTCGAGCAGGTCCCCGCGGTAGTCGTCGGGGGCGATCATCGTGAAGCGTTCCTCCACCAGCTCGCACTGGTCGACCACCAGCCCCGCCAGCTCGGCGGTGGCCACATGGCCGGAGGACACCAGCGGATGCCCCCAGATCAGGGTCATCGCCGCCACCGCCCCCACCTCGCCCCGCCAGCGGCCGATCACCTCGTCGCACAGGTCCAGCTGCCATTGCGGGTTGCGCTCGGCGGTCTGGTCGGTGAAGTCCACCCAGGCCGAGAACTCTTCCGGCTCGCCACCCTCCTCGGCGGGCAGGTAGCGGACGTACCCGAACAGCTCGAAGCCGCCGCCCGTGCGAGCGGTGGCGGGCACGTAGGTGCGCCCGTGCCAGGTCCGCTCCGGGTACCACAGGATCCGCCCGGGCTCGCCGAGGTCCGGTTGCTCGCCCTCGAGCGTCAGCGCGGCCGTCAGCAGCT
Organism: uncultured Solirubrobacteraceae bacterium; assembly: GCA_963701175.1. Classification (GTDB taxonomy): domain Bacteria; phylum Actinomycetota; class Thermoleophilia; order Solirubrobacterales; family Solirubrobacteraceae; genus Palsa-744. Next base: position 1,054,278 of record OY969573.1, on the reverse strand, counting down.
CCCGTTCCAGGCGCTCCTCCCAGCGGCCCACGGGGAGCCCCTCCTGCGGGGGCTCGGCGGCGAAGCGGGGGACGAACCGTTCCTCTGGCGCCATCGACGGGCGCCAGCGTAGCCCCTCAGGCGTCTCGCAGCGCGGCCGCCGCGTGCTCGGGGGAGACGATGTTCAGGCTCAGCCCGGTCGAGAGCTCGAGCCCGGCGAGGTGGGTGAGCCGGGGAAGCACGTCGATCCGCCAGCAGAAGTCCTCTGCCCCACGGGGCGCCGTGCGCACCCACATGTTCAGCGGCGGGCTCGAGCCGAGGTGCCTTGCCAGGCGGCTCAGCCCCTCGTACAGGAGCGACGCTCCCGATGGCCCTCGCTCCTCGAAACGGGGCCGGGGCCGGCGCGGGGCGAGCATCAGCTGGAACGGCAGCCGTGAGGCCCAGGGCGCGATCAGGACCGCGTCGTCGTCGATCGCCACCACCCGCTCACCCCGTCGGACCTCCTCGGCCACCACGTCTCCGAGCAGGCTGGCGCCCATCGTGCGGGTCGTGTAGGCGCTCGAGCGCTCCCGCTCGCGGGCCACCTCGTTGGGGACGAAGTCGAGCGCGTACAGCTGCGCGTGGGTGTGGGGCAACGAGGCACCGGCCTCCAGCCGCTCGTTGACGATCAGCTGCACGTAGGCGCTCTGCTCGTGGCAGCGCATCCGCTCCCGCCACGTCTCGACGGCATCGATCACCTGTCCGCGGGGGAGCTCCGCCAACGAGGTCACGGACTCCGGGCCGTTGACGATCACCTCGTGCCCGCCGGTGGCCGGCAGCGAGATGAACAGCTCCTGGGGCGTGCCGCCCCGTCCCCTCGGTTCGTCCGGTGCGGCCGGGGTCGGGCCGGTCCCGGCGGGCGGGGACAGCGCGGGGTAGAGGTTGGGCACCACCCGAACCCTCCAACCGGGCGTGTTCGGCGCCGAGCCGTCCTGGCGCAGCGCGTACAGCTCGGGCGGTGTGCGGTCCTCGTGCCCCTCGGCGAAGGGGTCCCCGGCACGCTCGATCGGGGATGCGGGGGTCGACCGGGGCTCGCCGCCGGGGCGCCGGGAGCGCTCCCCCGCGACGATCGTGCGGTGTCCGCTGAGGGGGTCGATGCGCAGCTCGGGCATGCCGCCGGCCTCAGGCGTCCAGCCCGTAGCGGACCACGTCGTGTTCCAGTTCCGCGTCGCTCTGGTAGGGCCCCTGGTGGACGTAGAAGCCTCCGTGGGCACCGTGGAACACGGTCACCGGCGTGAAGCTCGAGTCGCTCAGCGCCAGCCCGATGTTCCCGCTGGGGTCGAAGTAGCTCGGGTAGCTGACGGGGGTCGCCTTCAGGAAACGGGCCGCTTCGCCGTGGCTGTCGCCGGAGTCGATCCCGAGGAATGCGACCTCTTTCCCGTCCTTCACCGACACCCGCTGGAAGATGCCGAACTCGGCCCGGCAGGGCCCGCACCAGGAGGCCCACTTGTTGATCACCACCGCCCGCCCGTGGAGCGTCCGGAGGCGTGTCTGCAGTGCCGGCATTCCCCCTCCCAGCAGCTCGTCGGCCTGTGCGTGGAGGCTCGCCAGCGGCGCCGGCGAGCCGGTCAGCCGCGAGCGCATCTGCGCCAGGCTCAGACGCGAGTCCGGGGGCGTGCCGCGGGAGCCGGAGAGCTGGACGAGCCCCACCGCCACGACCGTCACCACCGCCAGGCCAGCCGCCGCGATCGCCACCCGCCCGATGCTCATCGCCCACAGCGTCGCATATGCACACGGCCGGCCAGCCCCCTTGGGTGGCGCCTGCGCGTGTTATATCCTCATCTGCATCACAGCCGGACGCACCGTTAGCGTCCGGGAGGCGGTGCGAGGACCGCACCGCCGTGCACTCAAGCCGCGCCGGAGGCGCATTTTCTGCGCGGCCCAGTTCTCGAAGTCAAAGCCGCATGGCCGAGTCCGCCTCAGCGGCCCCACGGGCCGCGTCGATCCCAAGTTCTGCCGCTATCGCGCGGGCGGAAAAGCTCGTCCACGAGCGCTTCCTGCACGAGGGCGAGGATCCCGCCCAGGCGCTGGCCCCGGGGACCCCGCGCCGAGGGGCACTCGACCTCGCCCTGGCCGAGCTCGAGGAGGACCCGAAGCGGACCCGCCCGTCGACGGCCTGGCGGCGGGAGTTCTCGCTGCTACTGGGTCTCGAACGGATCCTCTCCGAGGAGGAGCCGAAGCTGGCCGACGGGACCATCCTCTCCGCCCACCAGGTCGACGCCCTCTCCGGCACGCTCACCGCACTGCTGGCGGAGGAGCAGCGCAAGATCTCCGGCGGCAACGGCCGTTCCAACGGATCGGCCTCCCCCGAGCTGCTCGCCTCCGCCGCGATCCTCGGCCTCGACGAGCCGGCGAACGACAGCGGCGCCGCGCAGGAGCCGGCGGCTGAGGCCCCCGAGGAGGACGAGGACGAAGACGAGGAGGAAGAGGACGAGCTCGACGAGGACGAGGAGGACGAGGACGACCTCGGTCCCGTCGACCGGGCCGCCCCCGACGAGGAGGAAGACGAAGAGGACGAGCTCGAGGACGAGCTGCTCGACGGCACCGACCTCGACGCCGAGGACGAGCCGGCCGACGAGGCCGAGCTGCAGAGCGACGGCGAGGAGCCCCGCGACTGGGTCGAGGAGGGCGAGGAGGAGGACACCCTCGCCGAGCAGCCGGAGGACCCGAACGCGGCCAAGCGCTTCTGGTTCGAGCACGCCACCGGGGCCGGCAAGACGGTCGCCGCGCTCGGCTTCGTCGAGGCCTCCCAGACCGGCGGGGTGCTGATCCTCACCCACCGGCGCAACCTCGTCGACCAGTTCCTCGGCGAGCTGCGCGACCGGGGCTACAAGAAGCGCATCAGCCGCCCGCTGCTGAAAGGGGAGGATTCGGCCAACGGCCCGGTGACGGTCGAGACCTACCAGTGGTTCGTCCGCAACGCGGGCGAGATCTCGAGCGCCTACACGATCGTGATCTGCGACGAGGCCCACACCGCGTTGGGCGAGAAGACGAGCGCCGCGATCCGCAACTGGACCGGGCCGATCTTCATCGGCATGACCGCCACCGGTGCGCTCATCGCCCGCCACGTCACCGATCTGTTCCCCACCCAGACGTCCCGCTTCGACCTCGCCGCGGCGGCCCGCCGGGGGGTGATCGCGCCACTGCGGTGCGTGCGCATCTCACCGGGGGTGGGCGTCAGGACGATCGCCAAGGTACCGCTGCGAAGGGGCGAGGTGGACACCGAGTTCGACCAGGACGAGCTCGCCAAACTGCTCGACCAGCAGCCCTTCAACCTCGCCGTCGCGAACCTCTACAAAACCCGTTTCAACGGCGTCCCCGGCGTCGTCTACGCCGCCGGCGTGCGCCACGCCTACAACCTCGCGGAAGCCTTCCGTGCCGAGGGGATCAAGGCCCAGGCGGTCTCCGGCGAGACGCCCAAGCGTGAGCTGGTGGGGATCCTGGCCCGCTACGAGCGGGGCGAGATCGACGTGCTGATCAACGCCCAGCTGCTGGCGGAGGGGTGGAACAGCCCCCGGGCCACCGTCTGCGTGCACCTCGCGCCGACCGCCTCGAAGCGCATCTACCAGCAGCGCGTCGGGCGCGTCACCCGCCGCCATCCCGGAAAGGAGGCGGGGCTGGTGGTGGACTTCGTCCACCCCGCCACCAAGCACGACGACCCGGTCGTGACGCTCCACTCACTGTTGGACCGCGACGTCTACCGCGGCGGCGCGATCGTCGTCGGGCCGGTCCGCCGGGGACGTGGTCGCCGGGTCAGGGTCGAGCGGCGGGTGCTGCCCGTGTGCGCCGAGGAGGAGCGCCGGTTCGCCGTCTTCGAGCGCGAGCTGTGGCGGATCGCGGTCGAGTACCTCGACTACGGCGAGCAGCACCTGTGGGCAGCCCTCGCGGGTGCCCGGGTCGCGCCCAGCGGCTGGCGACGGGCCCGCGCGATGCTCCACTTCGACCGCACCGGCGAGCTCAAGAACCGTTTCCTGATCACCGCCGTACAGCGCAACAAGAACGCCCAGCTGCGGCTGCGGGCGCTGGCCGACATCGCCGCCCTGCGCGACCCGGACTCCTTCGACGAGGCGATCGACATCATCGGCGGCTGGCCCCGCGAGGAGCGCAAGGAGGCCAGCAAGATCATGCTCCGGGCGCTGGTCGAGCGCCGCATCGGTCGCCGCGACCAGGCCAACGCCTGGATCTGGCGCCTGGCGGAGTACACCCGCGACGTCCACGAGGAGTACGCCGTCCAACGGTGGCCCGAGACCAAGCGCCTGCTGGGCCTGCTCGTGAACTCCGCCGGCGGCGCCCACGCCCGCAACGCCCGCCGGCTGATACACGCCGCTCGCAAGCAGGACCGCCGCCTCGCCGCGGCCCTCCTGGCGGCGGCCCTCGCCCACACCCCCGAGGCAGAGGAGGCGCTGCGAGGGGCCCGCACGCGGATGGCCCGCAAGCCCCCCGCTCTGGCCAGGGAGCTGTTGCGGAACTTCCCCAAGCGCCGGGCCCGCAACGGCCGCCGCCGGCGAAAGGGCACCAAGGGCGGGGGCGCGGAGGCCGCGGCCGCCGAGGTCAGGGCCAACGGCACCGCCGCCGCCGAGCTCGCCGCCGCCGAGCTCGCTGCCGGCAACGGGAAGCCGTCCCGCAAGCGCGCCCGTTCGGGCGACGGGGACGCAGCCGCCCGGGCGGACGCCCGCAACGGCTTTCACCGCGACGACGCACTCGCGTCGCTCGACGGCGAGTCCTAGCCGCCGAGGGCTGGAAGGCGGGTCCTAGCCGCCGAGGGCTCGACGGCGAGTCCTCGGTTGGCGGCCCTATTCGGGCGGCGCGGTCTCGCGCTCGGCTTTCCACGCGCCCGTGGTCGTGGGCGAGAGGAAGCTGGGTGGCTGGTTGGTCTGCAGCCGTTCGTCGTAGTTGTAGTTCTTGCTCGAGTACCCGTGCGAGCCGGAGCCGACGGGTCCTCGCCAGAACTCCGCGATCGAGCCCCACACCGTCAGCGTCCCGAGGCTGTTGCCGCACAGGTAGTTGTCGACGATCCAGGAGTGTTTGGTGCTCAGGATCGCCGCGTCGACGATCACGTTTTCAGGCGTGCCGCCGAACAGTTCTTTCGATTTTTCCGCTTCGCTCGCGGTCATGTTGGTCTCGTTGCACGACGAGGAGGTGTTCGTGCACGTCGTGCCGCAGGAGGTTTCTTTGACAGGGTGGTACACGCGGATGAAGTTGGTCGCGATCAGGCCGAGGGTGGCAGTACCCGAGGGTTCTCCACCGGTGCTTCCCCCCGTGGTGGTGGTGTTCCCGACCACGATCACGTCGTTGGCCGCCCCGATCGTCAACGATTCGGTGTATTTACCCTTCACGTAGACGTTGCCGCATTCCGTGTCGCCGGTGTATTTCGCGCCGAACGGGGTGTATTTGATCGGGCAGCCTTTGGATCCGTTTTCCACGTAGATGACACCGTTGGCGGGGAAGGATTTCGTTTCGGTTTCTTCTTTGCCGCTCCCCCACTTGGTGATTTTCAGTTTGTTCGGGCTGCCTTCTTCCAGCACCATCTCGGTCCTGCCTTTGAACTTGTATCCGGTTTCGGCCGCTTCGAGCAGTTCGGAGTCCGTTTCCGGGGGCAGCAGCGTTCCGGCTTCTTCGGTGAAGCCGCTCCCGTGGATTTTCGGCGTCCCTCCATAGTGTCCCTGATTCATCTCGACGGCGTCGTTGTGGCCTTCACGGCCGAACGAGGAGCCCGTTTCGGTGTCGGCACCGTCGTTGGTGTGGAACGGGCCGTTTACTTTGTCGGTGCTCGCCCAAACGATCGTGGTGCAGTTTTTGACTTTTTTTTCGGTTCGTTCTTTATAGTACTCTTCGCAGTCCGTCGGTTCGGGAGACTCGGTCACCGGATCGAGGATTTCGAAGTTGCTCACGAACACGTAGTTGATGAACCCGGGGTGAGTGAACGTGGTGATGATCGAGCGGGTACAGGCATTGTTTTTGGCGTTTTCGGTGAAGCCTTTTCCGGTCAGGACTTTTTCACCGCATTTACCGGGCACGCTGCCCGTGGCTTCCACGCGGAAGGTCCCGTTGGCCGAGCCGGAGGTTTCGACCAGCGCGGTCTGCTTTTTTTCTTCGCATTCTTTCTGGGTGTGCTTTTCGGTCGGAATCAGGCGGTAGGTGTAGGTCTCGTCGGTGGTACCGGGAACCGTCAGCGGTTGCGAGGTTTTCGGGCACGTGGACCAGTAGTTCGAGTTGGCCCCGAGTTCGTATTTGAACGCCTGGATACCGGCCTGCGCGGCCGCGTACGCCTTCTGCTGGACGATGTAGGTCCTGGTCGATTGGGTATCTTCGTTCACCGCCGAGAGGGCGACGGCGGCCAGCAGCATGCCGACCACGAGCACCACGAGCGCGATGATCATGGCGAAGCCGCCCTCCTCGCGGGCCCGCGCCAGTCGCGAGCCCGTGGTCGACGGCGGTGTGGTGTGGGTCGATTTCAGGTGCATGGTTCGTTGGTCGCTTCTTCGCTGGTTTCCGCCGCGGTCAGCCTCAGCACGACGGAGTCGCTGAAGGGGGCCATCCCGTAGCCTTTGTTGGTGTTCCCCGCCGTGGAGGTCGCCGTGAAGCCGATGCCCACCTTGGCGATCTTGTTTTCCGTGGCCGCCGTGGGGATCGCCGAGGTGACCTGCACGAATTCGCCGGGAGTGGTCGAGTACTTGTAGTACTGGAAGATCGTCGAGGTGCCCGACAGGCTCTGCGGGATCACGTTCGTCGCCAGCACCCGGGCTTTCGCGTTTTTCGTTTCCAGCGTCGGGAATTCCCACTTGCCGGATTTGCTCGACGGCCCGCTGCCGGCGGTGCTTTCGAAGGAGTAGTCGGTGAGGGTGCCGAGCGTTTCCCCGGTCGAGCTTTTGCCCGTGGAAGCCCAGTGGACATCGTGCTCGTAGACTTTTTCGATCACCGCTTTGCCGCTCGAGGAGCTGCCGTTGGCGCTGATGAACCAGAGGTCGGTCGGGCCCAGTTCGCTCAGCGGGCTGGTCGGTTTGGCGCTCGGCCCCTGGATCGCGTCGGCGTCGAAGCCGACGCAGGCGGAGTGGAGGTTTTCGACGATCTCGGTCATCGCGTAGCGGCCGCCGCGGCTGGCCTGCACGCGTTCGGTGATGCGGGCCTCCTGCTTGGAGGAGAACTCGAGCGTGGCGAACAGCGCCAGCATCACGACGATCGCCGACGCCATCGCCACGAGCAGCTCGATCAGGGTCATCCCGTCCTCGGACCGGAGCGCGACGCGAAGAGCCGGAGGCGACATTACGGACATTTCAGTTTGCCTACTGTCGCGTTTTCTTCCTTACCGCTGTCTTCCGTGTTTTTGACTTCCTGCAGATAGAATTTGTACGCTGCACTACCGGCTTTTTTGAGGTTTTCGATTTTGAACGTGTTGCGGTAGTATTTTTTGGCCGTGCCTTCGTAGGCGGTCACGCACAGCACCAGTTCTTTGGCGTAGGGCTGGTACTTGTACTTGGTTTCGAGTTTGCCTTCGTTCAGGTTTACTTTGTGCTGGTAGGCGATCGAGGTCTGATTCTGGGCCGAGGCGCCTTTGCACGCTTCGTTGCTGATGTAGGCGTATTCGGGATTGGTGATCTTGTTTTTGGGCGTGGTTTTGGTGCCTTCGAATACTTCGACGTTGACCGCCGGTACTTCGACTTTGACTTTGTAGGTGGCGCCCGGGGTCAGCGGCGCTTCGACGGAGGGATCTTTCGCTTTTTCGGTCAATGCTGCGGTGAGTGTTTCCGCGTTGTTCGATTCGCATTCGCCCGCGAACACCCTGTAACCGTCACCGCTGGTCTTGAACGGGAAGGCATTGCCGATGCTGAGTTTGGATACCGGCGTGGCGCTCTGTTCGACGAAATCCGACGGTGACTTCATCGCCGTGTCGAGGGCGTAGAAGGAGTTGCCTTCGATGCCGGTGGCGACCCCGTTGCTTTCGAATTCGACCGCGATCGTGGAGGGTTCGGCGATCGTGAAGGTCTTTTCGAGGATCGAGGTCGTCGTCAGCGTGATGCCTGTCACGGGGGCCGGCGGCGACTTGCCCTGTTCGTCCACGAAGCCGCCCCTTGCGACGGAGACTTCGTACGGTCCGCTGGAGAGGCCTCCGAAGATCACGCACCCGGAGGACGGCGTGGTCGAGGTCGGGCCGCCGGTGACGGCGACGGTGGCCCCCGAGACGGCTTCTTTGTTCTGGTTCACGACCTTGACGAGCAGCACGTAGCTGGAGGGCACGTTGATCAGGCTGGTCTGGCTGACGGCGCTGCCTTTGAGCAGCGGCCAGATGACGGAGGATTTGGTCTGCAGGTAGTCCGCCGCCCCGCCGCTCTTTTCGCACGTCAAGGCGGCTTTTTCGGAGCCTTTTTCAGCCGTCACATAGTTCGCCGAGGAGGTGACCGTGAACACGGTGCCGCGGTAGGTGGTGCCGGCGAAACCGGTGGCTTTTTCGCAGAAGAGGCTGTTGGCGCTGTTCCAGTAGACGTAGCCGCTGCCGGATTTTTCGAGGCACATGCCGTTTTCGGCGCGGTAGGTTTCGACCGTCCCGAGCTGCTCCAGCGTCGTCGTGCTGTTGCCGCGCAGGCGTTCCTGGTCCTGCTGCACGAGCAGGGTCCCCTGGGCGCGGGCGCGCTCGTCGGCGGTGGTCTGGCCGGCGGCGTCGAAGGCCGTGAAGGTGCCGACGGCGATGATCGCCACCATCACGGAGGCGATCAGGACTTCGATCAGGGTCATCCCGGCTTCGGCTTCCAGGCGCCGGCGCGCCCGGTCCAGGCAGGCTGAGGTCCTCCGCGCGCGAAGCTTCGAAGGCGGGCACGGTGGACCGCCGGGGGGTGCCATGGGTAGGGAGGAGCGCATCCTTGCCTTTTGGTTGCTGTTGGTCGTGTCGGCACGCCACGACGTGAGCTTTAGTCGGGCTGGGGGCGATTGCCGGGTGGGGGGCCGCCCTCGGTGGTGCTTGGGGGCGGGTCAGCCGACCCGCTGCAGGTGCACCTCGCCCGCCGCGAGCGCCCGCCGCCCGCCGTCGGGCTCCTCGACCACCAGCCGGCCGGCTCCGTCGAGGCCGCGCGCCACCCCGTTGCCCCCCGACCACTCGATCTGCCGCCCGCGCAGGGCGTCGCGTGCCCGCCAGGCCTCGAGCGTCTCCTCGGCGGGCTCGGCGAGGCGGGCTTCGAGCGCCCCGAGCAGCGTCGCGAGCGTCCCCTCGAGCTGCTCCGGGCGGCGCCCCATCGTGGCCGCCGGGCGGCTGCCCCCGGGGCGCAGCTCGGCCGGCAGGTCCTCGAGTCGCACGGCCACGTTGAGCCCGATCCCCAGCACCGCCCAGCCCTCCTGGAGGCGCCCCTCGACGAGGATCCCGGCGAGCTTCGCCAGCGCCGGGGTCGCCTCGCCGGCGGTCTCGGGCTGCACCACCACGACGTCGTTGGGCCACTTGATCAGGGCGTCCCCGCCGACGACCTCGGCCACCGCCACGGCGGCGGCGAGGGGCAGCAGCGGCGGAGGATCCCGCAGCAGCACCGACAGCAGCAGCGAGCTCCCCGGGGGCGCGGACCAGGTGCGGCCCTGGCGCCCTCGCCCGGCGCTCTGCTCGGTGGCGGTCACGATCGTCCCGTGGGGAGCTCCCGCCGCTGCCAGCTCCCGGGCCCGCGAGTTGGTGGAGTCCGTGAGCCGCAGGTGCAGGCGGGGGCTTCCGATCGCCCGCGCGGGACGTAGGCCCCGGCCGCTGCTCACCGGGCCTCCAGCAGGAGCTCCTGCCCGGGTGCCGCGCCGAGCAGCTCTGCCGCGGAGCCGCGGTTGACCGCCAGCGCCAGCATCCCCCACGAGTCCTCGTAGAGCAGCAGGCAGCCGTTGGGCGCCTCGGCGAAGCTCGTTGCCAGCAGTGCTTGGTGGCGGCGCCCGTCGCAGACGACGCCCACGTAGCCCGACGCGCCGACGCTCGACCCGCTGGCGGCGCCGGTGGCGCTCTCGGCGGCGTCACCCAGCTCCGAGAGCTGCTCCGGGCGTGCGTCGAGAACGAGGTTGCCGAACGTGTCGCGATGGACCACGTGCGCCACCAGGCCGCCCGCGACGGCGCGAGCGGAGGGCGGATCCAGGCGCACGAGCCCCTCCGGCCGCACCGGCTCGCCGACCGCCGCCAGCGTCTGCCCGGCCGCCAGCGCCGCTGCCACGGGCGCGAACACGTCACGCCCGTGGAAGCTGCTCGAGGTCGGCACCAGGCGCTCGGGCGAGTCGCCGATGTCGACCGCCTCAGCCACGCCCCCGAGCCGGTCGGCCGCCACCAGCAGGAGTCCGTTGTCCGGGCCCACGAGCAGACGCTCCTCCTCGCGGCTGCGCAACGCCACCGCGCGGCGGTCGCCGCCGACGCCGGGGTCCACCACCGCCAGCACCACCCCCGCCGGCAGGAAGCGGATCGTGCCCGCCAGCGTCAGCGCTCCGGCGAGCACGTCGTGGCGCGGGATCCCGTGGTCGAGGTCGATCACCCGCGCCTGCGGGCACCGTCGCGCGATCACCCCATGGCACACGCCCACGAACTCGTCCTCGTGCCCGTAGTCGGAGAGGAAGCTGATGAACACCGCCCCGCCCTCAGGCGCGGTCTTCGACGATCGCCTCGATCACGCCGTCGATGTCGTGGCGGGACGCCTCCACGTCGGCGGTCAGTCCCGCCTGCACCAACGTGGCGCTCGTTACGGGGCCGATCGAGACCACGCGCGTGGAGGGCGAGAGCCCGGCCTCGCCGCCCGCGGCCTGCAGGAAGAAGCTGACCGTCGAGGAGGAGGTGAAGGTGATGTAGTCGGCACTCCGCGCCTCCGCCAGTGCCCGCTCGCCCAAGGGCTCGGCGACGGTCTCGTAGAGGGCGAGCACGTCGACCTCGGCCCCCCGGGCACGAAGGGCTTCGGGCAGGATGTCCCGGGCCTCGCGGGCACGCACGATCAGGGCCCGCGAGACCGGCACCAGCTCGAGCGCCTCGACCAGCGACTCGGCCACGGATCGCTCGGGGACGACGTCCGCCCGGATCCCGTGGGCGGCCAGCGCCCGAGCCGTGCCCGGGCCGATCGCCGCCACTTTCGCCCCGGTCAGCGCGCGGGCGTCGAGTCCCGCCCCGGCGAGCTGCTCGAACAGCAGCTCGACGGCGTTTGGGCTCGTGAGGGAGATCAGGTCATAGCTCGACAGCTCGAGCTGGGCGAGTTCGGTCGGGAGCGGCTCGACGTGGATCACGGGGGCCTCGATCACGCGTGCCCCCAGCGCGCGCAGCCGGCGCGCCATCTCGCTGGCCTGCGAGCGGGCGCGGGTGACCGCCACGGTGATCCCCGCCAGCGGCCCGTCCTGGTGCCAGGCGATCTGCTCCGCGAGCTCGCTGACCGGGCCCACGACGGTCACCGCCGGAGGGCCGATGCCGGCCTCCTCCACCGCCTCCGCCAGCTCGCCCAGCGACGCCCTCACCGTGCGCTGCCCCGGCAGCGTTCCCGCTTCCACCACCGCGGCCGGCTCGCCGGCCGGTCGTCCCGCCCCGATCAGGGCGGCCGTGATCCCGGCGATGCGCGAGACCCCCATGTACAGGACGAGCGTCCCCGGGAACGCCGCCAGGGCGTCCCAGTCGAGCGCGCTCTCGGGCTTGGTGGGGTCCTCGTGTCCGGTGACCAGCGCGACGGCGCTGGCCATCCCCCGCTGGGTCACCGGGATCCCGGCGTAGGCGGGAGCCGCGATCCCGGCGGTCACGCCGGGGACGATCTCGAACGGGATCCCGGCGGCGCGCAGCGCGAGCGCCTCCTCGCCGCCGCGGCCGAACAGGAACGGGTCGCCGCCCTTCAGCCGCACCACCGTCCGGCCGCCACGGGCCCGCTCGAGCATCAGCTGCTCGATCTCGCGCTGGTCGGCCGAGCTGCCGCCGCCCTCCTTGCCGACGAACACCAGCTCCGCGTCGGCCCGCGCGCCGTCGAGCGCCCGGTCGGGGATCAGGCGGTCGTAGAGGATCACGTCGGCGAGCGAGATCAGCTCGAGCGCCCGCACCGTCAGCAGGCCGGGGTCCCCCGGCCCCGCCCCCACCAGGTACACGCGGCCGGGGCCCCCGCCGCCAGGGTCCCCGCCGCCGGCGCTCCCGGGCTCCGCCGCAGGGACGCTCACACGCCCGCCATCTCGCCCGCGCGGTCCAGCAGCGACTCGGCGCCGGCGGCCCGCAGCCGGCCCGCCACGGCCTGCGCCAGCGCCAGCGGATCGTCGATCGGCCCGTACAGCTCGTCGCGTAGCCAGGCCGAGCCGTCGGGCAGGCCGACCCACGCGCGCAGGTGCAGCTGATCGCGGTCCGACGGGACGGCGCAGGCGCCGAGCGGCGTGTGGCAGTCGGCACCGAGCTCCCTCGCCAGGCCACGCTCGGCCCGCAGGCTCGCGAGCGTGGCGGGGTCGGTGATCGCCTCGGCGGCGGCACGGGCGCGCTCGTCCCCGGCACGGGCCTCCAACGCGAGCGTCCCCTGTCCCGGCGCCGGCACGAAGCGCTCGGGATCGAGGTTCGCGCCGGCGCTCTGCTCCCGGCCCAGGCGGGCGAGCCCGGCCCGCGCGAGCACGATCGCCCGCAGCCCCAGCTCCGGGTCCTGCAGACGCGCGAGGCGCGTGTCGACGTTGCCGCGCAGCTCGCTCAGCTGCAGGTCCGCGCGGGCCGCCCGCAGCTGGGCGATGCGCCGCAGGCTGCTGGTTCCCACCCTCGCCCCGTGCGGAAGCTCCTCCAGGCCCGCGGTTCCGCAGAGCACGTCCTCCGGCGCCGCCCGGGCCGGCGCGCCGACGAGCTCCAGGCCCTGGGCCAGCTCCCCCGGGAGGTCCTTGGCGGAGTGAACCGCCAGGTCGGCCCGGCCGTCGAGCAGCGCCCGCTCGAGCTCGTCCACCCACCGCGACTTGTCCTGGGCCGGCGCCCCCCGGTCACCGGCGGTGGACACCGGCACCAGCTCGCAGCCGCCCATCCGGCCTGAGACCAGCTCGGCCTGCGCCAGCGCCAGCGCGCTGCGCCGGGTAGCGAGGCGCATCAGCGCTCGCGGCGGCGGCGGAGGTCGTGCACCTGGGCGAGCTGGCTCTCGGTCTGCGGAGGGGCCTCCGTGCCGGAACCGTCGGAGAGGGCGAACAGCTCGCGCAGCACCTCCAGGCTGGCGTGGCTGCTCTCACCGCCGAGGCTGCGCAGGCGGATCGTCGGCTCGTGCAGCAGCCGCGAGGCGACCGCCCTGGTCATCGCTTCCACGCGTGCGATGTCACGCGAGGAGGCGGACTCCCAGCGGCCGGTGTTCTCGCCCAGGATCTGCTCGACGATGTCTTCGGCTCGCTCGTGCAGGGCGGCCACCGTCGGCAGTGCGTCGAGCTGGCCCATCCAGCGGGCGAAGCGGCGGATCTCTTCCTCGACGATCTCCAGCGCCCGCGGGGTCTCCTCCTCGCGGGAGCTGAGGTTGAGGTCCACGACGGCCTGGAGGTCGTCCATGTCGTAGAGGGTGACCCCGTCGAGATCGCGGCAGCCGGGGTCGATGTCGCGGGGGACGGCGATGTCGATCAGCAGCAACGGCCGACCGTGACGCTGGGCCATCACCAGCTCCAGCTCCTCGCGACCGACGATCGCGTGCGGGGAGGAGGTCGAGGCCACCACGATGTCGGCCTCGACCAGCTGCTCGGGGAGCTGCTCGAGCCCGACCACCGAGCCGCCGAAGCGCTGCGCGAGGCTGAGCGCCCGGTCGGCGTGGCGGTTGGCGACGAAGATCGTGCCGGCGCCCTGGTCGGACAGGGCCCGGGCGGTGAGCTCGCTCGTCTCGCCGGCCCCCACGATCACGACGTGGCGCTCGGTCAGGTCGCCGAGCACGCTCTGGGCCAGCTCCACCGCCACCGAGGGCACGCTCACGCGGTTGACCCCGATCGCGGTCTCGGTGCGCACCCGCTTGCCCGTCAGCAGGGCCGCCGCGAACAGACGGTTGCTGAGCGGACCGGTGGCCCCGGCCCGCATCGCCACCTCGTGGGCCCGTCGCACCTGGCCCTGGACCTCGGCCTCGCCCACGATCATCGACTCCAGCCCGCTGGTGACGCGGAACAGCTGGCGGGCGGCGTCGCAGTTGCGGGGCGAGTAGATCGCCCCCGCCAGCTCGGTGGGGCGGATCCCGGCGTGGTGGGCGAGTGCCCCCAGGACCTCCGACTCCGCCTGCACGTGGTCGGTGACGACGAGGTAGACCTCGGTGCGGTTGCAGGTCGAGATCACGACGCCCTCGCGGACGTGCTCGGTGGCGGTCAACCGGCCGAGGAACTCGACCCCGTCGTGCTCGCCGAACGCCAGCCGCTCGCGCAGCGCCACCGGCGCGGTCTTGTGCGAAAGCCCGAGTGTCAGCAGCTCGCTCATACGTGGGCCGACTCCCGGGCCGCCTCGGGCGAGTCGCTCGCCTCCGGCCGGTCGTGTTCGGTCAGCTCGAGCAGATCGCCCAGCTCACGCTCGATGCGGCTGAGGCGGATCGCCATGATCGCGACGTAGATCAGCACGATCGCGAAGACCACGACGTAGGCGCCCGCCACGTACTTGCCGGCAGTGTGCAGCGGCAACGCCGGGATTTCCGCCAGCGGGAGGCTCATGTCCGGGCCCCTCCCCGCGCCATCTGTGCGCCGAGCGCCGCCCCGCCGGCCGCGGCCTCCGGCACCGCGGTCCGCCGCCGCCGGGCCGGTCGCGCGTTCTCACCGGCCAGCCGCCGGCGCAGCGCCCGCAGCTGAAAGCGGGTGTGCTTGGCGGTCAGCTCGTATTTGCACAGCGTCACGAACAGCAGCGTCCACGCCCCCAGCGCGACCAGGAAGGTGAGCGCCATCGGGCCGGGCAGGTTCGAGGTGCTCCCCAGCACCCGCGGGTGCAGGTATTCGCTCGACAGCCGCACGGCGAGGAAGTTGAGCGGCACGAAGGCCCCGGCGGTGATCGCGAACACCGACGCGTAGCGGGCCTGACGCTCGGGGTCCTCGATCGCGAACCGCAGTGGCTGGTAGGTGGCGTAGAGCAGGAACACGATCAGGAACGAAACCAGCGTGGGCTCGCTCCACACCCACCAGTGGCCCCACGAGCCCTTGGCCCAGATCGACCCCGTGATCAGGGTGGCGAGCGCGAAGATCAGGCTCATGTGGATGACCACGTAGGAGCGTAGGTCCCAGCGCGTATCACGGGTGCGCAGGTGCGCGATCGCGAACAGGCCGCCGACCACGAAGCCGCACAGGGAGATGATCGCCAGCGGCACGTGGATGTAGAAGATCTTCTGCAGGAAGCCCTGTTCGGCTTCCAGCGGCGCGTAGAAGAACACCAGCGTGAGCGCGGCCGTGACGGCCACGACGGTGGAGATGCTGAGCGCCCGCAGGCCCCTGCCATACATGTCTCTGGCTAGTCCTCCAGCAGGAAATCGAACACGGCGTAGGCGATCAGCCCGAAAATCAGATCATAGAGCGCGAGCATCGCCAGCCACCGCGCTCCGGGGCTACCCGCGTGGCCGCTCACCAGCAGCGGCGAGGTCGCCCTGGCGGCCCCGATCACGATCGGCACCAGCAGCGGCAGGCCCAGCAGCGGCCCCAGCAGGTCCCTGGCCCTCGTCTGCACGGCCAGGGCCGCCACCAGCGTGCCCACGACCGCCACGCCGATGTCGGCCAGCACCAGCACCAGCAGCAGGTCGGGCAGCGCGTGGGCGAAGGGCACCGACAGCAGCAACGCGAACGCCGGCACCGCCACCAGCTCGAGCACGGCCAGGTAGCAGAGCAGGGTCAGCTCCTTCGCCACCAGCAGGGCCGTGCGGTCGACGGGCGCCAGCAGGAAGCCGTCCAGTCCCCCTTCCTCGGCGTCGGCCACGAACAGCCGGTTGACCCCCAGCAGCGCGGCGAACAGCAGCGTCACCCACAGCATCCCCGTGGCGAGGTCGCCTTCGACGCTGTTGCGGTTCAGGGCGAAGTGGAACACCACGAACGTGGACAGCGCGAACAGCGACATCCCCGGGACCGACTCCAGCGTCCTAAGCTCGACGCGCAGCTCCTTGCGCAGCAGCGCCCCGACCACCCTGCGCATCGGCACCGCCGTCGTCGCGGGCTCCGCGGCCGTCGTCGCCTCCGCGACGGGGAGCGTCTCCGATGGGCTGGCGCTCATCGGTAGAGGTCCTCGAGCTCCTCGACGGACACCTCGGCGGCGGCGCCCTGCACGGCCACCCGGCCCTCGCGCAGGCCGAGCACCACGTCGGCCTCAGCCAGTGCGCCGGCGGGGTCGTGGCTGCAGAGCACCCGCGTGCGACCGCTGCCGGCGCCGATCAGCGGGTCGACGAGGTCGAGGGCGGCGGGATCGAGGTTCGCGTAGGGCTCGTCGAGCAGCAGCAGCTCGGGGTCGTGCAGCACCGTCCGCGCGATCGCCACCCGCTGCACCATCCCCCGGGAGAGCATCCGCAACGGCTCGTGGGCCCGCTCGGCCAGCGACAGCTCGGCCAGCAGCGCGCTCACGCGCTCCGGCGCCACCCCGTGCAGGCGAGCGTGGAAGCGCAGGTTCTCCTCGGCGCTCAACGAGCGGTACAGCATCGGCTCGTGGGCCAGCAGGCCGACCCGGCCCCGCAGCCGCCAGCCGTCGTCGGGAAGCCGCTGGTCGAGCACCGTCACCTCGCCCGCGTGCGGACGCAGCAGCGTCGCCAGGATCCTCAGCAGCGTGGTCTTGCCGGCGCCGTTGGGACCGAGCACCGCCAGCGTCTGGCCCCGCCCCAGCGACACCGAGACGCCCGACAGCGCCTCCCGCTCGCCGTAGTGCCGAGCGAGCCGCTCGACCTCTACCGCCGCCACGCGGCCTCAGGCGCTCGAGAGCTCCGGCGCGCGGTCCCGCTGGGCCCGGCCGATCAGCTCGCGCACCGCCTGCTCCCCGTCTTCCCCGCCGAGCAGCTCGATCGGGTCGGGGTCGCCGTTGACGATTGTCTCGAAGAACTCCTTGCGGTCCTGGTAGGTGGCCAGGTTCGCCTTCGCCCAACCCCGGGCCTCGCTCAGCAGGACCGCGAGGCGGGCGTAGGGCTCGCCGAAGCTGGCTTCGATCTCGCGCTTCATGCGCTTCGCCAGCGCGGGCGAGGCGCCGGCGGTGGAGATCGCGATCGCGAGCGGGTTGACACGCACGATCGCCGGCAGGATGAAGTTGCACAGTGGCGGCACGTCGACCACGTTGACGAGCATCGCCCGTGCCTCGGCGTCGTCGAACACGGCGATGTTGACGTCCGTCTCGTCGGTCGCGGCGATCGCCATGAAGGCGCCCTCGAGGTCACCGGCGCCGGCATAGTCGCGCTGCTCCCAGCGGATCGAGCCCTCGCGTGCATAGTCCTGCAGCTCGGCCGTCGCCTGCGGCGCGATCACGGTCACCTCGCCGTCGCAGGCGAGCAGGCCGTCGACCTTCTCCAGCGCCACCTCGCCCCCGCCGATCACCACGCAGCGGCGGCCCGAGAGCTTCAGGCAGGCGATGTAGAAGGGGACGTCGAGCATCCCCTGCACACAGCTCTGGTCGCAGATACCCCTGCGCAGCTGGCAGACGCACTCCTTGCCTGCATAGGACTGGGCCGGCATGTCTGTAGAAAAGGGTAGCTGCCGAGTGGGGTCCGGACGCATCCCCGGCGGCACAGGCGAGACTGCGGGGCGCGCGGCCCGGCTCAGCGCGGCAGGCCCCGCCCCAGCGCGCGGGCGCCGACCCTCGCCAGCGCCAGGCCGCCTTCCCCGAGCGCTCGCCGGCGATCCCCTTCGCGGCCCGATCGGACCCTCGCCAGGGCCCTGGCGGCGGTCGTGCCGGCGCCGTCGTAGGGCCCCCACCACAGGCCCCGCACGCGCGGGGGATCCCAGGTGATGAGCTTCTCCTGGGCGCAGGCCCGCAGCCCGGCGCGGCCGAGCGTGCGCCCGAGCCCACCGCCGGCGGCCGCGCCCCACGGCCCCCGCGCCACCATTGGTCCCGGGAGGTGGTCGTTGAGCCACACCATCCCGGCGTGGAGCTCGCGGGCGATGCGGGCGGCCATGTAGCGGTCGGAGGTCCAGATCGAGGCGCCGAGGCCGAACTCGCTGTCGTTGGCCAACGCGATCGCCTGGTCGATGCTGTCGACCGGCATCACCGGCAGGACCGGCCCGTCGAGCGGCTCGCGCATGATCCGCATCTCCGCCCGCACGCCGCTGATCACGGCCGGCGCGTAGAACGAGCCCGCCTCGCAGCCGGGGGGATCGACGGGGCCGCCGCAGTGGCGCACGGCGCCCTGGGCGATGGCCTCCTGGACGAGCTCCTCGAGGCGCTCGGCGCGGCGGGTCGACGCCAGTGGACCGACCTGGACGAGCGGGTCGGAGGGGTCGCCGACCTTGATCGCCTGGGCCGCCCTGACGAGCCCCGAGAGGAAGCGGTCATAGACCTCCCGGGCGACGTAGACGCGCTCGATCGAGCCCCGCGCCGCGCCGGCCCCGGCGCACCCGGCCCACAGCGCTCCCGCGATCGCCCGCGGCAGGTGGGCGTCGGCGAGCACGAGCATCGCGTCCTTGCCCCCCAGCTCGAGCGCCACCTCCTTCTCCCGCGAGACGCACGCCCTCGCCACCACCCGCCCGACGGGGGGCGAGCCGGTGAAGAGGATCTTCTCGACCGGCGACTGCGCCAGGGCGACGCCGGTGTCGGCCCCCCCGTGGAGGATCCTCACGATCCCCTCCGGCAGCCCCGCCCGGGCCACCAGGCGTGCGATCCGCTCGCCCGCCAGGCTCGCCCGGGCGGCGGGCTTGAAGGCCACCCCGTTGCCCGCCATCAGGGCCCCGGCGATCTGCCCCAGCGGCTGCGCGAAGGGGGCGCTGCCGGCACCGATGACCCCGATCACCCCGTAGGGCTCATAGGCGATGCGGGCGCGCTTGAGCGGGAACACGAGGCGGCTGACCCCGATCCTCCCCCCTTCGAGCAGGCGGGCGCCCTCGTCGGCCATCCACAGCAGCGCATCGACGGCCGCGAGCAGCTCCAGCGAGGCGATCTCCGCCCGCGGCCGGCCCTGCTCGCGGCCGATCACCTCGAGCAGCTCGTCGAAGTCGTCGATCACCGCCTGGGCCATCCGACGCATGTACCGGCCCCGGTCGCGGACCCTCAGCAGCGCCCACAGGGGCACGACCTTGTCGACCTCCCCGACCACCCGATCGACATCCTCGGGGGTGACCCGCTCGACGCTCCCGAGCAGGGCCCCGGTGGCGGGGTCGCGGACGACCAGCTCGCGCTCGCGCTCGCGTTCGCGTTCGCGGCCCGCGGTCTCGCTCGAGGGGACGCTCATCGAGGCGCGATTATCGCTGCTCGGGGTCAGCGTCCCGCCGCTCGCTCGCCGCGTCCCGCCGCTCGTCGCCCGCCTCCCGCTGCTCACGCCCGCGGCCCCGCTCGATCTCCTGTAGGCGCCTGACGAGATCCGCCTCGGCCTCGTCGGGGCGGTAGAAGCGCTCGCCGCGGACGGCCTCGGGAAGCAGCTCCTGGTCCCCGAGGTGGCCGGGCTCGCGGTGGGGGTTCTCGTAGCCGCCGCGGTCCTGTCCCGGGCGGGGGCCGCTGCGCAGCCACCCCGGCACCGGCGCGGCACCGTGGTCGCGGACGTGGGCGGTGGCGGCTCCGAGTGCCCTGCCGGCGGCGTCGGACTTCGGCGCCAGGGACAGGTAGATGGCCGCTTGGGCGAGCGCGAATTTGGCCTCGGGCAGGCCCACGTGCTCGACCGCGGCGGCGGCGGCGGTCGCCACCGAGAGCGCCTGCGGGTCGGCGTTGCCGATGTCCTCGGAGGCGAGGATGATCATCCGCCGCACGATGAAGCGGGGATCCTCGCCCCCCTCGAGCATCACCGCCAGGTAGTACAGCGAGGCGTCGGGGTCCGAGCCGCGGGTGGCCTTGATCCAGGCGGAGGCGTAGTCGTAGTGGCGGTCGCCGCCCTTGTCGTACAGCACCGCCCGCCGCTGGAGGGCGTCCTGGGCCCGCTCCACGCCGAGGCGCCCCTCGCCGAGCTCGGCCGCCGTCTGGGCCGCCAGCTCGAGCGCGTTCAGGGCGGTGCGGGCGTCGCCTTCGCTGCGGGCTGCCAGGAACGCGAGTGCCTGCGGCTCGACCTCCACCGTGCCACCCGCGGCGGCGCGGTGGAGCACGAGCTCGACCTCCTCCGCCGTCAGGGCCTGGAGCGCGTACACGCGCAGGCGGGACAGGAGCGCGCCGTTGACCTCGAAGGCGGGGTTCTCGGTGGTGGCCCCGATCAAGGTCACCAGCCCTTCCTCGACCGCCGGCAACAGGGCGTCCTGCTGGGCCTTGTTGAAGCGGTGGATCTCGTCGAGGAACAGGATCGTCTCGGCCCCCGTGGCTTCCCGGCGGTGGGCGGCCCGCTCGATCACCCCTCGTACCTCGGCCCGCCCCGCCTGCACCGCGCTCAGCTCCTCGAAGGTCGCCGGGGAGGCGCCGGCGAGGATCCGGGCGAGGGTCGTCTTGCCGGACCCCGGAGGCCCGTAGAGGACCATCGAGTGGACGTGGCCGGTCTCGACCGCGGTCCGCAGGGCCGAGCCCGCCCCGAGCAGGTGGGACTGCCCGACGAACTCCTCGAGCGTGTGCGGCCGGACCCGCGTGGCCAGCGGGGCCGATGGGCCGGCCCCCGCCGCCGGGGATCGCGGCTCTACTCGCTCGCCGCGGGTTTCAGGGTCGAACAGGGTACCCATGTATCAATGATTGTTCCCGCAAGCGTTTTGTCTGCCCAACGAGCGTCGGAAGGTGGCTCCTGGGCACCGTCGAATGAGTAGATTCGGATGGTTGGGACAGATGTCATCATCCTCGCTCAGCCTGCCGTCGTCGGCGTCCATGAACAGGCTCGGCCAAGGTGACCGTCAGCGGCATTGAGCCCGTTCCCGCCGCGCTCGAGGCGCTCGAGCCGCTCGAGGGTGGAGAGGTCTCGGCACTCTCGCCCGGGCAGCTGTTCTGGCGGCGCCTTCGCCGCGACAAAGTCGCGATGGTCTCGGGGATTATCATCCTGGTGGAGATCGCGATCGCGATCTTCGCACCGGTGATCGTCAAAATCCTCGGGCTTCCCGGGCCCAACCTCCAGAACCCCAACCTCACCAACTCCTTCGGCTCGCCGCTGGGGCCCAGCTTGGCCCACCCCTTCGGCGTCGATCAGCTCGGCCGCGACGTGCTCTCGCGGGTCATGTACGGGGCCCGCGTGTCGCTGATCGTGGGCATCGTCGGGACCGCGATCGCGTCCCTGATCGGGGTCACGGTGGGAATGCTCGCCGGCTACTTCAAGGGGGCCACCGACACGTTCTTCTCGCGCCTGATCGACGTCGTGCTGTCGATCCCGCCGCTGCTGCTGGCGCTCGGCATCGCGGCCTCGTGCTCGGTGAAGGCGTGTGCCAGCGGGCTGATCCAGCCGGGGGTCCAGACCGTGATCTTCCTGATCGCCCTGATCACCTGGCCCTACTCGGCGAGGATCGTGCGGGGGCTGGTGCTGTCGCTGCGGGAGCGGGAGTTCGTCGAGGCCTCCCGCGCCTTCGGGGCGTCCAACACCCGCATCATGTTCCGCGAGGTCCTGCCCAACCTGGCAGCGCCGATCATCGTCTACGCGACCCTGCAGGTGCCGCTCAACATCCTTCTCGAGGCGGCCCTGTCCTACCTCGGGATCGGCATCCGCCCACCGACGGTGAGCTGGGGCCAGATGATCGCCGACGCCACCCCGATCTTCGCCACCGCCTGGTGGTACATGGTCTTTCCGGGCGCCGCACTGCTCATCACGGTGCTGGCGTTCAACCTGCTCGGCGACGGGCTCAGAGACGCCCTGAATCCGAGGTATGCGCGATGAGCGCTTTCACTTCAACACAGGAGGCACCCTAGATGTTGTCCATCAAGACGTTCGCGGCGCTGCTCGGCACCGTGTTGGTCGCAGTCGTGGTCGCGGCGTGCGGCTCGAGCTCCTCGAGCACGCCGTCGACGGGCCAGGGTCTCAGCACGGGCGGGTACAAAAGCCCGATCACCGAGACGCTGACCGGCGGCAAACGGGGCGGCAAACTGGTGGTGCTGCAGGAAACGGAATTCGAACACCTCGACCCGGGCATCTCCTACTTCAACCTCGACTACCCGGTGGTGTTCGCGACCCAGCGGCCGCTGTACTCCTACAAACCCAACGAAGAGGCCGAACCGACGGCCGACCTCGCCTCGGGGCCCCCGGAAATCGCCGCCGACAACAAGACCGTCACGGTCAAGATCAAGGAAGGCATCAAGTTCAGCCCGCCGGTGAACCGTGAAGTCACCTCCGAAGACGTCGCCTACGCGATCCAGCGCGGCGCCAACCCGAACGTCGCCAACCCCTACATCCAGGCCTACTTCGCGGCCGTCGAAGGGATGCCGACGGCGACGGGCGGGCCGATCAAGGGCATCGAAACGCCGAACAAGCACACGATCGTCTTCCACCTGACAGAACCGAAGGCCCAGATCGTGGCCGACGCGCTGGTGCTGCCGCTGTCGGCGCCGGTACCGAGGGAATACGCCGAAAAGTACGACAAGCACAGCCCCTCCGACTACGCCTCCTACGAGGTCGCGACGGGGCCGTACATGATCAAGAACAACGCCGAAGGCAAAGTCCTCGACGTCGGCTACTTCCCGGGCAAATCGCTCACGCTCGTGCGTAACCCCAACTGGAGCGCGAGCACCGACTACCGACCGGCGTACCTCGACGAAATCGTCTACAAAATCGGCGGCACCGTCACCGTCGGCGAGAAAGAAGCGCTACAGGGTACGAACGTCATCGACCAGGAACGCCCGCCGCAGTCGATCGTCCAGGAAGCGGCGGAACACTACAAGGCCCAGCTGCAGATCTCACCGGGCGCCGGCGACCACTACATCGCGGTCAACAACAAGGTCGGCCCGTTCAAGAACGCCGATCTGCGCAGGGCGCTGTGGGCCGACCTGGACCGCGAAGAGATGGACAAGGTCCGCGGAGGCACACTCGTCACGACCGTGCAGACGCACTTCCTGTACCCCGGGATCTCCGGGTTCGAACAGGCGGGCGGGGTGAAGGGCCCGGCGGGGATCCCCTACAACGAACACCCTCAGGGCGACAAAGCCCTGGCCGAAAAATACATCAAGGAAGCCGGCTATCCGAGTGGCAAGTACTCCGGTGAAGCGATCACCGTAGTGGGGGCGAGAGGGGCGCCGGCATCCGAAGACGCCGAAATCGTCAACAGCGCGCTCCAGGGCCTCGGCTTCAAAACGAAACTGTCGTTGCCGGAAAGCTCGATCGCGTACTCGAAGTACTGCAACGTCCCCAAAGAGGAGATCACGGTGTGTCCGAGCGTCGGCTGGATCGCCGACTTCGCCGATCCCCAGACGGTGCTGAACGTCACGTTCAACGGCAAGTTCATCCCCCCCGTGGGCAACGTCAACTGGAGCCAGGCCGACAACGCCCACATCAACGAACTGATGGACAAAGCCGAACTGGTCGCCGGCAAGAGCGCACGGGCGACCGCCTGGGCGAAGATCGACGAAGAAATCGTCAAAGAAGCGCAGGCGATCCCGTTCGACTGGGACAAGCAGGCCAACGTCGAGGGTACGGAAGTCAACGGCGTCGGTCAGCTGTGGAACAGCGGTGAGTGGGACCTCGACTACACGTCCCTGAAGTAGAGGACACGGACGCGAGTCCCACGAACGTCCGCGGCAAATGACCGCATATGTCATCCGCCGGGTCCTGTGGGGCATCCTGATGCTGGTCGTGGTCTGCCTGGTCACGTTCATCATCTTCCGGGTGCTTCCCACGGTGAACCCGGCGGTGCTGCGGGCGGGGCGCAACCCGACCCCGCAATCGCTGAAAGCGATCGAAAAGTCCCTGCGCCTGAACAGGTCGCTGCCGACGCAGTTCTACGACTACATGAAGGGCATCCTGCTGCACTTCAACTTCGGCTACAGCTACGGCAGCAACGAGTCGGTGGTGCAGCTGATCAAGGAACGGCTGCCGGCGACGATCTCGCTGACGGTGGGAGCGGTGGTGCTGTGGATCGTGTTCGGCGTGGGGATCGGGATCCTCTCGGCGCTCCGCCGCCACTCCTACCTCGACCGAGGGTCGATGGGCGGGGCACTGCTGCTCGTGTCGGCCCCCGAATTCTGGCTCGGCCTGGTACTGCTGTTCCTGTTCTCCTCGAGCATCGGGAAATTCAAGATCCTGCCCGGCGCGGGCACCTACGTCGGACTGACCTCGGACCCGTGGAAATGGTTCACCTCGATGCTGATGCCGTGGTTCGTGCTGGCGGCCGGCAGCGCCGCCGTGTTCGCCCGCCTGATCCGGGGCAACCTGCTGGAGGTGATGGACGAGGACTACATCCGCACCGCGCGGGCCAAGGGCCTGCCGGAGAAACAGGTCGTCAGACAAGGGGTCAGGTCCTCGATCAACCCCGTGGTGACGTTGATGGGGCTGGAATTCGGGATCCTGCTCGGCGGCGCGTTGCTCGTAGAGACGGTCTTCAACATCCCCGGCGTGGGCCGGCTGGCGTATGAATCGATCAGCAACTCCGACTACGAAGTGATCGAGGGGACGGTCCTGCTGGCGGCGATGTTCATCATCGTCGCCAACATCGTGGTCGACATCCTCTACGCCTACCTCGACCCCAGGGTCAGGTACGCGTGAGCTCTTCCGAGCCGCTGCTGCGGGTGGAGGATCTGCGGGTCCAGTTCCACACCGAAGACGGGGTCGTGCACGCCGTCGACGGGATCACCTATCAGGTCCGCCCCGGCAAGACGCTCGGGATCGTGGGCGAGTCCGGCTCCGGCAAAACCGTGGCCTCGCTGACCGTCCTGGGTCTGACCCGCTACCAGGGCGCCGACGTCAGCGGTCGGATCATGTTCGAAGGTCGCGACCTGGTGACGATGGACGACGAGCAGCTGCGGGAAATCAGGGGCAACGAGATCGCGATGATCTTCCAGGACCCGCTGTCCTCGCTGCACCCGCTGTACAAGGTCGGCAAGCAACTCACCGAGGCGATCCTCACCCACCGTGACGTCTCCAAGGCGCAGGCCCGGGAACGGGCGATCGAGCTGCTCGGGCTGGTCGGGATCCCCGACCCCGCCCAGCGCGTGAACCAGTACCCCCACGAGTTCTCCGGCGGCATGCGCCAGCGCGTGATGATCGCGATGGCGCTCGCCAACGAACCCAAGCTGCTGATCGCCGACGAGCCCACGACGGCGCTCGACGTCACCGTCCAGGCCCAGATCCTCGAGCTGATGGAACGCCTCCAGCGCGAACTGGGGATGGCGATCGTGATCATCACCCACGACCTCGGAGTGGTCGCCGAGATGGCCGACGACATCGCCGTGATGTACGCGGGACGGATCGTCGAGACGGCGCCCGCGAGCGACATCTTCGTCTCCCCCGAACACCCCTACACGTGGGGCCTCTTGCGCTCGATCCCCCGCCTGGAGCGCGACCGGGAAGAGCCCCTGGTGCCGATTCCGGGGACTCCTCCGAGCCTGCTCTCGCCCCCCTCGGGGTGCCACTTCCACCCCCGCTGCGCCTACGCCCAGCCGTCCCACTCGCGGATCGACCCGGCGCTGGAGCCGGTTCCCGGCGCGCCCGATCACTTCGCGGCCTGCCTGCTCGAGCCGCAGCTGCGCCGTGGGCTGTGGAAGGCGCTGGGCGCGGGCGCCACCCCCGAGGAGGCCAAGCAGGCGGCCGGCTTCCTCGAGGAGGCGCCTGAGGGGTCACCCGTGTGATGGACTCCTCGCCCCCCCAGCCGTTGCCCGGAGCCACCCCGTCGGGACAGCCCCCGCCGCAGGGCCTGGTGGGGGCGCCGGCCGTCGATCAGCCGCTGCAGTCCGGCGTCGCCGTGGCGGCCGGCGGCGACCCGCTGGTACGCGCCGAGGGGCTCGTGAAGCACTTTCCGATCACCCGCGGCCTGTTGATTCAGCGCAAGGTCGGCGCGGTCCAGGCGGTCGACGGGGTCGACCTGGAGGTGCGCCGCGGCGAGACCCTCGGGCTGGTGGGCGAGACCGGGTGCGGCAAGAGCACCACCGCCAGGCTGATCATGCGGCTGCTCGACGTCACCGCGGGCAGGCTGATCTTCGACGGCGAGGACATCACCACCGTCTCGGGACGGCGCCTGAAGGCCCTGCGACGGGAGATGGGGATGATCTTCCAGGACCCCTACTCGTCGCTCAACCCCCGTAAGACGGTGGGCTCGATCATCGCTGAGCCGTTCGCCGTCCACGGCCTGCTGAAGGGCGAGGGGGAGCGCAAACGGGCCGTCCAGGAGCTGCTCGAGACGGTCGGGCTGAGCCCCGAGCACTACAACCGCTACCCCCACGAGTTCTCCGGCGGGCAGCGTCAGCGGATCGGCGTGGCGCGGGCGCTGGCCCTGAAACCGAGGCTGCTGATCGCCGACGAGCCCGTGTCGGCGCTCGACGTCTCGATCCAGGCACAGGTGCTCAACCTGCTGCGCGACCTGCAGCGTGAGTTCGGCCTCACGCTGATCTTCATCGCCCACGACCTGTCGGTCGTCAGGCACATGTGCGACCGCGTCGCGGTCATGTACCTCGGCCGGATCGTGGAGACGGGACCGAGCGACGCGCTGTACTCCTTCCCCCGCCATCCCTACACGGGTGCCCTGCTGTCGGCCGTGCCGGTCGCCGATCCCTCCCGTCACGGCGAGCGCCGGCGGCTACTGACCGGCGACGTGCCCAGCCCCGCCAACCCGCCGAGGGCGTGCCGCTTCCACACCCGCTGCCCGAAGGCCCAGGAGCTGTGCTCGGTCGAGGACCCCCCGATGGAGGACAAGCAAACCGGCACCTCAGCGGCCTGCCACTTCCCCCTCCAGGAGGGCGACCTGATCGAGCTGGGCCTGCGCGGGGCCGCATGATCGAGCCGCCCGCCACAGCGCATCGGCGAGACGGGGGCCCTACGATCGACGGGCCGATGACCGACGCCGCCCCCCGAACGTTCAACCGATGAGCGCCACCACCGCTCCCGCCACCGCGGCCCAGGAGCTGCTGCAGGCGCTGATCCGCTTCAACACCGTCAACCCGCCCGGGAACGAGCGTCCGGCGCAGGAGTTCCTCGCCGGCTACCTGGAGTCGGCCGGCTTCAAGTGCGAGCTGCTCGGTTCGAGCCCGGAGCGCCCGAACCTGGTGGCCAGGCTCGCGGCCGAGGGCCCCGCCAGACACGACGGACCGACCCTCTGCTACCTCGGGCACGTCGACACGGTGCTGGCCAACCCCGGGGAGTGGAGTCACGACCCCTGGTCGGGCGACATCGCCGACGGCTTCCTGTGGGGTCGGGGCGCGCTCGACATGAAGGACCAGGTGGCCGCCGAGATCGCGGGCGCCGCCGCCCTGGCCCGCTCGGGCTGGCGCCCCTCGCGCGGCGAGCTCTTGATCGTGGCGGTCGTGGACGAGGAGACCGGGGGCGAGCTGGGGGCCCAGTGGATCACCGAGAACCACCCCGACAAGGTGCGCTGCGACCTGCTCATCAACGAGGGCGGGGGCGCCGTGTTCGAGCTGGGCGGCAAACGCTGCTACGGCGTCTGCTGCGCCGAGAAGGGGGTGTTCCGCTTCACCGTCAGCACCTCGGGCGTGGCCGGTCACGCCTCGATGCCGGGCATGGGGGTCAACGCGCTGCTGAAGATGGGCCCCCTGCTCGACCGCTTCGCCGCCCGCCAGCCCTCCTACACCGCCACCGGCGAGCCGGCGGCCTTTCTCGGCGCCATCGGCGAGGACCCCGATGATCCCGAGGGGGCGCTCGAGCGTCTGCGCACGGAGAACCCCCTCCTGGGCATCTTCTTCGGGCCGATGATGGGGGTTACGTTCACGCCCACGAAGATCACCGCGTCCGAGAAGATCAACGTGATCCCCAGCCGCGCGGAGCTGAAGGTGGACTGCCGCGTCCCCCCGGGGCTCGGCGAGAAGGAGGTGCTGGACGGGATCGAGGAGGTCCTCGGGCCCGCCGACGGCGCCTTCGAGATCGAGTTCACCGAGAAGGTCGTCGGCAACCGCTCGGCGGTCGACTCACCGCTGATGGACGCCCTCTCGGCGTGGGTGGCCGAGAACGACCCCGGGGCGATCGTGGTGCCGGTGGTGCTCCCCGGCTTCACCGACTCGCGCCACTTCCGGGTCGCCTTCCCCGAGTGCGTGGCCTACGGCTTCATGCCCCAGCGCCACCAGACCCTGCTCGATTCCGCTCCGCTGATCCACGGGGCCGACGAGCGCATCGACGTCCGCGACCTCGACCTCGCCGCCGGCCTGTTCGAGGACCTCGCCCGCCAGCTGCTCGGCTGAGCACCCGCCCGCGCCGGCGCGCGCCGGGCTGAGCGTTTCGTTGCCTGGCTTGCAATCCCGCTCAGGCGTGGGAACCATTGTTCCGATGCCAAGGATGGTGCCGACCCACTCGAGGACTCGATGAGCGCTCAGGCCGGTGCCGAAGGGCTGTCCGTGAAGGCGGCCGAACACCAGGTCCTCCAAGCCGCCGGTGCCAAAGGGACCGTGAAGGGAGCGGCCCTCGCCGCCGGCTTCCACGCCACCCACACGGGCATCTCCTCGGCGGTCGGCACGGCCGCGACCCACGCCCTGACTGCTCCCGCCGTCGCCCACGCGTCGATCGGCCAGCAGATCCAGAGCTTCGCGTACAACTGGGAGCCCGTCCTGATGATCGTGTTCTTCACGACGATCATCGTGGTGATGCTGCGCACGCTGAAGGTGATGCCCCGGATCAAGCCGCAGCAGATCAAGCCCTCCTCCAACGCCGCCGTCACCTTCGCCGACGTCGCCGGTGTCGACGACGCCCGCGGGGAGCTGCAGGAGATCGTCGAATTCCTGCGCGAACCGAAGTCCTTCCACGCGCTCGGCGCCCAGGTCCCGAAGGGCATCCTCCTGCACGGGCCGCCCGGCACCGGCAAAACGCTGCTGGCGAAGGCGGTGGCCAACGAGTCCAACGCCCAGTTCTTCGCCCAGTCGGCGGCCTCGTTCGTGGAGATGTTCGCCGGCCTCGGCGCCGCCCGCATCAGGCGGCTGTTCGCGGAGGCCCGCAAGCACGAACCGGCGATCATCTTCATCGACGAGCTCGACGCCGTCGGCGGGCGCAGGGGCTCCGACATCTCCGGGGAGAAGGACCAGACGCTGAACCAGCTGCTGGTGGAGATGGACGGCTTCTCCTCCAACGGCCGCGTGGTCGTGATCGCCGCCTCGAACATGCTCGACAAGCTCGACCCGGCGCTGTTGCGGCCCGGCCGCTTCGACCGCCAGGTGTTCGTGACCCCGCCCGACGTCAAGGGGCGCCTCGGGGTGCTCCAGGTACACACCCGCAACAAGCCCCTCGGGGACGTGGACCTCGGCGTCGTGGCCCAGCAGACCAGTGGGCTGGCGGGGGCGGACCTGGCCAACATCTGCAACGAGGCCGCGATCTTCGCGGCCCGCCGGCGGGCCCAGGTGATCGACGCCGAGGACTTCGACTCCGCGATCGAGCGGGTGATCGCCGGCGTGCAGTCCAAGCGCGTGCTGAACTCGCACGAGAAGCGCGTGGTGGCCTACCACGAGGCGGGCCACGCCCTCTGTGGCGAGCTGCTGCCCTCGGTGGACCGTGTCCACCGCATCTCGATCGTGCCCCGTGGCAAGGCCCTCGGATACACCTTGAACCTGCCCGCCGAGGACCGCTACCTGAAGACCCGCGAGGAGCTGATCGACTACATGACCGTACTGCTCGGAGGGCGGATGGCCGAGCAGGTCGTATTCGGCGCGATGACGACCGGCGCCTCCGACGACCTCGCCCGCGTGGCCGAGATCTCCCAGGCGATGGTGCACGACTACGCGATGGGCACCGGCGGAGCGGGCCGCTCCCCCGACGGGGACGTGCGGCTGTCGGAGACGACCCTGCGGATCCGCGACGAGGAGCGCCACGACCTGGTCGAAGAGGCCCGCCGAGCGGCCCACAAGCTGATCATCACCCACCGTGCCCAGCTCGAGGCGCTGGCGCGCGAGCTGCTCGAGAACGAGGTGCTCGAGCGCCCCTCGATCGAACGGATCATGGCCGGCGTCCCCCGCCTCGAGCGCGCCCCCGGCGTGGGTCTGAGGGTGGTGGCGGCCAGCTCGAGTGGGCCCCTGTCACGGCCCACCAGCCTGGCCACCCCCAACGACGCCTGAGCGAGCCCAACGCCGCGTCCGCAGGGTGGGCGTTCCGGCACCCCGAGCGACGGCTGAGCGAGCCCAGCGCGCCGCTCGAGGACCGAGTGCGGCTCAGCCGCCCGGAGGTGCTTCCGCGCCGGCGGGTGGGGTTCCGGCCGGTGGTGCGCCGCCGGCCGCTCCGGTGCCCCCTTCGCCTCCGGGGCGGGGAGCGAAGAAGTGGAGCTTGCCGCGGCAGGCTTCCTGTGCCTTCACGAACGTGGAGCTCTTGGTGTCGATGCCGGAGGTGTTGAACACCGGGCCTTTGCCGCTCGTGTTGGGAGCCGGGAGCTTGACGCCGTGTTCGCCCATGCACTTCGAGAAGCTCGTCAGCGACTGACGGAAGGCGGGGCTGTTGAGACGCCCGCGCCCGCGTCCGGCGCCGAAGCGACCGCCGGCGCCGAAGCGCCGGCTCAGTCCGCACTTTTTCAGCGCGGCCTGGAACTGTTCGCGTGTGACCCCTTTCGGCAGTGCCGGGCCACCGCCCTGGCCGCCGAAGAACCCGCCCGCACCGCTGCCGCTGGGCGGATGGGTGCCCTGGGGCTGGGGGGGTAGGTTGATGCCGTTCTTCAGCAGGCATTCGCGGATCGCTTTGGAGCGCCCGGACCCCCGGAGCCCACTCGCGCCCTTCGGCGTGGTGGCCGAGGCGGAGGCGTTGGCGCCCGTGGAGGACGTCGAGGAGGAGCTGCCGCAGCCCGCCAGCAGCAGGCCGGCGAGGGCGGCGGGTAGCAGCAGCAGGGCGGCTGCCGGTCTTCCGGGTCTTCTCAGGTGCATGGATCTCCTTTGATCGTGAGCTTCGTCTAGGCGCCTTCGCTGGGCGGAGCGCCGCCTTCACCGGGAGGCGTGCCGCCTTCACCGGCCGGGGGACCGCCTGCGCCGGCCGGGGGACCGCCGCTGGCGCCCGCGGCGGGACGGCCGCGGCCGAAGAAGGCGGGCAGGTCGCTCTGACACTTCTTCTCGGCGTTCTTGAACGTCGCGCTCGTGCGGTCGAGCCCGCTGGTGTTGAACACGGGCCCTTTTCCGCTCGTGTTCGGCGCCGGCAGGTTGACGCCGTTTTCACGCATGCATTGTGAGTACTTCGTGAACGCCGCCTTGGCCGTGGCGCTGTTGAAGTTACGCCGGTGAAGGAACCCGCCACCGCACTTTTTCAGTGCTTCCTGGAACTTCGCCTGGGACACGCCTGCGGGCAGTTTGAAGCCGCCGCCCCGGGCGCCGGGGAAACCGCCGCCGGTTGCGCCGTTCGATCCCCCGGTAGATCCGGTTGATCCGGTGGGCCTGGAGGGAAGGGTGATCCCTTCCTTCTGCAGGCACGTGCGCAGCGAGGCGAAGCGGCTGGCGCTCGGCCCGCCGGCTTTGGTCGTGCTCGCGCTGTTCGTGGAGGAGGTGCTGCCGCTCGAGCTGCCGCCGGAGCTGCCGCAGGCGGCGAGCGCGATCGCGACCAGCGCGATCATCAGCGCGGCGAGCAGCGGGCGCAACCGGCGGCGCGGACGGGGTCGAGGATCTTCGTGTGCGTCTTTTGACATCTGTTTCCTTGCTATTGGGAGGGTTTGGGTGGGGTGGAGGGGGCTAGCCGCCGCCGAACAGCTGGGGCGTTCCGCTCGAGCTGCTCGAGCTGCTCGAACTGCCGGTGGTCGACCCGCTCGCGGTGATGCTGATCGAGCTCGCGGTGACGTTGCCTTTACTGCCCTGGCTGCCCCGGACGAGCACCGTGTCACCGGGGTGGATGCTGTTCACGCTCGTCGAGACCGTCTTGCTCACTTTGGTCCCGGACGGGGCGCTGACCTTCACGGTGTTGCCTTCGGTGCTGGTCACGTAGAGGGTGTTGCCGCTGAGGTAGGAGACTTCGCCGGTGGTGATGCCGGCGCCGGCGAGGCCACCGGCGCCCGCGAAGCCGCCGGCGCCGCCGAAGCCGGCGAAGCCGCTGCCCGAGCTGCGGGAGCTGCTGGCACCGGTCGAGCTTTTGCCGCCGCCCCGCAGCGCGGCGAATCCGGACAGCCCGCTGCCCGAGGTGGAGGAGCCGCCCTGGTTCTTCTGGACCTCGACGCCGGCCAGGAAGCCGCCGGCGAGCAGCAGGATCGCGAACAGCACGGCCGGGATCGGGCCGAGCAGCCGGCGGCGGGGGCGCCGTGGCAGCTCGTCGGTCTCCTCGAACCAGTCCTCTTCGGTGGCGGGTTCGTAGTCGAGCGCGGCGGTGTCGTCGACGGAAGCGTCGTGGGTGCTCATCTGCTGCTCCTGGTCTTGGGGAAGCGGGTCACTCAAAGCGGAGTGCCTCGATTGGTCTGAGGGCGGCGGCGCGGGCCGCGGGGTAGGTGCCGAAGAACAGCCCCGAGGCGACGGCGGCGCCGAAGGCGAGGAAGATCGAGTAGGTCGCGATCTCGGGATGCACCCCGGCGATCTCGAACTGGCTGCCGATCACGCCGAGCGCGACACCGGCGAGGCCGCCGATCAATGAGACGAGCACGGCCTCGGTCAGGAACTGGGTGAGGATGTCGCTGCGGCGGGCGCCGATCGCCTTGCGGATCCCGATCTCGCGGGTCCGCTCGGTGACCGATACGAGCATGATGTTCATCACGCCGATCCCGCCCACGAGCAGCGAGATCGCGGCTACCTCGCCCAGCAGGGTGGTGAACACGCTGCTGGTTTCGCTGGAGGTTTCCAGCAGCGAGCCCTGGTTGAGGATGCTGAAGCCGGGTTCGGAGGTGTTCGTGATCTTGTGGCGTTCCTCGATGATCGAGGAGACCTCTGATTCGGCGGCGTTGAGATCCGATTCGGACTTCGCCTGCACGGTGATCGAGTCGATCGCCCCGACGCCCGTGAGGGAGTCCTGCACGGTGGTGATCGGGGCGATCACGATGCTGTCCTCGTTGGTCGTGCCGTTGGTGCCCTTTTTCTCCAGCACGCCGATCACTTCGTAGTTGCTGCCGTTGACTTTCATCGTCTGGCCGACGGCACTGCCCCCGGCGAACAGTTCGTCGAGCACTTCCTGGCCGATCACCGCCACGCGCCGGTGCTGGGCGACGTCTTCGGCGGTGAAGGAGGTGCCTTCGGCGAGCTTGTAGCTGTGCGCGCCGAGGTAGGAGGGGGTGGTTCCCACGAACGACGACGGTTCGTAGCTGGTGGCGCCGTTGACGAGCGTCACGTCGGACGCGTTCACCACCGGCGAGGCGGTCTTGACGTCGGGTGCGAGGCTCGGGTTCTGCAGCGCTTCGGCGTCGGACTTCGTCAACGACACGCTG
This sequence comes from uncultured Solirubrobacteraceae bacterium, assembly GCA_963701175.1. GTDB lineage: Bacteria > Actinomycetota > Thermoleophilia > Solirubrobacterales > Solirubrobacteraceae > Palsa-744. The sequence continues at coordinate 1,020,912 of OY969573.1, read as the reverse complement.
CTGCCGGTGCTCGCTCCGGCGAAGCGGCGCAGCCCGCCGCTGCCCTGCACCAGCAGGACGTTGGTGCCGAGGGTCTGGATGCGCGACTGGACCGCCTTGGAGGAGCCGTTGCCGACGGCGATCAGGACGATCACCGACGCTACCCCGATCGTCATGCCGAGGATCGTCAGGCCCGAGCGGAGCTTGTGCGCCGCGATGCCGCCCCAGGCGATGTGCAGCGTCTCGCGGCCGATCATCGCGGGGCTCCGCCATAGAGGTCGTGGGCTGACTTCTGGGGGTGCGACACGGGTGGCTGGTCGTGGACGCCGGCGATACGGCGGTCGTCGACCACGCGGCCGTCGCCGAGCGTGATCACGCGCTTGGCCTGGGCGGCGACGTCGGGCTCGTGGGTGATCAGGACGACGGTGCGGCCTTCCCGGTTGAGCGAGGCGAAGATCCGCAGCACCTCCTCGGTGGAGCGCGAGTCGAGGTTGCCGGTGGGCTCGTCGGCGAGGATCATCGTCGGGTTGGAGACGAGCGCGCGGGCGACCGCGACGCGCTGCTGCTGGCCTCCCGAGAGCTCGGACGGCTGGTGGTGGACGCGCTTGGCCATTCCGACCGCCGCCAGCGCCCGCTGTGCCCGCTCGCGGCGGCTGTGACGGTCGACGCCGGCGTAGGCCAGCGGCAGTTCCACGTTCGCGAGCGCGCTCGTGCGTGCCACCAGGTTGAAGCTCTGGAAGACGAACCCGATCTTGCGGTTGCGCAGGTCGGCGAGATCGTCTTCGTCGAGGTCGCGGACGTCGACGCCGTCGATCAGGTACTCGCCGGCGGTCGGCAGGTCCAGACAGCCGAGGATGTTCATCAGCGTGCTCTTGCCGCTGCCGGAGCTGCCCATGATCGCGACGAAGTCGCCGCGCGCGATCTGCAGGGTCACGTGGCGCAGCGCACGTACCTGGATCGCGCCGAGGCCGTAGGTCTTCGAGACGTCGCGGAGGATGATCGCGGGTGGCCGGCGTCCGCCGGCGCGGCGCGGGGCGCCGCCGCGTTCGACCAGCGGTCGCTCGCGCACGGGCCGTCGCCGCACAGGTCCACGCGAGTCCGGCAAGGGCATCACGGGGGTCCACCGCCCGCGAAGCCGCCGCCCGCGAAGCCGCCGCCGCCGACGCCGATGGCGCCGCCGCTGCGGCCCAGGCGCGAGCTGAGTTTCGAGGTCAGCGACGTGGAGCTCGACGTGGACAATGTCGGCAGGACGACCTCTTCGCCGGCGCTGAGGCCACTGAGGATGATCGTCGAGCTGTTGCCGGCGAGTCCGGTGGTGACGCTCTGGGTCACGTGCTTGCCGCCGCGCACGACGGTGACGGTGTCGGCTTTGATCGCGCTGGTGGGGACGTTGACGCCTTCGGCCTGGTGGATGACCACTTCGGCGGTCGCGCTCATCCCGACTTTCAGGCCTTCGGCGCCCTGGTCGAGCTGGAAGGTGACGTCGTAGCTGACCGCTCCGCTGCTGCTGGTCGGCACCTGGCTGACGCTGGCGACGTGCGCGGCGACCTTGCGGTCGAGGGCTTCGATCGTGACGGTTGCGATCTGGCCTTCGTGGACGTTGCCGATTTCCGACTCGCTCAGCGGCACCACCACCTGCAGCGATTCGAGGTTGCTGATGACGGCGAACGACGACGAGCTCGAGGAACCGGTGCCGGAGCCGGAGGCTCCGGTGCCGGACGCGCCCGTACCGGTCGAGCCTTTGCCGGTCGTGCCGGCCGCGGTCGAGGAGGCTGCGGTGGAAGAGCTGCCCGAGCTCGACGACGCCTTCGAGGTGCCGGTGCCGGAGACGGTTTCGCCGACTTCACCGGAGAGCGTCACGATCGTCCCGCTCTCGGGCGCGTACAGCTTCGTGTTCTCGACCGCCTGTTCGGCGCTCTGCACCGACAGCTTGTCGCTCTTCACCGCCGCTTTCGCGGAGGCGAGGTTCGCTTCGCGGGTGGCGGCGCTCTGTTTGGTGGTCGAGGAGGTGGTGGTGTCGCCGGCGGAGCTCGAGCCGGAGCCCGCCCCGGTCGACTGCGAGGCCCCCTTCGAGTCCTCGGAGGTCGAGTTCCCCTCCGAGCCGGTGGAGTGTTTGGTCGCTGTCTTCGGCGTCGTCGACGGGGTCGTGGGGGTGGTGGTGGTCGGCGTCGTCGAGGTGCCGGTTTCCGTGCCCGAGGCGGGCGTCTCGCCGCTCGGCCCTGTGGTGTCGGTCGTGTACGCGAGCGCCTCGGTCGTGTAGTCGACCGTGCTCGTGGAGGCCGTCGAGGCCGTCGCACCGCTACCGGAGGCGCCCGCGCCGGACGTTTCGCCTTCCGTTTCTTCCAGCTTTGCGAGGTCGGCTTCGGCGGACTGCAGCGATGCCTTGGCCTGTTCGAGCGTCACTTCCGCGGTCTGGGGGTCGAGCGTCGCCAGCAGCTGTCCCTGGGTGACGTACTGACCCTGTTTGACGTCGATGTGGGTGACGGTGCCGTCCGTCTTGAAGCCGAGGTTGAGCTCGTCGGCGGACTGGATGTTGCCGCTGCCGGAGACGGTGGACTGCACGACGCCGTACTTCGCGGTCGTCGTACGTGTCGTCGCACTGCTCGAGCCCGACGAAGGGCCCACGGCGGTGAAGGCGAGGATGATCAGCGCGACGCAGGCGAGGACGAGCAGGCCGTTGAGGACGGGTTGTTCCCTGAAGCGGCTCGCCAGCGTGCGGCGGCCCTCGGGGCCGTGCTCGCGCCGCGGGCCCGGCCGGCGGGGCCCGTGGCCGTCGTCGCCGTCGCCGTCGACCTCCAGGGCCCCGGGTGCAGGTTCGTCCTGGCGCAGCTTCACGTGACTCCGAAGGTGGCTGGGTGCGGCAGCCCGACGACTATAGAGGTGACGACCAACGCCGCACCGCAACGGATGTGCGGGACGAGGAGAGACGTGGAGCGCTTAGGTCCCATGACACGGTCGACATGATGTTGTGGGGCGATAACCGGAAGGTAAGCGTTTACTCATAGATCCCTTGGAGTTCTCGGGTCGCTCCGCGGCCGTGATCACGGCGTGTTTCGCGTCGTCGGGGCGGCGGCTGGGCCCGCTATAGACTGCGGCTCGTGTTCAGCCGTATAGATCACATCGGCGTGGCCGTGAACGAGATCGAGCCCGCGCTGGAGCTCTACCGGGACCGGCTCGAGCTGGAGGTGGCCCACCGCGAGGTGGTTACCGAGCAGGGCGTGGAGGCGGTGCTGCTGGACGTGGGGGAGAACCACGTCGAGCTGCTGGCCCCCCTCGGCGAGGACACCCCGGTGGGGCGTTTCCTGGCCAAGCAGGGCCCGGGCATGCACCACGTGGCCTACCAGGTGAACGACATCGACGCCGTGCTGGCGAGCTTGAAGGAGGCGGGTATGAAGTTGATCGACGAGCAGCCACGGGGAGGCATCCGTGGCTCGCGGGTGGCCTTCCTGCACCCCGGCGCGACCGGCGGGGTGCTGACCGAGATCGTCGAACCGGCCGGGGGCACGCACTGATGGCCGGCGGGCTACGCCGCATAACGGTCGGCTTCCAGGGCGGCCAGATGCTCGCGCTGCGGGTCAGCGAGGAGCAGCTGAAGGCGCTCGACAAGGCGCTCGAGGGCGGCGGCTGGCACGAAGTCAAGGGCGAGGACGGCCCCGTGCGCCTGTACCTCGGGCAGGTCGTCTACATCAGCGCCGATAGCGCAGAGCCGCACGTCGGCTTCGGCTAGGTGACGGCCCCCGCGGCCCGCCCGGCGGGAGCCCGCAGATGAGCACTCGGATCGGCATCGTCGGCCTGCCCAACGCCGGCAAGTCTTCCCTCTTCAACGCCCTCACGAAAGCCGGGGCCGAGTCGGCCAACTACCCCTTCACCACGATCGAGCCGAACGTGGCGGTGGTGCCGGTGCGCGACGAGCGGCTGGAGGCGGTCGCCGAGACGGTGGGGGCCTCGGAGATCGTGTGGGACACGATCTCCTTCCACGACATCGCGGGCCTGGTCGCCGGAGCCCATCAGGGGGAGGGGCTGGGGAACCGCTTCCTGGCGAACATCCGTGAGACGGACGCGATCGTGCACGTGGTGCGGGCACACAACGACGAGAACGTCGTCCACCCCGAGGGCCGGGTCGACCCGGCGGCCGACATCGAGACGATCGAGACCGAGCTGGTGATGGCCGACCTCGAGCAGGCCGAACGTCGGCTGGAGCGGGTGGCCAGGCAGGCGCGGGGCGGAGATCGCACGGCCAAGGCCGAGGCGTCCTGGTTGGAGGACGTCGTGGCGGCGCTGCAGGCGGGCGCGCCGGTGCGCTCGGTGAGCGTGCCCGAGGACGCCCCCAACGCGGCCCGGGACCTCGGATCGCTGACGAGCAAGCCGGTCCTGTTCGTCGCCAACGTGGACGAGGGCAGCGACGAGGTGCCGCAGGTGGTGCTCGAGCACGCCAGTGGCGCCGACGCGGGAGCGGTGGCGGTCTCCTCGCGGATCGAGTCGGAGCTGGCGGAGCTGGAGGACGAGGAAGCCGGCGCGATGCGGGCGGAGCTGGGCGTCAGCGAGTCGGGCCTGGAGCGGGTGATACGGGAGGCCTTCTCGCTGCTGGACCTGATCGCCTTCTTCACCGCCGGGGAGGGCAAGCCGGCCCAGTCCTGGCACCTGCGCAAAGGGCTCACCGCCTGGCACGCCGCCGGGGAGATCCACAGCGACATCCAGCAGGGGTTCGTACGCGCGGAGGTGATCTCGTGGCGGGAGCTGGTCGACGCCGGTGGCTACAGCGGGGCCCGCGACCGTGGCACCCTGCGCCTGGAGGGCCGCGACTACGTGATGAACGACGGCGACGTGATCACCGTCAAGTTCACGCCGTAGGGGTCCCCGGCCCGGCGCCCGGGTCGCCGCCGGCGAGCTTTCGCAGCCGCTCGGCCAGGCGGCGCATGCCGAGTGCGTCGGCCGCCTCGGCGCCGGCGAGGTGGTCGGTGGGGGTGTCCGGGGGGCGCTCGACGGCGACCTCCTGGAGGGTGGCGATCTGCTTGAAGGCGAGCAGCAGCCGCTCGTTCTCCAGCAGCGCGGCCCGGGCCCGCGGTCGCAGGTCGTTCCCGGCGCCGCCGGGAGAGCGGGCGTCCTTCAGTAGCTGCTCGAGGGTGTCGTGGGCGCGGAGCAGCTCGGCCGCGGTCTTGGCGCCGATCCCGGGTGCCCCCGGGAGCCCGTCGGAGGGGTCGCCGCGGAGGGCGATGAAGTCGGGGACCTGGCGGGGCTCGACGCCGTAGCGCGCCCTCACCTCCCCCTCGCCCACGCGGCCGAGGCCGCCGCCGCGCAGCAGCTCGAGCACCTCCGCCCCCGGGGAGACCGCGCCGAACAGGTCCCGGTCGGCGGTCAGCATCAGGGCCTCGCCGCCGCCCGCCACCTCGGTGCGGGCGTAGGAGTAGAGGAGGTCGTCGGCCTCCAGTTCTTCGGTGTTGGCGTACACGTAGCCGAGGCTCTCCAGCAGCGCAGGCGCCCTCCGCCACTGCCCGGCCAGCTCCGGGGGCATCGGGTCGCGGTGGGCGTGGTAGGGGGGATAGAGGGCCACGCGGTAGGCGGCCTGCTCGGCCCCCATGCACGCCACCACGGCCCGCACCCCGCCCGACCCAGCCAGCAGCTCCTCGCAGGAGAGCAGCGCGTTGACGGTCCCGAGGAGCGCGTTCACCGGCGCCCCCTCGGAGTCGGTGATGCTCTTCGGGAGGGCGAAGAACGAGCGGTACAGCAGCCAGGGGACGTCGGCGATCAGCAGCGGGGCGGGCATCGGTCTCAGGCGATCCAGTAGCGGCGCTTGAGCACTCCGCGGGGATCCACGCGCCGGTCCTCGAGCACGCCCCCCTGGCGCTCGATCACCCCGGCGGAGGTGAGGTTGTCCTCGTCGCAGGTCACGAGTACGCGGTCTACACCATGGGCGCGGGCGACGATCAGCGCCTGGCCGAGGATCTCGGTCGCGACCCCCCGCCGGCGGAACCGGGGGCGGACGCAGTAGCCGATGTGGCCACCGTAGGCGGCGAGGAAGTCGTTGAACTCGTGCCGCACCGAGACCCGCCCGGCGAGAGCCCCGTCCAGCTCGGCGATCAGGAAGTTCGACGGCACACGATCGGGTGGCAGCTCCCGTCCACACCGCCAGGCGGCCGTCTGCGCTACATAACCCGCCCACGGGAGGTCGGGGCGCCAGTCGAGCAGGAAGCTGAACCCCTCCGCAGCCAGCTCGTCGTGGGCGGCCAGGGCCTGCTCCTGGTCCTCGACGCGAAGGGGCCGCAGGCGCACGGTCATCGCCCCCAGGATGACGGGCCGGCCAGCGAGCGCCGAGCGGAGGGCGTGCTCTCATCGTGCGACCCGAGCTCAGCCCGAGCGGTCGGCCGCCCGTCCGGGGGACCGGGCTCTAACCGGCGCTGGCCCCGCCGGTGCCCGAGGGCGCGCTGGCCGGCGCACTCGACCCGCCCTGGGGGGAGGTCGTCGTGGTCGGGGGGGCGGGCGCAGGTGTCGCGGGCGTCGAGGGGGTACCGGAGGTGCCGGTGCCCGAGGCGGCTTCGGGGTGTCCGGACAGGTCGGGCTCGATCACGGTCGTGGACCCGGAGCGGAGGCTGAAGTAGGCCCACGTGCTCGGGAGGCCGAGGCGGTAGGAGAGCTCGGAGCCGCTCACGCGGGTGTCGCCCTTCGTGCCCAGCACCTCGGCCAGCAGGATCCGGGGGGAGACGCCGCGGCGGAGGACCTTGATCCCGCGGAGGGAGCCCTTGAAGAGCCCCGACAGGCGGGCCGACGCGGTGGCGTTGGTGAGCGTGAACTTCCAGTGCGAGGAGGAGGTTTCGTAGGGGTCGGTCACCCCCTGCAGCCAGGGCTCGGGCTCGGCGCCTTCGAAGGCGTCCTGGTCGGCTTCGGTGTGGCCGCCGGAGGAGGCGAAGAAGTAGGTGATGGCGGCCTCACCGGCATAGGTCACGATCTGGCCCGCGGTGGCCGCCACGGCGGCGTTCGTCTGGGAGGTTTCGGCAGCCACCCCCTTGTAGACCTGCGAGCGGGTGTCGGCGTAGACGTCGAAGCGGGAGCCGCCCGCGTGGGCGGTGAGCGCGTACGTGCGGCTGGCGATCGCCTGCGCCTCGAGTGCCGCCAGCGGCCAGCTGGCGGGCATCTCGGCCGAGACCACGCCGCGGACGTACCGTTCGAGCGGGAGGCGCACGACCTTCGAGCCCTCGAGCACGCGCACGACGGTGCTGGCGGGAGCGGCGCCGATCGCCGTGCCCGGGTAGTAGTGGGCGATGATCTGGGCGTCGGTGAAGCCGTGCTGGGAGAGCCCGAGGGCCCCGTCCTGGCTCATGCCGACGCCGTGTCCTTCGCCGGCCCCTTCGATCACGAGCTGCTGCCAGGCTCCGGCGGCCGGGGCGCAGACGGCCAGGCCGAGCAGCGAGGCGCCGAGGGCGAGCAGCCAGCGGGCACGGTGGTACGTTGGGCCGGTGGGGGTTCTCAGCGCCGATCCCGGTACGCGCATCCGTTCGCGTTGCCTTTCCATCGTCCGTGTGGGGTGCGCGCAGCGGCGCAGGGCGGTGCTGCCACGATGACCGTCCTCGACCGGGAGCGGGAGGTCCTTGAGCAGGTCCCCACAGACCTGTACATACGTGGAGACTGGAGGCCCGCGAGCGGCGAGGGGCGGCTTGGAGTCGAGGATCCCTCAACCGGGGAGACGCTCGTGGAGGTGGCCGACGCGCAGCCCGAGGACGCCCTCGCGGCGCTGGCGGCGGCCTCCGAGAAGCAGGCCGAATGGGCGGCCCACCCGCCCCGGGAGCGGGGGGAGATCCTGCGCCGGGCCTACGAGCTGGTGACCGAGAGGGCCGACGAGCTGGCCCTGATCATGACCCTGGAGATGGGCAAGGCGGTGGCGGAATCGCGCGCCGAGATCCTCTACGCGGCGGAGTTCCTGCGCTGGTTCTCCGAGGAGGCCGTCCGGATCCAGGGCCGCTACATGGTCAACACGACCGGCAAAGGGCGGATCCTGACGATGCGCCAGCCGGTGGGGCCGTGCGTGTTCGTGACGCCGTGGAACTTCCCCACCGCGATGGGCACCCGCAAGATCGCCCCGGCGGTGGCGGCCGGGTGCACGATGGTCGTCAAGCCGGCCCAGCAGACGCCGCTGTCGATGTTCGCGCTCGCGAAGGTCCTCGAGGAATCGGGCCTGCCGGGAGGCGTGCTGAACGTCATCACCTCCAGGCACTCCGGGGCCGTGATCGAGCCGCTGCTGAAGGACCCGAGGACGCGGAAGCTGTCCTTCACGGGATCCACCGAGGTGGGGAGGACCCTGATCGAACAGTCCGCCCAGCAGATCCTGAGGGTCTCGATGGAGCTCGGCGGCAACGCCCCCTTCCTGGTGTTCGAGGACGCCGACCTCGACGCGGCCATCGAGGGGGCGGTGGTGGCGAAGATGAGAAACGTCGGCGAGGCCTGTACCGCCGCCAACCGCTTCCACGTCCACGAGTCGATCGCGGGGCGGTTCGCCGAGGGCCTGGCGGAGCGGCTGGGGGCGATGAAGGTGGGTCGAGGCACCGATCCCGGCGTCGACGTCGGCCCCCTGATCGACGAAAAACAGCGGGACAAGGTGAGCGAGCTGGTCGACGACGCCCGCCAACGGGGCTCCCGGACCCTGGTGGGGGGATCGAGGATGGACGGCCCCGGCTACTTCTACGAGCCCACCGTGCTGGCCGACGTCCCCGCCGACGCCGAGGTGCTGAGGGAGGAGATCTTCGGCCCGGTGGCCCCGGTGGCCACCTTCTCCACCGAGGAGGAGGTGCTGGCGGCGGCGAACCGGACCGAGTACGGCCTCGTCGCCTACGTGTACACCCGCGACCTCAACCGAGCCCTGCGGGTCTCCGAGGGCCTGGAATCAGGGATGGTCGGGCTCAATCAGGGAGTCGTCTCCAACCCCGCCGCCCCCTTCGGCGGGGTGAAGCAGTCCGGCTTCGGTCGCGAGGGCGGCTTCGAGGGGATCGGCGAGTACCTCGAGACGAAGTACGTGGCCGTCGCGGAGGGGTAGGGCGGGCGCCTCGCAACAGGAGTAATCATGTGTGCCTCCAGCGGGTAGAAGTGCTGTCGACGCGATGAGAGACGACATCGCGAGCCGTCCCCCACGACAGGAGGTCAACGTGAGACTTGCAACAACGATCCATCTTCGGTCCCGGCGAGCGATGGTCGTCGCCGGCCTCGTGGCGAGCGCGATCTTGGCTGTCCCGAGCGGGGCATTCGCCGCCGGGGCGTTCTTCAAGAGCGGCAACGACGGCTACAGCGCGCCGAGCGAAGGCAGCGCGACGAAGGTCAAGGAGGGCCGGCACGGCAGCGGCGCGCTCCTGACATCGGTCAGCGGTGCTGCCGACCAGGCCGGTTACGGGCTCGTCGGCGTGAAGGGCGGCAACGGGACCGCGAAGACCTTCGGCGCGCTGAGCGACGTGGAAACGCAGTTCAACGTCACGCAGGGGATCTGTGCCGGCGGCGCGCCGCGGTGGGAGGTTGATCTCGCGAGCCCGACCAAGCCGAAGCAGTCGCAATTCCTGATCGTCTACTTCGACAACAGCCACCAACCGTACGGTGGCTGCGAAACGGGACTGCAGCAGGAGAGCAACATCATCGACAACCCGGCCACCGGATGGTTCGTGGGCAACGCGAACGCGTCCTCGACGTACAGCGAAGTGTTGGCCACCTACGGTTCGTGGAAGCTGGTGGACCTCGAGGTGATAGTCGATGCCGGGTGGGCGCAGACCGGCCAGCCGAACCCGAACGTCCAGCAGGTGCTGCTGCAGAACCTCAAGGTCAACAGTTCGACCTTCTTCGTCCCGTAGGAACGAAGCCGGGACCCAAGGCGGGAGGTGGGGGGTGTCCCACCTCCCCGCTGTCCGGGCCGTCGCGGAAGGTAGGGAGCGAGAGGGACGAAAAGGCCCGTGCTCACTTTTGGACCTGGCGCCTTTGCTACGTTCCTCGCGTGGGCAGAGCACGGTTGTTGATCGCTGTGTGTCTCGCCCTCCTTGCCGTGGTCTTCGGCTTGACCCTCGACGGTTGCGGTAGCGCGAGCACGAGCAGCAGCTCGCCCGCCGTGGCCCAGGTCACCCGGGCTGCGTACGTGACCTCCCAGGGCCCCGGCTTCAAGATGTCGATGGCCGACAGCGGAGACTTCGGCGGCGAATCCTTCTCGCTGAGCATGAACGGAGCGTTTGACGAACGCGAGCGGCGTGGTTCCTTCTCGGAGACTGTCGACGGGAAGACCGTGACCGCGACCATGGCCCTTCCGTACCTCTACGTCCGTACTCCCGGCAAGCGGATCGATGGAAAGCGGTGGGTTCGCGTGAACGTCGAGGGGTATACCCAGGCCCTCGGTATCGGCAGCACCCTGAACACCAGCAGCGACCCGTCCCAGTGGATCGACTTCCTCAAAGCGACCGGCCAGGCGAGCACGGTCGGCACCCAGTCGCTACGGGGGGTGCCAACCACGCATTACCACGTGCTCGTCGACTTCGACCGCTTCGGCTCGGTGGTTCCGTCGCAGCTTCGCACCGTGGCCCAGCAGGAGGCGGCCCTACTGAAGCGGGTCAGCGGTCAGAGCACCCTGCCGATCGACGTGTGGATCGACGCCAGCAACCGCGTCCGCAGGTATCAGGTGCAGGTGCCGGTGTGCTACCAGGGCGAACACGTGAGCGAGTCGGTGGATACCGAAATGTATGACTACGGCACACAGAGCATCCCCGCGCCCCCGGCTCCCTCCGAAGCGGCCGAAGTGAGCACGCAGGTCAACTCCGAGACCTCGAAGGCCCTCGAACAGCTCCACTGCTGAGACGGCGCACCGCGCCCGGTCGCTCGGGTTCGAGGAGTGACCCGGCCCTGGACCCGGCGTCGGCTGACGCTACGGAGCGAGGCGGAACGGCGGGTAGCGGTCGGTCACCAGCACGTGGGCGTAGGCGACGACGCGGTTGGTCCAGCGCCCGACGCCGACGAGGAAGTCGAACATGCCGCGGGGGTAGCGACCGGTGAACAGGATCGCGAACCAGGCGGCGATCACGACGAAGACGGCGGCGATGTAGAGGAAGAACAGCACCACGTAGTGGGGGATCGCCAGCAGCCACTTGACGAGCGGCAGCCAGCGGTTGAGGTCGTTGCGCGCGTCCGGGTAGTCGAACTCGAGATGGACCGCCTGGTGGTCGTCGGTGGAGGGGTAGCGGTCCTCCATCAGCGCCAGGTAGACGCCGATGCGGGCGGAGAAGCGCATCAGCTCGCGATTCCAGTCAAACCACCAGCGCGGGTACTTCTGCCGGAACAGGATCAGCAGCAGCGTGGGCAGCACGACCAGGCCGGCGGCGCCCACGGCCCCGGCGGCCCTCCCGCCACCGTAGGCGTAGCTGCCGCCCTCGATCAGGCCGATCACAATCGCGATCGGGATCACCATGAACAGGCGGAAGAAGGTTGTGAGGCGGTTGAGCGGCCGGTCCGGGTAGTCGACCGAATACTGGACGGGATAGGGGGTGTCGGGATTCATGAGCTGGCCTTTCTCTCAGGTGTACGGCGTACACTCGTCTGGTGGACTATAGGTGTACGGTGTACACTTGTCAAGCTCGATGGCAAAGCAGAAGCTCGTTACCCGGGAACCGCTGAGCCGTGCTCGCGTGCTCCAGGCCGCCGTCGCCCTGGCCGACGAAGCCGGGCTCGAAGGCTTCAGCATGCGCGGGCTCGCACAGGACCTCGGGGTCGTGCCGATGGCCCTCTACAAGCACGTCGCCGGCAAGGAGGAGCTCCTCGACGGCATGGTCGACATCGTCTTCGGCGAGATCGAGCTCCCCTCCGGGGATCTCGACTGGAGGTCCGCGATGCGACGCCGGGCGATCTCCACGCGCGAGGCGCTGAAGCGCCACAGCTGGGCGATCGGGATGATGGAGTCGCGCCATCCGGGGCCGGCCAACCTGCGAAACCACGACGCGGTGATGGGCTGCCTGCGCCAGGCGGGCTTCCCGTTCGAGATGGCGATCCACGCCTATTCGCTGCAGGACGCCTACATCTACGGCTTCGCCCTGCAGGAAAGGGATACCGGGTTCGAGACTCCCGACAGCGCCGGACAGGCCGCGCAGAGGAGGGCGCAGACGATCGATGCGCTGGAGGACTACCCCCACCTCGTCGAGATCGCCACCAAGCTCCCCGCGTCCGGGTACGACAACGCGATCGAGTTCGCGTGGGGGTTGGAGCTGATCCTCGACGGCCTCGACGGCCGTCTTCAGGCCGACGGCGAGCCGGTTTGAGCCGCCCCGCTCATGCCCAGCTCATCGGCTCGTAGCCGCTCGACCGCGGAGCCGAGACGATCAGGACGCTGACGGGTTCGGTGCCCTCGTTGCGCACCGTGCGCTCGTGCTCTGGATCGATCCGGGCGAAGGTGCCGGCTTCCACCGCGTGATCCTCGCCGTCGATGACCAGGACGGCGCTGCCGTTGAGGACGAGGAACACCTCCTCCTGGTCACGGTCGATCTCGTCGTGCATAGGGATTTCCGCGCCGGGAGTGACCTCGACCACGTTGATCCCGAATGAATCAACCTGGAGGGTGCGGCGAACGAGCCGCCAGGTGCCGGTCGTTTCGCATTCCTCGGTGTGGGCGATGTTGAAGCTCACGAGGACGACATTCGCGCTCGGGCCCCGCTCCTGTCAGCTCGCGTGCGATGCGTGCAGCGCGAGCTTGAATTCGCCGAAGCCTTCGTCCTGGTTGCACGTCATCGTCGTCTTGGTGTCCCGGCAGGAGAGCTTTTCCGGGAACACGACCATCTGATTCGTGGGCAGCGTTTCGCCGCGGCGGGTCAGCTCGGCCCTGACGGATTTCGCGCGGCCGGTGGCTCGCAGGCGGTAGGCGCGTTTGGTGGCGAGCAGCTCGCAGGTCACGGTGTTCGGGCTCGGTGTCCACAGGCACCGCACCGTGTCCCGGGGGTTGGAGAAATGGCAGGGGCGCGTCGGGCCCTCGTTGCACGCGAAATGCTCGGCCGCGTGTCCACTCGCGGGCAGGGCCGGCCGGGCGCCGGCCGCGACCGACAGCGCCGAGCCCGTGCCGACCGCCGTGAGGGCCACCAGCAGCGCTGCCCTCACCGTGCTCCGGGTCCGTCGGCGGCTCATCGCCGAAGACTAACCTTGGGGTCAAGCAGCCCGGCTTGACTCTCCCGAGCCAACTCCTAGGACCCCTTGTTGACCTCGAGCGGCTGTTCGCTGGAGGTTTTGACCGTCCCTGTGAACGTCCCTTCGGATTCGGAGGAGCCTTCGTGGACGTGGAGCTGCTCGCCGACTCCGGGCGTGAACGCCTACTCGGCCTCAGTCGCCGGCCGCGCCGGCGCCCGGACCTGGGACGACCTCTGCCTTCCCGTCGGACAGCTGGTCGGCCCCCGTAAGCATTCCCTGGCGGGAGCGCACCTCCCGCTCCGCGAGGACGAGTTGCCGGAGGGCGTCGCGCATGTCCCGCTCGGCGGCCTCCACGTGGCTGCTCGTGTCGAGGCCGCAGTGGATCCCTTCCACGGCCACCTGCGCGACCTGCGCCAGGGCCTCCTCGGTCAGCTCGATCGCCTTCGTGGTCGTGACGATGATGCTCTGTTCGCTCTTCCTCGGGACCATCGGCCTCAACCGAACCTAGTTCCAAACAGCACTTGTTCCAATCAACTGGATAGCAGCAAGTTCCGCGATTTGCAACTGCCCGTGAACCCCGCAGACTTGTCCGGGGAGGTCCGACCCCCGGGCCGCGACCTGGGCGGCCGGCCGCCAGAGTGAAGAAGGGCTCAGCCGGTGGCCGGCATGGCCACGGCGTCCGGGGTCATGGCACTGTTGATCCGCGTGAGCTTGCCGGCCTCGAAGGACCACAGCGACAGCAGGGGGCAGCTCACTTCCAGCAGCTTGGGGTTGTGGCCTCGCCAGAAGACCTCGCCCACCAAGAGCACCTCGTCGCCGAGATCCCGCCACTCCTCGACCCGGGCTTCCACCGTACGCCAGTTCGACACGTACTCGAAGAACTCCCGGATCCCGGCTCGCCCACGATAGGTCCTGGGCTCGGCACTTGACGCGGTGGGTGTCACCCACTCGAAGTCGTCGGACACGTTGCGATCGTAGACATCGAGGGCGCGCGTGTTGAACGCGTCCATCACGACCCGGGCCAGCTGCACGTTCGCGGAGTCCATCGGCGCGGGCATGCTAGAGCAACGCGCCGCCACCTGCGTCGCCTCGCGGTGGCGGGCCTCTGACGCGCCCGCCGGACGCTCACCGTTGGTGCTGCTCGCGGAACCGCCTGATCTCGGCTTCGGTGACGGCCTCTTCTTTGTGGATCCTCGCCTCCTCGGTTCTCAGCCGCACGCGTGACTCCTGTTCGGCGAGTTCGGCTTCCCGGGAGACCTGGTTCAGTTCACTCCGTGCCTTGCCGGCGAAGTAGCTGTCGGTGACCATCGGCAGGAGGGCGACACCGAACGTGACCAGGACCAGGGCGAGCACAAGGATCACGACGCCCTGCCGTTTCGCCCACCGGCCGGGACGGGCAAGAGCGACCAGGCCGAACAGGAATCCGATGGTTGGCAGGAGCACCGTCGCCAGGTAGCCCACCAGGACGAGCGTGATCGGCTTGCGGGCGTCGTCGTGCGGGTGCGCCCCGCCGGGGGCCTCGACCGCGTTCATGTGGGACACATCGGCGCACGCAGGCGTCCAGATGAACACCGCCGAAGCGGTTGGACGATCCTGGCCCGCGCCGCGAGGCGGCGGCGGGACGATTCCGCCGCCGGCTCAGGCGAGCTGACCGACCCCCGTTTCACCGCTTGTCCGGGCGGCCACCCCCGTGCTAGCTTCTGGGGGCCGGGATGGCGCCGGCGGAGGGTCGGCGCCGGGGTGGAGGTGCGGGCCGGACCCGCGAACGGACAAGGAAGGACACGTCAGGTGATGGGGTACCTCAGAGCGTCGCTGGCGCTCCTCGTGGTGGGGCTCGCTTGTGTCGCGCCCGCCTCTTCGGCCCTCGCCCGCGAAGGCGGGACCACCCACCACTTCGTCGGCAATGTGACCTCCGAAGTCGCCGTCCTCAGCTCCGAACAGGAATTCGCCTTCGGCCAGCTCCAGATCCAGTGCAAAGGCGTGAAGCCCGCCAGGACGCAGACCAAGACCGTGTTCCCGGCGCTGAAGATCCTGGTGGAGCTGGAGTTCATCAAGTGCAAGACGACCCCCCTCAGAGCGGGCAGCCAGACCCTCTCCCCGTCCAAGGCCAGCTTCAGCGGACCGCTCGACATCGAATACCTCGCCAACGGTGAACCCGACGCCACGATCGTCAACACCTCGCCGGTGACGATCACCTTCCGCGGGGCGATGGCGGGCTGCACGGTCTCGATGGACTCCACCACCACTCTCACCGAACCCGCTGACCCCACCGACGAAGCGCTCTACACGAACACCGAAGTCAAGGCGAAGAACACCAGGTTCTTCCCCACCGGCGTCCAGCACGTCGTCTCGATCGCCAACACCTTCGAGAAGATCACCTACGCGATCACCGGCGGCCCCTGCGAATCGCTCAAGAAAACCGCCGGCAAAGAAGGCGAATACTTCGGCACGCTGTTGACCGGGACCAGGACCGGCAACCTGTCCTGGGAATAGGCGCGCCGGCGCCGGCGGGACCCGCCCGCCCGGTGCGACCCTTCGCCCGTCGGGATCGGCGACGGAGCCGCCGCCCCGGCGGGTCAGACCTTGACGATCACCTTGCCGACATTACCGCCGGTGAACAACAGGTTGAGGGCGTCGGGTGCGTTTTCGAGCCCCTCCACGACGTGCTCGGCCGACCTCAGCTTGCCTTCGGAGAGCCACCCGGCCATCTCGGCCTGGGCTTCCGGAAGCCGGTCGAAGTAGTCGAGGATCAGAAAGCCCTCCATCCGGCCCCTCACGCGGATCAGGTTGACGTAGTTGGCCGGACCTTTGAGGGCCCCACGGTCGTTGTAGGCGGAGATCGCGCCGCACACCACCACCCGGCCCTTCATCGCGAGCTGGGCCAGGCAGGTGTTGAGGATCTCTCCGCCGACGTTGTCGAAGTACACGTCGATGCCCTCGGGAGCCTCCTCGTGCAGGCGGACCGCCACGTTCTCGCCCTTGTAGTCGATGGCCGCGTCGAAGCCGAGCTCGTCCACGATCCACGAGCACTTCTCCTGGCCGCCGGCGATTCCGATCACCTTCCCGGCGCCCTTGATGCGGGCGATCTGTCCCACGGTCGAGCCGGTGGCGCCAGCCGCTCCGGACACGACGACGGTGTCGCCCTCCTTCATCTTGCCGACGTCGAGCAGCCCGAAGTAGGCCGTCGTCCCGGTGATCCCGAGTAGGCCGATGGCCGTGGTCGGAGCGATGCCCGCAGGCAAGAGCTGCATCGCCCGTTGCCCATCATCCGCCACCACGTAGTCCTGCCAGCCGGTCATCCCGAACAGCAGCTGCCCCGGCTGATAGGTGTCGCAGTTGCTCTCCAGCACCTCCGCGATCCCTCCCGAGCGGACCACCTCGCCGATCCCGATCGGCGGCAGGTACCCGGGGGCGTCGTCCATCCACGTCCGAATCGTGGGGTCGATCGAGAGGTAACGGACCTTGGCCAGCGCCTCGCCCGCACCCACGGCGGGAACGTCCTCGGGCTCCATCCGCACGGTCCCGTCGTCGACCATCCCGGTGGGCCGCTCGGCCAACACCATGCGGCGATTCTGATCGGTCATCTGCATTCCTTCCTCTGTGGCGTCTGATGGAGCTCTCCGCGGGCCCCCCGCGCCGCTCCACCGAGGAGATCCTATTGCCGGACCCTCGCCGGGGACGGCCCCGTCCGGCGGGCGTCCGCCCGGCGGCGGCGTTCGGCCGCCGGTGGCGCCCGGGCTTCGGGCGCGCAGGGATGGCACATCGGGGGTAGACGCGGACGTATGGTGGTCGTGGATTGAGCGCCCGTCCCGCCCAACCACGGACCCTCTGTGCGCCGCGGTGCCCCGCCGTCTCACGCGTGCTGCCGTCGCTTGGGGTGCTGGGCGCGTGCATGGTGCTGCTGTGCGGGTGCGGGGACGGCGGCAGCCACGGCAACGGGATCGCCTCCCAGAGCCCCGCCCGGGCGCTGGCGAGGGTGGAATCGGCCGCCGGGGAGGCGGCCACGGTGCACGTGACGGGCTCGGTGGCGGGCCCGGCCGGTGACGGTGGCCCGGTGGCGATCGACATGGAACTCGTCAGGGGCCAGGGCGGCAGGGGCATCGTGGCCGTGGGGGGCCTGCAGGCGGACCTGGAGCAGGACGCCGGCTGGCTGTACGTGAAAGCGAACCCCTCGTTGCTGCGGGAGCTCGTGGGCCCGGCGGCCGCGGCCCGCCTCGCCGGCCGCTGGCTGAAGGGGCCCGCCGAACGTGGCCCGCTCAAGCCGCTGGCGCCGCTGACCGATCTGCGCAGCCTGTTGCTCGGAGCTCTGTCCTCGCACCGGGCCGTCACGAGCGAGGGGTCCGAGACGGTCTCCGGTCGCCCCGCGGTGGCGTTGCGGGACACGGTCACCGGGGCGACCTTGTACGCGTCCGCCACGGGCCCGCCCTACCCCCTCGCGCTCGTGAAACCGGGACGGGAAGGAGGCACGCTCACGTTCGATCGCTGGAACCGGGCGATCTCCCTGGAAGCCCCGCCCAACCCCTTGAACATCAAGTCCGTGTTCACGCTAAAGGGGCTTTAGAGCGCGCTCCATACCCCATACGCGGTAGCAGCCGAGGTTGCAGTACTAGAACAAATGTCCACCCGTCCGATGGGCTATCAAGACCGGCCCCCACAGGGTCGAGTCGTCCCGTGAGCGGATGAATGGCACGCGTCATCCGATCGCCCGCCATCACACCGACTCTCTCAGTTTGGATCCCCTCCAGGAAGCCATGCACCGAGCGCCCAAGCAAGCGCCCGCTGGCGCCCCCTCCGAGCCGGGGGAGGGGCCCGGACGCGATCGGACCCGTGCGGTGGTGGTGTTGCTCGTGTGGTGCGCGGTGGGGCTGGCGACGGCGATAACCGCCTACGCCACCGAAGCCTCGGCCGCCGTCAGCGCCCTGCTGGTGGGTCTGGCGGTCGTCACCGGGGCGATCGGCTGGTTCGCTGCCGAACAGGCCCGGGTGACGCTCGAAAAGGCCAACGAACGGCGCACCAAGGAGCTCAAGAGCGCGCTCACCGAGCTCGAGGTCGCCCAGGCAGAGACCGTCCGGCGGCTGTCGATGGCGGTCGAGTTCCGCGACGAGGACACCGGCAAGCACGTCGAGAGGATCGGCCGCTTCTCCGTCCTGCTGGCCGAACAGATCGGCATGGAGGGCGAGTTCTGCGAGCGGATCCGTCATGCCGCCCCCCTCCACGACGTGGGCAAGGTGGCGATCCCCGACTCGATCCTGCTGAAGCCCGGCCCCCTGACGCCCGAGGAGCGGGCGATCGTCGAGACCCACACCGAGGAGGGCCACCGGCTCGTGCGGGGATCCTCCTCGGCGATCCTCGACATGGCGGCCACGATCGCGCTGAGCCACCAGGAGAAGTGGGACGGCACCGGCTACCCCCGGGGCCTGAAGGGCGAAGCGATCCCGATCGAGGGCCGGATCGTGGCCGTGGCCGACGTGTTCGACGCCCTCACCAGCGACCGGGTGTACCGCCCCGCGTTCCCGGTCGAGGAGGCGATCAAGATGATGCGCGAAGAGCGGGGCACCCACTTCGACCCGGTGTTGCTGGACGCGTTTATGGAAGTGCTCGAGGAGCACGGCACCGAGGCCGCCGCCGGGGCGGCCGCGGATCCCGACGCGGTCGTCGAGGAGACGCTCGAGACGTTCGTGGCGTCACTCGGCCGGGGCGAAGCCGAGGGCGCCGAGGAGGCGATCGCCGCCGCCATCGACGCCGGCGTGTCGCCCACGATGCTCCACGCCGAGGTGATCGGCCCGTCGCTGCGGCGGGTGAACGTGCTCAGAGCAACCGGCGAGATCGACGAAGACCTCGAGCGCAGGGCCCTGACGATCATCAAGCGGGTCCTCGCCACGCTCAGCCGCTACATGACCGCCGAGGCCAAGCCCACCCGTGAGCGGGTGTTGATCGCGGGCGTCGAAGGCGACCCCCACACGCTCGGGCTGCAGATGGTCCACGACCAGCTCGCCGCGGCCGGGTTCCGGACGATGATCGACACCGACCTGGCCCCCGAGGACCTGGTCGAGACCGTGGCCCGCCGTCATCCCGACGTGGTGGTCGTGGGCGACCCCGTCCACGAGCTCGAGGGCTCGGTCGAGATCGCGATCCGGGACCTGCGCTCCCGCCACCCCGAGATCCCGGTGGTGCTCGGGGGACCGGCGGTCGGGGGAAGCCTCCCCGCGGAGGAGCTCGACGGGGTCAGCGTGTTGGAGCGAATCGACGAGTCGGTCCACGTGGTCGAGGACCTGCTCGCCTCGCCCGTCTCCCACGTCTAGGATCGTCCACGGGGCAGCCGCGGTGCCCCGCCAGGCCGGTAGATTCCCGGTCTGAATGGCGGAACGGGCGATCGTCACCGGCGGCGCCGGCTTCATCGGCTCCCACGTCGTGGACGCGTTGCTCGCGCAGGGTGATGAGGTGACGGTCGTCGATGACCTCTCCTCGGGGGACCGCTCGCGTGTGGCCACGGGTGCAGACCTGCAGGTGCTCGACGTCGTGGACCTCGAGCGGCTGCGGTCGCTGGCCGAGGAGGTGGGTCCGCAGTCGATCTACCACCTGGCCGCCCAGGCGAGCGTGGTGGTGTCGGTGGAGGACCCCTTGAGGGACTGCGACGTGAACGTGAAGGGGACCCTCAACGTGGTGGAGGTGGCCCGCCAACATGGGGCTCCAGTGGTGTTCACGTCCACCGGGGGAGCGCTATACGGGGACGACGCCCCCCGGCCGACCGCGGAGGACCGGATCCCGGCGCCGCTGTCCCCGTACGGGTCCTCGAAGTGGGCGGCCGAGGCGTACGTGAAGACGTGGTCGCTGTCCCACGGCATCCCCAACGCCACCATGAGGCTCGGCAACGTCTACGGGCCCCGCCAGAACCCCCACGGGGAGGCCGGGGTGGTGGCGATCTTCACCGACCATCTCTACACCGACCGGGCTCCCAGGCTGTACGGCCACGGGAAGCCCACCCGCGACTACGTGTACGTGGCCGACGTGGTGGACGCCCTGCTGAGGGCCCGTGGCCGGGCCGGCACCTTCAACGTCGCCACCGGCATCGAAACCGACGTGGCCACGGTGTGGCGGGAGCTGTCCGAGGCGGCGAGGAAGTCGATCGAGCCCCAGCTCGAGGACCTGAGGCCGGGTGAGCTCCAGCACAGCTGCCTGGACCCGGGCCTGGCGGACAGGGAGCTGGGATGGCGGGCCCGGACTTCGATCTCCGAGGGCCTTCGGATGACGTACGGAGCCCTGATCGAGGAATTCGAGTCCCAAGGGGGACCGGACTGACGATTTCCGGTCCCGGCGGGACCGGATCGACGTGCAATAGGCCGCCCGGGGCCTTGTCGGCCGCGCGGTCGATGCCGATGGGGTTCCCGTGGGAGCCGCCCGAATCCCCAAGCTGGCCGCCGTCGCTGTCGTCCTCGCGGCCGTCTCCGGGTTTGCGAGTTCGCCGGCCGGGGCGATCCCGGGGGCGCCGGGCGGCGCAGCCGCGCCCACCGAATCCGAGTCCTCCTCGGTCACGAAGACCGGGGCCGTCCTCGTTCCCTACCGGCCCGCGGGCTCCCACCCGGTGCTGACCTCGCTGTCGGTCCCCACGACCTCGACCCCCGGGAAACCTCCGAAGGTGACCCTGAGAGTGAGCGAGCCCGGCGTGGAGACCGTCTACCTGAAGGTCAAGATCACGCCCCTGGCGGGCACCCCGGGGACCTCTCTGCTGGTGCGGATGGGGTGGGTGCACACCGAACGGACGCTGACGGTGAGCTGGCCGCGGTCGGCGAAGCTGGTGGCGGGGAGCTACCACGTGCTCGTCACCGGCCAGGACCACAACCGGGCTGCACTGGTGGAACTGGCCCACATCTCCCGGGTGGTAAAGCTCGAAGTCAAGACTCCGGCGCCGGCCAAACCCACTACTCCACCCCCCTCCACGACGGCGCCCGTCGCCGGGGTCCCCAGTCCGGCCCAGTCGGCGGCCGAAGGGGCCGTGTTCCCGGTGCAGGGGACGTTCAGCTTCGGTGGCCCGGAAAACGCCTTCGGGGCACCTCGGGACGGCTACCTCCACGAAGGCCAGGACGTGCTCACGTCCGAAGGGACGCCAGTGGTGGCACCCTACGCGGGGACGATCACCCACGAGACCAACCAGGAAGGCGGGGGCGGCTACTACCTCGTCGAGCACACCCACGTGGGCTTCGACTTCTTCTTCGCCCACTGCGAGGCGAACTCGTTCGCCGTGAAGGAAGAACAGACCGTCTCGGCCGGCCAGCGCCTCTGCCTGGCCGGTCAGACCGGCGACGCCACCACACCCCACCTGGACTTCGAGATGTGGCCGGGCGGCTGGCACTCCCCCGGGGCCAAAGCGATCGACCCGCTGCCGTATCTGGAAGCCTGGGCGAACGAGACGCACTGAGGGGCTGAGGCATCCCGCGGCGGGGCGGGGGCCTTGTCCTCAAGGGGCGCGCAAGGCCGGTCGCGATGGTCGCCCGGGCGGCCCCGAGACGCTAGCATCGGCCGTCGCGGCGAGATAGCTCAGTTGGTAGAGCACACGACTGAAAATCGTGGTGTCCCCAGTTCGAATCTGGGTCTCGCCATAGCGAAGGCCCTGCGAGCGGGGCCTTTCAGCGGTAGCGTTCGTTATCTGGATTGCGCCGATCTGCCACCGGGCGACAGCGCGGGCGGACCCCTTACGCGCAATCGTCGCGCTCGAACGAGGCAAGGCCATCGGCGGCCACTTCACGCAGGTAACAGAAAATTACACCTCGGTATGGTGCTGTCGGGCGTGCCGAGGACGGATGCTTGCTGAGCAAACCGACGCCCAAAGGGGGCCCCAAATGCTCGCGCATCACAGTTACCGCAGAGAGTTGCCGACCGAGTCGTCAGGGTCTGGGCGGACCGCAATGGTCGCCGCGCTCGCCGCCGCCGTCATCGGCGCGGCGGGACTGATTGGGCGGACGTGGGGTCGGCTTGTGTGGCTGATGGCGGTGGTGCTTTCCGTGGGCGTGGCGGTGTATGCCGTCGTCCAACCCCAACCCGGCAGCGAGGGGCTCTACGGCCTCGCGGCGTTGGCTCTCGTGACTCTCGTCGGTCGACGGTAGAGACGGAGGTCGGTCTGCGTTGACGGTCCGCGGTCCGAACCGCCCCGGGACGGCAGCGGACAGTGGGGCCGCCCGTCGCGCCGAGCGGGCACGGCTCGCGGTCAGGCCGTGCCGGCGAGCATCTCGCGGGGAATCAGCGGGTGGAGACGTTCCGCCTTGTCCAGACGGAGGCGGACTCGCACTTCACCGTGAAAGCAGTCCCTAGCGGTTGCGTTCCCATTCGAACTTTTCTATTCCCCACACTTCATCGGTGAAGTGGCCGTGGGTCCGCTTTCCGCGCCGGCAGCCGTGAGCTCCGCCAGCACCGGACGCGCAGACCCAGCCGCCGGGCAGCGTCGAATACATTTCAGCTAGCGAGTGCGTGCCACCATGCGACGTACCTCCGCCTTCGCCGTAGGTCTTGATTATCCGGCGCGCTTCCGGACACGCAACATCTCCGTGGGCGACCTGCACGTGATAAGAGATGTGGTCGATGGTGATCCAGCCGCACGATCGTTCGGCCCTCGCGGGAGTCGCGATGACGGCGGCGGCAACTCCGGCGAGGATTGCAATCGTCGTAAGTGGTTTGAGGTTCGCATTCCCCCTTGAGAACTCCAGTACCCTCATGAACCCTCCGCCTTCCTTCGAAGTGAGCGCCTGCCACGACCCCCGATAGCTGGCTGCGGGTCGTCAACGCCACACGCCCCCGACTGCGTGCGTCAATCGCCACGGATGATAGTTGGACGAGCCCGACGTGTGCTTTGCGCGCTCAGATCGTCGATCTGCCGCCTCGCGAGCCAGACGTTCGACGCCACCGCTTCAGTAGGATTCCCAACATGGGGGTGCGAGGTTCAGGCGCAGGTGCGGTGCGCTGCTACCGAACCGGTGTCGGCTTTCGGATCGTCTCCGGGACGGCGAGCCGGATCGGCCGTGCCTCCCGCGGCGGGGCCGCGACCATCCGGTCATCGCGGTGAGACGCGACGGCGCCGGCCGGACCGGACGGCTGCGGGCCCTGGTCGTCGCCGCTGCGTTCGTAGCGGCGGCAGCCATATCCATGCCG
This sequence comes from uncultured Solirubrobacteraceae bacterium, assembly GCA_963701175.1. Taxonomy (GTDB): domain Bacteria; phylum Actinomycetota; class Thermoleophilia; order Solirubrobacterales; family Solirubrobacteraceae; genus Palsa-744. The sequence continues at coordinate 997,677 of OY969573.1, read as the reverse complement.
GCCTTTCCGACCTTGTCGTCGGCGTCGGGTCCGGCCTGGACGATTCAGCCGACCGCACCTCCAGAAGGCCGCGTCGAATCCACCTTGACGGGCGTCTCGTGCACGCCGGCGAGCTTCTGCATGGCCGTGGGCGGCGCGGACAATCGGCCGTCCGAAGGAGGCCTGCCGAGCGACATCGAAGCGATCTCCGAGCGCTGGGACGGAATGACTTGGACGGGCACGGCCGGGTCCAGCTCGGCGGGATCGAGCCCCGCCTTGTACGCGGTCTCGTGCACTTCGCCGAGCTTCTGCGTCGCGGTCGGCAGCACGGTGGCGGAGGCGGCGGGCGGATTCTGGGGCGGCGGCTGGAGCGACTCGAACCCCGGCAAGGCATTGGTTGAGCAGTGGAACGGAGTCACATGGACGGTCCAGCCCACGCCCGCCGGGACGGAGGCGCACACCGAGCTTTCCGGGGTGTCGTGCTCCTCGGACACATCATGCGTCGCGGTCGGGGCCCGGGGGGTCGGGCGCTCTCGCCAGTACGGGCTGGCAGAGACATGGAACGGGACGAGCTGGAACGAGACGCGCGCCTCGTCCCCGGGCAAGTACGCCACCTGGCTGACGGCGATCTCCTGCGTCACGGCCAGCTGGTGTACTGCGGTCGGGGGCGTCGCAAATCACTACATAGACGGGCCTCCCAGCTCTGGCATCCCCTTCGCGCAGCCGATCGCCGAGCGTTGGAACGGAAGCCGCTGGGTCGCGAGCGGGCTCCTGGGCAGCACGGTCAAGATCGGGCTTGCCAACGACGTCATTCGTTCCGCGGGGGCTGCGACCGGGGTGTCCTGCACGTCCTCTTCGTCGTGCATCGCCACGGGCTATTTCCAGGAGAGCCAAAGCGACGCCTCGCCGCTCGCCTACGCGCTTCGCTGGAACGGGCGGAGCTGGACGAAGGCGGGAGCCGGCCTGTCGCGGTTCGCGCGCCTCACGGGCGTGTCCTGCTCGTCGAGCTTCGAGTGCGACGCGGTCGGGACCTCGTATCGCGGGCCAGAGGCCACCACACCGAGCTCGCCCCTCGTGGCGGTGTGGGACGGCAGCCGCTGGAGCAGCGCCCCACTGCCCTCCACGCAGGCCCTCGACGGTGGCTCGCAGAGCGGGTTCGCTGGCGTGTCCTGCGTCCCGCTCGGCGGCTGCGCGGCGGTCGGGGCTCAGCTCCGAGGCGACTATGAGGCCAGTCTCGTGGAGGGCAACCTCTGAAGCTCGACCGAACGACCGTGAGCCCCGGAAGGCCGGGGCTCACGATCGTCAATGACCGGTCCGAACTAGTTGTGTGCCGCCCACGTCTCGGTGCCGGACGAGCACGAGTATGTCTGCCCGCCCTTGGTGAACGTCATGTTCTCTCGCACCGTGCCGGAAAGTCGCTGCTTGCCGGACGAGTTGATGCCGTGCACGTGGCCGGTAATGATGAACGTGACTTCGGCCGGCACACCTTCGACGATCACTTCTTCACCGGATTCGGTGGACAGCGACCCGTCGGCGTTCACAGGAACGGCGCTGAGGTGGAATTCCTCGTAATACCCACCAGCGGGTGCTTTGGGCGAGCACTGCAGGTACATGTCGGGCATAACGATGTTTTCGAGTGCGCCACCACCAGGCGGAACAGTCAACGTCATCGCGTGGCTGTAGCTCCCGTATCCGCTGTGTTCGCCGGTGTAGCTGCCTGCAAGGGGCGCCTTGAGCGCTTGTTCGCCCTGCTGTGCTTCGCGGGTGGCGGACCATGTCTCCGTCCCCGTCGAGCACGAGTACGCGGTCCCGTTGTTGAACGTGACTTCTGCGCGCAGCACGCCGGCGAGGCGATTCCGCCCCGACGAGTCCAGTCCGTGCAGATGCCCGGCGACGGTGTACCTGAGGTGTGCGGTTGTGTATTCGAACGGGATTTCTTCGACGGTTTCGCCGCTGAACGAGCCGTCCGCCTGGATAGGGATGTCCGAGACGTGTAGCTCGAAGTAATAGCCTTCTCCACTCGGAGCTTTCGGCGTGCACGGCAGCCACACGTCCGGCATGTCGATCTCCTGCAGCTCGGTCTGCTGGGGGTTGACGTAGAAGGTCACCGCGTGGCTGTAGCTGCCGGATCCGCTGTGTTCGCCGGTGTAGCTGCCCGGAAGGGGCGCCTTGAGCGCTTGTTCGCCCTGCTGTGCTTCGCGGGTGGCGGACCATGTCTCGGTCCCCGTCGAGCACGAGTACGCGGTCCCGTTGTTCAGCGTCATGTCCTCTCTCAAGGTCCCCGAGACGGCCCCTTCGTGGACTGTACCGGCGAATGTGAAGGTCACTTTCGCCTCGCCTGTTTCAAGTGGGAATTCTTCGCTCGTCTCCGACGCGAACGTGTCATCCGGTTGAATCGCCACGGCAGACACGTGGAACTCGAGATAGTGACCACCGGTGGGCGTACACGGGAGCCAGACGTCGGGCATATCGACATCCTGGAGTTCGTTCTGGTCGGCGTTTACATACAACGTCAGCCTGTGGCTGTAGCTGCCGGAGCCGCTGTGTTCACCGCTGTAGAGTCCGGCCGCCAGTGCGATAGGTGGCGTCGGGGGCGTCGGCTGGGGTGTCGGTTCGGGCTGAGGTGTCGGTTCGGGTTCTTTCGGCCGCGGCGGCGGGGGGGCGCAGCAGGGCGTCGGCTCGGTGCTGCACTCCTGATAGCCGCGGGTGATCGACGCCGAGCGGCCGCCGCTGGCCTTCGCGTTGACCTCGAGCACAAAGTGCCCCGCGGGCAGCATCGCCACGCGGATGGAGTGACCGATGCGGCCCCGAGACACCGTGACCACGGTGCGTCCGTTGACCTTTACCGTTACCAACGTCCATCTGATGTTCTTGACACTGCGAAGGGTGATCGTGACCGTCCCGTCGGCGACGCAGCTGGTGGCCGGAGGCAGCTTGAACGCAGTGGTCGCCGGGATCGTCCGCGAGCTCGCTGCAGAAGCCCGCGGGTGGGTGCCGCCGGCCGCGCTGGAGGGCGTGGCGAATGCCGCTGCGCCGCCGAGCGCGAGAGCGCACACCGCGACGGCGACCGTCGCGAGCGCGCCGGCGAGGCTGAGAAAGGCTCGACGGTTGGAAGACTCGGTCCGCCGATTTGTTGACTTGTACATGGTTACCCCCTGCTCGTGGATGGACTTGCGTCCTGAGCGTCGCGCTCAGCGAGCGCCCCAGCCAGTCCCCCAGGTGTAGACCTGTGTTACCGAGCGAGCCGTGCCGACGCCCGGGAGCACGCCTCCTCAATGCGCCGTGCACTCGGACGGGCGTATGATCCCGAGTCCTCGCGCAACTTCGGGCGTTATGGCAACTGCGATCTATGAGCGGCGGATCCGCACGGTGCCCTGAGGGGTAGAAGCCGATGTCCCGCGTCACGAGGATCAGGGGAACGCTCTGGCGCAGGCGCAGGGCGGCCCTGCTTCTGGGCGTCGCGCTGTTGGCGGCCGGTTTCGGGATCCTCGCCCGCGACACGCATCTCCTGCGCCGCGTGGAGCACGTTACGCTCGACACGCGCTACCAGATTCGAGGTACGGACCGCCAGCGGGCGGGCGGGGTGGTGCTCGTGAACATCGACGACACGACGTTCAACTACTTCCGCAACCGTGACATGCAGGCGCAGTGGCCGTTCCCGCGGCGCTATGACGCGCGCGTGATCGACGAACTGCACCGCGCCGGCGCGAGGGTGATCGCGTTTGACGTGCAGTTCACCGAGCCGACAGACACGGCAGACGATGATGCACTGATAGAAGCCATCGGGAGCGCGGGCAACGTCGTGCTGAGCACGACCGAAGTGGGTCCGAGCGGGACCACCGACGTGCTGGGTGGGAACGCGACGCTGCGGGAGGTAGGAGCTCGTGTGGGCAACACGACCGTCATTCCCGACAGCGACGGCGTACTACGCCGCATGCAGTATTCGATCAGCGGGCTGAAGAGCTTCGGTGTGGTCGTAGCCGAAGCGGCCACGGGCCGTCGTGTTTCCCCCTCGCTGTTCGGGGGACCGAGGCAGTCGGTGCCGATCGATTACGCGGGGCCGCCCGGCACGGTCTCCTCGATCGCCTATTCGCGGGTGTACGCGGGTCGTTTCCCGGGCGGGCTGTTCGCCGGCAAGACCGTGATCGTCGGTGCATCGGCGCCGACGCTCCAGGATCTCCACGAGACGCCGATGGGTGCCTCGCTGATGTCCGGTCCCGAGGTGCTCGCCAACGAGAGCGGGACCGTGCTGCACGGCGTCCCCCTGCGTGACGCCTCGGGAGCCTCGACGGTGCTCCTGGCGGTGCTGCTCGCGCTCGTCGTCTGGGTCGCCGGGACCCAGCTCGGGACGCTGGGCGTCGCCCTCGTAGGCCTGGCCACCCTGACGCTGTGGTCGCTCTCGGTCCAACTGGCGTTCAACTCCGGCACCGTGCTCGACTACAGCGACCCGGCCGCCTCTCTGCTGCTGGCTACCGGCGGAACGGTGCTTGTGGGCCTGTGGGCGGACAGTCGAGAGCGCCGGCGGCTACGCAACCTGTTCGCCGCCGACGCCCCGGCGGTCGTGGCAGGCGTGCTGGACCCCACGGGCCCCGGCCCGCTCGAGTCGACGGGGATCATCGCCGGATACAGGATCGAGCGCGCGATCGGCCGAGGCGGTATGGGGGTCGTCTACCGCGCGACGCAGCTGGCGCTCGGGCGCCCGGTGGCGATCAAGCTGATCGCGACCGAGCGGGCGCGCGACCCGCTGTTCAGGGCGCGCTTCGAACGGGAGTCACGGCTGTCGGCCTCGATCGAGCACCCAAACGTGATCCCCGTGTACGAGGCCGGAGAGGACGATGGCCTTCTGTTCATCGCGATGCGCCTGGTCAATGGGACCGACCTGGCAGACCTGCTCGACGTCGAAGGCACGCTCGAGCCGACCAGGACCGTGCGCATCGTCGTCGAGCTCGCCCAGGCGCTGGATGCCGCTCACGCCCACGGTCTGGTCCATCGTGACGTCAAGCCCGCCAACGTCCTCTTGACGGGCACCGAGCATGTCTACCTGACGGACTTCGGCGTGGCCCGGCAGCTCGGCGCCGACGAGGGTGTCACGCAGGCCGGCCAGTGGGTCGGGACGCTCGACTACCTGGCGCCGGAGCAGATCCGTGGGGAGACGCCGGGGCCGAGCGCCGACATCTACGCGCTCGCCGGAGTCGTGTATCACTGCCTGACCGGCGAGGTTCCGTTCCCCCGCGAGAACGATGCCGCCAAGCTGTGGGCGCAGGTCAACGCCGAGCCACCCGCCCCGAGCCGGCTCAGGCCCCAGCTGCCGGAAGCGATCGACGAGGTCCTGGCACGCGGGATGGCGAAGGATCCCGCGGTCCGCTTCGGCACCGCCGGCGAGCTCGCATACGCCTGCGCAGAGGCATTCGGCGTTTCCATCGAACGCTCGATCCTGCCCGGGTCTGCGGGCGTCGACGGGCGCTCCGGCGAGGCTCACGGACCCTCGGCGCCGACAGTCGCCTCAGGGTGAGTGCCGTGGAGTCTCAGCGCAGCTCGCGCTCGGTGATCACGCCGAACTGGAGCACCGACTCGGCCAGCCGTGCCCGCTTCTCGTGCTGCGGGGCGTCGGTCAGCTCGAAGCTCGCGAACAGGCGGCGCAGGTGCATCTTGACGGCGTCCACGCTCAGGAAAACCTCATCCGCGATCTGCTGGTTGGACGCGGGCGTGGCGAAGCTCGCGCCGTCGCGGTACGGGCGGCAGAGGGCGACGAGGACGCGACGTTGGGTGTCGGTCAGCTCGGCGAGCTGCGGGGAGTCGCCGGCGGTCCTGGTCTCCTCGACCTGTTCGGGCTGCCCCGCGCGATAGGCCAGCACCGTCTGCCCGAGCCTGATGCGATCGCCATCGTGCAGGCGCTGGCGGCCGCTGACGCGCTCCCCGTTCACGTAGGTCCCGTTGCGTGAGAGGCCGTCGTCTACGATCGTCCATTCGTCGCCGAGGCCCTGTATCTCGGCGTGCAGACCCGAGACCTCCGAGTCCCAGCCGATCGAGAGATCCATCTCGGGTCGGCGTCCCACCGTGCGGGTTCGGCCTCCATGCCCGAGTGCGAACAGCAGCAGCTGCTCGTCCTGATCGCGGAGGGCCAGGAACGGCTTGCCGGTCCGTTCGGCCGCCAGCAACTGCTTCAGATCGCTCGGTGAATGCGAGTGCCGAGCGAGCGGATCAGCAGCCTGATTGAGTGACAGACTCATTCCCCTTCCTCAAGGCGAACGCCCGAGAGCCCCGGCGAGCCCTCACACCCCGCAAAGCATGGCATACCGGCGTTGGAGGTGTCCAGGCCGCAAATGCCCGCGGGGCTAGCGGACCAGCGTGCTCTTGCCGGCATGCACGAGCACGGTTCGGTGCGTGTGAAGGTTCTCGACGCTCACAATGCCGCGCGTAACGCGGACGAGCGTGCCACTGCATGTATCTTCCGTCAGCCACTCGGTGCCGCGGACGGTGGCGGCGGCGGTGCGCCCGACGGTCCTGAAGTTCCCGTGGGCATCACCCCACAGCCGGCGTGGGGGGTTCTGCTTCGACAACCGCGCCCGGTGGCTGTTCGCAGCACAAGGGCCAGGGGTGGGCCCGGCGAGCGAGAGAACCGTGATGTTGACGAGCTGCCCGTGCTTGACCGCCGAGCGAGACGACGTCTGAGTCAACTGGAACACGCCGCCGTGGAATTGCCCAGTCTCGGTGCCCCCGGCGGCGTTCGTGGCGGAGGTGAGCTGCACGGTGCCGTGTGTGGTGTCGATCACGGTGCCGAGTGGGATGCTCGTGAGCGACCGAAGGGGGACGAACTTGTGGGTGCCCGGGAGCTCGATGAGCACTTCCCCCGACACGGTTTGTGCGTTCGCAGAGCGGCCCAGGACCGGGGGTGGAACCGAAACCTGTTTGGCGGGCTGTTCTTCTTCGGCTTTCCGTTTCGCAGCGGCGGCGCGCGCCGCCGCTTCTTCTTCGGCTCGTCTCCGTGCCGCTGCTTCCGCCGCTTCCTGTTCGCCTTTGCCTTGCCCGCCCCCTTCCTGCTGCGCGTAGTAGGCGGCATCGCGGTTCGTGTGGAACGCATGCGATGTGGTCGTGGCAGCGCTGGCTGCGAGAGCGACGCCGCTGACAATCAAAACGACGGCCAACGCCACCGCGACAAGCGCGGATCCCGACGCACGCATGCGCACGAGCGCTCTCCGTAGGTTCAACCCCGGCCCCCTTTGTGCTGCACGTGCGCGATCCTACAGCCGCTTCGCTTCCCGGACAAGCAGCTTGCCGGGACCATCCAGCGTCTCGAGGCGCTTTCAGATCCCGATGCCCGGTCAGTCACAGCACGAAGGACTCCCGCCAAACGCAGCCGGAGTGCCGAGCCGATGCCGCGGCACTTCGGCGGCATGGGTTGCCCTCGGTGGCGCCGTGGCGGCGGCTGTGCTGGACGACGGCGGGTTCTCTCCCCACGCGCAGTCGCTGTTCATCGTGCTCGCGGGCCTCGCGCTTCTCAGCGCAGCACTGGCGCGCGGTACCGGGCTCGCCCGCGCGTCACGATCGCCCTTGCTGGTGAGCCTCGTGGCACTGGCGGTGCTGTCACTGGCGAGCGCGGCGTGGACGATCTCCGACGGGGCCGTGGTCGCGCGGACCGCTTTCCTCACGGCGGGCTACGCCGCCACCTTTGTCGCCGCGGCGGTGCTCGCGGGCCACGGTGGAATAAGACCGTTCGCGGCATCGATTGCGGCTCTCGCGGCACTCGAGGCAATACTCGGGCTTGGCGCGATGGCGAGCCACGCGCTCCCGGACGCCGAGCGGATCTATGGGGCATGGCGTCCCGGCGGCACCTTCCAGTATCCGCCAGCGCTCGCGATCCTTCAGGTGGGCGCGCTGGCGCCACTGGTATGGCTTCTCGGTGTGCGTGCCATACCGGTAGCCTGGGCGGCCGCAGCGGCGGCGACGCTCGCAGGAGCGACGCTCGCACTTGCCCAGGACAGGCTTGCGCTGGGCGCCGGCGTGCTGCTCGTGTGCGCCCTCGCCGCCGCGCCCCAGGCTTCGCTGCGAGCGCGACGCAGCGTGTTCGGGCTTGCGATCCTGCTGCTCGCCGGGGGGATCACCGCCCGTGGATTGCTCGCTGGTGACACCAGCGCCGTGCAACCGCACACCCCACGCAGCGCCATCGAGCTCGGGACCGTGGTGCTCGTCGCGGGCGCGGGCTGGATTCTCCTTCGAGGCCTTCGGGTATCTCGCGTGCGCCTCGCGTCCCCGGTTGTTCTGTGCGCCACAGTGGTCCTCCTCGGTGCAGCCGGTGCGATGGCGGTTATCGCAGTCGACGAGCCCACCACGCGGGGCGGCGCGACGCGCGGCTCGTCCGGGTCTTTGCTACACGGTCGCGGGCGAGAATGGAGAGCTGCGGTCGACACGTGGTTGGACCGCCCGCTGCTCGGCGCGGGAGCGGGCTCGTTCTACACCGCCTCGCTTGATCACGTGGGGCCGCGCCCAACGCGCTATGCCCACGATCTCCCACTCGAACTTGCGGTGGAGCTCGGCGTTGGAGGGCTGATCCTCGCCGTCGCTATCTACTTCTCGACCGGGATCCTGCTGGTCGCCTCGCGCTCGGTGCCGGATTGGTGGCTGCTCGCGCCCATTGTGGTTCTCGTCCCGATCTCGAACCTTGTCGACTGGACCTGGCACCTGGCGGGAATTGGAGCGTTGTGGGCAGCTGCCGCGGGCGCAATACATGGGACCTCCGTCGTCGCGCGACGGTAACGCGCAACAACACCGAGGTGGCTGGTATGAGCGGCCGGCGAAAATGATCATGCGTATGGAAGGGAACGTCAAACAGCCAAAAGGGGGAATCCCATGCGCACGTCCATCAATCAGTCTCCGAGTTCCCGTCGCACGCCGAAATCGCACGGTACCCGCTCGCGGTTCAAATGGATCCTGGTGGCGGTGACAGCCGTCGCTCTCGCCGGCCTGCTCGGTGCATGTGGCGGCTCGGGCAAGCGCCTCTCAGCCCACGGGGGGGTGAGCGAGTCCTCGTTCATCGCGCAGGCCGAGGGGATCACCTGTCCGGTCCAAGCCGAACTCGAAGCGGTGCCAAAGCCAAGCGGGATCACCGAAGTCGAGACTTACACCCAGCAGGCCGCCGCGATTCTTCAGCGGACGAAGTCGAAGCTCGAAGCCATCGGTGTTCCCGCTGACAGGCAGGCGACGTTTAGCAGGGGCTTGAGCTTGATCGGCACCGCCGCGAGCAAGGTCGGCGAACTCGGACAGGCCGCGGAGGAAGGCAACACCCAGCGCGTCCAGGTCCTCAACAACCAAATCGACGGGCTCGACTCCAAGGTCGCCGCCGTGGACAGCGAACTCAGCGGATCGGAATGTCCGTCTGGAACGGGTGCCAGCTCGGCCTCGCCCTCGCAGGAAACGACCGGCGACGACTCGACGACGACTACCCAGGAATCGACCGGCGACGGCGCCTCGACCGCGCCCAGCCCCTCGAGCGCCGACGCGACCCCCGTGGGCGCGTGGTCAGCGCCCCAGACACATGGTCTCGAAATGCTGCTCGAATCAGACCCGAACCGAGCCTGCGTCGTGCGGTACGTCGAGGAACGGATGACACCACCCGGCTCGTCACAGAAGGCAGAAGAACTGGCGAAGAGCTCGGCCGCAACGTGCGGTGGCTCCGGCGGGGAAGAACAGCGGGGGGCGCCGGCCGAAGAAGCATCGCAGGGCGAAGCCGTGACCGAACAGTAGGATCGGACGGGCGGCGACTAGCAGTCTTCGCTCTCCGGCTCGCTGCAGACGCCATCGGGCGGGATGAATCCCGCCCGATGGCGTGTCGCAGGGGCGTCGCCATGCTGGGTTCGCAACGGCGAAACGAGGCAGCCGTGGGGCAAATGTCATGGCGGCCGGTCGTACGAAAAGTGACGGCGCGCGGAGGTGGCCACCGGCCTGGCGCAGCGTCGGAGCGGATGCTCGACATCGGGGTCGGTCCGCCCGCGGAATCAAGGGTCACCGGCCGCCACGCCGGTGACACCATCCACCGAGAGCGCCTCCAAACTGTTGCGACTTCCAGAGACGTTGGCTACCAGAAGAACTCCTGCAAATCAGCACTCAGCCGGGGATTCTCAGGGGCGACTGAAACTCGTGGTGTCCCCAGTTCGAATCTGGGTCTCGCCATCCGCTCTTTTCACTCGATCACCTCCTACTTTCGGTCCAGCCCCGACGGTTCTTCATCCTGAAGCCCTCGCAGCCCCTCGAACTTCCCGCCGCGCCGCGCGGACTTCGAGAAGCGGCTCCTTCCTCGCGACGCTGCGGCGCCTGCTCATTCGCTCCCACCGAGCTTGCTGCCAGGCGACAGCAAGCAAGTCGCGCGCATCGTGGACCCCATGTAGCGCCGTCCGGTGGCGCTATCATGTGTCTACTGTGACTGTCGATACCGCGACGATTCGGGTCAGCCGGACGACGCGCGACTTGCTAGCCGCGCAGGCCCGCGAACAGGGGGTATCGCTTTCGGCGTTGCTCGCCGAGTTCGCTCGCGAACGCGAGCTCGAGGCGATCTGGCACTCAGAGCGGGAGGCGAGTCGCTCCGACGCGGCCCGTCCCGAGGTTGCCGAGGAGGACCGGCTGTGGGAGACGGCGCTGGTTGACGGCTTCGACTGAGCCTCGTCGGGGCGAGGTCTGGCTTGTCTCGCTCGGCGCGAACAGGACCGGCGAGCCGGGCAAGAACCGTCCGGCCGTGGTCGTCTCCGTCGATGAGCTAAGCACCGGCGCCGCCCATGACCTCCTCGTAGTGGTGCCCCTGTCGAGCTCGAGCTCGCCGTCCTCACTGCGCCCCGAGGTCACCGACGTGGAGGGCATCGATCGCCCGAGCCGCGCGATCTGTAGGGGCGTGAGGGCGGTGTCGCGGGCGCGGCTGCTTCGCAGGTTGGGCGCTCTCACGCCAGCTACGCTGGCCGAGATCGAGCGGGGGCTCGTCCTCGTCCTCGGCCTGGAAACCCAAACCCGAGCGCCTCGGTCATCGACGTCCGGCCAGTAGTGCTGACCTTACGAGGGCGCCACCTGCACCTTTAGGAGGTGTCACCGGCGGCCGCGCCGGTGACAGGATCCGACGATACCTGCTGCACCCTCACTGCAAAACACGCTCGGGGCCTACCATGAGAGGCCCTGCAGATCGGCGCCTGGCCGGGGATGACCGGGATCAACTGAAATCGTGGTGTCCCCAGTTCGAATCTGGGTCTCGCCATATCTAGAGATGCCTGCGCATGGGTGGGTTTAGGGGAGCACGCGAGGCCCTGGAAAGGGGTGCCGAGAGAGCCGATTCTCGCAACGAGAACGGTGAGGGTCGATCGCTCCTTGGGAGCAGCAGCGAGATCGGAGATCGTCCCGTGTTAGGGGACGACGACGAGGTGGCGGACATTCCGGACTGATAGCGGCTGCGTCAGCGCGTATTCAAGGAGGTCACCTTTTCGGCCGTTAATGATCGCAGCAGGCTCCATGCCGCCGACGCCCAGCACTCGACAACGGTCCCAGCGCCTCGCTCGCCGGAGCGCTGGTGCGGACCCTGGGACGGACAGACGTGAGGCTTCCCGAGGGCGCCTCGACCGAGCGGCGTTCGAGCGAGCGGAGCAACTCGCCCAAACCGGTACTTGGGAGTGGGACCTCGCCACCGACGTCCTGCTTTGGTCGGACAACATGTTTCGCCTCCTCGGTGTCGAGCCGGGTTCGGTCGCTCCCACCCCCGAGTACGTGATCGGACGGGTACACCCGGACGACCGCAACCGCGTTGAACGGGAGGTTGAATTGGCCAGACGGGATGGGAGCCTGCCCTCCCCTGTCTATCGTACGGTCTGGCCCGACGGCACGCTCCACGTCCTGCGCTCATTTCCGGCTGTGGCGGAAGAGCAGGAGGGTCGTCCGCGCCGTCTCGTCGGTGCCGTCCAGGACGTGACAGCCCTTTCCGAGTCGCAGCAGCGCACCGCTGAATCGTTAACACTCATGGAAACACTTCAGTCGGCCGCGCCGGTCGGCTTTGCCTTTGTCGATCGCGATTGCCGCATAGTTCGAATCAACGAGACGCTTGCCGAAGTCAACGGAGCTGCGCCGCATGAGCACATTGGCCGCACCGTCGCCGAAATGGTCCCAGATCTATGGGCCCAAATGGAGCATGTGTACCGTCGCGTGCTGGAGACCGGTGAGCCTGCGACCAACATTGAGGTCGAGCGTCAGACGCATGGTGAGCCCGACTTTCGACACTGGCTTGCGAGCTACTACCCAGTTCGGGTCGATGGAGATGTGCTCGGAGTCGGCGTCATCGTGACCGACATAACTGAACGCCAGGAAGCGGAGCACTTTCGCGCCGCCGTGATGGACACCATGGTGGAGGGGCTCTACGCGCTCGATGACCAAGGCCGCATGACATTTATGAACTCGGCAGCTTCAAAGCTCCTCGGCTGGAGCGAGGAAGAACTCCGTGGAAAGCCGATGCACGCTGCCATCCATTTCCAGCATGCGGACGGATCGCCATACGCGGACGATGAATGCGAGTTGTTGAAGGTCAGGGTGCAAGGCCGGTCCGTGCGCATTATGCACGACGCGTTTACCCGCAAAGACGGCACGATCTTTCCCGTCGCCTACTCGGCAGCGCCTCTGATGAGCGGGATGCACGTTCGTGGAGTCGTTGTCGTCTTTCGCGACACCAGCGTCGAGCACGCCGAGGTGGACCGAGCCAAACGCGAGCTGGACACGCTCGCGTGGGTTGGTCGCATCCAGGACGCGCTCGACCAGGACCGGTTTGTCCTCTATTCACAGCCGATCGTCCCCCTCGCAGGTGGCCAGCCCAGCCAAGAGCTGCTGCTGCGGATGCGCGGACAGAACGGCGAGATCATCGCGCCCGGAAGTTTCCTGCCAGTGGCTGAGAAGTACGGGCAAATTGGCGAGATCGATCGCTGGGTAATCGGCGAGGCGGTCCGTTTGGCTGGCGGCGGCCTGCGCGTTGAGGCGAACCTATCGGCAGCGTCGATCAGCAGCCTCGATCTACTGCCTTTGATCGACCGACAACTTCGCGCTGCTGGCGCTGATCCGGCAAATCTCATTTTCGAGATCACAGAGACCGCGCTGATGGAGGACGTCGAGGCAGGCACGGCGTTCGCGCACGGGCTGGCCGAGATCGGCTGTCAGCTCGCACTCGATGACTTCGGGACAGGGTTTGGCAGCTTCACCTACCTGAAGACGGTGCCCGTCACGTATTTGAAGATCGACATCGACTTCGTGCGGGACCTAGCCTCCAATCGGGCCAACCAGAATCTGGTCAAGGCAATCGTGGGTCTGGCCGACGGCTTTGGCTATAAGACGATCGCCGAGGGAGTAGAGGACGCCGAGACGCTCGCCCTTCTCGGGGATTACGGCGTCGACTTCGCTCAGGGGTTCTACCTCGGACGTCCGGCGCCGATCAGCGTAGCCTAGCTGCCTCTCGACCGGCGCCAGTGGCCCCCGACCCGACTTCCAGCGCGTCGGACCGGGCCGCTACCAGCTCAAGCACGCTCCCTGACGAAAGCGCGGCGCCAGCGCCGTCGCTACCGCTCCGCCGAGAGAACAGCCGTCAGCCAACCGTCCGGCGAGGCGCTCGTAGCTCGTCCAAGCCAGCGGCCTGAGCGACTCCCGCTGAGACGCTCGCTCTTGGCCGAAAGCACACTCGCGTCGGGTCGACCGCGATGGTTATGGGGTGGGCGGTGTGTCCCCTGTTCTACTGCGGTCGCGCATTCTAACGGTCGCTGTCTTTGCATTTGGCGGCCAGTAGGATGGCTCGCCTCTTCCAGCCCTGCAAATCCATTTGCGGCCATGCCCGGAGAGTTCCCAGTTCTCGTGGTGGCCGTCGGCCTGGATCTCTATCGCCCAGCCTTCCCTCGCCGCGAGCCGCAAGTTCGACTGCGCGTCGATCCTTAGCTCGACAAGCTCTGCAAACTTCAGCGCGAGGAGAGCCGCGAGCCTCGTCCAGTCACCCTCTGTATCTAGGACGGCACGAGCGCCGTCAGGGCCAACCAGCACGAACGGTCCAGCTATCGCCAAAAGCAGGTCCCCACTGTCGCCTTCGATGCTGATTTCAACCCTGTAGGAGTAGAAGGAAACCCCGGAAACAATGGAGCCTTTGACCGGGACGATCCCGGTGGGACTGTCGAGCATGGGCATCTCGTGGGGGTAGCTTTGCGGGTCCTCGCCTAATGGTCAATACCGCTACGAACGCTTCTCTTCGCTCGGCGTGCTTTCCACTATGCCCTGACGCCGGCCGCCCTGTCGAGCGACACGGTGCCGCTGATGACCCCACTGGGTTCGGCACACCCAAAGCGGGTGCTACTCCTCGCCGATTGGTGGCTCAGACGGTATGCCGTCCGGCAGATCGACAACGAGGAGGTGGGGCGGGTCCAGGTGCTTGGCCGTAGCAAGCAGCGACCTGCTCCGAGGCTTACCACCGCGCTCCTCGGCCGCCTCCACGACCGTTGCGAAGGACTCCGAGCACTTCGGGTGCTCAGGTAAGCGCGCGGTGACGCCGATGATCGGCACGTGATCCGAGGAAGCGTGATCCTGGCCATCCTCGCCTGCATCGCGACCCTCGAGGCGGCTGGCGGCGCGAAGGCGTCCGCCGGGAGCCCCTTCGGCTGCGCACCAAAGCACGCCCGGCTATTGGCGGCAGACACAGAAGCGCAGGTCTACCTGGTGCAGGCGGGCCACGGCTCGCCCATCATCGGCGCGTGCGTGATCGGACGTCGCCACAAGTACGTCCTCAAGAGTCCCACGCTGTGCAGCCACGCACGGCGGCGAACCGCAAGTTCGATTGGGTTCTGCATCAGCTCTCATGTGTATCGGCTCGCGGGACCGGTAGTTGCCTACGCGGACGCGTCGATCTCGGAAGTCACCGAAGAAGACACCCCGACGGAAGTCATCCGTGGCTTTTCGCTGGTAGTGCGCGATCTGGCGAACGACCGGCTTCTGCACGACATCACGGCTGCCCGCCACACCGCGCGGGGACCGCTATCGGCTAGCGCTCTGGGTGCCGGGTCGTTCGTCGTCAAGAGTGATGGCGCCGTGGCGTGGGTAGAAGAAGGCTTGACAGTCGCACCGGCCGGCGCTCCCACGTACGAACTGCGAGCGCTCGACAGAACCGGCACTCGAGTCCTGGCCACCGGACCGACCATCGAACCGAACTCGCTCGCGCTCGCCGGGTCTAATCTCTACTGGACACAGTCCGGCCAGGCGTTCTCGTCGCAGCTGAACTGACCGCCGGCCCGCTGGGCGGAACCGGTATCAGCCGTTTGTTCGCCCGCGCAGATCCCCACCCGCAGCACCGGATTTCATCTGCTCGATGCAGCACCGGGGTTGCGGGATCGCGACTGGCAAGCGGAGAAACGGGTAGGGGATGATTGACAGCAACCGAAGGAGGTGCGACCAGATGGCCCGTACAGTCGAGGAGATCATGACCCGGGACCCGCGCACGGTCGAGATCGGCGACAGCCTCGTCGACGCCGCCCGCGAGATGCGCGACGGCAATATCGGCAACGTGATCGTGACCGATGGCGGGCGGGTGGCCGGCATCGTCACGGACCGTGACATCGTCGTCCGGGTGATCGCCGAGGGCCGCGAGCCTCAGGGCACGACGGTCGGCGACGTCTGCAGCTCGGGTCCGCGAACGCTCGAGCCGGGAGAGAGCGTGGACGTGGCGGCTCAGGCGATGGGCCAGAACGGCATCCGTCGACTGCCTGTGGTCAGGGGCGGAGAGCTGGTCGGCGTTCTCTCGCTTGGAGACCTGGCCCAGGACCGTGATGCCGGAGAGCCGCTCGCCGAGATCTCGGCCGCGTCGCCAACTCATTAGCACGATCGGCGGTCAAAGCTAGGGGCCCAGCGAGGGACGGTCATCGCCTGCTCAGCTTAACCGTGGCCTCCCGCGGCTCCCCACCCAGCTTGTCTAGGCCGGACCGATGAAGCCGCGGATCTTCCTCGGGTCGTCCGCACAACAGGGGAAGCTGCTAGAGGGGCTCATCCGGGGGCTCCAGGACATCGCCGATGTCGACCCGTGGACGACGGTCTTCAACCCGGGTGTCTCTGCCCTCGACCGGCTTGTCGAGCTTACGCGCGAGGTCGATTTCGCCGCGTTCGTCTTCGCTCAGGACGATTGGACGACGCAGGGAGCGTCGCCTGACGCAGCCTCAGGAGAGGCCTCGCCGCGCGACAACGTCGTCTTCGAGGCGGGCCTGTTCGGGGGTGCGCTCGGCATCCGACGCACGTTCATCCTCCACGCGCACGGCACCAAGCTCCCCACCGACCTGCTCGGTCTGACCTCGATCCGGTATGACCCCGACACCACGCCGGCCGTTGTGCGCCAGATCAATCACAAGCTACGGAAAGCGATCGACGCGGAAGGCCGGATCAGCCGCCTGGAGGGTGACTGGTGGCACGGATTTGCGACGCCACCGGTGGACGCACCGTCCCTCACCGCCGGAACAAAACTCGAGCCGTCTTCGGTGACGTTCCTGACGATCAGCCGTGATCGCGCCGACGAGCTCGAGGTCGTGGGACGGTCATGGCAGGCCGACGGCACGCTGTCCGGGCGCTTCTGGAGTGAGGCGTCGAAGGAACGAGTCGATTCGGCGAGCATCTTCTACTTCTGGAATGGCGAACTTCCCCATCTTCCAAACGCTCCCCAACTCGAGGGGACATGTGAGATCAAGCTCGAGAGCGTCGATCGCGCCCGCGGCTACTGGACGACGCGCTCCGACGGGCCCGACCCCCTCTATGCACGAACCTCCGGGATCTACCTCCGTGCCGACACACGTGACAAGGTCGTGCTGGACGGCAACGACGCCGCCGAGCGGGCGGCACTCATCGAGAGCCGCCTCGAAGAGTTCAAGTCGTTGACGAACTCCTGACCTCGCCCCTCGACCTCGCCCACGCCTCCTCTGGGCCGACGCCCCCTCGGGCCGGCGTCCGCGACGACGGAGGATGCGTCGACGTTGGGAGCTCACTCGGCCAGCGCACCGAACGCGCCCCGAGGCGCCGGCGAGGAAGACCAGCCCTCAGGCGCCGAGGTGAAGCGTCATAAAGGAGACCGTCAACACGATGATCAGCAGCAAGTTCGGGGGCTTCGAGAAGTGCTTCTGTCGCGAATGCGACGCGCACGCCGACGGCCCGCAGGGCAGCGGCTAGGGCTGGGATATGCCGCCATTCAGGCATGGTGCTCGGATCTGTCACGTAAGCGAAGACCTTCTCTCTCGGCCGCCCGATCTCGGTGCTCGTGGTGATCGGCGCCATCAGTAGGCGGCGATGCCGCCGATGTCGAGCTTGGCGACCAGCTCGGGGTCGTTGAACACGTCGATAGCCACCGCGCGGTCGCCGAGCACTGTGAAGGCGAGCACCGCGAACGGCGAGTCGCCGTCGAAGGCGACTGCGCCGGCGGCGCCGTTGACCAACGCCGGACGAACGTACGGCGCAAAACGCCGGGCTCCGATCGCCCCGCGGGCGACCTGCGAGGCGCCGTGCAGCACGAGCGGGTCGCCGTCGCGACGGTGAGCGCGGAGGATGACGTCCGGGTCGAGCACCGCCACGAGCGCCTGCAGGTCGCCCTCCTGGGCGGCGGCGAAGTAGGCGTCGACGACGGCCTGCTGGCGGGCCAGGTCGGGGTCCGGCGCGGGCGCCGTGTCGCGAACCCGGCGGCGGGCACGGCTGGCGAGCTGGCGGGTCGCTTGTGGTGAGCGGTCGACCATCGCCGCGATCTCATCAAACGGGACCGCGAACATGTCGTGCAGCACGAACGCGAGCCGTTCGGCCGGGGTGAGGGCGTCGAGCACGACCTGCAGCGCGATCCCGAGCGCCTCCGCGAGCAGCGCTTGGTGCTCGGGGTCGGTCCCCACCGCCGGGTCGTCGATGATCGGCTCCGGCAGGAAACCGTCGAGCGGCTGCTCGCCGCGAGTGCGACGGGAGCGCAGCATGTTCAAGCAGATGCGCGCGACGACCGTCGTCAGCCATCGCTCGAGGCTGTCGATCTGCTCGGCACCGGTGCGCTGCAGCCGCAGCCACGCTTCCTGTACGGCGTCGTCGGCCTCGCTGACCGAGCCGAGGATCCGGTAGGCGACCGCACGAAGGTGCCCTCGCTGGCGGTCGAACCTGTCGGCCAGCTCCAGTTCGTCCATCGCTGTCACACCTTCCCGGTCTCGCGGGTCATATCGGATAGACCCCCGACCGCCAACTTATGTGACAGAGAGGTGTCCGATGGCACGCATCCAGGGAGTATCGAAGAGCAACGCCGGCCCGATCGTCCGGCTCGTCTACAGGCTTGGACCGAGGATGATCAAGAAGCTGACCGGCCGCGAGCCGCAGCTCGGCAGTGGCCTGGAGTCGATGGAGATCTGGGCCTACCAGCCGAAGATGATGATGGGGATGGGGAGGTTCAACCAAGCGGTGCGCAAGGGGAAGTCGGTCGATGAGCGGCTGAAGCATCTCGTCGAGCTGAAGGGCGCGCAGATGATTGGATGCGAGTTCTGCGTCGACCTGGGCTCGCAAATCTGCCGCAACCACGGCCTGTCCGACGAGGAGTTGCTCGCGCTCCCGCGCTACCGGCATAGCGACCTGTTCAGCGAACGCGAGAAGCTGGCGCTCGACTACGCGGTCGCCGTGATGCGGACGCCGGTCGAGGTCACGGACGTTCTGTTCGCCCGGTTGAAGGAGCACTTCAACCATGAGCAGCTCGTCGAGATCACGGCACTGCTGACGCTCGTCAACGTCGACCGGTTCAACGCCGCTTTCGGGATCGGCTCGGCCGGGTTCAGCGAGGGGATGGTCTGCGTGGCGCCGGACCGCCCGGCCGCCAACCCGGCGCTCGCAAGGATCGCCTAGCGACCGGTCTGACCACCAGCGCCGCAAGCGCAATGCTTACGCGAGCGCGCGAACCGAGCTGACGGTGATATCGAGGATCACCAGGGTCGCGGTGATAGCCATCACCGCCGAGGCGCCTGACCAAGCTAGGAAGCGCCGCGGCACCGTCCGATTTGGCACCGCGCGATTCTAAACGCTCCGAACGGGTAGTTGGGAGGCGCGAGGCAGTTGTCTGCAGCGTATCCATCGTTCTCTTTGACGACCTAGGGCTCCATGCGGCAATTCGGGCTTCCGAAGAGCACGCGCTTTGGCGGTGCACGAACCCCGGTGTGACGTGCGCGCGGATAGCGAGACACGACCGCCTTCCACGCGACGCCTAGCCCGGATCGCCGGGCGAGCGAACCGTCTATCGATGGCGAGCCGCATGCGCCGTGTCAGATGTGGGCCAGGAACCTGCCGAAGGTGCGTGCCGTTTGGGCGGTCCCGGTGATCGTCGCCCCGTGACTTTTGCGACGACGACCCATTCCGTCCGGTGGGAGGCCGCGCGCAGGTCCATGACCGTCAAGAAGAGCAACCGTGCCGCCCACGCTGGACATCATCAACCCGGCCGCGGCACAGGACAAGAACTCGGTGGCCGTCACCCGGGCCACCGCGGCCAGGTACCAACGGACCTCGATGCAAGGGAGGAACGCAATGACAACCGATGAGAACGCCACCCTAGCTCCGACGCGACCGCAGCCCGAGAAGGCGGCGAGCGCGATGCTGAATGCCGCGAATGGCAAAGACCCTTTTGTGAGCGTCCAAGAGGCCACATACGAACTCCTGAGGCGACTCGGCTTGACCACGATATTTGGAAACCTTGGCTCGACCGAGCTGCCCTTCCTCAAGAATTTTCCGACCGATTTCCAATATGTATTGGCCTTGCAAGAGGCTTCAGCTGTCGCGATGGCTGATGCATACGCCCAGGCAACGGGAAAGCCAACTTTGGTGAATCTGCATACCTTTGCCGGTATTGGCAATGGTATGGGCAACATCGGTGGGGCTTACATGAACAAGAGCCCGCTCATCATCCTGGGTGGCCAGCAGACCCGGGAGATGCTGGTAGGCGATGTATACCTGACCAACGTAGAGGCAACAACGCTCCCTGAACCTTGGGTGAAGTGGTCCTATGAACCCGTGCGAGCCGAGGACGTGCCGGCCGCTATCATGAGAGCCTACGCGGTTGCGCTTCAGCCTCCAGCCGGCCCCGTATTTCTGTCGGTTCCGTTGGACGATTGGGACAAGCCTGCTTTGGGCAGCCCCGTTGTGAGGAATGTCAGCACTCGAGTCGCTCCAGATCCCGAGCGAGTAAAGAGATTCGCCGACAAGATCAGCGCTGCTCGCCATCCGGTGCTGATCTACGGACCAGGCCTCGAGAAGGCGGGTGGATGGGACGTTGGCGTAAGGTTTGCCGAGAAACTACAGGCCCCTGTATGGCTGTCACCATTTACTGAGAGAATCTCGTTTCCGGTTAACCACCAGCAGTGGCAAGGAAGTCTTCCGGCAGCGATCGGCCCGCTGTGCGAGCGCCTGCGCGGATTCGACCTGGCGATAGTCGTTGGAGCCCAGGTCTTCCGTTATTACCCCTACGTTGCTGGGTCGTATCTGCCAGATGGAACTGAGTTGCTTCAAATCACCTCGGATCCGAACGAGACGGGAACGGCATTTGTAGGCGACAGCATACTTGGCGATCCGCAGTTGACCCTTGAGACGTTGATCGATTTGGTTCCGGAGAACGCCAAGCGGGAATGGCCGAGATTGCGCCATCCCCCGCTTAAGGCTTCCAGCGATGGAGATGTTTTGTATGCAAATGAGGCATTCTCTACCCTCGCTGAGTCTCGGCCGGCCGATACGATTCTCGTGTCTGAGTCAACGTCGAATGTGACCGAGCTGCTCAGCACCTGGTGGATTACTGCGCCTGGGTCATATTATTCGTTCGCCAGCGGCGGCCTCGGTTGGGGAGCTCCCGCTGCCGTAGGTGTCGCCTTGGCTGTCAGGACCCAGGGAGTCAAGCGACCGGTGGTTGCTGTAATCGGCGACGGTGCGTTTCAATATTCGATTCAGTGCCTCTATACCGCCGCACAGCAAAAGCTGCCGGTGGTGTTCGTTGTTGTTCGCAACGGCGAGTACGGAGTCTTGAAGGACTTCGCTGTCCTTGAGGAGGCGCCGAACGCACCGGGTCTCGACCTTCCTGGTCTTGATATTCCAAGCATCGCAAGAGGTTTCGGTTGTCAGGCGGTCATGGCGAAATCAAAGGCAGAAGTCAGGGAGGCTTTCTTGGCCGCACTGGGAGCCGACTTGCCGACGGTGATTACAGTTCCGGTTAAACCCGAGATTCGTCCCTTGGTGTAAGCGGTCTGCTGATAAAGGACTAGCACCCTGGCATCTCCCGATCCTCGCGACGCGCGTATCGACGGGACGCTGAAGTCGCCGAAGCAATGCTCGGCTCGCCTCGTGTCTGATTGAGCGACAGCCTCAGGGCGGGCAATCGAAGCGACATGTGGGCGTATGCTCGGACACGCCGAGTGCTTGGAGGCGACACCGTCCGGCGCTACGCGCGCGGGAAGCCCGAACCGCTCGCGCACAGCCGCCCTGCCCGCGAGCGGCGCCGGCTTCAACGGGCCGAGCACGCTCCGAGGTTGGCTAAGGGCCCCGTCGCTCGGGCTCGAGGGTGCGCTTGATGACGCTCAACGCCTGCTCCATCAGAGGTGCGGCGCGACCGGCGAGCTCGTTCGGGAGAAAATCGGCGACCCACACGAACACGCTGCGGTCCGCTCCGTCCGCGAGCACCTGAGCCGACGCGTTGTGATGGGTGTATGGCGGGTCGACGACCGACCACACGAGCCGGCGTGCGTCATCGTCGAGGTCAACCAATCGCTCGCGCAGCACGCTGCCGTTGAAGAACGTGACGATCCGGTCCTCGCCGTCGAGTCGGGCATCGGTCGCGAAACCGGGTACCAGCCGCACATGCAGCCCTCCCCAGTCACGCAGCGCGTCCCAGACGCGCTGCGGACTCGCGTCGATCACGATCTCCTTGCGAATCGAAGCCATTTCGCCCTCGGGTTGCAGTTGGGCCAGCCGGCGCCTCGCCGGCCTCGTAGCGCTCGTGACGGAGACCTTATAGGGCTGGATGAGGCGGACCCGGCAGCCACGGCGGGATATCCGGCCGCGAGGTCATGCGTGGGGAGGCAGCCCGAACGACTCGATCATCGATGGCGTGCGGAAATGGATGATCTCGTCGATTCGCCCAGCCTCGAGGGTCAGGACGGTCACGCCGTGCGGGGCGAAGACGCCGGAGCTGTCGAGCTCGTAGGTGCCGACCGCCAGCTGACCGTTGGCGGCGGTGGGCAGCATGCGCCAACTCCGAGCGCCGTCGAACACCGCGCTGCGCAGCACCCTCTCGATCGCTTCGCGCCCGTGATACCAGCTCGGGATCGGGGGCATCGCGAGCGTCGCGGTGTCGGTGAGCATCCCGACGATCGTGTCCACGTCGTTGCTCGCCCAGGCTTCGACATAGCGTGCGACGATCGCTTTCAGCTGCTCATCGCCCAGCGAGCGAAGCGTCGCCTGCTGGCTGCGCTCCGGCCGTCGCTCGTCCAACGTCGCGTGCGCCCGCTGCAGGGCGCTGTAGACCGAGGCCGGTGTGGCGTTGAGCGCCTCTGCGACCTCCGCCCCAGTGAAGCCGAGCACGTCGCGGAGGATCAGCACCGCCCGCTGTCGAGCCGGTAGAAGCTGGAGCGCGGCGATGAACGCGAGCTCGATGCTCTCGCGCTGCTCGTAACGGGCCTCCGGTCCGGCGGGGCCGTCATCGAGGCCGAGCTGCTCGTCTGGATATGGGTCCATCCACACGGCCTCGAACAGCGGCGCTTGGATCGGCTGGTGCGGATCCGCGGGCGGGCCGTAGTCGATCGGCAGCACCCGCGAAGGTCTGCGCTCGATCGCCCGCAGGCAGACGTTCGTGGCGATCGAATACAGCCAGCTTCGCAGCGAGCTTCGCCCCTGAAACGACGACAGACTCCGCCACGCACGCAGCAGGGTCTCCTGTACTGCATCCTCGGCATCCTGCAGAGAGCCGAGCATCCGATAGCAATGCGCGTGGAGGGGCCTCCGGTGCGGCCCCACCAGCTCGGCGAACGCGGCCTGGTCACCGCCGATGGCTGCCTCGATCAGCTGCGAGTCGGTCATCCGATCCCTCGCTCGAGCGTACCCTTCGGCTGCCACAGCGCGATCTCGCCACCGTCGCTGCTGGCCAGCACGCTGCGCCATCCCGCCGGCCCCTCGCGTGGCTCGAGCAACACCGCCGCTCCCAGCGCCCGCCCGCGCTCGGTCATCGCCTCGATCTCCTTGACCTCCGCGTACGGAAGCCAGATCGGCCGCCGCGCGCCGCACTCGACGATCCCGCCATCCACTGTGCCGCCAAGGGCCAGGCCGTGGTAGCTGCCAGACCGACAGTCCAGGCGCTCTGTCCGCCAGCCGAGCAACTGGCGATAGAACGTGCTCGCGCTTGCAAGATCATGCGTGTGCAACTCGAGATGAACGAGCCCACGCGTTTGATGATCGTGTCTGTCTTTCATTGGCCTTCCATTGAGTACTGATACGGAGGGGCGCGGGAATCCATCGGTCGACCGACCGAGCCCGTCGTCGTCGGCGCCGTGGACCGAGCCGAGCATCCGGTAGCAGCCCGCGCGCGGCTCGGAGATGCCAAGTTTGGCGAGGAGCGATGGATTCGCGTGTCCGCTCGTATCTCTGTTCTCAAAAGGGCGATCCAGATCGTCAAGGACACGAGATCCAAGGAGCAACACATGACATTCACCGACAAGACAATTCTGGTGACCGGCGCCAACCGTGGGCTTGGCCAGGCGCTCGTCGAGGAGGCGCTGACACGGGGTGCGCAGCGCGTGTATGCCACGTCGCGCCAGCCGTTCGCCCACCCGGATGATCGGGTAACGCCCGTGATCATGGACGTGACCGACTGGGGGCAGATCCAGCAGGCTGTCGAGAGCGTCGAATCGCTCGACATCCTGATCAACAACGCTGGACTGTCGCTGCCCGATGACCTGAACAGCCGGGCAGCGTTTGAGCAGCACTTCGACGTCAACGTCTACGGCCCGTTGATGGTGACCCAGGCGCTGCTGCCGTCGCTGACCGAGAGCAGGGGACGGATCGTCAACGTCGTCTCGATCGGCGCGTTCGCCGCGGTGCCCATCCTTCCCGCCTATTCGGCCTCGAAGGCGGCAGCGTTCTCCGTGACGCAGTCGCTGCGCGCGCTCCTGGCCGGCCAGGGCGTGAAGGTTCATGCGGTCCTGCCCGGTCCGATCGACACCGACATGATCCGGGACCTCCCGATCCCGAAGACCCCGCCAGAGTCGGTCGCCCACGCCATCTTCGACGGCGTGGAGAATGAGGATGAGGAGATCTTCCCCGATCCGTTCTCGGAGATGCAGGCCGAGAGCTGGCGCGTGGGCGCTGCCAAGGAACTCGAGCGCCAGAACGCCGCGCTTGTTCCGGCCGAGCCCATCGCTGCCTGAGCGCCCGCCACAGAGCTTGCCCGCGGCCGGTCCCACGGTCGCGGGCCAGCACGGCCGTCGAGGCCCAATCAGAGCCCCAGACCAACTGACCACCAACCTCTCACGGACTATCAACGAGCAAATCGAGGTGCAATGAACGACGAACCGAACAACCTCAGGCCGACAGAAGCCGATGTAACCGACCCAGTGGAGGGTCCCGTCGTGGTCGACCGGGACACGTTTCAAGCCGAGCTCGATCCCCTCCGCGTCCGCGAGAAGGCACACACTCGCGAGGGCGACGCGATCGCCGCGGCACGTCGCCGGCTCCCGATGGTCGAGATGGACCCGAGCCTGCTGCTGATCGGTCCGCGCGGCCCAGTGACGTTATTGGACGTGTTTGAGGGGCGCCGGCAGCTCATCGCCTACTACTTCATGTGGTGGACCGGCCATCCGGCTGCCGAGCAGTGCGAGGGGTGCACGCACTACACGACCCAGGTCGGGGAGCTCTCCTACCTGCACTCGCGCGACGTCACCTACGCCACGTTCTGCCAGGGGCCATACGAGGAGAGCATCCGCTACCGCGACTTCATGGGCTGGGAGATGCCCTGGTATTCGGCCGAAGAGTCCCTCGACGCTCTGCTGGTCGGACGCCGCCTCGGCAAAATGCACGTGGTGTGCTATCTGCGCGACGGCGACAGAGTCTTCGAGACCTACTGGACCACCCTCCGCGGCGTCGAGGCGATGGACTACAGCTACGGACTGCTCGACCTAACCGTCTACGGGCGACAGGAGACCTGGGAGGACTCGCCCGCCGGCTGGCCACAGTCCCCCGTGATGTCGCATCTACGTACCAACGGACGTCCTACCGCCCAGTGGTCCCGCCTGGAAGCCGGACGAACGGACGACCTTGGCACCACCGCCTCCTGACGCGGATGCGCCGTGGCGAACGCCTGACAGTCGCAAGCTTTGTGGCCCAAGCAGGTCGCGTTGTTTTCGGGGCTCCTGCGGGCCGATTCGGAGGCCGGTGACACTCCGGTGACATTTGTGCCCCCGGGTCGACGCCTCGCTTGTGGGTCTCGTCCCCTCCTCTGAATTTGTTTGCCTTTCCAAACAAACGCAAACAGAGGTGGACGTTGGGCTACGAGTCGTTGAAGGCGTCGAACGGATGCTGCTCGCGCATGTAGCCGGCGAACAGCGGCACGGTGAATGCTGAACGGACCGGATCGTCGCCCGGTTCGGCCATGGCGGCCCGGTAGCGCCGGTCGACTCGCCGGTCACGGGATCTGCAGAAAACACCTGCAAAGCCGTCTGCACCGCTGCACCGCCCTGCACCTCCGCGGGTCTTGAGGGGCCAGCTGAGTCCTGCAGCTCCCCGGCAAAGCCAGGGGACTGCTCACATCCAGCACCCAGATAACGGAGTACCGTTCCCATTGGGTGCCGAAAACCCGACTCGGACTCATCGTTGACGACGGCGCCGCCGGCATCGGCGCGCCGAGGCCCAGTGCGGCCATCGGGTGGGCGTCGGCCGCGCTGGCCATCGCCTGTCTGCTCGTGGCGGCGCTCCTGCTCGGCGAGCTCGTCAGTGGGTCTGGCACAAGGCTCTCCGCCGCGTCGTCGCGAGCAGAGGGGGCTCCGAGAGGGTCATCCAAGGCCGCCCCGCCGCCATCGTTGCGGACGCTCGCCTCGGAGGTGATCGGAAGCTCCGATGGCGGCTTGTGGGTCGAGCGCCACGGCGGCCTTCTCAGCGCCTCGGGTGGGGGTCTAGCCACGACATTCGCCGGCTCCGGGATAAGCGTGCGCGCCGGCGCCGGGCTGATCGAGCTCGACCTGGTCGGCGTGGGCCATGGACGGCACGTCGGCGCCGTCGCCGCCGCCGCTCCGCACGCGAGCCGCAACTCGGTCCTCTACCGGCGTGGTCCGGTGCTCGAGTGGTACCGCAACGGGCCCTATGGTCTCGAGCAGGGCTTCACCCTCTATCGCCGCCCCGCCGGTGTGGGTCGGCTGACGATCGCGTTGGGTGTCCGAGGATCGCTGTCACCGCGCCGGTCCGGCTCGCAGGTGCTGTTCGAGACGGCGAGCGGCGGCGTCGCGCTTCGCTACGGCAACCTCAGCGCCGTGGACGCCACTGGCCGAACGCTTCCCGTTCAGCTTTCCCTCGCCGGCGACAGGCTCGAGCTGGGCATCGACGATCGCGGCGCGCGCTACCCGCTGCGGGTCGACCCGTTCATCCAGCAGGGCGCCAAGCTGGTACCCGACGACGAGAGCACCCGCGGCGGTTCGTTCGGCTTCGGTGTCGCGCTATCCGGCGATGGCAATACTGCCCTCATCGGTGGTCCCGAAGACGCCGAAGGCGTAGGCGCTGCCTGGGTGTTCACGCGTTCGGGTACCACCTGGACCCAGCAGGGACCCGAGCTGCGCGCGAGCGGGGAGAGCGGGAGCGGCGGATTCGGCGGGGCCGTCGCGCTGTCGACGGACGGCACCACGGCGCTGATCGGAAGCCCCGACGAAGGGCTCGGCTCGGCATGGGTGTTCACGCGGTCGGGGTCCACCTGGACCCAGCAGGGATCCAAGCTCACCGGAGCCGAACAGGTCGAATCCTACGGCCAGTTCGGTGCCAGCGTGTCGCTTTCGGGGGACGGCGACACCGCCTTGATCGGCGGATCCGGCGACCACAACCTGACAGGCGCGGCATGGGTGTTCAAACGCACGGGATCCACCTGGACCCAGCAGGGACCCAAGCTCGTCGCGAGCGGCGAGAGCGGGAAGGCGCAGTTCGGGCTCAGCGTGTCTCTCTCCGAAGATGGCCTCACGGCGCTGATCGGCGGCCCTGGCAACGTTGAAGGCGACGTCGACGGCATCGGCGCGGCCTGGGTCTTCACGCTCACCGGGGCGAGCTGGACGCAGCAGGCGAAGCTCGTCGGGGAAGGCGAGACGGGCGGCGCTCTGCTCGGCTGGAGCGTCTCCATCTCGAGCGACGGCGACTCGGCCCTGATCGGCGGCCCCGACGACAGCAGCGACACCGGTGCGGCGTGGGTCTTCACTCGCTCGGGTTCGAGCTGGAGCCAGCAGGGGAGCAAGCTGACTGGCAGCGACACCAACCCCGCGCAGCAGTTCGGCTGGAGCGTCGCGATCTCCTCGGATGGTGAAACCGCGCTGATCGGCGGCCCGTACGAAGGCAGCTTCGTCGGTGCCGCCTGGGTGTTCAGCCGCGCCGAAACCACCTGGAGCCAGCAGGGACCCAAGCTCACCGGCGCGGGCGAGGTCGGGGGTGGCGACTTCGGTGAGAGCGTTGCCCTGTCCGGCGACGGCAACACCGCGCTGGTCGGCGGCTCCTACGACAACCACTTCGAGGGGGCGGCCTGGGCGTTCGCACGCACGGAATCGACCTGGACCCAGCAGGGAGCCAAGCTCACGGGCAGCGGCGAGACGGGGACCGGCAACAGCCGCTTCGGCACCAGCGCCGCGATCTCGGCGAGCGGCACCACCGCGCTGATCGGGGGATCCGACGACAACGAAGGGCACGGCGCCGCCTGGGTGTTCACACGCTCCGGCTCGACCTGGAGCCAGCAGGCCAAGCTCACCGGCAGCACCGAAACGGGACCCAGCGGCTTCGGTAGCGGTGTGGCGCTGTCCGCGAACGGAAGCACGGCCCTGGTCGGCGGCCCCTACAACGGGGATGGTGTCGGCGCAGCGTGGGTGTTCACGCGTAAGGGGACGAGCTGGAAACAGCAGGGCGCCAAGCTCCTCGCGAGCGGACTGAACGGGTTCATCGACTTCGGATCGAGTGTTGCCCTGGCCAGCAGCGGCGACATCGCGTTGGTCGGTGCGCCCGGCCACGAAGCGCCCGCCGGATCCACGTGGGTGTTCACGCGCAGCGGCTCGACCTGGACCCAGCGGGCCAAGATCACCGCCACCGGCGAAGCCGGGCACAGTGAATTCGGTGAAGCCGTCGCGGTATCCGCCAACGGCGGCACCGTCCTGGTCGGCGGCCCCGGCGACAATGACGACACCGGTGCGGCGTGGGTGTTCACCGGCTCGGGCTCCACCTGGACGCAGCAGGGGCCGAAGCTGACCGCCACGGGCGAGGTCGGAAAAGGCGGCTTCGGTGACGGCGTAGCGTTGTCGACCAAAGGCAGCACAGCGCTGATCGGCGGCCCCGGCGACAAGGGCTCCACGGGCGCGGCGTGGGTGTTCACCCGCTCGGGTTCGACCTGGACGCAGCAGGGATCGAAGCTCAGCGGGGCCGGCGAGAGCGGCGATGGACTGTTCGGTCACAGCGTCGCCCTGTCGGGGAGCGGCAACACAGCTCTCGTCGGCGGCTGGGACGACGACGAAGGCGTCGGCGCGGCGTGGGCCTTCACTCGATCGAAATCGAAATGGAGCAGGCTGGGGGCGAAGCTGCGGCCGAGCGACGAGAGCGGCGCGGGAGCGTTCGGCGAAAGCGTCGCGCTGTCCTCCAACGGTCTCACCGGCCTGATCGGCGGGCCCGGTGACGCCGCCAACGTGGGCGCCTCGTGGGATTTCGAAAGCAGCGCCGACTGAGCTGCCTCGGCAGCTCTTTCAGACCTCGGCGCGTTGACCGCGCTCGAGCACGAGCAGGCGATCGACGATCCCGTTGCCCGAGAACGCTGCTTTGAGCTCGCCGGCTCCCTGGGTGCAATGGGCCCAACCCTCGAAATGCAGGGGGATCACCGTCCGGGCTCCAAGGATCTTGGCTACATCGGCGGCGTGGTCGGCCGACAGGGTCAGGTAAGCGTGGTCGAACTTCGAGAGAGTTCATGACACGCGGCGGTACTTGGGGGCTGATGGCCAGCGGGCGCTCGGCGGCCATATCCTGCGGGAGCGGCCGTGACGAAATTCAGCTGAATTCGATTGGAGGTCCACTATGCGCGGCGACATTGAGGTCGGGGCACGCCTTCCCGACTATGAACTGCCCGACCAGGACGGCGTCGTGCGCCGTCTGTCGGACCTGCAGGGCTCGAACCCGATGGTGCTCCACCTCTCCCGCGGTGGGTTTGACCCGAAGGAGCACCGTTTCCTTCACTATCTGGTCGGTGCATACCTCGACTTTCTGGTCGGGTATACGCGCATGGCCCTGATCTCGACCGACAACCAGCTCGAGATCAATGAGTTCCGCGATAGCGTCGGCGCGCGGTTCCCGTTCCTCTCTGACCCGGAGCGAACAGTGCGGAACGATCTCGACATCATCGAGTACACGGACCCCGTCCACGACCCGATGGTCCCGCACACGTTCGTGCTCGCCCCCGGGCTCGAGATCTGCGCGATCTACAACGGTTACTGGTACTGGGGGCGCCCGACGGTCGGAGAGCTGCACTGCGACCTGCGCGAGGTCATGCGCAACCTGCGCCCCGACTTCGATCTGGGCGCACCAGGGCTGCGCGAGGCCTGGGATCGCGGCGAGCGCGAGCAGTTCCTGGTGAGTCCAGTCGAAGGAGAGGCGATTCGCTACACCGAGGGGACTGAGGTGGGAGTGAAGCGATGAGCGACGGTCAGCGTCCTCGCGGCGTTCACGTGGACTCCTGGGCGGGCATATTTGACAGCCACCGAGGGGGCGTCCGGTCCCTGTGAGTGCGTGGTTTGCCCTATCCGCCGACCGCGGGTAGGCGACGCCGCCGGCGACGTTCGGTGACCGTCGCCAGCAGCAGGCTCGCCTCGAAGAGCAGGTACAGCGGGACCGTCTCCAGCAGCAGCGTGACCGCATCGCCGGGCAGGAACGCGGCAACCGCGCCGCAGGCAAGGATCGCGTAACGGCGGTTCTTGCGTAGCCGGCCGGGCGTCACTACGCCGGAGCGCGTGGCCGCCAGGATCGCTACCGGCACTTGGAACACGAGCCCCATCGCCAGCAGGATCACGGCCACGAAGTGGTAGTACTGGCTGGCCTGCACGAGCACGTTGAACTGACCGCTGTTGAAGTTCTGGAAGAACCGCACAGCGGCTGGGAGCACGACGAAGTAGCCGAACGCCACCCCCGTGACGAACAGCAGCGGGATGGCGAGCACGAGCGAGTTGGCAGTGCGCTGCTGCTCGGGGTTGAACGCCGGAATCAGAAACGCATACAGCTCAAGGAGGATGACCGGCAGGGCGAGGATGAAAGCGAAGATCAGCGCAACACCGATCGTGGTCGAGAACGGCTCGCCGATCCCGAGTGTCACGGGCTTGTCTCCTTCGGGCGGGCGCGACAGGCCGGCGATCGCCTTGTCCAGTGCGGGGGCCACCCCCGCGAGCGAGTTGCGCGTCGCCGCCGAAGCGCCGCTTCCCGGCCGCTCCAGCGTGCCGACGACCACCTGTAGCTGTGTGGCGACGACCCGTGCGCCCTGCTGGACGGTGTAGGTCGCACCGAGCGGCCCGTGGCCGGCTCGAACCTGTTTCTGGGTCTGGTGTGCGAGGGGCCGGTTGATTATCCTCAGCAGCGCGTGGTTCTGCCACATGCAGAAGCCGAATGCGATCGCCAGCGCCGCCAGCGAGACAATCAGCCGCGCGCGCAGCTCCTCGAGGTGACCGACGACGTTCAGTCGGTCCTCGTGACCGATGCGTGCGGCGGCGATCGCCATCTCAGGCGGCCGTCGGAGCTCCAGGCTCCTGGACGGTCTCGCTGACCTGCCAGGACGGCGGCGCAGCGGCGGGCACGGCAACCGGCCCGCCCGC
This sequence comes from uncultured Solirubrobacteraceae bacterium, assembly GCA_963701175.1. Lineage (GTDB taxonomy): Bacteria > Actinomycetota > Thermoleophilia > Solirubrobacterales > Solirubrobacteraceae > Palsa-744. The sequence goes on along the minus strand of OY969573.1, from coordinate 966,637 downwards.
GGCGACGGGCGCCGGTGTGGCGGCAGGCGTGGCTGCGGCGACGGCGGACGCAGCCGCCGGGCTACCCGCGCTCACAACCGCGGCGGGCGCCGGGGCCGGCGCCGCGGCCTCGAAGTGCTCACCGCTGATCGAGTCCTTGAAGCCCCGCATGCCGGCGCCCAGCGAGCGGCCCATCTCGGGCAGGCGCTTGGCTCCGAACACGAGCAGCAACAGGATGAGCAGGAAGGCTATGTGGATTGGATTGTCGAGACCCATCATCTGAAAGAGCTCCCAGGGCTAGTGATTTGCATGACTCAACGGCATCGTCCGATACTGCAACTACGCCCGGAGGCCCCGAACGGATCACCGTCGGCCGCTGCCCCCATCTTCAAAAGGAGGCTCGGGCGGCTTCGAAGTGACGACCGTGTGTACCGGGTGATCCGAAACCGCCGACCGCGCGTATCCGGGGATCAGACGCACATCACAAGCTGTTGCGAGGATCTCGGCGACTGGAGGATGGGTGACGAGCACGCGGGGGAGGGACGATGTGATCGAGCGCCGCAGCGCGATGACGCCTGTCGACGCCGGTGACCCTTGTGAGCACGACGTGGTCGAGGACCTCGAGTCCGCCCTCGCGTTGATGCGCGACCGTGGCCTGCGCGTGTCGGCTGCGCGACGCCTCGTTGTGGAGGCCCTGCTGGCGGCCGACGGCCCGATGTCCGCCGAGCAGATCTCCGAAGGGATCGGCGGCCGCGTGCCCTCATCGGACATCGCCTCGGTGTACCGCAACCTGCAAGCCTTCGAGGACATCGGCCTCGTACGCCACGTACACCTCGGACATGGACCGGGCCTGCACGCGCTGGCCGTCGCCGGAGTGCGCGAGTACCTGACGTGCGAGCGCTGCGCCGACTACCGCGCCGTCGTCCCCCAGGAGCTCGATGCGGTACGCGAGATGATCGAGCGCCAGTTCGGCTACCGCGCGAGCTTCATCCACTTTCCAGTCGTCGGCCTGTGCCCAAGTTGTGCCGAAGCGCTACTGGAGGAGTATCGCGGCTCCACGATGGGGCGCCCATGACCCCCAAACGGGGTACCCGGTTGGGAATCCTCGGCAACAGCGTTGCCGTGTTCAAGTCGCTCACCTCCGCCGAGCGACGCCGCGTTGGGCTCATGTTTGCGACCGTCGCCGCCCTACATGTCATCGGCTTCGGCGTATTCATCGCCTTCGTCGTGCCGTCCCACTTCAAAGGGCTTGGCATCGGCGTCGCCGGCCTGGCCTACTCGCTCGGACTGCGCCACGCGTTCGATGCCGACCACATCTCGGCGATCGACAACACGACGCGAAAGCTGATGAGCGAAGGCAAGCGACCACTCAGCATCGGCTACTGGTTCTCGCTGGGCCACTCGACGGTCGTCGTCGCGATCGGCGTCGGCATCGTCGTCGCGGAGAAGGCCGTCTATGGCGCCGTCTCCAACAACAACTCGTTGTTCGAGCAGTTCGGGGGCATCTTCGGAACGATCGTCTCGGCGATCTTCCTCTACCTGATCGCACTGCTGAACATCGTGATCCTCGCTGGAATCGTTCGCATGTTTCGCTCGATGCGCCACGGATACTTCGACGAGGCCGAGCTCGAGCGCCAGCTCAACAACCGCGGCCTGATGTCGCGCTTCTTCGGCCGCTGGATGCGCACGATCAACAAGGAGTGGCACATCTACCCAGTCGGCGTGGTGTTCGGCCTGGGATTCGACACCGCTACCGAGGTGGCGCTGCTGGCGACGACCGCGCTACTGGCGTCTCGCCACATTCCCTTCTACTCGATCATGTGCCTGCCGATCCTCTTCACCGCGGGCATGACGCTGATGGACACGATCGACGGCATCTTCATGAACTTCGCGTACTCATGGGCGTTCTTCAACCCTGTTCGCAAGGTCTACTACAACCTCGCGATCACCGGGCTGTCGGTGGCGATCTGCTTTTTCATCGGCACCGTCGAGGTGCTCGGCCTGCTGCCGACGGAGCTCGGTGGGTTGCACAGCGGCTTCTGGCGGTATGTGGCGAACTTCAACATCAACAAGGCCGGCTTTGTCATCGTCGGCATGTTCGTCCTCTGCTGGGCCGGCGCGGTCGCCTTCTGGCGCTTCGCGCACGTCGAAGAGAGGTGGGGGGCGCGCCTGAGGGACCGCGGCGTCGCCGCCGACGGCCCCTGACGTCCAGTCGCTCGTTCCCGTGGTCGGCGCCCCGGCCCCTCGTGGACCGTATGGCCGCTCAGTCGCGGACGTGGTGGCCGCTCACGGTCGCCCACGAGCGCCACGTGATGCGCAGGATCACGAGTGCGATCCCCAGGCCGATGAGCGGATCGGCGCGCGGCGCACCCAGCGCGACGACGATCGCTGAGACGATCACCGCGAGGCTCACGTAGGCGTCGGCCCGCGCGTGGTGCCCGTCGGCGATCAGCGCGGCGCTGTCCAAGCGACGGCCGGCGCGCAGCCGTATGCGCGCCGCGAGCCGATTGCCGCCATACCCGATCGCGCCGGCGAGCGCGAGCACGACGAGATGATCCGGAGCGACGGGGTGAATCAGACGTCGCACAGCCTCGGTGCCGGCGACGCACGCGCTGATGAAGATCGCCGCCACGACGGCGAGTCCGGCGCGGCGCTCTGCGACCTCTGCGCGCAGCGCGAAGGCGATGGCCAGTGGTACGGCTGTCAGCGCATCGCCGAAGTTGTGGATCAGATCGGCGAGCAGCGCGATACTGCCGCTGGCGAGGAACATCGCCGTCTGGGCGATCGCGGTCAGCCCGAGCACGGCCAGCGATAGCGACACCGCGCGAATGCCCTCGCGGGAGCGCTTGATGCTGTCATCGACCAGCGCATGGGAGTGGCCGTGCCCGCTGCTGTGGGCATGCCGGTGGTCATCGTGGTGCGTGTGATCTTGCTTGAGCGCGTGCGGCACAACGGTGCGCCTCTGACGCGGGAACCTCAGGAATGTAGCGACGTGCGGCGAGGCCAACCGATGATCACAGTCGTGCGAGCGACCTCGTGGACCAGTCGAGTTCTGAGATCGCGCCACCGGTGATGACGACATCGCGCTCTCGCGCAACATCGTCCACCCAGAGGGTGTAGGTGCCCTCGAGGACTTTGTCGAAGACCGCCGTGTAGGCCGGGCGTCCGTTGATCTCGCGCTCGAGCACATCCTTGTGGCTGCGCTCGTGATCGCGCCCGGTGACGCTGATCTCCACCTCGACTCCGACCATGTCGAGATCGGCGTGGAGGATCAGCGCTCCCAGGTCGTCCCCGATGTCGAGCACGACGTGCTCGGGGTGGCGCCGGGCGGCGTGGTTCTCTCCGCCGGACCCGTGGTCATGGCTGTCCGCGTGGGTGTGGCTGTGGCCATGGTCGTGCATCGCTCAAATGCTCCTTCTCTATTCCGTGTCGCTCGGGAACTGGAAGCCGCCGTGCGGCGTGCCAGCGTAGGGGAAGGTTCCCTGGGTGCGGGTCGGTAGCGGGGTGATGCCCTGTTCGATGGCGGCAACCGCTTCGTCGGGAACAAAGCTTTTGTTCACGAGCGGGTAGGTGGCACCGGCGACGGCTTTGAGCGAGATGTTCGTGACGTCGTCGGTGATGCGCCGTCCGTTGGGGTATCCCGCCAGGTCGCCTTCCAGGAAGCCAAGAGGCTTGGGGCTCTTCGTCGGCGGCACCGCGACGTTCAGTCGCAGCATGTCGGCGAAGACGCCTTTTTTGCTGGCGTTCTGGAAGCCCCCAACCACGCCGGCCGGGAGTCCGGTCAGCAGGATCGCCACGAGATCTTCACGCGGGGCGGTCAGTTTTTCGAGGTTAGTGAGCCTTTTCGGGTACAGGATCGGCAACAGCTTCGCCAGTTCCGGGTGCTGCACGAACGGCAGGTACTCTTTGTCACCGTCCGGGTAGCCCGAGTTCCATTCGTCCTTGCGGGACATCGGAATCAGCACCTCGTTGAACAACGGCGTCGCGAGACGCGAGACCTGACTCCAGGGACCGACCTCCGCTTGTTCGCTGTTGGCGCCGTCGGAGATGCGCACCTTGCGCCGGCTCGCCGATGCCCACACGCCGATGACGGCGTTCGAGCTCATGACGTTCGTCGGCACCGAGCCGTTCGCCGTCAGGGCACTGATGGGCACCTGGATCGCGATCGTGTGGCAGTTGATCGTCTCCAGCGTGTCGACGCCGAGCGTCGCCGGAGTGGGGATCAGGTGCAGGTTCTCGATCGGGCGCAGGTCGGCCAGGTCGAAGATCGATCCGATGTCGACGAAGAACGGGTCGTTGCGCTGGCCGGCGAACACCTTCTGGTTGCCCGGCAGCGAGTGGATCGCTTCTTTTTCGAGCGGCGCGTATTTCGGCGTCGAGCGCGGCCCGATGTTGCACGGTGGGCACCTCAGGTCTTCACCGAGCACCTTGCAGCCGTTGCTGTCCTCGCGCACGACCGTGTATAGCTGGCGTTTGTTCCAGTTCGGGTCGACCAGGGAGCCGATCGGCCCCGTGTTGTAGAGGAACGTGCTGGGGTTGGCGAACTGCTGCTCGAACGTGAACTGGTAGACGATGTCCGGGAACCCATCGCCGTTGTTGTCGATGTGGATCTGGTAGAGAACGTCGTTGCCGAACTCATAGAAGGTCGGTCCGCCGGCCGGCACCTCCGCCGGGATGTAGTTGCTGATGATCGTGACCGTTTCCGGGTTGTCGGGGCTCACGAATGCGTAGGTGTCCGTGTTGTCGACGACGGGGTCCTTGCTGACCTCCGGCGCCTCGCGATGCGATGACATGCGCTGGTTCCGCCTTTCTTTGGTCTCAGGTCGTGCTAGTTGGCCGCGTCGAGCAGTCGCTTCACGAGCACCGGGTCGTTGTAGGTCGTCTCCTTCTGGCCAAACAGGACCGTCACCTCGCCGCGCTGTGGGTCGCGTACGTACGCCGTGACCGGCTCGGCCGGAGGGGGGCCGGACGGCTCGGTGACAACGGCCTTGGGCTGGGGAGCGCTGCTGCCCGTGCCGGCGGTGGCGAGCGAGGCGATCTTGGGTGTAGCGACGATCATCGCCGCACCGGCCGCGGCGGTTCCGCCGGCCTGCAGGAACTGGCGGCGGCTGGCGCCCTCACCCGCAGCTGCGTCGCGCCCTCCGCTCGCTGCCGGAGTCAACTTCTTCATGGTCGGTCTCCAATCCTCTCGAGTGTTGGCGAAGGCCAATATCGTGAGCGAAGCTAACAGAGAAACTGCTGTATTTGGGCCGGTTTCCTGCGATCCTCTCGCACCTACGACGACGGTACGCGAGGGGCAAAACCTGTGATCCAGAAGCGCCCTCTGTGCGTAGTCAGGGCTGCGTCCGACGCCGTCACCGCCTCTACGGGCAGTGACTGCGGATCACGCGTTGCGACTCACAGCCGGCCGCCGCCGATGTGGGACCGTGCGCGTCGGCTCGGAGAACTTTGTGTCGCCCTGGGGGCTCGCGAGCTGTCGCTCGAGGTCCGTGAACGCGTCCACGAGCTCTGGAGCTTCAAAGGCGCGGTTACGGCGTCCGACGGTGATCTGCGTGAGGATGTCGGCCTCGACCAGTCGCGAGATCGCTTCGTTGACAGCTTGCTCGCTTCGGTCAATAAGCGAAGCGCCGCTTTGCACCGTAAGTACAGGAGAACCCGGCAGTGCGTCGATCAGCAGGTCCACGGCCGAGCCCGCGCGGATCTTCCCCGCGCGTGATCGCCATGCGCTCTGGAGGTCGCGTACACGCTGCTCGTAGACCCCGGCGTCATCAACTGCTCGTCGGGTTGCCGTCGCAGACAGTGCGATCCAGCGGTTGAGCCCGTCACGAGCCCCCGGGCTGTTCGCAGAGCCGCGGTAGCGAGTCGCGGTCAGCGCATCGATGTAGTCATTCGACCACGTCGCCAGCACGAGAGAGACGGGTGGAAGAACGTGCGGAACGAGCCCACGCCTGCGCAAGACGACGTGAATGAGAGCCCGTCCGGTTCTGCCGTTTCCGTCGACGAAGGGATGGATCGTCTCGAATTGCGAGTGGGCGATCGCTGCTTGGGCGACGGCCGGTAGATCGTCGCTGTTGCAGAACGCGCACAGATCATCGAGAAGCTCCTCGACGTATTCCGGCGGTGGCGGCACAAATGCAGCGGAGCACGGGTTGGAGCTGCTTCCACCGATCCAATTCTGCTCGGTACGCACGGTGCTGCCATATTCCTCGAGTCTCGTTCCAGCGAGAAGCAGACGGTGGATCTCAAGGACGTCAGCCGCGCTGATCTCGTCTGTCGTGGTGAGACTCTCGATGGCCCAGGCCATCGCCTCGACGTTGTTGAGAACCTCGATCGCCGTGACGTCGCGAGGGTCGGCTCCGAGCCGTTGGGCCTGCTGAGCCCGCAACAACTGCCGACCCCCCACCTCGAGGCCCTCGATCTTCGACGAGGCCACGGCCTCGGCCCGTAGGAGCAGGCGGGCAAGTGCCTCAGAGTCAACCGGTGTCCGAGCTTCGAGATTGAGCCGCGTGACGGCAGCTTCGGCATCTGCGACATCGGCTGCCGTCTGCCCATCAAGGGTGATCGGCCGGCCCATGAGCCGGTCGGGTACGTACGCTTTGTACTCGCAGCCCCGGCGGTCGCGCCTAGGGAGACCCGAGGTGTCGGTTGCCTGCCATTCACGCCGGAGCAGCTTCGCCATGTACTCAAGGATAGTGGCTAACCTTGAATATGGACCTCAGCTGCTCAAGCTGGTGCTTTCCAGGGTTGGCCGAGAACCTTGGTGATGGTCCGAGGCTGCTCGAGCCCCGTAGGACTCTCGGGCGGGCGTGGTTCCGGGCCCGTCCGACTACTTGCGCATGCAACAATATCGCGCTATAGTAGCTATACATTCGTAAGCTGATATGGAGCGATAACCAGTGCCATCTCCCGCAGACAGCCAACATGTCCCACCATCTCAGCCGCGGCAGCTGCTGCGGCTGATCCCACTCGACGACACGGTCGTGTTCCCCGGCATGGGGATCACGCTGACGACCGACATCGGCGAGGACGAGCGCGTCGTGCTCGTGCCCCGTCACGAGGATGAGTTGCTCGAGGTCGGCACGGTCGCCGAGGCCACGGAGCGGGTACGCCTGCCCGGCGGCGGGCGCGCCGTCGCTCTTTCCGGCGAGCGCCGCGCGCTGATCGGCGCGGCCCAGACCGACTCTGACGGTGAGCTACGCGTCGAGGTCGACGAGCGCACCGACGATGTGCCCGTCGACAAACGCACCCGCGAGCTCGAGCGCGAGTACCGCGCGACCGTCGCGGAGACCCTCGAGCTGCGCGGAGACGACGGGCGCATCGCGGCGTTCCTACGCGCGATCGCCGAGCCCGGCGCCTTGGCCGACACGGCCGGCTACTCGCCCACCGCCTCCTACGAGCAGAAGGTGGAGCTGCTGCGGACACTCGACGTGACCGACCGTCTGGAGCTGGCCGTCAAGCTGCAACGGCAGAGCCTGGCCGAGCTGCAGGTGCGCAAGCGCATCCGCGAGGACGTCCAGGAGGGCGCCGAGCAGCAGCAACGCGAGTACTTCCTGCGTAAGCAGATGGAGTCGATCCGCAAGGAGCTCGGCGACGACGAGGCGTCGGTCGCCGACGAGTACCGGGCCAAGATCGAGGACGCGGGTATGCCTGAGGAGGTTCACGCGCAGGCGCTGAAGGAGCTCGGCCGCCTCGAGCGGATGGGCGAGCAGACGGGCGAGTCGAGCACGATCCGCACCTACCTGGACTGGCTGATCGCGGTGCCCTGGAGCAAGCGCTCCGAGGAGCACCTCGACCCGGTCGCCGCGCGAGCGGTGCTGGACGGCGATCACGCCGGGCTCGAGGACGTCAAGGACCGCGTGACCGAGTACCTGGCGGTGCGCAAGCTGCGCAAGGACCGCGGGATCGAGGCAGACCCGAAGTCGGGCGCGATCCTGACCCTGATCGGGCCCCCCGGTACCGGCAAGACCTCGATCGGCGAGTCGATCGCCAGGGCCACCGGACGTGAGTTCGTACGCATGTCGCTCGGCGGTGTGCGCGACGAGGCCGAGATCCGCGGGCACCGGCGCACCTACATCGGGGCGCTGCCCGGTCGTTCTTGTGAGGGCCCTGCGCGACGCCGGAACGATGAACCCGGTGATCCTGCTCGACGAGGTCGACAAGATCGGCGCCGACTGGCGCGGAGACCCGTCTGCGGCGTTGCTGGAGGTGCTCGACCCGGCCCAGAACCACTCGTTCCGTGACCACTACCTCGACGTCGAGCTCGACCTCAGCCAGGTCGTGTTCCTGGCGACGGCCAACGTGGCGGACACGATCCCGGGCCCGCTGTTGGACCGCATGGAGGTGATCCGCTTCGACGGCTACACCTCCGAGGAGAAGCTCGCGATCGCGAAGGGCTACCTGTGGCCGCGTCAGCGCGACCGCAACGGCCTGCGCGAGGACGAGGTCCAGATCTCCGACGAGGTGCTCCGCACGATCATCGCCGAGTACACGCACGAGGCCGGAGTTCGACACCTCGAGCGCGAGCTCGGGACGGTGCTGCGCAAGACCGCCACAAAGATCGCCTCGGCCCAGAGCCAGGCCACGACGGGCGAGCAGCCGACGACCGCCGAGGACGTCAACGCGTCCTCCGACACGACCAGCGGCAACGCTGCCGTGACGATCGACCTCGACACCGTGCGGGATGCACTCGGGCGCCAGCGGCACTTCCAGGAGTCCGCCGTGCGGACCGCGACGCCTGGCGTGGCCACGGGGCTCGCGGTGACCGGCGCCGGGGGAGACGTGCTGTTCGTCGAGGCCACCGCGATGAAGAGCGCCAGCTCGGGCGGCAGCGGACTGGTACTGACCGGCCAGCTCGGCGACGTGATGAAGGAGTCAGCCAGGATCGCTCTCTCCTATGTGCGCGGAAGTGCAGAGCTGCTCGGTATCGACGAGGACGCCTTCGAGGACCGTGAGTTCCACGTTCACGTGCCGGCCGGTGCGATCCCCAAGGATGGTCCGAGCGCGGGCGTGACGATGGTGACCGCCCTCGCCTCGCTGCTGTCCGGTCGACCGGTCAAGCACACCGTCGGGATGACCGGTGAGGTCACGCTGCAGGGGCGGGTGCTGCCGATCGGTGGCTTCAAGCAGAAGGCACTCGCCGCCCATGCGGCCGGCCTCACCGACGTGATCCTGCCCGAGCGCAATCGCGGTGACCTGGATGAGATTCCCGAGGAGGTTCGCAAGCAGATGGACTTCCACCCCGTGATGACCGTCCAAGAGGTCCTCGACCTCGCACTGGAGCCGGCCCGCGATGCCGCGCCCGTCGCCCAGTAGGTGCCACTCCGTCCCCCGGGAGGTCCGTCAAACGGCGGACCTCCTGGAGCGCCGCTGGCAGCTGTCGATCATCTACGCCGCGCTCGACGGCGCGGTGCGTTTCAACGAGTTCTTCGATGCGATCACAGGGATCTCCCCACGCATGCTCTCCGAGCGCCTGCGCAACCTCGAGGCCGCGGGACTCCTCGAGCGCAGAGTGATTCCCTCCAGCCCGCCGACCGTCGAGTATCGGCTGACCCCACGCGGCCGCGAACTCGGGCCGATCATCGAGGCGGTGCGTGACTACGCGCACCAGCTGTGACGAGCGGAGCGCGAGCGCGGCGAGGGCCGGCGGCGACTAACCGGTGAAGCGGGGCAGCGGCCTCGGCTTGTGGCGGCTCCTGGCGCTCGTCGATCCCAGGCGGCGGTTCCTACCGTGGTGCCGCTGGTCCGTCGCCGCCGTATGCCGTGACGCCGCCCCCAGGAACCGCGGTTGCCCCCATGTGTAGCCGTCGGCGAGACCGCACGACACGTTGAGGCCGATCGCTACCGCGATCACGGCCAGCGACGACCGCGGTGCGACCCGCCTCAGGCGCATCGCGGGCCGGACCCCGAGGTCTGCACGCCAACCCTCCCCCTAGAGAGCAGGGCTTCGAGCCGAGCGACCGAGAGACCTTCCGGCAGCGCCGTAAATCGCTTGAGGTTCTCCACGCGCTTCTGGACGCTCGGACCGTAGAGCAGTAACGCCGTGATGTAGATGCATCTCATCCGCGGACCCCAGAGCTCGCGCGAGCGCGGAATGGTGACGAAGCCATTGTTGTACAGCCACGCGAGGTAATCCATGTTCTTGATCGTGGTGCCCAGATAGCGAGCTGACTGCCCGGAGAGTTCGCCTCCTTCCCGCTCCACCCGTTTGAATTCTTCGCTACGCGGCTGGATGGTCGCCTGCGATTCGGTCACGATCGTGTTCAGCTGGGTGAGCAGCTGCAGTTCGGTGGCTCGCCGCGTGGCGCCCGCCTGGTTGGCGTTGTCGCGGACCTGGAGACCGTTGAAGACCAGTGCCACCACGAGCGACGCGATCGCCGTGATCGCCGAGACGTCGAGGAAACGCGAGCGACGCGAGCGCTTGGGGGGTTCCTGCGGTTCTGGGCTGTCGGCGCTCATGGTCCCGCCCTTCGAGGGGTCACGAAAGCTAACAGCAGCCGCGCGCGGCTGGCAGCGCTGTCAGGATTGGTGCAATCGTGGCGCCCATGCACATCACCTCCGGCCGGCGCGCCCGCGGCGCCGTCCTCGCCGCCGTCGCATGCACGGGTACGTGCTTGTCGAGCGCCAATCCCGCAAGCGCCTCCTCGCACACGCGATACGTACGCCTGTCGAACGAAACGACCCGAGGCTACTGGGCCTACGAGCGTCACCCCGCACCCGTGTACCGATCCCCGCGGAGCGGGGCCCCTCGATTTGCGCGGCTGCACCCGTACACGGAGGAAGGGTTCCCCGAGGTGTATCTGCTGCTGGCCCGCTACGCCGACCCCCGCGGTCGCGTCTGGATAGAGGTGCGGATTCCCCAGCGGCCCAACGGGGAGGTCGGATGGGTGTCGCGAGGCGCGCTGTCCCGCTTTCACCTTACGCACTGGCAACTGGTGGTCGACGAGCAGAAGCTGCGGCTGACGGCCTACTTCCAAGGGCACCTGCGCTTCCGGGCGCCGATCGCGATCGGCAAGCCGAGCACCCCGACGCCGACGGGGCACTTCTGGGTGCGAGAGGTGATCAAGATCCCCCTCCGGAGCTCCGGCTACTGGCCCTACGCGCTTGGCACCTCCGACTATTCGACGCTGTCGGAAAGCTGAGGCCGAAATGCGTGGAGTCCCGGCCGTGCCCCTCGACGAGGTGGCGCAGGTGGCGTCCCACGTCGAGCAGCGCAGACCAGGAGACGTCGGTCAGCTCATGCACGTGCTCGCCACGCGCGACGCGCACCAACGGGCGCCGCGCGGGCGGCTCGTCGCGGCCGAAGTCCATGCCGAACACGTCGAGGCCGAAGGCGGTCTCCTCATCGCCCTGCGACGGCAGATCGACCCACCCGAACGCTGTTGAGAAGCCGTACATGTCACGACCGGAGGCAAGCGATATCGGGTTGTCAACCCACATGTAGGGGGTGAACATCAGCATCTGCCCGGCCACTGGCGTCTCGCCGTCGGCGCGTACGCGGGCGACCGGGATCCAGATCGCCGACTGACCCTCGGGCGAGTACCCCATCGTCGCGAACCGCGACTGCTCGCTCACGATCCGTGCGACCCGACCGAGCGTCAGGATCACGTGGGAGCCGAGTGGGCGGATGTCGATGGCACCGCCGGTCGGCTCGGTGAACACACGGCGGCAGAGGGATTCGAGACGGTCGCGATCGGCCTCGAGCGGAAAGCACCACTGCGTGACACCCTCGCAACGCAGCGGCCCGGGGACCGTCGCCAGCGAGCCGTACTCGACGTAGTCAGTCACGTGCTTCGCCGCGGTCGGATTCGAGCACGCCGGCAATGACTTTTTGGTTACGGATCTCCTCTGGCCCATAGTGCAGTGTGACTGCTCGGCACTCAGGGACAGAATTGAAGTTCGGGCTCGTTCGGCTGAGGAAGGGATAGGTGATGGATGCGGGATCGGTCTGTCCGCTGTCGAGATGCCCGAATAGGTGCCCGACCTCGTGCGTCATCGAATCGCAGAACCACTGAAAGGATTCGTCGTCCTGGTGCCAGTCCGCCCATAGGGAAGCGTTTATGGTGATTGTGCACTTCTGCACTTCGGTCCACATCTCGACAACGGCGCCCGGCGGCTCAGTGCTTGTGATTGGTTCATAGTCAGAGTTCGGAAGCTGATGCGGACTCATCACAATGGTTGGTGTACCGCACGCCGGTATGCCGTGCCAATACTGCTCGGCGAGCTTCAACGACAGCGCGATGGGGTTTGTGGATGGCGCTCGTATTAGCTTCTGCGCCTCGGCCCTTGCGGCAGTGCTCTGCTGGCGCGTCGCACCTGAGGCGGGAGCCAGGCCAGGGCGGGAGCCGCCGGCGGCGGCCGATGCCGGGAGCAGGAGCGCCGTTGCGAGGATGACGGTGGTGAGGAAACGGGCGATGCCTTACATGCTGAGGCGGGCCGTCGCCGGGGCGCTCCTCCCGTGAGGGTGATCTTGGGGGGACGGACGGGGGGCGCGAGGGTGAGTGGAGACTCACCCTGCTGCCGCCTTGGGCCGATGAGCACTTATGCGCTGTATCGCGCCCCGCCTGGACCGTACATGCCGCCACACGCCCCAATCACGGTAGTCCTAGCCCATTTCGACGACCTTTTGGCAGCAGGATTGCGCCAGCTGATCGACAGCGATCCGAGCCTCACCGTCGTCGCTGCCGACGTCGAGCACAGGCGAATCCCCGTGGTCCTGCGCGCCCATCATCCCGATGTGGCGGTCCTCGACGTTGGCGCATTCGCAAAGCTGGTCGAGGTCCGGGAGCTCAGGGAGCGGCAACCGGCCACGTCACTCGTTCTGTTCTCGAAGGAGCCCTCGATGGAGGAGAATGCTCAGCTGCTTGCATTCGGAGCAAGCGCGTGCCTCGGCACGGACACCCAGTCGCGCGACGTGCTCAACGCGATCCACCTCGCCTCACGGGGGCTTCAGGTTACTCCCCGGCCAGCCTCCAACCAGGGTGGCAGATCACTCGGCGCAGGGCACCTGCTGACCCGGCGCGAGGCGGAGGTGCTTCCCCTGCTCCAGCAAGGTCGCTCAAACGCTCAGATAGCTGCTGCCTTGCAGGTGGGCGTCGAGACGGTTCGCAGTCACGCGCGCAACATCTACCGCAAGCTCGGCGTCGCGTCCCGCCGCGAGCTCGCCGCCACGCCCGCGACTGCTCCAGCGCCCCGCTCCGGCTCCGCTGGGCACGCTCCACAACGCCGGCAGGCCGTGGCACTCAGCCGCGGGCGGCGCGGGCATGGCTTGGGACGCATGTGAACGGCGCTCGTCGGCCGCCATACGTCCGGCGTCTGATGCCCGGCTAATCCTCGGGCGACGGAATGTCGTGTACATAGGTGGTCGCAGAGACCGGGGAGCCATCCCCTTCTATCGCGGTGGTTGAGCCGCAGTCAGGAGACGCCCATGAACATTGGCGTCCCACAGCCTCACGAGTCGCCTTCCGGCGACTCCCTCGCAGTAAGCCGGCGTCCCTTGCTTCGAGCTAACCGCAAGACGCTCCGAGCAGGACTCTTCGTGATCGCGTCGCTATCCACCCTGCTGTTCGCGAGCAGCGCCCTCGGCGCAACCGCCTCCGTGGGACTGGGATCGGCCGCAAGCTTCTCGGTGCTCGGTGGTTCGACGGTCACCAACACCGGTCCGACGACGATGTTCGGCGACCTCGGTCTGAGCCCTGGTTCATCGGTGACAGGCGCTCCGCAGGTGCTCGGGCAGACGCACGTCGATGACGCGGTGGCGATCGGGGCCAAGAACGCGCTGACCACGGCCTACAACGACGCCGCCTCGCGTCCAAGCAACGGCTCGGCCGGGACCGACCTCGCCGGCCAGGTGTTCCTGCCGGGCGTTCGCAGCGCCAGCAGTTCCCTGCTGCTGTCATCGGGAAGCGTGACGCTCGATGCGCAGGGTGACCCCAACGCAGTGTTCATCTTTCAGATCGGCTCCACGCTGATCACGGGCTCGAACACGAGCGTCGTGCTGGTCAACGGTGCGCAGGCGTGCAACGTGTTCTGGCAGGTCGGGTCCTCCGCGACGTTGGGTACGGGCACGAGCTTCGTCGGGACGATCATGGCCTTGGCGAGCATCTCGGCGAATACGGCCGCCACGATCCACGGCAGGCTGCTGGCGCGAAACGGCGCGGTGACGCTCGACACCAACACCATCACCACGTCCAATTGCGCCTCGAGCGAAAGCGGCAGCGGCGGCGGCACGGAAACGACCACTGCGGGGTCGGGAACGACCACTCCGGGCTCGGGCGCGACGGCACCGTCGCCACCAATTGCCTCGAGGACCACCGGCAAGCCCGGCACACCCACAAGATCCAAGCGCAAACATCACAAGACCGCGCGCAAGCGCGTCCTTGCGCATCGGGCGCTCCCCCACAAGCGGGGTTCGTTCACCGGCTGAGCGAGGCTCGGCAGTCGGGCGATGCGGAGGTCGCCCGGCTGCCGCCAACCACGGACACGACGATCCATTTGTCACTTCATCCTCGGTCGCGCTCATCGTTTGCGGTTCTCTGTTGCCGACGGCTCGGTCGCTACTTGGTCGTGGGATTCGCGGCCGCGTGCCTCGCCGGCACCCTGGCCGGTTCGGCTGCCGGCGCCGCCGCGGGCATCCCGCTGCGCGTGCAGGCGACTCAAGAACTCGTGGGCCTGCTCACGTCACACGCTGCGCACAAGGCACCTGAAATCGGATCCCCACAGCTTGCGCTCCTCGCCGCCCACCGCCCGATCACCGGTGAGCAGACCACGCTTCCCGTGATCGCACGATCCATCGCTCCGGGCGGTGCGCGGTGGCTCGAGGTGATGCTTCCCGGTCGCCCTGACGGGTCCACCGGCTGGATCGCACAGCAGGGCACCCGTCCGCTCGTGACGCCGTGGCGCATCGTCGTCGACCTCGCTGCCCGCCAGGTGAAGGTCTACCGCGATGGCCGCCTGATGAGGACCTTCCAAGCGGTGGTGGGCAAGCCCTCGACGCCCACGCCCACGGGCCAGTTCTTTGTCGAGGAGACGCTACAGATGCAGGCCGGCGAGCCCGGCGGCCCTTTCGCACTTGCTCTCAGCGCCCGCTCGAACGTGTTACAGGAATTCGAAGGCGGCCCGGGTCAGATCGCCATCCACGGACGTGACAATCTCGGGGGAACGCCGGGCACCGCCGTCTCGCACGGCTGTATCCGACTCGACACCGGGAGCATCGACTGGCTGGCCGCGCGTATCAGCCCCGGGGTACCGGTGGCGATCGATGGCGGGTAGAGCCCCCGGCCACCCCGATCACGTGACTTCGCGTGATCGTGGGACGGGGGCGGCGATTGACTTCCTCGAGGCCGCGAGCACCCAGCCGATCACCTCGGACAGAGATCGTTCGGGCGATGCAGGCGGTGCGAGTTCAAGTCGCGACGAGGATATGTGGCACGAGCGCTACAGGATCATCGTTGAGACGACTGCGCAGGGAATCTGGACGATCGACGAGAACAACCTCACCACGCTTGTGAATCGAGCCCTGACCGAGATGCTCGGCTATGAGCAGCAGGAGATGCTGGGCAAGTCGGTGTTTGACTTCATCGATCCGGCTAACGCCGGGGAGGCGCGGCGCAGCCTGCGCCTTCGCCGGGAGGGCATCAGAGAGCAGCGCGAGTTTCCGCTCCGCGCCAAGGACGGCCACGAGGTCTGGACGATGATGGCGACCAGTTCGCTCTCCGACGTGGAGGGCGAGTACGCGGGCGCGGTGGCCATGGTGACCGACATAACCGCACAGAAGGCCGCCGAGGTCCAGCGCTCACGCCTCGCGGCGCTCGTGCAGTCCTCGGCCGACTCGATCATCGGCATGAACACCGACGGCGTGATCGAGCTGTGGAACGACGCCTCGGCGCGTCTGTATGGCTACAGCGCAAACGAAGCTGTCGGCCAGCACGGACCCGGCCTGCTTGCGCGCGACGCCTCGGAGCGCGGGCAGCTCGTGGCCCGGGCGGCTGCGGGCGATGACCAGCCTCAGGTCGATGCCCACGATGTCAGCAAGGACGGCGTCGCGATCGAGGTATCTCTGACGCTCTCGCCGATCCGTGACGCCAAGGGGCTGGTGACCGGTGTCTCACGGATCGCCCGGGACATCGGCGCCCGCAAGCGCATGGAAAGCGAACTGCGCTATCTGGCTGAGCACGATTGGCTGACCGGTCTCTGCAACCGTCGCCGCTTGCTCCCGGAGCTCGATGCCTGTCTCGGGTACGCCGCACGCTATGGGCACGCCGGTGCTGTCCTCGTGATCGATCTCGACAACTTCAAGCTCGTCAACGACAGCAACGGGCACGAGGCGGGCGACCGGACACTCAAGGCCGTCGCGGCGGTCCTGCAAGGTCGAACTCGCGATACGGACCTCGTCGCCCGCCTGGGTGGCGACGAGTTCGCGATCTTGCTACCCGAGGCGACTGAACAGGAGGCTCTCGACGTGGCCTCGGATGTTCGCTCGCGGCTCTGCCAACGGTTGAACGGGCCGATCAAGGTGAGCATCGGGATTAGCCTTTTCACGCCTACGCAAAAGATCACCGCCGACGACGCCCTGGTCGCCGCAGACGTCGCCCACTACGAAGCCAAGGAGCACGGCGGTGACCAAGCACGCGTGTTCAGCGGTCGCGCTGTCGGGACGCTGACCTGGGTCGAGCGGATTCGCGCAGCGCTGGCCGAGGACCGCTTCTTGCTCTACGGCCAGCCGATCGTCGACCTGCGCAGCGGCGCGGTCGCCTACCAAGAGCTGCTGATCCGCATGCTCTCAGAGGATGGCGAGACGATCGCGCCCGCCAACTTTCTCCCGATCGCCGAGCGCTTTGACCTGGTGGTCGAGATCGATCGCTGGGTGACCGAGCATGCCCTGCGCCTGGCGATCGGCGGCGAGTGCGTGACGGTCAACCTCGGCGGGAGGTCGATTGGCGACGAGGGCCTACTCACCTTGTTACGCCAAGCGCTCGCCGATGGCCTGAACCCCGAAAACGTGATTTTCGAGATCACCGAGACGGCCGCTATGTCCAACTTCGAGAAAGCCGAGTATTTCGCCCGGACCCTCAACGACCTCGGCTGCAAGCTCGCGCTCGATGACTTCGGCACGGGCTTTGGGTCGTTTACCTACCTCAAGTACCTAAACGCTCAGTACCTGAAGGTTGATGTCGAGTTCGTGCGCCACGTTGTCAGCAACGACACCGACCAGAAGATTGTCAAGGCGATCGTCGACATCGCGCACTCGCTGCAGAAGAAGACAATCGCCGAGGGCGTCGAGGACCTCGTCACCTTGACCGCGCTGAAGGATCTGGGCGTTGACTACGGACAAGGCTTCTATCTGGGTCGACCCAGGCGCCTCTCGCCACGGCACGGTGCGGAGGGGCATAGGAGGAGGAGCAAGGCGTCGCCGCGGCCGGTTGAGAGCGAGCAGAGGTAGGGACCTAACGGCTGGCCGTGCAGATATCGCTGCGAGCGCCTCACCCGGAGCGCGTCGCTGCGGAGATTCCGCGGCCCGCGACGGTTCGAGACGCGCAGTTCATTTTCAGCCAACCCCAGAAGCGCCGTGTCGCGCCTGCCACCGGCGCGCCGTGGCGCCTGACCGCGAACAGGCGTCGATCCAGGCACGCGCCCTCGAGGTGCAGACGGTGTAGCTGCTCTCGGCGGACCTCATCGGTGATCGCGAGCGAGGACATCATCGTGAAGCCACTGCGTCGCACGGTCAGCTTGAGCGTCTCGGTACTGCTCGTTTCGAGTGCCGGGTGCAGTTCGACTCCGAGTCCGCGCAGGCTGGCCAAGGCAGCGGCGCGCGTGCGGGAGCCCTCCTCGCGGGTGAAGAAAGGCTGGGAGTCGAGCTGAGCGGGCGTGACGCTGTCTTCGCCTGCCAATGGGTGCTCGCGGCCGACGACAACGACGAGCTCATCCTGTCCGACCTCGAGCGCATCGAGGCCGTCCAGGTTCGCCGCGTCCGGTAGGAAGCCGATGTCCGCCTCGTGGTTGTGGACGGCGTCAATCACGGCATGCGAGTTGACGACGCTGACATGCGACGTCGCCGGCCCCGTCACCTCGAAGGCCGCCAGCCATCGAGGCAGCAGAAAGGTGCCAATGGTTTGGCTTGCTGCGAGGCGGAGGTGACCTTCGCCGGCGGCTTTTTCGCGGTCGACGGCCTCGGCGGCGCGGGCGAGTGATGTGAGCGCGGCCTTCGCCTCGGGGTAGAGCGTTTCTCCGGCCGCCGTCGGCGCCACACCTCTATGAGAACGCACGAGTAGCAAACAACCGATGTGGCGCTCCAGGTTTTGTAGGCGCTTGGTGACGGCAGACTGGCTCAGCGCCAGCGTGCCGGCGGCGGCGCCGATGGTGCCGGCCTCGATGGCAGCGACGAAGGCGGCGAGCTCTCGGCTCGGAAGGGGCTCGCGTCCAAGGACCGAAGGGTCCACCGGTCAAGCATTCCACTTTGGAATCCCGGGCGCCGAACCGCGACTGGACGGCGTCGCTTGCGTTCGGCACGCTGCTGGCATGGTGCCCGCAACCACCCATCGGCGAGAACGTGATCACGCGTTCGGCTGACGAGGTCAAGAGACGCAGCGAGCGGGCACTCGCCGTTCCCGTGATGCGCTTCCTGGGTGCGTCGCTGGCGCCAGCGGACGCCCACTGCGGCGTTTGGCGCATCGAGCTGCGCCAGGGACCGAACTCTCTGAACGCCGTCGACGCCCTGCACGGTGGCGTAATCGCGACCGTGCTTGACGTGGCCGCGTACCTCTCCGTGCTCCCTCATCTCGCCTCAGACGAGGAGGCCGTCACGATCGCCTTCGCCGCGCAGTACATCGCCGCCGCCGGCTCGCCGGCGCCCCTGCAAGCGCGTGGCTCCTTCGCGCGCCGATCGCGGCGCCTGGCATTCGCGGATGCCCACCTCTACTGCCAGGATCGCCTGCTCGCGCGCGCGGCGGTGACGAAGGCGATTCGGACCGCCTCGTGACGGCGACTGGAGGGGCGCCGGTCAACGCGAATCGCCACTTGCGAGAGCCTTGTTCCAAAGCCCGCTACGGCCGATGCGGCTGCTTTCACGGGGGCTGTCGCGTGACCTCAATCGGCTATTTCCACCGGGGTGCCCTGGCGTACCGTCGCCGCCAGCCAGCCCACATCGGTGTCGTCGACCCGTATGCACCCGTGTGAGCGCGCGCTGCCGAGAGGGTCGAGCAGGCTTGCCCCGCCCCTGCCGTGGATCGCGATGCGCCCGGGGCCGCCCCCGAAGTTGAAGAGCGCGTGGGACAGGATCGTGAGGGGGAGCGCCCAGGTTCCGAGGAACCCTTCGGGCTCGGGCTGGCGGTCGACTTCGTAGACCGCCGCGAGTCCGGTCGGCGTCGGCGTGGCGGGCTTGCCGATGACGGCTCGGAAGGAACGAACCAGTCTTCCGCCGCGGAATACCCGCACCATTCGCCCGCGCTTGTCCACGGCGATCCAGTAGGACGTGTGGGCGAGCCTCACGTCGTTGCGCGGAATCCATCCGCTCGAGCCGTCGGGGCGGATTGGCAACAGCACCTTGACCCACTCGTGGCCGTCGCGCCGGGCGGAGGCGAGCACCAGGAGGACCTGTGGCTCGTCCGACCAGCTCGTATGTCCTTCGACCCGCCACACCCTCCGTCCGCCTCCGGGCAGCGAACGTGCCGCGGTCGCGATCACGATCGCCGCGGTCGTTGCGCCGTGCGTGCGCGACGGGGGCACGATTTCGGGGTATGCGCTCTCGACAGGCCCGCTCTGGGGCGAAGTCGTCGCCCCCGGAGCAGTCGAGGGAGTAGTTGTCGCTTCCGACGCCGACGGCTGAGCAGCCGGCGCCGGCGCAGCCGAGGCTGACCGTACGGACGATCCATCGGCGGCTGCCGCCTGAGCCATGATCACGAGGCTCACGACGCTGACCACGAGGACGACGAACAGGCGCCGATAGGAGGACACGATGCCTTCCCGTTTGCTACCCGGTCACTGCACTCGGCCCAGACGCGCGCGCCACGATCCTCACGTCACCGCGCGAGTGGGCCGGCGCCGCGTCGGCCGCGGTGGCAACCGAGTGGCTCAGAACGGTCCCCAGCGAGCCGTCGAGCGAGCGGGTCATCAGGGTGACGCGGACGACTCGGTACTTGGTCAGGACGCCGAGGTTCCAGCAGAACTGTCCGTTGTGCACCGAGGCGGTGCGCGCGGAGTACTCGAACAGCAGCCCGAGCGGCAGCTGGGCGCAGGTTTCCGTGTTCCATAGCGTGAGGTAGCTCGGGTTCGAAACGCGCAGCGTCACGGGTACTTCTTCGCCCGCGAAGACGACCTTGCGTTCGACGATCTCGCGCAGGTGGATCGGCGGGCGGGGGCGAACCACGGCGGCGTCGAGGTTGTTCTTCGGGTTGACGTCCCGTGGGCAGCTGCTCCCGCTCGGGCATTGGAGGTTCGCGTCGGAGTCCAGGCCGACGTCGTGCCGGCCATGCGGAATGCCGGTGACCTCGATCGTGATCACTTCGCCTGGTGCGATGTCACCGAGCTCGCAGGTGACCGGGGAAGATCCCGAACAGCTGCCGCGTGAAGCACGCGAGGAGCGAATTTCCAGTGGCCCGCCGGGGGTGTTCACGAGCACCACGTCGGGGGCGGTCTCGGTGCCGAGGTTCGTCACCGTCACCGTGTAGGTGACCGGTTCCCCGGGGTTCGTCACGAGCGTGTCGACGTGCGTCTTCACTGCCACGTCGACCTTGCCCGCCGGCGGCGTCGGCGGAGCGGGTGCCGGGGTGGGGCTCGGGGCGGGTGTTTCCGGTGTCGGTGGCGGAGTCGAAGTGTGCGGTTCCGGGGTAGGAGCCAGTGCTTCGATGGTGGCGCTGGCTTTGTTGTTGGCGAGTTCGGGGTCTGGTTGTTCGGCTTCGACGTGGGCTTTGTCGGTGAGTTTGCCGGTGCTGTTCAAAGCGAGGGTGGCGGTGAGCGTGACTTTCACGCTTGAGCCGGAGGGGATCGTCCCGAGGTCGCATTCCAGGCCGCTGGTGGTGGTGCAGCTCCCTTGGGTGGTGGTGGAGGACGCGGCGGTGAGCCCGGCGGGGAGGGTGTCGGTGAGCTTGGATTCGGTGGCGGTGTCGGGCCCGTGGTTGGTGACGGTGAGGGTGTAGGTCACTTGGGTCCCGTCGACGGCGGTTTCGGGGGCGACGGTGTCGGTCACGCCGAGGTCGGCGTCGTCGAGTGCTTCGATGGTGGCGGAGGCTTTGTTGTTGGCCAGTTCGGGGTCTGGTTGTTCGGCTTCGACGTGGGCTTTGTCGGTCAGTTTCCCGGTCGTGTTCAAAGCCAGGTTGGCGGTCAGCGTGACTTTCACGCTGGACCCCGAGGGGATCGTCCCGAGCGCGCATTCCAGGCCGCTGGTGGTGGTGCAGCTCCCCTGCGTGGTCGTGGCGCTGGCGACGCTCAGCCCGGCGGGGAGCGTGTCGGTGAGCTTGCTCAGGGTCGCGGTGTCGGGCCCGTGGTTGGTGACCGTCAACGTGTAGGTCACCTGGGTCCCGTCGACCGCGGCTTCCGGGGCGACGGTGTCGGTCACGCCGAGGTCGGCGTCGGGGAGCGCTTCGATCGTGGCGGAGGCTTTGTTGTTGGCCAGTTCGGGGTCTGGCTGTTCGGCTTCGACGTGGGCTTTGTCGGTCAGTTTCCCGGTCGTGTTCAAAGCCAGGTTGGCGGTCAGCGTGACTTTCACGCTGGACCCGGAGGGGATCGTCCCGAGCGCGCATTCCAGGCCGCTGGTGGTGGTGCACGTCCCTTGGGTCGTGGTCGCGGATGCCGCGCTCAGCCCGGCGGGGAGCGTGTCGGTGAGCTTGCTCAGCGTCGCGGTATCGGGACCGTGGTTGGTGACCGTCAACGTGTAGGTCACCTGAGTCCCGTCAAGAGCCGTTTCCGGGGCGACCGTGTCGGTCACACCGAGGTCGGCGTCGTCGAGTGCTTCGATGGTGGCGCTGGCTTTGTTGTTGGCGAGTTCGGGGTCTGGTTGTTCGGCTTCGACGTGGGCTTTGTCGGTGAGTTTGCCGGTGCTGTTCAAAGCGAGGGTGGCGGTGAGCGTGACTTTCACGCTTGAGCCGGAGGGGATCGTCCCGAGGTCGCATTCCAGGCCGCTGGTGGTGGTGCAGCTCCCTTGGGTGGTGGTGGAGGACGCGGCGGTGAGCCCGGCGGGGAGGGTGTCGGTGAGCTTGGATTCGGTGGCGGTGTCGGGCCCGTGGTTGGTGACGGTGAGGGTGTAGGTCACTTGGGTCCCGTCGACGGCGGTTTCGGGGGCGACGGTGTCGGTCACGCCGAGGTCGGCGTCGTCGAGTGCTTCGATGGTGGCGGAGGCTTTGTTGTTGGCCAGTTCGGGGTCTGGTTGTTCGGCTTCGACGTGGGCTTTGTCGGTCAGTTTCCCGGTCGTGTTCAAAGCCAGGTTGGCGGTCAGCGTGACTTTCACGCTGGACCCGGAGGGGATCGTCCCGAGCGCGCATTCCAGGCCGCTGGTGGTGGTGCAGCTCCCCTGCGTGGTCGTGGCGCTGGCGACGCTCAGCCCGGCGGGGAGCGTGTCGGTGAGCTTGCTCAGGGTCGCGGTGTCGGGCCCGTGGTTGGTGACCGTCAACGTGTAGGTCACCTGGGTCCCGTCGACCGCGGCTTCCGGGGCGACGGTGTCGGTCACGCCGAGGTCGGCGTCGGGGAGCGCTTCGATCGTGGCGGAGGCTTTGTTGTTGGCCAGTTCGGGGTCTGGCTGTTCGGCTTCGACGTGGGCTTTGTCGGTCAGTTTCCCGGTCGTGTTCAAAGCCAGGTTGGCGGTCAGCGTGACTTTCACGCTGGACCCGGAGGGGATCGTCCCGAGCGCGCATTCCAGGCCGCTGGTGGTGGTGCACGTCCCTTGGGTCGTGGTCGCGGATGCCGCGCTCAGCCCGGCGGGGAGCGTGTCGGTGAGCTTGCTCAGCGTCGCGGTATCGGGACCGTGGTTGGTGACCGTCAACGTGTAGGTCACCTGAGTCCCGTCAAGAGCCGTTTCCGGGGCGACCGTGTCGGTCACACCGAGGTCGGCGTCGTCGAGTGCTTCGATGGTGGCGCTGGCTTTGTTGTTGGCGAGTTCGGGGTCTGGTTGTTCGGCTTCGACGTGGGCTTTGTCGGTGAGTTTGCCGGTGCTGTTCAAAGCGAGGGTGGCGGTGAGCGTGACTTTCACGCTTGAGCCGGAGGGGATCGTCCCGAGGTCGCATTCCAGGCCGCTGGTGGTGGTGCAGCTCCCTTGGGTGGTGGTGGAGGACGCGGCGGTGAGCCCGGCGGGGAGGGTGTCGGTGAGCTTGGATTCGGTGGCGGTGTCGGGCCCGTGGTTGGTGACGGTGAGGGTGTAGGTCACTTGGGTCCCGTCGACGGCGGTTTCGGGGGCGACGGTGTCGGTCACGCCGAGGTCGGCGTCGTCGAGTGCTTCGATGGTGGCGGAGGCTTTGTTGTTGGCCAGTTCGGGGTCTGGTTGTTCGGCTTCGACGTGGGCTTTGTCGGTCAGTTTCCCGGTCGTGTTCAAAGCCAGGTTGGCGGTCAGCGTGACTTTCACGCTGGACCCGGAGGGGATCGTCCCGAGCGCGCATTCCAGGCCGCTGGTGGTGGTGCAGCTCCCCTGCGTGGTCGTGGCGCTGGCGACGCTCAGCCCGGCGGGGAGCGTGTCGGTGAGCTTGCTCAGGGTCGCGGTGTCGGGCCCGTGGTTGGTGACCGTCAACGTGTAGGTCACCTGGGTCCCGTCGACCGCGGCTTCCGGGGCGACGGTGTCGGTCACGCCGAGGTCGGCGTCGGGGAGCGCTTCGATCGTGGCGGAGGCTTTGTTGTTGGCCAGTTCGGGGTCTGGCTGTTCGGCTTCGACGTGGGCTTTGTCGGTCAGTTTCCCGGTCGTGTTCAAAGCCAGGTTGGCGGTCAGCGTGACTTTCACGCTGGACCCGGAGGGGATCGTCCCGAGCGCGCATTCCAGGCCGCTGGTGGTGGTGCACGTCCCTTGGGTCGTGGTCGCGGATGCCGCGCTCAGCCCGGCGGGGAGCGTGTCGGTGAGCTTGCTCAGCGTCGCGGTATCGGGACCGTGGTTGGTGACCGTCAACGTGTAGGTCACCTGAGTCCCGTCAAGAGCCGTTTCCGGGGCGACCGTGTCGGTCACACCGAGGTCGGCTTCTTTCGGCGTCAAATTGTATGTGCAGAGGATCGCCGGCGGTGCTTCGGTCTGTCCGAGTTCGACTTTCGGCAATTTCAGTTTGAAGGAGGATTCGCTCCCGGACTGGACCGCTTTGTCGCCGTTGGCGGTGTCGACGCACGAGTAGCTGACGTGGTAGTCGGCAAGGTTGCCGCTCGTCGCGGCCACGGTGAAGGTGTATTCGACTTCGCTCGAGCCGATCACGGGGCCGGCCTCCTTCGATTGCAGGCCCGTGGCACTGCCTTCGGTGGTCGCCGTGTTGCCCTGAGTGATGGTGCCGCCGGTGATCGATAGTTTGAACTGATCGCCCGCCGATACCCGCCCTTCCACTTCCACCCCTGCAGTCAGCGTCGGGATCGACGTGCACGAACCGAGGTCGACGTCGGCAGTGGACTGTGCATTGGAGCTGTAGTCGGTGAATTTCTCGAGAACTTCGCCGTTGTTGGGGTCGATCTCCTCGACGCCGTATTTACCGCCGGAGGAGCCCTCCAGGTAGAGGTGGCCGAGGTTGTCGAAGGCGATCCCGTTGTAGGTCGCGGTGTCGGCCACCGACGAGAGGGTCGTGATCGACAGCTGTTCGCCCGTGGCCGAACTCGGGACGTCGGCCGCCTTGATGACGCCGACGCCACGGGTGGTGGCGTTGGACGCGAGCACGTAGAGGTTGCCGTTGTAGTCGAAGGTGAAGTCGCCGTTCTCGCTGGCGGCAGAGTCGCCGTCGGGCAGGTCGAAGGTCGCCATCTCCCCGGTGATCGCCGTGTCTGTGAGCGTGTCGAAGCCGTAGAGCGTCGCTTTGCCCGGGGTCGTGGAGGTCCCGACGGTGTAGTCGGCGTAGTAGTAGATGCCGTTCACCGGATCGACGGCACCGGCGACGAAACCCGAAGGTTCGCCACCCGAGCCGATGTAGGATTTCCACGCTCCGGTTTCGCTGTCGTAGCCCCAGACGGTTGCGCTGCCGGTGGTCCCCGCCTGTTCGACCGCCCAGAGCCCGGTGCCCCCCGAGGAGACGCCGAGGGCATTCGGGTAGCTGCTGGTCGGCATCTGCGTCAGTTCGGTCATCGTCGCCGTAGCCCCACCGACGGTGCTGTCCGTGAGCCCGAAGACCGTCCCGTGTTCGCCGCTGGTTTTGGTCGGTCGCTGCAGCGCGTAGATCGTCGAGCCCGTGCAGCTGAGCGGCGTCGCGAGCGCGAGCGCGGGCCCGACGGCGAGTGCCGCGGCGAGCAGCGCGAACGCGACCAGGGCGACACGAACAAGCCTCGTGGAGGCTGTTTTCGCGACTCGGTGGGCGGTGCCGGACATGGCGCTCTCTTTCTTTACAAGGGGAGCCCCTGCCGGGAGCCCTCCGAACACAGACGCGGCCGCATCGACGGCTTGCGGCGCCGCCTTTAGTTCGGACATCCGTCTACCGCGACCTTCCGCGGGTCAAGGCGGGGCGACCGTGGCTGAAGATCGCGGTGCCCAGTTCGAGTCCGGTGGCGGTTGACGCGTCTGCATACCAGGGCTACCGTGCCAAGGGCGATGTCGATCGCGACCGACTCTGGCGGTGCTCGAGCTCGAGCTCGTCCGACGCGAGACCCTGAGACGAGTGGGGCTCGCGTCAACCTCTCAGGGACCCAGATGGGCGGTGCGTCCGGCCGCGACGCCGCCGCTCAGGAGGCTGCTCCCCGGCTGTTGCGCTGCCGACGGGCGCTGATGGCGGCTGCGACCGCGTTCCTGTCGATCAACCTCTGGACGGGATCGCCATTGCTCGCCCTCTGGGTCGGATCCCAAGCCGCCACCGAACGCCAGCTCAGCATGGGGGCCGTCTTCGTTGTGATCCTGACCCTCGCTGCTCTCACCCTCCTCGGCCTGCTCGGGCTGACGCGGCTCGATACGAGCTACCGCACACTTGTGGGTCACCCGCTCCGCGAAGGTCGCCTCACGTGGCTGCGGTCGTTCAACGCGCAACGTGAACCCGTGCGGGATATCCCGACGAGTCTCCTCGAGCGCATCGTCACTGTGGTCGTCTATGTCGCGGTGATCTCGCTGATCGTCTGGTTCATCTTCTTCGCGGGTTCATCGGTCCCGGACACGTTTCAGTACGCCTAGCCCCGCGCCGGCCCGGTCGGGCACCCGGCGGCCGCCCCGCACGGGAACCGGGGACGGCCGGCAGCGGGTGGCGCGGAAGGCGCGGGGGCTTCATCCGGCATAAGATCGGCCGGCCGCACCCGTCGCGCCGGATCTAAGAACCCACCAGTGGAGGTGCCAGATGGCCGAGCTCCCACCGCCCCCAGAGGGAATTGTCCTGGCCCACTTCATCGTCTCCGCCGATGTCGAGCGCTCTCGGCGCTTCTACACCGAGGTGCTCGGCGGCCGGGTCGTCTTCGGCCCCGAACCGACCTACGTCGAACTCTCCAACAGCTGGATCATCATAAATGTGGGCGGAGGCCCCACCGACGACAAGCCCACCGTCACCCTGGAGCCGCCAACCGATCCCGACCGCGTCAGCAGCTTCCTCAACATCCGGGTCAAAGACGTCCAGGCCGTGTACGCCGAATGGAGTAGCCGGGGCGCTCAGTTCGTGACACCGCCGATACAGCACGAGTATGAGATCCGCTGCTACATCCGCGATCCCGACGGCTATCTGATCGAGGTCGGGCAAACCACGGATCCGAAGGGCGACTGGATGCCGGATCAGTGGCCGTCGAGTAGGCCCGCAGCAGGGTAACGCCGAGGAGGCCTCGGTCGTGTCAACCGCGATCATCGGCACCGGAGGGCTCGGATCGGTCATCGCCCGCCGGCTGGCCTCGGGTGGCGAGACGCTGCGACTCGCAAGCGCCGACAGCCGGTCGGCGCGAGCCCTGGCTGGGGAGATCGGTGCGGCTGCCGTGGTCGCCGTCGACAACACCGACGCGCTGCGGGGTGCCGACGCCGTCGTCCTCGCGCTGCGGTTCGTCGTACTGAAGGCCGTCATCGACGAGGTCGCCGATTCGCTGACCGACAAACTCGTGATCGTTCCCAGCAATCCCGTCGGCCTCGACGCCCAGGGACACATCGAACGTCTGCTGCCGGAAGGGCAATCCTCCGGCGAGGTGGTGGCGGGTTGGCTGCCTGCGGGGGCGCGCCTGGCGATGGCGTTCGGAACCCTGTCGGCCCATCTCTTGGAATCCTCGAGCAACCGCTCACCCGAGCGGGCGGTGCTCTTCTACGTGACCGACGACGACCGCGCGCGCGAGGGAGTCGAGCGGCTGATCCGCACTGCGGGCTTCGAGCCCGTGAAGGTCGGGGGGATCGAGCAGTCGGGTCGACTAGAGGTCGGCGGCGACCTCCACGAACTCGTCGTCGGACCGGAAGAGGGGCGGTCGTTGATCGATGGAACCTGATCCTCCTCCCGTGGAGCCGTCTGAGCCCCGGAAGGTCGCGGTCATCACAGGCGCCTCGCAGGGCATCGGCGCGGCCCTGGTCGAAGCCTTTCGAGCGGCCGGCTACGCCGTGGTGGGAACGTCACTCTCGATTTCGCCCTCGAACGACCCCGACTACGTCACCGTGCCGGGCGATATCAGCGAGGCCGCCACCTGCGAGTCGGTCGTGGGCGAGGCGCTCGAGCGATTCGGTCGTGTCGACACGCTGATCAACGACGCCGGGATCTACATCGGCAAGCCGTTCACCGACTACACCGCCGACGACTACAACGCGATCACCGCTGTCAATCTGGGCGGCTTTTTCCAAATCACCCAGCGCGCGATCCGGCAGATGGTGAAGCAGGGCGTCGGTCACGTCGTCAACATCAGCACGAGCCTCGTCGACCAACCCGATCGCGGCCGACCCAGTGCGCTCGCGGTTCTCACCAAGGGTGGTCTCGCCGCGGTGGCAAGGTCACTGGCGATCGAGTATGCCTCACGAGGCGTGCGCGTCAACGCCGTTTCGCTCGGCGTGATCAAGACGCCGATTCACGATGAGGCCTCCTATGCGGGAATGGCTGCCCTGCATCCGCTCGGCCGACTCGGAGAGGTGAGCGACGTCGTCGACGGGATCCTTTACCTGGAGCGGGCCACGTTCGTCACCGGGGAGATCCTGCACATCGACGGAGGCCAATCGGCCGGCCACTGATGCCGGCGGCGGATCGCCCGCTCGCGCCGCGTCGCCCTAGGCTGCGAGTGCGGCGGCGGCGATTTGGTGGCCGGCGAGGCCCATCAGCCAGAGGTAGAGGATGTCGCTTTCGAACTCCGGGAGCGAGCTGACGCGGTCCTCGCGAACGTAGTCGGTGATGAGGGCGAGTGTCGCGACCACGATCGCGTCCGGGACGATGTCGGGGATGATCGGCAGTTCGGGCTGCTGGGTGCGGGCCTGCTCGGCGATCGTGCGGTATAGGCGGGCGAAGCTGCGGAGTGTGCGCTCGCTGTGGGCTCGTGCTTGGCTGCCGGCGGCTGTGACCTCGAGTGTGCATACGCGTGCCGCGTCCGGGCGCTGTCTCCAGAAGTTCAGGTAGGCACGGACGCCGTTGCGCATGTTCTCGACGTAGCTGGGCTCGCTCGTCCCGACGGCCACCATCTGCTCGAGCAGTTCGCGCACGATCGCGTCGTAGGCGGCGAGGAAACAGTCCTGCTTGTTGGCGAACTGTTCGTAGAAGGTGTCGCGTGAGACTCGTGCGCGGCGGGTGATGTCGGTGATCGTCGTGGAGCCGTAGCCCTTCGTCCCGGCGGCAGCGACCATGGCCGCCAGGATGCGCTCGCGCTGGTGGCTCTCGACCTCCTCACGCGAGAGTCGATGCGGGCCCCGCGGGAGCCGGTCGACGGTGGCTTGCGCAGTGGTGGACATTCTCGACTCCTAGGTTTAGTACCCACAGCTCGAGGGTACGACGCCAAGAGTAGGGGATTCGGCCGTCCACCAATAGCTCGGGGGGACGTGATTCCGGCGAGAGCTGGATG
This sequence comes from uncultured Solirubrobacteraceae bacterium, assembly GCA_963701175.1. Taxonomy (GTDB): domain Bacteria; phylum Actinomycetota; class Thermoleophilia; order Solirubrobacterales; family Solirubrobacteraceae; genus Palsa-744. The sequence continues at coordinate 937,591 of OY969573.1, read as the reverse complement.
GCGGGCGGGCGCCGGGAAGACAACTGAACCAAGGGACGACCGTGGGTCGAGGACGGGAGAGGCATCGATGATGGGGCACAGGCGCGGTCAGAGATTCCGAGGTCGAGTGCTCGGGGTCCTCGGGGTGCTTCTCGGCTCGGCATTGCTCGTGCTGCCGGGGACTGCGACCGCGGCGAGGGCGACGGGTGAACCGAAGCCGTTCGGACACGGCTGCAAAGCGGAAGAAGGCGTCCGCTTCTGCCCGACGGTGGCGCTGTCGGAACGCGTTCCGAGCTGGGACGGGGTGCCGATCGACGCCGATGTCACGCTGCCGGCGACGGGCAACGGCCCGTGGCCGACGATCGCGATGCTGCACGGCTGGGGCAGCAAAAAGACCGAATTCGAGGATGACGGCCTGTCTCACTACTACGCGCAGCACGGCTACGCGGTGCTGACCTACAGCGAGCGCGGCTGGGGCCGCTCGTGCGGCTCCGAAGAATCGCGCGACACCGAAGTCCCGGCCGGCTCGAGCTGCGAAGAAGGCTGGATCCGCATGGCCGACCAGCGCTACGAGAATCACGACACCGAGTACCTGCTCGGCCTGCTCGCCGACGAGGGGATCGCAAAGCCGAAGGCGATCGGCGTCCTCGGCGCGTCATACGGCGCCGGGCAGACGATGGAGCTGGCGTACCTGAAGAACCGTGTCCGCCTGCCCAACGGCGAATTCATCCCGTGGACGAGTCCCGAGGGCAAAGCGATGGAAATCAAGGCGGCGTACCCGATAGCGCCGTGGTCGGACCTGGTCGACGCGCTCGAGCCGAACGGGCGCTTCCTCGACACCGAAATCGCACCCCACGGGCAGAGCTATGAACCGTTCGGTGTGGAGAAAGAGAGCATCGACGCCGCCCTGTATGCGGAGGCCCCGCTGCTCGAAGGCTGGTACTCACCGGTGGGCAAGGACGAAGAAGCCGACATGACCGAGTGGTTCGCGTTGCTCAACGCAGGCGAACCGTGGACACCGGTCGACGAAGAAGTCGCCCACATGGTTTACGAGTACCACGACGCCTACGACATCCCGCTGTCGGGCAAGCCGGCGCCGCTGCTGATCGAGAGCGGCTGGACCGATGACATATTCCCGGTCGAGCAGGCGTTGCGGGTCTACAACCAGCTGCGCTCGCCGGGGATCAACGGCTACGTCGCGCTGATGTTCGGCGACGTCGGTCATCCGCCGGCATCGAACAAGAAGAACACCATCGAAGCCTTCTCCGCGGAGGCTGCGCAGTTCTTCGCGGCCAAGCTCAAACATGAAGGCGAGGCGCCGAAAGACGGAAGCGTGACCGCATACACGCAGACCTGTCCCAAGAGCGCCCCCGCGAATGGGCCCTACGTCGCTACGAGCTTCCGCAAGCTCGCCACGCACACGCTCGCGTTCGGCTCGGGCGCGGCACAGACGTTCACCTCCGCCGGTGCCAGCGCCACGATCGCGACCGAATTCGATCCGCTCGTGGAGAACGAGAAAGAAGAAGGCGGCAACGTTTGCAAGGAAACCAAATCGGAACTCGAACCGGACACCGCGACCTACACGACGACGAGCCCCGGCTTTCTGATGCTCGGGTTGCCGACGATCACCGCGCACGTGGCGACGACCGGCGACTACGGCCAGATCGATGCGCGCCTGTGGGACGTGCTGCCGAGCGGTGAAGAGATCCTGGTCACCCGCGGCGTCTACCGCCTGACAGAAAACCAGACCGGCACGATCACCTTCCAGTTGAACGGCAACGGCTATGAATTCGCCAAGGGCGACACGGTCAAGCTCGAACTGCTCGGCCGCGACGAGCCCTACTACCGCGCCAGCAACACCCCGTTCACCGTCGAAGTGAGCGACCTCTCAGCCGCGTTGCCGACGACGTAGGGACCGGATGATGAGGGCCAAGGTTGCGATCGCAGTCGCGCTGTTGGCAGCGCTCGTGGTGGGCGTGTCCGGTACGGCCCTGGCAGCGAAGAACCAGCTGACGGTGAAGGTGCTCTCCAGCCGTGCCGACCTGGTGTCGGGCCCGGAAGTGCTCGCCGCGGTGACACTGCCGTCCAAGGTCACTCCCTCGTCGGTGACGGTCACGCTCAACGGCGCAACCGTGAGCGACGAGTTCGCGACGCGCTCGAACGGGTCCTTCGAGGGCCTCGTCAGCGGCCTGAAACTCGGCGAGAACGTGCTCGCCGCCAAGGCCCGGCACGCCAGGGCCGGCCAGATCGAGATCTTCGACCATCCGCTCGGCGGGCCCGTGATGGCGGGGCCACAGGTCGAGCCGTGGCGGTGCGAGAACGCACACCCGACCGACTCCAAATGCGACGAAGCGCCGACGTTCAGCTACCAGTACAAACCCGTCGGCGGAGGTTCCTTTGAGACCTACAACCCGGAAAGCCCACCGCCGGCCTCGCTGATCGAAGACGTCACGAGCGAAAACGGCACCGTTGTCCCGTTCATCATCCGCATCGAGACCGGTTACGAGGATCGCGACCAGTTCCAGATCAGCGTCCTCTACCAGCCCGGCAGGCCGTGGAGCGCGTGGGAACCCCAGGCCCAGTTCGCCCACAAGCTGCTGATCACCGGCGGCTCGGGTTGCGGCTTCGAATACGAGTCGGGCAGCGCCCCCTCGACGACCGAAGAAACGGCCGAGACGGCGCTGCACGCGGGCTTCGCGGTGATGTCGACGGCACTCGACAACGCCGGCCACAACTGCAACATCGCCACGCAGGCCGAGTCGCTGATCATGGCCAAGCAGCACGTGATCGACCACTACGGCACGCTCAGGTTCACGATCGGCCAGGGCTGCTCGGGCGGCTCGCTGACAATGGATCAGGTGGCGAACGCCTACCCCGGCGTGTACCAGGGACTCCTGCCCTCGTGCACCTTCCAGGATGCTTGGTCCAACGCCAACCAGCTGGTAGACGACCACCTGGTGCTCGAATATTTCACCCACCCGACGGAGTGGGGGACGGGGGTCGCCTGGACGCCGACCGAGACGAGTGAAGTGGAGGGTCGGCCGGACCCGGTGGGCCCGCTCGTTTTCGACGAGGTCTTCTGGGAAACCGCTGTCGATCCCACCGGGGCCTGCAACGACGAGAAAATGTGCCCGGGCGTCGAAGCGGGCGAACCCTACAACCCGGAAACGAACCCCGAGGGCGTGCGCGCGACGCTTTCCGACTACATGATCAACGTGTTCGGCCGGCGCCCGGAAGGCGAATGGAGTTCGGTCGAGCGCAAGCTCGGGCACGGCTTCGCAAACCGGCCCGTCGGCAACGTCGGCGAGCAGTATGGTCTTCGACTGCTGCTGGAAGGAAAGATCTCCGCGGCGCAGTTCGTCGACCTCAACCACAAGATCGGCGGCGTGAACATAGAAGGCGAACCCACGGTGGACCGCACGTCGGTGGGCGAACCGGGGCTGGCGAACGCCTACCGCTCGGGCGCGGTCGACGAGGCCAACAACCTCACGGACGTCCCCATAATCGATGAAGAAGACCCCAGACCCGAAGGCATCCACGACGACTTCCGCGTGTTCTCGGTACGCGCTCGCCTGGAACGCGACGAGGGCCACTTCCCGAAGAACCAGGCGATCTGGTTCGGGACCGACGCCGAATCGTATGAACCCGAACGCTTCGACGCCATGAACCAGTGGCTCGACGCCGTCGAAGCCGACAGCACGAAGGGGCGCACGCTCGAAGAAAAGGTCGACGACGACCGGCCTGCGGGCGTGCGCGATCGCTGCAGCACCAACGAAGAAGTCGAAGGGTTGCTCGAAGAGGTCGAAATCAACGGCGAACAGGTATGCAAGTCCTCGCTCTACGAGGCGAGGTTCGCGATCGCGCGCATGGTCGCCGGCGAGCCGATCGCGGCGGACAACCTCGAATGCCGGCTGAAGCCGCTCTCGAAGTCGGAATACCCCGGCGTCACGTTCACCGAAGAAGAGTGGAAGGAGCTCGAAAAGACCTTCCCGACGGGCGTGTGCGACTTCTCCAAGGCCGGCGTCGGCCAGCAGAACACGATTCCGTGGCAGACCTACCAGAACGACGCCAAAGGCGGCGAGGTCGTCTATGGCGGCAAGTCGCTCGGGCCGGCACCCGTCGACTCCGGCGAAGGCTGGACGAGTCCGGCGTTCGCTGGGTGGCTCGACGAGTAGGCGCGTCGCTCTCGGGTCACACGGTTTCGTCCAGGAAAGTGACGATCTCGGAGGACAGGAGATCGGGTGCGGTGTGGGTGGCAAGGTGCCCGTGTCCGGCCAGCCCTCGCAGCCGGCTGTGAGGCAGGGCGGCGTCCAGCGCCTGCATCGCCTGTCGCCGCCACGGCGGGCTCTGCTCCCCGGATAACACCAACACGGGAGTCGCGAGCTCGGCGTAGCGCTCCGCCTGGAAGCGGTAGCTCAGGATCGCCGCGCCCTCACGGGGCAGCACCTTGGTGCCTCGCACGACGATCGGCCACAGGGGGAACTCGCGCACCACATCGATCGCCTCCGGTGGAACCCCAATGCGCTCCACCAGCAGGGTGATCGCGGCATCCTCGTCACGCCGGGCGCCGACCAGGCTCCCCACGCGCTCCAGAATGTCGGGAAAGTCCGGGTCGTCGTCGATCGAGGGCTCGTAGAGGACCAGCCGCGCGATCCGGTCGGTGACGAGGGCGGCCTCGAGCGCAACGAGACCCCCGTAGGAGTGCCCCATAACATCAACCGGCTGCTCGAAGGTCTCGAGGACGACCAGGAGGTCCTCCGTCTCCTGTTGCAGCGAGTGCGGCTCAGGGCCCGCGTCACTCGCGCCGTGTCCTCGCCGGTCGAGGGCGATCAGCGTTCGTCGGACCTCGATCGCCGGCCGCATCCCATCCCAGCACGTGTGGTCGATCGTGACTCCGTGCAGTGCGACCAGCGGCGGCCCGGCTCCGCTTCTCCAGAGGGCGATCGATGTCCCGTCGCGCGACCTAAGCAGTTCGGGGGGTGCCATCCGCGGAGGCAGCTTACTTGATGACCAGCAAGTTGCTGTAGTCTCTGCACGATGGCGGTGGCAGCAGCGAGATCGCGGACCCGCGACGCGGATCGCAGCCGCGAGGCGATCCTCGCCGCGGCTGAGGAGCTGTTCGCCGAGCGCGGCTTTGAGCTCGTCAGCCTGCAGGAGATCGGCGCGGCAGCTGGGCTCTCGCGGGGCACTCCCGGCTACTTCTTCGGCTCCAAGCAGGACTTGTACGACGCGGTCCTGGAGCGCGTATTCGCCGACCGCGAGGAGGCCACCTCGCAGGCGTTCGCGCCCGTCCGGGCCTGGTGTGAGCCGCATAGCGCCGGTCCCCTTCGCGAGCCGCTCACCCGCGCGATCGAGAGCTACATGTCGTTCCTGCTCGCGCGGCGGGCATTCGTGAGACTGATCCTCGGCGAGGAGCTGCGCGGCGGCGCCGGGCTGCGGCGGGCAAAGCGTGAGTCGAGCGCGATCCGCGTGGCGCTGGCGGCCGTGAGAGCCGTCGCGGCCGAGCGCTCTCTTCGTGGCTTCGACGTCGACGACGCGGTCCTGGTCCTGGTCTCGCTCGCCTTCTCGCCGCTCAGCCAGCAATCGACGTTCATGGCCGCGCTCGGCCGCGATCTCAACGATTCCGCGGTCCGCCGACGGCACGTCACGCTGGTGGTCGAGCAGTTGCTCCAGCTGCTCGGCGCACCGGACCCGGGTTAGGAAGGCGAATGGAGCGCGGGGAGGAGCATTGAGCGAAGAGGTCTCGGTCCGTCCGGCCGTCGAGCACGTGATGCTCGTGGAGTTCAGCCGCCCGCCCCACAACTACTTCGACGGGTCGCTGATCGGCGCGATCGCCGACGCCTACGAGCAGCTCGAACGCGACGGCTCGTGCCGCGCGATCGTGTTGTGCTCGGACGGGAAGAACTTCTGCGCCGGGGCCAACTTCGCCGCTGAGAACCCCGCCGAGGGTGACCTGTATGAGCAGGCGGTGAGGCTGTTTGCCGGAGGCCTACCGGTCGTGGCCGCCGTGCAGGGAGCAGCCGTGGGCGGCGGCTTAGGTGTCGCACTGTCGGCGGACTTCCGCGTCGCCAGCCCCAACACGCGTTTCAGCGCGAACTTCGCCCGTTTGGGCATCCATCACGGATTCGGGATCACGGAGACGCTGCCCCTCGTCGTGGGCGCCCAGCGCGCGCTCGAGCTGCTGTACACGGGCGTGCGCCTGCGCGGCGAGGACGCGTATCGGATCGGCCTGTGCGATCGACTTGTCGCCAGCGAGCGGCTACGAGAAGAAGCCGTCGCCCTGGCCGCGGAGATAGCCACATCCTCCCCGTTGGCGGTCCGCTCCATCCGCAGGACCATGCGCGGCTATCTGCCCGACAGGATCGCGAAGGCGACCGAGCACGAGGCCACCGAGCAGGCCAAGCTGTTCACGACGGCCGACTTCCGGGAGGGGGTTCTCGCGGCGGCCGAGCGACGGCCACCGCGATTCACCGGCAGCTGAGGAGCCTCGCGCTGCAGGCACCTCCGAGGTTCAAGCACCGAGCCGACGTTGCCGATGGCCCTCTGTGCTCGGGCACTCGCGTCTCGCACGTCACGCGGCTTCGCTCAGGGTCCTGCTGCTCACCTGGCTCGGAGCCGTCCTGCTGCTGACGGCCGGCGCGGGCGCTCGCGGCATCAACCATGTGAGCAGGCCCACCCCGGCCTAGCCCCGGCCGCAGCGGGGCCGCAGCCCCGGTCCGGGGCACCGCGGGGGTGCCCCGGGGCCTCCTCGGGGGCCGTCAGCGCAGCGACCTGAACGCCGCCCGTAGCTCGTCTGCGAACAGCTGCGGCTGTTCCCACGCGGCGAAGTGGCCGCCGCGGTCGAGCTCGTTGTAATAGATGAGATTGTTGGGATACGCCCGCTCTGCCCAGCTCCGAGGTGCCTGATAGAGCTCGTCGGGGAAGACGCTCATGGCGAACGGGATCGAGATGTTCTTGGCTTCGAAGAAGCCTGCCTTGTTCTCCCAGTACAGGCGAGCTGAAGAGACACCCGTGTTCGTCAGCCAGTAGAGAGTGATGTTGTCGAGGAGGTCATCTCGTGTCACGTCTCCCGGCGGGTTGCCCTCTATGACCCGTTCCACCAGCCCGGGCTGCCCGCTACCGTCACCGTGGTCGAGAATGAAAGACGCCAGGTCGACGGGCGAGTCCGCCAGTCCGTACAACGTCTGCGGGCGCGTGGACATGATGAGCGCATAGGCGACGTGCTTGGAGTAGAAGTTGCTCAGCTGCTCGTACGCCCGCCCCTCCTCGGCGGTAAGACCGGAGGGCGCCGGGTCCCCGCGCACGAACTTCTCTGCAAGATCCGCTGGTGCGGTGCCGGGCATGTTGGAGTGAATGCCGAGCAGCTCTGGGGCCGCCTGTTCTCCCATCGCTTGGGTGACGGCCGCTCCCCAGTCGCCGCCCTGCGCCACAAACCGCTTGTATCCAAGGCGCGTCATCAGCTCCACCCATGCGCGGGCGATGCGGGGTGGATCCCACCCGGTGGACGTGGGCTTTCCGGAAAACCCGTATCCCGGCAGCGACGGAATCACCACGTGGAAGGCGTCGGATGCGCCCCCACCGTGTGCCGTCGGGTCGGTGAGCGGGGCGATGATCTTCAGCTGCTCGATGATCGAGCCGGGCCACCCGTGCGTGATGATCACGGGCAGCGCATCCTCGTGCTTGGAGCGAACGTGGATGAAATGGATGTCGAGCCCGTCGGTGGTGGTGATGAACTGCGGCAGCGAGTTCAGCTTCTGTTCGCACTTGGACCAGTCGTAGTCCGTCCCCCAGTAGCGCGCGAGCTCCTGAATCGTCGCCAACGGCACGCCCTGCGAATCGTCGGTCACCGTCTCCCGCTCGGGCCACCGGGTCGCGACTATTCGCTTGCGCAGCTCGGTCAGCTCGACCTCGGAGAAGCTCCTCTGAAACGGACGAACAACGCTGTCGTCGCCGCTGGTCTGCTGTCCTACGTCATGTTGACTGGCGGTCGTGCTCATTGCCTGTGCTCCTTTGCTGTGGTCGTCGAAGGGCATCGACTGGGCTGGTGGCGGGCGAACGTCGCGAGCGGCTGTCCGACGGCGACGGCGGAGGCGAGACCATCCGGCTCGTGCGCGGTCGCGGCGAGGATGCGGTCGCGCTCCCGGCCCGGGCAGCGGGTGCGCGGCCGAGCGGGTACCGGCTGAGATCCGAAGCGGGCCGCGCGCTTCCCCAGAGCCTGTGCCCTCGAGCCTGCGTCGAGCAGGCGCGGCTGAGAGGTCCCACCGAAACTGTCCGCATTTTGCTGCCCCGCCGGCGTCGCCGCCGAGAGGACATCCGCAAAGAGCGAGCTTTACCTCACGGCGGCGAAAGCGCCGGGGGCGTCGAGGTCGAGCCCGCGGGTGCGCCGCCAGGTGGTCCCGAGTGGGGACGGCGGGCGGCGTCGATCACAGCCCGAGCTTACGAACACCCGCCTCGTCGAAGCCGAAATAGTGGCCGACCTCGTGACGCACCGTTTTGTTGACGTGCGATCGCAACAGCGTGGGATCATTCCCGTAATCTCGCACGAGCGTGTCGCGGAAGATCAGGATCTCGTCCGGAACACCGCCACCTCCGAAGAACCCTCTGCCACCCTTCCTGGCACCGACGTAGAGGCCGTAGGCGTGGTGCTCGGCGCCACGGTCCGAAACGACGATCGCCACGTTGTCCAGCGCCCGTTGGAATTCCTCCGGTAGATCGTCGAGCGCCGACCGTACGAGTGCCTCGAATTGCTGCTCGCTGTAGCGCGGATGTCCGGTCATGGCGTCACGTTCACGCCGATGATCGCTTATCGCTGCAGCGCGTGCACCTGGAGGCTCTCGCTCGCGGCTCCCTCGAGTGCCGGCTCGGCACATCTCGTCCTGCCCTTGCCGTCGGACTTTGCGAGGGTGAGCGCGACGTCGGCAGCCAGCAGGAGCTCCTCGAGGGTGATGCCATCGTCGGGGCAGACGGCGATGCCGGCGCTTCCGCCGAGTGTGAAGCCGTCGAGCCCCGCCGTCTCACCGGCGGCAACGATGCTGCGAACGACTCGTTCGCCGATCTCGGCAGCCACGCCGGCGTCGACATCGGCGGCCACGATCGCGAACTCGTCGCCCCCGACCCGGGCGAGGAGGTCTCCCTCGCGGACGAGGTGGCAGAGCGCGTGCGCGACGGCGGTCAATGCCTGGTCCCCACCCGCATGTCCGTATTCGGTGTTGATCTGCTTGAAGCAGTCGAGGTCGATCAGAATCAGTGCCAGACGGTCGCTCTCGCGGCGTTGACGATGGGCGCGCCTGAAATGCGCTTGCAGGGCGCGACGGTTGCCCACGCCGGTGAGGGGATCGCGCAGCGATTCGGCCCGCGCCAGGTCACGAACGCGTTCGAGGCCCTCGCGGGCGGCGAGGATCGTGATGCCCACGACGAGGAAGGAGAGAATCAGCATGATCGTCCAGCCGAGCTGGGGACCTTCCAGGCCGCGGCCGTCGTACAGCAACGGCAGCAGCGTGGCAATGACCGCGCAGCCCAGGAAACCTCTGCCGCTGTTGCGGGGCATGAACCACGCGGCGAAGACGACCGAGAACAGCAGTGACGCGCGAAGCGGCGAACTCGCGCCGCCCGTCGATGCAGCCAGGACCGAGACGAGGACGATTGCGAGCGCCCCACCGATGGGATAGAGGAAGGTCAGACGCGGGTCGCTGGGCAGCACGAGGTTCATCGCCGCCCACGCGAACGCGATCGCGCTGCACACGATCACCAGCCCCGCGTGGCTCTGCGACACCCCAGGGAGCGACAGGTACATCGGGCCGACCGCTGCCTGCACCAGCCACATCGCAATCGCGACGCGCACGGGAAGATGTTCGCGCGCCCACCGCGGGGTTTCACGCGTTTCGCGCCGAGGATCCACGGCACGGCTATCGGACCCGCTCCACGGCTACTTCAGACGTTCGTCCTTCCCCCCAACGCATTGGCACGCAGGCCGCGTGCGCCTTTTCACCCTGGCCGACAGGGCGGGACCGTTCCCGCCGATGCTGTGGTGGTTTGCCCACCTGTGAGCGGCGTTGAGGCGCTCTGGGAAACGGCGTCTAGAGTCTCGGCGAACCGCCTAGCAAAGGTGTGAGTGTCACCCGGCCACCTCGCCGAGATGTAGCGGCCGTCCTGGACGACGAACGCGGGTCGGGGGTCCTCGAGCGAGTCACGTGAACGGCCGCTGCGCCTGCGTCCCGCGTCCGCTTCGGAGGGATCGACGTCGAGGAAGTCATCGGGGCGTGCCAGTGCGCGGGTGACCTCCGCCTGCACCGACATGTACCCGGGCGGCTGCCCCTCGAGCTCACGGTAGGTGCGGTAGTACCCGGGATCCCAGAAACGGCTGACGCGGGCGATCCGCGACGCGGTTCGCTCCAGCTCCCACGTCAGTGCCGTGGTACGGCGTCCGTACAGCACCGACCTTCCGGTCTCGGGGTCGATGCTCCGTGCCGCCAGTAGGACCCCGTGGCAGATCGCGGCGACCGGAATGTCAAGACCGAAGGCGCGGACCACGATCTCTTTCAGGCGCTCGCTCTCGAGGTAGGCGCGCATCCCCCGCGCCCGGTGACCTCCACCGAGCACCAGACCGTCGACGCCCTCCAAGCCGACCGACGCCCACGACAGCGGGTTGCGGAACTCCTCACTCGACTGCATGCGGGCGTAGGCGGAACGCGCGTCCGGGTTGGCACGGAGCGCCCGCCCTACGAGCGCCACCCGACGCAGCCCGGGAACCCATCCCCACGGATCGAGTCCTTCCCCGGTGACCATCAGCTCGTCCGCCGTCGCGGCCACGCCGGCCGGCGTCGCGAAGACCACCTGGTGGCCGAGTCGCGTGAGCACCTGCCAGCTGACCGCGACCTCGGTGGGGTCGAAATCACACCGGGGGACCGGGATCAGGACAGTGGCCATCGCCGCTCTCTCGATCCTACAGCGGCTTGGAGAGTCCGCATCGCTCCACCACACGGAGCGCGCCTCGTCGTACCGCGTCGACGCTGCCGCCGGGCGCACCAAGTCTCGCCGTTGCGGGCGTTCCCCTCAGCTCGAGCCGGAGCTCCGACGAGCCGGCCGTGACGTCCGGGCTGCCTTCGGAGGGGCGCCCGGCGCGAGCAACCCGTCGAGCAGGCTCCTCACCACCGTCCGGACGTCCGCCTTCTCGCGCTCGGGGTCCTCGGCGTTGGCGATGCTCATGGCCGCCTCGTCGAGGGCGCCGAGCATGACCGTGGCGAGGGGGCGGACGGGCTGGGGCGTGATCTCCCCAGCCTCGATCGCGGCGCCCAGGAGCTGTTCGGTCATGCCGAGGCCGTAGCGGAGCGAGATCTCGCGGAAGCCGGCCCAGCCGAGCACGCTGGGAGCGTCGAGCAGGACCAGCTGGCGGACCTCGGGCTCGCTGGCCACCTCCAGCCAGGTGTCGGCGGCGATACTCAGCGCTCCGGCGGGCGTCTTCGGTTTCGCGGCGGCCACGGCTTCGCCGAGCTGCTGGATGACGTCGGTCTCGACGGCCTCGAGCACGGCCAGGAACAGCTCGCTCTTGTCGGCGTACTGGTGGTACATCGCCCCCCGGGTCACGCCGGCGGCCTTCGCGATCTCGGGCGTCGAGACGGCGGCGTAGCCACGCTCGCCCCACAGCCTCCGGGCGGCGTCGACGAGCGCCCCCTGGGTCGCGGCCGAACGTTCAGCTTGCGTACGTTTTGCCATTACATGCAGTCTGTTGGTATGTTACGTGCAGACTGCACGTAAATGTCCACCTGGAGGTTCCCATGTCCGTTCTCACCCTCACCGCCGGACCCATCCATTATGAGGAGGCCGGGCCCGCCGACGGCCGCCCGATCGTCTTCGTCCACGGCTACTCGATGGGCTCGTCGCTGTGGCGAGGGCTCACCGAGCGCCTGGCGACGCGGGGCTTCCGCTGCTTCGCCCCGACGTGGCCCCTTGGTGCTCACCCCGAGCCGATGCGCAAGGGCGCCGAGCTGACGATGGAGTCAATCGCCGCGATGGTCGGCGAGCTGCTCGAATCGCTCTCGCTCGAGGACGTCGTCCTGGTCGGCAACGACACCGGCGGTGCGGTGGCGCAGATCGCGGCCACGACCGCGCCGGAGCGCCTGGGCGCCCTCGTGCTGACCAGCTGCGACGCCTTCGAGCACTTCCCTCCGCCGATCCTCAAACCGTTCATCGCCGCGGCGAAGATGGGCCCCGCCTTCGACGCCGCGATCCAGCCTCTGCGAACCGGGGTCGGACGCAAGCGTGCCTTCGGAGCGCTGGCGTACGCCGACATCGACGACCTCGTGGCCGAATGGCTCCAGCCGGCCCTCACCGATCGCCGCGTCAGGGCCGACCTACGCCGCTTCACGGCTTCGCTGAACCAGCAGTCGACCGTGGTGGCCGCCACACGGCTGCCGCAGTTCTCCAAGCCGGCACTGATCGCCTGGTCAGCCGACGACGCCTTCTTCCCGATCGAGGACGGGCAGCGCCTGGCCGAGGTGCTGCCGGACTCACGGCTCGAGGTGATCGAGCGGGCGAGGACGTTCTCGATGCTCGATCAACCCGCCAGGCTGGCGGTGCTGATCGCGGACTTCGCCGAGGCGCACGGGCGGGCGGATCAGGCGACGGCGTCGGCGAGCGCCCTCAGCACCTGATCCGGCCCGTCCGCTTCGGCTGTGCCGGGCACGAGCGCGACGTGGTCGGCACCCGCGTCGTGGTACGCGGCGACGCGGGCGTGGACCTCGCCCGAGGCACCGACGGCGCCGATCCTCGCCACCAGCTCGGGCGGGATCGCCGCCGCCAGCGTTCCACGCGGCTCGCCGGCGCGTGCCCGATCCACCAGTGAGCCGAAGCCGAGCCTCGTGAACAGCTCCCCGTAGCCGGGCGCGCCGAGGTACACCGCCAGCTGTCCGGCGAGCTGCGCCATCGCCCCGGGGCCGGGGTCGAGGGCCGCCGGCACCCACACCGCCAGCCGGGGTGGCCGGCGGCCGGCCGCGGCGGCCTCCTCGGCGAGCGCTCCGCGAACCCCGGCCACGTGGTCCACGTCGACGAGGTTGAGGACCACCTCGTCGGCGTAACGGGCCGCCACCCGGGTCATCGCCGGCCCGAAGGCCGCGATCGTCACCGACGCCCGGGGCTGGGGTCGTCGCAGCCTGAACCCGTGGGCGTTGAGATGGCGCCCCTGGAAGTCGGCCCGCTCGCCGTCGAGGAGGCTGCGCAGCGCGATCGCGGTCTCCTTCATGCGCCCGGCGGCGCCGCTCCAGGGCAGGTCGTGCCAGCCGCTGACGATCATCGGGCTCGAGGCGCCGAGTGCGACGTCGGCGGGACGTCCGCTGAGGGTGGCCACGGAGGCGACCCCGCGCGCGATCGTGACCGGCCCGCGAACGCCGATCGGGAGTGGTCCGACCTCGAGGGCAATCCGCTCGGTCCGGAGCCCGATCGCGGTCGCCAGCGCGAACGCGTCGAAGGCGTGCATCTCGCCCACCCAAACCCGCTCCAGCCCCGCCCGCTCCGCGGCGACGGCGATCTGCACGGCCTCCTCGTCGGGCCGGTCCAGCCAGAACGGGATCGCGATGCCGACGCTCGCGCTCATGGTTGCAGGAGATCCCACGCCCCGAGAGAACCTCTAGGCCGTCGGGCTTGGCGGGGCGCTGCACCGTGTGCCCGTACCCGTGGGGTCAGTCCCAGGGAGCGTGTCGGACACACAGTCGAGGAACAGAACGGAGACGGAGGCACCCAATGACGCGATTGATCAGGCTGAACGGTATTCGAGTCGGGCTCGTGGCGGTGATCGCCGCGTTCGGCCTGATCGGCTCGGGAGTGGCGCAGGCATCGGCCCCACCGGATCCGAACAACGAAGGCTTCGTGGAACTCAGCAACATCGAACTCAACGGGATACCCGGCACGATCATCGAGGCCGCGCCCGGAGAAGACGTGACGCTCACGGCGCACTGGGCTGACCACGGTGGCTGCGAAGGCTGCATCGACAACGTACCGGTGGGATTCGCCGGGCAGACCCAAGCCGGCTGTCTGGAGGAAGAAGGCTTCAGTGGAGAATCGGGAACGACGACCATCGATCTCGGACCCGCACCGAGCACTCCGGGCACACAGAGGGTGGTGTTCCTCAACGAACAGAGCTTTGAATGCGGCGAACAGTGGAACGCCTCGGCCTCGAACTCGTACTCGGCCGCCGTCGCGGATGTGCGCGTGTTGAGTCTGTCCTCGGGACCAACGGGACCAACCGGAGCCACGGGATCGACGGGCGCCACGGGACCGACGGGAGCCACCGGATCGACGGGCGCCACAGGATCGACCGGGTCCGCAGGATCGACCGGGTCCGCAGGATCGACGGGCGCCACCGGATCGACCGGGTCGGCAGGAGCCACGGGGCCGACCGGCCCCCAGGGCAATGCCGGACCTACCGGACCCCAGGGCGTGACGGGCTCGAGCGGCCCCGAAGGCCAGACGGGCGCGACGGGAGCGGGCGCGACGGGTGCCACCGGGCCCACGGGTCCGGAAGGGGTCCATGGGGCGACGGGCGCGACCGGCGCCGCGGGCGCGACCGGCGCCGCGGGCGCGACCGGTGCGGCCGGCGCCGTGGAGCTGATCACCTGCGAACGGGCGACGAGCACCCATGGCCAGATCGCACAGACGTGCAAGACCTCCGGGACGAGCTCCCCGATCAAGTTCACCCTCACGGGGGCGAAGCTCGCGGCGGTGCTCTCACGCGGCAAGGTGACCTACGCCACCGGCTTCGAGTACGGCGGCTCCAAGATGCGGCTCGTGCTCAGCCCCCGGCGGAAGATCGGCAAGGGTTCCTACACGCTGACGGTCAAGCGCGGCGGCAAGAGCATCCACGAAACGGTCATGATCAAGTAGGGCCCCGCCGGGGCGGCCGGGCCGTCGCGGCCCGGCTCGATGAAGGTGAGGGGGCCGGACCCTGCCGGCCTCCCCCCGGTGCCGCGACGAGCGACGGTCAACGGCTGTCCAGCCCGGCGAGCTGCGAAACGGATGCGGGTACATGCTCGATGTGCCAATCGCCACCCCCTCAGACCGGACGGGCACCTCTCGAGAGGTGCGGTTCATGCCGACCTGCCGCGGCGCCCCCGAGGTCAAATGGGACGTCCCCGGCGGACCGTCCTACACGCTCCCGCCGATGCCGGACCTGGGGAGCGCGCCTCGGCGCGAACGGGCGAAGGTGGCGGCGGTTACGGTCTTGTCGCTCGCCTGCACGGGCCTGGCGATCTTCGACCTGTTCCTGTTCGCGCTGCGCGCCTGACGCGGCTCGGCGTCCGGGCTACGAGCAGGGGCCGTCCCTGCGGAACGGCCCTGGTCTCGGTCGGCCGGATTGCAGGGCTCCCACACGTCCTCCCCCTGGTCGGGCGCGATAGCGGAGGCGGGATCCGAACCCGCGACCTTCGGCTCGGCTACGCAGCCACTCCCGGCTCACGAGGTGCGACGATGCGCTCCTCGAAGGCAAAGCCCGCTTCGAGCGCCCGGCGCACGGGGCACGTCTCGGCGACTCGTGCGAGCCTGCGCTGCTGCTCGGGCGTCAGGTCGACGGGGAGGAGCAGCTCGATGGCAAAGCGTCGTGGGTCGCTGTCGGCATCGTAGGTCACCTCGACGGCTGTCTCGCCGAGGTTCCACCCGCGGTTCTGGGCGTACATGGCAATCATCGTCGCGACGCATGAGGCAAGCGTCGCTGCCAGCAACTCGTGCGGCGCGGGCCCGAGGTCTGAGCCACCGAGGCGCTCGGGCTCGTCGGTGACGATCGTGTGGCGGCCGTTGACGTCGACCTCGTGCTCGAGGCCGTTTCCTACGCGGCGGGCTGTCGCGGTCATGCTCATCAGAGGGTCACTGGTCGATGGCTCGTATACACACAACGACCATAGCATACAACGATGTAGTTGTGGTAGGGTGGATCCATGGCGAACACAACGAACGTCCCCCACCCACTGCCGGCAGCGCTCGCGGAGATGATCGCCGAGCGCTTCCGTGTCCTCGGCGAGCCGATGCGCATCCGGCTCCTCGACGCGCTGCGTGAGGCTCCTGCGACCGTCCAGGAGCTCCAACAGGCCACCGGTGCCTCACAGCAGAACGTCTCGAAGCACCTCGGCCTACTGCTGCGCAGCGGCTTGGTGAGCCGGCGCAAGGAGGGCAACTTCTCGCTGTATGAGATTGCCGACGCGGGCGTGTTCGAGCTGTGCGAGCAGGTGTGCGGCGGCCTGCGCCGCCAACTTGAAGAGCTCGACGCGCTTCTCCCCACGGGGGCGCCCGGATGAGCACCGCCACGGCGCCTCGCGCTGCGAGGACCGCCGAGCCGGCGAGCCGGCAGCCCGCGCGCGTCGGGCCCATCGGCAGGCTCGGCCGCTACACCGCAACTCATTTTCGCACCGTGCTGATCGGCTGGCTCGTGGTCGCAGTCGTGCTCGGCTTCTTCGCGCCGCGGGTCGAGAACGCGCTCTCGGGTGCCGGCTGGGAAGCGAGCGGCTCGCAGTCAGTGGAGGCGCGCAAGCTGGTCGAACGGGATTTCGCCGGCCTTGGCAGCTACGGACTGATGACGGTCGTGTACTCCCCGACGCAGACGGTCAGCGCCCCGGCCTTCAGGTCTGTGCTTGCACGCGTCGAAGGGACGCTGCGAGGCGATCGGGCCGTGCGCACGGTCATCGCGCCCGCGCGTGGCGTGTCGATCTCGCGCGACGGTCACACGGCGATCGTGCAGACGGGGGCCGCCCGGGACCCAAACGATATGGTCGCTGCGGCCGACAGCTTGAAGGGCACCCTGAAGAAGCTCTCGACCGGCACCGTAAAGGTGAATCTCACCGGCGCAGCCGGGATGTGGTCTGACTTCAATGCCGCCAACCGCTCGGCGATGCTCAAGTCGGAGGTCATCTCCTGGCCGGTAACGCTCGGCATCATGCTGCTCGCCTTTGGCTCGCTCGTCGCGGCCGGACTGCCGCTGATGCTGACCATGGTCGGCCTGCTGGCGGCCGCCGGCCTCCTCTACCTCGGCACGCTCGTGACGCCCATCTCGATCTGGGCGATGAACTTCGCGCTGATGTTCGCGCTGGCGCTCGGCATCGACTACGCCCTCTTCGTAGTCATGCGCTTCCGCGGCGCCCTGTTCGGCTCCGAGATGGACGCAGAGGAAGCAACCGCCGTGACGATGGACACGGCCGGGAAGGCCGTCCTGTTCAGCGGCGTGACCGTGCTGATCTCCTTGACCGCGGTGATGCTCGTCCCGAGCCCCGCGTTCCGCAGCATGAGTCTGGGGATCATGCTCGCCGTCATCTTCGTGCTCGCGGCAACGCTCACGCTGCTGCCGGCGGTGCTGGCCAAGCTCGGCCCGAAGGTCGACAAGCTCGCGCTCCCCTGGGCACACAGCGGCGAGCACCGCTCACCCCGCTTCGCGGCATGGGGCGAACGCCTCTGGAGCCACCCCTGGCGCTACGGGATCCCCGCGCTGGCGGTGCTGCTCGCGCTTGCCTACCCCGTTACACAGCTGAGGACCTCGATGCCCTCGATCAAGGTCGTCCCAGCCAACGACTCCTCACGCGTCGGCTACAACCAGGTCCAGGCAGCGATGGGCCCTGGTGCCACGGGTCCGCTGCAGTTGATCACGCCCGCCTCACAAGCGCCAGCGGTCGCGCGCATCGCCCGGGCTGATCCTGGAATCGGGCAGCTCATGCCCACTCAGGCAGGCAGCAACGGCCTTGCGCTCGTAACGGCCATTCCGCGCCAGGATCCCTCCAACCCCGCGGTCGGAGCCACCATCGATCGGCTACGCAACGACCTTCCGGCCGGGACGGTGATCGGGGGCGCGGTCGCCGAAAACCACGATCTCCAGAGGTTGCTCTCTGCCAAGACCTCGCTCGTGATCGGAGTGGTCCTGGCCCTCGGGTTCCTGCTGCTGCTGGTCGCCCTACAGGCGCCGCTGCTCGCCGCGGCCGGCGTGCTCACCAACCTGCTGGCCACCGGTGCTGCATTCGGCGTCGCGAAGTGGATCTTCCAGGACGGCGCCCTTCACTCGCTACTCGGCTTCCAGCCCCAGGGCTTCCTCGATGCCTGGGGGCCGGTGTTCTTCTTCGCGATGATCTTTGCGATCTCAATGGACTACACGGTCTTCCTGCTGTCCTCGGCCAAGGAGCACTGGGACCAAAGCCACAGTCCCAGGGACGCGATGGTCAACGGAATGGCGCACTCGGGAAGGGTCATCTTCGCGGCGGCGGCGGTGATGGTCGCGGTGTTCTTCACGTTCGCGCTCTCCGGGCCACTGCCGCCGAAGGAGATGGGCATCATCCTCGGTGTCGCAGTGCTGCTCGACGCGGCACTGGTCAGGCTGCTGCTGCTTCCCGTCCTGCTCCGCCTGATGGGACCTCGCGCCTGGTATCTGCCCCGATGGGCGCGGCGTCTGCTCCCCGACGTCCGCTTCGGGCACTCCTGAGCAGGCGCCGACAGGCATCCCGTCGATCACGCCCGCGTGCCCCGCCGACCGCTTCTTCACGGCGAGTTTCTTTTTCCCGAAATCGCACTCCTCCCCGGGGCTTCCGAGCCGGCATCGCCGTCCTCGTTGGCGTCGCCTTCGGTCTCGGGTTCGACTCCAGCGCTGGGCTCCTCGATTGGCTCGCCGCGATCGGGATCCTGGCCCTGTTCGCCTTCGCGCTGATCTGGCTGGCGGTAGCGCTCGGGTTGGCCGCCAAGAGCGTCGAGACGGCCAGCAACACCCCGATGATCCTGTTCCTGCTTCTGTTCCTCAGCAGCGGGTTCGTGCGGACCCAAACGATGCCCGGCGGGCTGCGCCAGTTCGCCGAGTACCAGCCCTTCACGCCCGTCGCCGACACCGTGCGCGGACTGCTCACCGGCGCCGCCATCGGTGACCACGCCATCGCCGCCGTCGCATGGAGCATCGGCATCGCCGTCGTGGCCTACCTCTGGGCCATCCGCCTCTACAACCGGCGCCGAGCGGCCGAGCCAACGTGAGCTGGACTGCCGCGCGGCGCACGAGCACGGTCGGCGCGGCCTCGGTCGTCGCGGTGGGTTAACCTGGCCACTCGGCGGCGGGATCCGGTGGGCGTCGCGCCGTGGACGATCGACCCGGGGGTGAACGCATCGATGGCCGCCACCGCAGTCTTCCCGCGCGTATCGCCACGCACCGGCATGTATGAGTCCTTCTACCTGCGGGCGGTCTCGCCGCAAGATCCCGTCGGAGTTTGGATCCGCACCACGGTCCACAAGCGACCGGGGCAGCCGCCACTCGGATCGGTCTGGTGCACGGTGTTCGATGCCACCCGCGGGGGGCCGTACATGCACAAGGTCACGACGCGCGCCTTGTGCGCTCCCGCCGGCGCGTGGATCGCCGTCGGCGAGATCGACGGCGACGGCGCCGGTTGTGGAGGGGATGACGGCGACGAGTCCCACGAGGGCGCGTACCTTGGGCCCGGACTGGCCCGTGGACGCTGCGGCGAGGCGCGCTGGTCGCTGCGGTTTGACTCCCAGGAGCCGGAACTGCGACACCTCGGGCACAGATGGCTCTACCGCGCCCCGCTGCCGCGCACGAAGCTCACGAGCCCGGCGCCGGCGGCGTCATTCGTGGGCAGCGTCGCACTCGCCGGCAGAGAGGTGATCGAGCTGGCGGGCTGGCCCGGAATGGTCGGTCACAACTGGGGCTCAGAGCATGCCGAGCGCTGGATCTGGCTACACGGCGTCGGCTTCGCGGAGGCTCCGGGGGCATGGATCGACGTCGCGCTCGGGCGCGTGAAGCTCGCCGGGCGCATGACGCCATGGGTTGCCAACGGCGCGCTGTCGCTGGATGGCCGCCGCCGGCGCCTGGGCGGCCTACGGTCGCGCGGCCTGCGCGTTCACGAGAGCGCCAGCGGCTGTCGGCTCGTCGTCCCCGGCGAGGGCGGCATTTCGCTCGAGGCCGACGTTCGCGTCCCGCCAGGAAGCGCGGCCGGTTGGCGCTACGCGGATCCCGACGGCGGCGAGCACGACGTCATCAACTGCTCGGTCGCGCGGCTCGAGCTACGCGTGAGGGGACCGCACGGCGGCGGTCCGCAGGTGCTCGTGAGCGAGCACGGCGGAGCCTACGAGCTCGGCGTGCGCGAGCGCGACCACGGCGTGCCCGTGGCGCCGTTCGGCGACGGCTGACAGCGCTGCCAGCAGCGCACAGGCGCAGGGCGCGCCATCAGCGAGTCCTATCCTCGTTCGGCACCGCATTGAGATCGCACCCGCGAAGCGGCCGGACGACTAGGGATAGAGGGTTTCGTAATGGCGGACCTTTTCGTCGATCGGTTTGTCCGATGTCCGGCGAACCGGTTCGGTGTGGGGTCCAAGATAAACGCCCGGCGTTCCTGCGGCGAACCCGACGGGCTTGGCGGGCAGACCGTAATCGGCGCTCCGCGCGATCAACAGCTGGCATGCCCGCTCGGCGATCGCAGAGACAGTGAGAGACGGGTTGACTCCCAGCGACGTGGGGATCGACGACGAGTCCATGCAGAAGAGACCCGGATAGTCGAACACCTCGTTCTGGTGATCCACCACGCCCAGTTCCTTGGTTTCCGCCATCCGGCAGCCTCCCACCGGATGCGCGGCATCTGCGGAACGGAAAGTGAACTTCATGAAGCGACCAAGCCCTGCCTTTGCGAGCACTTCCGCGATCGCTGAGTTCGCAGCTTCACCCGCGCGGATAGTCTGTTCCGAGGGTTCGTATTTGAACAGTCCCACCCAGAGGGGCCCGGCGTTCGGGCGGACGGCGCCTCCGTTGGGCGGGGCGGCGTAGAATTCGCCGTCGTTCGTGTCTTCGATCATCGCCAGGATCTCGATCTGGTTGTTGAAGGTCGAAAGCGCCTGTTTCTTCTGTAGGCCCCACCACGACGGTTCCCCGGGTGGTTCGCGGCCGTCGTCGTAGAGGATGTGCGGGAGCGTCGAGAGGAAGATCTCCTGGAGCGTGAAGCGAGTTCCGTCCCACTGGTTGCCGGACCTGCCAGCCCAGAAGTCGTATGTCATCGTGGTTATGTGGTTGCCCTTGTAAGTCTGGCCAAATCCGGGCAGTCCGAGTACTTCTTTGACCTTCTGCTCGTCGTATTCGATCGCCGCGATGTGGTCGCCGTTGATTCCGACGTTTTTCCCGAGTTGGCCAGAGAGATTCGGAAGGCCCGGCCTCGACCGCATCAAGAGCGGCGGGTTCCCCATTGCTCCCGCAGCGAGGATCAGCACCTTGCATTCGATTTCGGAGCTTCGCCCGGTGGGCTGCCGCGTCGGTTCGGGACCTTCGTTGTCGAGTTCCCAGGAGGTCACGACATACCGGTAAGGCTGCGCCTGGCTCTGGAGGATCAGCTCAGCCTCGAAGTTCGGGCGGACTTCGACGCCCATTTGCTCGGCAGACGCCAGGTAGTTGGTTATGACCGAGTTCTTGGCCCCGTAGATGCAGCCGGTGTGACACCACTTCGACTGGATGCAGCGGCTGAGATCGATCGCAAGCGGGACGCGGTCGCACGTATGGCCGGCGCGATTGAGTGTCGCCGCCCAAAGCCCGCCTGACTTCGCGACTTGTTCCCAGCTCGGCTGCTGCACGCGAAGCGCCTGCTCGGCGCGTTCGTAGAAGGGGTCGAGCGTCGCGCGGCTGATTTCCTGCGGCCACATGCGGCGATCGGGGCCATCGTCGGGCCGGTGATCACGGCGTTCGAACGTTTCACTCGGCGAACGGAGCGATGCACCGAGATAGAAGTTGGAGCCACCTCCGACGCCGTTGCCCACGACGATCTGGGCTCCCTGTCCCTCAATCAATCCGTAGATCTTCGACAGATTCTCGACATCCATCGACTGGCGGAAGTCCGTGTGCTGATGGCGCGGACCGTGGTCAAGCACGAGGATGCTCGGGGTCTCACCGGCCGCCTGGTAGAGCTCGGCCAACCGAAACGCGGCGATCGACCCGCCGAAACCCGAGCCTACGATGCACACGTCGAAACGTTCGGCCATCGCGTCTAGGGCAGGTAGCCGCGGCTCGTAAGCTCGGTCGCGAGCTTGCGTCGGTAGGAGAATTCCGCATAGCCGTTGGGCGCGGTGCCCGGGTACCCCATCACCTGGTACGCCGACGAGGTTTCGATCGTGGCTTCCCTCTGCTCGGCGGCGGCAAGGAAAGCGGTGAAAGCCACAGCCGCCGCCGCTTCCCATACTTCAACGCTCGGGTTGCTCGGAGCGAGTCCTTCGAGGCAGACGGCGACCCGCTGTTCGAACATGAGATCCAGGAACGGGGCGCCATGCGCGAGCGACCGCGCCGACAGTTCCGCCAGGAACGGGGCTTCGAGCGCGTCGAAGCCGATCAGAGGGTCGTGGTACAGGAGCAGGGCATCGGACTCCACGGCCCCCGGCTCGTTGTCCGCCCCCGCGATCGCGAGCGGATAGATTTCGTTGCCGAGATCTGTGGTGAGCCACTTGCGTCCCGGCAGCATCGTGTCGGCGAAAGCCTGAAGAGTCGCGTCCGTCAACTGGACCGCAGCGGCTGCCTCGGAGACGAAGATGCGTTCGGCTGCGGGCAGTGCGGAGGCGACGAGAGCGCCGAGGCCCAGCGCGGTGGCGCGCTGGAGTACCTCGCGGCGCGAAAGTATCACAGCGAATCTGCCGCGGTCCTCCTGTTGGCGAAGCTGCTGCAAACCGCCCCCCGCGTCACCTAAGGGCCGGTGCGCCGGTAAACTTTCCGCGCCTTCGCGGGCGTGTCCACCCTTTCCGCGCAGGCCGGTTCTCCCGCTCCGAGCGTTACGTACGCGCCACCTTCTCCGGGCCCGAAATAAGGCGAGAATTCCATCGGGAAGCCCAGCAGCAGGCTGGGATCGGCCGGCACCCCGCCGACCGTGAAGTTTTCGATGTGCACACCGCCCATGCCCTTCGCCTTGTCGAAGAAATACTGGCCGTCCCAGTGCCAGAGCGTCGGCTGGTCGCCCTCCATGATCGATCCCGTCCAGTGGTCGATCTGGTAGTAGAAGCACTTGGACACGGCGGGCGCCACCCTCGCCGGCTCGTTCAGAAGGAATTCGACGATCCCGAATTCCGTCACGTTCTGATTCTCCTTGTCGAATTCCACGCACAAGGGGTCAGCGTTCGGATCCCGATATTCGACACCAGTCCCCAGTTTTTGGAGGTCGCACCTGAACGGATTGGTCCCGTCGTAGCTCGCGATGGGCGTAGCCGTTGCAGGGACTGCCGTCACGAGCACACAACCGATCGCAACGATCGCGAATGAAGTCCGCACCTCACGCGCTGTACCCGAGGACTTGCCGTCGCAAACCTGCCGCCGCGAAGACCCCGCCTCCGCAGTCCGGAGGCGGACGAGGGCTCGAGCTGCTCGGGCTCACTCGGCTCGAGGGTCAGGGACTCCTGCTGGGCCCTGCTTTCTGGCGTTCAGCGAGTCGGTCGGGTTGAGGATGATGATCCGCTCTCCGGCGTGGACCTCGATGTCGCTGCGCGCGGCAAGCACCTCACGGCCGTCGGTCACGGCGACGGCGTGTGATCCGGGTGGCCACTGGACCTCGCTGAGCAGGTGGCCCAGCACGGGCGACTGTGGCCCAACCGCCAGCTCGAGGATCTGGTAGCCCTCGAGCGGGTTGCTGGGACGGTGCTGGCGCGTTTCGCCCCCATCGTCCGCGAACCGAGACGCGAGGTCGCCTTGCTCGATCTCGCGCGCAGAGGAGCTCAGGCGCTCGGCGAGCACCCGGAGCACGTCGTTGCGTGTGATCCAGCCGCATAGCTGCCGATTGTGTGAGAGCACCGGTAGGCCGTCGCGACCGTAGAGGACGAGCTGGCGCAACGCGTCCTCGAGGTCCTCGTCGACGAACAGCGCCTGGGGCTGGCTGACCCCGATCACCGGGCCCGCGAGGCGCTCCCACGTCGTTGCTGTGCTCGCGCCGGGTCGCGGCTGTGCGCCGTCGTTTCTGACAAGAGGAATCCGCCCATTCTGGTCGGCGAACGTTTGCATCACGTCCGCGACCGTGAAGCTCTCCAGGACGCTGGTCGCGCGTGGCCGCTCGATATCGATGCCGCGGCGCAGCAGCTTGGTGGTGTAGATGCTGCCGTAGCTGAGTCGCTTGGAGACCGCGGACGCGATGCCCGCCGCCAGCATCACCGACAACGTGATCCCGAAGTTGCCGGTCATCTCCACGACGCTTGCGATCGCAGTCAGCGGCGCCTGGGTCGCGGCGGCGAACACGCCTCCCATCGCCACCACCCCGTAGAGCGCCGGCGGCCCGACGGCCGGCCCGAACACGTGCTCGGCGACCGTCCCGAACGCCATCCCGCCCGCCGCCCCGGTGAACAGCGACGGAGCGAAGACCCCGCCGGAGCCGCCGATCGAGAGCGTGAGGCTCGCCGCGAGGATCTTGCCGAGCATCAGGATCACGAGAAACCACAGGGCTTCATGGCCGGCGAGAACGTTGTTCATCACCGGGTAGCCGACGCCATACATCTGCGGCAGCACGAGCAGCACCGCACCGAGGGCCAGGCCGCCCACCGCCGGCCTAGCCCACTCCGGACGACCATGCCACAGCACATCGGCGCGCTCCTCGAGCCTGTAGAGGACCGTCTTGAAGCCGACCCCCACCAGCCCAGCACCGATGCCCAGCAGCGCGATCAGCAGGTAGACGTAGTCGTGGGAGACCGCGAGGCCGTGGGGGACCTGCGCGAAGAACGGCCCAGACCCGAAGAACGCCCGGCCCACGAGATCCGCGCTGACTGCCGCGAGCATCGTCCCGAAAAGAGCGTCGAGCGAGAACTCGCGCAGCACTATCTCGAAGCCGAAGAAGACGCCGGTGATCGGCGCGTTGAAGGTGGCGGAGATCCCGCCCGCGGCACCGCAAGCGACGATTATCCGCAGCCGGCCCTCGGACATCCGCACCAGCTGACCGAGCGTCGAGGCCAAAGCCGAGCCGACCTGGACGATCGGCCCCTCGCGTCCCACCGATCCGCCGGTGCCGATGCAGATCGCCGAGGCGAGCGCCTTGACGATCGTCACCTGTGGTCGAATCCGCCCGCCGTTCTCGGCCACGGCAAGCATCACCTCCGGCACCCCGTGACCGCGAGCCTCGCGGGCGAAACGTTGGATCAGAGGGCCGTAGAGGAGGCCGCCCAGAACGGGTATTACGAGCAGGAACCAGATCCCGAGCCCCGGCAGGTGCAGGCTGCCCACACGTCCTTGCTGACCGAACTGCTGATAGCCGGTTGCCAGCCAGGTGAACGCGTAGATCAGCCAGCGGAACAGGACGGCACCCAAGCCGGCGAGCGCGCCGACGATCAGAGCCATCACCACCAGCCCTAGTCGCGCACCACCGAGCCATGCCGAGGCCGCCCGGACCGGCGCGGGGATTCTCCGATCCCGAACGGTGGGCAGCGGCTGCTCGGGCTGCGCGATCGCACCTCCAGCGCCCATCACAGTGACCAATCCGGCTCGGGTACCTCAGTGGCCGCCCGGCGGCAGCTGTCGGTTACCGGCGTCGGCCAAACCAATACGCGAGCACGCCCGTGCAGATGAAGAGGACGAGAAAGCCAGCCTCGTATGCAGCTTTTCCTGCGAGATCCCAGTGGTGGATGGTCCAATAGCCGACGAGCGCCCCCACGACGGCGACAAGGAGAATCGGTAGTGGTGCTCGTCGGCGTTCCCTCATCGACGAAGCGCCAGGTCAACGACTGGTAGATATCGGCCGGTCCCGCTGCTCGTTTCGCGAAACGCGCACGCTCGGCACCGTCGCAACGGATCTGAGGACGATCGTTTCGTTCCGCCACAGCCCCGCGAGGGCGAGAGTCGCCACGAACGGCGAAAGCGAGTGGATGTTTGTCGCCGCAACCTGACCGTCCTCGGATCGCGCCACGGTGGGCGAAATTGATGGATGCTCAGTGGTCAGTCAAGACGTGCAGCGCCCCGGAGCGGAAGCTCGGTTGTCAGGATGCTGACATCGCGTGGCGCGGGCTGCGCGGGGAGATCCCGAGGAACGGTGATGAGCTCCAGAAGCTCACCGGGCGGCTGCCCGGATAGCAGCCAGCCGTCGTGGTCCGTGCGCACGAGATCCCTTTTGGCAAGCTCGGAGAGCGCGCTGGTGACTGTCGGGCGGCGGGCGGCGACGAGGTCGGCGAGCACATTGTGAGTGAGCTTCAGCGGCAGCCTGACCCCGTCGCTGCAGACTCGCCCCCAACGTGCAGCGAGATGCCAGAACAGCATGTGAAGGCGCACATCCACACGGGCCTGGTGGACGATCGCCATGTTGACCGCGAGGTTGCGCGAACGCGCGAGGGCACGCCCCACGAGGCGGCCCGTCAGCTGCGGGTAACGCGCCGCGCGGCAGGAGAACTGCTCGTCGAGGACAGCCATCCGTGCGCGCTCGACCACCCGCCAGCCGGTTGTCACCGGCAATGTTGGCGGCTCGTCCTCGCCCTGCCACGGCCTCAGGAGGTCGCCCTCGCCGACCAGCTCCGCGCCGAACCGGCCGTCCACGCCGACACGCCGGATCAACAGCCCCCGTAGGACGAGAAGCCCGACGTCCTCGCCTTGCCGCGTCGTCTGCGAGGCTCGCCACGCTCCGGCGGGGATCGTAACCGTCCTGGCAAGACACTCGCGGATTGCTAGGTCCCTGCGCTGCAGCGGGACAGCTTCAGCCAGCTCGCCGTCCTCCTCGAGCACCCGGCAGACCTCATTCAGCCTGACCCCGTGAACGCTCACTTGGACAATATGACAGTTCCAATTGGCTCGCAGATGGTGCGGGCCGCGGTCGTGGCCCAAGCTGCCGGACGCGACATCGTCCCTCCTCCTCACGTGGTCACGCTTATGACATCGGCGCTTGGGGCGCGTTGCGACTTGGGCTAACAGACATGTCATGGAATCAACGAGGAAAGGCAATCCCGGCGCGTCACGCCCGCCGATTGGCGACGCCGAACGCGAGTCCCGCGGTGGACCAGGCGGCGATTGGCGACGGCTGGACCGCGACTACCAGGCGGTCCTCCTCGCCGAGGCCCGGCGACTCGGGACCCAGCTGGGGGGCGTGATCGGCCCTCGGCCGCGTGGCACGTCTGCGCGACGATGTCGGACGAGCCACCGGCGAGAGGCATTACTGGACGCCGCCGTACGAGAGGGAATTCGCGAGGGAACGATCAGGAAGCGCCGATTCGGCTCCCTCGACGCCGAGCGCCCGACCCAGCGCCCCACTGGCCCCCAACACCGACCGCGAGTGGCCCGAGCACCATTGAGACCGTACCCGGGCACCCCCGACCCCGACGGCGGGCAGGTCCACCAACGATACGCATCGGTGCCCTCTTCACGGCGTGACCGCAGCCGGTCGCATGGCCCACTAGAAGGCACCCGTGAGGCCGAGCCATTGCTCCTCATACTCCTCGTTGTCGCGGCTCCGGTCGCGCTCTTGACACTCGCGGCGACGGGCGGAGGCGTCCTACTCCTCGCGCTTGCAATTGCTCTGATGCTCGCCGTGTGCTACGGCATCGCGGCCTTCGTCGGCCGCCTGATGAGAACCCCGCCGGACACCGACGACACCAACGATCGCGATCCAACGGGCGTGTAGCGACGCGCCCGGAGGTTCGCGGGGTCGCGGGCCGGCCGGGCCGCGGCAGGGGTCAGCATTCGGACAGCGTCGCCACGTCCACCCCAGGGGAGCGGAAATCGGGCTCCTAAACGCGGCGTCCACGAGCTACGACGCGCGCCCCGAGTGGTACTTCTTGTTCCTGTTCGAGATCCTGCGGATCATCAGGACGCCGAGCATCGTGCAGCTCAAGTACGGCCCGCAGAGACCGGCCCCCCGGCCCCCCGCGACTGCACGATGCCTAGTCCGAGTTCTGACACCACCATTCACAGGTCCCCTTGCCGATCAACTATGACTTTCCGGGACACAAAGCTTCGTCGGGGCCCTCAGCGACATCTCAAAGCCGAGGGCACCTTGGCGAGCGGCCGTCGCGATCGAGCCCCCCTGGATCACGGCGGCCAAACGCGGCCGGCTCCGTGCGCGCTAGTTGTCCTTTCTCGGGGCGCACGCCGCAAGAGCGCAGACACCCGTCGAGGCCGGCGGCGGGCGTCGCAGTTCAGACGAGCATTGCGTCGAACCAATTGCCCAGTGCAACGTCCGACCACGGGGTGAGGTGGTCGTTCCGACCCCTTTGAAGCGCGCCGGCGAACCCGAAGGACCCGCGACCTCCGGGTCATGAGCCCGATCACACTCGACCGACCTCGCAGCCGGCGAAGTCCGATCGGCCTCAGTCCAGATACGTGACGTAGGTTCCCGGGTCCTCGCGCTCGGGTGTCGCGCTCTCCTGGCGCGGTGGACCGAGATGTAGGAGGCCGAGCACGTGCTCCTGCGCCGCCAACCCGACGGCTGCTCGACCCTCGTCGCTGCGCAGCACGGCCGGTGTCCGCCAGTAGCCCGCGAAGCCACGGGCGTGGGCGACGAGCAGCACGATGTAGGCGGCCACCGCCGCCGCGCAGAGGTCCTCCTCGTCCTGCACCGGGTCGCTGTCAAGCACCGCGCTGGCGACGATCAACGTGGGGGCGCGACGGAGCTTGCCCGCCTGCTCGGGGCCGGCCGCCAGCTCGAGGCGCTCACGGGCCCTGGGTCCCAGCACCCTGAACCGCCACGGGTTGGTCGCGTGGTGGTTGGGTGCCCACCGCGCCAGCTCGAACAGCTCGTCCAGCACCTCCTTCTCGACCGGCTCCGGACCGAACGCCTTGTGGGTTCGACGGGTGCGAATCGCTTGTTCGATGTCCGACGTCGTGCGGGGGATGCTCCCGCAGGCTAGCGGGCAGTAGGCTTGCAGACGGCCAACGCGATCGGGGAGGAACGCAGGCGAACACCATGAGGCAGGTCGGACCACTGGACGCCGTATGGCTGGAGCTCGAGTCCCGCGACACCCCGATGCACGTCGGCGGGCTGCTCGAATTCACGCTCCCCGAGGACGCCCCGCCCGGCTACCTGAAGCAGACCTTCGAGCAGATGCGCTCGGTGCGCACGATCCCGCCGCCGTGGAACCTGCGGCTGGTGGAGCCGCCCGTGATCGGACCTCGGCTGCCGCTGATGCGCGAGCTCCACGACGTCGATCTCGACTACCACGTCCGTCACTCGGCCCTGCCCCACCCCGGCGGCCAGCGCGAGCTCGGGATTCTCGTGTCCCGCCTCCACAGCAACCAACTCGACCTCCACCGGCCGCTGTGGGAGGCGCACCTGATCGAGGGCCTCGAAGGCAATCGCTTCGCCATGTACACGAAGACCCACCACTCGCTGATCGACGGTGTCAGCAGTCAACGCCTGATGATGAGGGCGCTCGCCACGACTCCCGAGCGCCGCGACATGCCTCCCTTCTGGGGCGTGGGGGCCGGCTCGCGACCTGTCACGTCCCCCCAGGACAGTGGCTCCTCGGGGACGCTCGGCGGCTCGCTGGAGCTGCTCCGCGAGGGCGCCGCCTCGGTCGGCGGCCTGTCCCGCGCCGCCTTCGACCTGGCCCGGGCGGCGATCGACAGCAGCCCCCTGCAGGCCCCCTACCGCGCTCCCCAGTCGGCCCTCAACGGCCCCATCGAGGGCCAGCGCCGCTTCGCCACCCAGCAGTACGAGCTGGCTCGCCTGCGCGCGATGGCACGGGAGGCCGACTGCACCCTGAACGAGATCGTGCTGTACCTGTGCGGCAGCGCCCTGCGCAGCTACCTGGCCGAGCACGCCCGGGTGCCGTCACGACCCCTCACCACCGGGATCCCGGTCAACCTCCGCGACGCCGAGGACCAGTCGATGGGGACGGCCGTGGGCATGATCGTGGCCGAGCTGGGGACCAACATCGCCGACCCGATGGAGCGACTGCAGGCGATCAAGCGCTCGAGCGCCGAGGCCAAGCGTCACCTGCGCAGCCTCCCCGCGGCCGCCCGTACCTCCTACACGCTGCTCATCAACGGCCCCTACATCGCGGGGCTGATCTTCGGGCTGGGATCGCACGCCCCGATCCCCTTCAACCTCGGCATCTCCAACGTCCCCGGTCCCTCCGAGACGCTGTACTTCAACGGCTCACGCCTGGAGTCGCTGTTCCCGCTGTCGCTGTTGCTGCAGGGCAACGCCCTCAATATCACCTGCATCAGCTACTCGGGAACGCTCAACTTCGGCTTCACCGGGGCACGCGACTCGCTTCCCCACCTCCAGCACCTGGCCGTGTTCATGGGCGAGTCCTTCGACCAGCTCGACCGCCTGCTGCTCGGCGGTCACAAGGCCAAACCCAAAGCCAAGCCCAAAGTCAAGCCCAAAGCCAAACCTCGCCGTCCCGCCGGGGCGTCGGCCGCCGGCTGAGAGACGCTCAGGTCCAGTATCCGCGGGCGGGCCCCCGGCTGTGATGCCAGCCGGAGCGGCTGCGTCG
Organism: uncultured Solirubrobacteraceae bacterium; assembly: GCA_963701175.1. Classification (GTDB taxonomy): domain Bacteria; phylum Actinomycetota; class Thermoleophilia; order Solirubrobacterales; family Solirubrobacteraceae; genus Palsa-744. The sequence continues at coordinate 907,246 of OY969573.1, read as the reverse complement.
ATAGGGGCCGCGATGTCGAGCGTGGAGGCGCGCGTGCCTGGGGCCGAAGAACCACCAAGCGACGACGATCCAGAGCAGCCAGCCGGCAACGACGCCGGTGGCGATGAATATGACCGCGGCCAGAACCGCCACGGTCAGGGGGATCGCGAGCACCGCGACCGCGGGCACCGCGGCACGGCTCACTCGTGGCCGAGGCCTGCGCCGGCGGCCCGGCAGGTCGGCGACGATCGCGTCGAGCTCGGGGTAGGTGCGCGACCTGAACAGGGTCTCGAGTCGCTCTTCCAGCTCCTCCGTCAGAAGCCGTCCTTCGCCGGCGGCAGAGCGCAACCGCTCAGCGACCCGCTCACGGTCCGCATCAGAAGCTCTCATTGCTGGGCGAGCTGACATCCGGCCTCCACTGCTCGGCTACCGATGGCCTCGGTTGAGCGTACCGCAGGAGGGCCCATGGGAGATCTCCTAGAGCTCTAGCCGGGGTAGAAGATGCCCGGCCGCGAGCACCTGGGCGCCGGTCCGCGGAAGAGCGCCATCCCGGTCCCGAGCGCCGGGATCGAGCTGTTCGGGTCGAGCTGAACGGACAGCCTCAGGGTGTCCCCGGCCGGGATCAGCGCGGGGCGGATGACCCACGTCAGGCCCTCGAGCCCGCTGCCGGTTTTGGCGGGTTCGATCATTTCGCCGAAGCGGGGAGCGGAGGGCCGCACGGGTTCTCCGGTTTCATCGCAGCCGGCTTCCACCTTCGCCACCACCACGGGTACGCCGAGCCTCGCGAGCTGTTCGTTGGCCGGTTCCACGCCGAGCACCTCGTTCAAGCTGAGCGTCACGGTGCCGTCTTCGTTCTGCGTGACGGCGTACGCGGCCGGGGGGTTGCCGCCCGCGGACATCAGGGCAACGACCACCGCCGTAACTGCGGCCAGGACCACGACGCCTGCAAGCGGCAAGAGCCGACGGCGTCGCACGCCCGGCCCACTGGACCCACTGCGGGGGGCGATTCGGGGCGCGTTCAGCGATTGTGCGCCGGCGTGCAGTCGGCGGCTGGCGCCGACCAGCTCGCGGCGGAGCTGCTCGGTGTAGGTGGCCTCGCTGGTCATGGCTGTGCTCCCATCTCTTCGCGGAGTCGCATCAGGCCTCTGCTCACGCGCTTTCGCACCGTCGCCTGAGCCTCACCCGCATTTCTGGCGATGTCCTCGTAGTCGTGTTCGTGGACGATCCGCTCGACGATCGCCTCCCGCTCGCCGGCCGAGAGCCGCTCGAGCGCCTGCGATGCCGGCAAGCCGCCGTCGCCGAGCAGGTCGATCCGCTCGAGCTCCTCGTCGTCCACCGCCAGTCTCGGCAGGCCGATCGTGGCGCGGGCGCCGTCGGCGATGAGGGCGCCGCGGTAGCTGTCGATCAGCTTGTTGCGCGCGATCCCGAGCAGCCATGGGGCTCCGTTGGAGACGCTGCCGGCGTTCCCGCGGTGCACGCTCAGGAGGGCGGCGGCGAACGTCTCCGCTGTCAGTTCGGCGGCGGCCTCGGCGGTCGCGAGCCGCCGGCGCAGGAAGCCCAGCACGAGGTCGCCGTGGCGGAGGAAGAACTCGCCGTAGGCGTCGGCGTCCCCCGCCGCGGTGGCGTCCAGGAGCTGTTGATCGGAGCGGCTCGACCGGTCCATCTACCCAACCCATCGTCGCTCACGCGGATCTGTGACCGCGGCGCAGGACGATGCAGCGCCGGGGAGCATGGGCGCGCGATGCCCTGCTTAGGGCGCCCGGAACGAGAACCGCCCCACCGGGATCGAACGGCCCTGGCCCGGCAGGCCGATGATCGGCATCGAGTTCGCGGCCCCGGTCGTGGGGATGTAGGCGATCGTGCCGTGCACAGGGCCGGGGCAGTTCGCCGGGATCAGCATGTCGAATCTGACCCGTTGCCCGGCACGGATGTCGTAGTCGGTGGGGCCGCCCATTCCCCCACTCGTGCAGGAGGGGCTGTGCGAGAACCAGAGTTCCTCGTCGTAGTAGCTCGCGCTGCTCTTGATCGCGACGTGGGAGATGAAGCTCACCTGGACGAGCAGGGAGGTCGCGACCCCCGGTTCCACGCGCTGGAAGCCGGCGGGCGGGGCGCCTTCGCAGGCGATGATCGCGTTGCCGGCTCGCTGGTCGCAGTAGGACTTCGCGGACACCGTTCGGACGTCGATGCGGCTCGAGAGCCGGGCGGCGCTCGGCACCGTTCGACGGGGCGCCACGAATCCGACCGGCGGACAGCTGCCCATCAGGGAGGCCCGCGGGACGTTGCAGACGCGTCCGTCGTCGTAGCTCACGCGGGTGATCTCGCCCGCCGCGATCTCCGGGCCGCCCGTGTCCCCTCTAGCCAGCGGGTTGCCGGCACCGGCCGTCAGCGGCAGCACGATCAGGTACGCGCCCGACCCCGGCGACACGCGCTCGCTCCGTTGGCGGCCGTTCGGAAGCAGGTACGTGACCGACCGCGCTCGTGGTCCCAAGAGCCCGAAATAGACTTCGCGCATGTCCCCCTGGGGGCACTGGGCGAGCGTGCTCGGCAGCGCCTTGTGAGCTCTTTGCAACGCCCGCCGGAGGGGGGCGGGGAGCGAGGACGTTTCCGAGGGCGGCTCGCAGCCACCCACCGAAGCCGGGTGTTCGCCCCACAGCCCGCTCGCCGGCACGTCCCGCAGCCCGACGTTCACGAACCCGTGGCCAGTCGCGTCGGTGATGTCGCAGCCGAGGTTCTCGAAGTAGTTCGCCGACAGGGGGTGAAAGCGATCGTCGTCGCCGAACGCCCCGTCGATCCCGAGCACCCCGATCGTCCTGTAGTCGACCCGGCCGACGTCCACGCACGTCAGGCCACGGGTCGTGCGCACGACGCGAAGTCCCCATGGCAGCCCACCCCCCGGGTCGGCCGTGCGGATCGGAAGCACCTCGGAGTGCCCCGGGAGAGCGGATCCTTCGCGGGCGGTGGGCTCGGCCGGAGTGACAGAGCCGAGCGTCGCTCCCCGCTGGAACACGCCGGAGGCGGTCAACCCGAGTGCGACGCTCGCCACGAGCACCCCGAGGTTGACCGCCGCCGTGCGGCGGCTGGGGTGGAACAGGGTGTTTCGCAGCCATCCGACGGCTCGCCGTGCGGCCGCCGGTCGCGACGCGGGGGCCGGCGCCGCGGAGGCGGCTTCGGCGCTCGCCGCCGTGGACTCCGCCGCCTCGATCAGGGCGGCCCTCAGGCCGGGCAGATAGCTCACGTGGTACCTCTCATCGCCGGGTCCTCCGACAGCGAGCCGCGCATCGTGTGGAGGCCCCGGCTCACGCGCTTGCGCACGACGCTCTCCGAGCACCGGAGCTTCTGTGCCAGCTCGGCGTATCCGCGTTCCTGCACGACCCGTCCCTCGACGGCGATCCGCTGGTCGGCCGGAAGCGCGCTGAGCGCGTCGAGCACCAGCCCCTCGGAGTCGGCGAGCTCCTCGATCCGCGCGAGCTCGGGGTCCTCCAGCGCCACCGGGTCCATCCCCAGCGACCTGCGGGCCCGGTCCTCGACCCGGCCCCGCTCCCACAGGTCGGCGAGCTGGTGGCGGGCGATCCCGAACAGCCATCCCCGGGCGCTCCCCTTGGCGGGCGTGAACGACGATGCGGACGAGAGCGCCGCGGCGAACACCTCGGCGGTGAGGTCGGCGGCGAGGTCGGCGCGGCCGGTGTTGCGGACGAAGTATCCGAGCAGCAGCTCCTCGTAGCGGTCATAGAAGGCTCCGAAGGCCTGCGGGTCCTGCAGGGTCGCGGCCAACAGGGTCGCGTCCTCACTGTCCTGGTGCCACGCAAGGCCCATCACCCCTATGTTCCGTTGCGGCGGGATTTTGTGACCGCCCGGCCGTCCGCCGCCATCTTTTTTGAGCGCCCGCCTGTAATCGGGCGGGGGCTGCCGGCCATAGTGTGGGTGTGGAGGGCGAGCAGGTCCAGTTCATCACCCGGCTGTACGAGCGCCACGCGCCGGCCGTCCACCGTTACGCGCTGCGACGCTCGGACCCCGACACCGCCGAGGAGGTCACCGCCCAGGTGTTCCTCGTCGCCTGGCGCCGCCGCGAGGAGCTGCCGGACGAGCCGCTGCCGTGGCTGTACGGGGTTGCCCGGCGGGCGCTGGCCGACCACCGCCGTGGCGCCTCCCGGCGGGTGCGCCTGCGCGACCGGCTCGAGGGTGAGACGGCCACCGCCGGAGCCGGCGGGGAGGCCGGTGAGCTGGAGATGCCCGCGATCGGACTGCCCGATCGCGACCTCGCGGATGCGCTGAAGCGGCTCTCGGACGCCGACCGGGAAGCCCTCCTGCTGCGCTACTGGGAGGAGCTCGAGCCCGCACAGATCGCCCGCGTGATGGGTTGTTCGCGGGCGGCCGCGGCCGTGCGCCTGCACCGCGCCCGGGGACGGCTGCGCCGAGCGTTGGAGGACCGCGTCGCGCCGCAGGCCGGGCAGGGTGCCCCGCGCGTGGGCGAGGACGGCCAGGCCCATTCCTGCATCGAGCGGGCGGAGTCGGCATGAGCGGCCGCGCGGCCATCGAGCAGCGCCTGCGCGCGGCCCGGCCCGCGGCCGACGCACCACCGCCGTCGCTGCAGTCGGTGCTCGGTTCCCTCGCCGGCGCCGAGGTGGACACGGTGGGGACCGAGGCGGCGGGCCCCGGACGTCGGCGGGGCCGGCGCTGGTGGCGCCGCACCCGGGTCGTGGTGCCGGCGATCGCCGCCGTCGTGGTTCTGGCCGGCGCCGGAGGGGGAGCTCTGCTGCTGGAGCAGGGAACGCCCCTGCAGGCCGCCTACCTGCTGCCCGCCAACCCCGAAACCGGTCTTGGCCGACCCGAACCGGCGAGCCTCACTCCCCTTCCGATGCGGGTGGCCGACCCCGAAGGTGGGCCTCCGTGGGTGATGCGCGTGATCCGCACGACGCGGGGCCTCGAGTGTCTTCAGGGAGGACGTCTGGTGAACGGCCAGCTAGGCGGCCTCGGCAGCGGATACGCCTTCGGCGGCGACGGCCGCTTCCACCCGTTCCTGGCCGAAGACGCGATCGCCACCGACACCTGTCCGGCCGTCGGCAGCGAACAGCCGGCCTTCATGCCGGGCCCACCGCTGATCGTGACGGCCAACGCGCTGCCCCTGGCGGGGGAAAACGTGGCTCCCGGGGATCGGGTCCACTGCGACCTGCCGGGGGAGGAAAACTGGGGCGTGCGCTGCCCGCAGAAGGAACTCCGCCAGGTGGCGATGGGACTGCTCGGACCCGACGCAAGCTCGATCTCGGTCGCCGCCGAAGGGGGGACGAGCTTCACCGTCAAGCCCTATGGCCCCGAGGGGGCATACCTGATCGTGCTGCCGGCACCTCCGAACGCGAACGCGAGCATGAACTCCCACGCAGTCGGCGGAGCGGTGCTGAACGTCACCTACACGGACGGCTCGCAGTGCCGGATCCCGGCCACCGGCGCCGGCGACCAGTGCCACGCGCGCGCCGCCGGCGGCGAAGGCGGGTCGATCCCGACCTCCCTCCCGAGCACCGTCGTCCACGCCGCCTACCTGCCGTCGGCCGAGAACCTCGAAACGCCGCTGCTGGCCGACGCCCGCGGCACGCCGGCGAACACGATGAGGGCCTTCCAACCCGCCGTCTCCGGGGAGGAAACCGCCGGCCCGGCAGTCTCCGTCGCCTTCACCGCACCGGTCGCCGCCCCGAATGCGTCCACCGCCTACGTCGTCGAACTGACCCCTCGGGAAGTGGCGGGCTGTGCGACGCCGTCACTGATCGTCTCCCAGCCCAGCCAGCACGACATCGCCGCCGGCGGCCAGGTGCAGATGACCGTCCCGTTGCTGAGCACGTGTGCCACCAGCTACTCCGGGCGCGTGTTCCTCGCGCATTCCTCCGGCGTCGGTGGGGAAGGCGGCGGCGAAGGTCCCCTGTACGAGGTCATCGCGGCGCAGTTCGCCCCCCTCCGCGGGCGCAACTCGCCGAAGTTCCCGACGGTGGGGACGTTCGAGGTCACGGTGCCCTGAGGCCGGGTCTCAGATCGTCGGGTTGATCTCCAGCGCTTCTTCGCTCGTCAGCGTGACGGTGCCGGAGAGACCGATCGCTTCGGTGGGGCCGGCGGAGAAGTGTGCCTCGAGCGTGTCTTTGACCTTGGTCGCCTCGGCCGTTTCGTATTCGCTCGGCTTCTGGGTCCCTTTGCTCTCCTTGAACTTCAACGCGGTCGCCGTGCTCGCCTTGCCGGTTTTGACGGCCACCAGCACCGAGCCGTCGACTTCGGCGGATTTGCCGGCGCACGAGAATGCGAGCACGGCGGTGTCGCCCGCGGGCGAGAGGTCGAGCGCCGCCTTCTTGGCTTTCTTTTCCCACACCAGCAGGCCGGTGAGCGAGTTCGTCCGTATTTCGCCGGCCGTCGCCCCCGCCGAGGTGCAGGTGCTGGGCCCCGTTTCGCAGCCGGTGAAGGTGAGGCTGACGGCCCGTAGGCCGTCCGCGACCGCGTCCCCTTTGCCGGCCGTTGATTTGCACGAGACGACGGTCTTGGCGGGCGTTTCGAACTTGACCGACCCGCCGCTGAAGGTGACGCCGCCTTTGACCGCCCCCGGGCTCCATTCATCGACCTTTTTTCCGCCCAGCTTCGTGCACTTGGAGCTCGAGTATTGGCCTTTCCCGGCTTCCACGGTCAGGCAGCGACCGAATTCCGGCGGCGACTGCGTGACCGCTTCGACGAGCGGCATTTCGAGCTTGAAGTGCCCCCCTTCCTCGACCGTGCTGACGGCGTAGTAGAGCGGTTTCCCGGGTTCTCCGGGCACGTAGGCTTCGGTAGCGCTCGCGGGCAGCTGTTCGACCAGCGGCGAGGTGGGCGTGGCGCGCACCTCGACCGGCTTGGTTTCGAACGGGGTCTGCAGGTTCGGGGTGTCGTAGACCTGGAAGCCTTCGGCCGTCCCGTACCCGGACGCGCCTTCCTTCTTCTTCCAGGTCAGACGGAGCAGGCCATTTTCCTGGTTGGTGGGCGATGGGCTCAGTTCGTACAGCGGCGGAGGTGTGACTTCTTGGATGCCTTCGCCCGGGTGCACCGTCTGGCCCGCGAACGTCGCGCTGGAGATGCCGGGGTTGAAGTTGCCGAGGCTTGTTTCTTCGGGCACCAGGATGTAGGGCCGTTTGATGTAGACGGGGGGTTCTTTGGGTTTCAGTTCCCCGAGTTCTTCGCTGAACTGCTGGCGGGGCTGGAAGATGAAGTTTTCGTGGAAGTCTTCGTCGATCGCCAGGTCGACGTTGTACAGCGGGATGTCGGCGGCGTCTTCGACCCCGAGCAGGACGTGGTAGGGCGTGGCCCTTATGTATTTGCCCGAGTCGGCCTGGACCTTGAGCTTGAGCGCTTCGGCTCCCCACACCTTGAACGGGTTCGGCACCGTGGCCAGCGCCTGCAGTTCGGCTTCGAACGGTTCGAGCGTCCCCTGGTAGCCCGCCGACAGCGAGTATTCGCCGGGTTCATCGCCGCGCACGATCCAGTTCACGCTCGCGCTTTCGAGCGGCTTGATGTTGCCCAGTGTCTGTGTCAGCGACTGCGGGCTGGGGGTGGGGGCGAGACTCAGGCCCGCCGGCAGGTTCAAGGTGGCTTTGTTGTGGGTCAGTTCGAACGGTTCTTCCGGGGAGAGGTTGATGACGCCCATGCTCACTTCCAGGAACTGCTTCAGCATCGAGACGTTGCCGTGCAGGATCAGCCACTGCACCGCAGGCACCGGCGGGCTGCCGGGAGGCGGCGACCCGCCGCCTCCCCCCGGAGGCTCGATCGGTTGGAACTCGATCTCGCCGTCGCCGACACCGCCCCCGACGCCGCTGCCGTCGCCGAAGTCTCCGCTGCCGTCGCCGGCGCCCGTGGAGCACCCCGTGCTGGTGCAACTCCAGCCGGCGCCTCCGCCCGTTCCTCCGTTTCCAGAGCACGGTGGGATGAACTGGCCGGCCGCGTTCAGGTAGCAGCTCAGCGTCGCCGTCGAGCCGCCGAACCCGAGCCGGGCTGTGAACTGGTAGACGACGCTGTTGCCCGGAGCATCCGGGTTGATCCCGGCCGCCTCGATCTGGGCCTCGGTCATCTGGTGGGAGGTGGCCGAGACGCCCACCACCTGTCCGGCTTCGAGCGTGATCGTGGTTTCGCCTTCGCCGGCGGCGTTCACCGTCACGTGGCCGGTGGTGGGGTTGTAGCCGCTCTTGTAGGCGTAGAGCGTGGCGGTTCCCGGCGAGAGTCCGCTGATTGTCGCCTCGCCGGACGATTCGGTCATCGTCTGTGCACGTGTGCCGGCGCCGGACTGGTAGGAGATGTCGGCGTCGGAGACCGGGTGGCCTTCGCCTTCCACGACGTGGACGGTCACCTCGCCGGCGGCGCCAACCATGCATTTGGTGATGGCCACTTCGATCGAGTCGCTGCGATGTTCGGCTCCGCGAGTGATCGTCAACGTCGCCGTGTAGGTTCCGGGGGACGCGTAGGAGTGCTGGACCGTCGCCCCCGCTTCGCTGGAGCTGTCGCCGAATTCCCACTCGTAGCTGCTGATCTCCGACGCCGGCGTGCTGGCGCTGCCGTCGAGGGTGAGCGGCTCGCCGACGCAGCCGCTGAGGTCTTCACCGGCGATTGCAGCCAGCGGTAGCGTGGCGATCACGGCGGTCTTTTCGGACTCCGCCGGTTCGCTTTCCCCGCCTGCGTTGTAGGCCGTCTCCTCGACCCGCAGCGTGTGCCCGACGTCTGGCGCTTCGAGCAGGTAGCTCCCGTCGGTGGCTTCTTCGATCGCTTCACATTCGCCGCCGGAGGCGTTGCACCGCAGCCACTGCTCGGAGTACCCGCTCGGACTGTTCGACCAGCTGCCGTGGGTGACCTCGAGCGTGTCTCCCTGTTGGGTGCCGCCGCTCACTTTCGGGGGGGCGCTGTTCGCCGGGGCTTCGGGCGGGGGCGAGGTGAAGTACCACGCCGCTCCCGTGCCGCTCGCGTCCTGCGGGCCTCCGACGATCGCCTTCGCGCCGGCGGCTTCAAGCGCCACCGCGGTGCCGAGCCGTGCGGCTCCGCTCTCGCCGCTCCCGGTCAGCTTCCCGCCCAGCTGTTCCCAGCTCGATTCCGGCCGCCGGAACGCCCACGCGGCCCCGGCGCCGAGGTTGTCCTCGTCGGCCCCTACGAGCGCTGTTTCTCCTTCCGAGGACAACGCCACGCTGTCGCCGAAGCCCCCGCCGCCGACCTCTTCACCGGATTTCGGTGTCAGCTTGGCTCCCTGCTGGAGCCACGTCCCTTCCGAGTTCGCGAACGCCCACGCCGCGCCGTCTTTGAGTTCGTCGCCGGGGCCTCCGACGAGGGCGGTCTTGGCTTTGCTCGAGATCGCCACGCTTTCGCCGAACCGCCCTTTTCCGGACTCTTCGTCACCGAGCAGCTTCGTTCCCTGCTGCACCCAGTTGGAGCCGGACGGGCCGACCACGAACGCGGCACCCACTTCGCCGTTGTTCGCGGGGGCGCCGATCAGTCCGACCTCGCCACTGGAGGATTCGAGCGCAACGCCGGCGCCGAATTCGCCGCTGCCCGTCTCTTCGCCGGCTTTGGGCGCGATCTTTTTGCCCTCCTGGGCCCAGCCCGGGGATTTTTTCGTACCCGCGACGAACGCCCATGCGGCGCCCACGTCGCCGCCCGCGGCCGGCGCCCCGACGATCGCCGTCTTGCCGGGTCCGGACAGCGCCACGCTCTGACCGAAGTGTCCTTCGCCGGCCTCTTCACCCGCTTTCGCGGTCAGCTTGGCGCCTTCCTGGGTGAGGGTCGATTTGCCCGCGAACACCCACGCTGCTCCCACCCCGCCGTTGTCACCGGGCGCCCCCACGAACAGGGTCTTCCCGCTCGAGGAGAGGGCGACGCTCTGGCCGAAGTGCCCGGCGCCGACCTCTTCGCCGCTTTTCGGTGTCAGCTTTTCACCGCTCTGGCTCCAGGTCGTGCCGGTACGCGAGAACACCCACACGGCCCCGGCGCCGCCGTCGTCGCCGGGTCCCCCGACGGCGAGGAGTTTGCCGTTCGAGGAGAGCTCGACGGCGGCTGCGAATTCGCCGCTTCCGCTCTCGTCCGCTCCGGTGAGCTTTTCACCGGACTGCATGAACGGATCGATCCGCAGCGGGTAGCGCGCGTTCGCCGCGTTGACCCGCAGCAGCAGCTCTTGGGGTCGGAGTTCCAGCCAGCTCGGGAGTGAGCGGCCGCTGGCGTCGGTCGCGACCATTCCGCTGTATCGCAGCGATGGGCCACCCGGGCTGCTGAAGGTGACGGTCTCCCCGTCGGCGGACAGCGCCGGGCGCGCATTCCCGGACAGCGCCAGGCGGAGGGTCAGCGGAGTCCGTGAGGACCCCCGCGGTGCCCGCGGGATGTCGAAGCCCTGCTCGAGCCCCGCCGGGCCGTTCACGTACCACTCCTCTGCCGAACGGTGTCTGTAGGTGACGCGGTTCAGTCGCGCGCTCGGCTTGGCGGCGGTGAGGGGTGTAAGCGTGCTGCCGTATCCGATCGCGCCGAGCCCGAGCCCCACCCGTGTGCCCCCGGAGCTGACGAGCACCCCGTGCGATCCGAACGAGGCCTGCAGGTGCTGGGCCGGATTGGCGGCGTGGAGCGCTCGCGTCGCGTGGGAGACGAGGTATCCGCCCCCGCCCGTGCCGAGCGATTCGGACACGGGCCCTCGGGCGGTCGCGGGGAGGTGAGAGAGCGCCAGCGGGAGCGCGTGCGACCCGGCCGGCGCGAACCCACCCGCGGCGGGCGCCGCGTGTTCGCTCCCATTCGCGAGTCGCAGCCCGAGACCGACGAGCAACGCCAGTACGGCACACACGATCAGCGCCACCGACCCCACGCCTGCGAGGCGTGCCTTGCGCGCGAACATACCCCTCATGGATCCCCCTTCCGCTCTTGTCGAGCAGAGAACGCCTGGCCCTCGCGACCAGTCAGGGGAAGCTACCAGAGTCCCTTTTCACATGCGCGCGCGCGTGCGCGTGCGAGGAGCGACCGAGGGATCGCGAGCGGCCGAGGGGTCAGCCGAGGTCGAGCACGGGCGTCGGCGGCTCGATCCCACCGGCGGGTTCCTCGGCCGGGATGATCCCGGTGCCGATCGCGAAGAACTCGATCGTGTGGCTGCCCCAGCCGTGGCTCTTCTCCTGCAGCTGCACCCCGACGATGCCCTCGGCCTTGATTTCCTGTGCCTCGCTCTGCATCCGGGTCATCGCGAGCTCGCGGGCGTCGTACAGCGCCTGGGTGAAGTTCGCCAGCTCGACGTTGCGCCCCGCCTGGGCGAGCGACTTCAGCGCCCCCCGGTGGGCCACGTGGTAGACGCAGCTGCCCATCACCATCCCCACCGGGCGGTGGCCGGTGCGGAGCAGCGTCCAGAAGTCCTGGCCGGAGAGGTCGCTGGTGAAGGGCCGCCCGGAGGGCGCCCGGTGGAGCTTTCCCCCGCGGTGCTTGACGGCCGTGCCGATGGCGATGAACTCGGCCATGTCCTGGCCCCATTCGTAGCGGCCGATGTCGAGCCGCACGCCCACCACACCGTCGGCCCCGAGCTGGTCGGCCTCCTCCTCCATCCGCGTCATCGCCAGCTGGCGGGCGTTGTACATCGCCTCCGAGAGCACCGTCAGCTCGCGGCTCGATTTCCAGCCGGCCATCTGGATCCCGATGTGGTAGATCGAGCTGCCCAGCACCAGGCCGACGGGGTCGAAGCCCGCCTGCTTGACCAGCAGGAACTCGTTCACGCTCAGGTCCGAGGTGAACAGGCCCGCCTTGTTCTGCTGCAGGCGCTCCCTTCCCGCCTCCGGGACGCCCTCGAGCGTGGTGGGGTCGTAGGCGGCCTCGGTCTCGGTCACTTCGCCGTCGCTCATGGGCTGCTCCTCGTTTCGTTCAGCTGGATTTGCAGATCAGGCGCGGATTGATGGGCGGCGGCCGTCTCGGCGACGGCGGTGCCCGTCACGTGAAGCGTCACCACCAGGCCCCGCGCGGTTTGACCTGCCGCTCTTATGTCCTGGATGCCGATCGAGTGCTCGAAGTCCACGCCGACGACGCCCTCGGCGCCGAGTCCCCGGGCCTGCTGGGTCAGGCGTCCGAAGGCCGTCTCTCGTGCCGCGTAGATGCCCTGCGTGTATTCGGGGACCTCTTCGTTGGCGAAGTTGAGCAGCTGGTTGCCCCTGGCCCCAAACCCCCGGCGGATGAAGAAACAGGAGCTCGAGGCCACGAGACCGCAGGGCTGGACCCCCGCCTGGCGGAGCTTCCAGTAGTCCTGGACCGACAAATCGGTCAGGACGACCCACTTTCCGGTCGCTTGCGGATCTCGCACGGCCGTGCCCTGAACCACGTACTCAATCGCTCCTTCGGCCCAGTCGTGTTCTCCGCGGCGCAGGTGGACGCCCACCACCGCGTTGGCGCCGACGAGGCTCGCCTCCTGTGCCATCCGCTGGAGCGCCCGCGAGCGCGCCTCGGTCCAGGCCTGTGTCAGGACCGTGAGCTCTTCGAACATCGAGCCGTCCCAGCTGTAGCCGCCGCCATATGCGTACTGCCAGCCGACCTGGTAGATGCAGCTGCCCATCACCTGGCTGAGCGGCTGCAGGCCCAGTTCGTGGCCGAGGGCGAACTCCGCCACCGAGAGGTCCGAGGTGAATGCCTGACCGACGGCGTCCTGCAGCCCCTTCATGCGCCGCTCGGCCGCCAGCGGAAGCTCGCCCGCTTCGATACGCGCCAGCGACTCGGCCTGCTCGCGCTCGTCGATCTCGGGCGTTCCGGGCACCGTGTCAGTCCAGCAGCCTGGCGAGCGTCTCGCGCACCTGGGCGCTGCGTTGCGCCTCCCCGCGCAGCTGTTCGGTCAGCGCTCCCACCCACGCTGCCGGGTCGAGCGACTCGCGCTTGATCGAGATCCCGCCGACCTCCTTCTCGCGCGAGCACTCCAGCCGCTCGTTCCGCACGGCGAGCTGGAAGCGGGTGTCGCCCAGCTCCACCCTCAGCTCGCTCACCCGCTTGGGCCCGCGTCCGAGCAGCCCGCCGCCCCGCCGCTGGACGCGCGTCATGCCGGGAAGGCCCTCCTCGAGCTTGCGGGCCAGCGCCTCCACGGAAATCCGCACGTCGCCGCCGTCCGCCCGCAGCCCGGCGGCTGAGAGGTCGAAGTCCGTGCCCGGGTCCTCATCCGGCGACGCCACCACCCCAATCTACCCGCGCCATCGTCCGCTCGCAGCACTCCCTCGCCCCCGGCGGCGAGGGCCACGCGGGCGCGGGTACACTCACCCGCACTGGCGGAAGAACACGACAAGCGCTTTCCCGGGGAGTCCGACGAGTACCGCCGCGAGCGCAACCGCCTGCTCGAGGCCGAGCTCGAGCTGCGTCGGGCCGTCGAGCGGGTCGCCGCCCAGCGTCGGGCGCTGCCGCCGGGCGGGGTCGTGCCCGAGGACTACCTGTTCGAGCGCGTCGGGGGCGACGGCGGGGAGGTTCGCTTGTCCGAGCTGTTCGAGCCCGGGAAGGACACCCTCGTCACCTACAGCTTCATGTTCCCCCGGTATGTCGGGGACCCGCGGCCGGGACCATCGCAGGGGCGGACGGCCGAGCTGCCGCTCGCCCAGACCCCGTGCCCGTCGTGCACCTCGATGCTCGACTCGCTCGACGGCGCCGCCCGCCACCTCAACCAGGTGGTGAACCTGGCGGTGATCGCGAAGTCCGATCCCGACCTGGTGGCCGCGTTCGCCAACGAGCGGGGGTGGCGCAATCTGCGGCTGCTGTCCTCGCGGGGCAACGACTTCAACCGCGACTACCAGGCGGAAACGCCCGACGGGGACCAGATGCCGATCCTGAACGTGTTCGTGCGGGACGGCGAGGAGATCCGCCACGCGTGGGCCACCGAGCTGATGTGGGCCCCGAGCGACGAGGGCCAGGAGCGCCGCCACATCGACATGATCTGGCCGGTCTGGAACGTGCTCGACATGACGCCGGACGGTCGGGGCAACGTGGCCGACTTCCCCGGCCTCCACTACTCCTGAGCGGCGGACCGGGGCGAGCAGCCGCTTCGGCCTGCCGCGGACGCTGCCGGCCGGCTAACTCTCGGAGATCCGCCGCAACAGCTCGACGGCTTTCTCGAGCAGCCGCCTCTCCTCGGCCGTGAGCTGCTCGGAGATGGCCGTCGCCAGCCACCCCTCGCGGTGGCGCCGGTCCTCCTGAAGGGCGGCGATCCCGGTGTCGGTCATCTCCACCAGCATCCGCCGCCCGTCGGAGGGGTCCGGACGGCGGGACACGAGGCCCTCCCCCTCGAGGTCCGCGACCGTCTGGGCCATCGACTGGGGCTTGACCCCTTCTCGGGCGGCGAGGTCGCTGACCCCGGCGGGACCTTCCCGGTCGAGTCGTCCCAGGACCGCTCCATGGGTGAGGGGGAAGCGGTGCTCGGCCCGCAGGCGGCGGACGAGTCGCCCGATCACGTTCCGCAGCTCGCTGGCGATCCTGCCGGTGTCGGAGGGGGTGCTCGTGGTCATTTCAACAGGTGGACTGAACAGTTTGCCTGTATAATAGGTCCAAGTGAACGACCGTTACAAGTGGATCGCCCTGTCGAATACGACCCTCGCGATCCTTTTGGCGACGCTGGACCTGTCGATCACCCTGATCGCGATGCCGGACATCTTCCGCGGCATCAAGCTCGATCCCCTCCAGGCCTCCAACAGCTTCTACCTGCTGTGGATGATCCTCGGCTACATGATCGTGGGCTCCGTCCTGATCGTGAGCCTCGGCCGCTTCGGGGACATGTATGGGCGGGTCCGCATCTACAACCTCGGCTTCGTCATCTATACGGCCGCCTCGCTGTTCCTGGCGGTGGACTGGCTCACCGGCGCCGCGGGGGCCGACTACCTGATCGGCTTCCGCATCGTCCAGGGCATCGGCGGGGCCTGCCTGATGGCCAACGCGGCCGCGATCATCACCGACGCCTTCCCCCAGCACCAGCGCGGGATGGCGCTGGGCATCAACAACATCGTCGGCGTCAGCGGGATGTTCATCGGCCTCGTGCTGGGTGGCCTGCTGGCCCCCATCAGCTGGCGCCTGGTGTTCCTGATCTCGGTCCCGGTGGGCCTGTTCGGGACCGTGTGGGCGTACCTGAAGCTGCGCGAGATCGGCGTCCACAAACGCTCCCGCGTGGACTGGTGGGGCAACATCACCTTCGCCCTCGGCCTGATCCTCCTGATGGTGGCGATCACCTACGGCATCCGTCCCGCGGGCGGGCACTCGACCGGCTGGATGAGCCCCCGTGTCCTGCTCCTCGTCGGATCCTCGGTGGCGCTGCTGAGCGCCTTCGCGGTGATCGAGCGGCGGGCGTCGGACCCGATGTTCCGCCTGCCCCTGTTCCGCATCCGGGCCTTCAGCTTCGGCACCCTCTCCACCTTCCTCTCCGCGATCGCCAGGGGCGGGCTGATGTTCATGCTGATCATCTGGCTGCAGGGCATCTGGCTGCCCGAGCACGGCTACAACTTCACCGACACGCCCCTCTGGGCCGGTATCTACATCCTGCCCCTGACGGTCGGGATGCTGATCAGCGGACCCACCTCCGGCTACCTGTCCGACCGCTTCGGGGCGAGGTGGTTCGCCAGCGGGGGGATGGTGGCGTGCGCGGTCTCGTTCGCGCTGCTGCTGATGCTCCCGATCGACTTCCCGTATCCACTGTTCGCCGCCATCCTCGCCTTCAACGGGATCGCGATGGGGATGTTCGCCTCTCCCAACCGCGCCGCGGTGATGAACAGCCTGCCCCCGGGCGACCGCGGCGCCGGCGGAGGGATGAACCAGACCTTCCAGAACTCCGCCCAGGTGATCTCGGTGGGGGTCTTCTTCTCGCTGATGGTGATCGGGCTGTCCGGCACCCTGCCCCACACACTCGACAGCGGCCTCACCGCCCACGGGGTCCCCGCCGCCGCCGCCTCGACCGCCTCCCACCTGCCCCCGATCTCGGTCCTGTTCGCCGCCTTCCTCGGCTACAACCCGATCCAGCACCTGCTCGGCGCCCACGTGCTGGCCGGGCTGAGCGCCCACAACCAGGCCCTCCTCACCGGCCGCGGCTTCTTCCCCCAGCTGATCTCCAAGCCTTTCCACAACGGCCTCGACAATGCGTTCGTGTTCTCGATCGTGGCCTGCCTGGTGGCGGCCGCGGCGTCGTCCCTGCGCGGGGGCCGCTACCACGCCAAGGACGAGGCACCCGTCCCGGTGCCCACGGCTGCGCCCGCGCCGGCGCTCGCGGGTGAGCCCGAGCCGGCGGTCCAGCGCCAGCTCGCCTGATCAGCTGTCCTTATAGGGGTAGAAGCGGGAGCGGTTGCCGGCATCCCAGGCCTCCCGGAAGCCGGGGGCGGTGATGTCCCAGTCGGGCCGGATCTCGATCGTGACCTCGCGCAGGTCGGACCGCAGCTGCTCGACCGACGGCCGTCCCCAGAACCAGTAGCCGTTGTAGACGCTGTGGATCTCCAGCCCCGGCTTCAGCACCAGCGTGTGGGGGATCATCGGGTCGTGGGTGGGGTCGGTGTACTCCTGGATCTCGAGGTCCTTCTGCACGTGCCTCCCCGCGTCGGAGAGGAACGTCCAGTGGGCTCCCACGGCGGCCCGGAACTCGTTCAGTTCGAGGATGTTGTCGGTCGCGATCGTGACGAGCCTCGTGTAGGCCACGTCCACCCTGGGCTGGAACTCGGCCAGTTCGAGGTGCTGCTGGTGGTCCTTGGGGCAGAAGTGCCCACGTGAGAGCACCAAGATCAACGGGTCGGAGCCCTGCAGCTCGCTCAACCTCCTGCGGGTCTTGGTGTGGTCGGTGAGCTCGTAGTCGGGGAAGCTCCCACCAGGCACGATGTCGCTGCGCACGGTCCTGCTCCTCTCTTGTCGGGGACGGGGATGTGATCATTCAGAACGCCGTGGCGGCGAGACCGGGACGCCGCCGCACTCCCCATGAGCGCCGCGCACGTCGATCACATAGACCACGAACCGCCCGCTTCGCCCTGGGGCGGGCGGATTCGGCGGCTGGTGATCATCGTGCTGGTGGTGGTCCTGATCGGGGCCGCCGCGGACCTCTTCGGCTGGCACCTGGGCGGATGGTTCGAAGAGCTGTGGAACACGATCACCAAGATCTCGATCGGCTACCTGCTGGCGGGGATCGCGCTGATCACCCTGCAGACGACGACCACCGCCTACGCCTGGTACTCGGTCCTGCGCTTCGCCTACGGGCGGGTCGCGGTTCGCTGGATGCAGGTGTATGCGTGCTACGCCACCGCGGTGGCGCTCAACTTCGTGCTGCCCGCAAACCTCGGCACGTTCGTGATGCTGCTGATGTTCCTGGCGACCATCACCGGCGCGACCTTCGCCGGGATCATCGCGGGCTACGTCGTCCAGAAAGTCTTCTACACCGCCATCGGCGTGGCGACGTGGCTGTATCTGTTCCTGGCCATCGGCGGCTCGTTCAAGCAGCAGTTCGGCTTCATCGAAGAACACCCGCTCTCGGTGGTGATCATCCTGGTCGGGGGCGTGGCCCTGATCGTGCTCGTCGTGCGGATCCTGAGAGTCCGCATCGAGAAGTGGTGGGAGCAGGCCAAGGAGGGCGGCGAGATCATCGCCCACGCACGCCCCTACCTGGTCGGGGTGCTGGCGCCCGAGGTGCTCAGCTGGGTGGCGATGGTGGGGACGATCGCGGTCTTCCTCGCCGCCTACGGGATCCCCGTCAGCTTCCACACGCTGATGCGGGTGGTGGCGGGCAACTCGATCGCCAACATGACCTCGGTCACGCCCGGCGGGGCCGGCGTCGTGCAGGGCTTCAACACGCTGTCGCTGAAAGGCATCACCAGCGCCACCAACGCCACCGCCTACTCGGTCGCCCAGCAGCTGGTGGAGACGGCCTGGAGCATCGTCCTGGCACTGATCCTGCTGATCCGTGCCTTCGGCTGGGAGGGCGGCAGGACGCTCGTCCAGCAGTCCTACGCGGAAGCCCGCGAGAAGCGCGGGGAGCAGATGGCCGAGCGCCGCGCCAAGAAGGCCTCCGACGCGGCCTGACGCTCCTAGCCCTTCGGGGGCAGGGAGCGGGCGAAGGCGAGGCCGCGGCGGACCCAGGACTGCAGTTGGCGGGTGGTGCGGATGCCCTCCCGCCCGACGAAGATCCAGCCGGTCATCGGGCGTCCCCTCATCTCGATCTGGCGCGCGTGGGGGCGGGACAGGGCCTCGCCGCTGCCGTCGGCCCCGACCCTCACCATCAGGCCCCCGTGGCGGGAGGCCGACATCGCCAGGTTGCCGTTGACGAGGAACGCGTGCCCGCCGAACATCCGCTTCTCGGTGACGCTCTCCACCGTCGCCAGCTGCTCCCGCAGACGCTCGGCGAGCTCGGGGTCGTAGGGCACGGCCGCAAGATAGCGCCGCCCGCTCAGGCGGCTGCGAGCGCCAGCGCCCGGCGCTTGGCGGCGGTCACGGCTTCGGTGAGGGTCTGCAGGTCGTAGAGGCCGTAGTGGCGGCGGCCGTTGATGAAGAACGTCGGCGTTCCCGTTACCCCGCTCTCGTCGGCGCTGGCGACGTCGGCCAGGACGCGGTCGGCGTGCTCCCCGTCCTGCAGCTCGGTTTCGAACCGGCCGACGTCGAGGCCGAGTTCCTCGGCGTAGCCCAACAGGTCCCTCCAGCGGAGTTCCCCCTGGTGGCTCAGCAATGTGTCGGACATCTCCCAGAATCTGCTCTGGGCGGCCGCCGCCTCGGAAGCTTCGGCGGCCAGCTGGGCGAACGGGTGCACGTCGTTGAGGGGCAGGTGGCGCCACACGTAACGCACGTCGGTTCCCTGGGCCATCAGCAGCTCTCGGATCGTCTGCTCGGCCTGCCCGCAGTAGGGGCACTCGAAGTCGCCGTACTCGAGCAGCGTCACGGGCGCGTCCTCGGGGCCGCGGATGTGGTCGCGATCGGGGTCGATGTCGTCGGTCAGGTCCGGGATGTCTTCCGCGGTGCCCCTGATCTGGCGAGCCCGGACGTCGGTCGGGAGCCTTTTGACGAGCCACAGCACAGACCGTGTGAGCAGCGGCGCCAGCACGAGCGTGGCGAGGACGGCGAGCTTGGCCTCTTCCAGCGTGACGCCGGTGAAGGCGAGGTTCGAGATCAGCAGCGAGACCGTGAAGCCGATCCCGGCGCACGTTCCTGCCGCGAACAGGATCGGCCCGCTGATCAGCGGGCGCGGCCCGTGCAGGGCGGGCCGGGAGGCGACCCAGCTGCCGAGCATGATGCCGGTCGGCTTGCCGACCACATACCCAGCCACGATGCCGAAGAAGACGGGCGATTCGAAGGCACGTTCGAGTAAGCCGCCGGTGATGTGGACGCCGGCGTTGGCGAGCGCGAACAGGGGCAGCACGACGTAGCTGACCCAGGGGTGGAGTGAGTACTGCATGCGCTCGTTGGCCGAGATCGCCGCTGTCACATCCCGCTGCACGGACCTTGCGAGCTCGGGGCTGGGCTGCTCGCGGAACGAGCGGGCGGCCGCGCTCGCCCGCTCCAGATCGCCGCGTTCGGGTGGGTACGCGCTCGTCACGAGCCCGACGGCGAGCCCGCTGACGAGCGGGTCGATACCGGACTTCAGCATCGCCACCCACAGCGCGACCGCCACCACCACCGATGCCGGGGTGCGGCCGACGGGGAGGTAGCGCAGCGCCAGCAGCAGGAAGAACAGCGCGACCGCCGCCACCAGGGCCGTGCCCGACACGTGGCTCGTGTAGACGATCGCGATCACCCCCAGCGCCGTGAGGTCGTCGAACACGGCGAGCGTCAGCAGGAACACGCGCATCCTGGTGGCGGCACGAGGCGTGAGCAGAGCCAGCACGCCGAGCGCGAAGGCGGTGTCCGTTGACATCGCCGCGCCCCACCCATGCGCGCCGGAGCGCCCGGCGTTGAACGCGAGGTAGATCGCGATCGGAACCAGGACGCCGCCGACGGCGGCCGCCGCCGGGAGCACGATCCGCCGCCGCTCGCGCAGCTCCCCGAGGTCGAGCTCGCGCTTGGCCTCGAGCCCCACCACCAGGAAGAACAGCGTCATCAGCCCCTCGTTGATCCAGTGCCGAAGGTCGAGCGTCACGCCGGCGCTCCCGATCCGCACCGACATCACCGTCGTCCACGTCGACTCGTATGAGTGGGTCGCGGTGTTCGCCCACACCAGCGCCACCGCCGTCGCCACCAGCATCAGCGCGGCCCCGCCGGTTTCCGTGTTCAGGAAATCCCTCACGGGTGCGGCCAGGTTTCGTCCCCAGGCGGTCTTCTGGCTGAAGGGAAGGGCTCGGGCGCTCAACGCGATGCGCTCCGGGTCGGGCGTGCGGTGGGACGCGGCACGTGCACGTTTTTATCGGTCCGCCGCCCTCGGGACCGTCCCGGCCGCCCTGCGGCCACCGAGGGCGGCTTCGTCCCGGCCGCCCCGCCGTCCCCGAGGGCGGCTTCGTCCCGGCCGCCCGCGGCCCCCGAGCGCGCCTAGTACCGTTCGCCGCCTTGGTCAGCGCGCGCGAGCAGCAGCAGGTCGACTCGGCCAACGGGAGCGGCAGGACCCCGGCGGTGTTCATCCATGGACTGTGGCTGCTGGCCGGCAGCTGGCAGCCGTGGATGGAGCTGTTCGAGGGGGCCGGGTACGCGCCCGTGGCCGTCGACTGGCCGGACGACCCCGAGACCGTCGAGCAGGCGAGGGCGGAGCCGAGCGTGATGGCGGGCAAGGGCGTCGGGCAGGTGGCCGACCACGTCTCGGAGGTGATCGCCAAGCTCACCGCCACACCGGTCGTCGTGGGCCACTCCTTCGGCGGGCTGTTCTCGCAGATCGCCGCCGGACGCGGTCTCAGCGCGGCGTCCGTCGCGATCGACCCGGCCCCCTTCCGGGGCGTGCTCCCGCTTCCGATCTCGGCCCTGCGCTCCGCCATGCCCGTGCTCGCCAACCCCGCCAACCGCTCACGGGCGATCAGCCTCACCTTCCCCCAGTTCCGCTACGGGTGGGCCAACGCCCTCTCCGAGGAGGAGGCCCGCCACCTCCACGAGACGCTCCACGTGCCCGGCCCGGGACGGCCCCTGTTCCAGGCCGCGTTCGCGAACCTCGACCCGCGGACCGAGGTGAAGACGGACACCCGCAACCCCCGCAGAGGGCCGCTGCTGGTCGTCTCCGGCGGGGCCGACCACACCGTCCCCCACGCGATCGCCAAGGCGTCGTTCAACAGGCAGAAGGGCAACTCCAACCCCACCGAGTTCACCGAGGTCCCCAACCGGGGCCACTCGCTGACGATCGACAGCGGTTGGCGGGAGGTCGCCGACCGCGCCCTGGAGTTCGTCAAGCGGTTCTCCCCGCCCGCCGCCGGCTAGACGTTGCTGCGAATCCTGCCGCCGTCGACCTGGTAGGCCGCGCCGGTTATGTAGGAGGCCTGCTCGGAGGCGAGGAAGGCCACCAGCGCGGCCAGCTCCCGAGGGTGCCCGAGGCGCCCCATCGGGATCGTCTCGGCCAGCGGCGCGAGCTCCTCCGCCACGGCCGGGTCGATCTCGTCCGGTTCGTCGTTGATCGCGGGGTTGATGCGGGACGTCAGGAACATGCCGGGGAGCACGAGGTTGATCGTGATCCCGTCGCGGGCGAGGTCGGGCATCAGGGCCTTCACGAGCCCGGCGATGCCCGGGCGGATCCCGTTGGAGAGATCGAGGAAGGGGACCGGCTCCTTCACGGAGAGGGACTGGATCGCGATGATCCGTCCCCATCGTCTGGCCCGCATGTGGGGCAGGGCGGCCCGCACGAAGCGCACGAACCCGAGGGTCACGACCTCGAAGCCCTGGCGCCAGGCGTCGTCGTCGAGGTCGCCGAAAAGCCCCGGCCGGGGACCGCCCGAGTTCGCCACCAGCACGTCGAGGCGGCCGAACCGATCGACCGTCCGCGACACCACCTGCTCGGCTCCCTCCGCGCTCGTCAGGTCGGCGGCGACCGTGAGCACCTCGCCGCCCGTCCGCTCTCGGATCTCCTCTGCCGCGGCCTCGAGTGCCTCCCCGCCGCGGGCGCACATCGCCACCCGCGCCCCGTCTTCGGCGAGCGCGAGCGCGGAGGCCCTTCCGAGCCCCTTGCTCGATCCGCCCACCAGGGCGACCCTGTCACGTAAGCCGAGATCCACGTCGTGCCCTTGCGCCTGCGGCCGCCCACTGTAGAGCGGCAAGCGCCCTGGCGCCTGCGTGGCGGATGCGTTCCCGGGGTAGTCCCGTAGTCAACTCGAAGGTGGACGAGGAAATAGTTTGCGCAGAAACGAAATCGTGGTAAGCTTGTTTCTGTAGAAATTATTGAGCCATCAACTACCGGCGGTGGGCGCCGTGCAGCGACAGCCCACCGGTCCGAAAGGAGCAGCAATGAGCACCACCACCCTCCAGCAGGTCCCCACCGGCACCTACACGGTGGACCCCATCCACAGCACGTTCGGCTTCGCGGTCAAGCACAACGGGATATCCCTGTTCAGGGGCCAGTTCGAGCGCGTCGACGCGACGCTCGAGGATGGCGTCCTGACGGGCACCGCCTACGTGGACTCGATCAAAACCCCGATCGCCGACCTCAAAGGCCATCTCCTCTCGGCTGACTTCTTCAACGCCGAGGAGACCCCCACGGTCGAGTTCCGCTCCAACGAGATCCGCGTCGCCGGCGACGGCAACGTCGAGATCGACGGCGAGCTGACGATCCGCGGCGAGACCCGCCCGGTCGTCGCCAAGGGCACCTTTGGCGCCGGCACCGGACTCGGCGGCAACGAGGTCGTCGGCTTCGACCTCGAGACGAGGATCGACCGGCGCGACTACGGCCTCAACTGGCAGGCCCCCCTTCCGAGCGGCGGCGACGCCCTCGCCTGGGACGTCCGTATCGAGGCGCACCTCGAGCTCGTGAGGCAGTAGCGATGCGGATCCTGGGGATCTCGGGGAGTCTGCGGCGTGACTCCCACAACACCAGGCTGCTGCGGGCGGCGGCGGATGCGCTGCCGCCCGGAGTCGAGCTGTCCGTCTACGACGGGCTCCGGGATCTGCCTCCCTACGACGCCGACCTCGACGCCGAGCCGGCCGACCTCGCGGTGGCGCGGCTGCGGCGGGAGATCGGAGAGGCCGACGGGGTCCTGATCGCCACCCCCGAGTTCAACGGCTCGATCCCGGGCGTGCTCAAGAACGCCCTCGACTGGGCCTCGCGGCCGTTCCCCGGGAGCTCCCTGAGCGGCAAGCCGGTGGCCGTGCTGGGAGCGTCGACGGGGCTGTTCGGTGCGGCCTGGGCGCAGGCCGAGGTTCGCAAGGTGCTGGGCGTGATCGGCGCCGACGTGATCGACAACGAACTCCCGATCGGACAGGCCGACAGCGCCTTCGACGACGAAGGCCGTCTGCTCGATCCCGACCAGCGCAAGGTCCTCTCGGACCTGGTGACGGTCCTCGCCGCGCGGGCGGGTTCCCAGGAGGCGGCGGCCGCGGCCTGAGGCCGCGGCCCGTCACCGTTTCATCCGCTCGCGACCGCGCGACGACCGGGCCCGGGCGGTCGCGACCGACTACTCTGATCTGCGTTGGCGACGCCATCACCGTCCAAGCGAGTCCTCTCGAGCACGCAGCTGCAGATGCTCGCGCAGCACGGCGAGCGACGCACGGCGGAGGTCGGGGACAAGCTATACGAGATCGGCGACGCCACCTACCCCTTCATCGCGATCGAGGAGGGGGAGGTGGCCCTGCTGGACAGCTCCGGCCGGGAGGTCGTCCGCCACGGCACCCACGGGTTCCTCGGCGAGGTGAACCTGCTGTCGGGGCAGACCGTCTTCCTCACCGCCGAAGTCACCGAGCCGCTGCGCTACATCCGGGTAGAGCGTGAAGAGCTGCGCCATCTGCTGTACGAGGACGGCGCGTTCTCCGACCTCGTCCTGAGCGCGTTCGTCGAGCGTCGCGAGCTGCTCCAGTCGCTCGACGGGATCGGGCTCGAGATCGTCGGCCTGCGCGAGTGGCCCGACACCCGGCGGCTGCTGGAATTCGTCGGCCGCCAGCGTCTGCCGTACACGCTCACGGCTCCGGTGGGCCCGGCCGAGGCGCCGGACCCGGCGGGCGGGGCGGCGGCCAACGGCCACGCGCCGGAGCTTCCGATCGTGAAGCTCCCCGGCGGGGCCGTGCTCGAGAACCCCACCAACGGGACCCTGCTGCGGGCACTCGGCATCGGTCGCGAGCTCGCCCCCCGCGAGGAGGTCGACCTGCTGATCATCGGCGCCGGCCCCGCAGGGCTGGGCGCAGCCGTGTACGGGGCCTCGGAGGGGCTCGACACGCTGGTCGTCGAGGGGACCGGGCTCGGCGGTCAGGCCGGCACGTCGCGACGGATCGAGAACTACCTCGGCTTTCCGGCCGGAATCAGCGGCAGCGAACTCACCAGCCGGGCGGCCTCCCAGGCGCGGAAGTTCGACGCCCGTATGGCCACGCCCTACCGCGCCCGCGGTCTGCAGGTGGGAGACGGTCGCCACCTCGTCACGCTGGAGGAGGGCAAGGAGGTGTCGGCCCGGGCGGTGGTGGTCGCCACCGGCGCCGAATACCGCCGCCTGCCGGTCGACGGCCTGAAGGAGTACGAGGGCGTGACCGCCTTCTACGCGGCCGGTCCCCATGAGGGGACGCTGTGCGGGGGCCAGCGGGTGGGCGTCGTCGGCGGCGGCAACTCGGCCGGGCAGGCGGCCGTGTGGCTGGCCCGGGGAGGGGGGCTCGTGACGCTCCTCCATCGCCGTGCCGATCTGCGCGAGACGATGTCCCACTACCTGATCGGAGAGCTCGACAGATATGGCGTGGCGGTCCGCGACCGCTCGGAAATCTGCCGCCTGGAGGGTCACGACGGGCAGCTGCAGGAGGTCGAGCTGACCGACGGCGACGTGCTCCCGTTCTCCTACCTGTTCTTCTTCCTCGGCGCCGCCCCCTGCACCGAGTGGCTCGGCGAGGCGGTCGCCCGCGACCCCAAGGGCTTCATCCTGACCGGTTCGGATGCCGGCGTGACCGGGCTGTTCGAAACCAGCGTGCCCGGGATCTATGCCGCCGGGGACGTCCGCGCGGGCTCGCTGAAGCGCTGCGCCACCGCGGTCGGGGAGGGCGCCGCCGTGGTCCGCTACGTCCACGACCACCTCTCCGAGACGGCCATCCCGACCGCCTGACGCCGCGGGGCGGGAGGTCCCGCCGGCCGCGGACCCCCGCTCAGGGAGCCGTCGTGGTGGCGCCCGCCGAGGACTTCTGAGCCCCCGGCGAACCGGTGGAGGCGCGGGGTTCGGTCTCAGCCTGGGTCTCCACGGGCGCCGCGGCGCCGCCCGTGTCGGGGCGGGGCTTGGCCGGCGCTGCGGGCGTCGTTCTTGCCGTGTGGCGGGGTCGTGTGGGTCGAGCGCCGCGTCGGGGGCGCGTGGGGCTGCGGCTTGCTGTTGAGCCCGAGTTCGTGGCGCACGGCGGCGCGCTGGGTGTCGATCTCCAGCCGCTCCCGCAGCACCGCTCCCGCCGCCGCGGGTGCGTTGTCGAGTCGCAGCGCCCGTCCGAGGTCGTACAGGGCTTCGGCATAGGCCACGCATCCGCTGGTGGTGGGCGCGGTGCAGCCCGACGCCGACTCCCCGCTCGCGCTGAGGGCCGCCCGCAGCTCGGGGATCGCGGCGGCATACCGGCCTTCCTGCAGCAGCTCATGACCCGCCAGCTGGAGCCTGGCGGCCGGGCTCAGCGGGGGCGCGTGTTCGGTCTCTGATCGAGCGTGCGGGGGACCCCGACGCGTGGTGGCGAGCATGGCCCGCGGGTGGCCGAGCCGGTGCGAGCTGGTGCGTCGCCGGCGCGGACGGGGCGGTGTGCGACCCTTCGAGCGCGAGCTTGGCGGGCTGGTTCGTGCCGCCGCCCGTCCCATCGATCAAGGCGACGACGAGCACGATCAGCACGAAGGCCGCGACCGCGGTCACCGCTACCGGCAGCAGCCCCGGACGGGCGCGCTCGCGTGGCCCGGAGCGACGGTGCGGGTCGCCGCCGGGGGAGTCGTGGCGGCCGTGGGGGTCGCCGCCGCGATCTCGACGGGCACGGGCGACGGTCTCCGCTCGGACAGCCTCGGTCGCTGGAACCGATGCCGTGAATCCCGTCTCACGGGCCCGCCCGGGCGAGGAAGCCTCACGGGCGACGGTGGCGTCGAGGCTCAGGCCGACGGAGGTCGGGCCCCCGCCGGGTCTCGGACCGTGGACGTGGGAGATCGGCAGGCCCGCGATCTCGAGCTCGTAGGCGAGCACCGCCGGGTTCTCGATCCCCTGCCGGCGCAGCTCCTCGAAGCTGACGTCGGCGCCGCCGGCCGCCAGCAGGATCTCGACCAGGCGCGCCTGCTCGTCGTCCAGCGGCCGGACGAGCGGAAGTGTCTCGCCGAAGCGGCGGTCGGTGGCTCCCATGCCTCGAGTTAATACTCCCCTCGGGCATCTGTGCACGGCAACTAGTACCCCTGTCGGCACGGGCCGATGCGACCAATCCGTTATTACCCCTCCTGCGCGGGGGCAACGGCGGGTGCGACAGGGCACGGATGCGACGCTCCCACCGTGCCGTCCGACGGGGGTGACGGCGGCGCCGTGGGTGTTCGCCCTCAGGCCGCCTGCAGCACGACCGGCCTTCCGGCCGGTACCACGAGCACCGATCCGCGGGAGGCGTCGAGCATCCCGCGGGCCGTACCACTGAGGGCCAGACGCCCGACCGGCGCGCCGCTCGGAGAGCCGACGATGATCAGGTCGGCCGCCGGGGGCACCGCTTCGACGAGGTCGGCGCCGAACATCTGCGACAGTCCGGAGGCGGTCTGCTGGGCAGCCTCGTCCTCGTCGATGGGCAGCACGGCGATCGTGGAGATCCGTGCCGGCGGGTCCACCCGCAGCCCAGCTGCGGCGACCGCGACCGCCGTCTCGCCGATCTCCAGCAGCTGCTGGGCGGAGTTGGGCGGCTCGGCGTGCCCCGGAGGGGTGCGGTAGTCGGATCCGAACACGATCAGCGCGGCGCCTTCGGTGTCGGCCAGCTCCTGCAGCCCGGCCCCGGTGGAGGCGCTGAGCACGACGTGACGGGGGATGTCCGGATCGCCGAGCAGGCCGGCGCCGGTGACCAGTTTGTGCTCGGCGTCGTGCTGGGCCAGCGCCTCGCGCTCCGGGTCGATCTCGGGGGTGTGGCGCACATAGGCGAGCGCCAGGCCGGTGGTGCTGGGAGCGAGCAGCCGTCCGAGCGCGAGCGCGTCGTCGTCGTTGGCGGTCCCGTCGTAAGAGATGATCACCGAGGCGGCCATACCGGAGAAAGAGCCTCGAGGACCGCGGCCCCCACCCGCAATGGCCTCCTGGCCAGTAATCGGCGTCGGCGATTGTGCACACGTCGGTGACCGGTCGGCGACGGCCCCGGCCCCGACCGTCCCCGCGCGCGAAACGGCTGCTGCACCCGGCGCACCGGTCGCCGCACCGAGCAGAAGCCGTGGGATGATCCCGGCCTCGAGCCAGATCTTCGGACGGAAGGACAGGGCACATGAGCAACCGCACGTTCGTCGTCGGTGTGGGGATGACGAAGTTCGACAAGCCCGGCACCAAGGAGGGCGACTACCCCGATTGGGCCCAGGAGGCGGCCTCGAAGGCGCTCGCCGACGCGGGCGTCTCCTACGAGGACGTCGAGCAGGTGTTCGCCGCCTACTGCTACGGGGACTCGACCGCCGGCCAGCGAGCGGTGTACGGGCTCGGGCTCACGGGCGTGCCGGTCGTGAACGTCAACAACAACTGCTCCACCGGCTCCAGTGCGCTGTACCTCGCCCGCCAGTTCGTCCGTGGCGGCCTCGCCGACTGCGTGCTCGCGGTCGGCTTCGAGAAGATGGAGAAGGGCTCGCTGGGGGCGAAGTACACCGACCGCACGAACCCGATCGACAAGCACTACATCGCGCTGACCGAGCTCCGCGAGTGGGAGGACGCGCCCCCCGCGCCGCAGCTGTTCGGCGCGGCCGGGCGCGAGCACATGGAGCGCTTCGGCTCCGAACCGGACCACTTCGCCTGGATCGGCTGGAAGAACCACAAGCACTCCGTCAACAACCCCTACGCCCAGTTCCAGGTCGAGTACACGCTCGACGAGATCCGCGAGGCCAGGGAGATCTACGCGCCGCTGACGAAGCTGCAGTGCTCACCGACCTCCGACGGCAGCGCCGCCGCGGTGGTCGCCTCGGAGCGGTTCGTCGAGCAGCACGGCCTCGCTTCCCGTGCGATCGAGATCCTCGGGCAGGCGCTGGTGACCGACCTCACGAGCACCTTCGAGAGCCGCTCGGCGATCGCTGTGGTCGGCGCCGACATGAGCCGGGTGGCGGCCGAGCGGGCGTTGGCGCAAGCCGGCAGGGACGTCGGTGAGGTGGACGTGGTCGAGCTCCACGACTGCTTCTCGGCCAACGAGCTGATCACCTATGAGGCGCTGGGGCTCGCGGCCGAGGGGGAGGGCCACAAGCTGGTCGAGGCGCAGGCCACCACCTACGGCGGTGAGGCCCCGGTGGTGAACCCCAGCGGCGGGCTGATCTCCAAGGGCCACCCGCTGGGCGCCACCGGCCTGGCCCAGTGCTCGGAGCTCACCTGGCAGCTGCGTGGGGACGCCGAGGCCCGCCAGGTGCCGGACGCGACCCTCGCGCTCCAACACAACATCGGCCTCGGCGGCGCGGCCGTCGTGACCGTGTACGCTCCGGCCGAACCCTAGGCCGGCGAGCCGGCCTCGCCGACCTGCTCGCCCGCCGCCGGCGCCCCGGTAAGGGCCAGCAGCGGGGGCTCCGGCTCGAGCAGATCGAGGACCAGTGACGACCAGGCGAACCGTGTCGCGCCCATGCCGGCGCCGGTGAAGGGGTCGTAGTACTCCCGTAGGCCTTCCCGCGCCACCGCCGCCAGCAGGCGCTCGGCGAGCGTGTCGGCCTGCTCGCGGTATCCCAGCCGCACCAGCCCGGTCCACAGCAGCCAGGCGGAGTTGACCCAGGTGGGACCCCGCCAGTAGCGGCGCAGGCCGTGGAAGTGTTCCCGGCGCGAGAAGGACGGTTCGCGGGCGGACACTGACGGTGATGGGACGGGCAGCCAGAAGCGGTCGTCTCGCAACAGCTGCTCCTCGACCAGCCGCCGGGCGATCTCCTCCGGCAGGTCCGGGAGCGCGAGCGGCGAGAGCGCCGACCAGGTCAGGGGCACCGGCCCGGAGGTCGCCGGGAGCGCCTCGTTGCGGAACACGCCCCGGCGCTCGTCCCACAGACGATCCACCAGCGCCGGCGTGACCGAGGGCTCGCCGAGGGCGAGCCGCGAGAGCCCGTGCAGGACGTTGGTGATCGTCGCGCACACGATCGGACCGCCGGCGTCGCGCACGGCGCGGATGTCGAAGCACAGCCGCCGGTTGCGCCGCACCAGCAACGGGAACCGGGGCAGCCCCTGGGCCCGCGCGCCCCACACCGGATCGAACTCGGGCGAGGCGTCGAGGCCGGTCTCGTCCGGCTGGAGCACCCACAGCAGCCCGTCGCCGTCGAGGTCCCGGTCCTGCTCGAGCCACCGTTGGTTCCGGACGATCGCGGGCTCCTGCGCCGGGTCGCCCACAGCCAGTCGCCAGGCGAGCGCCAGCAGCGGCGGCTGGATCGTGCTCGTCATGAAGTCCCTGCGCGAGACGACGTTGTAGAAGAGGTAGCGCCTGAAGTCCAGGCGCCCGTGCCAGAAGATCGTGTGGCCGATGAAGCCGTCGTCGCGGGCGGCCCTCAGCAGCGTCTGGAGCTCGGCCCGGGAGCGCCGGGGGTCGAACCGTCGCCACGCGATGGCGGCGAAGCATGAGTCCCAGTACCACTGCCAGGGGTAGCGCCCCGGGCTGGGCGCGGTGTAGGCGTAGGGGACGCCGTCACGCTCGCCTTCCCGCCAGTTGCCCGCCAGGGTCGCGCGGGCGGCCGCGTGCAGCGCGCCCGTCTCCTCGGTGGAGAGGGCGGCGCTAGATATTGAGGATCTTGGCCTTGGCGGCGGCGAACTCCTCGTCCGTGAGCACGCCGGTCTCGTGCAGCTGGCCGAGTTCCTTGAGTTTGTCCATCGGGTCATCGGCGGCCGGTGCCGCCGCCGGCGGCGCCATCTGCTGCTGCTGTTCGTACTGCTGCTGTTCCTGGGCCGCCCACTTGTTGCCCTGGCGGCGGCTCACGTTGTTGGACACATGTGTCGCGGTCCCCGCGATCACGGCCGTCCGGGCTACGCCCCGAAGAAGTGGCATCTCGTGTTCTCGCTTTCGTCGTGTTGGGGTTCTACTCGTCGGCCTCGAGCGCGGCGAGGGTTTCGATCAGGTCTTCTGCCGGAATCCGCTCGAAGGCCAGCACCTTGCCACCGTTGCGCATCACCGAGGTCACGAACGGCGCCGCCCAGGAGTTCTCGAAGCAGATCAGCACCGCGGTCTCGCCGGGCTCCAGCCCCTCGCTGGCCACGGAGGCGTCCTCGTCCCCGAGCATTCCGGTGCTGGCACCCTGGAACACGTCCAGGTGCGCCGACACGGTTCCCTCGAGTTCGTTTATCTCCAGGCTGGCGACGTTGCCGTCCTCGTCCTTCTGCACCATCAACACGTCGAGGATGCGGATTATCCCCCGGTCCACCAGGTCGATCACCAGCGGGATCGACTCACCGGTAAGGGGTGCGTCCGGTGAGAAGCCGATCACGACGACGTCGACCGGACCCAGCTCCAACTGCTCGCTGCTCATCGCTCGATCCTTTCTCGAAGAGGCCCGCGGTCCGTGTCCGCCGCAGTGGCCGGCCCCGGATCGATTTCGGGCACGAGTCTACAAGCGGGCCGACCGCCGGTCGGGCCCGGTGGCCGGGTGGCCCTGGAGGGCCACTCGTCGGCGACATGATTTCCACGTCAACTGTTTCCTCAGCTATCATCTACACATGAGTCCTTCCACCGCACCGCACCTGGAGGCCTGGCGCGCGGTCGTCACCAGCCACGCGGCGGTCACCGACCGCGTGCAGCGGGCGCTGATGGCAGCCGACCTGCCGCCGCTCAGCTGGTTCGAGATCCTGTCGGCCGTCAGGAGCAGCCCCGACGGCCCCCCGAAGATGAGCGAACTGGCGGAGTGGCTGACGCTCAGCCGGGGCGGGATCACCAAGCTCGTCGATCGCCTCGAGGAGGCCGGGTACCTGAAGCGGGTGTCGTGCTCGACGGACCGCCGTAGCCTGCACGCACAGCTCACCCCCGCGGGCGAGAAGATGCTCGAGGAGATGCGGCTCGTATACGAGGCGGAGATCGAGCGACACCTCGTAACGCTCACGGCCGAGGAGTCCGCGCTGATCTCGACCTGTCTGCAGAAGATCACCGGAAGCACCTGCGAGAAGGCCCTCGCCGAAGCACGGGTCGCCGGCGAGGAGCCGGCGCTCACGCCCGTGGCGTAGCCGTCGGGTCGGCCTACCCGTCGGGTCGGCCTACCCTTCGGCCTCTCCTTCGCAGAATTCGTGGGCATCGCGGGCGGCGCTCGCGAACCTCTCGGTGGACAACGTCCTGCCGTCGGGGGCGCGCACGAGCAGTTCTTCGGGGACGCTCGGCAGCGCGAGGTAGGCGAGCACCCCGTGGGCGTGTAGGCCCTTCGGGATCCTCGCCCGGCGGAGCGTCACCAGGCCGCTGGCCGTACGCGCGAGCACGACGTCCTTGGGTCGCTTCAAGAGGCCGTATACGAGCGCGAATTCGGCCGGCCGGCAGCCGCTTTCGAGTTGCGCCGCGAACGTGCGGCGCAGGCGAGGCGAGCTCGCGAACCCTTCCTGCACCTGGGTCGAGCCTTCCGAGCCGAGGGGGCCCGCTTCCGCCCGCAGGCTGAAGCTCGTCTGTTTCCTGAAGGTTGTGGAGGTGCCCTCGATTGCGAACGTCCCTGCGCCGGGAAGACCCCCCGTCGCGACGGTGCGGGTCCGACGCCGGGGTTCCGGGGTGTGCAGCGGCGGGCACCTCGACGTGTGGGCCACCTCGATCGTGCGGAGCACCTTCCCGCGGGCACCGAGCTCTTCCAGTCGCACCGGCGTCGGGGAGGGTCCACGGACCGCCTGGTAGTAGATGCCGGCGGGGCCCCCGAGCCTGCGCGAGATCGCGTACACCCGCGAGCTCACCTGTCGCCCGTCGCTGAGCGTGAGCCGCACGCGGCGGGCGGCCGCCATGGTCCGCAGCTCGATCGTCAGCCGCCCTTCTTCACAGCGGACGGCAGCGCGGGTCGAGGACACGCAGCCTGCGCCCGATCCGCCGATCGGGCCGATCGAGATCACCCCTTCCGTGACACCTCCCGCCGACCTCTTCCGTGGCTGCACTGCCACGCCGATCGGGTGCTCGCACTCGGTCTCGCCGAGCGGGCCCGGTTCGGTTTCGGGCGGTTCCACGTAGACCTTGAAGCTGGTACCCGCGAGCGTCCCTCCGTGACCGATCTCGACGGAGCCCTTGTGTGGGTTCTCGAGCGCTTCGACTTCGCCCTGCGTCTCCAGCCCGAGGGCGACTTCGAGCTGCCGCAGGCCGCCCTCGCTCCCCAGAGCGTCCTTCAGGGCCGAGGCTTCGGCCGCCGCCAGCGTCCGCGCGAGGCGCTTCTCGCTCGGGCCCTCGAAGCGGCTGAGCGGTGCGGGAACGTGCAGCGTCGCTCCCCGTCCCAGGACTGCGAACACCCGGCCCACCAGTTCTTCCTGCACGCGTTCGATCGACTTCGTGCCGCTCGCCAGGGCCAGGTACCCGCTCGAGACCCATGTCTTCATGTCCGCGCACACCGGCGGCACGGCGATGCCCAGCTCCAGTTCGAGTGTTTCCGCCGCGACCCGGGTCAGCAGCGTGCGGCTGGGTTCGCTCCAGTGCAGCGGACGGACCGCACGCACGTATGCGAGTGCCGCTTCGTGTACGTAGGCCAGGTCGGTCGCGGAGAGCGCCTCGAGCAGCTCCGACTGGAGCGCGTCCCACTGGTGCCCCCGACGCTTTTCTTCGCCTTCCTGGCGGGGGCTCGGCCGGGGCGTTCGACCAGGTTCGAGCAGGCCCTCCAGGCTTTCGTGGGGAGCACCTGTCATCTCACCCGGACATTCGCGTTCGAGCCCGCTCTCCAGGGCTCGCACGGCCGCCAGCGACGCCTGGCTGTTGGCAAGCTGTGCGCGCGTGTACACGAGGCGCGCCTGCAGGTAGGCGCGGGTGGCGGCGCGGTCGGCTGCGGCGACACGTTGGCGCTTTGCGGCGGCGTGGTGCGAGCCCTTGCCGGCGGCGAGCGCAACGCCCACCCACAGCAGCGTCAAGGTCGTCGCTCCCAACACGGCCGCGGCGAGCCGCCGTCGGGGTGGGCCGGCGTGACCTCGCCGATGAGCCCTCATCACCGCGCTCTGAGGTCCCCCTCGCCGCCGGGCCGCCCGCCCCGCCTCACGCCAGCGCCTGTTCGATCGACTGGATCGCGCCCTGCTCGGCCTCGCTCACGCCGCCCTGCCCGTCGCCCTCCTTGTGGGCGGCGGCGACGCGGTGGGCGAGGTTGACGGTGAAGCTGCGGTACTGGTCGAGCTCCTCGGGAGTGCCCTTGCTCGCCAGCGTCGTCCGCGCCTGGCCGAGCAACGTGAGCACGTGATCGCGCAGCTCCTCGGGAGAGTGGTAACGGGTGTGGTCCAGCTTCGGCTTGGTCGCCACGATCTCGTCCAGCAGCTCGCTCTGCCCGTGCTGCTGGCGGGCTTCGGCGTACGCCTTCGCCATCGACAGCGTCTCTTTGAACATGCCGCCCCGCTGGGCGGTGATCACGAGCATCCCCGCACCCGGCGGCCCGGCGATGATCTCCTCCCACTCCTGCTCGGTGAAGTCCTGCTTGCGGCTCATCGGCTCCTCCTCGCGCTTCGATCCTCGCGACCCTGGGGGGTGCCGCCGGATCCTACGTCGCCGCGGGCGTCTCCGCTGTGCGGCGCCGGGTGGGCTACGTCGCCGCCGCGGTCTCCGCTTCGGCGGCGGCGCGTGCTTCCGCCGCGGCGGGCTGCTCGTCCGGCAGGCGGCGGCTGAAGATCGCCGCCAGCAGGGCGAACAGCGCCAGCACCGAGATCGCCGAGCGCAGGCCGTGCAGCCGCGCCGTTTCGTTCTCTTCCACGATCGCGTCGGTGGCCGTGGGGGGGACCTCGCTCTTCTCCAGCGCCGCTTCCAGCTCAGCATCGGAGACGAACGGGATCCCGCCGGCGAGCTTGACGCTGACCTGGCTTTTGACCTGCTTGGGCACGGCCGGGTTCTGCTGTACGCCGGTGAGGAAGGAGCTGCTCAGGGCGGCGATCAGAATCGCGCCGGTGAGCGCCGTGCTGATCGAGATGCCGAGGTTGGTGAGCGTGTTCTGGAGGCCCCCCACCTCCCCGCTTCGCTCGTCCGGCACCGCCGAGACGGTCACGCTGCCGAGCTGGGAGGCCAGCGCACCGACGCCGGCCCCCGCCAGCAGCATCGGCCAGGTCGTGACCTCGGCTCCCGCCCCCTGGTCGAGCGCTGCGATCAGCACCACCAGGCCGATGAACAGCGTCAGGAAGCCGAGCTCGGCCACGCGGCGGGGAGACGCGTTCGGGAAGTAGCGGGGGATCCCGGCCGCGGCGAGCAGCAGCGTCACCGACAGCGGCAGCAGCCGCACGCCGGTTTCGATCGCCGACAGACCGAGCGCCACCGACAGGAACAGCGGCACGGCGAAGAACAGCCCGCCCTGCACGAAGTACTGCGCGAAGAACGTCGTCAGTCCCACCCGCAACTGCGAGTTGCGCAGGATTCCGGGGTCGACCAGCGGCTGCCCGCCACGCGCCAGCAGCCGGCTCTCCCATCTCATGAACAGCCAGATCACGCCCCCGCCGCCGAGC
The DNA here is from genome assembly GCA_963701175.1 of uncultured Solirubrobacteraceae bacterium. Classification (GTDB taxonomy): domain Bacteria; phylum Actinomycetota; class Thermoleophilia; order Solirubrobacterales; family Solirubrobacteraceae; genus Palsa-744. The sequence continues at coordinate 872,537 of OY969573.1, read as the reverse complement.
ATCAGCCAGATCGTGGGGGACAGGCCCAACCACTGCGGGGCGTCCGGCTTGGGCACGACGAATCCCCAGGTGCCGGCCCGCAGCACGCCGAACACGATCAGCCCGAGCCCGATCGCCGACAGGGCCGTTCCCACCAGGTCCAGGCGAACGCCCTTCTCACCCGGCACGTCCTCGATCCGCCGGGCGAGGGCCAGGATCGCGATCACGATCAGCACCTCGCTCGCGAACACGTAGCGCCATGACAGGTAGCTCGTGAACAGACCCCCCACGATCGGGCCCACGGCGATCGCGATCGCGGCCGCCGAGGCGATCAGGCCGTAGGCGCGGGGGCGTTCGCCGCGGTCGAAGTTGGATGCCACCAGGGCGACGATCGCCGGCAGGATCAGCACCGCCCCCAGCCCCTCCAGCAGCGACCAGCCCAGCATCAGCACCCCAAGGCTCGGCGCAAGGGCGGTGGTCAGCGAGCCGCAGCCATAGATCACGCACCCGATCGCGAAGCCGCGCTTCACGCCGATGATCTGCCCGATCTTCCCGCCGGTGATCATGAAGGCGGCCATCACCAGCGTGTAGAGGGTGATCGCAGTCTGGATGCCGGTGACGGTCGTGCCGACGTCTTTCGCGACGGTTGCGATCGACACGTTCATCACCGAGGTGTCGAGCATCATCAGGAACTGGCCCGCACACAGGGTCATCAGCACCGTCCCGGCTCCTCTGGTCCCTCCCTTGGCCTGCTGCGCCGCCACGCCTACCGCCTCGACTCGCTCGCCCGCGCCAGCAATCTAGCTGTCACCTCAGATCGCCCGTGATCGCGACAGGCGCCAATATGTCGATCCGATGCTCACGCGCCTGACTGCGCTGGCGGCGCTGCTGTGCCCCGTGGCGATGGCCGTGGTGGCCGCCGTTGCGCTCGCGGGGGACGTGGCGATGGCGGTGCTCGCGGTTGCGCTGATCGCGGCAGCGTCGGCGTCGCTATGGGTGGCGCTGACCAATCGCGGGGGCACGCGGCTGCTCGGCGGTGCGCTCGCGGCGCTGGCGGGCGTGGGGCTCGTCGTCGTGCTCGCGACCCACTGGCAGGGGGTCGTCGTGCTCGTGCTGCTGCTCGTGCTGCTGGCCCTGTTCGGGCTGACGGCGCGTTTCGCCCTCGGCCGCACGGGACCCAAGGCCGTGCCCGTGCCGGCCGTCCCCGAGACCTCTCCCGCGGGCTCCTCCGCTCCCCCTGCGGGCGGCGCGGCACCGGCCGTACTGATCATCAACCTCAAGTCCGGGGGCGGGAAGGCAGAGCGCTTCGACCTCGCGGGCGAGGCACGCCGCCGCGGGATCGAGCCGGTGATCCTGACACCGGGAGACGACCTGCAGGCACTGGCCGAGGACGCGGTCGACCGCGGCGCTCGCACGATCGGGATGGCCGGGGGAGACGGCTCCCAGGCGCTGGTCGCGACCGTTGCCTCGCGCCGGGACGTGGCCTATGTCTGCATCCCGGCGGGAACGCGCAACCACTTCGCGCTCGACCTCGGTCTCGACCGGGACGACGTGGTGGGCGCGCTCGACGCCTACACCCACGGGCGCGAGCGGCGGATCGACCTCGCGCGGGTGAACGACCGCGTGTTCGTCAACAACGCCTCGCTCGGCGTGTACGCCAAGGTCGTCCAGTCGCCCGCCTATCGGGACGCCAAGCTCCGGACCTGGGCGCAGATGCTGCCCGAGCTGCTCGGCCCAGAGGCGGCTCCGCTCGACCTCGAGTTCACCGCAGCGGACGGCGCCTCATACGACGACGCACCGCTCGTGCTGGTCTCGAACAACGTCTATGAGCTCACCAGCCTGGCGGGAGCCGGCACCCGCGGTAGCCTGGATGGGGGGGTCCTGGGGGTCTTCGCGGCGCGCGTACTCGGTCCGGCCGACGTGTCAAAGCTGACGGCGCTGGAGCTCGCCGGACAGGCCGGTCGCTTTTCCGGGCTGCTGTCGTGGTCGGCGGGCGAGTTCGAGGTGCGCTCCGGCGGACCGGTGGAGGTGGGCCTGGACGGCGAGGCGCTGGTGATGGACCCGCCGCTGCGCTTCGTTTCGATGCCGGGAGCCCTGCGCGTGCGGCTGCCCCCCAAGGCCGGTCTGTCGCCCGCCGCCCGCGCGGCGAGGCTCTCGCGCGAGGATCTCGCGGCGCTCGTGCGGGTGGCTGTGGGCAGGTGAGATCGCTTGGCCCACGCGTACTGCTCGGCTGGGCGGCGTTCGTGCTGGTCGGGTGGGGGCTCGGTGAACTGTGGATCTCGCTGGGTCCCAACGAGGCGCAGCTGATGCGCGAAATTGCGCGCGAGCGCTCGGCGGGGCTCGTCAACGCCGCGCGGGTCGTGACGTGGGCTGGGAGCCTGTGGCTGCTCGGCCCCCTGGCGCTGATCACGTGCATCGCGCTGCTGCGCGCGCGTGTGTTCGAGGGCGCGCTGATCGTCGCGCTGGGCCTGCTCGGCGGAGCCCTGATGGCCGATCTGATCAAGCTGCTCGTCGCCCGCCCGCGACCGCCGGTGGAGCACCTGCAGGCTGTCAGCGGCTACAGCTTTCCCTCCGGCCACGCCACCCAGGCGGCGGCGTTCTGGGTCTCGCTACTGCTCGCCGTGTGTCCCCTCGTCTCCCGGCCGGCGGTGCTCGGGCTGCTGGCCAGCGCGTGCGCGCTGATCCTCCTGGCTGTGTGCGCCTCGCGGGTGATCCTCGGTGTGCACTACCCCAGCGACGTGCTGGCCGGCACCCTGCTCGGTGGGGGCTGGGCGGTATATCTGTGGCGATGCGCGCGCGAGACCGCGCCACACCGCCACGCGCGGTGAGGGGGCCCGTGGACAGCCTGCGGTCGCTTGACCGCGGGCTGATGAGGCGTGCCCGCCGGGTCGACTCGCCGGGCCTCGACCGCGCGCTGGTGTCGATCACGACGGCCGCCAACTACTGGCGTCTGTGGCTTGCGATCGCGGGTCTGCTCGCGCTGCTGGGCGGACCCAGGGGGCGGGCGGCGGCCTGGCGGGGGCTGGTGGCGCTCGTGGTCGCCGGCATCGCCACCAACGGCCCCGCCAAGCTGCTGACGCGCCGCCGGCGCCCGGCGAGCTTCGGCCGCCCGCCGCTGATCAGGATGCCGCGGTCGACCTCCTTCCCTTCCGGCCACGCCGCGGCCGCGTTCGGGTTCGCGACGGCCGCAGCCGCAGAGCTGCCGGTGCTCGCCCCCGTGCTCGCCCCGCTCGCCCTCGCGGTCGGCTACTCGCGCGTTCACACCGGGGTGCACTACCCCAGCGACGTGGCCGCGGGTGCCGCCATCGGGATCGGCTCGGCGGCGCTGTCACGGATGCTGGGCCCGCACCCCTCGCCGGAGGCGAACCCCTCGCTCGGGGTGCGTGACGGGGACCTGCACGGCGCAGCCCCCTGGTGAGCGCCGGCCGTTCGGTTGAGAAGTGGGTGCCGGGGGCGCGCGCGCTGCGCACCTACCAGCGCGCGTCGCTGCGCCCCGACCTGATCGCGGGGATCGTGCTGGCCGCGATCCTCGTCCCCCAGGGCATGGCGTACGCGGAGCTCGCCGGCCTGCCCGCCGTCACGGGGCTGTACACGACGGTCGCGTGCCTGGTGGGATACGCGCTGTTCGGGCCCTCGCGGGTGCTCGTGCTCGGCCCCGACTCCTCGATCTCGCCGCTGATCCTGGCGGCGATCACGCCGCTGCTGGCGGGCGGCAGCGAGTCCACCGCGATCGCGCTGGCGGGCATGCTCGGGATCCTCGTGGGGCTCACCGAGATCGGCCTCGGCCTGGGGAAACTCGGCTTCGTAGCCGACCTGCTCTCGAAGGAGGTTCAGGTCGGCTACATGAACGGACTTGCCGTCACCATCATCGTCGGCCAGCTGCCGAAGCTGTTCGGCTTCTCCACCAGCGCGGACTCCTTTCTGAAGGAGGTCAGGGTCTTCTTCGAAGGCCTCGACCAGACCAACTCCACGACGCTGCTCGTCGGCCTCGCCGTGCTCGCCCTGCTGCTCGTGCTGCCCCGCATCACCCGTCGCGTGCCGGCGGTGCTCGTAGCGGTGGTAGCAGCGACCGCCGCCTCCGCGCTGTTCGCGCTCTCGAGCCACGGCGTCAGCACGGTGGGAGCCCTCCCACAGGGGGTTCCCTCGCCCAGCCTCCCGTGGACGAACGCGCACGACATCGGGCCGCTGCTGTTGGCGGCGGTGGGGATCACGCTGGTCTCGCTGACCGACACGATCGCCACGGCCACGAGCTTCGCCGCCCGGCGCGGGGACGAGGTGCGGCCCAACCAGGAGATGATCGGGATGGGCGCGGCGAACATCGCGGCCGGCCTCTTCCAGGGCTTCGCCGTCTCCACGAGCGGCTCGCGCACGGCCGTGGCCGAACAGTCGGGAGCCCGCAGCCAGCTCTCGAACCTGGTCGGCGCGGCGCTCGTGGTGGTGTTGCTGCTGTTCGCCAACTCGCTGCTGGCAGACCTGCCCCAGTGCGCGCTGGCAGCCGTCGTGATCGTGGCGGCGCTGTCACTCGCGGACGTGGCGATCCTGCGCCGCTATCTGGAGGTGCGCCGCAGCGCGCTCGCGGTCTCGCTGGTGGCGAGCGCCGGGGTGATCCTGCTGGGCGTACTGCAGGGAATCGTGGTCGCGGTGGTGCTGGCGATCCTGCTGTTCTTCAGACGCAACTGGTGGCCCCACGGGGCGATCCTGGGACGCGTCGATGAGGTCGAGGGCTGGCACGACCTCGGTGCCTACCCCGCCGCGGAGCAGCTGCCGGGGGTCGTCGTCTACCGTTGGGAGGCGCCGCTGTTCTTCGCCAATGCGGGCTCCTTCCGCGAAGAGATCCGCCGGCTCGCCCGCGAGCACAAACCGCGCTGGATCGTGTTGCAGTGCGAGGCCATCACCGACGTGGACGTGAGCGCCGGAGAGATGCTCGAGCAGCTCGACGACGAGCTCAACGCCGAGGGGATCCACCTCGCCTTTGCCGAGCTGCGTACGCGGCTGCAGGAGCTGACGTTGCGCTACGGCCTGATGGAGACGCTCGACCACGACCACTTCTACCCGACGCTCGAGGCGGCGCTGCGCGCGATCGCCGCCGAGGATCCCGGCCGCGAGCCGGCGGACTAGGCTCATCGGCGCGATGCCCGAGGAGCTCACCAGCGCGCGCCGGAGGGTGCTGAGGAAGTTCGTCAAGGAGCTGGTCGTGGAGCCCGGCAGGACGATCCGCGTGAGCCGCGACTGCGACCCCGGGGCGACGCCGGGGACCGAGGGCAAGAAGCAGGGCCAGGAGCTGCTCGAGGAGGGGGTGCAGCTGTTGAGCAGCTACCAGGGGCGGCTCGCGGCCCAGGGGACGTGGGGAGTGCTGGTCGTGATCCAGGCACTCGACACGGCCGGCAAGGACGGCGCGATCCGCCACGTGATGAGCGGCGTCAACCCCCAGGGCGTCTCCGTCCACAGCTTCAAGGTCCCGTCCTCCGAGGAGCTGGCCCACGACTACCTGTGGCGCTACGCCAGCCGCCTGCCGGCGAGGGGACAGATCGGCATCTTCAACCGCTCCCACTACGAGGAGGTACTGGCCGTGCGCGTGCACCATGAGTACCTCGAGCGCGAGAAGCTGCCGGCGGGCGCCAAGCGCGCCGGGATCTGGAAGCGCCGCTTTCGCGAGATCAACAACTGGGAGCGCTACCTCTCAGACAACGGCCTGAAGATCGTGAAGCTGTTCCTGAACGTCTCCAAGGAGGAGCAGCGCAGGCGCCTGCTGCGGCGCATCGACCTTCCGGACCACAACTGGAAGTTCTCGCACGCGGACGTCGTCGAGCGCGGGTTCTGGGATGACTACCAGCGCGCCTTCTCCGAGACGCTCTCGCATACGAGCACGAAGTGGGCGCCGTGGCACGTGATCCCAGCCGACCACAAGTGGTACGCCCGCATCGCCACGGCGGCCGTGATCGCCGACACGCTGATCGAGCTCGATCCGCGGTATCCACGCGTGGACGAGGCCCAGCGGGCGCAGCTGGCCGCCGCCCGGCGGGACCTCGAAGGGCAGGCGCCGCCGGGAGCCCTGCCCGATCCGAACGTCGCGGACGGGGACGACTAGGCCGCTCGGCGGCGGATAAGCTCGCTGCGCACATGCCGCTCGTCAACGAAGTCAGCGAGGAGCTGATCCGCACGCTCGCGGGAACCCGCGCCCCCCAGGAGAGCGTTCTCAGCCTGTACCTCGACCTCGACCCCTCCCGTTTCGCGACCCCCCCGGCTCGCCAGAGCGAGATCGACTCCCTGATCGACTCCGCCCACCGCCAGATCGAGGAGCGGGAGCACCCCCACGAGGAGCTGATGGCGCTGCGTGGGGGCTTGCAGCGCGCCCGCGAGCTGCTGGGCGACCCCGAGCTCCCCGAGGGTGCCCGCTCGGCCGCCGTGTTCGTCTGCGAGCCGTTGGCGCTCGAGCAGACCGTCCGCATCTCACGCCCCCTCGCCACCCAGGCGATCGTCTCCGACGAGCCGTTCATCGCGCCCCTGCTCGAGGGCGTCGAGCCCGGTCGCGTGTGCGTCGCGGTCGTGGACGAGCGCTTCGCCCGCATCCTGCGCGGCAGCGCGGCCGGGCTACGCGAGGCCGTCTCGTTCGGCGACGACGTGCCCGGACACCAGAAAACGGGCGGCTGGTCGCAGTCTCGCTACCAGCGCTCGATGGTCGAAGACGTCGAGCACCACCTCGCCCACGTCGCCCGCGTGCTCTTCGACCTGCTGAAGGTGGCGCCCTACGAACGCCTGCTGATCGGGTGCACCGAGACGCTGTGGCCGCGGGTGCTGGAGAAGCTCCACCCCTACGTCCGCGAACGCCTGATCGACGAGCGCCTCTCGCTCAACACCAGCGCGGACGGCCCGGAGGAGGTCTGGAAGGCGTCGGCCGCCGTGCTGGAGCAGGAGCAGGGCGCCCACGAGGAGGCCCTCCTCGGCGAGCTCCGCGCCCGCATCGGCAAAGCCGACGGCCTGGCGGTGACGGGGCTCGAGGCGGTGCTGGAGGCGCTGGTCGAACAGCGGGTGGAGGCGCTGCTCTACGACGAGGGCCTGCGGGAGCCGGGGGTGCTGTGTCCGCGGGGGGACTGGATGGGGATCACCGGCGAGCGATGCCCGCTCGACGATGAACCGCTCGAGGTGCGCGAGGACATCGTCGAGGAGGCCCTGCGGGCGGCGGTGGCCCAGTCGGCCGAGGTGCTCACCCTCCACGACCGTCCCGACCTAGGGCCGTTGGGGAGGATCGCCGCGACGCTGCGTTTCTGAGGGCGCGCACGGTGTGGCGCCCGGTACCGTCCACGCCCGAGCATGCTCGGGCGGGATCGCACCAATGGGACGGAGGTAATTGCGGGCAAACCATGCTGGTGACGGTCGACCGATAGATGAGCGCCCCGGGTAGCCCTCTCGTCGCGGGGACGTTCCTGGCTCGGCTCACGCCCGAGGAGCGGGCCGCCGTCGAAGCACTCGGTCATCCGACGAGCTTTCCCCGCGGCAGCGTGATGATGTTCGAGGGAGAGCCCGAGGAGCGGCTGATCCTGATCCTCGACGGGCGGGTGAAGATCACCCGTGCCGGCCCCGACGGGCGGGAGATCATCCTCGGCATCCGCGACCCGGGGGACCTGCTGGGGGAGCTCGCCTTCATCGATCGCCGCCCGCGGTCGGCCACGGTGGTGGCGCTCGAGCCGATCACGGCCCTGATGATGCCCGGGTCCCATTTCCGCGAGCACCTCGAGCGGACCCCCCGTGTCGCCCTGGTGCTGTTGGAAGTCGTCGCCGGGCGCTTCCGCGAGGCCACGCTCAACCGGCTCCAGTTCGCCGCGCTCGACACGATGGGACGCCTCTCGGCTCGCATCCTCGAGCTTGCCGAACGCTACGGCGAGAGCGTCGAGGGCGACGGCTCGATCGAGGTGCAGCTGCCCCTCTCGCAGGAGGAACTGGCGAGCTGGACGGGGGCTTCCAGGACGGGTGTGGCCCAGGCCCTCCAGTCCCTGCGCGAGCTCAACTGGCTCGAGACCCAGCGGGGGCAGATGACGGTCCGCGACCTGGAGGCGCTGCGCGCAAGGGCCGACGCCACGTCCTAAGGTCGCGGTTTTCCGCCGAATGTCCAGAATTGGACACAACCGATGCCCAGGGATGGGTCGATGCCGGCCGCCGCAGGGGGCAGACTTCTGTCATGGCCGGTTTTCTTCACTCGGAGGTGTGGTCAGAGTTCTTCAACCAGCTCGAACGCTGCTGTGCCGACTCGATGGCGACGGTGGACTTCCAGGCCCGGGGCGGGGAGCGCCAGCCATCCAGGAAGCGTCGGAGGCTGCGCGCGATCCGCTACGACCGCGGCCGCGACGTCGTCGAGCTGTCCGCCGGGGGCGAGGGTGACCTCGGCCCGGCGGTGCGCTACTTCATCCGCTCCCCTCGGCGGATAACCGTCGAAGAGGCGTCGGACGGCTCGCGGATCCTGATCGAGGACGGCTCCCACGGCGTCACCGAGATCGCCATCGAGGAGCCCCACGAGCAACAGGCGAGCAAGACCGCCAGGGAGCTGGGCCGGCGCTTCACCCGTGACCTTCCTGGTTCCCCCGCCCCGGCCGGACGGTCGATCGTCGGTCGCCTGGCGGTGCGACGGCACGTGAGCGCCCCGGCCGACTGAGTCACGCCAGCCCCTCGTGCCTCATATGGCACCGTGGCGTGGCCGGTAACAGGGAAATCTTAGTGCATATAGCAGTACCCTTACGGTGCAGTATTAAGAACCATCTTAGTACTGAACCAGGAACCTCTAGATCGCTAAAATCGGCACCAGAATGGGAAGTCCGTTCAGGTACGAGGATCCGCTCGACGCCGGCGATGAGCTCGCCGACCGCGCCGCGGAGCTGGCGTTGCTGCGCGAGCGGATCGCCGAGACCCGCAACACCCGCCTGGCGGGGCCTCGGCGGTACGGCAAGACGTCGCTGCTGAACGTGGCCCTGGCGGCCGCTGATCGCGACGGCTTCGTCCCGATATACGTCAATTTCCTAGGGGTTCTCACCGCGGGGGACGTCGCGGAGCGGATCGAGCGGGCCTACCGGCAGCAGCTCGACGGGATCCTCCGACGGTGGTTCGCCGGGGTCGTCTCGACCCTCTCCCCGCGCGCCAGGGCGGCCCCTGGAGGGGTTGGGATCGAAGTCGCCCCGACGGCGACCGCGCCGAGCCTGCTGGATCGCCTCGAGCTGCCCCGCAGGCTGTTCGAACGCCACGGCCGCCGCTGCGCGATCGTGTTCGACGAGTTCCAGGACGTGGTCCGCGCCGGGGGAGGGCTCGCCGGGACGATCCGCTCCGAGCTGGAGCGTCACGGGAACGTCGCCAGCTACGTCTTCTCGGGATCCCATCCCGGCCTGATGCGAGACATCTTCTCCGACCGCCGCCACGCCTTCTTCGCCCAGGCGATGCCCGTCGACCTCGGTCCCCTCGCCGCCGAGGACCTCGCCGACTACACCGGCGAGCGCTTCGAGGCCGGCCGGCGCGACCCGGGCGAGGCGCTCGAGCCGCTCCTGCGCCTCGCCGACGGCCACCCCCAGCGGGCGATGCTGCTGGCCCACCACCTCTACGAGGCCACCAGGCCACGGACGAGGTCGGGCCCGGAGCAGTGGCTGCGGGCGTTCACCGCCGCCGCCCGCGACGCGAACCCGGAGGTCCAGGCGGTGTGGGACGGGTGGAGCAACAGCGAGCGACGGCTCAGCTCGGTGATCGCCCAGCGCACCGTGCCACTGCAGGGCAAGGACGCCCGCGAGCGCTACGCCGTCACCAAGAGCGGCAACAACGAGGCCACCGTCGAGCGGCTGCAGCGCGAGGGCCACCTGATGGCCGACCCCCGCACCGCCACCGGGCTGAGGGTCGTGGATCCGCTGCTGGAGCTGTGGCTGGCCGCCGGCCGCCGCTGGCCGGCCGAGCTCGCGGCAAGCTGACGATCCGAGCGCTGGGCCCCTCCTGCGGGGGTCTGGAACTGCCGATATGAGCCGGAGTGTCCGCTCCGCCGTCGAAGATGCTCGGCCTCATCGCGCCAGTCCTCGCCATCGCGCTATCGGTCGTGCTCGCCGTAGTGCTCGCCCTCGCCGGGCCCAGCTCGGCTTCCCCTCCCACGGCGCGGGAGGCGATCGTCGGCGGCCAGGTGGCGGAACCGGGCACCTTCCCGTGGCTGGCGGTGGTCTTCCACGAAGGCGAAGGCGAAGCCTTCCAGTGCACGGGCACGGTCGTGTCCCCGAACGTCGTGCTCACCGCCGCCCACTGCGTCGAGGATCCCCGCACGGGCGCCCGCTACACCGCCTCCGGGTACTTCGTGGTCACCGGCACCGTCGACTGGACGCTCACACAACGGCAGGTGCTGGGCGTCTCCGACACGGTCGTGTACCCCTCCTTCAACCGTGTCGACGCCGCCGGCGACGCGGCCCTGCTCGTGCTCTCGACACCGACCACCTCGCCCGCGGTCCAGCTCGCCTCCCCGGCCACCGACGCGTCCTTCCTGGCGCCCGGACACCACGCCGTGATGGCCGGCTGGGGCGAGACGCTCCCCGGCGGACCGGTCCCGCACGAACTCCATTGGGCCGACACGACGCTCGAGTCGACCCGCTACTGCGAGGGTCACACGAGGATCTACGTGCCCTCCGAGGAGCTGTGCACCCTCGACGTACCCGCCCACCACGCCGTTGCCTGCTTCGGGGACAGCGGGGGGCCGCTGCTGGGCGCCCTGGCCTCGACCGGAGAAGTGGTCGAGCTGGGTGTGGCGAGCCACCTGTACACCGACTGCCAGCCGACCTCGCCGGTCGTGTACACCCGCGCCGACCTGGTCAGCACGTGGGTCAACGACTGGATCAACTCGGCCTCCTATCTGCCCGGCACTGTCACGCCCGGGTCCGCCGCCCACACGGTCACCGGGGTCGCCCCGACCGCCGAGGCCACGCCCGGCGTGTACAGCGCCCACACGGCCGCCGGCCAGGGGGTCACGCTGCACGTCGCCGGCAACGGCGAATGGATCACCGGAGTCGCGGCCAGGGCGACGCTCCCCTGCAGCAGCGGAGCGACCGTGCCCGTGGCCCTGAGCTGGCCCGCCGAAGCGCTGTTCATCTCCGGCGGGGCGGTCACCGCCACGCTGCCGATCAGACCCCGTGACCGCGTCCGGGGCGGCACCGCGACGCTGACCGCCCGCTTCACCGCCCCGGGCACCCTGCAGGGGCAGCTCCGGATCCGCGCCGCCGGCGCGGGCCGGCGCCTCGGCAGCTGCGGCGAGCTGCTGTCGTTCACCGTCACGCTCTGAGCCGCTCGTCATGGCCGCGGGCGTGGGCGTGCCCGGGACCCGACGGCCGAGGGCCCGATTCGGTTAGCGTCCGCTGCCGATGAGCACGGTCAGGGAGGCGACCTTCGAGGTCTTGCGCGCCAACGGGATGACGCGCATCTTCGGCAACCCCGGCTCCACCGAGCTGCCGATGCTGAAGGACTACCCCGACGACTTCTCCTACGTCCTCGGCCTGCAGGAGCTGGTGGTGGTGGGGATGGCCGACGGGTACGCCCAGGCCAGCGGCCGTCCCGCCCATGCCAACCTCCACACCGCCCCCGGGGTCGGGAACGCGGTCGGCGGGATCTTCAACGCCCAGGCCAACAAGTCACCGCTGCTGATCACCGCCGGACAGCAGGTCCGCGCCCAGATCACCTTCGAGGCCAACCTGACCAACCGCGAAGCCGTGATCGGCCCCCAACCGTACGTGAAGTGGGCACACGAACCTCCTCGCCCCCAGGACGTCCCCCAGGCGATCGCCCGGGCGATCCACCACGCGACGCTGCCCCCCCGCGGGCCGGCGTTCGTGTCGATCCCGATGGACGACTGGGACCAGCAGGCCGACGAGCAGGCCCTCTCGCAGCTGCTGGCCCGGGGGGTCCACCCCCGCGCGCTACCCGACCCCGTCGCCCTCGAGGACCTCGCCGGGGCGCTCCAGGACGCGTCCAACCCCGTCCTGATCGCGGGACCGGATATCGACGCCGCGGGCGGCTGGGAGGCCGCGGTGGCCCTCGTCGAGAAGCAGCACCTGGCGGTCTGGGCGACCCCCGCCCCCGGCGGCGGCAGGCTCGGCTTCCCCGAGGACCACCCCTGTTTCCTGGGGATCCTGCCCCCGGCCATCGGCCCCGCCTCGCAGACGCTGGAGGGCCACGACCTGGTCCTCGTCGTGGGCTCCTCGGTGTTCCCCTACTACCCCTACATCCCCGGGCCGCTGCTGCCGGCAGGCACGCGCCTGGTGCAGATCACCAGCGACCCCTCCGAGGCGGCCCGGGCGCCGATGGGCAACGCCATCGTGGGGGACGTCGGGCTCGCGCTCGAGCGGCTGCTGGAGCTGCTCGGGAGCTCCGAGCGCGAGGCTCCCACGCCACGTGAGCTCCCGGGCGAGCCGCAGCCGAGCGAACCGCTCAGCGGCTCCGCGGCGATGGCGGCGCTGGCCGAGGTCTGGCCGCAGGACGGGATCGCGGTCGTGGAGACCCCGTCCAGCACGGTCGCGCTGCGCAACCGGCTGCGCCTGTCCACACCCGGCAGCTACTACTTCTCCTCCAGCGGCGGGCTCGGCTTCGGGATCGCGGCGTCTGTCGGCGTCCAGCTGGCCCAGCCGGACCGTCCGGTGGTGTGCGTGCTCGGCGAGGGCTCGGCGCAGTACGGCATCACCGCGCTGTGGACGGCCGCCAGATACCGCGTGCCGGTCACCTTCCTGGTGCTGCGCAACGAGGAGTACATGATCCTGAAGTGGTTCGCCGAGCTCGAGCAGGCCGGTGGCGCCCCCGGCCTGGACCTCGAGGGCCTCGACGTGGCCGCCGTCGCCGAGGCCTACGGCGTGCCGTCGCGGCAGGTCGACGGGTCCGAGGAGCTCGCCGAGGCGCTGCGCGAGGCGATCGCCGTGGAGGACGGCCCCCGCCTGGTCGAGGTGCCGGTCGCGACCGGCATGTGGCTGGAATAGGGCGGCGATGAGGGCGGGGCCGTCGTGACCGCGCTCGGGGCCGACGTGCGGCGGATCGCGCCCCGGGTGAGCGAGGCGGTCAGGGACCGCGCCCCCGACTGGGTCGCCCACGGGACTCCCGACCCCCTGCGGGGCGAGCTGCAGCGGGCACTCGGCCCGGCCGGGGCGGCCACCCGCGCGCTGGACCTGATCCGCTACGCCTCCGACGCCAGCCCCTATCGGACGATCCCGCGCGCGGTGGCGATCCCGCGGGACCTCGCCGACGTGCAGGCGGTGCTGGCGCTGGCGCGACGCACCGGCACGCCGCTCGTGTTCCGCGCCGGCGGCACGAGCCTCAACGGCCAGGCGCAGGGCGACGGGATCCTGATCGACGTCCGCCGGCACTTCCAGCGAGCGTGGGTGGAGGAGGGGGGAGCGCGCGTGAGGGCCCAGCCGGGGGTGATCCTCGGGCACCTGAACCGGATGCTCGCCCGCGATGGCCGCCGCGTCGGCCCGGATCCGGCCAGCACCGACATCGCCTGCGTCGGCGGAGTGGTCGCCAACAACTCGGGCGGCATGCGCTGCGGGGTGCACGCCGACGCCTACCGCACGGTCAGCGCGATGACGTTCGTGCTCGCCAACGGAGCGGTGATCGACACCGCCGCCGCGGGTGCCGCCGAGGCCTTCGCCGCGGCCGCTCCGGAGCTGGCCGCGGGCCTGGTCGAGATCCGCGACGAGCTGCGGGCCGACCGGCAGCTGAGCGAGCGCATCGCCGCCAAGTTCGAGATCAAGAACACGACCGGCTACCGGCTGTGCGCGTTCCTCGACGCCGACGAGCCGCTGGAGATCTTCAGGCGGCTGCTGATCGGGTCGGAGGGCACGCTCGCGTTCCTCGCCGAGGCGGTGTTCGAGACGCTGCCGCTGCAGCCCCACACCGCGCTCTCGCTGATCCACTTCAGGGACATCGACGCCGCCGCCGGGGTCGTGCCGGAGCTGGTCGCGGCGGGCGCCAGCGCGACCGAGCTGATGGTCGCCCCGACGCTGATCGCCGCCGCCTGGAACATGCCCGGCACGCCCGAGGCGTGGAAGCAGCTGCCGCCCGAGTCGGCGGCACTGCTGGTCGAGTTCCGCGCCGACTCCGACGAGGAGCTCGACGGGCCGCAGGCGCAGGCGCTTTCGATCCTGCAAGCCGACGGCGTGCTGGAGGAGGCCCGCTTCACGCGCGAGCGTGAGGAGATCCGGATGCTGTGGCACGTCCGCGAGGGGATGCAGGGCCTGCTGGCGGCGATGCGGGGCCCGGGTGTGCAGCTGATCATCGAGGACGTGTGCGTGCCGCCCGCCCGCGTGGCTGAGGCCGCCAAGGAGCTGCAGGCGCTGCTCAGCGCCACGGCTTCCTGCATTCGCTCGCGGGCCACGCCTCGGCCGGGAACCTGCACTTCCTGCTGACGCCGAACTTCGGCGACCCCGCCGACCTCGAACGCTACGACGCCTTCATGCACGACATGGTCGAGCTGATCGTCGACAACTACGACGGCTCGCTGAAGGCCGAGCACGGGACCGGGGTCAACATGGCCCCCTACGTCGAGCGCGAGTGGGGGGCGAAGGCGACCGAGATGATGTGGCGGGTCAAGGGCCTCGCCGACCCCGACGGGATCCTGGGCCGAGGCGTGCTGCTGAACCGCGAGCCGGGCGCCCACCTGCGCAACCTGAAGTCGACCCCCGAGATCGAGGCCGTCGCCACCCAGTGCATCGAGTGCGGCTTCTGCGAGCCGGTCTGCCCGAGCCGCGACCTCACGACCACGCCCCGCCAGCGGATCGCGCTGCGGCGGGAGATGGCCCGCCAGCCCGAGGGCTCGCCGGTGCTGACGGCGCTGCTCGAGCAGTACGAGTACGACGCCCTCGAGACGTGCGCGGCCGACGGCACCTGCAGCCTCGCGTGCCCGGTCGGGATCGACACCGGGGCGCTGGTCAAGGAGCTGCGCGCTGCCGAGCACGGACCCCGCGCCGAGCGGGTCGCGCTGGAGGCGGCCCGTCGCTGGGCCACGGTCGAGCGCTCCGCGCGGGCCGCCCTGGGGGCGGGCGCGGGCGGCGGCGACGGTCTGCTGCGCGCGCTCACCGGCGCGGGCCGCAGGCTGCTCGGCGAGGAGCTGATCCCGACCTGGAGCGGCGCGATGCCCGCGCCGGCCCCGGCCCGCATGCCCCACGGGGCCAGCCGCGAGCGGGCCGCGGCGGTGTACTTCCCGGCCTGCGTCAACCGCATCTTCGGGAACCCCCGATCGCACGCCCAGGAGCCGTCGCTGGCGGAGGCGACGCTCGCCGTGTCCGAGCGTGCCGGGGCGCCGCTGTGGATCCCGCCCGACGTCGCCGGGCACTGCTGCTCGACCCCATGGAGCTCGAAGGGCTACCGCGAGGGCCGCCGGGAGATGGCCCGGCGGATGGCCGAGGCGGCGCTGCGATGGACCGCGACGGGGAGCTGGCGCTGGTCACCGACGCGAGCTCCTGCGCCCAGGCGCTGGCGGGTGAGGAGCTCGGCGCGGCGCTCGACGACGAGCTGCGCGAGCGCCTGCGGGCGGTGCGGGTCCTCGACCCGATCGAGTGGGTCCACGAGCGCCTGCTCGGCTCGCTGGCGCTCGACCGACGGCTCGCCGCCGTCGCGCTGCACCCGCCCTGCGCGGCGGTCGAGCAGGGACTCGACGGGAGGTTGCGAGAGATCGCGGGGGCGCTGGCCGAGGAGGTCGTGGAGCCGCTCCTGCCACGCTGCTGCGGGATGGCCGGCGACCGCGGGCTGCTGCACCCCGAGCTGCCCGCGGCGGCCCTCGGCGAGACGGCCGGCGAGTTGTCCGGCCGCGACCTCGACGCGTGCCTGTCGTGCAACCGCACCTGCGAGCTGGCCCTCGAGGGAGTGACCGGGCGTCCGTATGAGTCGATCGTGGCGACGCTCGAGCGTCTCACCCGGTCCTCGCCCGTGCACGCCGGCGGGGCGCGCCGGCCGCTGGCCGAACGGCTCTAGGATCTGGGGCGATGCGACGAGCGCCCGACCGGCCACTCGGGGTCTCGCCGGCGACGGTGGGTGACTACCGCGAGCTGGCCCGCCGGCGGCTTCCCGCGCCAGCTGTTCGACTACCTCGACGGCGGCGCCTACGAGGAGGCGACGATGCGCGCCAACGTCGCCGACCTCGAGCGGGTGCTGCTGCGCCAGCGCGTGATGCGCGACGTGTCCGTCCGCGAGCAGGCGGTCGAGGTGCTCGGCCAGCCGCTCTCCACCCCGGTGGTCCTCGCGCCCGTCGGCCTGGCCGGGATGATGGCCACCCGCGCCGAGGTCCAGGCGGCGCGCGCGGCCGAGCGCGCGGGCGTCGCGTTCATCGAGTCCACCGTCTCGATCTGCCCGATCGAGGAGGTCGCCGCGGCCACCTCGCGGCCGCCGTGGTTCCAGCTGTACGTGATGCGCGACCGCGGGTATGCCGAGGACCTGATGGCCCGCGCCCGGGCGGTCGGCTCGCCGGTGCTGGTGCTGACGATCGACCTGGCCGTCGTGGGAGCCCGCCACCGCGACATCCGCAACGGCCTCGGCAAGACCTCCCGCTGGGGCCAGCTGCGTCGCGGCCTGGACCTCGTCGGCCACACCGGCTGGGTCCGGGACGTGCCCATCGGCGGCAAGCCGCTGACCTTCGGCAACCTCGAGAAGGCGGTCCCGGGCGCGCGCTCCCCGAGCGCCTTCCGTGAGTGGGTCGACGCGCAGTTCGATCCGTCGGTGACCTGGGAGGACATCGCCTGGGTGCGCGAGCACTGGGACGGGCGCCTGGCGGTGAAGGGCATCCTCGACGCCGAGGACGCCCGCCGTGCGGCGGAGGTCGGCGTGGACGCCGTCGTCGTGTCCAACCACGGCGGCCGCCAGCTCGACTCCGTGCCCTCGACCGTCCGCGCCCTGCCCGAGGTGGTGGATGCGGTGGGAGACCGCGTCGAGGTGCTCGTCGACGGTGGCATCCGCACGGGTCTCGACGTCGTCAAGATGCTCGCCCTCGGTGCTCGTGCCGTGCTGATCGGCCGCGCCTGGGGCTGGTCGGTGGCGGCCCGCGGCGAAGCCGGCGTCCGCCACGTGCTCGGCGTGATGAAGGCCGACATCGACGTCGCGCTGGGGCTGACCGGGTGCCGCTCGGTGGCGGACCTCGACCGGTCCGCGCTGGTCGCGGGCGGCGGCGAGGCCGAGGGCGCGGGCAGCCTCCTCAGCGGCGAATAACGCGCCGCCGCGGGCCGCCGGCGCGGACCCGGGTCGGCGACGGGGCACCGCGGCGGGCCGCCGCCCCCGCGGGCTCGATCTGCGACATCCGGGCGACATCTCGGAATACTTGTGTGCACATGCCGGCGGGAGTCGAACTGGACGGCCGGGTCCTCGACGGCCGCTACGAGCTGCGCGGGATCATCGGCGAGGGATCCTTCGGGCGCGTCTACCGCGGCCGCGACCGCCGCCTGGCCCGGCCGGTGGCGGTGAAGGTGATCAAGCCGTGGTGGGCCGAGGACGGGGCCTCGATCGAGCGCTTCCAGGAGGAGGCCCAGCTGCTGGCCCGTGTGAACGACCCCGGGATCGTGCAGATCTACGACTTCGGGCACACCTCGAGCGGGCCGTACTACGTCGCCGAGCTGGTCCAGGGGGAGAGCCTCGAGCAGCGCCTGCGCCGGGAGCCGATCCCGGCCGCGGAGGCGGCCCGCATCGCCGAGCAGCTGTGCAACGCGCTCGGCAGCGCCCACGCCGAGGGCGTCGTCCACTGCGACGTCAAGCCGGCCAACGTCCTGCTCGACGACGGCGGCCGGGTCAAGGTCGGGGACTTCGGCGTCGCCCGCTTCGGCGAGCCGGACCCGGTCGAGAGCTCGGCCATGTTCGGCGGCACCCCCCGCTACATGTCCCCCGAGCAGGCCCGGGGCGGCCCTCGACCCCCGCCAGCGACGTCTACAGCGCCGGCGTGGTGCTGTACGAGATGCTGGCCGGCGAGCCGCCCTTCCAGGCCGGCTCCGCCGTCGAGCTCGGCATCAGCCACCTCCAGGAGGCGCCCCCCGAGCTTCCCGCGGAGGTCCCCGCCGCGCTGCGGGACCTGGTCGCGGTGGCGATGGCCAAGCACCCCGGAGAGCGCTACCGGGACGGCGCGGTGATGGCGGCCGCGCTGCGCGCGGCCCAGGCCTCGATGCACGACCCGGGGGCCTCCACCGCGGCGCTCCCGGCCCCCCGCCCCGCAGGTGCTGGTGCGAGCGCGAACCCGACCGTCGCCGTCGGCTCCGGCGGCGGGTCGGCGGGCGGCGCGCCGGCGCCCGGCTCCGGAACGATCGCACTGCCACCCAACGGCGCCGCGGCGACCGTCGTGCGGCCCCGCAAAGCGCCCCCCTCGACGCTTCGGCGTCGGCGTCGCCGGGGCCCGTGGATGGTGCTCGCGGTGGTGCTCGTCGCGCTCGCCGCCGGCGCCGCGCTGCTGCTCCGCGGCACGGCACGGACGACGGTGCCCCTGCTGCAGGGCCTGCACCGGGCGAGCGTGCTCGCCCGTACCGGCGCCAGCCACATCCATCCGCTGTTCGCCAGCCACTACTCCCACGCTCCGGCGGGGGTCGCGATCGCGGAGATCCCCCGCGCCGGCACCCGCGTGCGGCAGGGCTCCAGCGTGCACGTGCTGATGAGCGCCGGGCCACCGCCGGTGGCCGTCCCGAGCGCCGTCGGCGAGCCCGCCGCGGAAGCCGAGGCCGCCGTGGCCGCGGCCGGGCTGCGTTACGACGTGCACGCGACCTCCGCCCCGGGGCATACGGCCGGAACCGTCCTGGCGCAGAGCCCCGCGGCCGCGGCGAGCGCGCCGAGTGGCTCGACCGTGACGCTGACGATCGCGGCGGTCCCCCAGTGGCGGACGGTGACGAGCTTCGCGGGCGTGGACGACGGCCAGTCGGTCCCGTTCGACATCCGTGGTCGTCGCTGGCGGCTCGCCTACACCATGTCCTACCGCCACACCTGCCTGCTGCTGGTCGTGTGCGAAGGCCCGAGCGCGGCCGTGGAAGACCTGTCGACCGGCTCGGACCTGGGCGAATTCGAACTCGACGAAGGCGCCGGCACCCACTACCGCGTGTTCGAAGGCGGCCCGGGCCTCTACCGGGTGGTGCTCAGCGGTGGCCACGACTCCGCCCGCTGGGCCGCCACCGTCGAAGACTTCGACTAGGCCAGCCCGGTTCCAGGCGTCGAGCCGGGGCGGCCCCCGGCGCTCAGCTGCCGGAGGCGGCCGTCTCGGCCAGCTCGACGGGCTCGGCCTCGCGCAGGGCGCGCGCCAGCAGCTCGCGCAGGATCGCGCGCTCGGCCGGTTCGAGCCCGCGCAGGACGCGGGCGTAGACTCGTGCGCCACTTCGCCGACGACGGCCAACGAAACGAGGGAGGCACATGAACGGCCAGCAAGGGTCACCGGCAGTGCTCGTAACCGGCGCCTCGGGCTTCCTCGGCGGCTGGTGTGCGGTGCAGGCGTTGGAGCGCGGCTACGAGGTCCGCGCGAGCGTCCGCAACGCCGACCGCGAGCGCGAGCTGCGCACGACGATCGAGTCCCGGCGCGGCTCTGACGCCGGGCTGTCGATCGTCGAGGCCGATCTCGGCAGCGACGACGGCTGGGAGCAGGCGGTCGCCGGCTGCGACTACGTCCTGCACGTGGCCTCGCCGTTCCCCGCCTCCCAGCCCAAGGACCCCGACGAGCTGATCGTCCCTGCCCGCGAGGGGACCCTGCGGGTGCTGCGCGGCGCCCTCGCCGCCGGCGTCAAGCGGGTGGTCGTGACCTCGTCGGTGGCGGCCGTGCGCAACTTCGTCCCGCTTCCCGACCGCCCCCTGAACGAGGACGACTGGAGCGATCCGGATCTCCCCGGCCTCAGCGCCTACTCGCGCTCGAAGACGATCGCCGAGCGGGCCGCGTGGGACCTCGCCCGCGAGCAGGACGCGACCGAGCGCCTGGCGGTCGTCAACCCCGGTGCGATCCTCGGGCCGGTGCTGAGCGACCCGCGCTCGTCCTCGCTGCAGCTGGTCGAACGCCTGCTGGCAGGGATGCCGGGCATGCCGCGGCTGTCGTTCAGCGTCGTGGACGTCCGTGACGTGGCCGAGCTGCACCTGCTGGCGATGGCCGCGCCGGAGGCGGCCGGGCAGCGCTTCCTCGCGGTCGGCCCCTCGTTGTGGATCTCCGACATCGCCGAGATCCTCCGCGAGCGGCTCGGGCCGGCGGCGGCCAAGGTGCCGAAGCGGACCTTCCCGGACGTGCTGGTGCGGGTCGCCGCGCGCTTCGACCCCGCCCTGCGCTCGTTCACCTCGGACCTCGGCGAGCGGATCGTGCTCTCGCACGAGAAGGCCGAACAGCGACTCGGCTGGAAGCCCCGGCCGGTCCAGGACACGGTCGTGGAATGCGCCGAGAGCCTGCTCGGCCGGCGCGACGCCGTCGCGGCCGCGGCCTGAGCGCCGCGAGGGGTTCCTATCGTGTACGCGATGTCGCAGTCGCAGTACCGGAGGCACCGATAGCCGCTCCCCTGCTCGAGCTCGCCGGCCCGCCGGGGGTCGACTCCGAGGACGCCCGCACCGGCACCGATGCGGGCGTACCGCCCGAGGCCGAGTTGGAGGCGCTGGACGCCTACTCGCGGACCGTAGCCGGCGTCGTGGAGCGCCTCTCGGGCAGCGTCGCCAGCCTGCGGGTGATGCGCGCCGGACGTGGCGGGCGGGTACCGGTGGGCGCCGGCAGCGCGGTCGTGCTGACGCCCGACGGCTTCCTGCTGACCTCCGCCCACGTGGTCGCCGGGCGCGACCGCCAGGGGCGGGCGACGTTCGTCGACGGCCGCGAGGTCTCCTTCCGCGTGGCCGGCGCCGACCCCCTCTCCGACCTCGCCGTGCTGAGGACCGACGGCGACGAGCTGCAGTCGGCGCCGCTCGGCGACGCCGCCCACCTGCGGGTCGGCCAGCTCGTGGTCGCGATCGGCAACCCGCAGGGATTCGCCGGGTCCGTCACGGCCGGGGTCGTGTCCGCCCTCGGCCGCTCGCTGCCCGCCCGCGCGGGCAAAGCGGTGCGGATGATCGACAACGTGATCCAGACCGACGCGGCGCTGAACCCGGGCAACTCGGGCGGCGCGCTGGTCGACTCGTTCGGCCGGGTCGTGGGGGTCAACACGGCGGTCGCGGGCGTCGGCCTCGGGCTGGCGGTGCCGATCAACGACGCCACCCGCAAGGTGATCGCTTCGCTGATGCGCGACGGGCGGGTGCGGCGCGCCTACCTCGGCGTCGCCGGTGGTCCCAGGCCGCTGCCCGCCCGTGCCCGCCGTGAGCGCGACCAGGAGACCGGGGTGGAGGTGATCGAGGTCACCGGCGGAAGTCCGGCCGAGCTGGCCGGGTTGCGGGCAGAGGACCTGATCGTCGAGCTCGCCGGCGCGCGCGTCAGCGGCGTGGACGACATCCAGCGGTTGATGGTCGCGGACCTGATCGACGTGCCCGTCGAGGTGGTGGTGCTGCGCGGTGGGGAGCCGCTGCGACTGAACCTCGTGCCCCGCGAGCTGCGCTGAGCGCACAATGCCGAGGTGCTGCGGAGGGCTATCGTCCGCGATCGTGACCGCCCACGGCGAGCCGATCGAGGTCCAGCTCTCCGACGGAGGGGCTCTCCAGGCCGAGTACTTCGGAGCTCCCGGCGAGGGTCCCCACCCCGGGATCGTCGTGCTGCACGAGTCGTTCGGCCTCAACGACGACATCCGCCGGATCGCGTCGCGCTTCGCCGCCGCCGGGTACGCCTCCGTGGCGCCGAGCCTCTACTCCCACGGCCGGCGGATCGTGTGCCTGTCGCGGGTGATCGTCGACATGGTCCGCGGCTCGGTGGCACGGGAGGTCGCCGACATCCACGCGGTCCGCGAGGTGCTGGCGTCGCGCGAGGAGGTCGACGGGACCCGAATCGCGGTGGCCGGCTTCTGCCAGGGCGGCGGGTTCGCCCTGATCGCGGGCACACGGCCCGGCTTCCGGGCCGCGGCGGTCAACTACGGCGAGGTGCCCTCGGAGCGCTCCGTGCTCGACGGCCTGTGTCCGGTCGTCGCCTCATACGGGCGCCGCGATCGCGTCTTCGGGGCCAAGACGGCGGCCCGCCTGGAGGAGCATCTCGACGCGCTCGGCGTGCCGGGGGACGTCAAGGTCTACGACGGCGCCGGACACTCGTTCTTCTCCCAGGTGGACGGCTGGCAGGGATGGCTCGCGCGGATGCCCTCGCCGATGGCGGTCGGTTACGAAGAGCACGCCGCCGAGGACGGGTGGCGGCGGATGCTCGAGTTCTTCTCCGCCCACGTGTGAGGGCTCCAGCGACCGCTCAGCGGCTCTTGACCAGGCCGACGACGTGGCCCTCGGGGTCGGCGAACAGCGCGATCGTGGGGCCGCCGTCGATCTCCGTCGGAGGCTGGACCGTGCGTCCGCCCAGCGCGGAGATCGTCTCCAGCGCCGCCTCGGGGCTCTCGACTTCGACGTAGAAGATGACGTGGCCGTCGCCCTCGGGAGCGGCGCCGATGCCGCCGTCGATCCCGTTCTCGGAGCCGGGGTGGACCATGAAGTAGGAGCTGCCCATCACGTCCTGCATCTGCCAGCCGAACGCCTCGCCGTAGAACCGCTGCAGGGCGGGTGCGTCTTTGCCGAGGACCTCGAAATGGGTGACCGGGTTGGCCATGTGACTCCTTTCTCTCGCTGAATGCCCGCACACCCTCTCACGGGTGCGAGTGACGGTCGCTCAGCCAGTACCCGGTGCGCGGCCGCCGGGAAACGCGTGCGAGCCGTGTAGCGCCGGCTCGCCGGCCCGAGCGTGCTGCGAGGACGCACCCGCGGGCGCACCGCGGCTATCTTTGGCCGCTCTCGCCCACGCCGATGAGCACGCTGTCACTTCACGGAGACCCCGCCCGCTTTCCCGCCGGCCTGCAGGAGCTGGGGGACGGTGTGTGGGCGTGGACCCAACCCAACGGCGGGCTCGGCGAGTCCAACGCCGGGCTGATCCGCGGCCGCGACCAGTCGTTGCTCGTGGACACGCTCTGGGACCTGCGGCTGACGGGCACGATGCTCGCCCGCATGGCCGAGCCGACGGCGCAGGCGCCGATCCGGCGGGTGGTGAACACGCACGGCGACGGCGACCACTGCTGGGGCAACCAGCTGCTCGCCGGAGCGGAGCTGATCGGCACCGAGGCCTGCGCCCGCGACGTGGCGGCCGAGGACCCGCGGGGGGTGCGCCTGCTGGGCCGTGCCGCCGGCGTCGTGGGGCACCTCGCCAACCACGTCCCCCGCAGCCTGCCGGGCGTGGAGCAGGGCGTCGGGCTCGGTGCGTTCGCCTCGCTGCTGGCACCGTTCGACTTCGAGGGCGTCGAGGCGACGCCACCGACCCACACCTTCCAGGGGACCCTCGAGCTCGACGTGGGCGGCCGCGCCGTGCAGGTGATCGAAGTCGGTCCCGCACACACGCCCGGGGACGCGATCGTGCACCTCCCCGACGCCCGCGTCGTGTTTGCGGCCGACGTGATGTTCGTGGGTGTCGTTCCGATCATGTGGAGCGGGTCGGTCGAGCGCTGGCAGGCCGCCCTGGAGCGGATCGCCGAGCTCGACCCGGTCGTCGTCGTCCCGGGCCACGGGCCGGTGAGCGATCTCGAGGGGGTCCGCTCGGTGGCCGCCTACTGGGACTTCGTGACCCCCGCCGTGCGCTCCCGGCTGGCGGCGGGGCGCACGCCGGAGGAGGCCGCCCGCGAGGTGATCTCCTCGCCCGACTACGCCGAGCAGCCGTTCGCCGACTGGGACGGCCCCGAGCGGCTGATCGTCAGCGCCGACGCGATCGCGCGCAACGATGGGGGCGAGGTCGCCCGCCCCGGCGATGTGGCCCGGCTCGGGCTGCTCGCCGCGATGGGCCGCCTGGCGGTCGAGCGCGCCGCCGCCGGTTAGCCAGGCCGGCCGGACAGGTCGGCGGCGGTCAGGCCGCCAACCCGGACGCGCCCCCGGCGAGCGCACGGGGGAGGTCGCTGGCGGGGAGCGGGCGGGCGAGCTGGAAGCCCTGCCCGTAGCGGACCCCGAGCTCGCTCAGGGCGGCCAGCTCGGCGGCGGTCTCGATCCGCTCGGCGATCGTGACGGCGCCGCTTTCGCCGGCGAAGCGCATCAGCGAGCTCGCCAGCGAGCGCCGCACCGGATCGACCTCGATCGAGGAGATCAGCTCGCCGTCGAGCTTGATGAAGTCGGGGGCGACGCGGAGGATGTGCATCAGGCTGGCGAAGCCGGCGCCGGCGTCGTCGATCGCGAGCCGCGCGCCGGTGGCCCGCAGGTCCTGCTGCATGCGGGCGATGCGCGGGTGGTCGTCGACGCGCATCTGCTCGGTCAGCTCGACGATCACCCGCTCGGCGTGCACGTCCCCGAGCGCGTCGGTGATGCCGCCGGAGGCGAGCGCGGCGGAGCCCGAGTTGACCGACAGCAGCGCCGACGGCGGCAGTTCGCCGAGGTGGGCGAGGGCGGCCTCCACGATCGCCACCTCGAGCTCGACCCCGAGGCCCACGCGGTGTGCCAGGGCGATCACGGCCGCCGGGGTCTTGGAGCCCCAGGCCGAGAAGCGGACCAGCGCCTCGGCGGCGAGCATCGACCCGTCCTCGAGATCGAAGATCGGCTGGAACACGAGCGAGAAGTCGCGGGTGGCGACGATCTGCTCCACCCAAGCCCGGGCGGCGGCCTCGTGCTCGCCGTCGGGGTCGATGGTGGCCGCCGCGAACAGCCCCCCGGTGCCGCCCGGACGGCGCTCCTCGGTGGTCGGCTCCGCCGACTCGGATACGTCGGTGGCGCCCGCGGGAGCCTCGCCGGCCAGCCGCGCGGTGACGCGGGAGAAGTCTCGGGCCGCGCCCACCACGGCGGTGATGAACTCGGCCAGGCCCGCCAGCAGGACCACCTCGCGGGGCTCGAACGCGTGCGGCCGGCGCGAGCCGGCGCTGAGGATCCCGAGCGGTCCGTCGGGGCGCATCAGGGGAACGCTGACCATCGAGCGGATGCCCCGCTCGGGGCTCGCCTCGCGGTCCGCCCGAGGGTCGGTCTCGGTGTCGCCGGCGACCAGCGTCCTGCCCTCGCGCAGGGCCTGGCCGGAGAGGCTCTGTTCGAGCGAGATCGCCTGGCCGACGTGCTCGGCCGTGCTCCCCGCCGCGCACACATAGCCGAGCGAGCCCTCCTCCACCAGCAGGCCCACCAGCACCTCGTCGGCCCCTTCGAGCGCGTCGTAGGCCTGGTCGGCCACGCGCTGCATCAGCGCCAGCGGGTCGACCGCGCGGCGGATCGAGGCGTTTAGGTTGAACCACTCGTCCACAGGGAGTCCTCGCCCTCGGGGGCGTCCACTTCCGGTATCGAGCGCCGACCGCCGAGCCTTGACGGTGGTGCTCCTCCGATGGACGAGCCGTCCCTGCCGGGGCCCCTCGGCTCCCGACGCGGCGGTTGCTCACCTACACGACCGCGTTGAGCTCGATGCCGGCCCCTAGGCGCCCGGTGTTGAAGCCCATCTTCCCGGTCACCGTCGTGCCCTGGAATTCGGCCCCTTCGACCGAGCTTTCCAGGGCGGCGGGGGGCATTTCCAGGAGCCCCGTGAGCTTCTGCTTGCCCTTCGACGCTTTGAAGTTGAAGGTGAGCTTGTGGGTCTGTTTGTCGACCGGCGTGGCCTGGGCCACGACCGACCCGCGCACCGTCACCTGCGTGGAGCCGCATGTGAATTCGGCGAACGAGCCCGACATCGCCGAGAACTCGAGCCCGAGCTTGTCCTGTTTGGCCGTCTTGCCCAGCTTCGCGAACCCGAGCAGGGCCACCAGCGGGCTGGAGCTCACGGTGCCCGATGTTTCTCCCAGCGAGGTGCACTTCTGTCCCGCCCGTTCGCATTCGGAGAGCTCGAGCACGAGACCGGTGATCGTTTTGTCGTCGGCGAACGTCCCCCGGGCCGAGCTCGACTTGCAGGTGACGGCCACGCCCCCCGTTTCCATGCTCAGCGCGGCGCCGGTGGTTGACACCGACGTGCCTCCCGGATAGGGCAGCCATTCGCGTTCCTGGCCGGTGACCTGCTTGGTGCAGTCGGAGTCTTCAAAGCGTCCCGCTTTTTCCGCCTCGGATCTCTCGCAGCCGCCGAACGTGGGAGCCACGGCGTAGGAGTACTCGAGGTTCTGCAGCACGTAGGGCACGTTTGCGTTGCCGGCGTTGGTGGCTTCGTTGAGCTGCGTGACGACGGTGACCGGCACGTAGCCCGTGCCCGGCGGCACGACCACCGTCAGTTCTTCGATCGAGTCGACGTTGAAGTGGGCGCTGACGGCGCCGAGCTTGACTTCCGTGGCTTCGCCCACGTTTGCGCCCTCGACCCTGAGGGTGGTTCCGGGCGGCCCCCAGGACGGTTCGAAGCCGCCGGGCCCGGCGCACAGCGGCCCGGGGGCCGACTGGATCGCGTAGGCACTGCCCGTGTTGAGCCGCTGGAACCTCTGTTCGAAGCCCCCGGCCGCGATGGCGACGATGTTGCTTGCTCCGCACACGCTGATGGGGGTGTATTTCTGTTCCCCGGTCCCGGTGCCGTCGCCCGGGTCGATGCCCCACGCGGCCACCGTGCCGCCTTCCAGCAGCGCCACGTCGAGCTCCCCGCCGACGGCGAGGGCCGTGGCGTCGTGCAGCCCGCTGACTTCGACCGGAACTTCGCTCTCGTACTCGTCGGAGCCGTTGCCGAGCTGCCCGTCTTCGTTCCTGCCCCAGGTCATCACGTGTCCGTCTTCCAGCAGCGCGCCGGCGGCGTCTTCATCGGCAGAGATCGCGCTTACATCGGCCAGGTCCTGGACGGGCTCGGGTGTTTCGTGGTCGGACGGGTCGCCGGTGCCGAGCTGGCCGACCTGGTCGGAGCCCCAGGCGCGGACCGTGCCGTCTTCGAGCAGCGCGTAGCTCGCTTCCCCGCCTGCGGCGATCGCACGGACGTGTTCGAGGCCCGCCACCGCGACCGGGGTGCGGTTTTCGGCCCCTCCGCCGGAGCCCCAGATCATCACGGTCCCGTCGCTCAGCAGGGCGAGCGCGTGCGTGCCACCGGCGGCGATCGCCCGCACGCCGCTGAGGTCGCTCACCTCCACGGGGGTCTCGTGCTCGGTTTCGCTGCCGCCGATTCCCAGCTGGCCCGCGCCGTCCCCGCCCCACGCCCTCACGGTCCCGTCGCCGAGCAGGGCGAGGCTGAAGTTGGCGCCGGCCGCGAGTGCGGTGACTTCGGAGAGTCCTTCCACCGGCACGGGCGTGTTGCTGCCGTATCCGGCTCCGCTGTTGCCGAGCTGCCCGTACCCGTTCCCGCCCCACGCCATCACGGTGCCGTCTTCGAGCAGCGCCAAGGTGTGTTCGCCGCCCGGCGCGATCGCGGTGACCCCGCTGAGCCCGTCGGCGATCGGGACGCTCGCGGAGTGGCTTTGCACGCCCGTGTTGTCCCCCCACGCGAGGACGCGGCTCGCCGCCGCGGCGCTCGCCGTGCCGGTGCCTGCCAGCGTCACCACGGCCAGTGCCGTCGTCGCCGCGATCCGTGCCCTCATGACCACCTCCCCGGTTACCTCGTTTCCGCCCGGTGCACGATTACCACGTGGACGTGGTCCGGGTCAAGGCCAGCGCCGCCGCGCGGCCGCGGTACCGGCCGGCGCTATGCGCAACTGGCCGCCTCGGCCCCGATTGGCTAACGTGGGCGCCGTGCAGCGGGTGATGCTGAAGTCGAAGATCCACCGCGCGACGGTGACCGACTGCGACCTCCATTACGTCGGCTCGATCACCGTCGACAGCGAGCTGCTCCGGGCTGCCGACATCCTCGAGCACGAGCAGGTCCACGTCGTGGACATCGACAACGGCGCCCGCTTCGAGACCTACACGATGGCCGCAGCTCCGGGCTCGGGGGTGATCTGCCTCAACGGCGCCGCGGCCCGCCTGGTGCAGCGTGGGGACCGGGTGATCATCATCTCCTACGCCCACTACGACCGCGAGGAGCTCGACGCCTACGTGCCCCGCGTGGTCCACGTCGAGGCCCACACCAACCGCATCATCTGCGTCGACGAGCAGGTCGGAACCCTGCTCACCGAGGACCTAGGGGTTCCCGCGGACCGGGCTTAGGGCCCGGCGGTCCGCGGCGGGCCCGCTCGAGAGGCCCGCCGCAGAGCCGGCTGCTATGCGGCGCGGGCGAGTTCCGGAGAGGACTCGAGCACCGCGGCGGGGGTCCGCGAGTGCTCCACCTCCTCGGCGTCGCTGATCGCCCAGCCGAGCCGTTGGATGAACTGGCCGGCCGAGTGGTCGCTGTCCAGGTGGATGGAATGGACCTGCTCGTCGAGCAGCACCGCCTGCTCGACGCCGGACTTCCGGTCCTCTGTGATCACGATAACCCTGGGCATGTGGCTATCTCCGTACTTGGTCGTGGTGTGGTCAAATGAGCAACGGGGTATTGCTCAGTAAGTCTATCGAGATTATCAGCTTATCCCGGAGACGCCGACCATCTGTGCCACTTCGTCCAGTTCTGTCAGTGCCGCCTCGCGGGTGGTGCCGAGCACGTAGGCGAGCTCGGAGGCGAGTTCCTCGCGTGTCGGCGTGCGGCCCTCGAGGATGCACTGTCGCAGCAGCGTGAGCGTCGCGCCCATGACGGCTTCGAGCCGTGCGATGCGCACGATCAGCTCGGCGCCGGCCGCCTGGCCGCCGTCGTCGGGTCCTCCGTCCCAGCCGTCGCCGTCACCGTCGGCGGAGAAGCGCCGGTCGCGGACGACGAGCTCGCCGCCCTCCGGTGGGCGGCCCGGAGGCTGCTTGGGTGTCCGTTCGGAGGCCCTCATCTGGTGTGCCCTGGTGCCTAGCAGGCATCAACCCGTTCGGCAATCACGATTCTGGCCCAGTTTGCGGGTTTGCAGGGCGCTTCCTGGCCGAGGGTCGTAGGACTCGGCGCGGTATGCCGCCCGTCCGGCGAGGAGCGCCGCTACCGCGCCGGGGACCACGTCTCGGGGCGCCCGGCCAGGTGTGCGAGGTGCGGCTCCGCGCGGAGCTCCTCGGGTGTGGCCGGCCGTTCGGTGAGCTCGCGGGTCGAGCGCGGCGCCAGCGCCAGCATCAGCGCCGCCAGCCCCACCAGGCTGCCGACCCCGAGCACCGTCTGGGCGCCGAACGCTTCCGCCAGCGGCCCCGCCAGCGCGTACCCCAGCGGGAGCAGGGCGAGCGAGCCCATCCAGTCGTAGGCGCTGACCCGCGAGAGCAGGTTCGGAGGGATGTGACGCGCCAGCGCCGTCTCCCACCAGATGATCATCAGCGCGAAGCCCCAGCCGGTGCCGAAGCTGCAGGGGATCACCAGCGCGAGCGGGGCGCCGAGCGCGAAGGCCCCGCACTCCAGCGGCCACATCAGGCACAGCAGCAGGCCGGTCGCGAGCGGATGGGAGGGGCGCCAGCGCAGGCTCACGATCGCACCGGAGACCGCGCCGAGCCCGGCCACCGTCTCGAGCACGCCGAACACGCCGGCGCCGCCGTAGTGCTGGCGGGCGATCCCGGGGGCGAGCGCGTACCACTGCGCGTACATGCACAGCAAAGCGACCGCGTAGGCGGCGATCGTGACCCACACCCAGGCCCGCGACCGTACCTCCCGCCAGCCGGCCCGCAGCTCCCTGGCGAGCGACTCCGCGCGCGCCTGGCGGCCCCGCCGCCGGGGGTGGACCCGCGCCAGCATCAGGGCGCTGAACAGGAACGTGGCCGCGTCGAACGCGAACGCCTCGCCGGCGCCCACGCCGAGCACCAGCGCCGTGGCGAGGGCGGGTCCGACCAGCGAGGCGAGGTTGGCGACCCATTCGGTCAGCGCACGGGCGTCGAGGTTCAGCTCCTCGGGCACCGTCTGGGGGACCAGGCCGGTGTAGGCCGGCTGGAAGAACGCCTGCGCCGCGCCGTAACAGGCCTCGATCACGACCAGCTCCCAGATGGTCGCCCCACCGCTGAGGATCAGCACCGCCAGCAGCGCGTGCAGCGTCGCTCTGATCAGGTCGGTGGCGATCATCACCCGCTGGCGGGCCAGCCGGTCCGCCCACACGCCCCCGACCAACAGCAGCGTCACGAGCGTGAGCGACTGGGCGCCGAGTACCAGCCCGAGGTCGCCCACCGAACCCGTCGTCTGGGTCACGTACAGGGCGATCGCCACCAGCACGACGCCGTCTCCGATCGCGCTCGCGGCCTGTCCCGCGAACAGGTAGGAGAAGCTGCGGTGGCGCAGGACGCGCGTGTACTGGTTCACGAGACGCTCCCGGGAGGGAGGCTCAGGACTCGAACGCCGTGCGGCCGCCGGCGTCGACGAGCTGCTGTACCTGCTCGCGACCGTCGCCGATCAGCGGTTCTCCGTGCGCGAGCAGGACGTTCTCGAAGGCGACCTCTTCGAGCAGTCGCTCGAGTCCTTCCAGCAGCGCCTGCTTGGTGGCGGGAGGGTCGTCCATCAACGAGTCGGGCACGAAGCCCAGCCGGCCGTCGCCGTCCTCGCCGCTGCGGACGATGCCGTCGGCGAACGCCAGCGAGCGCGCCGAGACGACATGCAGGGCGGTGTCGTCGGGACAGATCCCGCCCAGCTCGAACGCCCTCACGCCGCCCGGGAGTGTGGCCGGCGGATCGAAGCCCTCGACCGGCTCGCCGTTGGTGAACTCGTGCAGGCCGGCGCTGTTGCACAGGATCGGGCAGCCGAACGTTTCCCTGAAGATCACGCTCTCGCGCAGGTGGTGGCGGTTGGTGAGGATCACCGTGGTGGGTTCTTCGGCGCGGTTGGCGAACCAGTCGATGCCGACGTCTTCGGGGATCAGCGGATCGAGCAGCACACCGCCGTCCTCCAGCCAGTAGCTGGAGACGAACGTCTGGATGCGGGGGTGGAGCGTCTGCCAGTGATGGACGCCCGGCAGGATCTCGCGCATGGCGCCTACCGTAGCGCCGCGCCTACGCCGGGGCCGTGCCCTCGCGGGCGAGCGTCCACAGCCGGCGCGTGTCGCCCAGGCTCAGCAGCCGCCAGCGGCCGTTCTCCCCGTGACGCAGGTACACGCGTGCGTCCAGCGCACTACGCATGCCGGCGAGCGCCTCGACCGTCTCGCGGGCGTCGAGGTCCTCGCCCAGCACCTCTCCGCCGAGCACGTCCACGACCCTGAAGGTCGTCTTCGGCGGTGGCTCGGACGGACGCGGCGGGCGCGGCGGCCGGGCGAGCTGCACGAGCGCGAGCTCGGCCTCCCGCGAGCGCTCCCCGCCGCCCTCGGGCAGCGGCGCGATGTGCGCGCCCGTGCCCTTCGTCTCGGTGTCGAGCACCCATGTCTTGGCCATGTACACAGCATAAGAAGGCCCAGCGCTAGGTCGGCTCGGTGGACCCGGCGAGGGCGGTCCGCAGACGCGGCTGGGCGGTGAAGGCCGCGAGCGCGGCGGTGCCGAGGGCCGCGAACGAGGCGATCAGGAACACCGCCGGGTAGCCGGCGAGCGCGGCCGCGGCTCCCGCCAGGGGCGCGCCGAGACCGACCCCGATGTCGAAGAAGGCGGTGAACGCTCCAAGCGCGGCGCCGCGGCGCTCCTCGCTGACCTCTCCGACGACCATCAGCGCCAGCGACGGGAACAACATCGAGAAGCCGATCCCCATCGCGAGCGCGCCCGCCAGCGCCGCGTCGAGGGTATGGGCGAAGGCGATGATCGCAAGACCGAGCGCCTCGCAGAGGGCCGCCCCCGTCGCGGTCGTGCGAGGGCCGATCCGGTCCGGGAGGGGGCTCAGGAAGATGCGGCTGAGGAACACCGACGCGGCGAACACGGTGAACACGCTCGCGCCGCCGCCGACGCCGTGGGAGCTGAGGTCGAGCACCACGAAGCCGGCCAGCGCCGCGTAGCCGAAGTTGGCCAGCGCGAGCGCTGCTCCCGGGCGGCGGGCGGGGCGGGGGAAGAGGGCCAGCCGCTCGGACACCCGGGCGCGTAACGCCCGGGCCGGCTCCGGCAGGAACAGGGCGATCATCGCGCCGGCGAACGGGAGCGCCGCCGCCAGCGTCCAGACGGCGCCGTAGCCGGCCTCGGAGCGCAGCAGCTCGCCCACCAGCGGGCCCAGCGACAGCCCGCCCCACACGGCCAGCCCGAACACCCCGAGCGCGAGTCCCCGGTGGCGGAGGGGGGCGAGGTCGACGGCCCAGGTGGCACCGGCCGTGTAGAGCGCGCCCTCGCCCATCCCCACCACCAGGCGGGCCACGATGATGGTCGCGATGCTGTTGGCCAGCAGGTACAGGATCCCCCCGGCGGACATCACCAGCGCGCTCACGACCAGGACGATCCGCCGGCCGCGGGTATCGGCCAAGCGCCCCGCGAGTGGGCGGCAGAACACCGAGGTGACCGAGAACGCGCCCACCACGATCCCGACCGCGAGGTTGTCGCCGTGAAGCGGTCCTTTGACGAACAGGGGCAGCACGGGCAGCGCGGCCCCGATCGACACGAAGGCCAGCAGGCAGGCCGCGAACACGCCCCCGAAGGCGCACACCTCACGCCGGTGGGAGCGCAGCACCGCCACCCGCTGGCGCACCGTCCCCATTCCCCAGGACCGGATCCCCCGCCGCGGCGGCCTGGCCAGGCGACGGGTCGGTCGGGTTGGCGAGCGCAGATGACGATCCTAGCCGTAAGCTGGGGAGCGTCCACAGCCCCAGGGGGAAGCCATGCCGGCCACGGCGAGCAAGAAACAGAAACCCGTTTACCGCCAGGCGGAGAAGGTCGTCCACCACTCGGTCGCCGAGCGCGTCGAGCTCGGCAAGCGGGCGCGGGAAAAGGCGCCCCGCTCCTCTCAGGGCGCCTTCGAGGCGGGATCCGACCGGCCCGATCCCGTGAAGCTGCTCGAGGAGCAGGCCCGCACGCGGGTTCCCGAGCTCGTCCCGATCCGCTACGGGAGGATGCTGGTGTCGCCGTTCACCTTCTTCCGCGGCGCGGCCCGGGTGATGGCCCAGGACCTCTCCACCACACCCGTCTCCGGCCTTCAGGTGCAGTGCTGCGGCGACGCCCACCTGTCGAACTTCGGCGTCTTCGCCTCCCCCGAGCGGCGGTTGGTGTTCGACATCAACGACTTCGACGAGACGCTGCCGGGGCCGTGGGAGTGGGACGTCAAGCGACTCGCCGCGAGCCTGATGATCGCCTGCCAGGACAACGGGTTCGCCGCCCGCGACGCCGACCAGGTCGTGCTCGCCGCGGTCGCCGAGTACCGCGAGGCGATGCGCAGCTTCGCGGCGATGGACACGCTCGAGGTCTGGTACGCGCGGCTGGACGTGGAGGCGTTCATGCGCGAGTACGGACCGCAGTTCAAGAGCCGCACGGTGGCACGCGCCGAACGGACGCTGGCCAAGGCCCGCACCCGCGACAGCGTCTCCGCGCTCGCCAAGCTCACAGAACGGGTCAACGGCTCGATCAGGATCGTCGACCAGGCGCCGCTGATCGTGCCGCTGCGCGTGTTGCTGCCCGACGAGGACCAGGACGAGTGGTTCAACGAGCTCCGGGAGCTGATGCGGGCCTACCGGAGCACGCTGCAGTACGACCGGCGGGTGCTGCTGGAGCAGTTCGACCTTGCGGACTTCGCCCGCAAGGTCGTGGGTGTCGGCAGCGTCGGGACCCGCGCCTGGGTCGCGCTGCTGTTCGGCCGCGACCTCGAGGACCCGCTGTTCCTGCAGATGAAGGAGGCGCAGCAGTCGGTGCTCGAGGAGTTTCTCCACGAGAGCGAGTTCACCAACCACGGCGAGCGGGTCGTGACCGGGCAGCGGCTGATGCAGGCGGTCTCCGACATCTTCCTCGGGTGGGTGCACGTGAAGTCCGGCATCGACGGCGAAGAGCGCGACTTCTACGGGCGCCAGCTGCGCGACTGGAAGGGCTCGGTCGAAGTGGGCCGCCAGAACCCCTCGACGATGACCGCCTACGGGCGCCTGTGCAGCTGGACGCTGGCCCGCGCCCACGCCCGCAGCGGCGACCGCATCGCGATCGCGTCCTATCTCGGCGGTGGCGCGGCCTTCGATCGCGCGATCGTCGAGTTCTCGAGGGACTACGCGCACCAGAACGAGCTCGACCACGCACGCCTCGCCGCAGCCGTCAAGGACGGCGAGATCGTGGCCCAGAAGGACGTGTGAGCCAGCTGAGGTCCGCGCCAGCGCCCGGACTCGCGGCGGGCCCGGCCGTGACCTGGCTCGGCCACGCGACCGTGCTGATCGAGCTCGACGGCGTACGGCTGATCACCGACCCGGTGCTCCGTTCGCGGGTGGCGTTCCTGCGTCGCGAAGGCGAGGCCGTGGACGGCGCCGTGGTCTCCGACCTCGACGCCGTCCTGCTCTCCCACATGCACGCCGACCACGCCCACGTCGGCTCGCTGCGGGCCCTCGGCGGGGGCGTGGCGGTGGTGGCGCCCGCCGGCTCGGCGCGTTGGCTCGCGCGGAGGGGGTTGGCCGACGTGCGCGAGCTGGCGGTGGGTGAGGAGCTCCCGCTCGGCTCCGTACGCGTGCGTGCCACCCCCGCCAGCCATCCCCGCGGCCGCTGGCGCGAGGGACGGGGGCCGAGGCCGATCGGCTTTCTCGTGTCGGGCTCTCGAACCGTCTACTTCGCCGGCGACACGGACCTGTTCGAGGAGATGGAGCTGATGGCCGACCGGGTCGACCTCGCGCTGCTGCCGGTCGCAGGATGGGGGCGGACGCTCGGGGCCGGTCACCTCGACCCGGCCCGGGCCGCGCGGGCCACGGCCATGATCCGCCCGCGGGTGGTCGTGCCGATCCACTGGGGCACCCTCAGGGCACCCTGGCCGCTGGGCTCCCCCGCTCCAGCGGACGCTCCGGCGAGGCTGTTCGCGCAGCTCGTCGGGAGCCTCGCCGGGGAGACCGAGGTGCGCGTGCTCGCCCCCGGCGAGCGCCTCGAGCTGGCACCGCACGCGCCCGGCCGGGTCCAGGGCGCGAACGCATGAAGGGCCACCGGATCGCCATCGGCCGGATCCTGCTCGTGTGGATCCTGTCGGCCGCGACCGTCGCGGTGGTGGCGGCGCTGATGCCCGGCGTGACGCTGAAGAGCTTCGGCGCCGCGCTGTGGCTGATCGCCGCGATCGCGCTGCTGAACGCGCTCGTGTGGCCGCTGCTGCTGCGGATCGCCCTGCCGCTGACGGTGCTGACGCTGGGGCTGGGCGTGCTGCTGGTCAACGGAGCGGTCGTGTGGGGCCTATCGGAACTGAACCTCGGGCTGCACGTGTCGACGTTCGCGGGCGCGGTCGTGATCACGATCTGCGTGAGCCTCGTGAACACCGCCGCCACCAGCGTGCTGGCGATCGACGACGACGGCTTCTGGTACCGCAACGTGGTCCAGCGCAACGCCCGCCGCACGGTCCCCGCCGGCGACCTCGACAAGCCCGGGCTGCTGCTGCTCGAGATCGACGGTCTCGCCCACGACGTGCTGGTGAGGGCCCTGCGCGACGGCCACGCCCCGACGATGGCCCGCTGGCTGCGGGAGCGATCGCACCGGCTGACCCGGTGGGAGACCGACTGGTCCTCCCAGACCGGCGCCTGCCAGGCGGGGCTGCTGCACGGGGACAACGAGGACATGCCGGCGTTCCGGTGGTGGGAGAAGGAGCGTGGCGGAGCGATCGTCACCAACCACCCTCGCGACGCCTCCGAGCTCGAGCGGCGCCATTCCGACGGGCGGGGCCTGCTGTTCGCCGACGGCGCGAGCCGCGCCAACATCCTCTCGGGCGACGCTCCCCACAGCCTGCTGACGATGAGCACCGTGCTGCAGCGAGAGCGCCATGGCCGCATGGGCCAGGACTACTTCGCCTACTTCGCCAACCCCTACAACGTCACGCGCACGTTCGTGCTGGTGATCCGGGACATGTTCAGCGAGCGCTGGCACGCCTCCCGGCAGCGGCGCCTGGACGTGCGCCCGCGGATCCCCAGGTCGCGCACCTACGCGCTGGTGCGGGCGTGGGCCACCGTGATCCAGCGCGACCTCCAGGTGGCGGCCGTGATCTCGGACATGTACGCCGGCAGGCCGGTGATCTACACGACCTTCCTGGCCTACGACGAGGTCGCACACCACTCCGGCGTCGAGCGGCCCGACGCGCTCGCCACCCTCGCCGCGCTGGACCGCCAGATTCGGCGGCTGGAGTCGGTCGCCGCGCTGACTCCCCGCAGCTACCGGCTGGTGGTGCTCTCCGACCACGGCCAGTCACAGGGGGCCACGTTCCTGGACCGCTACGGGGTCACGCTGGAGGCGCTGGTCGATGAACACGTCAACGCCGGTACCTCGACGGTGGAGGGGAACCCGAGCGAGGCACTCGGCTACATGGGCGCCTCGCTCACCGAGGCGGCGGGCGGCACGGGCGCGCCCGCGAGGATGGTCCGCCGGCTCACCCGCGGCAGGGGCACCGAGGGCGAAGTGATCCTCGGCGAGCAGGACTCCCCGGGGGCGGCGCGCGCGGGCACGGCCGAGAAGGAGCTGCCGGAGGTGGTCGTGATGGCCTCCGGATGCCTGGGGCTGGTCAGCTTCCCGCGAGCGCCCGGACGCATCAGCCGGGAGCGGCTGGAAAAGATGTACCCGGGTCTGCTGCCCGCCCTGCGCGAGCATCCGGGGATCGGCTTCGTGCTGGTTCGCTCCGAGGAGCACGGGGCCGTCGCACTGGGGGCCGAGGGCGTCCACTACCTCGACGAGGAACGGGTCGAGGGCGCCGACCCGCTCGAGCCCTACGGTCCCAACGCCGCCCGCCACGTGCGCCGCACCGACGGCTTCCCCCACTGCCCCGACATCGTCCTCAACAGCACCTACTGGCAGGAATGGGACGAGGTGGCGGCGTTCGAGGAGCTGGTCGGCTCCCACGGCGGGCTGGGTGGCAGCCAGTCGCACCCGTTCCTGCTGCACCCCGTCGCCCTCGGCCTTCCCCGGCAGGAGCTGGTGGGGGCGGAAGCCGTCCACCGCGAGCTGCGCCGCTGGCTCGTGCAGCTCGGCCACGACGAGTACGGGGAGTCCCGGGAGGCCGTCGGCGAGGCAGCCGCGACCGCGACCGGACCGGCTGGACAGCGGTCCGCGGCGGGCCCGGACACCTAGCTCCTCGTAACCACCCCCGCCGGGGCCGCCCGAGCGTGCGTCCTGTGCGAAGCTTGGCGGGTGGTGGATCCCGGGGGCCACAAGGAGTGGGGAAGGCTTTTCAAAGCGGCCTTCACGCAGTCGCGGAACCCGATGGCGCTGTTGGACGACCGCCGCTGCCACGTGGAGGTCAACGGCGCCTACGTCTCGCTGCTCGGGTACCCGGCTCGTGAGCTCCTCGGCCACCCGATCTACGAGTTCGTGGTGGGCGGGCCCCAGGTGACCGCGCGCGAGTGGCGGGCGGCGATGGAGGCGGGGAACTTCAGCCGCCAGAGCGAGATGCGCTGCTCCGACGGCCACACCGTGACGGTTCAGTGGGCGGCCACGACCGAGCGCGTGACGGGGCGGCGCCTGGTGCTGTTCGTGGCGCTCAGCACCTCGCGTTGGGGTGCCCATCCGCGCCGTGCCCGCAGCGGCCCCCTCAGCGCCCTTCCGCTCACCGCCCGCGAGCTCGAGATCGTCCGTCTGATAGCGCTGGGCAGCACCGGCCCCGAGATCGCGGATGAGCTCCAGATCGCCAACGACACCGTCCGTGCCCACGCCCGCAACGCGATGCTCAAGTCCGGCGCCCGCTCGCGGGCCCACCTGGTGGCGAAGGTCCTGGGGGAGGGACTGATCCTGCTGCGCCCGAGCCTCAAGCGCAAGCCGGAGGTGGTCGGCGAAGCGGCCGCGAACGGCGAGACGGGCGGGCCGCGGCGCGTCGGCCAGCTCGACCAGCAGGGCGACCCCGAACAGGGCTTCGGGCGCCCGGTGAAGACGTGATCCGCGCGCGGCGGCGGGACTAGTCCTCGGCCTCTCTGATGGGCTGAGCGCCGGTCCGGCGGCGGCCGAGGTTGCCGACGATCAACGAGACCACCGTCACGAGATACACCTGTCCGATGAGGCCCTCCGAGACCGACAGGGTATGCCCGAGATTGGTCTGGGAGGTGAGGTCGCCGTAGCCGATCGTGGTGAGGGTGGTGAAGCTGTAGTAGGTGCAGTTCGGGACCGTGGCCCGCACGCCGTCGGCGAAGAAGCCGCTCGCGCCGAGGTGGTCGATCCCCCCGAACACCGAGGCGAAGAACATCCCCACCAGCAGGTACACGCACAGCACCCCGATCACCGCGTCCACCGGAACCGTTTGGGTCTCGCGCATCCTTCTGATGACCCCGGCCACGATCACCGGGGGTCCGAACACGACCACGAGCGCGTTGGCGAGCTTGACCAGGCGTTGAGCCGGTTCGCCCACCAGCGCCTGGACCAGGCTGAAGATGACGACGAATACCACGAGCACCGCGGCCACCCGGTAGACCTGCGAGCGGGCTTTGGAGGCGTTCAGCGCCAGCAGCAGCGTGGAACCCAGCAACACACCCAGGATCGCCAGCTCCCAGCGCCCGGGAGCGGCGATGCCCTCGATCAGGAAGGCGGCGACGATTACCCCAAGCAGCCGGGCGTAGCGCCGCAGGTAGGTCCTGTCGATGGCCACCACCCGACCCGGGGAGGTCGGCTCGCTGTGGGCTTCTGTCGGCTCGGACACGTTCGGTGAGGCGCGGCCTGGAGGGCGGCGCCCGGCCGATCTTCCAGCACGGCCCCGACGGCTCAGGGCGTCGCCCGTCCGGGACGACACCCGTGTCGTCCCGATGGTGCGGGCGCCTGTCGGCCGTTTAGGGCATCCGTCCAGGCGAGGTTTAGGCGCTAAGGGGCGTAACTGCGTTCTGCCGACGTTCGGAGCATGGCTGCGCTCCCGCGTACCGGCCGAGAGCGGCTCTGAACATGGAGGCCGCCGCGCCGGCGATCAAGCCGCGGCTGGGAACGCCCGTTGGCAGCCTGCCCCGCCGGAGGGCGCTGGCCGTGCGACTGCTGCGGTGCGGGGCGGTCGTCGGGGTGCTCGCCTACGCGGCCCACGCGCTCGTCGGCTTCGGCGGCCACGCCGTGAACGTCGCCTTCGAAGACTGGGTCTTCAACGGGCTGCTCGTGGTCAGCTCCGTGCTGTGTCTGATGCGCGCGCGGTGGTCACCGCTCGAGCGGGTCGCGTGGACGGTCCTCGGCGTCGGTCTGGGCTGCTGGGCGGCCGGCGAGATCCTCTTCACGATCGACCCCGGACAGGTCACCGAACACGGCTTCCCGTCGCCCAGCGACTACCTCTGGCTCGTCTTCTATCCCGCGTCCTTCGTCACCCTGGGCCTGCTCGTGCGCGCGCGGGTGAGGGTCTTCTACCCGAGCCTGTGGCTCGACGGCATCGTCGGCGCGCTGGCGCTCGCGGCGCTCGCCTCGCAGTTCGTGCTGCCGCCGATCGTGGCCGGCACCGAAGGCTCGCTGAGCGACGTCGTCGGCGACCTCATCTACCCGCTCGGCGACCTGCTGCTGCTGGCCTTCGTGGTGAGCGTGCTCGCGATCACCGGTTGGCGCCCGGGAAGGGTGCTCGGGACCGTCGCGGTCGGCCTCGCCCTCAGCGCCGTCGCCGACTGGATCTCGCTGTACTGGTCCGCCACGGGCCACAGCGGATCGGGCGTCTTCGATGCCCTCTGGCCGGCCTCCGCCGTCGTCCTCGGCTGGGCCGCGTGGCAGGCTCCACGCCCCTCGGCGGTGATCGGACTCGACGGCATGAGGCTGCTGGTGTTCCCGGTGGCGTTCGCACTCGCCGCCCTCGGCCTGCTGGCCCTCCAGGGCAGTCACCAGATCCACGACGCGGCCTACATCCTGGCGGTGTGCACGATCGCCGGAGTGATCGCGCGCATGGGTCTCACCTTCTCCGAGAACCTCGCGCTGACCGATCGCAGCCGCGAGGAAGCGCTCACCGACGCGCTCACCGGGCTGGGCAACCGGCGGCGGTTGCTGCTGGCGCTCGAGGACGTGCTCCAATCGGCCAGCAGCCGCGAGCCGTGGGCGCTGCTGCTGTTCGACCTCAACGGCTTCAAGGCCTACAACGACACCTTCGGTCACCCGCTGGGTGACGCACTGCTGTCGCGGCTCGGCGCCAAGCTCGCACAGGTGACCGAGCCCGATGGCCAGGCCCACCGGCTCGGGGGAGACGAGTTCTGCGTGCTCACCCGCGTCGGCGTCCGCTCGCTCGAGGAGATCACGACCGCGACCATCGCAGCGCTCTCCGAGCGTGGCCGCGGATTCGAAATCACCACCGCCTGCGGTTGGATCATGCTCCCCGCCGAGGCGGAGGAGTCGGCCGCGGCGATGGCGCTCGTCGACAAACGTCTCTACGCCGACAAGCGCTCGCGCCAGTCCACCGACGCGCCCGACCAGCTGCGCGACGTCCTGCTCCAGGTGATGGCCGAGCGCGAGCCCGACCTGCACGCCCACCTGCACGAGGTGGCGGTGATGGCCCGCACCGTCGGCAAGCGGATGGGCATGGCCGGCGAGGAGCTCGAGATCCTCGTCCGCGCGGCCGAGCTCCACGACGTCGGCAAGGTCGCCGTGCCGGAAGCGATCCTCGACAAGCGGGCCTCGCTGGAGCCCGGCGAGCGCGCGATCATCGAGCGCCACAGCGAGGTCGGCGAGCGCATCCTCGCGGCCTCACCCGCAATGGGGCCGGTGGCGCGGCTGGTTCGCTCGAGCCACGAGCGCTTCGACGGGCGCGGCTACCCGGACGGCCGCGAGGCCGACCAAATCCCGGTCGGCGCGCGGATCATCTCCGTCTGCGACGCATACCACGCGATGACCACCGACAGGCCCTACCGCAAGGGCATGAGCACGGCCGCCGCGATCGAAGAGCTGCGTCGCGAGGCCGGCCGCCAGTTCGACCCCCGGGTGGTCGACGCCTTCTGCTCGCTGGCGGCCGGGCGTCTGGACACCACAGAAGCCGATCCGACGGAGCCGATCGCGACCTCCGGCCCGGCGCGGGCCGTCCGGTCCGCCGGGCCCTCTGAGCCCACGACCGTCGACCCGGCGCAGCCCGCCGGGGTCGTCCATCAGGCGTAGAGCGATGCGCCGCTCGACTCCTCGCACCGAACCCCCGGCCCCGTCCGTCCGCCGGCGGGCGGCCGTCGCCTCGGCCCTGGCGGCCTGCGTGCTGTGTCTCGCGATGGCGACGAGCGCATACGCATGGCTGCCGCCCAGGAACGTCTCGCCCCCGACGATCACCGGGACGGCACAGCAGGGGACGACGCTCACCGAGCACCACGGCACGTGGAACAACCTGCCCACGGCCTACAGCTACCAATGGCTGCGCTGCAATTCCTCCGGGACGTCGTGCAATGCGATCGGCGGCGCGACGAACCAGACCTACTCTCCCGTCGCCGAAGACGTCGGTCACAGGCTGCGCGTCGAGGAGACCGCGAGCAACATCGGCGGCTCGAGCAGCCCCGCCGAATCGGAAGCGACCGCGGTGGTGATCCCGGCGGTGCCGGTCGACACCACGGTTCCGACGGTGAGCGGCACCGTGCAGCAGGGTCAGACGTTGACCGAGCACCACGGCGAATGGACCAACTCCCCGACCGCTTACGCCTACCGGTGGCTGCGTTGCAGCTCCACCGGATCGTCCTGCACCGCGATCGCTGGAGCGACCAGCTCCACCTACTCGCCGGTGGCCGAAGACGTCGGTCACGAGCTGCGCGCGGTCGAGACCGCGAGCAACGCCGGCGGGTCCGGCAGCGCCGTGGAATCGGAACCGACCACGGTCGTCGTCGCGCCGCCATCGCCCGCTGTCGAAACCACGCAGCAGACGCCCGCCGACCCCCCGGCCGCGAAACCGGTGGCCGTGCTGATATCGGTGACCGACGTACGGGTCGACAAGCACGGGAACGCGCAGATCCCGCTGAGCTGTCCGGCCACCGCCGGCGGTGGTTGCAAGGGGACGCTGACCATCACCTTCACGGAACCTCGCACCCACCGCAAGCGGGCCGTCGAGTCGCTGCTGTGCGCGCGGGGATGCCGCCAGCTGGGCAAAGCCCACTACGAAGCGAGGGCGGGCCAGAAGGTCAAGGTCCGCGTGCACATCGCGTCCCTCGGCCGGCGGGTGCTCGGCAAGGGCAAGGACCTGAACGTCACGCTGACGGCCACGAGCGTCAACGAAGGCGCCACGACTACGGTCGTGCACAAGCTCGTGCTCGAGCCCGGACGCCTGGGCTGAAAGCCCCGGCGCGGGCGGCACGGCAGTCGGTAGGCTGCGCCGATGCCGAGGGGCGGAAAAACGCTGGGTCAGCAGGCCCGTTGGGTGCAACGACGGGGACGCGAGTCGCTCGCCCGCTACGTGTTCCTGGCGCGACTGCCGAGGAGGGGGGTGGGGGTCGAGGTGGGCAGCTGGAAGGGCGATTTCGCCGCCAAGCTGCTGCGCTGGACCCGTCCGCAGCGGCTGTTCCTGGTCGATCCGTGGCGGCACACCGACTCGGCCGACTACGCGCACGCGATGTACGGCCAGTCCGGGGGTGGCCAGGAGGAGATGGACGGGATCTACGAGAGCGTGCGGCGTCGGTTCGGTCGCGAGATCGACAGCGGCAAGGTGGTGGTGATGCGCGAGGATTCCCTCGCCGCCGCCAAGGACTGGAGCGAGGGGATGTTCGACTGGGCCTACATCGACGGCGATCACACCTACGCGGCGGTCCGTGACGATCTCGAGGCGTATTGGCCGTTGGTGCGTCCCGGCGGCGTCCTGGCCGGGGACGACTACGGGTTTCCCGGGTGGTGGGACGACGGTGTCACCCGTGCCGCCGATGAGTTCGCGGCGGCGCGGAAGCTCAGGTTGAACGTGATCGGCTCGCAGTTCCTGGTGCGCAAGCCCGCCTGACGCCGCTCGGCGACGCCGCCGTCGCACGCGGTCTGGAAGGGCCCGAACGGCGCCCACTTGACAGGCGCTCGTGGCCGGGATAGACCTTGCGGGAGGAGTGCGCTCCGGGGGCCGGGGGTGGCGTTCGGGCGCGCGCGGGTCAACGGCTACTCGAACGGGGGAGGAACATGCATCGCGGAAACGGAAGGCGCAGCGGGGTCGTCGCGTCTCGAGCACGTCAGGCGGGCCGCGTCGCGGTGATCGTGTTGGCAGCCCTGATCGTGCTCGCGTGCACGGCGGGCGCTGCCGAGACGCGATCCACCTCAACCAGGGCGGCTATGCCCGACACGCTGGGGGCACCGTCGGTCGAAACCGAAGTGGCCACCGAAATACGGCGCACCACCGTGATCCTCAACGGGACGGTCAACCCCGAGGGCTCCAACGTCTCCGAATGCTACTTCCTGTATGGCGAAACCCCGTCCTTCGGACACAGGATCCAGTGCGCCAACAGCCCCGGATCC
Organism: uncultured Solirubrobacteraceae bacterium; assembly: GCA_963701175.1. Classification (GTDB taxonomy): domain Bacteria; phylum Actinomycetota; class Thermoleophilia; order Solirubrobacterales; family Solirubrobacteraceae; genus Palsa-744. The sequence goes on along the minus strand of OY969573.1, from coordinate 829,313 downwards.
GGAAGCTTCGGGATTCCGGTCTACGCGCAGCTCGAAGGTCTCTCGGAAGCCACCACCTACTACGTCAAGCTGGTCGCCAAGAACGGCGTGGGAGAAGGCTTCGGGCATCAGGAAAAGTTCACGACCCTGCCGACCGCGCCCTCCGCGAGCACGCAGCCCGCAGGCGCCGTGGGTCGCAAAAGCGCAAAGCTCAACGGCCTCGTCGACCCCGGCGGCGCCGAAGTCAGCGAATGCGTGTTCGAATACGGCACCACCAGGACGTACGGGAAAACGATCGAATGCCGCTCTCTTCCCGGCTCGGGAGAAACCGCGGTCCCCGTCTCCGCCGAACCCGAAGGGTTGAAAGAAAGCCAGACTTACCACTACCGCCTCGTGGCGACGAACGCCTATGGCACCCACTACGGGGAGGACCTCGAATTTACGACGCTGCCCACGGGACCCGAAGTCAAGACCGAGCCGGCCTCGGAAGAATCCCACACCAGCGCGAAGTTCACCGGGATCGTCAATCCGAACGGATTCGCGATCACCGAATGCTACTTCGAGTACAGCGTCACCAGGTCATACGGGGAAAATCCACCCGTCCCGTGCACGACGCTCCCTCCCGCCGGCGAAGAACCGGTCGAAGTCTCTGCGGTCGCCACCGGCCTGGCCGAACATCAGCACTACTACTACCAACTCGTCGCGGCGAACGAATTCACCAACGAACCCGTGCTCGGCGGTAATGAGCCGTTCAACACACTACCGGCGGCGCCACGGGCGGTGACCCGCTCTGCCGCCGACATCGGACCGAGCTCGGCAACGCTGAAGGGCAGCGTCAACCCGAGAGGAGCGACGGTGACCGTCTGCGAATTCGAATACGGCTCGACCCCGACGTTCGGCAAAGTCGCCAAATGCAGTGAATCGCCCGGTGGCGGTGAAAACCCGGCGGCGGTGACCGCGGCCGTGACCGAACTGCGTGCGGCCACTACCTACTACTTCCGGCTCCGCGCGAAAAACGAATGGGGCAACTCGTACGGCAACGTGAACAAATTCATCACCGAGCCCGAAGGAGCGCTGCCGGCAGTGACCAAGGTCTCACCCAGCAAGGACACGCCGAACGGCGGGCAGGTCGTCACGATCAAAGGCGAAAACTTCAGCGGCGCCACGGCCGTGTACTTCGGCAGCGTGGCGGCGACCGAAGTTCACGAAGTGTCGGTCAAGGAGGTGACCGCGGTCGCTCCTCCGAATTCGACTGGCCCGGTTGACGTGACGGTCGTGACCCCTTACGGCACGAGCGCGGTCAACTCCAAGGACAAATTCACCTACAGTGCTCCCAAAGTGACGAAGGTGGAACCGGCCAGCGGCTCGAAAACGGGCGGCACCGTCGTGACGATCGACGGCTACGGGTTCGCAACGGGAGCGGGTGCGACGAGCGTCCTCTTCGGCTCACAGTCGGGGACGGACGTCAGCTGCACGTCGAGCACCCAATGCACCGTGACCGCACCGGCGGCGACCAAGGAAGGGCCCGTGGCGGTGATCGTCGAGGTCGCCGGAAAAGGGTCGAAGAAGAAGGAAGGAAGCTTCACCTACACGGCCTGAGGGAGACCTTCGGGGCTCCCGGAACGCATGGGCGGCCGCTCGCTTTGGGGGGCGGCGGCCCAGCCTTGCGCTAGTGCTGTTGCGGCGCGAGCCCGAGGTCCGCGAGGCCGGTGTCGCGCTCCCAGTAGACGACCATCTTCGTCACCCTTCCGTCCCGCAGGAGGAACAGCGTCGCTCCGCACGGCTGCACCTGTGCCAGCGGGATGCCGCTCGCCTTTGCGCTGCCACCGTAGCGATCGAGCACGAGCACGCGCCGGGCGTCGAGCTCTCGGAACTCCTCCGCCTCGATTCGAAAGTCCTCCCACGCGTCGAGGATCGCGCTGAACGCCTGCGCCAGCCCCGAGAGGCCCACCCAACGACCCGGGGACGGGCCGTCCACCAGCTCGAGCTCGATGTCGGGGTCGGCCCAGGCGACGCCGCTGAAGTCGCCCCTAGCCGTGGCGTCGTAGATCGAGCGCACGAGGTCTACATTGGTCGAGCTCATGGAGGTGGCCGAAAGGTCACCCGCAGCGGGCCCCAACGGGTGGCGCTGATCAAGAGCACGCCTGCGGCCGTCAAAGCTCGGCGTCGAGCGGCCATGGGTTGCTGATCGTGCTCCACCGCTCCCGGCGCCAGTCGGCGTAGGCCTCCGCGGGGTCGTCGGTGGCCGCCGAGACGGAGGCTCCGTACTCGGCCGCCGTCGCGTCGAGGAGGTAGTGCGTCTCCTCCAGCCGGCGCGAGCCGATCATCAGCAGCGCGCAGGGGCCCTCACCGCCGCCGACGAACACGTGCGAGAGGCCGGCGGGACAGTGAACGAAGTCCCACTCCTTCAGCGGGGTCTCCACGCCGTCGAGGATCGCGATGCACTCCCCGTGGAGCACGAGGAAGTCCTCCTGCACCGGCTCGTTGTGGTAGCGGCCGCTGGGCTGGCCCGGCTGCAGGATGCGGACGTTGACGCCGGTGTCGGGCCAGTGAACCCCCTTCGGTTCGATCTCGAGGATGCTCGCCCGCCGGGGGTGGCTGCGGGCGGGCAGAGATGCGAGGTTCGCGATGAGCAGTTCGTCCACGTGGCGAGTGCACCATCCTCGGCGGTACCCCGGCGCGCGGGCAGCGCACCGGTTGTGAACAAAGTCTAGGCAGTCATCCTGATCAGCCGCCGAACGCTTGGACCCGTGGGGGAAGATGTCGGCGTGACGCCCGCGAACCTCGATGACTTCTTCTTCGCGAGCGCGAGCGTCGCGGGCGCCCTCATCGGTCTGCTGTTCGTCGCCATGTCCGTCTCGCGGGAGCGGTTCGCCGCGGATGCAGAGCCGCAGATTCACCAGGTGCGCGCGGCCGCTGCGCTGAGCGCCTTCACGAACGCCCTCACCGTCTCGCTGTTCGCGCTGATCCCCGGTGAGAAGCTGGGCTGGGCCGCGCTCGTCGTGGCGGTCGTGGGGCTGACGTTCGTCGTCGCCTCGCTGCTCTCGCTGGCGCGGGCCGCCGGCGTCGGGCTCCGACAGGCACGCGACGGCGCATTCCTGCTCGTCCTGGCGGGCACGTTCGGGGTGCAGGTGATCGAAGCGCTCAACCTGGTCGCCAAGCCTCATGACGCAGGCGCTGCTCGGACGATCGCGGTGCTGCTGGTGGTCTGTTTCCTGATCGGGATCGCTCGGGCGTGGGACCTGATCGGCGGCCCGTCGATCACGATCAGCGGCGAGATGGGGGCGCTGGTGCGCCGCCGAGATCGCGATTGAGCCGGCGCGACGCCCGGATCACCCGCTCGAGCCGATCCCGCCGGATCGTGACGGTAGCCTTGGGAACCCATGCGGGAGCGCGAGCGAGCATCCGGCACGTTTCCGCGGACGGTCCTCGCCGCGGTCATCGCGGTCGCGGTGCTGGTGGGCGGGGCCTCGGTGGGGGCCCTCGGCAGCGCAGCGGCCAGTCCCGGTGGCCCCTGCTACGCCCCGCTGCTGGAAGGCCTCACCTTCAAGCTCGCCCGCGTGCTCGCCGCACGGGCGGGCTGCAAGCTTCGGGTCAAGGGCAATCCGCTCGTCCTGGCGCGCGTCCAGACGGTCGCACGCCAGTCCCCGGCGGCCGGCGGGGTCGGTTCGACCGTGACCGTGTGGCTCAACCGAGCCTGCCAGAAGGGCGGTGGTGAGAGCCCGGAGATTCCCGAGCCCGACGTCACGGTCGGGCCCACGAAGCTCGTCAGCGGCTTCTACGTCGTCGGCGGGAAACCGCCCCACTACTTCTCGGCCCCCAAATGTCCCCGCCATCCCGAACCGCGACCTGACGCCGGAGCGGTGGAAGTGATCGATGCGAGCGGGGCGGTCGTCGCGACGCAGACGTCCGTCGCGGGGCAGTTCGTCGAAATCGCACTGCCCGCGGGGGCCTACACCCTCCGAGGGACCTTCCTCGACACGACCACGAACGGGGTTCACCCGACGAGGACGGAGTCGGTCGTCATCCCTGCCGGCCACACCGTGCGTGACGACTTCATCTCGAGCGTCCCCTGAGAGCTCGAGCTCAGGCTCTAGGCTGCGGCCGTGGACGAGCCCCCAGACACTTCGCCGCCGGGTAGGTCGGCGTCGCGGCCGCCGTCGCAAGTGGCGGTCGTCACTGACAGCACGCACTACCTGCCCAGGGCGCTAGTCGAGCGTGAAGGCATCGAACAGGTCGACCTGTATGTCGGCTGGGACGGCCAGCTGGAGCGGGAGAGCAGCTACCGCGACCTCGATGCCTTCTACCAGAGGCTTCACACATCGCCGAAGCTGCCCACGACCTCCCAGCCGTCGGTCGGCGACCTACTGGCCGTGTACAGACCGCTGGTAGCGGCCGGCCGGGATGTTCTCGCCATCCACATCGCGGAGGGCCTGTCGGGCACGTGCGCGAGCGCCCGGCAGGCTTGCGAGCTCCTCGCCGAGGAGGGCCACGCGGGGCGGGTCGAGGTCCATGACAGTCAGACCGGCGCGGGCGGCATGGGCTGCCTGGTCATCGTGGCAGCGAGCGCCGCCGGGCAGGGCGCGAGCCTCCAAGCCACGCTTGAGGCGGTGCGGCGCGCCCGCGAGACCCTGGACATCTGGTTCTCCCTCGACACGCTCGAGTACCTGCGCCGCGGGGGCCGGATCGGGGCGGCGCAGGCGATGGTCGGCACCGCATTGAAGATCAAGCCGATTCTCACCTTCGGGACGGTGATCGCCCCGGTGGGCCGTGTGCGAACGCATCGCAGGGCGCTCGAGCGGATGGTCCTTTACCTCAGTGAATTGCGCGAGCGCGGCGCCACCGACTGGATCGTCCAGCATGCACAGGCGCCTGCCGACGCCGAGCTGCTCGTGGCCGAGGGCCGCGCCCTGTTCGGAACGGACCCTCTGTTCTGCACCGAGGTCGGCCCGGTCCTCGGCGCCCACCTCGGATCGGGCGTGCTGGTCGGTGGGATGACGCGCCCGCAGCTGTGAGGCCGGGTTTCCCTGCGAGCAGATGGCCGGCGGGGTTGCACGACAGGTAGCATCCGCCCCAAGGGGAACCGTGACGATGCCTGTGCAGACGGTCGCGCTGCTGATGACCGATCTTGTTGGCTCGACCGAGATGTCTGCTCGGCTGGGTCCGGTTGCGGGCGAAGAGCTCCGCCTGGTGCACTTCAGGCTCTTGCGCAGCGCGATCGAGCGCACGCGTGGCCGTGAGGTCAAGAGCCTCGGCGACGGCTTGATGGCCGTGTTCGACAACCCCTCGGATGCGCTCGCCTGCGGGGTTCACATGCAGCAGGCCGTCGATGCCAGCAATCGCCGTTCGGGCGAGTGCTGCGAGATCCGAATCGGGGCGAGTTTCGGCGAAGTCACACTCGATCGGGGCGACTACTTCGGCCAGGCCGCAGTCGAGGCTGCGCGTCTGTGCGCGCTCGCCGGCGGCGGCCAGATTCTGATCACCTCGATTGTGCGACAGCTTGCGGGCGCTCGGGACCAGTACGGCTTCCGCGAGCTCGGCGTCGTCGAGCTGAAGGGCCTGAGCCCGGTGGAGACGCTCGAGGTCCTATGGGGGCCGCTGCCGAGCGCCGGGCTCCCGCTGCCGGAGCGGCTGCTGGAGGCGTACGGGTCGCCCACCTCGGACAGCGACCGTCCGATGCCGATGGTGGGGCGGGTCGCGGAGCTGCACGAGCTGATGGTCCTGTGGGAGCGGGCGAGCGCGGGGTCGCTGCGCGTGGCGCTGATAGCCGGCGAGGCGGGAGTGGGAAAGACGCGCCTGTCGACCCAGTTCGCGTGGCAGCTGCACGAAGCCGGCGCGACGGTGCTGTACGGGCGTTGCGACGAGGATCTCGGCGTCCCCTACCAGCCGTGGCTCGAGGCGCTCGGTCACCTCGTCCGGAATCTCCCCGAGGCGATCCTCGAGGGCCACGTGGAGGCCAGGGGGGGTGAGCTCGCCCGCATCGTCCCCGAGCTGCGAGATCGCGTACCGTCCTGCCCCCCTCCGCGCCAGAGCGATCCGGAGACCGAGCGCTATCTGCTCTACGCCGCCGCGGCCGGGCTGCTCGAAGACGTCGCCCAGCAGGGCCCGGTGCTGCTCGTTCTGGACGACCTCCACTGGGCTGACGGTCCGACGCTCTCGCTGCTCCGCCACGTGGTGTCCACGCCTCCTGCCCGCACGATGCTGCTCGGCACCTTCCGCGACACGGAGGCGCCCCGAGAGCGTCCGCTGACCCCCGTCCTGGCCGACCTCCATCGTGAGAAGCGGGTCGCGCGGATGCAGCTGGGCGGCCTGTCCAGCGACGATGTGCTCGCGCTGATCGAGGCCGCCGACAGCGAGGAGCCATTCGAGCTGGGGGCCGCTTCTGTCGCGGTCGAGGTCGACGGCGGAGAGCTCGCGCAACAGATCACCGAGGAGACCGCGGGCAACCCGTTCTTCGCGCTCGAGGTGATCCGCCACCTGCGGGAGTCGGGCGCGCTCGCGCATCTCGAAGCCGGCCGCTGGCGGCTGACCAGCAGGCTCGCCGAGCTGGGGCTGCCACGGAGCGTGATCGAGGTCATCGGGCGCCGCATCGAGCGCCTGGGCAGTGCGACGCGGGATGCCCTCGGTGCGGCTGCCGTGATCGGACGCGACTTCGACCTGGAGCTCTTGGGGACGGTGCTCGAAGTACCGCACTCCGAGCTGCTCGACCTCCTGGATGGTGCCGTCAAAGGCTCGATCGTGGAGGAGAGCAAGCAGCGGCCCGGAGGCTTCACGTTCACGCACGCCCTGGTCGAGCACGCGCTGTACGAGGACCTGGGCGCGGTCCCCCGCGCGCGGCTACACCACCGCGTGGCCGAGGCGCTCGAGCAGCGCTACGGGTCAGAGCCGGGCGAGCGCCTGGGGGAGCTCGCCGCCCACTGGGCGGCCGCGGTGGTCAGCATCGACGCCGCCAAGGCCTCCTACTACGCCCAGCTGGCGGCTGAGCGCGCACTCCAGCAGCTCGCCCCCGACGAGGCGTTGCGCTGGTACGGCCAGGCGCTGGAGCTGCTTGCGTCCTCGGGGGCGGGACATGCGGTCCGCTGCGAGCTCCTGATCGGGCTCGGAGAGGCCCAGCGGCAGATCGGGGATCCGGCCTTCCGAGCGACGCTGTTGCGTGCCACCGAGCTCGCCCGTCAACTGAACGACAACGAGCTGCTGGTCCGCTCGGTCCTCACGAACAATCGCGGCTTCGCCAGCAACTTCGGCGGGGTCGACGTCGAGCGCGTGCACGCCCTGGAAGCCGCTGCCGGAGCCCTCCCCGGCGATGACCCACGTCATGCCGAGGTCCTCGCACTGCTCGCCGCCGAGCTGCAGTTCAGCGGAGAACCCGAGCGCTGCGAAGGACTGGCCGAGCAGGCGATCGAGCTGGCGCGTGCCTGTGGAGACCCGGCTACGCTCGCCCGTGCGATGACCGACGCGTGGGGTGCGATCGTGGCCCCCCACACGCTGGAGAAACGGCGGCGCATGATCGACGAGTTGAACGACCTCGCCGTGCAGCTCGACGATCCCCGCCTGATGGCCCGGGCGGCGGCACGCAGGATGCTCGTCGGCCTCGAGGTGGCCGACCGCACGCAGGTCGAGCTCGGCCTGCAGACGCTGAGGAGCGTTGCCGAGAAGGTGCCCGAGCCGTGGATCGCCTACCTCCACCTGCTGCTCGAGTTCGGATGGATCCTGCTCGGCGGCGATCTGCGGGCGGCCGAGCGGGTGGCCACGCAGGCCTACGAGCTGGGCACCGCCGCGGCGCAGCCGGATGCTCCGATCTTCTTCGGAGCCCACGTCTTCCACGTCCGCTACTTCGAAGGCCGTGGCGGGGAGCTGACCGACCAGGTCGTAGCCCTCGCAGGCCCCGGGCAGAACCTCTCGGGCTGGCGCGCGGGCGCAGCGGCGCTCACCTTGATCCAGGCCAACCGGCGCGAGGAGGCGCGCGAGCTCGCGCTGGCCGAAGACTTCGAGGCGATCGCCCACGACGAGGCCTGGTCGCTGGTGATGATGCTGTGGGCGGACGCATGCTCCCTGCTGGGCACGGCCGGGCCGGCGGAGACGATCTACGGACTACTGCGGCCGTTCTCCGGACAGCTGGCGGTGAGCGGGGCGCACGTCTACGGGTCGATCGACTTCGCGCTCGGAGCACTCGCCGCCACACTCGGGCGCTGGGACGAGGCCGAGGAGCATTTCGCGGCGGCCGCCAAGCTCGAGATGAACCTCGAGGCTCCGCTGTTGCTCGCGCGGACGCACGCGCGGTGGGCTGCAGCGCTGATCGTGCGCGGTCGCAACGAGGACTGCGGCCGTGCCGAGATGATGCTCGAGCGCGCCGACCGGAGCGCGCGCGAAGCCGGCGCAGGCGGTATCTCGCGGGAGATCGCGGAGTCCCACCGGCGGCTGGTCACGATCGGCGGCTAGCCGCCGGCTGCGTACGCGACGGGGACGGTCTCAGGAACCGGACTCGAGTCCGGTGACCGCAGCTTTCATGAACCCGTCCGCGAACGCGTCGCCGACGCCGACGAGCGGGACGAGCGCCGGCACCGGCATCGTCGCGTCGAGCTCGAGCTCGAGCTGTGTCCCGGCGCGGTCCTCGAGGCGCCAGGTGGCGTCGAACGAAGCGCCGTTGGACGGTCCGCGGGGCACGTGTGACAACTGGACCAGGCCCGGCTTCTGCACCCGCACCGCGAGTAGGAGATCGAGGTCCCTCGAGACCGGTCCCCAGGAGAGATGCAGCTTTGTCTCCGCCTTCAGCGGAAGGCCGCCCTTGCCCGTCTCCACGACGTGCACCTCTCTCACGACGTCCGGATACCAGTTCGGATAGGCCTCGAGGGCAGCCAAGAACCTGAGACAGTCGTCAATCCGGACGCCGATGGACGCCTCGGCGTCCCCGTGGAGGTGCTTCATCGGCAGCCAGGCTAGTCGGATAGGAGCATGAGAGCCTCCTGCTCCCTGCCGTGTCACCTCGCCCGGATACTCTTGACGGGTGAAGTTCAAGATCACGCGTCACTCCGGCTTTTCCGCCCCGCCGGACGCGCTCGATCAACTGTTCGAGCGGCTCCCCGCCCGCGCAGACGCGGTCTCGTTCTCAAAGTCCAGCAACGGGATCACGGCCACGTGGGGAGAGGACAGAGGTATGTCCAGAACCGAGGAGGAACTTGCGGCGATCGGGCGTCTGGAGGTCCTGGACGTCGTGTGCGCCACGTGCCAGGATGCGCCCGCGCTCAGAGCGGATTGGTACGCGATCAGCGTCCTGCGCTGAGACACGGCCGGTGCCTCGGGCTCTAAGCCCGCCCGTTCATCTCCGGCCACTTCGCCTTGTGCGCCTTCTTCCCGATGTGCAAAGCGCGTCGAACCCTGGGCCCGGTAGGATCCCCGGGCTCTGGAAGCTGGAGGGGGGATCAGATGGCGCTGAAGGTGGTTGGAGCGGGTGTGGGACGTACGGGCACGGCCTCGCTGAAGGTGGCGCTCGAGCAGCTGCTGGAAGGGCGCTGCCATCACATGCTCGAGATCATCGGCGACCCCGGCCAGGTGCCCGGCTGGACGGCCGCCGTCGAGGGTCGCGAGGTCGACTGGCAGGAGCTGCTCGGGGAGTACGTCGCGCTGGTCGACTGGCCGGGAGCGTCGTTCTGGCGTGAGATCTCAGCCGCCAATCCCGATGCGCTCGTGCTGCTTTCGACACGCGACCCGGAGGCGTGGTACCAAAGTGCCTCCAACACCATCTTCAACGCATTCGAGAACGCCCCACCCGGTCTCCACGAGTGGTTCACGACGGTTCGGAAGATGTTCGCCGAGCGTTTCTCCGACGATCTGGAGAACTCCACGGCGATGATGGACGCGTTCGAGCGTCACAACGCCGAAGTCCGCACGGGCGTGCCCGCAGGGCGGCTGCTGGAGTGGACCGCCCCGGAAGGCTGGGAGCCCATCTGCGAGCGGCTGGGCCTGGATGTCCCGCAGGAGCCGTTCCCGCTCACCAATACGACGAACGACACACGCGGCGTCTTGGGGCTGCCGCCGCTGCCGCAGGCGGGGTAGCCCGGCGGGCGAGGAGCGGCGCCCTCTCGGCCCTAGGCCTTCATCCTCGACCACTCCGCCTTGTGCGCCTTCTTCGCCGCCTGATAGTCCCGCCTCGCCTGCGCAGAGTCGACGTCGCCGAGGGTGGGGTGGGGCGGCACCAGCCCCTTCGCCTTCGCGAGTTTGTAGCGCTTCGCGAGCACGGCCCCGAGGGCCTTCACCTTCATCTCCCCGAACCCGGGTAGGCCTTCGATGTTGGCCCTCAGCTGCTCGGAGTTGCCGGCGTCCTCCCAAACCCGGGCCGCGTCGCCGTCGTACTCATCTCGCACCGTGACCGCGAGGTCGTGCACCCGCTCGGCCATTTTGCCGGGAAAGCGGTGGATCGCCGGTTTCTCCCGGAACACCGGCTCGAGGTCGCTGGCGGCGAGCTTCGCCGGGTCCAAAGTGCCGACCCGTTGCTTGATCGCGAGCGGTCCCGAGAAGGCCTTTTCCACCGTCACCTGTTGGTCGAGCGCGAACCCAATCAGCAGCGCCATCGGGTCCTTCGCGATCAGCTGATTGGCCTCGTCGGAGTCGGTGAAGTAGAGGCGGTTGGGCACCACTCGATCCTACTGCGAGATACTTTCCGGGTGTCCGAGAACGCGCAGCTCGTGCGTGCCTGGCACACGGCGGCGGAAAAGGCGACCAACCCCGATCGCCTCGAGGATCTGCTGGCGATCGCCCATCCCGAGTTCGAGATGACCGAGTGCAGCGCCCTGCCCGGCGCCGTGCACGTGACAGGGCTCGAGGCGCTGCGCAGCTACTGCCACGGCTGGGCGAGAAACTGGTCGGAGTGGGAGTGGCGCGAGGAGGAGCTGGTCGAGCTGCCGCCAGATCGGGTGATATTCGACGCGACCCTACGGCTCCGGGGATTGCGCAGCTCGATCTGGGTCGAGCATCGCTGGGTCTACCTGTTCACGATCCGCGATCGTCTCATCTTGCGCGACGACGGCTTCCTGACGAAGGACGAAGCCCTCGCCAGTGCCTCCTCGGAGTCGGTGAAGTACAGGCGGTTGGGAACGTAGGTGATGCCAGCTGGCGATACATGACGGGTGTGCTCGAAACGTCACGAGGCCCGACGGGGCGTGAGCGTTACAGCGCTCGTGTTGACCGGATCGAGGAGTGTGAGCCGGATCGCTGGCCCGGAAAGCCGAGCCTGATCGCCCGCTCACGTGAGCTTGCACGGACGATCCCCACGTTCGAGCGCGTCGACCTTGCAGTGCGGACGGAGGATCGCTCGCCCGAGGAGGTCGCGACGCAGATCAGGGACGAGATGAGGAGCAGGGGATTGGTCCACCGTCCGTCGCCCGCATGATCGGTTTTGGTCGCGCGTGTCGTCGGTGCGGTGCTCGGTGATAGGGTCGCGGCCGCGAACCACCGGAGGTGGGTCGACGACGAGGGAGGTACACGCGATGCGCAGGCTCGTTCCGTTTCTACTCGCGGCGCTGGCCGCGGCTGCGGCTTCGGCGGCGAGCGCGTCAGCGCCGACCCTGACGCTCAAGACGGCCGCAGGAGCGCTGTCTGCGGGCTCCACGGTCACGGCCACCAGCACCAACTTCACATTCTCGCCGACCGGCGGCGGCAGGCTGACGTGCGACCTGACCACCCTCACCGGGACGCTGTCACGCAACAGCTCCGGCCAGGACGCGGTGTCGATGACGAGCGGTAGCTTCAGCGGCGAAGGGGAAGGATCCCCATGCCCCACGACGAGCGGCTACGGTCCGGCGGTGGTGGAAGTCCTGAACTTCCCCTGGACCGTCGAACTCGGCGCCAACGGACACGTGAAGGTCAAAGCCCAACGCAAGGCGACGTTCAGGGCCACTTTCACCGTCGGCGGCAAGCAGGGCTCGTGTGTGTACGAAACCGCGAAAGTCGCGGGCGCGTTCAAGCCCGCCGGCCCGCTCGTGCTGAATGCCGACGGCCAGCGCTTCTCGTTGAGCGAGAAGGGCAGCGTGGGCCAGTGTCCAAAGAGCGGCAAAGTGAGCGCCGAATTCGCGCTCTCGTCCTCCGGGGAAGTGGTAGAAGCGGAAGTTTGAGCGGTCAGGTCGACCGCTCGAGCGTTGCCGGCAGCGCCGCCGTGTGACCGAGCCGGGAAGGTCCTCCGGCGTCTGACCGTCCCCGCCGCTGCTTGAATTCCGGACCGATGCGAGCGGGTGAGGCCAGTCGCACGGCCCAGTACATGGCGTTCTTCCGGGCGCTCGAGTCCTCCCGCCCGTCCCGCCTGCGGCTGTTCGACGACCCCCTCGCCGCCTCGTTCCTGACCGGAGGCCTGCGGGTGCTGGCCGCCGCCACCCGGATCCCCGGACTTCACGGTCTGGTGCCGCGGCTCGTGGACCGCCGCACGCCGGGCCCACGGATCTCGGCCGTCGTCCGCACCCAGGTGATCGACCGGCAGCTCGAAGACGCGCTCGCGGACGGGGCCTCCCAGCTCGTGGTCCTCGGCGCCGGTTACGACAGCCGGCCCTACCGCATCGGAGCGGTCACGACCGCTCGCGTGTTCGAGGTCGATCACCCCTCGACGCAGGCGGTCAAGCGGGAGCTCCTCGAGGCGAGGCTGGGGACGGTGCCGGCGAACGTGGTGTGGGTGCCGGTCGACTTCCTCCGCGAGGACTTCGGGACCTGCCTGCTCGACGGAGGCTACGACGCCGACGCCCTGACGGTCTTCATCTGGGAGGGGGTGACGAACTACCTCACGGGAGAGGCGGTGGACGCGACCCTGCGCTGGATCGCCACCCACTCCAGACCCGGGAGCAGGCTCTCCTTCACCTACGTCGACCGAGGCCTGCTCGACGGCTCGCGGCCGTTCCCCGGCTCGGAGGCGTGGGTCGCCACGGTCGAGCGGGCGGGAGAGCCGTTCACCTTCGGGCTCGTACCGGAGCAGCTGGGCGACTACCTGTCGGCGCGGGGCATGACCCTGGTCAGCGACGAGTCCACCGCCGACGCGCTGCGGAAAATAAAAGAGCGGGCCGTGGGGAGCCCGCCGCCGGATTTCTACCATGTGGCCCTCGCGGAAGTCGCCGGCACGGAGCCTCGTGCGGCTGATGGCGGCGGACCGGGAGTGGGCGACCGCCCCGCCCGGGGGCCCGATCAGACCGCCGCGCAGTAGAGCACGGCCTGGGTCCTCGCGACCGCGCCGACGGCCTCGTCGGGGACGAGCAGCTCGGGGTGGTGGAGGGGCCGCGGCTCGAAGCCCTCGGCGCCGTCGAGGCCCACGAACGCCATCGCCACCGGAGCCAGGGCGCCGAAGAAGGCGAAGTCGTCCGATCCGCACGAGCTCCACGACCCCGCGAGTGACAGCCCCGCCGAACCCAGCAGCTCCCGCGCCCTGCCGACGATCGCCCCGTCGTTCTCGAGTTGGGGCTCACCGGCCGTGATCTCGACCGCGGCCGTACAGCCGTGGGCCGCCGCCACTCCCTCGCTGACCTCGACCACCAGCTCTCGCAGGATCCTCCGGTGCTCGGAGCTGTGGGCCCGCAGCGCCGCCCTTGCCCGCGCGTCGGGCGGGATCACGTTGTCGGCGCTGCCCCCTTCGATCCTCCCCACCGTCAGGACCGCCGCACCAAGCGGGTCGATCCGCCTTCCCACCTGGGCGTGCAGCGAGACCACCAGCTCGGACAGAGCCAGGATCGGGTCGCGGCCCAGGTGCGGATAGGCCCCGTGCGAGGGCGTCCCCCGGATCGTGATCTCGACGGCGTCGCAGGAGGCGTTGACCACTCCCGCGTCGAGCCCCACCGAGCCCCAGGCGAGCTCGGGGTGCACGTGGGCGGCGACGACCGCACGGGGAGCGATCTCGGCAAGCTCTCCCCGTGCGAGCTGCTCGGCCCCCGAGGGGTAGGCCTCCTCGCTCGGCTGCAGCAGCACGAGCAGCGGCGCCGGGAGCTCGTCCCGGAGCGAGTGGGCGGCCCGCGCCAGCGCCACCACCGCGGCCATGTGGACGTCGTGACCGCACGCGTGCATCGTCTCCCCGGTGGCGCTGAACCCGCTGCCCGTCTGCTCACGCAGGGGCAGGCCGTCGAGCTCGGCCCGCACCGCCACCGGCGCTCCGTCGTCGGCTGCGAGGGTCCCGCCGCCTGATTCGAGGGCCCCGCCGCCTGATTCGAGGGCCCCGCCGCCCGCTCCGACGAGGGCCGCGCCGCCGGTGCCCGCGACCGTCCGGCACGGGACCGGGAGCAGCTCGGCGACGAGCTCCAACGTGGCCGTCTCGCGATGGGCCAGCTCGGGGTTGCGGTGGAGGCGGTGGCGGAGCTCGACCGCCCCCGGCAGCTCACCCCCGAGCTCAGCGAGCAGCCGCCCCAGCAGCCGCTCGCGGCCGACGTGTCGGTCAGTAGGCGTTGCCATACAGGCGGGACCGCTCCCCCAGGTCGAGGTCCGCGACCGCCTCGAGTTCTCCCCGCTTGAGGGTCGTGTAGGCCTCGAGCAGCAAGGGCGGGAACCAGCCCCGGGCGAGCTCGTCGGCGTCGAGCGCATCGAGGGCCGCCTCCAGCGATGTCGGCAGGGCGCCCACGCCGAAGCGCTCCTGGTCCTCTCCCTCGAGGGTGGCTGGGTCCACGAGCAGCAGGGCGGGGGCAGGGAGGTCGCCTCGCACTCCCGCGAGCCCGGCGTGCACGATCGCCCCCAGCGCCATGTAGGGATTGGCGGTCGCGTCCGCCGCCCGGTACTCGAGCCGCATCTGTGCCCCCGGGTCGCCACCCCCGAGCGTCACCAGCGGGGGGATCCGCAGCAGCGCTTCCCGGTTCTGCGGCGCCAGCGCCACGGCACCTGCCCCCCAGTGGCCCGGCGCGAGCCTCTGGTAGGAGACCGGGCTGGCGGCGGTCAACGCGCACAGCGCGGGTGCGTGGCGCAGGACGCCGGCCGCGAAGGCCGCTCCCAGCTCGCTCAGGTGGGCGGCTGCCGAGGGGTCGTAGAGCAGCGAGTCGCCCTGCTCCCCGATCAGGTTGAGGTGGATGTGCACGCCGCTGCCGGCGTCGGTCGCTCCGAGCAGCGGCAGGAAGCTCGCCCGGCGTCCTTCCCGGCGCGCCACCTCCCGCACCACCTCCCTCAGGATCACGGCACGGTCGGCCGCCACGAGGCCGTCCGCCGCCGCCATCGGGATCTCGAACTGGTGCGCGGAGAACTCCGCCAAAAAACGCTCGGGCTCGATGCCCGCCTCTCGCAACGCGCCCATCACCCGAACCGGGAACGGGCTCACCCGTCGCTGGGCCTCGAGCGAGAACGGGAGCCCCGGCTGCCCCTCCTCGTGCAGCACGAACTCGTGCTCGAAGCTGGCCCGCAGCCGCGCCCCCAGCTCACGCGCGAGCGCATCCAGCGCCTCGCGTAGGAATCGCCTCGGGCAGCCCTCCCAGGGAAGTCCGTCGATCTCGACGATGTCGCAGAGCAGCAACTCGAAGGGGTCCTCGTCGTCCTCGTGGCGCTCCAGGCGAACGTGGGTGGCCCCGTCGGGGAGCAGCCGCAGATCGCCACTGGACCCGAACGGGTTCGGCTCCACCAGCGGCCCGAGCGCGGTGAGGGCGTGGTCGGCGGGCACCCAGCCGACCCCCCGGGCCATCTGCCCCTCGAGCTCACCGGACGGGAGTGAGCGGCCCCGCACAATGCCGGCGAGGTCGCAGCACACCAGCGTGACGAGCTCGATGTCGTTCACGTCGCCACCACCGTGCCGTTGTCCCAGATCGTCTCCCGCAGGCCCAGCGAGGCCACGACCTCCCTCGTCCTCTCGGCGTCGTCCGCCAACACGACCGCGAGCATCCCACCCTCGGGCATGTCCCGCCGCTCCAGCGCCGCGGCCAGTCGCTCACCGGGCTGCAGGTGCACGCCCCGGTCGCCGAGGGCGGGGTAGGTGTCGGCGATCGCGTAGAGGTTCCCGCGGGGCCCGGTGACACGCCCGACGACCGTCACGAAGTGCCCCACCCGCCAGTCCGGCTCGGGACCCTCCAGGGTGCCGTCGAGCAGGTAGTCGAGCAGGCTGCTCACGCTCGGCCGCGAGCCCCACAGGTGATGGGTGGCGAGGTTGGCGATCAGCGTCACCGGCTGCTCGTAGGCGGCGAGCCGCTCGAACAGACCGTCGAGCGTGGGCGCGCTCCACGGTCCGGCGAGCGGGAGCGCTGCCAGGCGTCCGTTCGAGAGCGTTTCGATCGCCCGTTGCACACCGGCGGCGGTCGTTCCCGAAACGGCCGCATCCTCGATCGCCGGGATCGAGAGGCGGTAGTCGCGCCGACCGGTTTCGCCGTGGGGGAGAGAGCCGTGGGCGGTGGCGATCACGCTCCCCGCCGCCACCGCCACCGCGTCCTGGTCGAGGGGCTCGCCGTCACGTTCGGCGAGGCCCGCCGCGCCCAGCGCGAGCGAGCCGCAGAAGGCGCCGCAGAGGTCGTCCCGCTGGGGCAGCGCGCGCTCGTGCAGGGCGAGCAGCTCGCGCGCGCCGGGCAGCAGCGTCAGCTCGAGCCTTCCCGCCCCTGCCATCGCGCTCCCCTCCCCGGTGTCCGTGTCGGCCGTGCCCGTGTCCGCCCCCGCCGACGCCGGGCTAACCCTCGGTCACCCGCGGGGCGTAGCGGTGGTGGAGCATCAGCGCGTTCCCGTCGGGGTCGCTGAAGAAGGCCATGTGGCAGACGCTCGTGTCGAGGGTCTCGCCGTTGAAGGTCACGCCCCGCTCCTCGAGCGTCCTGCGGGCGTCCTCGACGTCGTCGACGTGCAGCGCGATCGCGTTCCACGAGACCTGGTGCTGGAGGCCCATTTTCTCCGCGTGGATGACGCTCAACGTCAGGTTGCCGGTCTCGAACTCGGCGAAGTTGCGGTCGGGCATATACACCGACCGCCTGAGCCCGAGCGTGTTGCCGTAGAACTCCACCGCCCGCTCGAGGTCGTGGGTCGGCACGGGCACGAAGTCCACCCCGCTCACGAGCTCTCCGTTTGTGCTCATCTGGGGACCAGGCCTTTCTGTCGTGGGGTCACCGCTGCTCTGGCTTCTTAGCACTAAGCTTGCTCGCGCGATGGCCTGGGACTTCCACACCGATCCCGAGTTCCAGGAACAGCTCGACTGGATGGCCTCGTTCGTGCGCGAGGAGATCTGGCCGCTCGAGGCGATCTGGCCTGAGCTGGGCATCGACGGGCTCGCCCGCGCGCTCGAGCCGCTGCAGGCCGAGGTCAAGCAGCGCGGGCTGTGGGCCGCTCACCTGCCTCCCGAGCTCGGCGGCCAGGGGCTGGGCCAGGTCCCTCTGGGACTGATGCACGAGATCCTCGGCACCTCTCCGATCGCGCCGCTCGCGTTCGGCAACGCGGCGCCCGACTCCGGCAACTCGGAGATCCTCGCCCTCGCCGGGACCGAGGAGCAGAAGGATCGCTGGCTGCATCCCCTGCTGGCGGGCGACCTGCGCAGCGCCTTCAGCATGACCGAGCCCGACAGCGCCGGGTCGGACCCCACGCAGCTGCGCACCCGGGCCGTCGCCGACGGCGACGGCTGGGTGATCGACGGGCGCAAGTGGTTCACCTCCAACGGCTCGATCGCCGACTTCCTGGTCGTGATGGCCGTCACCGACCCGGACGCCCGTCCCTCCCAGCGGGCCTCGATGTTCGTCGTCCCGGTCGACACCCCGGGCGTCACCATCGTCCGCGACGTTCCCACGATGGAGCATCCGTGGGAGGCGTTCGGCTCCTACGGAGGCCACTCCGAAGTGGTCTACGAGGACGTCCACGTTCCCGCCGAGGCGCTGCTGGGGAAGCCGGGCGAGGGCTTCATCATCGCCCAGCACCGGCTCGTGCCGGGGCGCATCCACCACTGCATGCGCTGGCTCGGGGTGGCCCGCCGGGCGTTCGACATGATGTGCGAGCGCGCCACCTACCGCTACGCCCACGGGTCCGTGCTGGCCGACAAGCAGACGGTGCAGAACTGGGTCGCCGACAGCGCCGCCGAGATGCAGGCCGCACGGCTGATGACCCTCCACGCGGCCTGGGTGATGGACACGGAGGGCGCCAGTGCCGCCCGCACCGAGGTGGCGATGATCAAGTTCTTCGGCGCCCGCGTGCTCCACGACGTGGTCGACCGCGCGCTCCAGGTCCACGGCTCGCTCGGCTACTCCACCGACCTGCCGCTCGAGCAGATGTACCGCTTCGCCCGCGCCGCCCGCATCTACGACGGCCCCGACGAGGTCCACCGCCAGTCGGTCGCCCGCCACGTGCTGGCCTCCTACTCCCCGCCCCCGGACGGGGTGCCGAGCGAACACCTGCCCACGCGCCGCGAGCTGTCGCGGGCGCGCTTCGCTGAGCTGCTCGAGCTGCTGACGGCCAACGACTAGCGCCGGCCGTGTCCGCCCAGGGGACGACGTCGGAGTCGAGGAACCTGGTTCTGGCGGCGATGGTGTTCGCCGTCGCGATGACGTTCATCGACCAGACGATCGTCGCGATCGCGATCCCGAAGGTACAGCGCGAGCTGGGGATCTCGAGCGCCGGGGCGCAGTGGGTGATCAACGGCTACCTGCTGTCGCTGTCGGCGCTGTTCGCGTTCGGGGGCCGTCTCGGCGACGTGCTCGGGCGGCGGCGGATGGTGGTCGTCGGCGTGATCGTGTTCGCCCTCGCGTCCGCGTGCTGCGGGCTGACGCCGAAAGGATCGATCGCCGAAGCGTGGCTGATCGTCTTTCGCGTCGTCCAGGGCGCGGGCGCGGCGCTGATGTTCCCGGCCTCGGTGGCGATCGTGGTGGCCACCTTCCCGGTCGACCAGCGGGGCCGGGCGATGGCGATCTTCTTCGGCATCACCGGCGGGCTGACCGCGATCGGCCCGATCGCGGGGGGCTTCCTCACACAGTGGACCTGGCGGGCGATCTTCTGGGTCAATATCCCGGTGGCGATCATCGCGCTGGTGCTGATCCGGATCTCCAAGCCGGAGAACGAGATGCGCCCCTCGAAGCTGGACGTCCGCGGCACGGTCCTGATCTGCCTTTCGATGGGCCTGATCGTGCTCGGCCTGCAGGAGTCGAGCGTGTGGGGATGGAGCTCGCCGGCGACGTGGGCGTGCCTGATCGTCGGGGTCCTGGCGATGGTCGTGTTCGTGCTGTGGGAGCTGCGGGTGGATGTGCCGCTGCTGCGACTGAGGATCTTTATCGACCGCAACTTCCGGATCGACAACGTGGCGCTGCTGCTGATGTCGTTCGTGTTCGTCCCCTACTTCTTCTTCGCCAGCGTCTACGCCCAGGTGTCGCTCGGCAAGGACGCCTCCGAAGCGGGGGTCTACCTGCTGTATTTCTTCATCGGCTTCGTGATCCTGTCGCAGGTCGGCGGGCGCATCCTCGATCGCCGCGGCGCCCGCCCGGCGGTCGTGATCGGCAGCGCGATGTCGGCCGTCGGCTTCTACCTGCTCGCCAAGCGACTCCCCGATCTGTCGTTGCACAAGCAGATGTGGCCGATCCTGATCGCGGGAGGCGGCATCGGGCTGATGCTCGGGCCCGCCAGCACCGACGCGGTCAACCGGGCCCCCAGCTCCAACTACAGCGAGGTCACGGGGATCACCCAGACGGTCAGGAACTTCGGCGCCAGCCTCGGCCTCGCCATCCTCGGGGCGATCCTGATCGATCGTGACAAGACCAACGTGGCGCATGCGCTCCGCGCACGCGGGGTACCCGGGCCGCGCGCCGATCACATCGCCTCGCAGATCGGCTCCAGCAGCACCGGGACCGTCGCGGGCGGCAACTCTCCGACGCTCCACGCGATCCGGCTCGCCACCGCGCACTCGACCGGCACGGTCTTCGAGGTGATGGCCGCCGTGCTGGCGGTCTGCTTCGTGGTCACGTTCCTGCGCTATCCCGGCGGTCGCGTCGCGCAGGACGCAGCGCTGCGCTCCGCCGAGGCGGAGCCGGTGGCGCCCTTCGCCGGCTGAGCCCCGATCGCGCCCGCGGGTCCGAGAGCGTCGCGGGGCGGGCGGCTACGCTCTTGCCGTGGCAGCCGATGCCAGTCGGACACCGCTGCTGTTCGACCCCACCGCGTTCGAGACGTTCTGCTTCCAGGATCGCGAGCTCGGCGGGGACGGTCTGGTCACGCTCCGCTACGGGCTGGACGACGAGCTGTCCTTCGAGGAGCGCTTCCAGCTGCCGGTCCCCCATCCCCTCGGGGAGCGCGAGCGCGCGCGGGCGGGGGGCCTGCTGTCGCTGCTGCACTGGGTCGCCGGTGTCAGCTACTTCAAGCTGGCGGCGCCCCCGCGGGTCCAGTTCGACGGCCGCCCGCCCCCGCCCGCGGTTGCAGCCCTGTTGGAGGCGCTGTACTCGGAGGGCCTCGGCGAGTTCGCCTACACCAACCGCCTCGCCCACCTGCCCCGCCCGCGCTTCTCGCCCGCCGCTACGGGCCCACCGCCTGCCGGCGGGGCGCCCCGGCCGGGGCGCGCGGGCGCCGAGCCCGAGCGGGTGCTGGTGCCGGTGGGGGGAGGCAAGGACTCCGCGGTGGCGATCGAGATCGTCCGTCGCTCGGGCCTCCCGACAGCGCTGTTCTCGATCGGGGACGCTCCCCCGATCGCCCGCACCGTCGCGGCCGCCGGGCTGCCGTGGCTCGTGGCGCGGCGGACGCTCGACCCCGAGCTGGCACGCCTGAACGAGTCCGGCGCCCTCAACGGCCACGTACCCGTGACCGCGATCGTGACCGCCGCGGCGCTCCTGTGCGCGTCCCTGAACGGCTATGACGCCGTCGCGATGGCCAACGAGCGTTCGGCCTCGTCCGGGAACCTGAGCTGGGACGGCGTCGAGGTCAACCACCAGTTCAGCAAGAGCCTGCGGGTGGAGCGGCTGCTCGACGACGCGCTGGAGGAGCTCGACGCACCCGTTGGGAGCTTCTCGGTGCTCCGCCCCGCCTCCGAGTTGGCGATCGCCCGCGCCTTCGCGCGCCTCGACGCCTACCACGACGCCTTCACCAGCTGCAACACGATCTTCCGGCTGGACCCGCAGCTGCGGGGGGCCTCCTGGTGCTGTGAGTGCCCCAAGTGCCGGTTCGTGTTCCTCGCGCTGGCGCCCTTCAGCGACCCCCAGCGGATGCGGGGGATCTTCGGCCGCGACCTGCTCGACGAGGAGCATCAGTTCGAGGGCTTCGCGCTGCTGTGCGCCAGCGGCGGGCACAAGCCGTTCGAGTGCGTCGGGGAGGAGCAGGAGAGCCTGGCGGCGATCAGGCTGCTGGCGGGCCAGGAGCGCTGGAGCGGGCACCGGGTCCTGCGGCGGCTGGTCGCGGAGGTCCTCCCCCGACACGACGGGCACGAGGGGGACCCCGCACGGGTGCTCGAGCTGAGCGACGACCACGAGGTGCCCGAGGCCCTGATGGCAGACGTGCGTGCGCTTCTCGGAGCTTGAAGGCAGGCGCCTGGGCGTGTGGGGGGCGGGCCGCGAGATCGGCTCCTTCGCCCGCGCGGTGGCACGGCACCTGCCCGCCGCCGAGATCGTGGTGGCGGCCTTCGACGATCCGCCGCCGGCCGAGCAGGTCCGCTCGCTGCTCGGCGTGGACGCCCTGGAGGTGGTCGGGCCCGAGGCGGCCGAGGCGGCTCTGGGCGCCTGCGGGGCGGTGATCCGCTCGCCCGGCGCCTCGATCCACAAACCGGCGCTGGCGCGCCTCGGGGACGCCGGGGTCCCGATCGCCACCCCCACCGGGCTGTGGCTGGCCGAGCACGGACCCGAGGGGGTCCTCGCGGTGACCGGCACCAAGGGCAAGAGCACCACCGCCGCCCTCACCGCCCACCTCGCCGCCGCCGCCGGCACGACCGTGGCGCTGGCGGGGAACATCGGCGTGCCGGCCCTGGAGCTGCTCGACGCAGCGCCCGTCCAGCTGACCGTGCTCGAGCTCTCCAGCTACCAGATCGCCGATCTCGAGGCGGGTCCCGAGACGGTGGTCATGACCAACCTCTACAGGGAGCACACCGACTGGCACGGGTCGGAGGACGCCTACCGGCGAGAGAAGCTGCGCCTGCTTACGCTCCCGCAGGTACGCCTGGCGGTGCTGAACGCGCGCGAGCCGCTGCTGACCGGCGCCGCCACCCGCGCTCGTGTGGTCCGCTACGGCGATCCCGACGGCTGGGACGCGGGGCCCGACGGTGTCAGCCGAGCCGGCCGCCGCGTGCTCGCGCCCGACCAGCTGCCGCTGGCGGGAGAACACAACGCGTTGAACCTGTGCGCCGTCCTCACGGCCCTGGAGCAGCTGGGCATCCAGCCGTCGCTCCCGAGCGCACTCGAGGGCTTCCGGCCGCTGGCCCACCGCCTGCAGGTGGTGGACGAAGGCGAGGGGATCCTGTGGGTGAACGACTCGATCTCGACCACACCCGAGTCCACGATCGCGGCGCTCGCGAGCTTCCCGGGCCGGGAGCTGGTGCTGATCGCGGGTGGACAGGACCGCGGGCAGGACTACGCCGAGCTGGGGGCGGCCGTCGCGCGTGCGGGCGCCGCCCTGATCGGGGTTCCGAGCACCGGAGGCCGGATCGTCGCTGCTGCCCTGGCGGCCGGGGTGGCGCCGGAGCGGGTGGTGCGGGCCGGCGACCTGCGGGAGGCCGTCGCCGTCGCCCGCGAGCTCTCCGGGGACGGAACGGTCGTGCTGCTCTCACCGGCGGCGCCGAGCTTCGACCGCTACCGCGACTTCGAACAGCGAGGGGAGCGTTTCACCGAGCTGGCGCGGGCTCTCGGTTGCGCGGACTCGCGGTCGTGACCTAAACTGCCTGCCGTGATTGAGGGGTCACAGGGAGGCGGGAATGGGTTCGGAGTGCCCGTGGGCGAGCTGACGAGGCGCTCGCTGTTGAAGCGTGCCGCCGGGCTCGGACTGGCGGCCTCGACGCTCGGCTCGCTCGAGCTGCTGGCCTTATCACCCGAGCGTGCGAGCGCACGGAGTTCGTCGCTACCGGAAATTCAGTACCAGATCGAAAAATACATTGCTCATGCGGTGCGGCTGGAAGGCACTCGCTTCCGCTTCGCCCCCGTTTACACGATGTTCGCGACCTTCACCCTGACCAGGTCGCCGTCGCTGTCCGATCAGGCGACGCTCGCCGACGCGCTGGCGACGATCGAGCAGAAGTACCCCTTCGGCCCCACCGGGGTGATCCCGATCATCGCCTATGGGATCCCATACTTCGAACGTCTCCCTGGAGGGATGGGCGGGGCGCTCGTCTCCTCACACATTCCGCGACTCGCGGCGGAACCGGAACGGTTCGCACTCGAGGAGGCGGTGCCGGGACCGACCGACGTGTCCCCGCAGAACCCGGGTGTCACCAAGGAGCGCTTCGAAGTCCCAGTCCAGATCGAGTCCAACGATCTCGTGCTGGCGCTGCGGAGCGATTCCACGGAAATCCTCGACGAAGTGCTCGCGTGGTTCGCCGGCGAAAGCTCGACCCTCGCGGGCTCCGACGCCGGCGAATCCGGGCTCGGCTCGCTGCTGAACGTCACCTCGCGGCGGTTGATGTTCGTCCAGCAGGGGCTGCCGCGCAAGCTCGCCGAAGAACACGAACTGGCCTACGCGACCGACATGAACCCGCAGTCGCCGATGTGGATGGGGTTCGCCTCCCAGCAGTCGGGCAGCAGCGGACCGCCACGAATCACGACCTTCCTCGGCGACCGCTCGGCCTCGCTCACCACCGCGCGCGGGCACGACTACTTCAGCCATGGCTCGATCATGCACCTCTCGCACGTGATCATGGACCTCGAACAGTTCTACGAAAAGCCGACCGAAACGTACGTGCAGCGCGTCTCGGAGATGTTCAGCGCCGAGCCCCCGCCGCGGCCGGGCAACGCCGACCAGTTCACCAACGGCGGCGGCCCGGCGTTCATCCCCAACCTCGCGACCGGCACCGAACAGGCGCAGCGCGAAGCCGAAGGGGGTTCCAACTTCGACGGTCAGCCCCACCTCGGTCACACACCCGCCCTGCAGCGCTCCAGCCGGGCACCCGACCGCACCCCGATGCACATCCGCATGGACGGTCCCGGCTACGACGCGCTCGACGTCCCCGGCGGCTCCTCCCAGCCGAAGCTCAACTTCAGCATCTTCGTCCCCACCGCCGACTTCTTCGCCACCATGCGCCGCAACCAAGCCTCCCCCGACCTCGTCGAACGCTACGGCGTGTCGCCGCACAATCAGGGACTCGAGCGCTTCCTGACCGCCACGCGGCGCCAGAACTTCCTCGTCCCGGCGAGGCGCAACCGCGCCTTCCCGCTGGTCGAGCTCGCCTAGCGCCGCCCGGTTAATCCCTACAAAGGCAAGCACGGGAAACTGCCCGAATTCGCCTCGACGGAATTCGCCCACTGCACGATCATCCGTGACAACCTGCAAATCGGTGAACGACTGCGCGACGGGCAACACGGGTGCCTGCCTGCCGTTCGGGGGCCTGCCGAGGAACAGAACGGCGGCGTTGGGGGACGCCGGTCAGCGGGAGAAGGCCCGGGTCTGTCCAGCAGTGGGTCCCCGGCTCGGCCCGGGGCCCGGGCCTCTAGGAGCCCTTGGGCTCGTCCTCGCTCCCCGGCTGGCCGGGTTGCGAGGAGACCGCGTCGGTGCCGTCGCCGGCAGCGGCGGCGCGGTTCTCGTCGCGGACGGCGTGCCAGATCTCCTCGCGGTAGATCGGGATGCCGCCCGGCGCTTCGATGCCGAGCCTGACGCTGTGCCCGCTCACGCTCATCACGGACACGAAGATGTCTTCGCCGATCACGACGCGCTCTCCGGGACGACGCGTAAGGATCAGCACTTAAATGATTATGAACAAATCGGCGTGGATGTACAGGCGGTCATTTCTGATGCCGCTCAGCGCAGAACCCGCGCGGCCAGCTCGGCCGGGTCGAGGCGCTGGAGGCGCCAGCCCCCGGCCGGTGAGTGCTCGAGCATCAGCTCCGGCGCCAGCCCGAAGCGGCAGGCCAGCTCGATCCCGACTCCGAGCTGGTCGGTCTCGTCGCGGTGGGTGAGCGCCAATCCGGCCGGTCCGATCGGCTCCAGCGAGGCCAGCAGCTGTTCGGCCGCGACCCCGCCGAGCGTCACCGGCAACGCGACCACGACGCGGTCGGGCTCGAACTCGCCGAGCTGACGGCCGAGCTCGCGGATCGCTCCGGGCTCGGACGGTGACAGGCGGGGAGTGTCGATGATGAGCACGCCGTCGCTGCTCGCCGAACGCAGCTCGCGCCGCACGCGGGCGCTGTCGGCGGGCTGGGGCTCGAGCATCTGCGGGCTCATGATCAGCTGCAGCGCCGTCTCCCGGTCCCCAACTACGATCGTGGCGAAGCGCGCCTGCAGCGTGCTGTGCTCGCGGTAGGCGCCGAGCAGCGCGGCGCAGCAGGTCGTCTTGCCGGATCCTCCCGCGCCGACCACGGCGATCGAGCAGCCGGCGGCGGGCAGCGGCCGCGCCGCGGGGATCCGCTGGGCCAGCGCGGCCCGCACGGCCGGGACCATGCCCATCCGGGGCGCCAGGGCGAGCTCGTGGGCGAGTGCGGTGTCGATCAGCTCGCCGGCGAAGGCGTCGCTGAAGCCGGCTCTGGCGAGCGTCCTCTCGACCGCCGAGCGGCTGCGTGCCTGCGGCCCGCTCGCCGACGCCCGCGGCGACGTTGGTGGCTTGGTCTGCGCGGGGTCGGCGGGACCCCGGTCGCGCGTCGCGGTCCCGTGGCCGTTGCCGGAGACCCGACCGGCGGGGGCCGGGGTGGGGGGCGGCGGTGCCGTTGGGGTGGTCGCGGCAGCAGCAGCCGCGGGCGCGACCGTGGCGGGAGTCCGCGCAGGCGCCGTCGCCGGGGCGGGCGTGCTCGGCGCAACGGGTGGCGCGCTCGGCGCCGCGGGTGACGCCGCGGCGGCCGCCACGACCGGAGCCACGACACTGGCGATCGGCGGCTCGCCGCTGGCCAGCCGGGCCAGGTAATCGCTCACGTAGCTGCCCTCGGTGCTCATCGGCTCCTCTGGTTGGACGGTAGCGGCGGCGACGGTCTGCTCGCCCCGAGCGGCACGGCTGTCGGGGACGATCCGCTCGCGGCCGGCGGAGTCGGCCTGCAGGGGGTCCCGCAGGGGCCCCGGGGCGGCGTGGCCCGGAGGGGGCGGCTGCACCTCGAGGAGCGATCGCTGGAAGAAGCGGAGAAAGCCACGGATCGGCGAGCTCACACGGTTGTTTTCGAGGCCGGACCGAGAACGCCTCCACGGCCGACGCTGCTCGATACGATCGCAGGGTTGGAGCCCCCACGACCATCCGCCCCCACCGCACCCGCGCCGGGGGTGCCCGAGCGGCCCACGCTCGAGGGCCTCGAGGCGAAGTGGAGCGCGGTCTGGGACGAGTCCGGCACCTATCGCTTCGACCGCACCGCCCCGCGTGAGCAGGTGTACTCGATCGACACCCCTCCACCGACCGTGAGCGGCTCGCTCCACGTCGGTCACGTGTTCTCCTACACCCACACCGACGCGATGGCCCGCTTCATGCGAATGCGCGGCCGGGAGGTCTTCTACCCGATGGGGTGGGACGACAACGGGCTCCCCACCGAGCGTCGCGTGCAGAACCACTACGGCGTCCGCTGCGACCCTTCGATCCCCTACGACGCCGGCTTCGAGCCGCCGGCCGAGCCCTCCGACCGCGAGCCGGTGGCGATCTCGAGACCCAACTTCGTGGAGCTGTGCCTGCGGCTGACCGAGGAGGACGAGCGCGCGTTCGAGGCGCTGTGGCGCTCGCTCGGGCTGTCGGTGGACTGGGAGATGACCTACACCACCATCGGCCGGCTCGCCCAGCTCATCTCCCAGCGCTCGTTCCTCGGCCTGCTGAGCCGCGGCGAGGCCTACCAGCTGCAGGCGCCGACGCTGTGGGACGTGGACTTCCAGACCGCGGTCGCCCAGGCCGAGCTCGAGGACCGTGAGCGTCCCGGCACGATGAACGGCGTGCGCTTTCACCCGGTGGACGGCGGCGAGGCGGTGATCGAGACCACCAGGGCCGAGCTGATCCCGGCCTGCGTGGCGCTGCTGGCCCACCCCGACGACGAGCGCCACCGGGAGCTGGTGGGCAAGGACGCGCTGACGCCCCTGTTCGGGACCCGGGTGCCGGTCCGCACCCACCCGCTGGTGGAGAAGGACAAGGGCACGGGGTTGGTGATGGTGTGCACCTTCGGCGACCTCACCGACGTGATGTGGTGGCGCGAGCTGTCGCTGCCGGTGCGCTCGGTGCTGGGCGCCGACGGGCGCCTGACCGAGGTTCCGTGGGGGCAGGAGGGCTGGGAGTCCAACGACCCGGCGGCGGCCCGGGAGGCGTACTCAGAGCTCGCTGGGCTGACCGTGAACCAGGCCCGCAAACGGATCCTCGAGCTCCTCGGGCAGGCAGGCGAGCTGGTCGGTGAGCCCCGGCCCGTGACCCGGGCGGTGAAGTTCTTCGAGAAGGGGGAGCGTCCCGTCGAGATCATCACCAGCCGCCAGTGGTTCATCCGCACGCTCGAGCACCGCGAGGAGCTGATCGCGCGGGGCCGCGAGCTGCACTGGCACCCCCCTTACATGCGGGCCCGCTACGAGGATTGGATCAACGGCCTGACGGGCGACTGGTGCGTGAGCCGCCAGCGGTTCTTCGGGGTGCCGTTCCCAGTCTGGTACGAGCTCGACAGCCACGGAGAGGTGCTTCACGAGCGCCGCCTGCTGCCGGACGAGCGGCAGCTGCCGGTGGACCCCTCCACCGACGTGCCCGCGGGCTACGAGCCCGACCAGCGGGGCCGGCCGGGGGGCTTCGCCGGCGACCCCGACGTGATGGACACCTGGGCGACCTCCTCGCTGACGCCCCAGATCGCCGGCCAGGCCGGCGTCGACGGGGAGCTGTTCGAGAAGGTGTTCCCGTTCGACGTCCGCCCCCAGGCCCACGACATCATCAGAACCTGGCTGTTCACCACGGTGCTGCGCAGCGAGCTCGACGAGCACGAGCTGCCCTGGAGCGACGCCGCCATCTCGGGCTGGGTGCTCGATCCGGACCGCAAGAAGATGTCGAAGTCCAAGGGCAACGTGGTCACGCCGATGCACCTGCTCGACGAGCACGGCGCCGACGCCGTCCGCTACTGGGCGGTGAGCGGGCGCCCGGGGACCGACACCGCCTTCGATCCCCAGCAGATGAAGGTCGGCCGTCGCCTGGCGGTCAAGCTCCTGAACGCCTCGAAGTTCGCCCTCGCCGAGCTGCCGCCGGCGGGCGACGATCTCGCGAGCCCCCTCGACCGCGCCATGATCGCCCGTCTGGCGGGGGTCGTCGGGCAGTCCACGGCGAGCTTCGAGGACTACGACTACGCCCGTGCGTTGGAGCGCACCGAGACCTTCTTCTGGTGGTACTGCGACTTCTACCTGGAGCTCGTCAAGGGCCGGCGCTACGACCCCGATCCAGCCGTCAGCGGGCCCGTCAGCCTCGCCCTGCGGCTGTCGCTGTCGACCTTCCAGCGCCTGTTCGCGCCGTTCCTGCCGTTCGTGGCCGAGGAGGTCTGGTCCTGGTGGCAGGACGGCTCGGTCCACCAGGCCTCCTGGCCGACCTCCGAGCAGCTGCTGGCCGACGCCCGCGCGGTCGGGGGTGGCCGCCCGGAGGCCGCCCGCGAGGAGCTCGCCCTCGAGCTCGCCGCCGAGGTGCTGCGCGAAGTGCGCAAGGCCAAGTCGCAGGCCCGCCGTCCGATGCGCGCTCCGGTGCGGCGGGTCGAGGTCACGTTGCCCGAGCCACAGCTCGCCGCGTTCGAGCTGGGGCGGGAGGACCTGATCGCGGCGGGCACCATCGAGCAGCTGGAGGCCCGAGCGGGCGAGGAGCTGGCGGTCGAGGTCGAGCTCGCCGACGAGGACGCCTGAGCCTCGGGGCTCGGAGCGGCAGCGCTCGGGTAGGGTCCGCGCCGACGTGCAGCGAACGCCGATCTCGAAGCTCCCCGGGAGGGTGGGCGAACAGGTGGAGCTCCGCGGCTGGGTCCAGGCCGTCCGGGACCAGAAGCGGGTCCAGTTCGTGATCGTGCGCGACGAAACGGGCCTCGCCCAGGTCGTGCTCCCCCACCAGGACCCGCCCACCGAGCTCAACCGCCTGATCTCCGGTCTGAGCGCGGAGTCGGCCGTCACCATCACCGGCGAGGTGGTGGCTGACGAGCGGGTCAAGCTCGGCGGCCTGGAGGTGCGCCTGCAGGACCTCCACGTCGAGTCGCCCGCCGAACCGGAGCTCCCGATAACAGCCGAGTCGAGCCTCGACAAGCGCATGGACTGGCGTTACCTGGACCTGCGCCGTCCCGACCGTCGCCTGATCTTCGAGGTCCAGACCACGGTCGAGCATGCGATGCGCTCGTTCTGGCGCGAGCACGGCTTCATCGAGCTGCACTCCCCGAAGCTGATGGGATCCGCCAGCGAGTCGGGCGCCGAGCTGTTCCGGGTCGACTACTTCGAACGCAACGCCTACCTCGCCCAGTCGCCCCAGTTCTACAAGCAGATGGCGATGGCGGCCGGCTTCGGCAAGGTGTTCGAGATCGGGCCGGTGTTCCGCGCCAACCCCTCCTTCACCTCACGCCACGACACCGAGTTCACGAGCGTGGACATGGAGATCTCGTGGATCGACTCCCACGAGGACGTGATGGCCGTGGAGGAGCGCTGGCTGGCCCACGTGCTGGCGCACACGATCGAGGTCCACGGCGAGGAGATCCGCGAGACCTTCGGCTCGGAGCTGACGACACCGGCTGTTCCCTTCCCGAGGGTCACCCTGGAGCAGGCCAAGCAGTTGCTCCGCGAGGCCGGCCACGAGCCCCCCGGGGAGGGCCACGACCTCGATCCGGCGAGCGAGCGGGCGCTCTCGCAGCTGATCCTCGAGCGCGACGGCCACGAGTTCGCGTTCGTCACCGACTACCCCACGACGGTGCGGCCCTTCTACCACATGCGACACCCCGACGACCAGTCTCTGACGCGCAGCTTCGACCTGCTGTGGCGCGGCATCGAGCTCACCACCGGGGCCCAGCGCGAGCACCGTCACGACAAGCTCCTCGAGCAGGCCCGTGAGAAGAAGGTCGACGTCGAGTCGATCGGCTACTACCTCGACTTCTTCCGCTTCGGCGCCCCTCCCCACGGTGGCCTCGGCTTCGGCCTCACCCGCCTGCTGATGCAGATGCTGGCCCAGGACAACGTCCGTGAGGTCACCTTCCTGTACCGGGGTCCCCACCGCCTGGAGCCGTAGCGCGGCGACCCCCACACGCCGCCGCGGGCTCGACCGGCGCCGGGAGCACGGCCGTCGCCGACGCGCGCGGCCGCCTACTTGACGGTGACGGCCACCGCCGGCCGCAGCCAGAAGCTGTCTTCGGGTTCCCCGCCAAAGACACCGACCCAGCACGACTTGCGCGCGCGCCCCGTCTCTTCGTTGACGGGGCAGACTTCGGCGTGCATCGACGCGACGAAGTTCCCGTCCGCGCCGACGGTTGCCACGACTTCGTTTTCGTCGCACGCGAAGGGGAAGAACTGCTCGCCACGCGTCGCGCACTCGCCGATTTCGACTTCTTCTCCCGGTTGGAAGCCGGACCCCTGGACTTCGAACTGCTCACCTGGCTTGAGGCGTTTGGGGTGGACGACGAGATGGGGGCGAGGCACCTCCCGCGCCTGAGCGCCGCCGGCCATCACCGCCATCGTCGCCACCAGCGTCACGGTGACCGCCACGCCCGCGGCCGCCCATCCGATCTTCCTCATGACCAACTCCCCGCTCGTGATCAGCTTCCCCGAGAGCGCGTGGACAGACCGCCCTCGGCCCACTCCCCTCGAAGCTTACGCCTGTCTAGTCCGTCAGGCCGCCGCGCAGGAAGTGCTTGGAGAGCATCGTCAGCTGGCCCTGGTAGCTGGAGCCGATGTCCTTGCCGTAGAGCACGTCGGGCTCCTCGGTCATGCGCTCGAAGGCGAGCTTACACACCGGCTGGCCGTGCTCGACCATGAACGAGACGTCACGGGCTCGCACCTCCAGGGCGGCGCGGCTGCCGTGCGTGGTCCCCTCCGGCGAGTAGCCGAAGCCGGGGTCGAAGAAGCCGGCGTAGTGGGTGCGAAGCTCCCCCGCCGTGGGGTCATAGGCGAGCATCTCGGCGGCGTGGGTGGGAGGAATGCTCACGCCCTCGGCCGAGAGCAGCAGGTAGAAGATCTCCGGCTCGAGCACGATCCGCCCGCCGCGCTCGGGGTGGACCGGCTCCCAGTAGTCGCGCCACTGCAGCGTCTCGACCCCGACGAGGTCGATCGGCAGGCTGTTCTTGCGGGCGCGGTAGCCGACGATCGTGTCCGCGTCGCCCGACACGTCGAGGGACAGGAACAGGCCTTCGGAGACCGACAGCTCACTCCCGGCGAGCGGGTGGGAATCGCGGAACAGCAGCGGCGTGCGCTCGTTGAGCTCGAGCACCTGGACGTCGTCGAGGCGTCCGTCCCCATCCATCAGGCGCACCTGGTTGAGCGCCAGGCCGGTCCTCACCCGGATCGCGAAGGTGCGCGGAACGACCTCGAGGTACAGCGTCCCGTGGTAGCCGGCGGACACCTCGTCGAAGCGGTGGCTGCGGTCGCTGAGCACGCGGGTGAACACGTCCAGGCGCCCGGTCGAGCTCTTCGGGTTGGCCTTCGCGCGGATCTCCGGCGGCAGCGCGAGCCGCTCGATCAGCGGCACCAGGTACGGGCGGTCGCGCTCCAGGGTGGCGCCGTCACGCAGGTCGATCCGTTCGAAGGCGATGTCCTCGATCTTCTCCTCGACGGTCGAGTCGCTGTCCGGCAGGAAGCTGCACCGCAACGCCCAGGCGTGCTCCCCCAGCCGCAGGTCGATGCTCGCCGGCTGCACCGACGAGGCCGGGATCTGCCACGGGTCCGCCTGCAACCATCCGGCGGCCAGCGCCTCCCGCAGCTGCTGCGCGGGGAGCACGCCCCCCGCGCGGCGGCCGGCGACCCGGGCCTGTGGCTCCAGGCCTGTCACGGCGCCCTCGCTCACGAACGGTCTCTTGCGGCCATCGGTCACTGAGTCTAAGCAGCCGTGGGTGGGGGGCGTGAGCCCGCCGTCGGCCGTCCGCGGCACCGGTGGTGTGGGGGTCCTGCCCGGGCAATCCCGTCCGCGGCGCTCTTTACCTTCGTTGCGTGCCCCTGAAGGAGCTCACCGACGGCGCCGAGGTGGACGGTGTGTTCGTGATCCGCGAGGTCGAGCGCCGCCGCCGTCGCGACGGCGGGGATTACCTGCGGCTGCAGCTCGGCGACCGCACCGGCGCCGTCACGTGCATGGTCTGGGAGGAGCTCGAGGAGATCGAGGTGCTCGCCCGCGCCGGCGAGCCCGTGAGGGTCTCCGGGCGCTATGTCGTGCACCCCCGGTTCGGGCCCCAGATCAACCTCGCGGGACTGTCCGTGGCCGAGCCCGGCAGCTTCGATCCGGAAGAGCTGCTCGACGGGCCCTCGCGAGACGTGGGCCAGATGGAAGCCGAGGTCCGTGAGCTGCTGGCAACGATCCAGCAGCCTCACCTGCGGGAGCTGCTGAGGAGGGTCCTGGGCGAGGACTCCGGCGTCTGGCAGGACTACCGGGTCGCGCCGGCGGCGAAGTTCTACCACCAGGCCTATCGCCACGGTCTGCTCGAGCACTCGCTCGGCGTGGCCCAGGCGGTGAGCGCGATCAGCGCCACCTTCGCGGGCATCGACCGGGACGTCGCGGTCACCGGGGGGTTGCTCCACGACATCGGCAAGCTCGAGGCCTACAGCTCCGAGCAGACCCAGACGATCGAGCTGACCGACCTCGGGCGGCTGCACGGCGAGATCGCCCTGGGCTACTACCGGATCCGGCGCGAGATCGAGCGGATCGAGGGCTTCCCCGAGCACCTCGCGTGGGCGATCGGGCACATCATCCTCTCCCACCACGGGACCCTCGAGCACGGCAGCCCCGTGGTGCCGTGCACCCGCGAGGCCACGCTCGTGCACATGATCGACAACCTCGGGGGCCGGCTGGGAAGCTTCGACAGGCTGGAGAAGGAGCTCTCGCCGGGAAGCACCTGGTCGGCCTATGACCGTGCGATCGGGACCGGGGCCTACTTCGCGTTCCGCGAGGGGGACGAGGAGGGCACCGCCGAGCCCCGTCCGGCGACCTCCACACGCCAAGCTGCCTGAAACGCCGCAAATAGCGGCTGGAGCCCGAGCCTCCCTCTAACAGCGCCGCGGCCCGGCTTCTATCGTTTGGCCGATGGCAAAGGACACCGAGAAGCTGATCCGTCAGCTCTCGCTGATCTCCTACCTGATGGCCGAGCGGCGGCCGGTTACGGCCCTGGAGATACGGCGCGACGTGGAGGGGTACAGCGGGATGAACGAGGACGCGTTCGCGCGGCGCTTCTACGCCGACCGCTCGGAGCTCGAATCGCTGCGTATCCAGCTGACCGTCGAGCGCCCGTCCGACGGGGCCGCCGAGCAGGAGAACTACTCCCTGCGCCCGGAGAACTTCCACCTACCCGCGATCGAGTTCACCGACAAGGAGCTGGCCGCGCTGCAGACCTCCCTCAGCCTGCTCGACGGCGAATTCGCCTACGCCGAGCCGCTGAGGCTCGCCCTCCAGCAGATCACCTGGGGGCGCCCGAGCCCGCTGCGGGCCCCCGACCAGAGCTCGGTCGCGCTGGGGATCACCGGGTCGGCCGGCGGACACGAGCTGACCGCCCGCCTGGCGAAGATCGAGACGGCGATCTTCCGCAACAAGACGATCCTGTTCGACTACTACACGATGGAGCGGGGCGAGCAGGAGTCCCGCAAGGTGGATCCCTACCACCTGATCTTCCAGGGCGGCCAGTTCTACCTGCTGGGGTACTCCCACGAGCGCAAGGCGATCCGGGTCTTCCGGCTCTCCCGGATCCGGGGCAAGGTCTCCTACGCGACCAAGGCCGAGCACGACTTCCGCCGCCCGGCGGACTTCGACCCCCGGGCCTACGCCAACCGGGCCGACTGGCAGCTCGGCGAGGAGGTGGGCGTCGCCGAGATCCAGGTCTCCGAGCGGATCGCGTGGCAGGTCGAACGCCACTTCGGTCGCTACGGGGAGATCCGCCACCAGGACGGCGAGACCGTGTTCGCAACCAGCTACTCCAACCCCCGGGGGATCGTCTCCTGGGTGCTGGGACTGGGGGGCAACGCCCGCCTGCTCGGGCCCGACGAGCTGGTCGACGAGCTCGACCGCCGCCTCGAGCTGCTCGAGACGCGCCACCAGGAGGGGGCGCTCGCGTCGGCCGCCGCCGGTGCCCGTCCTCCCGGCGAGGGCAACGGGTCGGCCGCCGCCACCGGCGCCCGCGGGGGCTCCCGCGCCGAGCGCCGCGCGGAGAAGGCCGAGGCCGAGAACGGCCGGGCCGAAGCCGCCATCCGCCCGGAGCGCTTCGCCCGCCTGGTGACGCTCGCGAGCATCCTGATCCGGGCGGGCCGGGCCGGCGAGCCGGTGTCGAGCGCCGAGGTGCGCGAGCGCCTGCAGTTGAGCGACGAGGAGCTGCGCGAGGACGTCAACGTGCTGAACGTCGTGAACTTCGGCGGCGGCTCCTACGTCTTGTACGCGGAGATCACCGACGACGGCCTGATCGAGGTCGACCCGGAGCCCTACAGCGACAACTTCGACCGCCCCGCCCGCCTGCTGCCGGTCGAGGCCAAGGCGCTGGTTGCGGCCATCGACCTGATCGGCGAGCACCTCCCCGAGGGCTCGCTCACCTCCGCCCGCGAGAAGATCGTGGCGGCCCTGGGGGAGGACCCGATGGACCAGGGCCTGCAGGTCGCGCCCACCGGCGCTGACGACTCCGACGTGGCCCGGCTGATCTCGAAGGCGATCGCCCAGCACAAGATGGTCGAGCTCGAGTACTACAAGGAGAACGAGGACGATTTCACCGGCCGCCTGGTCGAGCCGTACGCGCTCACCAACGGCCGCGAGGGATGGTACGTGGCCTCCTTCGACCCCGCTCGCGACGGCGTTCGCCACTTCCGC
Source organism: uncultured Solirubrobacteraceae bacterium (assembly GCA_963701175.1). Lineage (GTDB taxonomy): Bacteria > Actinomycetota > Thermoleophilia > Solirubrobacterales > Solirubrobacteraceae > Palsa-744. The sequence goes on along the minus strand of OY969573.1, from coordinate 794,425 downwards.
CTGGATCGCATCAAGAGCGCCACCGTCACCGGCCAGAAGTTCAAGCCCCGCCCCGAGGTCGACCCGGCGGCGGAGGTCGATGGCTGGCTGCGAACCGGTGAGGTGCCGGCGTCGGCGATGGCCCGCGTGTGGGTCTCGCCCGAGCGCGCCCGCTGGGCGCAGGAGGCCAGGCGGGTGGTGGGCGAATGCCGCGACGGGGCCGTGATCGTCGAGCTCAGCTTCGCCGGCGTGGACTGGCTCGCGCGGGAGATCCTCAAGGAAGCCGGCGACGCCGCCGTGATCGAGCCCGAGGAGGCCCGCGAGGCCGTCCTGGCCGCCATCGCCCGCGTCCGCGAGGCGAGCTCCGCGGCCGCCGTCGCGTAGACCGCAGCGGCAGCTTCAGGCGCCGCGGGATTAAGCTCTCCCCGTCGATCCCAACTCGCGAGAGGAAGGTGGCGCATGGCACCCCCGACGCTGTTCGTCTGCCACGGCGATGAAGGCGGCCCGCGCATCCATCCGTGCCGCCGCGTCCAGGAAGCACTGGAAGCGGCCGGAATCGAATACGTGAAGGTCATCGGCGGGCACGGCAGCCCGATCCCGCTGCTGCGCAAAGGGTCCCGCGAGCAGCTCCGCGAGCTGACCGGCGACACCAAGCTGCCGACGCTGAAGACGGCCGACGGCCAGGTCTTCAAGGGCTCCCGGCGGATCCTCGCCTGGATCTCCGAGCAGCAGGCGACGGGCTCGACCGCGCCGGCGGCATGAGCCGCCGCGACCAGATCCGGATGGACGACCTCGAGGTCGCCGCCTTCCTCGAGCAGGAGCGCACGCTCACCTGCGCTTCCGCCGGCCCGCGCGGGTGGCCCCACCTGATGCCGCTCTGGTACGTGCTCCGGGAGGCTCCGGAGGGCGAGCCCGGGCCGCGGCTGTGGTCGTGGACCTACGGCGTCTCGCAGAAGGTCCTCAACCTCGAACGTGACCCCCGGGCGACCGTACAGGTGGAGGCCGGCGAGCTCTACCACGAGCTCCGCGGTGTCTCATTGGAGTGCGAGGTCACGATCCACCGTGGCATCGACTTCGTCGCCGAGCTGGGGCGGGAGATCTTCACCCGCTACGCCTCCCCCCGCGGGGAGCCCCCTCCCGCCGACCTCCCGCAGGAGGTCGTGGAGGTCGTGGCCGCGCAGGCGCGCAAGCGGGTGGCACTGGAGTTCCGCGAGCTGCGACGGGCGACGTGGGACCACCGCAAGCTCGGCGGGGTGTACTAGGCCCCGCCGCAAGCTCGGCGGGGTGTACCAGGCCCCGGCGGGGCCACGGCGGCGCCCGGGCCGCCCGCCGGGCTTTGCCCGTTTGGCTGCACCGCGTGGGGCCGCCGTTAGGCTTCGGCGCCGATGCAAGCGTTGAAGGGTCTGATCCTCTCCGGCGGCAGGGGCACCCGGCTGCGGCCGATAACCCACACCAGCGCCAAGCAGCTGGTGCCGGTGGCGAACAAGCCGGTGCTGTTCTACGGGATCGAGGCGATGGCCGAAGCCGGCATCGAGGAGGTGGCGATCATCATCGCCCCGGAGACGGGGGCGGAGATCGAAGCGGCCGCCGGCGACGGTTCGCGCTTCGGGGTGCGCCTCACCTACGTCGTCCAGGACGAGCCGGCGGGGCTCGCCCATGCGGTGCTCACGGCCCAGCCCTTCCTGGGCGAGAGCCCGTTCGTGATGTACCTCGGGGACAACCTCCTGCAGGGCGGGATCGCCGAGCTGGTGAACGCCTTCGACGAAAGTCGCCCCGACGCCCTGATCCTGCTCACCCCGGTCCCCGACCCCGAGCACTACGGGGTGGCGGAGCTGGCCGAGGGGGGCTCGGACGAGGTGGGCCCGGTGGTGCGCCTGGTCGAGAAGCCCGCCCGCCCGGTCAGCGACCTCGCGCTGGTGGGGGTGTACATGTTCACCGCCGCCATCCACGAGGCGGCCCGCTCGATCGAGCCCTCGCCCCGGGGCGAGCTCGAGATCACCGACGCGATCCAGGCACTCATCGACGCCGGCCTGCGGGTCGAGCCCCACATCGTCCGCGGCTGGTGGAAGGACACCGGACGGCTGGAGGACATGCTCGAGGCCAACCGCCTGATCCTCGACAACCAGGTCGAACGCGTCGAGGGCGAGCTGGTCGACTCCCAGGTCGAGGGACGGGTCGTGATCGAGCCCGGCGCGAGGCTCGAGCGCACGACGGTCAGGGGCCCGGCGATCATCGGCGCCCGCGCGAGGCTGAGCGACTGCTACGTCGGCCCGTACACCGCGATCGGCGAGGGCTGCACGATCACCGGGGCCGAGATCGAGCACTCGATCCTGCTCGAGGGCTGCACCGTGTCGAACCTCGATGGCCGCATGGAGTCCTCGCTGCTGGGCCGCGGGGTGACGATCCGCCGCGGCGAGCGCCAGCCCCGCGCCTACCGCTTCATGGTCGGCGACAGCTCCGACATCTCGATCCCGTGAGGGTCCTCGTGACCGGCGCCGGGGGCATGCTCGGCCAGGACGTGGTGGCGGCCGCCGTGCGTGCCGGGCACGAACCGGTTGCCCTCTCACGCCAGCAGCTCGACGTGTCCGACGGCCGCGCCGTCACGGAGGCGATCGCGGGCGCCCGGGCCCGGGCGCTCGTCAACTGCGCCGCCTGGACCGACGTCGATGGGGCGGAGACCCACCGTGCCCAGGCCCTTGCCGTCAACGCCGCCGGGGCCGGCCTGCTCGCGAGCGCGGCAGAGGAGGCGGGAATGGCGATGGTCCACGTCTCCAGCGACTACGTCTTCGACGGGCGCGGGCCGGGCGGTGCCGGGGGGCCGCGGCCCTACCGCGAGTCGGACCCCACCAATCCCCTCTCGGCCTATGGCGAGAGCAAGCTCGCAGGCGAGCACGAGGTGCTGGCGGTCGGTGGCGAGCACGTGGTCGTGCGCTCGGCGTGGCTGTTCGGTGCGGGCGGTCCCAACTTCGTGGCGACGATGCTCCGTGTCGCGGGCGAGCAGCGGGCGCAGGGAGGCCCGTGCGAGGTGCGGGTGGTGACCGACCAGGTCGGCTCGCCCACCTGGACGGGACACCTGGCACCGGCGCTGATCGGGCTGCTCGAGCGGGATGTGCGCGGTCTCGTGCACCTGGCGGGCTCCGGCCAGGTCTCCTGGAACGGGCTCGCCGTCGAGGCCTTCCGGCAGGCCGAGGTCGAGTGCGAGGTGAGGCCGGCCACGACCGCCGAGATGGCCCGCCCGGCGCCGCGGCCGGCGTTCTCCGCGCTCGAGAGCGAACGCGACGACGTGCTGCCGCTGCCCCCCTGGGAGGACGGGCTGGCGGGGTACCTGGCGGCTCGCGCTGGGATGATCCGCTGATGCGACTGCTCGTCTGCGGAGGCGCCGGCTTCATCGGCTCGACCTTCGCCCGCCAACGCCTGCTCGAGCACGGCGACGAGGTCACGGTGCTCGACAAGCTCACCTACGCCGGCCGCGAGGAGAACCTCACCGACATCCGCGAGCAGCCCGGCTTCCAGTTCCTGCGCGGGGCGATCGAGGACCCCGAGGCGGTGGCCACGGCGGTGGCCGCGTCAGGGGCCCAGGCGATCGTCAACTTCGCCGCCGAGACACACGTGGACCGCTCGATCGCACGCCCCGACGCGTTCGTCGCCACCCACGCGCTCGGCACCTACGTGCTGCTCGAGGCCGTCCGTGAGCACTCGTTGCGATACGTGCAGGTGTCCACCGACGAGGTCTACGGGTCGATCGAGGAGGGGACCTTCACCGAGCAGAGCCCGCTGGCACCCTCGTCGCCGTACTCGGCCACCAAGGCCGGTGCCGACCTGCTCGTCCAGAGCTACCACCGCACCTACGGCCTCGACGTGGCCATCTGCCGCGGCTCGAACAACTACGGCCCCTACCAGTATCCGGAGAAGCTGATCCCGCTGATGATCCTCAACGCCATCCACGGGGATCCGCTGCCGGTCTACGGCGACGGGCAGCAGGTACGCAACTGGATCCACAGCACCGACTTCGCGGCGGCGGTGGGGTGGGTGCTGGAGCAGGGCCTCGGCGGCGAGGTCTACAACGCCGGCGGGCCCGACGAGGAGGTCAACATGGAGGTCGTCCGCAGGATCGTGGAGCTGACGGGCGCCTCCGAGTCGCAGATCGAACACGTCACCGACAGGCCCGGTCACGACCGCCGCTACTCCCTCTCCTCGGACAAGGTCGAGGCGCTCGGCTGGCGCGCCCGCACCCGCTTCGCCGAGGGGCTCGAGCAGACGGTCGCCTGGTACCGCGAGAACTCAGGGTGGTGGGAGCCGATCCGCTCGGGCGACTACCGCGCCTACTACGAGCGCCACTACGGCCGGGCCCTAGGCTCCTGAGCCGGCGCCCGCCCGCGCCGCGACCTGGGCCCCCGAGCCGGCGCCCGTGCGCGCCCCGCCTAGGCTCCTGAGATCTTCCAGCCCCCCGCTTCCTTGACGAGTGGGAGGGTTCGTTCGCGGGATTTGCCTTCGTAGGTGCTCTTCACCTTGGCCGTGGCGGTCTTGCCGTCGGCGGCGACCTTCACCGACACGATCGTGGCTTCCAGGCTGTCGATCTGGGTGAGCTGGTGTTTGAGGGCTTCTTCGCAGCTCTTCCGGCCGCCGAGCTTGGTCACGATCGCGGCCGCGAGGTCGTGCTTGCAGATGCTTTCCCGGTTCGAGGAGGTGGCGTCGCTCTGTAGGTCGGCGACCCGCTGGGCGACTTCGTGTTCCACCCCTTTGAAGGACGAGGTCGAGGCGGCGCTGCCGCAGGCGGCCAGCACCGGGGCGAACAGGAGCAGGGCGATCAGGGGACGCAGGCGGGCCATGCGGAGCGTCCACAGGCTAGCGACCGCTCGTCCCCCGGGGGGCGTCCAGGGGTAGCGGATAGCCTGGACCTTCGATGACCCTGGAGTACTTCACCCCCGCCACCCGTCGCTGGTTCGAGAGCGCCTTCGGCACGCCCACAGCCGCCCAGGAGCAGGCGTGGCCGGCGATCGCGCGTGGCGAGCACGTGCTCGTGTGCGCCCCCACCGGCTCGGGCAAGACGCTGGCCGCGTTCCTGTGGGCGCTCGACCGGCTGCTCGCCGAGCACGCTCCGGGCGAGGGCGTGCGGGTTGTCTACGTGAGCCCCCTGAAGGCGCTCGCCTACGACATCGAGCGCAACCTGCGGGCGCCCCTGAAGGGGATCGGCGCCGAGCACATCCGGGTCGGAATCCGCACCGGCGACACCCCCCAGCGGGAGCGCGCTGCGATGGCCCGCAAACCCCCCGACATCCTCGTCACGACCCCCGAGTCGCTGTACCTGATCCTCACCTCCCGAGCCCGCACGATGCTCACCGGGGCCGAGGCGGTGATCGTGGACGAGATCCACGCGGTGGCCGCCACCAAGCGCGGCTCGCACCTGGCGCTGACGCTCGAGCGCCTCGAGCAGCAGGCCGGCGGCCCGGGGCTGCAGCGGATCGGCCTCAGCGCGACCCAGAACCCGCTCGAGGAGGTCGCCCGCTTCCTCGGCGGCCCCCAGCGGCAGGTCACGATCGTCGACGCGGGTGTCCGCAAGCCGTTGGACCTGCGCATCGAGGTGCCGGTGGAGTCGATGAGCAACCTCGACGGCGGGCCCGGACCCGACCGGGCCGGCATCGACGCGCCCCAGCTGGAGGGGTGGGAGAGCCCGGAACGGTCGATCTGGCCCGCCATCTACCCGGAGCTGCTGCGGCAGGTGCGCGAGCACAACTCGACGATCATCTTCGTCAACAACCGCCGGGCGGCCGAGCGGGTGGCGCTGCGGCTGAACGAGCTGGCAGCCTCCCAGGACGGCCACGACCCGACCGGCGAGGCCCGTCAGGAGATCGCCCGAGCCCACCACGGCTCGCTCGCACGCGAGGAGCGCACGAAGGTCGAGGAGCTGCTGAAGGCCGGCCGGCTGCCGTGCCTGGTGGCCACCAGCTCGCTCGAGCTGGGGATCGACATGGGGGCCGTCGACCTCGTGCTGCAGATCGAGTCCCCGAAGTCGGTGGCCCGCGGCCTGCAGCGCATCGGGCGGGCCGGCCACGGCGTCGGCGAGCTCTCCGTCGGGCGCATCTTCCCCAAGTTCCGCGGCGACCTGCTCGAGAGCACGGTCGTCGCCCGCCGGATGCGCGAAGGGCTGATCGAGCCGACGGTCGTGCCCCGCAACCCGCTCGACGTCCTGGCCCAGCAGATCGTGGCGATCGCGGTGTCGGCCGAGGACGCCTCCGGCGAGGGGGAGTCGCGCGACGAGGGGGAGTCGCGCGACGGTGCCGTGTCGGTCGACGACCTGCACACGCTGGTGCGCCGCACCCACTCCTACGCCGAGCTCTCGCGGGAGCTGCTGGAGAACGTGCTCGACATGCTCGACGGGCGTTACCCCTCGCAGGAGTTCGGGGAGCTGCGGGCACGGATCGTGTGGGACCGGCTGGCGGGGACGATCCGTGCCCGCCGGGGAGCCCGCCAGCTGGCGGTCGCCAACGCGGGCACGATCCCCGACCGGGGCCTGTACATGGTCACGCTCCCCGACGGACGCCGGGTGGGCGAGCTCGACGAGGAGATGGTCTACGAGATGAGGGCCGGGCAGACGTTCCTGCTCGGTGCCTCGAGCTGGCGCATCGAGGACGTCGGTCGCGACCGCGTCGTCGTCACGCCCGCCCCCGGGGTGCCCGGGGCGGTCCCGTTCTGGAAGGGGGACTCGGTCGGGCGGGAGAAGGAGCTGGGGGCGGCGATCGGCGCCTTCTCCAGGTGGGCCGTGGAGGAGGACGCGCAGACGCTGGAGCGGGATTACGACCTCGACGAGCGGGCGGCCCGCAACCTGCTCGAGTACCTCGCCGAGCAGCAGCAGGCCACGCGTGTGCTGCCGAGCGACCGCACGATCGTGCTGGAGCGCTTCCGCGACGAGATCGGCGATTGGCGCCTGTGCGTGCTGTCCCCCTACGGCGGTCGCGTGCACTCGGCCTGGGCGCTGGCGCTGTCGGCTCGCCTGCACGAGCGCTTCGGCGTGGAGGCCGACGCGATCGCCGCCGACGACGGCATCGCCCTGCACCTGCCCGACCTCGACGCCGACGGGACCGAGTCGCTGCCGTCGGCCGCCGAGCTGCTGCTGCTGGATCCGCAGGAGGTCGAGCGGGCGGTCACCGATGAGCTGGGCGGCTCGGCCCTGTTCGGGGCCCGCTTCCGCGAGAACGCCTCGCGCGCGCTGCTGATCCCGCGTGCCTTCCCGGGACGGCGCACGCCGCTGTGGCAGCAGCGACTGAAGGCGCAGAACCTGCTCGAGGTGGCCCGCCGCTACAGCGACTTCCCGATCGTGCTGGAGACCTACCGGGAGTGCCTGCGGGACGTCCTCGACGTGCCCGGCCTGCAGGCGCTCTTGCGCGACCTGCACTCGCGCGAGGTCTCGCTGGTGGAGGTCGAGACCCGCACGGCCTCCCCGTTCGCGTCCTCGCTGCTGTTCGACTACGTCGCCAGCTACATGTACGAGGGCGACACGCCCACCGCCGAGCGCCGCGCCGCCGTGCTGTCGCTGGACCGCGACCTGCTGCGCGAGCTGCTCGGCCAGGAGGAGCTGCGCGAGCTGATCGATGCGGGCGCCCTGGAGCGGGTCGAGGACGACCTCCAGCACCGCTCCGAGATGACCCGGGCGACCGGCTCCGACGAGCTCCACGACGTGCTCCGTCGTGTGGGCGAGCTCGACGAGCAGGAGGCCCGCGAGCGGGTGTTCGCGGGCGTCGACGCCGCGGCCCTGCTGGGGCAGCTGGTGGGGGAGCGCCGAGCGGTGCGTCTGCGGCTGGCCGGACGCGAGCGCTACATCGCCGCCGATGAGGCGGGCCTGTACCGCGACGCGCTCGGGGCGGCGCCCCCCGGCGGGCTGCCGGAGGCCTTCGTGGCGCCGGTGGAGGACGCGCTGACGCAGCTGGTGGCCCGCTACGCCCGTACCCACGGCCCGTTTACGACCGCCGAGCTGCACGAGCGCTACGGCGTCGACGCCGGTCCGGCGCTGCGGGAGCTGGAGCGCGCCGGGACGCTCGTCCGCGGCGAGCTGCGTCCCGGCGGCAGTGAGCGCGAGTGGTGTGACGTGGAGGTGCTCCGTCGTCTGCGCCGGGCGTCGCTGGCGGCCCTGCGCAAGGAGATCGAGCCCGCCGACGAGCGGCGGCTGGCGAGCTTCCTGCCGGCCTGGCAGGGGATCGACCGCCGCGCCCGGGCCGGCGCCGGGGTGGACCGCCTGCGCGAGGTGCTGGTGCCCCTCCAGGGTCTGGCGCTGCCCGTCGAGAGCTGGGAGCGCGACGTGATCCCCCGCCGCACCGGCGCCTACTCCCCCTCGTGGCTGGACGAGCTCTGTGCCAGCGGCGAGCTGGCGTGGGTGGGAGCGGGGCCGCTCGGCCGCTCCGGGCGCGTGGCGCTGTACTTCCGCGAGGACGCGTCCTCGCTCGGACGGCCGCCCATCAGCGGCTCTCCCCAGCCGCCGGCGGGGGTCGACCACGAACGCGTTCGCGCCTGCCTGCAGCGCGGGCCGTGCTTCTTCTCCGATCTGCTGGTCGCCTTCGACGGCCCCGCCGAGGCCCTGCGGGAGGCGTTGTGGGACCTCGTCTGGGCCGGCGAGGCGACGAACGACGCGTGGGCGCCCCTACGGGCACCGCGGCTGACCCTCGCCCGTGGCTCCCAGCCGGCCCGCCCCAGCGGTGGCGCCGGTCAGGGCGGGCGGGCCCCGATGTCGGCCCGCTCGCGCTTCGGCTCGCGCCGGCGCAGCGGGGCCCAGTCGCAGGTCCAGGGCCGCTGGTCTCTGACCGACGGGATCTTCGGCGCCGGGGAAGGGGACCCGGCGGCGGCCGCCGAGCGGCGGCGGGCACGGGCCGAACTGCTGCTCGAGCGCTACGGGATCGTCACGCGCGAGCAGGTACTGGCGGAGAACGTCCGTGGCGGCTTCTCGTCCCTGTATGACACGTTCAACAACCTCGAGACACTCGGCGTCTGCCGCCGCGGGTACTTCATCGAGGGTATGGGCGCGGCCCAGTTCGCCCTCCCCGGCGCGGTCGAGCGGCTGCGCTCCAACGACCCCCGAGAGTCCACGCTCGTGATCGCCGCCACCGACCCGGCCCAGCCCTACGGCGCGGCGCTGCCGTGGCCCAAGCGGGAGCGCGAGCGGGGACGGCCCTCGCGGGCGGCCGGCGCCTACCTGGTGCTCGCGGGCGAGGAGCCGGCGCTGTACCTGGAGCGGGGCGGCCGCAGCCTGCTGACGCTGGTCGAGCCCGACGCCGGCGGCGTCGCCGGGGCCTTCGCCGAGCAGGGTGGACCGCTGCGGGCAGCGCTCGAAGCGCTGGCGCAGGCCGTTCGCGACGGCAAGCTGGGACGCGTCTCGCTGGAGCGGATCGACGGCGAGCCGGCGATGGGCAGCCCGCTGGCGGAGCTGCTGGTGGAGCTCGGTTTCCACTCCGGACCACGGCGGCTGATCCTCAGCGGATGAGCGGGGAGCTTCGCAGCCGGCCCCGGCGGGTGGGTCACAAGGGCGCGGCCCACATCGAGCCGGGCAACACCCTCGCCAGCTTCGACGCTGCCCTGCGCCACGACGTCGACATGATCGAGCTCGACGTCCTCAGCGAGCACCGCGACGGCAGCGGCTCGCTGCTCGTGGCCCACGACTACGAGGACATGCACTCGCGGGTCCCGGTCACCCTGCACGAGGCCCTCGAGCACCTGGCGCGTCCGGAGTTCGCCGCGATCGAGCTCGACGTCGACATCAAGCTGCCCGGGTACGAGCCGCGGGTGCTCGAGGTGCTGAGGGAGTTCGACCTGATCGAGCGGACGCTGATCAGCGGCATGTTCCCCGACGGCCTGGGGCTGATCCGCCGGCTCGAACCGGCGGTCCGGCTGGGGTGGTCGGTGCCGCGGGTGCGCCGCGACTACACCACCGACATGCTCACCGCCGTACCGGCACTGGCGCTCCTCACCGGCTACCGCGCGCTGCTGCCCCGGCGTGCCCGTCGGGCGCTCGCCGAGGGCCGCTTCGACGCGATCATGGCGCACTGGCGGGTGGTCACCCCGGCGCTTGTCCGCGGCGTCGCCGAGGGCGGGGGCCAGCTGTTCGTGTGGACGGTGGACGACGCCCGCCTGATCGCCAAGCTCACGGCGATGGGAGTCGACGGGATCATCACCAACGACCCCCGCCTGTTCGCCCTGGCCTGACTACAGGGCGCACCTGGCGACGCTGAACCCCGCCGGGTCCGCGCCGGCCAGCACGTGCCGTCCGCCGGTCGTCTGCAGCGTGGTGTGGGCGAACATGTGGGCGGAGCGCATCCAGCGGAAGGCGACCGTGCCCCGGAGCGTGAACTTGCCGCGCGAGTGGGGCGGCTTGAGGGTGAAGCTCCAGCCGCCCTGACGGGCCCCGGACCCGGACCCGACGAGCACCCAACCGCTGTCGCTGGAGGGCAGCGGGGCCCACTGGTTGACGGCGTCGACGTATTCCAGCGAGAAGTTCATGTACATCTTGTCGGCGGCCTTGCCGTCGCCGGGCATCGAGCCCCTGATCCCGACCGTGTCCGGCTGGTCGGGTGCGTTGCAGACGTCGATCGTGGCCCACAGTTCTCGCGAGCGCAGCAGCGCCTGCACCGTCGGGGTGGCGGGATGCTGGGTGCCGGTCGCGGCCAGCGCCCCCGACGCCGCCAGCCCGACGGCGGCCAGGGCAACCAGAACCGGCGCGAGCCGTCCCAGGGAGCGCAATCGCCGCACGGCTGCCATGCCGGGAAGATAGCGCCGGTGGTCGCCGTTCAGCGCCGGTCCCGAGCGGTGTGGTATCTCCTTGCGGCGATGGGGGACATGCGTACCGATGAGGTCGTCGAGCTACTCGCCAGGGTGCCCGCTTTCGAGACGCTGGACGGGGGTGACCTGGAGCGGATCGCGGAGGTGGCGGTGCCGCGGAGCTTCGACCCCGGCCAGCTCGTGTTCCGGGAGGGCGACGACAGCGACACCTGTTACATCGTCCGCGACGGCCACGCCCGTGCGATCCGTCGCCACAGCGACGGTCGGGCGATCACGCTGGCCACCTTCGGACCCGGGGACATCTTCGGCGAGCTCGCGATGTTCGAGGACGAGCGGCGCTCGGCGACCGTGGAAGCAATCGAGCCGACGAACGTCGTCGGCGTCCTCGGCGGCGACATGCGCCGGCTGATGAGCGAACACCCCGGCATCGCGATGCGCCTAGTGGTGGCCCTCGCCGGCCGTCTGCGGCAGACCAACGAGCGTCTCTCCCGGCAGTCCTTCCAGACCGTCCAGAGCCGCGTGGCCGTGGTCCTCAGCCAGCTCGTGGGGCAGGAGGTCGCCGCCGGGAAGGCCAACGGGGACGTGCTCGTGACGGCCACCCAGGCGGATCTCGCCCAGCTGGCCGGCTCCTCGCGGGAGTCCGCGAGCCGCTTCCTGGCGGTGCTCGAGCGGGCCGGCGTGATCTCGCAGGGACGGGGCCGGCTGGTCGTCCACGACCCCGACGCCCTGGAGCAGTATGTCTTCTGAGAGGACGGGACCGGCCGGGCGCGAGGCACCCTCCCGCCGGCGGGAGTTCTCCGCCGGGGGCGTGATGGTGCGGGGGCGCGAGGTGGCGGTGATCGTGCCCACCCGGCGGGCCTCCGACGGGTCGCGGGTGCTCGCCCTCCCGAAGGGCCACGCGGACGGGTCCGAGACGCCGATCGAGGCGGCCGCCAGGGAGGTACGCGAGGAGACCGGGCTGTGGGGCTCGCCGGTGTGCGAGCTGGGCCAGTCGCGCTACTGGTACCGGCGCAACGGGCGCACGATCGGCAAGACCGTCGCCTTCTACCTGTTCGAGTACAAGGGGGGCGACGTGGCCGACCACGACGACGAGGTCGAGGACGTCCGCTGGGTCCCGCTCGAGGAGGCGCGGCGGAGCCTCACCTACGAGGGGGAGAGACAGATGGTCGACCGCGCCCTCGCTTACCTGGACAAAGACCGATAGCCTGCTGCCGCTATGCAGGTGCTGAACTTCTACTCGACGATCTTCGCCGACGAGCTCAAGCGGGGCCGCAAGACGGCCACGATCCGCCTCGGCGACAAGTCCAGCAAGTACCGCAAGAACCAGGCCGTGCTGGTCACGATCGGCTTCCAGTACTCCCCCCGGGAACGGATCTTCGAAGCGGTCATCGACCAGGTCGAGGTGATGAAGCTAGGCGATCTCTCGCCCCGCGACATCAAGCACGACAACCCCGAGTTCCGCCGCCACGAGGAGCTGATCAACTTCCTCGAACAGATCTACGACCGGACGGTCTCGGTCGAGGACACCGTGACGGTGGTCCGCTTCTCCCAGATCATCGACAACCCGGGAGGGATCACCGAGGCCATCAAGGGCTTCGGCGGGGCCCAGAACTGACGTCTCCGCGAGTAGCGCCCGCGGAGGTGGACACCCCCCTCCCGGGACCGCTCAAAGGCCCCGAGGCCCGGAATTATGGGCCCCCGTGCTTGGCAGTCTCCATGCAAGACTGCCAAAAAGACTTCTGAAATCGCTCGCGACCGTATATATTGGTGGTGCTTTGTTGGCACTCTGCCCACAGGAGTGCCAAGAGGGGTGGGAATCGCGCCCGCGGGCCGGTTCCCCCCGTTGCACTCTCTAGATGGAGGTTCTTTAGAACATGAAGCTCAAGCCCCTGGGCGATCGCCTGATCGTGCAGGCGATCGAGGAGGAGCAGACCACTGCCAGTGGGATCGTGCTCCCCGACACCGCCAAGGAGAAGCCGCAGAAGGGCAAGGTGCTGGCCGTCGGCGACGGCAAGCTCGATGAGGACGGCAAGCGGGTCCCGCTTGACGTCAAGAAGAACGACGAGGTCCTATACAGCAAGTACGGCGGGACCGAGATCAAGGTCGACGGCGAGGACCTGCTCGTGTTGCGAGAGTCCGACGTCCTCGCCCGTGTCGAGGCATAGGAGAAGCTGAGGAACAATGGCTCACAAGGAACTGAAGTACAGCTCAGAGGCGCGTAACGCGCTCGAGGCTGGCGTCAACGCGGTGGCCAACGCCGTCAAGGTGACGCTCGGCCCGAAGGGGCGCTACGTCGTGCTCGACAAGAAGTTCGGCGCGCCCACCATCACCAACGACGGCGTCACCATCGCTCGCGAGATCGAGGTCGAGGACGTCTTCGAGAACCAGGGAGCCCAGCTGGTGCGCGAGGTGGCCACGGCCACCAACGACGTGGCCGGCGACGGCACCACCACGGCCACCGTGCTGGCCCAGGCGATCGTTCGCCAGGGCCTCAAGAACGTGGCCGCGGGCGCCAACCCGCTGGCGCTGAAGCGGGGCATCGAGACGGCGGTCGATGACGTCGTCAAGAACATCGCCACGCAGTCCAAGGAGGTCTCCGGCAAGGACCAGATCGCCCGCGTGGCGACCATCTCCGCCGGCGACGAGGAGATCGGCGACGTGATCGCCGACGCGATCGAGAAGGTCGGCAAGGACGGCGTGGTCAACGTCGAGGAGGGCCAGACCTTCGGCATGGACCTCGAGTTCACCGAGGGCATGCAGTTCGACAAGGGCTACATCTCGCCCTACATGGTCACCGACCAGGACCGCATGGAGGCGGTGCTCGAGGACCCCTACATCCTGATCGCCAACTCGAAGATCGGCTCCGTGCGGGACATCCTGCCGGTGCTGGAGGCAGTGATCCAGAGCGGTAAGCCGATCCTGATCATCGCCGAGGACGTCGAGGGCGAGTCGCTCGCGACGCTGGTGGTGAACAAGCTCCGCGGCACCTTCACCGGTGTGGCGGTCAAGGCCCCCGGTTTCGGGGACCGTCGCAAGCGGATGCTGGAGGACATCGCGATCCTCACCAACGGCGAGGTGATCACCGAGGAGATGGGCCTGAAGCTGGAGAACACCCAGCTGTCCCAGCTCGGTCGTGCCCGTCGCGTGGTGGTGACCAAGGACACCACCACGGTCGTCGACGGCGCCGGTGACTCCGCCGCCATCAAGGGCCGCATCAACCAGATCAAAGCCGAAATCGAGAACACCGACTCGGACTTCGACCGCGAGAAGCTCCAGGAGCGCCTGGCCAAGCTCTCCGGCGGGGTGGCGGTCGTCAAGGTGGGCGCCGCGACCGAGACGGAGATGAAGGAGAAGAAGCACCGTGTCGAGGACGCCCTGCAGGCGACCCGGGCGGCGCTCGAGGAGGGCATCGTGCCCGGCGGCGGCGTTGCGCTGCTGCAGGCCTCGAACTCCATCAACCTGGGCAACGGGTCCGCCGCCGTCCACAGCGAGGACGGAACCGACGACGAGCGCACCGGTGCGCGGATCGTGCTGCGGGCGCTCGAGGAGCCGCTCCGTCAGCTGGCCGAGAACGCCGGCCTGGAGGGCTCGGTCGTGGTCAACGACGTCCGCAAGGCCAAGAAAGGCCAGGGCCTGAACGCCGCCACCGGTGAGATCGTCGATCTCGTCGCGGCGGGGATCATCGACCCGGCGATGGTGACGCGCTCGGCGCTGCAGAACGCGGCCTCGATCGCCAAGAACATCCTCACGACCGAGGCGATCGTCGCCGAGGTGCCGGAGAAGGACGGCAACGGCGCCGGCGGCGGCATGCCGGACATGAGCGGGATGATGTAGGGAGGCCGGGCGGGCCCGTCTCGCCCAGCTCCTCTTGTCCGCGAAGGGGCCCGGCACCGCGCCGGGCCCTTTGTCCTGCTGGTGCAGGTTCGGGGTGATGAAGCGCCCCGACGAGGTCAGACGGCGAAGGCGCGGAAGATCAGGCGCCGCACCGTATGCTTGGTCGATGCGGCGGGGGGTCGTGGTGTTGCTGGTCGGGGCTCTGCTCCCCTGCCTCGTGCCCTCGGTGGCTGCGGCGGTCGAAGAATACAAAGGCACCGGGCCGTCGAAATCCACGATCGAAGCGATCGAAAGAGAAGCCCAGAAGGCCGCCCGCGAACAGCAGGAAGAAAACGAACGCGTTGCCGCCAAACAGCACCAGGAAGCGGCGGAACGCGAAACCAAAGCGGCCGAAGAACAGCGCCTCGCCCAGGAACGCCAGCAGCGCGAAGAAAGCGAAAGCGTGGTCAAGGCGCCTTGTCTGGTCCCCGCGCTGAAGGGGGACTCGCTGAAACGCGCAACGGCCGCCCTCGAGCACGGCAAGTGTCGGCTCGGCAAGGTGACCCGTCCGCACGGGCACGGGACGGCGTCGGTCGTGATCTCGCAGACGCTCAAGCCCGGGGAGCACCGAGCCCCGGGCACGGCGGTCGGCGTGACGCTCGGTCACCCCAAGCGCTGAGCGCTGAGCGGCGCCCCTACCCTTCGACCTCCTCCACCGACCGTGGTCCCTGGCCGACGTACTTGGCGGTCGGGCGGATCAGCTTGGCTTCGCGCTTCTGCTCGAGGATGTGGGCCGACCAGCCGGCCACGCGGGCGCAGGTGAACATCGGCGTGAACAGGTCCGGCGGCACTTCCGCGAGATCGAGGACGACAGCCGACCAGAACTCGACGTTGGTGGCCAGGACGCGGTCGGGCTGGCGCACCTGGAGCTCGGCGAGAGCCGCCTTCTCGAGCGCCTCGGCGGCCTCGAAGCGGGGCGAGCCGAGTTCCCGGCAGGTGCGTCGGAGCACGCGGGCGCGGGGATCTTCGGCGCGGTAGATGCGGTGCCCGAAGCCCATCAGGCGCTCCCCGCGGTCGAGTGCTTCGTTGACCCACCGCTCGGCGTCGCCGGTCTGTTCGACTTCTTCGAGCATCTTCAATACCCGTGAGGGGGCGCCCCCGTGGAGCGGACCGGACAGCGCCCCGACCGCGGCCGAGAGGGCGGCGGCGCAGTCGGCACCGGTCGAGGCCACCACCCGGGCCGTGAAGGTGGAGGCGTTGACGCCGTGCTCGGCGGCGGAGATCCAGTAGGCGTCGATCGCCTTCACGTGCTCGGGGTTGGCCTCCCCCCGCCAGCGGATCAGGAAGCGCTCGGGGATCGTGCGGCCCTCGTCCACGAGCGGCTGGGGGACCGGCGGGTGGCCGGCACCCCGCGCCGACTGGGCCACGAACGAGAGCGCCATCACGGAAGCCCTGGCGAGGTTGTCGCGGGCTTCCTCGTCGCTGATGTCGATCAGCTGGCCGAAGCCCCACTCCGGGGCCAGCATCGCAAGCGCGGACTGCACGTCGACGCGGTGGTCACCGGAGCGGACGGTCAGCGCATGGGGTTCTGCGGGCGGCAGCCCAGGCTTGAAGTGTCCGTCCACCAGCAGGCCCCAGACCTGCTCGTAGGGGACCCGACCGACCAGGCTCTCGATGTCCACGCCGCGATAACGCAGCGCACCGCCCTCTTTGTCGGGCTCGGCGATCTCGGTTTCGAAGGCAACGACCCCTTCGAGTCCTGACCGGACCTCGGGGCTTGTGGTAACCGCGCTCATGGCACTCGCTTTCTGGCAGAGGATGCTTGACGGGGAGCTGCCTTGTGGGCAGGCCCATATCGTCGCAGGAATGCGCTCACGAGTAGGCTTGCAGGCGCAGAACCAGCCCGGCGCAGCGCGCGTGCGGGGAGCCGAGAAGGAGGGTTCGACGATGGCCGACAACGACGTCTTGTTCCGATCCGCCACCGAGCTTGCCGCCATGGTTCGCGAGGGCGAGGTGTCCTCCCGCGAGCTGGTGGAGACTGCGCTGGAGCGCATCGAGGAGCTGAACCCCGAGCTGAACGCGTTCGTGGAGATCGACGCCGAGGGCGCGCTGGCGGCGGCCGACGCGATCGGCTCCGGGGACGAACGGCCGTTCGCCGGCGTCCCCACGGCGATCAAGAACAACCGCCCGGTGGAGGGCCTGCGCCTGACCTACGGCTGCAAACTGATGCAGCAGTACGTCGCCGACTACGACCACAACGTCACCGCCCGGCTGAAGCGGGCGGGCTTCGTCATCGTCGGCACCACGACCCTGCCGGAGTACGGGATCCTGCCCGTCAGCGAGGCCCACATCTTCGGCCCCACCCGCAACCCGTGGGACCTGGAACGGACGCCCGGAGGGTCCTCGGGCGGGTCGGCGGCGGCCGTCGCGGCGGGCCTGGTGCCGGTCGCCCACGGCAACGACGGCGGCGGGTCGATCCGGATCCCCGCGGCCTGCTGTGGCCTGGTCGGCCTGAAGCCGAGCCGCGGGCGGGTGTCGCTGGCGCCCGAGCTGGGCGACGCGGAACTCGTGATCGACGGGATGCTCACCCGCCACGTCGAGGACGCGGCCGCCACGCTCGACGTGCTCGCCGGCTATGAGCCCGGCGACGCCACCTGGGCGCCGGACCCGCCCGAGCCGTTCGCCCAGAGTGCCCGCCGCGAACCGCTGAAGCTGAGGATCGCCGCCACCACCAGGCCGCCGGTGGCCGATGCGGCCGTGGACCCGATCGCCGCCCGCGCGGTGGGCGAGGCCGCCTCGGTGCTGCGTTCGCTCGGCCACGAGGTCGAGGAGGTCGACCCGCCCTGGCAGGAGGAGGGCCTGCGGGAGCTGTTCGGAGCCGTGTTCTGCAGCGCGATTGCCCTGTCGATCGCCTACTCGGGGATGATCGGCGGCCACGACCCGACGGCCGAGGACATGGAGCCGATGAGCTGGGCGATCTACTCGATGGTCCGGAAAATGAACCCGATCGAAGAGGGCGCGGCGGCTGTGCGCCTGCAGCAGTTCTCCCGCCGCCTGGTCAGCTTCCTACTGCCCTACGACGCGCTCCTGACCCCGGCCCTGGCAGAGCGGCCACTGCCGATCGGGACGCTCAACACGGCCGCCCCCGTGCCGATGGAGACGTTCACCCGCTCGGCCATGTTCACGCCGTTCACCCCGATCTTCAACGCCACCGGTCAGCCCGCCATCTCGTTGCCCCTGTTCGAGGGCGAGGACGGCCTGCCGCTGGGGGTGCAGCTCGCCGGTCGCCCGGCTGCCGAGGGCACGCTGCTGGCACTCGCGGCCCAGCTCCAGGAGGCCGTGCCGTGGACCCGACGCCGTCCCCAGATGCTGCGCGGGGCCGGCGCCGGCGCCTGACCCGGGCCGCAGCGACCGTCCCGGCGGTCCTGGCCGCGGGCCGCTGGCAGCGACGGGTGAACCGCCGTGCCGTGGGTTGGCGGCGGCTATTCCCTCAGCAGCAGGGCGATGGCCCGCTTGGCCATCTCGGGGCTGGGGTTGGCGTCCGGCTCGCCGCCGTTGTGGAGGAACCGCTCGGTGAGCGAGATCACGGTGTCGGCCAGCAGCCTCGGCGTCTCCGGAGGCTTGTATCCGTGGGCGATGTCGTCCTCGAGGATCTCGGTCACCGCGTCGAGTAGGCGGGTGCGGTAGATGCTGCTGGGAACCGTCAGCGTGAGCAGGGCCCGCTGGCCTTCGCTGCGCAGGAACGAGCGCACCGGCTCGGCGCCGCAGAGGACGTCGATGAAGCCGACGGCGATCGTCCTGGTGTGGGGATACGGGCCCTCGGCGTCCCGGGCCAGCGCGTCGAGCACGCCTTTGGTTTCGGCCCACAGGACGTCGGCCAGCAGCCGGTCGCGGTCTCCCGTCCAGCGGTAGAGGGTCGTGCGGGCGACCCCGAGCTCGTCGGCGAGCCTGCCCATGTCGAGCCGCTCGCCGCTCTGGAACAGCCCCCGTGCGCGGGCGAAGGCGGCGGCCGGCGTGGGCACCGTCTTCGACAGCGCCGTTCCCGCGAGCGCCTGTGAGAGCGCGGGCGACGGCGTACCCAAGCGGTTGCCGGCGGCTCGGTCGGGTCCGGTCGCGGCGTCCGCCATGGGACAAAGACTATCGCACGGTGCAAGCACTACAGGTTGACAAATCTGTAGCGCGCGCTACGCTGGGGCCCTCTTGACGGATTGCTAACCTTCTTGCACCACAGGAGTGGGGGAGGGAAGGAACGATGGAGGGACTACGAGGGCGCCCGCGGCGGCGGGGATCGCACGTTGGCGCCACGGGACCGGAGGACGGATCTGCTCGGCGCGTACGCGCCGCCGTCCTGGTCGCCTGCGCCGCGGTGGCGCTGATGGCCGCCGCCCCCGCGGTCTGCTCGGCGGCGGTGACCGTGTCGCCGCTGGCGGGCACGCCCGATGCCCCGCCGGCGACCCAGATCAGCATCCTCGGCACGCCCGCGTCGAACGTCGAATCGGTCACCGCCACCGGTTCGATCAGCGGCACCCATCTGGGCGCGCTCGAGTCCTACATCAGCAGCCCCGGCGCGAGCTTCGTGCCCGAACTGCCCTTCACCGAAGGCGAGGAAGTGCACGTCGTGGTGCACCTCAAAGAAGGCTCGCCGCTGGAAGACTCGTTCACGGTCGCGCACGTCGGGCCCTCCGAAGAACTGCTCCACAACACCGGCGAAAAGCCCGAAGAACAGGAACACTTCGTGACCGAGCCGGAACTGCGCCCACCGAAGGTGACGATCACGACCCCCGACCCGAGCCTCGAAGGGGACATCTTCACCGACCCGATCCCCGCGCCGGAGATCCACCCGGGCGAAAAAAAACTGCTCGAATTCGAACCGGTCGGGCCGAACGGGCTGATGATCCTCAACCCGGAAGGCAAGCTGCTGTATTGGCGGCAGCTCAAAGAAGAAGTCGGGTCGATCTTCGAACCGATCAAATACGAAGGCAAAACCGCGCTCGCCTGGTGGCAGGGCAAGGTCACCGAAGCCGCCTACGGCCTCGGCGAGGGCGTGATCGCGAACACGGCCTACGAACCGATCGCCTACGTGAAAGCCGGCAACGGCCAGCAGGCCGACATCCACGAGCTCTACATCACGCCCGAAGGGCAGGCCTACATCATCGCCGTCGAGCCCGTCTGCATGCCGGAATGCAACGAAGAACACGTGCCCGTGCTGGACGACGAAATCCAGGAGATCGACATCAAAACCGGGCTCGTGATGTGGAGCTGGAACGCGCTCGGGCACGTGCCGGAGACCTACACCGAAGCCGTCCCGTCCGGCGGAGTGTTCGACCCCTACCACACGAACTCGATGCAGGCCCTCCCCGAACACAGGCTCCTGATCTCGATGCGTGACACCTCCGGCGTCTACGAGGTCGAACAGAGCACGGGCAAAATCCTCTGGGAAATCAGCCCGGGACACAGCACCTTCAAGAAGCGCAAGGGCGTGGAATTCCACTTCCAGCACGACGCGCGCCTGCAGGGCAAGCACCTCGAAACCCTGACGATGTTCGACGACGAAGCCGGGCCGCCGCTCTACGGTCCCTCGAAAGGCCTCGTCCTGAAACTCACCAAGCACGCGGTGTCGCTGGTGCACGCCTACGAAAACCCCCGGCCCGTGCTGACGGTCGCCGAGGGCGGCATGCAGCTGCAACCCCACGGCGAAGCACTGCTGAGCTACGGGGCGACCCAGTACATCGCGGAGTTCTCCAAGCGGGGCGGAAAGAAGAAAAACGGAAAGCTGCTGTTCGAAGCCGAACTTCCGAAAGGCGACGGCACCTATCGCGTGATGCGCTTCCCGTGGTCGGCGACGCCGAACACCAAGCCGGCGGTGGTGGCGAAACGCGAAAGTGCCAGCGAAGTGGCGGTCTACGTGAGCTGGAACGGGGCTACCGAAGTCGCGAAGTGGGAAGTGCTGGCGGGCGAAGCAGCTGACGCGCTGGCGCCGGTCACGACCGCCGAATGGAGCAACTTCGAGACCCGCATCCCGGTCGCGAGCACGGACACGGTCTTCGAGGTGAAGGCTCTCGACAAGGAAGGCAAAGTACTCGCGACCTCGGAAGCGGTCGACGAATCTTGAGGCAGCCCATCAAGCAGACCCAGAGGGAGAGGAAGCAAGCATGAAACGCATCGGCATCGTCGCTGTGACGGCGGCAGCAATCGCGCTGGTGGCACTGTCCGCCGCGAGCGTCGCGGCGGCGGCCGGCGGCCCCGAATACCTGGTGTGCGCCAAGGCCGCCAAGGTGAACAAAAAACCCACCGGGCACTACAGCAACAAAGAATGCTCGGAAGTGAACGCCACCAACGAAGGGAAATACGAACGCGTCACGGCCACCAAGTTCCCGGTCAAGACCACGGCCAAGTTCGGCGAAACCAAGATCTACCTCTACAACCCGATGGAACACAAATACGAATCCGAAGTGCCGTGTAAAACAGGCTCCGCCTCGGGGTCGATCAACAACTCGACCGAAGGAACGATCAAACTCACCTACAAGGGTTGCAACGTCCCGAAGGAATTCGCCGACCACGAGCCGTCGCAGTTCCCGGGTGCGTGCAACTCGCCGGGCAAGAAGACCGAAGAAGTCGTCTCCGAAACGCTGGCGACCAGGCTCGTGTGGCTGGATGAAGCGAAAACGGTGCCCGGCCTGCTCATCGCACCGGAGCCGCCCGGCACCACGTTCGGGGTCGTCGAATGCACCAAAGGATTGGTGAAAGTCAAACAGTACGGCTCGATCCTCGCGAAGCTGACCCCGGTCGGCGCGGTCTCCAAGCTGCTCACCGCCACACTCAACGCGAACACCACAACCGGCGAACCGGAATTCGGCGGCTACTGGGAAGGGGCCACGCAGACGGAAGTCAAACTGTTCAGCGAAATCCACGCACCGGACGGGATCGAAAAGCCGGCGGTGCCGACCTCGGAGCTCTCGACGATCCCGCTCAAGAACGGCAAGGTCTTGGTCGGCTAGCGGGGGGCCATGCTTCGGGGCGCGTGGTCTGGGGGCTCACATGGGGCCGGGGGCAACGGATTAGCCCCCGGCCCGTGCTCGTCGCGTCGCCCTCGGCGCCGGCACGTGCCGGGCGCGGACCGCGGCGGACGGGATCTGCGCTGCAGTGGGACGGCAACCCGGGTGCCGGGCTGTGGTGTCAGCCCGCCCCGAGCACGGCGGCCATCCGCTGGGGGCGCACGCCCAGGGCTTCGGCATCCGCCGCGCCCCGGGCGGAGGTCATCGAGACCTCCAGCAGCTCCGCCTCGTCCCAGGTCGCGAACGCTCCTGGTCCGGCGAGGCGCTCGAGCAGCCTCAGTCCCCGCGAGACCAGCGGCGTGGGCACGTGCAGCAGCGGGCGCTTGCGGGCGATCGAGCCGAGCACGGTCCGCACGACCTCGTTGAGGCTGAGGGTCTCCGGGCCGGCGAGCTCGTGACGGGCCCGCCGCGGAGGGCTCTCCAGGGCGAGCACCGCGCTCACGCAGGCGGCCACGTCCTCGGCCCAGATCGGCTGGAAGGTCGCCCTGCCGTTGCCGGGAAGCGGCATCAGGGGAAGCAGCGCGAGGCGCTCGAGCATCGTCAGCCAGGGATCCCCGGGGGCGTAGATGATCGAAGGGGCGATCACGACCGACCGCAGATCCGCCTCCCGCACCGCCTGCTCGGCCAACGCCTTGGCGCGCAGGGTGCGGGTGCGGTTGTGGGTCGAGGCGCCGAGGGCCGAGAAGAACACGAACGACTCCACCCCCTGGCGCTCGGCCGCATCGACCATCCGCCAGGTGGCGATCCCGGTGAGCTCCTCGATCGAGCCCCGGGGCTGGTCGCGGATCGAGGCCGCCAGGTGGACCACCGTCTGCACTCCCCGGAGCGCGTTGCGGAACGAGGGCGGGTCGGTGAGGTCTCCGAGCGCGATCTGGACCCGGACCCGCTGGGCACCCAGGCGCCGGGGATCGCGGACCAGGCAGCGCACCTGGATGCCTTCGGCGAGCAGCCGGGCCAGGAGCGTCGAGCCCACCAGGCCGGTGGCGCCGGTAAGCAGGAGCATGGTTCGTACAATATGCGTCCGCCGCAGGAAGCTCCCAACCCCTAGCGACAGACAAAGGAAGCGAATGGCCTACGTGATCGCCGAGCCGTGCATCGGCACCAAGGACAACTCGTGTGTCGAGGTTTGCCCCGTCGACTGCATCCATCCCACGCCCGACGAGCCCGGCTATGACGCGGTCGAGATGCTGTACATCGACCCCGAGGAGTGCATCGACTGCGACGCCTGCGTCGAGGCCTGCCCGGTCGACGCCTGCTTCGCCGAGGACCAGCTCCCCGACGAGTGGGGGAAGTACGTCCAGATCAACGCCGACTACTTCGCCAACGGGAAGTAGGCGCTGGGCGGGGCCGAGAGCCCGGGCGGGGGCCGTACGGCCCGAGGCGAGTCAGAGCGAGGCGGGAAGCAGGCTGAGGCGTTCGGCCGAGGCGGCGGCGTGCAGTCGCCGGTCCCAGGTGGCGAAGATGAGATCGGTGCCCGCGAGTAGGAGCGCGGACGCCAGGTGGAGCGCATCGAGGCTTCGCAGATCTCGCTTCCTCGTCAGCAAGGACGCCTGCTCGACGAGGTTCTGGTCGACCTCGACCACGGCGAAGGTCGGCCACTCTTCGCGAAAGCTCCTCACTGCGGATCGGCCCCCCGCCAGCGACAGGGCGCGGGAGACCTCGAGGAAGCCGACCCGACAGATGAACCAGCCGTCGGCATCGTTCATCGCGGCGCGGACCGTGTCGCTGTCGCTCTCGGCGACGTAGCGCTTGACGAGCGCGCTCGCGTCGAGGTAGAGGTTCAGCGCTCCGCTTCCCGATCCGAGATCACCACCGCTGAGGCGCTGCGACGAGCTTTCAGCAGGCGTGGGGGACGGGCCGCTCGCGTTCGCGAGGGAAGCACGAGTCGCCCCTCGCCGACGAGCCGCCGAAGTGGATCGTCCACGGCCGAGGCGCCCGCAGGCACGATGTCGGCTACCGCCTTGCCCCGGATCGTGACCCGCACCTGTTGGCCGCGGCCGACTGCTCGCAGGGTCTCGCTCAACGACTGCTTCAGTTCGCGAACGCCGATCTCACGCATGTGGACACATTAGCGTCGATGAGTGCACAAGACGGTTCGAAGCTGCTCGCGGAATACGAGCTGCCGCCCGGAATACGAGCTGTCACCGCAACGCGTGGGCGCCCGCCACGTGGGCGGGCGCCTCCGAGCCCCACGCGCTATCTCGCCGTCCGCCTCACTCGAGCCATTCGTCGAACGATTCGCTGGTCCAGCCTTCTCCGGAATCAGCCGGCGCTGGACCGAGTGGCTTGCCGCCATACACGACGGCCCCATGATCCTGTTCGTTCTGATAGGTCAGCCAGGGGATCGTGTTCTGCTGCTTGACGCCGGGCTTGGAGAAGTCGCACACGCCGCTCGGGAACGCCTTCTCGAGTTGTGCCCACTCTTCTTCGGTGAACGTCACGGGGTAGAAGTCGCTGCGCGTCAGCGGCTTGAGCTGACACTTCTCCTGGTCGGTCGAGACGCCCTCGCCGGCCACCGTCCTGGGGGTTCCGAAACGGGCCTCCACCAGCGGCTGCTGGCACACGGTGCCGATACCGGGCAGGGAGGTTTCTTCGACTTCTTTGACCCCTTCGACTTCTTCGACCTGGCAGCGGTCGTGAACGCCCGACGGGCGGTCTTCTGCGACCTTCTGTTCCAGCGACACGGTGCGGTGGTCGGCTTCGACGGCGTCGAGCCATTCGTTCATCGCCAGCAGACCTTCGGTCGTGTATTTGGGGGATCCGAGCAGTGGCGTCTCGCCGAACCAGATCACGTCGTTCTTGGGGAAGTGTCCCTCGGCCTGTTCGAGGCGTTCGCGCATCGCCCACGAGCGGTAGGCGTCGTGGAAGGTGCCGTAGTCGGGGCCCCGGAGGTCGATGATCGCCACTTTCGTGAGGTTGTTGGCCTCGTTGACCGCGCCCGAGCGGTAGGCCCGTTCGAGGTCCTGTTCGGTGGCCGCCTTGCGTTCCGCGGTCGGCTTGAATTCGATGTTGTCGGCGCCGATCTTGGCGTTGATGTCAGCGAACTCGGCCGGCGTGATCACGCCTTCCTTGAGTGCGTTCAGCCCGTACTCGACGCCGACGTTGTCGAGCGGATCGCCGGCGAAGCCGTGCCCGGCCGCCTTCTCGGCGGCGTTCCAGTTGCTCTCCGGTTCGGGGCCCCAGAGGTTGATCTCGTAGTCGGCGAGCGCACAACGCACGCCCGCGGGGTTGGTTTCGGCGTTGAACCGTTCCGCGCTTTCCACCCCCGCGCATTCGCTTTCCGGTTCGCCGAGGCCGTCATAGAGGACCGTGAGCTCGACCGAGTCGGCGTAGTTGGGATGGCCCATCACAGCGGCGATCTGCGGGTATGTCCACACCACCCCCGAGCCCCACCCGGTCGGGTGTTCGAAGTATTCCCGCACCAGGTGCATGTCGATCAGCTGCTGTCCGGTCGACCAGGAGTCGGGGAAGCTGCACTGCGGCAGGATCCCCTGGTAGACACCGGGATAGGCGTTGGCTACCTGCTGCTGCGCCAGCGAGCCCCCGGAGCAGCCCGTGCCGATCGTGAAGCGGAGCGTCCCGTAGTGATCGATCAGGTGCTCCTTGGCCATGATCAGCGACTCGGCCTCGGTGACGACGTAGCAGTCGTGTCCGGCGTTGTCGAGCGCGGTGGACATCACGGCGAAGCCGAGGCCGAGGGCCGTCGTGGGGCTGTCCGTCAGGCCCGAGCCTTCGACGCCGGCCTCGTCGGCGGTCACGCTCGGGGCCGTGCCCGACTCCCGTTCGTCCCCGCAGCTGGCGCCGTGGGTGATCAGCAGCTTGTGGTTGAACTGGGGCTGCGGCGCCCACGGTTCCCACGACTCCCCAGGCTCGTAGAGCACGGCGACTTTGTACTGGTCGCGGTCCTCATAACCCGTTTCGACGCGGATGATGAAGGGCACCGTCTGACCGTTTTCGGTGGTCGTGTCTTCGATCAGCGCGGAGGCCGGCGGGCTGGCCGGTTCGTAGGTTTCGAGTCTTTTGGTGACCGCCGACATGTATTTGTATTCGTAGGTCGCGGGTTCGTCGCACTGGGCGTCGGTGGCGTGCGCGTTCTCGCACCGCCACGGCTCGATCTGGGGCCCGGCGAGGACCGGTCCCCCGATCGGGTGGTTGGTTACCGTGATCGTGGCGCTCTTGCCCTTCTTGACGCCCTTGGCGGTGGCTTCGATCACGTTGCTGCCGATCGCCAGCCCCGTCAGCAGACCCTCGTAGCTTCCGTTCGGACGCAGAGCGAACTCCTTGGTCACTTCCCGGCGATTGAGCTTGACCTTGACGGCCGCGGCTTCGGTGCCCGCCGGCAGGGTGACGGCGACGAGGGCTTCGCCGCCCGAGATCACGTCGGCGCGGTCGGACAGCACGTGCACCGTCAGTTCCGGCGCCTGGGAACGCGCCTGCGCGCTTGGGGCGCCGATCGTGGCCAGGGCAGCCAAGATCGCTGCAGTGACAAGGACTCTCTCTCGCATTCGCGCTCCGATCCTCTCCCGATGGCTGGCTGTCCCCCGTTGTGGCCGCCGCGGCCTGCAGCCCAAAGCCGGTTATGTGTACTCGGCCGTACCCATCCGAGTACGATCCGGTACTGCGGTACCCGCCCGTGGAGTGGCCCAAACGGGGGATCTTCCGAGGGACGGGGATCTCGAGTGATGTGCGCGAAGTACTTGCCGGTACTCGCTCGCTAGACTCGGCCCGTGGAGAACCTCAGGATCGAGCAGGGCCTGCTGATCCCCGTCGGTCGTCACACCCTCGCGCCCCAAGAGGTGAGCGAGCGCCAACGCGAGCGCCTGCTGCGCGCCACCGCCGGCTGCGTGGGCACGCGGGGTTATCGCAACACCACGATCGCCGACATCGTGGCGGCGGCACGCACCTCGCGCAGCGCCTTCTACGAGCACTTCTCCGACAAGGAGGAGTGCTTCCTGGAGGTCTACAGGCAGATGGCGGCAGGCTTCATCCGGGCGTCGCTCGAGGCGGCGGCGGGGGTGAGCGAATGGCGGGCCAAGCTCGAGGTCGGCATTTCCACCTACTTCCTCTGGATGGCCCAGCATCCACAGGTCGCCATCAGCACCGTGGTCGAGATACACAACGCCGGCCCCCGCGGTCTGGAGGCCCGCAGCGAGGCGCTGAAGCAGTGGATGCGCACGATCGAAGGCGTGGCGATCCTGGCCCGACGGGCGGGGGCGAAGACGCCCCCGCTCGACGAGGTCGCCTACGCCGCGATCGTCCTCACCGCCGAGGCCTACGTCCACGACTACGCCCGGCGGGGCTGCGTGGATCGGGTCGCCGAGAAGGTGCCGGCGGTCCAGGCCCTCGCCGGGGCCCTGTTCGAGCACGGCGTCGCT
This sequence comes from uncultured Solirubrobacteraceae bacterium, assembly GCA_963701175.1. GTDB lineage: Bacteria > Actinomycetota > Thermoleophilia > Solirubrobacterales > Solirubrobacteraceae > Palsa-744. Next base: position 767,442 of record OY969573.1, on the reverse strand, counting down.
CCGGTCTGACCCGGGCGCCGCCGGCGGGCCGCCCGGCGCCGCTCACCGGGCGACCGAGATCACCTCGCCCTGGGTCGCCGGCCTGACCTCGGGCGAGGCCTCCATGCGGCGGCGCAGCTGGTCGAGTTCCTCGTCGGTGCGTTCGGGATGGTGGTGGAACAGCAACACGGTGCGGGCCTTCGCGCGGCGCCCGAGGGCGGCTGCGTACTCGGCGCAGGCGTGCCCGAGGAAGCTCTCCCTCGCCAGCTCCCCCTCGCCGTGGAGGTGGGCATCGTGGACGAGCACGTCCACCCCGTCGGCGAGCTCGAGCACGGCGGGGTGGTACTCGCCGAGGCCGTCGGGACCGTCCCCGAGCGCCGTCGGGCAGTGGTCGGGGATGTACGCCACGGTCGAGGACCCGTCGCTGACGCGGTAGCCGAAGGTGCGCCCGCCCTTGTGCGGCACCTCACGCGCGAGCACCGAGTAGGCGCCGCTGTGCCACTCGCCGGCCGACGCCGTCGCGAACTCCCACCGCCCCCGCAGCCCGGTCGGTTCGATCGGGAAGAAGGGCGGCGACATCGTGCCGGCGAGCACCTTCTCGGCCGCCACCCCGTCGTCCTGGTCGGGCATCAGCACCCTCACGTGCGAGTCCTCGCGGTCCCCGCCGGCGAAGAAGGGCAGTCCCTGGATGTGGTCCCAGTGCAGGTGGGTGAGCAGCAGCGTGCCCTCGAAGGCGTGCTCGCCGAGCAGGCCCGTCACCCCCCTCAGTCCGGTCCCGGCGTCGAGGATCAGGTCGGGTGTGCGGCGGTTGCCGCTCGCGACCGCGAGGCAGCAGGTGTGTCCTCCATAGCGGGCGAAATCGCCCCCCGGCGCGGGTGTCGAGCCCCGCGCGCCGCACACGTAGACGCGCACTACGATCGGCGCCGGAGTATATGGCCGCCCGTCAAGCGACCGGCCGCGGGTCGGTCTCCGGGCCCCGGTAGTCGGGCGCGCACACGTCCAGGATCGGGAGGTCCCCGAGCTCCCGATCGAGGTGCTCGCGCAGCTCACGGGAGTCGAAGCTGTGCGACCGGGGGGCGACCGGGTTGACCGTCAGCGCCAGCAGGCGGGTGCTGCGAAAGGCTCGCAGGTCGATCCCCTGGCGGCGATACCAGCCGACGCCGTGGCTGGTGAGGAACACGCGGGTCGGGTCCCCGACGATCACGACCGGAAGCTCTCGCCCGCGCCGGAGCAGTTCGAGCAGCGCCTCGAGCAGGCGCTCGGGCAACGCTCCCCCGATCAACAGCCAGCTCCCCGTGGCGCGTTCCGGCAGCAGCTCGGCGAGCGCGGCGCCGTCGGCCCGCAGGGCGAACCGCGCCGGCAGCTCCTCAACGGCGCCGTCGGCGGTGATCACCGCGCTGAGGTGTCCGCCATGGCCGTCGGCCAGCGCCCGCACCCGCGCCGCCGCGCCCTCGCCGTCGTGGCCGTCGCCGTTCAGGAGCGGCAGGCGGGCCAGCTCGACCGCCTCGACGGTACGGGTGACGACCTGCTCGATCTCGGTCCCCAGCACGGCGCCCGTGGCCATCACGAGCCCGTCGCAGACCTCGGGCGCGGAGGCTGCGCGGCGGTCGATCGCGCCGTCGATCATCACCTGGTCCGCGCCCGCCTCGAGCATCAGCTCGCCCACCTCGCGTACCTGCTGTGAGGCACTCGGGCCGGCGACCTCGACGGTGCCGGCTCCCTGCAGGCGCACCACCAGCACCCGCCCGAGCGGCGTGCGCGACTCGGTGGCGGACAGGAGCTCGTAGGGCAGTCCGCTGGCGCGGACGAGCTCGTCGGTGGTGGCGAGCAGGCTCCCGGCCGGGAGCGTTACGCGGGGCTTCTCGATCCGTGCGTCGATCACGTCGTGCTCCTCGCCGTCGCGCCCGACGGAGGTCACGCCGACCGTGAGCCCCTGCTGCTGCAGCTCGCCGAGCAGCACCGTCAGCGCGACCGTCTTGCCGGTGTTCTTGGCCAGGCCCACAAGCGCCAGGCGAGGGGCGGTCCGGGTCAGCTCGCTGAGGCGCACCCCGGACGCCGCGCTCATGCCCTCGCGGGCATCCGCGCGGCCAGCTCACGGGCGAGGAACGTCGCCAGGTGCTGGGGTTCGGTTCCCTTCGAGAAGCCGGCGTCGTATCCGAGCTCCTTGGCCAGCTCGTTGGTCACCCGCGGTCCCCCGCAGGCGAGGATGATCTGCGCCCGGCGGCCCTCCGCCTCGACCATCTCGACGAGCTCGGTCAGGTTCTGCACGTGGAGGTTCTGCTGGGTGACGGTTTGGGAGACGAGGATCGCGTCCGCCCGCACGTCCATCGCCTTCGCCAGCAGCACGCTGTTGGGCACCTGACTGCCGAGGTTGTGGGTCTCGAAGGTGCGGTACCCCTCGAGGCCGTGGTGGCCGTGGTAGCCCTTGAGGTTGAGCATCGCGTCGATCCCCACGCTGTGGGTGTCCGAGCCGGTGCTGGCTCCCACCACCACGATCCGCCGGCCGATCTGCTCCTCGACGAACCGCTCGACCTCGTCCTCGGTCATGTACTCGATGTCGAAGCCCTCGTCCTGCATCGAGGAGAAGTCGATCCCGACGGTGCACCGCCCGTACATCACGAAGTACGTGTAGCCCTCGGTCAACTGCTGGTAGTGCACCACCTCGGGCTCCTCGAAGCCCATCCCCGCGGCCAGCTCCAGCGCGGCCCGTCGGGCCGCCGGCGAGTAGGGGATCGGGAGCGTGAAGCTCATCTGCACGAGCCCGTCGCCGAGGTGGTCGGCGTAGGGCCGCACGGAGCCGAGATCGACCTCCCTAGGCATAGCTGGCCTCCGTCATCAGCTCGACCAGCGGGTTGAAGTACTGCGCCCCGACCTTGACGATCCCCTCGATCCCCCGCCCCTCGTCCACGCGCCGGCTGACGTCGCCGAAGCTGGCCCGCTCGATCGCGGAGAAGAGACCTTCCTCGGCGATCCGCTCGAGCAGCTCGTGGGCGCCCGCCAGCACGCCCTGGGCGTGGGTCTGGATGATCCCACCCGGCTTGAACTCGATCTCCTCGCCGAGGTCGTGGGCGGCGTTGAACACGTAGTCGACGTTCTGCAGCCCGAGGACGCGGTCGTGGATGTGGGGGGTGAAGATGCCCTCGGTCGGCACCCCGATCGTCTGGATCCCCTGGCCGGTGGCGATCGTGACGAGATTGAACAGCGTGTCGGCCGCGTGGGTGCGGAACAGGTTGCCGTCCATGTGACGGGTGGGAGGCATGTACTTGACGGGGCAGTCGGGGAACAGCTCCCTCGTGAGCTGCGCCTGGGCCCACTCGTACAGCAGCCCGTTTCGCACCGGGACATCGATCTCGAACGCGTCGCCGAGCGCGATCTGGGCGTCGGGGACACCCGATTCGCGGGCCAGCTGGTAGTTGATGAACTGCGACGCGGTCACCGAGGGGGCCGCCTCGAGCGCGTCGGCGGTGCGCAGGTAGTTGTCCTCGCCGGTGTTGATCACGACCCCGAAGAAGCCGTTGATCATCCTCGAGATGCGCTGGTCGATCAGCCCCCGGACGATGTTGATGTCGCGGTACAGGATCCCGTAGAGGGCGTCGTTGACCATGTTGTCGAAGCCCTCCCAGGCGCCCATCATCGCGATCTCCGACATGCACAGCCCCGAGCAGAAGCTCGACAGCCGGACGTAGCGGTCGTGCTGCTCGGACCACTCGTCCATCGCCTCGCGCATGATTCGGAAGTTCGCCTGGGTGGCGAAGGTGCCCCCGTACCCCTCGGTCGTGGGACCGAAGGGGACATAGTCGAGCAGGCTCTGGGCGGTCGATCGGATCACCGCCACGATGTCCCCGCCGGCCTCCGCCACGGCCTTGGCGTGGACCACGTCCTCGTACACGTCGCCGGTGGCGGTCAGCACGTAGCGCAGCGGGGCGGACCCGTCGCCGAGCCGCCGTCGCATCGCCCGGCGGTCATCGAAGCGGCCCACGATCTCCGCGATCCGCGCGCCGCACTCCTCCGCCACCCGCTCGTGGATGGCCGACTCGTCGGCGAGCTCGAGCGCCACCAGGTCGAGCTCCCCGGAGCTCACCCCCTCGGCGATCTGCTGGGGGCTGCGTCCCGTCTGGATCATCGCGTTGCCCAGCCAGAAGGCGATCCCCCGCTCGAGCCCTCCGCGGGCGGCCACGTGTTCGACCAGCACGTTGGGGAGCGGCACCCCGACCTCGTCGGCGCCGTCCACTCCCAGCAGGCGGGTGATGCTGCGCTCGACCGAGACCGTGGTGCGCGAGGCGATCTGCTCGAACACGTCCTCGGCGATCCGCTTGGCGGCCTGGCGGGAGGCGCCCACCACGCCCGGGTCGAGGTTGAGCTTGGAGGAGCTCATGAGATGTCCCTCACGATCGGGAACGGGATCACCTCGCGCAGGGTGTCCCGTTCGGTGAGGATCATCACCAGGCGGTCGACCCCCATCCCCCCGCCGGCGGTGGGCGTGTAGCCGTATTCGATCGCCCGGGCGTACTCCTCGTCGTTGGGGTGGGGGACGTCGGCGTCGTCGATCATCCGCCGCTTGCGCTGATCCACGAACCGCTGCCACTGGTCGACGGGGTCGTTGAGCTCGGTGTCCCCGCTGACGAGCTCGACGCCGCCGATGACGGCGTCGAAGTGTTCGGCCAGCTCGGGGTGGACGGGGTGGCGCCTGGTGATCGGGAACGGCTCCAGCGGGAAGTCGAACACGTGCGTGGGCTGGAGGATCGTGTGCTCGATCTTCTTCGTGTAGATGTCCCCCACCAGCTCGGCCCACGTCGCCGCCGGGTCGACGGGGCCCTCGAGCACCTCCGCCAGCTGGCCGGCGTCGGACTCCATGAAGTCGACCCCCGTGCGCTCGAGGATCAGCTCGCGCATGGTGACCCGCCGCCACGGCTTGGCGAGGTCGATCGTCTCGCCGCCCCGCTGGATCGTGGTGCGACCGAGGGCCCGCTGGGCCACGTCGCGGAACATCTCTTCGGTCGCGGTGGCCACGTCGTAGTAATCGGCATAGGCCATCATGAACTCGATGATCGTGAACTCGGGGCTGTGCTTCGGGGAGATGCCCTCGTTGCGGAACACCTTGCCCATGTCGTAGACGCTCTCCATGCCCCCGACGATGCAGCGGTTGAGGAACAGCTCCACCGAGATCCTCAGGTACAGGTCGCGGTTCAGCGCGTTGTGGTGGGTGGTGAAGGGGCGCGAGCCGGCACCCCCCGCGAGTGACTGCAGGGCGGGTGTTTCGACTTCCACGAAGTTGCGTTCGTTGAGCCACTCGCGGATCGCCGAGACGATCTTCGCGCGTGTGATGAACAGCTCCCGGGTCTCCTCGTTGGCGAGCAGGTCGAGCTCCCGGTAGCGGTAGCGGGTGCCCGTGTCGCCGAGGCCGTGGTGCCTGTCCGGGGGCGGCCGCAACGCCTTCGTCAGCAGCGTGCACTGCTTCACGGCGAGCGCCAGCTGGCCCCGCTGGGTGATGTAGACGACGCCCTTCACGCCGACGATGTCGCCGATGTCCAGACCGAGCACGCGGTCGTATTCCTCCTGGCCGATCGCCTCCGCGCGGGCCACCACCTGGATCGTCCCGGACAGGTCACGGACGTCCAGGAACGCCGTCTTGCCGTGCTCCCGTCGCGCCACCAGCCGGCCGGCGATGTGGTGGGGGAGCTCGGGGTGCTCTCCGGGGCTCAGCTCGGCCGGGTCGTGGGCGGCGATCACGTCCGCGATCCGCTCACGCTCGTTCCACAGGCTGACCGGCGGGTAGGGGTCGATCCCCTCCGCCCGCAGCCGCTCTAGCTTGGTCCGCCGTTCGTCGAGTTCGACCGCGCCGTCGGGGGCCGCCGTCGCGTCGGGTCCGTCGCCCGCTCCGTCGTCCCGCTCGCGATCGCGATCGCGCTCCTGCTGCTCCTTCTCCTCCTGCCCTCTTGGTACCGCCATGTCGAAACGATCCTCTCACGTGTGCGCGCTTGTCAAGCGCGCCGGGGTCGGGTGCCGGCGCCCCGTCGGCGGGACGCCCGCGCGCGGCCGTGCGGCCTCGCGCAGTGGGGTGCGGGCATGCCCTCTGCCGTGTGGATGGCCCCGTGGGGCTAGGCCATCGGCAGCGACATGCCCACGGGTTTGCGCTCTCCGCCGGGCACGGAGGGCGTCGCGGGCACATCGATCAGCGGCAGCTCCAACGGCTTCGGCGGAGCCACCGCGACGACGCCCCTGGCGATCTGGCGGATCGCCTGGGCCGAGGGGTCGTCGGGATCGTCGATCACCAGCGGGAGCCCTCCGTCGGCGTGCTCTCGCAGGGCCATCGTGAGGGGCACCTTGCCGAGCAGGGGCACATCCAGCTCGGCGGCGAGCTCGGCCCCGCCGCCCTCGCCGAAGATCTCGAAGCGCTCCCCGGAGGGGGTCGTGAAGCTCGACATGTTCTCGACCACCCCGGCGATCTCGAGCTCGACCTTGTCGGCCATCTGGGCGGCCCGGCGGGCCACCCTCTGGGCGGTCGCCTGGGGCGTGGTGACGATCAAGAAGAGCGCCTGGGGCAGCAGCTGCGCGAGCGTCATGGAGACGTCGCCGGTCCCCGGGGGGAGGTCCACCAGCAGGTAGTCGAGGGCGCCCCAGTCGACGTCCTGCAGGAACTGCGTGAGGGCCTTGTGGAGCATCGGGCCCCGCCACACCACCGCCGCGTCCTCCTCGACGAAGAAGCCGATCGACATCACCTTCACGCCGTTCGCTTCGAGCGGGATGATCAACCGCTGCGCCGACACTTCCGGGCGGGTGGCCCCGAGGCCGTACATCCGCGGGATCGAGTACCCCCACACGTCGGCGTCGAGGATGCCCACGCTGTGGCCCTCGGCGGCCAGCGCGGCGGCGAGGTTGGCGGTCAGGGTGGACTTGCCCACACCGCCCTTCCCGGAGCCCACGCAGATCACGTTGGAGACCTGGGCCAGTGTCCCGGCGGGCAGCGAGCCCCGCCCCAGCTTCTGCTGCAGGGCGGCCTTCTGGGCGTCGCTGAGGACGTCGAAGTACACGTTGACGTGGCCGACCCCGTCCAGCGGCGAGACGGCCTCCACGACCGAGCTCTGGAAGTGGCCCTTGATCGGGCACCCGGGGGTGGTCAGCGACACGGTCACGTCCACCACGCCGTTGGCGCTCACGTCGATCGAGCGCACCATGTCGAGCTCGACGATCGAGCGGTGCAGCTCCGGGTCGATCACGGACTGCAGCGCCCGCATGATCTGGTCCTTGTCGGTCACAGTCCCCATTCTGGCAAACCCGCGCCCAAAAAAATGACCCGCGGGCGGTGGGGGCCGCCCGCGGGTCGAGGGGAGGAGAGGGTGCTACTACTGCCGGCGAGATATGAGGCCGGCAGACTTTCCCGCTGGCCCGGCCTCTCCATCCGGGGCGGGGGAAGCTTGGAGTCCTAGACCAGGCTCAGGATCCGCTCCTGGACGTCACGGGCGATCTCCGGGACCCGGTTGGCGATGTCGCTGCCGTTGCGGGCCAGCGCGTCGCGACGGTCCTCGAACTCGTTGACGCGGCTCTCCACGATCCGACGACGCTGGCGCAGTTCCCGCTCGACGCGGACGCGGGCTTTGCGCACCTCCCGCTCGAGACGGTTGCGGGCGGTGACACCACGGCGCTCGAAGCGGCGCAGCTGGGCCTGGGTCTTGGAGCTGGAGGAGTACGTCGACAGCGTGTCGCTGACCGTCGAGACGACGCGGTCACGCGCCAGCAGGGCGGCGCCGACGGGGATCAGCACGGCGCGCTCGGCGTAGTCGCCGAACACGTTCGCGGTGTCTTTCGTGGCGTTCTCGCTCTGGCGCAGGGTCGCCTGTGCGGAATGCACGGCGCGGGTACGTGCGCCCTTCGCCCGGATCGCTTTCGAGCGACGGGAGCTGGTGGCGCGCGACGTGGCTTTGGCCGCCGCTTTGCGGGCGGTGGTTTTCCGGGCCGGTTTGCGGGCGGAGGTTTTCCTCGCCGCAGAGGCACGGGTGGAGCTTTTGCGGGCGCTCGTTTTGCGTGCCGCTTTGGCTCGCGGTTTGGTGGCTTTAGGTGCTGTGGCGTTGGCCGGTGGCATCTTCTGGTCCTCTTCCTTCCTCGCGCGGTCGCGCGGGTTTCAGTTCGTGTTGTGTTCGGGTCGCCTCGTTCCAGGTACCGAACACATGTTTGTAACCCGCACGGGGAAGTTCGTTACAGAAAGAGTAGCACGACCCTCAGAACCCCTGATTTCCAGCGGGGTTCGGGGCCACCACTTTGTAACATACGGAACGCGCGTTCGGCCCATTTTGGGGCGACTGGTGGTCAAGTCACCCCTCCATACTTCCCGATTTTCGGAAAAGTACCTGCGAACCGCGGCGGCGAACGGGCGATCGTGTCGGGTGCTCGAGAGGCCCTGGCCGGCCGGCCGGTGTAGCGATCCGCGCAACGCCGACCGCTGTCCGGGGGTGCTCGCCGCTACGCGCCGGTGCCGGCGGTGAGAGCCGCGGGCGGCTTGCTGACCCGCTCGAGCCACTCGTCGGGGTGCTCGAGCTCCTCGGGACGGGGCAGGGTCGCCGGGCTCTGCCACGCGCGGGCCAGCGCCGGCGGCCCGCCGGCGGCCACGACGGCGTCGCAGAAGCTCCGTCCGACCTGGTACTGGCGCAGCTTGAGCTCCAGCCCGAGCAGCCGCTCGAGCACCCTCCACGGCAGCCCCCGGTTGGCCCGGCGGGCGTTCATCGCGGCCCGCAGCCGGTCCAGCGACGGGAGCAGCTGGGCCCCGATCACGTCCATCGCGTGCTCGGCGTGGCCCTCCACCAGCGACATCGTGGCCTGGATCCGTTCCACCAGCTGCCACCGGTCCTCGCCAAGGCTCAATCGCAGCAGATCTCCCCGGCGGGCCCGGTCGACAAGCTCGCGAAGCTCTGAGCCGGCGGGCAGCCTGGGGATCCAGCCGCCCGCCCCGGGGGAGTCGACGCTCACCTGCAGGCCGTCGATCAGCTGGGTGATCATCCCGGCGAGGTGCTCCCGTAGCCACGGGGCCCCGCTGAACTGGACCGCGTGGGTGATCTCGTGGATCGTCACCCACAGCACGAGCTCGTCGCGGTCGAGCTGCAGCGTGCGGGCCGCCTGGTCGAGGTTGGGGGCCAGCAGCAACAGCCGGGGAGCCACGTCGCCGTCGAGCAGCGCGAGGTCGTACTGGCCCAGCACCCGCTGGGAGAGCATCCCCGTGAGGGCTCCGACCTGCGTCCCCATCAGCAGGCCAGTGGCCGAGCGCAACGGGTACCCGAGCGCGCCCCTCGGGGGCTCGATCCCGGCCTGCTCGGACAGCCGCCCGACGAGCGGACGCATCGTCCGGAGGTTGGCGGCGATCCATACGGGACGGTCCACGAGCTCCAGCCGGGGCAGCTCGGCAGGGGGCCGGAGACCGCTGTAGGCGGCCACCCGGACGGCGAAATCGTGGGCCATCGGCTCCACCCGCTCGGAGCGGATCGCACCGAACGGAGGAGTCCCGGCGACCAGCTCTCCCACCCTCTGTGCCACACGCCAGTCGATGAACTCCATCCGACTCCAGCCTAGCTCCCCGGCGGCCGCCGCCGGCAGGGGGTGGCCCGCGGGCGCCGGCGGGGGGGCGCCTCGGGCGGGCCGGCTCGGGCGAGCCGGTGGGCGCTGGCCCCGGCGAGCCGTATCCTGTGAAGGAGTGTCTGGGTTGGAGATCGCGACGGCGCCGCCGGGGCCCTCGCGCGACGGACCCTCGCGCGACGGGGAGGTCCCGGACGGCTTCCTCGGGCGCCCGGAGGTGCGTGACGTGATCGCCTGGCTGCGCCTGCTCGTCGATCCCGAGGACGCCAGCGCCGTCGCCCGCGCGCTCGCCCGCCCGCCGGTGGAGCTGCGCCAGGTGGACCTCGCCCGCGTGATCCAGGTCGCCCGCCGGCGCAAGCTCGACCTCGTGGTGGGAGTGGGAGCCGCGATCGAATCGCCCCAGGTGCCGCCCGAGGCGAGGGAGCGGATCGAGCGCTTCGCCTCCCTTCACCGGGTGGTCGAGGCCGAGCTCCACACGCTCGACCCGGCCGACTTCCTCGCGGCCCTGATCGACCGCCTGGGCCTGCTCCGGCGTCGCCTGATGACGCCGGCCGACGCCGCCCGCTCGGCCGAGGACCTCGGCGCGTTGCGAGAGCTCGCGGGGAGCTTTCTGGCCGAGAACCCTCACGCCGAGACGATCGAGCTGGTCCGCCACCTGACGGCCGTGGCGGCCGTGCACCACGACCGCTCGATCGCCTCGAGCGGGGGCGAGGAGGTCGAGGAGCGGCTGCAGCGGACCCTCCAGGCGCTGCGCGAGGAGCTCGCCGAGGGGATCGGCCGGATCGGCGACCGCCTGGGGGAGCTGCGCCTGGACACCGACCTCGACATCTCCCACGGGGTCGTCCGCTACCTCGAGCTGCTGAAGGTCTCGGCGCTGATCCAGCGCCCGCCCGGCCAGGACCTGGCGGAGGCCCTGGCCGACATCAACGCCCGCCTGCTGGCGGCGGTGACCCCCCTGCAGCGGGAGATCCTCCAGACCTCCACCCTCGACCAGACGCTGCTGGCCGGTCCCGACGACGCCACCTCACCCCGGCGCCCGATCGTGGCCCGCGAGGAGCTCTCGCTGGAGGCGTTCCTGCCCCGCCGCGGCGCCGGCCTGGCGATGTCGGCGTCGGACATCCAGACCTACCGCGCCTGCCCGCTGCGTTACAAGTTCGCCCGCGTCCTGAGGATCCCGGTGCCGCAGACGGTGCAGCAGCGCTTCGGGATCGTCATCCACCAGGTCCTCGAGCGCTACCACTCCGGCTCCGACCAGACGCTCGAGGCGATGCTCGAGCTGCTCGAGCAGGTGTGGCGCCGCAGCGCCCTCGGCGAAACCGAGTCCGACCTGGCGTTCATGGCCAAGGCCCGCGACGCCCTCTGCCGCTACCACGCCCGGCTGGTCGAGCACGACGGCGACCCGGTGTGGTTCGAGCGCTCGTTCTCGTTCCGGGTCGGTCCCCACCACCTCCGCGGCCGCGTGGACCGCGTCGACCGGCTGTCCGACGACGCCGAGCACAGCTACGAGCTGATCGACTACAAGACCTCCCGCCCCCGCACCCCCGAGCAGCTCCGCGACGACGTCCAGCTGTCGCTGTACGCGCTCGCGGCCCGTGAGGACTGGCGCCTGGAGTCCTCCCGCCAGGCCTACTACTACGTGCTCGACGACCTCAAGGTGCCGGTGCCCGATCGCCCCGCCGAGGCCCAGGAGCTCCAGGAGCTGGTGCTCGAGGTCGGCGCCGGGATCCTCGCCCAGCGCTTCGAGCCCACCCCCTCGCCCTCGGCCTGCGCGATCTGCGACTACCGCGTCGTGTGCCCGGCCGCCGAGGCGGCCTAGTTCCGCCCCCGCTGGCGCAGGAAGCGCTGGAATTCGCGCGCCAGGGCCTCGCCTGAGGGAACCTCCTGGGAGCCGTCCGGGGCCTCCGAGTCGGCCGCCTGCTCGAGCCGTTCCACGAACGCCTGGATGTCGGGGTCGCTCTGCACCGCCAGGCCGATCTGGCGCTCGTAGTCGGCCGCCGCGGACTCGAGCTCGGAGACGTCGACCGAGACCCCGACCAGGACTTCCACCCGCCGCAGCAGGGCCAACGCGGCCTTCGGGTTGGTGGCGGCGGCGACGTAGTGGGGCACCGCCGCCCACAGGCTCGCCGACGGCAGCCCGGCGTCGGCGCAGGCGGTGTGGAGCACGCCCACGATCCCGGTGGGGCCTTCGTAGCTGGAGCTCGACACCCCCAGGCGCTCGAGCAGCGCGCCGTCGGAGGCGTGGCCGGTCAGGGCCACCGGGCGGGTGTGGGGAACGTCCCCCAGCAGCGCCCCCAGCGAGACCACGATCTGCACCCCCAGCGCCTCGGCGAGGTCGACCAGGTGAGCCCCGAACGCGCGCCACCGCATCGAGGGCTCGTGGCCCTGGACGAGCACGAGGTCCCGCGGTGCCCGCGGCGCGGTGGCTTCCAGGATCTCAACCGTCGGCCAGGTGATCGTGCGCTTCTCGCTGTCGTCGAGGGCGATGCACGGGCGGTTGGACTGGTAGTCGTAGAACTCCTCGGAGTCGATCTTCGCGAACCGCCGTGCGCCGAGCGAGGAGGCCAGGAAGGAGACGGCGCTGGAGGCTGCGTCGCCGGCATCGTTCCATCCCTGAAACGCGCAAACCATCGCCGGGGCCCTGAGCCCATCAGGCCGACGGTCCCAGATCAGGGGCTGCATCGCTGTCCACCGTACATCATGGGGCGATCCGCTTTGCCGGGAATGGCGGGCCCGCGTCGACGGCAGCGATCAAGCCGCCGCTTCGCGGTGCCGATATGAAGGGGGATGGCAAGAACCGCCACGCCAACCTCCCCACGGCTGCCGGACGCCGTCGAGGACGCTCCCGAGAGCGTCCCGGCGCCGACCCCCAAGCTCGTCCAGGGACTCTTCCCGGCGCGCCACCCCGGACGCTCCACGCGCATGATCGGCGAGGTCGTCGTGGACCTCGGCCTGTCCGACCGCGAGACCGTCGAGGCCGCCGTCATCGCCGCCCGTGAGCAGGGTCGCCCGACGGGCCTGCTGCTGGTCGAGCGGGGCATCCTCCGCCACGACCAGCTCGCTCGCGTGGTGGCCGAGCGCTTCGGACTGGACTTCATCGACCTCACCACCTTCGACCTCGACATGGGCGCGGTCAACATGATCAGCGCCGAGACCGCCCGCCGCTACCAGGCGGTGCCGGTCGGCTTCACGGAGGACGGCGAGGTGCTCGTCGCGATGGCCAACCCGACCAACATCCTGACGATCGACGACATCGGGATGATGACCGGCAGGCGGATCCGCGCCTGCGCGGCCTCGATCGAGGACCTCGACCTGCTGCTGAGCAAGCTCACCCGCATGGACGAGTCGATCGAGGACATCGTCGAAGACGAGGACGGCGCCGACGAGGAAGACCTGCGCCTGTCCGACGCCGACGAGCAGGCACCGGTGATCAAGCTGGTCCACTCGATCGTCGCCCAGGCCGCCCAGCAGGGCGCCTCCGACATCCACATCAACCCCGAGGAGGGCGACACGCGGGTGATGTTCCGCGTCGACGGGGTGCTCTCCCCGGCCGCCACCGTCCGGCGCAGGATGACCGCCTCGGTCGTGTCCCGCATCAAGATCATGGCCGAACTGGACATCTCCGAGCGCCGCGTCCCCCAGGACGGCCGCTTCGGCCTGACCGTCGACGGGCGCCGCATCGACATCCGTGTCGTGACCCTGCCCCTCGTACATGGCGAGGGGGTGGTGATGCGCCTGCTCGACAAAAGCGCCGCCGTGGCCGAGATGGATGGGCTCGGGATGCAGGACGAGGAGAAAGAGCGCTTCGAACGCGCGATCAACCGCCCCAACGGGGCCGTGCTCGTCACCGGGCCGACCGGCTCGGGCAAGTCGACGACCCTGTACGCGGCTCTCCACGCGGTCAACGACGGCGAACGCAGCATCCTCACGATCGAGGATCCCGTCGAGCAGCGGATCCCGGGCATCAAGCAGATGCAGATCGCTCCCAAGGCGGGGGTCACCTTCGACGTCGGCCTGCGCTCGATGCTCCGCGCCGACCCCGACGTGATCATGGTGGGCGAGATCCGCGACGGCCAGACCGCCCACATCGCGGTCGAGGCCGCCCTCACCGGCCACCTCGTGCTCTCGACGCTCCACACCCGCGACGCCCCCTCCGCGCTGAGCCGCCTCACCGACATGGGGATCGAGCCGTTCCTGGTGTCCTCGGCGGTCGACTGCATCGTCGCCCAGCGCCTGGTGCGCAAGCTGTGCGAGAGCTGTAAGCGCCCCCAGAAGGTGTCCGACGCCGTGCTCGCCGAACACGGACTGTCCGGCGCCGAACCGTTGGAGCCGGTCGGCTGCGCCCGTTGCTCGGGCTCCGGCTACCGCGGGCGGGTGGGCATCTACGAGGTGATGGAGATCTCCGAACCGATCCGCGCGCTGGTGCTCGAGCACGCCTCGGTCGACGACATCGTGGCCGTGGCCGTCAGCGAAGGCATGCGCCGCCTGCGCGACGACGGCATGCTCAAGGTCCGCCAGGGCCTCACCTCGATCGCCGAGATCGAGCGCATCACCTCCAGCATGCTGTAGCCGGCCCACCCGGCGCCGCGCGGGATGGATCGCGCGACGCCGGCAGGACCGCCTGGAGGCCGGCCCGTGCCCGACTCGGAGGCCGGCCCGCCCCGGCCGCAGAGCCGGTGCGTGCGCGGCCGTCCGGGCGGGGTCAGCTCTTGTGCGCTGCCTTGGTGCCCTTCTTCGTGGTCGAGTGCTTCTTCTTGTGCTTCTTCTTGCCCTTGTTCTTGGTGACCGCCTTCGGGCTCAGGCGATCGCCGCCGGATTGGGCGTCGGGCTTGCATCCGAGCGGGCGGCCGAGGTCGAAGGGACCCGAGATCGCCTGCACGACCGCGCCTTTTTCGATCGTCGCCGAGACGACCGTCAACAGCGGGTCCTCACGGGGCTCGGCGCAGATCTTGTGTTCGATCGCGAACTGACCCGTGATGGTCTCGTAGCCGGCTTTGGTGGCGCCGACGCAGTTGAGCGCGTAGCCGGGGACTTCTCCGCTGCAGGAGAAGCTGTCCGACAGCACCGCTTTGGTCGAGTTGAGCGTGATTTCGGGCGGGCTCTGGATGCCCGTCACCGGAATCTGCGACTGCAGCTGGTAGCCCGTGATCGGGCCGTCGCAGTAGAAGCTGTAGCGGACCTGCTGTTCTTCGCTTCCTTCTTCCGGCGTGCCGGCCTTGATGCTTCCGATGCAGCTGTAGTTGTTGGGGTTCGATTCTTCGGCCCGGCCCGCGGCGGGCACGAGCAGGAGCAGGGCGAGAGCGCCCATCGTCGCGGCCAGCGCCAGCAGCAGCGCTCGCCGGTTGCCGGATAGTGGTACAGGTCGATGCAACAGTCGTCTCCGTTCGTGTTTGTGGGTCGGTGATCTGGTCTGGTGTTGGGCTCTTCTCGCCGCCGCCCCTCAGTGCAGCAGCGCTTCCAGCGTGTGCACGGGGGAGCTGACCTGGAAGGTCACGCTCGAATGGGCACCCGCCTTCGCGAAGGGTGAGATCAGCAGCACGCCTCCCGGCGGCTTGGAGGTGAGCGTGGCACTCGAGGTCCCGGCAGCGAGTCCCTGCTGGGAGGCCACGCCCACGGTCGCGAAGGTCACGACGGCCAGGCCGTGTTCGTGGAACGCGGCGCTGCCGGTTATCGAGGGCAGCGTCGCCTGCGCGAATTCATCGGCCGCCTTCAACGCCCCCGCGGGGGTCGAGCAGCTTTCGCCCGCCGTCCCTTCGGGGCACGGAGGCTGGACGATCGAGTGCACGATCGGGGGGTTGGACACGGCGCTGGAGGGGGCCGCCAGCGCGGCCTCGCTGGCGAACGCGCCGCCCTCGATCGCCGACCAGCCGGACAGCAGCGTTCCGGTCGGGATCAGCTGCCCGCTGATGTAGGGCGCATCGCTCTTCTGCGTCAGCAGTTCTTCGTAGCCGGGCCCGGACAGCTCGACCAGCCACACGTTGGTGACGGCGGGCAGCTTCGGTTTGGCGGCTTTCGTCGTCTTGCTCGATTTTTCGCTTTCCGATTCCGAGCTCTTGGTCGTGGAGGCGCCGGTTTCGGCTGCCGGCGGCGTGGTCTTGGCGCTCCTGGCGGCCCGCGAGGGCGTCGGTGTCGGTTCGGCGGGGGTTTCCGGCGCGGCCTGGGTGCTGGTCGCCTGGGTCGAGGAGTGGCTGCGGGCCGTCGCCAGCTGCGACAGCAGCTTCGCCACCAGCGCCGGTGTGTCGCCCGCGAAGGAGGCGGTCGGCGAAGGCCCGATCGCGGCGCCCAGCCCCACGCCCAGGGCGAGCATCGCGGCGGCGAGTGCCGCCGTCATCCGCAGGCTCGGCCGACGCGAGAGCAGCGGGGGTCGAACCACGGCAGGCGGGGGGGTCGGCGGCGCGGGCGCACCCGCTCCACCGTCGCGAGCGCCATCCGAGGGCGGCTGTAAGCCGCTGTCCTCGGTCGTCGGGGCAGAGCCCCTGGAGAAGGTGTTCCTCAACTTCCGCACTATTTGGACTGGTCCGGTGTTGTTTGCTCGTGGGCTGCGCCCGTCAAGACGGGAATTCCGTTCCCGTTACCCCTACTTAACAGACTGTTTCGACAATATAACTAAAGTCGATCGAGTCTATGAGGTTATGGTATCTTGGCGGCGTCTCCCGCGCAACCGACAACCGTCACTCGAAAGGATGCCTGACCAAATGCAACGAATTCGCCGTATCTCCGTCGCCCTTACGGTGGCGGGTGTGTTGGGGGTAGCGGCGCCTGCGGCCGCCAACGCAGCCACGACGATCACGATCAGCGGCGCGACCGCCTCCTTCCCGCTCGTCTCGCTGCTGGCGCAGAAGTACGCAAAACTGCACCCCGGGAAGATCAAATTCAAGATCGCCCAGGGCGGCTCCACGGTCGGCGTCGACGACGTCGAGGCTGGCCGCGTGACGATCGGGGACGTCTCGCGCGACCCGCTCACGACCGACCCTCCGCACCTCGTCTTCTACCCGATCGCCAAGTACGGCATCTGCGTGATCACCAACAAGAGCAACGCGCTCGCGAACCTCACGACCGCGCAGCTGGTCAACATCTTCACGGGCAAGACGCGCTCGTGGAGCGGGATCCCCGGCGCCACCCCGACCGGCACGATCGACCTGATCAGCCGCACCTCGGTGGCCGGCGTGCTCACCAGCTTCCAGACGCTGCTGTTGGAAAACAAGAAAGTCTCGACCGTGGCCGAGGAAGAGTCCTCCGAGGGACTGCTGCGCCAGACCGTCGAAGCCGACCCCAACTCGATCGGCTTCGTCTCCAACTACCAGTCCGACAAGGGCACCGTGCACGCTGTGAACATCAACGGCGTGGGGTGCTCCAAGAGCACCGTCGCGTCGGGCACCTATCCGGGCGTGGCCCGCTTCTACGAGGTCACCAAAGGTGAAGCGACCGGTGCCGCCAAGGCCTTCATCGGCTGGATCCGCAACTCGGCTGCGGCGACCAAGATCATCTCCACCCAGTGGGTCCCCGTCACCTAGTACCTCCTAGGGGACGACAGGGAGGCCTCCAGTGCTTGCGCGGTTGCGCACACCATGGCCCGACACCCGCGCCGAGCGAACGCTCGGCGCGGTGTCGTGCCTGCTGGCCGTGGTGGTGGTGGGGATGGTCGTGTTCGTGGCCGTCCACGCCTGGCCGACGTTCGAGCACAACGGGCTGAGCTGGCTCGGGTCCGGCGAAAGGCCGGAAGCGTCGTTCCAGAAGATGCAGGCCGCGGGCGTCAACCCACCCGCGTCGGCCTATCATCTGCGCGCCTGGCCGCTCCTGTACGGCACGCTGCTGGTCACCGTCGTGTCGGTCCTGTTCGCGTTCGCCGTGTCGGTGTTCGCCTCGATCTTCATCGTCGAGCTGGCCCCCGAGCGTCTGCGTCGGATCACGATCCCGGTGATCCGCCTGCTGGCGTCGGTGCCGTCGGTGATCTACGGGCTGTTGGGGGTGCTGGTGCTGGTGCCGTTCGTCGGCAACCACCTGATCACGGCCTCCGAGAAGGCGTCGGTGGCCTACGAGATCGAGCTCACCGGTGCCGGCCTGCTGGTGACGGTCGTGATCCTGACGGTGATGATCGCCCCGATCATGATCGCGCTCACGTGCGAGGCGCTGGCGGCGGTCCCCAGCTCGTGGCGGGAGGGAGCGATCGCGCTCGGGCTGAACCCGCTGCGGGCGATCCTGGCGGTGACCGTCCGCGCCGCCCGGCCCGCGATCGTGGCCGCCGGGGTGCTGGCGACCGCCAGGGCCTTGGGCGAGGCGGTGATGATCTCGATGGTCTCTGGGGGCAAATCCTTCTCACCCAACCTCGACCACGGGCTGCTGGTGTTCCTGTACTCGCCGCTGCGCACGTTCGCCTCCACGATCGTGGACTTCCGCGACGGCATCAGTGCGACGGCGCTCGGCTCCTCGCTGTATGCGTTCGCGCTGCTGCTGCTGCTGGGCGGGTTCGCGCTGTCGGTGTGCGGCTACCTGATCAAGCTGCCGCTGCGCAAATACCAGGTGCGCGGATGATCCGAGGTGCGAGCCGATGAGCACGCTGGTGCCGTTCGAGTACGGCGAGCCGCGCACGATGCAGACCGGCCGCGGGCGGCGCTCGTCGCCGGGGGGCTGGCGCTGGCGCGACCGCCTGGCGCTGGTGTTCGCCTGGGCGGCGGGCCTGATGCTGTGTCTGATCGCCGCCGCGATCGTGATCTACTTCGCCGTCCGCGGGGTCCAGTACCTGCGACCGAGCCTGATCTTCTCCCGTCCCCAGCCGGCCACCACCCAGGCCGGCAGCGGGGGCTTCCTGGACCCGCTGCTGGGGACGATGCTGCTGACCGCCGTCGGGATCGTCCTGTCGGTGCCGCTGGCGGTCACGACCGCGGTCTGGATCAACGAGTACGGTCGCCCCAACTGGCTCGCCCGCACGATCGAGTCGTGCATCGAGATCGTGGCCGGCACTCCGGACATCCTGATCGCGCTGTTCGGGCTGGCGATCTTCCAGCTCAGCTTCATGGGGCCGTTCTCCGTCAAGGCCTCCGGCGGGGGCGTGTACGGGCGCTCGTTCATCGCCGCCGGGGCGATGATGTCGCTGATCGCCCTGCCGCCGATCTACGCGGCCACCCGCGACGGGCTCCAGGCGGTCCCGGTGCACCTCCGCGAGGCCGCCTTCGCGCTCGGCAAGACGCGCATCACCACGATCCGCCGGGTGCTGCTCCCGAGCGTCCGCTCGAACATGGCCACCGGCGTCACGCTGGGGATCAGCCGCATCATCGGAGACACCGCGATCGTGCTGTTCCTGCTCGCCAACACGCTGCGGATCGAATCGCAGGGCTCGGTCCCGGTGGTGGGGCTGCTGCGGGGGACGGGCTCGTCGCTGACGAGCTACGTGTACGAAAACTCTCCCGCCGGCGAAGGAGCCGCTCCCCAGAAGGCCTACGCCGCCGCCGTCGTGCTGTTGGTGTTCGTGCTCGTCCTGAACCTGCTCGTCGAACGTATCGGCCGCCGCCAGCACCGCGCCACCGGCCTGTCGGTCGCGACCGGAGCGATCTAGTGCGCCACAGCTCCTCGGAGGAGCCGTCGAGACCGCCTTGCAGCGCTAAGTCTGACCGCTTTACAACCCGATATCTACTCGCTAACCTCAGTACTTCGGTGTAAATGGTTTCTCTGATGGGGAATATCGACGTTGCGAGCTGACGTGATGACCAAGCCGGCAGAGCCGATCCACCTGGGCCGCGACAACGGCGACACGCCGACGGTCGAGCACCTGAACGGTGCGACCGAGCCCTCCACGGTCGAGCACCTGAACGGTGCGACCGAGCCCTCCACGGTCGAGCATCTGCGCGCCGCTCCCGACCCGACGTCGGGGCTCGAGGTCCCGCAGGGATTCCAGGAGCCGGCCTCCGCGGATGAGTCGGCCGCCCCCTCGATCCCGCCCGTGCGCACGATCGTCGTCGACCGTACCCCGCTGCCCGCAACCACGCCCCAGGAGCGCCGGGCCGTGCGCGCGGCCGCTGCCACCAGCGGCCCCGAGCGCCTGCACCTGGAGGACGTGAGCATCGCCTACGCCTCCAAGCCGGCCGTCAAGTCGGTGTCGCTGTCGATCCACCAGGGTGAGGTGCTGGCCCTGATCGGTCCCTCCGGCTGCGGCAAAACGACGCTGTTGCGGACCCTCAACCGGCTCACCGAGCTGACCCCCACCGCCGCCCGCGCCGGCACCATCAGGCTGGACGGGGAGGACATCCACGACCTGCCCGACACCAGCCTGCGCTCGCGGGTGGCGATGGTCTTCCAGCAGCCCAACCCGTTCCCGATGTCGATCTTCGACAACGTCGCCTTCGCGCTGCGCGAACAGTCCCGCCGCCGGCCACGCCGCAAGGAGCTGGAGCCGCTGGTGGTCGACGCGCTGCGCCGGGCCGGGCTCTACGAGGAGGTCAGAGACGACCTCAACGGCCCCGCCCTGCGCCTCTCCGGCGGCCAGCAGCAGCGCCTGTGCATCGCCCGCGCGATCGCCCCCCGGCCGGAGGTGCTGCTGATGGACGAGCCCTGCAGCGCCCTGGACCCGATCTCCACCAACACGATCGAGCAGCTGATCGGCGAGCTGCGCCGTGACCTGGCGGTCGTGGTCGTCACCCACAACCTCGCCCAGGCGCACCGGATCGCCGACAAGGTCGCCTTCATGTACCTCGGCGACCTGGTCGAGTACGGGGAGACCGAGGAGGTCTTCGAGCACCCCCGCGCGACCCGTACCCGCGAATACGTCCAGGGCGCCTTCGGCTAGGCGGCGGGCGTGGCGGACGTGAGCCTGATGGCGGTCCCATCCCAGCCCCAGGACGGGACCCGGTGCGCCAACTGCGGCGCCGAGGTCGTCCCCGACCAGCGTTACTGCCTGTCCTGTGGCCACCCGGTCTCGCCGGTGCGGCTCGGCTTCCTCGACGTGCTGGAGCAGGGAACCCTCCCGGCCCCCCAGTGGTCGGCCCCGGGCACGCTCGAGGTCACGCCGTTCGGCCACACCGAGCCCCAGCGGGGCCTCGGCGGCTGGGTGCGCCGCAACGGCCCGATCTTCGGGTTGCTGTCGGTGCTGCTGCTGTGTCTGATCGCGGGGTTGCTGCTGGGCCACTGGGCCTCTTCGGGCGGTGGCAAGACGGGGACCTCGACGGTCAAGGTCGAAGGTCTGAGCGGGGCACTGGCACCGGCGGCGGCGTCCACCACCCCCTCCCCGACGACGAGCACCAAACCCTCCGCCGCGGCCGCAGCCGCCAAGGCCAAGACCGAACAGCAGCAGGCGGCCAAGGAAGCCGCCAAAGAAACCAAGGCCGAAAAGGCTCCCCCGCCGCCGGCGAAAAAAGTCTCCCACAAAGAACTCGAAAAACTGAACAACTCGACGGGCAAAAAGCACACCGAAGAAATCAACGCCAAAGGCGCCGAACCGATCGAAACGAGCTGATGGCCTCGCGACCGTCCCCCACCAGCGGCTCACTCGCCCGGCTACGCAGCCGTCAGCGCGAGCTCGCCCAGCGCGTGGCCGAGCTGACGTGGGACCTGGGCGGGCTCACCTACGAGATGGCGATCCGCGACCACTACCGCCTCGACGTCCTCGCCCGGCGGGCGTCGGAGCTGCAGGAGGCCGACGCCCAGCTCGCCGAGGTCCAGCGCCTGCTCGCCAGTTCCGAGGCCGGGGTTCACGGCGAGTGCCGCTCCTGCGGCGCCGTCCACAGCCGCGGTGCCGCCTACTGCTGGCAGTGCGGCGCTCCCCTCCTGTCCGAGGGACGCCCCGAGGTTCTCTCGGCGGGCGCCAACGGCGCCAACGCCACCAACGGCTCGGGCGCGTAGGTCGCACAGCGGCCCGGGCGGCCCGGGCGGCCCGTACGCAAGCGAGGTCGGTCCGGCCGCGGTCGAACCGGCCTCACGCCGCGGTCGAACCGGCCCGTCGCGAGCGGGCCCGGACGTTGCCTGTCAGCCGCTAGGCCTGGCGGGTCGGCTCGGCGGCCGGCTGGGGAGCCGGGACGGTCGCCTGTGCCTCGCCGGAGGCCGGCGCGGCCACGGGGGCCGCGGCCGGCGCGGGCTGGGCCGTGACCGGAGCTGCCGGCGGTGCCGGCGCCGGGACGGGCTGGGCCGCCACCTGTGTGGGCTGTGGCAGGGCCGCCTGTTGGGGCGCCTGCTGGGCCTGCGAGGAGCCGGTCACGGAGTCCTTGAACTCACGCATCCCGGAGCCGAGCTGGCGCCCGATTTCGGGCAGCCGTTTGGCGCCGAACAACAGCAGCAGGATCACGACCAGGAACGCGATATGGACCGGGTTGTCGAGTCCCATCTGGGACAGAGTCTAGCTGCGCCTCGTCTCCAGCACCAGCCGGACGGCCACGAACACCATGAAGGCCGCGAACAGGTCTCGCAGCACCGAGCCCGGGAGCGCGTTGGCGAGCGCCACCCCGGCCGCGGCGCCCCCGAACGAGAGCGCCCCCAGCCGCGCCGCGTCGGGGCGGTTGACGTTGCCGTAGCGGTCCTGGCGGACCGTGCCGAGGACCGCCACCGGGATGATCGCCAGCAGCGACGTCGCCACGGCCTGGTGCTGGTCAAGGCCGAGGAACAGCACCATCCCGGGCACGAACACGATGCCCCCGCCGACTCCCAGCAGCCCCGCGATCGCGCCCCCGAGCACGCCCACCAGCACCGCGCCGATCACTGCAACACCAGTTGCACGGCCGTGGCCACCAGGACCGCCGCGAACAGCAGCCGGATCGCCCGCGAGGGCAGCCTCTGCTGCAGCCACGTGCCCGCTACCACGCCCAACATGCCGGGGATCCCCACCAGCAGCCCGTCCTCGACCTCGACGTTGCCATAGAGGCCCTGCACCACGGCTGCGAACGAGGCGATCACGATGATCGCCGCCAGCGAGGTGCCGGTCGCCGGGCGCTCGTCGTAGGCCAGCCACAGCACCAGCAGCGGAACGATCACGGTACCCCCGCCGACCCCGAAGAGCCCGCTGAAGAGACCCGCCGCGGTGCCGATCACGGCCAGCTGCAGGGAGCGTCGCGACGGGTGTCGCCCGGCAGGCGCACGAGCGGGCCGGCCGGACACCATGCGCGGCATACTAGACCGCGTGACCCCGGCCGCCATGCTCGTGGAGGCTCTCGAGCCGGTCCGCTCGGACCCCGCTCACTCAGCGATCCTGATGGACATCGACGGCACCCTCGCCCCGATCGTCCGCCACGCCGCCGACGCGCACGTGCCCCAGGCGACACGCACGTTGCTGATCGAGATCGCCAGGCGCTACCGGATCGTCGGCTGCGTCAGCGGCCGGCCCGCCAACAGCGCTCGCCAGATGGTCGCGATCGGGACCATCGCCTACGTCGGCAACCACGGCGGGGAACTGCTCCGGCCGGGCTCCACGAGGGCCGAGGTCGACCCCCAGCTCGCGGAGTGGACGGCCCGCGTGCGGGACTTCGCCGCCGGCGTCTATGGGGCCGAGCACCAGCGCCTGCGGGTGCGCCAGGAGGACAAGGGCTCGATCGCCGCCTTCCACTGGCGGGGGGCCCCCGACGAGGCCCGCGCCGAGGCCGCCGTGAGGGAGATCGCCAAACTCGCCGAGGCCGAGGGCATGATGGTCCACTGGGGCCGCAAGGTGCTCGAGGTGCGCCCCCCCGTGCTGCTCAACAAGGGGCTCGGCATCACGGCGCTGCTGGGTGGCGGGGTGGTGGCGGACGCCCTCTACGTGGGCGACGACACCACCGACATCGACGCTTTTCGGGGCCTGCGGGAGCTCGTCTCCTCGGGCGGCCTCGAGCACGCCATCTGCGTGGCGGTCAGCTCCGACGAAGTGCCCGAGGAGCTGACGCGGGAGGCCGATCTGAACGTGGACGGCACGACGGGGGTGCGGGGGCTGCTCGAGGCGCTGCTGTAGAGCCCCACGCGTGCGCTTCGTCGACTTCCTCAGGACGACCGTGCTTCTGAGCGGCGGGGCCGCCACTGCGCTGGCGGCCATCTCCGTGCTCGCCTCGGCCACCGACTCGGGCTCCCACGCGGTGCTGGTCATCGTCGACGTCGGCTGGTGGGTGATCGCCGCCATCACCGGCCTGGGCCTCGGTCGCCGCACCCACACCAACCCCCCGATCGCCCGCCTGCTGTCCTCGGCGCGCGCCTCCAGGACGCTCCCCGAACTGCACCCCAGCGCGGTGCTCGTCAACAGGCTGTGGCCGCTGGCGGTGTTCACGCTGCTGTCGGGGGCGCTCGCCTTCCTGGCCCCCCAGATACCGGGGATCGCCGCCGGCTTCGCGCTCATGGGCGCGCTCGCCTGGCGCCACCAGGACGCGGCGGTGGCGGCGATCGAGGAGCGCGACGGCTCGGCCTTCTACGTCGAGCGCACCTCGCCGGTGCGCGCGATCTCGCTGGTCCGCACGCCCGGCTTCACCACCACCCACCCCGAGCGCGTCAACGGGGCCGTGGGGTAGAGCGGCCGGCCGATGGCGGCCCCTGGGCAGCTCGAGGTGCTCCTCGTCTCGCTCGGCTCCACGTCCGGGCTGCGCCTGGCGGACGAGCAGCTGTGCGAGGCACTCCGCGCCGCCGGTGCGGAGTGCCGGCTGGCGCACGCCGAGCCTCCCCGGGCGCTCCGCACGATGGCCCTGACCGACCTCGCCTGGGCACGGGCCGCCCGGGCCGCGGCGCGAAGGGCACTCGCCGAGGGGTGCAGCGCCGGCGTCGGGGTGCGCAACGGGACGGGGCGAGTCGCGGTGGCACCGCGACCCGCGGTGATCTACTCCAGCACCACGGCCGCGCTGTGGTGGCCGTTGCCTGGTGCGATCCGCTTCGACGCCTGCGCCGCCGCGAACCGTCCCGGCCGCCACGGCGTCTGGCAGCGCGCCGCCGAGCGCCACCGGCTGGCGGACTCGGCGTTGCTGCTCCCGTGGAGCGAGGCCGCGCTGCGGGAGTGCCCCGCCGCCGCCGCGGCCGCTCGCAGGGGAGCCGCCCGCGGGGACGGCCGCCCGCTCGTGGTTCCCGTCGCCGTGGAGCCGTCCGGGCCACCTCCGCCGACGCGGGACATCGCGGCAATCACGTACGCCGCCAACCCCCTCAAGAAGGGCCTCGACCGGGTGCTCGCGGCCTGGCGCGCGTTCCGCGCCGGCGTCGCCGCGACCGGAGCCGGACCCGGAGCGGGAACGGGAGCCGGACGGGGACCCGGAGCCGGAGCGCAAGCCGGTGAGCTGGTGGTCGCCGGCACCGACGAGCGTGAGCTGAGACGCGCCGGGATCCCGCTGCCGGGGCCCGCCGAGGGGGTGCGCCTGGTCGGGGTGCTCCCTGCCGAGGAGTATCGGGCGCTGCTCCGGCGCGCCCGCGTGTTCGTGTGCGCTCCCCGCCGCGAGGACTACGGGATCGCCCAGCTGGAGGCGCTGGCGGACGGCTGCATGCTCGTGACCACGCCGGCGCCGGGACCGTACGTGGCGCTCGGGCCGGCCCGAGCCGCGGACCCCCGTCTGGTGGGCGAGGACCTGGCGGCGGGCCTGGCGGCCGCACTGGGAGAGCCGCGGCCCGGCTACCGCGAGCTCGTCGCCGCGTCGCTCGAGCCCTTCGGCCCGTCGGCCCTCGCCCGCGTGGTCGAGCAGGACCTGATCCCTCGCCTGATGGCCCTCCGCTGACGGGCCCTCGGGGTGCGGGGCCCCCGGTGTGCGGGGCCCTCGGCGCGAGGGGTCGTGCAGCGACGGCCTCGTGCGGATCCGCTAGCGGCGTGCGCGTTTGCGCAGCCGGCGGAGCTTCGCCAGCGGGCGGGTGTTGGCGACCTCCGCGGCGGTCAGCCACCCGCGGCGGGCGGTGGCCACCCCCCAGCGCATGTTCGCCAGCGTGCGGACGCGGTGGGCGTCGGAGTCGATCGCGATCATCACCCCCGCCGAGGCGGCGGCGCGGGCCGCCGTGTCCGAGAGGTCGCGGCGGTCGGGGTTGCCGTTGATCTCGAGCATCGTCCCGGTCCTGGCGGCGGCCCCGAAGACGGCGTCGAGGTCGACCGCGTAGGGGGCGCGGCGCTCGATCAACCGTCCCGTCGGGTGGGCGATGAGGTCCACCAGCGGGTGTTCGATCGCGGCGATCATCCGCTCGGTCATCGCCTGCTCGCCGATCCCGAAGGAGGTGTGGACGCTGGCCACCACCCAGTCGAGGCGCTCGAGCAGCTCGTCCTCGTAGTCGAGCGAGCCGTCGGCGAGGATGTTCACCTCGCTGCCCGCCAGCAGCTCGATCCCCTCCACCCGCCCGTTGGCCTCGGCCACGAGCTCGATCTGGCGCTCGAGCTGTTGGGGGGACACGTCGTTGCCGAAGCCGTGGCTCGCGGAGTGGTCGGTGATCGCCAGGTACTCGTAGCCCCGCTCCCGCGCCGCCGCACCCATCTCCTCGATCGTGTTGTGCCCGTCGGAGGCGTGGGTGTGGCTGTGCAGATCGCCGCGGATGTCCTCGAGCGTGATCAGCTTCGGCAACGTCCCTTCGCGGGCCGCCTGCAGCTCGCCCCGGTCCTCCCGCAGCTCGGGCTCGATGTAGGTCAGGCCGGCGAGTGCGTACACCTGCTCCTCGGTCGCACACGTGGTGGTGCTCCCGGTGGCGTCGTCGAGCACTCCGTACTCGGAGATGTGCAGGCCCGCACGTACCGACAGCTCGCGCAGGGCCGCGTTGTGGGGGGCGGAGCCGGTGAGGTGCTGGAGCAGGTTGCCGCTCCACTCGGGGGCGCCGATCCGCAGCTCCACCGGGATCCCGGAGTGGGTCATCCCCCGCGCCCCGGCCTCGCCGGAGGAGCTCACGCTCTCGATCTGCTCGAGCGTCGCCAGGGCCGCTGCCAGCTGTGCCGGCGCCGTGGTGGTGACGACCAGGTCGATGTCCTTGATGCTGTCGGCCTGGCGGCGCAGCGAGCCCGCGATCAGGACCTCCGCACCGGGATCCGCGCGTTCTCCCAGCGCAGTCGCCAGTTCCTCGGCGATCTCCAGCCCCCGCGAGAGGATCACCCGCGCCTGCCCCCGCCGGGACTGCGGGCCGGGCTCGTCGGCGAGCGCCTCCAGCAGGCGTTCCTCGAGCTTCGGCCCGAGTCCACGCACCGTGCGGACCCTTTGCGCCAGCGCCGCCTCGCGCAGGGCCTCGATCGAGTCCACGCCGAGCTCGTCGTAGAGCAGACGGGCGCGCTTGGCGCCGAGCCCCGGCAGGTGGGTGAGCTCCACCAGACCGGCCGGGAACTTGGCCTTCAAGCGCTCCGCCGCCGGGATCGTCCCCGTTTCGGTGAGGGCCACGATCTTCTCCTGGAGCGTCCCGCCGATCCCCTTCAACTCGGTGGCACGACCTTCGCCGGCGAGCCGGGCGACGGACACGGTGGCTTCGCGCACCGCTTTGGCCGCCGCCCGGTAGGCCACGACGCGGTGCACGATCGCCCCGTCGAGCTCGTACAGGTCGGCGAGTTCTTCGAACGCCGCGGCGATCTGGGCGTTTGAGGGCTCTCGCCGGGGCACCGCCGGAAGGGTATGCGGGATCGCCCCCCGGGCCGACTGTCTAGGGTACGCGCCGAGCTGATGTCCGGCGAGGCGTGGCTGATACTGCCCACCTACAACGAGGCCGAGAACATCGGCCCGATCGTCGCGGCGGCCGGCGAGGTGCTCTCGCGGGCCGCCCGCGAGGGCTTTCGCGTGCTGATCGTCGACGACGGCTCACCCGACGGCACCGGCGAGCTGGCCGACGGGCTCGCCGCCGAGCACGACTGGGTGTCGGTCCTGCACCGCACCGAGAAGGCCGGCATCGGCCCCGCCTATATCGCCGGCTTCCGCCACGCGCTGGCCAACGGCGCCGGCTACGTGATGGAGATGGACAGCGACTTCTCCCACGACCCCGCCGACCTCGCCCGGCTGCTGGGGGCCGTCTACGACGGCGCCGACGTGGCGCTCGGGTCCCGCTATGTGGACGGTGGCGGGGTCCAGAACTGGGGCCTTCTGCGCCGCGTCGTGAGCGAGGGCGGCTCGACCTACGCGCGGATCATCCTCGGCCTCGAGGTCAAGGACCTGACGGGCGGCTTCAAGTGCTTCCGCCGCCAGGTGCTCGAGACGATCTCGCTGGGGGACGTGCGCTCGCGCGGCTACGCCTTCCAGGTCGAGCTCACCTATCGAGCCGTCCAGGCCGGCTTCCGCGTGGTCGAGGTGCCGATCGTGTTCCGCGACCGCGAGCTGGGAACCAGCAAGATGTCGTGGCGGATCGCCGCCGAGGCGATGTGGCTGGTGCCGTTGATGCGCTTTCGCTGAGCCCCTCCGCCTACAGCCCAAGCGCCGGCGAGCCGATCCATACGGGATGGACGCCTCCGCGTACGCCTTCACGCACGGGATCAGGCACACCCGTAAGACGCTGCGCGTGTGGCAGCGGGCGCCGTTGCGGGTGGTCGGACGCTGGGCCGCGGGCTCGGCGGTGGCCGCCGTGGGCCTGCTCGCGGCCGTCCTGGCGGTCGCCTCCGTCGACCACGGCTACCAGCAGGTCCTCAGCCTCCAGCCCCCGTTCGCGGTCGGCGGCGGCGAAGACGTGGTCCAGGTCCTGCGCAGCAACATGCTGGTCCTCGCGCTCCACGCGATGGCGTGCGTGGCGGGGTTCATCGCGGGCAGCTCGCTGCCGTTGCAGGCACACAGCCACAGCGGCTTCTCGCGCTGGGTCCACGAACACGGCGGCAGGCTCGCGATCGCCTTCGTGGTCGGCGCCACGACCTTCTCGCTGAGCGCCCAGGCGTACGTGATCGGCCACACCCTGGCGGGCGTCTCCCACTTCCTGGACGTGTCCCCGGCCGTGCTGCTGCTGGGCGTCCTGCCCCACGCGATCCCGGAGCTGATGGCGCTGTTCCTGCCCCTCGCCGCCTGGATCCTCGCCAGCCGCCGAGGTGCCTGGGACGAGCTACTGGCGGCCACCGTCGTGACGGTCGCGATCGCGATCCCGGTGCTCGTGGTGGCGGCCTTGATCGAGGTCTACGTCTCGCCCCACCTGTTCACTGCCCTGACCCACATCCATCCGCCGATCGTCCGCGCCAGCCAGGGCCTGCTCGTCAAGGTCGGTTAGCGGCTCCCGCCGGGCTCGGCGCCCCCGCCGCGCTCAGTGCGTGTAG
Source organism: uncultured Solirubrobacteraceae bacterium (assembly GCA_963701175.1). GTDB lineage: Bacteria > Actinomycetota > Thermoleophilia > Solirubrobacterales > Solirubrobacteraceae > Palsa-744. Next base: position 738,815 of record OY969573.1, on the reverse strand, counting down.
CCGTCGTGGTAGCCGGGAGGGTCGCCCTGGTGCTGCTCGTCGCCATCCCCCGCAGGCCCGTCGGGGTGCTCCTCGAGGTCTCGTTCCTGCTGTTCGCGTTCGGAGACGGTCTCGCCCCGATAGAGCACGAACAGCAGCACCAACGCGATCGTGATCGCGACCGTGATGACGAGCAACCCGCTGCCCGAAATGGCGAAGGGGACCATGTCCTTCATTTTGTATAGTAAGGGTCAAGCAAACAAGGAGCGGACGATGGCAGGAACTCTCACACAGGTCACCGACACCAACTTCGACGCCGAGGTGCTCGAGGCCGAGGGGCCCGTGCTCGTCGACTTCTGGGCTCCCTGGTGCGGGCCCTGCCGGGTCGTCGCACCGGTGCTCGAGGAGATCGCCTCCGAGCGCCCGGAGCTGCGGATCGTGAAGTTGAACACCGACGAGAACCCGCAGGTGGCGGCCCGCTACCAGATCCTCTCGATCCCGACGATGATGGTCTTCAGAGCCGGTGAGCCCGTCAAGACGATCATCGGTGCCTACCCGAAGAAGAAGCTCGAGGCCGAGCTCGAGCCCGTCCTCGCCCCGGCCTGAGCCCCGCGCTCAGGTCCGCGCGGCGCGCGTGAGGGCGATGCCCAGCCGCATCTCCTCGACGCGCGCCTCGCCCCGGTAACCCTCGTCCGGCGGCCCATCCGGTGCCGCCTCGGGCGGGGCCTCGCCATCCGCTACCGAAGCGAGAGTCAACTGCACGGCGAGGGTCTCGCCGGCGAGGTAGTCGCGGTGGGCCTCGGCGGCCTCCAGCAACGGGCCGTCGCCGTCCAGCCACAGCGAGATGCGGTCCTCCACCTGCAGGCCCGCGTCTCTGCGCGCGTTCTGGACCGCGTGCACGATCTCGCGAGCGAGGCCCTCCCGGCGCAGCTCCTCGTCGAGGTTCAGGTCCAGCGCCACCGCGTGGGCGCCCTCGCGCTCGACGCTGTAGCCCGCGGGGGCGCGCATCGTCAGGATCAGGTCCTCGGCCGTCAGCGTGTGCTCGCGTCCGCCCACCTCGATCCCCACCGTGCCACCGTCGCGCACGACCTCGGCCACGTGCGCGGGGTCCAGCGCGGCGATCGCGGCCGCCGCCAGCGGCATCTGCTTGCCGAACAGGGGACCCAGCGAGCGGTAGTTGGCCTTGATCTCGTAGCTGCCGAGATCGCCGGCCGCCGCCACGAAGCGGATGCCCACCACGTTGAGCTCCTCCCGCACCACCTCGGCGAGCCGCTCGATCGCCGCCCGCTCGCGGCCGTCGGCGACGACCACGGCCTCGCGCAGCGGCTGGCGGACCTTGATCTTGGCCTTGCCCCGCGCGCCCAGGCCGAGGCGCACGGTCTCGCGGGCGAGCGCCATCGCCTCCTCCAGATCGGCGTCGCGGGGGCCGATCTCCTCCGGCGCCGGGAAGTCGCACAGGTGCACGCTCGCCAGCGTGCCGTCGAGGTTGTCGTAGATCTCATCGGCGATGAACGGGCACAGCGGGGCGAGCATCCTGCTGACCGCCAGCAGGCACCCCCGCAGGGTCTGGAAGGCGGCCGCCTCGCCATCCCAGAAGCGCCGCCGTGAGCGCCGCACGTACCAGTTCGAGAGGTCCTCCACGAGCGCCGCGATCGCCCGCCCGGCCGAGGTCGCGTCGTATGCCTCCAGACGCTCGGTGACCAGCTCGGCGGTCGCCGCCGTGCGCGAGAGCGCCCAGCGGTCGAGGTCCCCGAGCGCCGCCCCGCCGTCCGTCGGCGTCACCGGATCCTCGGCCGAGCCCTTGAGCGTCGCCGCCGAGGCGTTCGCGTAGAGGGCGTAGAAGTAGTAGGTGGACCACAGCTGCTTGAGGAACAGCCGCACGCCCTCGCCGATCGTCTCGGCCGAGAAGCGATAACCGTCCCACGGCTGCTTGGCGGTGAAGAAGTACCACCGCAGGGCGTCGGCGCCGTAGGCGTCGAGGACCTCCCACGGCTCGACCGCGTTGCCCCTGGACTTGGACATCTTCTGGCCGTGCTGGTCGAGGATCAGCCCGAGGCACACCACGTTCTCGTACGGCGCCCCGCGGCCCAGCAGCACCGAGATCGCCAGCAGCGAGTAGAACCACCCGCGCGTCTGGTCCTGGGCCTCGCAGATGAACTGGGCGGGGAAGCTCTCGCGGAACAGCTCCTCGTGCTCGAATGGCGCGTGGTGCTGGGCGAAGGGCATCGCGCCGGAGTCGAACCACACGTCGATCACCTCGGGCACCCGCCGCATCGGCTCACCGCAGGGGCCAGGGCCCCCCGTCGCGGTCGCGGCGTGCTCCCGGTCCCCGCCGTCGCCCGCCTCCGCCGGGCAGGGGAAGCTGACCTCGTCGACGTAGGGGCGGTGGTGGTCGACGAGCTCGGTGCCGGTGAGCTCGGCCAGCTCGGCGAACGAGCCGATCACCCGCAGGTGGCCCCGCGGGCAGCGCCACACCGGCAACGGCGTGCCCCAGTAGCGCTCGCGGGACAGGGCCCAGTCGACGTTGTTCGCCAGCCAGTCCCCGAAGCGTCCGTGCTTGACGTGCGGGGGGTGCCAGCCGACGGTCTCGTTGGCCTGGAGCAGCTCCGAGCGGAGCCTCGAGGTGGCGATGTACCAGGACGGTTTGGCGTAGTAGATCAGCGCGTTGTCCGAGCGCCAGCAGTGGGGGTAGGCGTGCTCGTAGTCCTCGACCTTCAGCACCAGGTCGCGTTCGGCGAGGTCCTCGAGCAGCTCGGCGGTGAGCCCCTCGTCCTTGACGAAGCGGCCGCCGTAGCTGGTGCCCTCGCGGCTCAGGACACGCTCGTCATAGGTGCCGTCGGGGCGCACCGGGTTGTACAGCGATCCGGCCACCGCGGGGTCGAACGGCACCCGCGGGCTGGCGGCGGCGACGCGGTAGTCGTCCTCGCCGAAGGCGGGGGCGAGGTGGACGATGCCGGTGCCGTCCTCGGTCGTCACGAACTCGTCGGCGAGGATCGGCAGCGGCCCGGGCCGGCGGTCGCTGGCCGCGAAGATCGGGCCCTCGTAGGAGCCGTAGCGCTCCACCAGCTCGCGGCCGGTGAGCCGCTCGAGGACCTCTACGCGCTCGTCTCCGAGTACGTCGTGGACGCGGGCCTCGGCGAGCACGAACACCCCGCCGTCGACGGCGGCGCGCACGTAGGTCGCCTCGGGGGCCACCGCCAGGGCGACGTTGCCGGGCAGCGTCCACGGCGTGGTCGTCCACACCAGCAGCCGCTCGGGCGTCCCCTCGAGGGGCAGCTTCAGGTACACGCTCGGGTCGACCACGTCGCGGTAGCCGAGCGCGACCTCGTGGGAGGACAGCGTGGTCTCGCAGCGGGGGCAGTAGGGCACGACCTTGTGGCCCTCGTAGAGGAGTCCCCGCGCGTGGATCTCCGACAGGGCCCACCACACCGACTCGATGTAGGTCTCGTCGAGCGTCCGGTAGGCGCCCTCGAGGTCGAGCCAGAAGCCGATCCGCTCGGTCAGGCGGTTCCAGTCCTCCAGGAAGGCGAACACCGACGCCCGGCACTCGGCGTTGAAGGGCTCGATCCCGACCTCCTGCTCGATCTGGGCCTTGGAGGTGATGCCGAGCTTTTCTTCGACGGCGATCTCCACCGGCAGGCCGTGGCAGTCCCACCCGCCCTTGCGTTCCACGTAACGCCCCCGCATCGTCTGGAAGCGGGGGTAGATGTCCTTGAACACGCGCGAGAGCACGTGGTGGGTGCCCGGCGGGCCGTTGGCCGTGGGCGGCCCCTCGTAGAACACCCACCGCTCCGCGCCCGCCCGCCTTCGCAGCGACTCCTCGAACACGTCCCGGGTGCGCCACCGCTGGAGGATCTCGAGCTCGAGGGCCGGGAGCTGCTGCTGCGGGTCCACCTCGCGGCGGGGGATCAGCGGATGTCGCCTGGCCTCGCCCATCGGGCGGCCCATTGTAGGTGGGGCCCGCGACCGTCCCTACGCCCGGGGACCGTCCCTACGATGACGGCGCCATGCGCCTGCGCCTGTACCACCACCCCGACGGCGCCCGGGTCGCCTACCGCGAGTACGGCGCCGGCCCACCGCTCGCGCTGCTGCACTCGGGCCTGCTCTCGCACCTGGAGTGGGAGCCGCTGGTCGAGCACCTCGGCGACCGCTTCCGGCTGGTGCTCCCCGACCTGCCGCTCCACGGCGACTCCGAGGACCGTCCCCGCCATCCGTACACCCCCGACTGGTTCGCGGAGGTGATCGCCTCCTTCTGCTCGGAGGTGCTCGGCCCGCGCCCGCTCGTGGGCGGCCACGGCGCCGGCGCCGAGATCCTGTTGCGGGCCGTCGCGACCGGACTGCTGGAGCCGTCGCGGATGGTGCTGATGCCCAACCGCATGCACGCCCCGCCGACCCGCCCGCTGCGCCGCCAGGGGTGGCAGCTGCTCACCAGCGCGGCGGCCGTGCCCGGGCTCGACGGCCTGCTCTCGTACGGCGCCGGGCTGGTGTTCAGCCCCGAGTGGGGGGTCCGCCTGTCCGCCCGCGCCAACCCCGAGGCGGCCGACCTGCTGCGCCACGCCTTCGCCGACGTGCCCGGCAACTCGAGCCTCGCCCGCTCCTGGTCCAGGTGCGCCCGGCGGTGGCCCCGCGGTGCCCAGAGCCAGCTGCTCGAGCTGTACCCGCGACTGCGGATGCCGGTGCTGCTGCTGTGGGCCGACCAGGATCGCATCCACCCGCTGGGTGCCGCCGAGGAGGCCCTGGCGCTGCTCCCCCACGGCCAGCTGCGGGTGCTTCCCAGCAGCGGCTTCCTGATGGCCTACGACGATCCGGTCGGGCTCGCCCGCGAGCTGACGGCCTTCTGCGGATAGGCCTGGGGCGCCGCCCATATAGGGTGTGAGCATGGCCGCCAAAGGAGCACCCCGCACGAACAGCAAAGGCCGCGCCGCCGCCAAAGCCGCCACGAACGGCAAAGCCCGCGCCGTCAGCAAAGCCCGCGCCGTCGCCAGGACCCGCGCCCGCAGCGCGAGCCCCAACGGCCGCCCGTCCGACCGACCCCTGTGGGGCGGGGAGACCGAGAAGGCGGTCCGGAACTTCCCCATCTCCGGCGAGACCGTGCCGGTGGCGGTGATCCACTGGCTGGCGCGGATCAAGGGTGCCGCGGCGGCCGTCAACGCCGAACTCGGCCTGCTCCCGAAAGCGACCGCGGGGCGGATCGAGCGGGCCTCCCGCGAGATCGCCGCCGGCGAGCACGACGGCCAGTTCCCGATCGACGTCTTCCAGACGGGCTCGGGAACCTCCACCAACACCAACGCCAACGAGGTCATCGCCGCACTGGCCGCGGGCGGGGTGCACCCCAACGACCAGGTCAACATGGGTCAGTCCTCCAACGACGTGTTTCCCTCGGCCGTCCAGCTGGCGGCCCTCGACCTGGCACAGAACGACCTGCTCCCGGCGCTGAAGACGCTCGAACGGTCGCTGGCGCGCAAGGCCAGCAGCTTCAAGAACGTGGTGAAGGCGGGCCGTACCCACCTGATGGACGCGGTCCCCGTCACGCTCGGCCAGGAGTTCGGCGGCTACGCCGCTCAGATCGCGCTCGCCCAGGAGCGGATCTCCTCTGCGCTCGTGCACGTCGGCCAGATTCCCCTCGGAGGAACCGCTACCGGAACCGGGCTGAACACCCACCCGAAGTTCGCGGCCCGCGTCCGCGCCCGCCTGCGCAGGGAATCCGGCCTGCGTCAGATCGACGCCCCGAAGGACCCCTTCGAGGCCCAGGCCAGCCGCGACTCCCTGGTCGAGCTGTCGGGCGCCCTGAAGGTGCTGGCGGTGTCGCTCACGAAGATCGCCGGAGACCTCGCCCTGATGGGCTCGGGCCCGCGCGCCGGCATCGGCGAGATCTTCCTCCCCGAGCTGCAGAAGGGCTCCTCGATCATGCCCGGGAAGGTCAACCCGGTGATCCCCGAGGTCGTGTTGCAGGTGTCGGCTCAGGTGATCGGGAACGACACCGCGATCACCGTCGCCGGCTCTCAGGGCCAGTTCGAGCTGAACGTCCGCATCCCCCTGATGGCCCGCAACCTGCTCGGTTCGCTGAACCTGCTGAGCAACACCTGCCGGGTGTTCGCCGAGAAATGCGTCGACGGGATCCAGGTCAACCGCGCCGGCACCGACGCCTCTGCCGGCGCGACGCTCGCGGTGGCGACGGCCCTCAACGGCGCGATCGGCTACGACAAGGGCACGGAGATCGTCAAAGCGGCCACCGCTTCCGGTCGCCCGCTGCGCGAGGTCGCCCTCGAGCTGGGGGTGGACGCGAAGCTGTACGACTCGGTCGTGGACCTGCGCCGCATCGCCCGCGGCAACCAGGCCTGACGGTCGCAGGCGGCCCGGCGTCGCCCGATGCAGGACTTCGACGCGTATCTCGCCCGCATCGGCCTCGCCGGGCGCCCGTCGCTCGCCGAGCTGCACCGGGCCCACGTCAGCTCGATCCCGTTCGAGAACCTCCAGTCCCACGGCGGCGAGCCGGTGTCGCTGGCGGCCTCGGACCTCGAGCGCAAGATCGTCGCCGGCGGCCGCGGCGGCTACTGCTTCGAGCACAACCTCCTGTTCGCCGCCGCCGTGCAGGAGCTCGGCTTCGAGGTCGAGCCGATGCTCGCCCGGGTCAGGTGGGCGGCCCCGCCCGGCACCGTCCGCCCCCGCGGCCACCTGCTGCTGCGGGTCACCGGCGAGGGGGGCGTGTGGCACGCCGACGTCGGCTTCGGCGCCGGCACGCTGCTGGAGCCGATCCCGTTCGGCCCCGGCGAGGAGCACGAGCAGGAGGGCTGGCGCTTCCGGGTCGTCCAGGACGGCGAGGAGCTGGTCCTGCAGAGCGTCCTCGACGATGGCTGGGGCGACCTCTACGGGTTCGCGCCCAAACCGGTCCCCTTCGTGGACCTCGAGACCAGCAACTGGTTCACCTGCTCGCACCCGGCGTCGCCGTTCGTGACCGGTCTGCTGATCGCCACCCAGAGCGAGGACGGCACCCGCACCACGCTCAGCGACTGGGGCGAGCTCGTGCTGGTCGAGCACAGCCCCGCCGCCCGCACCGTGACGGCGGTGGCACGCGAGCAGATCCCGGCGCTGCTGGCGGAACGCTTCGGGCTGGCGGGGTTCACGCTGGACCCGGCCGGCCGCGTGGCCCGGGCCGCTTAGTCCGGGCCGAGCGCCGAGTACAGCTTCGCGACGACCGACACGGCGGGCTTGGCCAGGCCGCCATAGGTGAACAGGCCCTTCTGGCTGAGTGCCTCGATCAGGCGCAGGTGGGGCAGGTCTTTCTTGATCGAGCCGCCCTCGAAGGTCGGGTTCAGGGGATAGTCGCGGAGCAGCCAGATCATCATCGCGGTGAGCGACGGGTCGGCCGCGTACACCTTGATGTGCTCGGCCAGCAGGCCCGACTGGTAGGAGTAGGAGCCGGGCGCCCCTCCTGGGTTGAGGTCGTTGGATTCGGCCCCGAACTCGCTGATCACCAGCACCCGTCCGGGGAAGGCGTTCTGCATCGCCTCCAGGCGCGAGCGCATCAGCGCGGCGAGCTGGGAGGGGGTGTCGTCGGGGGAGTCGTACCAGCCGCTGTAGTCGGTCTCGGCGATCGCCTCGATGCCGTTGTAGATCGGCCCGGGGGACGTCGGAGGGTGGTCCCCCCAGATGTCCACGCCGATCAGACGGGTGGGGTCGTAGGTGTGCAGCCAGTGGGCGGTGTGCTGGACGTATTCGACCTCCTGGCGGTCGCGCCCGTTGTTGGCGATCTCGTCGGTCAGGTTCCAGGCGAAGATCGACGGGTGCAGCATCGCGGTGCGGACCGCGAGCCGTGCTTGGGCTTCGGCTTCGGCGAGCAGCCGGGGGGTGGTCGAGTACCAGTTGCCGGCCCCTTCCACGGGCCCCACGCCCTGCCACACGAGGATCCCCGCCTGGTCCAGCCGTTCCAGCAGCCCCGGATCGACGGGGTGCTGGGAGCGCACCACGTTGGCGTGGATCTGCTCGAGCTCGCCCACGATGCGGTCCTCGTCGGACGGGGTCAGGGCGTCGCCGTGGCCGACGGCGTCGGCCTGGACCGAGGCGCCGTGGAGCCGCAGCAGCTGTCCGTTGAGGTACACGTGGCCGCCGTGCCAGGTGAGCTGGCGCAGGCCGACGTGGGCCGCGTAGCTGCTCTCACCCGGCACTTCCAGAGACAGGGTGTAGAGGTTCGGATGGCCGATCGACCATAACGCCGGGTCGGCGACGGTGACGGTGGCGAGGGCGGTGGCCGTCTGCCCGTGGGCGAGGCTCAGCGAGGGGAAGCTCAGGTGGATCTGTTCCGAGCCGCGCGTGAGCGTGCCGATCGGGGTGAGCCTGCGGGCTGTGCCGTTGTTGCGCACCATCACGGTCACGCGCACGTGGGCGGGCCCGGCGCTCGGATTTGAGCCCGGGAGCGTGGTCTGGATCGTCGGCTGGGAGAGCTCGCTGGGGCCGATCAGCCGCACGGTCGCTTCGCCGTCGAGCCCTCCCCAGTTGAACCAGGTGCGGTGAAAGCCTTCTTTCGCCTGGCGTTCGGGGTCCCGCCAGTCGATCCGCACGACCACGGTGTGTACGCCGGCGGTGACGGTGCGGCGGAATTCGAACGGCAGGTAGGACCCGTGGTGGGACCCCAGCAGCCTGCCGTCGAGCCACACCTGGGCGAGGTAGTTGGCCGACTGGAAGCTGAGCGCGTAGACCCCGGCCGTTTCGGCCCGGAAGGTCGTCCGGTACCACGCCACCGAGCCTTCGTAGTTGACCGCGCCGGAACTGCCGGCGTACGGCTTCGGCTCGACCACGTTGGGGACGCTCACTTCCGTGCCCCCGAAGTGACCGCTCTGGTAGTCGCGGCCGAGGCCGTGGTTGCGGGGGTCGCGTGCCAGGATCCAGTCGCGCAGCGGCACCCGCCCGCCGGGTCCTTCATAGATCAGCGGCCCGCCGGAGGGCTCCTGCGCGGAGACCTCGCCGGGAAGGTGGGCCGCGAGCGCCAGCACGAGCACGGCCGCGAGCGCCAGCGGGAACCTGAACGGGATTCTCAGCAAGCTGAACCCTCAACAAGCGGCGAGGCCGATCGGAGCGCGTCCGGCGTGAGCAGCTGCTCGAGCACCATGAGCGCGCCGGCCTTCGACAGCGGCTCGTTGAGGTTTCCGCACTTGGGGGACTGCACGCACGAGGGGCACCCGCTGCTGCACGGGCACTCGGCGATCAGCTTGTGGGCGTCCTCGCACAGCTCCTCGAAGCGGGTGAAGGCGGTCCTCGCGATCCCGATCCCGCCCGGGTGTCCGTCGTAGATGAAGATCGTCGGGTTGCCGGTCTGGGGGTGGTAGTTGGTCGACAGCCCACCGATGTCCCAGCGGTCGCACATCGCCAGCAGCGGCAGCACCGCGATCTGGGCGTGCTCGGTGGCGTGGAGTGCTCCGAGCAGCGCCTCGAGCGGCAGCTCGGGGTCGCTCAGCCGACCGGCCGGCAGCTCGAACCACAGCGCCTGGGTGTCGAAGCTGGTGGGGGGGAGGTCGAGTGCGACCAGCTCCAGGGGCGTGTGCTCGGCGAGGCTGCGCCGCTGGTAGGCGAGCACCGTCTCGGTCACGCTCACCTCGCCGAAGGACAGCGTCACGCCGAGCGCCTCGCGGCGGTCGAGCAGCCTCCCGATCTCGGTGTCGGTGGCCCGCTTGGGCTGCGTGTACCAATCCCCCCGGAACGGCGCCACCAGTGCCCGCCGGTTGTCGAGCTCGAGCGCCCTGACCTCGTAGGAGCTGCCGAGGTGCATGTACACGGCTCCCTCGTGGATCGTGCTGTGGGCCCTGGCCGCCTCGGTCGTCCCGAGCAGCTCGCCGGAGGAGACGTCGACGATCGCGAAGCTCTCCGGCGAGGCCGATCGCAGCGACACGTCCGCCGCGGGGTAGGAGTCGGGCCGGCGGGGCACGAAGGTGCCCGTGACCCCTCGGCGGCGGAGCTCGCCGGCGCTCTCGAGGGCTTCCGCGTGGGCCTCCCAGCGCGGGCCGAGGAAGGTCGCGTCCTCGGCCCCGATGGGTCCCTCGTGGGCGGCGCACAGCAGGTGCGAGCGATAGATCAGGGTGCTCTCGTGGTCGAGGATGGCGGCCTCGACGGGCCGTTCCAGGAAGTCCTCGGGGTGACGGCAGAAGAACTGGTCGAGTGCGTCCTCGCCCGCCACGTAGACCGCCAGCCCCCGACCCCGGCGCCCCGCCCGGCCCCACATCTGGCGCAGCGAGGCGACGGTTCCGGGGAAGGTGACCACCACCGCGGCGTCGAGCGCGCCGATGTCGATCCCCAGCTCGAGCGCGTCGGTGGTCACGACCGCCCGCAGCTCGCCCCGCATCAGCCGCCCCTCGAGCTCCCGCCGCTGCTGCGGGGTGTAGCCCGCGCGGTAGGGGCTCACCAGCTCCGCCAGCTCGGGGTCCCCGGCCTCGAGCCGCCCTTTCACCAGCACGCTCAGCACCTCGACGCCCTTGCGCGACTTCACGAAGCAGATCGCCCGCGACCCCCGCCGGACCAGCTCGGCCAGCAGCTCGGCGGCCTCGCCCAGGGCCGAGTGGCGGGTGCCGAGCTCCTCGTCGGCGAGCGGGGGGTTCCACACGGCGATCCGCCGCTGCGGGGCCGGCGCCCCGTCCTCGCAGATCAGCCGCACGTCCTCGAGCCCGGTCAGGCGCTCCGCCAGCTCGACGGGGTTGGCGATCGTGGCCGAGCTGAGCAGGAAGCGCGGCTCGGTGCCGTAGGCGGCGGCGATCCGTCGCAGCCGGCGGATCACGTTGGCGACGTGGGAGCCGAACACCCCCCGGTACACGTGGGCCTCGTCGATCACGACCACGGCGAGGTTCGCGAACATCTCCGCCCACGCCTGGTGGTTGGGGAGGATGCCCACGTGCAGCATGTCGGGGTTGCTGAGCACGACGTTGGCCGAGCGGCGGATCTGGGCGCGGGCCTCCCGCGGCGTGTCGCCGTCGTAGATCGCACACCGCAGCTGCCGCAGCCCGAACGAGTTCAGGGCGCGGGCCTGGTCCTGGGCCAGCGCCTTGGTGGGGTAGAGGTACAGCGCCCGGGCCCGGCGGTCCCGGCAGAGGACCTCGAGCGTGGGCAGGTTGAAGCACAGCGACTTGCCCGAGGCGGTCCCCGTGGTGACGATCAGCGGCCCCTCCCAGGCCGCCTGCAGCGCCTCGGCCTGATGCGCGTAGAGGTGCTCGATCCCGGCCTCGGCCAAGCCGGCCAGCAGGTCGGGGTGCAGCTCGGACGGAAGCTCGGTCAGCGAGCCGTCGCTGGGACCCTCGTTGGCCTCCCGCACCAGGCGCCCGTCGGAGCGGCCCGCGTCCAGCAGCGCGCTCCACGGCTCGATGGTCCGGTCCAGGGCCAAGGACTTGAGATAGTAGAGGCGTGGCAGGGACCCCCGGCGAGCCTTTTCCGCACGGACGGACCTTCCATCACTCCCGCTTCTCGCCCGAGCGGATCGCCGCCGAGCGCCGCCGGTCGGTGTCGGTGTGCCTGCCCGCGAAGGACTGTGCGGACACCGTCGGGCAGATCGTCGGGCGCCTGCTCGACCTGCGCGAGGCGGGCGTGCTCGACGAGGTGGTCGTGGTCGACGCCGCCTCCCCCGACGGCACGGCAGCACGGGCTGGCGCCGCCGGAGCGACCGTCTACCAGGAGACCGAGCTGCTGCCCCACCACGGGCCCGTGCTCGGCAAGGGCGATGCCCTCTGGCGGGCGCTGTCGGTGCTCGAGGGAGAGGTCGTGTGCTTCCTGGACGCGGACACCGAGGACTTCCCGGCGCACTTCGCCGCCGGCCTGATCGGCGCCGTCTGCTGCGAGCCGGAGGTGGACTTCGCCAAGTCCTTCTACCGGCGCCCGGGGCCGGCGGGGGAGCCGGACGGTGGCGGGCGGGTCAACCGGCTGATGGCCAGGCCGCTGCTGGCCGAGTTCTTCCCCTCGCTGGGGTGGATCCGCCAGCCGCTGGCGGGCGAGGTGGCCGCCCGCAGGGAGCTGCTCGAACGGCTCCCCTTCACGACCGGGTACGGCCTCGAGATCGGAATGCTGATCGACGTCCACGGGGAGGTCGGCCCCGAGCGGATCGTGCAGGTGGACCTGGGCGAGCACCGCCACCGCCATCAGACGCTGGCCGCCCTGGAGCCGATGGCGCGGACGGTGCTGGCGACGGTGGCCCGGCGGCTGCACTCGGAGGGACGGCTGGCGCAGGAGCCGTCCGGGGCGCCGCCCGAACGCCCGCCGCTGGCGAGCGTCGCCCTCGTGTAAGGAGTCCTCGCGGTGCGCTGCCTGTACCTAGACCTCGACGGCACCCTGCTCGGGCGGGGGGCCTCGCTGCTGCACGACGGCGAGGGTCGGGTCACGATCGCCGGGGTGCGGGCCGTGCAGGCGTGCCTGCGCGCCGACGTCGAGGTCGTGCTGATGTCCGGCCGCCGTCGCGCACAGGTGCACGAGGATGCCCGCCTGCTGGGCCAGGGCTCCTACATCTTCGAGGCGGGCGCCTGCCTGGTGCTCGAGGGCGAGGAACACTGGCTGACGGGGACGATGCTCCCCGGTGAGCTCACGATCGCCGAGCAGATCGAACGCTCGGGTGCCCCGCAGCTGCTGCTCGAGCACTATCAGGGGCGCCTCGAGCACCACGAGCCGTGGCACGTGGCCCGGGAGGTCTCACACCTCTTCCGCGGACTGGTGGACGCCTCCGAGGCCGACCGGCTGCTGGCCGATCACGGCCACGGGGGCCTGCGGCTGGTCGACAACGGGGCCGTCAGCCGCCGCTCGGAGGCGCTCGCCTCGCTCCCCCAGGTCCGCGGCTACCACCTCGTTCCCGCCGCTGCCTCCAAGGCCACCGCCGTAGCGGTCCACCGGCGCGCCCGTGGGTATGACCGCGAGGACACCTTCGCGGTCGGGGACAGCCGCGAGGACCTCGCCTGCGCGAAGGAGGTGGGCGTCTTCTGGCTGGTCGCCAACGCGCTCGCCCGCGACCCCACGCTGCGGGATGCGATCGGGGCGAGCGGCAACGTCAAGGTGGCCGAGGAGGGGCACGGCGAGGGCGTCTACGAGGCCGTGCTCAGCACGCTGATGGTCTAGCCCCGCAGCCGGTCCCAGGCCCGCCGCCAGAAGCCGGCGGTGCGGCCTCTACGCCAGCGGGCGGGCGGGGGCACCGTCGCCCGCACGAGTGCGACCCACTGCGCCAGCGGCAGCTCTCCAGCGATCAGCTGCGCGAGCGCGACGGTCACCGGGGCCGTGACGCCCGCCTGCTCGAGGGCCCGGGCGAGCAGGGGGACCGACTCGAGCGCCTCGACCGCCTGTCCGATCCGGCCCGGGATCTCGGCGGAGGGGACGCCGGCGGCCAGCAGCTCCCCGGCGCGGCGGTTGCGGCTCTCGGGTGCCAGCGCCGTGGCCAGCAGGTCGCCCGTGCCGGCCAGGCCGATGAACGTTTCCGGATGCGCGCCGAGGGGCTCGGCCCAGCGCCACACCTCGGCGAAGATGTGGCCGGCCGCGGCACCGGCGGCGTTCGCCCCCTGCGCCTCGGTCGCCCCGGCGGCCAGGGCGGCGGCGTTCTTGGCCGCCCCCGCCAGCTCCACGCCGACCGGGTCGTTGGAGACCTCGCACACGACCCCCGCACGCGTCAGCACCCCGGCGAGCAGCTGGGCGAGGTCCTCCTGGGCCGAGGCGGCCACCAGCGCCGCACCCGCGTGGACCATCTCCTGGGCGTGCCCCGGCCCCCCGAGGCTGGCCACCCGTTCGGAGCCGAGCGCCCGCTGCAGCGCGAGTGTCGGCGGGAGTCCGTCCGGGGGAACGAGCCCCTTGGCGACCGACACCACCGCCGCCTCCCGGGAGACGGTGCCGGCGAGCGAGCCGATCACATCCGCGAGTGCCCATGAGGGGACGGCGAGGAACACCAGATCCGCCCGCGAGACGCCCGCCGCCGAGGGCTCGACCGACAGCTGGGCCGGCAGCTGCACCCCCGGCAGATAGCGCTTGTTCTCGCGCTCGGCCCGCAGCAGCTCGGCCTGTTCCTCCGAGCGGGCGTGGAGCGTGACCCGCAGCCCGGCGCGGACCAGCAGGACCGCCAGCGCGGTTCCGAATGAGCCCGCCCCGACGACGCTCGTGCGCCTCACCCCGGAGATCTCGCGCCGCCGCGGTCGCCCGCCGCGGGCGACGGTCGGCGCACGGGGCTCCGGCTCGCTCATCGGTTGCAACCTATCTTGAGGTCCGTGCCCGAGGGCGACACGATCCACCACGCCGCGATGCGGATCCGCTCGGTTCTCGAGCGGCGGGTCCCGCAGGAGATCCTCGCGCCCCAGCCGCGCCATCGCCACGACCGCTGGCCCGAGCGGCTGGAGGGCCGTGCCCTCAGCGCCGTGGACGCCCACGGCAAGCACCTGTTCCTGCGCTTCGAGGGGGGCCTCACGCTCCACTCCCACCTGCGGATGAGCGGCTCGTGGGACGTCTACCGGCGGGGACAGCCGTGGCGGCGCCCGCTGGGGCGGGCCTGGCTGGTGATCCGCTCGGATGGCTCGGAGGTCGTCGAGTTCGACGGCCCCGTGCTGGAGCTGCTCAGCGACGCCCGCGCCCGACGCGACCCACGGCTCGCGAGGCTGGGGCCGGACGTGCTCGGCGAGCACTTCGACCAGGAGCTGTTCCTGCGTAACCTCCGCGCCGAGGACCCCCGGCGGCCGATCGGAGACTCGCTGCTCAACCAACGCATCCTCGCGGGCATCGGCAACCTCTGGAAGGCCGAGGCGTGCTTCGCCGCCGGGGTGGACCCATGGCGGGCCACCGGCGAGGTGGACGACGAGCAGGCGCGGGCGATCGTGGCCTACGCCCGCGAGCGCATGTCACAGTCGGCCCGTGACGGCTTCGAGGCCCGGCCCCGGGCGGTCTATCGCCGCGGCGGTGAGCCCTGCCCCCGGTGCGGAACCCCGATCCGCCAGCGCGGTCAGTGGGAGGACAACCGCCTCACTTTCTGGTGTCCGGGGTGTCAGCGGTGAGGGTCTCTGAGCGCCGACGCTCCGGGGTCGCGCCCCTCGCAGGCACTCGGCTGTGGCGGGTTCGCGTCCCTCCGTCACGGTGGTCTCGGGTGCTGAATACTCCGTGCAGACGATGACCCGACGGTCCACGACGCCGAACGCGGAGCAGGCCCTTCGGCGGCTGACAGAGGCGTTCAACCGCCGCGACTTCGAGGCGGCACTCGACCTGTGCTCGACAGGCGCCGAATGGGACCGGTCGGCGGCTGGCCTGGAGGTCCTCGAGGGCCGCGAGGCTATATCCGGCGCCCTCGAGGAGTGGTGGCGGGCATACGCGGATTACGAACAAGTCGTCGAGGAGGTCCGTGACCTCGGCAACGGCGCGACCTTCGGTGTGGTCTTCCAGCGCGGGCGACTCGAGGGCAGCAGTGGAGTGATAACGAATCATCTTGCGCTCGTGGTCACGTGGGCGAACGGGCTCATCGAGCGCGTCGCGACGTACACCAACATCGACGAAGGCAGAGCCGCCGCCGAAAGGCTCGCGCGGGAACGGGGTAGGAGCGAAGCTGGCGACGGCATCATGGTCGACGTCGACTAAATGCCAAAGGGCTCACGTTCTGGTGTCCGGGGTGCCAGCGGTGAGGGCGCGCGCGGTGACACTGCGGGTGCTGTTCCTGAACGACAAGCCGAGTCTCAGGACGGTTTGGCTATCGGCTGACCGCTGCAAGCGCGGTGCGACACTCTGCGACTTCGAGGGCGACACGTCCCCCGCCCAGACGGCGGGCCGTTTCCTCGGCCTGCTCGAGTAGGTGCTGTGCGCGGGCGAGATCTGCGGGCTGACCGCGAGCGATGAGCACGCGGGCCCAGTTGCCGCGGGTGCGCGCGAGAAACAGGCGCGCCGAATCGCTCCTCGATCTCGGCGGCAGCAGCGAAGTGGCCCTCGGCGGTCTCGTAACGCTTCATTGTCATGGCAAGCACGCCGAGCGCCCAGTCGATCGATCCTGACACGAAGGCTCCAGCCACGGCGAGGTGACCGGAGAAGGGAGTCAAGAGCAAGTAGAGCTCGGCGGCGGCCTCGGTCAGGTCGAGCCGGGAACAGACGTCTGCCCATGCGAACGCGGCGACCAGCCATATCCAGTCCCACGGCATGCTTCCGAAGTCCTCGGCGAGCGCGAGCTCCCGTGCCTCATCTGTTCGACCGCCGTCGATCAGGGCGATCGCAGCGGCTGCTCGCCAAGCTGCGGAGCTTTCGATTCCGCGGGCGGCCTCAATGAGCTGCTCGATGAGCTCCCCCGATCGCCCTTGTTGGCTGCGGACGTTGAACAGCGACGAGCCGAAGGTCGAGGCGGCATCTGGCTGCCCGGACGCTGTGCCGGCTTCGAACATCTGGAAAACCCATCGTTCTGATGACTCGAGCTCGCCCTGGGCGAGCGCGCTGCAGCCCTCCCACATGAGCCGCAGCCATGCATTGATTGGATCCGGTAGGGATGCGACCGATGCTCTAAGGGCGTCCAGACTCGACTCAAACCGCGATCGGTCGCCGGCTTGAAGAGCATCGATCGCCATTTTGCTTGCCGCCCGAAAACCCAGCCGCGGGTCTTCGAGAGCTCGCACCAGGTCGGCCAGCTCGTCATCCAGCGCGAGGCGCTCCTGCAGCGTGTCGGGTGTGGAGATGGCAAAGCTCGCGACGCTGATCGTGTGAGCGAGCACCGCCGGATCGCCGCCGGCTCGGGCTATCGCCAGAGCCCGGGTGGCGAGCGTCCGACAGCGAGCGGGCACTCCGGCGTGTTGAAGCTCGGCGGCCAGGTGCGCCAGCGCCTCGGGGCCGACACGGTCTGCCATCGCGGTAGACCCCACAAGGTCGGTCATCAGGACCGCAACCATCTGAGAGGCATTGAGGCTCATCCGCCCATCATTCGCCTTTCGGCACGCTCGCGTAGCTCGATCACGCCGTAGCTGGACTCCATCTACCGCCGGCTCGGCGCACTGCTGCTTTGCCATGAGATCAGTCTCGGCATCGCTCGGCGACACGCCTGCTGCTCGTCCATTGCGCTAGCGCCGGCGAACGCCGTGGCGACGAGAGTGCGGGTGGTGGCCCATGCTGTAACTCACAGGCCACCACTCACGTCTGCCGTATTTTGCGTGTGACCTCGATGGCCCCACACATCTCCACCTGCGCCCAGAACTAGCTATCTACTTTCTCAATATTTGATCTCGACCGGAGCGCCTGTAATTGCGCTCAGGATCTCCGGCGGGACGTTATTGATGGTAAAGGTGACTTCCTTGTTGTCGAACTTGGATTCGGTTTCGTAATAGCGGACCGTCACTTTGCCCTCGAGGAAAAGCTCACCATGCGTGCTCATTTCGTTCAGTCCGCCCCCATGTTGATCGGTCCCCCCTTCGTTGAGCGGACCCGTCACTTCAAAATATCCGCTCCCTTCACAACTGTACTCGACATCGATTTCATCTTCGTTTTTCGCCATGAATTCGACAAATTCGGGGGCAAATCCGCTATTGACCAAGTCGCCGAGTTGAGTATGTAGAGGGGTGGTTGCGATTTCGCCTGGCGCCGCGCCGATACCCTTGCACGACTTCCCCGTTTCTTCGTTATGACAGTCGGCGAACATGCCCGTGTATTCGCCCGTTTTCGGTCCCGTGATGTCATACTGTGGGGTGCCCGCGTAACACGCGAGGCCGCCACTAAAGGTCAATCCCGAACCGTTAACCGGGATCAGGAACATCTCGTCATCCGGTCCCGACTCGCCAGTGTACTTGTCGCAGTTCGGCCAGCAAGACTGCCTTTCATATTTTCCCTTCGGCACCCCGGTCTTTTCGTCGAGGATGGTGCACGCCGAATCCTTGTATTTCCCCTTCTTCTGCGCGATACAGTTCGCGGGCGCTCCCCCATACCATTCGAAGTTACCCTTGGCCTTGGGCTTTCCCTTTACTTCGAACAGTTTCTGGCAGTTCTCTTCTTCGTACTTGCCCTTGCCGGCCTTCGGTTTTGAACTCGCCGTCAGTTCCCTGCATTGTCCGTATTCCGGTGCAGTTACCGCGTGTGCGGCCGAAGCCAGCATCGTGGCCATCCCCAGCACGGCAAAGAAGGCGACGCCCATCATCATGAGGCGTCGCACAGCGCCTTCCCCTGCTTGGTGAGCGCCGCGTCCCGCTGCCACGCCTCGCACGGCGTTGAAGGTCTGCATCGCTTCCCCCTGTCCCGTTGAAGGGCGGACGAACCGAGGAGCGCCGCCCGCGTAGGCAGACAATGAAATCACAGATCGCGACGGGCCGCTATCTGGTTTTGGATGCTATAAGCGCTGTCCCGGTCGCAATACGAGTTGGCTATGCCGTGGCGGCAGCGACGAGGGTTCGCAAGGGCGCGCAGGCGGCTGTCCCACCACTGCCCGCGCTGACGAGTGCAAGGGACGAACCGCGACGGCGCCGGGGGAGGGCTCGTCACACGCCTGCTTTCGACGGGCAACGAGTGGGCCGGCCCCGTCACAGCGATCGGCGTCGGACCGCCTCGCGGCCTCCTCAGAGTGCACGACTGGGGGGTTGTCGCCGTGCTTCGAACGGGGGGTGAACCTCGTCAGAATGGCCTCATGTTGGTCGTCGAGATCCAGCATATCCCCGCCGCTGACACCTACGACCTCCGAGCGCGGGTACTCCGTGATGGAGACTTTGCCGCGGCACAGGTCCGTGACGACGACCTGCCCGGCGCGTGGCATTTGGGAGCCCGATGCTCGGGCACGCTCGCGGGTGTCGCAAGCTTCTATCCGCGCCCAAGCCCGTTGGCGACCGACGTTTCTGCCGTGCAGCTCCGCTTTATGGCGGTGGAGCCGGCAATGCACGGCCACGGCATCGGGCGCGAGCTCCTTGACCACGTCGTCCGAGAACTCCGGGAGAAGAACATCCGAATACTCTGGGCCAACGGGAGGGACACAGCGCTCGGTTTCTACACTCGCCTGGGATTCGAAGTCGTGGGCGACGGGTTCATTCACGAACCAGGGCTCCCGCATCACCTCATCACCCTGGCCCTGAGCTGACCCGTGGCGTGCGCCACCGAGGTCCCTGACACCCAATACCGCTAGCGAGGCCGGAAGGATCGGAACTCGGACTTCTAAGGCTGCCACTCGACAGCACCCAGCCGTGCGCTCTCGAGCCGCCCAGACGGGCGAGGAGCGGTCGAGGCCGGGATACTGCGAGCACGATGTCCGAGAGGCCCACAACGCCCTGCCTGGAGACGTAGGCGATGTCGCGGGAGAACCTGGACGTCGTCCGTCGAGCGGTCGCGGCACTCAACGCGCGTGACCTGGAGGGATACCTGGCGTGCTGCACCCGGGATGTGGAGCTCCATATCCCTGAGATCATCGCGGGTGTCTATGAAGGCCCGCAGGGGATAAGGCGCTTCCTCACCGATGTCGAGGACGCTGCCCCTGACTTTCACATCGACATCCGGGAACTGAAAGCGGTCGGCGACGATCAGGTACTGGCCCTCATCCAGACCGGCTCCCACGGACGCGCGAGCGGCATTCCCATGGCGACCACGCAGACGAACGTCTATGACCTCCTCGACGGCAAGATCGCGCGAATCCGAATCTTCCCCGACCATCATCAGGCCCTCAAAGCCGTGGGGCTGGCGGACTAGGCGAGAACTACGACGGCGGCCCGCTGGCGAGCTTGACGGTTGCCGTCCGCTGGGTCCCTTCGGGCGTCCGCCAGGTCAGCTTGACCGAGTCGCCGGGGTGCTCTGCGAGCATCAGGAGGGTGAGGCTGGTGGGCGTCGTCACCGTTTTGCCGTCGAGGGCGGTGATCGTGTCCCCGGCGCCGATGCCGCTGCCGGCGGCGGGCGTTTCGGAGATCACGTTCTCGACCGCCACGCCTTCGTCGCCGGAGCTCTGGACGAGCACTCCGAGCAGGCCGGTGGGGCCGATGTGGACCGTGCTCGAGCCTTCGCCTTCGGTGATCTGCTTGGCGACCGACTCCACCTCGGATATCGGGATCGCGAAGCCCTCGTCGGCGGAGGACTGGAACTGGAACGTGTCGGAGGCGGCGGTGTCCATGCCCACCACTTCTCCGGAGTCGTTGACCAACGGTCCTCCCGAGTCGCCGGGCTGCAGGTCGCCGCTCAGCTGGATCAGCCCGGTGAGCTGCTCGGAGCCGCCGTCGATCTCGTCGCCCGCGGTGATCGACTGGCCGAGCGCCGTGACCTGCCCGGCGGCCGCGGTCGGCGTGCCGCCGGTCCCGCCCGCGTTGCCGATCGTGGCGACGCCTTCGCCGCTCTTGGGCGAGCCGGATTCGTCGAAGCTGACCGTCTTCAGGCCCGAAGCGCCTTCGAGCTGCAACACCGCGATGTCGTGGCCGTAGTCGTAGCCGACGACCTTCGCCGTGTAGGTCGTGCCGTTGCCGACGTCGGTGGCGGTGATCTTCGTCGCCCCGGTGATCACGTGGTTGTTGGTGATGACCTCGCCGTCGGAGGTGACGACCATGCCGGTGCCGGCCGCCGCCCCGCCCTCGAGGCCGAGGTCGGTGTTGATGTCGACGAGCGCCGGATCGACCTTCGAGGTGACCGAGCTCGAGACCCCGGCCGCGGAGCCGGCTTCCCGGGATCCGCTGCCTTCCCCTGCGGTGCTGCCTTCCGAGGGGCCGGCTTCGGGTGAGCGACCGCCTTCGGCGGAGCCGCCGCCTTCCGTCGAGCCTGGGCCTTCGCCGGCCCGGCCGGGGCCGAACAGGTAGCCGGCTTCTTCACCGCTGGCGCCGGAGGACTGCCCCGGGGTGTAGTGGCGGGATGGGGTGAAGGCGCTCCTGGAGGCGGGGCTCAGTCGCAGCGTGGCGGACGAGCTCCAGAGGAAGTGCCCGACCACGATCCCCGCGACCGCGGCGAGTGCGAGGAACAGGAGGGCGCGGCCGAGCGAGCCGGGGGGCTTGTGTTCTGGTGGCACCGGAGCAACTTGACACACCTGCGTTGCGGCCGGCTCAACGCCAGGTAGGCGGCGCCTAAAGGCCCTACCGAAGCCCTGCCAGGATCTCCTCCCCGAGGCTGCGGGCCGCGGTGCGCAGTGAGCGCGGACTCCCGGCCTCGAGGATCAGCTGCAGGTCGAGGATGCGGGCCTGGAAGGAGTCGAGCCCGTTCTCGGCCGTGATCGCGTAGGAGGGGACGCCGCCCTGGCGGGCGCGGGTGGCCAGCTCGAAGGCGGCGGTGTCCTGCAGCATCCGCCCGTCGAGGTGCGCCGCCGCGATCAACAGCGCCCGGCTGTCGGCCATGCGCTGCGTGAACTGCTCCTGCTCCAGCAGCGTGTGAAGCTCGGCGCCGGCTCCGAGGCCCTCCGGCAGCAGCAGGACGTCCGGCTCGGTCAGTCCCCCCTCCCGCAGTCCCCGGGCCAGCCAGCGGGAGGCCGCCCGCGCGCCGAGCGCGCGACCGAACGGCTCGCTCACGAGCAGCAGCCG
The DNA here is from genome assembly GCA_963701175.1 of uncultured Solirubrobacteraceae bacterium. Taxonomy (GTDB): domain Bacteria; phylum Actinomycetota; class Thermoleophilia; order Solirubrobacterales; family Solirubrobacteraceae; genus Palsa-744. The sequence continues at coordinate 717,432 of OY969573.1, read as the reverse complement.
TAGGTTCGGACGCACATGCGCCATCCTTTCAGGCGATGGCCGCGCAGAAGGGTGAGAGCGTCGAGCTGCGGGCCGGTGGCCGCGAGGTGCGGCTGAGCAACCCGGGGAAGGTGTTCTTCCCGGAGCCGGGGCTGACCAAGCTCGACCTCGCCAACTACTACATCGAGTGCGAGGAGGCCGTCGTCCGCGGGCTGCGCGATCGCCCCACCGTCCTGAAGCGATGGGTGGACGGCGTCGGGGGAGAGCCGTTCTTCCAGAAGCGGGTGCCCGCGTCCGCCCCCGAGTGGCTCCAGACCGCCACCGTCACCTTCCCCAGTGGTCGGCACGCCCGCGAGCTCGTCCCCAACGACGGCGCCCACCTGCTGTGGGGCGTCAACCTCGGCGTCGTCGACTGGAACCCCTGGCCCGTGCGCCGGTCGGACCTCGACCACCCCGACGAGCTGCGGGTGGATCTCGACCCCGGGCCGGGTGTGCCCTTCGACGAGGTCCGCCAGGTGGCGCTGGTGGTGCGCGAGGTGCTCGACGAACACGCGCTCGAGGGCTTCCCCAAGACCTCGGGCTCGAGGGGGATCCACGTGTACGTCCGCATCGAGCCGGTCGAGAGCTTCGAAGAAGTGCGCCGGGCGGCGCTCGCGCTGGCGAGGGAGGTCGAGCGGCGGATGCCTGGCCGCGCCACCAGCCGGTGGTGGAAGGAGGAACGGGAAGGGGTGTTCATCGACTACAACCAGAACGCCCGCGACCGCACGATCGCCTCGGCGTACTCGGTCAGGGCGGTGCCCGACGCGCGGGTCTCCTGCCCGCTGGAGTGGGACGAGGTCCCCGATGTCGAGCCGGCGGAGCTGACGCTGCAGACGGTGCCGGGGCGGCTGCGCGAGCGGGGCGACCCGTCGGCGGCGATCGACGAGCGGGTCGGGCGGCTCGACGCGCTGCTGGAGCTGGCCGCCAGGGACGAGCGGGAAGGCCTCGGCGACGCGCCCTGGCCGCCCCACTTCCGCAAGCGCAGCGGTGAGCCGCCCCGCGTCCAGCCGAGCCGGGCGCGGAAGGCGTCGCGGTGACGCTTCCGCTGACCCCGCCGCTGGCCCCACAGCTGGCGTTGTCGCGCAAGGCCCTCCCCGAGGGGGAGGAGTACTGCTATGAGGTCAAGCTCGACGGGTTCCGGTGCATCGCGTTCGTGGACGGGGAGGAGGTCTACCTCCAGTCCCGCAACGGCCGCCCCCTGGGCCGCTACTTCCCCGAGCTGACGCTCCCGGACGGCCGCTACGTGCTCGACGGGGAGATCGTGGTCCGCGACGGGCACGGCCACGAGGACTTCGACGCGCTCGGCCAGCGCATCCACCCGGCGGAGTCGCGGATCCTGCGTTTGGCGGAGGAGACTCCGGCTGAGTACGTGGCCTTCGACCTGCTCGCCCTCCACGACGAGGTGCTGCTCCCGGAGCCCTTCCACGCGCGACGTGAGCGGATGCGGGAGCTCTTGGAGGGCAGGCCGTTCGCTTCGGCTCCGGTGAGCACGATCCCCAGCTCGGAGACCGCCGACGGCGCGCGGACGTGGCTGGAGCACGCCGAGGGAGCGATCGCGAAGCAGCGCGACGCCCCCTACCTGCCCGGCGAGCGCAAGGGCATGGTGAAGGTCAAGCGGGTGCGCACGATCGACGCTGTCGTGGTCGGCTGGCGGCCGGGCAAGGTGGAGAACACCGTGGGGGCGCTGATCCTCGGCCTCTACGACGGCTCGGAGCTGCGCGTGGTCGGCCACTGCTCGGGGCTGACCGCGGCCGAGAAGAGCAGGCTGGTGGGCTTCCTGGCCCCCTACGAGACCGGGGAGAGGGGCACCGGCGAGCCGAGCCGATGGAGCGCGGGGCGGGACCTGGAGTGGATCGGCCTGCGGCCCGAGCTGGTCGTGGAGATCGACTTCGACCACGTCTCGGCCGGCCGCATCCGCCACGGCGCCAAGCTGCGCCGCTGGCGCGAGGACAAGCCCCCGCACGAGTGCACGTTCGACCAGCTCTCCTCGTGAGGGTCCGCCGCGAGCCCGGTTGCCGGGCCGGCTGGACGCGGGCTTTAGGATCTGCGGCGTGAGCGGGACAGAGGCGGCACCCGGGGGCGAGGCGACAACCGTCACGGTCGCCGAGGAGGAGTACCTCCAGAGCCTGTTCTGGCTTCAGGAGGCGGAGCTCCCGATGACGGCGGCCAACGTCGCCCGCGCGATGCAGCTCTCGCCGCCGACGGTCCACGAGATGATCGGTCGCCTCGAGCGCGACGGCTACATCACCCGCTCCCCCGACCGCACGATCGCCTTCACCGACAGCGGTGCCCGCCACGCGGAGGACATCGTCCGCCGTCACCGTATGATCGAGCGGTTCCTCACCGACGTCCTCGGAGTGCCCTGGGACGAGGTCCACGAGGAGGCCGAGCGCCTCGAGCACGCGATGTCCCCGGTGCTCGAGGAGCGCATGATGGCGGCGATCGGCGATGCCAAGACCTGCCCCCACGGCCACCCGATCGTGGCCGGCACACGTCTCGGGGGCGTACCGCTCGCCGACGTCGAGCTCGGCGCCACCGTCCGCGTCCTGCGCTTCGAGAACGAGGCCGAGGACCTGCTCCACTACCTGAAGTCCTCGGGCCTCGAGCCCGGCCTGGAGGGGGTGCTCGAGGAGCGTGACCAGGACCACGTGGCCGTGCGCAGCGCCGACGGCGAGCTGCTGAGCGTCACCCCGAGCGTCGCCGAGACCGTGTCGGTGATCGCCGACCCCTCCCCGCCGCCACGCACCGCTCTGCCCGAGCAGCTGGTGCTCGGTCAGCGGTACGGACGCTAGAGCACTTAACGACACCGGCCGCCGGAGCGTGCGTGCCCCGGCGGCCGGTATGTGCCGTTATCCGGCGATTGCTGTTACGGCTTGTAGGTGAACTTCAGCTTGTTGGAATGCTGACCGTTCACGTTCGCCTCGACGTTCGGGACTTCGTCTTTGTTTTTTTCCTCGTCTTTTTTCGCCTTGGCCGCTTCCGGCGCGATCACCACGCAACTCGTGGTCGAGGTGCAGTCCACCTGCGTGGCCGTCGCTTTGCCGAATTCGAACGCGGTGCCGTGTTCGCCCACTTCGAAGCCGGCTCCGGTGACGGTCACTTCCGTGCCTCCGCCGAGCGGTCCTTCGTCCGGCGATAGCGAGGTCAGCTGCGGCTTGCCGTATTCGTAGGTCTTGCCTTCGCTGGTCCCGAATTCCGTCAGCACGGTGACTTCCACCTTGCCGACGCCCGGAGGCGCGACGACTTCGAGCTTTTCGGTCCCTTCTTGCACGATTTCCGCTTCTGTGGCCCCGAAGTAGACCCCGACGATGTGTTCGAACTGTTTGCCGGTGATCGTGACCTCGTTCCCTCCCGCTGGGCTGCCCTTGTGCGGGTTGACCTTCTTGATGACCGGTGCTTTTCCGCCAGTCGAGGTGATGAAGTTGTGTTTTTCACCTTCACCACCACGCGCTTCACCACCTGCGTTGACTGCCTCGATACGCACGAGGTATTGGGTGCCTGGGGTCAGGCCGGTGATCTTGGCGTGCACCTTTTCGAACGCTTCGCTCGCGCCCGGCATCGGGGTGCAGGCTGCGACCCCGCCCAGCGCCGGTGTGGTTCCGTATTCGAAGTAGCATTCGGTGATCTGGCCGCCTTCGGGATCAACCGAAGCGAACAGTTCGGCCGTTTCGTTGGTGACGTTGACGGCGTGATGCAGTTTCACGACCGGGGCGCCCGGGCGCGTCGTGAATTTGTTGGGAATGCTGTTTTCACCGCCTGGGCCCTTACCGTTCACCGCCACGAGGCGGTACTGGTAGGTGGTGTGTTCGGCCAGCCCTTCCAGCTCCGCGCTGACTTCTTCGGTTCCTTCGCCTTCGCCTTTGGGGAGCGAGGAGCAGTGGAGCTTGTTCGGCAGCGATTCGGAGCCGGCGACGCCCCATTCGAAGTAGCATTCGGTGACTTTCGAGTCGTTCGGGGATACGTTGCCGCTCAACTTCGCGCTACTGTGCGTGATGAACCTGGCGGTTTCATGGCCCGTGTTCGGCGCGCTCGGCAGGGTGTTGAAGTGGTTAGGCCCTCCTTTGTCGGTGCCGACTTCGTTGGTCGCGTACAGGCGCACGTAGTATCGGGTTTCCGGCATCAGGCCTTCGATGTGCGCGATCACTTCAACCGGTTGCGACGGGACCCCGCCGGCCGGGATTTTCGCCGGCGTGCACGGGACTTCGTTGGCCGGGCCTTCTTCGACGGTGCCGTAGAGGAAGTGGCAGTTGGTGACTTCCGCGTCGTCCGGTGTCACGTAGCCGCGGAGCTTTGCCGATGTGCGCTTGACTTCCAGCGACTGTTCCAGGTTCGCGTGAGGCTTGTCCGGCAGGGTCGTGAATTCCCGTTCCTTGCCGAAGGCTTCCCCGTCGCCGTTCTTGGCGACGATGCGGAAGTAGTAGGTCGTGGTTTCGTTCAGACTCGAGAGGTGTAGTTCCTCGGGCACCTCGATCGGCCGGTTCCCGGGCGCCAACGTGCACGGCACGCTTTTCGTGTAGGTCCCTTTGGCGGTCCCGATTTCGAAATGACATTCGGTGGTCAGGCCGTTGGGGTCCACGGACCCGGTGATCGTGGCGCTCGTCTTGGCGATTTCTTCGGCGCGTTCGGTTTCGGCTTTGGGCGCTCCGCCGCTGGCGAACGCTCCCATCGCGCCCATCAGGCCGAGCACGACGGCCAGGACGGTGATTGCGCCCGTGAGGAGCACTCGGCCCCGCGGGCCCCTTCCATGACGTGCGGCACGGGCGCCGTGCGGTCGGCTGCGCCGACCTCGCTTGCGATCAAGCATGGTTCCCTCCCAATTTGGCTTTAAGACACGGACCTATCGAGCGACCAATCCGCTGCTCCCCTGCCGGCGCCCCTTCCCGCCGGAAAGCCATGCGTATGACGCACCCCTAGCGTAGTCCTCCCGGACCCGGCCTGTCAACTTGGCCGACCGGCCAATCACGGCACAGGAATCGGTACGCGTGGCCCCGGCCGGCGACGCGCGGGGCTGGCGCTGCCGATGGCGCGCGCACCACGACGAGGCCCGCCGGACGGTGGGGTCCGGCGGGCCTCGAGGTCGCTTATCGCGCGTCGACGCTGCAGCGCGCCGCTACGACGTGTAGGTGAACTTCTCCTTGTTGCTCTCGCCGGTGTGGTTGACGATCGCCTGCACGTTGACGGTCGCCTTCTTCGGCTTGGCCGCCTTCGGCGGCACGATCACCGTGCATTCGGTGGTCGAAGTGCATTCGACCGACGTCGCCACCACTTTGCCGAACACGAATTCGGTCCCGTGCGGGCCGATTTCGAAGCCGCTGCCCGTGACAACCACTTCGGTTCCCGCCGGCCCTTCGTTCGGGCTCAGGCCGGTGAGCGTCGGCTTGCCGTATTCGTAGACGTCCTTCGAGGTGATCGGGCTGGTGCCGTTCGCGGTTTCGACCGTGATGTCGACTTTGCCGGCGCCGGGCGGTGCCACAACCACGATTTTGCCCGCCTTGTTTTCGCTGCCGGCGTTGACTTCGGTGATGGACTCGGCTTCGGTGGGGCCGAAGTACACGGCCTTGACCGATTCGAAGTGCTCGCCGACGATCGTGACCGAGGTGCCGCCGATGGCGGGACCCTTCTTCGGCTTGACCTTCGTGACTTCGGGTGACTGGCCGCCCACATCGGTGGTGAAGTTGTGTTTTTCGCCTTCACCGCCCCGGTCGGAGCCGTTTTCGTTGAACGCCTCGACGCGCACCAGATAGGTGGTGCCCGGCGTGAGGCCGGAGATCTTGGCCCCCACCTTCACCAGTTCTTCGCCTTCGCCCGGCGAGGTTTCGCACGGTGCGACGCCGCCGAGGGCCGGAGTGGTGCCGTATTCGAAGTAGCATTCGGTCTCGGCTCCGTGCGGGTTGACCGACGCCGACAGTTCCGCCGAGGTCGCCGTGATGTTGCGGGCGTGGTGCATCTGGACATTGGGTCCATGCGGCGGTGTTTCGAATCCCGCCGGGGAGCTTTCGTCCGTGCCGATGCCGTTCGTCGTGATCAGGTAGACGGAGTAGTGGGTGCCCTCTTCCAGGCCCGTCACCGGAGCCCTCACTTCTTCGCGTCCTTCGCCGCCGAGGGCGCCGAACGATTCGCATTCGGCTTCTTTGTTGACTTCGCCTTCGGGGCCGTACCTGAAGTGGCACGCCGTGACTTTCGAGTCATTCGGGCGCACATACCCCCACAGCGTCGCGGTGTTGCGCGTGACCTGTCGCCCGCCTTCGCTGTTGGAGTGGGGCGGCGCCGGCAGCGTCTCGAAGTGGTTCCAGCCTCCGACGTGTTCGCCCTTGCCGTTCTTCGCGACCAGGCGGTAGTAGTAGGTGATGTCGGTTTCCTGCAGGCCGCTGAGGTGCGCCGTCGCTTCGACTTCTTCGGAAGGTTCGGAGCTGCCCTTGAACTGCGTCTGGAGGCAGTTGGTCCTGGTCAGCGGCCCTTCCTTGCTGGTACCCCATTCGAAGTAGCATTCGTCCACTTCCGAGCCGTTGGCGTGGACGATGCCCGTCAGGGTCGCCGAGTTCCGCTTTACTTCGGTGGCGCCTTCGGTGTTCGCCCCCGGCGCGTGGGGGAGGGTGGTGAAGGACTTTTCTTCACCGCTGGCAAACCCGTTTTCGTTGCTCGCGTGGATCCGGTAGAAGTAGGTTGTGTCTTCCGTCAGCCCTTTGAGGTTGGCGCTCTCGGGCACTTTGATCGAGCGATGGCCCGGTTCGAACGTACACGCGGCCGTTGTGTTGAGTTCGCCTTCGGTGGTGCCGTATTCGAACTGGCATTTGGTTTCGGCGCTGTGGGGATTGATGACTCCCTGGAGCTCCGCTTCGCTTCGCGTGACTTCGGTGGCCCGTTCGGTGACGGCACTCGGGGTGCCGCCGCCGGCGAACGCGCCGATGGCTCCCAGCAGCCCAACTGCGACTGCCACGGCAGTGAGCGCGGCGGCCAAGAGCACCCGGGAGCCCGGGCCCCTCCCACCGTGTGCGCCGTCGGGTCGGCTCGGCCGACCTCGCTTGCGATCAAGCATCGTTCCCTCCCAATTTGGCTTGTAACCCACGGACTTCAGAAGCGATCAATCCGCTGCTCCCCTGCCGGCGCCCCTTCCCGCCGAAAAGCCGTGCGTCTATCGCACCCGTAAGCCTAGTCCGCCAGGAGGTGGCCTGTCAAATCGGCCCCGCCGGCCGATCACCGCGTGATCACACGGAGCGGTAGGCCTCGGCGAGGCGGGCGACGCCGGTCTCGATCTGCTCAAGCGTGACCCCGGAGTAGGCCAGCCGCAGCGCGTTCTGGCCCCCCTCGAGCATGAAGTCGGTCCCCTTCACGAAGGCCACGCCGCGGGCGGCGGCGGCGTCGAACAGGGCCGCCACGTCGCTCCCGTCGGGGAGCGTGACCCACATGAAGTAGCCCCCCTGCGGCTCGACGAAGCTGGCCTCGGGGAGCTCACGGCGCAGCGCCGCGGCGAGCGTGGCGGCGCGCTCGGCCAGGGCCGCGCGGACGGTTGCGATCGAGCGCTCGATCGCCCCGGAGGCGCAGAACTCGTACACGATCGACTGGGCGACCATGTTCGGCGAGATGTAGGTATTGGTGGCGAGCTTGGCGATCGCGCCGATCAGGTCCTCGGGACCGACGAGGTAGCCGACCCGGATCCCGGGGCATACGGTCTTCGAGAACGACGACGCGTACACGACGTGCTCGGGGTCCAGCGACAGCATCGTCGGCAGCGACACCTCTCCGAACCGCAAGGCCACATAGGGGTCGTCCTCGAACACGAGGAAGCCGTGGCCGCGGGCCAGCTCGAGCAGGCGCCTGCGCTTCTCCTCCGACAGCGTGTAGCCGGCCGGGTTCTGGAAGTTGGGGATGATGTGGGCGAGCTTCGGGCGCACGCCTCCGCCGGGACCGAGCAGCCGCTCGAGCGCGTCCACGTCGATGCCGTCGGGCTGCAGCTCGACCGCATGGATCCGGGCTCCCCGCTCGCGCAGCGACAGCAACGTGCGGTCGTAGGTGGGGCGCTCGACGATCACTTCGTCGCCGGAGCGGACGAGGTGCTCGAACAGGAACGCATCGGCCTGCATCGACCCGTTCGTCACCAGCACCCGCCCGGGTGCCACACCGTGGTGCTCTGCGATCCAGCTGCGCAGGCGGGGGTAGCCGATCGAGGTGCCGTAGGCGGTCGTGCCCCCGGGGTCGCTCTCGAAGGCTCGCACGGCCGCGTCGCGCAGGCCGTCGACGTCGACGATGTCCAGCGACGGGGCTCCGCGGGCGAACGAGATGGTCGAGGTGGGGGCGCCAGACACAGCGGCGTAGCTTAGGCGCCCGAGCAGCTCGTCGTACTCGTGCGTGAGCTCCGAGGCCGTTCGCTCGAGACGATCGCGAAACCGCAGCAGTTCCTCCGGGGCCGAGGGCCCGACCTCCTGCGCGGGCGCCGGCGGGGGTGTGGGCGCCGCGAGGGGCGCAGCCTGCCCGCGCTCCAGGGCCTCGTCGACGATCGTGGGTACGGCCAGGGGACCGGCGGGCGGCGTGGTCGGGCCGGCTGCGGCAGGGGCCCCATCGCGGATCGTGGGCGTCGTCGGCGTCCCCGGGTCGGCGATCTCGCGCAGGGTGCGCTCGAGCTCCCCGATCTTGAGTTGGAGCTCGGCGAGTGTGCTGGCGATGCCCTGGTCCACCGTGAGCCAAGCCTAGCCGGGCTCGCCCGGGGTGCTGGGCCGCTGCGGCCGGACGGAGGGAGGGTCCTCAGGCAGCGCCGGCCGGGGTGCCGCCGAGCACCTCGACGGCGATCGACGCGGCTTCGGTGGGGGTGCGCCCGACACGCACGCCCCGCGCCTCGAGCGCGTCGGCCTTGGCGGCGGCGGTCCCCGAGCTGCCCGAGATGATCGCGCCGGCGTGTCCCATCTGCTTGCCCGCGGGGGCGGTGAAGCCGGCGATGTAGGCCACCACGGGCTTGCTCATGTTCGCCTGGATGTAGTCCGCGGCCTCCTCCTCGGCCGAGCCGCCGATCTCGCCGGCGAGCACGACCAGCTCGGTCTGTTCGTCGGCCTCGAACAGCTCGAGGATGTCGACGAACGAGGAGCCCGGGACCGGGTCGCCGCCGATCCCCACGATCGTGCTGCAGCCGAAGCCGGCCTGGGCGATCTCGTTGCCGATCTGGTAGGTCAGGGTGCCCGAGCGGGACACCACACCGACGTTGCCGGCCTGGAAGAAGGACGCCGGGATGATCCCCACGTTGGCCTTCCCGGGGGACAGGATGCCGGGGCAGTTGGGTCCCACCAGGCGCGTCCCGGGGTGATCGCGCTTGAGCGTGTTGTAGACCCGCAGCTCGTCGTGGGCGGGGATCCCCTCGGTGATCGCCACCACCAGCTCCACGCCCGCGGCGGCGGCCTCGAGGATCGAGTCGGCCGCGAACCGTGGGGGCACGAAGATCATCGCGGTGTTCGGTTTGGACTCCTCCACCGCCTGCTGCCAGCTGTCGAACACGGGGATCCCCTCGACGTCCTGGCCGCCCTTCCCCGGCGTCACTCCGCCGACCACGTTGGTGCCGTAGGTGCGGTTGTTGAGGGTGTGGAAGCTGCCCTCCCGGCCGGTGATGCCGGCCACCGCCAGGCGCGTGCCCTCGTCCACCAGGACCGACATCAGGCGCTCGCCCCCACCGGCCGGCCGGCGGCCAGGGCCACCACCATCTCGGCGGCTTCATTCATGGTCTTGGCGGGATACACGTTGGGGAGGGCGGCCTCCTGTAGGAGCCGTCGGCCCTCGACGTCGTTGGTCCCGTCCAGGCGCACGACGAACGGCACGTCCGGTTTGATCGTTTCGAAGGCCTCGATCAGCCCGCGAGCCACCTCGTCGCCGCGGGTGATGCCGCCGAAGATGTTGAACAGCACCGCCTTGACCGCGTCGTTGGCGAGCAGCAGCTCGACCGCCTGGCGGATCTTCTCGGCGTTGGAGCCTCCCCCGGCGTCGAGGAAGTTGGCCGGCGAGCCGCCCGCCCGGGCGACGACGTCGAGCGTGGACATCACCAGCCCCGCGCCGTTGCCGAGGATGCCGATGTCGCCGTCGAGCTTGACGTACTGGACGCCCTGTTCGCGGGCCCGGCGCTCGATCGGGTCCTCGTTCTCGGTGTCCGACAGGGACTGGTTTTCGGGGTGGCGGAAGAGCGCGTTGCCGTCGAGCGAGACCTTCGCGTCCAGCGCCCGGACCTCCCGCTCGGGGGTCACGATCAGGGGGTTGATCTCGGTCAGGGTGGCGTCCTCGGTGCTCCACACCTCATAGAGGGCGACCAGCGCGTCGGCGACCTGGCCGACGACGTCCTCGTCGGCGCCCCCTTCGGTGGCGATCGCCACACCCTCGTCACGGGAGAAACCCACCAGCGGGTCCACGTGGTGGCGGACCAGCCGCTCGGGGTTGCGCTCGGCCACCTCTTCGATGTCCACCCCGCCTTCGGTGCTGAACATCACCAGCGGCTGCTTCGCGGAGCGGTCGAGCAGGACCGCGGCGTAGTACTCGGAGGCGATGTCGGAGGCGTGCTCGATCCACAGCGTGTGGACCGTGTGCCCGCGGATGTCCATCCCGAGGATGTTCCCGGCGTGCTCTCGCAGCTCGTTCTCGTCGGCGGCGAGCTTGACCCCGCCGGCCTTCCCCCGCCCGCCGATCAGAACCTGGGCCTTGACGACGACGGGGTAGCCGATCTCGGCCGCCGCGGTCACCGCGTCCTGGACGTTCTCGACGGCCCTGCCGGCGGACACCGTCAGGCCGTGGCGGGCGAAGAGCTGCTTGCCCTGGTACTCGAGCAGGTCCATTTGCGGCGCGGGACTCTAACGCAAAGCCGCATTCCGACGCCGAAGTCGCGGCTTCGCAGCAGGAGATCCGGGATTTCCCGCCGGGCGCGGCATAATGCCCGCGCTCATGCCGATACCAAAGAACGTCTCTTTCGTCACGTTCGACGTGTACGGCACCCTTATCGACTGGGAGACGGGGATCTACGAGGCCTTCGCCAAGGAGGCCGACCGCGACGGGATCGAGCTCGACCGCAACGTCCTGATCCCGATGTTCCACGAGATCGAGCGGGAAATCGAGGCCGGGTCCTACGAGCTGTACGCCGAGGTGCTGCGACGGACGGCCCTCGAGATCGCCAAACGGCTGGAATGGAACCTCGAGCCCTCGCGGTCGGGCTTCCTGCCCGAATCGGTGCAGCGATGGAAGCCCTTCCGGGAGACCAACCCCCAGCTGGCCAAGCTCGCCAAGAAGTACAAACTGGGTCTCCTGTCGAACATCGACGACAAGCTCCTGGGGCAGACCCGCAGGCACATCTCCACCGACTTCGACCTCGTCGTCACCGCCCAGCAGGTCCGCTCCTACAAGCCCGAGCCGGCCCACTTCACCGAGTGCGCCCGACGTATCGGCGGCAAGCGGGGGTGGGTGCACGTCGCCGCCAGCCACTACCACGACGTGGTGCCGTGCGTCAAACAGCGGGTCCCCGTGATCTGGGTCAACCGCCACAAAGAGAAGCTCGACTCCTCCCAGAAGAAGCCGACCGCCGAGGTCCCCAACCTCAAAGAGGCGGCCAAGCTGCTCGGCATCACCTGAGCCGGGGGTGCGGGCGCAAGCCCTCCACGAGGACGTACTGCTCGTCACCAGCGCGGTGTTGGCGCTGAACTGCGTGGTCGTGCGGGCCGAGCTGGAGGAGCCGGCGGGGGAGGCGGAGGCGTTCGTGATCGACTCGCCGGTGCTCCCGGAAGAGCTCGACACGCTCCCCAACCTGATGCGTCAGGCCGGCTTCCCGGAGCCCAACGGGCTGCTGGCGACCCACGGCGACTGGGACCACCTGCTGGGGCGGCTGGCGTTCCCGGGCCTGGCCCTGGGATGCGCCGAGAGCACCGTCTCGCGCCTGACGGCGCGGCCCGGGGAGGCCCAGCGGGGGCTGCGGGAGTTCGACGAAGAACTGATGATCGAGCGTCCCCGGCCGCTCGCGCTCGGCTCGCTGCAGGCGTTGCCGGTGCCGGGCCGCCTCGACATCGCCGAGCGGGAGCTCGAGCTGCACCCCACCGGCGGGCACACCGAGGATGGGATGGCGCTCCTGGTCGGCTGGGCCGGGGTGCTGGTGGTGGGCGACTACCTGTCGCCGACCGAGATCCCGATCGTCCACGAGGGCGGGGGGATCGACGCCTACACCGACACGCTCGAGCGCCTGCGACCGCTCCTCGAGCGCTCCGAGCACGTGGTCAGCGGCCACGGCCCGTTGATGGACCGCGAGCGCGCTCGGTCGGTGCTGGATGAGGACCTCGCCTACCTGCGGCGGCTACGCGAGTGCGGCCAAGAGGCGCAACTGCCCGAGGGCCGCCGGGGACGGGTCCAGCGGCTGCTCCACGCCGAGAACGTCAGAGACCGTGGCGGAGGGCTAGGGCGGCCGGAACGCGCGGATGTGCGGAGGCTAGTGAGCGAACGCTGCCTTCCGCGGGGCTAAGGAAGCGATCTGGCCCTATCGCTTACTAACGGCTGCGTCAGCCCTCGCCGCTCTTGATGATGGCGATCGGGGCTCCCGCCTGGATCGGCTCGCCCTCCTTGATCGGCAGCTCGACCACCTTGCCGCCCTTGTGGGCGGTGATCTCGTTCTCCATCTTCATCGCCTCGATGATCGCCAGCAGCTGGCCCTCCTTGACGGTGTCCCCCTGTTTGACGAGTACCTTCCACACGTTCCCCTGCAGCGGCGAGGGGAGCGTGTCGGGGCCGCCGCCCGAGGAGGAGCTGGCGCGGGCGCCCCGCTTCGGCGCCCGGCGGGCGCCCGCCGCGGGCCCGTTGGAGAGCGCGGCCGAGCCGTCGAGCCCTCCCAGGCCGGCGGCCATCGGGGGCCCCACGACACGGACCTGGAAGCGGCGGCCGGAGACCTCGACGTCGTACTTCTGCTCGACCCGCTCGCCCCCCTGCTCCTCGCCGGTGGGGGCCTCGGGGGCGGGGAAGGCGAGCTGCTTCAGCCAGGCCTTGTCCTCGAGCAGGTCCCTGCAGGTCTCTCCCCGTGCCCACTGGTCGGTTGCCAGCAGCGCCCGGTGGAACGGGATCAGCGTCTTGAGCTTCTCGATCTCGTATTCGCCCAAGGCCCGCAGCATCCGCTTGGTGGCCTGCTCGCGGTCGGCGTCCCAGACGATCAGCTTCGCGACCATCGGGTCGTACATCGGCGAGACCTCCCCTCCTTCGCCGACGCCGGAGTCGACCCTCACGCCGGGGCCGGAGGGCTCCCGGTAGCGGCCGATGGACCCGGGGGCGGGAGCGAAGTTCTTCGAGGCGTCCTCGGCGTTGATGCGGCACTCGATCGCGTGGCCGCGGAGCACGACGTCCTCCTGGGAGTAGGACAGCGGCTCCCCGGCGGCGGCGCGGATGCCCTCCTTGACGATGTCGATCCCGGTCGTCATCTCGGTGACGCAGTGCTCGACCTGGACCCGCGTGTTCATCTCCAGGAAGAAGTACTCGGGTTCGCCCGAGCCCTTGCCGCCCTTGGAGGATCCGGCCACGAACAGCCCCTCGATCGTCCCCGCCCCGACGTAGTTCACGGCGCGGGCGGCCTCGACGCCGATCTGGCCGATGCGGGCCCGCATCTCCTCGGAGACCACCCACTCCGGCGCCGGGGACTCCTCGATCAGCTTCTGGTGGCGGCGCTGGATCGAGCAGTCCCGCTCGCCGAGGTGGATCACGTTGCCGTGGGTGTCGGCGAGCACCTGCACCTCCACGTGGCGGGGGTCGGGGAGGTAGCGCTCGAGGTACACCGTCGCATCGGAGAAGAATTTCTCGCCTTCGCGGCTGGAGCCCTCGAAGGCCCCCGGGAGCTCCTCCGCGGTGAGGGCCACGCGGAAGCCCTTGCCGCCGCCTCCACCGGCCGCCTTCACGGCCACCGGGAAGCCGATCTGCTCGGAGGCGATCTTCAGCGCCTGCTCGGCGTCGGCCACCGGCTCGGTGGTGCCCGGGACGATCGGCACCCCGGCCTGCTTCATCAGCTCTCGGGCCCTGGTCTTGGAGCCCATCGCCTCGATCGCGCTCGCCGGGGGCCCGATGAACACGATCCCGGCGTCGGCGCAGGCCTGGGCGAAGGTCGCGTTCTCGGCCAGGAAGCCGTAGCCCGGGTGGACCGCCTCGGCGCCGGAGCGCGCCGCCACGTCGAGGATCTTCTCGATGCTGAGGTAGTTCTCGGCCGCGGGGCCGGGCCCGAGGTTGTAGGACTCGCCGGCCCTGGTGACGTGGAGGGCGTCTTTGTCGAGCTCCGAGTACACGGCCACGGACTCGATCCCGAGCTCCTCCAGAGCGCGGATGATGCGGATCGCGATCTCGCCGCGGTTGGCTACCAGGACCTTGGTGAACACCGGCCGCGGAAGCTTAGCTTGCCTCGCACGGTCGTCCCAACGGCACGCAGAGCCTCGCGGTTCGGAGCCCAGATATAAGTGGGGGGCCCGGTATGGGCCCCCCAACCTGCATCACCGGCTATTGCCTCGCGATCAGGTTTCGATCATGAATGCTTCGCCCTTTTCTTCGGTGGTGGTCACCGCCGTTTCGGGTGCGGTAGCCGTCTTGGCGCCCGAGATGTGGGCGATGCGGCTGGCCGGCGCCGGCGGCGGCGGTCCCCCGAGCTTCACGGCGCATGCGGCCTCGGCTTCTGGTGTTTTGAGGCCTTTCGCTTCTTCTTCCTCGACGCAGTAGCCGAAGTCGAAGTAGGTGAACCCTTCTGCTTCGCTGTGGGCTTCTTCTTCGTAGTAGGGGTCCTGGCCGTGCATCGTGCCGGCCGCGGCAATTGTTTCGGTGTCCTTGCTGGCGACGTTCGCGTCGCCCAGCCGCTGGACGATGAATTCGCCGGACGGTTTGTCATTCACGAGGCCTTCGACGCATTCGATGGTCGCGATTGACGTGCCGGACTTCGGTTTCATCCGCAGGCCGACAGCGGTTTTGGCGCTGTTCACGAACACCAGCGTTCCTTCGAGTTCTTCGGTTTTGACTTCACCTGGCTTGGCACCGGCGCTGTTGCACTCACCTTGAATTTCGTATTCGTAGGGAGGGTTTTTGCTTTTGAGCGCTTTTACTTTGCACTTCTTGAAGGTCTGTTTGACCACTTCGGTCTGCGCACCGGTGACTTCGCCTTCCGACTTTTCCGATTCGCATTCCAGTTCCGATTCGACTTTGCCTACTTCAGTTGTTTTCGTTTCGTAGTTTTCTGATTCGCCCGGGTTGATGATCAGGAAGACTGATTTTTTGCCCTTGACGCCCTTGCCTTTTTTCTTCTTTTTCTTGGCGTGTTCCCAGCTGGCGCGTTCGTACTTGCCTTCGCCTTTGGGTTCTTCCACGTTGCAGCCGGCCGTGGTGTATTTGCCGGTTGTTTTTTTGTTGACCTTCGGAGCCTTCACGCACACCTTGAATTCAGGTGTTGCCGCTGACGCCCCGCCGGCGAGTGCCATGCAGGCCACCAGCAGCACGAGAAGGCAGCTACCTGCGATCCCCATCCGTCTCATCCTGTACTCCTTCGTTGTGATGGTCACTCCCCCGGAAGCCCCTCATGCGACCGTCTGACCCGCGAGTACGTTTGGAGGTCGCGGCGCCCGGTTGCCCGCCCGCAGGCGGCGCTTGAGCCGCAAGCTTCGCACACGCCACCCGCTCCGTCAATCCGTCAGCCCGGCGGCGATGCCGCCGATACCCCCAAATGACCCGGAAATCCGGGCCTTCCGGGGGGTCGCGATCAGAAGTAGCCGGCCTTCTTGCGGTCCTCCATGGCGGCCTCCGAGACGCGGTCGTCGGCCCTCGTCTCGCCCCGCTCGGTGATGCTCGTGGAGGCGATCTCGAGGACCACCTCGGGGAGGGTGGCGGCCTGGGAGCGGACCCCGCCGGTGCAGCTCATGTCGCCGACGGTGCGGTAGCGGACGGTCTCGGAGAAGACCTCCTCGCCCTCGATCAGCTCGGTGCCCTCCCAGAAGGCGTAGAGCATGTCGTCGCGGAGGAAGACCTTGCGTTCGTGGGCGAAGTAGATCAGCGGCACCTCGAGCTCCTCGAGGTCGATGTACTCCCACACGTCCAGCTCGGTCCAGTTCGACAGCGGGAACACACGCACGTGCTCGCCCTTGTGGATCCGCCCGTTGTATAGGTTCCACAGCTCGGGTCGCTGGTTCTTGGGGTCCCACTGGCCGAACTCGTCGCGGAAGGAGAAGATCCGCTCCTTGGCCCGGGCCCGCTCCTCGTCGCGGCGTGCCCCGCCGAAGGCGGCGTCGAAGCCGTGCTCGGCGATGGCGTCGAGCAGCGTCACGGTCTGCAGGCGGTTGCGGGAGGCACGGGGGCCGGTCTCCTCGACGACGCGGCCGCTGTCGATGGAGTCCTGGACGCTGGCCACGATCAGCCGCTCGCCCAGCTCCCCGACGCGGCGGTCGCGGTACTCGATCACCTCGGGGAAGTTGTGGCCGGTGTCGACGTGCATCAGGGGGAACGGGAACGGCCCCGGCCGGAACGCCTTCTCGGCCAGCCGCAGGAGCACGATCGAGTCCTTGCCGCCGCTGAACAGCAGCACCGGGCGCTCGAATTCGGCGGCCACCTCGCGCATCACCTGGATCGCCTCGGACTCGAGCGAGCGCAGGTGGGTCAGCTGGGGGCGGGCGGCGTAGTTCACTCGTGCAGCCCGCACTCGGTCTTCTCGGTCCCGGCCCAGCGGCCCTCGCGGCCGTTGCCGGGCTGGGTGCAGGGTGCGCATCCGATCGAGGCGTAGCCCTGGTCGTGGAGGGGGTTGTAGGGCAGCCCCCGCTCGTGGATCCGCCGCCACAGGTCCTTCTCGGTCCAGTGGGCGAGCGGGTTGTACTTCCACAGGCCGCGGCGCTCGTCGCGTTCGATCAGCTGCACGCCGGCCCGCGTCGGCCCCTGCTCGCGGCGGATGCCGGTGATCCAGCCCTCGGCGCCCTCGAGCGTCTGTTCCAGGGCCGTCACCTTCGCCGTCCCGCAGCAGTGCTCGGGGCCGGTCCAGGGGTTGGTCGGGTTGCTGGCGTCCATCACCTCGACCTTGACGCCGAAGCGGTCCTCGAACACCTTCCAGGTCTGCAGCGTCTCCTCGAACAGGACGCCGGTGTCGATCGTGACGATGCGGACGGCCTCGGCGGTGCCCTGGTCAAGTCGCACCAGCTCGTCGATCAGGACCGACTCCTCCTTCTGGAAGGAGCACAGCAGCACCGCCCGCTCGCCGTGCCGTGCGGCCTCCCGCAGCGTGTGCGTGAGGCCGAGGGCGATGTCGGCGGGGGCCTGCTCGATGTGGCTGTCGATTGGGTTCATCTCGGTGTGGATCGCCTGATCTGAGGTTTCGCTTTAGCTAGCCGCCGGCTCCTAGACGGCGCACTCGCCCTCGCCCCGCTGGACTTCGAAGGGCACGCTCCGGTTCCAGTCGATGAACTGGTTCATCGTCTCGAGTCCGAACTCGACCGGCATCGACAGATCCTTGACCAACCCCTCGAACTCTCCCGTGCCCACGCGCTCGGCGAAGGACCGGAAGCTCTCTCCCTCGGTACGACTGGACTCATAGTGACGGATCCAGCGCTCGATCGCATCGGGTACACGCTTGGCCGGCAGGCGCACCTTCAGCCGCTGGCCGAACTCGACGTCGCCCTCGTAGCTGCCGCCGAGGTGGACGATGTAGGCGGGGATCTGGTGCTCGCCGACTTTGATCGAGGCCCCGTAGAGGCCGATGTCGGCGACGTGATGCTGTGAGCAGCCGTTCGGGCAGCCGCTCATCTTGATGTGGATCCGGCGGCTGGAGGGGTCGCTCACGTCCATCGTTTCGATCCGCTCCTGGACCGCCTGGTTGAGGCCCATCGAGCTGGTGATCCCGAGCTTGCAGGAGTCCGTCCCCGGGCAGGAGACGACGTCGCTGACCTCACGTGGGCCGGCGGCGGCGAGACCCAGCTCCGACAGCGCCCTCCAGACCTCATAGACGCTCTCCTCGCGGACCCACCGCAGCAGCAGGTTCTGCTGCACGGTGGTGCGGGCGTAGCCGCCGGTGTATCTGCGGGTGATGTCCGCCAGGCCCCGGAACTGCTCGGGGGTGAGGTCCCCGCGCGTGATCCTGGCCTCGACCGTCACGTAGCCGTCCTGACGCTGTGGGGCGACGTTGCGGGCGCGGAACTCGTCGAACTCGTGGAGGTCGCCGTTGGGCGAGCCCTGGCTGGCGCGAGCGGCCGGAGCCGACTCCCGTTCGTCGATCACGAACAGCTGGGGCTCGAAGTCCCGTTCGGCGGCCCAGTCGCCCTTCAGCTCCTCCTCGACCTGGTTGCGGAGCTCGTCGATGCCGTACTTGTCCACGAACACCTTGATGCGGGCGCGGGCGCGGTTGGCCCGCAGCCACTCCTGGCGGTCGAAGATCCGGAACACGGCCTCGGCGATCCTCAGGTACTCGCCGTTGTCGAGCTCCACGAACTCGTAGAGGGTGGCCGCCTTGCGGGGCATGATCGAGGTGCCCCCGCCGACCAGCATCTCGGCTCCCCTTACTTCGCGGCCGTCGATCTGCTTCACCCGCGCCCGGTAGGCGATGTCGTGGATCGCGCAGATGGCACGGTCCGCCGGGCTGCCGTCGAAGGCCGTCTTGACCTTGCGGGGCATCGCCTGGGTGGTGGGGTGGCGGACGAAGTAGCGGATGTAGGCGCCGGCGTAGGGGGTCATGTCGAACAGCTCGTCCTCGGCCACCCCCGCCCACGGGTCGCCGGTGACGTTGCGGACCGTGTTGCCGCAGCCCTCGCGGCTGGAGAGCCCGGTGTCGCCGAGCTCGCGGATGGCCTGCTCCACTTCCGGCAGGGGGATGTGGTGGATCTGGATGTTCTGGCGGGTGGTCACGTGGCCCTTGTTGAGCGGGGCGTACTTCTCGACCACGTCGGCGAAGGCTTCGAGCTGCTCCGGGGTGACCCCGCCGAAGGGAAGCTTCACGCGGATCATCTGGACGTCCGCCTGGCGCTGCCCGTAGACGCCCTGCTTGAGGCGGAACTTGATGAACTCGTTTTCTTCGATCTGGCCGTCGAGGAACCTGGTGGCCTCCGTCTTGAAGTCGTCGAACTCCCGCGTGATGATCGGGATCACGTGTCCGGGTACGTTCTCGACGACCTCGGGGTCCTCCAGGGTGCCGCGTCGGGCGGAGACTGCAGATGGCTCCATGCGGGATCCTCCAGGTCCTCGCGCCGGGGGACGCGCCGGACCTCTCGTAGCCAGCGAAAGGTTATTGCGCCAAAGCCTAGCGACTTTTAGGTATTTATCCAGGGGTCGCTGAGATCCGCCCGGACCTCCCGCTGAACCCCTTCCAGGAGGCCGGTGATGCGCCACCCTTCGGTGCCCGCCGAATCCCCCGGCCGGGCGGGCGGCGGAGCCGTGTCGCGGAGGAACCGCTCGAGGGCCGCCACGATCGCCGCCGCCTCCTCGGGACCGGCCGTGGCGTCGACCACGGTCAGCCGGGCTGGGTCGGGGCGGGACGAGGGGGCTGCCTCCGGGGGCGGCGAGCCGGACCCGTTGGCGGCGGAGACGCCGTTCGAGGGCGGCGTGGCGGGGCTCACAGGGGGATGTTCCCGTGCTTTCGCTTGGGCCCCGGTTCGCGCTTGCTCTGGAGCGTGTGCAGGGCCGTGATCAGCCGGGGGCGGGTCTCGTGGGGGACGATGACGTCGTCGATGTAGCCCCGTTCGGCGGCCGTGTAGGGGTTGGCGAAGCGGGCCTTGTAGTCCTCCATCAGCTTCTTGCGGCGCTCGTCCGGGGTGGGGCTGGCGGCGATGTCGCGGCGGTAGATGATGTTGACCGCCCCCTCCGGGCCCATCACGGCGACCTCGGCGGTGGGCCAGGCGAAGTTGAAGTCCGCCAGCAGGTGCTTGGAGGACATCACGTCGTAGGCCCCCCCGTAGGCCTTGCGGGTGAT
Source organism: uncultured Solirubrobacteraceae bacterium (assembly GCA_963701175.1). Lineage (GTDB taxonomy): Bacteria > Actinomycetota > Thermoleophilia > Solirubrobacterales > Solirubrobacteraceae > Palsa-744. Next base: position 697,526 of record OY969573.1, on the reverse strand, counting down.
GACCGTGAGCTTGGGCACGGTGGCCTCGGTGAAGGCGTACAGCAGCTTCGCCCCATGGCGGATGATCCCGCCCCACTCCTGGGCGGTGCCGGGGAGGAACCCGGGGACGTCGGTGAACGTGACCAGGGGGATGTTGAAGGCGTCGCAGGTCCGCACGAAGCGGGCACCCTTGGCGGAGGCGTCGATGTCGAGCACCCCCGCCAGCTGGCTGGGCTGGTTGCCGACCACGCCGACGGCGAACCCGTCGAGGCGGGCGAACCCGCAGATGATGTTGCGGGCGTAGTGCTCGTGGACCTCGAAGAAGTCGCCGTCGTCGACGATCAACCTCACGACGTCGCGCATGTCGTAGGGCTTGTTGGGGTTGTCGGGGACGACCTCGTCCAGCTCGGGGTCCATCCGCAGGGGGTCGTCGGTGGGCACCACCCGGGGCGCCGTCTGGAGGTTGTTCTGGGGCAGGAAGCCGATCAGGTAGCGGCAGTCCTCCAGGCACTCGTCCTCGTCCTCGGAGGCGAAGTGGGCGACCCCGGACTTGGTGTTGTGGGACATCGCCCCGCCGAGCTCCTCGAAGCCCACCTCCTCGCCGGTGACGGTCTTGATCACGTCGGGGCCGGTGATGAACATGTGGGAGGTCTCCTTGACCATGAAGATGAAGTCCGTGATCGCGGGCGAGTACACGGCCCCGCCGGCACAGGGGCCCATGATCAGGCTGATCTGGGGGATCACGCCCGAGCACTTGACGTTGCGGACGAACACGTCGCCGTAGGCGCCGAGCGACACGACCCCCTCCTGGATGCGGGCACCGCCGGAGTCGTTGATGCCGATCACGGGGCAGCCGATCTTGGCCGCCAGGTCCATGATCTTGACCATCTTCTCGCCCATCACCTCTCCGAGGGAGCCCCCGAAGACGGTGAAGTCCTGGCTGAACACGCACACGGTGCGCCCGTCGATGGTGCCGTGGCCGGTCACCACCGCGTCGCCCCAGGGCCGGTTCTTCTGCATGTCGAAGTCGTAGGTGCGGTGGCGGACGAACGTGTCGAGCTCCTGGAAGGAGCCGGGGTCCAGGAGCTTTTCCACCCGCTCCCGGGCCGTGTACTTGCCACGGGCATGCTGCTTCTCCTCCGCCTCGGGGGCCGAGTGGAGCGCTGCCTCGCGCAACTCGTGGAGCTGGGCGAGCTTCTCCTCGTAGGTTTCGGGGGCCTTCTGGCGGGGCGTTTTGCGGTGCCCGCTACGGGACGTCGCCAGCAGGGCGGCGTCGGTCTGGCGGTCGTGTGAGCCGGGGGCCATGGGGGAGCGGATGTTATCCCCGCTCAGCCCCCGCCCCGGGCCCTGGAGCGTCGGGTCCCGGGCAGCGGACGCGCGGCCGAGCGCTACGCCCGCGAGAACGGCCGGTGGTGGGCGGACCCGAGGCGGTCGAGGACGCCGGTGAGGATCTCCCTCACCTGCTCCTCGGTGGGGGCGGCCCTGACGTCCTCGGCTGCAACCTCCTCGGCCGACCTCAGCTCGCTCGAGAGGCTCGCCTCGGCGTCGGGCTCGGTGTCGGGCTCGGGCTGGGGGTCGACGGGCTCGGGCTGCTCTGGTGGCGCATGCGGGGCCGCTGCGGACGGCTCGGGTGCGGGGTCCACGGGCGCCGGTTGTGCGTGCGGTGCGTCGGCGGGCGTGACGGTCGCGTCCGCGGCCGGACCGGGGGGCGATGGGGGCCGGACGGCGAAGCGGGCCTGGAGGGCCGCCAACGCCGAGCTGGGGGCGGGGTCGGCGACCGTGACGGGATCCGCGCTCGCGGTGGGGTCCGCGTTCGTGGCCGGATCTGTACCTGTGGCAGTCGCTACCGCGGCCGGTGGGTCCGCGTCTGCCGTCGGGTCCGGGCTGCGCCGCTCGGGCTCTCCGTCCTGCTCCAGCCGGCGAGCAGCTCGGCGACCGAACAGCCTGCTGAAGAACCCCCGCCGCGTCGGTTCGCCCTCGCCGCTGTCCCGCTCGCCCGAGTCGACCTCGGTGTGGGGTGACTTCCGCGTCTTCGAGGCCGTCGCCTCGGACGCGGTCGCCCGCAGTGCGGCTGCGGTGAGGGGAGTCGGCGGATCAGCAGGACGAGGGGGCGTCGCCGCGGGTGAGGGCGCGGTAGCGGCCGTCTCCGCAGGCGGGGCCGGGGGTGTCGCAGCCACGGGGGGTGCCGCCGGCACGGGGGAGGCGAATGGAGCGCCAGAGGCAGGGGAAGCGGGCACGGAGGAGGCAGCGGGAGCGGACGTCCCGGCGGGGGGCGCCGCCGGCACCTGCGGCGTCGCCGGCAGCTGCGGCGTCGCCGGCAGCTGCGGCATCGCCGGCACGGGCGTCTCGGCGAGCATCGGGGATGCCGGGGGCCCGATCGAGACCCTTGCGGTCAGGGTGACTTTCGTGCCCCACCCGGCCTGCCTGATGAGGGCGGCCCCGGATGCTTCCTCGCCCTCCCAATAGACGGCGGTGTCGGGCACCGTGGAGGTGATCCGGATCTCGCCGAACTCACAGAGGAGACGTTGTAGGGAGTCAGGGTCGCTCAGCTCCGGCCACAGCTCGGGCAGGGACTTCACGAGCGTCCGCTTGACCTCGGTGGTGCCCATCAGTCGCATGTTCGAGCGCCGCCCCCCGACTCCTGCCGGGGAGCCTTCGCTTGCCGGCGGATGGGTGGCTCCGGAGGCGGTCCAGCGTTCGACCGCCCGCTGCGTTTAGGGAGGGGCAGGCCGGCCGCTGAGGACAGGTCATCGCGTGCCTTGCCGTCGCGGTCGTCGTCGGCCTGTGCCCCTCCGGTGAGGCGGACCCCGGTTCGGTGGGGGGAGCTGGTGCGCACCTCGCCCGGCCGCTGGCCGGCTGCTCGCGGCAGTGCTGCTCATGGTGGCCTCGATTCAGTGGTTTTCCGCCTCAGCAACGCTCGCGCGGCCCCACCGCAGCGAGCGGCTCTCGCTGCGGTGGACGGGACCTATAATCCGGCCGCCTCGGCCCGCGCCGCGGCCGCCTCGGCCCGCGCCAGCGTCTTTTGGCAAAGACGACAAGGAGACTTTTTGATGGGAGTGATCGCCGTCCGGAACATCTGCGTGCTGGTGGTCCTGCTCGCCCTGGTTGCGGGGTGTGGAAGCAGCAAGAAGGCCACCACCACGAGCGGCGCGAGCACTTCGCCGCAGGCCACCGGGCCTGCGGTCAGCGAGGACCCGGCGCTCGCCGCCCAGGTCCCGGCGACGATCAGCCGGATCGGAACCATCGAGGTTGGATCAGATGCCGATTACGCGCCCAACGAGTTCCTGGCCCCCGACAAACACACGGTCGTCGGTATGGACCCCGAACTGATCACTGCGGTCGCCCAAGTCCTCGGTCTGAAGGCTGAAATCGTCAACGAACGGTTCGGCGCCATCATCCCAAAGGTGGTCAGCGGCGCCCTCACCGTCGGAGCCTCTTCGATCACCGACACGAAGGAACGCGAAGAAAAGGTCGACTTCGTCACCTACCTGTCGGTCGGCCAGGCGATGATGACGAAGGCGAGCGGTCCACACCTCACCAGCCTGAAAGAAGTGTGCCCCCACCGAATCGGGGTCGAGGCCGGCACGCTCGAGGAGACCCGCCTAATTGCACAGGGTGTGAAGTGTCGCACTGAAGGCAAGCCGCCTCTGGACCTCAGGCTCTACGAAACCCAGGAACAGGCAAATGCAGCACTCCTGGCCGGGGGGATCGAAGTCGACTACGCCGACGCGCCGATCATCGAATACCAGGTGCAGCGGCTCGGAGCGGCGGTGTGGGCGAGCCCCACGTTCTCCGTGGAACCCTATGGATTCGCGATCGCCAAGAACAGCGGCTTGGAGGAGTTGATGGTGCAAGCGCTGAAGGTGTTGATGAAGAACGGGACCTACGCCGCGATACTCAAGCGCTGGAACCTGCAGGACAACGCCATTTCCGAACCGGTCATAAACGGCGCCACGCACTGATCGCCGTGGGCTCGCGGGGTCCGACGCCGTCAGCGGGAGGCGGAAGCGGCCGCCGCCGCGGCGCGGGCGGAGGAGAGCAGGCCACGCTCGTGGAGCAGCTCGGCGAGCTGGATGGCGTTCGTGGCGGCGCCCTTGCGGAGGTTGTCGGAGACGATCCACATGTCCAGCGCGCGCTCGTGTCCGGGGTCGCGACGGATGCGTCCCACGAACACGTCGTCCTTTCCGGCGGCGTCGATCGCCAGCGGGTACAGCGCCGAGGAGGGGTCGTCGAGGACGGTCACCCCGGGGGCCGCGGCGAGTAGCTCCCGGGCCCGCTCGGGGGACAGCTGCTCGCGGGTCTGGACGTTGACCGCCTCGGAGTGGCCGGTGAGGACGGGCACGCGGACGCAGGTCGCGCTGACCCGGATCGAGGGGTCCTCGAGGATCTTGCGGGTCTCGTTGATGAGCTTGCGCTCCTCGTCGGTGTGGTCCTCGCCGTCGGCGAAGGAGCCGGCGTGGGGGAGGGCGTTGAAGGCGATCTGGTGGGCGTAGGCGGAGGGGGGCTCGATCTGGCGCTCGTGGAGCAGCGCGTGGGACTGGTCCAGCAGCTCGTCCACGGCCCGCCTGCCTGTCCCGGAGACGGCCTGGTAGGTGGCGATCACGAGCCGCTCGATGCCGGCCTCGCGGTGGATCGGGGCCAGCGCGACGACCATCTGCATGGTCGAGCAGTTGGGGTTCGCGACGATGCCGTGGTGGGAGTCGAGGGCGTGAGGGTTGACCTCGCTGACCACGAGCGGCACGTCGTCGTTCATGCGCCACCGGGAGGAGTTGTCGATCACGACCGCCCCCTCGCGGGCGAAGGCCGGGGCCCACTCGCCCGAGGTGCTCCCGCCGGCCGAGAACAGCGCGATGTCGAAGCCGCGGATGGACTCCTCGCTGAGGCCCTGGACCACGAGTCCGCCCTCGAGCTCCCGCCCCACGGACCGCTCGGAGGCGAACGGCACGATCTCCCGGGCGGGGAACTCGCGCTCGCGCAGCAGGCGCAGCATCAGCGTTCCCACCTGTCCGGTGGCCCCTACGACGGCGACTCTGTAGCCCTCGCTCATCCTGGAGAGGAGGGTACCGACCCTCGCGTTACGCGCCGGGCCGCGCTACCCGGGCTTGATGACCATGAACAGGATGGTCACCAGCACCAGCAGGCTGAGGGTGCCACCCACGAGGCTCAGGCGGCGGACAAGGCCCTGGTACTCCTCGCCGAAGGAGACCTCCCCGTCGCCGGCTGCCGCGATGTCGCGTTCGGCGGCCTGCTCGGCCTTTTTCGCGGTCGGGATCATCACGGCGCCGACGAGGGCCCCGATCACGATCACCGCCGCGAAGCCCCACTGCACGAAGAACGAGCTCCACTGATGGCTTTCGCTGGCGAGGTAGATGCCGGCTCCCAACACCACCAGCAGGCCCGGGTTCACCAGCCAGCGCTCGGTCGTGTACTCGACGCGGTGGAACGCCGGCAGCGAGCGGGGCGATGCCTTAGCCCCGACGGCGAACATGATCGGGTAGGCGAAGGTGACGCCGAAGGCGACCACCACGGCCATGATGTGCAGCGCGAGCACGATTTCGAAGGCGGTCGCGGCGAGCGGCTGGATCACGTGGAGGTCCGGGATGTCTAGAAGCTGGGCGTGTACTTGCCGAAGACGTCCTGCATCGCTCCACAGACCTCGCCGAGCGAACAACGGTCCTTCAGTGCCTGGCGGATCCCCGGCAGCAGGTTGTCCTCGCCACGGGCGATCTCCCGCAGCTCCTCCAGGCGCCGATCCACCAGCTCCCGGTCGCGATCGGCCTTGAAGCGGGCCAGGCGTTCCACCTGTTCGCGCTCGGACTCGGGGTCCACCCGCAGCAGGTCGGGGACCTCGATGTCCTCCTCCTCGTAGGCGTTGACGCCCACCACGATGTCCTGACCGATCCGGTAGCGCTCCTGGTAACCCCACGCGGACTCGTCGATCTCGTGGGTGATGAACTCGATCGCGTTGACCGACCCGCCGAGCTCGTCCACCTTCGCGATCAGCTCGTTGGCCCGCTCTTCGATCTCGTCCGTGAGGGCCTCCACCAGGTAGGAGCCTGCGAACGGATCGACGGTGTCCGCGGCCCCCGACTCGGCGGCGAGGATCTGCTGGGTGCGCAGGGCGATCTTGGCCGAGCGCTCGGAGGGCAGCGCGAGCGCCTCGTCGAAGCCGTTGGTGTGCAGCGACTGGGTGCCCCCGCAGACGGCGGCGAATCCCTGCAGGGCGACCCTCACGATGTTGTTCTCGGGCTGCTGGGCGGTGAGCGTGACGCCCCCCGTCTGGGTGTGGAAGCGGAGCATCATCGCCTTCGGGTTGGTGGCCCCGAAGCGCTCACGCATGATCTGCGCCCACATCCTCCTGGCTGCCCGGAACTTGGCGACCTCCTGGAAGACGTTGTTGTGGCCGTTGAAGAAGAACGCCAGCCGCGGCCCGAACTCGTCCACGGTCAATCCACCCTCGATCGCAGCCTTGACGTAGGCGATCCCGGAGGAGAGCGTGAAGGCCACCTCCTGCACCGCCGAGCACCCCTTCTCGCGGAAGTGGTAGCCGGAGATCGAGATCGTGTTCCAGCGGGGCACCCGTTCGTGGCAGTACTCGAACAGGTCCGTGGTGAGCCGCATCGTGGGCTCCGGCGGGTAGATGTAGTTACCGCGGGCGATGTACTCCTTGAGCACGTCGTTCTGGGTGGTGCCGCGGAGCTTCTCGCTGGGGACCCCCTGCTCCTCGCCCACCAGCTCGTAGAGCAGCAGCAGGCAGGCGGCGGGGGCGTTGATCGTCATCGAGGTGGACACCTGGTCCAGGGGGATGCCGTCGAAGGCGGTCCTCATGTCGTCGATCGTGTCGATCGCCACTCCGGTGCGGCCGACCTCGCCCAGGCACCTCGGGTTGTCCGAGTCGAGCCCCAGCTGGGTGGGCAGGTCGAAGGCCATCGACAGCCCGGTCGAGCCCTTGGAGAGCAGGTACCGGTAACGTTCGTTTGACTCCTTCGCGGACGCGTAGCCGGCGTACTGGCGCATCGTCCAGAGCTGCTTGCGGTACATCTCCCGGTGCACGCCGCGGGTGTAGGGGAAGTCTCCCGGCTCGCCGAGTTCGAGCTGCTCGGGGAGGTCCTCCTTGGTGTACAGCTCCTGAATCTCGATCCCGGAGTCGGTGAACCGGCGGGGATCCTCGGGGCCGACGATCGGGGCTACCGTGAGGTGCTCCTGCTGCTCGCGATCGGCTCTGACGGTCGCCACGGCATCGATGATAAGTGAGCGCGGGGGCGCGGCCGTTGTGATTGCGCCCCGAGCAACGGCCGGCCGGCGAGCGGATTCCCGCCCGGGGCGGGCCCGAGCGGGCCGTTGCGAAGCGATTGCGGTAGGAGCGCTCGGGTATCGTCCCGACTGGCTATGACAACCTGCCTCGTCACCGGCGGCGCCGGCTTCCTCGGGTCCCACCTCTGCGACGAGCTGCTGGCGAGGGGCAACCGCGTGATCTGCGTGGACAACCTCGAGACGGGCTCGCTGGCGAACATCGCCCACATCCGCGACCCGGACCGCTTCCAGCACCTGGGCCTCGACATCATCGATTCCTACTTCGTCGAGGAGCCGGTCGACTTCGTCTACCACCTCGCCTCCCCGGCCTCCCCGATCGACTACCTCCGCCTGCCCCTCCACACGCTCAAGGTGGGCTCCTATGGCACCCACCACACCCTCGGCCTGGCCAAGGCCAAGCGCGCCCGCTTCCTGATCGCCTCCACCAGCGAGGTCTACGGCGACCCCCTCGAGCACCCCCAGCCGGAGAGCTACTGGGGCCACGTCAACCCGATCGGTCCCCGGGGCGTCTACGACGAGGCCAAGCGCTACGCCGAGGCCCTGACGATGGCCTACCACCGCCAGCAGGGCGTGGACACGTCGATCGTTCGCATCTTCAACTCGATCCTGGCCGACGAGCAGGTCCTCTACGACGACGGCACCGAACTGCGCCGGGAGACGGCCGAGCAGGCGGCCGCGCGGCTGATCCCGTACGCGTGGGCGTGCGGGTACACGCCCCGCCGCGACACGACCGACGCCGCCGAGGGGTCGGGGCACGGGCCGCTGACCGCAGGCTCCGGCGCGACGCTCGCGACCGCGCCGGCAAGCACCGTTCCGGCGCTCGAGTACCCCCTCCACGGCTACACCGTCCCGGCGTTCGGCGACGACGGCCGGCTGGTGGCCGCGCCCGCGTCCCATCTGATCGCCCACCCCACCAGCTCTCGCTGTTACGAGGTCCGCACCCGCTATGGACGCTCGATCCGTGTCACCGGCGACCACTCGGTGTTCGCCGAGGGCCCGGGCGGAGAGCCCGTGCCCGTGCCGGTCGAGGAGCTGGAGCCGGGGCAGCGGATCGCGATCGCCAGGCGAATCGAGGTGCCCGAGCGCGACCGTCGTCAGGTCAGCATGCTCGACGCCTGGCGCCAGGACGAGGGCGACCCCTGGGACCTCACGGTCGAGGCGGAGGGCCTGGGCGAGCTCGCGTGGGCCCACCGCAGGGAGCTGTTCGGATTGCTGGTCTCCCGACGGCGCAACAACGGGCCCAACTGGCGCAACGGAGCGTGGACGAAGCTGATCCGGATGCGCCAGACGGATCGCCTCCCGCTGCCGGTCCTGCGGCGGGTGCTTGGTCGCGTGCCGGACGGCGCGCACGTGCGCCAGCGCCATGCCGCCCGCAGCGTCTCGCTGCCCGCCACGATCGAGATCACCGACGACCTGCTGTGGCTGCTGGGACTGTGGGTCGCCGAGGGCTGCACGCACGAGAAGGGAAAGAACGCCTTCATCACGATCTCCTGCGAGGAGCCCGTCCTGCGACGGGCCCGCGAGATCGTCGAACGGGAGCTGGGCCTGCACGTCGTCTCGGCGCCCGCCAGCGACGCGCGTTCGGCCTCCATCTTCATCCATTCGAAGCTGCTGCTGCGGTTGATGGATCACCTTGGATTCGATGGCGGGCGCAAGCGGATACCCGGGTGGATCCTGGGACTGCCCCTCACCCGCCTGAAGTGGTTCATGGAGGGATACCGCGAGGGGGATGGGGTCCATTCGGGGCGGTGGTTCGAGCAGGCCAAGCGGCACAGCTTCGCGACCGTCAGCGATGAGCTCAAGGACGACCTCGTCGTTGCGTTTGCGCGGTTCGGCATCGTCTCCTCGGTTACACGGCGCAACGCGAGATTCCGAAAGAAGACGGGGGAGCGGCTGTATCCGTTCTGGGAAGTCAACGTGTACGGGGCGGCACCTTGGAGCATCCTCGACTGGGATAAGGGCGTGCTCCAGCAACTCAGAACGCGCGTCACGGGCGACCTCGCATGGGCCAAGATCACGTCGATCGAGGAGATCGAGTCGACCCCGCTCGTGTACGACTTCTCGGTCCCGGGACTGGAAAACTTCTGGGCCGGAACCGGGGTAATGGCGAAGAATACGTATGGTCCCAAGATGAGACCCCACGACGGCCGTGCGATCCCGACGTTCCTGCGGCAGGCGCTGGCCAACCGGCCGCTGACCGTGTTCGGGGACGGCAGCCAGACACGGTCGTTCTGTTACGTCAGCGATCTGATCAGGGGGTTGATCGCGCTCGCCGAGAGCGGGTACCACGATCCTGTGAACATCGGCAATCCGGACGAGTTCACGCTGCTCGAACTCGCCGAGACGGTGAAGGAGCTGACGGGGTCGAGCTCGGAGATCGTGTACGAGGCGCTGCCCGAGGACGACCCGAAGCAGCGCCGCCCCGACATCACCCTGGCGAAGGAGCTGCTCGGGTGGTCTCCCGAGGTGCCGTTGCGAGAGGGCCTGCGACGGACGATCGAGGACTCCGGCGTCGAGATGCTGCTGGGTGGTGGCTCTCGCTAGGGGCCTGCGAACAGCCGTCCAGGAGCGACGTGGCGCCGACAGCCGAACCGCTCCGTGTGAGAGGGTGAGGTGTTGTGGACCGCGAGATGCGTTCAGGTAGATCGGGCACCTCTGCACGGCCGCCGAGGAGCACCCGGGGTCCGTCGACGCCTGCGCCCACCCGTCTGCCCCGCTTCCGCCGCGAGGCGGAGGGTGTCCCCGAGGAGGGACGGCTGATGAGGGTCCTGGGCGACCCTTCCCAGTCCGCCGCCGCGGTGGCCCTGCCGGCGCAGGTCAGCGAGCGGGACATCCGCCGCAAGCGTCCCCCGGCGCTCTCGTTCCTCGCCCGTGCCTCGACGCTCGCCCGCGGGCTGCGGGTGATCTCGCTGCTGGCGCTCGACTTCGCCGCCGTCGCGCTGGCGATCTTCACCGCCCTCGTGCTCAAGGAAGCCGCCCACGGCAAGGTCGACCTGCAGAACGCGACCGAAGGGACGAGGCAGTTCCTGGCCTTCGCCTACCTGCTCACCGCGCTGCTGTTCGCCCGCTCGGGCCTGTACGCCGAGCGCGCCCAGCGGCCGGGCCTGCCGCGGATCGTCGGCTCGTTGTTCCAGGTGTCCGTCGTGGCGCTGATCTTCGCGGTCGTGAGCGGCGAACACTTCTCCAGCTACTACCTGTTCTGGAGCTCGCTGCTGTTCGCGATCGTGTACGTGTCGGCCGCCCGCGCCGTCTATGACCGCCTCACCGACGAGGTGATGAAGGCCGCCGGCCACCAGCGCCGGGCCGTGCTGGTCGGTCGCGGCAGCCAGATCGCCGAGGTCGCCGGCGCGCTCCGCTCCGGTTCCCACCTCCCGACCGAGGTGCTGGGATTCCTCTCCCCGCATCCGCTACCCGACAACGGGCTGCGATCGCTCGGCTCGCTCGAGGACCTCGACCACGTGCTCGAACGAACGAAGGTGGACGAGGTGATCATCGCCGACTCCGACTTCCCCAAGGACGACGCGGTGGAGCTCGTCGACCGCTGCCACCAGCGCGGCGTCACCGTCCGCCTGGCGCCCTCCACGATGGAGATCCTGATCCACCGCGCGGAGTTCGTCCCCGGTCAGTCGCTGCCGCTGTTCGAGCTCGGCCCGCCGGTGTTCGAGGGGATCGACTTCGCCCTCAAGCGCACCTTCGACATCGTCGGCGCGACCCTTCTGCTGATCCTCCTCAGCCCGGTGCTGCTCGCCATCACCCTGGCCGTGCGGCTCACCTCCCGGGGCCCGGCGCTTTACCGCTCGCAACGCCGTGGCATCGGCCAGCGCCCGTTCGCCTGCCTGAAGTTCCGCACCATGCAGCTCGACGCGGAGGAGCTCCAGGACGACCTGGAAGAGCTGAACGAGGCCACCGGAGCGCTGTTCAAGATCCGCGAGGACCCACGCCTGACGCCGGTCGGCGGCTTGCTGCGGCGCTTCTCGCTGGACGAGCTTCCCCAGCTGGTCAACGTGCTCAAGGGCGACATGTCGCTCGTCGGCCCCCGCCCGCTGCCCGAACGCGACTACGAGATGCTCGAGGACTGGCACCGCAAGCGCTACCTGGTGCTGCCGGGGATCACTGGCCTGTGGCAGGTCTCGGGACGCTCGGAGCTGGACTTCGACGACCTCGTGAACCTCGACTTCATGTACCTCGAGCGCTGGTCGCTGGCGCTCGACCTGACGATCCTGGTCAAGACCGTGCCGGCGGTGCTCACCCGCCGCGGCGCCTACTAGCCCGCAGGGCCCAGGGCCCGTTCGCGCGCGCCGCGAGCGCGGCCCGCGCTCGGGAGCTGGGGGTTAGACGCCCTCGACGCCGGGCCGCCGCGAGCGCCTGCGGGCGGCCCGGGTGGCCGACTGCTGCTCGTCCGCTTCGGCGAGCGCGATCGAGTACACGTCCCAGGTCGCCCGGGCCGCGTCGTTCCAGCTCCACGCCGGTGGGGCCGGCGCGGGTCTCGTCGAGGCTTCGGCGGCCGCGATCAGAGAGCACATGTCCCCCTGGGGGACAAACGTGACCCGCTGCTCGCCGAGCACCTCCTCGAGCGCCGGTGCTCGACAGGCGCTGACGGGCGTCCCGCAGGCCAGCGCCTCCACCGCCGACAGGCCGAAGCCCTCGTTCTCGGAGGACAGCACCAGCGCGTGGGCGCCGCTGTAGATCGCCGCCAGGTGCTCGTCGGAGACCCTTCCGGTGAGCGTGACGTCGGGTAGCTCGTGGGCCCACGGGCGCGTCGGGCCGACCATCACCAGCGGCACCCGCCGCGGCGTCGCGGCCAGCTCGCGGAGGTGTTTACTCGGGTCCGGGTGGCGCAGCCCACCCACCCACACGAGGTATCGCTCCGGCAGCTTGTAGCGCTCGCGCACCGACGCGATCTCCCGCTCGCAACGGGGGCGCATCACCGGGTCGGCGGCGTGCGGGATCACGACCACCCTCCCGGGCTCGACGCCGAGCTGCTCGACGGCGTCGTCGGCCACGGCCCGTGTCGGGACGACGACCCGCATCGCCCTCTGCACCGCGAGGTCACGCAGTCGCCGCCGCAGGCCGGTGCGCAGGTGCTCGCTGCGACGCTTGCGCCGTGTCAGGTCGTGCACCGTGACGACCGATGGGCAGGGGCTGCGCAGCATCGCCCCCTCCATCCACGGCGTGTGCAGGACGTCCGCCCGGCCCTCACGCATCGTCGCCGCGGGACGGTTGGTCTCGATCAGCTCGTCGCCCTCGGCGGGAAGCTCCCGCAGCGCAGCCAGCAGGCATCCCGAGTAGCGACCGATGCCGTCCTGCTCGGACAGCGGCCGCGTATCGAACGCGACCTTCAGCGCTCCTCCCCGTCGCCTCGCTGAGCACCCCGCCCGAGCACGGGGGCAAGCGTATTCGTTCGGCCCTCCGCGTGAGAACCCCTGCCACGCAACGTGCAGCGCATAGCCTTCGCGCGATGCCCCCGCGCCAGTACCACGAGGCCGTCTGGGAGGCGCTTGCGGAGAACCTCGAGCCGAGCGACTGGGAGGCGCGCAGGGGGTTCCTGCTCGACCACGTCCGTCCGGGGCAGCGGGTGCTCGACCTCGGCTGCGGGGAGGGCCGGTTCGCCGCCGAGCTGCACCGTGCGGGAGCGGAGGTGTTGGCCGTCGACGTCGCCCAAGAGCCGCTGCGCCGGGCCGGCGACGCCCACCCGGAGCTCGAGCTGAAGCTGATCGACGGCGAAGGCGAGTGGGATCTCCCCGACGCCTCCTTCGACGTGGTCTGGGCGGGTGAGGTGATCGAGCACGTCGCCGACACCGCCGGCTGGCTCTCGGAGGTCCGACGGGTGCTGCGCCCCGGCGGAACGTTGCTGCTCACCACTCCCGCCCATCCTCTGCTCCGGCGTCTGGCGCTCGCACTCGCGCCCGGCGCATGGGAGCGTCATCTCGATCCCCGCGGCGATCACCTCCGCTTCTATACCCGCCGCTCGCTCGCCCTACTGCTCGAACACTTCCGCTTCGAGCAGGTCGAGGTCCGCGGCCTCGGGGCCCCGCCGGCGCGCCACGTGCTGCTCGCCTCCGCGGTGCGCGCGCGCTACTGACCGGTCCGGCGCATCAGTTCGACGAGCCGGTCGTAGATTTCGATCGATTCGGGCTGGGCAGCCGGGCCGCTCACCGCTTCGGGGGTGATCGACTCCGGGTTCAGGTAGACGGCCGCCTGCAACTCCTTGAGTGCGTCACGAGGGTGTTCGCGGACGTCGTAGCGGCCCAGTTCGAGCCACGTCTGCGGATTCGACGGCTGCAGCCGAACGGTCTCCTGCAGCGTCGCCCGGGCGCGCGCCGAGAGCCCCGCCGCCGCCTGCACCGCGGCCAGCGCGAAGCGGGCTTCGGCCGACACGGGGTCGCGCGACACCGCCGTGTGGGCGGCTTCGAGCGACGCACGCCGATGGCCGCTTTCGGCCAGCGACAGCGCCTGCGCGCGGGCTTCTTCGGACCGCTGTGGCTGCCACTCCATCCAGGCGACCAGCAGCGCCGCCAACACGACCACGCCGGCCACCGCCACGCGCGGGTCGAGCCGCCGCCCCCCGCGGAGCCGCCAGCGAGGGGAGTCCGTCTCGGGCGCTTCCGCGCCGGCGAGCCGCAACGGCCCTCGCCCGGCGAGCCAGCCGGCGCACAGCAGCGCCACGCAGGCGTTCCCGGGGATGTACCAGGTCCAGTCGATCAGCGAGTGGGCCCCGAACACGACCACGATGCAGAGCATGCTCAGCAGACCCACCCGCTCGGGGGTGTAGCGGCTCGGCGGCCGGTTCAGGGGCCGTGTGGGACGTCTGGCCTCGAAGACCCAGCTCGCCAGCAGCGTGAGCGCGATCAACAGCCCGACGATCCCGAGGTCGGCGAGGGTCTGGACGATGAAGCCGTGGGCGTGCACCACCACGAGCGTCGCCTTGCGGTAGCGCAGGCGGGCGGTGGCGTACGCTTCCGCGCCGGCTCCCAGCGCGGGATGGGCGCCGAAGACCTGCAGCGCCTCCTTCCAGTAGCGCGCCCGTACGCTCGCCACCGCCGTCAGCCGCCCGGGGGTGTTGGGGGGCGGTTTGGCGTTGGGGTTGGTGACCGCGCTGACGGCGTGGGAGATGCTGCCGGTGAGTCCCCGATGGCTGGCGCCGAGCCCGACCAGCAGGGCCAGCACGGCGAGCGCCACCAGCCCCCACAGGACGATCCCGGCGCGGCGGCGGGTCCGCGCGGTGGGAGCCCGGCGGGCGGTGAAGAAGGTGAGCGTCATCCCGGCGGCGGCGAGCACGAGCACCATCGCGAGCGTCAGCGCCCCGAGCTCGTGGCCGGCCGCGGTCCGCTGGGCGAGCGGGATGTTTTCACCGCTGAGGGCGTGCTGGGAGAAGTCCCAACCGGCCACCAGGCCGGCGGCCACCATCCCCGACAGCAGCACCGCCGCCCCACGCAGGCGCAACGGCACGATCGCCAGCCACAGCACGGCGCCGATCGCCAGCGCCACCAGGGCCCCGCGCGAGTACGCCAGCAGCAGCGTCAGCAGCAGCACGCCGCAGGCGGGGTAGGCCATCGCGCTGAGCAGCCCGTGTCCGCGCCGCCGGGCCCCCAGCCACATGCACCCGATGACACCCATCGAGGCGGCCACGCCGAGGGCGTTCCAGTACCCGAACGGTTCCTGCAGGCGTGCGGGCGCGGTGACCGACAGGCCCGACGGGAACACCTTCGTGGCGAGGCCGTAGCCGCACACCACCACGGCCGCGAGCGTGATTCCGCCGAGGACGGCTGCCCAGCGCACGGCGAACAGGCGCACGGCCGCGACCGAGCCGGCGAGGACGGCACTGTAGGCGAGCATCCGCGAGGCATCCCGCCAGCTCGCCTCGGGTGACACCGACCAGGCGATCGAGAGCGCCGTCAGGGCCGTCAGCGCGAGCATCGCCCCGAGCGTCCAGGAGCCGTACCGGCGCCGGCCCATGGGCAGCGCCAGCACCGAGACGGCGAACAGCACGCCGCCACCGATCGTCAGTCCCATCTCGGTGGCGGTCATCGTTTCCAGGTGCCGCCCGCCCTGGGTGTAGAAGGTCAGCAGGCAGAGGACCCCGGCGACGAGCAACGTGCCCCACACGGTCGCGTCGGGCAGGCGCCGCTCGCGCCCTCCGAGGGACGGCGAACGCCGCGGTCCGGCCTGCGCCGGGGGCGGCGCGGGCGCGGCAGCGGGCGTCAGCGTCTCAGCCGTCGCGCCTTGCACGGAGTCGCCTGCGGGCGAAGCTGACGGCGAGCGCGACCAGGGCCGCGAGCATCAGCGCCAGCACCGCCAGCACCGGGTACGGGAGCGTGTTCACGGCGGAGGCCACGTCGGCGTGCACGACCCCCGGCGAGATCACCTGACCGCCGACGGCGACCGGCCCCGAGCCCCGCTTCTGGGTGTGGACGAGCGCCTTCAGTTCGTCCGGCGTGGCCGTGACGGCCACCGTCGTGGCGTTGACCGCGCCGGTCTTGTGACCGTTGGCGGCGGCGTCCTGGGCCTGTCGGATCTCCTGTTCGCAGAACGAGTACTCCTGCGAGTCCGCGCTCAGTTCCTTGAGCGCTTCGCGATAGGCGCTCTGCGAGAAGCCGCTGAGCGACTGGCCGTGAGAGCAGCGCAGGATGATCTGTTCGCCGACGCTCATCCGACCATTCGAACGCTACCAACGCCCCGGTGTTGCGGTCCGCGCCGAGGACGCTCGTAGCGGGACCGGGCTGGCGCGGGAGCGGACCCGGGGCCGTCGCGGCGGGCCAAGAGGCGCCGTTGCCGACCTCAGCCGGCGGACGGGCCGAGGCTCGCGAGTGCCCGCACGAAGCCCTCCGCCCAGGCGTCGTAGGTGTAATCGGCGACGGCCCGCGTCCCGGCTGCGCCCAGCCGCGAGCGCAGCTCGGGCGACCCGGCCAGGCGCCCGATCGCGTCGGCGAGCGCCTCCGCGTCGCCGGCGGGGACGACGATGCCGGTGTCCCCGTCGCGGAGGAGCCCCCCGGCTGCTGCGCCGACGGCGTCGCTGGCGATCACCGCCAGGCCCCGGTCCATCGCCTCGTTGACCACCAATCCCCATGGCTCCCGGAAGCTCGCGGTGGCGACCGAGGGCACCACCAGCACGTCGGCGTGCGCGTAGACCTCGCGCAGGCGCTCGGGTTCGAGTGCTCCGAGCCCGTGGACCGAGTCGCCGCGGCCCGCGGGGCCGCCCCCGCCGGCGGCCCCCACCAGCACCAACGCGGAGCTCGGGGGCGGTCCCGCCCGCTTCCACGCCTGGAGCAGCACCGACAGGCCCTTCTCACGGGCGGGGCGACCGACGAAGACGAACCGGGTGGAGGCCCGATCGGGCCAGTTCGCGAGCTGCGGCTCGGCCACGCCGGGGGCCGACCAGAAGGCGTTGTCGACCGCCTGGGGCGCCTCGAACACGTTGCTCGCGCCGCGCCCGCGCACGTAGGCGCTGACGTGGGGGCCGTAGGTGACGACCGCGTCCGCGGAGCGGTAGAGGTGCCCCAGGGGCAGGTAGCTGAAGAGGTGGGCGGGGGTGCGGGGGTGGGCCCAAAGCGAGGCCCACAGGATCAGCGGGACGTGCCCGGCCCGGGCTCCCGCCCAGCTCGCCAGCAGCGCAGCGCGACCGCCCGTCGGGCACACCACCGCCCGGTAGCCCCCGCCGGCGGCCAGCGAGTACAGCTCACGGGGGCCGGCCCGGCGCGTGGGAAACGGCAGCTCGCCATCCGGGTCGGGGCCGCCGTGGCGGCGCCCGCCGCCGAACAGCGCGACCTCCAGGCCCACGCGCTCGTGCAGGCGGGCGAGCGCGCCGACCCGGTAGGCCGGGACGTGGCCGGTGACGAACAGGACGGGCTTCGCCTCAGCCGGCGCGGGGTCCGAAGCGGCCCCCGGGTGGGCGGCGGCGCTCAAGGCTGGGGGGCCTCACCGGCTCGCGCCCGCTCCAGCACCTCCCGGTAGGCGGCCACCGTCTGCTCACCGCAGCGCCCCCAGGTGAAGCTCTCCCTGACGGTTGCCCGCGCCCGTTCGGAGGCCTCGCGCAGCCGCTGGGGGTCGGAGAGCAGCTCGTCGATGCGCTGGCTGAGGCGCTCGATGTCCCCGGGCGGGACGAGCAGGAAGCCGCCCCCGGCGGCGGCGATCTCCTCCGGGCCGGGCTCCCCCCGGCAGCCGATCGCCGGGACCCCGGCGGCCATCGCCTCGATGTAGGCGGTACCGAAGGCCTCCTCGGTGGAGGGCATCACGAACACGCTCGCCCGCCGGGCCTGGGCGAGCGCGCTGGCCGGCTCCAGCTGACCGTGGAAGTCGACGCGGTCGGCGACGCCGAGACGAGCCGCCAGGACCTCGAGGGCGTGGCGCTCGGGTCCCGAGCCGATGATCGAGTAGCGCAAGGTGGGGTGGCGTGGGCGCAGCACCGCCAGCGCGCGCAGGACGTCCGCGTGGCGCTTGCGGGCGACCAGGTGGGCGACCGTGACGAGCGTCGGCTGTGCCGCGCGGGAGCGCGCCGGCGAGCCGTGGTGGGCTTCGTGCCCGGCGGCCGGTTCGTCTGCAGGGAGCTCGGCGCCGAGGTGCACCACGAGCGTCCGCGCCGCCCCCCGGGCGCTCGCCAGCTCGGCGATGCCGGCGCTGTTGGCGAGCACCAGCTGCGCCGCTCCGAGGCCGCGGGCGACGGCGCGGGCGCCGCGGGGGCCTCGTGAGGCGGTGTAGAGGACGTCCGCGCCGTGCTCGGAGACGATCAGGGGCGTGCGGGGGCTGGCGCGGCGGACCGCGTCCCCGGCGGGCACGGCGTTGTGTGCGTGGATCAGCTCGTAGGGGAACGCGCGGCGCATCCCCCGCAACGCCAATCGGAGCGTGGGCGCGGCCCAGGCCCCCCATCCCGGATAGCCCCGCTCGCGGCGCGGGGAGACGTAGGGCGCGTAGGTCACGTGCAGGCCGTCGCGGAGCTGGTGGCGGGGCTCGGCCGCCATCTCCGCGAACGCCGCGCCGGCCTCGCGGAGGCCGTCCGCCAGCGCCGCCCGGGGGGGCACGACGCGGTGCAGCACGACCACCCTCACCTCGGCCCCGGCCTCGCGGGCGGCGAGCGCCTGGCGGTGGGCCCAGATGCCCATCACGGGATCGCGGCGGCTCGGGTAGAACTCGGCCACGATCGCGACCCGAGGGCCGGGGGCGGGGCCGCTCACCAGTGGCGGTGCGTCGCGAGGGTGCGGGCGGCCTCGCGCGCGGGCAGGTGGGGCTGCTCGGAGAGGAACGCGCGGGCCTCCGCCAGCGCGGCCTCGCGGCCGTAGGCCGAGGCGACCGGGGCCGCCAGATGCTCGATCGCGACCGCGTCGACCACGCCGCAGCGCCACCCGTGGCGGCGGGCGAGCGCCGCCCAATGGGCGTCCAGGCCCCACCCCATCCGCAACCGTGGGAACGGCAGCAGAACCGGGAAGGTGGCGGCGGCGAAGGCGGTGACGGGGCCGATCTCGACGAAGCCGGTCTCGCGCACGACGCTCCCGGGTCGCCGCCGGGTGACGGGCCAGGCCGCGTGCGAGCGCAACCGGTGGGCGGGCTGGGCGAGCGCCAGCGAGAAGCGCTCGCAGAGGAACACGAACAGGTCCAGGAAGCCGCGCGGGAGCCTGACGTCGTCGTCGATCACGAGCAGCCAGTCGTGACCGTCGGCGGGGTGGCGCTCGAGCAGGCCGTCGAGGTTCTCGAACTTGCCGCGCTCCCCCGCGGGCGCGCAGTGCAGCTCGACCCGGTGGCGCGAGCGCTGCAGCTCACGGGCGATCGCGGAGGAGAGGGTCGCGTGCTGCGGGCGCTGCACGGACAACGCCAGGACGCTGCGGATCGGGGTCCGCCGCGCGGCCAGGCGCAGGCGCATCCGCCTGGCGCTCACCAGCTCGAGCGAGTCGATCGCCACGTCGGCGGCCCCACGGGCGATCGCGTCCAGGCCGCCGACGGCTCCACTGTGGCCGCTGAGGAAGTCATCGCCCGTCGGCACGGGTGCCAGGTCCCCGTCCACCGGCACCGGCGCCCTCGCTGTCGCCGGGTCGGGCGCGAGCGCTTCGCGGAGCCTGCCCGCGCTGTGGGCGACCATCACCATCGCGGCGGGGCAGGCGCGCCGCAGCACGTGCCCGAGGCAGCCCGCCAGCGTCCTCAGCTCCGCGCTCGTGGAGGGCGCGATCCGGCGGCGGACGTCGAAGCGGCGCGCGGCCCGCCCCCGCGCCCAGGCGGTCGCGCACAGCGACCGCAGCCGCGCGTCGGCACCGGCGCGACGATGCTCCACGCGCGCGCGGGACAGGTACATCGTGCGGGCCGAGGGGCACAGCCCGTGTAGCCGTTCCTGCCACTCCTGCTCGTCGCCGCCGTGCTCGAGCGAGACGTCGAACTGTCCCACCAGCGCCAGGGCACTGCGCCGGACCGCCATGTTGGCGCCCCACGCGAGCTCTGTCGGGGTGTCCCGCCCGCCCAGCTCGAGGGTCGTGATCGGCGGCGCCTCGCGACCGCAGCCGTGGGGCGCCGGTCCTTCCAGGCGGGCGCTCACGGGCCCCGTGAAGACGTCCGCCTCGGGGTGCTCGAGCGAACCGTCGAGGAGCGCCCTCAGCCAGCCGGGGCAGGCCCGGATGTCGTCGTCCACGAACACCACCAGCTCGCCGCTCGAGCACTCCACGCCGGTGTTGCGGGCCGCGTTGAGGCCGAGCTGACGCGGGTGCGGCTCGTAGCGGGCGCCGGCGGCCTCGGTCAGGGCGCGCACGTCGGGGGACTCGCCGGCGTCATCCACGACGATCACCTCGGCATCGCACTCGCGGGCCTGGGGAACGACCGAGCCCAGCGCCACCTCCAGGTAGGCGGGCCGTTCGCGCGTGGGTATCACCACGGAGGCGGCTGTCATGGGCTGGACGCGGTCATCGGCACCCGCCAGTCTAGGTTTGCCCCGCCGGCCCACACCGCCGTAGGCCGGCCGGCGCCGCCGTAGGCTGGCGGGCGCCGCCGTAGGCTGGCCCGCGCCGATGGTCCTCTTCCTGCACAACCGATACCGCACCGCCGGCGGCGAGGAGCGCGTCGTGGAGGACCTGCTGTGGCTCGTGCGGGAGCACCTCGGCGAGGGGGCGGAGCTGCTGGCGCGCGACTCGGCCACGACCGCTCGCGGGCGGGCGGCGCTCGGGCTGCTGCGCGGGGGCCTGGCCCCCGAGGAGGTGAGCGCTGCCGTGAGGCGCACCGGCGCCGAGGTCGTGCACGCCCACAACCTCCACCCGAGCTTCGGCTGGAGAGCGCTCGCGGCGGCCCGCGCAGCGGGGGCGGCGGTGGTGCTGCACCTGCACCAGTACCGGCTCGTGTGCGCCGTCGGCGTGTGCTTCACCCACGGTCGCGAGTGCACCCGCTGCCACGGGCGCAACACCCTCCCCGGCCTGGCGCTCAACTGCCGCGGCAGCCTCCCCGAGGCGGCCGCCTACGCCGCCGCGCTTTCGGCCTGGCAGCGTCGCCTGGTGGGACTCGCCGACGTGGTCCTGGTGCCCAGCCACTTCTCCTGTCAGCGCCTCGACGAGCTGGGCGCGGGGCTTCCCTCCGAGCGCGTGCGGGTGCTCCCGCCGCCGCTGCGAATCCCCCCGCAGCCGGCCCGGGCGGCTGCGCCGGCGACCGTCCCCGCCGGCGGGCAGCTCCCGGAGCGTTACGCGCTCGTGGTCTCGCGGCTGGCGCCGGAGAAGGGCGTCGACGTCGCGATCGCGGCCTGCCGCCGGGCCGGGATCACGTTGGTGGTCGCGGGCGAGGGCCCCGAGCGGGGCCACCTCGAAGCACTCGCTCGGGGAGCGGACGTGCGCCTGCTCGGAGCGGTGGACGACGACGAGCTCGCGCGGCTACGGGCCCGGGCCGCGGTGGCGCTCGCGCCCTCGCGCTCGGCCGAGACCTTCGGCGTTGCGCTGGCGGAGTCGATGGCCGCCGCCGTTCCCGTGCTCGGCAGTCGCATCGGGGCGCTGCCCGAGATCCTCGAGCCGGACGAGCTGGTGGCGCCGGGCGACGCGCAGGCGCTCGCGCAGGCGATCCTCCGCCGTGCCGGCGACCGGGCGGCCGGCGAGCGCGCGCGGGCGAGGATCGCGGCCGTGTGCGGGCCGGACGCCGTGGCGGGCAGCCTCAGGGACGCCTACGAGCTGGCCAGGTCCCACGCCGACGCGCGCCGGCCGACCGCGGCGGCGGCCGGGAACGCCCTAGGGTCCCGGTGACTGTGAGCGACCAGCCGAGCGCGCTGATCACGGGGATCACGGGCCAGGACGGTTCCTTCCTGGCCGAGCTGCTGCTCGAGAAGGGGTACGCGGTCACGGGCATGGTCCGCCGCGAGGAGCCCGACCTCGGGTGCTCCGAGCACCTGCGGGGCCGCGTCGCGGTGCTGGAGGGCGAGCTGCTCGAGCCGCAGACCCTCCGCGACGCCGTCTCGGAGGTGCGCCCGCGGGAGCTCTACCACCTCGCCGCCCCCTCGTTCGTGCCGGACTCCTGGGAGCGTCCCGCCGAGACGGTGGCGGCGATCGCCGGGGCGTGCGCGACCGTGCTCGAAGCGGTGGCGGCCACCGACCCCACGATCCGCGTGTTCCACCCCGCCTCGGCGGCGATCTTCGGCGAGGCGCCCGAAAGCCCGCAGAGTGAGACCACGCCGTGCCGCCCCCAGAACCCGTACGCGATCGCCAAGCTCGCCGCGCACCAGCTCGTGGGCGTGCTCCGCGAGCAGCGGGGCCTGCACGCCAGCTCGGGGATCCTCTACAACCACGAGTCCGAGCGCCGGCCCGAGCAGTTCGTGACGCGCCGGATCAGCCACGCGGCGGCGGCGATCTCATTGGGGATCCAGCAGGAGCTGCTGCTGGGCTCACTCGATGCGGTCCGCGACTGGTCGTTCGCGGGCGACGTGATGGAGGGGGCGTGGCTGATGCTGCAGGGCGAGCAGGGCGGCGACTACGTGCTCGCCAGCGGCGTCGGGCACACGGTCGCCGAGTTCGCCGAGTGCGCCTTCGCCTGCGTGGGCCTGGAGGCCGAGCGCTTCGTGCGCGTGGACGAGGCGCTCACCCGCTCGCCCGAGCGCACGCCCAGCGTGGGTGATCCCACCAAGGCCCAAGAGCAGCTCCGCTGGCGTCCGCGGGTGGACTTCGCCGAGCTGGTCGAGCGGATGGTCGGCGCCGACGTCGAACGTCTGCGCGTCGCCGGCGGCTCCTAGACTGTCTGCCCGTGAGACGCGTCGGTGTCATCGGTCTCGGGTACGTCGGCCTTCCGCTCGCCGTCGCCTTCGCGCGCGAGGGCTGTGAGGTGATCGCACTCGACGCCGACTCCCGCAAGATCGCGGCGCTGGGCGAAGGACGCTCGTACATCGAGGACGTCTCCGACGAGGAGCTCGGGGCGGTCGCGGAGCGGCTGCATGCCACGACCCGCTATGCCGAGCTGGCCAAGGCCGACGCGGTCCTGATGTGCCTGCCGACCCCGTTGACCGCCAACCGCGAGCCCGACCTCGGGCCCGTGACGGAGGCCACGCGGGCGCTCGGGGAGGTGCTCCAGGCCGGGCAGCTGGTTGTGCTCGAGTCCACCACCTACCCGGGTACCACGCGCGAGCGGATCGCTCCGCTGTTGGAGGAGTCGGGGCTGGCGGTGGGGCGCGACTTCCACCTCGCGTTCTCGCCCGAGCGGGTCGATCCCGGGCGCGAGGACTTCACGCTGCGCAATACGCCGAAGGTGCTCGGAGGGCTGACGCCGGCGTGCGCCGAGCGCGCCCGGGAGCTGTACGAGACCGTTTGCGACGAGGTGCTGGTGGTGTCCTCCCCGGAGGCCGCCGAGCTGGCGAAGCTGCTCGAGAACATCTTCCGCTCGGTGAACATCGCGCTCGTCAACGAGCTGGCGATGCTCGCCGACCGCATGGACATCGACATCTGGGAGGTGGTGGACGCGGCCGCCACCAAGCCGTACGGGTTCATGCGCTTCGAGCCCGGGCCCGGGATGGGCGGGCACTGCCTGCCGGTAGACCCCTTCTACCTCTCCTGGCGGGCGCGCGAGTTCGACATGTCGACCGAGTTCATCGAGCTGGCGGGGAAGATCAACCAGCAGATGCCCTACCACTGCGTGGCCAAGGCGCAGCGGGCGCTCAACGACAACGGCATGGCTGTGAAAGGCGCGCGCGTGACGGTGTTCGGGGTCTCCTACAAGCCGGCGGTCGGCGACGTGCGCGAGTCGCCGGCGCTGAAGATCATCTCGTTGCTGCGGGGCCTCGGCGCGGAGGTCTCCTACCACGACCCCCACGTGCCCGAGCTGGGCGAGCTGGGGCTCTCGAGCGTGCCGTTCGAGCAGGCGCTGAGCGACGCCGACCTGGCGCTGATCGTGACCGCGCACCCGGAGGTCGACCACGAGCTGATCGCCACCCGCGCGCGCCTGACGGTGGACCTGCGCGGGGTCACCCGCGGCACGGGCGCGCCGCGGACAGTGCGCCTGTGAGCGCGGGCCCCGCGGGCACTCCCGACGGGCCGGTGCTCGGCGCGGGGGTGAGGTTGGGCGAGGAGGTCAGCTTCGGCGCCTACGTCGTCGTCCACGACGGGACCGTGATCGGCGACGGCTGCGCGATCGCCGACCACGCGGTGCTCGGCAAGCGCCCCCGGCTCGCCCGCCACTCCTCCGCCCGGGGCGAGGTCGGAGAGCTCGAGCTGGCGGCGGGCGTGAGCGTCGGCACGGGCGCGGTCGTGTTCGCCGGGACGCGCGTCGGCGAGCGCGCGATCATCGGCGATCAGAGCTTCGTCCGTGAGCGCAGCTCGATCGGCCGCGACACGGTGATCGGCCGCGGCAGCTCGATCGACAACGACGTCGCCGTCGGGGACCGGGTGCGGGTGCAGAGCAACGTCTACCTGACCGCCTTCACGGTCGTCGAGGACGACGTCTTCGTGGGGCCGGGTGTCAACACCACCAACGACGACACGATGAGCAGGCACGACGGCCGCGAGCCGCTGCGGGGCGCGGTGCTGCGCCGGGCCTGTCGCGTGGGAGGCGGCGCCGTGCTCACCCCCGGCGTCGAGGTGGGCGAGGAGGCGTTCGTGGCAGCGGGCGCGCTGCTCACCCGGGACGTCCCTCCCCGCGCGGTCGTGATGGGCGTACCGGCGCGGGTCGTGCGCGAGGTCGGCGAGGAGGACCTGCTCGAGCGCTGGCGCTGAGGCCGGGACTGGCCGGACGGCCAGTTAATCCGCATGCTGGTGCGGGATGGGCACGGTTGACCAGCGTTCTATCGCTGTGCTACGTTCTCATTGACATGATGTCGGGGGTCGAACCGGGGAGGGATGGCCTGTGCATTGCGCGGTGTTGGCTGCCGCGCCTTGGGGTCGCAGTATCCGCCGGGGTCGATCTTGACGCCAGAATGGTTTTCTGGCAAGGTCATGGCGAATCGGACCAATGCGCTGAGGACTAGCGCTAGGGCAACGACTGGCTTCGGGACTCTATCCGTCCCGAGCGAGGGGCTAATAGGGGCGGAGTTCGTCCCGGAGGGAAGTTCGGGGTCGGTCGGAACTAATCCAGAGGGAAAAGGAGCAACGGAAGATGAAACGTTTCACGATCGTGGGGCTGTGCCTCGTGGCGGTCTTCGCAGTCACTGCGGTGATCGCGTCGAGCGCCTCGGCAGCTGCGCCTGAATACTTCACGTGTCTCAAGGCGAGCCCGAAGAACACCGGTGAATACACCGAAAAGGAATGCTTTACAAAAGCCGGGACGCCGAAAACCGGCGGCTACGAACGCGCCGCCTGGAACGCCGGCAAGAAACACTCGTTCAAGGGCAAGGGCAAAGACCCGAAAAACAACCAGGTCAACCCCTTGGGCGAATGCCTCAAACCGACCGAAGCCGAAAAAAAAGCGAAAGAAGAATCGACCGGCAAACCGGTGGAATGCGAAGAATATTCCAAAGGTGTCGGCAAGGTCGAAGGCACCACCGAATGCAAGACCGAATCGCTGGTCGGCGAACTGACGGGGCCGAAAACCGACACGTGGAAAACCACCTACAAGAGCTGTGAAGCCAGCAAAAACAAGTGCCTGAGCAAGGACAAGAAGTCCGGCGAAATCGTCACCGAACAACTCGAAGGCGAACTGGTCTTCCTCAACGCAGCCAAAACGAAAGTCGGCCTGAGGGTTAAAAGCACCGATGGCCCGATCGGCGGCGTGAGCGAAACTCACCGTCTGGCCCAGTACGCATGCGGGCCCAAGACCTCTCCTGAAGCGGTCAACATCGAAGCGTTCGGTGAAGTTCTCACCGAAACCATCAGCCCGCTCGAAAAGGCACAGAAGGCCCAGAAGAACGAAGTCAAGGAAGGTCCTCTGAAGCTCCAGGGCACCGGTGGCATGTACGTCGAAGAAGCGCCGTTCGGCTCCCTCGGCGAAGCGTACGGCAAAGGCTGGTGGGAATACGAGGAGGCTCTGCTCGCGTGTGAGGCCAAAGGCCACACCAAGGCGGAATGCGAAGTCGCCCTCGGTGGAGCGAACCCGGTGCCGGTCAAACCGCTCCTGATCGAAAGCGTCGACTCGGGTGCCATCACGGCTCTCGCGCCGGACAACCAGAATGGCGTCACCGAAAACAAGGGCGAAGCCGAGGGTATCTCTGGCTGAGCCTAGGAGCAGCTAGCAAGAACGCAGTAGTACAAGAGCAAGCAAGGACGCAGTAGCAAGCAGGTGTGGGGCCTCCGAGTGGGGCCCCACACCTCGTTAAGCAGGAGTTCCTCCACGAGTTCTTCGTGCCTCGGCGGACCGCATACCTGCGGTGCGGAACTGCTCGGGAAGCAAGCCCACGCCGGCGGCGTCTCGAAAGGACGGCGGACGGCGCGATCGCCTTTTTGCGGCCACTACGCAAGACGTCGGTTGCTGGTTGAAGCGCCAACGGGAGGCTGGTAGCGTGTGGCGACAAGGCTGGTCAAGGGAACGGGGAAGGATGCGAGGGGCTAGGGGCAGTGGGAGCTTCAGGTTTGCGTTCGCTCTACGGGAGCGAATCGCATCCGCTGCCGTGTGCGGGCTGGTGCTCGTCTGCGGTCTGCTCGTCTTCAGCTCGCCGGCGAGCGCTCTGCTCCAGCGCGGGCACGAATTCGCCGCCGCCTTGGGCGCCGGGAAACTCAAGGCCCCGGCTGGGGTCGCCGTCAACGACGAAACCGGCGACGTCTACGTGCTCGACAGCGGCAACAACCGGATCGTCGTCTACGGCCCCAACCACGAATTCCTGCAGGCCTGGGGCGCGGGGGTGAAGACGGCGGAAAGCAAGACATATGAAGTCTGCGAAGTCGAAGCCGAATGCAAAGTGGGCGCGGCCGGCTACGGCAAAGGCCAGTTCGACGATCCGATCGCGATCGCGATCGACAACTCGAGCACCTCGCCGTCCCACGGGGACGTCTACGTCGTGGCCAATCAGACGGCCACCAAAGCGGTGATCGACAAGTTCAGCCCGACCGGCGAACTGATCGACAAGCTGCTCTCGAGCAAGGAAGAACGCTCCGAATTCGAAGAAGAGCGGATTGTGGGCGTCGCCGTTGCCCCCGAAGGCATGGTCTGGGTCGACCGCGAAGTCGAAGAAGAAGAAGTCGAGGTGCAGCGTCTCGGCAACGGCGTCAAGAACACCCCGATCGGGGTCCCGACGGACATCGAACTCGAACAGCTCTCCGGACCGGCCAGGCCCGGGTTGGCCGTGGACGGCAAGGGCGGCCTCTACGTGACCTACGAGCCGGGCGGGCACACATACGAGGAACAGCTGGAAGAAGAAGAAGAAATCAAGGAAGAAAAAACGCACCTCAAACCGCAGCTGCCGTGCGAACGCCACGAGTGCCTGGTCGCCAAGCTGAAGCTGACCGGGACCGAAGCGGGCGAAGAACTCGAAGCGAGCATCGCCCAGAACCCGGTCATCGGCGAAAACAGCACCGGCGTGGCGATCAACCTCTCGCACGGAACGCAGGCCAGCGGGGATGTGTACGTCGACAACGTCACGAGCGTCAACGCCTTCACCTCCTCGCTCGCGCTGATCCAGACCTTCGGCTCCGAACACTCCGGACAGCTACACGAAGGAAAAGGGATCGCCGTCGACGACAACACCAACGAAGTCTTCGTGCCCGACGCGAGCGCGGGCGTCGTCGATGCTTACCGTCCGTCGAACCCCGGTCCAGCGGTGATCGCCACCAGCAGCCCGAGCGCGGCCCATCTGACCTCGACCTCGGCCGAACTGCGCGCGACCATCGACCCGTCGGGAGCGAACACGAAGTACCGCTTCTTCTATGGCACGTCGAGCTGCTCGGAAGCGGGCGCCGACTGCAAGGAAGCTCCGGCAAAGCCGGCGAAGCCGGGAGAACTCGGCGACGGCTTCGGCGACCAGCTGGCCACGGCGCACGTTAGCGAACTCGCCCCCGGTACCACCTACCACATACTGGTGGAAGCTGAATACAGCTTCGAAGAAGGCGAAACCACCAAGACCGGCACCGTCGTCAGCGAAGAACACACCTTCACCACGCTCTCCGCCACGCCGGAACCGAAGCTGCCCGACGGACGCGCCTGGGAACTCGTCTCGCCCCAGAAGAAGCACGGCGCCTCGATAGAACCGTCGGCGCGCGAAGGGGGGATCGTGCAGGCTGCCGCCGGCGGCAAGGCGATCACCTACATGTCGACGGGCCCCCTCGGCGAAAACGAACCGGAAGGCTATCGCGGGCCGGAAGCCTCGCAGATACTCTCGACCCGCTCGGCCTCGGGCTGGTCATCGCGCGACATCACGACACCCAACACCGAAGGGCTCGGTGCGCTGCCGGGTAACCCGCGCGAGTACCAGTTCTTCTCCAGCGAACTCGACGGTGCGCTGCTGAATCCGGAGGATTCAATATCGCTTTCCAAGCTGGTGGACGAGAAAGACGTCTATCTGCGCCACGACCTGAACTGCGCAAAGGCTCCCGACGTGGAAGCTCCCGACGAATGTTTCGAACCGCTCGTGACGGAAACAAACGATACGGCGAAAACCTTCTTCGGCGGGTCGCTCGACGTCCTCGGCGCGACGCCCGACCTGCACCACGTGGTGATCAGGGCGCAGTCGGTCAAGCTCACACCGGGCGCACCGGAAACCGGCATCTACGAGTGGACCGACGGTGAACTGACGCCGATCAACTTCCTCCCGCACGGAGAACCGACGACCGGACTCGTTTTCCTGGGTGCGGGCTCCCCCGACGGCGAGCCGGAAGGGCGCATGACGCTGACCGCGATCTCGCACGACGGCTCGCGCGTCGAGTGGCACGCCGCGAACAGCCCACACCTATACAGCCGCAACGTCCCGGCGAGCGAAACGCTGCAGGTGGACGAAGTCGCGAAAAACGCCCCTCCGCCCACCACGGAGCTCCCGGCGCTGTTCCAAACCGCCAGCGCCGACGGCTCGAAGATCTTCTTCACCGACGCGGAGCGCCTGACCGCCGACTCCAAAGCCTCGGAAAAGCAGGGCGACCCGGACCTCTACGTCTTCGAACCCGAAAAGCCGGCCGGTGAACGCGTCACCGACCTCACGCTCCCCCTCGCCGCAGACGAACACGCTGACGTCCAGGGTGCGGTCGTCGGCACCAGCGAAGACGGCTCGACGGTCTACTTCGTCGCCGACGCAAAGCTGTCCGAAAGCGCCAGCCCCGGCAACTGCGGCCAGCCGGGCGGCTCGGCCTGCAACCTCTACGTCGAGCAGGACGTTGCGGGTACCTGGGAAAAGCCCGAACTGGTGGCGCGCCTGTCCAGCAGGGACGCCCCGGATTGGGGCCTGCAGGACACGCTCGAAGGCTACTACCTGCAGTACAAGACCTCCGAGGTCTCGCCCGACGGTCAGTACGTGGCGTTCATGTCCGAACGCAGCCTCACCGGCTACGACAACATCGACGTCAACAGCGGAGCCCGCGACGAGGAGGTCTTCCTCTACCACCATGAAGGCACCGGCACGCTCGCGTGCGCATCCTGCAACCCGACGGGCGCGCAACCCGTGGGTGTGCACGACTTCCAGGGCGAAACCGGCGAAGGCGAAGGGCTGCTGGTGGATCGGCCGCTGATCTGGACGTCGCTGCTCACGGAAGGCGAGACCGACCCGTGGCTTGCGGGCAGCGTCCCGGGCTGGACCGCCGTCGGGCTGTTCGCCACCAACTCTCAGCCGCACTACTTGGACGACTCGGGCCGCCTGTTCTTCAACAGCCCCGACGCGCTCGTGCCGCGCGACACCAACGGCAAGGAGGACGTATACGAGTACGAGCCGGTCGGCGTCGGCAGCTGCGGTTCGACCAACACGACCGGCGGCTGCGTGGCGCTGATCAGCTCGGGTGAATCCGATCTCGAATCGGCCTTCCTCGACGCCAGCACAAGCGGCGAAGACGTCTTCTTCCTGTCCTCCGCGCCGCTCACGAAGCGGGTTCAGGAAACCGGCATCAACGTCTTCGACGCGCGAGTGTGCGAAGCGCCCGGCTCGGAACCCTGTGCGCAGGAACCCCCTCCACCTACCACGCCATGCAACAGCGAAGCGTGCAAAGCGCCGGTCGAAGGTCCGCTGAGCTATGAAAGTCCAGCGACGGCGACAGTCTCCGTCTCCGGCAACGTGCACGTGCTCGGCAGCACAACGACGAAACCACCTTCCAAACCCGCGGCGAAACCCTTGACCAAGGCGCAGAAGCTGAGCAACGCCCTGAAGGCCTGCCACAAGATCAAGAGCAAGAAGAAGCGGGTGTCATGCGAAAAGACGGCCCGCAAGCGATACGGCACGTTCAAGAAGCTCAACGCCAAGCGCGCGACGGCGCGGAAGGCGGGGCTGCATCGATGAGCTCCCACGCGTCACGTCGGCTGTTGCTGCGCGCGGGCGTGCTGCTCGTCGCCGTGTTCTCACTGCTCGGCAGCCTCGGCGCCTCGCGGGCGCTCGCCGCCTCCCCGCGCCTGAGCATCGTCACGCGACCGGCACCCACGACGCTCGAACCGGGCGGGGGCGGGGAAATGCTCACCGTGATCACGAACCTGGGGGGCGAATCGGTCGTGGCGACCGAAAAGAACCCGATCGTGATCAAGGACAGCCTGCCGTCGGGCCTGACGCCATTCAGCCCCCTGCGCGGGTCTTCGCAGGAGGGCACCACGCTCGAACCGTCGCGCACGCCACCCGTGCTCGCGTGCCAGCCGCTGCCCGCGCTCAGCTGCACGTTCTCGGGGACGGTGCATCCGTACGGCTCGATCGAGATCGCGGTCGGCGTCAACGCGAGCAAGACCTTCGCCGAAGGCAGCAACGAAGTCCAGGTCAGCGGCGGCAACATCGGCGCGACGTCCGCGACAGGCCTGGTCAAGACCAGTGAAGCGGGGGTCCCCTTCGGCGTCGAACGCTTCGAACTGCTGCCCGAAGAAGAAGACGGCGCCACCGACGTGCTCGCCGGATCTCACCCGTTCGCGCTGACGACGCAGCTCGATCTGAACCAGCTCTTCAGGGGAAGCCGCCTCTCCAACCCGGCGCTGCTCCGCAACCTCTACACCACACTGCCGCCGGGCCTCATCGGCGACACGTTGGCGGTGCCGCAGTGCTCCTCGGCGGACTTCGCGACGCTCGGCGAAGGGACCGTCAACCTGTGCCCGGAGGACACCGCCGTGGGTGTCGCGGTCGTGACCTTCAAAGCCGAAGCCAGCAGGTTCCCGTGGGACACGTTCGCCGTCCCGGTCTTCAACCTCGAACCCGCACAAGGCGAGCCCGCCCGCTTCGGCTTCGAGTTCGAGCAGGTGCCGATCACGATCGACACCTCGGTGCTGACGGGTGGGAGCTATGCGGTGCGGGCGGAAGTCAAGAACTCCTCCCAGGCTGCCGAAGTGTTCAACGCCACGATCTCCGTCTGGGGCGTCCCCGGCTCGCCCGTGCACGACGCATCGCGCGGCTGGGCCTGCATCTTCGAATCCAACCCGCAGGAATGCATCAAGCTCGAAAACAAGCACGCGCAGCCGTATCTGACGCTCCCCACGTACTGCTCGAAACCGCTCGTCTCGACTGTCGAAGCCCAATCGTGGAAGCCCGAAGCTCCGCTGCTGGCGCCGGTGACCTACGAACAGGCGCCCCTGGTCGGCTGCAACGCGCTGCCGTTCAACCCGTCGCTGAGCGTCACGCCTGACAAAAAGACGGCCAGCACGCCCAGCGGGCTGACGGTCGAAGTCAAGATCCCACAGGAAGCGACGCTTTCCGCCAACGGCGTCGCCGAGGCGGACGTGAAAGAAACCGAACTCACCTTCCCCGAAGGCCTGCAGGCCAACGCCGGCGCGGCCGACGGGCTGGAAACCTGCTCGGTGGGCCAGATCGGCTTCGCGGGCTCGGAAACCGAAACGCCGCAGACGGGGCTCGAATCGACGATCGAACACCAGAGCTTCAACACCGAAGCGCCGACGTGCCCCGACGCCTCCAAGATCGGAGAAGTCGAAGTACACAGCCCCCTGCTCGAACACAACCTGAAGGGGTATGCGTATCTCGCCGGACAGGACACCGACCCGTTCGCGTCCCCGCTGGTGCTGTACTTCTTCGCCGAAGACCCGATCTCGGGGGTCCGCCTGAAGCTCGCCGGCGAAACCCGCATCCTGCCCACGGGCCAGCTGGTCGGGGTGTTCAAGAACACTCCGCCGTTGCCGGCCGAAACGATCAGGCTGCACCTCTACGACGGATCCCGTGCCTCGCTGGCCACGCCTCCCTACTGTCGGCCCTACACGGCCACCGCGAAGTTCGTGACCTGGTCGGGGCAGGAAGCCGTGCGGAGCTCGTCGTTCACGCCTGAAGCCGGTCCCAACGACACCTCCTGCCAGTCAGGCGGTCCGCTGCCCTTCAGTCCCAAGGTGAGCGGCGGCAGCACGAACAACCGCGCCGGCGCCTACAGCCCGTTCACGTTCACGATCGAACGGCCGGACGGCCAGGAGGGCATCACCAGCGTAGAAACCGCGCTACCGCCGGGCATGGCCGCGAAACTGGCCTCCGTCACGCCCTGCCAGCAACCGCCCAGCGAAGTCGAATGGTCGTGCGGGGAAGACAGCAAAATCGGCGAAGCCCACGCCAGCTCGGGCCTCGGACCCGACCCGGTCAACCTCACCGGCCAGGCGTATCTGACGACCGGCTACGACGGCGCGCCCTTCGGACTGCTCGTACGCACCGAAGCGAAGGCGGGTCCGTTCAACCTCGGCTTCGTCAACGTGCGCTCGAGGATCGACGTGAACGAAGAAACCGCCGCCGTCACCGTCGTCACCGACCCCGGGACGCACCTCGAACCGGGCGGCCGGCCTGAAGAACTGCCGACCATCTTCAAGGGTGTGCCGGTGCAGCTGAAAGCGCTCAACGTGAGCGTCAACCGGCCGGAATTCGAGTTCAACGGCACCAACTGCGAACCGATGTCGATCGGTGTCTCGCTGACCGGAGAGGACGGACCCGGAAGCGACCCCGGATCGTCCATCTTCAACACCTCGATCCCCTTCCAGGTGACGAACTGCCAGAGCCTGACCTTCGCGCCGAAATTCTCCGCCACGGTGGCCTCGCAGGGCAGCAAAGCCCACGGTGTGACCGCCGTCTTCACGGTCGAATCCGGCGGGATCGGCGCCGAGGGGATCAGGAAAGTGTTCCTCACGGTCCCGAAGATCCTCCCGGCGCGGCTGCAGCCGACGCTCCAGAACGCGTGCCTCGACAAGGTGTTCGTCGAAAACCCGGCCAAGTGCCCAGAAGACGCCTTCATCGGCGAGGCGACGGTCACGACTCCGGTGCTGAAAGAACCGCTGAGGGGCCCGGCGATCCTCGTCTCCCACGGCAACGCGGCCTTCCCGGACGTCGAGTTCGTGCTCCAGGGCGAAAACATCCACATCCTGCTGGACGGCAAGACCGACATCAAAAAAGGCGTCACCTACTCGCGCTTCGAATCGGCGCCGGACGCCCCGTTCACGAAGTTCGTCACCGAACTGCCGGAAGGCCCGCACTCGATCTTCACGGACAACACCGAAATCGTGCCGACCTACAACGTCTGCGGCCAGAACATCCTCGCGCCGACCGAAATCACCGCCCAGGACGGCGCCGTGATCAGCCAGGACACAAAATTCGCGATCACCGGCAAGTGCTCGGTGAAGAAGAAGTCGCTGCTCGAAATCGCGCTCGAAAACTGCAAGAAGAAGTACAAGGGCAGCAAGGCGAAGGCCAAGCGCGAGAGCTGCGAAAAGGCAGCCCGCAAGAAGCACGCCACGAAACACACCACCAGGCACTCCAAGCGCCACTCCAGGCGGCGCTAGCGCCACCCGGCGGGCGCCCCCGCTGCGCCGGGCCGGTCAGCGGGCCCTGATCGCGGACTCCGCCTGCGGGTCGGGCGAGACGCCCGAGGCCTCGGCGACGGCCACGACCCGCTCGGCCTGCTCGTCCGTCAGCACGGGGCTCATCGGGATCGCGAGGTGTTCGCGAGCCGCCTGTTCGGTCCCGGGCAGCTCGACCGTGGGCGCCCACGGCCGCATCGGCGGCTGCAGGTGGACGGGAGTGCGGTAGTAGGCGCGGCAGCCGATCCCGGCCGCCTCCAGCGCCTCCCGGATCGCTTCGATCTGCGGGTGGGCGACGACGTAGAGGTGCCACGCCGGCTCCGATCCCGCCGTCGGCCGGGTCAGCCGGACGAGCCCGCCGAGGCCGGCCCGCTCGTAGTGGCCGCCCGCTCGGCGGCGACCGTCGGCCCATTCGTCGAGGTGCGGGAGCTGCACCCGCAGGATCGCCGCCTGGAGCTCGTCCAGGCGCGAGTTGTAGCCGATCCGCTCGTAGCTGACCTTGTCGCGGGAGCCGTGGAAGCGCAGCGTGCGGGCCGCTTCGGCGATAGCTCCGTCGGAGGTCGTGATCGCGCCGCCGTCGCCGAAGGCGCCGAGGTTCTTGGAGGGGAAGAAGGAGAAGGTGGCCGCCGCTCCGAGCGCGCCCGGTCGCCCGTCGGCGCCGCGGGTGCCGGCCGCCTGGGCGGCGTCCTCGAGCACCGGGACGCCGAGCGCTTCGATCTCGGCGACGGGGGCGAGGTTCCCGAACAGGTCGACCGCCACGACGGCCTTCGTACGGGAGCTGAGGACGGGCTTCACGGTCTCGGGGGTGATGCAGTAGGTGTGGGGGTCGATGTCGCAGAACACCGGCGTCGCGCCGGTGGGGGGGATCGCCTCGGCCGAGGCGTAGAAGGTGAAGGAGGGCACGACCACCTCGTCGCCGGGACCCACGCCCATCGCGCGTAGGGCGATCGTGATCGCGTCGGTGCCGTTGGCGACCCCGACCGCGTGCTCGCAGCCGCAATAGGCGGCGAACTCCCGCTCGAACGCCTCCACCTCGGGTCCGAGGATGAAGCGCCCGGAGTCCATCACGCGCGTGACGGCTTCCTGCAGCTCGCCATACAGCGGCGCGAGCGGCGTGGCGGTGTCGAACAGCGGGATGTCCGGCACGTCCCCGTTCCCTCCTACCGGCGGGGGCCGCCGAGCAGCTCGAGGTCGGCCCTCGTCATCAGCCGGATCAGCTCCTCGAAGGTGGTCCGGGGCTTCCAGCCGAGGTCGCGCTCGGCCTTCGAGGCGTCGCCGACGAGGTGGTCGACCTCGGCCGGGCGCACGAACGCGGGGTCGATCTTCACGTACTGCTGGTAGTCGCCGAGACCCGCCTCGTCGAAGGCCACCTCGCAGCACTCCTTCACCGAGTGGGTCTCACCGGTGGCGATCACGTAGTCCTCGGGCTTCTCCTGCTGGAGCATCAGCCACATCGCTTCCACGTAGTCCTTGGCGTAGCCCCAGTCACGCTGCGCGTCGAGATTGCCCAGTCGCAGCTCGCTCTCAAGCCCGAGCTTGATCGCCGCCGCATGCCAGGTGATCTTGCGGGTGACGAACTCGAGCCCCCGGCGGGGAGAGTTGGAGATCACGAGCCGCCCCACGCCGGCCGCGAACACGCCGCTCTCGGTCTCGATGTCGAACGTCCATTCGTCGTCGGGGACGCTCGCGGGGACAATCCGGCGCACCTCGGCGGGGTTCTCGCGCAGGTGCTGGCCCTTGGCGCCGACCCTCGCGCGAGAGGCGAGGTTGAGCTGGTAGTAGGTGCGCCCTTCGTGCTGCTCGACGTACACGGAGGCAGGCTGGCCGGCGACCGCGTACATCCAGCAGAGTCCCTGGGCGAGCACGCCGCTGTTGGTCTTGATCGAGTCGCCGTTGCCGCGCTTGGGGCCGTCGCCGGCGTAGTAGCCGCGGAGGAAGGCCTCGTGCACATCAGCTGACGCATTGAGCACAACGGGCGGGACTTGCTTGTGCGCCGTCGCCGTGTACAGCTGCTCGCGCAGCCACGCGCCGGTCGTCGGCGAGCCGGTGAGGTCCACCTTCTCGACAGGGACGTCCGGATTGCAACCGGATCGCGCTGTCCACTCGCGCGAGTTGCCCATGAACAGCCGGGACCACAACTCTGCGCAGCGGGTTCGCAGCAGCGGGTCGTCGTTGTTGAACCGGACGCCTTCTCCCATGCGTCCGATGTATCCGTCGGCCGTCATGAGTCCCAGGAACTCCGCCATCTCCAGAGTCGTCACAGTCCATCCCGACGGCGCCGGGTGCTCGTTCCAGAGCGCCAGCTCGTCCCCGTCCTGGACATCGCAGGCGGGGACCTTGGTGCGATCCGGGTCGAGCATGTTGTGGTGTGCGGTGACCTCCACCACGCCGGCTCTCGCCTGCACGGACAGCAGCTCGTGCTCCGGATCGGTGGCTCGCCGACGTGACGCGGTAACAGCCGTAATTGGCGTGAACTGGTCCCCGTCCCAGACCTCGAGGAGCGACTCAGGGATGAAGCTCTGGCTCGACGGGCCCTTCGTCAGCAGCGGGACCAGATCGACCGGCGTCTCTGACCGCGATCATCCCGCTCTCGCGGACGATCAATGGTGTGCTTGTAACAATTGACTCATGGTTAAAAGTATCCCCGAGGTCGCATGAAGGTCATACGACTCTCGATAATTCACCGTTATGAAGTGCCCATACGCCTTCGCCACGCCGTACGGTGAACGGGGGTAGAAGGGGGTCGTCTCGGTCTGGGGCACCTCCAGGACCTTGCCGAACATCTCACTCGAGGAGGCCTGGTAGAAGCGGGCCTCGGGGCACACTTCGCGCATCGCCTCGAGCATCCGGGTGACGCCCACGCCGGTGAACTCGGCGGTGAGCGTGGGCTGGATCCAGGACACCGCCACGAACGACATCGCCGCGAGGTTGTAGATCTCGACCGGCCGGGCGCTCCGCATCGCGTCCACCAGCGAGCGCTGGTCGAGCAGGTCCCCCTGGTGGAGGGTGAGGCGGTCGCGGATGTGCTCGATGCGGTCGAACTTCTCGGTCGAGGCGCGGCGGACCATGCCGTGGACGTCGTAGCCCTTCTCGAGCAGCAGCTCGGCCAGGTAGGAGCCGTCCTGGCCGGTGACACCGGTGATCAACGCTGAGGGCTTGCCGCTCATGTCCGGCGGAACCCTAACGTCCGCTGGCGATGGGCTCGGACAGCCCACGCAGCCATCGGACGGTGGAGGCGATCCCCTCCTCGGCGTCGATCCGGGCTTCCCACCCCAGCAGTCGTTTGGCCTTCTCGACCGAGGGCCAGCGCCGCTGGACGTCGACCTCGAAGGTGGGGAGGTGCTCGAGCTCGAGCTCCTCGGGGTCCTCGCCGCACGCCTGCCACACGATCTCCGCGATCTCGGCCACCGTCAGCTCGCGGGAGGCGGAGATGTTGAAGTCCTCGTTCAGCCCCTCGGGCGAGCTCATCGCGCAGATCAGGCCCTCGGCGATGTCGTCGACGTGGGTGAGGGTCCGCGTCTGCTCACCCGAGCCGAAGATCTGCAGCGGGCGCTGCCCGGAGAGGACCTTGTTGATCAGGTCCGGCACGGCGTGGGCGATTCCGGGCTCGGCGTCGGGCATCTCACCGGGGCCGTAGGCGTTGAAGGGACGGACGATCGTGAACGGGAGGTCGTGCTCGGCGTGGGCGGCACGGCAGTAGATCTCGCCCGTGAGCTTGGAGAAGCCGTAGGCGGAGCGGGGGACGGGGCAGCTGGAGAGGTAGTCCTCGGGCGTCGGGAACAGCTCGGCCCGCTCGAACACCATCGAGGAGGACACGTACACGAAGCGCTCCACTTCGAGGGCGATGGCGGTGCCGAAGACGGCGTTGTAGAGGCCGTTGTTGACCTCCGTGAGCGTGTAGGGGAGACGGTGGAAGTTGGCGATCCCGCCCACGATGGCGGCCAGGTGGACGACGTGGGAGCAACCGTCCATGGCCTCCCTGGCCTGGTCGGGGGAGCGCAGGTCGCCGGTGTGGACCTCGCAGCCTTCGCGCATCCACTGGGGCGCGGGGCGCTGGTCGGAGACGCGGACCTCGTAGGCCGGGTCGGCCAGCAGGTGCCTTACGACGGCGGAGCCGATGGTGCCGGCCCCGCCCGTGACCAGGACCCTGCTCACCCGCCGACGCCGAGCGCCACGAGCTCGGAGGCGTAGGCGAACACCTGGCCCGCCCCCCAGCAGTTCCAGGGGTCCACCACCAGGCATTCCGGCGACGCGCCGGAGGCGATCGCGGCCAGCGTCGAGGGGCTGCGGAAGCGGGAGTGGTTGGTCGCCATCACGACCACCTCGGCGTCCTTCACAGTCTCCTCCAGCGACGCGGTCGGGGTCGCCACCAGGGGGTCGTGGACGACGACGTCCGCCAGCTCCCGCTCGGCGAGGCGGATCAGCTTGTGGGCCAGCGAGTCCCGCTCGTCGTCGGTGTCGGCCTTGAACGCGAGCCCCAGCACCGCGACCCGACGGTCCGCCAGCGTGCCCAGGCGCCGCTTGGCTCCTTCGAGCAGGAACAGCGGCACGGACTCGTTCACGCGGGAGACGGCGAGCAGCATCCCGGGGGCGGCCGAGCGCTCCTCGGAGAAGGCGAAGTCCTTGCGCAGGCATGTACCGGCGGTGAGGCCGGGCTGGGCGATCCCGCCCCGGGGGTAGTCGCGGTTGATCAGGTCGATCACCTCGAACACGTTGGCCGAGTGGCGCTCGCAGTCCATCATCAACAGGTTCGGCAGCGCGAACTGGGTGTAGCGCAGGATGTTGGTCCAGATCTTCGCCAGCTCGGCCTGCACCGGGGTGGTCTGGACGATCGGCGCGTCGAACGCCCCGAACAGCTCGGCAGCCACCTCTCCGGAACGCTCGCCGACGCCACCGATGATGCACGGCAGCGTGTCGATCTCCTCCAGGAACCGCCCCGCGGCGATCCGCTCGGGCGCGTGGGCGACGAACACCTCCTCGCCGACCTGGAAACCGCGGTGCTTGGCCAGGTAGCCGGCCACGAAATCGGTCGTGCCGGGGGCGATCGTGGAGCGCAGGATCAACGAGTGCCCGGGTTCCAATACCCCGAGGAGGTCATCGAGCACGGAGCGGATGTCGCGCATATCGATCTCGATGTGCGAGAACGACGGGGTGCCGAGCGTGAGCACCACGTGTCGGGCGCCGGCCGCCTCGGCGACACGCTCGGTGAGCTTCAAGGTGCCGGCGGCGCGGACGCGCCCCAGCACCTCCTGCGCGCCGGACTCGGCGAACGGCATCCGTCCCTCTCCCACCGACTCGAGCACACGCGGGTCGCGGTCGACGCCGATCGTGCTCAGGCCACGGTCGGCGAAGCTCAACGCCAGCGGTAACCCGACCCTGCCCAGGCCGACGACCGCGACCTCGGCGCTGCTGTTGGAAGCTGCCATCCCGAGAGCAGACTAGCGGCGCCCGCCGCGACGCCGCGAGAGCGAGTGTGCGAGATATTGACGTGCGAACCCGCCCACGAACAGCGGGTTGTAGCGGGCGTAGCGACGCCACAGCCGGCGGGGCTCCTGCCACAGCCGGTAGGCCCACTCCAAACCGCTCCGCTGCATCCAGGGCGGCGCCTGCGGAACCAGGCCCGCGTGGAAGTCGAACGCCGCTCCCACGCCCACCAGCAGGGGTGCCTCCAGGCGCGGTCTCATCCTCGCCATCCACCGCTCCTGCTTGGGCTGGCCGATGCCCACCCACACGACCTTGGCGCCGGACGAGTTGATCTCATCGGCGATCTCGTCCTGCTCGGCGGCGGTGGGCTCGCGGAACGGGGGCGAGTAGCCGCCGGCGATCACGAGCCCCGGGAAGCGGGACAGCAGCCGCCGGCGCAGGAGCTCCAGCGCCTCGGGCGTGCGCCCTCCGTACAGGTACACGGGCGTGCCGGAGGCCGCCGCCCGGGCGCAGAACCGGGCCATCAACTCGGGGCCGTAGACGCGGGTGGCCTCGCGGTTGCCGAGGGCCCGTAACGCCCACACCAGCGGCTGGCCATCGGGTACGGCCAGCGTGGCGCCGTGGACGGCCGCGCGGGTGTCGGGATCCTCGCGAGCGGACATCACGAGGTTGACGGCGGCGGCCGTCATGTAGCCGCGGGCGTCCGCCCGCACCATCGCCTGCATCCAGGAGATGACCCCCTCGTAGTCGCTGACGGCGAGCGGGATGCCGAGGACCTCCGCCCGCGGTGGCGGCGGGGGTGGCGCCGGGCGGGCGTGGGGGCGGGCCGAAGTCGCTCCGATTGCGTGAAGATACCCGCCCTCGTGCCGATCGACCGCGACCTCTGGCGCGACCGACGCGTCCTCGTCACCGGCCACACCGGCTTCAAGGGAGCGTGGCTGTCGCTGTGGCTGCAGTCGCTGGGCGCTCATGTCGTCGGCCTGGCCCCCGGCGCCCCCACGCGGCCTTCGCTGTTCGAGCTCGCAGGGGTTGGGGATCACATGTCACAACACCCCGTCGATGTCCGCGATGCGCAGGCCGTGCTCGAGGTGGTACGGGCGGAGCGCCCGGAGGTCGTGTTCCACCTCGCGGCCCAGCCGATGGTCAGGCGCTCGCTGCTCGAGCCGGCGATGACCTACGAGGTCAACGTGATGGGAACGGTGAACGTGCTCGAGGCGATCCGGCTGGCCGGCTCCGACGTGCGGGCGGCCGTGGTGGTGACCTCCGACAAGTGCTACGAGAACGACGGCACGCGGGCGGGCGGGTTCGTCGAGTCCGACCCCCTCGGCGGTCGCGATCCGTACTCCAGCTCGAAGGCCTGCGCCGAGCTCGTGACGGGCGCCTACCGGCGCTCGTTGCTCGTGGGCGCCGGGACCGCCTCGGTGGCCAGCGCCCGGGCCGGCAACGTGATCGGGGGAGGCGACTGGGGCGAGGACCGGCTGCTCGCCGACGCCGTCAGGGCGGTCGAAGGGGGTACGCCGCTGCGGGTCAGGAACCCGTCCGCGGTCCGTCCCTGGCAGCACGTGCTCGGCGCCCTGTCGGGGTACCTGCTGCTCGCACAGGCGCTGTTCGACGGATCCTGCCCGGCCGGCTCGTGGAACTTCGGCCCTCCCCTCGAGGAGGGCAGGAGCGTGGAATGGGTCGTGGAGGAGCTCGCCAGGCTGTGGGAGGGGGCGCTGCGGTGGGAGCCCGACCCGGGGCCCGCGCCGGCCGAGGCGTCCTACCTGGCGATCGACTCGACGGCCTCCGAGCGCGAGCTCGGGTGGACCCCGCCGCTGACCCTCGAGGCCTCCCTGGAGCTGCTCGTCGCCTGGCACCGGGCCGCCGGCGAGGGTGCCGACATGCGAGCGGTGAGCCTGGCCCAGCTCGAGCGGCTGACGGCCTCTGCCTCCAGGCCGGGGGAGAGCGTCTGAGGGCGGCGCCGAAGCCGCTCGTGCAGCCGTTTGCGGGCCCACCACTACGGGTAATCCAGCTGGCAATGTCGGTCGACGGAGCCGAAGCCATGAATG
Organism: uncultured Solirubrobacteraceae bacterium; assembly: GCA_963701175.1. Lineage (GTDB taxonomy): Bacteria > Actinomycetota > Thermoleophilia > Solirubrobacterales > Solirubrobacteraceae > Palsa-744. Next base: position 656,529 of record OY969573.1, on the reverse strand, counting down.
GCGGGGCGGCGAGGACGCGGACGCACGCGCTCGAGCTCGACCTGAACCTCGACGCCCTCCCGGCCTCGGTGCCGGTGGCGCGCCGGGCGACCGCACGGTGGGCCGCCACCGAAGGAGCCGAGGGCCCCGATCTCTACCGGATCTGCCTGGCGGTCTCGGAGGCCGCCACGAACGCGGTTGTACACGCCTACTCGCAGGCCGTCGCCGAGAGCGAGAGCGGCGGCGGCGGGGGTGCGCCCGGCCAGGTCCACATCCGCGGCGTCTCGACTCCCGGCGAGCTGACGGTCTTCGTGGCCGACCAGGGCTGCGGGATCGGGCGCGCCATGGCCAGCCACGGGCTCGGGCTCGGGATGGCAGTGATCGACGAAAGCTGCGAGTCGCTGACGATCCGGACCCAGGCGGGCGGCGGGATCGAGCTGGAGATGGTGTTCCGGCTGCATCCCCAGTGGAACGACTCGTCCCCGCGCCTGGAGCAGGCCACGCCCGGGCCGCTCGCTTCGGCTCCCGACCACCCCGACTTCGGAGCCGGCGTCTCAGCCGGCAGGCGCGGACCCGGCCGGGGCGACGGCGCCGTCGCCCTCCGCAGCGTCGGTCCGGATGAACATGAACACGCTCGTGAGGACGATCCACACGATGAAGGCGAGGAAGCCCACGAAGCTCACGGGCGGGATCACCGCCAGCACCGCCACCACGAGCGCGAACCAACCCAGCCAGCGGGGCAGATCGGCCCCGCGGAGGATCGCCAGGAAGCTCGCCAGGGTCACCAGGAACACCCCTCCGAGGATCGGAAGGAACACTTCCTGGGCGACAATGTTCGCCGCCTGCACCGATGACCCCGTGAGATTCGGCAGGTTGTGGGCGAGCGTGTATTCGATCGCCACCGCCAGCAGCCCCATGGCCACCGACACCGTGGCCCCGGCCAGCGCCAGCGCGCCCAGCGCCTCGCCGCCCGGGGTCCGGCGCAGGTAGGCCCGCAGGCTGGCGGCGAACAGCGCCAGCAGCAACAGCGCGATCCCGATCAGCACGCTCGAGCTCTCGATGCTGGAGCGGTGGATGGCGTAGTAGTGCACGACCTTGAACAGCGAGGAGCTGGAGTCGGCCGGTTCGGTCCCGGAGAAGAAGCCGACGACCAGGAAGACGGCGGCGGCAACCCCCGTCAACGGCGCGTAGCGGGTCAGGCGGTCTGGCATCGCTCCTCCGTGTTCGCTGGTACTCGATCTCCCGCCGCGGGCACGTGTCGTGAGCGGTCGGGGACGTGATTCGCCGGTGCTTGTGCTTTTCCTCTCAAGCTCCATCCGAGGAGCCGGCGGGGGCTCCTGCGAACCAGCCGAAAGGGGCCCCGCCGTGCCGGTCGGGAGGTCGGTGGAGCGATGCTCGGCGTCCCTCGCGCGCCCAGATCGCCGTCGCCCCTATCCGCGTCGGGGCGACGGCCTTAGACTCGCGAAATGAGCCCGCTGGCGATCCGCCGGTACCGCGCCGAACGGCTTCTCCAAGCCGAATTTCGCCAGCTGCAGGCGCGTGTCGTGGGGATCGTCGCAAGGCGTGTGGGCGCGACCGGCGGGGGCCTCGACGAGGCGGACCTCGAAGCCTGCTACGCCCTGGCGTGGCAGGGCCTGTACGCCCGCGTGTTGGAGGGGGAGGAGGTCGAGAATCCGATCGGGTGGCTGATCCTCGCCACCTACCGGCGTGCGATCGACGAGCAACGGGCACGCCAGCGGACCGAACGGGGAATCGACCGGCCTCTCCCGCCGGAGCCGGACCTGGCCGGGACGCTCGACGACCGCGCCCGGCTGCGGGAGCTGTTCGAGGGCCTTCGCAGCCGCCTCGGCGGCCAGGAGCGCCAGGCGGCCGTGCTGTGTTACGTGCACGGCCTCACCCGCTCGGAGGCGGCCGCAAGGATGGGCATCAGCGAGCGGCGCATGAAGCGGCTGATGGAGGGCCGTGGGCCGGGACGCCCGGGGGTGGCCGAGAAGCTGGGTGAGCTCGCCACCAGCATCGTCGAGGGACGGTGGTGCGAGCAGCAGGCCTCGCTGATGAGGGGCCTGGCGTTCGGGATCCTCGACCGCGACGGAGAGCGCTACCGGCTCGCTCTCGCCCATAGCGCCAACTGCTCCGCCTGCCGGGCCTACGTGGCCTCGCTGCGGGGCCTCGCCGTCGTGCTTCCCCCGGTGCTGCTGCCGGGAACCATCACCGCGACGATCCTGGCGCGGGCCGGGGAGGGGGCGGGCGCGGCCGCCGTCCACTCGGGCGCGGCAGGGAGCACCGCCGGCAGGGCCGCCGGCACGACCGCCGGCAGAACCGCCGGTGGCGCGCTCGCGGGTGGGTCCTCGGCGCCGGCGGCCGGTGGCGGGCTGCTCGGCGGCTCGGGGGCGGCCGGGGCGGGCGCGGCCGGCGGCGGCTGGATCCTCGCGGGCAGCCCACTCGGCGCGAAGCTCGCGGCCGGCTGCGTACTGGCTCTGGGGGTGGGGGCCGGTTGCGTGGGTCTGGGTGGCGATGTCCTGCACACCCGCCACGACTCGGGGCGCCCGCGCCGCCACACGGCCGTCCTTGCCCGCCGGCACATCACCCAGGTCATCGTCACGGAGTCCCTGCCCGTTGCCTCACCCGGCTCCTCCGCCTACCGGACCGCCGGCTCATCCTCACAGGCTGATCGGGCCACGGCCGGCTCCGGCCAGGCTCATGCCGCCCGCGAGTTCGGGCCCGAGCAGGCGCTGTCGGGCGGATCGGCGACGTCGGGGTCGACAAGCGGATCCGCCGACAGGGCCAGCGCCGCGTCGCTGGGCTCGCCTGCGGCGAGGTCGGGCGCCAGCTCCTCCACCGGAACCGCAGAAGCTACGACGGAACCGGCATCCACTCCCTCGACCGAGCCGGAATCGGCTTCCGAGGCGCAGCCCACCCAGGCTTCGCGGGAGTTCTCCCCGGGGTAGCTCGGACGGCGCCTGTGGCGGCGGCGAAGACCCGGCCGGCCATCGAGGAGCGTTCAGCCGGTGGGGAAGACCCTCGCGAGCCGACCCAGGGCGAGCGGGTTGCCGCGTGGGCGCAGGCGGCCGGTGAGCAGCGCCCGGCGTGGGTCCAGGCGCTGGCCGACGATGTCGGCGAAGTCCTGGAAGGAGATCCGCATCCGCAGGTCGGGGTGCCCCGCTGGGCCCTCGGCGACGGCGCTCGAGCCGTTGTCGACCGTCAGGTGCCAGGTGGGCACGTCCGGATCGGTGAATTCCCACTGGAAGGTGGTTGGCCGCCTGAGGCCGTGGTCGGGATTGACCTGGCGGCGGATCGTGTCGAACAGCAACTCGAGGGTCTCCGGGTCGTGGTGGGTGGGGCCCTCGCGTACGCCGATGATGCCGGCCTGGGCCAGCGCCCGGCCGCGTTCGGAGATCTCCAGGGGGGTGAGTCCCGGGGGCAGGATCGGGGGCCCGGGGAGCGTCTCGGGGGCGAGGCCGGCCGAGCGGAGCTTGGTGGCCATCGATTCCACTCCCTGCATCCCCACCTCGTCGTAGCTGGAGTTGAACACCGTGATGTAGCGCTCGTCCCAGTTCGGCGGCATCAGCACCTGGGCGGTGTAGCGGGTGACTTCGTTCAGCAGGTGGGCCACCGCCTTGGGGACGCCGACCGGGTCTTCCCGCCTGAGGTCCGACAGCAGCTTCACCCCGAAGCCGATGTGGCGTTGCTCGTCGGAGGCGATGTTCTCCATCCCTTCGCGGAAGGCGGGGAGCTGGTCGCGTTCCTCGAGGTAGCTACAGATGAAGTGCTGGCCGGGTTGTGCGAGGGAGGCCTCGATCACGACGTGGTAGAGCGTGACCGCCGCCGCCAGCTTGGCGGGGGAGCGGTCCGCCCGCAGCTCGTCGGCCATCGTGTCGAGGCGGTCGAAGATCCTGCGGAAGCCGACGGTCAGCTGCGGCTTGATCGCCTGCAGGCCGCTCGAGGAGGACCCATCCCCGATCCCGCACACCTCGTGCATGAAGCGCTTGAAGAACACCGCATGCCGGGCCTCGTCCACCTGCTGGGTGGTGAGGAAGTACTTCTGCTCCTCGCGAGGGGCGGCGTCGATGTAGGGGGAGAGGTTGTCGGCGACCGCGTCCTCGCCCCAGAAGAACAGGCCGTAGTTCCACAGCGCGGCCTGGCGCTCGAACTCGGTGAAGTCCTCCCGCCACTGGCGGGCGTCCTCGGTGAAGTCGAGCTCGGTGGCCCTCCAGTTGCCGCGCTCCCAGCGCGCGTACAGGTCCTCGTAGCTGATCGAGTCAACCGGCAGGCTCGCCGTCGAGGCCGTCTCCGGGGTTGTGGTTGCGCTGGCCAACTGCCCGCACCTCCTGCTCAAAGGGTGTCCCGTGTCTTGATAATGAACGTTATCGGAATAGCAAGTGCTCCGTCAAGTAAGATGGACGTGTGAGGCTCACGCGTGAGGAGAGCCGGGCGCAGACCCGTGAGCGCCTGCTCGAGGCGGCGAGGGGGGTGTTCGCGCGCAACGGCTTCCACGGCTCCTCGGTGGAGGAGATCGCCTCCGCGGCCGGGTTCTCGACCGGGGCGCTGTACTCGAACTTCGAGGGCAAGGAGGACCTGTTCCTGGTGTTGATGGAGCGGGAGATCGAGAAGCACGCCAACGAGATCGCGGAGGCCGTGAGGTCGCGGGCGACGATCTCCGAACGGGCCACCGGGGGCGCCAGGCAATGGATGACGACGATCGAGCGGGAGCCCGACCTGCTGTTGCTGTTCATGGAGTTCTGGGCCTACGGGGTGCGCGAGGTCGACGTCAGGCCGAAGGTCGCCGAGCGCTTCGCCCAGATGCGACAGGTGCTCACCGGGCTGATCGCTCAGGGGGTTCGGGACTTCGATCTCGAGCTGGCGCTGCCGGCGGAGCAGCTGGCGATCGCCGTCGACGCCCTCGCCGACGGGATCGCGCGTCAGAAGCTGGCCGACCCCGAGGCGGTGCCGGACGAGCTCATGGGGAGGGTTCTGTCGCTGCTGTTGAACGCGGCCGCTCGCCCGGCGGGAGGCACAGGGCCGCCCAGTGGAGCGTGAACAGCCTCCTCGCGAGCGGGGGGGCGAAGCGGTGAAGCCCCGCTCGTAGGGCCCACTTCAGCCGGGCCCGGGTCCGGGGGACCGCTCCGCGGGCGAAGAACAGGTGGACCTCCGGCGGCAGCGGGTCCTCGAGTTCGACGGCGACTCGGAGTCCGGCGGTGGCGACGATCGCCCGTGCCGCTCGGCGGTCCAGACGGCGCAGGTGACCGATCTCCTCCGCGTGGGCCCGCTTCGAGGAGCGGCGGGCGGACAGATTTGCCTCGAGGGGGACCTCGATCACCACGGCCAGGCAGGCCCGGGCCACCTCCGCCAGCAGCGCGGACGGGTCGGGTACGTGCTCGAGCACGTGGGAGAGGAGGCCGAGGTCGTACTCGCCCTCGCCGGCCGCCACTTGTGCGCCGTCGAACTGCTCCACCCGCTCGACGCCCGGACGGGCGCGGGCGATGGCGACGGCGGCTGCGCTCAGCTCGAGGCCCGTGAGCCTCCCTCCGAAGCCCCGGCGGGAGAGCTCGCCGAGGAGGGCCCCGTCGCCGCAGCCGACATCGAGGACGGTGCGCGGTCGCAGCCCGGCGCGGTCGCAGAGCTCGATCACGTGGTCGGCCTTGCCCACCGCGCCCAGCGCCCGCCAGCGGGAGTAGAGCTCGGCCTCATCGGGTGGGCTCGTGTACGCCTGCTCATAGAAGGAGGAGAGCGCCTCGGGATCGTGCACGCTCACCTCGAGGATCCTCCCGCGAGGTACTGTGGACGCGTGCCTCCGCAGTGGTTCTGGACGCAGGTGGCGATCGTGGTCGTCACGCTCGTGGGGATGGTGATCGCGATCATCAAGCTGGCGTAGGGGAGACGAGCCCCGGACATCCTCGCGTCGGCGGGTGGCGCCGGGAACTCCCTACGCGGCGGCTGTCGACGGGGCGCTCTGGCCCGGCGGCTGGGGATATGATCGGCGCGCCCGCGGTAACGGGGGCTCCAACGTCACTCCGAGGAGGATCATGTTCAAATCGATCGTGGTTGGGACGGACGGATCCGACACCGCTACACAGGCCGTTCGGGAAGCCGTCGATCTCGCGAAGGCGGTTGGCGCCAAGCTCGAGCTCGTGAGCGCCTACGAGCCGGTTGCCAACCAGCGCCTGCAGGTCGAGCGGCGTGACGCACCAGAGGACGTGCAGTGGTCGATCAACCCCAAGGAGGACGTCGAAGCGACGCTCAGCCAGGCCGCCGAAATAGCGCAGGCGGCCGGGGTGTCGGCGGAGCAGTTCGCCCGCCGGGGAGACCCGGCCGACGCGATCCTCGACGTGGCCGAGGAGAGCGAGGCCGACCTCATCATCGTGGGCAACAAGGGGATGACCGGAGCCAAGCGCTTCCTGCTGGGATCGGTCCCGAACAAGGTGTCCCATCACGCGCCCTGTTCGGTGATGATCATCCGCACCACCTGACCGTTGACCATCCTCACAGCCCGACGCGGGCTTCGGCCTCGTCGGCGACGTGGCGGGCGATCGCGAGCGAGGCCGTGGCTCCGGGGGAGGGAGCGCTGCGGACGTGGACGGCGTGCTCCGAGAACGAGAACACGAAGTCGTCCACGAGCGAGCCGTCGCGGGCCAGGGCCTGGGCGCGGATCCCCGCGAACGACGGCTCGACGTCGGCCGTGACGAGCTCGGGCACGTAACGGGCTGCGGCGCGGACCAAGCTGGAGCGCACCAGGGCGTGGGCCAGCTCGGCGGCGCCGGCCCTCCACCAGTGGGCCATCATGTGGCGGCTGCCGGGCCAGCGGAGCAGCTCCCACAGCCCACGCACGCGGGCTGGGACGGAGGCCTCCTCGTCGAGGGCGAGCGCCGGTATCGCCGTCGGCCCGACCAGGACCTCGCCGTCGATGGTGCGGGTGAAGTGGACCCCGAGGAAGGGCAGCGAGGGGTCGGGGACGGGATAGATCAGGGCCCTCACGAGGTCCGCGCGGGCACCGATCAGGCGCAGGTAGGAGCCCCGGAAGGGGAGGATGCGCAGCTGATCGTGGCCGTCGGGGGGGAGCAGCTCGTCGGCTCTCGTGCCCATGCAGAAGACGGCGTTGCCCGCCAGCGTCCCCCCGTGGGAGTGGGTCAACCGCACACCTCCGCCGACTGTCTCGGCGCGAACGACCCCACAGCTCGTGACCACCTCGGCGCCGGCCTCGAGCAGCTCCCCGGCGAGGGCCCCGGCGACGGCCCGGTAGTCGACGATCCCGCTGTTGGGGGAGTGCAGAGCGGCGATCCCGCGGGCGTGGGGCTCGAGCTCGTGGAGCTGGTGGGCGTCGATGCGACGTAGGGACGGCACCCCGTTGGCGCGGCCCCGCCGCTCGAGCTCGTCCAGGCGGGGAAGCTCGCGCTCCTCGAGCGCGACGATGACCTTGCCGCTGCGCTCGTGGGGTAGACCGTGGCGTTCGCAGAAGGAGTACATGGCGGCGGCCCCCTCCACGCACAGCTTCGCCTTCAGCGAGCCGGGGGCGTAGTAGATGCCGGCGTGGACCACGCCGGAGTTGTGGCCGCTCTGGTGACGGGCGAGTTCGGGCTCGCGCTCGAACACGCACACGCTCGCCCGAGGACGCCGGAGGGCCAGCTCGCGGGCGACCGCGAGGCCGACGATGCCACCGCCGACGACGGCTATGTCGCAGCTGTCTGGCGCCTGGGGCCCAGGCAACTCGTCCTCGCGAACCATCTCATGCACGACCCGTCCCCGAGCCCCGTTTGTCGAACTCCACGTCGGCCTGCCACGTCGAGAGCCAGTATGCACGCTCACCAACAGCGTCCCGCCGCGCGAGATGCTCGCGATAGCGACGCAGACGCTGTAGTCGGGTAGCTTCCCTGGCGTCATGAGGCGAGCGACCGCCTGATGGACGTTCGCCGCCGCCGCTCTGGCGCGACGGCGCCCGGCAAGGGCGGTGCCGCGACCGCGGGCGACCCGGATGACCGCGGCGGGCACGGTCCCGGCGCCCCCGGCCCCGACGCGTCGCTGGCGACACTCGACGCAGACCAGCTCGGCGTGCTGCGTCGCGTGGGACGCGAGTGGGGCCGGGTGTGCGCCAACCCCGAGGTGTGGCGGCGCGCGCTGCCGGTGGACCCCAGCCTCGCCGGCTTCCCTGATCCCACGGATATCCGACCGAGCCGTTTCGGGCGCTTCGTGTCCGTCGAGAATCGGCTATCACCGGCGGTCGAGGCGACGGAGGCGGCCCCGGCGGCCCGCTGGCCGGGGCGTCTCGGCCTCGAGCTGCGACACGCGCTACTCGGCCCGCCGCTGAGGAGCACGGCAATCGCCCGCGAGCGCATGCGCAAGCTCGTGGCGCTGCCGGTGCTCTCCGCGGACGCGCTCTCGTCCGTCGCGTATGGCCCCGAAGCGATGCTCGCAATCCTGGTCCTCGGAGGCACGGCGGGCCTCAGCCACTCGCTTCCGATCGCCGCCACGATCGCGTTCCTGATGCTCGCCGTGGGCGTGTCGTATCGCCAAACGATCCGCGCCTACCCCCACGGCGGTGGCTCCTACATCGTCGCCAGCGACAACCTCGGTCGCGTTCCCGGACTGGTTGCCGCCGCGGGGTTGATGACCGACTACATCCTGACGGTCGCGGTATCGGTGGCCTCCGGACTGGAAGCGATCACCTCCGCGATCCCGTCGCTGTCCTCCGACAGGGTCGTGATCGGAGTCGCCGTGATCGCCGTCCTGCTGGCCGGCAACCTGCGTGGCGTGCGTCAGGCGGGTGCGCTGTTCGCCGCGCCGACGTATGCGTTCATCTTCGCCATGTTCGTGCTCGTCGGCGTCGGCCTGATCGATGCTGCCGGCCGCGGTTTCCATGCGACGCCGAGGCCACCGGTAAGCGCGACCGAGGCCGTCGGCGCGCTTCTGATCCTGCGCGCGTTCTCCTCGGGGTCGACGGCGATGACGGGGATCGAGGCGATCTCCAACGCGGTTCCCGTCTTCAAGCCGGTCGAGTGGCGCAACGCCCGCACGACGCTGACCTGGATGGTCGGCCTGCTGATCACGCTGTTCGCCGGCACGATCGCGATCGTCCAGCTCGATGGAGTGGTGCCCAACGCACACGAAACCGTGCTCTCCCAGATCGCCCACGCGAGCTTCGGTTCGGGTTTTATGTATCCCGTCACGCAGGCGGCGACGGCGGCGATCCTGCTGCTCGCGGCGAACACCGCCTACAACGACTTCCCGCGGGTGCTGTTCCTGCTGGCACGCGACTTCCAGGCGCCACGCCTGTTCCTGCGGATGGGCGATCGACTCGCCTTCAGCAACGGCATCATCCTGCTCTCGGTCGCGGCGGCGATCATCTTCATCTCGTTCGGCGGCTCTACCGGTCCCCTGATACCCCTATACGCCGTCGGCGTGTTCCTGGCCTTCACCCTGTCCCAGTCGGGGATGGTCGTGCACTGGTGGCGGCTACGCAACGCGCACTGGCGCCGAAGCCTGGCCTTCAACGCGACCGGCGCCCTGCTCTCGGCGATCGTGTTCATCACCGCGGGAATAACCAAGTTCACGTCGGGTGCCTGGGTCTCCCTGCTCGCGGTCGCCCTCGTAATACTGCTCGCAACCGGCATTCGGCGTCACTACGACACGGTGGCCAAAGCGATCGCGCTGCATCCCCGTGCGATGGAGGTGCCGCGACACACGATCGTGCCGCGCAGCCGCGACGGCGGCGCGGGCGTCGGAGGCGACGCCGAGGACCGCGACGTCTCCGGCCAGCCGGCGACAGCGAACGCCGAGGGCGAGGAGAATCCCAAGGAGATCCACAATCTGATGCTCGTGCCGATCGCTTCGCTGGACCTCGCCAGCATGCGTGCGCTCGCCTACGCGGCGTCACTGCAACAACCGGTGCTCGCACTGCACGTCAGCCCGACCGACGCGGAGGCCGACCGCTTCAGCAACTACTGGCGCGCATGGGGCGATCACCTGCCGCTCGAGCTCGTCGTGTCTCCCTACCGCGCGGTGGTCGCACCGATGGTGAGCTACATCGAGTCACTTCATCGCGCAAATCAGGAACTGACGCTGACTGTGATCCTCCCAGAGATCGTCGTGCGACACTGGTGGCAGCGAGCCCTGCACAATCGGACCGCGGCGCGACTGCGGCGTGCCCTGCGACCGCTGCCCAAGATCGTGGTCACGACGATCCCCTTCCACCTGCCTGGCTAGGTGACCATGCGGGGCTCTCCCTCGCGGCGCGAGCCGGCTGGGAAGACCGTTTGGCGCCCGGGGCCGCGGGCAACCCGCCCAGTGAGGTTATCCGCCGGCCACCGCGTCGGGCCCGCCGGGGGCGGTTGCGGCGGCGGCGTCCACGAGGCCCGCGCCGTACAACGATTCGTCACCTCCGCCGCCGAGCTTGCGGGCGGTGGCGGTCAGGCGGGCGACGAGCAGGGCGGGAGCGGGGTGGGGGCCGAGGACGCCGCTGGCGATCACCAGGGCGGCCGTTGCGGCCACGTGGGGGGTGGCCATCGAGGTGCCTTCGTAGCCGAGCGGGATTCCGAACTTCGCCGGTGGCGCCGTGAGGGTGACCTGGAAGATGTCCCGGCCCGAGGTTTCGTCGGGGTGACAGTTGGGGTCGCCGGGCAGGTTCGCGTCCGGGCCGCCGCCGGGGGCGACGATCGTGAGGCCGGGGCCGTCGTTGGAGTAGGCCGCCAGGCATCCGTGTTCGGTGGTGGCGCCGACCGAGACGACGTAGGGCGCCCGTGCCGGGTAGGCGATCGCGCGGCGGGCCTCGTTGCCGGCCGCGGCCACCACCAGCACGCCCTTGCGGTGCGCGTAGAGGATCGCCGAGATCAGCTCCGGGATGTCCTTGGCCGACACCCCGGGGGCGAACTCGAGGCTCAGGTTGATCACCTGGGCGTGGTGCTTGACGGCGAAGTCGATCCCTTCGGCGATCGTGGAGGCTTCGCCTTCGCCCTGGGTGTCGAGCACCCTCACGGGCATGATCTTGGCGCCGTAGGCGAGGCCCGTGAGGCCGTAGCCGTTGTCGGTGTCCTCGGCGATCGTGCTCGCCACGAAGGTCCCGTGTCCGTTGCGATCGACGGGGGGCCCTCCCCGGTTGATGAAGTCATAGCCCTTGACGAACTGGAAGCGGCCGAAGTCCGGAGAGCGGCGGAAGTGGCCCCAGTTGGTGTACGCCACGCCGGTGTCGAGGACCGCGACGATCACGCCCTTGCCGCCGGGGCGGTGGTCTTTGATGAGGTTTTCCCAGGCTTCCGGCGCCTCCACCCCGAAGGGCCCCCAGAAGTTCCACTGCAGGGCTTTCCAGCCGCCGGCTTCGTTGCCGGTGCCGGGATCGTCGGGGATGAATTCGGTTCCCGGCCCGACCGCGGCGTGGGCGACGTAGTCGGGGGCCGCCCACTCGACCCCCGGCTGACGGCGGGCACGGCTGAGGGCGACCGAGAGGTTGGTGCCGGGAGCGACGTCGACCACACGGGTGTGTTCATCCGGCGCTCCACCGGAAATGTTTCCCGCGCTCGCAACACGGGCGGTCGCCGGAGCGGGCGCGTAGCCGATGACGATCCGTCGGGGCGAGGCCGCCGCGGTCGAGGCGAGGACGGCGGGCACCGCGAGGGTCAGCAGGACGACCGCGAGGACGAATGCCCGGAAGGTCCCGACGGTGCGGTCGGGGCAGGGCACAGCGTCGCTGGCGGGGGAAACGCTCATCTGGTCTTCGATAATGACGGTGTGACGTGGCCGGAGTTGCAGGGACTCTCGCAGAGAAGCGCTTCTCAGGGATGAATCAACAGCCCCTGCCCCAGGAGGCGCGCCTGATGGAGCTCGCGCTGCATCAGGCCGAGCTAGCACTAGAACACAACGACGTGCCGATCGGCGCGGTGGTGGTTCGGGGTGAGGACGTGATTGCAGCGGCCCACAACGAACGTGAGCGCCTCCAGGACCCCACGGCCCATGCCGAGATCCTCGCGATCCGAGAGGCGGCCCGGGCGAGTCGAAGCTGGCGCGTTCTGGACGCCACGATCTATGTGACATTGGAGCCGTGTGCGATGTGTGCGGGGGCGATCGTGCTGGCCCGGATTCCCGAGGTCGTGTTCGGAGCCACCGATCCGAAGGCGGGGGCCTGCGGATCGGTGCTGGACGTGCTCGGGGAGCCCCGCCTCAACCACCGCCCCCGGGTCACGGGGGGCGTCCTCGCCGAGCGGTCGGCGCTGCTGCTGAGCGAGTTCTTCGCGGCCCGCCGCTGAGGCCGATCCGTTCGCCGGGGAGACACGCGTGGCGGCGCCCGTGCCGCCGCTCAGCCGCCGATGGGAGCTAACGAAGGGCCCGGGCGATGGACTAGCCTGAGGTGTCGCCCGGAGGGGTGGCAGAGCGGTTGAATGCGGCGGTCTCGAAAACCGTTATGGGGGTTTTTTCCTCCATCGAGGGTTCGAATCCCTCCCCCTCCGTTTTTTCGCGCACTGCGTTCGGTGAGCGCGATACTTGGCGCGCCATGTCCGAGAACCTCGACCTCGTGCGCTCGATCTATGCGGCCTGGGAACGGGGGGACTACAGCTCGACCGACTGGGCGCATCCCGAGATCGAGTTCGTGATGATCGGCGGACCGGAATCCAGCTCGTCGACGGGGGTGATCGGCATGGCGAAAGCCTGGCGCAGCTGGCTTGGTGCGTGGGAGGAGTTCCACGCCGAGGCGGAGGAGTACCGCGAGCTTGACCACCAGCGCGTTCTTGTGCTGGTGCAGAACACCGGGAGTGGCAAGGCCAGCGGGCTTGAGATCGGGGAGATGCAGTCGAAGGTTGCGAGCCTATTTCACATCGCCGGCGGGCAGGTGACCACGCTCGTCAATTACCTCGACCGCGACCGCGCGTTCGCTGATCTCGGCCTGGAGGAGTAGGCGGGTCTGAGGCGGAAGCGACGGCGCTGCTCTACGCTTACCTGACGGACGAGTAGTCGGCCTGTCTTCCCCAGTTCGTTCCCCAGACGCCTGAAAACGCTGATGAACACTGGGGATGCGCGGGGCTCGAAAACCGTTTCGGGGGGTTTTCCTCCGACGAGGGTTCGAATCCCTCCCCCTCCGTTTTTAGAGCCAAATCCGGTCATTCGTGGTGCGCGGGCGATTGCCATAGCTGCGTCAGAAGGTTGCGTAGTTGTGCGAACTTTCGGGGTCCGAGTTGCTGTTCCCACTCGGCCTCGACTTCTTGGACGATTTCGTAGATCGCCTCGGTTGCATCACGGCCTCTGGAGGTGAGGCGTATGCGCTTTGAGCGTTGGTCGTCGCTGTCGGCTTCGCGGGTCAGGTATCCGAGCTGTTCGAGTTGGCCGAGCAGGTAGTTGAGCGCCTGCTTCGTCATGCGTGTCTGGGTCGCGAGTTCCGAGGGGCGCTGGTTCTCGGGGCCGGGGTACCGCCACACGTCCACGTGCGCTGCGACGAGGTCGGTGAAGCCGCGCTCATGCAGGCCCGCGAGCATCCGATCGCGCACCGCTTCCCATGGGACGCGCAGGAGCGCTCCAATCAGTGGCGGCGGGGTGAAGGCCCCATCAGATTCAGTAAAAGCACTTGACAAGCTCATGCGCTCAGTATACATTGGTCAAGTTGCTTTACTCAAATCCCCGCCTGCGACGAAGGGAGCCGCCATGCATCAGACCATGGACAAAGACACGATCACGGTGGGTGCGCTGAGCGTGCGCTTCTTGGTCGAGGCCGCGGACTCGAACGGGACCGCCACGGTATTCGAGTGCTACGTCCCGGCCAACTCGAGGATGCCCGCCCCGCACAGCCACGACGCCTTCGAGGAGACGATCTACGGGCTGGAGGGCGCGACGACCTGGACGATCGACGGCGCGACGATCGAGATCGGACCCGGCGAGGCGGTGTGCGTCCCACGTGGCGCGATCCACGGGTTTGAGAACCGCAGCGGCATCGACGCGACGTTCCTCGCGATCGCCACCCCCGGCGTCTTCGGGCCCGACTACTTCCACGAAGTCGGCGAGCTCCTAGCCGCCTCCGCCGGCGGCCCGCCGGACCTCGCTGCAGTTGCTGAGGTGATGCGCCGCCACGGACTCACGCCGGCCCCGCCAGCCATCACCTGACCGTCTGGACACCTGCCTGCCCTGGGCGTGGTCGACCATCTTCATCAATTTCCCGCAGCTCCGGATACCGCGCGTTTAGGACCAGGACCGCGGCGCTCTACGTGCATGCGGGCCGCGCGATACTCCGAGACGATGACCCGAAACAAAGTGGACGTTGTCAAGCGATTGGTTGACGCCTCCAACCGCCGCGACGTCGATCGCGCGTTCGCGAAGCTCGTAACCCCCGACTTCGAGTGGCACCCGGCTATCGTCGGGGCCCTCCATGGCGCCTTCTACCGCGGACGCGAGGGCGTCGAACGGTTCGCCGCAGACACGAGCGAAAACTGGGAGGAGCTCCAGAATGTCGCTACGGACTTTCGCGATCTCGGCGATCTGGTGTTCGTGCTGGGGAGGCTCAGAGGACGCGGCAAAGGCAGCGGTGCCCCGGTCGATCAGCACTACGCGGGCATCTACGATTTTCGCGGGGACAGGATCTGGCGCTACCGGGTGTACTTCGACCACGCCGAAGGGCTGCGCGCGGCAGGGCTCTCTGTGTAGAAGCCGCACACCCAAGCTCTGGAACGCTTCTGCCAGACCTGGGCGTGGCAGTTGCCAAAAGACGCGCCCCCGGTCCGCGCAGGTCGCTGCCTACCCCATTTCCTACCCCACGCGCTGCGCAAGGGCCGAAAACGCCAATAAGCACGGGCCATTTGCGCTGCATGCGGCGTACTCGAAAACCGTTATGGGGGTTTTTTCCTCCATCGAGGGTTCGAATCCCTCCCCCACCTCCCCTGTGAAGTCTCGGGTGATCCCGGACACGTGTCTCGGGTGATCGCGGACAGCTTAGGTGGCTGTGAGGGGCTGGTAGTCGCGGTTGGGGTCGAGGGTGAGTTCGCGGATTAGCTGGCCGTTGAGGTCGATGACGCGGATGTCGCGGTCGGCGACGAGGAGCTTGACGGCTTGGCCTTTGTGGGCTCTGCCGATGCCGATGTGGTAGAGGCGGCTGTCGTAGCGCAGGGTGACGCGGCCGGTCTTGTCGACCTTGTCCTCGCGGACGCGGAAGTGGGTGGTTGGGCTGCTGCCGGCGGGTCTGGCCTTGGTGCGGGCGCTGTAGGCCTGTAGCGGGGTTTGGCCGCCGAGGGCTCTGTGGGGGCGGATGTCGTTGTAGTAGTGGGCGAAGGTGTCGAGCTGCGCTTGGAGCTCGCCGAGGTTGTTTGCTGGTGGCTGCTTGTGCAGGTAGCGCTTCAGCGTCTGGTGTAGGCGCTCGATCTTGCCGCAGGTCTGGGGGTGGTAGGGGCGTGAGTTCTTGAACAGGACGCCGAGGCGCTCGAGCTCTGATTCGAGGAGCACCTTGCCGCGCCTGGAGGCTCCGGTGAAGACCGCGCCGTTGTCGGAGAGCAGCGAGTAGGGCAGGCCGTGCAGCTGGGCGGCCTTGTGGAAGCTTGAGACGACGTCGGCGGCTTTGACGCGCTGGTAGGCATCAGAGCCGAGGAAGAGCCGGGAGTGGTCGTCGATCAGGTTGAGGATCTCCGCCGGCTGCTCGTCCGCCAGGCTCCAGGCGGTGATGTCGGCCTGCCACATCTCGTTGGGCAGGTCGGCTTCGAAGCGGATGCGGGTGCAGATCGGGCGCTTCTGCGGCTGCGGGACGATCAGCCCGTGGCGTTTGAGGATTCGCCAGATCGTGGCCCTCGACGGAGCGTCGGCCCGATCGATCAGCAGGTGGTAGCGGATCGTCGCAGGGCCGCAGTCATGGCCGGCGCTCTCGAGTTCGCGCCGTAGGCGCAGAACCTCCCGGACGAGCTCTGGCGGGGTCTCGTGGGGGCAGCTGCGCGGTCTTCGCGAGCGAGGCTCCAGCGCCTCGTAGCCGCCGGCGCGATACCGGCCAAGCAGTTCGTAGATCCAGGTCTTCGAGAGCCCGTGAGCGCGGGCCACCTCCCGCACGCTGCGGCCCTCCAAAACAACGGCATCGACCACATACCGCGCCATCCCCATACCGGCACCCCTTTCATCGGGTGTCCGGTATCTACCGAGACATCAGTCCGGCATGTACTGAAACCACACACCTCCCCCACCTCCCCCTCCGTTTTGTGATGTGTCGGGACATCGGAGACAGATGTCGCGCGCCATCGCAAACCCCCTCAGCGCGACCCGAGCGGCTGGTAGCAGCGCGTCCCCACTAGGCGCGGTTAGAAACCAACTCGGCTTGGACTGCCGACCTAGCGAGGCGCGCGTCGGTCGTGAGGATCTTCGACGCAAGCACCGCAGCGAGCTCGACGTACAGGCCGTCAACCAGTCGATGGGTCTCGCGACGCTCCCAGGCACCGCTTAGCAGAGGTGCGAGTGGGTGTCGCTGGATTGGCGCTTCGGTTAGGTCATCGAGCGCTCCGCCGACGGCTGACTCTGTGAGCTTGCTGGCGCGAAACAGGCGCCCCAGCGTAGAGAGGACCTCGGCGTCGACATGGGCCGGAGCGTGGAGTACGTGGCCCCTCATCTGGGCTCGCGCCCGTACCCCGAGGTCTGTGCCGAGTAACGCCTCCACCAACGCGGAAGCGTCGACGACCAGCGCTTGCGAGTCAGGCGCTGTCGCCGAGCTCGTCGCGTGCCTCGTCGATCGCGCGTAGGACGCTGGCATGGTCGATTGCCACCCTTGCACCTGCGTCAAGCCGGTCGATCCAGCTTTCTGTCTCCCCGGATGCGAGCGCCCGCCTGAGGGCCTCCTGTGCGACCCCTGAAATGTTCAGGCCCGCGCTACGCGCCTCACTGGCAAGCTCGTCCGGCAGGTAGACGTTTACTCTGGCCATGCGCATATTATACACACCAAGAAACCTTGGACCAGGGTGTGAACGACGGGTAGCTCGTGTGCCTACCCCATTTCCAACCCCACGGTGTTCGCGAAGTCAGAAAACCTCGATAAGCACGGGCGTTTTCTCGCGCGTGCGGGTGTGCAGTGCGAATCGGCTCCATGACTCCCTCGCCCGGAGGCGTGCGAGGTCCGACAACCAGAGGCTCGCCGTCCACCTCGGGGGGCGCCGTGGGGCGCTCCACGGATTACAAGAGTGCGTAAAAACCCGCGGCTTATACACGTGAATTACGCCGATGACGGGCGCCCGGCCGACCCGTAGCGTGAGCTGCAGTCAACTTCAGTTCAGATCAAAGGAGCGGGTAAATGCGTCGCAAGGTCTTTGACATTCTGGCCAGTTCTGTCGGGCTGGTCGTAGTGGTCGTCCTGCTGGTGGCGGGCGGACTGCTGACGTGGGGTGCCAGCTACACCAAATCAAACGTCCACAACCAGCTGGCCGCGCAGGAAATCTACTTCCCGCCGAAGGCCGCGTTCGCACATCCCGTGCCGGGTACCGAGATCACCCCATCGATGATTCCGAAGGTGTCGCAGTACGCGGGCCAGCAGCTGCTGACGGGGGCGCAGGCGAAAGTGTGGGCCGACGACTTCATGTCCGTGCACCTGCGCGAGCTGCCATACCACGGCGTGTACGCGAAGATCAGCACGGCGGCCCGCGCCGAACCGACGAACACCAAACTGAAGGAAATCGAGCAGACGTCCTTCCAGGGGACGACGCTGCGCGGACTGCTGCTGGAGGCCTACGGCTTCTCTACGATCGGCGAAGTGATGATGTGGGGCGCGATCGCGTCCTTCATCCTCGCGGCCATCATGGCGATGCTCGTCGGCTTCGGCTTCTGGCATGCCGCTCGGACCGAACCCGAGGTGGAACTGCTCCCGATGCGCGAGCGCGAGCCGGTTCCGACGAACTGATCGACCGCGACGACTCGCTCCTTCCCCACGGTGGAGCGGTGGAGAGGAGAAGACCTCGCCCGCTCTCGGGGAAGCGAGGTAGGGGGCACGGCGCCCGGCTGCAGGACGGCCGGGCGCCTGACATTTCTGAGCGCGCCGACGCCTATCTCGAAGAGCCTTGGGTGATCGGCTGGTAGGGGCGGGCCGGGGTCGAGGGTCAGCTCCCGGATGAACCGGCCGTCGAGCCGGCAGGGGCAGTGATGGTGCGATCGCGACCGAGGCGCTTGGCCTCGTAGAGTGCGTGATCGGCGCGCTCGAGCAACTCACGGGGGGAGGCGCTGCCGGACGTGGCGGTCGCAGCTCCGGCCGAGCACGAAAGGGGAGTCCGCGCGACGGGGATGCGTGCGATCGCGTCGCGGGCACGCTCAGCGAAGATGTATGCCGCATCGGCATCGGCGTCGGGGAGGAGGATCGCGAACTCCTCGCCACCCAGCCGTGCGACCGTGTCGTGGACACGCACGGCTACGCGCAGCGCGTCGGCGACCGCGATGAGTACCTGATCGCCGTAAGGATGCCCGTGCTCGTCATTGATTGCCTTGAAGTGGTCGAGATCGAGCATGACGAGTGACACCTCGCCTCCGGCTCGCAAAATCCGGCTGAACTCCCTCTCGCATTCAAGGTGAAAGGCGCGTTGGTTCGTGAGACCGGTGAGCGGGTCCTCGGCGGCCTGCCGTTCGAGGCGCTCGACGAGGCGCGCGTTCGACAGCGCGATCGCGGCGTGCCCTGCATACGCCGACAGGGTCGAGGCGTCGCTGGGGAGAAAGACCGTGGAGCCATGGGCGAGCGCCACCAGCAGCCCGAGCAGCTGATCACCTGAGACGAGCGGTGCGGCGCACATCGAGCCGAGCGGCATCCGTTGCTGTCGCGGCAGCTCCGCCAGGGCGGGGTCGGTCGCGAGATCGTCGATCAGCACGGTGCCGCGTTCGCTCAGCGTGCCCCGCCGCGCGTTCGCCCACGCCTCCAGCGCCTCGAGTGCCGCGCTCGGGATACCCGAATGGCGGTTCGCGCTGATCCGATCTCCGTCGTCGAGCAGCAGCACGAACTCCTTGCCACCGACCGCGGTCTGCGCCTTGGCGGTGATCTGCTCGAGCACCTCGTCCAAGCGCAGGTCGGAGGAAAGGTTCTGTAGCGAGGACATCAGGCGGTCGGCCGCGTCGTCCTGCTCGCGAACGCGCTGCTCGAGAACGCGCACCCTATGCCGCGTGAAAGCGATCGCCTTTGCCGCCAGGGCGGCCTCACCGGCGAGCAGAAGCCCGCCGGCCACCGGCAGCAGCTCGGGTTGCACGGCGCCGCCCGCGGCGAGCACCGCGGCGACGCCTGCGAGCGCGATCGCCGCGCGCCTCACCCCGTGCAGCCCCGACGTCCAGCTGACATCGAACTCGCAGTGCCCTTCCCCGCGGACGCCGCAGATCGGGTGCTCGACGCGAGCCTGAGGTAAACCGAAGAGCTGCGGCACCGTGGTGAGCAGGCCTTTGGTGTACTCGCAATCGTTGCGGTGGTAGCCGACGCCCGCGACGTCCGTGTAACGCATTCTCACTGATTCGCGGCCGCTCTCAATCACGACCAGCTCGTGCGCCCAATTGAACTTGGCGTTGGCTCGTGCAACGTTGCCGTAGACGAACGCGGGGGTTCCGAGCGCCCGCAGAGCGCGCCTCAGGCCCATCGCGACGGAGAGATCGAGCACTGCTTCACCCGCGTGTTCTGCGACGTTCGGATCGCCGAGCACCTCCTCCGCCGCGTGCCAAAGGGCGAGCTTCGTGTCGTAGGAGAACCAGCAGTTCTCATCTCGAAGCTCCTCCTCGGCCGCCTCCAGTCCTGCCAGCTCGAGCAGCTCCTGGACCGCGTGCCCACCTGCCTCGCGCTCCACGTAGCTGAAGATCAGGCGCGACGTGAGACCTGACCCCGCGTGATCGCGACGCCAGGCCGAGCTCATCTCGCCGTCGGCGACGGGCAGCTCGCCGCTAGCTTCGGGCGTGGGATCGGGCTCGCGGACGTCGCCTGCAGGGACGAGCTCGACATGAGAAGCGGGGCCGATCGGCAGCGAGGAGATCTCCCGAGGGCGCCGGTTGCCGATCCACTGGCAGAGGATGTCCGGGTCTGTGGTGGGTTTGCCCAGCAGGTAGCCCTGTGCGGACTGCAGGCCGAGCTCGGTCGCTACGGCGAGGTCCTCGTGCCGCTCGACGCCCTCCGCGATCACGCTCGCACGAAGGTCGAGCGCGATCGACTGGCACGCACGCACGGCGGCTCGCTTGGCGCGGTCGTGGGCAATGCCGTGGATCAGCGAGCGGTCTACCTTTATGAAGTCGGGCCGGAGCTCCAGGACGTGGCGCAGTGATGCATAACCCGCGCCGGCATCGTCGACCGCGAGGCGCAGCCCCTGCGCCCTGAGCGGCGCGAGCTCGTCCAGCAACGGGGAGTAGCTGTCGATGACCGCATGCTCGGTCACCTCGACCACGAGCTGTGACAGGGGGAGATCGTTTCTGAGGTTGGCGCGACGAGCCAGCTCCAGCAGCGCTTCCGGCGCGATGTTCAACGCGAGAAACTGCTCCGGCCCGAGCTCGGGGATGATCTTCCATGCCTCGCGAATCAGGAGTCGTTCCAGCTCGAGACGTAGACCGAGCGCTTCCGCTGACGCAAGCGTGCAGTCGGGCGGGTTGAAGGGCTCGGGGAACCGTGCGAGCGCCTCGAGGCCGGCGTAGCGGCGCCCGTGCAGATCGATGATCGGCTGAAAGGCGATCTCGACGTCCTCCGAATCGATGATGCGCACGATCTCCGAAGCGAGCCGCTGCTGAGCCAGGCGGGTGCTGAGCTCGTCGACGATCACCTCGCCGAGCATCGACATGAACCGCGCATCGCGCTCGTCGAGGTCGGCGCGGGGCGTTCGACCGAGGCCGCACAGAACGCCGAAGGGCTCTCCGTCGGCAGCTCGCAGGGGTACCCCGATGAACGCCCCGATATCGGCCCCGTGCGGCACCGTGAGATCGGCGAGCTGCCGGTCGGCGGCCGCGTCGGTAACCACGGTCGGGATCTCGCCGGCGATCAGCAGGCTGCAGAACGGCGTTTGCTGGACGGGACCTCTGACCTCACCGACGCCGTCGTAGTTGACGGTCGGGATGGGATCACCTACGCACAGCCCAAATGCGTCCGCGTCGCCCGCCACGGCTGCATATACGTGCCCGGTGGCGGTCAGCTGGGCGATGAACGCGGCATCCAGCTCCAGGTGGCGGCTGACCAGCTCGACGACGCTGGTCAGGTTCACGGGTTCGAGCACGGTCCCGGCGGGCTGATCAAGGGTCGCGAGATGGTGCATGTGCGAGCTCGGCCCCGGGAGCCATCGACGATCCGGAGACTCCGTCAGTAATCGGCGCCCGCGTTACGGGCCTTTATCACACCTCGTGCAGGTCAACGATCGAGTGCCTGCGGGTCGGGTCTCGCGCGACGCTCCTGAGCCTCCTCGGGTTGCCTCGAGCTCCGGGGCGTGCCCCAGCCCCGCGCGATGCTCGGCGGGGAAGCGGCAGCCGTTGCGAAGATCCTCAGCGCGGCGTTCGAGGCCGACTCTTACGGGCCCTCAAGGCCCGGCGTTACGCACCCGGCTCCCCTCGAGGCCCAGATGTCTGCGAGAGTGGCGGTCAGGCGCGATGTGTAGCTGGTTGGGATACACGGGACCCCGGCGCATGGAACGAAGTTCCCGGGTCAAGCTACGGGGGTCGCGGGCGGAGGCGAAGACGCGCTGCTGGCCTTCAAGCCGGTCGAGCCCTAGACAAGCTGACCGGGCTCGGCGACCCTGGATGAGGACGGTTCCGGTCGCGCCGTGAGCCTTGGGCCGAGAGACCGACAGGAAGGAACAAACATGAAGATCGGACACTTGTTCATGCGCCTGGCCGTGGGCGGCTTCTTCGTCGGACACGGGACGCAGAAGCTGTTTGGCTGGTTCGGAGGCAACGGCCTCGGGGCTACGGCCAAGAGCTTTGAGCATCTTGGGCTGCGCCCCGGCCGCGCCAACGCGATCGCGGCCGGCGTAGCCGAGGCTGGCGGAGGCGTGCTGCTGCTTGTAGGCTTCGCCACCCCCGCAGCGGCCTCCGTCCTGACGGCGACGATGATGACCGCGATCAGGACCGTCCATGGCAAGAACGGACCATGGCTCAGCGATGGGGGCTATGAGTACAACGTCGTCCTGATAGCAGCCCTGCTGGCACTCGTGGAGGTCGGTCCTGGGCCGCTCTCGTTGGAAGGCCGTCGAGGTCGCGAGCGATCTGGCCCGCGGTGGGCGCTCGCGACGCTCGCGGCTGGTTCTCTGGGAGCTCTCGGGGCACATCTCGCAGCCGGCGCCGCGCCGGCTCCTGCCCCTGCGGGCGATGAGGAGCCAGCGAGCGCTGTCCCCCAGAGCTGATGAGCCGTGCGATCGCAACGCGACCGCGAGCCGAGGGCTGACCGTCGGGCTCAGCGTGTGGTGTTGGCTTCGGTGGTCGCTTCGGGCGCTGCGGGTGTGGTGAACTCCTTCGCGTTGCCTCTGCTGGTCCCGGTCGGATTGCCCGCTGCGATCCTGTAGTGGTAGGTGGTAGCCGGGCTGAGGCTTTCGATGCGGGCTGTGACTTTGACGGGGCTGCTGCCGTGACCCGGTGACTTTGCGCAAGTTGCGCGCTGCGTGGCTGCCGTCGTCCAGTATTCGACCTCGCAGCTCGTGACTCTGCGCCCGTGTGGGTTCACGCGTCCTGTTACCAGCGCGGTGTTCAGTCTGACTTCGGTGGCGCCGCCGGTTTCCGCTGTGGGTTCGGGGTCGGGTCCCAGCGCCACCGTCTCGTTGGAGGTGCGAGAGATCGTGAAGCCATCCCCTGCGGGAGGAGTCGCTTCGATGGTGGCCTGGTTGAGATAGGTGCCATCGCGTGACACCGTTTGGCGGCAGCTGTAGCGCGCCAACATCCCGGGCTGCAACTGTTCGCCGGGGGATCCCCCTGACGAGAGATCGGCGCAGTATGGGTCACTGAGTCGCGTGAGCGCGAGTGGCACGTTGCCCGTGTTGCTCACCGTGATCTGGAATTCGATGATCTGGATCTGCCGGCGACGACCCGACTTCCGCCGTCCGGCGTCCACCCCTCGCCGGCCGAGCGGGACGGCCAACTGCCTCCTGCTGAAGCCGGCTTTCGAGCCCTTGAGCTTCTGTTCCGTGCTGATCGTGAGGTTGGGGTTCGGCACCAGCTCGCCCGTGAAGATTGCGCGTTCGCTCAAAACGCCGCCGGCGGAAGCGGGAGCCGCCACAGCGAGAGGTGACTCAGCGAAAAGCGCGGCAGCGACCGCCACCGGGCTGCTCGTGGCGCTCGTCGCTTCTCTTGCCTGGTTGCTTGCGATCACTTCGCAGGTCACTTCCTGTCCGACATCGTCGTCGGTCGCGACGTAACTTGGGCCTTCGGCGATGCTCGCGCCGTTACGCAGCCAGCGGTAGGTGAACGCGGGCGAAAATCGGGATTCCCAGGAGCCGGGGGAGCAGCTCAGCGTTTCGCCGACGACCGCCGTACCCGTCACTTCGGGAGACTTCCTATTCACGGGGGCAATCGACAGAAGTTCGCGAGTCAGCTGCAGCTGCGTGGTGGCGGCTTCGACCAATGGCTCTGCAGCGACGGCTGTTGTCGCCCCGGCCTCGAGGTCCGCGTGTAGCCTCCGCGCGAGCTGTTCGACACTTCGCTTGAAGGCGAAAGAAACAACGCCATCCTGTTCGTTCCTGCGCATCGGAGAGCGGTGGGGTTCTTCGATCACTTCTTCGGCGACGGGGTTCGCGTGTTCTTCCAAGCCCACTTCGGCAGGGCATCCTTCGACGCATGGTTCTTGGGGGAATGCGGCCGGCCACAGAATCGCCGGGCGGCCTCCACCTTCTATTTCCCCGAGTTCCTTCGTGAAGATGCTGTAGACGTTGGGCGCGCCGGGAGAGTTGTCCAACAGGTGGTCGCCGGCTTGTTCGGCGGCGGCCCGGTCGTCGCCCACGCCCAGGACGAAGTTGCGCAACCTCGGGTCTTCTGTCATCGCCTGTGGCATCCCGAGCTCGATGTAGTCATCGAGCAGCGCGCGGGCCCCGTTGACCCGCACGGCTGCGGCCTGGACATCGGCGGGCGCTTCTTCGTTCAGCGATTCTGACGCGTTGGGTTCAGCGACGTGTTTGTTGAGCTCGTGTCTCAGCTGGGCGAGCTTTGCGGCCACCGTTTCACTTAGCACTTCGCCGCCGAGTGGGCCATGGCGGAATTCCGTTTCAAAGACGTTCGGTTGGGAACCCAGCGAGACTTCGCATTCAACCTGTTCGGGCGAGATGCCGATTTCTTTCTGGCATTCCGTACTGTTCAGTGTCCTTCGATTGAATTCACCAGCAAAGTTCCAGTGACTCCGGGCCCAGTTGTTGATGTCGTTGAAGTAGCTCAGCAGCACCTGGTGAGGGGGATTGAGTTCTTCGAGCCAGCAGTTGATGTTTTCTTTTTTCGCCTCCTTTTCGTCGGCGACCAACTCGGTCCACAGATCATGCACCCCTTCCACCGGGTTTGCAAAGCACCCCCGCGCGTGAGGCAGGGGGTCGGTGATGGTTGCTCGCAGCAGTACCTGCTTTTCGGAGGCGATGTGCCCTGGCCATTCCCACATGTAGTTCAGCTGCATCTTGATGCCGGCCCCCGATGATTCGACCGCATAGCAGGAGGTGAGCCGGCCGAATCCGAGATGCCAGGCGTTCGTGAACACCGCGGGCAGCGGGTCCTTGAGCGAGCTTTCGAAGAGGGGGACCAGAGCCGCGTCTGACTGCAAGCTTTCCCCGGCGCGGGTTTCGTAGGAGTGGGTCTTGGGCAGCCACCCGGGTAGTGCCGCTTCGTAGTTTTCGGTTTCCTGGTTGGAGAGTCCAATTGCGGCTGTGCCGAAGCGACAAAGGTTCATTTCCCCGAGCTTGGAAACGCCGCCCGAGTTTTTCTGTTCGGGATCGGACGCCGCTTCGAGAGCAGGCAGGTGTCCGGAGGGTGACTGGGAGGCTCCCTCCCACGGATTGATGAACGCTTCTCCCGTGCTGCCGGCTTCGTTGGTTGGCGCCGCGGCCAGCCTGCATGGCACGCAGTGCCCGTAGCTTTCCTCGGTGGCGGCGGGCTGCTGCGCTGAGAGGATCGCGTTCTGCTGCGCCCTTATCCGGTTCGCAAGGCTCGGTTCCATCCCGGAACGCGCGCTGGGCGCGACGGCGCTTTCCAGATAGTAAGCGAGCGCGTGGTTGAGGATGCTGCTGCCCGTGTCGATCTTGACCCCATCGACTTCCATCGGCGCGTAGGGGGATCCTGTTTCGGTGATCTCGCGGATGAACGGTCGCAGCGTTTGTCCAACAGTTTCGAGTTCGCCCAGCGAGGCCTTCACGCCTCCGGTCACGTCGCCCGTGTTTTCGAGCAACAGCTGGCTGTATGCGTTCGACGCCGTCGCCCAGACTTCGGGGTTGGGCACGTTTTCGTCGAGCGCCGGCAGCCCATCGAGCCAACCCCCCTTGTCCGCAAAGGAGGCGAGATAGTCGAGGTTCTCGTTCAGCGCGTTCGCGCCTTCGGTTCCCTGGAGTTCAGCAGCCACCTGATTGGGTCCAGTGCTGCCCCCCTTGTGCTCGGAGACGGCGTCGAGCGAGCTCTCATCCCCCCACGTGAAGAACAGCCCGAGCGTCTTGGCGAATTCGGGCAGGGGGAGTTCCTGTCCGAAGCGCTGGCCGTAGCCGATATCCGTGTTGAGGGCGGTGTTGAGGGTTTCTTCACGCGCCGATTCAGCGATCCGGTACAACGTGGCCTGGATCTGATCCAGTTTGCCGGTGATTTCAGCCAGATCGCTTTGCAGCTGCGCCCCGTTGGCCGCGACATGTTCGAGCAGCTGTGTGTCCTGTTCGATCTTGGTGCCGACCACACGCAGGGTTTCATCCACATCGGCGAATCCGGCCGTAACCTGTTCAGAGAGCGCGCCTATCTGTTCTTTGATCGACCCGAGCGCCGACAGAACCTGCTGTTCAAAGTTAGGTTCACCTTTGATCAGCTGCACGATCTGGGTGATGATCTGAGGCAGCTGCGTCGCGAGCTGGACGAGCATCAGCGGATTAACCACCGACGCACCAGCCTCGCCGGCCACGATCGCCTCCTCGGCTCCATCGACAGCGCCCTGCACTCCCACCTCTGCGACCTCGTCGGCGGCGTCGCTGGCGACCAACTTCGCGGCCCCCTCGGCCCCGGTCACCGCGCTGCTCACGCCGTCGCCCGCGGTGCCGTCCGCCAGTACCTGCTCCGGCAGCTCCGCCTCCACGCTGTCGCTCTCGAGCTCGGACTCCTCGGTGTTCGTCTCGTCTGCCACCACCTTCTGCGGCGTGACCGTTCCGCTGACCTCGCCCTTCACATCGGCCACGGTTTGCGCGGTGATGCCGGTCGTCTGCTTGTCCGCGGCGGCGCTCAGGGTGTCGAGCTCTCCTACGGTCGTCGCGACGCCCCCCGACGACGTGAGTTTCAGCGGGGCCTGCGGCGAGGTGCCGATCTCCGCGGACAGCTCCTCGAGAGCCGGTGTGTTCTCGGCGGCTTGCAGCAGCTCGGCTGGAGTTGAGGCGACGCTCGGTAGCCCCGGGTCGATGGTGGCACGGTCGACTTGGTTGATCAGCTGCGCGGCTGCGGGATTCTCCTCGGCGACGACGACGTCGTCCTCTTCGATCTCCGTGATCGTCTGAGCGACACCATCGGCGGCCTCCGCCTCTGGATCCTTGACGAACTTGGGCGGCGCAGGCAGCGGCGGCAGTGGCGGCAGATCCGCCGGTGAGGATAGGCCGAACTGCTGCTCTGCCAAGCCCTGGGCCTCCAGCTTCACGTCGTTGCGAAGCTCGTCGACCACGTCAACCTCCGCGTCGGTCAGATTTGGGTCCTTGGCTGCGTCGGACAGGCCCTGGATCAGCTCCGTGTCCGCACTGGAATCACAGGAGGTGGTGATACAAGGGCCCGGTTCCAGCCGCTGTAGGGCTGTGATGACAGGTTCGATCGCTTTCTCGAGCGTGCTGTCCAGCGCCGGGTCAGCCGCCTCCACCTCGAGGGCGGCGTTCTCCACGAGTGCCGTCTTCTGCAGTGGGTTGGCGACCGCTGAGAGCTCTGGGACAATTCGAGGTTCAGCCGGAGGAGGAACCAGCGCCTTCCTGATGATGGGGTAGAGGATCGCGGCCGTCGTCACTACCCCCGCGGCCGCCCCGCCACTCCCCTCTGCCGCAACCTTTGTTTCGCCTTCGAGGGTGATCGGAGTGTCTTCTGCCACAGGCGGGCTGTTTTCCGCGCGTGCGCGCGCGGCCGCCGACGCCAACCCGAGGCACACGACCATCGTCAGACAGGCGACGGTGAGGGCACGAAGGAGCCGCGGCCGCTCGAGCACGATCGCCGACCACGCCCGTGTCCGACGTGCGCGCCCGCCGACGCAGGGCAAGCAGCGAGAACAACCCTGATCGAGCGGCGCTGACATCCCTGATTCCCCTTTCCGGCCCCCACCGCAAGTCCGTTTCGCGGCTTCCCGAGCGTGTCCCGAGTCCCCCCGTGTAAGCGCGCAATGGTAGCGCAGGCCTACGTAAAGCGCATCCCCCGCGCCTGTCCCTAGCCATTGCTTTGGCGGCAGCTCGGTACCGCAACCCCGGTGTGAGTCTCGCCGCTGGGTTCGTCCTCGCCACCGCCGATGCGCACGATGCGAGCATCGCGTCGTTTGACCGTCGATGCGCCAGTGGTCCCCTAACTCGTGCTCGCCTGCTTTCGAGAGCCCGCGATTACGTCCGATGACCCGGTCAGGCTGAATGAAGGACTTGGTTGTGCTCTTGGCATTTGACGCGAGCGCGACGGTGGCGGCAGTCGTAGGTGCCATCGCCACGGCCGGTGCGAGCATTTTCGTCGCCCGTCGCATGGACAATGAGAGCGACCGGCGCAAGCTTGCCGCGGCGCTTGGGCTGGTCGCCACCGAGGTACACGAAAACGCGAAAAGGCTCAGCAGCGACCTCGGCCCAGGCTCGCTCACCCTGGGAGATTGGCAAGGCACAAAGGGAACTCTGATCAGCCTCGCCTCCAGAGATGAGCAACTCTGGGAGACCCTCGCTGAGACCTACCGCAGCACCTTCGAGGCTCAAGTCGGGAGAGGAGACCCGCCAGCGGTGGATGCGCTCGAGCAGCTCTCCGAACGGCTTCGTGCCGAGGGCAAGACGCTTGAACGGCGGTGAGGGCCGCGTAAGGCTCGGCTCCCGACCGCATTTCGGCGGCTAACCCGGGCCGCGACCCACCCGGCGGCGGTTTCCGGTGCCGTTATCGCAGAGCCGCCTCGCTCGAGCAGGACGCGCGACAATCCGAGCACCGTGGTGATGGATGAGCGCGAACCCCCGACGCCCGCCGAGACGACGTGACCCCGCGCCGGAGCACCTCCGAACACCCCTGAGGGCAGTTGGCGCAGTTCTCGGATCCCCACTTGGCGGCCCTCGCGGTCCTGGTGGTGCTCGCCTTCGCTTCCGTGTGGCTGGGCCGCCGGCCTCGTGGACCCTGGCCCACGGTCTTCGCCCGGCTACTGGCGGTGACCATCCTCGCGGGCTGGATCGGGGAGTACGTCGCCGACATCGTGCTGGGCACGTGGTCGCTTCGCTACACC
Organism: uncultured Solirubrobacteraceae bacterium; assembly: GCA_963701175.1. Taxonomy (GTDB): domain Bacteria; phylum Actinomycetota; class Thermoleophilia; order Solirubrobacterales; family Solirubrobacteraceae; genus Palsa-744. Next base: position 628,070 of record OY969573.1, on the reverse strand, counting down.
CTTCCCCTCCAGCTCACCGACGCGGCGTCGCTCGTCGCCGTCCTGGCCCTGTGGACCAGACGGGTGGTACTCGTCGAGATCCTCTACTTCTGGTCGCTGACGGCCTCGCTGCAGGCGATCCTCACCCCCGACCTCGCCTACAACTTCCCGAGCATCTTCTACTTCACCTACTTCACCTACCACGTAGGGGCGGTGGTTGCTACCTGCTTTCTGGTCCTGGGCTGCCGGATCTACCCCCGGACGGGGGCGGCCTGGAGGGTGTACAAGGTGACGCTCGCCTTCGTCCTGCTACCGGCGGTGGGAGACCTGCTCACCGGCGGCAACTACATGTACCTGCGGGAAAAGCCCGAACACAGCTCTCTCCTCAATCTGATGGGAGCGTGGCCGTGGTACATCGCCGAGACGGCGCTCCTCGCAGCGGCCATGTTCGCCGTCCTGCAGTTGTTGGCGAACTGGCTTCGGGGGCGGGACGATGGATCTTCGAAAATGGGGTTTGTGAACGCGGGCCACGGGGTACCGCAGATGCTGCGCGGCGTCGGGCGGCCCAGGAGAGAAGGCGGCGTGCGCCTCTGAACGATCAACAGCCGCCGGGGAGGTGCCGCGGATGTACGCCGAGTCTGAGCGCAGCAGGCAGGGGAGCCGTGGGAGCGCACGGAGGGCCACGTGGGCGCTCGCGATCGCGCTCCTGCTCACGTGTCTTCTCGTGTCCAGCGCCGGAGCTCAGATGCTGCGCGCCTCGGCGGCGCAGAACCGACGTGCGACCCACGTGCGTCGGGCGCGGGTGCAGCGTCGGCACGTTCGCCGCGCGGATGGGCGCCGCGCGCGAACGAACGCGAAAACGAAAAGGAAAACCCCGCCGCGCGCTCTGCTGGTGGGAGAATTCAACGGGCACAAGGGCAAGTACAAGACGATCCAGGAAGCCGTCGCGGCCGCGCAAGAAGGCGACTGGATCCTGATCGGCCCGGGGGACTACAAACAGTCGGGTGTCGAGTTCCCGAACCCGCACGTGTCCGGGGATCTGGAAGCCGGTGCGGACATTCTCGTGACTACGCCCAACATCCACATCCGCGGGATGAACCGCAACACGGTGATGATCGACGGCACCAAGCCCGGCACTCCGGAGTGCGCCTCCGAAGAATCGGCCCAGAACTTCGGAGCCGCGGAAGGGAGCAGCTACCTCGGTAACAACGGCATCGTCGTCTACAGGACCTCAGGTGTCGTGCTGCAGAACTTCTCGACCTGCAACTTCCTCGGTGACAACGCCGGCGGGGACTCGGTCTGGTTCGACGGCGGTGGCTCCACCGGCACGCAGAACATAGGCTCGTGGTGGGGTGAATACCTGAGCTCGACCTCGACCTATTGGGACGGCAGGGAAAAGCCCTCCGACGAGTACGGCATCTACGCCTCGAACACCTACGGACCCGGGCTGTTCACCCATGACTACGCGAACAACATGTCCGACTCGGGCTACTACATCGGCGCCTGTCCCAACTGCAACTCGACGATCGAAGACAGCACCGCCGAAGACAACGACCTCGGCTACTCGGGCAGTAACTCCGGCGGTCACCTCGTGATCAAGGACTCGTTGTTCCGCAACAACGAGGAGGGGGTCGCCACGCAGAGCCAGGACAACGACGACGCTCCCTCACCGCAGGAAGGGCTGTGCCCGAAGGGCGAAATCAACCCCGACGCCCCGGCCAGCGCTCAGCGCAAGGACGTCTGCTGGGTGATGTCGGGCGACCAGGTCGTCGACAACAACAACGGCGCCACGCCCACGAACAGCGGCGCGCCGGGCCTGGTGGGAACCGGGATGACGATCGCGGGCGGGCGCAACGACCTCGTGGTCGGCAACACCTTCGCGAACAACGACGCCTGGGGCATCCTGCTCCTGCCCTACCCGGGGATCGACGAAAAACCACCGTCACAGGTCCTTGAAAAGTTCCCCGAAGACGAATGCCGAGGCGGCATCAAAACGGTTGAAGGCGAAACCAGCGCCTGCCTGTACGAAGCCTTCGAAAGCGAGATCGAGGGCAACACCTTCGCAAGCAACGGCGGATGGAAAAACGCCTCCAACGGGGACATCGGCGAAGTCAACGACCCGAACGTCACGAACAAGGCGAACTGCTGGCACGGCAACGTCGAGAAAGGTGGCGGTGAACCGAGCAGCGAACCGGCGGCCATCCAGACGACCCACGACAGCTGCGAATCCGCCGACGCCCCGCCCGCGAGCGGCGAGCCGGCCACGAGCCCGCTCGGGGAGGGGGCGGTGTGCGACTCGCAGCTGCTCGCCGAATGTCCGAACGCGCCCGGCTCGGATTACCCCCGCAGCAGCGATGTCGAAATGGTGCCGCTCCCCCAGGAACCGGGGATGGCGAACCCCTGCGAAGGGGTGCCGAAGAACCTGAAAGGGGACGCCTGGTGCCGCAGGGACAAGCCGGTCGGCGGCGGGAAGTACTGGGGCTGAGCCCAACCGCATCGGCGCAGGGCGCGCAGCAGGGCCTGACGCGCCGGGGAGTGATCTCCGGCGCGGCCCTGCTCGGCGCCGGCGCGGGCCTCGGCGGCCTGCTCCCGGGATCCGCCGCGATCGCCGCTCGCGGCGGCGCTGCCCGTTCTGCGGCGGCGCGGGACGTGACGGTGCCGTTCTACGGGCCGCACCAGGCGGGCGTGGCCACGGCGGCGCAGGAATGTCTGCAGTTCGCGGCCTTCGACCTCGAGGAGGACGACCGCGCCTCGCTGCGCGAGCTGCTCGAGCGGTGGACGCCCGTGGCCGCGCGGCTGACCTCGGGCGAGCCCTATGAACCCTCCGTGCAGGCGCCGGGGGAGCCCCCGCAGGACACGGGTGAGGCGATCGGCCTCGGTCCGGCCCGGCTCACGCTGACGGTCGGCCTCGGGCCGAGCCTGTTCGCCGGTGCGCGCGGCCGGCGCCTCGGCCTGGCGGGGGTGCGACCGTCCGAGCTGCGCGTGCTCCCGCCGCTGGAGGGCGAGCGGCTCGACCCCGGGCACAGCGGCGGGGACCTGTGCCTGCAGGCGTGCTCCGAGGACCCCCAGGTCGCCTTCCACGCGATCCACGAGCTCGCGCGCGCGGCGGCTGGGGTCGCGCGCCTGCGCTACTCCCAGCAGGGCTTCGGACGGACCTCCTCGACGAGTGTCACCCAGGCCACCCAGCGCAACCTGCTCGGCTTCAAGGACGGCACGCTGAACCTTCGCGGGGAGGCGACGGCGGACATGGAAGAGTTCGTCTGGGTCAAGCCGGGGGAGGCGCCCCGCTGGATGGCCGGCGGCACCTACCTGATCGCGCGGCGCATCCGCATGCTGTTCGATCGCTGGGACGCGAGCACCCTCGAAGAGCAGCAGCGCACGATCGGACGCGAGAAGCTGAGCGGTGCACCGCTCGGCGAGCAGAAGGAGTACGACCCGCTGGACCTGGGCGCGCGGGGAGCGGACGGCGAACCGGTGATCCCTGCGAACGCCCACGTACGCCTGGCCAGCCCGCAGGTCAACGGCGGCCAGGCGATCCTCCGCCGCGGCTACTCCTACGCCGAAGGGATCGATCCGCAGAGCGGCGAGATCGACGCCGGGCTCTTCTTCATCTGCTTCCAGCGCAGACCGAGCCGGCAGGTCGTGCCGCTGCTGCGCCGGCTCGCCTCCAGCGACGCCCTCAGTCGTTTCACCGCTCACACCTCGAGCGCGATCTTCGCGTGTCCGCCGGGGACGCTGCCGGGCGGCTTCGTCGGGGAGCTGCTGTTCGAGTGATCGGGAGGCGGGCAACGCCCTTCCGCGGGCTGCGCCCGGTGAGAACCTGATCTGAGCCAGAGCGGGCTCAGGGCTCGCTCGTCTCGCGGCGGGGGGCGACCGGGTGGCACCGGTCGCCGAAGTGGTGTTTACTGGGTGCAGCATGAGGAGGGGCATGGGGGCTGGGCGAGATGGGAGGGTGCCGGTGCGTGCCGAGAAGCTTGGCGATCGTCCTGCCCTCAGCGGCACCGCAGGCGGCGGCTGCTCGATCCCGACATTCACGCCTTGGCGGCGCACACGCATCGGCGTGTTCGCGACGCTCGTGGCGATCGCGGCCTGCCTCCTGACCGCCGGCGCGGCCTCCGCCTTCGACGGCAACGCCCAGGGAAGCGTCGAACAGGTCTACGTAACGGGCCTGGCGCCGGGCGCCCAGGCGACGCTGCTGGGGCCGGAGGGCGAAACCGTGTCCACGCAGGCAGCGGACTCGGAGGGAGGGCTGCTGTTCCGCAAGGTCACAGCGGGCAAGGGCTACAAGGTCCGGCTGATGCCCTCGGGCGAAGAATCGGAACCGCTGACCGTCCACACGCAAGCGGCGGCGCCGTGGGACAAGACCATCTACAAGCAGTCGATCCCCGAAAGCGGATACGGCTACATCACGACCCGCGACGGGACCCAGCTGGCGATCGATGTCCACCCGCCCGGCATCCCGTCGGAGCTGGCCGGCTCGCGCGCGTTTGGGGCGTTCGAACCGCAGAAGAAGAAAGCCCCGGTTCCGACGCTGATCGAATACGCCGGCTACGGCTACGCGAACCCCGCGGGTCCGGAAAGCGGCCTCGCCGCGGTGGCCAACCTGATGGGCTTTGCGGTGGTCGACGTGAACATGCGCGGTACCGGATGCTCCGGCGGTGCCTTCGACTACTTCGAACCGCTGGAGAGCCTCGATGCCTACGACGTGATCGAGACGGTGGCCCACCAGAAGTGGGTGCTCGACCACAAGGTCGGGATGTTCGGGATCTCCTACGGCGGGATCAGCCAGCTCTTCGCCGCCCAGGAGCGGCCGCCGGCGCTCGAGGCGATCGCGCCGCTGTCGGTGCTCGACGCGACGGCGACGACCCTATACCCGGGTGGCGTGCTGAACACCGGCTTCGCGGTCCGGTGGGCCGAAGAACGCCAGGTCGACGCCGAACCGGCCGGCCCCGACGAAGGTGAGCACTGGGCCTACGAACAGATCCAGAAAGGCGACACGACCTGTGAAGCCAATCAGGACCTGCACGGCGAGGCGACGAATCTGCTCGCGGAAATCAAAGAAAACGCGACCTACAACCCGCCGGTGGCCGACCCGCTGGACCCGATCACGTTCGTCCACAACATCAAGGTGCCGTCGTTCGTGGCGTGTCAGTGGGAGGACGAGCAGACCGGCGGGCACTGTGCCGATCTGGCGCAGCACTTCACCGGGACCAAGCGGAAGTGGTTCACGTTCTCAAACGGTGCCCACGTCGACTCGCTCGACCCCTACACCTTCGACCGCCTGTACGACTTCTTGGAGCTGTTCGTCGCCCATCAGGCACCCAAGGAACACAAGTCGATCGTCCATGTCGCAGCTCCGACGCTCTACCAGGAGGCGCTGGGACTCCCCAACGGTGACGAAGTCACGCTGCCGGCGGACCCGATCCAGGAACAGCCGAGCTACGGGAAGGCGCTGAAAGCGTTCGAGGCGCTCCCGGAGGTGCGGGTGCTGTTCGACAACGGCGCCGGCAGCTCGACGGCCGGCAACCCCGATCCGGCATTCGAACAGTCGTTCTCGGAGCTTCCCTGGCTCGATCCCTCGATAACGAAAGAAGGCACCTGGTATCTCGGCCCCAACGGCACGTTGCAGGAAGCGCCGGCGGCGACCGAAGGGGTGGACTCCTACACCTCGGATGCGAGCGCCACGCCGCTGACTGATTACCTCGGCGGCACGGGCCCCGGCGGGCTGTGGGGCGACGCATCCCAGTGGGACTGGAACTGGGTGCAGCCCACCGAAGGCGACGCCGTCTCCTATGTCTCGGAAGCGCTCGCCGCCAACACGACCGTGATCGGCGGAGGCGCCGTCAAGGTGTGGGTGAAGTCATCGACCCCGAACGTCGACCTGCAGGCCACCGTCAGCGAGGTGCGCCCCGACGAAAACGAAACCTTCGTCCAGGACGGCTGGATCCGCGCCAGCGAGCGCAAGCTGGCAACGACCTCGGAAAACATGTTCAAGCAGGCCCCCACCACGCTCCAACCGATCCCCACCTTGCTGGCGTCCGACCTGCAGGCGATGCCGGCGGGCGAATTCGTGCCGGTCACGATCCCGCTGTACTTCGAGGGGCACGTCTACCGCGCCGGCTCGCGCATCAGGGTCACGATCGCCGCCCCCAACGGAACGGAGCCGGTGTGGTCGTTCAGCCAGACACAGCCCGAAGGCGAAACCGCGAACGTGTCGATCGGGTTCGGTCCCGGCATGCCGTCGAGCCTCGTCCTTCCGATCATCTCCGGCGTCAACGTGCCCACCGGACTGCCGCCCTGCCCGAGCCTGCGCAACGAGCCCTGCCGCCCGTACCAGGCGTTCGTCAACGACGGTTCCTGATCTACTCCCGCACCCTGTCCGAGCAGCCCGCCGGCGGAGCTCGTACGCGCGTCTACCGCCGCCGCCCGGGGCCGTCGCAGCTGCTGGACTGCGTCAGTTGATGCGGACGACCGCGCTCATAGGGCCTGCGCTCGCGGTGCTTGCCGCCGTGGCGGCGATGTTGGGGGCCGCCGCCACCGCCACCGCGGCCACCTCCTGCTCACAGATCCCGACCGTGTACGGCATTCCCCCGTGGGGCTTCCACACCGGCCCCTACACGGGCTCGAGTAGCTTCGCCAAGGGCCATGGAGACATCAACCTCGAAGCCAACACGGTCTCCGGGGTCATCTGCCAACAGGACCCGGCGGGGGTGATCATCATGTCGGTCGAGCACCACCTCCTCTACCACTCCCACTACGCGATGATGTGGGGCTACGAGGGCAACATCATGAAGATCAAGGTCAGGGTCACGAGCAGCACCGACCCGAAATGCACCGTCGGCAGCGTCGGCCGCGCGACCCTCTACGCCAGCTACAACGGCGTCCGCAGCGACAGCGTGCAGTTCTTCTTTCCCGCTGCCTGCAGCGATCAGCGTCACCTGTACCACGGCTCCCAGGTCAACAACCAGGTCCCACCCCTGTAGCCGGTCCCACGCTCCGCGGGGCGAGGTGGTGCGCCGCGATCAGCGCTTGCAGGGCTCCTCGCGGGCCGTGTTTTCCCCACCCGAGGTGCCGCCGTAGCCGAGCGTCGGGTCTCCTTCCCGCAGCTCGGCGGCGGGAATCGGGTCGAGGCGTTTGGCGAGGTCGGCGAAGAACGCGATCTGGGTTGCGGCGAGGTCGGGGTCGAGCTTGTCCATGTCGCTGTTGTCGCTGATCGTCAGCAGGTAGTAGGGACCGGCGATGGCGCCGATCTGGGGGATCCCGTAGGACTGGAACGCGCCGCCGACGCCGAACTGCGGCGGCGGGCGCATCAGCGCCGTGCGGGGCAACTCGTGGGCGATCACGGCTTCACGGGTCGTTTCGAACATCTTGCCCTGGGTGGTCCAGATCGCGAACGCCTCGGGCAGCCCCGTCGGCTGGTATCCCCCGTCGAGCTTGTCGTCCCACTCGCTGCACCCGAGGTGCTCCACCGTCAGCGCCGCCGCAGCCCGTTGCATGATTTCCGGGTGCGCGTCGATCCAGCCCTGGCACTGGGGCAGTTCGGCCGAGAAGTGGCCGGGCCAGGCGGCGAACACGAGCGTTCGTTGGAGTCGTTCGGCCGGGGGCAGGGTGGCGAAGTAGCGCGCCAGCTGCACGAACGCGACGCCTCCGTTCTCCTCCACGAACCCGGTGCCGTCGGTGTGGGTGTTGAAGATGATCACCTCTTCGCTCTCGCCGGGCAGCACAGCGGTGGTCGCCGGCGAGGGCACCTTCTCGACGGTGCCCGTCAACGTCACCCGGGCGCTCGGGCGTGAGCCGGCGAGCGACCTCAGGGTGGCGCCCGTGTCGCGGTCGACGTACAGCGCCGGCAGGTCCTGGAAGCCCGACTCGAAGGGCCCGTAGCAACCGTCGAAGGCGTCGTAGGAGGCATCGACGATGAACACCACGGCGGCGGCGCCGAGTTCGTGGAAGGGCGACGTCGGCGCCATCGCCACGCCGGGGAGGAGCCACGGGCGCTTGTAGTCGGCGCCGATCCATTCGGCTTCGCTGTGGCCGGGCCAGTTCAGGTAGGTCGAGTAGGGCGGCAGGAAGATGGCGGTCGTCGCCGGTGCGGGGGCCGGAAGGTCGATCAGCAGCACCGCACCCTCGGGACTCGACCCCAGGGTGCCGCCGAGCGCCGTGGCCCACGACTGCACCTCCCCGGGGTACGCCGCCAGCGCGTCCTCGAGCGCGACCGGGTCTTCGCCGCTGATGCTCAGCGGTGGAGCCGTGCCGCAGTACACCAGCGGCCCGCTCACACCCGCGGGCGGGGTGAGCTGCGAGCGGGGGTAGTAGGCGGCCACCTCCACCGGACCGGCTCCGGGCCCTTCGAGCACTTCCAGCCCGTAGTCCTCCGCCAGCCAACGTTCGGTTTCGTACACGTCACACGGAATCAGTTCCAGGCCCGCGGCGGTGAACTCCCGCTCCAGCCAACGGATGTAGGCGTTGTGGCTGGCCGAGCCCGTCAGGCGGGGTCCGAAGTCGACCATCCGCTGGATGTCCGCCTGCACCTGCGCGGCCGTCGGCAACGGGATCGGGCGGCGTCTGCGCCCTCGGGCCGCCATCGCCGCCGGCACCGGGCCGGACGCGAGCACCGACGCGAGGCCGAGGCTCGCCGCGCCACCGAGAACCTCGCGGCGGGTCAGTCGCGACTCGACACTGTTACCACGACGCGGCTCTGGCCAGAGCCGTCCAAAGTGCTCCCACATCCCCTGACCATCTCCCGGAGGCTTCGATCGAACCGGACGGAACCGCCGAGGTGGCTACCCGGTGCCGTTTGCCGCTAAACCGATCCCTCGCCCGCCCCTGGGCGACGGCGGCGCTGTCGGGGCGCGGCTCCGGCACCGTGGCCGCACACCCCCCGAGTGGCGCGGGCGAGGACCCCGGTGGCGCGGGACAGGGCAAGTTCGGATATCGATACCGGTGAAAACGCACGAGGCGGTGACCTGTTGAGCAGCTCGAGAAAGGCGGTTACCCGATGAGCTCCGAGAAGATCGAGATCCAGACTCCCGACGGAACGGCCGATGCCTACCTGTCCCGTCCCGATGACGGGGCGCGCCATCCCGGCGTGCTGCTGTTGATGGACGCGTTCGGACTACGTCCGCAGATCGAGGAGATGGCCGAGCGGATTGCCTCGCGCGGCTACGAGGTGCTGGCGCCGAACCTGTTCTACCGCGGCGGGCGGGACGCGGTCGGGGAGATGCCCGACATGTCCGAGGAGGGGGCTCGGATGGAGTTCTTCCAGACGCTCAGGCCGCTGATGGAAGAACTGACCCCGGAGCGGATCTCCAGCGACGGCGAGGCCTACCTGAGCCGTCTGGAAGAGGACACCGACGGGCCGGTGGCGATCACCGGCTACTGCATGGGCGCACGCGTCGGCCTACGGATCGCCGCGGCCCACCCCGACCGTGTGGCGGCCCTGGCCGGCTTTCACGCCGGAGGGCTCGTCACCGACGAGCCGGACAGCCCCCATCGGAGCCTCGACGAGGTCCAGGCCGAGCTGTACTTCGGCTTCGCCGACAACGACCAGAGCATGACGGCCGAGAACATCGCCGAGTTCGAAAGGGCGCTGGAGGGGGCCGGCCTCGCCTCCCGCGCCGAGGTCTACGAGGGCGCGGCCCACGGCTACACGATGGCCGACACGCCCGCGTACCACGAGGGGGCGGCCGAGCGCCACTACGACGAGCTGTTCGCGCTGCTCGAGCGCACGACCGAGGCGTGAGGGCTCCCGGCGCCCGTCAGGGCGGACGCCGGGAGGCGTGACGGCTCCCGGCGCCCGTCAGGGCGGACGCCGGGAACCTTCGTGATCGCGATCCGTCGACTACCGGTCGCGGTGTCGGCTAGACCCTATGACGCGGTTGGCCTGTTGGGCTGGCCGTCGGAGTTTGTAGGCCGGACACTCCTCGCGGGGGTTTGTCTGGCCGGAGAATGGCTCCGGCTGACCCCAGAAAAATGAGGAGGTCCGGCCGTGACTGGGATTGTGACGTGGGCGGGGCTTGATGTCCATGCGCGCTCGACGCACGCAGCGGCGATCGATGCCGCGACGGGGGAGCTGGTGCGTGCGAGGTTCGGGCCGGGCATCGAGGAGCCCGTGGCCTGGCTGAAAGGTCTGCCTGGCCCGGTCCGTGCTTGCTATGAGGCAGGCCCGACCGGCTTCGGGCTCTATCGGGCCGCGGAGAGGGCTGGTGTGGATGTGCAGGTCATCGCGCCTGGTAAGACGCCGCGGGGTTCTTCTGACCGGGTGAAGACCGACCGCAAGGACGCCGAGCTGCTCGCGCGTTTGCTGCTCGCTGGCTCTTTGACGACGGTCGTGGTCCCGCCGGTCGAGATCGAGGCCGCCCGTGAGCTGATGCGCGCTCACGATGCGTGCCGGCGGGATTTGATGACTGCTCGTCACAGGGTCTCCAAGATGCTGCTCCGCCACGGCCGGGTTTATCCGCAGCCCAGCACCTGGACGGTGGCTCATCGACGCTGGCTGGCCTCTCAGCAGTTCCCGGAGGCCGTGAGTGACCTTGCGTTCGCTGATCTGATCGCGGCCGTCGACGGGCTGAGCGCCCGCAAGGCACAGATCGCCGAGCGACTCTCACGTCTGGCCCAGGATGAAATGTGGTGGTCGACGCTCGCGAGGCTCAGGTGCTTCAGGGGGATCGACACCCTGACCGCGTTCGCGCTTCACCTCGAGCTCGGCGGCGACTGGCAGCGCTTCCAACGCGCGAACGCCCTCAGCGCCTGGCTCGGGTTGATCCCTTCCCTTCACCAGTCCGGCCAGTCAACCCATCACGGCTCGATCACCAAGACCGGCTCCGGGTTCGCGCGCCGATTGCTGGTCGAGTCGGCCTGGCACTACGGACGTCCCCCACGAATCGGGGTGACCCTCAAGAACCGTCAGCAAGGCCAGCCCGCCCACATCCTGCAGATCGCCAACCGTGCCCAGCAGCGACTGCACCACGTCTATCACCGCATGCGCGCCCGCGGCAAGCCGCACAACGTGATCGTCGTGGCCTGCGCCCGCGAGCTGGCCTGCTTCCTCTGGGCAGCCGCAACAGCCGACTAACGCCGCCCGACAGCCCACCGGTCGAGAGGCCAGGGCGCCGGGCCACCAGCGGCCGGCACGCGCGATTGCCCTATGGGCAGCACCCAACACGGTGCCACGCCCGCTCCTAGAGAGCACACGCCGGCAGCACGAAACCGGGCCCTGGGGTAACCAACCCCCGCATCATCAGACTGGCAACGCCGACACCGAGCCCGGCGCCCCGGCCTCCCGACCACAACCAACGCCCATCAAGTGGGCACGATCAACCCTGCCCACTTGACAAACGCCACGACATATCAGGGGTGGATCAGCACGTAGGCGACCCCCTGGAGGCCGACGTCGGCCACCAGGTTGCCGAGCTGTGCGTTGACGTCGACGAGGTGCTGGCCCCAGGTCGGCCCGAGCGTGTTCACGAGCACCGTTTCGGTGCGCGTGTCCTTCGCGTCGGTGGGCGTCAACTGCAGCCAGCTGGCGCCGTTGCGGGCTTCGCACCGGGCCGTGTACTGAGCCGGTGTGGCAACCCACGGCGTCGACGCTTTGGGCGCCTGGACGTACGGGGCGAGGTCGCCGGGGAATTCACCGTGGAAGGCGTTGAACGTCGGGTAGTAGGACAGCGACGGACCGGCGAAGTGCCCCTGCACCAGCACGGTCGGGTTGACGCACAGCACCTGCGGGTGTTCGACTTCGGGCAGGCCCCCGCCGAGGATCGCGCTGGGGCGGCCGAAGAGGGAGTCTTCGGGTGGTTCTTCGAGGAAGCTCGAGTACGCCACCACGCACCCGGTCTGGCCGGCCACGGAGCACCCGGGGATGGTCTTGAAGGTGCCACCGACGTTCTTGCCTTCGGGCACGATCACCTGGCCCCCGAGCACGATCGCCCCGACCAGCTGCTTGCGCAGGGTCGGATTCGGTTCGACCACTTCCTTGATCAGCTGCTCGAGCATCGCCGAGCCCTGGGAGTGGCCGATCAGCTCGAAGCCGCGGCCGTCGTTGTAGCGGGCGATGTATTCGAGGAACGCCTTCGCCACGCCGGTGTAGGCCTTCACCGACGCTTCCGGCGGCAGCGGGCCGAAGGCGCCGTTGATCGCCGGGATCGTCAGCTGCGGGTAGATCGGCGCGTACACCTTGCACACCTGCGAGAAGCGCGAGGCCTGGCTTTCGGCGATCGCGATCTCTTCCTTGCCGATTTCTTCGTTGGCGTTGATCGCGAGCTGGCTGCTCACGGTCGGGTACACGTAGAAGCAGTCGATCGGGGGGCTCTTGGCCGGCTGGGCGTGTTCGACGAAGCTCCCCCCGCCGTCCAACCTGACGGTTGCTTCCTCGCTGTTGAGGCAGGGATTGGCCGCCAGCCCGGGGCGGCACAGCCAGGTGGTTTCAGCCGACGCCGGCGCGGCCACCGCGGCGGGCACGAGCAGTGAACACACAAAGGCGATCCCCACCAGCCATCTCCGCAGTCCGGGTGCGGAAATCGCTGCGCTGGGGGGCCCCGACTTCTGAGCAGTCATTTGCTTCCCTCCAATGCTCACGCGGCGCGTCATGCACCTGCCGCGGCGCACAGCCCCGCTGGTTCCAGTGGGAGCCAATTCTAGTCATAACTGGCCGAACGTCTCAATCAGGCCTTCGGGCCCCGAGGCGTCGTCTCGATCGGCCCGTCAGCGGTCGAGGAGTCTCGACCAGCCCGTCAGGGCTCGAGGCCGAGGATCAGGGCCTCGACCTCGTGCAGGCGCTCGGTGTCGCCGAGGAGCCCCACCCGCGCGTCGTTGTAGAGGAACGACTCGGCAAGCCTCACGATCGTGTAGGCGAGCGTGGCCGGGGCGATCGCGGGCGTGAAGGCGCCGGCGTCGATCTCCTCTTCGATCAGCCGCTGGACGAGTGCCACCATGCGCGGCTGGACCTCCCCCGCGCTGGAGATCAGGATGCGCAGCGCCCGATCCTGCTCCTGGGCGAGAAGCACCCCGAGGCCGCGGGTGGCGGCGAGCTCGCTGTTGAAGCGATCGAAGCACGCGAGCAGTGCGCTCGCACCGTGGCCCGGGGTCGCTCGGCGGATGGCCACAAGGCGCTCTTCGGCGAGGTTGGCGAGCACCTCTCCGAGAAGCTGCTCCCGGGTTCCGAACCAGCGGTGCATCGTCGCCCGGGCGAGGCCGAGCTCGCGCGCGATCGCCTGCACGTCGACCCGTTCCGCCGCCAGGAAGCGGCGGGCCGCGAGTGCCAGAACCTCTTCCCGCGTCGCTGCGGCGGGCCGCCCGGGGCGTGCTGTGGCTGCGTCGGGAATACGGACAGCCTAGAGAGCCCTCCGATGCCCACCGCGACGACGGCCGTCCCGCCGCCCGGCCGGATCGCACGCCAACGGGGGCGCCGACAGTCAGAATGGTACCCAGTGCGTCGCCTCGTCGCGCCCATCGTGATGGCCACCCTCGCCCTGACGCCCGCCCCGGTGTTCGCGGACGCGCAGGACGTCGCCGCCACGCACACCGCGATCACCGCGGGCTACGCCCTGGCGCGGGCCGCCGTGGCCACGATCCCCGTCGCCCAGGCGAAGATCGAGAGCTACAAGGGCAGGCTGGCGAGGGAATGCCCGGACGCCGGAGCCGGGACTCCCGAGACCGAAGCGTCCCAGCCCATGAGCGACGAGGTGGCCGCAGCCCTGTGGTCGATCTCCTACGGCTCCGCCGCGGGACCGATCGAGAGGTTCGCGCGGGCGATCAGGCCGCTGCACTGGACCAGCAAGCGGTTCGAACGATCCCTGCACTCGTTCGTGGCGGCGCTGACCGGCCTGGCGACGCTACGGCTCCCCGACCTCTGCGCGGACGTACGTGCATGGACGGCGAGCGGCTTCAAGACGGTCCCGGGGGATGTGACCGAACTGGACCGGCAGGTGGAACGGCTCGAGCTGCCGGAAGTCCCGTGGGAACTCGTCGCCCCCTACGAGCGGGGATCGGAAGCGGGGCTCGTGACGTTCATCGAAGACGCCGAGACGAAGGTCGAGGAAGCGGAATTCAAGCTCGGCCAGAAAGACTGGTACGAGGTGATCGAAACCGTCGGGCTGGCGCCCTAGCGGCCGGCTACTGGTTCAGCGACCAGCGGTTGCCCCAGGCGGCGCACACCAACGCCGACAGGAGGGCTTCGCGGTCGTCTTCGGTGCTCTCGTCGATGTCGTCGACCGTCCTCATCACGAGCGCCGCGGTCTGGATCGGGTCAAGGGGCTGGGGTTCGGGTTCCATCACGCAACCTCGGGTAGCTCTTAGCCGATCTGTATGGCGGCCAGGTAAAGAGCGGGACGGAGATTATGGTCGGGTAAAGAGCGGTTCAAATCTCTCGAAACCGCCTGTGTCATTGATAAAACCCGTCGCCAGCGGGTGGAGTTGCGGTTCGATCCGCGAGCGCGGTCGGCCCAACCTGATCAGGCTCTTTGGCCGTTCTGGACAAGGCCACCGACGGCACGAGCACGTTTCTCCCCGGCGGCGGGCGTCGGCCCGGTGGCGTGCGCCGCGAGCGTCGCCTCCTGTAGAGTCGCCGGCGTGGAGCGCCAGAAGCTGATCGCCGGCCTGTCGGGATTGCGCCTCGCGGTCGGCGTCTCCTCGTGGGCCACGCCCCGTGTCGCGGGCAGGCTCTTCGGGCTCGACGCGGAGGCGAACCCCCAGGCGCCGTACCTGGCGAGGCTGTTCGGGATCCGCGACGTCGCCCTCGCCTGGGGGACGCTCACCAGCACGGGCGCCACCCAGCGACAGTGGCTGGTGGCGGGCCTGGCTTGCGACGCGGCCGACACGTTGGCCGGCATCGCCGGCGGCCGCGCCGGCTATCTCCCACAGCTCACGAGCGTGTTGGTCACAGGGACTGCGTTGTCAGCCGCGGTGCTCGGCGCAGCGGCCCTCGGCGACAGCGGCTCCTGAGCGGCCCGACAGCGGCTCCCGAGCGGGGCCCTTCGGCGGACCGCTCGCGGGAAGCGCTCCCGGCTCAGCCGGTGAACTTCGGCTTGACGGCTGCCGGTCGTGCGTGGACGAACACCGCTGCGCGGGCGATCGCGGCGCACGCGGTCTCGCTCATGACGGTCTTGACGGACACCCGGTGTGCTCCGTAACGCAGCCTGGAGGGGTCGATCCGGACGCTGAACTCGCCCTTGTCGGCGTGCACCGCGGTCAGCGTCTCGAGCCTGTGGCCGTCCAGGTAGAACGTGATCTGCTTGATCCCCAGGGCCGGGACGCGAACCGTGAAGGGCGCCCGCTTGCTGCCGCTGGCCCCCGCCAGCGCCACCGAGGACTCCGACACCGTGCACTTCGCCTGAACCTGCTGGGCGGGCTGCTCGGAGACGTTGGAGGGGGTGTTGGAGCCCGCAGGGCTCGGCGGCGTTTCGACTTCCGGGTCCGGTTCGGCGGGCACGTTCGTGACCACCTCGTTGGAGCTCGCCTTCTTGATCACGCCTTCTCCGCCGGGCAGCACCCGGGCGTGGGCCGTCTCGGGCATCGTCCCACGGCGGAACTCGGCTTCGATTTCGGCGATGTTGGACCAGCCCCCGGCGGAGGTGAGGGCGTGACGGCAGGTGAACGTCTCGCTGGCGCCCGGTTCCAGCTGGGTTGCTTCGGCCGGCACGATGCCGGTGCAATTCGGGTCCGAGAGCGGTTCGAACGTGAGCGACCTGCTACCGGTGTTGGACACCACGATCTCGTATTCGATGCTCTGGCCGAGCTTCGCGGTCAGTTCTCCGCTCGTGAAGGAGGTCTCGGACCCTTCGACCTTCTGGAGCTTTTCGATCGTGAATTCGGGTTCTTCGACTGCCTCCGCGTAGACGGGATTCGAACGCCGTTGGAGCTCGCCGCTGGTGAGCGTCACTTCGTTGATCCAGAATTCTCCCGGCTCGGCGAGGGTGTGTTCGCAGGTGAAGGTCTCGCTGTCACCGGCGGCCAGCTCGGTCTGCCCCGACGGCGAGATGTTCGTGCAGTTGGCGTCCTCGAGCGACGGGAAGCTCAACGAGGTGTTGCCGGTGTTTTCCACCACGATCTCGTATTCGACCGTCTGCCCTGCGGTCCCGGTGAGGAAGTCCGTCGAGAAGCCCCCGCCTCCGCCCTTCAGCCGCTGCAGCTTTTCGACCCTGAATTCGGGCGCTTCCGGTTCTTCTTCGGGGGCTTCTTCTGGTTCGGTGACTTCGACGACCACCGTGTTGGAAAGCTGGGATTCTCCGCCGGCTTCGATTTCGGCCTGGTTGGTCCACGGGCCGGGTTCCATGAGGAGTTCTTCGCATCTGAAGGTTTCGTGTTCTCCGGGCTGAAGTTCGGTTTCACCGGCGGGAGAGATCCCCTGGCAGTCTTCGTTTTGCAGTTCGGAGAAGCTCAGTGACGAGTCACCGGTGTCGGTCACGACGATCTCGTATTCGACCGACTGGCCCACTTCGGCGGTGAGCTCGTCGGTGGTGAAGTCCCCCTCCGTGCCGGCGATGCGCTGGAGCTTTTCGATCGTGAACTGCGGCCCGTCCGCCACCGGCGGCCCATCCACCGGTGAGGGCCGCGCGGCCAGGGCCGACCCGGTCAGCAGCACGAACGCCATCGCCGCCAGAACGACGGTCGCGACGACCAGCAGGCGTCGACGCCCCAACCTCCCGAGGCGGGTGCCCGTGACTCTCACAACCCTGTTCGCAGACCGACGGGATCCATCCATGGTGGGCATCTTCCTTGACGCGATTTGATGTGTTCCAGCGCCGCCTGAGGCGCGCGGGGTGCTGCTGGACGAACGTACACGCCCCTCGTGCGAGCGGCAACAGAGCACCCGACCATCTCTCGCCAGCACACCCCAGAGGTGGTCAGCCATGAGCGCCCGAGTGGACGCTCCGCAAGGGATCCTGCATGGCCGGGCCCGTGCGCTCGAGTCCGGCACGGCGCCCGGCTCGCCCGTCCTACGCAGGAGAAGGGCGAGCCGCCGCCGCCCCGGGGACGGGATCCCGCGCAGGAGAAGGGCGAGCCGCCGCCGCCCCGGGGACGGGATCCCGCGCAGGAGAAGGGGTCGGCGCTGCGAAAGCCGCTCCCGTGAAGACCGCCCTGCTCCCGAAGCGCAATACTGACGGCTTCGTGTCGGAGGAGCCCCCGATCCCCAACGGGACCCCGCCGGACCTCGTCGAGGCCCTCGAAGAGGGGTGGAGGTACTGCCTCACGACGGACGCGATCGCCGAGGACCTGGCTCCGAGGCTTCCGGAGCTGTTCGACCCGTCCGTACGGTTGGACTTCTCCGAGCGCATCTTCAACCCGAGCGTCTACGAGGGCCACGCGGGCGTGCTCGAGTGGCGTACCGAGCTGTGTGCGATCTGGGAGTCCTTCCGGGCCGATCCCCAAGAGCTCTTCAGGGGTGATGACGTGTTCGTGGTGTTCGTCGCGGAGGTCTCCCGGGGCCGGCTCGGTGGCAACGAGGTGACCCGCGAGACGGCGGTCCTGTGCCGCACCCGCGGCAACCGGATCGCCGAGCTGCGGTCGTTCGTGGACCGCACCCGGGCGCTGCGCGAGGCGGGCCTCGAGCGCGCCGTCAAGACGCCGGCGTAAAGCGCTCGTAAAGTCAGCGGCGCGGCGTCCCCGCTGCCGCTAGCACCGTTGCGCTATTGGCGAAGCGGGCGTGCACCGACCGTGCTCGCACGGGGTTCGCAGATGCAGAGAAGCATCTCCAACACCGCCCGTGGAGGCCCCGCTGATGATGGACCAGGATCACCCCCTACCGAACACCCCGGCGTACGCCGACATGGTCATTCGCGCGATCGACGACATCGACTCGCAGACGGCCGAACGTCGTGACTCGCTGCTCGCCGACCTGCTCTGCTCCTCGTGGGGCACCGTCGTCGCACAGAACCAGTGAAACGCTCCTCCCCGACCGAGGGCGGGACCGCCGACACGTCGCGGGCACCCGCCCTAGCACCGTTGTGCGATCTCAGCGCCCGCGACGCGACGAAGCGCTCGCCGGCGGGTTCTTGCGGTCGGGGCAGGATGACCCCAGAGGGGAGACACACGACCCACCTCCAGGGGTCGTGCCAGGGGGAGCCGAGCGCCCGGATAGCGCTCGCTCCCCCCATTCTCTCCCCGCCGGCGCGGACGGCCACCCCCGGCCCTCCCCGACGGCGCCGCCTGGCGTGACCCCCTGCCCGGAGTCGGGGTGCCGCGCTCAGCCTGAGCGCACCGCGCGTATCACCGCGAGGCCCGGGAGCTGGGGCAGCCGCCGCACCTTCACCTGCTCGAAGCCGCTGTCCCGCAGCCATCCCGAAACCTGTCCCGTGGAGTAGGTGTCGGCTCCCGAGGTGAGGTGAAAGAAGAGCCCCAGGTAGCTTCCGCTGTCGGGAGCTCGTCCCTGGGGGCGGTCGTAGAGGTCGAGTACGCACAGCGGCGCACCGGCGCGCATCGAGGACGCCACCCTCGAGAACAGCTCCCAGGCCTGGTCGGGTGAGAGATGGTGGACGATGTTGAACGCCAGCGCCCCGTCGTGGGGGCCGCCGAGGTCGACCTCGAACATGTTCCCCTCGACGTGATGAACGCGGTCCGACATTCCCGCACTCGCCACGATCTCGCGGCCGATGCGGGCGCTCCCGGGTAGGTCCACGACCATCGCCGAGAGACCCTCGTGGCGGCGACAGAGGGCCATCGAGTACTCACCGTGCGCCCCCGCCACGTCGAGCAGCGAGCGCGAGCCGGCGGGCAGCCCGACGGCCTTGGCGACAGCCCCACTCGACAACGTCGCGAGCTGGTACTGACCGGTGACGTAGGAGCGCCAGTAGGGATCGTCGGACGGCTTGTCGTGGAGCTCGACCGAGCGTCCGTCCCTGACGAGGCCCTCGAGGTCCTGCCACCACTCCCAGTAGTGGACGGTGTCGGCGAGGAAGTCCCCCACGTAGGTCGAGGACCCGGGGTCGAGCCACTTGCGCTGCCTCGGCGCGATCTCGAAGCGGTCCCCGCGGAGCTTCAGGATCCCGGCCACGGTGAGCACTTCGAGGACCCTGATGGTCCCCTGCTCGCGCAGCCCCAGCACCCGGGCCAGCTCCTCCGAGCTCGCCGGGCCGTCGGCCAGCCGTCCGAGGATCCCCAGCTGCTGTGCGACCTGCAGCGACCTCGCCACCGGCATCGCGAACATCGACATCCCGAGCGGCTCGGGGATCAGGTTGAGGATGCCGCCGACCCGCTCTTTGAGATCGTCGTAACCGACGGCGAGGTGCACGGCTCGCCACCCTAACGAGGGGGTGGGAAGCGGGGTGCGCACGGGGGGCGCCGAGGGGGGCCGACCAACCCTCCTCGAAGGGCCTAAAACCTCGCAAAATGGAGACAAATCGCCGCTTCTGAGGCGTCGCGGCGGCTTGACCGGCTTGATAGCTTTGTTGACGAGAATGGATATGCGCTAAGGGTCCGCCTCGTGCGGCACCGGCGCGAAAAACCTGGAGCGGCGTGGATTCATGGATGAGGATGCTCAGCCCGCTGCCGGCGTTCGCGGCGGCATCATAGAGGCGCCCGGACGGCGCCGGTGGTTCTCGAGACGCGCCTCGGTGGCGACGGTGACGGCTGCCCTGATGGCGGTCCTCGTCCTCGGCCTCGGCGCCAGCGGCGGATCGGCCTCCACGCTGAAGCTCGTCCAGTCAAGCGGCGGCGCGCTCGGCCCGCTCGCCCGCGCCGCCTCGGTGAGTGGCTCCCCCAGCAGCGGCGGCTGCGTGGTCAACTCGCTGCCCTCGTTCGTCGACCAGGGCGAGTTCGGCAACGCCTCGAGCATCGCCGACGTCGTTGAAGTGGAGTGCGACCCGGTGTACGCCGAGCACACCGTCCGCTTCAGCTCCGACGAGCTCTACAGCCGCTGCCAGCACCACCTGAGCTGGTCGCTGCCATATCCGTACGACCCCCAGAGCAGCTCGGACTTCCTCGTCACACTCGACAACGACGGCAACGCGACCGCGGTGATCTGGGGCGGGCCCAGCTGCGCGGCGGGCGAAAGCCTGATCTCGGCGCACATGGAACAGGCTCCCTATCTGACGGTCACCACGCCGTTCGTGGTGAAGCCGCCAAAGCCGACCACGCCGGGCGTGTACGCACTGCCCAAGGAAGAGGTCGAGAACGAGGAAACCAGCAGCGTGGCCACGGTCATCGAGGTCGAGTTCCCGGCGGTGTACGCGGAGGCCGACGTCAACATCAACGCCGCCCAACTCTACGCCCGCTGCCACGTCCCGCCGAAACTGGTCTGGACCGGGCCCGACGGTGAAAAGCTCACGGGCAGCTCCGAACTCGACGGCCTGAAGCTCGACAACGACGGCAACGCCTTCGTCGTGGTGCTGGCCGGCGGGTCGTGCGCGAGCGGCGTCAGCGAAATCGAAGCGAGCCTCGAATCGGCGCCCTACACCACCGTCACGACGACCTTCACCATCCTCCCGCCCCAACCGACGGCCCCGATCAAACCAGAATTCACGATCGAAAAGCTCCAGCGCCTGGGAGGCGAAAGCACCTTCACTACCTCCGAACTCACCGGCCACACGGGACAGACGGTCGAATACGAGATCGTCGTCAAGAACACCGGCAACACGCCGCTCCAGTTCGCCAACTTCCAGGACGCCAAATGCGAAGGCATCTCCGGCGGCCCGGAAGGGAAATCCGTGCAGCCCGGCCAGTGGACCGTCTACACCTGCACCCACACGCTCACCGGACCGGGGACCTGGACCAACGCGGCCACCGTCGAAGGCAACGAAGAAACCGGCAAAAAGGAATCCAACGAAGTCATCGTCAGAGTCCCGCCGGTCCCGCCCACCCCGGAATTCACGATCGAAAAGCTCCAGCGGATCGATGAAATCGGCATCTTCACGAAGAACGAACTGACGGGCGCCATCGGCGAGACCGTCAACTACGAGATCGTCGTCCACAACACGGGCACCGTGGCCATCAAACTGTCGAACTTCAAAGACCAGAACTGCGAAGGCCTCGGCGGCGGCGCGAGTGAACTTGCACCGGGCACCTCGACCACCTTCACCTGCCACCACCTCCTCACCGCCGTGGGCACCTGGACGAACGTCGCCGGCGTCGAAGGCGCCGGCGTGGAAAAGAAATCCAACGAAGTCGTCGTCAAAGTCCCGCTCAAGCCCGAACCCGCCTACACGATCGAAAAGCTCCAGCGGATCGAAACCGGAAGCTTCACCAAGGAACCGTTGACGGGTCAGATCGGCCAGACCGTCGAATACGAGATCATCGTCAACAACGTCGGCGACGTCACGCTCACCTTCAAGAACTTCGTCGATACCGAATGCGAAGGGATCGCCGGGGGCCCCGGGCCGAGCGGGGAAATCAAGTCCGGCCAGTCGGCCGTCTGGACCTGCTTCCACGTCCTCACCAGCACCGGCACCTGGCCGAACGTGGCCAGGATCGAAGGCAACCAGGGCACCGGAGGCAAGGAATCCAACAAAGTCGTCGTGAACGTGCCGCCGGCACCGAAGCTGGCGATCGAAAAGAAGCAGATGCTCTCGGGCGAAGCCGGGTTCACGACCAGCGAACTCACCGGCACGGTGGGCCAGGTCGTCAACTACGAGATCATCGTCACCAACGTCGGCAACGTCCCCGTGACGCTCACGAACTTCACCGACACCCAGTGTGTGGGTTTTGGCGGAGGCGCCAACGAACTCGCCCCCGGCGACTTCACGATCTTCACGTGCATGCACGTGATCACGAGCGTCACCCCGTACGTGAACGTCGCGGCCGTGGAAGGCGTCCCGCCGCCCGGCCAGGGGTCCCCGGTGAGGGTGGAATCCAACCAGGTCGTCGTCAAAGCGGTCCCACCGCTGGGGAAGGTCGAACCGGAAGCGGCCAAATGCGCGGTCGCGCCCGGCATCCTGGCGCTCAAAAACGCGAGTGGTCCCAAGCGCCACAAGTTCACCGTGGAGGTCAGGACGAAAGGCCTCAAGCAGGTCACCTTCTTCCTCGAAGGGCGCAAGCTCAAGACGTTCACCGTGTCCCCTCCGGGCCGCCCGAAGTTCTTCAAGGTGACGATCAACACCGCCAAGCTCCATAAGGGTCCGCACCACATCTCGGCGGTCGCGGTGCTCGAGAGCCCGGCGTGCGCTCCGGTCAAAGCGAGCGCGGTGTTCGTCAAGCCGGCCTCCGGCGCCAGGCGCCCGACCTTCACCGGCTGACCTCGGCGGGCGTCGGGACGCCCTCCGTCACCGGCGATCCGAGGGGAGCGCCGGGCGCCCGAACTTCATCGGCTGATGGGGCCGGAGCGCCGGCCCCCGGTCACACGATTTCGATCGGGGTGCCGACTTCCACCATCGGCCACAGGCGGAGGATGTCTTCGTTGCGAAGGCGGATGCAGCCGTGGGAGGGCCGTCCGGGTATCAGCTGTGGTTCGTCGGTCCCGTGGATGCCGACCTCGCCGCCCCCGGGCCATTCGGCGAGGGTGGGCGCGTAGGCGCTGGTGCCGAGCGCGAGCGGTCCGTATACGGGGCCGCCGATCGAAACCAGCTTCTCGGTGACGAAGTAGTGCCCGGTCGGGGTCGGGAGGCTGGGACGCCCCACACCCACGGGCGCGGTGAAGATCGCGTGGCCGTCGCGGTACAGCGTCAGCCGCTCGCGCTCACGGTCGATCCGCAGGTACTGGTGGAGCTCGTGCATTTCGCCGAGGTCGCTTGCCGGCACCCAGCCGTCGCGCCCGTTGGGGCGGCCGGGCAGGGGCACCTCGATCCACTCGCGGTTCGCGACCGTGTAGGAGCGCAACGCGAGGTACACCTGGGCCTGCCCGTCGGGGGTGAGGAACTGCAGGTGACCCACGACGTGAGAGCTGGGGGAGGGGAAGGCGTGGGCGGGCGACGAGGCCTGGGGATAGGCCCAGCGGGTGAGCGTCTTCAGGTTCGACAGCGTGGCGACCGTCGCGGTGGTGCCTTCCGGCGGCGGCGAGCTCGCCTGGGCAGTCGTCGAGGCGGCGGATGCCGCCGTTCCTACCAGCAGGGTCGACGCGGCTGCGGCGGCTGCCAGGAGGACGCGAGCCGCCTGCCGACGTGCGCCTGCGCGGATGTCCTTTCGCACACGGTGTCGCACGGGAGGGTTATCAAAGATACAGCCGTCCGCTATTTGCGGCGTAAAGACGCAAGCGCGCATTCACGCGATCAGCCGATCACCCCGAAGTCCTGGGTGTAGGTGGCGCCGGTCTCGCCTTCCGCGAACGAGGAGGGCGCCGCCGCGGCGATGCCGACGCCCGATTCGCGATATTCACCGTTGAGGATGTTTTCGCGGTGCTCGGGGGAGTTCATCCAGGCGGTCACCGTGGCGGCCGGGGTGGCGAGGTAGAGGGTGGCGCAGTCGATGTTCTCGCCCAGCTCGTAGGGTTGGGTGCGCGCCACGTAGCCCGTCGCGAGGATCCGCGTGTCGAAGGCTTCGCCGGATGGGCTCGTGTGGGAGAAGTAGTCCCTCGCCACCATGTCTTCGGAGTGTCCCTGGGCGGACGCCTGCAGGTGGGGGTTTTCGATCAGCGCGTTCTCTCCGTCGTGGATCCGTTCCCGGTTGATCAGGCACAGGGTCGCCGCCCGCACTTCGGCGATGTTCGCGGCGGTCGGGATCAGTTCGGTGTTGACGCAGGGTTCCGGCGCCGGGCTCGGTGCGACGGGGGTGGTGTCGGCCACCGGTTGCACCGGGGCGTTGCGCCGCGTCTTGCTCGTCCGCCGGTGGTGGGAGGGGCGGTAGCGGGCGGCGTGCCCGCAGCGCCCGCCCCTCGAGTGGGCCCGCCGGGTGCTGCAGCGGCGGGTGTCCGAGCGGTGGTGGGGGCCGGCGGCGATCGCGTCGGTGCTCACACCGAACGCGGCGAGGACGGCGATCGCGACCGTCGCGAGGATCGCCATCGGCCGGGGCCTGAACTTGGGGGATGAGGTCGGGTTCACGGGCTCGTGAGCCCTCGCCCGCCGGGGCCGGCCGCAGGGCCGGTGGCAGCGGGGATTGCGGGCTCACGAGCGCTATCGGCTCATCCGGGGGGACGGGCGTGCCGGGCCGAGCCCCATGGACGAATGGTCGGTGGGACGAGCCGGCGGCGGGCAGCACATCACGAGGGCGCCGGTTCCCGGCCGTCCTCGGTCGGCTCCTCGCTCAGGGAGACGCCGTCAGTTGGCGCGGACGACGGGCTCGCGGCGCACGTTGCGGCGCTCGCGGCGGCTGGAGAGGCGCTTGAGCAGTTCGCGCTCGGCTTCGGCTCCCTTGCGGGTCGCCGCGCCGGCGATGTGGGTGGCCCCCCGCTGCACGCTCCAGTATCCGGTGGGGGTCTGCTTGATGGTGAGTTGCTCGGCTTGAGGCATGTTCTCCTCCGACTTGTTGGAGCCCCCTGGTTCGAACCGCCCGCACCGTGCAGGACGTCCCTGGAGATCGCGACCACGGGGGCCGTGATCCGGTGGAAGCCTCGCTCGCCGTGCAGCTTGCGTCGAAGCGGCTCGACGTCGAGCTTAGGACATGTCCGCCAGTCGATGTTGCGATACGGATAAATCGTGCGCAGTTTCCGCGCATGTTCGAGGGCGCCGGGCTATACCTCGGGGCGCTCCCGTGATAGGGGCGCGGACCGGTCCCCGGATCAGGGGCCGCGTCGTCCCATCTGGCGGCGCATGCGATGCACCCGTCGAAGCTCCTCCACGGCCTCGTCACGTCCCCCGAGGACGGCGACCGAGGAGTCGCCGAGCAAAAGCTCGGGCCCGATCCGGCGGCGTAACAGCTCTCCCGCGACCGCGTCCACACGCTCCGCGCCCGCTCCGGGACGAGAGCTCACCACCCGCTCGAGCTCTCGTCCCCGGAACAGCAGCCCCACGCCGTCGTCCAGGGCCCAACCGCCCGGGACCGCGCCGTCGCGGACGGCCGCCAGCCACACCGGCAGACGCTCGGGCTCCCCGTCGGCGTGCACGCTCAGCGAGCCGTCGAGCAGGCCGAGCCCGTCGAGTGTCTCCGGCGCTCCCCGCGAGCGCGTCACGCCTGCCTCGAACCAGCACATCGCTCCCGCGCTCAGGCCGGCGAGCACCGTGCCGTTCTCCCACGCTCGCATCAGGATGCGCTCGAGCCCGTGGGCCCGCCACAGCGCGAGCAGGTTGCGCATCGACCCTCCACCCACGTAGACGATGTCCTGTTCGAGCACGATCTCCTCGAGCGCCCGGGTGGTCTCGGTGAGCCTGAACAGGGACAGGTCGGTGGCCACGCAGGTGCGGTGGGCGAAGCGCTCCCTGAAGGAGTTGAGGTGGGCGCTGGTCTCGCCGGAGGCGGTCGGCAGGAACAGGATCTTCGGCTCCGCCGTCCCCGGCAGCGACAGCACGAAGTCATCCAGCAGCGGGTTGGCCGGCTCCATCGTGAACCCGCCCCCGCCCATCGCGAAGATCTGGCGCCTGTCGGCCTGGGTGCCCTGGCTCACGCAGCCACCAGGGCGGGGCGCCGGGCCCGCCGCGGGGGGTGTTCGTGGACCGTGTCCCCCACGCCGGCCACCGCCGCGGCCGTCGCGGTCGGGGTCGCCGTGAGCTCCCCGGCGCCGCCCAGGTAGCCGACCTCCAGGCGCGTCTCGCGGATCCGGCCGCCCGACCCCGACACCCTGTAGGCGCCCGCCTGCGGGCAGGAGCTCACGGCCCGCAGCAGGCGGGTGCCGCGGAAGTGCAGCGCCACCCCGTCGTCGGCGGCGTAGCCGCCCCGCATGCCGTCGGAGACGGCGCGGTGATACTCGGCCCGGCGGGCCGGCTCGGCGTCGTAGTGGACGCAGTTGGAGAACGGCAGCAGGCCGAGGCCCTGCACCGGCCGGGGGGCCCCGTGGAAGGCGCTGAGGGCCTCCGAGAACCAGCACAGCGAGCCGGCCGAGGGGCCGCACAGGACGATCCCCCGCCGCCAGGCCTCGCGCAGCACCGCGTCGAGGCCGTGGGCCCGCCAGGCGCCGAGCATGCTCACGACGTTCCCTCCGCCGACGTAGATCAGCTGCTGGGAGAGCAGGTGGCTGGCGAGGTCGTCCTCGACGCCCCCGGTGCCCTGGTCGCGCCGGAACAGCGACACGTGGCTGGCGTCGCAGGAGGCCGCGAAGCGGCGGTAGAAACGGACGATGTAGTGGTCGGCGTCGCCGGAGGCGGTCGGCAGGAAGCACACCCGCGGGCGTCCCGGGCCGACGAGCGAGAGGATGTAGTCGTCCAGCAACGCGCCGTCGTGCTCCATCGAGAAGCCGCCACCGCCGAGCGCGACGATCTGGGGGGCTGACACGGGCACGTTGGTGGCTCTCTCGTCTCCTCGACGGCCTTCGCCCGGCAGCGAACGCCGATTGTTGCAGCGATGATCGGCGTCCCCGCAAGCTGCGGGTATGGACGCGAGTCCCACATCCCGTCGCGGGCGATGGACAGGCGCATAGAGGAGCGTCCGGTGGGGGCGTCCGGTGGGGCGGCGCCTACGGTTTCGGGCGGCGGCTGATCGAGTAGCCGGAGCGGAGTCTCAGCCTGCGCTCAGGCTGCTCACATACTCGCGGGTCATCCTCACCACCCGAATGACGGCCCCGCCCAACAGCCCGAGCTTGGCGTCGTCGAGCGGGGCCGCCGCCGCACCGGCTCCGATCGGCCGCCGCTGGCGAGCGCGCGAGCGTGCCACCGCGGCGGTGCGGGTCGGTCGCCCGGAGCTGTGGGCGTTGCTCGCCCTCACCGCCTTCCTGAACCTGTGGGACCTCAACCGCAACGCCTGGGCCAACGTCTACTACAGCGCCGCCGTGCGGTCGATGAGCTCGAGCTGGCACGACTTCCTGTACGCCTCCTTCGACCGCGCCGGCGTGATGACCGTCGACAAGCCCCCTCTGGCACTGTGGGTGCAGTCGCTGTCGGTACGGGTGTTCGGCTACCACCCCCTCAGCCTGCTGGTGCCGCAGGCGCTGATGGGGATCGCCACCGTGGCGCTGGTGTACGACCTCGTCCGTCGCCGCTTCGGGCGGCTCGGGGGCTTCGTCGCGGGCCTGGCGCTCGCCCTCACCCCGATCACGGTCGCGATCTCCCGCCACAACAACCCCGACGCGCTGCTCGTGCTCACCTGCGTGGCAGCCGTGTGGTGCGCGGTCAGGGGCCTGGAAGGGGGACGCACGCGCTGGCTGGTCCTCTCGGGCATCTGCGTGGGACTCGGCTTCGAGACCAAGATGGGCGTCGCCCTGGTGGTGGTCCCGGGGATCGTCGCGGCCTGGATGTGGATCGCCCCGGCCGCCCGGGGACGGTTCCACGCGCTACGTCAGCTGCTCGCCGGAGGCCTCGCGATGGTGCTCGTCGGCGGTGCCTGGCCGGCGCTGGTCGAACTCACCCCGGCGAGCTCCCGCCCGTGGATCTCCGGCACCGGCGACAACCGCATCCTCTCGCTGATCTTCGAATACAACGGCCTCGGCCGCGTCGACGGACAGGCGGGCGGTCCCGCCGCCGGGCCGGGCGGCACCCAGAACAACATGTTCGGCGGAGCCACCGGGCCACTGCGCCTGCTCAACACCGCTCTCGGCGGCCAGGTCGGCTGGCTGTTGGGCTTCGCGCTGGTCACCGCGGTGGCGATGGTGTTGCTCTCGCGGTTGCGCCGGCGGGATCCGAGGACCGCTTGGATGATGGTTGTCGGCGGAGCCTTCCTGGTGACCTCAGCGTTGTTCAGCTTCGCCAGCGGGATCTTCCACCCCTACTACGTCTCCCTGCTGGCGCCGTTCCTGGCCGCCCTCGTGGGCGCAGGCGCGGGCGAGCTGTTCGCCCGCCGCCTGAGCCTACGGGTGGTGGCACCGATCGCGATCGCCGCCGGAGTCGTCGTTGAGCTCGTGATCCGTGGCAACTACCCGGCCCAGCTGCAGTGGCTGGCGCCGGTCCTGATCTGCCTCGCCGTCCTCACCATCGCCGTGCTGGTGCTCGCACGCTCGACCCGTGCTCGGGCGATCGCCCTGGCGGTCGCCATCGGGGCGCTGCTGATGGCCCCCGGAGTGTGGGCGTTCGACACCCTCTCCTACGCCACCAGCTCGACGTTCCCGTCGGGCGGGCCGGCAGCCGCGGGGAGCGAAGGACGGGGCTTCGGCCCCGGCGTGGGAGGACGCGGGCGCCTTCTGGGCGGCGCAGGAGCCGGCGGCCCGGCCGGTCCCGCACTGTTCGGCTCCTCGGGCTCGGGGACGGCCGCCGGCGGCGTCGGCGGCCCCCCGCCCGGGGCGGCAGCAGCGGGCACCGGTGCGGCCGGGGCGGGTCCCGCCGGCGTGGAACTCTTCGGCTCCGGGTCCTCGGCCACTTCTCAACGGTCCGGCAAAGGCGCCGCCCGAGGGTTCGGCGGCCGCACGGGCTCGGGCGGCGGCGGCTTCGGCGGCGGCGGCCTCGGCTTCGGCGGGAGCCCGTTCGGCGGCAGCTCGAGCTCGCTGAACACCGTGCTCGCCTACATCGACTCACACGGGGACGGCACGCTCGCGGTGGCAAGCCAGTCCTCGGCTGCCACCGCCATCATCGACCGCGGGGCCAACGTCGTGGGGATCGGCGGGTTCTCCGGGCGGGAGTCGGAGGTGACGCGCTCGTGGCTGGCGAATGAGGTCCGGACCGGCAAGATCCGTTGGGTCCTCGACGAAGAAGGCTCCTCCTCGTCGCTGTTCGGCGGCGGCGCGGGAAGAGCTCCCGGCGGCGAAACCCGCGTGGGCGCGAAAAAGGTGATGGCCGTGGTCTCGAAAGCGTGTAGCCGGGTCGAACCAACCAGCTCGGGCTCCTCGGCCGGCGGCAGCCTCTATGACTGCCGCGGCGACGCCCAGGCGATCGCCGGCTGAGAACGCACCTCCCGCCACGCTGCGGGCGTCCGTCGTACATGGGTCCGGCGACACCTTCAACCGCCTGTGCGTGCGGAAGGATATGGGGCGGCGGCGTGCAATAACGATCCAATAAAGGGCGCAACTTCGTGGCTGCAGGGGCGTCCTAACGGGTAGGTCAAGTCGTATCCGCTGCTACCGGGAGGTTCCAATGAGGGTGAAAGCAAAACTTCTGCTGCTGGCGAGCGTGCTCGCATGCATCTTCGCCCTCTCTGCCTCCGCCGCCTACGCGTCGTTCGGCATCGAAAAGTTCGTGGCGATCAACTGCACGGTTGAAACCTGCGCGCAGAAAACCACGACGATCGGTCCCTTCACCTATTCCGAACCTGAAGAACCCACTGAAGCGGAAGAAAAAAGCCAAGGCTTCACACGGGCCGGCGGGCGCGTCCCCTTCGGGATCACCGACTTCAAGGTCAAAACGGAAGGCAGTTTGCCGACGGAGAAACCCGAAGGCAAGCCGGTCACGCACATCAGAACCGACGTTGCCCCCGGGCTGGCCACCAACCCCACCGCACCCGGCACATGCACCAAGGCGCAGTTCGGCACCGAAGAAGCGGCACCCAGTCTGTTCGATCCGCCGACGTGCCCCGCGGACAGCATCATCGGTAACAACAAAGCCACGGTCTACGCGGAAGGCTTCGATATCCCGCTTGAAGGCACCGTCTACAACCTCGAACCCGAAGAAGGCCACGCGTCGGAATTCGGCGTCGCCCTCAACGCCGCGCCGCTGGGCGCAGCGGGCCTGTTCGCCCACACCCTCATCAAAGGCAACGTGGAATGGGGCATCGGCTCGGCGCTCGCGCCGAAATACATCGGAACCGGGACCAACGCGGGCGACTACCACGACTACTTCGAAATCGAAGTCTCGCCGGCACTGCCGCTGATCAGCTCGCGGCTGACGTTCATCGGCAACGAAAGCCAGGGAACGCCGAAGAAACCAGACAACTTCATCACCAACGGGACCACCTGCCCCGGCAACCTCGCCACCACGCTGAGACTGGAAGGCGAAGGAGGCGTCGCCGCGGAACCCAAATCGTACGCGCCCAAGCACGTTACGCTCGAAGACTGCAACGCGGTGCCGTTCGAACCGGGCTTCGCGCTCGCGCCGGGCACGCCCATACAGGACCAGCCCGACGGCTTCACCACCGAAGCCAGCGTCAACCAGGATCCCACCAGCGCGACCGGTAACTCCGAGGTCAAAACGGTCACCGTGCAGTTGCCGGAAGGCATGACGCTGAACCCGTCCGCTGCGTCGGAACTGACCGACTGCACTCCCGCCCAGGCGCGGATCCACAGCTCCGAAGCGGGCGTGTCCTGCCCCGCCAGCTCCAAGATCGGGACGGTCGAATTGGAAGTGCCGACGCTCCCGGCCCACTCGCTCACGGGCACCCTCTACCTCGGTGGCCCCGAATTCGGCTCGATCACAGGGCCGCCCTACACGATGTATCTCGACGCCGAGTCCACCCGCTACGGCGTGTCCGTGCGGCTGAAGGGAGAAGTGTTCCCCAACGAAGCCACCGGACAGCTCACGACGGTGTTCGACAAACTCCCCGAACAGCCGTTCAGCAACGCGATCCTGCACTTCAACGGAGGCGCCCTGGCCCCCGTGGCCAACCCGCTCGCGTGCTCCATGGCGGCGGCCACGGCGCAGTTCACCCCCTACTCGGGAACCGGCACCCTGACACGAGAAGACAACCTCTCGTTCTCCGGCTGCACCAACCCGCTGGCGCTCGTCCCCGGGCAGAGCACCTCGGTCTCGAACGCGAACGCCGGCGCCAGCACCGCCTTCACCTTCAACCTCGAACGGCCCGAAGGCGACCAGTACCTCTCGCAGCTCACCACGACCCTGCCGAAGGGGCTCGCCGGAGCTGTGCCCGCGGTCGAACAGTGCCCCGAACCACAGGCCTCGCAGGGCGCCTGCCCGGCCGGGAGCCAGATCGGGACGGCGACGGTGCTCGCCGGGTCCGGCACGCCGTACTCCTTCTCGGGCCCCGTGTACTTCACCGGTCCCTACAACAACGCTCCCTTCGGACTCTCGATCGCCGTGCCCGCGGTCGCCGGGCCGTTCAACCTCGGGACCGTGATCACGCGTGCGTCGATCAACGTCCAGCAGCTCACCGGGCAGGTGGTCGTCACCACCACCCTGCCGCGGATCGTCAAGGGGGTCCCGATCCGGATCCGCAAGATCACCGTGGCCGTGACCAAGGCGGGCTTCATGAGGAACCCCACCAACTGCGCCGCGCTGAGCACCGTGAGCTCGGTCACCGGCTACGTCCCCGGGAGCAGCGAAAGCAGCACGGTTTCGGCGAGCTCGCCGTTCCAGGCGGCCAGCTGCGGCTCGCTGGCGTTCAAGCCCGCGTTCACCGCCACCAGCGGGGCGAAGGTCTCGAAAGCCAACGGCGCGAGCCTCGAAACGACGATCAAGATGCCCGTCGGCGACGCGAACATCAAATCGGTGCTGGTGCAGCTTCCCAAGCAGCTCGTCTCTCGCCTCACGACGCTCAACAAAGCCTGCCTGGCGGCCAACTTCGAAACCAATCCCTACTCGTGCCCGGCCGGCTCCTACGTGGGCGGCGTGACCGCCACCTCGCCATTGCTCCCGGGAACCCTCACGGGACCGGCGGTGCTGGTGTCGCACGGCGGCGAAGCGTTCCCCGACCTCGACCTGATCCTGAACGGCTCGGGGGTGCGGGTGATCCTCGTGGGCCACACCAAAATCACGAAGGACATCACCACCACCAACTTCTCCGAAACGCCTGACCTGCCGGTCAACTCGATCACGGTGAAGCTGCCCGTGGGGAGCCACTCCGCGGTCACCAACAACGGCGAACTGTGTCCCCAGCCGCTGGTGATGCCCACCACCATCAGCGGGTGGAACGGGGCCTCCTTCAAACAGAACACGATCATCAAAGTCAGCGGCTGCGGCGTGCGGATCGTGGGCCAGAAGATCGTCGGCAGCATCGCCTACGTGACCGTCCAGACGTTCGCCGCCGGTCGCATCAGCGGCAGCGGCCCGAACCTCAAGACCGTCTACCGCCACCTCAACGGGGCCTCCAAAGCGGTGTCCCTGAAGGTGCCGCTGTCCAACGCCGGCCTGCGCCGTGGGCGCCCGCTGAAAGTGCGCCTGAGGGTGGGCTTCATCCCGACCAAACGCAGCCTCGGCACGTCCTCGGCCTCCAGGACCGTCACCTTCCGCTGACGGTCCGGCCGGGGGGCCGCCGGGTGCCCCGCGCAAGACCGCCCACGCCGAGGCGTTGGTTTGGTGGCCGCTGGTCAAACGTCCGGCCGTGGCTTACATTTCACGGACATGGATGTGGTGTCGGGTATGGATGCCTCGGGCACGGTTGGAGGTGAAGAGCGAGAGCGGTCGGCGGCCCTGTTCGCGGGCGTCCGCCGGCTGAGCGCGGTTGCCGACAGCGCCTCCGACCCGGAGGAGATCGTGCGCGCGTTGGCCTCGGAGCTGCTGCGCTCCCCGGGCGGCGAGGAGGTCCACGTCCACTACCTCGACCAGGCCGGCGAGGAGGCCGCCGAGCTGGTCGTCGTGCACCTGTTCGGGGGCGAGGGGCGCCTCAGCTACCGCGTCCCCCGCGCGGAGCGGCCCCCGGGCGTGAACTGGGTCGCCACCACGGGGAGCAGCTTCCTGGCCGCCAACAGCGAGGAGCTCTCCACCAGCGTGCCGCGGCTGGCCCAGACGGGTCCGGTGCGCTCGGCGCTGCTGCTGGCCCTGGCCGACCGGGGCGAGGTGCAGGCCGTGGTGATGCTGGTGCGACGCTCCACCGACGCGATCGCCCCCGGCGACGTCGAACACGCAAGTGCCCTGGTCGAGCAGGCCGGCATCGCGATGGCGCTCGTACGGGCGCGAGCCGAGGCGGGTACGGATGCGGTCACCGGATCGATGAACCACCGCGCGATGCGCCGGCGCCTGGGCGAGGAGATCGACCGCGCCTCCCGCGGCGTCGGCCCGCTCTCGTGTCTGCTGATCGACCTCGACGACTTCAAGGCCGTCAACGACGTCTACGGCCACCCGGCCGGTGATGCGCTGCTGCGGGGCGTGGTGGACGCGCTGGTGGGCGAGTTCCGCCAGTTCGACCGCGTGGCCCGCTACGGCGGTGACGAGTTCGTGGTGATCCTCCCCAACGCCGGCGTCGGGGCGGCCGCCGCCGCCGGTGCCCGCGCGCTCTCGAGGCTGCGCGCGATCCGCGGCGAGGACGGCATGGCCCACGGCGTCTCGGCTTCGATCGGGGTGGCGGCGTGGCGGGCGCCGATGGACGTCGACGAGCTGCTCGCGGCGGCCGACGCGGCCCTGTTGCGGTCCAAGCGCCAGGGCAAGGGCCGCGTCACGCAGGCGCCCGACCCGGTCGCCTGACCGCGGGCCGGTTTTCCGATCGCACTCTGCGAGACTGCCTCCTCGCAGGGGCCCAGCGCCCGAGCGTCCGATCCAAGGAGAGCCGATGTCGCACAACAGCTTTGGTGCCAGGGACAAGCTCGAGGTCGCCGGTCGCGAGTACGAGATCTTCCGCCTGGAGGCGCTGCAGCGTGAGTACGACGTGGCGCGGCTGCCGTTCTCGCTGAAGGTCCTGCTCGAGAACCTGCTGCGGACCGAGGGCAACGGGTCGGTGGCCGCCGCCGACGTCGAGGCCCTCGCACGCTGGGACGCCAAGGCAGAGCCCTCGAAGGAGATCTCGTTCACGCCCGCCCGGGTGCTGATGCAGGACCTCACCGGAGTGCCCGCGGTGGTCGACCTCGCGGCGATGCGCGACGCGATGGCGCAGATGGGAGGCGACCCCGCCCGTATCAACCCGCTGGCCCCGGCCGAGCTGGTGATCGACCACTCCGTCCAGGTGGACGCCTTCGGGACCCGGGAGGCCTTTCAGGTGAACGCCGACCGGGAGTTCGAGCGAAACCAGGAGCGCTACCTGTTCCTGCGTTGGGGACAGGGGGCCTTCCGGCACTTCGCGGTCGTCCCCCCCGACACCGGGATCGTGCACCAGGTCAACCTCGAGTACCTCGCAAGGGTGGTGTTCGATGACGTCGGCCGCGGCCAGGCCTATCCCGACACGCTGCTGGGGACGGACTCCCACACCACGATGGTGAACGGTCTCGGCGTGCTCGGGTGGGGCGTCGGGGGCATCGAGGCGGAGGCGGCGATGCTCGGCCAGCCGGTGTCGATGCTGATCCCACAGGTGCTCGGCTTCAGGCTCCACGGGGAGCTGCCGGCGGGCACGACCGCCACCGACCTGGTGCTGACCGTCACCGAGAGGCTGCGCGAGCGTGGGGTGGTGGGGATGTTCGTCGAGTTCTACGGCGCCGGGCTGGCCTCGCTGCCGATCGCCGACCGCGCCACGATCGGCAACATGTCCCCGGAGTTCGGCTCCACCTGCGCGATCTTCCCGATCGACGCGGAGACGCTCGGCTACCTGCGCCTGACCGGGCGTCCCGAGCAGCAGATCGCGCTGGTCGAGGCCTACGCCCGCGAGCAGGGCCTGTGGCACGACGAGCACTCCGAGGAGCCCACCTTCTCCGACCACATCGAGCTCGACCTCGCCGAGGTCGAACCCTCGCTCGCCGGCCCCCGTCGCCCCCAGGACAGGATCTCCCTGCGCGGCGCCAGCGAGGCCTTCCGCGAGGCCCTGGCCGAGATCACCGACCCCGCCGGCGAGGAGCCGCCGCCCTGCGACGCTCACGACGAGGCCGTGGCCGAGAGCTACCCGGCCTCCGACCCCCCGGCCAACGGGGCGCCCGGCCATCACCCGGAGGGGCCTGTGGAGCCGGTCGGGCCGGTCGCCGCGAACGCCGGCGCGGTGGGGGGGAGCGCCGGCTCCCGCATCGGGGCGGCGACGCTCGAGCGCAGCCACAGCCCCCAGCCGGTGACGTTCGGGGGGGAGAGCTTCGAGCTCGACCACGGGGACGTGGTGATCGCCGCGATCACGAGCTGCACCAACACCTCCAACCCCTCGGTGATGGTGGGGGCGGGCGTGCTGGCACGCAACGCCGTCGCCCGTGGCCTGCGGTCCAAGCCGTGGGTGAAGACCTCGCTGGCGCCGGGATCGAAAGTCGTCACCGAGTACCTCGACCGGGCCGGGCTGACCGAGCCCCTGGAAGCGCTCGGCTTCAACCTCGTCGGCTACGGGTGCACCACCTGCATCGGCAACTCGGGGCCGCTGCCAGAGCCGATCTCGAAGGCCGTCGGCGACGGCCAGCTGGCGGTCGTCTCGGTGCTGTCGGGCAACCGTAACTTCGAGGGCCGCATCAACCCGGACGTGAAGATGAACTACCTCGCCTCGCCGCCACTGTGCGTCGCCTACGCGATCGCCGGCACGATGGACATCGACATCGTCGAGGACCCGCTCGGGCACGACGAGCAGGGGCGGGAGGTCTACCTGCGCGACATCTGGCCCTCCGAGCAGGAGGTGGCCGAGACGATCGCCCGCAGCGTCCAGTCGGAGATGTTCCGCCGCAGCTACGGCGAGGTCTACAGTGGCGACGATCGCTGGCGGGGGCTGCCGGTGCCGGAGGGCGAGCGCTTCGGGTGGGACCCGGCCTCGACCTATGTGCGTTTGCCGCCCTACTTCGAGGACATGCCCCGCGAACCCGCGCCGTTGCGGGAGATCGAGGGCGCACGGGTGCTGGCACTGCTCGGCGACAGCGTCACCACCGACCACATCTCCCCCGCCGGGTCGATCAAGCGCGACAGCCCCGCCGGCCTGTACCTCCAAGAGCAGGGAGTCGAGCCCCGCAACTTCAACTCCTACGGTGCCCGCCGCGGCAACCACGAGGTGATGGTGAGGGGCACGTTCGCCAACATCCGCCTGCACAACCTGATCGCCCCCGACCGCGGAGCGCTGCCCGAAGGCGGCTACACCTACCACCTGTCCCGGGAGGGCGCCGAGCAGATGACGATCTACGGCGCTGCCATGCGCTACGCGGCCGAAGGAGTCGAGCTGGTGGTGCTCGCCGGACGCGAGTACGGGACCGGGTCCTCGCGTGACTGGGCGGCAAAGGGCACCAGGCTGCTCGGGGTGCGTGCGGTGATCGCCGACAGCTATGAGCGCATCCACCGCTCGAACCTGATCGGCATGGGGGTGCTGCCGCTGCAGTTCCCCGCCGGGGAGTCGGCGCAGTCGCTGGGACTGACAGGGGAGGAGCGCTTCTGGATCGAGGGTCTCACGGCCGCCGGCCCGCCGGGCGAGCCGATGCCCCGGCAGCTACGCGTGCGGGCCGTGGCGCCCGACGGCGAGGAGACCGGG
The DNA here is from genome assembly GCA_963701175.1 of uncultured Solirubrobacteraceae bacterium. Classification (GTDB taxonomy): domain Bacteria; phylum Actinomycetota; class Thermoleophilia; order Solirubrobacterales; family Solirubrobacteraceae; genus Palsa-744. The sequence continues at coordinate 592,052 of OY969573.1, read as the reverse complement.
TTCGACGCCCGCGTGCGGATCGACACGCCCCGCGAGGCCGAGTACTTCCGCCACGGCGGGATCCTCCAGTACGTGCTCCGGAGCCTGCTCGCAGGATGAGCCCACCGGCACGGCGCGCCCCCGCGCGCAAACGCACCCCCGCCACCGGATCTCGTCCAACCAAGCCCACCCAGCCGCCGTCCCCGGTGACACCCGTTCTGCTGGGCGAGTTGCTGAGCGCCCGCGGAGCATCCGGCCACGAGGCGGCCCCGGTGGCGGTGTGGCGGCGGGCGGCCGAGCGCTTCGCCCGGGTCGAGACCGACGCGATCGGGACGCCGAGCGCGCGCGTGGCCGCGCGCGGGCGCGGGCGACGGGGCGCCAAAGGCGATCACGACCGCGCGGCCAGGCGCCTGCTGTTGATGGGTCACATCGACGAGATCGGCCTGATCGTGACCCACATCGACGACGACGGCTACCTGTGGGTGCGGGAGGTGGGGGGCTGGGACCCCCAGATCCTCGTCGGGCAGCGCGTCACGATCGACACCGCCGACGGTCCCCTCCGAGGCGTGGTGGGGCGCAAGCCGATCCACCTGCTGCGCGACGAGGAGCGCAAGAAGGTCGCCGAGCTCTCGGACCTCCACATCGATGTCGGCGTCCGGGACGGGGCGCGGGCAGCCGAGCTGGTGCGGGTCGGCGACGTGGCCGTGATCGACGTCTCGCCGCTGGAGCTGAAGGACGGGCGGCTGGCTTCGCGGGCGCTGGACAACCGGCTCGGCTCCTACGTGGCGCTCGAGGCGGCGCGGGAGGTGGCCGAGGCCGGGGGCTCGGCGTGGGAGGTAGACGCGGTGGCCGTGGTGCAGGAGGAGACGACCTTCGGCGGCTCGCGCACGAGCGCGTTCTCGCTCGCCCCCGACGCGGCGATCGTGATCGACGTCACCCACGCCACCGACGCTCCCGGGATCGAGGTCAAGCCCTCGGGCAAGCACCCGCTGGGCTCGGGCCCGGTGATCGGGCGGGGCTCGACGCTGCACGAGGGCATCTTCGAGCTGCTCTACGAGACCGCCCGCGGGGAGGGGATCCCGTTCACGATCGAAGCCTCCGGGCGCGCCACCGGCACCGACGCCGACGCGGTCCACGCCAGCCGCGCGGGTGTCCCCACGGGACTGGTGATGATCCCCGTGCGCTACATGCACTCGCCGGTCGAGACGGTCGACCTGCAGGACGTCAAGGCCACCGTCCGCCTGCTGGCGGCGGCGGCCCTGGCGTTGAAGCCCGACCAGGCGTTCGTGCGCTAGGCGACCGGTTCGAGCTCGGTCATCTCGGGGGCCTCGTAGGCCTTCCCGGGACAGCCCCCGAGGACCAGCATCCGCAGCCCCTGGGGTCCAGCGAAAACCTTGCGCTTGATCCCGGAGGGGACGCTCACGAGCGTCTCCCTGTCGAGCTCGACGCGGTCGCCTTCGACATCCATCGTGCCCGAGCCGTCGAGCACGACGTAGACCTCCTCCTGCCCGTCACCCGCGTGGTCGTGTTCGGGGTAGTCGCCGTAGTTGGGCGGCATCGCGATGATCTGCATCCCGAACGCGCTCACGCCGAGCTCCGCGCGGGCCTTGATGAAACCGCCCCCGAAGGCGGCCTGCATGTCGTTGATCTTCTTCGATGTGTATTCGGCCATGGGGGCAACCTACTCGATCGCGAGCGCCAGCTGTCGGGACTGGGCCAGCAGGGCCCCGTCGGCGGCCCAGATCAGCGCGTCCTCCTCGAAGAACCCTTCGTGGATCAGCTGCGAGGTGGTACGTGCGAGCACCAGCTCGTGGGGGTCCGGGCGAGCGCCGTCGGCGCTCGCCCGGGGCAGGGCGGTGCGGAAGTGGATCGTGATGTCGATCGTGGGCGCGGGTGCCGGGCCCGAGAGGCGGAAGAAGGGCGTCGGGATCAGCGCGTCGGTGAAGAACGCCAACGCCAGCGCGTCGAGCGGCCGGGGCTCCACCAGGCCCAGCCAGCCGCCCGTTTCCAGGGGCTGGTCACGATCGGCGAACGGCAGTCCCCCGAAGCGCCGCTGCATCGTGATGTAGCGGGCGAACACGGGACCGTGCTCGAGCGGGATCAGCGTGCCCGGGTCCCGCTCGGGGCCCGGCGGCGCGACCTCGGGCATCGCCAGCTCGTCCACCTCCGGCCCCGTCCACGGGACCGAGAAGGCGCTCAGCGCCAGCGCCATCGTCGCTCCCCCCTGGCTCATGCGGGCCGACAGCGAGCTGAGCGAGCGCCCGCCCCGCTCGATCGTCACCTCGATCAGCACCGGTCCCTCCTCGGGGGCCTTCAGGAAGTGGATCGTCAGCGACCGCGGCGAGCGACCCGGGTCGTCGAGCGCCACCGTCAACGCGCGCAGGATCATCGCGGCCAGGTAGCCCCCGTGGGGGCCCCGTCCGGCACGCCATCCGAGGGCCACCTCGGCGGCGAACGAGCTGCGGGGCCCCTCCTGGGAGAGGAGCCGCACGGCGGTGTCGCGGTCGAAGGGCCCCGGCCCCTCCCCCCGCTCGGGCTCAGCCACGCACCAGTCGCTTGTAGGTGATGCGGTGGGGGCGCTCGGCGGAGGCTCCGAGCAGCGAGCGGCGGTGCTCCTCGTAGGCCTCGAAGTTGCCCTCGAACCAGCTCACCTGGGAGTCCCCCTCGAAGGCCAGCACGTGGGTCGCGACCCGGTCCAGGAACCAGCGGTCGTGGGAGATCACCATCGCGCACCCCGGAAACGCCAGCAGCGCCTGCTCGAGCGCCCGCAGCGTGTCCACGTCGAGGTCGTTGGTGGGCTCGTCTAGCAGCAGCAGGTTGCCGCCGGCGCTGAGCACCTTGGCGAGGTGGACGCGGTTGCGCTCGCCGCCGGAGAGGACGCCGACGCGTTTCTGCTGGTCGGAGCCCTTGAAGTTGAAGCCGGCGGTGTACTGGCGTGAGTTGACCTTGCGCTCGCCGAGTGAGAGCTGGTCCTCGCCGCCGGAGATCTCCTCCCACACGGTCTTGTCGGGGTCCAGCGTCTCGCGCGACTGGTCCACGTAGGCGAGCTCGACCGTGTCCCCGAGCTCGAGCGCGCCGGAGTCGGGCTCCTCCTGGCCGGTGATCATGCGGAAGAGGGTGGTCTTGCCGGCCCCGTTGGCGCCGATCACGCCGACGATCCCGGAGCGGGGCAGATCGAACGACAGCGACTCGATCAGCAGCCGTTCGCCGTAGCCCTTGTTGAGGTTGGTCGCCGTCAGCACCCGCTCGCCCAGCCGCGGTCCCGGGGGGATGTAGATCTGGACGTCGTCGAGCTTGACGTTGCGCTCCTCGGCCACCAGCTCCTCGTAGCGGGTCAGGCGGGCCTTCGATTTGGTGCGCCGGCCCTTGGGGTTGGTGCGGACCCACTCGAGCTCGGAGGCGATCGTCCGCTGGCGGGCCTTTTCGGTCCGTTCCTCCTGGGCCAGCCGCGCCTGCTTCTGCTCCAGCCAGCTCGAGTAGTTGCCCTCGTAGGGGATCCCCCGGCCGCGGTCGAGCTCGAGGATCCAGCCGGCCACGTTGTCGAGGAAGTAGCGGTCGTGGGTGACCGCCACGACGGTGCCCTTGTACTCGGCCAGGTGTTGCTCCAGCCACGCCACCGACTCGGCGTCGAGGTGGTTGGTGGGCTCGTCGAGCAGCAGCAGGTCGGGCGCGCTCAGCAGCAGCCGGCAGAGCGCGACCCGCCGACGCTCGCCCCCGGACAGCAGCGACACGTCGGCGTCGGGCGGGGGCAGCCGCAGCGCGTCCATCGCGTATTCGAGCTGGGTCTCGAGGTTCCAGGCGTCGGCGGCGTCGATCTTGGCCTGGATGTCGGCGAACTCGTCCGCGGTCTCCTCGGAGTAGTTGGCCGCCAGCTCGTTGAAGCGGTCGAGCAGGGCCTTGGTCTCGGCCACGCCGTCCTCGACGTTGCCCTTGACGTCCTTGGACTCGTCCAGCCGGGGCTCCTGCTCGAGCATCCCCACGGTGGCCCCGGGGGCGAGGGCAGCCTCTCCGCGGTACTCCTGGTCGGTTCCGGCCATGATCCGCAGCAGCGAGGACTTGCCCGCCCCGTTGTAGCCGAGGACCCCGATCTTGGCGCCCGGGAAGAACGCCAGCGTGATGTTCTCGAGCACCGTGCGATCCGGCGGGTGGACCTTCGAGAGCCGGTGCATCGTGAAGATGTATTGGGCGGACATCGGCGGTTGACCATTCTAGGTCCGTCCTCGTGGCACCGAGCTTCGCTCAGATCGGATCCCTGCACGGAGCTGTTCAACCGCCTTCGCGCCTTCATATGCGGCGGCGGTGGCCGCTAACGTTGACGGGTCATGCCCGGGGCGATCCTCGACATCGAGCAACATCTCCTGCTGCTGGAGCTCGAGGCTCCGTTCGACAAGCGCGAAGTCCAGCTCGCCCGCCGCCGGATGGCCAAGCGGTGGCACCCGGACGTGGCGCCGGCGGGGAGGCAGTTCGAGCACGAGCGCCACCTGAAGGCGATCAACGAGGCCGCCGACCAGCTCGAGCGACTGGCCGAGGGGTCCCGCGGCGGGCGCGTGTCCGAGAACGCCGTGCGGGCGAGCGCGGCCGCCGCCCGCCGGGAGCGCGAGGAGGCGGGCAGGCGGGCCTACGAGGCCGAGCAACGGGCCCGGGCCGTGGCCAAAGACCGGGCCAAGAACGACCCCTTCGGCAGCCGCGTGCCCGACCACTCGGTCGTCCATCGCTACGCCCGCTGCCTCACCTATCCCGAGTGGGGCGTGGGCACGGTCACGGGCATCTACTTCTCCTCGCACGCCGGTCACAACCGCAACAGCAACGGCAACGGCAACGGCAACGGCGGCGACGAGGTGCAGCAGTGGGCGCGGGTGAAGTTCAGCCACGGGGTCCGCACCGTCCCGGCGGGGAGCATGAAGTTCGTCGACTTCTCCAAGCCCGACCCGGCCGAGGAGCGCGTCGAACGGTTCCTGATCGCCGCCCAGCGGGCGATGGCCGAAGAGGAGTACGACCTCGCCGCCCAGCGGCTGATCTACGCCCGCGACGCCGAGCCCCGCAACATCGCCGTGCTGCGGTTGATGACGCTCGCCTTCTGGCAGGCCGGCAAGCTCCAGGAGGCCGCCCGGGCGGTCCGGGACTGGGCCCGGGTGGACTCCAAGCGCCCCGCCCCGCAACGCTTCGCGGCCCGCATCTACGAAGACATGGGAGCCATCGACCTCGCGGCCGAGGCAGCCGAGCGGGCAGCCAAGCGGGGCCCCCGCGATGCGGGCGCGTGGGAGCGCCTGGGACGGCTGAAGCTACGGCTGGCCGATCGCGAGGGCGCCCTACGGGCGCTGGAGCAGGCGTTGTCCCTGGGAGCCGGCGAGGACGTCAGAGAGCTGGTCGACCAGGCACTCGCGCTCGAGCCCTCGATCGCTGGTTGACGCGCGGCCGATGTCCCGGTCGGACGGGCTGCCGCGATCGCTGGTGTGGGCCACGGACATCCAGACCTTGCCTTGCGCACGGGTCGTGGAGCGCCGCGAGGGATACCTGGTCGTCCGCTCGCCGGAGAACCCCGAGCATTACTGGGGGAACTTCCTGCTGTTCGACGACGCTCCCGCCGCCGGTGCCGCCCGGCGCTGGGAGCAGCTGTTCGAGGACGAGTTCCCGCCCACCGCCGGGGTGGCCCACAGGACGTTCGCGTGGGACCGTATCGACGGCGGCCTGGGCGAGGCCCGCGACGAGTTCGTCGCCCGTTCCTACGAGCTCGAGCAGACCGTCGGCCTGACGGCACGCGCGGGGGCGGTCCGAACCCACCCGCGTGAGAGCCGCGAGGTCACGATCGCGGCGCTCGACCCGCGGCCCGGAGCCGAGGCCGAGCTGTGGGCGCAGGTGGTCGATATCTGGGTCTCCTCGGCGGAAGTGGAGCCGGCGCAGGAGGCGAGCCGGCGCTCCTTCAGCCGCCGGCGCATAGGCGAGCTGAGGGCGCTGTTCTGCGCCGGCATGGGCTCGTGGTACGTAGCGCTCGAGCCCGGGTGCCGGGAGGTGGTGGGCTGCTGCGGGATCGTGGCGAGCGGTTCGCTGGGGCGCTTTCAGTCCGTCGACACGCGTGCGGACCGGCGCCGCCGGGGGATCTGTTCACGGCTGCTGGTGGAGGCGTGCCGGCACTGCGAGCGCCACCATTCGGTGGACCGGTTCGTGATCGCCGCCGACCCCTCCTACCACGCGCAGGGGCTCTACGAATCGCTCGGTTTCGAGGTCGTCGAGCAGGTCGCCGGAGTTTGCCTGCATCCCGCTCCCGCGCGGGCCGGCCGCACTCCCGCACCGGCGGAGGGCGTCGTCACGCCGAACGCCTGACGGCGATCGCGCCCGGCAAGTTGACAAACCACGGGCCCGGTTGGACCGGGCCCGTGGCGGAGGGAGGGATGGATCATCCTGTCGATGGCAGGAGCCCGACGCCATATGGCAGTCGATGGGTGGCCCCCAACCAACCTTGACGTACTTCACAGTATCCCACGATTCGGCAGATTCGGCAGCGACGTCGGAGTGGATTTTGCGAACGTCGCCGCGAGCCGGCCTCACCGAGGTGAAGAAACCGCTCGGGCCTCACCCCTAGAGGATGTTGACGGCGCGCGAGATGATCAGCCCGATCGTCACGATCGAGATGATCGACTGCAGTCCCATCACCATCTTGGCGGTGTGGCTGAGGGGCATCGTGTCGGTGGGGGAGAAGGCGGCGGCGTTGGTCAGCGATACGTACAGGTAGTCGACGAACCGCGGCCGCCACGCGGGCGGGAAGATCGCGTCGTCGTTCATCTGCGGGAACAGGAAGTCCGGCGGCCCGTCTTCGCCCCCGGCTCGCCGTCCCGGGCCGCCGCGGTCGATCTCCCAGTACCAGAGCCCGAAGATCATGAAGTTGGTGAGCCAGATCAGCAGTCCCGCCACGATCAGCTCGTGACCGTTCTGGGGGATCTTGTTGTGGAGCAGGTTGTGGGCCAGGAGGTACAGCGAGATCCCGTTGGCGAAGCTCACGACCGCGACCAGGCCGATGGTCACGCGGCGGCGGATCGCGTGGTGGTCTTCGAGCGTCCGCGGCGTCGCCACCAGCAACCCCACCACCAGCACGACCTCGAGTGCTGGCAGCAGAAAGCGGGTGCCGACGGCGAGGCGGTCGGGCAGGCTCAGCTGTAGGGCGATCGAGGCGATCACCGTCAGGCGCGCCGGCCAGGTCGATTCCGGCACACCCGGCGGGGGGTAACGGCGGCGGGACGGCGCTGGCGATTCGTAGGCCACCTCGGCCAGAGAGCGTAAGGACCACCCCGGCCATCTCGGGGGCGCCCGTCCCGGTCACCGCCGCATCGTGACGGTGGCGTTCGGCCCCGAGTGCGGGTGGTGCGCCCGGACCCCGCCGGCGCTAGCCTGGAAGGGCTGATGGGCATCGAGAACCCCATCCATCTCCTCTTCATCGGGGTCGTCGCCCTGCTCGTGCTCGGGCCCAGGCGGCTGCCCGAACTCGCCCGCCGGCTGGGGGAGGGCGTACGCGAGTTCCGCGAGGCCATCGACGCCGGCGCCGCAGACCGCGATCACCCCTCCCGGCAGGCCCCGACCGCGACCACGACTGCGACCGCCGCCACCGCGGCGACCACGACCGCGACCGCGGTGGCGCCCGCCGAGCCCGCCGCCCCAGCGTCCCTCGCCGCGGGTGAGCAGCCTCCCTCCGTCGCCCCCGCCGACGAGCCGCCACCGCCACCCGAGCCCGGCGAGACACCTCCGGAGGCCTGACCGGCGTGGGCGATACGGTCGCGCGGTGCGCCTGATCGTCGCCCGCTGCGAGGTCTCCTACGACGGACGGCTGAGCACGGTCCTGCCCGAGGCGGTGAGGCTGCTGATGGTCAAGCCGGATGGCACCTTCATGGTCTGGTCCGACGGCGGCGGCTCGAGCGTGAAGCCGCTGAACTGGATGGCGCCCCCGACGGTCCTGGAGGAGGAGCACGAGGACGGCCGGTTGACGCGACTGACCGTCCGGGCCCGTGGCGGCGAGGAGCGTCTGGAGCTGATCATCGCCGAGGTCCTCAGCGACGTCGAGCACGAGCTCGATGCCCTCGCGGGACTGGAGAAGGAGGGCGTCGAGCGAGAGCTCCAGGAGCTGCTGGCACAGGCGCCCCAGCACTGCGGCGAGGGCTTCAGGTTGATCAGGCGGGAGTGGCCGACGGACATCGGGCCGGTGGACCTGATGTGCCGCGACGTCGGGGACCAGTGGGTGGCGGTGGAGATCAAGCGGGTGGCCGGCATCGAGGCGGTCGAGCAGCTGTCGCGGTACCTCGAGCGGATCCGCCACGACCCCGCCCTCGGCTCCTGCCGGGGCGTGTTGGCGGCCGAGCGGATCAGGCCGCAGGCGCGGGTGCTCGCCGGGGCCCGGGGGATCGACTGCGTGGAGGTCGACCTGCGGGTGCTGAGGGGCGAGCGGGAGCCCGAGCTGCGCCTGTTCGCCGCCTGATCCGTGCCCGGATAGGCTTCGCTGCCCCGACCAAGGAGCAGCCCGATGACAGACAACAACGCCGGTGAGGAGCAGCCGGTTCTGACCGAGCGGCGCGGGAACGTGCTGGTGATCACGCTCAACCGTCCCGCGGTGCGCAACGCCGTCAACGCCGCCCTCGCGGCCGGGGTCGCGGGGGCACTCGAGCAGCTCGACTCCGACGAGGGCCTGTCGGTCGGGGTCCTCACCGGAGCCGGCGGGTTCTTCAGCGCCGGGATGGACCTGGGGGCGTTCGTGCGGGGCGAGTCGCCCTGGTTCGAGGACCGCGGATTCGCCGGTATCGCCCAACGCTCGGCCGAGAAGCCCCTGATCGCGGCGATCGAGGGGTTCGCGCTGGCGGGCGGCATGGAGATCGCGTTGGCGTGCGATCTGATCGTGGCTGCGAAAGGGGCCAAACTCGGTGTCCCCGAGGCCAAACGGTCGTTGGTGGCGGCCGGGGGAGCGCTGCTGCGGATGCCGAAGCGGATGCCCTACCACGTGGTGATGGAGCTGGCCCTCACGGGCGACCCGCTGCCGGCCGAGCGGTTCGAGGAGTTCGGCCTCGTCAACCACCTGGCCGAGCCCGGGTCGGCGCTCGACGTCGCCTTGGAGCTGGCCGGGCGGATCGCCGGAAACGGGCCGCTCGCGCTGATCGCGACCAAGCGCATCCTCCAGGAGCAGTTCGACTGGAGCACCACTGAGATGTGGGACAAGCAGGGAGCCATCTCGGGTCCCGTGTTCGCCTCCGAGGACGCCAAGGAGGGGGCGGCCGCCTTCAAGGAGAAGCGCGAGCCGGTGTGGCAGGGCCGCTAGCGCGGGGGGCCCTGGAGGTAGCTGCCGGCCGCGGATACCCGCCAGCGCCGGGACCGCGTGCGGGCGACCCTCCCGCCAGATCGGGCATCGGAGCGCCCTGACGGCGGGCGCGTCTACTGCGACCTCACGACCGGGCCCACCGCTAGCATCGAAAAAACCACACGCGGCGCGCAGCCATGGCTTCATGGCTCGCGGTGTCAAGGTGCAGCAGACGCCGAGATCCTGAGAGCCCACTGACGGCGGTGCAGACTCGCGCGGTCACCGCCCCGGCCCGCGCTGGCCGGCCTCGATCAATGACCCACGGACTCTGTCCGAGCGTTTGAGCACAGTGGCAACTCCACCCCCATTGTCGCCTCCCAGTGGGGCTCCGCCGGGGGCGATGCTGCCCGAGCCGCCGCGTCGAGCCTGGTGGATGGCCAGGCGGGTTCTGGTCGCCGCGGCCGGGATCATCCTGCTCGCGGGCGGATCGACCTATGCGATCGCCCGCAACGAGGTCAGCAGGGTCGTCGAAGCTCTTGGCGAGAACAAGCCGGTCAAGGTCACACCGAAGGTGCTCGCGCCGACGACCAGAGGTGCGCCCGAGACGCTGCTGCTGATCGGCAACGACGAACGACCCCCACCGAAGGACAACCCGTCAGGGGCGGTCCTGCCGCACTCCAACGAGATGCTGCTCGTGCGCATCGACCCGAGCAAGCCGACGATCTCGATGCTTTCGATCCCCCGTGAGCTGCAGGTCACGTTCACCGCGCCCAACGGGGAAGTGATCACGAATCGCATCAACTCCGCATACACCTACGGCTTCGAGGATGGCGGCGGCAGCTCCGGCGGCGTCAAGCTCATGGTCGAAACCATCAAGCACGTGCTCGGCGTTCCCGTCATCAATCACGTGTTCGTGACGAACTTCAAGAAGTTCAGCCGCGCCGTCAACGAAATGGGCTGCGTCTACATGACCGTCGACAAGCGCTACTACCACGTCAACGAACCAGGCGGCGAACAGTACTTCGAAATCAACCTCCAGCCGGGCTATCAACGGCTGTGCGGTCAGGAAGCACTCGAATTCGTCGCCAATCGCCACGAAAGCACCTCACTGATTCGCGATGCCAGGGACCAACGCTTCCTGCTCGAAGTCAAGTCGGAGTACGGGGCGACCCTGTTCGAAAACCGCGAAAAGTTCGAGCAGATTCTGGGCAAGGCGATGGAAACCGACCTGCACGGTGAAGAAGAAGTGCTGGAGCTCCTCGAGCTGTTGGTCGAATCGGCCGGCAAGCCAGTGCGCCAGGTGCCGTTCCGCGTCACCCTGCTGCCTTCGGTGGACACCGCCAGCCCCGAACAGATCAACGAAGCGGTGCAGTCCTTCCTCAACGGCACCTCGGCGATCCCGACGCGGAAGCTACACCACGCGGTGAACGCCGCCCGCCCACGCCCCCACACCCACCGCAGCGCTCCAAGACTCCCCCTGACGCCCACCTCCGGTGAAGCCCTCATACAGGCACGCTCGACCGCGCCCCGGCTGCCGTTCCCGCTGGAGTATCCCAGGGTGCGCGACGCCGATGGGAACGCCGAACCGGACCTGCTGCGCGACTACGACGTGCGCGACGAGCAGGGCCACCTCCACCCGACCTATGTGATCGTCATCGACCGGGGAGGGCTGGGCGAATACTACGACGTGCAGGGAAGCACCTGGACCGACCCGCCGCTGCTCGCCGACCCGAGTCAGACCGTCCAGATCGGCTCGCGCACCTACAGCCTGTACTACGCGGGGGAAGAGATCAGGACGATCGCGTGGCACGAAGGAGACGCCGCCTACTGGATCCAGAACACCCTCACCAACAGCGTCCAGCCGCGCGAGATGCTCGCGATGGCAACACAGACCGTGCCCGTCGTCAGCCCACGCCGACGCAGCGCTCAAGTGACCCCGACGATCCCGACCCTGGGCAACATCCACCTGCCCCCGCCGGTCGCTGCCACGAGCACGACATCCAAGGTGGCAGCCGCACTCGGCTTTGTGGCTCTCGGTGTAATGGCGCTCCTCGGTGTGCTCTTGGCCTCTCGCCAGCGCGAGCTGATCCGCCTGCGTGGGCAGGTCGCACAGGCGATGGCTCTTGGCGCACAGCAGCGCCCACTGCTCGCCGCCGCCACCAACGTCGACCAGGGTGAACCGCCGGCACCCACCATCTATCGCACACCCAAACGGTGGCGGCGAAGCGTCCGGGCTGCTATTTCTGTGGCCGTCGTAGGACTCCTCGCGATTCTTGCCGTCTACTTGCTCGACGCCAACTCGTCCGCGTCCTCGCCACCGGCGGGCTCTTCCGTCCCGGTGGCGGTCTTCAACGCAACCAGCACCCCGGGCGAGGCCCACCGGATCGCCGACCAGTTCAAGGCCGGACGGGTCCAGCTCGGGCAGATCGGGAACATCAACGCGAATCTGGGCAGCGGCGTCCACGTGCTCTACCCGCCCGGCGCCCAATCACAGGCGCAACGCCTGGCGCGACTCATTCGCAACCTGTCACCCAAGCTCGAGCCGCTTCGAGCCCAGATCAAGAACGCCGTTCACCAGCACAACGAGATCGTGGTCATCTTCGAGTGATGCAAGCCAACAGCGACAGCGTCGACCCGAAAGGAAGCGATATGGCAGCGGCGGACGAGCAGCAGGACCCGGTCAAGACGGATCCTCTGCGCCACTACATGCACTACCAGCGGGGTGGCAAGCACCCATCGCCCTACGCCGGCGGAAGCAGCTTCATGGAGCGCATGGCCGAGGCCGTCGCGTCGGCCATGGGCACCGTGCAGTTCGTGCTGGTCGGGTCCCTGATCATCCTCGGCTGGGTGTTCATCAACGGCGCCGTCAAGTACCTCGAAAGCACCGGCAAAGCTCTGGCCAACGGTGGCGAATTCGACCCGGAGCCGTGGATCCTGCTCAACCTCATCTTCTCCGGCGTCGCGTTCTATACGGGTGCGCTCGTGATCATCGCTCAGAAGGCCCAGACCAGGACCGACAAGGCGAACGAGGAAGCGTCGGCAAAGCACCGGGACGAGCTGGCACAGTTCCAGAGCGACCTACTCACCAAGAACACCGACCTCACCGAACAGATCCACACCCTGAGCCAGAGGCTGAGCACCCTCACCGAAGAGGTACATCAAGCTACCTGCAGGGGGGGCGCCGCTTCCACCTCGAGCTGACCGTCCCCCACTGTGGGGGTGCCGCACTGGTCAGTAGCCGCGGCGTTTGCGCCGGCGCTGGGCCATGATCGCCCTGAAACGTCGCCACAGGGCTGCCATCAGCGCTCACCCGGGGACTTGCGGGGGTACTGGGAGATGGGGACCCGCAGGTCGATGGCGGTGGTGAGGATGCGGTTCTGTTCGGCCATGTGGGCGGCGGGGTAGCCCTCGCCCGGGCTCGCCCGCTCCGGGCGGCCGACGTAGCCGAAGTGGATCTCCGCCGGCATGATCTGCATCAGCCTCGGGAACATGTGCGAGCGGGCGCCCATGTTGCGCGGCTCCTCCTGGACCCAGAGGATCTCCTTCAGGTTCGGGTAGCTGTCGATCAGCTCGAGGATCTGACGTTCGGGGAACGGATACAGCAGCTCGACCCGGCCGATCGCGAGCCCCACGTGCAGGGGCCGCTCGGGCTGGCCGACGAGGTCGTAGTAGATCTTGCCCGTGCACAGCACCAGGCGGGTGACCTTCTCGTTCTCCACCCCCGGCTCGGCCATCACCGGCTGGAAGCGGGTGCCGTCGGCCATGTCATCGATCGTGCTGGCGGCCTGGGGTAGGCGCAGAAGCGACTTCGGCGTCATCACCACCAGCGGACGCTGCTTGGCGATCCGCGCCTGACGGCGCAGGAGGTGGAAGTACTGGGCCGGGGTCGTGGGGCTGGCGACACGGATGTTGCCCTCGGCCGCGGCGCGCAGGAAACGCTCCAGGCGCGCCGAGGAGTGCTCCGGACCCGAGCCCTCGTAGCCGTGCGGCAGCAACAGCGTCAGGCGGGAGGTCTGCCCCCACTTGGCCAGGCCCGAGACGATGAACTGGTCGATGATCACCTGGGCGGAGTTGACGAAGTCGCCGAACTGGGCCTCCCACAGCACGAGCGTCTCGGGAGCCTCCTGGCTGTAGCCGTACTCGAAGCCGAGGCATGCGAGCTCCGACAGGGGGCTGTTGTGCAGCTCCAGCGGCGCCTCGGCGTCGGGGAGGTTCTGGATCGGACACACCGTCTGGCCGTTCTTGGCGTCGTGCAGGACCATGTGCCGCTGGCTGAACGTGCCCCGCTCGGTGTCCTGCCCGGTGAGGCGGACCGGTGTGCCCTCGGTCAGCAGCGAGGCGAACGCGAGCGCCTCGGCGTGGGCCCAGTCGATGTCCTTCGCGGCCGGGTCCCCGGCCAGCGCCTCCCGGCGGCGGTCGAGCTGTTTGACCAGCTTGGGGTGAACGGTGAAGCCCTCGGGCACCCGCAGCAGCTCCTCGCCGAGATGTCGGAGGCGGTCGACCGGCAGCGAGGTCTCCACTTCGGGGCTCGGCGAGCGGTCGAGCTGGTACTCGCCGGTGGTGTGCTCCTCGCCCTCGGCGGCGGCGGCGATCTTCGCCTTCAGCCCTTGGTGGAGGTTCGTGAGGTTGTCCCACACCTCCTGGGCCTGGCTGTCGACCTCCTCGCGGGGAATGACGCCTTCGGCCACCAGCCTGTCCGACCACAGCTCGGCGACGCGCTTCTTGTTCTTGATCTTCGCGTACATCTCGGGCTGCGTGTAGGCGGGCTCGTCGGACTCGTTGTGGCCGAAACGGCGGTAGCCGATGAGGTCGATCAGGACGTCGTGGCCGAACTCCCGCCGGAAGGCGAACGCCAGACGCACCGCGCTGATGCAGGCCGGAACGTCGTCGGCGTTGACGTGGATGATCGGGACGTCGAAGCCCTTCGCCAGGTCGGAGGCCCAGCGGGTGGAGCGGGCGTCGTCGGGGTCGGTCGTGAAGCCGATCTGGTTGTTGGTGATGATGTGGACGGTGCCGCCGACCTTGTAGCCGTCCAGCGCCTGCAGGTTGAGGGTCTCCGACACGACGCCCTGGGCGGGGAAGGACGCGTCGCCGTGGATCACGACCGGCATCGCGGCGTTCGTGTCCTGGTGGGCGTGGGGCCCTTGACGTGAGGTCTGGGCCGCCCGCGTGGCGCCCTCGACCACCGGCGAGACGTACTCGAGGTGGCTCGGGTTGGACTCGAGGTTGACCCGGATCATGCCGCCATCGGGGAGCTGATAGGTGCCTTCGGTCCCGTGGTGGTACTTGACGTCGCCGGTGCCCCCCTGGGGGATCGTGGTTACGGCCTCGAGCGTCGAGGCCCCCTCGAACTCGGCGAAGATCGTGTCGTAGGCACGGCCGAGGTTGTGGGCGAGCACGTTGAGCCGGCCACGGTGGGCCATCCCGATCACGACCTCCTGGCCGCCGTGGGCGGCGGCCAGCTGGATCAGCTCGTCGAGCATCGGCACCGTCATGTCGAGGCCCTCGATCGAGAACTGATGCTGGCCGAGGTAGGCCTTGTGCATGAAGCGCTCGAGCGCGTCCACCTCCACCAGGCGTTTGAGCAGTGTCATCCGCTCCTCGCTGGTGAGCTCGTGGCGGAAGGCCCCCGACTCGATGTGCTCGCGCAGCCACACCCGCTGTCGGTGCGAGGCGATGTGCTCGACCTCGTAGGCGATCGTGCCGCAGTAGGTCTCGATGAGGTGGGGAAGCGCGTCCGCGAGCGTCGCACCCGGGACGTACATCTGGAAGATCGCGGCGGGGAGCCTCGCCTGGATCTCCGGCGTCAGCCCCAGCGCCTGCGGGTCCAGGCCCGGGTCGCCCTCGGGCTCGCTGCCGAGCGGATCGAGGTGGGCGGCGAGGTGGCCGTGGCTGCGTACGCGGGTGACGTAGATGGTGGCGGCGTGGACCGCGTCCAGCAGGTCCGACTCCGGGACCGGCTCGGCGCCGGTTGCCCTGGCGGCGGCCGCGGCGGCCGCGGGGGCCGGCAGCGGAGGGGGAGGGCCGAGCTCGACCGAGAGCGCGGCGAACACCTGCCGGTAGAAGTCGTGCTCGCCCCGGAGCAGTTCCTCGATCAGTCCCAGGAAGCGTCCCGACTCCGCGCCCTGGATGATGCGGTGGTCGTAGGTGGAGGTCATCGTGACGACCTTCTCGGCCCCGATCATCTCGCCGATCTGCTGCAGGCCCACCGGGTATCCGATCGAGCCACTGGCCACGATCGTGCCCTGCCCCGTCATCAGCCGGGGGACGGAGGCGACCGTACCGAGGCCCCCCGGGTTGGTGAGCGTGATGTTCGCCCCCACCAGGTCGTCGGGCGCCAGACGGTTGGTGCGGGCCTTCTCGATGACCGCGTCGTAGGCCTCCACGAAGCGGTCGAACGGCAGTCGGCTGGCTTCGAGTATCACCGGCACCATCAGCGTCCGCGTGCCGTCGGCCTTCTCGACGTCGACGGCGATCCCGAGGTTCACGTGGCCGTCGCGCACCCGGTTGGGCTTGTTCTCGACCTCGACGTAGTGGTCGCGCATGACCGGCATCTCTTCGCCCGCCCGGGCGATCGCGTAGCCGATCAGGTGGGTGAAGGAGACCCGGTGGCCGGCTGCCTTGAGCTCCTGACGGCGGGCGTCGAGGATCGTCACGGGCAGCGTCCTGAAGCTCGTGGCGGTCGGGATCGACAGCGACTGGGTCATGTAGCGGGCCAGCGCCGCGGCGCCACCCCGCAGGGGCTTGGTGCTCTGCTCCTCGGCGGCGGGCGGCGCGGGCGCGGTGGCCGAGCCGTTGCCCGTGCCCTCGGCGGCGGCGAGCACGTCGGACTTGGTGATCCGTCCCGCCGGTCCGCTGCCGGACAGGCGCTCGAGGTCCACCCCGGCGGCGGCGGCGGCGCGGGCGGCAACCGGTGAGACCTTCACCCCGGACGGTGCCTCGGCGGCGGGGGCCGGGGGGCTTGCCGCGGGCGTCGCCACGGGGCCCGCGCCCACGGCTCCGTCCGGCGTCGAGGCACCCGGGGCCGGAGCCGACGGCCCCTCGCTGCTTGCGTCCTGGCTGCCGGGGGCGATACGGGCGATCACCTGGCCGACGGTGACGGTCTCGCCCTCGGCCACGAGGATCTCGGCAAGGACCCCCGATGCCGGAGAGGGGAGCTCGACATCGACCTTGTCCGTGGAGATCTCGACGACCGTCTCGTCCTGCCTGATCGGCTGGCCGACCTTGACCCGCCACTCGAGGATGGTTCCCTCGCTGACGGACTCTCCGGCGGCGGGGGTCACCACGTCGACCAGCTCCCCGGCGGCGGCCCGGGGGACGCTCGTCTCGGCGCCCGCACCCGCTGCCGGCGTGGTCACGCCCGCACTCGCTGGCGGCGTGGTCACGCCCGCACTCGGTGGCGGCGGCGTCTGGGCTGCGGCCGGGGCCGCTGCCGTCGGCGTCGCGTCGTCAGGCTCTGACGTCTCGGTGGCGCCGTCGGCGCCGGCCCCATTGGTCGACCGCGGCGGCTTGGCGCCACCGGCGCCGTTGGAGTCGCCCTCGACCGAGATGCGGGCGATCACCTGGCCGACCGTGACCGTGTCGCCCTCCGCGACCAACAGCTCGCTGACGGTGCCGGTGGCCGGAGCGGGAATCTCGACGTCCACCTTGTCGGTGGAGATCTCGACGATCGTCTGGTCCTGCTTGATCGGATCCCCGACCTTGACGTGCCATTCGAGGACCGTCCCCTCGGTCACCGACTCCCCCGCTGCCGGGGTTACAACATCTACAGTTCGCACTCCCGTGGTGCCAGTGGCCATCTGTTGTGCACTCTAGCGTGCGCAAACAGGCCGTTGCGGGAGGAACTTCACATCTCCACGCGCGCCCGTCGGGAGAGGCCGGGCCGCCGCCCCGAGGGCCCGCTCAGCGGGTGACCGGTCATCGGAGAGGCGTGGCCGGAGCCTCCCTTTCGCGTTGCTCGCGGACGAACTGGATCGAGCCGAAGAAGGGTCCGACCCCCCCCAGGACGGCGACTGCGACGGCGAGGCGCATCGAGACGACACGCAGGCGGGCGGCGGTGATGCAGAGCAGGGACATCACGATCCAGAGCACCCCGTGGGTCCACCCGAGGATGAACGTCAGTGGTTCCGGCTTGCCGGCGGCGAAGGCGCTGATCAGCAGCGCCGTGTAGATGCACGAGTGCGCGAACGACGTCCACTTCAGCCTCGTGAACGTCAGCGGCCCGACACCGGACCGCAGGGCGGTGTTCACCGAGACAGCCAGCTCGCCATCCGCGGGAGGGCCTCGCCGGCCTCGGCGGGCCAGTCCTCGATCTCTCCTGGCCACCACTGGAACTCGTCGTGCTCCTCGTCGGGACGGACCTCCCGGTCCACGCCCTCGGCCAGCCACGCCTGGCCGACGAACATGACAAGGCCGTGAGGGAGCTTGATGAGGGCCTCGCCGCGGACGCGCTCGGGCTCCACGCCCCACTCCTCCTGCAGCTCACGCACGAGTGTGTGGGCGGGGTTCTCGTTCAGGTCCACCGCTCCCCCGGCACCCAGCGCCCAGCGCCCGGCCCACGACGCCACCCACGGGGCTCGCCGGCCGGCGAGCCAACGCCCGTCCGAGGCCCGGGTCACGCAGAGGGCGGCCACGCTGAGGGATGCGTCGCCATCCACCAGCCTGAGCGCCCACCGCTGAGGCTGGAGCTCCATCTCGATGCCGTGGTCGGAGGCGCGGTAGTCGACGAGCCGGGCCGCCACCCCGTCGTGGCTCGGGGAGCCGCGGTCGCGCAGCGCTCGGATCGCCGCGTCGGCGGCCTTGCACTGCTCGTCGCTGGGCTCGAAGGAGCTCTCCAGCCAGCGCGCGCTGATGCGCTCGATCTCCCACGGTCCGCGGGCCAGCACCTGTGGAACGCTGTCGGCGCCGGCTGTCGGCGGGTGCTCCTGTGGTGGCTCCCCGGTGGCCATGCTGGCAGCATAGACTCGGGCTGCCGATGGATCGACGCCGCAAGCACTGGGGCTGGGGCTACGAGGACCAGCAGCCGCCGGCGGAGGATTTGGGGGCGACCGCGAAGGTCGTCTGCGAGCGGCTCGGCTACGAGCTCGAGGAGGTCGAGCAGCCGGTGGGCCTCGAGCAGCTGAGGCTGGCGGATCCCCGCGTGCGGATACCCGACCGGCTCGCCCCCTTCAGCGCCGCGGACACCCACTCGCGGGCTTCCCACGCGCTGGGGAAGTCCTACTGCGACGTCGTCCTGGGGTTCCGCGGGCACTTCGAGCATCCCCCCGACTTCGTCGCCCGCCCCCGGGACGAGATCGAGCTCGAGACGGTGCTCGAATGGTGCTCGGCCGAGGGCGTGGCGGCGATCCCCTACGGGGGAGGAACCTCGGTCGTCGGGGGCGTCACGCCGGCCGTGGGCGATCGTTACAACGGGGCCGTCTCGGTCGACCTCGGGGAGCTCGACCGGGTGGTGGAGGTCGACGAGGTCTCCTCCTCCGCCCTGATCGAAGCGGGCGCGCTGGGCCCGAGCCTCGAGGACCAGCTGCGCGAGCGCGATCTCACCCTGCGCCACTTCCCCCAGTCGTTCGAGTACTCCACGCTCGGGGGATGGATCGCGACCCGTGCCGGTGGCCACTTCGCGACGCTGTGGACGCACATCGAGGACCTGGTGGAGTCGGTCCGGGCGATCACCCCGACCGGCGTGTGGGAGTCGCGACGCCTGCCCGGCTCGGGCGCCGGGATCAGCCCCGATCGGATGCTGGCCGGCTCGGAGGGCGCGCTGGCGGTCATCACCCGTGCATGGGTGCGGGTTCAACGCCGGCCCCGTCACCGCAGCTCGCGAGGGGTCCGCTTTGGGAGCTTCGCCGATGGCGCGGAGGCCGTGCGGGCGATCTCGCAGGCGGGTCTGCATCCCGCCAACTGCCGTCTGCTCGACGGCGGCGAGACGTCCCTGATGATGGCCCGCGAGGGCACCGACTCGCTGCTCGTCCTGGGATTCGAGTCGGTCGACGCGCCGGTCGAGGACGCGATCGGGCGGGCGCTGGCGGTGTGCGCCGAACACGGCGGTCGGACGGCCGACGGCGAGAGCTCCTCCGGTGTCCGCCGCCGCGCCGGCGAGGACGGTGAAGGGGCCGGCGACGGGCCGCCCGGCGCCGACCCGGTGGCCAGCTGGCGGGAGTCGTTCCTGGCGATGCCCTACCTGCGGGACGTGATGGTCGCGGCCGGGGTCCTGGCCGAGACCTTCGAGACGGCGATCACGTGGGAGCGCTTCCCGGCCCTTCACGAACGGGTCACGCGGGCGGCCCTGGAGGCCCTCCCGGAGAGCGGACGGGGTAGTGCCAGGGTGAACTGCCGCTTCACGCACGTGTACCCGGACGGACCCGCGCCCTACTTCACCGTGATCGCCCCCGCCAGCCGCGGCGGGGAGGTCGAGCAGTGGGGGCAGGTCAAGGAGGCGGTCAGCGACGCGATCCTCCGCGAGGGGGGGACCATCACCCACCACCATGCCGTCGGCCGCGACCACCGCCGCTGGTATGACCGCCAGCGCCCCGATCCCTTCGCCGAGGCGCTGCGGGGCGCGAAGGCGGCGCTCGATCCGGCGGGCGTGATGAACCCCGGGGTGCTGATCGAGGCTCCACGATGACGCGAGCGGCGGCCCCGATGACCGTGGAGATCGGCCGATGAGGTTCGCGGTGCTCGGACCGGGGGGCGTGGGCGGGCTGGTGGCGGCTGCGCTGTGGCGTCTGGGAGACGACGTCACGGTGATCGCCCGGCCGGACACGGCGGAGGCGATCAACAAGCACGGCCTGCGCGTGAGCAGCGTGCGGATGGGCGAGTTCCTCGCGCGACCGGGCGCCCTCGCGAACGCGGTCGAGACCCCCGACGTGCTGATCGTGGCCACCAAGTCGGTGGGCCTCGAGCAGGCGCTGGAGCGGGTGGCGTCGATCGGCGAGCCGGGCCTCGTGTTGCCCCTGCTCAACGGGCTCGACCACCTAGCCGTGCTGCGCCGGCGGTTCGGTCCCCGTAGCGTGCTCGCCGGTGCCATCAGGGTCGAATCGGACCGTCCCGAGGCAGGCGTGATCGTGCACTCGAGCCCGTTCCTGCTGATCGACATGGCCGCCCGCGATCCCTCCCGCGGCGCCGCCCTCCAGGCGCTCGGGGACGAGCTCGAGCGAGCGGGCTTCCCGGTACGTCTCGGCTACCCGATCACCGACCGCTCCGAGGCCGAGGTGATGTGGTCCAAGCTCGTCAGGCTCAACGCGCTGGCTTGCACGACCAGCGCACACGACAAGCTCCTGGGAGAGATCCGCTCCACTCCGCGGCTGCGGGCCGAGCTGGTGGGGGCGATCGAGGAGGGCTGCGCCGTGGCCCAGGCCGAAGGAGCCTCCGAGGTCCTCGCCGAGCGGGCCGTGCAGGAGCTCGAGCGAGCCCACGACACGCTGGGGAGCTCGATGCAGCGCGACATCGCCGCCGGGCGCGAACCGGAGCTGGACGCGATCCCGGGCGCGGTCCTACGAGCGGCGGCCCGTCACGGGCTGTCGTGCCCGACGATCGAAGCGCTGGTGAAGATGATCCGGACCCGGATCGCGGCCGGGAGCGGGACCGCCGTCGATCTCCCCGACTGAGGGCGGGGCGCCCTACGTCGATCTCCCCGACTGCGGGCGGGGCGCCCTCAGCGGTCCTCGCCGCTGCGGGGTGGAGGCGCGTAGACGGGGATCGCCTGCGTGGCGATCGCATCCACGACCTCCCGCTCCTCGGCCTCCTGGGCGTCCTCGTGCTCGCCGTCGCATAGCACCCGGAAGTTCCCGGTGACGCCGCCGTCGGCGTGGATCGTGATACCGGGGAGGATCTCCTCGCCCTCCTCGAACCCGAGCCGCTCGAGGTCGAAGTGGGCCAGGCCGATGCCGTAGGCGGTGTGGGTCGGGTTCTCGCGGTCGTGGGCCGCGACCGCCTGCGCGAATCGCTCCAGGTTCTTGGCGATCTTGCCCGTGTCCGCCATCGCTCGCGGGGAGCGTACCGCGCCTCACCACGTTTCCAATGGAGCGAGATCTCCTACGGAGGCGTCTCTGCTGGCTCCCGTGCCGCGGCGGCGCTGAAGGCGCCCTGACCGCGCTGCGGCTCTATCCGGTCGCCGAGGCCATCACGATCCCCTTCCTCGCCAGGCTCATCGACGACGACGGCGTGCTGCAGCCCAACGAGGACCAGACGGCACAGGCGCCGCTCGACGAGCTGCTGCGCACGAGCAACGCCCTGGCGGCCCTGCGGGGAGGCCAAGCGGGAGACGGCTGACAGCCCCCGGCGGGGGGCCGGAAGTCGAGCACCAGCTCCTCAAGCGGTCACCGGCCCGGGGTGGAGGACCTCGGGGTCGTGACCCGGCAGCACCTGAACGCCCCCGTCCCGTAGGCGGCGAAGGCGGTCGGCCGAGTTCGCCTGTGCGTTGAAGTCGTCGCCGAAGGCCGGGAAGCGGTGGTCGTCGAAGGTGGAGGCGAAATGCGCCACGTCGACCCCGATCACGAGCTGGTCCCCGACTCGGATCGACTGGTGACCCGGGGTGTGGCCGGGCGTCAGCAGCAGCTCGATCGACCCGTCGCCGAGGAGGTCGTGGTCGCCGTCGACGAGCACGATCGTGCGGTCGTCCAGGTCGTAGTCGCGCGGGTAGAAGAAGTTCCGCTTGACCACCTCGCGATCGTGGCGGGACTCCCATTCCCGTCGCTGGACGACGATCGGGATCGAGGAGGGCAGGAGCGTCAGCGCGCCGGCGTGGTCGAAGTGGAGGTGCGTGAGGACCACTCGGGTGAGCGTGTCCACGTCCACCTGCTCGGTGATGGGCTGCTCGAGCTCGAGCTCGAACAGGCCCGCCTCCGGGCGACCGTAGTGTCCGACGGGGTCGGCCGCCGCGTCGGGGTGGAGGCCGCTGTCGATGAGGATCCGCTCGCAGTCGGTCTCGATCAGGAACACCGGTACCGGGAACCGGATCCGCCGCTCGGGATCTTCCCCCTGCCGCCACACGGCGGCGGAGCTCGAAATCCAGCCTGCGTTGAACATCTCGACCTTCACGAGATCTGATTCTGCCTGCGGCGGGGCGGGGCGGCCCTTGCGCCCCGCGCGGCCGTCGCTAGACCGCCGGGACGACCTCTGCGAACTTGACCGTGTCGATGAACTGGCGGAAGCGCGCCAGCTTGCCGTCGCGGATCTCCCAGACGTGAACCACCGGCACGTCCAGCGCCTTGCCGGTTGCTTTGCCGGTGCCCGTGTAGCGGACGACTGCCGCGACGGTTGCGCCGGATCCAATGACTTCCTCGGGTGTGATCGCGAAGCCCTCAACGTCCTCTGTGATCGGTCCGAAGACGTTCTCCGCCACGGCCTCGGGGCCGCGGTACAGGCCGCCGTATGGCAACCCCTCGGCCTCGAACCATTCGATGTCGTCGGCGAATGCTCCGAGCACCGCCGGCACATCGCCGCGGGCGAACGCCCCGTAGATGCCCTCGACGAACTCGACGTTCTGCTCACTCATGGCTCTCCCTCGGTTGGCCCACGCGGACGGTGACCGTACTCGAACACGATGACCCCTGGACGAAGAGCGCGCGCTCGTGGTGATGCGGCTTAGCGGGCAGGGGAAGATACCGATCGCCAATCGCGCGCGTGTCAGGCATTGGGATGGCCGGCTGTTTCGACGGGGATGGCGACGATCGGCGAGACGGTGGGGTGATCGCCCGCACGGGCTTGGGCCCCCGCCCTCGGGCCGGTACCAGGGCAATATCCGAGGCGATCTTCCGGCGACATCGCCATCGTCGCGGAGCCTCCGCCGGGGAGCGACACGCGAATTCGAGTCGACGGACGCGCCGATTCGTTGCAGGCTATTTTGGCGACCGTGAAGAACGCCTGTGCTCCCGCATCGAGGAGCAGAGTCCGCGGACGGCGCGCGGTCACGTAGAAGCGTCACCAGCTGCCAGGACGGACGGTGCGAACGTGGAGCAGCAAACCGCCGCACCGGCCGCGGCCGCCAAGCAAGAGGCCAAGTAGCCGTTTTCAAGCGGACGGCCGCCCTCGGAGGCGCCGGCGTTTACGCCTACGTCGGCGACGGTGATATATGGTCGGCCCGTGCGCTACGTGATCGTCCTCGCGGCCGTCCTGAGCGTGACCAGCCTCTTGGCGATCGTCCCCGGAGCGAACGCCAAGAAGGCCCCCACGCGACTCGTGGGCACCTGGTCGGGAACTTTGGAGTCGAGCGGCGAACAGCTGACCCTGACCGTCGCCCCGCGCGAGCGGAACGGCACGTGGAAACTGAGCCCGACCTGCTATGGCACGCTCGCACTGGAGAGCATCTCCAACGGCTATCACCACTACAACCGGATTGCTTCGCCGGAAGCGAGCTGCACTGCCGGCGGGGTCGACTGCTTGTGGCGGGAAGGGTCCAAGCAGGTGCTCGACCTCTATGTACCGGCCGAAGGCACCGAGAGCTCGGGCCTGCTCACACGCGTGCGCTGATCCGGGCTGCGGGCCGCGCTGGACCCTGATGCGCGATCCGCAGCTTCGCCAGTTGGCAGCCCGTCGTTGTGCCCCTGCCTGGCGCGGGTGTCGACACATCGGGCGCCTGTAGAAGCTGAAAAACGGCAAGGACAGACCCTCGGTTAGACCTGGGAAGCACGCGCTTTGGCGGGTGGGAAACTTCGATGATGCCCTCGGCGAACGTGGCTCTCGTCCGCTCCATCTTCGCGGCCTGGGAGCGGGGCGACTTCGCCTCGGTCGGCTGGGCGGATTCGGAGATCGACTTCGTGTTCGCCGGTGGTCCCGAAGCCGGCGCGCGGAAAGGCGTGAGCGGCATGGTGGGGGGCTGGCAGGGATGGCTGGCGGCATGGGATGGCTACGACGGCTTCGGCCGTAGATTCACGGAACCGACTCGCGCTGAACGCTAAGCGCGCATCTCGAAAATCTCGATCCGGTAGCCGTCCGGGTCCTTCCAGGAGATCACGCCGTCAAGCGACGACGGCGACCTATCGCTCGACGGAGGACCCCAGCGATCGGAGCGCTTCGTCCTTCGTCATGTACTCGCGGATCTCGATGCTGCAGGTCCTCGAACGCGGTCCCGGATGTCATTCAAGCGCGCGAACATCGCGCGGAGCCGCGCCTCCCTCTCGCCGGCCCCGCTCATGTCGCTGCTCCCTTTACGGCCCGCCCGACGACGAGCGACGCCACGATCGGCGGGACGCCCTTCCAATGCTCCTCCTCGTGCTCCGTCGAGAAGCCTGCGGCTGCGATCGAGGCGACCGTGTCGCGATTGCAGCGACAGCCCGCGCCGAAGTGACGCCACGGGGCCTCCAGCCGATCCTGCCAGCCGGCCGTGCGCGGCGAGCGCGATCGCACGTGCTCGATGAACAGGAACTGCCCGCCCGGGCGCAGAACGCGTGCGACCTCGGTCAGCGCGAGGTCCGGGAAGTCGACGGTGCACAGCACCAGCGTGGAGACAACCGTGTCGACCGACTCCTCCTCCAGCGGGATCGCTTCGGCCGACGCGTCGAGCATGCTCGACGACCTGCCGCTTTCCCTGAGCTTGCGCTCCATCCGGCGGCGCATCGGCTCGAATGGCTCTGCGAGGAGGAGCTCCTCCACGGCGTCCGGGTAGTAGCGGAGGTTGGCGCCCGTGCCGGCGCCGATCTCGAGCGTGCGGCCGTGTGCCTTCGCGAGGAGCTCACTTCGGCGCCTACCCATGCTGCCTTCCTCGCCACGGCGCATCATGCGGTCATACAGCGCCGCGAACACGAAGTCCCAACGGTGCTCGCCGTGGGCCGTTCCGGCGGGTGCCGCGTCGCGACTCATGACACGGCGCCCACCTACTAGCGCTGCGTCTGCTCCGGCGTCGGCATCTCAAGTATCTCGATTCGATATCCGTCGGGGTCCTGGACGAAGCACAGCCTCGAGCCTCCCTCTCTGACGGAGTAGGGGGGCTTCTCGGGCTCGATCCCCTGGTCGGCCAGGCGCCCGAGGGTGCCGTCGAGATCATCGGAGGTGATCGCGATGTGGCCGTAGCCGCTGCCGAGCTCGTAGTGGTCGACGCCGAAGTTGTAGGTCAGCTCCAGCCGCGGCATGTCACCGTCGCCGGGCTGGTTCATGAACACGTTGACCGCCTCGTCGCGGATCGGGATACGGCCGATCTCCTGGAAGCCGAGAGCGTTGTAGAAGGCCACCGAGCGGTCGATGTCGGTGATGCGGTAGCAGGTGTGGATCAGTGCCATGGCGCGTGAGTCTACGCCCACGCCGCCGGCACCGGGTCTTCGCGAATGCCGCCGCTCGGCGGGACGGGGATGCGGCGCTCAGCGAGCCAGGCGGGCGCCCCGCACCGCGTCCTCGACGGTGCGGTACTCCGTCAGCGAGACGATCATCCCGTCCGCGAAGCGGAACACGTAGGCGGCGTCGACGGAGCTGCCCCCGCCGTTGCGATGGGCCAAACGGACCGGCACGATCAGGACGTCGTCGGCGAGCAGGAAGCCGCCGAGCATCATCCTCGCCTGTGCCGCCTCGCCGACCGGACGCGGCGAGTGCGGCCGGCAGGACGCGCGCCGGGGCGCGCGCAGCCTCAGCCGCCGCCGGCGGAGCTTGCACCCACGCCGCGGAAACACCCGCGGCGACCGGGAGCTCCAGGTGGGGGCACCTGAGCGCGCGTGCTCGCTAATTGCGAGTCATCTCCCGGTCGCCGCGAGGGCCCTCCCTCACGTCCCCATCCCGCTTGAACCGGCGAGCGGCCTTCGACCTGGGCCTTCCGCCTGGCTCGTCGTGGCCGGGATGAGGTGCCGCCGCCCCGTCCTGCATGCCGAGCAGCTCGGCCGGCAGGACGGACGACCCCTCCTGCGCCACGTTCTCGGCGCCCATCGCCTCGAGGGCCTCGCTTCTCGAGGCGTAGCCGGCCACCCGCGTCACGGCACCGTCTGCGAACCAGGTGACTCCAGACCACCTGAACGCCAGCGGCTCGCCCGAACGCGCGCTCCGGCCACGGATGCAGTATTCGGCGATCACGAAGTCGTCGCCGGTGGCGACGATCTGCTCGAGCTCATAACGGGGCTTGCCGACGAACTCTTCGAACAGGTCCTCCATCCAGTCCCGCCACCCCGACTCCCCTCGGTACGTGTAGTCGGAGACGGAGCTCGCGCAATTGCGCATGTAGAAGCCGGGCGCGAGGATCTCAGCGGGGACCTCCCCCGCCTTCATCGCCGCCACGGCACGGGCGTGCAGCAGGACGTTGCCCTCGCTGATGCCCGCGTTGGCGGTCTGCGGCGCCTCCGAAGTGGCCGGCCGCAGGCTTCCACTGCCCGATCTGTTCGTCACCTGATCCTGCATTTGCCCCTTAGAACGCCGACCCCGAAAAAAGGTTGGGGGGGGACGCAGATTCTTGTTCCGCTTGAGATCGGGCCTGCGTAGGGGTAGATTCTTGTTGCCGCAACGGGGCCTAGGAAGGGGAGTTTGTTGGCAACCAGGGTTCGACCCATATCTCCGAGCACGGCCGCTCAACACGCGCTCGCGTCAGACGAGGAGCTGGTCGGTTCGATCCGCCGGAAAGACGCGGCCGCGTTCGAAGCCCTGTACGAGCGCCACCGGCGAGAACTGCTCTCCTTCTGCCTCTACATGCTCGGCTCGAGAGCCGACGCCGAAGAAGCGCTGCAGGTCACCTTCGCCTCCGCCTACCGTGCCCTGCTCACGGACGAGCGGCCCGTCGCGTTGCGCCCGTGGCTGTTCACGATCGCCCGCAACCAATGCCTCAGCATCCTCCGCCGCCGACGCCCGACCGTCGAGCTCGGCGGCGAGGCTCCCCTCGCGGCCGACCCCGGCACCGGCGACCCCTTCCACGAGCTCGAGGTGCGGGAGGAGATCCGCCAGACGCTGGCCGGCGTGCGGGAGCTGCCGGAGCGCCAGCGGGCGGCGATGGTGCTCGCCGAGCTCCACGGCCTCAGCCAGGCCGAGGTCGCCGAGGTCCTCGGCGTCCGCCCCGAACAGGTCAAGGCGCTCGTCTACCAGGCTCGCTCGAGCCTCATCTCCGAACGCACCGCCCGCGACGCCGACTGCAGCGAGATCCGCGAGGAGCTCGCTTCCGCCCGTGGGGCCGCGCTGCTGAAAGGGAAGCTCCGTCGCCACGTCCGCGCGTGCCCCGACTGCCGCACCTACGCCGACGGCGTCCGCCGTCGTCGCGGGGCGGGGGCCTTCCTGCCGCTGCTGCCGTGGTTCACCCTGAAGCTGCGGGCGCTGCAGGACGCGCTCTCCGGTGCCGGCACCGAACAACTCACCTACGCCGGCGGGACCACCCTCGGCGGCACCGTCGCCGGCGCGGCGATCGTCGCCGGCGGACCGATCAAGGCGATCGCCGTCAAGGTCGCGGCCGGTGCCGCGTTGCTCGGCCTGTCCACCGGGCTCGGCGCCCCCGTCCTCAGCACGCCCTCCGTGCACCATTCCGGCGCCGGGGTGATGCTGGTGGCCAAGCCGGCCTGGCTGCCGCTGCTGGGCGAAGAAGAATCGGCCACCGGCGCCACCGCCCGCGGCGGCGGAGGCTCGATCGGCGGCGGCTCGGGCAACCTCTCCGGCGGACAGCCCCCGGGCGGCGCCGGCGTTCCCCCGCTGGGCGGGATCGAAGGTGGCGCCGGCGGGGCAGGTGGCAACGGTGGTTATGGGGCCGGCGGCGGTCCCGGGGCCTCCGGGTCCGATGACGGCTCCGGCGGGCACGGGCCCGGACAGGCGGCCCACCACGTGGCCGGCACCTCGGTGGCCGTGGCCGGCGCGGGCGCGGGCGCGGGTGGCGCCGCTGCCCAGCGCGGCCAGCACGGGGCGGCGCAGAGGGGCCAGCACCAGCCCGGCGGGGCCACCGGGGCGGCGGCCTCGACCCAGTCCGAAGGCGTCGAAGGCGAAACGAGCGGCACCGGCAAGCGTGGGCACCCGCAGGGAGAAGGCGGGCCCTCGCACAAGGAAGGCCACCCCCAGGGCAATCCGGAAGGCACCTCGGGGGGCATCCCTGAAGAATCCCCCGAAGTCCACACCAAGGAAAAACTGACCCAGCACGAGCGCGAACAGATCCACGAAGAACAGGCACGGACGCGCCTCCAGGAACGCAAGGAACGCGAAAAGGGACGCAAGCACGCCGAACGCGAACACAAGGCCTCCGAACACGAACGGATGCGGGAACGGAAGAAGCGCGAACTCGAACGCTCCCGCACCGCGGCCCAGCATCAGCGCGAACGCGAACAGACCAAGAAGCAGGCCGAAAGCCGCAGGCAGCGGGAACTGAAAAAGCGCGAACGGGAAAAGCTCAAGCGCTCCAAGAGCCACACCAAGCGCAACTCGGCCCAGGAACCGGAACCCGCCGAACCCGCTACATAGACTGCGCCGGGTGCGCACCCTGATAGTCGGCCACGGCGGACGCGAGAGCGCCCTCGCCACCCGGATGGCGCAGCACAGCGAGCTGCACGCCTTCCTCGGGCACAAGAACCCGACGATCGTCGAGCGGGCGGCCGCGTCCGGTGGCAGTCACGCGCTCGGCGACGTCTGTGACGCCGCCGCGGTGGCCGCCTTCGCCCGCTCACGGGAGGTCGACATCGCGATGGTCAGCTCCGACGAGCCGCTGGCGGCGGGAGTGGTCGACGCGCTGCTGGCCCAGGGGACGAGCGCCGTCGGCCCCACCAGGGCGGGGGCCGAGATCGAGTGGAACAAGGTGTTCGCCCGCTCCCTGCTGGCCGAGGTGGCGCCCGAGTCGGTTCCGAGGCTGCGGATCGTGAACACTTCCGGTGAGCTCCGGGGGGCGTTCGAGCACTTCGGCGAGACGCCCGTCGCGGTCAAGCCCGCGGGCCTCACCGGCGGCAAGGGGGTGAAGGTCATGGGCCCCCACCTGGCAAACCATCGCGCCGCCGAGGAGTACGCCGGGTCGCTGCTCTCCGGGGGCGAAGCTGTGCTGGTCGAGGAGAAGGTGACGGGCGCCGAGTTCACGATCCAGGCGATCAGCGACGGGCGCACAGTCGTGTTTCCGCCCTCGACCTATGACTACCCCTACCGCTTCGACGGGGACGAGGGGCCGGGCACCGGCGGAATGGGCTCGCTGTCGATGCCACAGGCGGCGCTGCCGTTCATGACCGAGGACCACTACCGGCGCGCCTGCGAGATCGTGGAACTGGTGATCGAGCGCCTGCGAGAGGAAGGCCGTCGCTTCAGCGGCGTGATGAACAGCGGCTTCTTCGCCACCGCCGAGGGGGTCAAGGTGATCGAGTTCAACGCCCGCTTCGGGGACCCCGAGTGCATGAACATCATGAGCCTGTTCGAGGGCAGCTGGACCGAGGTGATGACCCAGATCAGCGACCAACGGTTGACCGCCGCCGCCGTCCCCCTGCGGGGGGAGGCCTCGGTGGTGCTGTACCTCGTGTCTCCCGACTACGCGCTGCGGAAAGGGCCCCCGTACGAGTTCACGCTCGACACAGCACGCATCGAGGGCGAGGGCTGCCAGGTGTTCTTCTCATCGGCGGTGTCGAGCGGCGAGGGCACCTACCGCACCGTCGGGACCTCCCGGGCGGTGGCCCTCGCCACGACGGCGCCGTCACTCGAGCAGGCCCGTGAGCGCCTGGCCAGGTGCGCCGAGACCGTCCCCGTGCTCGAGTGGCGCCGGGAGGTGGGCGACGAGCAATACCTGCGGGGGCTGTGCCGGCTGGTGGAGACCTGCGAGCATTCCCCGGCGCGATGATCGTCGAGACCTCGACCCACCCGCAGTTCGTGTCGAACACCTACCTGGTGGCCGACGGCGACGGTGGGCCCGCCTTCTTCGTCGACGCCGGCGGCCCGGTCGAGCCCCTGATCGAGGCCGCCGAGCGGCTCGGCCTGTCCCCCTCGCACGTGTTGCTCACCCACCACCACTTCGACCACGTCAGCGAGACCGCCAAGCTGCGCGAGCGGTGGCCCGGCCTGCGCGTCCTGATCAGCCCCCCCGAGCACGAGCTGCTGCAGGCCGCGGGGGTGGATGTGGGGGAGTTGCACGAGATCGAAGCCGGCGAACGGCTTCCTCTCGGAAAGCTCGAGGTGCAGGCTTTGGCGACCCCCGGCCACACCGCCGGGATGCTCTCGTTCCTGATCAGCGAGCACTCCGGGGCGATCGACGGCGGCTCCGGCTCGCCGGCCCCTGGCGCGGTGTTCACCGGCGACACGCTCTTCAAGGACTCCGTCGGGGGGGTGAGGGCGCCGGGCCACAGCACCTACGAGGACCTCCGCGAGTCGATCATGAGCACCCTCATGCAGCTGCCTCAGGCGACCGTCGTCTACCCCGGCCATGCCGACACCACGACGGTTGCCCGTGAGTGGGAGTCCAACCCCTTCGTCCGCGTCTGGCGGGGTATCGATCCCGAGGGCACCGAGGCGTGCACCGCGATGGAACGCCCCGCGACGCTGGTGCTGCGGGCTCCGGACTACGACGGCGGGACCAAGGCCTGGGTGCGGTGGGGGGACGGGAGCGACGACATCGTCCCCGGCTCCCAGGTCACCACCGCCTGAAGCCGGCTCCCTCGGCGGCGAAACCCCGCTCCCACAGCCGGGTGCCCGCCCGGGGCCCGGGTAGCATGGGCAGGGGAATGGCGCGCGAGGACGAGAAGATCCCGAGCTCGCGCGCGCGGCGCACCGCAACGGTGGCGACGCTGGCGGCGAGTGAGGCCGTCAAGCAGTTCGGCACCCGCGCGGCGAACCTCGCGCGCGACGAACGCGCGGCCGAGGAGGCGATGTCGCGCCGTCAGCTGGAGACGGCCAAGCAGATCGTGTCGGTGCTGGGGACGATGAAGGGCGCCGCCATGAAGCTCGGCCAGGTGATGTCGTTCCTCGACGTCGGGCTGGTGCCCGAGGAGCACCGCGAGGAGTTCCAGCACGAGCTCGCCAAGCTCCGGGACGCGGCCCCGACGGTGTCCTTCCGGCAGATGCGGCGGGTGATCGAAGACGACCTCGAAGACCCGATCGAGGAGCTGTTCGAGGACTTCGAGGAGGAGCCGATCGCGGCCGCTTCGATCGGCCAGGTGTACCGCGCCAGGCTCGCCGACGACGGCCGCGAGGTGGCGGTCAAGGTCCAGTATCCGGGGGTCGCCGCAGCCGTCAGGGCGGACCTCCAGAACCTCGACATGATCATGCGGCTGCTCAAGCGAATGACTCCGGGGCTCGATGTCGAGGCCGTCACCGAGGAGATCAGGGAGCGCATCGTGGAGGAGCTCGACTACGAGCTCGAGGCCCAGAACCAGCGCTCGCTGGCCCGCATCTACGCCGGCCACCCGTTCATCCTCGTCCCCCACGTCGTGAGCTCGCTGTCCCGCGAGCGGGTGCTCGTCACCGACTTCGTCCACGGCGTCGGCTTCGAGGAGCTCAAGGAACGGGGCCAGGCCGAGCGCGACCGCCTCGGGGAGATCCTGTTCCGCTTCTTCCTCGGCAGCCTCTACCGCCACCGCCAGTTCTCCGGCGACCCCCACCCGGGCAACTTCCTGCTGCTCGAGGACGGCCGCGTCGCGTTCCTGGACTTCGGTCTGTTCAAGCGCATGGACGCCGCCCCGGTGGAGCTGGAGCTCGCCGCCCAGCGGGCAGTCTCGGAGGGCGACGCCGCGACGCTCCACGAGCTGCTGGCGAGATCGGGCTTCCTGCCCGAGCCCGACCGGGTGGACCCCGATCACCTGCTCGCGTTCGTCACCGAAGCGATCTGGTGGTACACGACCGCCGACGAACCCGTCGCGCTCACCCCCGAGATCGCCACCCAGGTGATGATCGAGAGCTCCGACCCGCGGTCGAGCTACTTCCGCGAGATGCGCCACCAGGCGATGCGCCCCGAGCACCTCTTCGGGCGGCGCATGGAGATGCTCACGCTGGCGGTCCTCTCGCAGCTGCGGGCGTCGGCCAACTGGCACCGGATCGCCCGCGAGTGGATGTACGGGGACGACCCGGTGACCGAGCTCGGCCGCGAGGAGGCAGACTTCTACGGCCACCGCGAGCTGCGGCCCACCGGCTGACCGCGCCAAGCGGTGGCCGGGGACGGCGAGGGCCCCGGACGTGGAGCGGTAGGCCCTACAGCGTCTGGATCTGCACCAGGCTGGTGGTGCCGGGCCGTCCCGAGGGCAGCCCGGCGGTGATGCCCACCCGCTGGCCGCGGCTGCACCAGCCGAGCTCGACCACCCGCCGGGCGGCGTCGGCGATCAGCGCCTCGGTGGTCTCGTGACGTGGCATCGAGGCCGCCTGGACGCCCCACATCAGGCTGCAGCGGCGCACCGTCTCGCGTCCTGGGGAGAGGGCGTAGATCGGCACCGTCGGCCGATGGGCGGATACGAGCCTGGCAGAGCGCCCCGAGAGGGTCGGGATCACGAGCGCGTCCAGGCGCAGCTCGCGGGCCGCGTCGCAGAGGTTGTGCGCGAGCGTGTAGGCGGGGTCGGAGGATGTGCGGTTGACACGCGACTCGTTCCACCGCTCGTAGGGTGCGATCGACTCGGCCTGCTCGGCCACGGCCGCCATCATCTCCACGGCCTCCACCGGGTAGGAGCCGATCGCGGTCTCCTGCGAGAGCATCACCGCGTCGGTGCCGTCGAGGATCGCGTTGGCGACGTCGGCGACCTCGGCGCGGGTGGGTCGGGAGGAGGCGACCATCGAGTCGAGCATCTGGGTGGCGGTGATCGACGGGCGGGCCATCCAGCCGGCGAGCTCCAGCAGCTCCTTCTGGACGATCGGCACGCGCGCGATCGGCAGCTCGATGCCCAGGTCGCCCCGCGCCACCATGACGCAGTCGGCCGCTTTCAGGATCTCGCTCGCCCGTAGCACTGCCTGCGGCTTCTCCATCTTGGCGATCAGTGGCAGGCGGGTGTGCTCGCGCACCTGTTCCACGTCCTCGGGGGACTGCACGAACGACAGCGCGACCATGTCCACGCCGATCTGTTCGCCGTGTCGCAGCAGGTGGAGGTCCTCCTCGGGGACCGCCGGCAGCCCCGCCACCGGACCGGGGATGTTCAGTCCCTGGCGGGAGGCGACCGCGCCCCCGACCTCGACCTCGGCGTGCACCTCACAGGCCTCGGGGTGCACGCCCACCACCCGCAGGCGGACCGAGCCATCGGCGAGATACAGGATCGAGTCGGGCTCGACCACGTAGGGCAGCCCCGGCCAGGAGAGGCTCATGTGGTGGGCGTCCCCGGGCCGCTCCCCGTCTCCGCACACGAACGTCAGCGGCTCCCCGGGGGTGAGCTCGACGAGGTCCTCGGCCAGCGGTCCGATACGTAGCTTCGGTCCGGGCAGGTCCTGCAGGATCGCCACCGGGCGTCCCACCCGACCCGCGGCGTCGCGGACCCGTTGGACGGTCTCGGCGTGCTCCTCGAGGGTCCCGTGGGAGTAGTTCAGCCGCGCGACGTCCATCCCCGCCTGCACCAGCCGCACGAGCGTCTCCGGGTCGCGGGAGGCGGGTCCGATGGTGGCCACGATCTTGGTTCGCCGCATGCTCCCAAGGTATCGGTCCATCCGGGCCATTCCCCCACGCCCAGGAGGCGGGCTTAAGATCGGCTCGTGCTGGGACCGTCGCGACCGCTTCCCCGCGTGGGCCGGCGGGTGCGCATCGCGCGCTTCGGCGGCGCCTACGAGCCCGCCACGATCGTGGCGGTGGAGGAAGACGGTCGGCGCCTACGGGTGCGCGACGAGAGCGGCGAGCTGCTCGAGTTCGTGCTCAACCGCGCGAGCGCGAGATTCCTGGCCGAGGGTGACGCCGGCGGTCCCCGGCTGGAGCTCTAGGTGGTCTAGGGAGCCTGCAGCTCGGGGAAGTGCTCGGTGCAGTGCTCCCGCACCACCTCCCTCACCCAGGCGCGCTCACCGGGCGAGGCCGCCCGAAAGCGCTCGAGCAGCTCACGGGGGCGCTCGATCGGCGCCCCGGCGATCACCCAGCGGCTCGCCAGCCGCTCGAACAGCAGCTCCAGGGCCCGCTGCCAGGCGTCGTCTCGGGTGGCGGCGGCCGACATCCCCTCGCCCGCCAGCACGCGGGCGTACTCGCTGCGGGCGCCGGCGCTGAGCGAGCCTCGCAGCGTCAGCACGTTGCCCTCCGGGTCGATGTAGTCGCTGCCGGGGGCCCGCAGCTTCGGCTGATGCTGGCGCCGGGAGCGCCGGCCCAAGGCCTAGGGCGCCTCGGCGGCCCGTTCGAGCTCGCTGCGGACGTCCCCGCTGAGCGAGCCGGCGTGTCCCGGCCACGCCACCGCCGGTTCCAAGGCCGCGAGCTTGCGGAGGCTCGCCCGGGCCTGGTCGGTGTCGTAGTTGTAGAGCGCGTCGGGCAAATGGGCGGCTGAGTCCCGGCCCCACATGTCGATCAGGTAGAAGGCGTCGCTGGTCAGCGCCAGCCGGTCGCTCTCGCGCCACAGCCCGATCTGCCCGGGGGCGTGCCCGGGGAGCTCGATCACGGTGAAGCCCGCGATCTCATCACCCTCCTTGACCGTGTCGGAGATCTTCACGGGCCCGCCGTCCCAGGCGTAGCGGTGGAACAGCCGGTGAAGCTGGCGCTGGGGGAACGGCAGCCCCTTCAGGCCGGCCGGCCAGTAGCGGAAGCCGCCGCTGCCTTCGGCGTCCTGGACCTCGTCGGGGTGGCACACGACCGGTGCTCCGAGACCCGGCGCGGTGCCGCGGTGGTCGGTGTGACCGTGGCCGAGCACGATCCGGCGGATGCCGCCGAGCTTGGCCGCGGCCGTGGCCACCGAACGTGTCATGGTGCGGGCGCCGGCGTCGAACAGGGTCACCTGCCCGTCGTCCTCGATCAGGTACACGTTGCACCGCCCCGGCTGGCCCTGGACCACCCACACACCCTGGGCGACCAGCTCGGCCTCGCCGCCCGTCAAGCGGTCGGCGACGTGGGTCTTGGCGTTGAAGGCTCCGGTCATCCGCTGTTCGGCGGCCGAGTCTTTGGCGGGCATCATGCCGATCTCGCGGGCGAAGCTCATGCTGTCGGTGAAGGCGTCGTTGGTCTGGATCAGGCCGTCGTTGATGGTGAGCAGATCGCAGCCCTCGAGGTCCACGACGCTCCCCGTGGGGCCGATGCCGGCGAAGCTCCCGGGCCCGGCGAAGGTGCCGTGGAGGTGCCAGTGGACGGCGCAGCGGTCTCCCTGGGCGGTGGTGGAGACGACCTCCATCTGCAGGTCGGGGAACGCGCCCAGCATCTCGGAGATGAAAGCCCTCACCCCCTCGGGGGCGAACACGTCGAGCCGTCCGTGGACGTGCTCGCGTCCGCCCTCGCTCCACAACGCCACCGCGCCGTCGAGGTCGCGGCCGTCGATGGCCTCGAAGTAGCGTCGGGCGACCCCCTCGGCCTTGGCGGGAGAGATGCGTTTGCGTTTGCCCGCCAGCTCCTGCATGTTTTCGGCCACCTCCTGCACCTTGCTGCTGCTGGTGGCGCCGCCGCTGTGCTCTTCTGCCATCCCCGTTCTCCTTCCAGGACCGACCGCGGACGTAGTCTAGTCTGCGGACGGTGGCCGACGTGGTGCGCAAGCGCGAGCTCGGACGGGGGGAGCGCGTGCTGCCCGGCGTCTACCGACTCCGCCTTCCCCTGCCCTGGCCCGGCGTGCCCCACTGCAACGCCTGGGCGGTCCGCAGCGACGACGGCTTCGTGCTCTTCGACACCGGCATGCACGAGCCGGACTCGATGGAGCAGCTCGAGCGGGCGCTGGCGATGTGCGACCTTCGCCTCGAGGACACCCGTCTGGTGGTCTGCACCCATGCCCACACCGACCACTGTGGCCAGGGGGCGGCGATCGTGGAGGCGGCCGGGTGCGAGCTGTGGATGCACCCCAGCCACGAATCCCTGGACCGCATGGTGGAGGATCCCGAGGCGCTGTTCGAACGGCGCCTGGAGGTCGCCCGTCAGAGCGGGGTGCCGCCCGAGCCGCTGGCCCGCTACGCCGCCGAGCGCAGGCCAACGGGTAGCGGCGTGGCCGGCCCGATCCACCCCGACCGCGACCTCCTCACGGGGGTCAGGATCGCCACCGACCTGGGCGAGTGGGTCACCTACGAGACCCCCGGCCACGCTCCCAGCCACGTGTGCTTCTTTCAGCCCGACCGGCGCCTGCTGATCTCCGGCGACCACCTGCTCGGGCGCATCTCGCTGTTCTTCGACTACGGCTACTCGCCCGACCCGGTGGGGGAGTTCCTGCACTCGCTGGGCACGGTCGAGGGGCTCTCGGCGCGGCTGTGTCTCGCCGGTCACGGGCGCACGTTCGCCGACGTCCAGTCCCACATCCGCGGCAACCGCCGACTCGTGCAGGAACGGCTGGAGCTCGTCGAGGGAGCCCTCAGCGAGGGCGAACAGACGGCCTTCGAGCTGATCCCCCGCGTCTACGGCCAGGCGCCCGGCGTCCGCAACGCCCACTGGCTGCTATCGGAAACCCTCTGCTTCCTCACCCACCTCCAGGCCCAGGGACGCGTCCGCCGGATCGCGGGCGAGCCGGAGCGCTGGGCCGCTGCGTAGGAGCGCCGGCCCGCCACCAAGCCGGATCGAGGGCCGGAGCCCCGGGGGCTGCATAATTCGGGGATGCGCATCGACCAGATCCTCGGCCGCGGCGAGCCGGTGTTCTCGTTCGAGTTCTTCCCTCCCAAAACCCCCGCGGGCGAGCGCAACCTCGAGGCGGCCCTGGCCGAGCTGGTGAAGCTGGAACCGGCGTTCGTGTCGGTCACCTACGGCGCCGGGGGCTCCACCCGCGAAAAGACGATCGAGATCGTCAAGCAACTCTCGGACCGCTACGGCCTCGAGGCGATGGCCCACTTCACGTGCGTGGGAGCGACCGTGCCGGAGCTGCACACGACGCTCAGGGAGATGCGGGCGGCGGGGATCGAGAACGTGCTCGCCCTGCGTGGGGACCCCCCCGCCGGGGAGGACACCTGGACCGCCACCGACGGAGGCCTGGAGTACTCGCGGGAGCTGGTCGAGCTGATCTCCGCGGACTACCCGTTCGCGATCGGGGCCGCCTGTTTCCCCGAGACCCACGTCCACGCCACCAGCGCCGAGGAGGACCTCGAACACCTGGCCGAGAAGGTCGACGCGGGGGTCGACTTCCTGATCACCAACCTGTTCTTCGACAACGACACCTACTTCGCGTTCCTCGAGCGCGCCCGCGGGGCGGGGATCACGGTGCCGATCATCCCCGGGATCATGCCGATCACCCGGGCCGGGCAGATCCAGCGGATGGCGGAGAAGTGCGGCGCCTCGATCCCGCAGGGGCTGGCCCGTGAGCTCGATGCGCGCGACGGCGACGAGGAGGCGGTGCGGGACTTCGGCGTCGCCTACGCCACCCTGCAGTGCGCCGAGCTGCTCGCCGCCGGGGCGCCGGGGATCCACTTCTACACCCTCAACCGCTCTCCCGCCACGCGGGCGATCCTGAGTGCGCTGAGGCTGGCCCGGCCGTGGGAGCGGGCCGTCTACCCGGGCTCGATCTCGAGCCCCGAGGCCACTCGGGGAGAGCCGTCCGCCGCCTCGTAGCGGACGTCCACCGAGTCGTCCTGCCGGTAGGTCCCCACTCCCCAGGCCCCGAGCAGCCAGCGCCAGCCGCTGATCCGGTCCTTGCGCAGGTCACGTTCGAACACGAGCGTCCCTTCGCGGACCTGATAGTCGTTGCCGAGCTGTTGGGGGATGCCGTTTATGTACACCTCGAAGGTCCCCCTCACCTCGGCCGGTAGCTTCACCCGTGAGCGCGCCATTCCAGGGCGCAGTCTAGGGTCCCAGCCGCGCCGTCCGCCGCTGCCTGCCCGCAGCGTAGGCGCGCTGGCTCTCGCGTGCGGCGTCGACGATCGCACACACCTCCTCGGGGTCCTCGGCGAGCGAGAGCAGCTCAAGGTCACGGGCGTCGATGCGCCCGTCGGCGAGCGCCCGTTCGCGCAGCCACCGCAGCAGCCCGCTCCACTCGTCCCCGCCGACCATGATCGCCGGGGTGTGACGGATGGTGCCCGTCTGGAACAAGTTGAGCGCTTCGAAGAGCTCGTCGAGGGTGCCGTATCCGCCGGGGCATATCACGAACGCGCACGCGTACCTCACGAACATCACCTTGCGCACGAAGAAGTGGCGGAAGCGCAGGCCGATGTCGAGGTAGGGGTTCGGTGCCTGCTCGTGGGGCAGCTCGATGTTGCACCCGATCGACTGCCCACCGGCCTCCCGCGCGCCCAGGTTGGCGGCCTCCATCAGCCCCGGCCCGCCTCCGGTGATGACGGCGTAGCCGGAGCTCCCGAGGGCGAAGCCCACCCGCCGCACGAGCTCGTAGTCGGGGTGCTCGGGAGGGGTCCGGGCGGAGCCGAACACGGTCACCGCCGGCCCCACGTCCGCCAGCGCCGAGAAGCCGGCCGCGAACTCGCCCGCGATGTCGCGCACCCGCTCGGCGTCCGCGGCCCGCACCTCCGGCGGCTCGTCGCCGAGCCACAGCAGCAGCTCCTCGTCGAGGGTCATCTCGTGCCCGCCGTCGCCCGGCCCGCCCCGCTCCATCGGCCGCAAGGGTATGCGCCGGCGTGGCCGGCAACCGGCCGCCCCGATCTCTAGCCTGCTCGCATGCGACCCGCCACCCTCAAGCGCCAACACGGGCCGGTGGAGATCGACGGGCCGGTGGAGATCGACGGGCCGGCGGAGATCCGTTACACCGTCCGGCGCTCGGCCAGGGCCCGGAACGTGCGGGTCAACGTCCACGGCGACGCGGCGGTGGAGGTCGTGCTGCCCACGCGGGCCCCCGAGCGAGCGGCTCCGGCGGCGATCGAGGAGCTGCGCCCGTGGATCGAGCGTCGGCTGGCCGAGGCCCGCAGGACCCTGGCCGTGGTGGCGGGGCGTGTGGGGACCGTCCCCTACCTGGGCCTGCCCCTGCGCCTGGAGCCCCAGCAGGGCCGCGAGCGGGTGCACCGGCGCGGAGAGATCCTGCTGGTGCCGGCCTCGGACCCGCTGCCCGCGCTCGAGCGCTTCTACCGGCGTGCCGCCCGCACAGAGGTCACCCCGCGGCTCGACCGGGCCACGGCCCTCACGGGTGTGCCGTACTCGGGGCTGTCGATCCGGGGACAGCGCACGCGCTGGGCCTCGTGCTCATCGGACGGCCACATGAGCTTCAACTGGCGGTTGTTGCTGGCCCCCGAGCCGGTGCTCGACTACGTCGTCTGGCACGAGGTCTGTCACCTCGAGGTGACAGACCACTCACGCCGCTTCTGGGCCCTGCTCGGACGGCGCTGGCCCGAGTACCGCACCCACCGCCGGTGGCTGCGCGAGAACGGCGCCACGCTCGTGCTGTCTGCCTAGTCGCCCGGCGCCGGGCCCTCATGTCTCAGCCTTCGAGCGTGGTTTCCAACGGGCGCCCCCCGTTGTCCGCCAGGGAGATCGTGAAGGCCGTTTCCTGCTTCACCTTGCATTGCCTGGCTCCGGTTGCCTTCCCAGACTTGGCCGTGCCTTTCAGCACCGCCTCGCCGGCCCGTCCGGGGGCCGGCACTGGAAATGCCATCTTTTTGATCCCGAAGGCGTAGAGGCAGGGCCCGAAGGAGTTCTGGGTTTCGACAGAGAGCGCCATCATCCACGCCGCCGCCCCCCGCGTGGTCAGCACGAGTTTCCGGCCCGCGAACGCGAACATCGTGTCGTGTTTGCCTTCGTATTCGCCGAGGCACGGGGCTTCGATCGGTTCCCGCTCCTTTTCTTGAGCCCTGAAGCCGATCAAGTCGGACTTGGCGCCGCTGTTCTCTTCCACCGATCCGGGGATCGGAGTCGTCGTCGCGCAGCCGCCCGCGAAGGTGATTTCGACGCTGGCTTCGACGGGCGCGAATTCCGCGAGGACA
Source organism: uncultured Solirubrobacteraceae bacterium (assembly GCA_963701175.1). Lineage (GTDB taxonomy): Bacteria > Actinomycetota > Thermoleophilia > Solirubrobacterales > Solirubrobacteraceae > Palsa-744. Next base: position 552,052 of record OY969573.1, on the reverse strand, counting down.
GGGTCCAGCCCTTCGTAAGGATGTTCCCCGCCTTCTCGCAGCACCAGGATCGGCTTCTGCTTCTTGGCGAGCGCCCCGCTCGTGAACGACGCTCCGACCACCAGCGCGACGGTGAGCGCCAGCGCCGTGACCCCGAACCTCCTCATCTCCAACCCCCGCCTCGACAGATGAACCCTTGCCGGGAAGTCTACGCCGCTCGGGGTGCAGCGTCGCGCCCACCGCGGGCACGGGAGCCCGCTGGGATCTGAAGCCTCGCCCGACGGCCTAGTCGCGATCCTCGATCGGGACGTACTTGCGGTCGCGGTCCCCGGTGTAGATCTGGCGGGGACGGGCGATCTTCTGCTCGGGGTCCTCGACCATCTCCAGCCACTGGGCGATCCAGCCGCTGGTACGGCCGATCGCGAACATCACAGGGAACATCGCCACGGGCAGACCGAGCGCCTCGTAGATCAGGCCCGAGTAGAAGTCGACATTCGGGTACAGCTTGCGGGAGGTGAAGTACTCGTCGTCGAGGGCCCGCTTCTCGAGCTCGGTGGCGACTTCCAGCAGCGGGCTCTTGCCGCGCACCGCGAACACGTCGTCGAGGTGTTTGCGGATGATCCGGGCCCGCGGGTCGTAGTTCTTGTACACGCGGTGACCGAAGCCCATCAGTCGCTCGTTGCCCTCCTTCACGCCCTCGAGGAAGGTGGGGATGTTCTCGACGCTGCCGATCCGCTGGAGCATCCGCAGGGCGGCCTCGTTGGCGCCGCCGTGGAGCGGCCCGTAGAGGGCGGCCACACCCGCCGCGATCGCGCTGTAGGGGTCGACCTGGGTGGAGCCGACGCCCCGGACGGCGCTGGTGGAGGCGTTCTGTTCGTGGTCGGCGTGCAGGATGAAGAGCACGTCGAGAGCTCGCGAGAGCCGGGGATCCGGCTCGTATTTGAGCTCGGTCATCTTGTACATCATCCCCAGGAAGTTGCTGGCGTAATCGAGGTCGTTGTCGGGGTACACGTAGGGCTGACCCATGTTGTGGCGAAAGGCGAAGGCGGCCAGCGTCGGCATCTTCGCCAGCAGCCTGATGATCTGGGCCATGCGGTTGTCGGGGTCGTGGATCTGGTTGGCGTCGGGGTAGAAGGTCGACAGCGCCCCGACCGAGGCGACGAGCATGCCCATCGGGTTGGCGTCGTAGCGGAACCCCTGCATGAACTCCTTGATGTTCTCGTGCACGAAGGTGTGGATCGTGATCTGGTGCACCCACTCCGCCAGCGCCTCGAGCGTGGGCAGCTCGCCGTTGATCAGCAGGTAGGCGACCTCGAGGTAGCTCGAGTGCTCGCACAGCTCCTCGATCGGGTAGCCGCGGTGCTGGAGGATGCCGGCGTCACCGTCGATGTAGGTGATGGCGCTGCGGCAGGAGGCCGTGTTCATGAACGCCGGGTCGTAGGACATCAGCCCGAATTCGTCCTCGTCGACCTTGATCTGGCGCAGGTCCACGGCGCGCACCGTGCCGTCGGTGATGGGCAGCTCGTACGAGCGCCCGGTACGGGAGTCGGTCACGAGCAGCCGGTCCTGTGCCGAGGCGCCGTCCCCGCCGCCGACGCCCTCGATCGTGCCGGCCTGCCCCTGGACCGTCGACTGCTCGCTACTCATCTGCATCTCCTATCCACGGTTGCTGGAGCTTCCAGTTGATTATGCGCACGTGGGGCCATTCACCGGCCCCCGGGGCTCGCCTAGTGGCGCGGCAGCCGGTCGATCGAGACGGCCGCCCGCACGCGCGAAGGCGGTCCCGGCTCGGCGACCCCGTGGGGCCCGCGGCGCGGCAGGCGTGGCAGGTGCGGCCGGGGGTGGTGGGGGTGCAGCGGCTGTGGCAGCGGCCCGACGCCCCCGTCCTGTCCTCCCGCCGTCTCGGGCGTCTGGCGGACCGCCCAGCGGACGATCAGGAACAGAGCCACGATCGGGATCTTCAGCAGGAACATCAGCCAGATGAAGGTCCACGTGGTCACGCTGCGAGGATCTTACCCACTGCGGGGAGGGGTATCACGGCCCGCCTCGGGCGTCCGCAGCGGCCGTCGCCGCCGGGCCCGGGCCTCACCCGCGCAGCGCCAGTGGAGTGCCGCTGAACTGGGTCATGGTGTGCAGTTCGTGGATCCGCGCGACGATCTCCCGGCCCTCCAAGCGGGCCACGCGATCGGTGCCGAACTCCTCCACGTTGAAGGACGCGAGCACGGTGGCGTGGGCCATCGCCCGCCGCAGCAGCTCGTCGGAGAGCTCCTCCCCGGGGTGGGCGGCGATGTAGCCGACCAACCCCCCGGCGAAGGTGTCGCCGGCGCCGGTGGGGTCGATCACGGTCTCCAGCGGGTAGGCGGGGAGGGCGAAGAACGTCTCGGCGGTGATCAGGGCGGCGCCGTACTCCCCCTGCTTGGCGACGACCACCGAGGGCCCCCGCGTGCCTGCCGGCGCGTCCTCGGCGGGCCCCCAGGAGAGCACCTCCCGGGCCGCCGCCACGAGGTTCGGCTTGCCCGTCAGCTGGCGCAGCTCGGCGTCGTTGAGGATCACGCAGTCGACGCTCCGGATCGCCCTCAGCAGCGACTCCAGGGCGGTGTCGATCCACAGGTTCATCGAGTCGAGGGCCACGAAGCGGGCCCCGGGGAGCTGGGAGCGGACCTGCAGCTGCAGGTCCGGCTGGATGTTGGCCAGGAACAGCACCTCGCTCGAGCGCGATCGCTGGGAGAGCTTGGGGGCGAAGCCCTCGAACACGCCGAGCTGGGTGTCGAGGGTCTCGCGCGAGTTCAGGTCCCAGCCGTACTCGCCGTGCCAGAAGAAGGTCCGCCCGCCGGGGACCTGCTCGATGTCCGAGACGTCCACCCCACGGCGGCCGAGGACCTCGAGCTGCTCCTCGCCGAAATCCTCCCCCACCGGGCCCACCACCCGCACCTCGTCGAAGAACGAGGCCGCCAGCGCGAAGTGCACGGCCGCGCCCCCGAGCATCCGCTCGCGTTCCCCGAAGGGGGTCTTGACCGTGTCGTAGGCGATCGATCCGACGACTGTGATCGGCATGCGGCGGGCACCTTAGAGCACTCGCCCCGCGGGACCCGCCCGGCCCGAAGTGGCCCCGCCCACTCCGATAGCCTGGGATTTCCAGGTGAGAGCGATCCAGATGACCGAGTTCGGGGGGCCAGAGGTGTTGAAGCTGGCCGAGCTGCCCGTGCCTCGTCCCGGCCGGGGCGATGTGCTGATTCGCGTGACCCGGGCGGGACTGAACTTCGCCGACACCCACACCCGCACGAACTCCTACGTTCGGCGGGCCACCCTGCCGCTGGTCCCCGGCGGGGAGGTGGCGGGCGTGCGCGAGGACACCGGCGAGCGGGTCGTGGCGCTGGTGGGCGACGGGGGCTACGCCGAGTACGCCGTGGCCCCCGAGGAGCGCGTGTTCGGGGTCCCCGACGGCCTCGACGACGGCACCGCGCTGGCGATGGTGATCCAGGGGACGACCGCCTGGCACCTGTACCGCACCGCCACCCGGGTGGCGGTGGGGGAGAGCGTGGTGGTCCACAGCGCCGCCGGCGGGGTCGGCTCGCTGGCGGTCCAGCTCGGCCGCCGCTTCGGGGCGGGCCGCGTGATCGCCACCGCCTCCGGCGAGGAGCGTCGCGCGCTGGCGCTCGAGCTGGGAGCCGACGTGGCCGTCGACCCGGCCCCCGAGGGCCTCACCGAGAGGCTGCTGGAGGCCAACGGCGGCTCGCCCGTGGACGTCGTGTTCGAGATGTATGGCGGGGATGCCTTCGAGGCCTCCTACCGCGCCCTGGCCCACTTCGGTCGGATCGTCGTGTGCGGGATCTCGACCCAGGCCCCGAACGAGGTCTCGACGGGCTCGCTGCTGCGCCACTCCCGCACGGTGGCGGGCTTCTACCTGTTCCACTGCCTGGAGCGCCCGGGCATGTTCGCCGAAGCGCTCTCGGACCTGTTCGCACGCGCCGCGGCCGGTGAGCTGAGGGCGATCGTGGGGGCCACCTACCCTCTCGCCGAGGCGGCCCGGGCACAGACCGACATGCGTGAGCGGCGCACGACCGGAAAGCTGTTGCTCGACCCCAGCGCCTGACCCGCCCTTCCAGCGTTCGACCAAACCCTCGCGCCCAAGCCCAGAGCCCTCGACCCACATGGCCAGGACATTCGCCGAACTCGGCCTCTCCGAGCCCACTCTCCGCGCGCTGCGCGATGTCGGCTACGAGGCGCCCAGCCCGATTCAGGAACAGACGATCCCGCTGCTGCTGGAAGGCCGGGACGTGATCGGCCAGGCGCAGACCGGGACGGGTAAGACCGCCGCCTTCGGGCTGCCGATCATGCAGTACGTGGACCCGAGCGAGGGCACCGTGCAGGCGCTCGTGCTGACGCCGACGCGGGAGCTGTGCATCCAGGTGACCCAGGCGCTTCGCACCTACGGCGCCCACTCCGGCATCGACGTGGTGGCCGTCTTCGGGGGCGCCCCGATCCGCACCCAGCAGGCGCAGCTGCGGGCCGGCGGCCACGTCGTGGTGGGGACGGTGGGGCGGGTGCTGGACCTGATCTCGCGTCACTCGCTGATGCTCCACGACTGCCGTTTCGTGGTCCTCGACGAGGCCGACGAGATGCTCGACCTCGGCTTCCTCGAGGATGTCGAGCGGATCCTCGCGCTGACCCCCTCCAGCCGCCAGACGGCCCTGTTCTCGGCCACGATCCCGCCGCCGATCCGGACGCTCGCCGACCGCTACATGTACGACCCGGTGATCATCCAGGTCGAGGCGGCGACGCTGACGATCGACACGGTCGCCCAGTTCCAGCTGCCGGTCGACGCCCGGGCCAAGCCCGAGAAGCTGGTGGAGGTGCTGCGCGCGGAGAAACCCGACCAGGCGATCGTGTTCGTGCGCACCAAGATCCGCGCCGACCAGCTGTACCGCACGCTGCGCGACGGCGGCCTCAACGTGCGAGCGCTGCACGGGGACATGACCCAGGGCGCCCGCGACGGGGTGATGCTCGCGTTCAAGGGCGGGCGTGTGCCGATCCTGGTCGCCACCGACGTGGCCGCCCGCGGCCTGGACATCTCCACCGTCACCCATGTCATCAACTACGACGTGCCGACCTCCCCGGACACGTACGTGCACCGCATCGGCCGCACCGGCCGAGTGGGGCGCTCGGGCCGGGCGATCACATTCGTGGAGCCACGCCAGAAGCGCGAGCTGGAGGCGATCGAACGCCACATCGGCACCAGCATCACGCAGTGGGAGAAGGGGGCAGTGGCGCCACCCACCCCGGTCAAGGAGCGGCCCCGGCGGCACTCCAAGCCGCGCGTCTCCCGCGACGACGACGGCGAGGGGTACGTCAAGCTGGTCGTGGGGGCGGGACGTTCGGCGGGCGTGACGGTGGCCGACATCGTCTCGGCCGTCACCTCTGCCACCGGGCTCGACGGAGAGGCCGTACGCGACGTGCTGGTACTCGACCGCTTCGCCTTCCTGTCGGTCCCCGCCGCCGACGCCGAGCGCGTGATCGAAGGACTTCGGGGGCGGACCATCCACGAGCGCGAGCTGAACGCGGAGCGGGTAGGTTAGTGGCCATGTCCACCGCCACGATGCAGACCACCGAGGGGCCGATCACGTTCGAGCTGTTCGACGGCGACGCCCCCAAGACGGTCGAGAACTTCCGCAAGCTCGCCGGCGAAGGCTTCTACGACGGCCTCACCTTCCACCGCGTGATCCCGGACTTCATGATCCAGGGGGGCTGCCCCCTGGGCACCGGCACAGGCGGCCCAGGGTACACCTTCGAGGACGAGTTCAACGACCACAAGGTCGTACGCGGGGCCCTCGCGATGGCCAACGCCGGGCCCAACACCAACGGCTCGCAGTTCTTCATCGTCACCACCGACGCCGCTCCGTGGCTGGACGGGAAGCACACGGTGTTCGGCGAGGTGCGGGACGGCATGGACGTGGTCGACCGCCTCGAGGCGGTGCCCACCGACGGACAGGACCGCCCCTCCGAGCCGATCGGGATCACCTCGATCGAGCTCTCCGAGTAGCCCCTCCGGCGGCCTTTCGCAGCGGCCCGTCCGGTGGCGGCGGGGGGCTCGCCGCAGCGGCCCGTCCGGTGGCGGCGGGGGGCTCGCCGCAGCGGCCCGTCCGGTGGCGGCGGGGGGCTCGCCGCAGCGGCCCGTCCGGTGGCGGCGGGGGGCTCGCCGCAGCGGCCCGTTCGGTGGCGGCGGAGTACTCTTGAGTACAGGCACAGCGAGCGAGAGGGAGAGTCAGATGGCCACGGTCGAGCAGCACGTACCAGAGACCCACAACGGCGCGGCGGTCGCGGCCGATTCGATCCCGGTCGAGAACCCGGCGACCGGCGAGATCATCGCCACCGTCCCGAATCTCGATGCCGCGGCGATCGCAGAGATGGCCGCCCGCGGACGCGCCGCCCAGCCGGAGTGGCAGGCGTATGGCTTCGAGGGCCGTGGACGCGTCCTTCGCCGGGCCCAGAAGTGGGTGATGGACAACACCGACCGGATCGTGGAGACGATCGTCTCGGAGACCGGCAAGACCTACGAGGACGCCCAGCTCGCCGAGATCGGCTATGCCGGCGCCGCCTTCGGCTTCTGGGCCAAGGAGGCCGCGGGCTACCTCGCCGACGAGAAGGTGAAGTCCAGCCAGCTGCTGGTGAAGGGCAAGAAGCTCATCCTCCGCTACCGACCGCTCGGCCTGATCGGCGTCATCGGCCCCTGGAACTACCCGCTGACGAACTCCTTCGGGGACTGCATCCCGGCCCTGGCCGCCGGCAACAGCGTGATCCTCAAGCCCTCCGAGGTGACCCCGCTGACCTCGCTGCTGCTGGCCGAGGGCCTGCGCGAGTGCGGCCTGCCCGAGAACGTCCTGCAGATCGCCACCGGCGACGGCGCCACCGGGGCCGCCCTGATCGAGAACGTGGACATGATCATGTTCACCGGCTCCACCCGTACCGGGCGCAAGGTCGCCGCCGAGGCGGCCTCGCGGCTGATCCCCTCGTCGCTCGAGCTGGGGGGCAAGGACCCGATGATCGTGCTCTCCGACGCCGACCTCGAGCGGGCCGCGAACTTTGCCACCTACTACTCGATGCAGAACGCCGGCCAGACCTGCATCTCGATCGAGCGGGTGTACGTGGAGGAGCCGGTGTACGACGAGTTCGTGGCGAAAGTGTCAGAGAAAGTGCGCCAGCTGCGGGTCGGCAAGCCCGAAGGGCTCGGCACGGTGGAGGTCGGGGCGATCACCTTCCCGCCCCAGCTCGACATCATCAAGGACCACGTCGCCGACGCCCTTCAGAAGGGCGCCCGGGTGCTCACCGGGGGCAAGCAGGCGCCGGGGCCCGGGCGCTTCTACGAGCCTACGGTGATCGTGGACGTGGACCACTCGATGAAGTGCATGACGGAGGAGACCTTCGGCCCGACGCTGCCGATCATGAGGGTGCGCGATGCGGATGAGGCCGTGCAACTGTCCAACAACTCCCACTACGGCCTCGGCTCCTCGGTGTTCACGCGAGACGTCAAGCGCGGCGAGCAGATCGCACGCCGTCTGGAAGCGGGAGCCGCCAACGTCAACGACGCGATGATCAACTACACCGTGCTCGAGCTGCCGATGGGCGGCGCGAAGGCGTCGGGTCTCGGCTCCAGGCACGGGGCCGGCGGGATCCGCAAGTACTCCTCCCAGCAGGCGATCGTGATCACCCGCCTGGGCATGAAGAAGGAACCCTTCATGTACCCGTACAAGGCCCGCACCTCGCGGATGCTGGGGCGGATGTTCAAGCTGCTCTACGGGCGCGGCAAGCGCGACTGAGACCCGGCCGCCCGCGGGGCACCGCTGCTCAGGCGGGCTCGCCGGCCCGCAGCGGGATGTCCAGCAGGCGCTCCAGCTCGGTGACGGTCTGCTCGGAGTCGGTGTGGTGGATGACCGCCATCCCGAGCTCTCGGGCGGGGGTGAGGTTGAAGGGCAGGTCGTCGACGTAGACACACTCGCTCGGTGGCACGCCCGCGCGCTCGGCGCCGAGTTCGTACATCCGCCGGGAGGGCTTGCGGATCCCCTCTTCGGCCGAGATCACGACGCCGTCGAAGAGTTCGTCGAACATCGATCGCGGGTAGCGGTGCACGCCCCAGGAGTTCGACACTAGCGCCGTGCGTACGCCCGCCCGGTGGGCCCTGCGGACCGCGTCGACCACCAGCTCGTCGGGACGGACGCCCGAGAACAGGCCGTCGATCAGCCCCTCGGAGGGGACCTCGAGCAGCGCTGCGAAGCGACCCTCGAACTCGTCCTCCGCCAGACGCCCGGTCTCCAGCTCGATCAGCAGCTCACGCGCCTGGGGGTCGGATTTGAAACGGCCCACCAGCTTCGCCGGGTCGATCCCGGCGCGCAGGCAGTAGGCGTGGAAGGAGGCGAACAGGTTGGTCGTCAGCACCCCTCCCCAGTCGATCAGCAGGCCGGTCAGCTGCCCCGCATGGCCGTTGTGATCCTCAGACCGGGGCTGTTCCACGTGCCACCTCCTCGGCCTGGCGGGCGAGCTCGAGGACCCCGTCGCCGAACGTCTTCAGGTAGGGATCGTCGGTGGTACCCGCCAGGGCGCGCTTGTAGTTGCCCTCCATGAACACGATGCTCTTCCACAGCGCCAGCGTGGTGTACCAGCGCACGTCCCTCATCGAGCGCCCGGAACGCTCCTCGTAGCGGGCGATCAGCTCCGCCCGCGTGGGAAATCCCTCGGCACGGGTAACCCGTCCCAGATGCTCGCGCAGGCCGCTCTCCGGGTCCGAGGGCTCGGTCCACATCATGCACAGGTATCCGACGTCGGCCAGTGGGTCGCCGATCGTGGCCATCTCCCAGTCGAGCACGGCCTCCAGGTGGGCCGGGGGATCGGAGGCGAAGAGGGTGTTGCCGAGGCGGTAGTCGCCATGGACGATCGTCGCCGGGCCGCTCTCGGGGAGGTGCTCGCCCAGCCACGCGCCGACGCTTTCCACGGCCTCGATCTCGCGCGTCTTGTTGAGCTCCCACAGCCCGGTGAAGCGGCGCAGCTGTCGTTCCAGGTAGCCGGTGGGTTTGCCGAAGTCCTCCAGCCCGGCGGCGCGCCAGTCGACCCCGTGGATCTCGACCAGCGAGTCGATCAGCTCCTCGCCGATCCGACGGCGCTCGGGGGGCGAGTCGAGCCGGGCGGGGACGGTGGCGACGATCACCTCTCCGGGGACCCGCTCCATCACGTAGAAGGGAGCCCCGATCGTGGCGGGGTCCGCTCCCACCGCCAGCACCTTCGGGACGCGGGCCTCGGTGTCCTGCAGGGCCCTCAGCAGCCGCGCCTCGCGGAGCACGTCGTGGGCGCTGGGCGGCAGCGGCGGGCGGGGAGGCCGTCGCAGTACGACCTCGGCGTCGCCGCGCTCGATCAGGTAGGTGACGTTGGAGTGCCCGTCGCCGATCGGGCTGGCCCTGATCTCGCCCCGGCCGATCCCGTACTCGTCCAGGAACGCCCCCAGGGGCCCGAGGATAAGCAGGGGAGGACGGCTGTTAGCCTCGCCCTCCTCGGCGGTCTCGACTATGTCGTCAGGAGCGACCGGGATACCCATGGCTGACGGGAACGCTACAAAGACCGCAACCTTGCCGGCGCCGAGGTGTCAATAGGCACCATGCCCAAGCGTTCGAAGCTCCTCCTCCCCGCCCTGCTGGTAGCGCTGTTCGCCCTCGCCGGAGCCGCCCCCGCGGTCGCCTCCCACGGCGAGGTCGTGTACTTCGAGGCCTCCAACGCGCTGCTGAACCCGTCCACCCGCGCGAAGACCTTCGCGCAGATGCGCCACCTCGGGGTCAAAGCGCTGCGGGTCGAGCTGTACTGGGGGAGGGTGGCCCCCGGTGCCACCAGCGCCGCGCGGCCGAGCTTCAACGCCACCGACCCGGCGAGCTACAACTGGAGCGAATACGACCCGGTCATCGCGGAAGCCAAGAAGCTCGGGTGGCAGGTGCTGCTGACGGTCACCTCGCCGGTGCCGCGGTGGGCGACCTCGAACCTGAAAGCGCCATACGTCACGAGGCCCGACGGCGAGGACTTCAGGGAATTCATGACCGCGGTGGCGCGCCACTACGGCTCGGAGGTGGCCACCTACGCGATCTGGAGCGAGCCCAACCACCCCGCCTTCCTGGAGCCCCAGTTCAACTCCAACGGCTCTCCGGCCTCTCCCCGGATCTACCGCGGCCTCTACCAGGAAGGCTATAAGGGCCTCCAGGAAGCGGGCCTCACCCACCCGCGGGTGCTGTTCGGCGAAACCGCCCCCACCGGGTACGACTCCGTCAAGAGCCTGCTCCGGATCCAGAAATCCAAGGCCCTGCTGCACGACGTCGCGCCGCTCGCCTTCCTGCGCGAAGCACTCTGCCTTAACTCCCACTACCGCAAGGTCGGCTCCTGCAGCGAGCTCCAGATGACCGGCTATGCCAACCACGCCTACACCACCGCGGTGCCCCCGAGCTACAAGACCCCGGGAGCCGACAACGTCACGATCGGGGTCCTCTCGCGGCTGTCGAACGCGCTGAACCTCGCGGCCCGGGTGCACGCGCTGCCGGCGGGCGTGCCGATCTACCTGACCGAGTTCGGGGTTCAGAGCTTCCCCAACAAGCAGCTCGGTGTCCCCGTTTCGATACAGGCCGAATACGACGCGATGGCCGAACAGATCGCCTACGACAACGGGCGGGTGGCCGCCTTCTCGCAGTACCTGCTCGAGGACGACCCCGTCGGAGGTGCCCCCGGAGCCAGCGTCAACGGCGGGACGGTCGGCTTCCAGACCGGGCTGGAGTACGCCAACGGCACCCCCAAGCCGCTCTACTACGCCTGGCCGGTTCCGCTGGTGGTCGCCAAACGTGGCCACGGCTACTCGCTGTGGGGCCTGGTGCGACCGGCCGGCAAAGCCACGACCCTGACCGTGCTCGTGCGCAAGAAGGGGTCCTCGCGGTACAGCACGCTGCGCAACGTCCACACCAACTCGGCGGGGTACTGGAGCCTCAGCTCGAGCACCGCCGGGACGCTCTGGCGGGTGCGCTGGACGAGCCCCGAAGGCGTCCGCTACGAAGGCCCGGCGATCCACGCCCACTAGGGCGGATCGGGGCCCGGCGCGGGCCGCCTGAGCGGCGGCCCGCGCCGGCGGCCACGCGCCTACGATGGTGCGGAGATGCCCGAGCTGCCCGAGGTGGAGATCACCGCACGTCTGCTGGACCGCGCGATCGCGGGGGAGCGGATCGCCTACGCCCGCGTGCCCGGGATCAACGCGTTGCGGAGCTTCGACCCGCCGATCGAGGAGCTGGTGGGCGACCGCGTGGCGGCGGTGGGGCGGCGGGGCAAGCACCTGATCCTCGAGACGGAGGGCGGGCTGGCGTTGGTGATCCACCTGATGTCCGCGGGCCGTCTGCAGCTGTACGAGAAGGCCGCCGGCCCGAGGGATCGCACCTCGAGGATGCTGCTGGGGCTCGAGAGCGGCCGTGAGCTGCGCCTGCGCGAGTTCGGCTCCAAGCAGGCGGCGTGGGTCAAGCTGATGCCCCTCGGCGAGCTCGGGGCCGAGGAGGCGTTGGCGTCGCTGGGCCCCGAGGCGTGGCCCGATCCGCCCCCGCTGGGCGAGCTGCTGGACGCACCCCGGCCGCTGCATGCGGCCCTCCGCGACCAGCACGTGATCGCCGGGATCGGGCGCTCGTGGGTCGACGAGATCCTGTGGCGCGCGGAGCTCTCGCCCTACAAGCGGGGCTCGGACCTGCAGGACGACGAGCTGCAGCGGCTGCAGCAGCAGATCCCGCAGACCCTGGGCGAGGCCATCGCCCACTACGAGTCGGTGCTCTCGCTGCCGATCCCCGACAAGCTGCCGATGCCGCTGATCATCCACCGCCACGAGGGCGAGCCCTGCCCGCGCTGCGCGTCCACGCTGAAGTCGGTCCACTTCGAGGACTACGTGATCGCCTACTGCCCCCGCTGTCAGACCGAGGGGCGGGTGCTCAAGGACCGCCGCCTCTCGCGGCTGCTGCGCTGATCGCCTGCAGGCAGCCCGCGCTTGGACCGGGCCGCCGCACGCACGAGCGGGCGCGCCCTTGCGATTGACACGTCCACGGCACCGTGCGATGCTGCCCTCGCCGGGTAGCCCAGGGGACCCCGGGGCGCAACAGAGACGAGATGGGGGGGCAAGGATGGGACCGATCAAGACCGCATGTCTCGGGCTTGCGGCGGCGGCGCTGCTGCTCGCGCTGCTGGCCACGGGCGCCCAGGCCGGCGAATACGGCTCGTGCGTGAAACAGGCCAAGGTGAACAGGCACTTCAAGGGCCACTACCTCGACAAGGGCTGCACCAGCAAAGCCACGGTCCAGGAAACCGAAGTCGGGGGCAGCGGAAACGAGTGGAACTGGGAAGGCGGCACTCCCACCCCCGCCGTCACCACCAAGGGCAAAGTCGTCGCCCTGCAGATCACCGGGGAAGGCGGAACGATCACCTGCAAGAAGCACACCTCCACCGGCCAGGTGACGAGCTCCAAGGAAGCCTCGATGCAGATCACCTTCACCGAATGCAGCCGGGGAATGACAGCAGAAACCTGCGAAACCGCCGGCCAGGCCCCCGGCACGATCGTATGGCCGGTGTTCGACCGCCTCGTCGATCACGGCGAACACGGTCACGGCGGCGGTGAACCGGTCGAAGGCGAACTGTGGAGCGAACTCACCGTCTTCCCAAACGCCGAATTCACCTGCGGGACGGAAGGCGCCTCGTTCCTGGTGTTCGACTCGTTCGCGGGCGTGACGACCGGCAAAACGATCAACCAGATGGGCAAAAAGGACACGACCGCGTTCGGCGCCGGCAAAGCCGAACAGACGCTTGAAGTGTTCTACGAGAACCCGGCCACGAGCAAACAGGAACGCCTGCACGCGACCGTCACGGCCGAAGACACGGTCCTGTTCGCAGAACGGATCGAGATCCGGCTGTAGCGCGCTCGCGCCGTACTCCCCGCCGGGGCGACCGCGCCCCGGCCGGAGCGCGGTGATATCGTCCCGCCGGTCACGCGGTCAGGGGAACCCGGTGCGACTCCGGGACTGACGCGCAACGGTATCGCCGGCCTGAGCCGGCGGAGTCCGAATACCTGCCGGTGACACACAGGACCACTGTTCTCGCGAACGGACGGCAGGTCGTGACGCCGCTGGCCTCTGGTTTGGGCCCGCACGGAGCAGCCGCCGCCCCAGACCAGAAGGAGCTCCACCGATGCGAATCACCCGTCGCCGGCTCGTCGCCGCAGCGGCCGCGCTGGGCGCCTGTACGCTCGCGCTCGCGCCGACCGCGCTGGCCAACTCCAGCCCGGCGGAAATCACCAAAGCGGTCGACGGTGGCGTCGGCTACCTCAAAGCCCGACAGCAGGCCAACGGCAGCTTCGAAGTCGAAGGCTTCGAAGCCTTCGGAGCCGAATGGGCGCTGAGCTCGCTGGCCGCGGCGGGCGTGGGACCGGCGGGGGTGAAGCGCGAACCCGCCGCCACCGACGCGCGGGCCTACTACCGCCAGCTGATCGGCGACGCGGCCACCTGGCCCGGCGGCAGCAAACCTCCGGTGCAGGACTACGAGAACGCCACCCTCGCCGCCTATGCGGCCGGAATCGACCCGGCACGGGTGTCGCCGACGCAGAACCTGATCGCGCAGATCCTCTCCTACTACCGTCCGAGCGATCCGGGCGCCTACGGTAGCCCGGAAGCGTTCGACGCCACTCCGTTCGCTGTGCTGGCGCTCGCCGACGCGAAGACGACCAAGGACGCGCAGCGGGTGCCGCAGGCGCTGCTCGATGGGTCGGTCGAAGTCATTCGGCGCAACCAGCACACCGACGGCGGCTGGGGCTTCCTGGTAGCGGAAGGCGATACCGAAGCGTTGGAATCGCCCGCCGAAGCGGAAGTCACGGGCGCAACCATCGCTGCGCTGTGCGGGGCCGGCGTTCCCGTCAGCGACCCCTCGATTCAGAGCGCGCTGAAATTCCTCAAGGCCGAACAGGCCGCCGAACCCGGGGGAAGCGGGGCCTTCGAGAGCGAATTCGGAGTCAACACCGACACCACCGCCTGGGCGGTGGAGGGAATGAATGCGTGCGGGATCAACCCGCAGGGCGGCGAATTCACCACCACCGGCGGCAAGACGCCGATCGATTTCCTGATCTCCCAGCAGCTCGCCGAAGGCGCCTTCCAGTACGAAGCCGGCGAAGGTGCGGCGAACTTCTACTCCAGCCAGGACGCCGTCCGTGCGCTCGCCGGCGCCGGCTTCACCACCGCGCCGGTCAAGGCCAAGAAACAGCCGCTGTGGGTCGGGGAAAAGAAGTTCACCAAGTCCCAGATGACCGAGCTCGGTCTCGTGATCAACACCGGCACCCCGCCGTTGAAGGCCTGTTCGGTGCGGATCACACCGGAGGGCACCAAGGTGACGCTCACGAACCTGCTCGAAGCAGCCGAGACGGCGGCGACGCCGGCAGGGTGCGTGACCGGCTTCACGCCCTCCGACGGCAAAGGCTCGATCACCTCCATCGACGGCTCCCCCAACCCGGCCGTGGCGAGTTGGCAGATGTCGGTCGACGGCGGCGCCGAAAAGCCGGCCAAGGCCAGCAAGTCGATCACGATCGGGGACACCGTCTACCTCCACGAGACCTGAGTGCCGTTGCCGGGTCCTAGACACCTCGCGTCCGCCGCCGCAGCCGCAGTGGTGCTGGTCGCGCTCGTGTGCGCGGCCGGCACGGCGGTGGCGCGGGTGGCCAACCCCGACCCGCAACTGATCGCCCGCTGGGAACCGTGCGAACCGAACACCGGCGTGACGGTGGTCGTCGACGAAGGCGGGATCGGCGCCGGGAAGGTGTACGTCGGCTGCGCGCTTGGAGAACAGCCCGACGCCCTGGAAGCGCTCGAGCACGCCGGCTTCACCCCCGAAGGCACGACCAACTACGGGCTCGCCTTCATCTGCCGGATCGACGGCGAGCCGACCCCCGCCGAACAGGCCTGCGCGTCGACGCCGCCCGCGGACGCGTACTGGTCCTACTGGCGGGGCAAACCCGGGGGCCAGTGGAGCTACTCGGCCTATGGCGCCACCAGCCCGAAAACCAAATCGCCGGTGAACTCGGTGGAAGGGTGGGCGTTCGGCGAAGGCGGCCAGCCCCGGGTCGAACCGCTCGACGGCGGTGGTCCCAACCCGTATGACGCGGGCTTCGAACCGCAGTCGCTGTCCTTCGAAGCCCGCCCGCTGGGCTCGCCCGCCACGCCGCTGGCGGCCACGCTCAGCAACCACGACACGCGCTCGTTTCAGCTCGGCGCAATCGAAGTCGCGGGTCCCCAGGCCGGCGACTTCACCGTCACCGGGCAGGACTGCACCGGGCACACCCTGGCGGGCGGCGAAGGCTGCCAGCTGTCGGTGAGCTTCGACCCCGGCGCCGCCGGTGTCCGTGAAGGACTGCTCGTCGCGGCCATCGAAGGCTCCTCGCAGAAGCTCGAGCTACCGCTGGCGGGCACCGGCACCCTGCCCTCGGGGACTCCCGAAGCGCCGCTCCCGACAGGCGGCTCTTCGTCGGGGTCGTCGGGCGGCTCCTCGTCGGGGTCGCAGGGCACGCTCGGCTTCGGCGCCACCGAAGTCCCGGCGGTGCGTTCGCTGCGACTCGACGGGGACGGCGCGGGCGAGGGCCTGGTGGGGGTGAGCTGGCAGCCGGCGGGGGCAGGCGCCGGGGTCGGCTCGTGGACCATCGCCGCCCGCGTGCTCGGCTCCGGCGGCGGCTACACCAGCCGGGCGAGCGGTGCCGGAAGCATCACCTCGGCGCTGGTCAAGCTCTCCCCGGGCCTGGCCTACCAGCTCGAGATCACCCTCACCGGACCGCTGGGACAGAGCACGACGACCAGCATCGGCAGGGTGGTCGTGCCCCACGACGTCCGTTGGCGCGGGCTGCGTTACCGCGGGCGCTGGCAACGGCGGGCTGAAGCCGGAGCGTGGATGAGCACGCTGACCCGTGGCCGCGGCGGCGACGAGGTGTCGGCGCAGCTGCCGGCCGGACATCCGCTGTTGCTGCTGCGGGGCGGTACCGCCGGTGCGGTGGTCGAGGTGCTCGCCGGCTCGCATCGCCAACTGTTCTCGCTTGCCGGGATCGCAGCCGGCGCCAGCCGCGAACTCGTCTCGGGCTCGCGGGCGAGGTCCGGCACGGTCACCCTCAGAGTGCTCCACGGTACGGTCGATCTGGATGGCGTGGCGGTCGAACGCTGAACGGCGCAGGCGGGTGCGTTGGCGCGGGCTCGGCCTCGCCGTGGGAGTCGCGCTGGCGGCGAGCGCCGGCGTCTGCGCGGCGGCGGACGCGGGACCGCCGGCCGGTCCGCGGCTGGACGCGATGGTGCGCTACCTGCAGCTGCACCAGGGCCGCGATGGGGGGTTTCCGGCCGGCCCGGGAGGGATCGAGGGCGCGGACTTCACGGCGTGGGCCGCGCTCGCGCTGGCCGCGGCCGGGATCAACCCCCAGGAACAGTCGGCTCCGGAAGGCCAGAGCGCCTTCGCCTACCTGCTCGCCCACGCCGGCTCGCTCAGCTCCACCACCGACTTCGAGCGCGAACTGCTGGTGGTGGACGCGGCGGGAACCTCGCCCCACGAATTCGGCGGCCACGACCTGGTCAGCGCGATCCTGGGGCGCCAGATCGCCGACGGCCCCGAAGCGGGTGCCTTCGAGCACGAAGCGGGCCAGCCGGAACCCCGTGTGAACGACACCGTGTTCGCGATCCTGGCGCTCAGCCCGATCCACGAAGAAGCCGTCTCACGGGCGCTCACGCTGGCCCGCGAATGGCTCGTGCGGGTCCAGAACCGCGGCGAACCCCAGGAGGGAGGGGGTAGCTGGCCCTCCGTAACCCCGGACACGGTCACCAGCGAACCCGAACAGAACATCGAAATGACCGGGGCGGCGATTCAGGCGCTGGTTGCGGCGGGCGACGCCGGCAGCATCGCTGAGGCCCGCGCCCTGGAGTTCCTGCGCCAGGCGGAGGAGCCCGACGGCGGCTTCCCCGAAAAGCCGGGCCAAGCCGAAGCGAACGTGGCCTCCACCGCCTGGGCGGTCCAGGGCATCTGGGCGGCGGGCGAAAACCCCGAGACCTGGCTGCGGGAAGGAAACCAGCCGCTGGGGTACATGGAATCGATGCAGCGCGAAGACGGAAGCCTCGAGTACGACGGCGGCAGCTACGAAAACCCGGTGTGGATCACCTCCTACGCGGGTCTCGCTTTCGCCGGTGCGTACTTCCCGCTGGCTCCGGTACCGCTGGCGCAGCACCCACCGGCTCCCTCCGGCGGCGAAACGTCCTCGAGCTCGGAGACCTCGACGCCGACTGCCGCCGAACCGGGCCACGGCGGCGTGGCCGGGCAGAAGGCGCGAGGCGGAGTGATCGCCGGCGGGGGAGGGGACGGCGCGGGGGCCTTCAGCCGGCCCCAGCCCCAGAGCCAAGGTCATACGCCGGGCGGCGTGAGGCAGCTCACGAACGGCCGCGCCGGAGCCGATCGCAAAAGCGCCGGCGGCGACCGTCCGCCCACGGGCGGCACCCAAACGGTCAAAGGGGTGCTGCTGTCCTTCCGCGGCCCACAGGCCGGCGCCCCCGGACTGCGCAGCGCGGCCGCCGGCGGTTCGAGCTCGCCGTGGCTGGCGATTGCGATCGGGCTGGGAGCGGTGGGGCTCGCGCTCCTGGGCGCGAGGCTGGAGCGGCGACGCCCGCGGGTCGTCCTATGAGCGTGCCCGCCACCAGCAGCATCGCCGAAGCGCTCGCCCAGATCGCCTCTGCGCTGCGGACGCCCGTGCTGATCCTGGCGCTGCTGGCGCTGCTGGTGTGCGCGTTCGAAGCCGGGCGCTTCTGCGTCGAGTGGCTCACCCGCGTCCGCCGGGGGCGGCGCTCGCTGCAGTCGCTCGCGCGCCAGGTGGTAGCCGACCCGACTCGTGCACCGGCCCTGTCGGCGAGCGCTCCGAGCGCGCTCGCCGCCGAGGCTCTCGGCCAGATCGGTCGGGCGTTGGTGGCGGGAGAACCGGCCGGGGTCGAGCACGCGTTGGCCGACTACGAGCTGGCGGTGGAGCGGCGCCTGGACCGGACCCGCATCCTCGTCCGGGCGGGCCCGGCGCTGGGGCTGATGGGAACGCTGATCCCGCTCGCCCCCGGGCTCGCGGCCCTCGGCCGCGGCGACGTCAGCACGCTGGCCGGCGACCTGCGCACGGCCTTCGCGGCCACCACCGTCGGCCTGCTCGTCGGCACGGTCGCGTTCGCGCTCACCCTCACCCGCACGCGGATGTACAGCGAAGACCTGACGGCACTCGAGCGCGCCGTCGGCGGCGTGCCGGCGGCAGCAGCGAGCAACGGCCAGTCGCCCGCACACGCCCCCTCGCCGGCGCCCGCGCAACCGTCGCCGGTGTCCGCTCCTCCGTCAGGCTCCGCGCAGGTCCCGATTCCGGGCACGGGCCGGGAGGTGAGATGACGCGCCGCACCGGACTCGGCAGGCACCGGCGGATCGCCGACAGCGCGGGCGACCCGCTCGACGGGCTCGTGAACCTGTTCGACATCGGCATCGTGCTCGCCGTGGCCTTCCTGATCGCGGGCCTCGGCCTGACCCTCAACCAGACGTCCCATCGAGTCCAACGCCGCATCCCCACCACCGAGCGGGTGCAGTCGCTGCCCTCGCCCGCGAACGCGCCGTCGGTGAGCGGTTCCGGCCACGCCGTCGGCACCGTCTACCGCCTCAGCAACGGCGAGCTCGTCTACGTTCCGGGGTCGGCGCCGAGGCGGGCGCGCGGCCGCTGAGTCGCGGCGAGCTCGACCCCCTCCCCCGAAACGCCTACGAGCGTCCCTGGTCCGGGACCTCGCTGGAGGGCCGCGCCCCGACCTGGCCCACTTTCAGGCGGTTGCCGTCGGGGTCGATGATCACGCTCTGGCGCACGGACGGTGCGATCGGCTCGACCGGGCCCGCGGCGACCCCGCGTTCGGCGACGCCCGCCAGGAAGGAGTCGAGATCGGAGACCAGCAGGGTGTGCGGCGCCGACGGGCCGCTCTGGACGTCGGCATAGAGGCACACCCAGCCACCGTCCGTCAGCCGCCATGCCGCCTCCTGGTCGTTCGGCACGAGGTCGGGCGGGCGGCCGAAGAGCCGTTCGTAGAACGCGACCGCGGCATCGCGATCGACCACCCGGATCCCGGCGAAGAGGTGTTCGATGGCCATCGGCGGCAAGGTATCCGCTGGGCGGGAGAGCGGGCACGAAGAAGTGCGCCGGTAGCATCGCGCGATCAAAACCAACCGCTCGATCCCGGACGCGACGACCATCCCGGTTCTGACCGTGGCCGACGTGCGGGCTGCGGTTGCCTGGTTGTGCCAGGCGTTCGGCTTCGGCGAGCGGCTGCGGATCGGCGAGGGGCACCGCTCACAACTCGAAGTTCCCGGTGGGGGCGCGGTGATCCTCGCCGAGGTGCGACCCCACACGCGCCTGCCGACGGCCGATGCGGCGTCACACTCGGTTCTCGTACGCGTGGCGGACGCCCGCGAGCACTGCGAGCGGTCGAGGAGCTCCGGGGCGATCATCGTGATGGAGCCGACCGACTTCGAGTACGGCGAGCGCCAGTACGCCGCCGAGGATCCATTCGGTCACCGCTGGACCTTCTCGGAGACGCTCGCCGACGTCGATCCCGCGGACTGGCTGCAGCCGTGAGCGGTGCGCCGGCGCCCGCCCCCTTACACTCGCGCAAATCGAACCCGAGGGAGGATACGGTGGCCGTTGGACTTCGCATCAAACTGCCCGGCGTCAAGGCTGAGGAATTCGATCGCGTCGACGCGATGATCGACGTCCGTGGCCACCACCCGGACGGGCTCATCTTCTCGGCGTCGGGCCCCGTCGAGGACGGTTGGCGCGTGATCGACGTGTGGGAGTCGCGTGCCCACTTCGACGCCTTCGCGGCAGAGCGAATCGGTCCTGCCGTCGCGGCAGCCGGCGTCGCGGTGGCGCCCGACATCGCCGAGTTCCCGGTGCACGAGTACGTCTCGCGCGCCAGCGACTCCGCGAAGGAGTGAAGGCTGCGCGCGGTGCTCCTTGACCCGGGGACGACGGCGCGGCTCCTGGGCCGTGTGGTGTGGGATGGCTGACTTCGGCCAGTTGGTGGATCAGTTGCGCGCCGAGGCCCGGGTGGCCGACGCGAAGGGAGAGGGCGCCGCGGCGGAACGGCTGCGCGAACTGGCAGACGACACGGGCGAGATGACGGGCGAGCAGCGGGAGTGGCTCGAACAGGCCAACGAGGACGAAGTCCGTGGCTTCGTGCGGGCTATACGGCTGCTGACGGGCGGCGCGTGATGCGGTTCGAGCGTCTGTTCGCGAGCTCGACGTCGTCCGGCGACATCGCCTAACCCTTCAGGCGCACGGCTTCGAGGGCTCGCCCTTCTCGTGGAACTCACGAAACTCGATGACGTACCCGTCGCGCAACCTCGAGCGTTGCGATGCACCTGTGCTCGGAGTACGATCGCGCTGCTAGGCGAGAGAGTCGACCTGGGAGAGGGGGCCAAACGTGCGGACGGTTCGCGTCGTTGTGGTGATCGTGCTGGTAGCGGGAGGTGCTGTGCTGGCCGGGGGTTTGGCGTATGCGGGAGGCTCCAAGCCGGCCAGGCCGCTGATCTCGAACCTTGCAGCCGCCGCGGCGACGGTCTCTTCCGGGGGGGCCACGACGGTGAGCGCCTCGGTATCGGGCGCCAACGAATGTGCACTGTCCTCCAAGAAAGCGGTGGCGGGCCTGCCGGTGACGTTCTCGTGCCAATCGGGCACCGTGGAACACAAGCTCACGATGCCCGCCGACACCGGCAAGAAGCCCGTCAAATACAAGCTCACGCTCACCGCGATCGGAGTAGCCGGAAAGGCCAAAGCCACGACCACCGTCACGGTCACCGCAGCCAACTTCACGATCGAAGAGCTTCAGCGGACCGAAGGGGCAGCCAGCTACGCGGAGAGCGAACTGGCGGCGAACGCCGGGCGGAAGGTGGAATACGAGGTCATCGTCACCAACACTGGCCACGTCCCGCTCAAATTGGGTACGTTGAGAGATAGCGAGTGTGAAAACATCGCGCCAAGTGGTGGCACCGAACTGGCAGTCGGAAGATCCGAGACGTTCACCTGCGAACACACACTGACGAGCACCGGCCAATACACCAACGAAGCGGCGATCGAAGGCAACGAAGGCACGGCGACGCGGACCTCGAACGAGGTGGCCGTGAAAGTGCAGGAAGCCAACTTCACGATCGAAAAGCTGCAGCGGCTACATCTCGAAAGCAACTACACCAAGAGCGAACTGACGGCGGCAACCGGGCAGATCGTTGAATACGAGGTGATCGTCGAGAACACGGGCACGGTCACGCTCAAATACGCCGCCCTGAAAGACGGTGAGTGTGAAAACATCGCGCCAAGCGGTGGCACCGAACTCGCGGCCGGAAGATCCGAGACGTTCACGTGCGAGCACACACTGACGAGCACCGGGCAATACACCAACGAAGCGGCGATCGAAGGCAACGAAGGCACGGCCACGCGGACCTCGAACAGGGTGACCGTGGATATCCCCTGCGGTTGTGGACGTCTCACGATTGAAGAGCTACAGAAGATGGAAGGCGAAGCGTTCTACACGCAGTCGACCTTGACGGGCGAAATCGATCAGACGGTTGACTACGAGATCATCGTGGACAACACGGGCGACGTGACGCTGAGGTTCAAATCCTTGAGCGACGCAAACTGCACGGGGACCTCGCCGAGCGGTGAAGAGACCGTCGCACCTGGACAGAGAGAGACCTACACGTGCCATCACCTGCTGACGGAAGTGGGCGCCTACAGCAACCAAGCGAGCATCGAAGACAACGAAGGGATGGGTACGGAGACGTCTAACGCGGTGGTCGTCGAAGTGCTGTAGGAAATCGAGAACAGAGAGTCGACGAGTGCTCTACAAACGAGCCGGCACGAATGCCGTAGCCAGAGACGTAGGTGATACGTGCGCGCATGGCAGCCGAGGAGTCCACGACCCCCGACCTTGGCTACGGCCCTGTCGCGCGGAGCGGGAGCGACGACTGTAGCCTCTCCCGGATGACCTCAGTACCGAACCGCTTCTACCACTGGATCCGACACCCGTCCGCTCGCTCGCTTGCAGGTCAGGAGCGAACGGTGCCGGGATTCGAGCACTTGCGGGGTCACAAGTACTGCCTACTCGTGACCTACAAGCGCAGCGGGGAGGCGGTGCCAACCCCCGTGTGGTTCGGGATCGGCGACGGCAAGCTCTACGTGCGAAGCGCGGCAGACGTCGCGAAGGTAAGGCGCATCCGCAACGATCCGCGGGTGCGCGTGGCGCCGTGCACCGCGCGCGGTAAGCCGCTCGGTCCGCCCGCTGAGGGCCGGGCGCGGGTGCTCGACCAGCCGAGCGAAGGGGAGGAGGCCGAGGGGACGCTGCAGGCCAACTACGGCCTGGGGCGCAAGATCTATGAGGGAGCCGGCGGAGCGCTTGGGACCGCGACCGTCTACCTGGAGATCACGCCCGCGTGACGCCGACCGCGGGGGGTGTCGACTTCGCCGGTTCGCGGCACCCGACAGCTTCTGAGGGTGGTTTGACAGCCAAAGAGCTGGTCGACCGGCGCGTCGCGGCCTTTACCGCTCAAGGCGGTCCATGTGCGCCACAAGCGACCGCGCGCGCGAGCAGCAGCTCGCGCTCACGGTGGTTGTCGCACAGGTCTGCTGCGCGCTCGAACTCCTCGCGGGCCTCCGCCAGCCGCCCCAGGCGCACGAGGACGTCGCCGCGTACGCTGGGCAGTAGGTGGTAGCCGCGTAAGGCGGGCTCTTCGGCGAGCGAGTCGACGAGCTCGAGCCCGGACTCGGGGCCGAAGGCCATGGTCACGGCCACTGCGCGGTTGAGCTCCACGACGGGGGATCCGGTGAGGGCCGCCAGGGCGTCGTACAGTGCGACGATCCGCGTCCAGTCGGTTTGCTCGACGCTCCGGGCTCGCGCGTGGCAGGCGGCGATCGCGGCCTGCAGCGTGTACGGGCCCAATGCGCCGCTGAGCTTCTCGGCGCGCCGCAGCCCGTCGAGGCCGCGCTGCACGAGCAGATGGTCCCAGCGCGAGCGGTCCTGTTCGGCGAGCAGCACCGGCTCCCCGTGCGGCCCGACCCGCGCGCGCAGCCGCGACGCCTGGAGCTCCATCAGGGCCAGCAGGCCGTGGACCTCGGGCTCGCGGGGCATCAGCGCCGCGAGGATCCTTCCGAGGCGCAGGGCGTCGTTGCACAGAGCCGGACGGATCCAGTGCGCGCCGGCACTCGCCGCGTAGCCCTCGTTGAACACCAGGTAGATCACCTCGAGCACCGCCGACAGACGCTCGGCCAGCTCGTCGCGGCCGGGGACCTCAAACGGCACGCGCGCCTCGCCGAGTGTGCGCTTGGCGCGTACGATGCGCTGCGCGACCGTGCCCTCGGAGACGAGAAACGCTCGCGCGATCTCCGGCGTCGACAGTCCGCCGAGCAGACGCAGCGTCAGCGCGACGCGCGCCTGTCCCGACAACACCGGATGGCACGTCATGAAGATCAGGCGCAGGACGTCGTCCTGAACGTCCTCGACCCGCGCTGCCAGGTCGGGCTGATCGAGCTGCTGGAGGATTTCCAGCTCGCGCGTGAGCAGCTCGCGCTTGCGCTCGAGCGTGACGCGCCGGCGTAGCTCATCGATGCCGCGGCGCTTGGCGGTGGCCATCAGCCATGCGCCCGGCTTGTCCGGGATCCCCGACTCGGGCCACTGCTCGAGCGCGGCGACGAACGCGTCCTGGGCCAGGTCCTCGGCCACCGCCACATCGCGCACGATGCGAGTCAGCCCGGCTATCAACCGGGCCGACTCGATCCGCCAGACAGCGTCGATCGTACGATGGGTGGCCAACGGGCTCACGCGTCTAATTCTGGGCTGCCTGCTCGCGCAGCCGCTCGTTGGCCGCACGCAGCTCCGGCGTCAATTGCTCGCCGAAGTCCTCGGCCTCGAAGATCTGGCGCAGCTCGATCTCGACACCGCCGCCAAACGGTGCTCGCTTGAGCCACTCGATCGCCTCCTCGCGCGACGCGCACTCCCAGACCCAGTAGCCCGCAACGAGCTCCTTGGCCTCGGTGAAGGGACCGTCGATGACGGTGCGCTCGCTGCCGTCGAAGCGGACCTTCGCGCCCCTGGAGGTCGGGTGCAGACCCTCGCCGGCCAGCATCACGCCTGACCTGACCAGATCTTCGTTGTACTTGGTCATCTCCCCCAGGGCCTCGGTGCTGGGCATCACGCCCGCCTCGGACTCGGGGCTCCCGGGGACCAGAACCATGAAACGCATATCTATCTCCTTGGATTGGATGGAGTGGCTTCTACTCGGACGTCGAACGAGGTCGGCCGAAATCGACACCGCCGGCCATTTTTTCCTGGCCGATGTCCGCCGCGAGACCACCCTGGCCGACAATGGCCGCCGGAGCGGGGGCTCGGGGGTGGCTGTCATAGGATTTGCGCCCGTGCTCGAAGCCGGCGACCAGGCCCCCGATTTCTCCCTCCCCGACCAGGACGGCCGCGAGGTCAAGCTGTCGGACTTCCGCGGCGAGCCCGTGGTCATCTACTTCTACCCAAAGGCCGCAACCCCAGGTTGCACCGTCCAAGCGTGCGGCGTCCGGGATCACGAGACGGACTACGCCGAAGCGGGCGCAAAGGTGCTTGGCGTTTCGCCGGACCCGGTGAAGAAGCTGAGGGATTTCTACGACGAACAGTCCCTGAACTTCACACTGCTCTCCGACCAGGACCACGCCGTCGCGGACGCGTACGGCGTGTGGGCAGAGAAGTCGATGTACGGCAAAACGTACTTCGGCAACGAGCGCACGACGTTCGTGGTGGACGCCGACGGACGGGTGGCGAAGGTGCTGCGGAAGGTCAAGCCCGCCGAGCACGACGAGCTGGTGCTCGAGGCTCTGCAGCAGGTGGCCCCCCCGACGGTGTAGCCGGGCGCGCCCACCCGGTCCCCGATCGCGTCGCCGGCGCTCTCACTCGAATAGCTCGTGGACTTCCGGCGTCGATGTCGAGGACGCCGTCGATGTCGCCCAGCTCGCCGGCCCCGAAACCCTCGTCAGCCGGGCCGGCCGTTGCGGCGGGTGGCTTCGATCGTTTCCTTCAACGTCTGCAGGGCGTCGTGGCGGGGACGCCAGCGAAGCTCGCGGCGGGCCTTGGCGGTGCTCATGATCACCGGCTCGCGGAAGGCGGAGATCCACTGTGCCTGGG
Source organism: uncultured Solirubrobacteraceae bacterium (assembly GCA_963701175.1). Classification (GTDB taxonomy): domain Bacteria; phylum Actinomycetota; class Thermoleophilia; order Solirubrobacterales; family Solirubrobacteraceae; genus Palsa-744. Next base: position 526,814 of record OY969573.1, on the reverse strand, counting down.
CGGGGAGGAAGCCGAGCCGGGAGACGACCTCGGCGGCGGCGTCCACCGCCAGCTCGGGCACCGGGATCGAGTACCAGCCCAACTCGGCGGCCAGCTGCTTGACGGTCAGCTCGCCGGCTCCGGCGAGGTTGTAGACGCCGGGTTTGCCCCGTCCGAGCACGGCTGCACGCATCGCGCTGGCGACGTCGTCGTGATGGATCAGCTGGAACGGCACTCCCGGGTCGGGGAGCACGGGCCGGATCATGGGCACGCTGTCGAGCAGGCTCACAACCGCTCCCGGCAGGTGCTCGGAGATCTGGGTGTAGGGCATGCTGTCGATCAGCAGCGGCGCTTTCGGGCCGGCCACGATGCACGGCCGGAACACGTAGGAGCGGGTGTCGCCGGCGCCGAGCATCACAGACAGCAGCTGCTCGACCTCCGCCTTCTGGGCGGAGTAGTAGTGCTCGGAGCTTCCCCTCGCGGGCACCTCCTCGGTGAGGGGCTGGGGGTTGTCGGGGTGGAAGCCGTAGGCGGCCACCGAGGAGGCGTACACCAGCCGCCTGACCCCCGAACGGGTGCACGCCTCGAACACGTTGCGGGAGCCGTCGAGGTTCACCCGCCGGCTCTCCCGGGCGCCGCCCATGATCATGAAGGCGAGGTGCACGACGACGTCCGCGTCACGCACGAGCTCCATCACCGCGCGTCGGTTGAGCACGTCCCCGCGCCGGTAGCGGACCTTGTTCCAGCCCATGCTCCGCGGGTTGAACGGCCTCCTGGCCATCCCCAGGATCTGCTTGACCTCGCGGGCTCGCTCGAGCGAGGCGACGAGCGCCTGCCCGATCTCGCCGGTCGGCCCCGTGACGGCGACCGTCAGCTCTCTCTCCGGTGCGCGAGCCGGCATCGCACGCGTTCTACCGCATCGGCGCGGAGGATGTCCCGCACGCACCAAGCCGTCGCGCGCCGCCGTGCCTACGGCGAGCGTGTCCGCGACGCTGCGCCCGACGCGCGAGCTCGAGCGCGTCCGCGCGCTACTGCAGGCCCGCCCGGGCCTCGCGGACGAGCGTGACCGCCTCCGGGAACACGCGCGCGATGAAGGCCCGTGTCTGGTCCGCCTGCGCCTCCGCGTCGCCCTGCAGGTTGACGCGGCCGATCGCGGCCACGGTCATCTGCACCGCGAGGCCGATCGCGTTGTCGGCCCAGGCCAGGCGCTGGTTGCCCTGCATCTGTTCGGCGAACTCGGCCAGCCGACGTTGCAGATCCTCGGGATCGCCGAAGATGTCGCCGAATCCAGCGCCCTCCATGTCCCGCATCATAGACTGCGCTGCCCATGCCGAACGCAGGCGACATCCGCCGCCAGGTAGAGGCCGAGTCGGCACGCCGTACGCGGCTGGCCGTCCCCGCCTTCGCCGGCGGCTTCCTGTACCTGCTGAGCGCCATCATCATCTCCACGACGCTCCGGGGGGCGCCCACGGTCGGGCTGATCCAGGGCCTCACGCCGGCGCTCGAAGGCGACGCCAACCCGGCGGTCAGCCCCCGCACCCCGGAGGTCAAATTCATCAGCCACCACGCCTTCGCGCTGATCGCGGGCGGGGTGCTGGCGGCGCTGGCGGTGGCGATCCTCACGCTCGTCCTGCTGCTGCTCGCCGAAGCGACCATCTTCCGCCGCCCCGAGAGCTTCGCGCCGATGAAGTCGCTGATCCTCGTCGGCGGCATCGGCGTGGTGACAGTCACTGTGGCCCACCAGCTCGTGAGCGCGGTCGAAACGCACAAGTTCGCCGTCGGCAGCAACCACACCAACACGGCCGTCGAACGGGCCCTCACCACCGGTACGGCCACGGCCCTGGTCGACTACCTGGCCCTGATCGCGGGCCTGGTGCTGGCGATCGGGATGATCGGGCTGATGATCAACGCGCTGCGCGTCGGCCTGCTGGTGCGCTGGATGGCCTTCCTGGGGATGTTCACGGGGCTGTTGATCGTGCTCCCGATCGGCGGCGCGGAGCTGCAGGTGGTGCCGGCCTTCTGGCTGGTGATGATGGGGATGCTCTACGCGGGCAAATGGCCCAACGGCGAGCCGCCGGCGTGGGCCGACGGAGAAGCTCGTCCGTGGCCGTCCCGCGCGCCGGCCGGTGGTGCTCGCGCCGGCCAGCCCGCCGCGGCCACCGCGGCTGCCAACGGCGGCTCGGCCCCCGAGCCGGCTCCGGCGCCCGCTCCCGCCGGTGCCGGGGGCTCCTCGCGCAAGCGCCGGCGCAAGCGCGGGCCCGGGCCCCGCATGTGAGCTTCCAGACGACGATCACGGGAGGGAGGTCCAGCGGATGAACAGCACCGCCAAGCTCACCGGCGAACAGCTCGACCAGGAGCTCGCACGGCTGCTGGAGGTGGAGTCGTTCCCGCCCCCGGAGGCGTTCCGCGAGCACGCCATCCTCAAAGACCCGGCCGTCTACGAGCAGGCCGCCCGCGACCCGCAGGGGTGGTGGGCCTCCCAGGCCCAGCACCTGGACTGGGCCGAGCCCTACTCGAAGGTACTCGACGACGCGAACCCGCCGTTCTACAAGTGGTTCACGGGAGGCAGGCTGAACGCGTCCCACAACTGCCTGGACAGGCACGTGGCGGCGGGCCTCGGCGGGCGCGTCGCGCTGCACTGGCGGGGCGAGGACGGCAGCGAGCGCGCGATCACCTACGCCGAGCTGCTGGCCGACGTCCAGCGGCTGGCGAACGCGCTGAAGGACCTCGGCGTCCAGCCCGGCGACGTCGTCGGGATCTACCTGCCGATGATCCCCGAGGTCGTCGTCTCGATGCTCGCCTGCGCCCGCATCGGGGCTCCCCACAACGTCGTGTTCGGCGGGTTCGCCGCCGAGGCCGTCCGTGAGCGGATGGAGTTCTCGCAGGCGAAGGTCCTGATCACGGTCGACGGAGCCGCTCGCAAGGGACGTACGGCGGCCGTCAAGGACAGGGTCGACGAGGTCATGGGCGACCTCGAGACGCTCCAGCGGATCGTGGTTGTGCAGAGCAAGGGGACCCCGTGCTCGATGCGGGAGGGCCGCGACGTCTTCTATGAGGAGGTGATGGCCGCCGCCGCGCCGGAGTGTCCGGCCGAGCCGCTGGACTCCGAGCACCCCCTGTTCGTCCTCTACACCTCCGGCTCGACCGCCAAGCCGAAGGGGATCCTGCACACCACCGGCGGCTACATGACCGGGGTGTCGGCCACCCACCGGCTGGTCTTCGACCTGCGCCCCGAGACCGACATGTACTGGTGCGCGGCCGACGTCGGCTGGGTCACCGGCCACTCCTACATCGTCTACGGGCCGCTGTGCAACGGAGCGACCTCGGTGATGTGGGAGGGGGCGCCCGACTACCCCGACCGGGGAATCTGGTGGGAGATCGTCGAGCGCTATGGGGTCACGATCCTGTACTGCGCGCCGACGGCGATCCGGGCCTGCATCAAGTGGGGGGCCGAGTGGCCCAACGGCCACGACCTCTCGTCGCTGCGGCTGCTGGGGTCGGTGGGCGAGCCGATCAACCCGAAGGCCTGGCTCTGGTACCACACGGTGATCGGCGGCGAGCGGTGCCCGATCGTCGACACCTGGTGGCAGACCGAGACGGGGGGGATCATGATCACCCCGCTGCCGGGCATCACCGCCACCAAGCCGGGCTCGGCCACCAACCCGTTCCCGGGGGTGTTCGCCGAAGTGCTCGACGAGTCAACCGGCGAGCCGATCGAGGAGGGGCAGGGGCTGCTGGTGCTCACCCGCCCGTGGCCGTCGATGCTGCGGACCCTCTACCGCGAAGAGGATCGCTTCGTGGACACCTACTTCAAGCGCTTCGGCCGCGAGACCTACCTCGTGGGAGACGCCTCCAGGCGCGACCGCGACGGCTACTTCTGGGTGATCGGTCGGATCGACGACGTCGTCAACGTGTCCGGCCACCGGCTCTCGACGGCCGAGGTCGAGTCCGCGATCGTGGCCCACGAAGACGTCGCCGAGGCGGCCGTGATCGGCCAGCACGACGAGGACACCGGCCAGGCGATCGTGGCGTTCGTGACCCTCCAGGGCGACCTCGAGGGGGACGAGGACACGGTCGAGGGGATCCGCGCGACCGTGGCCGAGCGGATCGGCAAGTTCGCCCGCCCGAAGCGAATCATCTGGACCGACGACCTGCCCAAGACCCGCTCCGGGAAGATCATGCGGCGGCTGCTCCGCGACATCGCCGAGGGCCGCGCCCTGGGCGACGTCACGACGCTGCGGGACCCGGTCGTGATGGAGCGCCTGGAAGAGCAGGTCAAGACGCTGCAGGCGCAGGAGGAGTGAGCCCGCCCTGATATGTCGTGGCGTTTGTCAAGTGGGCAGGGTTGATCGTGCCCACTTGATGGGCGTTGGTTGTGGTCGGGAGGCCGGGGCGCCGGGCTCGGTGTCGGCGTTGCCAGTCTGATGATGCGGGGGTTGGTTACCCCAGGGCCCGGTTTCGTGCTGCCGGCGTGTGCTCTCTAGGAGCGGGCGTGGCACCGTGTTGGGTGCTGCCCATAGGGCAATCGCGCGTGCCGGCCGCTGGTGGCCCGGCGCCCTGGCCTCTCGACCGGTGGGCTGTCGGGCGGCGTTAGTCGGCTGTTGCGGCTGCCCAGAGGAAGCAGGCCAGCTCGCGGGCGCAGGCCACGACGATCACGTTGTGCGGCTTGCCGCGGGCGCGCATGCGGTGATAGACGTGGTGCAGTCGCTGCTGGGCACGGTTGGCGATCTGCAGGATGTGGGCGGGCTGGCCTTGCTGACGGTTCTTGAGGGTCACCCCGATTCGTGGGGGACGTCCGTAGTGCCAGGCCGACTCGACCAGCAATCGGCGCGCGAACCCGGAGCCGGTCTTGGTGATCGAGCCGTGATGGGTTGACTGGCCGGACTGGTGAAGGGAAGGGATCAACCCGAGCCAGGCGCTGAGGGCGTTCGCGCGTTGGAAGCGCTGCCAGTCGCCGCCGAGCTCGAGGTGAAGCGCGAACGCGGTCAGGGTGTCGATCCCCCTGAAGCACCTGAGCCTCGCGAGCGTCGACCACCACATTTCATCCTGGGCCAGACGTGAGAGTCGCTCGGCGATCTGTGCCTTGCGGGCGCTCAGCCCGTCGACGGCCGCGATCAGATCAGCGAACGCAAGGTCACTCACGGCCTCCGGGAACTGCTGAGAGGCCAGCCAGCGTCGATGAGCCACCGTCCAGGTGCTGGGCTGCGGATAAACCCGGCCGTGGCGGAGCAGCATCTTGGAGACCCTGTGACGAGCAGTCATCAAATCCCGCCGGCACGCATCGTGAGCGCGCATCAGCTCACGGGCGGCCTCGATCTCGACCGGCGGGACCACGACCGTCGTCAAAGAGCCAGCGAGCAGCAAACGCGCGAGCAGCTCGGCGTCCTTGCGGTCGGTCTTCACCCGGTCAGAAGAACCCCGCGGCGTCTTACCAGGCGCGATGACCTGCACATCCACACCAGCCCTCTCCGCGGCCCGATAGAGCCCGAAGCCGGTCGGGCCTGCCTCATAGCAAGCACGGACCGGGCCAGGCAGACCTTTCAGCCAGGCCACGGGCTCCTCGATGCCCGGCCCGAACCTCGCACGCACCAGCTCCCCCGTCGCGGCATCGATCGCCGCTGCGTGCGTCGAGCGCGCATGGACATCAAGCCCCGCCCACGTCACAATCCCAGTCACGGCCGGACCTCCTCATTTTTCTGGGGTCAGCCGGAGCCATTCTCCGGCCAGACAAACCCCCGCGAGGAGTGTCCGGCCTACAAACTCCGACGGCCAGCCCAACAGGCCAACCGCGTCATAGGGCCTAGACCTTGTGGAACTCCGGCGCCCAGGAGCCGTCCTCGGCACGCCTGAAGTCCTGGAACAGGCCGGGTGCCTCGGCCAGCATCAGCCGCGCGATCTCGTCGAACACGAGGCGCATCTCCTCCTCGGCCCCGGGGGCGGTGCGCATCTCGATCACGTGACGCAGGGTACGGGCGTTGGCGGTCCACAGGATGTCGGTGGAGAGGCCGATCGGGGCCAGCCGCCGCAGCGCCGAGGTGACCTCCTTCTTGACGTGGAAGGGGACCCCCTCGGCGTCGATCCCCAGCTCCTCGGCGGCCTCCCGCTGGAACTCCTCGAGCTGCTCGACGATCGACAGCACCCGCTCGCGCACCGGCTCGAGCGCCCGGGGGACGCGAAAGCCGATGTCGGTGAGGCGCACGTAGCGGAGGCTCTCCTGGCTGAAGGCCGAGCCGGCCCGGTGACGGACGAGCTCGTGCGTGAAGGTCCGGCTCACGTTGCGCAGGGCGAAGGAGTAGTTGGCGTGCTCGAGCACGCTCCCGTGGGCGGAGCGGAGGATGTTGGCGAAGTACTCCGTCTGGTCGGTTCGCACCTTCGTGACGTTCGGGTTCAGTCCCGGCTCCCAGCTGCGGTAGCAGGCCCGTCCGCCGAACTCGACCAGCAGCTCGCCGGGATTCGGGGCCGCCCCGTTCTCCTCGATCCGCCGACGCAGCCACGACTCGCCGCCGACCTCCCGCAGGTAGCCCGCCATCGCCTCGAGGTCGATCGAGGGCCTCGCGATCAGGAACACCAGCGGCTGCGTCTCGTGCATCGGGGGCGGCGGATCCTACGGTCGCCCCCGGACGGCGAAAACGGCCCCTCGAAGAGCGCTTGCGGGGAGCCACGGCGGTCGCTCGGTGCGAGCCGCGGGGGCTTCCGCGGCCGACGGTCTAACCGCTGAGCGCGGGCTCTGTTCGCGGCGGCGCCGGCGCCCCCTGGGCGCGGCGGGGGCGACGCGGCTGGTTGCGCAGCAGGCCGAAGGCGCCCAAGGCCAGCAGTCCCGCCGCTGCCCCGATCGGGACGATCTTGTCCAGCGGATAGGCGCCGTAGGCCCGCCCGGGCTGGGCGGGATTGAGCGCGGTGTGGTCGCCGGCCTTGTAGATGCTTTCGAGGCCCGCGTGGTCGATCCCCAGCAGCCTCGGCGCGAGCGCCGCGAACAGCGCCCACCCGAGCAGCGCGAGCACGCCCCAGCCCGCGCCCGCTGCCGTCAGCTGTACCCGTCGCGTGGCCGCGGTCGCGAGCACCAGGCCCGCCGCGGCCGGCAGCAGGAACACCCAGATCCCGCCCCAGCCCCTGCCGAGGCCGTAGGCGGAGGCGATCGTCGGCTGCAGCAGCCCCTGCGAGAGCAGCCGCTCCCACAACACGGTCTCGGTCTCGTAGCCCACCAGCGGGTGGGTGATGGTGGCGATCACCGTGAGCGCGATCGAGGCCCCGGCGAGCGTCACCGTGGGCCCGGGGAAGCGCTTCAGCGCGAGCCCCAGCGGGCAGGCCAGGAAGGGGATCATCGTGGTCAGGAACCGCGGTCCCATGAAGCCCCCGCCGAAGGGCAGGAAGTAGCCCGAGTTGTAGGTCACGTAGCAGAGGCAGATGCCGCCGATCGTGAGCGCCTCGGCGCGGCGCCCCCGGCGGTACAGCAGCACCGTCCCGATCGCCCCCATGATCAGCACCGGTGAGATCGTCAGCAGCCCGCGGGAGTCCAGCAGCAGCGTCGCTGCGACCCGCAGGCTCGGAGCGGTGATGCCGAAGAAGCCTTTCTGCTGGCGTTCGACGTTTTCGTACGCCAGGTGCGTCCAGGAGTGGAAGGCGTAGTGGTTGTAGAGCAGCAGCGGGATGATCCCCACGACGCCGCCGAGGATGTAGGCGCCCGCGCGGGTGGCGACGCCCGGCACGGTGAAGCTGTCGCGGCGGCTGAGCAGGAACAGCCCGAGCACGACCGCCACGATGAACAACGGGTACTCGGAGGCGACCGCGTAGCCCATCGACAGCCCCGCCAGCCACAGCAGCAGCAGGCTCGGGGGCCCGTCGCGCTCGCGCAGCATCAGCCAGAAGGCGAAGAAGCCCAGGAAGGCCGTGAAGACGTGGCTGAACAGCAGCGTCGACAGCGGCAGCACGAGCGTTCCGAGCCCGACGATCACGGCCGCCGCGGCCCCGTAGCCGGGCTCGAAGCGGTTGGCCACGGAGTACACCAGCAGCAACAGCAGCGCGCCCGGAAGCACGTTGGCCCACAGGCCGATGAGGTAGATCATCTCGTCCCCGGGGTGCTCGGGCGGGGCCACGTGGGCCCGCGTCCACGATTCCGCGTGGACGAGGTTGAGGGCGTCGTAGAAGGGCAGCGAGAACAGCGCCAGGCCGGGGGCCCGGGCCGAGTAGAAGCGGCCGCTGTACTTGGGGTATTCGACCTTGTCGCCGGTGTTGGCCTGATAGGGGGTGATGGTCGTGTGTTCGTTGTTCAGCGACCGGATCAGGTCGTAGTGGGAGGTCTGGTTCCAGGAGAAGCTCTGGATCAGGGTCGCGAAGGCGACGCCGACGCACACCACCGCCGCCACCGCCAGGCGCCGCCGCCGGCGCCGGCCCTGGGCCCGCGCGGCCCGGCCGCGCTCGGAGCGGAACCGCGCCGTGGTGGCGCCGTCATCGCCGCCTGCACCGGGGACGGGCGCCCCGGGGTCCTCAGTCGTGTCCATGCAGGGCCTTGGGCCCGGGTCCGATCTCGTAGATCACCACCGAGCCCACCTGCCGGCGGGTGATGCCGAGGCCGGTGATCGGCTTGCGCGCGGCGGCCGCCGGGTCCGGCGGCTCGGGGATCTCCTGGCCGTCGTCCGGCGGCAGCCCCTTGGGGATCACCGTGTGGAGCACCACCGTCTTGATCCCGTACCAGCGCAGCTTCTCGACGCTGGCCTTGTCGGGGAAGCCCTCCATGCCCCCGCGCAGGTCGTCCACCGCGGGGATGTCGAAGGTGCTGTTGCCGATCGGGATCTTCGGGAAGCCGTCGGTCGAGTAGTACTGCCACAGGCGGTCGAGCACGCCGTTGGTGGGGAGGTCCATGACGGGGCCCTTGAGGTGGGTCTCGGCCGCCGCCGGCTGGGGTACGACCGGGTGGTTCATGCGCCCGGCGCCTTCGCCGAGGATGCCCACGAGCAGCACCACCCCCACGGCCGCCGGCGCGGCCACCAGCATTCCCGACCTGCCCGCCGGCCGGTTCCGCCACCAGCGGCGGAACCTCAGCAGCAGCAGCTGCACGCCGGCGCCGGCGAGCAGTGCGTAGAAGAGCGTCGCGATCGTGAACACGCGGCCGGGCACGCGCACCCCGTCCCAACCGGGGGCGTAGTCGTACAGCAGCCGGTAGGGATAGCCGTCGTGGTTGAGGCCCATCCCGAGCGCCAGGATCGAGCACACGAGCACCCCGAGGCCCAACCCCAGTCGCAGGCGCGGGGTGTAGGTGCTCGCGAACAGGCCCACGATCGCGAGCGCGAGGATCAGCCCGCCGGGGAAGAACACGTCCTCGTTCTTGGAGTGGACGTGCGCCCTGACGCCGGCAGTGGCGGCGCCCCAGACCCTGTTCGGCGCCGGCGCCGACAGCAGCGCCGGGAAGCTCGAGGAGTAGTTCTTGACTTCTTTGATCGTCCGCTTGGCGGTGGGATATTTGCTCGCCACCTGCAGGTACGGGCGCGACTGGTAGACGGTCACCAGCCCCAGCAGCACGATCCCGGCGATCGTCACGGCCAACAGCCGTCGCGGAAGCATGGGCATCGAGGGCGGCGGCTCGCCGCGACGGGCGCTCCTGGCCTGCGCCTTGCGCCGCCGTCGCCACCACCAGATCACGAAGGTCAGCACGATCACCGCCAGCAGATAGGCGTATTGCAGCCCCAGCGTGAACCCGAGGCTCACCTGCCAGGCGGAGACCACCCACCCCCCGAGCACCAGTCCCCGCGAGTTGCGCCGGTAGCCCCGCAACAACAGGAACAGGGCCAGCGGGATGCCACCGGAGGAGATCACGTGCAGGTGACCGGCCTCGGTGATGCGGTAGGGGGCGTAGGCGAACGCCAAGCCGGCGGCGGCGGCGCCGAAGCGCCCGAGGCCGAGCTCCCTGCTCAGTAGGTAGGCGCCGAAGAAGCACAGCGACCACGCCCACAGGAACAGCAGGTTGTAGCGGACGAGCGCGGCGACGGTACCCGTCCCGATCCACGCGACCGGGCCGTAGCCGAGCAGCGAGTCGGAGAACGCGAGGCTGAGTGGGTGGGGGTAGAAGGCGTTGGAGTCAAAGATGTGCAGCGGGTCGTGGAACAGCGCGTGTCCCACCCAGGCGACCTGCCAGGCGGTCCGGATCGGGTCGCCGAGGTCGGGGGCGATGCGGCTGGAGAGGTGCAACACCAGCGGCCAGCTCGTGAGCACCGCGAGCGCGATCCCGGCGAGCGCGGCGAGCACCAGCTCGGCGGCGGGCAGCCGCGGCGATGGAGCCCACTGGGGGCGCCGCGAGCGACGCCGCGGCGGGGCGTGGGGGGGCAGCGTGCCGTTGCCGATCTCGGGCGGCGGGGCCGGGAGTCCGGCGCTCCGCGGGGGTGTGCTGGGGGGAGTGGGCACGCCGGCGCTGAACGTGGGCTTGTCTTCAGCCGCGCGGATCGCCGCAGCATACGCAACACTCCTGCCAGCGTGAAGCACCTCTCTCCAAGCGCCGGACGGGTGCAGGCCCGGCGTCGCCACGGCGTCGACCGATGAAGCCGCCGGTCATCGCCGCCCGCCGATGAAGGTCCTGGTCGTCGGCGCCGGCGGGGTGGGGGCGGCGTTCGCGGCCATCGCCCAGCGACGGCCCGCCTTCTCGGAGGTCGTGCTGGCCGACATCTCACCGGAGCGGGCCCGCGCGGCCGCCGATCGCCTGGGCGAGCCCGACCGCTTCGGGGCCGAGCGCGTGGACGCCTCCGACGAGGGGAACGTCGCCGAGCTGATCGGCCGGGTCGCCCCCGACGCGGTGCTGAACGCAACCGACCCCCGCTTCAACGAGCAGATCTTCCAAGCCGCCTTCGACACAGGCGTCACGTACCTCGACATGGCGATGACGCTCTCGCACCGGCACCCGGAGCGCCCATACGAGCTGCCGGGGCGGATGCTGGGAGAGATGCAGCTGGGCCAGGACGAGCGCTGGCGAGAGGCGGGCCTGCTGGCCCTCGTTGGCATCGGCGTCGAGCCCGGCCTGTCGGATCTGTTCGCCCGCCACGCGGCCGACGAGCTGTTCGACACCATCGGCGAGGTGGGGGTGCGCGACGGCGCCGACCTGCGTGTCGAGGGCTACGAGTTCGCGCCCACCTTCTCGATCTGGACCACGATCGAGGAGTGCCTGAACCCGCCCCTGATCTGGGAGCGGGACCGCGGCTTCTACACCACCGCGCCCTTCTCCGAGCCCGAGCTGTTCGAGTTCCCCGAAGGGATCGGGACGGTCGAATGTGTGAACGTCGAGCACGAGGAGGTCGTGCTCATCCCCCGCTGGGTGGAGTGCCGGCGGGTGACCTTCAAGTACGGCCTCGGCAAGGAGTTCATCGAGGTGCTCCGCACCCTGCACGTGCTGGGCCTGGACTCGACCGAGCCGGTGCGGGTGCGGGACGTCGAGGTGTCTCCCCGCGACGTCGTGGCGGCGGTGCTCCCCGACCCCGCCACCCTCGGCGACCGCATGACCGGCCGCACCTGCGCGGGTACGTGGGTGCGCGGCACCGGCCGCGACGGCGAGCCCCGCTCGACCTACCTCTACCAGGTGGTCGACAACGAGTACACGATGCGCGAGTACGCCAGCCAGGCGGTCGTTTGGCAGACCGCGATCAACCCGGTCGTCGCACTCGAGCTGCTGGATCGCGGCGATTGGAAGGGGACCGGGGTGCTCGGCCCCGAGGCCTTCCCCGCGGAGCCGTTCCTGGCGCTGCTGGCCGAGTACGGCGCTCCCCACGGAGTGCTCGAGCTCGACCCCGCCGGCTGAGCCCTGCGGGGTGGTCAGCCGGTGGCGGAGGGCGGCTTGTCGCCCGGGCCGCCGCGAGCGCCGCCGGACGGTGATCCGCCGTCGGCCTCGGGGGTCAGCGGATGCTCCACGCTGGTGACGTGTTCGGAGCCCATCAGGTGCACGGGGGCACGCTCGACCGGGGCGTCGAGCAGCCCCGGGGGGGCGGTTTCGAGCTTGCGCGAGAAGAACTGCCGGAAATAGGGGCGGGACACCAACGCGAGCAGGAGGCCGATGACCATGCCGATGCCGCCGAGCCAGATCGGCAACGTCAGGCCGAGGTACTCTTTGCCTTCCGCGTGGGCCTTTTCGCCGTAGTAGGCGATCGCCTTGATGCCGATCGCGTACATGATCAGGCCCCCCAGCAGCGGCAGCAGGCCGACCAAGATGAACTTGCGCCCGCTGTCGAATACTTCGTGGCGGTAGTAGAAGAGCGACGCGAAGCCCGTGGATCCGTAGTAGAAGCACACCGGGATCCCGAGCGCGACGACCGAGAGTTCGAGCACGGCTTCCGAGATCAGGATCAACGGAACCGCGATCGCGACCGAGAGCACGCCGAACCCCCAGGTCGACACGGTCGGGGTCAGGAAGCGGGGGTGGATTTTCCCGATCACGGAGGGGATCGCGCCCCACTTGGCCATCGACAGCGTCGTGCGGGCGGTCGGCAGGATCGTCGTCTGCGTCGAGGCGGCCGCCGAGGTCAGCACCGCCACGATCAGGAACCTCACGCCCACCGAGCCGAGCACCCCTTTGCCCAGCGCGTGCAGCACGTCGCTGGCGTTTTCTTCGCTCGAGATGAAGCCGGTGCCGTGGTAGGACTGCGCGCCCGCCGACACCAGCAGGTAGATCACAACCAGCAGGAGGGTCGAGACGACCGCGGCGCGGCCGGGACCCTCGTTGGCGTCCTCGGACTCCTCGTTGACCGCGACCCCCGAATCCCATCCCCAGTAGATGAAGATCCCCAGGAGCATCGCGACGACGAGGTCGCCGAAGTTCATCGCGAACGGGTTGAACCAGTCGAGTTGCGGCTTGATCGAGTGGGCAGCCGCGGTGCCCGAGTACACGTCGACCAGGGCGACGATCGCGAAGATCATCAGCATCACGAACTCGAAGCCGAGCAGCAGCTGCTGGATGCGCGCCGAGAGCTCGATGCCGCGGTGGCAGATCCAGGTCATCAGCCAGATCCACAGGATGCAGCCGACGAGCGCCACCCAGACGTGGGTTTCGCCGTAGTGCCATTCGAACAGCAGATAGGTGTAGGTCGCCGCGATGTAGCCGAGCGAGGCCATCACGAGCAGGTCGGCGAGGAAGATCGCCCAGCCGTTGAGCCACCCGAACGTCGGCCCGAAGGCGCGCGTCGTCCACGCGAAGGTGGTGCCCGAGTCGGGGTCGGCCTTGTTCAGATACCGGTAGCCGAGCGAGATCAGCAGCATCGGCACGAACGACGCCAGCAGCACGGCTGGCGCGTGGGTCCCGACGCCTTTGTCGGCGACGATGAAGCCGAGCGTGGCCGCCAGCGAGTACGCCGGCGCGGTCGAGGCCACGCCGATGACGATGTTCGAGACATAGCCGATCGCGTTGGTCTTGAGACCCTTGTTCTCGACCTTCCCCGTCGCGGGTGCTCCGTAGGCAGCGGCGCTTTCGACGGCCATCGTCTGCTCCTCTCCCGGCCGCCCCGAGGCGGCGTGGCATTTGCCATAAAGGCTACGAGCAGCCCCGGCGCCTGTACAAGTGGCGCAATCCCCAAAACGTCGTGCCGCGGCTGTCCATCCTGTACAAGCCGATCACCGGGTCTTGACCTAGGACGTCATTGTCCGGAGTCAGGAAGGGGGATATCGTTGTTCAAGGTGTCTAGCGAGCGCGCTCGAGTCGGCAGGAGGTAGAGGCGAGATGGACAGTCCCACTGCGGTCAACCACGAGACCTCGGTCGACACGCGCGAGGGCCCCACGGCGGCGCCCGGCGCTCCCGGCCCGAGCGGCGCGGCGGTCGCCGACGACCCCGACCGCCTGCAGCGGCTGGCGCGGCGGAACCTGTGGATGCACTTCACCCGCATGGGCTCCTACGACGAGGGCCACCCGGTCCCGGTGATCGCCCGCGGGGAGGGGTGCTACGTCTACGACGAGCACGGCAAGCGCTACCTCGACGCGCTCTCGGCCCTCTACTGCGTGAACGTTGGGTACGGCCGCTCCGAGCTGGTCGCCGCGGCCGCCGAGCAGATGGGCGAGCTGCCCTTCTTCACCAACTGGTCCTACGCCCACCCGCCCTCGATCGAGCTGGCCGCCCGCGTGGCGGAGCTGGCGCCGGGCAACCTCAACCGCGTGTTCTTCACCTCCGGCGGCTCGGAGGCGGTCGAGTCGGCCTGGAAGCTCGCCAAGGCCTACCACCGCGCCCGCGGCGAGGACAGCCGCTACAAGCTGATCTCGCGCAAGCTGGCCTACCACGGGACCTCGATGGGGGCCCTGACGGCGACCGGCCTGACGCCGCTGCGAGCACCCTTCGAGCCGCTCACCCCGGGCGGTAACCACGTCCCGAACACCAACTCCTACCGCTGGCCGGAGGGCCGCGACCCCCTCTGGGCCGCCGATGCGATCGAGGAGGCGATCTCCTTCGAGGGGCCCGAGACGGTGGCCGCCGTGATCCTCGAGCCGGTCCAGAACGGGGGCGGGTGCTTCGTCCCCCAGGACGGCTACTTCCAGCGCGTGCGGGAGATCTGCGACCGCCACGGGGTGCTGCTGATCTCCGACGAGGTGATCTGCTCGTGGGGCCGGCTGGGGCACTGGTTCGGTTGCGAACGCTACGGCTACCAGCCCGACATGATCACCACCGCCAAGGGCATCAGCTCCGCCTACGCGCCGCTCGGCGCGGTGATCGCCGGTGACCACATCGCCGAGCCGTTCCTGCATGGCACGGCCAGCTTCATCCACGGCTTCACCTTCGGCGGACACCCGGTCGCCTGCGCGGTGGGGCTGGCCAATATCGGGATCCTCGAGCGCGAGGGCCTGTGCGAGCACGTCCGCGCCAACGAAGCCGCGCTGCGGGCGATGCTCGAGTCGCTGCTCGACCTGCCGATCGTCGGCCAGGTGCGCGGCGCCGGCTACTTCCAGGCGATCGAGCTCGTCAAGGACAAGGACACCAAGGCGACCTTCACCCACGCCGAGGCCGAGCACCTGCTGCGGGGGTTCCTCTCCGGCCAGCTCTACCAACGCGGGCTGATCTGCCGCACCGACGACCGCGGTGACCCGATCGTGCAGCTGTCACCGCCGCTGATCGCGGGTCCCGAGCAGTTCGCGGAGATCGAGGCGGTGCTGCGGCCGGTGCTGAGCGAGGCCTCCGAGATGGTGCAACGGTGGAGCTCACCGTCGAAGGCCTGATCGGCGAGCTCGGCCTGAAGCTCGTCTGCGGTCAACAGCACGGTGGCGCGCACGTGCGCTGGGTCCACGCGACCGAGCTGGCGGACCCGACGCCGTGGCTGAAAGGGGGCGAGCTGCTGCTCAGCACCGGGCTGGCGCTGACGGACGCCGCCAGCCAGCGCAAGCTGATCGAGCGCCTGTCCGAGAAGCAGATCGCGGGCCTCGGGTTCGGGACCGGGTTCACCCACAAACGCATCCCGGCAGCGCTCGTGAAGGCCGCCCGGGCGCACGAGTTCCCCCTCTTCGAGGTCCCCTACGAGCTCCCCTTCATCGCCATCACCGAGCGGGCCTTCGCGCGGCTGCTGGAGGAACGCTACGAGCTGCTGCAGCGAAACGTCGCCGGGGACGTGCTCGCGGAGGCCCTCACCGGACACCTCTACCCGGAGGACGTCCAGGCGCGGCTGCGGCCCTTCGGCATCGGCACCCACGTGGCGGTGCTGGCCTTCCGCCCGCCCGACGCGGCGCTGGCGGCGGCGAGCGTGGAACGGGTCCTCGAGCGCGAGGGCGTCCCCAGCCTGGTGGCGATCCGCGGGGGCCTCGTGTGCGCGGTCGTGGACGCGCCCGCCTCCGCGGCCGGGCAGGGTAGGTCGCCCGTGGAGCTCGCGCGGACGATCCGCACCGAGCTGGCGGCGCGCTTCGGGGAGGTCGGCGCGGCGGCCAGCCGGGTGGGCCCAACCCAGAGCCTGCGGATGAGCTTTCACGAGGCCCGCTGCGCGCTGGAGGCGGTGCGGCTGCGCAACGGCGACACGCCCGAGGTCGCCGGCTACGAGGACCTCGGCGCCTTCCAGCTGCTGCTCTCGCTGCAGGACGACGAGGCGCTCAGCTCCTACTGCCGCAGCGTGCTCGGGCCGCTGGAAGACGGCGAGGGCGACTACGGCGAAGAACTCGCTCGCTCGCTGGACCTGTTCATCGAGCACAACGGCCACTGGGAGAAGGCCGCCGGCGCGCTCTACTGCCACCGCCACACGCTCCGCTACCGGATCCGCAGGATCGAGCAGCTGACGGGCCGAGACCTGTCGAATGCCCGCGACCGGATCGAGTTCTGGCTCGCCCTCCGTGGGCGGGAGCTGGCAAGGTGACGGTCGCCATCCGGACGATCGGGGCTCGCACGAGCGCCCACGTCCGGGAGATCGGAGCGCATGGGTGAAGATCGGGATCCCGACCGAGATCAAGACCGACGAGTACCGCATCGCGATCACGCCGGCGGGTGTGCGGGAGCTCACCTCCCGCGGCCACCAGGTGCTGGTGCAGGCCGGGGCCGGGGAGGGCAGCGCGATGCACGACGAGCAGTTCACCGCCCAGGGCGCCGAGGTCCTCCCCGACGCCGAGAGCGTCTTCGCCGCGGCCGAGCTGGTCCTGAAGGTGAAGGAGCCCCAGCCGGTGGAGGTGGAGCTGCTGCGTTCCGGGCAGACGCTGTTCACCTACCTGCACCTGGCCGCCGAGCCCGAGCTTGCACGCGGGCTGATGCGTTCGGGCGCCACCTGCATCGCCTACGAGACGGTCACCGACGAGCACGGCCATCTGCCGCTGCTGGCGCCGATGAGCGAGGTCGCGGGCAAGATCGCCACGCAGGCCGGGGCGTTCATGCTCGAGCGCCCCCTGGGCGGGCGCGGGATCCTGCTCGGCGGGGTCCCGGGGGTGGCGGCCGCCACCGTGCTCGTGATCGGCGGCGGCGTGGTGGGCATGAACGCGGCCTTCATCGCGATCGGGATGGAAGCCGACGTGTTCGTGTTCGACCGCTCGATCCCCCGCCTGCGCGAGCTCGACGTGGCCTTCCACGGGCGCGCCTCGACGGTCTACTCCTCGGCGCTGGCGATCGAAGAGATGCTGCCGTCGGCCGACCTCGTGATCGGGGCGGTGCTGGTCCAGGGCGCCCGTGCCCCGCACGTCATCACCCGCGCGCAGCTGGCGCTGATGAAGCGCCACGCGGTCTTGGTGGACGTGTCGATCGATCAGGGCGGATGCTTCGAGACCTCCCGCCCGACGACCCACTCGAACCCCACCTACGAGGTCGACGGCGTCACCCACTACTGCGTCACGAACATGCCCGGGGCGGTCCCCATCACCTCGACCCACGCGCTCACGAACGCGACCCTCCCGTACGTGATCGAGCTGGCCGAGCACGGGATCGAGGCCGCGCTCGAGCACAACCCCGGCCTGCGCATGGGCTTGAATGTCCGCGCCGGCGAGATCACCTACCCGGCCGTCGCCGAGGCACTCCAGCTCAGCGCCGCCGCCGGCTGACAGCCACACCCGAACACCCCGACACCGAGAGGCACCGACCATGGCCAGCACCGCACAGACCCTCACCAACTTCGTCGACGGCGAGCGCCTGGCCGCCGAGGGGGAGACCGAACCCGTGCTCAACCCCGCGACCGGCGAGGAGCTGGCGCGCGCGCCGGTGTCGAGCGCCGAGGACGTCGACCGCGCGGTGGCGGCTGCCCGGCGGGCGTTCGAGGAGTGGTCGCAGACGACCCCGGCGCAGCGGGCCGAGGCGCTGCTGGCGCTGGCGGAGGCGATCGACGAGCACGCCGAGGAGATCGCGCGCCTGGAGGCGCTCAACGCCGGCAAGCCGATCGAGGCGGTCAAGACCGACGAGCTGCCGGTGATGTCCGACAACCTGCGCTTCTTCGCCGGCGCGGCCCGCTGCCTGGAGGGTCGTGCGGCCGGCGAGTACCTCGAGGGCTACACCTCCTACACGCGCCGCGAAGCCGTCGGCGTGATCGGCCAGATCACACCCTGGAACTACCCCCTGATGATGGCCGTGTGGAAGATCGGCCCGGCGCTCGCGGCCGGCAACACGGTCGTGCTGAAGCCCGCCGAGACGACCCCGATCACGACCGTGCGGCTGGCAGAGCTGGCGGCCGAGATCCTGCCGAAGGGCGTCCTCAACGTGATCACCGGCCCCGGTCGCCCGAGCGGGCAGGCGCTGCTCGAGCACCCCGACGTCGACATGGTCTCGCTGACCGGGTCGGTGGAGACCGGCAAGCACGTCGCCCGCACGGCGGCGGACACGCTCAAGCGCGTGCACCTCGAGCTCGGCGGCAAGGCCCCGGTGGTCGTGTTCGACGACGTCAGCCTCGAGGGCGCGCTCGAGACGATCGCCGGCACCGGCTACTACAACGCCGGCCAGGACTGCACCGCCGCCACCCGCGTGCTGGCCTCCTCGGGGGTCTACGACGACGTTGTCTCGGGCCTGGCCGAGCAGGCACGAGGGCTGGTGGTGGGGGACACGCTCTCGCCGCAGACGACCCTCGGCCCGGTCAACTCGGCCCGCCAGCGCGAGCGCGTGGAGGGGTTCCTCGAGCGCCGTCCCGAGCACGCCGAGGTCGTCACCGGCGGCCGCGAGCCCGACCGCCCCGGGTTCTTCTTCGAACCGACCGTGGTCGCGGGCCTGCGCCAGGACGACGAGATGATCCAGCGCGAGATCTTCGGGCCGGTGATCACCGTGCAGCGGTTCAGCGACGAGCAGGAGGCGATCACGTGGGCCAACGCGACCCGCTACGGACTCGCCTCGTCGGTGTGGACGCGGGATGTCGGTCGCGCGCTGCGGGTCTCCAAAGCGCTGCGCTTCGGGTGCGTGTGGATCAACGACCACATCCCGCTGGTCTCGGAGATGCCCCACGGTGGCTTCAAGGAGTCCGGCTACGGCAAGGACCTCAGCGTGTACTCGCTGGAGGACTACACGGTCATCAAGCACGTGATGGCAAGCCTCGCGTGAGCGAAGCCGAACAGGAGCTCCTGGCCGAGCGGGACATCGCCCTGGTGAGGGCCGCCAACGCGGGGCCGCTGACGCTGACGGGGACCAACTCCTGGGTCGTCGGGCGTGACCCCGCCTGGGTCGTGGACCCGGGGCCGGCGCAGGAGGACCACCTCGCGCGGCTGGGGCAGGCGATCGCGGCGCGGGGGGGACTCGGGGGGGTCGCCCTGACCCACGGCCACGCCGACCACAGCGAGGCCGCCGCCACGCTCGCCGCCGCTCACCGAGCGCCGTTGGCGGCCGGCGCCGGCGAGGCGGACGTGGAGCTGGTCGAGGGCGAGCGCCTCGGGCCCTTCGACGTCGTGCACACCCCCGGCCACGCCCCCGACCACTTCGCCCTGGTGGCCTGTGACGCGTGCTTCAGCGGCGACGCGGTGCTGGGCCGGGGAAGCGTCTTCGTGAGCCCCTCGGAGGGGTCGCTGATCGCCTACCTGGCGGCGCTCGAGCGGCTCTCGATGAGATCCGACTTCACGATCATCTGCCCCGGCCACGGGCCCGTGGTCGCCGACGGCCACGGCAAGCTGCGCGAGTACATCGAGCACCGGCTCGAGCGTGAGCGCGCGCTCATGGCGGCGCTCGACGGTGGGCTGCGCGGCAGCGACGAGCTGCTCGACGCGGCCTGGTCGGACGTGCCGGCGACGCTCCGCCCGGCGGCCGCGGTGACGCTCGCGGCGCACCTCGACAAGCTCGCGGGCGAAGGCCGCCTGCCCGACGGCGTCGAGCGTCCCGACCTCGAGCGTCTGCGCCTGGGCGCGGTGGCCTGGTGAGCAGCCCCGGCGCCCGTCCGGGCAAAGGCAGGCCCGGCGCCAAGCATCGCACCCCCCGCGCCAAAGCCGCCCCCGGCCGCAGCGGCGGCGCCGCTCGCCACGGGAGGATGCCGGCGATGCTCCAGCGCCCGACCGACGGGGCCCTCAACTCGCCGTTCCCGCCGATCGCCGACTACGGCTTCCTGTCGGACTGCCACACGGGCGCGCTCGTCGCCTCCGACGGCTCGATCGAGTGGATGTGCCTGCCCCACTTCGACTCGCCGTCGGTGTTCGGCTCGCTGCTGGACCGCGGGGCCGGCAACTGGAGGGTCGGACCCTACGGCGTATACGTCCCCGCCGGCCGGCGCTACGTGCCCGGCACGAACCTGATCGAGACGATCTGGATGACCGAACAGGGTTGGGTGCGGGTGCTCGACGGGTTGGCGATCGGGCTGTGGCACGACAACGAGCGCGGCTCCAGCCACACCCGTCCCCCCACCGACCACGACGCCGACCACCTGCTGGTGCGGCTGATCGAATGCGTGCAGGGTCAGGTGCAGATGGAGATCGTGTGCGAGCCGATGCTCGACTACGGCGCCACGGAAGCAACCTGGGAGGCCGTCGAGGGCGCCCCCCCGGGCCTCAGCGTGCTCGACGCCTCCGGCGGCGACAGCGAGGCGACGGTGCGGCTGTTCAGCGACATCCTCATGGGCATCGAGGGCAACCGCTCGCACGGGCGCCACACGCTGGTCGAGGGCGAGAAGCGTTACTGCGCGCTGTCGTGGACCGAGGCCAGGGGCGGGCCCGACACGGTCGCGCAGGCCGAGCGGCTGCTCGACACCACCGCGCAGTTCTGGCGCACCTGGCTCGCGGAAGGTGACTACCCCGAACATCCCTGGCGGGTCCACCTGCAGCGCTCGGCGCTGGTCCTGAAGGGCCTCACGTTCATGCCCACCGGAGCGCTGGTGGCCGCGCCCACGACCTCGCTGCCGGAGACGCCGGGCGGAGAACGCAACTGGGACTACCGCTACTGCTGGATGCGCGACGCGACCTTCACGCTGTGGGCGCTGCACGCGCTGGGGCTGGACTGGGAGGCCGACGACTTCGTCCAGTACGTGGCCGACATGAAGCGCCGCGAGGACGGGTCGCTGCAGATCATGTACGGGATCCAGGGCGAGACCGACCTCGTCGAGTCCACCCTCGACCACCTCGGCGGCTACCAGGGTGCGCGCCCGGTGAGGATCGGCAACAACGCCTACGACCAGCGCCAGAACGACGTCTTCGGCGCCGTGCTCGATTCGGTCTACCTGCACGCCAAGCAGCGCGACCACATCCCCGAGCGGCTGTGGCCGGTGCTGCTCGACCAGATCCGCTGTGCGGCCGCGGTCTGGCGGATGCCCGACCAGGGGATCTGGGAGGCGCGGGGGGAGCCCCGTCACTACGTCTCCTCGAAGCTGATGTGCTGGGTGGCGCTCGACCGCGGGGCTCGCCTGGCCGAACGCCGCGGCAACACCGAGAACGCCGAACAGTGGCAGGACGTGGCCGACACGATCCGCACGGAGATACTCGAGAAGGGTGTCAGCGAGCGGGGGGTCTTCCGCCAGCACTACGAAACCGACGCCCTCGACGCCTCCACGCTGCTGGTGCCCCTGGTGCGGTTCCTGCCCGCCGAGGACGAGCGCGTACGGGCGACCGTGAAGGCGATCCGCGAGGAACTGACAGAAGGGGGCCTGGTCCTCCGCTACCGCCCCGAGGAAACCGACGACGGCCTCCACGGGGACGAGGGCACGTTCCTGATCTGCTCCTTCTGGCTGGTGACGGCGATGTCGGAAATCGGCGAGCACCGCGAGGCCGAACACCTCTGCGAGCGGCTGCTCTCCTACGCCTCGCCGCTGGGCCTCTACGGCGAGGAGCTCGAGGCCTCCTCGGGACGTCACCTCGGCAACTACCCGCAGGCCTTCACCCACCTCGCGCTGATCAACGCCGTCACCCACGTCATCGAAGACGCCCGCGAATAGCGGCCGCGTTACGGTTGCGCCCGACTCGCGGGCATCGCCCGGGTCTACCTTCTGACCTTCTCGTATTTGAACTTGGCGTACTTGGCGCGTTGGCGGGCACACGGCGGCGGGGTCCCGCCGAGATAGTGTGGAACGCCGCCGATGCCCGCGTCACCCCCGGTCCCGCCTCCCGGCACGCTTCGCGCGAAGCTCGTAAATGCCCTCACCGGCGCGAACGTGACGCTGTACCGCCGCTCCGGCGGGCGCCTCGGCAACAAGCTCAAGGGCGCTCCGATCTTGCTGCTCGACCACGTCGGGCGCAAGTCGGGACAGACACGGACTGCGCCCGTGCTGTACCTGCGAGACGGCGAGGACCTCGTGATCGTGGCCTCGCGCGGAGGCTCCGACGCGATGCCGGCCTGGTGGCTGAACCTGCAGGCCCACCCGGCTACGACCGTGCAGGTCGGGAGCGAGCGCCGGCGGGTGTTGGCCCGTGAGGCGAGTCCGCACGAGAAGGCCGAGCTGTGGCCGCGCCTCGTCGAGATGTACGGTGACTTCGAGATCTACCAGGGCC
Source organism: uncultured Solirubrobacteraceae bacterium (assembly GCA_963701175.1). Classification (GTDB taxonomy): domain Bacteria; phylum Actinomycetota; class Thermoleophilia; order Solirubrobacterales; family Solirubrobacteraceae; genus Palsa-744. The sequence goes on along the minus strand of OY969573.1, from coordinate 504,553 downwards.
GCACCGAGCGCGAGATCCCCGTCGTGATCCTCAGGCCCGAGGCTGAGCCAGCTCCCGTCGCACCCACCTGAGATCGCGCGCCAGGATGCGTTCGACGAGCCGCGGCGAGATTCGGTTCGCGAGCCATATCGTCCGCGCGCGCCGCGGCGCGACGATGATCGCGCGATTTCGTTCAACGCCACCAAGCACGTCCTCGGCCAGAAGCTCGGGCGGGTAGGCGGGTCCACGGTTTGCGCGCAGGAACATCTCGCGGCCGCGCCCGGCGAGTCTGGTTCGCGGCAGGTCGGGCGGACCGTCGGAATCGAGAATCGGCGTGTCGATCACGCCCGGGCAGACTGCGCTGACACGGATACCGTGCGCGCGCGCCTCGCCGCGCAGGCTCACGCTGAGACCGACGACGGCGTGCTTGGTCATCGCGTATGGCACACCGAACGGAAACGGCAGAAGGCCCGCCAGCGAGGCGGTGTTGACGATGTGCCCGAAGCCCTGTTTCAGCATCAGCGGGTACACGGCAACGACGCCGTGCACCACGCCCCGCAGGTTGACGTCGATCGTGCGCTCCCAGTGTGCGAGTCCCAGTTCCTCAACGGGACCGCCGATTCCGATGCCGGCGTTGTTGAACAGCAGGTCGAGGCGGCCGTGCCCGTCGTGTACCTCGCCGACCGCACGCTCGAAGCCGCTCGCGTCGGCGACGTCGAGGCTGAGCGACGTCGCCGATCCCGGGCCGCGCCCGTCGAGCTCGCGCGCGACCGCCGCGGCGGTCGAGCCGTTGATGTCGGCTACGACGACGCTGGCTCCGCGAGACACGAGCGCGCCACTGAGTGCCCTGCCGATCCCGGAGGCTCCGCCCGTGACAAGTGCGACCCGCCCACGCATCAGTAGTCGGGGTCCCCCGGCAGCACGATGCGGGCGACCTCGCCCTCGAGTAGCACCCGAGGCTCGACGGCCACCACCTCCCGCCCGCGGGCGTAGTCGAGCAGCTCCTCCACGGAGGCGAAGTCCCGCAGCTGCTCGAGGTGCTTGATCGTCGGGAACACGAGCTCGAGCTCGCCGGCGGCCGAGGACTCGAGCGCGCCCGCGGGGGTGAACCAGCCCACGTCCACGCACTCCTGTCCGTCCACTCGCGGCTCCTGCCCCTGCGGCAGCACGGCCAGGAAGAAGTGGGTGTCGAAGCGGATCTCGACCACCGCGGGGGTGATCCAGCGGGAGAACCGCACCAGCTCGGAGGGGTCCTCGATCACGATGCTCGCCTCCTCGGCCAGCTCGCGCACGGCGGCCGCGCGGTGGGCGTCCTCGCCGGAGCCCTCGACCTCGTCGACGGCGCCTCCGGGGAACACCCACACCCCGCCCATGAACCTCGCCTTCGGGGTGCGCCGCACGAGCAGCACCTCGAGCCGCTCCGAGCCGCCGCGCAACAGAATCACGCTCGCGGCCTGGCGGGGGCGGACGGGGGCGCCGGTGTTGAGCCTGGTTCCGGGCTCCACACCGGGGGGAGTGGCGGGGACGCCGTCGGTGTCGTCGGCGACCCGCTCCTCTCGCTCCTCCTCGCCTGAGCGCATCGGTGCAGGCTATCGGCCGATACTCTGTGGCGCGGAACGCACCACCAAGGAGAGCTCCCCCGTATGAGCACCACAACCGAGACCATGCAGCGCTGGATCTGCGAATCCTGCGGCTTCATCTACGACCCCGAGGAAGGCGACCCCGACGGCGGGATCCCGCCGGGCACGCCGTTCGAGGAGATCCCCGACACCTGGTTCTGCCCCGTCTGCGGAGCGCGCAAGCGGGAATTCGTCCTCTACGAGGACTAGGGCGCTGAGCGCCGCGCGGGCGCACCAACAGCGGCAGGCGCCCGAGCGCGACTGGCCGGCCCTGCTGGCGCAGGACGCGGTGCGCGTGTGGCACCCCTACGGGGCGCTGCCCGCGGCGGTTCCGTCGCTGCCGGTGATCGGGGCCGAGGGCGTACGCCTGCGCTTCGCGGACGGGCGCGAGGCGATCGACGCGATGGCCTCCTGGTGGTGCGCGATCCACGGGTACCGCCATCCCGTGCTCGACGCGGCCGTCTCCGAGCAGCTCGGGAGCATGGCCCACGTGATGTTCGGGGGGCTCACCCACGAGGGCGCGGTGCGGTTGTGCGAGCGCCTCTGCGAGCTGGCTCCCGACGGCCTCGAGCGGGTGTTCCTGGCCGACTCCGGCTCGGTCTCGGTGGAGGTCGCGATCAAGCTGTGCCTGCAGTTCCAGCGCGCGCGGGGGAGGGCGGGCCGCACGCGCCTGCTCACCGTCCGCGGCGGATACCACGGCGACACCGCCGGTGCGATGGCGCTGTGCGACCCGGTCGGCGGGATGCACTCGCTGTTCACGGGGCTGCTGGCCCGTCACGTGTTCGCCGAGCGCCCCCCCGACGGCTTCGGGCGGGAGCTCGACGAGCAATGGGCGGGGGGCGTGGCCGAGCTCGTGGAGCGCCACACCGACGAGCTCGCGGGGATCGTCGTGGAGCCGGTCGTCCAGGGTGCCGGCGGCATGCGCTTCCACTCGCCGGCCTGCGTGGCCCACCTGCGTCGCCTCTGCGACGAGCACGGCCTGCTGCTGGTGCTCGACGAGATCGCGACCGGCTTCGGGCGCACCGGGACGATGTTCGCGAGCGAGCACGCGGGCGTCACCCCCGACGTGATGTGCGTGGGCAAGGCGCTGACCGGCGGCTACATGACGATGGCGGCGGCGCTGTGCACGGCAGAGGTCGCCGACGCCGTCTCGAGTGGTGAGGGCGGGGGCCTCATGCACGGCCCCACGTTCATGGCCAACCCGCTCGCCTGTGCGGTCTCGCTCGCCTCGCTCGGGCTGCTCGCGGACAGCAGCTGGCGGGGCCGGGTGAGCGGGATCGAGCGGGGCCTGCGCAGCGGCCTGGAGCCGGCGCGAGGGCTACCGGGCGTCGAGGACGTGAGGGTGCTGGGGGCGATCGGGGTGATCGAGCTCGATCGCCCGGTGGACGTGGCCGCCGCCACCGCGGCCGCGCTCGAGCTGGGCGTGTGGCTGCGCCCGTTCCGGGAGCTCGTGTACACGATGCCCCCGTATGTGACCGGCGAGGAGGACCTCGCGCAGATCGCCGCCGCGATGGTGGCGGCCGCCCGGGCCGGGTGACCGGCGGGCCCGCCGAGCCGCAGTCCCGCGCCTCCTCACAGCCACCTCCGCCACGGCAGCCGCTCTCCCGCGGCGGCGAGTGCGGCCGGGTCCGGCCCCGCCAGCAGCGGCAGGGTGAGCACCTCGACCTCCCCGAGGGCGGCGATCGTCTCGCGGTTGGAGTGCTCCACCGCCGAGGGCTCCTGGGGCCAGCCGCTGAGCAGCACCCCCACGACCGACAGGCCCGCCTCGCGGGCGGCTTTGAGCGTCAGCAGCGTGTGGTTGATGGTCCCGAGGCCGGGCCTGGAGACCACCAGCAGCGGTAGCCCGAGCGCCACCGCGAGGTCGCAGACGGAGAACGACACGGTGAGCGGAACCAGCAGCCCGCCGACGCCCTCGACCACGAGCGTGTGCCCGTCTCCGAGCTCCCGGGCCCGCCGCAGCAGGACGTCCGGGTCGATCTCCTCGCCGGCCAGCGCGGCGGCCAGGTGGGGAGAGGCGGCCGGCTGGAAGCGAAGCCGGGAGACGTCCTCGGGGAGCATTCCCGAGGCGAGTGCCAGCAGCTCGTGGTCGGCCGGCCACGGCGCCGGCGGGGCGTCCTCGAGCCCGGTCAGCACCGGCTTGAAGGCGCGGACGGGCTCGCCCGACGCGCGCATCGCCGCCACCACGCAGGCGGAGATGACGCTCTTGCCGACGCCGGTGTCGGTACCGGTGACGAACAGCCCGCGCACGTCGGGCCCCGGTTCGGCTAGGCGGCGCGGGCGTCGCGCAGCGGCTCGCGCTCGCGCTCGAAGTCGAACACGCCGGCCTCGGAGCGCTCACCGGGCTCCGCCGCCCCGGGCTCCGCCGCCCCGGGGTCGGCGGCCTGCATGTCGGCGAAGGCGAACGGCGCCGCGGGAAGCTCCGGCGGGTACAGGGCGGTGTCCTCGGCGGGGTCGGCCCGCTCCTCGTGGAGGGGGGCCATGTGGGCGGGGTCGAGCCCCAGCTCGCGGGCGCAGTCTCCCAGCACGCGGGCCGCACGGCGGAGCTCCTCGGGGCCGTGGGTGGCCATCACCGCCAGGCGCAGGCGGGCCGTCCCGGGTGGAACCGTCGGCGGCCTGATCGCCTGGGCGAACACGCCCCGCGCGAGGGCCGCCTCGCACAGCGCCATCGCGGCCCGCTGCTCGCCGACGACGATGGGGACGATCTGCACCTGACCGCCGGGCACGGGAAAGCCCTCGAGCCCGAGCTCCGCGCGGAGCACGCGGGCGTTCTCCTGCAGCCTGCGTGCGCGCTGGGGCTCGCGCCGCAGCAGCTCCAGCGCGGCCAGCGCTCCCGCCAGCGCGGGGGGGCCGGGAGCGGTCGAGAAGATCAGCGACCGAGCCGTGTTGATGATCAGCCTGACGACGTCGGCGGAGGCGCAGGCGTAGGCGCCATAGGAGCCGAGCGACTTGCCGAGGGTGCCGACCACGACGTCGACCTCGTCCTCGAGGCCCGCCTCCGCGACCGCCCCCCGTCCGCCGGGGCCGAGGCTGCCGATCGCGTGGGCCTCGTCGACGAGCACGCGGGCGCCGTAGTGGCGGGCGAGCTCCACGATCCCCTCCAGCGGCGCGATGTCCCCATCCATCGAGAACAGCGCGTCGGTGACGATCAGGTGGCCCGCGCCCGGGTCGCGGCGGGGGGGATGGCGCTGGAGGCAGCGCTCGAGGTGGTCGAGGTCGCGGTGGCGGTAGACGTGGACGTCCGCCCGCGCCAGCCGGCAGGCGTCGATGATCGAGGCGTGGTTGAGCTCGTCGGAGAAGATCCTCCCGCCGTGGCCTGCGAGCGCTCCCACGGCGCCGATGTTGGCGAGGTAGCCGGAGCCGAACAGCACGCACGCCTCGCTGGAGGCGAACTCCGCCAGGCGCTCCTCCAGGCGTCCGTGGATCGTCATCGTCCCCGACACCAGCCGCGAGGCGCCGGCGCCGACACCCCACCGCATCGCCGCGTCGGCGGCCGCGCGGCGGACCTCGGGGTGGTCGGCGAGGCCGAGGTAGTTGTTCGAGCACAGCAGCAGCACCGGCCGGCCTTCGAGCAGGACGGTGGGCCCCTGGGGTCCGCTGATCAGCCGCAGGCGGCGGGAGAGCCCGAGGCGCTCGAGCTCGTCCAGGCGCTGGCGGATGTCGTTCAAGGCGCTCCCTGGCGTGCCACCGGCGAGCGGTTGGGAGCGCCGTCGGGGCGGGGAGGGACGGCGCCGCGCTTGGCCCGGTAGCGAAGCTGCGTGGAGGGGTCCCAGAGGCGGACCGACAGCGTCGGCGGCGGCTGGGGCTCGTCCTCGAGCCCGGTTGCGACCGGCTCCTGCACCCCGAGCAGCTCCTGCACCACGTCGGGGGTCTCGCCGGACATCCATCCGCTGCGGTTGTCGGGACGGGGGTTGGCGGCGTTGTCCGGCTGGGGGGCGACGTTCAGGCCGAGGTCGGTGAACATCTCGCGGTCGCTCTCGGGGGTGTTGCCGAGGGTCGTCAGGAAGTTGCCCATCATCACGCCGTTGAGCCCCGCCCTGACGGCCAGCGGCTGCAGCTCGCCGAGGTTCTCCACGCGGCCTCCGCACAGCCGGAAGAGGGCTTCCGGGAGGATCAGGCGGAAGATCGCGATCCACTTCACCGCCTCCCACGGGTCCATGAACGAGCGGTCGCCGAACTTCGTGCCGGGGCGGGGGTTGAGCATGTTGATGGGGACGCTGGTGGGGTTGATCGCCGCCAGCTCGAAGGCCATCTCGACGCGCTGGGGGCGGCTCTCGCCGAGGTTGAGGATCCCGCCCACGCAGGTCTCCAGCCCGGCCTCGCGGACGGCCCCGATGGTGCGGATGCGGCCCTCGTAGCGGACCGTGGTGGTGACCTCGTCGTAGTAGCTGGAGGCGGTCTCGACGTTGTGGTGGACGCGCTGGATGCCTGCCTCCCGCAGCTGGCGGGCGCGGTCGGGGGAGAGGTGGCCGACCGACGCGCAGCGCTTGAGGTTGGTGTTGCGGGCCACCAGCCGGACGCCCTCGAGGTACTTGGCGAAGTCCCGCTTGGAGAGGCCCTGTCCCTGGGTCACCATGCAGAAGCGGTGGGCGCCCGCGGCCTCGGCCGCGCGGGCGTGCTCGAGCACCTGCTCGGGCTCCATCATCCCGTGCATCGGGGTCTCGGCGTCGGCGAAGCGGGACTGGGCGCAGAAGCCGCAGTCCTCGGCGCAGCCGCCCGACTTGGCGTTCACCAACGAGCACATGTCGGTCGAGTCCGCGAAGCGCTCGACGCGCGCCCGCCAGGCCCGCTCGACGACCGCTTCGATCTCGCCGTGGTCCTCGATCTCGCCGAGGCGCATCGCCTCCTCGCGCGATATCAACGGCGCCATGGCGCAACCGTATGACCTCGCGCGGACGCCTTCAGCGGCCCTGCCAGCGGGGCGTCCGGCGCTCGCCGAAGGCCCGAACCCCCTCGCGCATGTCCTGCGAGGAGAACGACGCCCGGCGCAGCTCGATCAGCAGCTGTTCGAGTTCCGGATCGAGCTCGGCGCCGGCTTGTAGCAGCTCGCGGATGACACGCTTGTTGCCCCGCTGGGAGAGGGGCGCGTTGGCGGCCATCTCGCCCGCCAGCTCGAGCGTCGTCGCCTCGAGCTCCCCCTCGGCGCAGACGCGGTTGACCAGGCCCCACAGCAGCGCCGTGTCGGCGTCGATGTTGCGACCCAGCAGGAACAGCTCCCTCGTGCGGGGGGCCCCGATCGAGTCGATGAACAGGCGCAGGCCGGTGTGGGAGTAGACCAGCCCGAGCTTGGCGGGAGGCATCCCCAGCTTGATCGGAGCGGCGGCCACCCGCAGGTCGCAGGCCAGCGCCAGCTCCAGCCCGCCGCCGATGGTGTGGCCGCCGAGGGCCGCGAGCGTCGGCAGCGGGAACGCCTCCAGCGCCTCGATCGCCTCGGTGAAGGGATGGGCGACGAGGGCCTCGGCCCGCTCCTCGAACTCCTCGTCGGGGATCTCGCCGATGTCATAGCCCGCGGAGAACATCCCGTGGGCCCCCGTCACGATCACGCACCTGGTCGCCTGGTCCTCGGCCAGCCGCTTCAGCGTGGCGGTGACGGCATCGAGGATCGGGTGGTCGAGCGCGTTGCGCTTGGCCGGGTTGGAGATCGTCAGGCGGGTGACACCGGCCGCCGGCTCATCGAGCAGCAGCTTGCCGTCGGCCAGCTCCTGTGGGGTGGAAGGGCTCGACAAGTGCTACTCGAGCACCACGAGCGTGTCGCCCTCGCTGACGGCCTGGCCCTCCTCGCAGCGGATCTCGGTGACCGTGCCGGAGTCCTCGGCCTCGACGGGCATCTCCATCTTCATCGACTCGAGGATCGCGACCGTGTCTCCCTCCTCGATCTCGTCGCCGACGGCGCACTCGATTTTCCATACCGTGCCGGTTATATGAGCGTCAACGTGGGGCATCGCTCCTCCGCGGGAACAGACGGCTGTGGGGAGGCAACAATAGTCACCGGGGACGATGCCCCGGGCAGCCCCGTTCGCAGGGGTCGGGCCGTGAAGGTGATCGTCGCCGCCCGCAACGAGGGCGACCGCATCGAGGCGACGCTGGCGGCGCTGCGAAGGGCGCTGCCGGGCGCCGAGGTGTGGGTCGCCGACGACGCCAGTGAAGACGCCACCGCCGAGCTCGCCCGGGCCGCCGGCGCCCACGTCGTCTCGGGCGCCCGACACGCCGGCAAGGGCGCCGCGATGGGCACGGCCGCGGGGGTGGCGCTGGCGGGGCCCGCTGACACCCGGGGCCGCCGGGCGGGTCCGGACGAGGAGCGCCCGGACGAGCTGTTCCTGCTCTGCGACGGCGACCTCGGCGAGAGCGCGGGCGAGCTCGCCGCGCTGGTGTCCGTGGTCCGGGACGGACGGGCGGAGCTTGCGGTGGCCGGCTTCCGCGAGCGCAGGGGAGGGGGCTTCGGGCTGGCGCGGGGGTTCGCCCGGTGGGCGGTTCGCCGCGGCTGCGGGCTCGACCTGGCCGCTCCCCTCAGCGGCCAGCGGGCCCTGACCGGGGAGCTGCTCGGGCGCCTGCTGCCGTTCGCCGAGGGCTACGGGATGGAGCTGGGGATGACGATCGACGCGGCCCGTGGGGGGGCGCGTGTGATGGAGCTGGAGCTCGAGCTCTCACACCGCCTCAGCGGGCGCACGCCGGCGGGGTTCGCCCACCGTGGCCGTCAACTGTTCGATCTGGTGCGGGCCTACGGGGCCCGTGCCGGCGGTGGTGCGTAACCTTGCCGCGCGAGGGAGGTAATGCGAACAGGATGAACCAGCCGAACGAGCTCGTTTCGATGCGCGAGCAGGTGTACCGCGACCCGCGGCCGAAGGAGCACTTCGACCGCTTCCACGAGCGGGTTCGCGCGAGCGAACCCAAATGGCCGTACGAGGCGGTGCGGGTGATGACGTCGCTGTACGCCTACACCTTCCTGCGGGCGCGGGCGATCTCGGTCGAGAACGTCCCGGGCGCGGGCGCGGTGATCCTGGCGCCGAACCACTTCTCGTTCATGGACCACTTCCTGATGGGCTGTTACATGAGGCGGAAGATCCACTTCATGGCCAAGTCGCAGATGTTCACGTTCCCGCTCCAGATGGTGTTCGAGCGCGGCGGGACCTTCCCGGTGCGGCGGGGCGCTCGTGACGAAGAGACGTTCATCACGGCCGAGACGATCCTCGCCAGGGGTGGAGCGGTGGCGATGTACTGCGAAGGGGGACGTTCGCGCACGGGCAAGCTCGCCGACCAGGCCAAGCCGGGCATCGGCCGCCTGGCGCTGGAGAGTGGAGCCCCGGTGGTGCCGATCGCGATCCACGGCTCCCAGCGGGTGCGCAACTGGCGCCGGCTGCAGTTCCCCGAGGTCACGGTGCAGTTCGGCGAGCCGATGCGATGGGAGGTCCTCGAGGGCTCCACCCGGGAGCAGCAGCAGGCCGTCGCCGACCGGATCCAGGGGCAGATCAAGGAGCTGTACTCGGGTCTGGAGCAGTACGGGCGCAAGGGGATCCTGCGGAGGGTCCGCGAGCAGGCCGCCCGTGGCACTCCCCGCACCACTGCTCCGACCTCGGCACGCTGACACCACGCGGGGTGGGGGCGGCGGTGGATGCTCACCTTGACGTCGGGGCCGTGCTCAGGAGGGTGTTCGACATCTACGTCGACCAGGCCTCGGTGCTGATGCCGGCGGCGGCCGTGGTGTTCGTCCTCACGGGCATCGTCGCCGGGGTGCTGATCGTCACCAGCCCGGGCCTGGCGGTGGTGGCGATCGCGATCGACCTCGTGGCCGTGACGCTGTTCACGGGGATGGTGGTGAGGCTCGTGGCCGACGTCCAGGACGGCCGGCGGGACGCCACCGCGCGCCAGCTCCTGCGCGCCGCGACCCCGGTGCTGGGTCAGCTGATCCTGGTGGGGGTGGTAGCCGCGCTCGGGATCATGGCCGGCTTCATCCTGTTCGTGGTCCCCGGCCTGATCCTGCTCACGCTGTGGTCCGTGGCCGCGCCGGTGGTGGTGGTCGAGAACCCGGGCGTGTTCCCGGCCCTCCGTCGTAGCCGTCTGCTCGTTCGGGGCAACGGTCTCCGTGTGTTCGCGGTGATCCTGATACTGGTCGTGCTGGTGGGGGCGGCCGGGAACATCATCGACGCCCTCGCCGCCTCGGCGGGCACCGGTGCGGGGATCGTCGCCCGTGTCGTCGTGGGGGTCCTCACCGCGCCCCTGTCGGCGTTGGCGGCAGCCGTCCTGTACTTCGACCTGCGATCCCGCTCGTCGGCGCAGGAGAACCCGATCGCGGAGTGAGCGCGAGGTCCGCCGCAGAGCTGCTGCGCCCGGGCCTGCTCGAAGGCGTGTCGATCACGCTCGCCCACGGGGTCGCGGGCGGCGCGCCGGAGCCGGACGCAGGGGCGCCGAACTCGACCCTGCGGGATGCGCTGGCGGACGGCGCCCGCGTGCTCTCCGCACGTCTGTCGGAGTGTCCGCTGCCGGCCGACGAGGACACCCTCGCGCAGCGCTTGCGCGAAGACGGAGCGCCGGACCTGCTCGTGGTCGACGCCGCGGGGCTGTTCGCGGCCGCCACCCCGCCCGGGCGAGATGCGCTCTCCGAAGCCCTGCAGCTGACGTGGGAGGTCGCCCGGACCGTGGCGGCCGCGCTGATCGAGCAGGACCGACCGGGGAGGATCGTGCTGCTCGCACCGCCCGAGGACCAGGCCCCGGCGGACACGCAGACGTTCGCGGTGGCGTGCCGAGCGGCGCTCGAGAACCTCGCGCGGACGGTCTCGATCGAGTGGTCCCGCTACGGGATCACGACCGTCTCGATCGCCCTCGGGCCGGCGACACCGCCCGAGACCGTTGCCTCGCTGTGCGCCTACCTGGCCTCGCCCGCGGGCTCATACTTCTCGGGCTGCGTGCTGACGCTCGGCGCCTAGCGCTGGCAGTAGTCGCGACGACACATGCTCAGCTTGACGTGGCGGCTTGTCGTGGTGCCGTCGGCGTTGCTTGCCACGAACCACACTTCTTCGGTGTAGTGGGGGTTGACCTCGTCGGCGAAGGTGATCGTTGCGGGAGTCGTGAGGGTCCCGGTTTCGATCACCCTCGGTTCGTATTGCGGACAGCCTTCCCGGTCTTCACACAGGAATCCCACCGGGGCGAGAAACCAGACTTCGTAGGTCGTCGGCAGATCGTGGGTCTCGATCGACGCCCGGACTTCGACTTCTTCACGTGGTTGCCGTGTGAGGACGATCCTCTTGGCGACGATCTTCGGCTGTCCGGACCGCCCTGCGGCACCGGCGGGCGCCACCGCGCACATCCCGGTCAGCGCCAGCGTGGCCACCGCGACGGCGACAAAGCCGAGAAAGCCGATCGCCTTCGAAGCACCCTCCATCAGGTTCGGCAGTAGCGGAGGCGGCACGGACTGAGCCTCACGCGAGGGGTTTTCGCCCTGCCGTCGGCGTTGCGTGCGACGAACCAGACCTCTTCCTTGTACCGAGGGGAGATTTCGTCCCTGAAGACGATCGTCTGGGCAGAGGTGATGGTGCCGGTTTCCACGACTTGCGGTTCATATTGAGGGCAGCCTTCGAGGTCTTCGCAGATGAGTTCCGGCTCCAGGACCCAGACTTCGTAGGTGGTGGGCAGCCCGTGGGGTTCGATCAGGGCGCGGGCTTCGACTTCGGGTTCTTCTCCGGGCCTGGTGATTTCGACCCTTTCGACGTGGATCTGGGGGCGGTCGGATCGCTTCGATGCCCCCGCCGGCGTCGCTCACGCCGTGGCTGCCATCGCGGCCAGTACCAGCGTCACGAGAAGTCCGAGCGGCCTGTTCACCGTCAACACCCCATTCCCCGCAGGACGGGGCGGAGTCTATGCCCGCCCCGGCGCCGCGTCAACGTGATCGACGGTGGCTGGTCCCTGCGCTGCCGCAGCCGGGCGCTCGGGAGGGGTGCCCTACCCCGTCATCCCCCCGAACAGGCCGCCGGTGACGTGGAGGGTCTGGCCGTGGACGTAGTTGGACCAGGGTGAGCAGAGGAAGAAGATGCCCCCGGCGGCCTCGGAGGGGGTGGCGGGGCGTCCGAGGGGGATCAGCATGGAGGCCATCTGGCGCATCTGCTCGGGGATCCCGAGCTGGATCTTCTGGCCCTCTTTCTCCATCGTGTTCTCGTCCACCTTGGCCTGGGTGAGGCGGGTGTCGATGAAGCCGAAGGCGACCGCGTTGACGTTCACTTTGAACTGGCCCCACTCCTTGGCGACGGTTTTGGTGAGGCCCACCACGCCGGCCTTGCCGGAGGAGTAGTTGGCCTGGCCGGCGTTGCCGAAGGTGCCGGAGGTGGAGGACACGTTGACGATCTTGCGGAACACCTCCTTGCCTTCCTCCCGCTCTTTCTTGGCGGGCTCCCGGAGGTGGGGGGCGGCGGCGCGGATCACCCGGAAGGGGACGATGGTGTGGATGTCGAGCATCGCCTGGAAGTCCTCGTCGGACATCTTGTGGACGGGGGCGTCGAGGGTGTAGCCGGCGTTGTTGACGATGATGTCGATCTTCCCGAACGAGTCGACCGCCTTCTGGACCAGCTGGTCGGCGGCCCCGGGCTTTGTGAGGTCTCCGGCGAACACGGCCGTGTCGCCCTTGATCTCCGATGCCGCCTGCTCGGCGATGTCGCCGTCGAGGTCGTTGATCAGGACCTGGGCGCCCTGCTCGGAGAGCAGCTCCGCGGTTGCGCGACCGATCCCTCGCGCCGAGCCGGTGACGATCGCAGACTTCCCGTCGAGTACTCCCATTGCTCCCTCGCTTGTGGTGGTGGTTGGCGAGCGGAGGTTATAGCTGCTCGTCGCCCCCCGCCCCCCGGCTCCCGGGCCGGGAGCGGCGTTCCGGGCGGCCACGGCGGGGCCCCACCTCGCGAGCACCGGCGGGGCTCAGGAGGAGACGACGACGCCGAAGTCCTCGGTGTAGATGGCCCCGGCCGAGCCCCCTCCGAAGCTCGCGGGTAGGCGGGGCGAGACGCCGATCCCGGTGTCGCGGAATTCGCGCAGGAGGATGTTGGCGCGGTGGGGAGGGGAGGCCATCCAGGCGGCCACGATCGCCGCGGGGGTGGCGTCGGTGCCGCTGCCCCAGGCGATGTTCTCGCCGACCATGTAGGAGGGGGTGGAGCTCGACAGGTAGCCGCTTTCCCGCATCCGGGTGAGCGGCGTGGAGCCACCCGGGGAAACGTGTTCGAAGTACCCCTGGAGGGCCATGCTGGTGGAGTGCCCCTGGGCCGAGGCTTCGAGGTCCCCGTCGGATCTCAGCGACTGCTCCCCCGCCCGGGCCCGTTCGCGGTCGATCAGGCAGAGGGTGGCCTCGCGGACGAGTTCGAGGTCGGCTTCGGTGGGGATCAGGGTGGTGTCCGGGCAGGCTTCGCCGGCGAGGGGGAGGGGGGCGGTGGGGGCGTGGGAGACGTGCCGGGCGCGGGACCCCTTGTGGCGGGTCTTGTGGTGGGAGTGCGCCGCCGATCGCTTGGTGGTGCGGGTGCTCCCGCTGCAGCTCTGCAAGTGGGAGGCCCTCCGCGCGTGGTGTCGGAGGGTCTTTTCGCGAACACCGCCGTGGGTGCGTGTGCGCTTGCACAGACGGTGGACGTGGGTCTTGCGAGGATGGGTCCGGGCGATCGCCGTGGGGGAAGCCAACAGGCAGGAGCAGGCTGTAAGGACACACGTGGCGGCCAGCGGCAGGACGGCGCTCCGTATCCGGCACGGGAGAAGCACGGTGCGCCTATCGGCCCTCGGCGCGGGGGCCTTGAGCGATGAGGACGTTTGTTCAGGTTCGGCGTGGGCCCGACATGCCGCCGCTTCTCAGAAAAGACCGGCGATCCATTCGAGTTGGCGACAGGCCAGCTGAGCTTCGGGATCGGCTGACGGTCAAAACCGGCGTGCCTGCCGCTACGACGCGCCGCCGCCGGGCCCCTACAGCGCCAGGGTGCGGCCGAGGATCTCCCGCATGATCTCGTCGGAGCCTCCTCCGATCGGGCCCAGGCGGGCGTCGCGGGCGGCCCGCTCGACCCAGTACTCGCGCATGTAGCCCGCCCCCCCGTGGATCTGCAGGCAGGCGTCCATCAGCTCGAACGACGCCCGTTGGGTGGCCAGCTTGGCCATCGTGACCTCCTTCAGGGGGTCCTCCCCGGCGACGAACCTGCGGAGGGCGTCGTAGGTGACACACCGGCAGGTGTACACGGTGGTGGCCAGGTCGGCCAGCTTGTGGCGGATCGCCTGGTGCTCGGACAGGGGCTTGCCGAACGTCACACGCTCGCGGGCGAAGGCGGCCGTGCGCTCCCACGCGAGCCTCATCCCACCGACCGCCCCCAGGGCCATCGCCAACCGCTCCCACTGGAAGTTGGCCATGATCAACTTGAAGCCCTCGTTGAGCTCTCCGAGCAGGTTCTCCTGCGGTACGAAGACGTCCTCGAAGCTGATCGTGGCGGTGTCCGAGGCGTGCCACCCGAGCTTCTGCAGGGCCGAGGAGGTGACCCCCTCGCCACGATCCACGATCAGGAACGAGATCCCGTGATGGCCGCCCTCGCGGCTGGTCTTGACGGCGGTCACGATGAAGTGGGCCCGTACGCCGTTGGTGATGTAGGTCTTCTCCCCGTTCACCACCCAGCCTCCGTCCACGGCCTCGGCACGGGTGGTGATGGCGGCCACGTCCGACCCCGCTCCGGGCTCGGTGATGCCGAGCGCCCCGATCACCTCACCGCGGATCCCCGGCACCAGGTAGCGCTGCTTCTGCTCCTCGGTGCCGAACTTCCAGATCGGGGGGGTGGCGATGTTGATGTGGGCCCCGAGCCCGGCCGCGGTGCCACCCGAGCCAACTCTCGCCATCTCCTCGCACAGCACCGCCTCGTGCAGGTAGTCGCCCCCCTGGCCGCCGTACTCCTCCTGGTACTTCAGCCCCAGCAGCCCCTGGGCGGCCATCTTCGTGAAGGCCTCGTCGGGGAACCAGTGCTCCCGCTCCCACTCCTCCGCGTAGGGGGACAGCTCGCGTTCGATGAACCCCCCCACGGAGGCACGTAGCTGTTCGTGCTCGTCGGTGAAGGGAGGGTCGGGAGGGGTCATCTCAGACCTGCCTCAAATGCTGTTCCGGTCGGCGCATGCGCCGGCCGGCCACCGGGCGCATGCGCCCGGTGGGGAACCCGCACATGTGCGGGTTCCTCGATTGGAAGAGAATTGGCTCATGCCCTCCGACTCCTACGTCCGCGCTCCACGTTGGCGCCAGACCGGGTCCGGGCTCCTCGACGCGGGCGTCCTCACCGGGGTGCGGTGGCTGGCCCGGCGAGGGGGGCTGATCGGCGCCGAGAAGCTGATCACGCGGATCGCGGGGCCGGGCCAGCACGTGCTGCGGGAGCAGTTCCGCAGCCCCGGCCAGCTGCTGTTCGGGACCCGCTCGGTGGACCGGCGGACAGGCGCCCGTGTGGCGCTGTGGCGTTCGCTGGCGATCGTCGTCGCCACCACCGTCAGCGGCGAGATCACACGCCGCCTGACGGTCACCGAGACGCCGGAGCTCGCCCGTAGGAGGCAGGCCCACGCCGTCGAGGGCCACG
The DNA here is from genome assembly GCA_963701175.1 of uncultured Solirubrobacteraceae bacterium. GTDB lineage: Bacteria > Actinomycetota > Thermoleophilia > Solirubrobacterales > Solirubrobacteraceae > Palsa-744. The sequence continues at coordinate 489,408 of OY969573.1, read as the reverse complement.
AGATCTTCCGGCGCCACCCGCAGGACTCGCCGGAGCGGGAGGCCGCCCTGCAGGAGCTGTCCGCGCGCTACCCGCGTGGCACGTTGGGTCCCAGTGCGATTCGAGTGTTCGGCCCGCCGCTGCTCAGCGGCCTCGTTCTCCTCCGCCTGCGCCGCCGCCTCGCGCCGACGGTCGAGGTGCTCGCCCGGGGGAGCCGAGGTCACAGGCCGTAGGAGCGGCCGATCACGTCGAGCATGATCTCGTCGGTGCCGGCTCCGATGCGGTTCAAGCGCATGTCTCTCCACACCCTCTCGACGCCGTACTCCTTCATGTAACCGGCCCCTCCGTGGATCTGGATGCATTCGTCGGCCACTTCACACGCGACCCGGGCGGCGTGGAGCTTGGCCATCGATATCTCCCTCACGGGGTACTCGCCGTTCTGGAACCTCCAGGCCGTCACGTACACCATCTGGCGGGCCGACTCGATTTTGGTGGCCATCTCGGCGAACTTGTGGCGGATCACCTGGAACTTGCCGATTTCGCGGCCGAAGGCCTTGCGCTCATGGGCGTAGGTGAGGGTCTTCTCGAAGCATTTCTGGGCCCCCGACACGCACCCGGCGGCGCCGATCAGCCGCTCTCCCTGGAGCTCCCACATGATGTGGTAGAAGCCCTTCCCCTCCTGCCCGAGGACGGCCGAGGCGGGCACCCTCACGTCCTGGAAGGCGAGCAGGGCGGTGTCGGAGGAGTGCATCCCGAGCTTCTCCAAGCGCTTCTCCCGGATCACCCCGGGGAGGTCCATCGGCACCAGGAACAGGGTGAAGCCGTCGTATCCGGCGTCGGGGTCGGTCTTGGTGACGAGCACGATCACGTCGGCCCGGTGGCCGTTGGTGATGTACGTCTTGGAGCCGTTGATGACGAATTCGTCCCCGTCCCGGACGGCCCTCGTCTTGATCCCCGAGACGTCCGAGCCGGCGTCCGGCTCGGTGATCCCGAGGCAGAGGATCTTCTCGCCCTTGATCGCCCCTTCGGCCCACCGGCGCTTCTGCTCCTCGGTCCCGAACTTGAGGATCGGCGGCATCGCCATGTCGGTCTGCACCGCCAGCCCCATCGCCAGCCCTCCCGAGTTGGCGTTGGTGATCTCCTCCGCCAGCACCAGGCTCGAGTAGTAGTCGCCGCCCTGGCCCCCGTACTCCTCGGGCTTGTCGAGGCCGAGGAACCCGAGTTCCCCCATCCGCCGGAAGACCGAGTCCGGGAAGGTGGTCTCCTCCCATTCCTCCGCGTGGGGGGCGAGCTCTTTGATGGCGAAGTTGCGGATCGACTCCCGCAGCGCTTCGTGCTCGTCGGTGAAGATGAAGTGCTTGCGGGCACCCCCGTGGTCCGGCTTGATAACGGTCTCGGCGGTGGCGGCCATGGGGTCGGTCTCCTGTTCGTGCTCTTGATCGACGGGTGGGCGGGGCGCACTGGCGGCCCGTGGCGGCGACGCTAGCGCAGGCCCTTCTAAAAGTAAATAGTGGAGCTATCTACTTTGCGCCCGGTCCTGGCGGCCGGGCCGGGTGGCCGGGACGGGGTGCAGGGACGGGCAGGTGGTTGCCGCCGGCGGTCACTCCGTTTCGGCGCGCCGTCACTCGGCGCGGCCCGGGGACGGCCTGCAAGAATCGCCGCGGGAGGAGTCCGTGCGGATCTCTGCGCTCACCAGGACAGCTGCGCTGCTACTCGGCGTGACCGCCGGTGCCGTTTGGGCGCCCGTCCCGGCGGTGGCCGCGGTTCCCCCCGACCTGCAGGCCCTGGAGCAGCAGACCAGCACCCTGAAGGCGAGCTCCGAGCGCTTCGACTTCCAGGAGGAAATCTCGTTCGGCGAAATCCTCGGTCCCGCCATCCCCTTCGACCTGATCATCACCGGGGAGGGCGAATCCACCACCTCGCCGGCGGCCTCCAGCGTCGTCGGCGGGCTGCTCGGGGGGCACGACATCCAGTCCCGCACGATCGGAGGGTCCGAATACGTCTACGACAGCAAAGCCGCCGAATTCGACGGCCGGCGGCCGTGGCTGAAGAAGGCGCCCCCCGAGTCCAAAGAAGCCGGCAGCCTGGTCCCGGGGGGGCTGCTCGAAAATGACCAGACAGGAGCGCAGGGCACCTTCAGCGGGCTCGTCGAAGAGCTCAACACGGCCCTGGAAGTGAACGAGGCGGGGCCGGTCACCGTCGACGATCAGCGGGTGATCGAGTTCGACGCCAAGCTCGACCCCGCGCCCCTGATCGCGCGGCTGAAGAGCTCCTCGAGCAAGCCCGCCAAGCCCGGGAGCTCGCTGTTCGCATTCCCCGGGGTCGGCGAATCCAAGCCCAAGGCGCCCCCGCCCCCGCCGTCGCTGACGCTGGAAGCGTTCATCGCCCCCAGCGGCCTGCCGCTGCGGGTGCGAGCAACGTTCGCCTACGAAGGGCTCGAGATCGCGGTCCGCGTGGACACCCTTCAGATCAACGTACCGGTGCAGGTGATCGCGCCGCCGGCGAAGAGCACGATCACGGAAGCACAGCTGCTCAAGATCGAGCGCCGCCGTGCCAAGCACGGACTGGCCAGGGCGCTGCGTGCGTGCAGCCGCGAGAGCGGCCGCCGAGCGGCGCGCTGCCGCACGCTGGCGCGGCTCAGCCACCGGGTCCCCAGGCGCGTGGCCGTCTCCCCGGTCTAGAACCAGCGAGCCGGTCGCCCGCAGCCGGGCCGCGCCGCGGCTGCGGCGCAAGTAGATAGTGAAGCTCAGCACTACGCGCCCTGTAGGTGCGAGCTACGATGCGGCGGTGCCCGGGGAGAAGGTCCTGTACGAGCTCGACGCCGCCGGCGTGGCGAGCATCACGCTCAACGACCCCGAGACCCGCAACGCCCTCTCCCCGGAGCTCCTGGCGGGACTCACCGAATCGCTGCAGCGGGCCCGCGAGGACGACGACGCCCGCTGCGTGGTGCTCCGCTCCTCCAACGACCGCACCTTCTCCTCGGGGGCCAACCTGGCCGGCTTCGCCGCCGACGTGCCGCTGGTCCACAAGCACTTCGGCTCGGACGAGTTCGTCGGTGTCTTCCGTCTCATCGGCCGGCTCGGCAAGCCGTCGGTGTGCGCGGCCCGCGGCCACGTGCTCGCGGGAGCGCTGGGGATCGCGCTGGCGTGCGACCTGATCGTGGCCGGGGAAGGGGCCAGCTTCGGCACCCCGGAGATCAACGTGGGGGCCTTTCCGTTCATGATCATGGCCCTCATCTACCGCAACGTCCCCCGCAAGAAGGCCAACGAGATGCTCCTCCTGGGCGAGCGGATGGACGCCCACGAGGCCCTCTCCGCCGGGATCGTCAACCGCGTCGTCCCCGACGAGGAGCTCGACGGGGTCGTCGCCGACTGGGCCGGACGGCTGGCCGCCAAGTCGCCGGTGATCATGCGCCTGGGCAAGGAAGCCATGCGCCGCCAGCTCGACATGCCCCTCGACGACGCCCTCGACTACCTCCGCGCCCAGCTCACCCTGGCGATGTCGACCGAGGACATCGTGGAGGGGGTCAGCGCCTTCTTCGAGAAGCGCGACCCGGTGTGGAAGGGGGCGTGATGGCGACCCGCGCGAGCGACACGTCGAAGGGAGCCAAGGCCGCCGCCGGCGCCACGGGTGCGAAGGGTGCGAAGGGTGCCAAGGGCGCCAAGCCCGCCAAGGCCGCCCCGGGTCCGGAGGGGTCGCTGCTGAGGCCGCTGGTGGAGGACCTCCAGGAGCGTCGGGAGCGGATCAGGATGGGGGGTGGGGAGGAGAAGATCGCCCGCCAGCACGAACAGGACAAGCTCACCGCCCGTGAGCGGCTGGCGTTGCTGATCGACGAGGGGACCTTCGTCGAGCTCGGCATGCACGCCCGCCCCCACTTCTCCCAGCGGGCGATGGAGGGGCGGGACGCCCCCGCCGACGGGGTCATCACCGGCTACGGCAAGATCGACGGCCGCCTGGCGGCGGTGTGCGCGTACGACTTCACCGTGATGGCCGGGTCGATGGGCATGACCGGCGAGCTGAAGGTGACCCGCCTGCGGGAGCTGGCCCTGACCAAGCGGATCCCCTTCATCTGGCTGCTGGACTCCGCCGGGGCCCGCATCCAGGAGGCCGTCGGGTCGCTGTTCGCCGGCTCCGGCCACCTGTTCCGCGAGGAGGTCGTGATGAGCGGGGTGATCCCCCAGGTGGCGGCCCTGATGGGCCCGTGTGCGGCCGGCACCGCCTACATCCCCGGGCTCGCCGACTTCGTCCCGATGGTCAAGGGGCGGGGGTCGATGGCGCTGGCGGGTCCCCACCTGGTGAGGGCGGCGATCGGCGAGGACGTCTCCCAGGAGGAGCTCGGGGGCTCGCGCGTGCACTGCCGGAAGTCCGGCGTGGGGGACATCGAGGTGGCCTCCGACGAGGAGTGCATCGAGCGCATCAGGCAGTACCTCTCGTTCATGCCCCAGAACTGCGAGCAGCCGCCGCCGCTGCGGGCGAGCAAGGACCCGATCGACCGCGCCGAGGAGGAGCTCCTCGACGTGCTCCCGGAGTCCAACCGCAAGCCCTATGACATGTACGAGGTCATCCGCCGGATCGTCGACGACGGCGAGTTCCTGGACATCAAGGGCCAGTGGGCCAAGACGATCATCACCTGCTTCGCCCGCTTCGGCGGCCGCCCGGCGGGGATCGTCGCCAACCAGCCCAAGCAGCTGGGGGGGATCCTCGACAACGACTCCGCCGACAAGGCCGCCCGCTTCGTGAACCTGTGCAACGCGTTCGCGATCCCGTTGGTGTTCCTGATGGACGTCCCCGGCTTCATGGTCGGCACCAAGGTCGAGGCCGAGGGGATCATCCGCCACGGCGCGAAGATGCTCTACGCGGTCTCCAACGCCACCGTGCCGAAGATCACGGTGGTGATCCGCAAGGCCTACGGCGCCGGTTACTACGTGATGAACGGCCGCGCCTACGAGCCGGACCTGATCGTCGCCTGGCCGTCCGCCGAGATCTCGGTGATGGGGGCCGAGGGAGCGGTCGAGATCGTGATGCGCAAACAGGTCGAAGAAGCCGAGGACCCGGCCGCCAAGAAGGCCGAGCTGATCGACGCCTACCGCAAGATCATCGACGTCTACATCGCCGCCGGCAACGACATGATCGACGACGTCATCGACCCCCGCCAGACCCGCCCCACGATCTGCCGGGGCCTGGAGATGGCGGCGGACAAGCACATCGAGAGGCCCTGGAAGCGGCAGGGGGTGGTACCCGTATGAGTGTCGAGGACCCGGTTGTGATCACGTGCTCGATCTCGGGGGCGATCGCCAACCGGGAGCAATGCCCGGCGATCCCCTACACCCCCGCCGAGTACGCCGCCGAGGCCCGCCGGATCGTGGACGAGGGGGGCGTGATGATCCACATCCACGCCCGCAAACAGGACGGCACCCCCAGCTACGAGGTGGAGGACTTCATGGCCATCACCTACGCGATCCGGGAGGCGGTCGGGGACGAGGTGATCGTCAACTTCTCGACCGGCACGATCGGCGTCCCGGTGGCCAAGCGAATCGAGTACCTGAGGGCCTGCCGCCCGGAGGTGGCGGCGCTGAACATGGGCTCGATGAACTACGCCAAGTACTCCCGCTCGCGCAAGCAGTTCGTCTTCAACATGGTGTTCGCCAACCCGTTCGAGGAGATCATCGAGCTGCTGCAGGCGATGAACGAGCTCGGCATCAAACCCGAGCACGAGTGCTTCGACGTCGGCCATGTCGGCAGCCTCGAGCCGCTGATCGACATGGGTGTGCTCCATCCTCCCCTGCACGTGGACTGCGTGATGGGGGTGTTGGGGGGGATCCCTCCCACCGCCTCCAACCTGGCCGCGATGGTCGCCAACATCCCGACCCCCTCCCCCGGCGGCGGTGCCCCCTCCCACTGGGGCGTGATCGGGATCTCCCGCGAGCAGTGGATGCTGGTGGCCGCGGCCCTCACCCTCGGCGGCTCGATCCGGGTCGGCCTGGAGGACAACCTGTACCTGCCGGACGGCCACATGGCCCGCTCCAACGGCGAGCTGATCGCCAAGGCCCGGCAGATGACCGAAGACGTCGGTCGCCGCCCGGCCACCGTCGGCGAGGCGCGGGAGATGCTTGCCGTCGCCCCCCGGGGGGCGACGGTATGAGCCTGCCGCTGGAGGGCATCCGCGTGCTCGACCTCAGCCGCCTGCTCCCCGGCGGCTTCTGCTCGCTGCTGTTGGCCGACTTCGGCGCCGAGGTGCTGAAGGTCGAGGACACCGGCATGGGCGACTACATCCGCTGGTCGACCCCCTACTACGAGGGGGCCCACGAGAGTGCCCGCTCGGCCCTGTTCCTGGCGCTCAACCGCAACAAGCGCTCGATCCGCCTGGACCTCAAGCAGGAGCAGGGCCGCGAGGCCCTGTTGGCGCTCGTCCGCGAGCACGACGTGGTGCTCGAATCGTTCCGCCCGGGCGTGCTGGAGCGGCTCGGCGTGGGCTACGAGCGGATGCGGGAGGTCAACCCGGGGATCGTGTTCTGCGCCATCAGCGGCTACGGGCAGGACGGCCCCAAACGGGACGCCTCCGGGCACGACATGAACTACCTCGGCCTGATCGGGCTGCTGGGGCTGACCGGCGAGCGGGGCGGCCCGCCGGTGCAGGCCGCGGGTCAGATCGCCGACCTCGGAGGCGGTGCCCTGATGGCCGCCTTCGGGATCATGGCGGCGCTGCGGGAGCGCGATGGATCGCCCGCCGACCCCGGGTCGGGCGAGGGCCAGCTCGTCGACGTGTCGATGTCCGACGGCGCCCTCTCGTGGCTGGCGATGGTGGCGGGCGCGTACTTCGCCGACGGCAACGTCCCCCGCCGCGGCGACCTCCCGCTGGCGGGCTCGCTGGTCTGTTACCGCCCCTACGAGTGCTCCGACGGCTGGGTCTCGCTGGGGGCGCTGGAGCCGAAGTTCTGGCAGGCCTTCTGCCGCGGGGTGGAGCGCGAGGACCTGATCCCGCGCCAGTTCGAGGGGCCCGGCGGGGAGGCCCACCGCGCCGTCGAGGAGATCTTCGCCGCCCGCACCCGCTCCGAGTGGGAGCAGTTCGCCCGCAGCCACGACTGCTGCCTGGAGCCGGTGCTGGAGCTCGACGAGGCGCTCTCCTCCGAGCTCGTGCGGGCGCGGCAGATGGTGGTCGAGATCGACCAGCCCGGGTGCGAGCAGCCGGTCCGTCAGCTCGGGCTGCCGGTCAAGCTGTCGCGCACCCCCGGCGACCACTCCCGCCTGCCGGGCCCCGCGCTGGGGGAGCACACCGAGCAGGTGCTGCTGGCGGCCGGCTACTCCGAGGCGGAGGTCGAGGAGCTCCTACGCAGCGGCGCCGCGGCCGGACCGGCCCAGGAGCGCCGCGACCAGACGCTGCGCGCGTGAGGGCCGGAGCGGCGGGCCGCGCGGGCGCCGAGGCCGGGGCGGTCGCGGGCGCGTCCGCGTCGGCGGAGGGCGACCCGGACGAGCCACGGCTGCTGCGGATGAGCGAGCTGGCGGATCGCACCGGGGTGAGCCCGGGGACGATCCGCTACTACCTCCGCGAGGGACTCCTGGGGGCCGGCGAGGACATCGTCCGTACGAGCCGCAACATGGCCTACTACCCCGATTCCTACGTGGAGCGGATCTCGCTGATCAAGCGCCTGCAGGAGGAGCGCTTCCTGCCCCTGCGCGTGATCCGCGGGGCACTCGAGGAGGACCCCGGACGGGTGCAGGCGCTGGTCGAGCTCGAGGACCGCATCATCGAGGGGGCCCTGGCCCGCGCCGGCGAGGGCGGATGGACGACCCGGACCGCGGCCCAGAAGCGCTACGGCGTCCCCCGCAACGTGCTCGACCGGCTCGCCCAGATCGGCGTGCTGACGCCCACCCGTCGCGGCTACGACTCCGACGACGTGAAGATCATCGAGGCGATCGCGAGCTTCCGCGCGGGGGGCTACGAGGAGGCGCTCGGCTTCACCGTCTACGACACCGTCCGCTACCGGGAAGCGCTCGAGCCGCTGGTCGAGGAGGAGCTGCGGGCGCTGCTCGGGCGGCTGGCGGGGACGGTCGAGGTGGAGCGGGCGATGGAGATCGTGGCGGCCGGGGTGGAACCGCTGCGGGAGCTGATCGGAGCGATGCACTCGAAGCTGCTGCTCGGCGCCCTGCGCCGTCACCGCAGCGCTACCAGCGGGCGCGGTGGTGCTCCATGACCCCCAGGCCCGTGGCCAGCTCGAGGTGCCCCGGCAGCTCGCCGGCGAAGCTCCCGAACGGCGCCCGGTAGTCGCTGGCGACCAGCACCAGCTCGTCCCGTCGCCGGCGGGTGGCCTCGGCGCTGAAGCGCAGCTCGCTGCCGTCCTCGCACCGGATCCACGAGAGGTCCTCGGCGAACCCCACCGGCGGCACCTCGGTGGCGTCGGGCCCCACCCACACGGCCCGCTCGGACCCCTGCGCCGGGTCGTTGACGCCGCTGACGAGGTTCCACGCCAGGGCCTGCCCGTCCCGTCCTTCGCCGACCCCGGCGCTCCAGCTCCACTGCGTGTGGCGGGAGTGGTGCCCGGCGGTGTCGTCGATCACGCCCCTGGCCCTCACCTCCCGCTCCGGCCCGCCGTCGAGCGCCAGCCGCCCGCCCACGGCGATGCCCGCCTGCTTGCTGGTCCACACCGTCCCCCGCCCGTGGGGGCAGACCGCTTCGATCCCACCCCCTTCCTCGAGCTGCACCTCCAGCGCCACCCCCCGGCCGGGGTCCCGGATCACCAGCGAGCCGGGTGCGAGCACCACCTCCCCCCGCCGTGGCCGCAACCGCGTCCGTTCCCTCAGCTCGTCCCGCTCGCGGTCGTACACCGCCCAGAAGGACTGCCCCAGCGGGCCCACGTGGACGAGCGCCGCGCAGGCCATCAGCTGCTCGCCGAAGATCCCCACGTATCGCCACCGCTTCAGCGGCCGGGTGCCGTGGAACATCCTCGTCGGCGGCGCCACTCAGATGCCCAGATCCATGGGCGGCGGATGGTAGTCCTCCGACGGGCCGCGCGGCCGGGCCCGCGTGCACGTACTCGTCGCGGGCGAGGTGGCCCGGCGCGCGCGAGGCGGGTTATCCTCTTGTGGTTCCGATTGACCGGTCAATCGCGCCCTTCCGCCACGGCGCGCGCGGAGGGGTCGCCATCACGGCGAACACCCGACCAGGAGGTGCGCCCTGAGGGTCTCCGCCGTCCAGCTCAACTCCAGCGCCGACCGCGAGGCCAACCTGCAGACGGCCGAGCGGCTCGTGCGCGCGGCCGCGGGGGCGGGCGCGGAGCTGATCGTGCTGCCCGAGAAGTGGACCGCGATGGGCGCCGAGGAGCAGTTGCGGGCGGCCGCCGAGCCGCTCGACGGGCCGACCGTGTCGTGGGCCCGGAGCCTGGCCCGGGAGCTGGGCGTGGAGCTCGTGCCGGGCTCGCTGCTGGAGCTGCTGGAGGGCGAGGAGAAGCTCGCCAACACCTCGCTTCACATCGACCCCGAGGGAGAGGTGAGGGCCGTCTACCGCAAGCTCCACATGTTCGACGTGGAGGTCGGGGGACGGCGCTACCGGGAGTCCGATCTCGAGCTCCCCGGCGAGGAGATCGTGCTGTCCCGCACCGCCCACGACGTGGGCCTCGGACTGACGATCTGCTACGACCTGCGCTTCCCCGAGCTGTACCGCATCCTCGCCGTCCAGGGAGCCCAGCTGATCACCGTCCCGGCCGCCTTCACGCTTGCCACCACACGCGACCACTGGGAGGTGCTGCTGCGCGCCCGGGCGATCGAGAACCAGCTCTACGTGATCGCCGCCAACCAGTACGGGCCCCACCCGGCCGGCCACCACTCGGGAGGGCGCTCGATGATCGTGGACCCGTGGGGGATCGTGCTCGCGCAGGCCCCCGACGGCGAGGGCTACATCCTCGCCGAGGCCGACCTGGGGCGGGTGGAGGAGATCCGCTCGAGCCTTCCCTCGCTGGCCAACCGCCGCGGCGAGTCCTACCGCTGGCCCCAGGAGCAGGCGGTGTGAGCAGCCAACGCTCGCGGCTCGGGCGCGGACCGCGCTCGAAGAACTCCGAAGAGAAGAGCCGTCAGATCCTGGCGGCGGCGGTGCGGGTGTTCGCCCGCCAGGGGTTCCACGCCTGCCGCGTGTCGGACATCGCCGACGAGGCGGGGGTCGCCTACGGGCTCGTGTATCACTACTTCGCCTCCAAGGACGAGATCCTCGACACGCTGTTCCTCGAGCGCTGGAACGTGATGCTCGAGCTGATCCGGGAAGTCGACGCCGAGCTGATCCCGGTACGGGACAAGCTGCGGGCGATCGCCTCCTTCATCGTCGACAGCTACGCCCACGACCCCGACCTGATGAAGGTGATCATCGTCGAGGTCACCCGCGCCGCCAACTCCTTCGGCCAGACCCACCTGGCCGAGATCCGCGAGGCCTACGACCTGATCGAGCGGATCGTCGGCAAAGCCCAGGCCGAAGGCCTGTTCCGCCCCGAGATCGACGCCCGCTTCGCAGCGATGACCTTCTACGGCGCCATCGAGCAGCTGTTGACGGGGTGGATCTTCGGCCTGCTGCCCGAGGGCGAGGAGCAGTTCGAGCGGGCCAAGTGGCTGGTCGTGGAGACGATCTGCGGGGGCCTTCAGACCCGCACCGCCGAACGCCTGACGGCCCGTAGCTGAGCGGCCGCGGGTCGGCCCCGGCCGCGGCTTGGGCCGACGTGGTGAATAGACTGCCGCCGGTGCAGAACGACATCGTCAAGCGGATCATGTATTCGGCGCTGCTGACCGGCTTCGGCGCGCTCGCGAGCCTGCTCGCCAACCGCGCGGCGGCGACCACGTGGCGGCGCCTGTTCGCCGAGGAGCCCCCCGAGTGAGCTACGCCGCGGAGCCGCCCCCGGGCGGCCCCCCGAGCGGGCGGCGCCGAGAGCCACCCCAGAACATCGCGACGGCGATCGCGGAGGTCTCTGAACGCGCCACCGACCTGGTCCACGAAGAGATCGAGCTGGCCAAGGCCGAGGTCGCCGAAAAGGTCGGTCAGTACCTGCGCAGCGCCATCATCGCCGCGGCCGCGGGTGTGTTCGTGCTGATGGCCGTGATCCTCGCGCTGGTGGGCGGCGCGTGGCTGATCTACTGGGGCCTGCCCGTCGAAACCTACGAGTACTTCTGGGGCTTCTTCGTGATGGCCGCGCTGCTGCTCGTGGTGGGGGCGGTGGCGGGGGTGGTCGCGGCCAAAATCGTCAAACGTGCCGCCCCGCCGGTGCCGACGATGGCGATCGATGAGGCCAAGAAAATCCGCGACACGGTCAGCGCCGGTGACGGCGAGGTGGGTCCGGGGATCGGAGCCGGGGTCGGCGCGGGCGTCCCCGTGGCCGCCGCCCCGGGCCCCGGGGCCGAGGCGGCCGGGCCCGCGGCGGGGCAGGCGGACTGATGCCCACCCGCAGCGCGGAGGACATCCGCAGCTCGATGGAGGCCAACCGCGCCGAACTGGCGGTGTCGGTCGCCAACCTGCGCGGCGAGGTCACCCGGCTGACCGACTGGCGCGGTCACCTCGAGCGCCACCGCCGCGAGATCGTGATCGGGGCCGCGATCGTCGGCTTCGCGGTCGGCGCGCGGATGCTCCGCCGCCGCCGGCGCTCCGACGGCTGACTGCGTCGGGCCGGTCCGGTCCGTTCAGGCCAGCAGCGAGCGGGGGATGCCGCCGACGCCGATCAGGCCGGGACCGGTGTAGGTGCCGATCACCGGGCCCACTTCGGAGACGAACAGGGGCTCGGAGTCGAAGATCTCGCGGCCGCGCTCGACCAGGCGGTCGGCCTGCTCGGGGGCCTGGATGTGCTGCACGACCCACCCATCGCTGCCGGAGGACCTCAGCTCGCGGGCGTAGTCCACCATCCGCTCGAACGCCCGCCCGGCGGTCCGCACCCGCTCCACCGGCATGATTTCGTACTCGAGCGAGAGGATCGGCTTGATCTTCAGGGTGCCTCCCAACCAGGCCTGGGCCTTGCCGATGCGACCGCCCCGGCGGAGGTACTCGAGCGTGTCGAGACAGAACCAGATCCGCAGCACCCCCTGGGCCTTGCGGACGTGCTCGACGGTGGCCGCCAGGTCGGCTCCCGAGCGGGCCGCCGCGGCCCCGGCGAGGGCCAGCATCCCCAGCCCTCCGCAGCCGGTTTCGCCGTCGATCACCTCGACGCGGTCGCCCTCGCCCCGCTCCACGAGCAGTCCGTGGGCCTGCCGCGCGGCCTCGACCGTGCCCGAGATCCCGCCCGCCAGGTGCACCGAGACGACGTCGTGTCCGGATTCCAGCAGCGGCTCCCACACTTCCAGGAAGTCGCCGATCGAGGGTTGCGAGGTGGTGGGCATTTCGGGGTCGTTCCGCAGCCGCTCGTAGAAGGCGTCGAACCCCTGCATATCGAGCTCCCGCACGGGCTCCCCCTGCCAGCCCACGTACAGGCTGACCTGGTGGATGTCCTGCTCGTCGGCGAGGGCCCGCGGCAGGTAGTGGGTGCTGTCGGTGACGATCGCGACGGGGCGCATGGAGCGAGCACGCTACCGCACGGGCCAGCGCCGACCGGCGGCTTGCACGGGAGCCACCGGAGCGGCCCGCGCGCGGGCCGGCGAGGCGGGGTGTCCCGGTGCCCGGGACGGACGGCACGACGCCGGCGGGATGCCGGCGCCGGCGCCGGCGGGCGCTAGCCGAGGACCCCCTCGAGCTCGCCCGACTCGTACATCTCGGCGACGATGTCGCAGCCGCCCACCAGCTCCCCGTCGACGAACAGCTGCGGGATCGTGGGCCAGCTCGAGAGCGCCGAGAGCTCCTGGCGGATACGGGGGTCGGGGAGGATGTCGACGGCCGCGAACGGGACGTCGAGCGACTGCAGGATCGCCACGGTCCGCGCCGAGAACCCGCACGCGGGCGCCTCGGGGCTGCCCTTCATGAACAGGATCACGCGGTGCTCGGAGATCGCTTCGGCGATCGCGTCTCGAATCGGGTTGTGCTGCTGCCCGGGGGCGTCCCCGAGGGGTGGTTCGCCGACGTGGCCCGGGTCGGGGGAGGGGGCCATCGGAACTGGGTCGAACTGGGTGCTGGACATGCCTGTCTCCTGGCTCTAGGGGGCCGAAATCGTGGTGGGGGTGACGGTCTTGAGGCTCAGCGCGTGGATCGGGCCGCCGATGTCCGTGCCGAAGACCCCGTAGACCAAGCGGTGCTGCTCGATCCGGCTGAGGCCCGCGAAGGCCTCGGCCGTGACGGTGGCGCTGAAGTGGTCCCCGCCCCCGTTGAGGTCCTCGACCTCGGCCCGGGAGCCCGGGATCCCCGTCTCGATGCGCTGCTTGATCTCCTGTGGGCTCGGCACGAGACTCCAGAGTAGCCCCTCGCCGAGCGGCCCACCGCCCCGCCCGCCGAGCCGCTCCGGGGGCGATGTGGGCCATAGCTATACTTTTCGAAGTCTTGGCAGGCCACCCATCACCGAGCAGATGATCACGATCACCGACAAGGGTGCGGAGAAGGTCCGCGAGTTCCTCGAGGCCCAGCAGGCCGACGTGTCGGTGGCGGGGCTGCGGGTGGGCGTCCGCGGCGGCGGTTGCTCGGGCTTCCAGTACCAGCTCGCCTTCGACGAGCAGCGCGACAGCGACGCGGTGTTCGAGAGCCACGGCCTGAAGCTGCTCGTCGACGGGGACAGCCTGCAGTACGTGCGGGGCTCGATCATCGACTACGAGGAAGGCCTCCAGGGCGCCGGCTTCAAGGTCGAGAACCCGAACGTGGTGGCCGCCTGCGGCTGCGGATCCTCCTTCCGGGTGGCCGAGGAGGAGCAGGTCTCGGCGATCTAGAGGGAGCGGAAGGCTCCCTCGCCTCCACTCCCCGGCAGGCCCCCGCTCCTCGCACCGGCGGTTCTGGCCGCCGTCACGTGCCTCCTCTGCGGCTCCTGCGGGGGCGGCGCTCCGAGGCCCACCACGAGCTCGCCCCCCGCGGGCGTCGTCGAGGTCGCGCCCTCCCCCCCGAGGCGACCCGCGATCGGCCTCACCGAGGGCGACGCCCAGCTGCTGCTGGCCCCGGTCCCGGGCGGCGGGCCGCGATGGGCCTCCTCGGCGGAATCCTTCCAGCGCGCCCGCCGGGCACTGGCGGCCCTGCACCCGTCCTACATCCGCCTGCTGGTCGACTGGGCTGCGCTCCAGCCCCGGCCCGACCGCCCCCCCGACCTCGCGGCGACCGCCAGCGGCTGCGCCCGCACCCTCGGCCCCTGCGCGCCCTATCCCGGCTTGAGGGCGGACCTGGAAGCGATCGCCTCCGAGCAGACGGCCCGCCGGGCTGCCGGGGAAGCCGGCCCGGAAGTGCTGATCGACGTGCTCGGGGTGCCGTCGTGGGCGGCCGCATCGCCGTCGGGGTGCGAACTGCCCGGCACCACCAGCATCACCCGGGCACTCGCTGCCGGAGCCCTCTCCGCCTACCGGGGCCTGATCGGCGAGCTCGTGTCGCTGGCCCGCTCCGCGGGGGTGGCGCTGAACTGGTGGAGCCCCTGGAACGAGCCCAACGACCCCGGCTTCCTCTCGCCACAGCGCGGGGAATGCGACGCGGCCTCGCCGCCCGTCTCGCCGTCGGTCTACGCGCAGCTGGCACAGGCGCTGGCGCAGGAGCTGCGGGCCGACGCTCCGGGTGCCTCGATCGTGCTCGGCGAACTCAACGGCGGCGAGCCCGACTCGCCTCACGCCACCAGCGTGGGGAGCTTCGTCGCGACGCTCCCCGGCGACGTCCTGTGCCTGGCCTCGGCCTGGTCGGTGCACGCCTACGCCGGCTACGGTCCCGGCGCCTACGCCGGCTCCGGCACGGGCAACCCGGTGGCCGCGCTCGAGCAGGCCCTCGCGCGGCGCGGAGGCTGCGCGGCGAAGGCGCCGGTGTGGGTCACCGAGACGGGCGCCGGGGCGCCCCATCCAGGCGCGCCGCCCGACGGCTCCGCGGAGCAGGAACTCGAAGCCTGCCGTGCCCTCGCGGCCCGCCTTGGAACGTGGTTGGAGGATCCCCGCGTGGCGGCCGTGTTCCAGTACACCTTCCGTGACGACCCGGCCTTCCCGGTCGGGCTCGTGAGCGCGGATCTGCGGCGGCTGCACCCCAGCTACGGCCTGTGGCTGGCGCTCGCCGGCGAAGCCGCCGGTGGCCCCCGCGGCGGGCCCGGCGCCGGCGCCTGCGGTCGCTGAGCGCCCCTCCATCGGCCCGGCTCCCCGCCAACACCCGTCCGGTGTCGGGTTTGAGGGTTGCTCGCCAGGTTTGAGGGTTCCCCGGCGGGGGTAATGGACCGATGCCGAACCAATCGAAGGTCCTCCGGGGCGGACGGTTAGGGCGGTACCAAGGAGGGCAGTAGTGCAAAACGGAAGACGGGGAACGCGAGGATGGCATCGCCATCGCATCGAGTTGCACGGGTCGCCTCAGACCCTGCGACGGCGAGGCCCTCACGTCGCTTCGTCCTCTTCGGGAATCCAGATCGTCCAAGTAACGAGGGAAAAGGAGCAACTTCAGAATGAAGCGTATGACCATTTTTGCGCTGTGTCTCGCAGCGCTGGGCCTGATGATCGCCGGCACTGCGGGCGCGGCGAGCAAGCCCACCAATCTGACCCTGAAGACTGCCAAGGGCGCCATCACGTCCGGCGAGAAAATCAAGGCATCCAGCAGCAACCTGATCTTCGAAACGGGCTCGGGGAACCTCGAATGCTCGAACAACGTCATCGAAGGTCCGGCCGGCACCAACGACACCAAGAAGGACACGGGCGAAATCACGCGCGAGGAATCGACCGGTAACGAAACGGTCGGCAGCGAAACCCACCTCTGCAAAACGACGACCATCCTGGGCTCGACCTCGATCACTACCAGCAACCTTCCGTGGACCGACATCTTCACGAGCAAGGGCGTCAACGAAGCGAAGGGCAAGAAGGTCTCCTTCACGTCGACCTTCCCGAGCGCCGGTGGCGCGAAATGCACCTTCGAAGCATCGAAGGTGAAGAGCAGCTTCACGATCGGCGGTCCGGTGGTCATCAAGACCGTCAAACAGAAGTTCAAGGCCAACAAGAAGCTCAGCAACGCGCAGTGCCCGAAGGAAGGCACACTGAGCGGCGAATGGACCGTCACGTCTGAAGGCGAAACGGTCGAATCCGAACTGACTGTCTAGTCAGGCAGAAGTACGAAGTCGACGGACAAGAAGTAACGAGCAGATGACACGAGGCCGGCCCGAAGTCCCATTCGGGCCGGCCTCTGTCTAAGAACACCAAGCGAGAGCAACACGGGGAAGATGGGCAGCACGACTGGTAATCGGGGTCGCACGACGGGGAGCCTCACAGGTGGCGCGAGCTGCCGGCGCGAGCCGGGCCCCCGCCGAGCCTCCGCCTTCTCGGTGTCGGCCCTGCTGGCGGCGTTGATCGCGATCGCCACAGTCGGTGTGATCGCCTGGCCCGCGGTCGCGTCGGCCGCCGCGGGCGAAAGCTCGCCCTGGGAACTGACGTCGGTGCACGGGCCCACGAACGTGGTGCTGAGGCCGAGCGTGAACGAGGTGGTGACGCTGCGTTTCCACGCCAACGTCGGCAAATTCCTGCTCGAATTCTCAAACGAACAGACCGACGAAAAAGGTGAAACCAAGTACGTGCCGTTCGACGCCACGGCCAAGGAAGTCCAGGAGGCGCTCGAAAAGCTGAGGTCCGGAGAACCGAAGACCGCGATCGGCGCCGGCAACGTGAGCGTGGCGGGCGGCTACGACGCGGCAACGGAAACGGGGACCTACACGATCGAATTCACCGGTGCTCTGGGCGGGCGCGATCTCGGCGAAGAGCCGATCGAAATGTCCTCGGAAGCCACCTCACACGAAGAAGCCAAGTTCGAAAAAGAACAGGAAAAGCTCGGCACCGAACGGGAAGTCGAAGAACCGGAAGGCGAAGCCGAACTCACCACCCCCGGCTACCACGACGGGGTCGACTACCAGCTGATCCCCGACGATCGCGGCGACGAGCCGATCACCTCCTCGCCCGCTCACCGGCTGACGATCGTCGACAAGCTGCCGCCCGGGCTGACGCTCGTGGAAATGCCCAGGCCCGAAATCCAGCACGGCGAACGCGACGGCGAAGGATGGAGCTGCAAGGAGCCCTCGGGCGGGCTGTCCGAAAAGGAACTCGAACGCCGTCAGAAAGAAGAAGAAAAGCGCGACCAGGAAGACAAACTGCCTCAAGGCGCCGGTCTCAGCGAAGTCGAATGCACGCTCGTCAACTTCCTGCATCCGACCACCGAACCGGTCGTGTACCCGGACGGTCCGGCACTGACGCTGCCGCTCGAAGCGTACGTCGACAACGAAGCGCTGCAGGGTGCCACGAGCCTCGAGGACAAGGCCCGGATCGAGGGCGGCGAAGTCAAGCACGGCGAAACCGGGGAAGCGGTGGCGGGCACCGAAGCCGCCGATACGGCGCCGATCGCTTCGCAGGACGCCCCCTTCGGCGTGCAGATATTCGGCGCCAGCACGACCGGGCCCGACGGCCAGACCTACACCCAGGCCGGCGGTCACCCGTACGCGGCGACCACGAGCGTGTTCTTCAACACCTCCCCGCGAACCTCCCCCGAGGGATTCACCGAACCGTCGGTCGTCAGCCGCGCCAAGGACGTCGACGTCAAGCTCCCGGCCGGCTTCTACGGAAACCCGCTGGCGACGCTGGGAAAGGAAGGTCACGCCCAGCGTTGCCCGCAGTCCGAGTTCACCGAGGGCGTGCCCGGCGGCCCCGTCCCCGAAGGCTCCTGCCCGCCGGCCACCCAGGTCGGCGAGGTGAGCGTGTTCCTCAAAGAATTCAGCGACGAGCCGGAAACGGTGGCCCTCTACAACCTACAGCCGCCGGCCGGTGTGCCGGCCGAGTTCGGCTTCATCTACTCGAACCTCCCGATCCGTCTCGACGCCCACGTCGTCCACGAAGCTGCCAACGGAGGCGAATACCGCGTCAGCGTGGCCTCCTCTGACGTCAACGAGGCCTACGACGTGTACGGCGTCCAGGTCACCCTCTGGGGCGAGCCCGCGAGCCCCTCCCACAACGCCGAACGCTTCAAGGACCTGTTCGAAAGAGGCGCCGAACCGGGTGGCCCGGAAGCGCCGTTCCTGACCAACCCCGCCGATTGCGCCGTCGAGGCCGAAGCGCTCGAACCGGGCGCATCGGACGGGAACCTCGCGCCCGTCACGACCGCGCTCGTCGACAGCTGGCAGCAGCCGGGCCCGCTCGACTCGGAAGGCAACCCCGAACTCCCCAACCCGAACTGGTCGGAAGCGAACGCCACCTCACCCCGTGTCACGGGCTGCGAATCGCTGAAGTTCGAACCGAAGATCTCCTTCCTCCCGCGCCCACCGGCCGCCAGTGAACAAGAAGCCGAAGAAAAGGAAGCCCAGGGTCCGACCCAGAGCACCCCCTACGACACGCCCTCGGGGTACACCTTCCAGCTGCAGTTGCCCCAGCACGAAACGCCGACCGAACCTGCCACCCCGCAGCTGCGCGACACGACCGTGACGCTTCCCGAAGGCGTGACGCTGTCGCCGTCCTCGGCCACCGGCCTCGAAGCCTGCACGGCCAAAGAGATCGAACTGTCCTCGACGGGCCCGGGCGAATGTCCGCTGGCCTCGCAGGTCGGGAAGGTGACGATCGTCTCCCAGCTGCTCGAAAAACCCCTCGAAGGGCGCGTGTATCTCGGCGAACCGGCGTGCTCCCCGTGTGACGGCGCCCAGGTCGAAGAAGGGCAGCTGGTGAAGATGTACATCGAATTGGAAGGAGCGGGTGTGCGCGTGAAGCTGGCCGGCTCGGCGTCGGTGGACCAGAGCAATGGGCGGATCACCACGACGTTCCTCAACAACCCCCAGCTGCCGTTCGAAAAGCTGACCCTGAAGCTGAAGATCGGCCCCCGCGCGCCGCTGGTGAGCGCGCAGGTGTGCACCAGCTCCCTGCTCGCCTCGGCCACCCTGACGCCGTGGAGCGTGGGGGCGACCACCCCGGGCGGGGAAGCCGTGGGTGGTACCCCTACGCCCTCGCCGTTCGACGCCGAAGGGCCGTTCGGCATCACCGGTTGTCCGGCCAGCCTGCCGTTCGAACCGGGCTTCAGCGCGGGCAGCGAATCCTCGGCCGCCGGCCAGTACACGAACTTCGACGCCACCTTCTCCCGCCAGGACGGCGAACAGACCCTCTCCGGGGTCACCGTCACCACTCCTCCGGGCCTGCTCGGCAAGATCGCGGGCATTCCCCGCTGCGAAGGCACCGCGGCCGAATCCACCACCGAACCGTGCCCGGCCGAATCGCAGATCGGCACCGCCACCTCGGCGGCCGGGGCGGGCCCCGAACCGTTCGTCGACCCGAAAGGCAAGGTCTACCTGACCGGTCCCTACAAGGACGGCCCGTTCGGCCTGAAGGTCGAAGTCCCGGCCGAAGCGGGCCCCTTCAACCTCGGGGTCGTGGTCGTGCGCTCGGCGATCACGATCAACCCGCGGACGGGCGCGATCACCGTCACCAGCGACCCGCTGCCCCAGAGCATCGACGGCATCCCGCTGCGCCTGAAAACGGTGAAAGTGGACATCAACCGGCCTGAATTCATGTTCAACCCCACCAACTGCGAAACGCAGGCGGTCTCGGCCTCGCTCACCGGTGAACCGGCCAGCTCCGCCGAAGCCGCCGGCAGCGCCCAGCGCAGCGTGCCGTTCACCGCCAGCTCGTGCGGCGCGCTCACCTTCGCACCGACCTTCACCGCGGCCAGTAACGCCGAATGGACGAAATTCGACGGCACCGACTTCGTCGTGAAGGTGACCCAGAAACCAGGGGAAGCATCGATCCGCAAGGTGGAACTGCAGCTTCCGGAAGACCTCCCATCGCGCAACGAAACGCTCCAGAAAGCGTGCACCGAACAGCAGTTCGCGCAGAACCCGGCGGGGTGCCCGGAAGCGTCGTTCGTCGGCACCGCCACCGCCCACACGCCTGTGCTGGCGGCGCCCCTCACCGGCCCGGCGATCCTGGTCTCGCACGGCAACGAGGCCTTCCCCGACCTCGTGTTCCTGTTGCAGGGCGAAAACGTCCACATCGAACTCGTCGGCCATACGTTCATCAAAAAAGTCACCAGCGACGGAGTGACGCGCGAGGTCACCGAATCCAAATTCGAAGCCGTCCCTGACGCCCCCATCAGCTCGTTCGAAACCGATCTCCCGGCGGGCCGTCACTCGATCCTCACCGGCTACGGAAACCTGTGCGAAGAGCCAATGGACGCGCCCACGACGATCGTCGCCCAGAACGGCCTGCGCGTCACCCAGGACACCCAGATCGCCGTCGCCGGATGCGGCCCGCAGCCGAAGCTGACGATCGTCAAGTCGAGCGTCAAAGGGTCCAAGGTGCTACTCACGGTGAAGCTCTCGGCCGCGGGAACGGTGGCCGTCTCGGGCGGCGTCATCAGAGACGCTCAAGAAGACAATGGCTGCGGGGCAGCGCCAGCTCACGCTGTCGCTCACCAAGACCGGCAAGGAGACGGTCAAGCGTCACCACAAGTTGACCCTGCGGGCGACCCTGACCGTCGGCAAACAGGCGACCACCAAGACCACGAGGGTGAAGCCGTGAGCGCCCCGGCCGGCATCGCTCGCGCCGGCAGCCCGGCGACCTGCGCGATCGCCGCACTGGCGGCTGCCCTGGTGCTGGCCCACGCCGGGGCGGCACGGGCGGAATCGTGTCCGAACGCGGGACGGCGGGCCGAACAGGGCGTCGCCGAAGGCTCGGCCCACGTGTTGCCGGACTGCCGCGCCTACGAGCTCGCCTCGCCGCCGCTGAAGAACGAGCAGGAAGTCAGCGTCCCGGACCGGTTCGTGGCCGAAGCCTCGTTCCAGGCGGCCGAAGAAGGCGGCGGCGTGCTCTACTCGCTCTCCGGGGCGATCCCCGGGAGCGAATCTGGAGGTCTGTTCGGCCACGCCGTCTCGACCAGTCCCGCGCCGGGGAGCCCGTGGTCAGCCGTGTCGTTGGAACCGAGCAACCGCCTGGGCGGCCTCCACAGCGCCGGGCAGAACTCGGGCGAAATCCTGTCGGCGTCGCCGACGCTGGGCTGCGGAGCCATCCGCACCCGCCTGGCGGCCCCCGCCTTTCCCGGAGAAGACGAACCGCAGCTGCCGAAGGGGCCCCTCGGCGAACTGCTGGAGGCTCCCGAAGAAGAGATCGACAACCTCTACCTGTGGCGCAGCCCGGACGAATACACGCTGATCTCCAACGTGCGACCGGAGAGCCCGAACAAGACACCGGAAGGGCCCACGTATCACGTCGACGGGATCTCCGAAGACTGCTCGACGGTTCTGTTCGAGGACGAAAACGGCGGCTACGAGCTACCGGTGGGGCCGAAGGGCGAACCGGCCCCCGAGACCTCGCTGTACGAATGGAAAGTCGGCGCCTCGCCCGAAACCTGCCGCGCCAAGCAGGAAACCTGCCGCCCGCAGGTGGCCTCGGTGCTGCCCGACGGCACGCTCGCCACCGAAGTGGTCGACGCCCACGCGGGCGAAGTCTTCTCCGACCTGCACCAGCTCTCCCGCGACGGACGGCGGGCGTACTTCACGGCCATCTCGGACGGCGACGGCCCGGGCGAAGAAAAGGACGCCCACTCTCGCCAGATCTACCTGCGCGAAAACGGCCACACGACGGCCGTGTCGATCTCCCCCGACGCCGCGGTCCGCGACACCGGCGCCAAGTTCGAGGCCGCCTCCGCCGACGGAGAACGCGTGTTCTTCGTGGCCAACTACGGACTCACCGGCGGCGACGGCACGAGCACCTGCCTGTTGACGTCCCAGAACGCCGAACACGATGAAAACGACGGCGCCGGGACCGGCTGCGACCTCTACGAATACGACGTCGGGAACGGGTCCCTGACCAACCTGTCAGCCGATACCACCGATCCTCGTGGGGCCGACGTGCGCGGGCTCCTGGGAATCTCCGAAGACGGGTCGGTTGCGTACTTCGCGTCCACCGGCCAGCTCATTCCCGGAGAAGGCAACACGGCCGCCGAAGATGAAGCCACCACGGGCACGACCCGCTCGGGTGAACCGAAAACCGAAGCGGAAGCCAACGTCTACGCCTACAGCGGCGGCGCGCTGCACTACGTCGCAACCATCGGGGAAGCCGAAGCCGGGGGCTGGAACCCGGGCGAGAGCCCGTTCCTGGAAGTCGACGCGATCTCGGCTCACAAGGGCATGCACTACTACAACGCCCGCGTCTCCTCAAACGGCGACTTCCTGCTGTTCGCCACCCGCCATCGGACGGGTGCCTACGACAACGCCGAGCAGAAAGTCAAAACGCCGAACATCGAGGTGATCACCGAACAGCGGCTGAAAGGCGAAGCGAGCTACACGACGGCGAAACTGAAGGGCGAAGTCGGTGAGACGGTCGAATACAGGGTCGCGGTGAAGAACACCGGTAGCACGACCCTGGGCTTCGAAGCGTTGAAGGACCCGCAATGCACGAACTTCTCGCCGTCGCCGGCGGCCTTCGAACTGGCCCCCGGCGCGGAACAGACCTACACCTGTGAACACGTCCTCGCTGAAGGCGACGGCCCGCTCTACAAGAACATTGCAGTCGCGGAATCGGGTGGGAAGGAAAAACAGGCCAAAGAAGTCGAAGTCGAAGTCAAAGAAGGCGACGAATTCGAAATCAAGGACGAACAGAAGATCGCCGGCGAAGCGGCGTTCACGACGGCGAGGCTGAGCGGCGAAGTCGGCAAAACGGTCGAATACGAGATCACGGTCACGAACACCGGGAGCGCGAGCATGAAATTCAGCGCGCCGACGGATGGGAAATGCACAGGGATCACGCCGTTCGGGGAAACGGAAGTGGAAGCCGGGGCTTCGGAGTCGTTCGCCTGCGAGCACATGCTCGGCGAAGTTGACGAAAATCCGTTCGAGAACACGGCGACGATCACGGGCCGGGGCGTCAAGAAAACGTCGAACACCGTCGAAGTGGAATTCATCAAGCCCGAATGGGAGCAGTACGAGTACTCGCTCCAGTCCGGGGCCGTGAGCTGCGCCTCCTGCAACCCTAGCGGCGAACAGCCGATCATCGACCCCCACGATCAGTTCTCGGCGTTGGGCCCCTTCGACGTGGTCCAGAACGGGATCATCAAGCGCAACCTCACCAACGACGGGCGGGTCTTCTTCGACAGCTTCCAGCCCCTGCAGACGACGGTCGACGGGGCCCCCTCCGTGGCGACCAACAGGTCGGTGAACGTCTACGAATGGGTGCCCGCCGGGCTCGAAGGATGCGTACCCCAGGAAGTCGGTGCGGGCCTGCCCCAGCCGAGTGGCTGCCTGGCGATGCTCAGCAGCGGCACCGACCCCTTCCCGAGCTACTTCGAGGGCGCCAGCGACGACGCCCAGAACGCCTACATCACGACCCACGCCGCTCTCGTGCCCCAGGATCAGGACGGACTCAACGACATCTATGACGTACGCGTCGACGGGGGCATCCCGGCCCCGCCCGCGGCGCCCTCCTGCTCGGCCGAAATGCAGGCCTGCCAGCCCGCGGGGGCGGGGATCGGCTCCTCGACCCACGCGAGCGAATCCTCGGCCGGGGGCGGCAATGTGAGCGGCAGCACGTCGACCAAACCGGTGACGGGCGTCGAAGGCACGCAGTCCGTGAAGGCCTCGGTCAAGGGCGCGGTCAAGGGCACGACCGCGACGATCCTGGTCGTCGCGCCCGCGGCGGGGAAGATCCTTGCCTCGGGGGCCGGTCTGACCACCGTGAGGATGAACGCCGCCAAGGCGGCCACCTACAAGCTGAAGGTGTCGCTGACGGCCAAGGAGAAGAAGCTCCTGCGCCGCAAGCACAAGCTCAAGCTCAAGGTCCGTGTGAGCTTCACACCGGCGACGGGTCGCAGCTCGGTGACGACGGCGTCGCTGACGTTCTTATAGGGGGCATCCAAGAGAACACCGACCGGCGGCGCTGTCGCCGAAGGAGGCGGATTCGAAGATGCGAAGACGAGCACGGGGAACAGGATTGGCGGTCGTGGCGCTCACGGCAGTGGGGCTGCTGACCGGGGTGGCCGGGGCCAAGGGCCCGACCGTCCTGAAGCTCAAGACGGCGAAGGGCGAACTCGTTGCGGGCCAGGAAGTCGTCGCCGACAGCACCAACCTGACCTTCGAAACGGGCTCGGGGAACCTCGAATGCTCGAGCAACATCCTGAAGGGGAAGCTGTCGAAGAACAACAACAAGAAGGACGAAGGGCAGATCGAATCCGAGACCTCGACCGGAAACGAACCCGGTGGGCTGTGTAAAACCACCACCGTGCTGGGAGCGACGGAAATCAAGACGTCGAACCTGCCCTGGCTGACGGTCCTGACGACCAAGGGCATCGACGAAGTCAAGGGCAAAAAGGTCAGCTTCACGTCGATCTTCCCCGACTCCAACGCGACCTGCGTGTTCGAAGCCGCGAAGGTCAAGAGCACCTTCACGCCGGGCGGGCCGGTCACGATCGTGACCAACAAACAGAAGTTCAAGCTCAACAAGAAGGCCAGCACGCCGGTATGCCCCAAGGAAGGCACCCTCACGGGGACCTTCACGGGCACCTCGGGCGGCGAAACCGTCGAATCGGAACTGACCTGATCCCGACCCTGGAGGTGCGGCAGACGATGTCAAGAGAGCGTTTAGCGCCCGGCGGGCACGGGTACCAACCCGGTGTCCAGAAGTGCGAGCCCAAGGCCGTTGGCTGGGGCCGGTCGTGTGATGGCAGCGGGAGGAGGAGCGTGGAGGCGATGAGATTGGTCCGTACCTCGATGTTGGCGGCGGCGGCGGTATGCGCGTTGGCGGCGATCGTCGCCAGCAGCGCCTCCGCCGCGCTGCCGGAAATCGGCCGCTGCGTGAGGCTCGAAGGGGTCAGGGAAGCGCACAAACGACCCACGTTCGACGGCAAATACTCGAACCACAAATGCACCAGCATGAGCGCCAGCTCGAAAGGCAAGTTCGAATGGGAGCCCGGCGCGGGCGAAGACAAAACCTTCGAAAGCCCCGGCACGCTCGAACCGGTGACCCTCACGACGGCTGCCGGAACGGCGGTCGAATGCAAGAACTCCAAGCAGAGCGGCGAATACACCGGGGCGAGCACCGAGACCGACGAAATCAGCCTCTACGAATGCACGCTCAGCACGACCCACGAAACGTGCCAGAGCCTGCGACCCGAAGAAACCCCGCCCACCGCCGAAGCCGGCACGATCCTTTCGCAGGCACTCGAAGGCACGCTCGGCTACATCAAAGCGGGCGGCATGAGACCGCAGATCGGCTGGTCCTACAAAGCCAAAACGGGGCCCTTCCTGTTCGTGTTCGAATGTGGCAGCACACCGCTGGTGACCACTGACATCACGATCGAAGGCTCCTTCATCTCTCCGATCATCCGACCGGTCGACAGGATGGTGGAAGAATACAAACTGCACTCCGTCGTCCAAAACGGAAAGCAGATTCCGGAAATGTTCGAAGGTGGCGCGAAAGACACGCTCACCGCGACGATTCTGGAACCGTCGGCGCTGAAAGAGACGACCGAAGCGATCGGCTTCTCGGCGCCGGAAGAAGAACAATCGTTCGCCGAAACGATGGAGTTCAAAGCAACGCCCTAGCACGCAGTCCAAACGAGCGGACCTGGTCAGGCAGCTCGTTTCCGTTCCACGCACGGGGCCGGCCTACCCCCTCTGAGGCCGGCCCCGTTGCGTTGCCCATGGGGACCGGGGCGCGGGGTCCCGGGCACCGGGCTCCGGGGAGCCGCGGTCGTCCCCGGCGATCGCCGCCGGCCGGCGTTTACTTCTCTTTAACGATTGTCGAACCGCATCGCGCGGGTAGGTGAACGGGTGGCGCGGCGATCGACGCCGCCCCCGAGGCCGCCACGCCGCGGCCGACGCGCTCAGACCGATTGTGGAGAAGGAGAGTGATCTTGAGGTGACAAAGGCAGTGGGGCTGTTTGTGGTGGTGTGCGGGTTGTGCCTGATCGCGGCGAGCGGCGCCGGCGCGGCGCTCCCGGAACTGGGGCGGTGCGGGAAGGTGGAAGGCGTCAAGGAAGGCCGCGAGAAGGTCTTCGACGGCAAATACACGAACAAGGCCTGCACCAAGGAAAGCGCGAGCTCGGACGGGAAGTACGAATGGAGCCCCGGGCCCGGGACCGAAACCGAGTTCGAAAGCCCCGGCACGCTCGAACCGGCGACATTGGAAACGACCACCGGCAAGAAGATCGCCTGCGCGAACTCCAAGCAGGACGGCGAATTCCTCGGCGCGAAAACCGCCAAGACCGAACTCAGCCTCTACGAATGCACGGAAGCGGCCAGCGGCGAACCGTGTCAGAGCCTGAGGCTCGAAGAAACCCCGCCCACGGCCCAGGAAGGCACGATCCTGTCGCTGCCCCTGGAAGCCGAACTGGGGCAGGTGTCCGGGGGCTCCAAGCCCAAGGTCGGCTGGGCCTTCAAAGCAAAAACGGGCGGGGACCTGTTCTCCTTCGAATGCGGCAAGACCACCGGGGAGGGGACGAAGGTCTCGATCGAAGGATCCTTCATCGGGGTGGTCTCGAAGGTCGTCGACCGGATGGGCGAAGAAGGCGACATGCGCTACTCGGCGCACGCCGGCAAGCAGTCCCCGGAAGCGTTCGAAGGCGGCTCCCCGGACACGCTGACCGCCACCTTCGTGAGCCCGACCCTCCAGTCGAGCTCCGAACAGATCGGCTACATCGCCAGCGAAGAACAGTCGCTCTCGGAACCGCTCGAGATCAAAGCGATTCCGTAGGCCCGCCGGCGGTAGCCGCGCGCAGGGGTCGGCCCCTTCCCCCGGGGTCGGCCCCGTCGCGCGGGCTCAGGTGGGCTCGTTGTGGAGCGAGCGCCACAGGTAGCGGCAGGCGAGCGTCCGGTAGGGGCGCCAGGCCTCGCCGATCGCCTCCATCTGGGCCACCGTCGGGGGCTCGGGGAGACGGTATGCGCGTTGGATCGCGTTGCGGATCCCGAGGTCGCCGGTCGGCAGCACGTCGGGGCGTTCGAGCTGGAACATGAGGAACATCTGGGCGGTCCACAGGCCGAGCCCCTTGACCGCCACGAGCTCGGCGATCACCTCCTCGTCGGGGAGCTCGTCGAGGCGGTCGAGTTCGAGCTCGCCGGAGACCACGTGCTCGGCCAGGGACCGCAGGTAGCCCGCCTTCGCTCGCGACAGCCCGGCGGCGGCTCGCAGCTCTTCGGGGTCCTCGGCGAGGATCTCCTCGGGCGTCGGCGGGCGGCCCCCATAGCGGTCGGTGAGCCGCGTGTAGATGGCCTTGGCGGCGAGCACCGAGAGCTGCTGGCCGGCGATCGCACGCACCAGCGCGCCGTAGTGGTCGGTCGGGTCGGGCCGTCCCGCGCGGGCGGCCGGCAGGCGCCCGGCGCGGTCGATCAGCTCCGCCATCACCGGGTCCGCGGCGCGCAGCCGGGCCCTGGCGCCGCGGGGGGTTCCCCGCGCCGGCCGGCGGGTGCCGCGGCGGGCGCCCGTCCCGCCCGCGCTCGCCTGCGGCGCCACGCCTACGGTGCCGCCAGCCCGGCGGCGACCGTCACCGGCTCGCCGTCGAGCGCCCCGAGCGCCTTCTCGAGCGACATCGCGATGCAGGTGAAGCTGGGCGTGTCGCGGACCGTGTAGCGCGAGGCCTCGGTCGTCCGCAGTCGCTGGACGAGGTCCAGGAACGCTCCCACGTCGTCGGTGTCGAAGGCCACCACGAACTCCTGGTCGTCGAGCCCGAACGAGTAGGTGGTGTGGTTGTCGACGCCGGGGTATTCGCGTCCCACCTGAATATGCGCCTGCATGATCCGCCAGCGCTCCTCGGCGGGGAGCGCGTACCACTCCCGCGACTTGACGAACGGGTACACGAACACGTACCTGCCCCGGAACGTACGCGGGATCGTGCGCTCGTCTTCGGAGTATTCGGAGCTCTTGCGCATGCCGAGGAACGAGTGGGGGATCTCGGCCCACCGCATCAGCCCGCTCTGGGCGAGCACGACGTGGAACTCGTGGATCCGCTCGAGGTTCTCGGCCTCGGAGATCAGCAGCAGTTCGGCGTCCCCGCGCGTGCCCACGAGCGAGAAGCTCTGCAGCAGGTGGCCGTCGGCGAAGTCCTCGCAGGCGGCGGCGAACTCCTGCTTGTCCCGCGCCCTGTCCTGGGCGTCTCCTCGACGCCAGGCGGGATCGAGCTTCAGGAACGTGTACTTGACGAAATGCCTGGCGCTCACCTGGCGCGGATTATCGCAGCCGCGGATGGGCGCCTCGGAGCCCCACAACCCGCCCCCGCAGCCCCGCATCGAGGTCCCGCGGCCGCGGGACCCCGCCGATCGCCCCCGTGGCGGCGGCGATAAAGTAGGGCTCCGTGCGGATCGCGCTGCTGTCGCCGTACTCTTGGACCTATCCGGGCGGTGTCACGCGCCACATCGACGCCCTCGCAGCCGAGCTGAGGGGGGCGGGCCAGGAGGTGCGGGTCCTTGCCCCCTACGACCCGGACGACGAGCTCTCGCGGCGGCTGCACCGCGGCGCTCGCCCCCAGCCGGTCGAGGTCGACGAGGACTTCGTCTCGCTCGGGCGCACGGTCGGCATCCCCGCCAACGGCGCGGTGTCGAACGTGAGCGTGTTCGCCCAGGGTCTGTTCCGGATGCGCGCCGAGCTGCGCGAGGGCGGCTACGACGTGGTCCACATCCACGAGCCGGTGGCCCCGACGCTGAGCTGGGTCGCGCTGGGCTCGCTGGGCACGCTCCCGCTGGTGGGGACCTTCCACACCTATTCGGAGAACCTGCTCACCAACGGCGGGGCCGCGGTGGTACTCGGAGGGCGCCGACGGATGAACCGCCTGCACGCGCGGATCGCCGTCTCGGAGGCCGCTGCCTGGACCGCCCGCCGCTTCTACGGCGGGCGCTACGCGGTGATACCCAACGGGGTGCACGTGCCCCCGTCCTGCGAGCAGCGCCCGCGGGCTCCCGGCGAGCCGCTGCGGATCGTGTTCGTGGGCCAGGCCGTCGAACGCAAGGGCCTGCCCGTCCTGCTGGCCGCCTTCGAGGCGTTGCGCGAGCAGATCCCGGCGACGCTCACGATCGTCGGCGCGGGGGAGGCCGAGGTCGCCCACATGATGCTCGACGGCCGCGGCGTACGGGCGCTCGGCAAGGTCGACGAGCGGCGCAAGCAACAGGAGCTGCAGGACGCCCACGTGCTCTGTGCCCCCTCGCTCGGCGGCGAGAGCTTCGGCATGGTCCTGACCGAGGCGTTCGCGGCCGGGACCCCCGTGCTGGCCTCGGATATCCCCGGCTATCGCGACGTGCTCCGAGATGGAGAGGACGGGGTCCTGGTCCCGTCCGGGGACGCGCTCTCGCTCGCCCAGGCGTTGCGCGGGCTGGCCCTCGACGAGCCGCGCCGGCAACGGATGGCGACCCACGCACGGGAGCGGGCGCAGCGCTTCGCCTGGCCGGCGGTGGCCGCCGAGGTGGCCGAGTGCTACGAGCGGGCCAGGGCCATCCCCGCCCCCGCCGGCGCCCTCGCCGGCTTTGCCGTCCGCTACGGACTGGCACCGGCGGACCGTCAGCCGCGGATCCCCGCGGAGCGCATTCCCAGCCTGCAGGACAAGCCCGTCAAGCCGGCTCCCGGGGCCCACCGGGGAGCCGAGCGGACGCTACGTCGGGCGGGACTGGCGGCGTGCACGCTGGCCGCCGGAGCGCTCGGCGGCCTGGCCCTCCAACGCGTCGGCGTGACCCGCGTGGCAGGCTCGCTGGTGGCCTCGAAACCGGGGCTGGTCGCAGCCGCGCTGGCCGTCATGTGCACGGCCATGTTCGTACGCGCGATCGCCTGGCACGCGATCCTGGCGGCTGCCCCCACGTGGCGCCGGGCCAGCCGCCGCGACGCCATGCAGGGGACCTTCATCGGGGTGCTGATGTCGGCCACGATGCCGGTGCGGATGGGCGAGACCTCGCGCGCGCTGATCGTCGCGAGACGCATCGGGCGCGCGCGCGAGACCCTGCCGGTGGTCCTCGGGACGATGGTCTCCCAGGCGCTGCTGAACCTGCTCGCCCTGGCCCTGCTGGCGGGGGTGATGCTGGCGAGCGCAGACTTCGACGAGCTCGAGCGCCACGGGCGCCTGATCGCGTTTGCCGCCCTCGGGCCCTCGGGCGCGGTGGTGTTCGCCGCGATCCTGCCCTGGCTTGCGCGAGGAGACGGTGGCTACGCGGGCAGGATGCGCCTGCTGCGCAGCGCCGTGGGGCGGTGGCTGAGGCGCCTGCGGGACGGCGTCGGGGTGATCTCGCGCCCGTCGGCGGTCGCCCGCGCGACGGTCCTGCAGCTTGCCGCGTGGGCCCTTCAGCTGCTGTCCTGCTGGCTGCTGCTGTACGCCTTCGGCCTGCAGGGCTTCGCCAGCGTCGGCGCCGCGGCGGCCGTCCTGTTCGCGGTCAACGTCACGGCAGCGCTCCCGGCGACCCCGGCCAACGTGGGGGTGTTCCAGGCGGCCTGCGTGGCGGTCCTGGCGGGCGCCTACCACGTTTCCACCCCCGGGGCGATCGCGTTCGCGATCGTGTTGCAGCTGATCGAGCTGCTGACGGCGATGGTCATGGGTCTCCCGGCGCTCGTCAACGAGGGCCTGTCCTGGCGGGAGGTCCGGCTGCGGACGATCCACGCCACGCCGGTCGAGCTCGCGCCGCTGCCGGTCCCCGGCATGCAGCTCTCCTCCGACCCCTCCTAGCCGGCCCCGATGGATCGCCGGGCGCGCGAGGCGAAGGGCCCCTCGGCGGGGGCGGCGAGCGAGGAGGAGCGGCCCTGCGTGTACCTGCTGAGGTGCTCCGACGGCTCGCTCTACACCGGCTGGACGACCAGCATCGAGCGGCGGCTGGCGCGACACCGGGCGGGGAAGGCAAGCCGCTACACGGCCAGCCGCCTGCCCGTCGAGCTCGCGGCCGTGCTGCCGATGGCCGACCGCCGTCAGGCCCGTCGCGAGGAGGCGCGGATCAAGCGCATGGACCGCGACACCAAGCTCGGCCTGATCGCCGATCACGACACCCTCGCCGGCGCGACACACCCGACCGGCCCGGCGCATTCGTCATGATGGGGGGCGATGGCAAGCCGACCCCCCGGACGCAGCGTCAAGATCGGTGAGGACGAGCGGACGGGCTACTCCTCCGACCGCCCCCGCCGCGACGGCGGCAGGGTCAGGCCGCCGGACCTGCGGGTCAACTCCCGCGTGCTGGCGCCCGCCGACCGGCTGCGCTACTCCCCCGGCAGCCTGCTGATCGTCTGCTGTGCCTCCTCCGAGCAGCTCGAGGCCTTCCTCGAACGGCTGATCGAGGACCGCACCAGCGTCCTCACCCGGGCGAGGGTCCTGAAGCTGCTCGCGGGGCGCGTCCCCGAGGAGCAGATCGAGCAGCGCGCCGGCGAGCTGCTGGTGCTGACCGCGGGCAAGCGCATGGAGAGCCGCCAGACGGTCGTCCTCGGCCTGCAGGACATGAGCGCCGCCGCCCGCGAGCCGTTCCTGGCGAAGGCCACCGAGTTGCACCGTCCCCGCCACCTGATCCTGCTGGAGGTGGCACGCGAGCTGGTCGACGACGAGGCCCTGGGGCAACTCAACGAGCTGCGCCGGGCGCTGGACGCGGGCGAGCTCGGAGCCGAGGGCACCCAGACCGCGCTGCGGCTCGGCGGGGGGACGGCCGAGGAGGTCAAGCGGATCATCTTCCGCGCCCCCTCCCGCGAGCCGGAGTAGGGCCCGGCCGCGGCCGGGGGCCGGCAGTTCGTCGAACATTCGGCTGCCTCGCTCAAGCACCCCTGTGGGTGCCCCGATTACCGAGGCGTGCACCGCCAGCACAAAGCGCTATTGGAACGCGAAGCCCCGCCCATCCCCTCGCGGGAGAGGCTGGGCGCGCAGGTATGGATGGTCTACGTCGTCGCCACGCTCACGCTGGCGGTCGGCTACGGGCTGGCCCACGCGATCGGCCCCGCGTGGCTGCGCAGCGGGCTCGTCTTCAACCTGATCGGCGGCTCGGCGATCGTGGCGCTGGTGATCGGCGCCCGGCGCAACGCCGTCACCAGCCGCGTGCCCTGGTACCTGTTCGCGATCGGGGTGGCGCTGTTCGTGACCAGCGGCGTGCTGTCCTGGAACTACGAGCGGTTGTTCGGCACGGCCCAGCCGTTCCCCTCGGTGGCCGACCAGTTCCACCTCGCCTTCTACCCCTTCCTGGTCGGCGGCATGCTGCTGCTGGTCCACGAACGCCGGGACCAGAGCGACCGCGCTCCCCTGATCGACGCGATGATCGTCACGACCGCGCTGGCGACGCTGCTGTGGGTCTACCTGATCGCTCCCTACGCCGAGCAGACGGGGATGTCGCTGCTGCGCCGCAGTGCCTCGGTGGCCTACCCCGCGATGGACATCCTGCTGCTGGGGGTGGTGGCACGCGTGGCGGCGGGCAGCCACCGGCGCGAGCCGGCCTTCCTGTTCGTGCTCGCGGCGGCGATCGTGCTGCTGATCACCGACGTGATCTACGGCTCGATCCTGCTCGGCGGCACCGGCTACGGCATCGGCGGCGCGCTCGACGCGGGCTGGGGCATCTTCTACGCCCTGCTCGGGGCCGCAGCCCTGCACCCCTCGATGCGCCAGCTGTCCGAGCGTGGCCCCGCGCCCGACACCCGCCTCACCCGCCAACGCCTGGCGCTGCTGGGCAGCGCCAGCCTGACCGTGCCGCTGGTGATCGTGGTGCGCTCGGCGCTGCACCAGTCGGTCGACCTGTACGTGTTGATCGCCGCCTCGGGGATCATGTTCGCGCTCGTGCTGATGCGCCTGGCCGGGATCGTGCGCCACAACGAGGCCGCCACCCAGCGCGAAGCCGCCCTCAGGGTCGCCGGCGAGACGCTGGTCTCGGCCGCCACCCGCGACGCCGTCTACCAGGCGGCGCTGGAGGCGGCCCACGCGGTCGTCGACATGCCGTTGCGGGCCTCCCTGTACCTGGCCGACGAGGGCGGCGGACCGCTCGAGCCGGTCGGCCCCGGCGAGGGCAAAATCCCCGGCCTGCCCCGGATCCTCCCGCAGATGCTGCCGGACCACGCGAACGCGCGGGAGGCGAAATTCCGGGTGACCAGCTTCGAGCTCGCCGGCTCGGAGGTGTGCCTCGCTCCGATGTTCGTACGCGAGCGTCTGGAGGGGGTCCTGGCCGTGGTCTCAGAGCACCAGCTGGACCAGCCCGCCCAGGAGAGCCTCGCCACGCTGGCCAGCGAGGTCGCGCTCGCGCTGCAGAGCATCGCGGTGACCGAGGAGGGCGCCCACCAGCGCTCCGAGGCGCGGCTGAGCTCGCTGATCAAGAACTCCTCCGACGTGATCTGCGTGGTCGACCAGAGCTCGGCGATCCACTACGTCAGCCCCTCGATCGAGGCGACCTTCGGCCACGAGCCCGACGGTCTCGCCGGGCGACCCGTCACCGACCTCGTCCACGACGACGACCTCGCGCGGATGCAGGCGTTCGTGACCTCGGTCGCCGGTCAACCAACCGGCCAACCCGAGTCGGGGGAGTTCGTCATCCGCCACGCCGACGGGCGCTGGCGGCACGTCGAAGTGCTGGCCACCAACCAGATCGCCGACGAGGCGATCGCCGGGATCGTGCTGAACGTGCGCGACATCAGCGAGCGCAAGGCCTTCGAGGCCCAGCTCGAGCACCAGGCCTTCCACGACGTCCTCACGGGCCTGCCCAACCGCGCCCTGTTCCGTGACCGCGTCGGGCACGCGCTGGCCGGACAGCGCCGCCAGCAGCTGCCGGTGGCGGTTCTGTTCATGGACATCGACGACTTCAAGAACGTCAACGACTCGCTCGGCCACGCCGCCGGCGACATGGTCCTGCAGGAGGTCGGTCGTCGCACGGAGGACTGCATGCGTCCGGTCGACACGGCCGCCCGTCTGGGCGGGGACGAGTTCGCGATCCTGCTGCACGAGGCCGCGAACGAGCTGCAGGCGGTCGAGATCGCCCAACGGGTGATGGACAGCCTGCAGGCTCCGATCACGCTCGAGAACCGCGACGTCACGATCGCCACCAGCATCGGGATCGCGTTCAGCGACCCGGCGATGGTCTCCGAGCGCGATGCCGACGACCTGCTTCGCAACGCCGACACGGCGATGTACATGGCCAAGGAAAGCGGCAAGGGCCACTACCAGATCTTCCAGCCCGACATGCACGCCCGGGCGCTGGCCCGGCTCGAGCTCAAGAGCGACCTCCAGCGGGCCATCGACTGCGGTGAGTTCACCCTCCGCTACCAGCCGATCATGGACCTCCGCCGGGGCGACATCGCCGGCATGGAGGCGCTCGTGCGCTGGCAGCATCCCACCCGCGGCCTGGTCCAGCCGGGAGAGTTCATCCCGCTGCTCGAGGACACCGGGCTGATCGTCCCGGTCGGGCGCTTCGTGCTGCGCGAGGCCTGCCAGTGGGCGGCCGTGATGCAGAAGGAATGCCCCCGCGACCCGCCGCTGTCGATGGCCGTGAACGTGTCCGCCACCCAGCTGCAGCGACCGGAGTTCATCGACGAGGTCCGCACCGCCCTGCGCGACAGCGGGATCCCGCCGAAAACGCTCACCCTGGAGCTGACCGAGAGCGTGATGATGCAGGACCTCGAGGTCAGCCTGCTGCGTCTGAACGCGCTCCGCGCGCTGGACGTGAAACTCGCGATCGACGACTTCGGGACGGGCTACTCGTCGCTGAACTACCTGCGCCAGTTCCCGATGGACGTGCTGAAGATCGACCGCTCGTTCCTGATGGACCCCAACCCCGACTCCGAGGAGCTGACCGAAGCGATCGTGGCGCTGGCGCGGATCTTCAAGCTGGAGGCGGTCGCCGAGGGCATCGAGAGCGGCGGCCAGGTCGCCCAGCTGCAGGGGATCGACTGCGACTACGGCCAGGGGTTCCACTTCGCCAGGCCCCTCTCCCGCCAGCAGATCCTCGAGATGGCGACGGCCGCCAGCGGCCCCGCGAAGGTGATCGAGCTGCGCCAGCGCGTGGCCTAGCCGGCCAGCGCCGGCTGTTCCTCGTCCTCGGCCTGCTCCTCGGGCGGATCGGCGTCGTCCAGCTCGCCCAGCCGCGTGGGGTCCTTGGGGCTCCCCGCGATGACCTCGTCGGGCGAGCTGACGGCGGGCAGGCGGCCCTGACGGGAGCCGAAGTAGATCGCCTGGGGGTGGTGCGCCACGAGCGCCAGCGTCGACTGCTCGGGGTCGGGGGCGAAGCCGTCGGTGATCGTCATGCCGATCCGGGACAGGTCGAGCAGATGGTCCACCTTCAGGTGCTCGCTCTGCTCGGGGACCGCGGGGTACCCCCAGGAGTAGCGCCGCCCCTGGGTGGGCGCGATCGCCAGCATGCGGCGCACCTCGCTGTGCAACCACTCGGCCAGCGCCTCGGCGGTCTGCACGCCGAGGCCGTGAACGAACAGCTGCTCGGCGTATTCGCCGTCGGCCTCCAGGCGGGAGAGCAGCTCGGTGACTTCGGTGCCGACCGTGACCGCCTGCAGCGCGACCACGTCGAGCTCGGCCGGGGCCTTGCCGTCCACCGCCGGGCGGAAGAAGTCGGCCAGGCAGATCCGCTCGCCGGCGCTCTGGCGGGGGCACACCAGCCGATCGAGCTCGGTGGTGCGGTCCTTGGGGTCGAGCACGACGATCTCGTTGCCGAGCGCGTAGCAGGGGAACAGCCCCAGCAGGGCCCGCGGGCGCAGGTAGCTCTGCTCGCGCCACATCCGCTCCAGGCGGGGACGGAAGTCGTCGTTCAGCAGCGCCTGCCACTCGGCCCCCTTCTTGCCCCGCCCGCCCCAGTGCAGCTTGAACAGCACGTGTGTGTCGAGGTGGGGGTAGACGCCGTCGAGGTCGACGGGGATCTCGCGCACGCCCCAGAACGGGGGCACCGGCACGGGGGCGTCGGTGCGGGCGCCCGAGCGCACGGAGTCGTCGGTCGGGGGCGGGCCGGTGTCGAGCTCGACGGGCCTTTCGCGGAACTCGCGGGCGGCGTTCTGGAGCTTGTCCACCAGCGCTCCGTGGGCCTGCTCGTCGACCAGCTGGTCCATCACCGCGAGCCCCTCGAAGGCGTCCTTGCAGTAGAACACGCCCGGCTGGTAGGGCTCCTGTGAGTCGGGCCCTCCGGGGTACAGGGCGCGGTAGCCGAAGGCGCGGTTGATCGCGGCCCCGCCGATCAGGACCGGGTAGGAGAGCCCGCGGGCATTCAGCTCCTCGATGCAGGCCGGCATCTGCTTGGAGGTCGACACGAGCAGCGCCGAGAGCCCGATCGCGGTGGCGGCGTGCTCCTGGGCGGCGTCGAGGATCGTCTGGATCGGGACCTGCTTGCCGAGGTCCACGACGGTGTAGCCGTTGTTGGTGAGGATCGTGTTGACGAGCGACTTGCCGATGTCGTGGACGTCGCCGAACACGGTCGCCAGCACGACCGTGCCCTTGGTGTGGCCCTCGAGCCGGTCGAGGTACTGCTCGAGCTGGGCCACGGCCCGCTTCATCACTTCCGCGGACTGCAGCACGAACGGCAGGATCAGCTCGCCGGAGCCGAATTTGTCGCCCACCTCCTTCATCGCCGGCAGCAGCACGTCGTTGAGCGTGGGGACCGCGCCGATCTTCTGCACCGAGCGGTCGATCCACTCCTCGACGCCGTCCTTGCGGCGGCGCAGGATGTGGAAGTGGAGCGCCTCCTCGGGCTCCATCCCCGCGGTCGGGTCGGCCGGGCCGGCGCTGTCCTGGTCCTCGCCCCGGGACTCGAAGTGGGCGATGAACCGCTCCAGCGCGTCCTCGCGGGTGTCGAACACGAGGTCATCGGCGAGCGCCCGCTCCTCGGCCGAGATCTCTCCGTAGGGGGTGATGTGGTTGGGGTTGACCATCGCCAGGTCGAGCCCCGCCTCCACGCAATGGTGCAGGAACACCGAGTTCAGCACCGCCCGGGCCGCCGGGGACACGCCGAAGGAGACGTTGGAGACGCCGAGCGAGGTCTTGACGTCGGGGACGTGGCGCTTGACCAGCCGGATCCCCTCGATCGTCTCGACCGCCGAGGGGCGCCACTGCTGCTCGCCGGTCACGAGCGTGAAGGTCAGGCAGTCGAAGATCAGCAGCTTCGGGTCCAGCCCGTGCTCGCCGCAGCACAGTTCGTGGATGCGCCTGGCGATCTCGAGCTTGCGCTCCGCCGTCTGCGCCATCCCCGTCTCGTCGATCGTGAGCGCGATCACCGCCGCCCCGTGTTCGAGCGCCAGCGGGACCACGCGGTCGAGCTTGTCGCGGCCGGCCTCGAGGTTGATCGAGTTGACCACGGCCCGGCCGGGGATCTGCTCGAGCGCCCGTTCGATCACCTCGGGCTCGGTCGAGTCGACCTGGATCGGCGCGGGCTGGGTGAGGGAGATCCGCTTCGCCAGCAGGCGCAGCTGTTCGTCCTCGTCGGTGCGCTCGGTCAGCGCCACGCACAGGTCGAGCACGTGGGCCCCCCCGAGCACCTGGTCCTCGGCGATCTGCACCAAGCCGTCGTAGTCGTCGGCCAGCAGCAGCTCCTTGGCCTTGCGCGAGCCCTGGGAGTTGACCCGCTCGCCGACCAGCGTCGGGCGCGGGTCCTGCACCAGCGGCGTGGCGGCGATCATCGAGCTGAGGTGGGGGGCGCGGGGTGCCGGTCGCGG
Source organism: uncultured Solirubrobacteraceae bacterium (assembly GCA_963701175.1). Classification (GTDB taxonomy): domain Bacteria; phylum Actinomycetota; class Thermoleophilia; order Solirubrobacterales; family Solirubrobacteraceae; genus Palsa-744. Next base: position 451,827 of record OY969573.1, on the reverse strand, counting down.
GCCCACCGCGCGGCCGCCGACGCGGGCGGCGAGCGCGGCGATGTGCGCCGGCGTGGTGCCGCAGCAGCCGCCCACGATCCCCACCCCGTAGCGCTCCACGAACTCGCCCAGGGCCTCCGCCAGCGGCTCCGGCTGCTCGGGGAAGATGGTCTCGCCCCGCGGCCCCTGCAGCGGCAGACCGGCGTTGGGGATGCAGGCCACCGGCACCGGGCAGTGCTCGCCCAGGAAGCGGACCGCGTCGCGCATGTCCTGGGGTCCGGTCGAGCAGTTCAGCCCGATCACCTGCACCCGCAGCGCCTCCAGCGTGCACAGCACCGCGGAGATGTCGGTCCCGAGCAGCATCTTGCCGCCGTTGGGCAGCAGCGACACCGAGGTGTGGATCGGCAGCACCCTGGAGGCCCGCTTGAACGCCTCGCGGGCGCCGAACACGGCCGCCTTGACCTCGAGGATGTCCTGGGCCGTCTCGATGATCAGGAGGTCCGCGCCGCCCTCGATCAGCCCCTCGGCCTGCTCGGTGAACACCTCCACCAGCTCGCCGAAGCGGATCTGTCCGAGCGACGGGTCTTCGGAGGCCGGCAGCAAGCCGGTCGGCCCGATCGAGCCGGCCACGAAGCGGTGCTCCCCCGCCGCCCGCCGGGCGATCTCGGCGGCACGGGTGTTGATCTCGCGCGTGTGCTGATCCAGGCCCCACTCAGCCAGCTTCAGGCGAGAGGCCTGGAAGGTGTCGGTCTCGACGACTTCCGCGCCCGCCTCGAGCATCGAGCTGTGGACGCCCTCGATCACGTCCGGGCGGCTCAGCACGAGCGCCTCGTGGCACTTGCCGGCGAGGCCGCCGTAGTCCTCGCTGCTCAGATCGAACTGCTCGAGCGTGGCGCCCATGCCGCCGTCGTAGACGACCACCCGCCTGGCGATCGCGTCCAGGAAATCCCGCATCTACAGAGCCTAACAACGGCTCCCTGGGCGGTTGGTGGCGTCCCCGGCCCCCGGCGCGCGCCGTCGGGCCGGCGGTGAGGGGGGACTGCCCGTCTCGGGCAGCCCCCGGTGCGCTCCGGACGACGCGCTGTAGGCGTGCCGGGGCAGCGGCTTCGGTCAACCGTCCAAGGTCGTTTGGTCGGCGCTGGAGCCCGTGCAAACTGGCGGCCGATCAACCGCCCGGCGCTCCCGCGGAAGCGAGGAGCAGGGGATGCGTTTGGCGGACAACCGATGCCCGAGCAGGGGGACACGCATGACGCCGGAGCTAGTGACGACGCAGGTGCTCGAACAGACCCAGGCGGAGACCGCCCTCTCCGTGCCCGCGACGGCGGCGCCCCCGGCGGAGTCGTTGGGGGGGACCGAGCAGGCGGTCGTGGCAGTCGTCGGCCTCGGCTACGTGGGACTGCCGACCGCGATCGCCCTGCGTGGAGCCGGAGCGAGGATCATCGGGATCGACATCTCCGCCGAGCGCCTGGAGGAGATCCGCTCGGGCGGGGCCGAGCTGCTGGGCACCGAACAGGAGCAGCTCGTCTCCTACCTGCAGGACGGTGGCTTCTCGCTCACCGACCACGCCGCCGCGCTGGAGGCGGCCGACCTCGTGCTGGTGTGCGTGCCCACGCCGGTGGACGAGCAGCGCCGGCCCCAGCCGCTGGCGCTGGAGCGGGCGTGCGAGGAGGTCGTGCGTCACGCCCGTGCCGGACAGACGATCGTGCTCACCTCCACCAGCTACGTCGGCGCCACCCGCAAGCTGCTGGTGGAGCCGCTGCGGAAGCGGGGCCTGGAGGCCGGGGAGGACGTGTTCGTGGCCTTCGCCCCGGAGCGCATCGACCCGGGAGTCGGCGAGCACGTCCAGCTCAACACCCCGCGGGTGATCGGGGGCGTCAGCGAGAGCTGCCGACGCCAGGCCTCGACGCTGCTGAGCCACACCTGCTCGGAGCTGCACCCCGTCTCCTCACCGGAGGGAGCGGAGATGGTCAAGCTCTACGAGAACACCTTCCGCGCGCTCAACATCGCGCTGTCGTTCGAGATCGCCGAGGCCTGCCGCGAGCACGGGCTCGACCCGCTGGAGGTGACCGAGGCCGCGGCCTCCAAGCCCTTCGGGTTCATGGCCCACTACCCCTCGGCCGGGGTCGGCGGCCACTGCATCGGCGTCGACCCCCACTACCTGACCCACCCCTTGAGAGAGCGTGGACGCCCGGCGAGCCTGGTTGAGGAGGCAATGCGAAAGCTCGCCGGGCGTCCCGGGCAGATCGTCCGGCGCGCCCGCGAGATGCTCCACGACGAGGGCCTCGAGCTGGAGGGCTCGCGGGTCCTCGTCGTGGGCGTGTCCTACAAGCCGGGGGTCGCCGACACCCGCGAGGCCCCCGCGATCGAGATCATCGCCCAGCTGCGCCGAGCGGGGGCGACGGTCGAATTCCACGACCCGCTGCTCGAGCGGGTGACGGTGGACGGTGAGCCCGTGGCGGGCGTCGACCCCGACCCCCGCCGCGACCCCTCCGGGTTCGGACCCGAGGACTACGACCTGGCGATCGTCGCCACCATCCATCCGGGCTTCGACTACGGCTGGCTGAGGCGCGTGCCGACGGTGCTCGACTGCACCTACAGAACCCCCGCCGGCGGCCGCAGGGAGGTGCCCTAGCGATGCGGCTGCACCGCGTCCTGAAGGTGATCGCGGCGATCTACCTGGTGGGGCTGATCGTCGCGGTCATGGCCTACAAGGCCGCCTTCCTCGGGCTGATGTTCTCGAGCCCCTTCTTCGGCGTCTACAGCGTGTGCGTCGCCTCCTACATCCTCAGCCGCTTCATCTTCAGCCTCTTCTACCGCTCGCGCCCGTACGTCGGCCTCGAGCCGGAGATCGCGATCGTGATGCCGTCCTTCAACGAGGCCGAGGCGATCGCCAAATCGCTGCGGGCGCTGTTGGCGGTCGACTACCCCCACGACAAGCTCGAGCTGATCGCCGTCAACGACGGCTCCACCGACTCGACCCTGGAGGAGATGCAGAAGGTGGCCGACGAATCGGGGGGACGGGTGCGGGTGATCGACTTCCCCGAGAACCGCGGCAAGCGGGCGGCGATGGCGGCCGGCATCCGTGCGAGCACGGCCGAGGTGGTCGCGTTCGTGGACTCCGACTCGGTGGTCGAGCCCGATGCCCTGCGCCAGCTCGTGCAGCCACTCGCCGACCACCGCGTGGGCGCCGTCTGCGGGCACGCGAACGTCCTCAACATCTCCGACACCTGGCTCACGCGGATGCAAGCGGTCCGCTACTTCGTGGCCTTCCGCGTGGTGAAGGCGGCGGAGTCGGTGTTCTCGGCCGTGACGTGTTGCTCGGGCTGCTTCTCGGCCTACCGCCGCGAGGCGATCCTGCCGCGCATGGACTGGTGGGAGAACCAGCGTTTCCTGGGGGTCGAGTCGACCTTCGGCGACGACCGCTCGCTGACCAACTGCGTGCTGCGCGACTGGCGGGTGGTGTACGAGAAGAAGGCCGTCTCGCACACGATCGTCCCGAGCACGTTCCGCGCCTTCGTCACCCAGCAGACGCGGTGGAAGCGCTCGTGGACGCGGGAGTCGCTGCTGGTGGCGAGGTTCATCTGGCGCAAGCACCCGGTGGCGGCCTTCTTCACCTACCTCAGCATCGTGCTGCCGCTGCTGGCCCCGGCGGCGGCGGTGCACGCGATCGTGTGGGGCCCGATCGCCCACGGCGGCACCCTGCCGCTGGTCTACATCGCCGGCATCTACGCGCTGGCGATGGTCTACTCGCTCTACTACGTCCTGTTCCAGGACGAGTACAGCCTGGTGTGGATCTACGGGGTCCTGTTCGTCTTCTTCTACCTCGGGATCATGCTGTGGCAGACCTACTACGCGATCGCCACCTGCCGCACCGCGCAGTGGGGTACCCGCCCCGCCACGGCGGGCGTGGGAGGAGGGCCCTCGCGGTGAGCGTGACGGTTCGCCGGGCGCTCGCCCAGGCCCTCCTCCCCGCCGCGATCCTGCCGGTGCTCCTGCTCGGCCCCGGCCTGGCGCGGGCGCCCTGGAAACTCTGGCGCCAGCTCTCGGCCGAGGTACAGAGGCTGACCGAGAACGACGGAGGCGCAGCCGATAGGGGGACCGTGCGGCCGGTCGCGCATGCAGCCACGAGGGGGACTGCGCGACCGGCCGCACGCGATGTCACGCGCCGAACTGCACGGCCGGACGCGCACACAGCCGCGATGGGGACTGCGCGTCCGGTCGGGCACCGAGCCGCCGGGGGGCGCCCGTGAGCGCCCGCCGGCGGCCGCTTTCGCTGGGGCTGGTGGTGACGGTGGCGCTCGTGGCGCTGCCCGCCGTGGCCGGCGCCGCCGCCGTCTCGCTGACGGTCGGCGGCGCGCCGGCGGGGCGGGCCGCAACCAAAGGGCCCTCCCACGCCAGCCACTCGCCGGCGGCCGTGCACCGCGGGCCGTGCTCGACCCACGCCCCCGGGCGCCTGCAGCTGACGCGCCTGCACGGCTCCCAGGCCCGCCTGAGCTGGAGCGCTCCCAGCGGGGCACGCGGATCCAGCGGGGTCGTCTACCGGGTGCTGCGCGCGGGGCGGACCGTGGGCCAGACCGACGAGCCCTCGATGGTGCTGGCGGTCACGCCCGGGGCCCAGACCACCTTCGCCGTCCAGGCCCGCTACGGGAACGGGGGGCTACGGTGCACGGCCCGGCTGAGCGAGACGGTGCAGGTGCGGATGCCGGGTGTGGTCCCGGGTCTGAAGGTGCTCTCCCGCACCGCCACCGGCACGGTCATCGGGTGGCGGGCCGCCCGCCGCGGGGACGCCCCCATCGCCGGCTACCGGGTCGACCTCGACGGCGCCGTCGCGGGGCAGACGCGGTCGCTGCGCTACACGCTGATCCTCAGCTCGACCCGCACCCACCGGGTGACCGTCGCCGCCGTCGACACCCGTGACCGACTCGGCCCCTCCGGCCACGGGCTGGTGATCGGAGCGCTCGTACGCCCCCACGCCGCCGGAGCGCCGCCGAGCATGCCCGAAGGCCTCAGCGCGGCCGAAGTGAGCGGCACGGAAGCCACCGTGCTGTGGCTGCCGAGCAGGGCGGGCGCTGCCCCGCTGGCCGGCTACCGGGTGTACCGCAACGGCACCCTCGTTGCCCAGACGTCGTCCCCCTCGATCCGCCTGACGCACCTGAACTTCCCCCAGACGTACACGATCACGGTCGCCGCGCTGGACACCGACGGGGCCGAAAGCGCTCGCAGCGGGTCACTCAAGCTCACCACCGAGCACCCCGCCCCGACGCCACCCTCGCTGCTGTCGGCGGTCACCGTGACCGACACCTCGGTGACGCTCTCCTGGCAGGCCGGGACGGCCCCCGGCGGCACCGTCAGCGGCTATCTCCTGGAAGAGGACGGCGAGCCGGTCGGCTTCGTCGATGCCCAGATCGCAACGGTCGCGCTCGCCTCCTCGCGGCGCTACACGTTCACCGTACGCACGCGCGACTCGGCCGGGTACCTGAGCGCGCCGACCCCCGAACTGGTGGTCCTCACCACGCACACGCCGCCGCCGGCGCCCCAGGACGTGACCGCCAGCGCCGTCACCAGCAGCTCGGCCCAGATCAGCTGGCAGCCCAGCACCGCGGTCAGCGGCGACATCGTCGGCTACCGGCTGTTCCGCGACGACATTCCCGTGGGCCAGAGCGACAGCACCGAGCGGACGCTCGAAAACCTCGCCGCCGCCAGCGAATACTCGATCACCGTCAGCGCCGTGGACTCGCTGGGGGCGGTCAGCGAACCGAGCCAGCCGCTGGTCCTGCAGACCGCCGACCCGCCGCCCACCCACGGCAACGCGCAGGCCTTCCTGTTGTCCTCGACCGACGAAAGCTTCGAAGACCTCGAGGCCCACTACCAGCAGATCGGGGTCGTGTACCCGACCTACTTCGAATGCGGACCGGGCGGGACCATCGTGGGCGGCGACGACCCCCTGATCACCCACTGGGCCACGCTGCGCAAGGTCGAAGTGCTGCCGCGCGTGAACTGCCTCAACGTCAGCGCCGAGGAAGCGATCCTCAACCAGCCATCGGTCAGGCAGCAGACGATCGAAAAGCTGGCCGAATACTGCCGGACCTACGGCTACAGCGGGATCCAGATCGATTTCGAGAACGCGCCGCCGAACGACCGCGAACCGTTCACCAGCTTTATCACGATGCTCGCCGAACGGCTCCATGCCCAGGGCGACAAGCTCTCGACGGTGGTGACCGCGAAGTACTGGAACGTCCCCACCGGACGCGCGGCGATGTACAACGACGCCGCCCTCTCCGGCCCGTCCGACTACGTGCTGGTGATGGACTGGGGCTACCACTGGGTGACCTCCGGCCCCGGCTCGATCGACGAATACAACTGGTTCAGCCAGGTCGCCAAATACACCGCGACGATGCCCGACCTGCACAAGTTCGTGCTGGCGATGCCCCTGTACGGCGTCGACTGGCCCAACGGTGGCGGACCGTCCAACCCCGGCACCGCGCTGCAGTACAGCGAAATCATGAGCCTCGCCGAATCGCTGGGCATCACCCCGGAATGGGAAGGCTCGAGCGAGAGCCCGCATTTCTCCTACAGCTCCAACGGCGTCAACCACCAGGTCTGGTACGTCAACCGGCACTCGCTGGAAGTACGCGCGAACCTGGCCAACTCGCTGGGCCTGAAACTGGGCCTGTGGCGGCTCGGGAAAGAGGACCAGACGATCTGGCAGCTGCCGCTGCTCGGCGGAGAAGGCGCTTGAGGGGCCGTCCCCTGGTCGCGGCCGCCGCGGCGGCCGCGCTGGGCTGGGCCGCCGGGCCCGCATCCGGCGCGGTCGCGACGGCGGCTCGTAGCCACCGCGCCGCCGGGGGCGTGCAGGCGTTCCTGCTGAGCAGCTCCCCCGACTCGCTCGCGGACCTGCGGGCACACGCGGGAGACGTCTCGGTCGTGTACCCCACCTACTTCGAATGCACCCCCTCCGGCGCCGGTGTGGCGGGTGGGGACGTGCCCTCGATCGACGCCTTCGCGCGGGGACACTCGATCCCGGTGATGCCCCGCTTCAACTGCCAGGACGGCGCCATCGTCCACCGGCTGCTGAGCGAACCCGGACCTCGTCAGGAGCTGCTCGCCAGGCTCGCGGCGCTGGCCCTCAAGCCGGCCTATGCGGGGCTCTGCCTGGACCTCGAGAACGACGGCCCGGAAGACCGCGAAGCGCTCAGCTCGTTCGTGGCCGCGCTGGCGGAAAAACTCCACCGCCGTCATCGCCGGCTGGCGGTGGTGGTGGACGGCGTCACCCACGAAGGCCCGGGCGCGCCCTACGCCTTCTACGACGACCGTGCGCTGTCGGCCTCGGCGGACACCGTGTTCGTGATGGCGTGGGGCACCCACTGGGCGACCTCGCCCCCGGGGGCCATCTCGACGCTGTCGTTCGTGAGCGCGGTGGTGGGGTTCCTGCGGACGCTCCCCGAGCATTCCCGCTTCGTCGTCGGCGCTCCGATGTACGGCCTCGACTGGGCCGGCACCGCGGCCGGCCAGCCGCTCGGCTCACAGAGCACCGGGCCGGCCACCGCCTACCAGTACGACCGCGTGGTGGCACTCGCCCGCTCGGTCGGGGCGCACGCCGTCCGCGACCCGCTCTCGGGCGAGCTGAGCTTCACCTACGCCGGCCCCGAAGGGGTTCCCCACGAGGTCTGGTACATGGACTCCAAGGCGGTCCTCGACGTGCTGGGGATCGCCCGCGCGGCCGGCTTCCAGGTCGGCCTGTGGCGGCTCGGCAGCGAGGAGCAGTCGCTGTGGTCCTCGCCATTGGTGGGCTGACCCCCGGTGTATCCGCGATACGCACGGTCTGGGACCGCGCCCGAGACCGCGGCACTTCCGGCCGAAGGCGAAAGGCCGAGAACCGTGCCAGGAGCGAAGCCGAGCGGAAACGGGCAGAACAGAAAAGGGTCAAGCGGGAAGAACGCGCGCAGCGACGCCGCTGAGGGCGACAGAAAACCCCGCACGACGAGCGGGGTTTTCTGTGCGGCGGAGTAGGGCAGCGCGCTACTTGATGAGTAGCGAATCGCGGGGACTCCGAGCGCGATAACTGCCTGCAAGTAGGCGGTTTTTGCTGAGAGCAGGGGCCGTCCACAGGGCAGGGTGACAATCAAAATCACAATCTGCCGCCAAGGGACGGCCGAGCGGGACTAGCTCACACGACGGCGAATTTGGGCACTGACACGGGAAGGACCGTCGCCGCCTGCCGCACGATCGCGGTTACGTCTGCGGCCTTCGCTTTCGCGACGTAGCCGCCCTGTCGCACGGTCGGTGTAAACGGCTCGATCGCCTCCAACACCGGGTTGCCGGGCAACGCCGCCCGGGCCTCCTCAATCAAGGCGTTCGCGACCTTGCCGACCCGCCACTCCACTATCTGATCCGACTTGTATCGGTCGAGGTCTTTGCCCAGCATCTCCAGCTGAAAACGTATTTCTCCGGCCTCCATGGGGCCGCTCCTTTCGATTCACGACGATTTGGGGATATAGAACTATCAGCCGCCCAGGACGGAAAGAAAACGCACTCTGGCGGCCCTATAAACGCGCGTGCGCGTGTTAGGGCTCGAATTTGCCCACAGCCGGGGCTCCCGGTGGTGGACTTTGGGACCCCCTAACGAAAGGAGGTTCTGAAAATGGCGAAGACCAAAGAGCTGTCGAAGGAGCGCCGGGCAGAGCTGCGGTTGTGGGCGACGGAGCAATTGCTGGACTGTCCTACCGAGACGGTGGAAGAGCAGCGCGAGCAGATCGAGACGTTTCTGGAGTGGCAGCCCGACGTCACCATCAGTGCGCTGCACCCGCTGATGCGGGAAATCGCGTCTCGTCTCTACGAGGGTGACTCGCCCGAGCGAGCGGTGGGCGCGGCGATCACCGCACGTTGCCGCTACGCCCCTAAGTAGGAACGCGCGGGTAGCGGTGGCCCTGGCCGGGGTTGCCGCTGCCCGACCGCCCATTCATGCGTGGTAAACTGATACTACACATGCGGCTCAATGAAACGAAGAACGGCACACTCCATCCCGTCGCCGCGGCGCGCAAACGCATGAAAATCAGTCTGCGCGAGCTCGCTGACAGAACCGGGATGACGCATGTGGGAATCAGCCACATAGAGACGGGCCGCAGTCCCAACCCACTCAGGTCCACCAGGAAACTGCTGGAAGCCGAGCTTGGCAAGATCGACTGGCCAAGCCAGAACGGACACAAGCCGTGAGCGCACAGCGCGAACATCGCGAATGCCTGCGGTCGTGGCGCCATCGCCTGCCGCAATTGTCGCCGGACGAGATTGCCGGGCTCAGCCCTATGCGCTGCGGCGACGAGGTCGAGCATTTCCCCCGTTTTGTGCGCCGCGCCATCGCCGGCGCGAAGGCGTCTAAGCGCCCTGCGCGTGCTACGGCCACCGCCAGGCCGCGGGCACGCGCCCGGAGCCGTAGGGACCGCGCCAGGCGGTTCATCGCGGCACGCGGCGCGCCTGATAGCGACCAACCTCACTTAGCGTGGCGCGGGTCGCGCCTTATTACCGTAAGTGAGGACTACTTCGGGCTCGGCGGCGTTGTCGAAGCGTGGGACGGTGAGCCGGAGTGAGCCCCACCGAGACAGCGTCCGAGCGTATCGACCGCGAAGCGGCCGAATGGGCGGCGAAACAGAACGGCCACGGACCGAGCCGTGAGGACGTCGTTAGAGAGACAGCCCGGCTCATAGAAATCGAAGACGAGGCGGCAGCGCGGGCGGCTAAAGGTAGGTCGGAGTCGCGCGCGCCGCTCAAGCGTCGCAAGGCTGATATCCGACGCGCCCGCCAAGTCGAATGGGCGTGGCAGGACCGCGTGCTTCTCGGGTACCTGACGCTGCTGATCGGCGAAGAGGGCATCGGCAAGGGCACGCTTGTCCCTTGGCTCTTTGCACGCCTTACCCGCGGCAAGCTGCGCGGCGACTTGCACGGCGAACCCGTCACCGTCGCCGTCATTGCCGACGAGGACGACTTCGACACGGTATGGACGCCGCGCCTGTACGCCGCGAAAGCGGATCTGCGACGCGTCGAGCTATGGGAGCCGCCGGACGACGGCTACATCACGCTCGGGGGAGACAAGGATCGCATACGTGACGCAGTCGATGACTCGGGGGCACGCGTGCTGTATCTGGACTCACTGGTGGACAACCTCGGGGTCGAGGTCAACGACCACCACCCCAAGCAGCTCCGCGCCGCGCTGCGTCCAGCTAAGACGCTAGCTAAAGACGCCGACATCGCCGTCATCGGGACGCTGCACACAAACAAGGCGGGAGAAAGCGCGCGTGACATCACACCTGGCGCTCACCAATACGGGGCGGTAGCGCGCGGCAGCATCTTCCTGTTCCATGACCTTGACGAGCCTGAGCGCACGCTGCTTGTCCACGGAAAAAGCAATCACGCCAAGCGTCCGCACGCGCTGACGTTTGCTATCGACGAGTACCAGTTTCGCAACAAGCACGGCGAACAGCTCACAGGCCCGCTAGCTGTTGACATGCGCGACGGCGGCGAGCTGTCAGCCGACGAAGCCATTGCGCAGATCGCCGCGAAACGCAAATCTGAGCGCAACCCGTCCAAAGCGGCGCGGCTAGAAGACCTACTTCGCGAGCTGTTACCGCACGACGGCCAGTGGCATCTGGCATCGCCAATCGTGGCGAAATGCGAGGCCGACGGCTACGACGCGCGCAGCGTAACCCGTGCCCGGGACAAGCTGGGCATTTACCACAGGCGCCGCCCTGGCAGCGTGCCAGCGCCGACAGAGTGGTCCTGGTTGCTGCCCACTACCGACACCACTACGGACACACGTATAGGCGTCCGTACTGACCGTAGTAGCCGTAGTAGCAAAACCCCTGCAAAAGCCACTACCGCTACTACAGACACAACCGACATCCCCACGCGTGTCCGTAGTGGGCGCCGTAGTGGCAAGGGCGCCAAGCGGAAGGCGGAGCGGTGAGCGCGCGGAGCCCCCATCCAGCCTGTGGCCGCAACGTTAGAGCGCGCGGGCGCGATATGGGCGCCGAGTGCGGAGGACTGCGATCCGACCCTATTAGGCACTCCTTCACGTGTCGGGAGATCAGGTCCGCGTCATGACGAAGCGCGCCGCACAGCCGCCTCCGCGCGCTGCGCGCGCTCCGGCGGCGGCAGACGCGTTCATGGAGGCCGTCGTGCAAGCGGCAGCTGAGCGCGTGCTTGCGCAGCTACCGGCGGCGGAGCCTGTGGCTGAGTGGTTGGACGTGGATGGTGCGGCGGCGCACTGTAAATGCAGTCGCCACCGTATTTACCGGCTCGTGAGCATGGGTCGGATACCGCACGAGCACGAGGGAGCGCGGCTGTTATTTGAGCGCGCCGAGCTGGACGCCTGGATACGCGCGGGCGGTGCCAAGTGAGCCCGCGGGCATTGTCACCCCATTGTGACCTGCGGCGTAGGACCCCGTGTTTGCTGGGTCTATACGCCGATGCGCTACCGGCAAAACAGGCACTCAAGCGGCGGCCTGTGCCGCTTCCACGGTGCCGGGTGACCCCGTGGCGGGGGGGATACCTGTCTGGGGAGCTGGACGCGGAGTTCGCGCACCCCCTCTCGCGTACGAAACGAGAAAGGACGGTTGGAGATGGGCACTAAGCGAAAGCCGCCTCCCCCGCCGAAAGGGAACAAGCGTCATCTCATCCACGGCGCCAACGCCGAGCCACCGGCCGTCCGCGTGCGCGAGATTGAGGACCGCCTGTACGAGTCCCTGGCGGCCGCCGCGCCTGTGCGCGTGGCAAACAACCAACTGCCCCCGGCGGACGCCCACACGGTGCGCCTGGCGGCCCGCACGTTGGCCCGCTTGGAGTCCGTCAGCGCTTGGATTGACGAGCACGGTCCGCTGGACGCCAAGGGCAAACCGAGAAGCGCGGCCAACTGGGAGCGCAGGCTGACGTCCACAGCGGCCAAGTTGCTCGCCAGCTTGGGCATGAATCCCGCCGCCCGCGCCCGGTTGGGCGTGGACGTCAAGCGAATCGACCTGGCAACCGCGATGTCCAATCCCGACCCGAAGCTGCGCGCTCAGCAGTTGCGCGAGCTCGGCTTATCCGACGACGAAGGGAGTACCGAATGAAGTCAGCTAACCCCAATCCCACGCTGCCGTGGGGCAACGTGGGCAGCGTCCCGGCCGGACTAGAGACACCTGGCCGGGCGCCGTTCCAGTCCAGCGACAACCCGACCCCCGACGACTACCCGCAGCACGGCCCACAGCTCAGCGATCTTGAGAAGCCCAAACCTGCCACGCCTGTGGCACTCATCCCGGCTGTGGAGGCATACGCCGCGCAGGGCGAGACCGCGCACGTCAGCCCTCCCGAGATGCATCAGACCACGGACACCGCGCCCAAGCACGCACCGGAGCGCGGCATCAATCCGAAAACCGTGATCCCGCCGAAATCGTTTCAGCAGGCGTCCAAGCGGTGGGAGTCCGGGCGGCCCTACGCCGCATTCGGCGAGCAGTTCCCAACGAGCCCGTCCAGCCGATGAACGTCGCGGAGTTCGCAGAGAAGGTCCTGCACCGGCCGCTGTGGGGTCATCAGCGCCGCCTGACGGAGAGCGCCGCTTTCTACCGCGTCGTAAGCGCTGGACGCCGCTCCGGCAAGACTGAGACTGCACAGGTTGAGGCGATGCACACCGCTTTCAGCACCGCTGGATGCAAGGTGGTGATTCTGAGCGCGGGCCAGGACAGCGCCCGGCGCGTGTGCGAAGCCATAGGCGACGACCTCAACTCCCACACGCTCACGCGCGGCGCCGTGGTGGACGACTACGCCACTCGCATCATTCTGAGCAACCGGAGTGAAATCGTGTCGCTGCCCGCCTCGCAGCGCCAGGTGCGCGGGCTGGGCAAAGGCGTGCGGCTGCTCATTCTGGATGAGGCCGGGTTCATGCCCGACGACATGTGGAACGCGGCGCGCTTCATCGCACTGGATGAACGCGGCACCGGTAGCCGAATCCTGATCTTGGGCAGCCCGTGGGGAAAAGGCTTCTTCCGTCGGGCCTATGAACGCGGCGCGCAGGGCGACTCGGACTACGCCTCGTTCAGCTGGACGATGGACATGAATCCCACGCTGGATGCCGACTTCATAGCCCGTGAGCGCTCACGCATGAGCCGGGCCGAGGCGGCAGCCGAGCTGGATGGCACTTGGGGTGACGCGATTGGCTCGCTGTTCTCGCAGGAGCTTCTTGAGAGCTGCACCGCCGACATCGCGGTCCCTCGCTTTGAGCACCTGCGCATTCCGGCCACAGGCATCCTGGGATTTGACACGGGCGTCTCCTACGACTGTTGCAGCGTGGCGGCTGTGTTCCGACTGCCTGTGGGCGCCTTGAATCCAGACGCAGAGCCGATGCCGCGCTTCGTTGCGCTGTCCTACGGCTGGCCGCCCGGCGAACAACTGCACAGGGTCGTCAAAGCGACTGTGGCCAATCTCAAGCCCTTCTCGTATGTGGCCACCGAGGTAAACGGAGTCGGGGCCTATCCCAGCAGCGAGCTTAGGCGCCTGGCCGCGCAATCACGCAGCGAGCGCGACGACCGCACCAAACGCCGCTGGGAGTTCGTCCACACCACCGCTGCGACCAAAACGACGGGCTACTCGCTCATCCTGGGAATGCTTGAGCGCGGCCAGCTCGTCCTACCGCGCGATCCGGACCTACTGCGCCAGCTCGCCGGGCTGCGCTTTGAGCAGCGCGAGCGCGGCTTTACTCACATTGAGGCCGAGGACGCCGCGACCCACGACGACCATGCCGACTCCCTGATGCTGGCCACCGTGCCGCATAAACCGCCGCGCGCCCACCGCGTCGTGTGTCATTTGGGACACCTAGCGGCCTCCGTGCGGGCTCCGGCCGACGCCAGGGTGCCCGAGCTGGCCTGCGGCACCGTGGAAACGGGGGGAGGCTTGTGTGTGCCGGAAGTGCCAATCCTGCAATCCGTGGCCAGCGACCAATTCACCACCTACGCGCCTGTGGCCAAGGCGCAGCCAGAAGGGTTTACCGCAGGACAATTCTTCGTCAAGGAAGGAGTCAAAAGTGCCTAGAGAATTTGACACAGACGCCGAGCGCAAAGCCTACGACTTGGGACGAGAAGATGAGCGGCAGGCTGCGGAAGACGAGCAGCCCGAGAAACTAACAATCCCACGTATACAGAAAATGACGACAGAGGAAGTGGCAGCGCGCATCGACGAGGTCAACGCAGTACTAGCGGAAGGGTGAAGGCAATGGCCAAAGCACGAGGACTCAGAGGCAGCAAACCCAATCCGCTCCGCGAGCGAGACCGGCTGCGCCAAGAGATACAGAGTTGTTACGACTACTACAGCCAACAGACGAGCTACCGGCAGAAAGCAGAACGCCTGCAAGGCAAGCTCCACCGGGCGCTGGCAGACGCCGAAAGCGCGGCGGCCAAGGGCAAGGGCAGCGATGCCCAACTGACTGAGGCCCAAACGCGGGCGGCAAACGCGGACGACGCGTACGAGAAGGCGTTGGCCGGTGCGAACAGCGCGCTGAGTTCCCGCAAGGATTTGGAGTACGAGTTGGAGCAGCTTTACAGCGCGTACTTCGAGGACTTCGCCATGGAGGCTGAGAAAGCCTCCAAACTGGCGGACGCAGCGCTGCATGAGATGGTAGACGCGTACCGCCGCGCGCAGGAGGCGTGGGCGCGAGCACAGGTGGAGTGGGTGCCTCTCTGCCACGCCGTACGCATCGCGCCGATGCCGCCATTCCCTGTGGACGATTACGTGCTGGCGCCTGTGATCCAAGGGTGGAAGGCACGGCCGCCCGGCATAGAACTGCTCGAACTGGAGCCCGGCGAAGCTGTGGCAGAGGCGGCAGAGCTGGAGGGCCTGGACGTTGCAGGCTGATCTTCACAGGCTTGGGCGCGGTCCTTCTCTAGCCGTGCTCAGGGCGGGCCGTCCGGTGCCCTCTACTTCTCCGGTCCCGGACGGCCCGACAGCTTGCCTCCGTTTACCTTTCCGCGGAGGCACGCCCACGGGAAGGCAAGTGTGGGCGGGGGGAGTCGTTTGTTAGGCCCTGTCGGTACCGAAGCAGACGGCCCCCCATAGTTTGTCCCGGTGTGTAATCACCGGGGCAACGCCCGGCCGGAACGCTCGGCCCGGCTGGGCAGTCGTCCCCCCGGCGCTCCCTTTTACCTCTTGGGTTGAGCGCCGGGGGGCGGCTCGATTGTGAGGCGAAATCACAAAGGTCCCGGTTAGGGATACGCAACCTAAGTCTTCCTTGGGAGTGTGAAGCGGCTTGTCGTAGGTTTGCCCACAGCAAGCCAATTCACCACAAAACACAGGAGGCACACATGCCCGCTACAGCTACCGCCAAGCCCAGCACCGCAACTAAGGCCGCAAAGGCCGCTACGGAGGGCGGGATCGGCGTCAAAGAGCTCGCTAGCAAGCTCGGCGCGGACCCGCGCGAGGTCCGCAAGTTCTTGCGGGCGCAAGATCTGGGCGTGGGATTCGGCAGCCGCTACCGCTGGCCGTCGCTCACCGACCCGGCTGTGAAAAAGCTCATCAAAGCGTGGCAGGCACAGGCCGAGTAGTCACCAGCCGCGCGTGCGCTCACTGTCGCGGCGCGCGGCCTTGCAGGGCAACAGCAAGTGAATGGAGGCAAGCAGTTGGGCGCGAAAATGGAACGCACGAAGTACCCCGGCATCTACAAACGGGGTGGCCGCTTCGTCATCACGTGGTACGACCGGGGCAAACAACACCGCGAAGCATTCCGCACGCTAACTGAGGCGCGCGAAGCCAAGGGCAAGCGGGCCACGGGTGAGACCCAACCCGCCAGCAACGCGCGATTCGACGATTACGCCGAAAAGTGGCTGGCGACCTACCGTGGGCGCAAGCCCAGCCGTGGCATCACGCACTTCACGCGGCAGGGGTATAAGCGCGCCATTGAGCGGCACGCAATCCCGTTCTTTGGCCGCCAGCGCATGAAGGACATTCGCCCGAAAGACATTGAAGCCTTCGTGGGGCAGTTGCAGTCGGAAGGTACCGGCACGCCCAGCATCCGCGCCCACATGGTCGCGCTGAAGGTGCTGTTCGCAACGGCCTACCAGCACGGCGACATCGCGGCCAATCCCTGCCAAGGCGTGAGCCTGGACCTGGCGCCCACCCCCAGCAAGGTCAAGGTCATGACGCGTGCCGAGCTTGGCCTGGTGCTGGCAGCGCTGCCGTCCGAGTGGCGGCCGTTCTTTACATTCCTGGCGCAAACCGGGCTGCGGATCAGCGAGGCCATAGGGCTGCGCTGGGAAGACGTGGAGCTTGGCGCACGCCCGCACGTCAAGGTGCGGCGCCAGATCTACAAGGGCGAAGAACGCAACCTCAAAACCGGCCACAGCGTGCGCGACGTCCCGCTGGCGCCGGGTATGGTCGCCACGCTGTTGGGGCTGCGGGGGAAGCGCTACGGCGGTCCGCAGGCGCCCCTGTGGCCGACCAAGGCCGGGACGCCGATGGCGCCGCACAACCTGCGCAAGCGGGTCCTGGCGCCCGCTGCGGCTGCGCTGGGCATGGAGTGGGTGGGCTTCCACACGTTCCGGCACACCTGTGCCTCGCTCCTGTTCGCCGCCGGGCGGGACGTCAAGCAAGTCCAAGAGTGGCTGGGGCACGCCGATCCCGGCTTCACGCTGCGCACTTACGTCCACCTGATGGACGAGGGTTTAGGGGATGCTGCCTTTCTTGATGCCGCGGTCAGTGGTGCTGGCGCGGCTGAGACTGGCGGCGCACCCGCACCCCAGCACGCTCATCACGACGCTTCATGAAGTAGGCGCTGCGACCAAAGCGGCCGCCGTCGCCGCTGCCGCAGCGGCCCACCCGCACGGCGACCCGCTCGCGTTCTACGAGGTGACGGCCACGATCATCCCGGTCCTCTACCTAGCGATGGTTTACCAGGCCAAAATCTTCGACCTCCTCTCGCGCGGCGAGTTTGCTGCCCTGCTCAATGCGTTCACGTTGCTGCTTTGGCCCGTGCTTGGAGCGACCGCGGCGCTCCACGTGCTTGCCACCGGACACCCGACTGCACAGGCCAAATCGGACATCACGATCGGGCTCGTTGGCAGCGCGATGGTGTTGGTCGCCATTCCGGTCGCTGTGCCATTCCTGGCTGGCCATCAGGCGGCCCACGGCTCCGTCCGCTGGCGTGATGTCGGCGCACTCTCCGTGATGCTGGCGATTCTCGCGGCAGCCGCCTTGCGCGCCGCTGGCGTCTGGTCCTAGGGGGCAACGGGGTGACAATGCAACGCCCGCAGGCAACCGCAAACGGCAGCGCCGCTTCTCAGCTAAAACCGCTCGATTTGCAGGGCAAACGGCTAACAGCCGCAAGCCACCGCAAGCCCCGGGGCTACTTGATGAACAGCATCTCCGAGTACTTCGGCAGCGGCCACAGGTCGTCGGCGACGAGCTTCTCCAGCCGGTCGGCGACCTCGCGGACGTCCTCCATCGCGGTCAGCACCCGGTCGCGCATGTAGAGCGCCTCCTTCTGCGCGGAGCCGTGGGGGTGGTTGTCCTCGAGGTTCGCGTCCTCGAGGCCTCGGATCGCGAAGTGGAGCTCCTTGACGAGCGGTTCGACCTCGCCGACGAGATCCTCCAGCTCGCTCTCCTGGAGTTCGTTGTTGTAACGGACCGCCGCCGGCAGGAGCATCGTGCGCGCGATCGCGGAGGCCGTCTCGGACTCGATGTTGACCGTCGTGGCGTACTGCTCGGTGAACACCTCATAGCGGGACTCGAGCTCGCGTTTGGAGAGCACTTTGTACTTCTTGAACATCGCGAGGGTCTGTTTGTCGAGCAGGTAGGGCAGCGCGTCGGGGGTCGTGCGCAGGTTCGCCAGCCCCCGCTTCTCGGCCTCCTTGTGCCACTCGGGGGAGTAGTTGTCGCCGTCGAAGACGACCTGCTTGTTGGCCGCCCAAACGTCCTTGACGACGCTCGTGACGGCCTTCTCGAGGTTGGCCCCGGGCCGTTTCATGGCCGTCGAGAGCTTGTCCGCGAGCTCGTCCACGGACTCCGCCACGATCGTGTTCAGGACCGTGTTCGGCCACGCCGGCGAGGCGCTCGAGCCGAGTGCCCGGAACTCGAACTTGTTGCCGGTGAAGGCGAACGGGCTGGTGCGGTTGCGGTCGCCTCCGTGGAGCGGCAGGCGGGGCAGCACCGGAGTGCCGAGCCCGAGGAACGACCCCGGTTTCGAGGACTGCGCTTTGCCGGACGCGATCGCCCCGAAGACCTTTTCGAGCTCGGCCCCGAGGAAGATCGAGATGATCGCCGGCGGAGCCTCGTTGGCCCCCAGGCGGAAGTCCTGACCGGCGCTCGCGATCGACGCCCGCAGCAGCGCCTGGTGGCGGTTGACGGCCTGGATCACGGACGCGCAGAAGAACAGGAACTGGAGGTTCTCGGCCGGGGTGTCACCCGGGTCGAGCAGGTTCAGCCCGGTGTTGGTCCCCATCGACCAGTTGTTGTGCTTGCCGGAGCCGTTGACGCCGGCGTAGGGCTTCTCGTGGAGCAGGCACACCAGCCCGTAGCGGCGGGCGGTGTTCTGCATGATCTGCATCGTGATCATCTGGTGGTCGGCGCCGACGTTGGAGTTCTCGAAGATCGGCGCGACCTCGTACTGGTTGGGCGCGACCTCGTTGTGGCGCGTCTTGATCGGCACGCCGAGCTTCGCCAGCTCGAGCTCGACGTCGAGCATGTAGGCCAGGATCCGCTCGGGGATCGACCCGAAGTAGTGGTCGTCGAGCTCGTGGCCCTTGGGCGGCTTGGCGCCGAACAGGGTCCGCCCGGTGGTCACGAGGTCGGGACGTTCGAAGAAGTACTGCTCGTCGATCAGGAAGTACTCCTGCTCGCAGCCGATGGTGGTGAACACGCGGGCGGCGTCGTCGATGCCGAGCAGCCCGAGCGCCCTCACGGCGGCGGTCGAGAGCGCGTCCATCGAACGCAGCAGCGGGATCTTGTTGTCGAGCGCCTCGCCCGTCCAGGAGGTGAAGGCGGTGGGGATGCACAGCAGTGCCCCGTTCGGGTTCTCCAGCAGGAACGCCGGGCTGGTCGGGTCCCAGGCGGTGTAGCCGCGGGCCTCGAAGGTCGCGCGGATGCCCCCGGTCGGGAACGAGGAGGCGTCCGGCTCGCCCTGGATCAGCTCCTTGCCCGAGAATTCGGCGATCGCGGTGCCGTCCCCGGCCGGGCCGTAGAAGGAGTCGTGCTTCTCCGCCGTGGACCCGGTCAGGGGCTGGAACCAATGGGTGTAGTGGGTGGCGCCTTTCTCCAGGGCCCATTCCTTCATCGCCAGCGCCACCGAGTCGGCGAGCGTGGTGTCGAGCGCCTCGCCCCGGGCGAGGGTGCGCTGCAGCGCCTTGTACACGTCCTTGGGCAGCCGCTGCCGTTGGACGGCCGCGGAGAACACGTTGGAGCCGAAGACCTGGTTGGCCGACACGGTCAGGTCCGGGGCGCCGAGTGCGGCTCCGTTGATGCTCCACTGTGCGGCTGTGACGTTCTGCTGACGGGTCCTGGGCATAGGCTTCTACCGATTCCTCCTGTTTCGGGACGCTCGCGTCCGCGGGCGGTGGGACCCAGCCGAACACGCGGGCCCCCGCGCAATCGTAGTGCGAAGGGACGGGGTGGGGATCTTTCCGCCTGGCGAAAAACCGGCGGGTCCGTTTGGACAACCGGCCAAGCCCCGGGGGCCGCCGGGCGTCAGGAGCTTTCGGCTTCCGAGCGCGGCACGTACGGGCCCGCTTCGACCTTCCCGGTCTTCGGGTTCACGTGCGTGGCGGGGGGCTTGGCGGCGACATGGACGGTGATCGACCCCGGCTGGCTGCCCGCCGCCAGACGCACCTTGGACTTGCCTGAGACCCCGGCCGCGTAGGCGAAGTGAAGGGTGTAGGTCCCCGGCTTCACGGGCGCCAGCAGCCACACGAAGCGGGCGCTGCGCCCGGGTGCGAGGCTACCCAGGGCCCAGGTCTTCGTGGCCGCCGTCTGGGCCCCTCCGGGGGGGCTCACTTCCTGGCCTTCGACGGGCGGGTTGGCGATCGCCCCGGGGCCACGTTCGATCACCCAGATCGGCCGCCGCGGGTCCGCGAGGGCGGCGTAGCGGGAGTTGTAGGTCAGCGAGTCGACCGTCACCGCCACCGTCGGGACGGTTTTGGCGCTGACGTTGCGGAGCACGATTTCCAGCGGCACCGGCCGGGCCACGGCCTGGAGCCGGGGGAAGCTCACCCGGATCGCCCGCATGCGGTAGGTGGCTTCCGGTTCGTGGGCGGTCTGGGGGCTGCCGCTGCCGCAGCCGGCGAGCACGCACACCGCCGCGGCCGCGAGGGCGAGCGCGGCGGACGCGTCGCGGAAGCGACGCGGAAGCAGTTTCGAGGCTCTCCCCGTCGCCCTCACCGTCCCGGCCACCATACCAGCGCCCGCTGCGCCGGGTACAGGCATGTCGTACAGTTTGAGCCCAGCGTCAGCGCCGGATACGGAGGAGAGTCCAGAGGAGGATGGTTCGCACCGCTGCCCAGCGGGCCTTTGTGCCCGTCAGCCATGTGCTCGAGGAATTCGGGGACATGATGATCCTGACGGGCAAGACGATCTGGTCGGCGCTGTCCCCGCCCTACCCCTACGGCGGCGAGTTCGTATCGCAGTTCCTGTTCACGCTGCGGCTGTGCTGGCTGCCGCTGCTGATCTCCACGGTCGCCATCAGCTACGGGGCCCCGGGGCTCCAGGCGGGCGACTTCCTCACGCTGTTCGGAGCCCTGGACCGCCTCGGTGGCTTCTTCGTGCTGGCGTCGATCCGCGAAATCGGTCCGCTGGTGACCTCGATCGTGTTGGCGGGGGTGGCCGGGACGGCGATCACCGCCGACCTCGGCGCCCGCAAGGTGCGCGAGGAGCTCGACGCCCTTCAGGTGCTGGGCGTCGACCCGGTCAAGAACCTGGTCGTGCCCCGCTTCCTGACGCTGATGGTGGTCACCGGCCTGTTCGACATCTACGCGGTGTTGTTCGGCCTCTTCGGCGGCCTGCTCGCCGAGCTCTACGAGGGTGGCTCGCTGGGGCCGTTCTGGAACACCCTGTTCGCGAACTCGTCCGTCACCGACCTGTGGGGGTCGGTGCTGAAGACGACGGTCTTCGGGGCCATCATCGCGATCGTCTGCTGTTACAAGGGCATGACCGCCTCCGGGGGCGCCGAGGGGGTCGGCCGGGCGGTCAACGAAGCCGTCGTTGTCTCGTTCCTCGGCATCGGCGCCTTCAACTACGTGTTCACGCAGACGCTGCTCGCCACCCACCCCCAGATCCTGGTCATCAAATAGATGGGCGAACTCCTTGGCATGCCGCGGGAATGGCTCGCCGGGACCGGCGAGATCGCCCGCTTTGCCGGAACCGTCATCCGCGATGTGTGGACCGGGCAGGCGTTCCACTTCTTCGGGGAGACCCTCCGCCAGGCGGGGATCCTGATCATCTACTCCACGCTCGTGATCTGGGCCCTGGTGTTCATCACCGGCCTGGGCACCTGCGGGATCGAGGCCGCCTACTTCAACGAGTCCACCGGCACTCCCGCCTACTCCGGCGTGTTCGCCGCCTGGTGCAACCTGCGGGAGGCCGTCCCGATCGTGTGGGGGTACATGCTCTCGGCGAAGGTCGGCACCGGGATCGTGGCCGAGCTGGGGGCGATGCGCATCTCCGACGAGATCGACGCGCTCGAGGTGATGGGGATCAACTCGATGACCTTCCTGTGCGCGACCCGCCTGGCAGCGGCGTGGCTGGTGCTGCCGTTCATGTACATCGCGGCGGTGGGGGTCGGCTACTTAGCCTCCTACATAGCGATCGTGCACCAGGTCGGGTACGTCTCCGAAGGAGGGTTCCTGCTGATCTTCTGGCAGTTCCAGAACCCGGGCGACTACCTCTTCAGCGTGATCAAGGGCATGACGATGGCGACCTGCATCGTGCTCGTGGGCTGCTACTACGGATACAACGCAAGTGGCGGCCCCGTCGGCGTGGGTCGCGCGACGGCCAAGTCGATGGTGCTCAATCTCGTGCTCGTTAACCTGATCGATATGTTCGGGACACAGGTCTTCTGGGGCAACAACGCGCGCGCCCCGATCGGCGGCTAGGAGGCTCGATGGCCACCGAGGAGCGCCAGCGTTCCCCCTCCGACGGGGACGGCGGCGGGGAGAACTTCGAGTTCCACACCGGCGTGATCCGCGAGACCGGTGTGCCGGACGCGATCGAGTTCGTCGACGTCCACAAGTCGTTCGGCAAAAACCACGTCCTGCGTGGGCTGAACATGGGGCTCCCCGAGGGCAAGATCTCGATGATCATCGGCCCCTCCGGGACGGGCAAGTCGGTGTGCATCAAGCACATCGTCGGGCTGCTGTACCCCGATGAGGGCGACGTGATCGTCAAAGGCCACTCGATCCCGAGCCTGAGCGACAACGAGCTGTTCACGCTGCGGCGGAAATTCGGCGTGCTGTTCCAGGACGGGGCCCTGTTCGGGTCGTTGAGCCTGTACGACAACGTCGCCTTCCCGCTGCGCCAGCACACCGAGAAGGGCGAGGACGAGATCGCCGAGATCGTCAATCGACGCCTCAACGAGGTGGGCCTCGGGGACGCCAACGAGAAGATGCCCAACGAGCTCTCCGGCGGGATGCGCAAGCGGGCCGGGTTCGCGCGGGCGCTGGTGCTGGACCCTGAGATCCTGCTCTTCGACGAGCCCGACTCGGGCCTCGACCCGGTCCGCACGGCGTTGCTGTGCGAGCTGATCAAGGAGGTCCACGCCGAGAACGGGGGCTGCTACGTCGTCATCACCCACGACATCATGAGCGCCCGCCGGGTGGCCGAGCACATCTCGGTGCTGTGGAAGGGGAGAATCGTCGAATCCGGGCCCGCCCAGGATCTGTTTGCATCGGAAAACCCGTTCGTGCGCCAGTTCCTCTCCGGCGAATCGGTGGGCCCCCTCGGAATGGAGTGAGCTCCCGGCTGCTGTCCGCGCTCGCGGGGGGCGCCGCGAGGCGGCCACGGGTTGTCCTGCCGGTGGCGATCCTGCTGGCGGCGGGCGCCGTCGCGCTCGCGTTGTCGCTGCGGCCCAGCGCCGCGGCCAGCACGCTGGTGTCGAGCTCGAGCAGCGAATACCGCCAGACCCAGCGCTACTACCGCGGCTTTGGCGAAGAACCGATCGAGGTGCTCGTCAAGGGCAACCTGCAGAAGCTCGTGCTGAGCTCGGACCTCGAGCGCCTGCTCGGGCTCGAGGGGTGCCTGTCCGGGAACGTCCCGGCATCCGCGCTGCCCGCCGAGGGCGGGGTCTCGGGACCATGCGGCAAGCTCGCCGCGGCGCACACGATCAAGGTCGTGTTCGGCCCCGGCACGTTCGTCAACGAGGCCACCGAAGTGATCGACGAACAGCTGGCAAGCCAGACCAAGAGCGCCGAAGCCCAGGCCGCCGAGGCCGCCCATGTGGTCTCGCAGGCCGCCCTCGCGAGGGGGCTGGGGGCGGCGCGGGCGGCGGAACTCGGCCGCCAGGCGCGGCAGATCTGGATGGCCCGCTTCCAGGAGGGGATCGTCACGCTCGCGCTGCAGTACGGGCTGACCTCGAAGCCGAGCCTGCAGGACACGAACTTCGTCTCCTCGCTGGTGTTCGCCCCCGAAAAGCCCGCCGGCACGCCGCGGGCAAAGCTGGCCTACCTGTTTCCGGGGCGCGAAGCGGCGCTGGTGTCGGTGCGGATGAAGGCCGGGCTCTCCCAGGCCCGCAGGGACCGCACGATCGCCCTCGTGCGGGAAGCGGTGGCGATGCCCCAGTGGCACCTGGCCAACGGCGAGAGCTACCTCGTCACCGGTGGGCCGGTCGTCGTCGGGGACCTCACCAGCAAGCTCTCGCACGCGATCCTGCTGCTGCTGGTGGCGGTCGCGGTCGTGATGGCGGCGACGCTCGTGCTGGTCTTCACCGAGCGCCCCCGGCTGCTGCCGCTGGCGCTGGCGGGGCTGGCCACGGCGCTGACCTTCGGCGCCCTGGCGCTGGTGGGGGCGCCGTTGACGATGGCCTCGATCGCCGTGCTTCCGGTGCTGGTGGGGTTGTCGGTCGACTACGCGATCCAGTTCCAGGCGCGGGTGGGGGAGAGCGAGCCCGTGCCCGGCGACCCGGCGGCCCGCATCGCCCGCGCCGCCGCGCGGGGCGCCCCCACGATCGCGACCGCCGCCGCGGCCAGCGGCGCCGCGATCCTGGTGCTGCTGCTCTCCCCGGTGCCGATGGTCCAGGGCTTCGCGGTGCTGCTGGTCGTCGGCCTCGCCCTGGCCCTGCTGTCGACCCTCACCGCGGGGGCCGCGGCACTCGCGCTGAGCTGCCGGCGCGACGAAGCCGGCGCCGGTCGGGACGCGAACGCCTCCGGGCGGCTCGGTGGCGCTCGCGCGTCGCTCTCCCGGGGGCCGCTGGGAGCGAGCTGGCGGGGCGCCCGGACGCTGCTGCGCGACAACCCGCTCACGCGGGGTCTGTCGGGGGTCGCACTCGGGAGCGCCGTGCGCCATCCCCGGCGGGTGCTGTGGATCGGGCTGGTGCTCGCGCTGGCGGGGTGGGCGCTGGATACCCAGACGAGCGTCCAGACCGACATCACCAAGCTCGTCCCCCAGAACCTCGGCTCGCTGCAGGCGCTGCAGACGCTCGAGCACACCAGCGGCGTGGGCGGGGAAATCGACCTGCTCGTATCCGGCAGCGACGTCGCACGGCCGGCGACGATCGAATGGATGAGCTCCTACGAGCGGGCGGTGCTCTCGCACTTCGGCTTCAACTCCTCCCACGGCTGCGGGAAGGCGCGACTGTGCCCGGCCTTCTCGCTGCCGGACCTGTTCTCGGGGGAGAGCGCCGGGAGCTCCGGCACCGGCAAGCTGAGCTCGGGCCAGGTGGAAGGGCTCTTGAAGGTGATCCCGCCGTACTTCTCCCAGGACGTGATCACCGGCGACCACCGCGAGGCCACGCTCGCCTTCGGGGTGCGCCTGATGAGCCTCTCCCAGGAGCAGCGGGTGATCGAAGCGATGCGCTCGCGCCTGCACCCGCCCGCGGGTGTCACCGCCAGCCTCGTGGGCCTGCCGGTGCTGGCGTCCAGCTCGGGGGCGAAGGTGGCCGACCCCTGGCGACGCCTGCTCGGGCTCCTGGCCGGTCTGCTGGCGGTCGCGCTGGTGCTGGCGGTGGCGTTCCGCGGCGACCGCCGGCGGGTGCTCGTCCCGCTCGTCCCGGTCGCGCTCGCCTCCGGCTGGTCGGCGCTGATCCTGTTCGCCGTGAGGGTCCCGCTGAACCCGATGTCGGTCACGCTCGGGGTGCTGGTGGTGGCCCTCTCGACGGAGTTCAGCGTGCTGCTGTCCGAGCGCCATCGTCAGGAGCGTCTGGCCGGCCTCTCCACGGTGCAGGCGCTGCGACGCGCCTACGAGCGCACCGGCGCCGCCGTGGCCGCCTCGGCCGTCACCGCGATCGCCGGCTTCGGCGTGCTGGCGCTGTCGGAAATCGAGATGCTGCGCCAGTTCGGACTGGTCACCCTGATCGACCTCAGCGCCTCGCTGCTGGGGGTGCTGATCGCCCTTCCGGCGGCCCTGATGGTCGCCTACGGGAGCCCGGAGCGCCGGCCCCTGCGACGCTCGGTCGCTCCGGGCGGGCTGTTGGCGCGGGTGGGCTTCGGCGCCCGAGCGGCGGGTTCCGGACATGAGCCCGCGTGAGCGGCTGTTCCTGGGCAAGCGGGCCGTCGACCCCGCCGGCACGGATCGGGACGGCGCCGGCGGGTCGGGTGGGCGTGGAGGTGGCCGTGACGGCCGCGGCCGGAGCGGACCGGGGGGACCGGCCGGGATCGCGGCCGGCTGACCCGCAGCAGCCTGCGCCAGGGCCCCCTGCTGGGGATCGTGGCCGTCGTCGCGCTGGTGGCACTGATCGCAACCTCGCTGCTGCACGATCCGAGCGAACTCCGGGGCATCGAACCCGGGAAGCAGGTGCCACCGTTCGCGGTGCCGCTCGCGAGCGGCACGCTGAAGGGCGACGCGAACATCGCCAGGCACGCACACGAAGGCGAATCGGGCAACGTGCCGGCGTGCACCGTGCGCGGGAGCCAGGTCCTCAACGTCTGCCAGCTCGTCGAACGCGGCCCGCTGGTGCTGGCGATGTTCGTCAACGAACGCTCCTGCCCGCGGGTGCTCGGCGAGATGCAGGCGCTCAAAGGCTCCTTCCCGGGGGTCCAGTTCGCGGCCGTCTCGATCAAGGGCAGCCGCTCGGACCTGCGCCACCTGATCGCCCGCGACGGCCTCACGCTGCCGGTCGGGATCGACGCCGACGGCGCGCTGGCCTCGCTCTACAAAGTCCTCAGCTGCCCCCAGGTCGACTTCGCCTACCCGGGAGGAAGGGTGCAGAGCCGGGCGCTGCTCGCCACCCCCACCGCGGCGGCGCTGCGCTCGCGGGTCGCGTCCCTGGTGGCGGCCTCACGGGAGCGCGGTTGGCACGGAGCGGCGGGCGCGTGAGCGGCGCGACCCCCCGGAGCCGGGGCCGGCGGGTCGTGGACCCGGGCGCGGTCCCGTGAGCGGCGCCGCGGCACCCACCGTCGGCTGGCGGGCGCCCGAGGTGGTGCAGGAGCTGCCCTCGCTGAGACTGCTCCTCGCCGACGTCGAGGTCGCCCGCCGGGGCTCCCTCACCGGGGCCTCCCCGCCCGACATCCGCCACCGCCTGCGGGAGCGCTCGAGCCGATTCAGGGGAGCGCGCGCGGTGAGCATCCGCCTCGAGCCGGTGCCGGCGGCCTACCGCGTCTTCTTCCGCCACATCGGCCTGGACCCCGACGTCGTGCGCACGCCGATCGAGACGGCGGTGCTCGAACGGATGATCCGGGGCGGGTTCCCCACCGGGGGGCTGCTCGCCGACGTGCTGCTGATCGCCCTCGCCGACACCGGTGTGCCGGTGTGGGCGCTCGCCACCGAGACACTCGACGGCCCGCCCGGGATCCGGGAGAGCGTCGAGGGCGAGCGGCTCGGAGCGGCCCGGGGCGGCCAGCTGCTGCCGGCCGGTCGGCTGGTGGTGGCGGACAGCCACAACGCGCTCGCGGTCCTGTTCGAGGACCCCGTCGCGGCCCACGCTCCCCGCTCCGGTACGCACCTGGTGACGCTGTTCACGGTGCAGGTCGCCGGCGTCCCGAGGCTGTTCGCCGAGGAGGCCCTGTGGAGCGCCGCGAGCGCCCTGGAAGTGCCCTGAGCGCCGGTCGGGGAAGTGCCGGGAGCGCCGGTCGGGGAAGTGTCCGGAGCGTGCGCCGGAACGCAATCGGCGGCCGCAAGCGCTGGTAGAATTCGCCCCTCTCGGGGCTTGGACCTTTCGAGGAGGAGAGCGAAGTGGCGCAGCTCGTGCAGCAGCAGGCGGTGCTCGAGGGGCCTTTCGAGGCTTCCTCCGAGCGGGCCGCCCGGGCCGCGTTGAAGGGACAGATCTCGAGGCTCGAGCGTGAGCTCTCCGGAATCGTCGCCGGACGCTTCCCCTTCATACCGGCGCCACGCGGGGCCCGCTCGGCGGCCCCTCCGCGGGCGCCCCGCCTGCCGGACCTCGGCGAGCTCGAGCGCGAACGGGACCACCTCGCCGGGCGGGTGCAGGAGCTGCGCCGCGTCGCCGCCGCCCGCACCGAGCACGAGCGGCTCGCGCGCGAGCAGCTGGAACGGATGCGCCTGGAACCCGGCCGCTACAAGTTCGCCCGGCTACCGGTCCGCGACCTCGGACAGGGCGGGTGCGGGGTCTGGCAGGTCAGACCCCGCCTCGGGCTGATCGGGATGCTCGCCGGCTGGTGGCAGCTCAAGCTCTCGTCGGGCTGTCCATTAGCCAGGGGGTCGCGCTCCAGGCGCGGCCCCGCTCACCCGACTCGAGTAGCTCCGCCAGACGTCGGCTCTGACGCTCGGTGAGGGAGCCGACCGTTTTGTTCTCGGACAGCGGGATCTGGGCCAGGAATTTGCGGCAGCGAGTCTGACCCCATCGGCGCTGGCTCATCAGCAGGTCGGAGATCGCCATGCTGTTGGCCTCCCACGGGCAGTCGAGGATCACTCCCGCAACGTCGACCTCGCCGTCGGCGATGCGCCTCTTCAGCTCGGCACGGGCGAGGCGGACCTGGTTGGCGCGTTCGAGTGCGCGCATGTGCTGTGGGCCGGCAGGGGGAACCGTAGCTGTCGCGTTCATGGGCAAACTCCCCGTCGCCTCCGCGCTTCCTGCGGGGCGACCTTCTAGCGGTTTTTCTGGACGGTCGCGCCCGTAACGGCATGCGGGTGGGTCCGCTTTGGGGCGCGGTACCACCTTCGCGTCTCCTCCGCCTCCTTGGACCTTGGCAGAGACTCAACGGCCGTGCAGAGCGCATCGGCAAGCTACGTCAGTCGTACCCAGCGGTCAACAAGTTGATTGACCGTTCAGTCGCTAGAAGCGGCCTTTTTCGTAGGCCGGGGGACTTGTGAAGAAATGGACAAGTCCGGCCGGCCCGGCGTCACTCCGGACGGGCCGAGGGCAGGGGGCCGTGCTCGGCCTCGAAGTCCCGCTTGACCCGCTCGAAGGCGTCCAGCGCTCGGTCCAGGGTCGCCTCGTCGTGGGTCGCCATCACGCTCGTGCGCAGCAGCGCGCCGCCCGGGGGGACGGCCGGATGCAGGGCCGTGTTGACGAACACGCCCTCGTCGTAGAGGGCCCGCCACAGCAGGGCGGCCTGCCAGTCGTCGCCCACCAGCACCGAGATGATCGGCGTCACGATCCTGGGCCGCCCGGCGCCGTCGGAGCGGACCCCCGGGGCGTGATCCTGGGCCCCTCCGCCGGCCGGCAGCCACTGCTCGGCCGACACCGCAAAGCCCAGCTCGGCGAGCCCGTCGTGCAGCCTCCAGGCGTTGTCGAGCACCCGCTCGAGCAGCCTCGGGCCGTCCTCGCCGCGCAGCACCCGCAGGGCCGCCAGCGCCGCCCCCACCGCGGCCGGCACGGCCGAGGCGGTGAACAGGAAGGCGCGGGAGGAGAAACGCAGGTAGTCGATCACCTCGTGGGTGCCCGCGACGAAGCCACCGCAGGAGGCCAGCGACTTCGAGAACGTGCCCATCCTCAGGTCCACCCGATCGGCCACGCCCAGCAGTTCCGAGGCGCCGGCCCCGCGGGCGCCGAGCACGCCGGCGCCGTGGGCCTCGTCCACCATCAGACGGGCCCCGTAGGCCCGGCACAGCTCGGTGATCTCGGCCAGTGGGGCCAGGTCCCCCTCCATCGAGAAGACCCCGTCGACGACCACCAGCACCCCGCCGCCGTCGTCGGCGGCACGGTCGAGCATCTTCTCGAGCTTGTCCAGCCGGTTGTGGCGGAAGGGCCGCAGCTTGGCCCGCGAGAGCAGGCAGCCGTCGAGGATCGAGGCGTGGTCGCCGGAGTCCACCACGACCGTGTCGCCCGGTCCCAGCAGGGTGCCGAGCGTGCCCACGTTGGCCTGGTGGCCGGTGCTGAACACCAGCGCCTCCTCGGTCTCCATCCAGTCGGCGATCTCGCGCTCGAGCTCGAGGTGCAGCGGGATCGTCCCGTTCAGCAGGCGCGAGCCGGTCAGGCCGGTGCCGTAGCGGTGGAGGGCGTCCTCGGCCCCCTTCAGCACCCGCTCGTCGGCGGTCAGGCCGAGGTAGTTGTTGGAGCCGAGCATGATCCGCGGGGCTCCCTCCATCTCCACCACCGGCATCGCCGGTGAGTCGAGCAGGCGGAAGTAGGGCAGCACGTCGATCTCACGGGCCGCCGCGAGCACCTCGCTGCGCTCGTGGTCGCGGGCCTTGGCGAATACGTCGATGTGGGTGCGCATGTACGCTGCCTGCCTTGTGGCTGTGGACGTAAGGGCGGTCTCGGGCGGGCGCGACCTCAAGGCCTTCATCGACCTGCCTTACCGGCTCCATGCTAACCACCCCTTGTGGGTGCCTCCCCTGAAGCTGGAGCGGCGGCTGTTCCTCAGCAGGCGCCTCAACGCCTTTTTCACGCACGGCGAAGGCGAGTACTTCCTCGCCCGCCGCGACGGGCGCGTGGTGGGCCGTATCACCGCCCACATCAACCACGCCTTCAACGACCACCACAACACGCGCTGGGGCTGGTTCGGCTTCATCGAGTTCGAGCAGGACGCCGCGGTCCTGCAGGCGCTGCTCGGCGCCGCCGAGACGTGGCTGGGCGAACACGGCTGCGAGCGCATGCTCGGGCCGGCGAGCTTTGCGCTCAACGACGACGGTGGCATGCTCATCGAGGGCTTCGATCTGCGCCCGATGATCCTGCAGACGTGGAACCCACCCTGGTACCCGCAGATGATGGAGCAGGCCGGGATGACCAAGGCGATGGACCTGCTGATGTGGAACCTCGAGGTGACCGGACGCGAGAAGGTGCTGCCCGTGATCTGGGAGCTCGCGGAGAAGTCGCGCAGCGAGCACCACATCCGCATCCGGCCGATGCGCCGCCGCCAGCTGCGAAAGGACCTCGACTTCTTCGCCTCGGTCTACAACACCGCTTGGGCGGAGAACTGGGACTTCGTGCCCTACTCGAAGGCCGACCTCGACGCCTACCACCTGGACCTTCAACTGGCCTTCGACAAGAACTGGTTCATGGTCGCCGAGAAAGAGGACACGGGCGAGGTCGTCGGCATGGCGATCACGGTCCCCGACCTCAACCAGGTGCTCGAGCAGATGGGCGGGCGCCTGCTGCCGCTCGGCTGGTGGAAGTTCCTGACCAAGTCGAGGCGCATGGACCGCGTCCGCGTCGGCTTCCTCGGCGTCAAACCGGAGCACCAGCACACGGGCGTCGCCGCCGCGCTCTACGAGGCGCACTTCGACGCTGCCGAACGAACCCCTCAGGACGGCGGCGAGATGGGCTGGATCCTGGAGACCAACACCGCCATGAACCGCGGCATGGAAGGCATGGGCGGGCGCGTGGTCAAGCGCTACCGCGTATACGAGCGACCGCTGCTGCTGCAGTAGGGCCCCGGCTCGAAGTCTAGACTTGGCCGGGAGTGAGCTCCGAGCGCATTCCAGCCAGCGAAGGCCACGGTCCGGGGGGCGACGGCGAGGTGGTCGACGCGGTCCCCGTGTGGGACGACCGGCTGCAGCCGCCCGGGCCGGACGGCTCCACGGCCCTGTTGCGACGTGGAGCGGTCGCACCCGCGGTCCAGGCCGCTGCCGCTGCCGCCGGCGGCTTCGTGGCGGGGGCGGCCGTCATCGGCCTCGTCCAACGGCGCCACCGGCGGGCCGCCGCCGTCTCCCGGAGCCAACGCCGCCGGCGCGTGGGCCGGCGGGGAGACTCGGGCGGCGTCGGAGAGCTCGTGCAGATCGTGGGCAGCCGCTCGCTGCTGGTCGACGTCCACCTGCTCGGCGGGCCGGGCGGCGCGCGCTAGCGAACGGCACCCCGGCTCGTCCCGCGGGCTGGTCGAGCTGTCGGCGGAGGTGGCTCCGCCGTGCCCCTTCCGACTGCCGCGGCGGACCGGCATGGACGGGATGTTGCGCCGGCGCGGCGGCGCGCTGGAGCGATTGCTCCACGACGACGCCACGCCGGTGCGGGTGCGGGTGTGGCAGACCTCGTCGAGCTCGGTGCGCCTGGCGGCGTGCGCCGAGAGCCGCGAGGCGGCCGAGCACGGGATCGCCCGTATGCGCTTCGCGCTGGGCGTGGACGAGGACGTGCGTCCTTTCCTACGGGCGTTCGCCCGCGACCGGCTGATCGGGCCGTCGCTGCGGCGACGTCCCTGGCTGCGGGTGCCGAGGCGTCCGGAGCCCTTCGAGGCGCTGGCGTGGGCGATCTGCGAGCAGCTGATCGAGTACGAGCGCGCCGCCGCGATCCAGCGGCGCCTGCTGGCCCGACTCGGCCGCCGCTGGCCCCACGGCGGCGACGGCGCCCTGCGGGACCTGCCGGAGCCGCGGGTGCTCGCCCGCACCTCACCTGCGCTGCTGCAGTCGTTGGACCTCGGTGGCTCGCGGGCGCGGGCGCTCGTGCGAGCGGCCGGCGAGGTCGCGGCGGGTCGGATCGAGCTCGGGGGGACCGGCGAGGGCGACCACGAACGCAGCTGGCGGCGGCTGCAGGCGATCCCGGGCATCGGCCCCTGGACGGTCGAGATGCTGGCCCTCACCGGCCAGGGCCGCCACGACCAGGTCCCCGCCGGTGACCTCGGCCTGCGCAAGCTGGCCGGTCGCCTGGTGAGCGGCGGCGACCCTCGAGCCGTGGCCGGGGAACAGCAGGTGCGCGAGCTGTTCGCCCCCTACGGCCCCTGGGCCGGCCTGGCGGTGGCCCACGTGATGTGAGTCGCTCGGCGGCGCGCGTGCCCTCAGCTAGGCGCGGCTCCTGCTGCGCCCACGCTGCACCAGCAACGCGAGCGTGGGACACGCGCGGGCGGCCCGTCGGGCGTGGTCGACCTCGTCGCGGTCGAGCGGGGTTTCGTCGACGATCGGATAGCCCCACTCGTCGAGCGTGATCCGCTCCGGCAACAGCTCGGCGCAGATCCCGTGGGCCTCACAGGCGATCGGGTTGACGCGGACGTGCCGGCTCACGGCCGACCCGTCCCCGGCCGCGCGCCGCGGTGGGGCAGCGGCAGCTCGCTCGCGTCGCGGCAGCGCTCGCACGGACCGGACCGGCGGTGATCCTCGAACTCGACGGCGAACGCGCGCAAGGAGCTTGCGATCACGCGCACGGCCCCGTCGGGGTGCGCACAGGCACCGCGTCCGGAGGTCAGCGCGTACAGCGTCCGCAAGCGCCGCTCGGAGGAGTGCTGGGGGTCGCCGGCGGCGAGGGACGCAACCGCTTCGGCGATCGCCGACAGCCCGTGGAGGCAGGGGCCGCACTGACGGGCGCTCTGCTGGGCGAGCCACCTCGCCAGCCGTACGGTCTCGGCCACGGGGCAGGTCTCGGCCGATAGGAGCAGGACGATGCCGGCGCCGAAGCTGCCCCCGGCAGCGGCGAGTGCGTCGCGCGAGAGCACCAGCTCGCCGATCGCCGCGGCCGGCGCCCACGCGCCGGCGTAGCCGCCGGTGAGGACCCCGCGCACGCCCCCGGTGGTGCCGCCGGCGGCGTCGATCAGCGATGACAAGGAGGCGCCGGCCTCGATCTCGTACACGCCGGGGTAGGCGACGGGCCCGGCGAGCGTCACGAGCGCAGACCCGGGGTGGGCCTCGGTGCCGACGCTCCTGAACCAGCGCGCCCCGTGGCGCGCGATCAGCGCCACGTGGGCGAGCGTCTCGGCGTTGTTGACGAGCGTGGGCCGCTTGCGCAGGCCGCGCTCGAACGGGAGGGGGGGCGTGAACGTGGGCAGCGCCTCGCGCCCTTCCAGACCGCTGATCAGGGCCGACTCCTGCCCCGACACATAGCCGCCGCCGACACTGGCGAGCGTGAGGGCGACGCGGCTGTCCCGGCCGTCGGCGCCACGTTCCTCGATCGCGGCGTATGCCGCCGCGGCCGACGCGCCGGCGTGCTCGCCGATCGCCACGATCACCTCGTCGGCGCGCAGCGCTTCGGCCGCCACGATGGCGCCGTCGAGCACGAGGTGGGGGGCGAGCCGCAGCAGCGTGCGGTCCTTGAGGCTCGGTGGCTCGGCCTCGACCGCGTTGACCACGACCACGGCGCGCCCGTGCGCGCCCGCGACCGCACGCAGCTTGGTGGCGGTGGGGAAGCCACCTCCGCCACAGCCGCGCAGGCCCGAGGTCTCGACCTCCTCGAGCAGCTCCCGGGCCCTGGCGCGCGAGCGCGAGCGGCCTCCGCCGCCCGCGGGCGGGAGCTCCCCGTGTAGGGCGAGGTGCTCGGCGAGCGTCAACGGGCGCTCGTCGTGGATGCCCGCCAGCAGCCGCGGCAGCGCCGCGGGCGGACCGGCCGGTGCGGGCGCCTGCAGCTCGGCGGTGGAGGGGGAAGCGCTCATCTGGTGCTTGCGCTCGAGCTGTCGGTACTGCTGCCGTGGCCCAGCAGCGGGCTGGGAGTGCCGGAGCGGCGGGCCCATTCCGAGCCGAGGGGGCCAATCGGCAGCCAGGCGAGCACGAAGATCGCAAAGGCCGCGGTGGCGCCGAGCGCCACCCGTCGCCCGGGGGTGCCGGCCGGCCATCCGCTCAACACGCGGCTGACCACGGCCGCCAGGACGGCCAGCGAGCACACCACGCTGAGCACCAGCAGCCAGCTGCTTTTGACGTCGCTGCCGGTGCCGAGTCCGTGGACCAGCGCCAGCGGCCAGCTCGCGTACGCGAGCCAGTGGACCGCACGCCAGGCGCGGTAGCCGATGCGCCCCTTCAGCAGGCTCGTGATCACAACGGCGAGCATCAGGTCGAACGCGACCGCGCCCAGCCCCAGCCACAGCGGCCGGTAGGAGCCGGTGAAGGGGACCACCGCGTTGACGAGCGAGATCGAGGCGTAGCTGTCGAGCACCGAGGTGAGGATGTGCACGAGCAGGAACACGAGCGCCAGCAGCGACACGGTCCGGTGCAGAGAGTCGACCATGAAGCGCGGCCAGCCGGCCGTGCTAAGGCGGCGCACGTCGGCCACGCCCAGCACCAGCGACCCGGTCAGCAACAACAGCGCGACGGCGCCGGTCGCGCGGGTCAGGTACCACAGCACCGAGGGCCCGGCGGTTGCGAGCAGGCTGCTCACAGCGGCCACCCCGCGACCTTCGTGACCGAGCCGTCCCAGCCCACCAGGCGGGAGGGGAGGCCGAGCCGCGTCAGCCATGGCACCGCCTCCGCCGCCCGCACGATTGCGGCGGTGGCGGCGGTGTTGGCGTCCGCGCAGCAGCCGGCGGCGACGCTGACGGTGCGCCAGGTTCCCCGCACGGGCTCGCCGCTGGAGGGATCGATGATGTGGTGCATCGCGCGACCTCCCCGGTTCCAGCGCCGGACGGCCGTACTGGACGTCGCCAGCCCGCCGGAGCGGATCGTGACCATCTGACCCGGGGCGGAGAGGCCGTCACGGTGGTCATCGGTGACGAACACCTGCCATCCGCCCGCCGGAGCATGACCGTGGGCGGCGATGTCCCCGCCGACCCCGACGAGCACCCCGCACTCGCACTCCCTGGCGGCCGCGGCGGCGGCGCGGTCGGCGGCCCACGCTTTGGCGCTGGCTCCGAGATCGATGCTGACGCCGGAGGGGAGGCGCACGCTCCCGGTCTGGACGACGAGCCTCACGGCCCGCCAGCCGGGCAGCGATCGCACCCGCACCCGCGGGATGCGCTGCCCAGGCGCGGCGTGAGGCTCGCCGGCCGCGTCGCGGTCGAGCAGCTCGAAGTCACGGTCGTAGCCGGCCAGCTCCAGGGCCCGGCCGATCGTGGGGTCGACGTCGCCGTCGGTGAGGGCCGCCGCTCTCAGCGCCACGTCGAGCGCCTCCCGCAGCAGCGGGCTGACGCGTGTCGTGGCACCGGCGCGGCCGTTGAGGGCTGTCAGCTCCGAGTCCTCGCGGAAGCGGCTGCAGGTGCGGTCGATCGCGTCGAGCTCGCGGCGGACCGCAGACTCAGCCCGCTCCAGCGCGCCCGGCTCGCCCACGCGCAGCGCGATGGTCGTGCCGAGGGCCCGCCAGCTGGCACCCACCGGTGCTCGCCTGGAGGTCGATGCGTCCGTCACCAGCACCTCTAGGACCCCCCCGATGTGACAGCCCCGGACGATTCTTCGGAGGAGCCGCCGGAGCTCGAGGACGATTCGGAGCTCGACCCGGAGGAGCCGGAGGATTCGGAGGACTCGCTCGAAGCGGATTCGCTGCCGGAGGAGCCGCTGCCCGAGGTGCTGCCACCCGACGATTCGCCGCTCGAGGAGCTGTTTGCTTCCGTGGTGTCGGAGCCGGATGCGCCGCTGGAGCTGGTGCTGGATTGCGGCGACTGCTTGGGTTTGGAGAGGCTGCTTTTGCTGGCGCTGGTGTGGCCCGAGCTGCGCTTCGTGCCCGAGCTCGAGGAGCTCGCCTTGGTTCTTGCCGGGGAAGGCGCTGGCGGCCACGTCGGCCAGCACCCCGGTGAGCACGACGCTGCCCGCGACCAGCCAGCGGTTGATGTGGCTGAGTCTGCGCAGGGCGGCGTCGCGGGTGTGGGTGGTGTGGTTGCGCATGTCGGTGGCCTCCTAGTGGTGATGGCCGAAGTGGGCCTGCGTCCAGGAACCGAACTCGGGGATCGTCAAAAGCGCCAGGACGACGCCGAGGACGAGCGACCCCGCCGGCGCGAGGTGTCGCCCCGAGCGCCCCGGCAGGACGGGGCCGAGGGGATCGCGGGCGGAGAAGTCGCCACGCAGGGCGGCCCGTATCGAGGGCAGGTGGGCGAGCAGGTGCACGCCGGTGACGGTGGCCCAGACGATGAAGCTGATCTTGTGCACCACCAGCAGCGCGCCGGTGGCGGTCGTCAGGCGCTCGTTGCCGTCGGTTCCGCTGCCCAACCAGAGCCGTGCGCGGACGCGGGGGGCGGTGCCGGGACGACCTGGGACGCTCGGAGCGTGCGTCTGCGCCATGGGGCGAGTGTGCGAAGGGCCCCTAAGCGGACGTTAACCGCAACGTGAGAAGTCTCATCGAATGTGCTGTGACCCTCACGGGGGCCTATCCTTGGCTGAGAGCATGGGAGCAACCGCGAAGCCCCGCGCGGACGCGGGGGCAGGGTCGCGCAACCACGGCGGCGACGGAGCCGACTCGGCGAGCGTCCTGCTGATCGAGGATGAGCCGGGGATCGTGGACTTCCTGCGCCGCGGGTTGGCGGCGGCGGGATTCCGCGTCGAGGCCGCACTCGACGGCGTCGAGGGCGAGCGGCTCGCGCTGACGGGGCGCTTCGACGCGGTGGTGCTCGACCTGATGCTCCCCGGCAAGGGTGGGCTCGAGGTGCTCGAGGTGCTCCAACGGGGTTTGCCGGCGATGCCGGTGATCGTGCTGACGGCGCTGGGAGAGATCGACGACCGGGTGCAGGGGCTGGAAGCCGGGGCGGTCGACTACCTGGCCAAGCCGTTCTCGATGGCCGAGCTCGTCGCGCGGCTTCGGGCCCAGCTGCGGGCGGTCGCGCACACCTCCGCGAGCGCGCTCGAGGTCGGGGACATCGAGGTCGACCTGCTGACGCGGAGGGTCAGGCGAGCCGGGGTCGAGGTGCCGCTTTCGACGACCGAGTTCGAACTGCTCGTGTATCTCTGCCGCAACCAGGGCCGGATCGTCACCCGCGAGCAGGTGCTCGCCAGCGTGTGGGGCTACCAGCACGATCCGGGGACGAACGTGGTTGACGTGTATGTCGGTTACCTGCGCCGCAAGCTCGGCCGTCCGGAGGCCCCTGTGCCGATCACGACCATCCGCTCTGTGGGCTACCGCCTCGGCAGCGCCGCCTGAGGCACCCGCCGGTGCGATCAATCGCTCGACGGCTGGCGCCGCGCGGACTGCGCTGGCGGCTGGCGGCGTGGTTCACGTTGGTGATGATGCTGTGCACGGGGATCGTCTTCGTGGCCGTGTACCGGGGCACGGCGACCCAGGTCCGCGACCAGATCGACGGCGAGCTGTCGGGCGACGCGAGCGACCTCGCCCACAATCTGCGGGCGGCGCAACCGGGCTCCTACGCCGGCCTGGCCGCGGCCGCGAGGGCGTACGTGCGGACCCAGCCGTTCAGCGCCACCTCGCGGCTGCTGTTCGTAACGATCCCGGGCCAGCAGACCGTCTCCAACAGCCCGGAGCTGGTTACGGCCCAGGGGCCGGACGACGGCGAGTCGGCCGCCGACCAGCGCTACGAGAACCGGCTCGCGCTGAAACTGGTGCAGGCACCGAAGGGCTACACGACCGTCCCCGCCCCCGACGTGGACGACTTGCGTCTGCTGAAGGTCCCGCTGCGCCTGCAGAACGGGCTCGCCGTGACGATCGGTGCCGGGGAGGCGTTGGGGAACGTCTCGCGCGCTCAGGACGGCGTCGCGCGGGCGTTCGTGCTCGCCGGCCTGCTGGCGCTGGCGGCGGTGCTGATCGCGTCCTACTTCGTCGGCGCCCACGTGTCGGCCCCGCTGCGCCGGATGGCGAGCGTGGCCGGCCGGGTGGATGGTGGCGATCTGCACCCTCGGATCGAGCACCGCGACGGTGAGGCCGGCGAGATCAGGGTGCTCACCGACGCCTTCAACCACATGCTCGACCGCCTCGCCGAGGCCTTCGCCGGGCAGCGCGAGTTCATCGCCGACGCGTCCCACGAGCTGCGCACGCCGCTGACCGTGATCAGCGGCCAGCTCGAGGTGCTGGCGGCCCAGGAGCACCCCTCGGCGCAGGAGGTGCGCCGCGTCGAGACGCTCGTGCGGGCCGAGGTGGCGCGCGTGAGCCGGCTCGTGGACGACCTGCTGCTGCTGGCCCGAAGCGACCACTCCGAGCAGTTCCTGCGCCCGGAGCCGATCGAGCTTGCGGGATTTCTGGAGGAGCTGTGGGACGGGATGACGCTGCTCGCCGACCGGCGCTTCCAACTCGGCCCGCTCCCGGACGGGAGGCTGACAGCGGACCGCGACCGCCTGGCCCAGGCGCTGCGCAACCTGATCTCCAACGCGATCAACCACACCGCGCCGAAGGACGGGGTGGTGAAACTGGCCGTGGGCCCCGAGGCGGACGGGAGGATCCGCTTCGTGGTCGACGACGACGGACCCGGGATCCCACCGGCCGAGCGGGACCGGATCTTCGAGCGCTTCCATCGCATCGATGCCGCCCGTGACCGCGCCTCCGGGGGCACGGGCCTCGGGCTCGCGATCGTGCGCGCAATCGCCGAGGCCCACGGGGGTGCCGTGTGGGCGGGCTCCTCGCCGCAGGGCGGGGCCCGTCTGGAGCTGCTGCTACCGGGCTTCCGGCTCGCGCCGGAGCAGGCCCGCGGCCGGGGCGGGGCGACGGCCGCAGGCCTGACTACGGCAGGATCACCGCCGCCCCGGTGAAGGCCCCGTGGCGGAGGTCCTCGAGGGCGTCGTTCGCTCGCTCGAGGGGGTAGGTGGTCACGTGCGTGTGGATGTCGGCTTCGGGTGCGAGCGCGAGCATCTCCTGGCCGTCTCGGCGGGTGAGGTTGGCGACCGAGCGCAGCGCACGCTCCTCCCACAGCAGCTCGTAGGGGAACGAGGGGATGTCGCTCATGTGGATCCCGGCGCAGACCACGCTCCCGCCGCGGTCGAGGGCTTTGAGCGCGAGCGGGACGAGCCCGCCGACGGGGGCGAAGATGATCGCCGCGTCCAGCGGCCGGGGTGGGGTGTCCTCCGACGCGCCCGCCCACACGGCCCCCAGCTCGCGGGCGAACGTCTGCGTGGCCGTGTCGCCTCCGCGCGTGAAGGCGTACACCTCGCGGCCCTGCCAGCGGGCGACCTGGGCGATGATGTGGGCGGAGGAGCCGAACCCGTACAGGCCGAGGCGGTGGGCGTCTCCGCACATCCTCAGCGCGCGGTAGCCGATCAGCCCGGCACACAGCAGCGGGGCGAGCTGCTCGTCGTGGTGATCGACGGGCAGCTCGAAGCAATAGCGGGCGTCGGCGACCGCGTACTCGGCGTAGCCGCCGTCGATGTCGCGGCCGGTGAACAGCGCCCTCAGGCAGAGGTTCTCACGGCCGCTGGTGCAGAACTCGCAGGTCCCGTCGGTCCAGCCCAGCCACGGGACCCCCACTCGTCGCCCTGCGTCTCCCGGCGTGACGACGTCCTTGCCGGCGGCCACCACGTCGGCGACGATCTGGTGGCCGAGCACCCGTGGCGGGTGGGGGATGTCGACCTCGCCGTCGAGCAGGTGGAGGTCGGTGCGGCAGACACCGCAGGCCCTCACCTTCAACAGCAGCTGGTCGGGAGCCGGCTCGGGGACCGGCAGCTCCCGCGCCCGCAGGGGCTGGCCGAGCTCCTCGAAGACCATCGCGCGCATCGTGCCCGTGCTCTGCGCCTGGGCCATATCCTGCGCCAGTGAATCACG
This sequence comes from uncultured Solirubrobacteraceae bacterium, assembly GCA_963701175.1. Taxonomy (GTDB): domain Bacteria; phylum Actinomycetota; class Thermoleophilia; order Solirubrobacterales; family Solirubrobacteraceae; genus Palsa-744. Next base: position 412,058 of record OY969573.1, on the reverse strand, counting down.
ATCTCCCACGCGGTGACGGCTGCGGTGCCGGTGGTGGCGCCGGCGACTGCACCGCTCCCGGCGCGGGCCCCCGATGAGCGGGCTGCTCTACACCCACCCCGCCTGCCTGGAACACGACCCCGGCGACGTCTCCCCGGGCCATCCGGACACCCCGCAACGGCTGGCGACGCTCGAAGGCGCGCTCGCCGAGCACGGCTGGCTCGGCTGGGAGCGTCGCACGGCGGCGGCTGCGAGCGAGGAGCAGCTCGCGCTCGTCCACACTCCCGAGCACGTCCGCGCAATCCGTGAGCTGTGTGCGCGGGGCGGAGGGGCGATCGACCCCGACACCTTTGCCGTCGAGGCGTCCTTCCGGGCCGCCACCCACGCCGCCGGCGCGGCCTGCGAGCTGGCCGGTGCGCTGGTCGCGGGCGAGTCGCCGGCCGGCCTGGCTGCGATCAGGCCCGCCGGCCACCACGCCGAGCGGGCCCGTGCGATGGGCTTCTGCCTGTTCAACAACGTCGCCGTCGCCGCCGCCCACGCGGTGGCCGAGCTGGGACTCGAGCGGGTGTTCGTGCTCGACTGGGACGTCCACCACGGCAACGGCACCGCGGACATCTTCGAGGACCGCAGCGACGTGCTGTTCGCGAGCATCCACCAGTGGCCGCTGTACCCGGGCAGCGGGCGTCTCCAGGACCGCGGTCGCGGCGAGGGGGAGGGCTTCACCGTCAACCTCCCGGTCCCGCCCGGATCGGGGGAGGCGCTGTGGCTCGGCCTGCTGGAGCGGGTCGTGCTCCCGGTCGCCGCCGCCTACGAGCCCCAGCTGATCCTGGTCTCGGCGGGCTTCGACGCCCACGAGCTCGACCCGCTGGCCAACTGTCGCCTGACGACACGATCGTTCGTCGAGATCGCCCTGCGGGTGGGGGCCTTCGCGCGCGAGCGCGGCATCGGCGTCGGGATGGTGCTAGAGGGGGGCTACAACGTCCCCGTGCTGGCCGAGTGCGTGCTGGCCACGCTTCCGGCGCTGGTGGGAGACGAGCAGCCCGCGCGCGGCGCGGCCCCTGCGCCGGCGCAGGCCGAGGAGGAGCTGCTCGGCGCCGCCCTCACCGAGGTGCGGCGGCGCTGGCCGGTGTAGCGCCCGGCGGTCAGCCGAAGAACAGCTCGGCCGTCTCGTACAGGGCGGGGTCGAGCAGCTTCGGCTCGCGCAGCGCGTCCCGGAGCGGCACCTCGACGATCTGGGTGCCGGCCAGCGCCACCATCTGCCCGGAGTGACCGGCTGCCGCGGCCTCGAAGGCGGCCACGCCGAAGCGGGTGGCGAGGACGCGGTCGAAGGCCACCGGCGTGCCGCCCCGCTGGACGTGACCGAGGATCGTGACCCTCGTTTCGTAGCCGGTCCGGTCCTCGATCTCCTTCTCGAGGACCACGCCGATGCCCCCCAGGCGCGCGTGGCCGAAGGCGTCGGTGGCCGCGTCTTCGCGCACCTCGAGGGTGCCCTCGCGGGGCGTGGCCCCCTCCGCCACGACCACGATCGAGAAGCTCCGCCCGCGGGCGTGACGGGCCCGCAGGTGGGCGACGACGTCGTCGATGTCGAACGGTCGCTCGGGCACGAGGATCGCGTCGGCGCCGCCCGCGATCCCGGCGTGGGTGGCGATCCAGCCGGCGTGCCTGCCCATCACCTCCACCACCATCACACGGTCGTGGGACTCGGCGGTGGTGTGCAGGCGGTCGATCGCGTCGGTGACGATCTGCACGGCCGTCTGGAAGCCGAAGGTCACGTCGGTGCCGCCGAGGTCGTTGTCGATCGTCTTGGGCACGCCCACGATCGGGACGCCGTCGTCGTGCAGTCGCAGAGCCACGCCGAGCGTGTCCTCGCCGCCGATCGGGATCAGCACGTCGACCTCGCGGGCCTCGAGCGTGCGCTTGACGGCGGCCGTGCCGTCGGCGCCGTCGGCGTAGGGATTGGTGCGCGAGGTGCCGAGGATGGTCCCGCCGCGGGGCAGGATCCCGGCGGTGCTCTGCATGTCCAGCTCGACGGCGTCGTCGCGGAGCACTCCGGACCAGCCGTAGCGGAAGCCGACGAAGGTGTGCCCGCCGCCGGCGAGCCCGCGCCGCACCACCGCCCGGATGACGGCGTTCAGGCCGGGACAGTCGCCGCCCCCGGTGAGGAGCCCCACGCGCGTCACGGCGCCGTCAGATCCCCTGCCCGGGGAGGTACTCGTTCGTGTACGGCGGCAGTTCGGCTCCCGGCGGGTGATGGATCAGGTCCTCGGCGTACATCCATTCGGCGAAGTGCGACCACGCCGTCGGATCCTGCCAGCCGAAGGGCTCGCCCGTCGGCGGCTGCGCCGCGGGCAGCGTCCGCCGGATCGATTCGAGCTGCAGCTTGTGCGGCAGCGAGGGGTTGGCCTTGATCACCAGCGCGGCGGCTTCGGCCGGGTCGGCCCGCACCTCGCGCTCGCCCCGGCTGAGCGCCTGCATGAAGGCCCGCAGGTCCTGCCCGCGCCTGTGGGCCTCTTCTTCGCGCACCACCAGTATCAGCTCGTCGTAGGTCGGCACGCCCGCTTGGTCGACGGGGATCACGGTGGGCGAGCGGTGGGCCAGCTCGAGCTGGACGGCCTCGTAGTTCCAGTAGCCGCCGAGCGTGGCGTCGACCTTCCCCGACAGCATCGCCGGCACCAGGTCGAAGCCGACGTTGACTTCCTTGGCGGCGTTGGCCCCCAGGTGGGCTGAGTGCAGGGCCGCCTTCAGCATCGCCGCCTGGTAGGGGATCCCGGCGGTCCCCACGGTCTTGCCGTGCAGGTCGGAGACGCTGCTCACGTGGGCGCCGGGCAGCGCGATGATCGAGGTCAGGGGTCGCTGCACGAGCGCTCCGATCGACACCAGCCGCAGCCCCTGGTCGCGTGCCAGCATCAGCTCCGGCTCGTACGAGATCGCCATGTCGACCTTGCCGGCCGCGAGCAGCTTCAGCGGTTCGTCGGTTTCGGACGGCGCCAGCAGGTGCACGTCGAGCCCCACCGCGCGGAACTCGCCGTGTGCGAGGGCGGCATAGAGGGGGGCGTGGTCGGCGTTCGGGAACCAGTCGAGCATCACGTCGAAGGACTTCGTGCCCGGGGCGCTGACGGTGTCCTGCTTGGCGCCGCAGGCGGCGAGCGCGAGCAGGCAGGCGCCGGCCAGGCAGGCGGCCAGAACGGCTCGCGCCCGCCTCACCGGAGACCTCCCGAGGTCGCGACCCGCCGCCACGGTGCCAGCCGCCGTTCGGCCATTGCGAGGCTGTGGAAGCAGGCGATCGCGAACGCGAACAGCACCGCCGTAGCGGCGTACGCGCGGGCCGTCTGGAAGCCCCCGGCGTCGAGCACGATCTCGCGGCCGAGTCCCGTGTAGGTGCCGGTCGTGGGGGTGCTCGTCTCGGCGATGAAGGCGCCGATCACGCCCACCGCCAGCGCGATCCTGGCTCCGCTGAGGGCGGCCGGCAGCGCCGCCGGGAGCTCGGCGAAGCGCAGCGTCTGCCAGCGCGAGGCGTCGAGCGTGCGCAGCAGCTTGACCCGCTCCGGGTCCAGCGACGCGAGCCCGTCGATCGTCGTCACCAGCACGGGGAAGAAGCAGATCAGCGCGATCACCACCAGCTTCGGGAAGATGCCGAAGCCCCACCAGAACACGAGCAGCACCCCGATCACGGGGATCGGAACGGCCTGGGATCCCACCGCCAGCGGGTAGAAGGCCCGCCGCACCAGCGGCGAGAGGTGGATCGCAACCGCGATCGCCAGCCCCGCCGCCAGCGCCAGCGCCAGCCCCAACACGACCTCCTCGGCGGTGACCGCGAAGTTGTGGGCCAGCAGCCCGGCGTTGTCCCACAGCGCCCCGGCGATCGCGTGGGGCGGCGGCAGCACGGCGGACTGCACGCCGCCGAGGTCGCAGTAGGCCTCCCACAGGCACAGGAGGGCGACCGCGAGCAGCGCCGCCGGGGCGATGCGGCGGAGCGTCCGCCTCACGCCCCCGCTCCGGTCCCCGCGAGGTGTTCGAGTGCCAGCGCCCGCAGCGCGGCGACCTCGGGGTCGCCCGCCCGTCGCGGGCGCTCGAGTGGCACATCGAGCTCGACCAGCACCCGTCCCGGGCGGCGGGAGAGCACGATCACGCGGTCGCACAGCACGATCGCCTCCTCGACGTCGTGGGTCACGAGCAGCACCGTCCGCGGCTCCCGCTCGAGGCTCCCTGCCAGCCATTGCTGCATCTCGCTGCGGGTGATCGCGTCCAGCGCCCCGAACGGCTCGTCCAGGCACAGCAGCTGCTTGCCCGACAGCAGCGTGCGCGCGAATGCGACCCGCTGGCGCATCCCGCCGGAGAGCTCGTCCGGTCGCGCCCGCTCGAAGCCCTCGAGGCCGAGCTCGCCGAACAGCTCGCGCGCGCCCGCCAGCGCGACACCCCGCCGATGCCCCGCGAGCCGCAGGCTGAGGGCCGCGTTCTCGAGCGCGTCGAGCCACGGCAGCAGCAGGTCGCGCTGGGGCATCAGCACCGCCGGGGGCCCGCTGACGGTACCTCCGTCGGGCTCCAGCAGTCCGCACACGACCTCCAGCAGCGTGGTCTTGCCGCACCCGCTCGGGCCCACCACCGCCACCAGCTCTCCGGCATCGGCCCGCAGCGAGACCCCGTCGAGGGCCCTCACCGGCGCGCCCCGCTCGGAGCTGTAGGCGAGCTCGAGCCGCTCGACCACGAGCGCCCGAGGGCGTCCCGGGTCGGGGCCCGGCAGCGAGGCGGGCGGCGGAGCCCCGGGGCGAGATCTGGTTGCGGTTGTCACGTCGCTCCCTTCGCGGGCATTACCCCACAGGTTCGAAGGGTCGGCGCCGGTGGAAGAGCTTCCCGTGCGCCATCTCAGCCGGCCTACCCGCCAGCACCCCTGGTGTCTCGTGTCCGACGGACGATGCTATCGCCCGGCGGCCACCACCGGGCGCGTCAGCGCGCGCACGAAGTCCTCGAGCTGGGCCGTGGTCCAGCACTCGAAGGCGGTGCAGTACTGCTCGTAGGCGGAGATCACCGAGTCCCCGTAGTTCCAGTACAGCCGCGGCTCGGGATTCAGCCAGAAGGTCCGGCCCGCGCGGGCCGCGATGTGGGCGAAGATCTCGGCCCGGGGGTCGCGGCCGTTGGTACGGGCGTCCCCGAGCACGATCACGGTGGCCCGCGGGTGGAGGTCGTCCTCGACCTGCTCGAGGAACTCCGTCCACACCCGCCCGTAGTCGGTATAGCCGGAGATGTCGGCGACGCCGGCGTCGCTGGAGATCCGTTCGCTGACGGCTTTGAAGTTGCGCTCGTGTTCGAAGATGTCGGTCACCTCCGAGATCCGCTCGATGAACACGAACGAGCGCATCTTGCGGAACGTGTCGTGCAGCGCGTGCAGCACCGACAGGAAGAACACCGACGCCGAGGTGACGCTGGTGGAGACGTCGCACAGCACGTAGATCTCCGGCCGCCGCGGGCGTCGGGGGCGGAACTTCAGCTCCACCGGGACCCCGCCGGTCTGCAGCGAGGCCCTCATCGTCCGTCGCACGTCGACGTGGGCGTGGCGGCGGTGTCCCCGCGCCTGGAGTCCCTGCGTCGCCAGCCTCCGGCGCAGCTGGGCGACGACCCGGTGCACGGCGGCGAGGTCAGCCAGCGGGCCCGACGGCAGCGCCCGGTCGAGCTCGCCCAGGGGACGCGACGGGGGCAGGTTGCCGGTGCGTTCGATCTGGGAGCGTTCGAGCTCGCGGCGCAGCAGCGCCTCGAAGCGCCGCAACGACTCCCTCGGCAGGCCCTCACGGCGCGGGTCTCCCTCCGGCAGGTCCGGCTGGGGCTCGGCCCGCAGGCCCAGGGCACGGCGGATCCGCTGGACGTCGACGCCGATCACCCCCGAGCCCTCCTGGCGGCGAGCCAGCGCCGCGATCGCGAGCCGCGCGAGGTCGCGCATCGCGCCCTCCGAGCCGTCGCGCAGGGCGGCCGCGATCTGCGCCCGCAGCGCCTCGAGCTCGTCCTCTGAGAGCTCGTCCAGCGCTACGTACTCGTCCTCGCTGACGCCCTCCCGCTGCGCCGCCACCTCGACCTGGCGGAAGAAGAAGCGGTCGAACACGAGCTCGAAGATGCGACGGTCCTCCTGGCTCTTGGCCAGCGTCGCCGCCAGCGCCTCGCGGAAGTCGTCTTTGGAGGTCCAGCTGACCTCCCGCAGCACATCGAAGGCGTCGAGGATCTCGGAGGTGCCGATCGCGACGCCTTCGCGGCGCAGCTCCTCGCCCAGCTCGAGGATGCGGGCCGGCAGCCCGTCGTCGCGCTCAGGCGACATCGGCCGGCGAGCGCAGCTTCAGCCCCACCCGCTCGGCGACCACGTCCATGTCGGTGCGGTGCTTGACGATCACCGACATCGTCTCGTTGAAGATGTCGGCGTCGATCTCCCGCGCGCCCAGCAGCAGCAGCGCGCGGGCCCAATCGATCGACTCCGCGATCGAGGGCGGCTTCTTCAGGTCGAGGTCGCGCACCATGCCGATCACCTCGACCAGCCGGCGGGCGATCGCCTCGGACAGCCCGGGCGCATGCAGGCGCACGATTTCGAGCTCGTGCTCGAGCTCCGGGTAGTCGAGCCACAGGTACAGGCAGCGCCGCTTCAGCGCCTCCGTCAGCTCGCGCGAGTTGTTGGATGTCAGCAGCACCACCGGGTGGGTGCGCGACTCCAGGCGGCCGAGCTCGGGGATCGAGATCTGGAAGTCGGACAGCACCTCCAGCAGCATCGCCTCGAACTCCTGGTCGGTCTTGTCGATCTCGTCGATCAGCAGCACCACCGGCTGCTCGGAGGTGATGGCCGTCATCAGCGGCCTCGCGAGCAGGAACTCCTCGCCGAAGATGTCGTCCTGGACGGCCTCCCAGCCGGCGCCGTCGGCCTCGGTCTGGATGCGCAGCAGCTGCTTGCGGTAGTTCCACTCGTACAGCGACTTGGCCTCGTCGAGGCCCTCGTAGCACTGCAGCCGCACGAGCTCGCGATCGAGATGCTGGGCGAGTGCCTTGGCGAGCTCGGTCTTGCCGACCCCGGCGGGACCCTCGACCAGCACCGGCTTGCCGAGCTTGATCGCCAGGTAGGCCACCAGCGCGGTCGACTCGCCGGGCAGGTAGCCGACAGCGCGCAGTCCCTCGGCGAGGTCTGCGACGGAGGCGGGCGCCGATGGCTGTCCAGCAGAGGTCGCTATTGCCGGTTCATCATAGGCGCCGCCACGAGCCGGCCACGGCCGCGCCGCCGCTCGCGCCCGCTGTCCGCTGCGCCGGCGGCGAGCCGCCCGGCCGGTGCCGTCGCCCGCGCCGCTACTTCTTCTTCAACGTGATCGTGCCCGACGCCGTGGAGGTGTTGCCGGCGAGGTCGGTGGCCGTGATCGCCACCGTGTAGCTGCCGCTGGCGGCGGGCGTCTTCCACAGCAGCCGCGGGTCCCCGCCGGGGACCTGCGCCGCCACCGTCCACACGACGTGCGCGCCGCGGCTGATGGTGAGCTTGACGTTGGAGATCTTCGACAGCGAGACGGCCACGCCGGCACGGGTGCCGGTGCGCAGCGTGGTCGACAGCAGCGACACCACCGGCGGGGTCGTGAGGTCGGCGGTGAAGCGCTGGGCGGTGGTGCAGTAGATGCCGTCTTCGGTCAACGGCACCGCCGGGCCCAGCGGCGGACCCTTCTGCGTGCGTTCGCACAGGTGCTGCAGGAATTCGGTGAGCAGCTCGTGATAGTTGAGGGTCGATTCGCCGTGCTGGTCGTACATGCTCCAGGCGCCGGTGTCGTAGCGGGGCACCAGCGCCCTCGCCTCCGCGTCGCCGGCCTGGAACAGCGCCAGGCCGAGCGGGTCCTTGGTGATCGAGGTGTAGTCGTAGAGACCCACCAGCGACTGGATGAAGCCGTTGAGGATGCGATCGGAGGGGGCGAAGGAGTACTGCGCGTAGAGGGCCGCCCCGCCGGCGGCGTCGACCCTCACCCCCAGCGGAGGCGGCGTCTGGAAGATCCCGAGGGCCTGCTGGGCCGCGGTCAACAGGGCCGCTTCGTGGTAGCGCGAGTAGGCCCGGGCGAGCAGCTGGATGGCCGTGCCCTGCGAGAGCGCGCTGGTCCACGGGGGCGCGCCGCCGTCGAACGAGAACATGTACTCCCAGGCGATTCCCCCGGCGCGGTCGGTGGCCAGCGGGATCACTTCCGACAGCAGCTCGTGCAGGTGCGTGTTTTCGTGTGCCGTGAAGTAGCCGTTGCCCTCCCCGAAGGTCCCCAGCCACTGGATCTGGATCCCCTCGCCGGCGTAGTGCTCCCACAAGATCTCGCTGTCGGGAAAGGAGATCCGCTGGGAGGCGCCGATCAGCGGTTCGGTCGTCCACCACTCTAGGTTGCGTTCCAAGGTCAGGAACGCGATCGCCAGCCGCGAGGGGATCAGCTGTCCCGAGGCCGCCAGCGCCTGGGTGTTGGCCAGCACCGCGTCCAGTTCGCTGCGACGGGTCCCCGTGAGCACGCCGACCGCGTGTTTGGCGGCCACGTAGGTGGCGAGGTCCTGGCTGTAGGCCGTCGGTTCGATCCGCGCTTCGTGCAGCAGCGTCGACAGCGCCCCGCTGACTGTCGGTCCGCGGGCGGCGGAGGCGGTCCCCGCCAGGAAGGCTCCCGCCAGCAGCGATCCGGCCAGCGATCCGGCCAACAGTGCCGCGGTCAGCTTGGCGCGCACCGACGCCATGCTACGAACGGGCGCCCACGCCGGCGCCGGTGGGTCACCCCTGTTCGAGCTCCAGCCCGTCGAGTTCGTCCTCTTCCTCTTCCTCGTCGAGGTCGCCGTCTTCGTCGTCCTCGTCGAGGTCGAGGTCCAGGTCGGGGTCGCCCTCGTCCTTGGGCAGCATCGCCTCCGCGTCCTGGTGGGTGCGCTGGAAGCGCTCCACCAGATCGTCGCGGCGGCTCTCGTCGAGCGGGATGTCCTCGGCGATCAGCACCCACTCGTCGTTGTCGAACTCGTCCATGTCGAAGAGCTCGTGGTCGACCTCGGGGGAATCGTCGACCACGATCATGATCTCGGTCTGGGGGTTGAAGTAGGTACCCGGACGCAGGGTCAGCTCATCCAGCGCGAAGCGGCGAGCGTTCGTCATGGCGCGTTTATACCCGACCGCGGGGCGGTCCGGTTCACGGGTCCAGCTCCTGGAGCGCGCGCGCCACCTCGCCGTCCACGTCGACCTCCTCGAGACCCTGCCGTCGGCGTCGTTCGTTGCGAGCGATCACCAGCTGACGAACCTCTTCTTCGAGTCCGGGATCGTGGCTACGCGCCTGCGTCGCCGCATCGAGCAGGCGGCTCACCTCGGCGTCCACATCGAGGGCCGGTTCGCCCCGCCGCAGCAGTCGTTCGTTGCGGGCTCCGAGCATCTGCCGGATCTCCTCCTCCTGCTCGGCGCGGGCGGCCGTGGTGTCGAGCTGCTGGCCCCCGCCGCCGGGGGCGTCGTCTTCGCGCGAGATGCCCCCCTGGCCGATCTGGTCGTACAGCGAGTCGCTGTCCTTCGTGACCAGGAACAGCACCGACATCAACAGCGAGAAGGCCACCGTCCCGAGCACGACGAACGTGAAGCCGTTCTCGACGATCCCGAGCACGAACGCCGGCGAGCTGCCGTCCACTCGTCTGATTGTTGCCGATAGCCGCCCGCTTCGCTACCCTCCAGGCCGTAACGGTTGACTGACCAGTCAATCTACGTGGGCCGAGGGCCCCTCAGCTTTGGGCCGAGCGCCCGTTAGGAGACTGTCGCAATGGTCGAATTCACGCTCACCGACGAGCAGAAGAGCCTCCGCGAGATGGCGCACGACTTCGCCGTCAAGGAGATCCGTCCGGTCGCCTGGGAGTACGACCGCGAGGGCACCTGGCCGCAGGGGATCATCGAGAAAGCCTGGGAGCTCGGGCTGATGAACTCCCACATCCCCGAGGAGTACGGGGGCGCCGGCGCCGGCTTCCTGGACGGGTGCCTGATCGAGGAGGAGCTCTCGTGGGGGTGCTCGGGGATCCAGACCTCGCTCGGCTGCAACGGCCTCGCGACCACGCCGATCCACATCGGCGGCTCCGAGGAGGTCAAGCGCAAGTACTTGGGGATGCTCACCGAAGCCCCCAAGCTCGCCTCCTTCTGCCTGACCGAGCCCGACGCCGGCTCGGATGTGTCGGGGATGCGCACGACCGCCGTCCGCCACGGCGACAAGTACGTCATCAACGGCTCCAAGTGCTTCATCACCAACGGCGGCTATGCCGACTACTACACCGTCTACGCGAAGACCGACAAGGACGCCGGCCACCGCGGCATCTCGGCGTTCGTGGTCGAGCGCGACTGGGGCGTGGTGGTGGACAAGAAGGAGGACAAGCTCGGTCAGCGCGCCTCCAACACGGCCACGATCTCCTTCAACGACGTCGAGGTCCCCGCCGAGAACCTGCTCGGCGAGGAGAACAAGGGCTTCAAGCTCGCGATGATGACCCTCGACCGCACCCGTCCCGGGGTGGCCGCGATGGCCACCGGAATCGCCAGGGCGGCATTCGAGTTCGCCACCGACTACGCCCGTGAACGGGTCCAGTTCGGGGTCCCGATCGCGATGCACCAGGCGATCCAGTTCATGATCGCCGACATGGCCACCGAAATCGAGGCCGCCCGGCTGCTGACCTGGAAGTCGGCCACGATGCTCGACTCGGGCGAACGCAACACGCTCGTGTCCTCGCACGCCAAGCGCTTCGCCGCCGATGCCGCGATGAAGGTCGCCACCGACGCCGTGCAGATCTACGGCGGGTACGGCTTCATCAAGGACTACCCGGTCGAGAAGCTGTTCCGCGACGCGAAGATCATGCAGCTGTACGAGGGCACCTCCCAGATCCAGCGTCTGGTGATCGCCCGCGAAACCCTCCTCCCGCGCAGGGTGGAGGAGCCGGCCACCGTCGCCGCCTAGAGTGCGCGGCGCAGGCGCCGCGACAACCAGGCAGAAGAGGAGGCTCGAAGCATGTTCGTGTTCAAGGCCGCGGTAGTGGGCGCGGGGACGATGGGTGGGCAGATCGCCCAGACGATCGCCGCCGCCGGGGTGCCGGTGATCCTCAAGGACATCGACGAGCAGCTCGTCCAGGCCGGCATCGACGAGGCCCGCAACGTCACCGCCGGGCAGGTCTCGAAAGTGGTCGAGAAAGGCCGCCTGTCGGCCGAGCAGGGCGAGGCGCGCGTCGCCGAGGTCCTGGGCCGGATCCAGCCCACGACCAGCTACGAGGGCTTCGGCGAGGTCGACCTCGTGATCGAGGCCGTCCCCGAGCGGATGAACATCAAGCAGGCCGTGTTCGCCGAGCTCGACGCGTGCACCCCCGGTCACGCGATCCTCGCCTCCAACACCTCCTCGCTGTCGATCAGCGAGATCGCCGACGCCACCCTGCGCCCGGACAAGGTGATCGGCTTCCACTACTTCTACCCGGCCTCGGTGATGCCGCTGGTCGAGATCGTGGAAGGCGAGGAGACCTCCGCCGAGACCGTCACCGCGGCGGTCACGTTCGCCCAGGCGATCCGCAAGCAGCCGATCACCTGCGCCGAGGTGCCCGGCTTCGTCGTCAACCGGGTGCTCAACTCCGGCGTCTCGGAGATCTGGCGCGAGCAGGAGCAGAGGGGCCTCTCGATCAAGCTCATCGACGAGGGCGTGGGGTCCGCCGGGGTGACGCCGATGGGGCCCTACTTCCTCGTCAACCTGCTCGGCCTCGACACCGTCCTGCACGTCGCCGAGCACCTGGTCGAGTCCTACGGCGAGGAACGCTTCTACGTCCCGAAGAGCATGCAGAAGCTGGTCGCGGACGGCAAGCTCGGCGCCAAGACCGGGGGCGAGGGCTTCTACGACGCCGAGGGCGGGCCCAACGTCCCCGGCGAGGCGCAGCCGGACATCGAGGAGCTCGTCGAGCTGCTGTCGCTGAAGACCTTCCTGGAGGCCTGCCTGGTGCTCGAGGAGGGCGTCGCCACCCACCGCGACATCGACTTCGGGATGATGGCCGGCGCGGGGCTCGACCCGCGCAGGGGCCTGCTGCCCCCCTTCATGAAGGCCGACGTGGACGGCCTCGACGACGTCCTGGAGCGGATGGAGAACGCCCACGAGCGCCACGGCGAGCGCTTCTCGCCGCCCACCATCCTGCGCCGCCTGGTGGCCCAGGGCAGGCTCGGCCAGAAGACCGGCCAGGGCTTCTACGCCTACCCCCGCCCCGACGCCGAGCAGCCGGCAGAGACGGTCAAGCTCGAGACCCGCGAGGACGGGATCGCGATCGCGTGGCTGGCCAACGGCCAGATGAACTCGCTGTCCCCGCAGGTGATCCAGGACCTCGCCAGCGTCTGGCGGGCGGTCCGCTCGGCCGGGGTGCGGGCGCTGGTGATCGCCTCCTCGAACCCGATGCTGTTCTGCGCCGGCGCGGACGTGAAGTCGTTCACGACCATGGACGAGGACGCGGGCACGAAGCTGATCGACGAGGGCCACGCCCTGATGAGGGAGCTCGGCTCCGAGGGGACCGTGACGATCGCGGCCGTCAACGGCCTCGCTTTCGGGGGCGGCTGCGAGCTGGCGATGGCCTGCGACTTCCGCATCGCCGCGCGCTCGGCCCTCTTCGGCCAGCCCGAGATCAAGCTCGGCATCCTGCCGGGGTTCGGCGGCACCCAACGCCTGCCGCGGCTGGTGGGGAGCGGCAAGGCGCTCGAGATGAACCTCGTGGGCGACCCGATCCTCGCCGAGGAAGCCTTCGAGCTCGGCCTCGTCACCCGGCTCGTCGACGACCACGAACTGCTCGACACCGCCCTCTCCTGGGCGCGGCGGCTGACCGCTCAGGCGCCGCTGGCGGCGGAGCAGATCAAGCGGGTCTCCGGCGCCGGCGATCTCGACCGGGGAATCGAGGCCGAGAAGGCGGCCTTCGCCACCGCCCTGCGCAGCGCGGACGCCCGCGAGGGCATCTCGGCGTTCCTCTCCAAACGCCGCCCGACCTTCACCGGCAGCTGACCCGCCCGCCGTGGGCGCCGCCACCCGCAGCCCCGAGCTCGCCCGGCTTGCCGCGCTCCTCGGCGCGGCCGGCCCGGTGGTCGCGCTGACCGGCGCGGGCATCTCGGTTCCCTCCGGGATCCCGGACTTCCGCAGCCCCGGCACCGGCCTGTGGGAGAACGTCGACCCGATGGAGGTGGCCCACATCGACGCCTTCGTGCGCGATCCGTCGGCCTTCTGGAGCTTCTACGGGGAGCGCTTCGCCACGCTCGAGGGCAAGCGCCCCAACCCCGCCCACCTGGCGCTGGTGCGAATGGAGCGCGCCGGGCTGTTGCAGGCCGTGATCACCCAGAACGTGGACATGCTCCACCGCCGGGCCGGCACCCGCGAACTGGTCGAGGTGCACGGCTCGATCGCGACCTGCTCGTGCTCGGCGTGCGGCGAGGCCGCCGAGCTCGGCGTCGTACGCGAGCGCGTGCGCGAGGCCGCCGACGGCGTCCCCCGCTGCGAGACCTGCGGCGCGCCGATGCGCCCGGACGTGGTCCTGTTCGGCGAGCTGCTTCCCCGCGCGGCCTTGGAGCGCGCCCACGACCTCTGTCTCGGTGCAGGCCTGCTGCTGTGCATCGGCTCCTCGCTGGAGGTCCACCCGGTCGCCTCCCTGCCCCTCCTGACCCACCGCGCCGGGGGTGCGGTGGCGATCGTCACGCAGGGCCCCACGCCGCTGGACGAGGTCGCCGCGGTGCGCCTCGACGGCGACCTCGAGGCGGTGCTCCCGGCGCTCGCCGACGAGCTCGGCCTGCCGCCGCTGGACGGGCCCGACAACCAGACGGATGCTTGATGCGGTCCATCGCCCTGATTGGATAGGAAAACGCAACGTTTGGCCTGCTCAAAGGTAGACGCTCACGGGCGAGATGTGCATGTTGCGCCAGCCGCGTCACCTCGCTCCCGGTAGCCGCCACAGTGTGAGCCCCCGTCCGAGACCGGCTTCGGCGGAGACGTCGGCGCCGTGCGCCGCCACCCACCGCGCCGCCGCCGAGCAGTCGGGGTCGGCGGGGGAGTCGTGGGGCGAGCAGGGGGCGGACAGGACCGCGTAGCGGACGGCGCCCGCGGCCGCCAGCGCACGCAGCCGCGCCAGCGGCGTGACCACCTGCGCGTTGATCGAGTTCAGCACCACCAGCGGGCGCTGGTCGCGCACCACCAGCGACCCGAGTTGGGTCGCCTCGTCGTAGGCGGCCTCATAGCGGGCCGAGCCCTGGTGGGAGCGCAGGTAGGAGCTGAGCGCCAGCAGCTGCCGGGGCGGCAGCACGCCGAGCCGGTTGGTGTCGGTGGTGTGGTGCTGGATCGCGCGCACCGAGGCCCAGGCGGGGACGGCCAGCAGGCTCGCGAGCGCCAGCACGAGCGCCCACGAACGCGCCCGCGGCGCAGCCAGGGCGGCGGCCGCGAGCGCCCCGACGGCTGAGCCGATCACGACCCACCACACGGGCGGGGTCCCGAACAGCAGCCGCTCGACGTAGATCGCCAGGCCGAGCAGGCACACCGCGAGCGCGCCCAGGCGCACGCGGCTGCGACGGGCGCAGGCCCAGGCGAGGCCGATCCCCAGCGTGCCGGCGACCGCCGGCGTGATGCTCTCGGTGTAGCGCGGGTGCAGGTGTGCCATCTGGCTGAACAGCGCGGTTCCCAGCACCAGCCACAGCACCAGCCCCGCGAGCCCCCACAGCCGCGTCCGCTGTGCCGCCGGCAGGGCCCTCCCCGCGGGGCGCCCGCGGCGGCGGCGCTCGAGCAGCTCGCAGGCCAGCGCCGGCAGGCCGAGCAGCAGGGCGGCCACCACCAGCAGGCCGAGTTTGTCACCCGACAGCGGTCCCGCTCGGTCGAGCAGGCGTGCGGCCGAGGGAGGCCTGATCGGGATCCGCTCTTCGCGCTGGGCCTGGGTCAGGTGGCCGTACTGCGAGGGGGGCGGGGTGCCGGGCGGGTCGGCCGTGCTCGTCGCCTGGCCCGGCGTCGGCTTTCCCTCGAGGCGGTCGATGCCGTTGAACACGAGCGCCGCGTTCCAGGCGCTGCCGTTGCTCGAGCCGACGGCGAACGGCCGTTCGTGGGCCGGCACGGCCAGCGTCGCCAGCAGCCACGCCAGCGCCACGACCACGTACACGGCCGCGCATGCCAGCAGCTGCGCGGCACGCCGCCGGCGCGAGCCCGGGAGCGCCATCGCCGCGAACAGCCCCAGGCCCGGGAGCGCCACGAGCGACTCCGTGAGCTTGACATCGAAGGCCACCCCGAGGACCGCCGCTGCGCCCAGCAGCCAGGCGCTGCTGCCGGCCTGCACCGCCTGCGTCACGCACAGCAGCGCGAGCACCGTCAGGGCCATCATCACCCCGTCCATCGTGTCGCTGCGGGAGGTGATCACCTCGATCGGCAGCAGCGCCAGCACGAGCGCGGCGGCGAGCCCGGCGGGGACGCTCCAGATGCGGCGCACGGCCAGGAACAGCAGCGGCACCGCGGCCGTCCCGAACAGCGCCTCGGGGAGCAGCAGGCTGGTCGTCGAGAAGCCCAGCGCCCTGACGCTCGCGACCTGCAGCCACAGGTCGACCGGGGGCTTGTCGATCGAGACGCTCCCGCCGGGCTCCAGGACGCCGAGGAAGAAGTTGTGCCAGGAGCGCGACATGCTCCGCACGGCAGCGTCGTAGAAGGGGTTCAGCGGCGAGCCGCCGAGGTCGACCAGGCGCAATGCGCCCGCCACCAGCGTGATCGCCGCCACGGCTCCCCACACGAGCAGGCCCGAGTGCCCCGGCGAGGGCTCCTCGGGGGGGAGGGGATGCTGCCGCGGCTGCGCCGGGGTCGCCTGTTCGAGCATCGGGCGAAGGGGTGCCGCGCCGCCTCGCCGGGGCGCCGGGCTAGCTCCCCGCCGCCAGCGGCTCGTGCCGCGCGAGGTCGCTGGCCGGGTCGATCCCCCAGCGCCCGGCGACCTCGGCCAGCTCGTCGTCCAGGCCCCAGCGGTCGGGCAACTCGTCCCCTTCGTGCTCGCCGCTGGCGCCCTTCAGCGTCATGCAGCCGGTGTTGTCGCCGATCGCCCGGATCGCGGCCAGCTCCTGGTCGGTCAGGCGCACTCGCAGCGCGTCCAGGGCGGCGAGCTCGGCGCGCTTGTCCTCCACCGGGCGGGCGCCGGTCCCGTCCTCCTGGATCAGCGTCGGCACGACGCACCGCACGCCCGCCTGGCCGAGATTCCACAGGCACGCCAGCTGCAGCATCGTGAGCCCGTGACGGGCGGCGTAGGGGCGCATCAGCTCGAGCTTGCGCCGGCCCTCCTCGACCCAGCCCCGGGGACGGAAGCCGCGGTGGTCGTGGGCCACGAAGGAGTGCCCGGGGAGCACGTCGTCGTGGAACAGGCCGCCGTAGTCGACCACCCGGGTGATCACCCCCGCACCGGCCGCCCCGGCGGCCGGCAGCACGAGCTCGCCCGGCCACGGCTCCATCGGCCCGAGGATGATCATCGCCCAGTCGATCAGCTCGGCGAACCGCTCCAGGCACAGGATCACGTCGAGGGTGAAGCCGTTGGCAGGTCCCGGCGCGACGCCGAGGGCGTCCGCCAGGCCCTCGTCCCGCAGCGCCCGCATCCCCTCCCAGACGGCCTCGCTGGAGTAGCCGGTGCGGTCCGGGTTGTGCAGCAGCAACACGTCGAAGCGGTCCACCCCGCAGCGTTCGAGGCTGCGCTCGGTTGCCATCCTCAGGTACTCGCCGTAGCGGTCCTCGCCCCGCAGCCGCCGGTCGGTGAAGCGGGGGAAGCCCTTGGGCCCGTCCCGCCGGCCCTCGTAGAAGTCGTGCCCGACGGCGCCCACCAGGCAGTAGTCCTCGCGGGGCACCCCGCGCACGGCGCGGCCCAGCAGCGCGTCCGCGGCCCCCTCGCCATAGACGTCGGCCGTGATCAGCGTGTCGATGCCGCCCCCTGGCCTCAGCAGCGAGACCAGCCGCTGTTCGTCCAGCGGCTCCCCGAAATGCATGAACCGCCCTCCGCTCCAGGTGCCGATCGCGGTCGCCGTGGGCTGCATCGCGCCGTTCAGGTTAGACGCGCCGCTGGCGAGCGCGCAGCACCGCCTCCAGCCGCCCGAGGGCGTGGGCCAGCAGCTCGCCGTCGGGCCCGACGTCGGTTGGGTCCCCGTCGCCGGGACCGGTCTCGCCCGCCAGTGGCCCCCGCGCCTGCAGCTCGACGCCCTGGGAGAGCTGGTCGAGCTCGTCCACCCGCAGCACGAGGTCCTGGCGGCCCTCGCGGCGCAGCTCGGCGACCGCCACCCTGATCGCCTGGCGCAACTCGAGCGCCGCGTGGGCGAGCCGACCGGAGTCCAGGTCGAGGCGGGCCCGCAGCGTCAGCTCCTCACATACGAGCGGGTGCTCGCGCCAGCCCAGCAGCGCGGCCAGGTGCTCGACGTGTTGCAGTTCGTCGGTGCGTTCCCGCTTCGAGCGCCGGCCGAACAGACGCCTGCGCGGCGCCGCCGTCGCCGGCAGCTCCCGCGCGTGGGTCCAGCGCCCCCCGGCCAGCTCCTCGCCCTCGCCCCAGCCCGCCCGCGCGCGGGCGGCCTGGGCGCCCGTCAGCTCGTGCACGTCGGGGTCGGCGGCGGCCAGCCGGTGCAGGTACACGACCCGGTTGACGAACGCCAGCGCCTCCTCCACCGCCCGGCCGGGATCGCCCACCACTTCGTCGAGCCACGCCTGCGCCTGCTGCTCGGCCGACAGCGACACCGGGTCGATCATCATGATCCTGGTCTCGCCGGCACTCGCCGGCTGCTCCTGCTCGCGTTGGCCCTGGCTCTCGATCACGACCACGCGCTCCGGCTCGCCACCGTCGCGGGTCCGCATCAGATAGCGCCCGGGGGCCGGGCCGAGAACCCACGGGAACTCGAACTGCACGAACACGAACCACCGCGGCGCCACGGCTGCACCGTATCCTTCCGCGCAGCGCGCGCCGAGCCGCAGGGCGGAAACCCCGGACACCCGCCCCCGCCGAGCGCGCCCCGAGCATGCCAGACCCCACCTTCAGCGACGAGCACGTGACCCCGGCCAGGAGCCTGAGGGATCGCCTCGGCGGCAACGCCGAGGAGCGTCTCGGCCGGGCGCTCTCGGAACTGCTCGAGAGCCCGCTCTTCACGGGCGCGATCGGCAGGGCCTTCGACGCCCGCGAGAAGGCCGCCCAGGCCCAGGAGGTGGCGCTCGGCGCGCTGAACCTGCCCTCGGCCGCCGACATCGAACGGCTCACCCGCCGCATCCGCTCGCTCTCGCAGCGCCTGGAGGCGATCGAGGACGGGGTCGAGCGTCTGGACAGCTCCCGGCTCGCCGAGCGCCGCGGGCCAGCCGAACTGGAGGCCCGCCTCGAGCGCGTCGAGGGACAGCTCGACGGCCTGATCGGCAAGCTCGACCTGCTGCTGGCGCGGGTCCAGCGGCCGGCCGCCGCGACCGCCCCGAAGCGAGCCACGGGCGCGCGGCCGCAGGCTGCCCCCGAGAAAGCCGTGGGCGCAGCGCCGAAGGCCGCCGCCAAGAAAGCCGCCGGGGGGCGTCCGAAGAAGTCCGCGGGCAGTCGGCGCGGGGCCTGAGCCGCGGCAGGCGTGGGCCCGACCGCCGGCACGCCGTCAGCCCGCGTCAGGATCCGCCGCATCCCGAAGAACGCCCGCTACGACGGGGAGTCGCTGCGGCGGGTGCTCGACCGCGGTCGCGTCGCCCACGTGAGCTTCAGCGACGAGGGCCAGCCGTACTGCATCCCGACGCTGTATGCCCGCATCGGGGAGCGTGTGCTGATCCACGGCTCCTCGGCCAGCCGCATGCTCAGGCTCCTGTCGACGGGAGTCCCGGCGTGCCTCACGGTCACCCTGTTCGACGGCTGGGTGCTCGCCCGCTCGGCCTTCGAGACCGGCGCGGACTACGAGTCGGCGATCGTGCTGGGCCGCTTCCGGGCGGTGGACGAGGCGCGCAAGTGCGCCGAGCTGGAGGCGTTCATGGAGGCCGTCCTGCCCGGCCGCTGGGCCGAGGTCAGAGCTCCCAGCCGCCAGGAGCTGAAGGCCACCGCGATCCTCGAGCTCGAGGTCGCCGAGGCGTCGGTGAAGGCCCACAGCGGACCACCCGACGACGACGATTCCGAGGACGCCGCGCTGGCGGTGTGGGCCGGGACCGTCCCCGTCGGCCAGCGTCTGGGAAGCCCGCTGCCCTCGCCCGGGCTGCGGGAGGGCATCCCGCTGGATCCGAGCGTGCGGCGACTCGCCGGGCTCGACCCCTGAGCCGTCCGGCCGTCGAGGTGGCCGTCACGAGAGGGTCTCGACCCGGCAGCGAACGCCGCTCGCGCGCGCCTGGCGGCCGGCTGGCGGCATCAGCGCTCGCCCGACAGCGCCGCCATCGCGGCACGACCCATCGCTTCGCCGCTCTCCCGCAGGAGCTCGTCGTCGATGCGGGCGCGGGTGCCGTGCCCGTCGAAGGTGTCCGAGACCGTCAGCAGGCACCCCACCGCGACCTCGGCACGGGCTCCCAGGGCGAACAGGGCGGCGGCCTCCATCTCCACCGCCAGCGCGTCCCCGGCACGCTGGAGGTCGGCGTCGTAGAAGAGGTCGACGCTGATCACGGTCCCCGCGGCGGCGGCGGGCGCGGCGCGCCCGAGCGCCCTCGTGATGCCCTCGTCGGCGAAGGCCCGCTCACCGGCTCCGAGCGCCCGCGAGGTCCCGTCGGCGCAGATCGCCTCGGCGGCGATCACCAGCGAGCCCAGCTCGAGGCCGGCGGCCAGCGCCCCACAGGTCCCGACCCGGATCGCCCGCCGAGCCCCCAGCGCGATCAGCTCCGCCAGCACGATCGTCGCCGAGGGGCCGCCCATCCCGGTGGCCTGGATCGTCACGGTGCCGCCGTCGGGGGCGGTGCCGGTGTAGCCCCACAGGCCGCGGTGGTGGTTGAACATGCGCGGCTCCTCGAGCACCGCTTGGGCTAGCATCAGCGCCCGGCCGGGGTCGCCCGGAAGCAGCACCCGCTCGCTCAGGGGGGCGGTCGGGCGCAGGTGCAGGGGCTCTCCGGGCGACAGGGCCGCGACTCTAGACTGGAGGGAAGATGGGGGACGGTGGACGCCCTGATCGCAACCGGCACGACAGTTGAGCGCTGAGGATCCCCTGGACGGCGTCAGCTCGCTGACGCTCGAGCAGGTGGCCGCCGGGGCCGGGGTCTCGCCCGGGACGGTCAGGCGGTGGGTCGAGCGGGGCCTGGTGCCGGGCTACGACGGGCACTGGACGCTGGCGGCGGCCGCCTACGTGAGGGTGGTGGCGAGGTTGCGCGCCCGCGGGCACTCGCTGGAGCAGATCAAGCAGGCGAGCGACCGCGGCCAGCTCGCGATCGGCCCGATCGAGAGCCTCCTGCGCCGCACCGAGGGCCGCTACACGCTGCGCCAGGTGGCCCGCAACACCGGCCTGCAGGCGGCCATGATCGAGCGGATCCTGGCCGCGCTCGGGCTGACCTCGCTGGTCGCCGAGCCGATGAACGACGAGGACGTCGAGATGCTGCGTTATGTCGCGACGATGTTCGACGTCGGCCTGCCGCCGGTGGCCTTCCTGCAGCTCGCCCGCGTGTACGCCCAGGCGGTCGGGCAGATCGCCGACGCCGAGGTGCGGCTGGTGCACCTGTACGTCCACGAGCCGCTGATGCGGGCCGGTGTCCCGAGCGCGGAGATCGGCGAAGAGATGGAAGAGATGGTCCGCGAGCTGATCCCCTTCGTGGTGCCGCTGCTGGGCTACGTCCACGACCGCCTGCTGAGCCACTTCATCGAGCAGGACCTGATCGGCCACGTGGAGGCGGAGCTCGGCGACGGGGGCGGGGAGGACGGCCGCCTGCGGGTGGCGATCGCGTTCGCCGACCTGGCCGGGTACGCGCGGCTGACGGTCGAGCGGGGCGACGAGGAGGCGGTGAAGACGGTGGAGCGGTTCGTCGAAGCGGTCGGCCAGAGCCTGCCCGCCGACGCCCGCGTGATCAAGACGCTGGGGGACGAGGTGATGGTGATCGGCAGCGACCCCGCGGCCCTGGCCGGCTGGGCGGTAAGGCTGCAGGCCGAGACCGTCCCCGGCGAGCCCGCCCCGCGGATCGGGATCCACTACGGCGAGGTGCTCTATCGCGACGGCGACTACTACGGCCGCGAGGTCAACCAGGCCGCGCGCGTGGTGGCCCGGGCGGCCGGCGGCGAGGTGCTCGCCACGCGGCCGGTGGTGGACGTGGCCACGGGCATCGACGGGCTCGAGTTCCACCGCATCGGAGAGGTGGCCCTGAAGGGCTTCTCCGACGCCACCGAGCTGTTCACGGTGGCCAGCCCCGAGGAGTAGCCCGTGGCGGCCGGGTATCCCCAGGACCAGCCCGTGGCCGCGGAGGAGCTGCGTGCACGCGTCCGCGAGCAGGGGCTGATCGCGCCCGCCGTGCCGCTGCTGGCGATGTACTCCGGGGGACGCGACTCGACCTGCCTGCTCGACGTCGCGGTCGGGTTGCTGGGCGCCGAGCAGGTCTCAGCCCTGCACGTCAACTACGGCCTGCGCACCGCCGCCGCCGGCGACGAGGAGCACTGCCGCAGCATGTGCGCGCGGCTGGGGGTGGCGCTCCACGTCCACCAGGCGGGCGCCGAGCGCTCGCCGGGGGCGGGCAACCTGCAGGCGTGGGCACGTGAGGTGCGCTACCGCGAGGCCCGCCGGCTGGCCGGCGAGCGCGGCGGGGTGTTCGCCACCGGGCATACCGCCGGCGACCAGGTCGAGACGATCGTCTACCGGCTGGCGGCCTCGCCCGGGCGCAGGGCGCTGCTGGGGATGCCGGCGCGGGAGGGCCGGCTGGTCCGTCCTCTGCTGGGCGTGACCCGCGAGCAGACGGCGGCCTACTGCCGCCAGCGGGGTCTGGCCTGGCGCGATGACGAGAGCAACAGCGACGAGCGCTTCGCCCGCACCCGCGTGCGCGAGGGCGTGCTCCCCGAGCTGCGCTCCGTACACCCGGCAGCCGAGTCCAACGTGCTCCGCACGGCCGCGCTGCTGCGCGAGGAGACGGAGCTGCTGGACGGGCTGGTGGCGGCCGAGCTCGACGGCCGCGAGAGCGTCGAGACGGCCCGCTTGCGCGAGCTCCCGACGGCGCTCGCGCGGATGATCGTGGTGGCGATGGCCGAGCAGGCGGCCGGCACCTACGTGCCGCAGGCGGGCAGCCGCGTGGATGAGATCCTCGAGCTCGACGGGCGTGGCGGCCGCGCCGAGCTGCACATCGGGGGCGGCGTCGGGGCCGTCGTCGAGGGGGGCCTGCTCGAGATCGTCAAGCTGCCGCCGCG
Source organism: uncultured Solirubrobacteraceae bacterium (assembly GCA_963701175.1). Lineage (GTDB taxonomy): Bacteria > Actinomycetota > Thermoleophilia > Solirubrobacterales > Solirubrobacteraceae > Palsa-744. Next base: position 389,825 of record OY969573.1, on the reverse strand, counting down.
CCGGGGCTAGACTGCCACCCAGTGGCCACGCTCGTGCGCGTCGGACCGACCCCCACCCTGGGTGAAACGCTCGTCAGCGAGCAGGAGCTGCGCGACCGGGTGGCCGAGCTCGGGGAGCAGATCTCGCGCGACTACGCGGGCCGCTCGCTGCTGCTGGTGGGGGTGCTGAAGGGCGCCGTCTTCTTCCTCAGCGACCTCATGCGCTACATCGACATCCCGGTCGAGGTCGACTTCATGGCCGTCGCCTCCTACGGCTCGGCGACCGACTCCTCGGGCGTGGTCCGGATCCTCAAGGACCTCGACGCCGCCATCGAAGGTCGCGACGTGCTGATCGTCGAGGACATCGTCGACTCGGGCCTCACGCTCCAGTACCTGCTTCGCAACCTCGGCTCCCGCAACCCCGCCAGCCTCGAGGTGTGCGCCCTGCTGACCAAGCCGTCCCGCCGCAAGGTCGAGCTCCCCAGCCGCTACGTCGGCTTCCAGATCGCGGACAAGTTCGTCGTCGGATACGGCCTCGACTACGGCGAGCAGTACCGCAACCTGCCCTTCGTGGCGGCGCTCGAGTACTCCTGAGCACCCCCGCCCAGCAGCGCTCAGACGGCCCTTTTCGACTCCTCCCTGCGGGCCGGCGTGGCACCTGCACCCCCATGAAATCAGGGGATGCCGTGGTAGGCTAGGTGGCCGGTCGTCTCAGCTTCTGGACGGCCCAGCTACACCCAGGAACCTCCAATGAGCCGTTTCTTCAAGAGCGCTGCGTTCCCGATCCTGATCGTGGTCGTGCTGGCGTTCCTGGCGGTCAAACTCGTCAACCCGGGGCCCGCCAGCCACCGCACCCACAACTACGGCACCCTGGTCTCGCAGGAAATCCCCAACGGGGAGGTCCAGTCGGTCGAGTTCAAGAACAAGGGCAAAGCGCTCGAAGTCAAGCTCAAGAACAAAGAAACCTGGGAAGCCGGCTACAACAGCCAGTCGGCGCCCGAACTGGAAAAGCAGCTCCGCAGCTACGGCGTCCCCTACAACGTCGAATCGGAAAAGAGCAGCGCCCTGCTGTCGCTGCTCACCTACATCATCCCGTTCATCCTGTTCTTCGGGTTCTGGATCTTCCTGATGAACCAGGTCCAGGGCGGGGGCTCGAAAGTGATGTCGTTCGGCAAGTCGCGCGCCAAGCGCATGTCGGCGGACTCCCCGAAGATCACCTTCCGCGACGTGGCCGGGGTGGACGAGGCGGTCGAGGAGCTCCATGAGATCAAGGAATTCCTCGAGAATCCGAAGAAGTTCCAGGCCCTGGGGGCGAGGATCCCCACGGGGGTGCTGCTGTACGGGCCGCCGGGGACGGGCAAGACGCTGCTGGCTCGGGCGGTCGCCGGCGAGGCGGGCGTGCCGTTCTTCTCGATCTCCGGCTCGGACTTCGTCGAGATGTTCGTCGGCGTCGGCGCCTCCCGCGTGCGGGACCTGTTCGAGCAGGCCAAGCAGAACAGCCCCTGCATCATCTTCATGGACGAGATCGACGCCGTCGGGCGCCACCGCGGCGCCGGCCTCGGGGGCGGCCACGACGAGCGCGAGCAGACGCTCAACCAGCTGCTCGTCGAGATGGACGGCTTCGAGGCGAAGGACAACATCATCATGATCGCCGCCACCAACCGGCCCGACATCCTGGACCCCGCGCTGCTGCGTCCCGGGCGCTTCGACCGCCAGATCGCCGTCGACCGTCCCGACCGCAAGGGCCGCGCCAAGATCCTCGAGGTCCACACCCGCGGCAAGCCGCTGGCGAAGGTGATCGACATCGACGCCCTCGCCGGCCAGACCCCCGGCTTCACCGGCGCCGACCTGTCGAACCTGATCAACGAGGCGGCGCTGCTGGCCGCCCGTACCGGCAAGCGCGAAATCGGCCAGGAAGAGCTCGAGGAGGGGATCATGAGGGTGATCGCCGGCCCCGAGAAGAAGACCCGGGTGATGAGCGAGAAAGAGCGTCTGATCACCGCCTACCACGAGATGGGCCACGCGCTCGTGGGCCACTTCCTCGAGCACTCCGACCCGGTCCACAAGATCTCGGTGATCTCCCGCGGCCAGGCGCTCGGGTACACGATCTCGATGCCACAGGAGGACCGCTTCCTGACCACCCGGGCGGAGCTCGAGGACGCGATGGCGATGACCCTCGGCGGCCGCGCGGCGGAGGAGATCACCTTCGGCGAGATCACCACCGGCGCCTCCAACGACCTCGAAAAGGTCACCGCGACGGCCAAGCAGATGGTGATGCGCTTCGGCATGAGCCCGAAGCTCGGCCCGCGGGTGTTCGGCCACGACCACGGCCAGCCGTTCCTCGGTCGCGAGTTCTCGACCGAGCCCGACTACTCGGACGAGATCGCCCGTGAGATCGACGACGAGGTCCGCCGCATCATCGAGTCCGCGCACAAGCGCGCGCGGGCGATCCTCACCGAACACCAGCACGACCTCGGGAACATCTCCACGGTCCTCGTCAAGCGCGAGACGATCGAGAAGGAGGAGTTCCTCGCCCTGCTGGCCGGCAAGAGCGAGGAGGAAGTGTTCGGCGTCGAGGAGGGGTCGGCCCCGCAGCTGCCCTCCCCGCCCCAGCCGGTCGGCGAGCGCTCCCCCGAGCGCGACACCCCCCGCACGCTGCCCCGGCCCGGGCTGGCGGGCGGCACCGCCGAGCTTCGGGCCGACCAGCAGCGCCGCCCGAAAACCGTCTGAGCGCTCCGCCCGCTCGCGCGGGCTCAACAGCGGCGTCCAGTCCCCGTCCCGCGCTCGCACCCCCCGCCGGCCGCCGGCGGGGTAGCTTGCCCGTCCAGACATGGCGCCCTACCGGCTGATGGGGATCGTGAACGTGACCCCCGACTCGTTCTCCGACGGGGGCCGCTTCCTGGCGCCGTCCGATGCGCTCGAGCACGCCCGTGTGCTGGCGCAGGAGGGGGCGGAGATCCTCGACATCGGCGGCGAGTCGACCCGGCCCGGGGCCACGCCGGTGGGGGTCGAGGAGGAGTTGCTCCGGACGCTCCCGGTGGTCGAGGCGGTGGCCTCGGCGGGATTCGGGGTGTCCGTCTCGATCGACACCGCCAAGGCGGCGGTCGCGAGCGCCGCGATCGAGGCCGGGGCCGGTCTCGTCAACGACGTCACCGCCCTGCGGGGGGACCCCGAGATGGCCGCCGTGGTGGCCTCCGGCGGGGTCGAGTGCTGCCTCATGCACATGCTCGGCGAGCCCCGCACGATGCAACGCGAACCACGCTACGAGGGCGACGTGGTGGACGAGGTCAAGGCCTTCCTCGAGCAGCGGTTGGCCTTCGCCGTGGCGGGCGGGATCGCCGAGGAGCGGATCATCCTCGACCCGGGGATCGGCTTCGGCAAGACGCTCGAGCACAACCTGGCCCTGATCGGGCGCCTGGACGAGCTCGCCGCGCTCGGCCGCCCGCTCATGATCGGCACCTCCCGCAAGCGCTTCCTCGGGGTGCTCGGCGCCCGCGCCCATGGCCTGGGCGACCCGTTGGAGGCCGACCGCAGGCTGCCGGGGACGCTGGCCACGTGCGTGCTAGCGCTCGAGCGCGGAGCCAGCATCTTCCGCGTCCACGAGGTCGCTCCCGTGGCGGAGGCGCTGGCCGTGGCGACTGCTACGTTGGGCGCCGATGGACGGTGAAGAGCAGGCCGGGGGCGGGGACGATCTGGACGATGAGGATGCCGGCGAGATCGACGACGATCGCGAGGGCGCGGCCGAGTCGGTCACGGTCGAAATCAGCGGCCTGTCGCTCTACACGCACCACGGTCTCACCGATGCCGAGCGCGAGATCGGCCAGCGGCTGGTGATCGACCTGCGACTCGACATCGGCGAAAGCGACGCCACCGTGACCGACTCGCTGGAGGACACGGTCGACTACGCCGAGGTCTGCAACACCGTGGCGCTGCTCGCCCAGCAGCGCTCGCACCGCACGCTCGAGAGGCTTTGCAGCACGATCGCCGACCGGCTGCTGGCCGACTACGAGCTCGAAGGCGTGTGGGTGAAGGCCTCCAAGCCCGAGCCGCCGATCGCGCTGAGCGTTGATGAGGTCTCGGTCGAGGTCTGGAGGGAAGCGGAGTGAACCCCGCGGGCCTCTTCCGGGCCGCCGTCGAGCGGCGCGACATCGAGGGAATCTCCTCGCTGCTGGCGGAGGACGTCTGCTTCCACAGCCCCGTCACCTTCCACCCCTTCGTCGGCCGCGAGGACGTCACCCGCCTGCTGGAGATCGTCTCGCAGACGTTCGAGAACTTCCGCTACACAGACGAGCTGGCGCTCGACGGGATCGAGGCGCTCGTGTTCCGGGCGGGCATCGGCGATCGCGAGCTCGAGGGCATCGACCTGCTGCGCTTCGACGACGACGGCCTGATCTGCGATTTCACGGTGTTCCTGAGGCCGATCTCGGCGCTGGTGCCGTTCGCCCAGGCGATGGGTGAGAAGGTCACCGCCGCCGGGCTGGCCACGACGCGCGACTGAGGCCCCGGAGGTGACGGGCTCCCCGCGCGGCGAGCCGGCCCGCGGGCCACTGCCGAGGCCCCCCGGGTGACGGCGCCGGCGGGCGCCGAGCGGGTCCGCAGGACGGGACTCCTCGGCCTGGGCTCAAACGTGGGCGAGCGCCGCGAGCACCTGCAGGGCGCCGTGGGGGCGTTGCCCGCGGTGGGCGTGGAGGTGCTCGCGAGCTCCTCCACCTACGACACCGACCCGGTCGGGGAGGTGCCCGACCAGCGCAGCTTCCTGAACGCCTGCGTGCGCGTCGCCACGACGCTCGAGCCGCTGGAGCTGCTGGCCGCCGTCAAGGGCCTCGAGCGCGACCTCGGGCGCCGCCGGGGACCCCGTCACGGGCCACGGACGATCGACATCGACATCCTGCTGCTCGGCGAGTTGGAGCTGAGGCACGAGCTGATGACCCTCCCCCATCGGCAGCTGCTGCACCGGCGCTTCGTGCTGGTGCCGGCGCTGGAGCTCGACTTCGACACAGCCACACCGGCCGGCGAGCGCCTCGCCGAGGCGCTGGCGGCGCTCGACGTGAGCGAGGGGGTGAGGTGGGCCGGACCGCCGCTGGCGGTCGCTCAGGCGGCGGGACCGCCGCCGGCGGTCGCTCAGGCGGCGCCGGCGGGGTCGCTCGAGGGCTCGGCGGCGACGGGCCCGGGCAGCCACTCGGACGGCAGCGCCCCGGGGGGCACCCCGCCCCGCAGCGGCGGGAAGTAGCGGCTCAGTGCCGCCGCCGGCCGCGCCGCGATCAGCGGGCGGATGTCGCCGATGCTCATCAGCAGGCGGATCGTCGAGCCGATCTGCAGGTCGGCCGCGTTCGGCTGCTCGCCCCCCAGCACGCCCTCGGCGATCCAGCCGTCGATTCGATCGAGCTGCGCCGGGAGCCCGAGCAGGTCGGCACGGGCGTTCTCATCGCCGGCCTTGTTGCGCAGCGCCATCGCCCGCGCGATCAGCGGCTGGATGGGACGCAGCAGCGAGACCGGCAGCGGCAGGCTGTCGGGGTCGGCGTAGCTCTCCATCGCCCGCGGGTCGCGCAGGAAGGCGGCATCGATCAGCCGGCGGGGGACGGGCTGGAAGACCTCCTCGCCCCAGCGCTCGGCCTCCAGCACGCGGGCGTAGCTCCCGTCGCCGGGCGCCGGCAGCAGCGGCGGCTGGGGCGCGAGCACGTCGATGCGGTGCATGATCGCCCGCGACCCCGCCACCCGCTCGCCGTCGAGGCGCATCCCCGGCACGGTGATCGCTCCGTACAGCAGCGGCCCCACCAGCAGCTGCGAGAGCGGCAGCAGCTCCACTCGCCGGTAGTCGAGGCGCTTGAGCGCGAACGCGGCTTCCACCGCCGCACACGGGTGCGATGCGGGAACCACGTACAGCTTCGGAGCGGCCTTCGCGGGCATCGGGTGGCCGAGCATAATGGGCGCTGATGCTGCTGGTCGTCGACGTCGGCAACACCCAGACGCACTTCGGCACCTTCGACGGCCCACGCCTGGTCGAGCACTGGCGCTTCGCGACCGTGCGCCAGTCGACGGCCGACGAGCTGGGGGCGGCGTTGCACAACCTGCTCGAGCTGCGTGGCTCTTCGTTCACCGAGCTCGAGGCCTCGATCGTGTCCTCGACCGTGCCCCAGCTGGAGCCGGAGTGGACCGAGATGGCCCGCCGCTACCTCGGACACGAGATGCACGCGGTGGGCCCCGGCACGCGCACCGGCATGGCGATCCGCTACGACAACCCGAGGGAGATCGGCGCCGACCGGCTGGTCAACGCCGTCGCCATCCGCGAGCGCTTCGGCGGCCAGGCCGTGTGCGTGGACTTCGGTACCGCCACCACCTTCGACGTCGTCTCCCACTCCGGCGAGTACCTCGGCGGGTCGCTGATGACGGGCATCGAGATCTCCCTGGAAGCGCTCTCGGAGCGGGGAGCGCGGCTGCCGAAGGTGGACCTCGCGCCACCCCGCAGCGTGATCGGCAAGAACACGATCGACGCGATCCGCTCGGGGGTCGTGTACGGCTACGCGGGCGCCATCGACGCGATCCTGCGGCGCCTCTACGACGAGCTCGGCGAGCGCGCCGCCGTGATCGCCACCGGCGGGCTGGCCTCGCTGGTGGTCCCGTTCACGGAGGAGATCGAGGAGGTGGACGAACTGCTCACGCTCACCGGCCTACGCCTGCTGTACGAGCGCAACGCCTAGGCACAATGGGGACATGAGCGCCGAGCAGACGGGGGCCACGAGCGCCGAGCAGACGGGGGCGACGAGCGGCGAGCGAACGCTGGCCGAAGCCTGGATGCTCGGGCCCCTGCGCGTCCCCAACCGCGTGATGCTGGCCCCGCTGGCGGGGATCGGCAACTGGTTCGTGCGTCTGCAGGCCAAGCGCTACGGGGCCGGGATGGCCGTCTCCGAGATGGTCTCCACCTACGCCATCCACTACCGCAATCGCAAGACCTGCGAGGAGATGCTGCGCATCGACCCCCGTGAGCACGAGGGCGGACCCGTCGCGATCCAGCTGTTCGGAGAGGACCCCGAGATGATGCGCTCGGCCGCGGCCCACGTCGCGACGATCGGCGCCGACGCGATCGACATCAACATGGGCTGTCCGGTCCCGAAGGTCGCCAGGACGGGCGCCGGCGCGGCGCTCCTGACCGACCCCGAGCGCGCCCTGGCGGTGGCCTCCGCCGCGATCGAGGGCGCTCGCGAAGCACGCCCCTCGGGGCCCCCGCCGGTCACCGCCAAGCTGCGCTCGGGGATGCGCGGGGGCGACACGCGGGGCTTCGATCTGGCCCACCGGCTGGTGGAGGAGGCCGGCGTGGCCGCCGTCGCCTTCCACGCCCGCCCGGCGGCCATCCAGCACAAGGGCACGCCCGACTACGAGCTGGTGGCCGCGCTGGCGTCGAGCCTGCCGGCGCCGGTGATCCTGACCGGGGGCCTGAACGAGGCCGAGGAGGTGCGCAGGGCCTTCCGCGAGACCGGCGTCTCGGCCGTGATGCTGGCCCGCGGAGTGCTCGGCAACCCGTGGCTGTTCCGGGAGCTGCTGAGCGGCGAACAGCACCGGCCGAGCCCCGAGGAGGTCCGGTGTGAGCTCGAGTGGACGATGGCACGCGCCGGGGAGCACCTCGGAGCGGACCGCGGGGCTCGTTACGTGCGCAAGTTCTATCCCTGGTTCGTGGCCCGCCTGGAGCTCCCACCCGCCGACGCCCGCTCGCTCCAGGAGGAGCTCCAGCGGGCCCCCACCCTCCAGCGCGCGCGGGGGCTGTTGAGCGACGCCGTGCAGCCCGCCCCGGCGGCCGCCTGAGCGCTGTGCGGGCGCCGCGGAGAGCGCCCGGCGGGGCGCTATACTGCTGCGCCGCCGAAGAGCCCAGCGGCCGGCGGCCCCGTTCGCAAGAGCGGGGTTTTTGCGTCCCACTCCGCTGGCCGAAAACTCGTTAGCGAGGGGCAAATGCCGAAGGACGTAATCCTCACCCCCGAAGGTCTGCAGAAGCTCAAAGACGAACTCGACGTGCTCCAGACCGAGAAGCGCCGCGAGGTCGCCGAGCGGATCAAGGAGGCCAGGGAGTTCGGCGACATCGCCGAGAACTCCGAGTACGACGACGCCAAGAACGAGCAGGCGATGCTCGAGAGCCGCATCGCCCAGCTGCAGGAGAAGCTGAGGATGGCGAGCGTGATCGAGGCCAAGGACCTGTCCACCGACGTGGTCCAGATCGGCTCGGTTGTCCACGTCAAGGATGAGAAGACCGGCAAGTCGGTGAAGTACACGATCGTCGGCTCGGCCGAGGCCAAGCCCGACGAGCACAAGCTCTCCAACGAGTCCCCGGTGGGCCGCGCCCTGCTCGGCCACAAGCGCAACGACGTCGTCGCCGTGAAGGTCCCGCGGGGGCCGGCGCGCAAGCTCAAGATCACCAAGATCGACGTCGGCCTCGAGTAGGCTCGGCCCCGGAATGGGCCCGAGCGAGCAGCCTCCACAGGACGGCGGCGGCCCAGGCGAGCAGTCGCCACCGGAGATCGGGCCGGGACGTCACGGGCTGGCGGAGCTGATCGAGGAGCGCCGTGCCAAGGCCCGGCGCCTGCAGGACTCCGACGCGGAGGACTTCCCCTACGAATTCCCCGACGTGGAGCCGATCGAGCGCGTGCTGGCGGAGTACGACCACCTGCAGACGGGCGAGGAGACCGAGGACCACCACCGCGTCGCCGGGCGCATCCTCGCGATCCGCCGGGGCGGCAGGGCGGCCTTCCTGGACCTCGTGGACCGCACCGGCAAGATCCAGCTCCACGCCCGCCAGGACGTGCTCGGCAAGGACGCCTTCAAGCGGCTCACGACGCTCGACAGCGGCGACCTGATCGGTGTCGACGGCGCTCCCCTGCGCAGCCGCCACGGCGAGCTGACGCTGCGGGTGGATTCCTTCCGGGTCCTCACCAAGGCGCTGCGCCCGCCCCCGGAGAAGCACCACGGGCTGAGCGACGTCGAGACCCGGCTGCGTCGGCGCGAGCTGGACCTGATAGCCAACGAGTCCACCCGCCGCCTGTTCATCGACCGCGCCGGGGTGATCTCGGCGGTCCGCTCCTACCTCGACGAGAACGGCTTCGTGGAGGTCGAGACGCCGGTGCTGCAGCCGCTCTACGGGGGCGCCTTGGCGCGGCCCTTCACCACCCACCACAATGCGCTCGACCGCGACCTGTACCTGCGGATCGCCACCGAGCTGTACCTCAAGCGGCTGCTGGTGGGCGGCCTGGAGCGCGTCTACGAGCTGGGCAAGGACTTCCGCAACGAGGGCATCTCGACCAAGCACAACCCCGAGTTCACGATGGTCGAGTGGTACGAGGCCTACGCCGACTACCGCCGCGAGGCCGAGCGCCTGGAGGAGCTCGTCGGTCGCGCCGCCGCGGCCGCCGGCTACGAGGGCGAGCTCGACTTCGCCTCCCCGTGGCGGCGGGTCACGTTCTTCGATGCGATCGCGCAGAGCACCGGGATCGAGCTCGGCCCCGACCGCGACGCCGCCGCCCTCGCCGGGCAGATCGCCGCCCGCGGGCTGGAGGTCCGCGTCGAGGACGCCAGCTGGGGGCAGATGGCCGACGACCTCCTCTCCAAGTACGTCGAGCCCACCCTGGTGCAGCCGAGCTTCGTGTTCGACTACCCGGTCGAGCTGTCCCCGTTCGCCCGCGCCCACCGCGAGCAGCCCGGGCTGGTGGAGCGCTGGGAGGCGTTCGCCGGGGGGGTCGAGATCGCCAACGCCTTCAGCGAGCTCACCGACCCCGACGTCCAGCGGGAGCGCTTCGAGGCCCAGCTGCGGCTGCGGGAGCACGGCGACCAGGAGTCCCAGCCCTACGACGAGTCCTTCCTGGAGGCGCTCGAGCAGGGGATGCCGCCCGCCGGAGGGGTCGGCCTCGGGATCGACCGCCTGGTGATGCTGCTGACGAACCGGGACTCGATCCGCGAGGTCGTCCTGTTTCCCGCACTACGCGGGTGAGGACTCTTCGTTTCGCGCCTGGAAAGCCCGGATTTCTCGGGCGGCGGGCGCGCCCGGGCGGTCAAGCGGGGGCCCCGTCGTGCCGATGAACTCGATTAGAGCCGGGTAGTCGGTTGGTAGACTGACTGGCCAGGCAGAACGGGACCACATCTCCACCGAGGCGCCGTCCTAGCAGGAAGGAATCACAGCATGTTCGAGCGATTCACAGAACGGGCCCGCCAAGTGGTCGTCCTGGCTCAGGAGGAGGCCCGGACCCTCAAGCACAACTACATCGGCACCGAGCACATCCTGCTCGGACTGCTGCGCGAGGAGGAGGGCCTGGCGGCCCGCGTCCTGGAGAGCCTCGACATCACCGTCGAGCGGGTCCGCGCGCAGGTGGTGCGGATCGTCGGCTCCGGCGAGGAGGTCACCTCCGGGCAGATCCCGTTCACGCCCCGCGCCAAGAAGGTCCTCGAGCTGGCCCTGCGCGAGGCCCTCAGCCTCGGCCACAACTACATCGGCACCGAGCACATCCTGCTGGGGCTCGTGCGCGAGAACGAGGGCGTCGCCGCCCGCATCCTGCTCGACTTCGACGCCGACTCCGAGAAGATCCGCAACGAGGTCATCCGCATGCTGTCGGGCCCCGGCGGACGCCGCCAGGGCCAGTCCAGCGGCGGCGGTGGCGGAGCGGCTCCCGGCGAGGGCAAGAAGTCCTCGAAGCTGCTCGACCAGTTCGGGCGCAACCTGACCAAGCTGGCCTCGGAATCGAAGCTCGACCCGTGCGTGGGTCGTGAGAACGAGATCGAGCGGATCATGCAGATCCTCTCCCGGCGCACGAAGAACAACCCCGTGCTGGTGGGCGAGCCCGGCGTCGGCAAGACCGCCGTGGTCGAGGGGCTGGCGCAGCGGATCACGAGCTCCGAGGTGCCCGAGCTGCTGAAGAACAAGCAGATCTACACGCTCGACCTGGCGGCACTGGTGGCCGGGTCCAAGTACCGCGGCGAGTTCGAGGAGCGTCTGAAGAAGGTGATGAAGGAGATCACCCAGCGCGGGGACATCATCCTGTTCATCGACGAGCTCCACAACCTCGTCGGCGCCGGCGCCGCCGAGGGCGCGATCGACGCCGCCTCGATCCTCAAGCCCGCACTCGCCCGCGGCGAGCTGCAGACGATCGGCGCCACCACGCTCGACGAGTACCGCAAGTACCTCGAGCGCGACTCGGCGTTGGAGCGCCGCTTCCAGCAGATCCGCGTGGACGAGCCCACGATCGACCAGACGGTCGAGATCCTGCGCGGGCTGCGCGACCGCTACGAGCAGCACCACAAGGTGCAGATCACCGACGAGGCGCTGCGCGCCGCCGGCGAACTGGCGAGCCGCTACATCTCCGACCGCTTCCTGCCCGACAAGGCGATCGACCTGATCGACGAGGCCGCCTCGCGGATGCGGATCAAGTCGATGACCTCCCCGCCGGCGAACCGCGAGCTCGAGAACGAAGTCGAGACCACGCGCCGCGACAAGGAGGCCGCGATCGAGGCCCAGGAGTTCGAGAAGGCGGCGGCGCTGCGCGACAAGGAGCGCAAGCTGACGCAGAAGAAACGCGAGCTCGAGCAGGCCTGGGAATCGGGCGAGTCCGGCGAGCGGCCCTCGATCGGCGAGGAGGAGATCGCCGACATCGTCTCGATGTGGACCGGCATCCCCGTGTTCAAGCTGACCGAGGCCGAGACCCAGAAGCTGATGCGCATGGAGGACGAACTGCACAAGCGCGTGATCGGCCAGCACCCGGCGATCGAGGTGATCTCGAAGGCGATCCGCCGCTCGCGGGCGGGCCTGAAGGACCCCAAGCGCCCGACCGGCTCGTTCATCTTCCTCGGGCCCTCCGGCGTCGGCAAGACCGAGCTCGCGCGCACGTTGGCGGAGTTCCTGTTCGGCGACGACGACGCCCTGATCCGCATCGACATGTCCGAGTACATGGAGAAGCACGCCGTCTCGCGGCTGGTGGGCTCGCCCCCCGGCTACATCGGCTACGACGAGGGCGGCCAGCTGACCGAGGCCGTGCGCCGTAAGCCCTACAGCGTGCTGCTGCTCGACGAGATCGAGAAGGCCCACCCCGACGTCTTCAACATCCTGCTGCAGATCCTCGAGGACGGCCGCCTGACCGACGCCCAGGGTCGCACCGTGGACTTCCGCCACGCGATCGTGATCATGACCTCGAACATCGGGGCGGCCGAGATCGCCCGCAACACGCCGCTCGGATTCGCCGTCTCCGACGACGAGACCGGCATCACCTACGAGGACATGAAGAACCGCATCATGGGCGAGCTCAAGAAAGTCTTCCGGCCGGAGTTCCTCAACCGCATCGACGACGTGATCGTCTTCCACAAGCTGCAGAAGGAGGAGATCAAGCAGATCGTGGAGCTGCTGCTGCTGCGGATCCGTGAGTCGATGGCCGAGCGGGAGCTGCAGCTCGAGCTGACAGAGCCGGCAAAGGACCTGCTGGTCGAGAAGGGCTGGGACCCGTCGATGGGAGCGCGCCCGCTGCGCCGGGCGATCCAGCGCTACATCGAGGACCCGCTGGCCGACTTCGTGCTGCGCGAGGAGCTGACCCCCGGGGCGACCGTGGTGGTGGACCCGGCGGAGGGCGAGAACGAGGGCGAGGTGCGCCTCTCGATCGTGCTGCCCAAGAAGCAGAAGACCCCGGTCGGGGTCGGCGCCGAAGGCACCTCGGAGGACGCCGAGCCCGAGGCCGAGGTCGAGGCTCCGCCGACGGAGCCGCCGGCCGCCGAGTAGTAGCACTCCCGGGGGGGCGCTTGCGGGGCTGACGGATAGCCAGAACTGGACGCTGGGCGAGCCAGAACTGGATTCGATCCGGGGTCCCACCTGCGCTAGCATCTGCCCATTCGGACGGGCGGCAACGGGGCGCCGCCAAAGGGGGGAATGGGCTGCATGACACGCAAAATGGCTAGGGCGGTTGGCATCGCGGCCGTGGTGGCGCTCGGCCTACTGGCGCTCGCCTCGGCCGCCCAGGCGGCGGAATTCGGCCGCTGCGTGAGCTCGCCCACCGGCGAATACGCCATCGAAGGCTGCACCGACCAGGCCGCGATCCCGCACTCGGGCTCCTACGAATGGGAGCCTCCTGAAGGCGGGTTCAGCGCCATATTCGGGACGAGCGTTGGCGAAACCCCGTCGGTCAAAGCCACCACGACATGCAAAGCCGGCACCGCTGCCGGGACGGTCTCCGGACCGAAGACCTCCCAGGTCGTGGACACCTTTACGGGCTGCGAAGGGGGAGGGAAACAATGCCACACCCTCAACACCGCCACGGCAGGGGAAATCCGCACCTTCACGCTTGAAGGCACGCTCATCGAACACGGTGAAAAAGGCTTGGGCGGCAAAGAACCGGAACCGGGTGAAGTGTGGAACGAGTTCGCCGACCAGCACGGCACCGAAGCGCCGCTGGTCGACACATACCTCTGTGAAGGCCTCGGGTACTTCCTCTTGAAGCAGTGGGTCGGCACGAGCATCACCCCGCTCAACGTCATGGCGGGTGGCTTCACGCAGACCTACGAACCGGACCGCGGCGAACAGGGCCTGCTGTCGACCGGCTGCGAAAAATCGAACTTCACCGGCTGCTACTGGGAAAACGCATCGGCCACCTTCACCTCGGAAGACACGATCTTCGCCCCGGAACCGTTCGAGATCCGGACCAATGAACCGCCCGCCGAGCCGCCGGAAGCCGGCACCGGGGCTGCGACGGAAGTGACGAGCGAAACGGCAACCGTCAACGGATACGTCGTCCCCAACGGAGAATCGGTGACCGAATGCGAGTTCGAATTCGGCCCGAGCGAAGGAGGCGCGCACGAAGAGCGACCGTGTTCCTCGCTTCCCGGCTCAGGTCACGATCGCGTTCAGGTGTCGGCGCAGCTTCCCGGTGGTCTCGTCTCGAATCACGAGTTCTTCTTCCGCATCTCCGCCACCACCAAACTCGGCACGAGCCGCGGCGCCTGGAACACCTTCACGACGCTGCAGAGCAGCGCGAGCGGCGAAACGACCGGGCCCATGCCCGCCACCGCGACCGATGGTGAACTGTCGGTGGAAGCCAGCGGCGGCACCGGCGCTGTCACCATCGGCCAGTACGGCTCCGAAATCGGCGGGCCCGCCCTGGCCGGCGGCAAGGGCGCCTACTTCCAGGTCTACCACAGCGCGGGGGCGACCTTCACGACGATGAAATACAGCGACTGCGAACTCGGCGGGGAGAAGACGCTGTGGTGGGACGACCCGGCCACGGGCTGGGAACCGATCGCCGAACCTACGGCCGTGTACGACGAAGCCACCAAATGCGTCACGGTCACCGCCACCGAAACCACCCGACCGAGCGTCGCCCAGCTTTCGGACCCGCGCCACGTCGGGGGCCCGGCGGCGAACGAGGAATTCGGCAAATGCGAGCCGGCCAAGGACGGTCACTTCGAAGACGCGGCCTGCACGAAAGAAAAGTTCAAGGAAAAGGGCGGAGTCAGGAGCTACAAGGGCAAGTACGAATGGCTGGCCGCCCCGGTTGGCTGCTTCGCGCAGAAGAAGGGCCGCTATGCCGACAGCGGATGCACGACCCTCGATGAAAAGAAGAACAAGCCGAAGGGGAAGTACGAAAGCGGGCTGAACACGTTCACCGGCTCCGGCACTTCCGCAACGCTGCACGTCACGGGCCTGCCGGCGCTCGAATGCCAGAGCAGCACCTCCACGGGCTCGCTCCGCGCTCCCAACGAGACCGTGCAGCAGATCACCTTCAGCGGCTGCGAGAGCTCCGGCGCCAAATGCGCGAGCGCCGGTCAGGCGGCTGGGACGGTCGTCAGCGAACCGCTCGAAAGCTACACCTATGAAGAATCCGGAAAATACCTGGCGGCCCTCAACGGCGACCCGATCATGAGCTTCAGCTGCGGCAACGGGACGCTTACGCTCAGCGGCGGCGCCGCCGGGGGGTTCAGCGTCCCGCTCAACATCCTCGGCACGACCAGCGAAGCAACCTTCGGGCCGGGCGACGGCGAACAGCTGCTGCAGCTCGAAGAAGTGTCGGGTAAGAGCTACCCGGCGACCATCACGACGGTCATCAAGAACGTCGACGCGCAGGCAATCGAGCTGCGAGCAAAGCCCTAGCGGGCCGTCCCCCCGGGTCCCTACCCTTCCCGGTTGCATGGCCAGGGCCGCGACGGTACACGTCTGCTCGGAGTGCGGGGTCTCCTCCGCGCAGTGGCGCGGCCAGTGCCCCGGCTGCGGCGCCTGGAACACGCTCGTGGAGGAGCGCGTGTCGCCCGCCCCGCGAGGGCGTGGCCGCGATGGCGTCGGAGGGCCTGCGGGCCCCGGG
This sequence comes from uncultured Solirubrobacteraceae bacterium, assembly GCA_963701175.1. GTDB lineage: Bacteria > Actinomycetota > Thermoleophilia > Solirubrobacterales > Solirubrobacteraceae > Palsa-744. The sequence continues at coordinate 374,544 of OY969573.1, read as the reverse complement.
CGCTCGGAGGTGCGTCTGCTCGGGGACGTCGGCACGACCCCGCTGGCGCGGCTGTCCACCGGAACGGGCGAGCTCGACCGCGTGCTCGGCGGAGGCCTCGTCCCCGGCTCGCTGGTGCTGCTGGGCGGGGCGCCCGGGATCGGCAAGTCGACGCTCACGAACATGGTTCTCGGCCACCTCGAGCACTCCGGGCGGCGGACGTTGTACGTGAGCGGCGAGGAGTCCGCGGAGCAGGTGAGGCTGCGGGCCGAGCGGCTCGTCGGCGAGGGCGGGCGCTCGAGCGCGCTGGCCGTGCCGGTGCTGGCCGAGACGGGGCTCGAGCGGGTGCTCGACGTGCTGTACGAGCGCCGTCCGGAGGCCTGCGTGATCGACTCTGTCCAGACCCTCGCCTGCGCCGAGCTCGGCGGAGCGCCGGGCACCGTGGGCCAGGTCCGCGAGGTCGCCGCCCGCCTGCTGCGGACGGCCAAGGAGCAGGGCACGGCAGTGATCCTCGTCGGCCATGTCACCAAGGAGGGGGCGCTGGCGGGACCACGGGTGCTCGAGCACATGGTCGACTGCGTGCTGCAGTTCGAAGGCGAGCGCGAGCGGCCCTATCGCGAGCTGAGGGCGCTGAAGAACCGCTTTGGATCCACCAGTGAGGCGGCCCTGTTCGAGATGCGCCAGGACGGGCTGGTGGAGGTGCTCGACGCCTCGGCCCGCTTCGTGGCGGATGCCACAAGTGCAGCGGGCGGGGTCGTGCTGGCGACGATGGAGGGGTCGCGGCCGCTGCTGGTGGAGGTCCAGGCGCTGGTGGCCCCGTCCGAGCTCGAGCAGCCCCGGCGGGTGGTCTCCGGGCTGCATCGCAACCGCCTGGCCCTGGTGCTGGCGATCCTCGCCCGTCACGGCGCCGTGCGGACCGGCTCCTGCGACGTGTTCGTGAACGTCGTCGGCGGGGTTCGCCTCGAGGAGCCGGGAGCCGACCTGGCGGTGGCCCTGGCCGTCGCCAGCGCGGCCCAGGGGCGGCCCCTGGCGGGCGCCCCCCGGGCCTGCTTCGGGGAGCTCGGCCTGACGGGCGAGCTGCGTTGGGTGGGCCACCCCGAGCGGCGCCTGCAGGAGGCCGCTCGGCACGGCCTGGAGGGCGTGATCGCGCCCCCGGGCAGCGGTTCGGGCGCCCGCGAGGCAGCCACGCTGCGGACGGCTCTGGGACTGGCGCTCGGCTCGCAGGGCGCGACCGCCGAGCGCTCCACGGACGGCCCGCAGGGCGCTCGCGCGCTTGCCGCCTGAGCGCAGAAACCTTGCCCCCGGGCGGCCTGGCGGGGCCGGCCGGGGCGCCACCTAGGCGCGGCCTAAATGGCAGATGTCCTAGAATTAAGCACCGTGGCACCGCGGTCCGGAGAAGATCTCGACAATGAGGTAAGACCGGATCCGGGACTGATGCGGGCGCTGGAGATGATCGCGCCCGGAACGGCCCTGCGGGAGGGGATCGAGAACATCCTCCACGCCCGCAGCGGTGGCCTGATCGTGATCGGAGAGCCGGAAGACCTCAGCTTCCTGAATTCCGGCGGGATCAAGCTCGACATCGACTACACGCCGGCGTTCCTCTACCAGCTGGCGAAGATGGACGGGGCCATCATCCTCAACGCCAACGCCACCAAGGTGACGATGGCCAACGTCCAGCTGATGCCGGACCCCACGATCCTCTCGCACGAGACCGGCACCCGCCATCGCACCGCCGAGCGCGTGTCCAAGCAGACCGACGCGCTGGTGATCGCCGTCTCCCAGCGCCGGGACGTGGTGTCGGTGTACGTGGACGGGGTCAAGTACATCCTCGAGGACATCCCGGTGGTGCTCGCCAAGGCCAACCAGGCGCTCGCCACGCTCGACAAGTTCCGCAGCCGCCTGGACCAGGTCGCGACCCGCCTGACGGCGCTCGAGTTCGAGGGCGGGGCCACCCTCCACGACGTGCTGACGGTGCTCCAGCGCTCGGAGCTGGTGACCCGCATGGCGGTCGAGATCGAGCGCTACATCGTCGAGCTCGGCAGCGAGGGGCGCCTGATCGAGATGCAGCTCGAGGAGACCATGGTGGGGGCGGCCGCCGAGAAGTCCGCGCTCGTGCGCGACTACCTCGCCGACGCCTCCGATGAGGTTTTCGCCCTCGCCCTGGAGGAGATCGGCAGGCTCGCCCACCAGGACCTGCTCGACTTCGGGCGCCTGGCGGAGCTGCTCGGCTACGACCGCAAGCTGAACACGCTCGACTACCCGGTCTCGCCCCGCGGCTACCGCGTGCTGGGGCGGATCCCGAGACTGCCGAAGCTGGTCGTCACGAGCATCGTGGCGGAGTTCGGCGGCCTCGACGAGCTGCTGGCCGCCAGCGACTCCGAGCTGGAGGCGATCGAGGGCGTCGGCGAGATCAGGGCCAAGGACATCCGCGAGGGCCTGCGCCGGTTGCAGGAGCTGAACCTCGTGGACCGCTACCTACAGACTTAGATCAAAGGCGGCCCCCGGGCCGCCCTGGCAAAGGAGGTACCCCCATTCCAGTACGAGACACTGACGAAGCAGTACTCAACGAGGACCTCGTGCAGACGCGCGAGGTGGAGTACATCGAGTTCGAGCTGGGAGACCACGTCGTGTACCCGCACCACGGGGCGGGCAAGGTGATGAAGAAGGAGGACATGGAAATCCTGGGTGAGCGGCGCGAGTACCTCACCATCAAGATCCTCCACAACGACATGACCGTGCGGGTCCCCACCGAAAACGCCGCCCTGGCGGGACTCCGGAGGGTGATCGACGAGGAGACCGTCAAGAAAGTCCTTGACGTGCTCCGGGACGAAGTCTCGGAGATGCCCAAGAACTGGAACCGCCGCTTCAAGCACAATCGCGACAAGATCAAAACCGGTGACATCTACGAGCTCGCCGAGGTCGTTCGCAACCTCTCGCTGCGCGAGAGCGAGAAGGGCCTCTCGACCGGCGAGAAGCAGATGTTCACGCGCACCAAGAAGATCCTCGCGTCGGAGCTGATGTACGCGCTCGACAAGGACGAGGAAGAGGCCGAGAACTATCTCGACGAACTGCTCGCGGATTCGGCCAGCCAGCAGCTGGCGATGGCCGGCGCGAAGTAGCGAGGCTTTCACGCACGCGGCAGCTCCAGGTCTGCCGCGTGCGCGAGTGCCCCGTAGCAGATGGCAGTCGCCCTGATCGTCGCTGCCGGCAGCGGCGAGCGGCTCGGGGCGAGCGTCCCCAAGGCGCTCGTGCCGCTGTATGGCAGGCCGATGATGCAGTGGAGCATCGATGCCCTACGGCGGGTGGCGGCGATCGAGGAGATCGTCGTCTCGCTCCCGCCCGGCGCGGGTCCACCCGAGGGTGTGACGGGCGTCCGCGGGGGCGCCGTGCGGTCGGAGTCGGTGCGCCTGGCGCTGGCCGCGGCGGGGCCGGGGGACCCCGTGCTGGTCCACGACGCCGCCCGCCCGCTGCTGGATCCGGCCGTGGCCGAACGGGTGCTGGCGGTGGTGGCGGGCGATCCCACCCTCGACGGGGCCGTGGCCGCCGCCCCCGTCAGCGACACGATCAAGCGCGCCGACGCCGACGGGAGGGTGCTGGAAACCGTCGACCGCGCCAGCCTGTGGGCGATCCAGACGCCGCAGGTCTTCCGCCGCAGCGCGCTCGAGCGGGCGCTCGCCGCCGGGCCGGAGGAGCTCGCCCGAGCCACCGACGACGCCTGGCTGGTGGAGCGCCTCGGGGGCACCGTGGCGGTGGTCGAGTGCGAGGAGCAGAACCTGAAGGTCACGACCCCGCGCGACCTGCGGCTGGCCGAGCTGCTGCTGTCCCGGCGGCCATCCGGATCCGCCGCTCCTGATTGAATCGCACGAGGCCGTGCTCACCGACCTGCACCTGCATCTGCGCCCCGACGACCCCGACGCGGGCGCCGAGGACTACTACTCCGCGGCCAACGCCGAGCGCTACCGCGAGGTGGCACGGGAGCGTGGCATCGACGAGCTCGGGGTCTCGGAGCACGTCTACCGTTTCTCCCAGGCGCTCGAGGTCTGGCGCCACCCGCTGTGGCAACGCTACGCCCACGACGACCTCGACGCCTACTGCGAGGCGGTCAGGGACCACACCGACCTGCGGCTGGGCCTGGAGGTCGACTTCATCCCCGGGCGCGAGCAGCAGATCTCCTCGCTGCTGGAGGGCCGACCGTTCGACTACGTGGTGGGCTCGGTCCACTTCCTCGGCGACGGGGCCCTGGACATGGACGAGTTCAGCATCTGGGAGGGGATCGCCGCGCGCCCCCCGGAGGAGGTCTGGCAGCGGTACTTCGAGACGATCGCCGCCAGCGCCACCAGCGGCCTGTACGACATCATCGCCCACCCGGACCTGGTCAAGTACTGGGGCGACCCCCGTCGCGTCCCGGCCGGGGACCTGCGCCGCTACTACGAGCCCGCGGTGGAAGCCTTCGCCGATTCCGGCGTGGCGGTGGAGCTTTCCACCGCCGGCCTGCGAAAGCCGGCCGGCGAGCTGTACCCCGCGCCGGCGTTCCTCGAGCTGTGCGTGGGGGCGGGCGTCCCCGTGGCCCTCTCGAGCGACGCCCACCGTCCGGCGGACGTCGGCAGCGGCTACGACCTCGCGCTGGAGCTGCTCGCCCGCCTCGGGGTGGGGGAGCTCGCCCGCTTCGAGGGCCGGGTTCGCACGATGGCTCCCGTCGGGGCCGAGCAGCGCACCGGGTAAGGCGCCTTGACGCTCGTCGGTATCGGCTACGACTGCCACCGTCTGGTGGAGGGCCGCCCGCTGGTCCTCGGTGGGGTGGAGATCCAACACGACCGCGGCCTTGAAGGTCACTCCGACGCCGACGTGATGGCGCACGCCCTCACCGACGCGCTGCTGGGGGCGGCGGGCATGGGGGACATCGGCCAGCACTTCCCGGACACCGACGAGCGCTGGCGGGGCGCCGACTCGATCGAGCTGCTGAGGGCGGTGGTGGGGCTGCTGGACGAGCGCGAGCTGGCCCCGGTGAACGTCGACTGCACCGTGATCATCGAGGCGCCGCCGATCGCGCCCCACCGCGAGCAGATCCGCCGGCGCCTGGCCGACGCGCTCGGGCTCGAGAGCGGGAGGGTGAACGTGAAGGCGACGACCTCCGAGGGGATGGGCTTCGTCGGCAACCGCGAAGGCGTTGCCGCGCTGGCGGTCGCCACGGTCGGCCCCGCCCGCAGGGGGGGGCGGGACCGGTGAGCGGGATCGTGATCCACGACACCCGCAGCGGCGAGCTGCGGGAGCTGCGGGGCCCCGAGCAGGGGATCCTCGGGATCTACGCCTGCGGGCCGACCGTGTACGGGCGCATCCATGTGGGCAACGCCCGCCCGTTCGTGGTCTTCAGCCTGCTGCGGCGGTTCCTCGTGCACGAGGGCTACAACGTCCGCCTGGTGGTCAACATCACCGACGTCAACGACAAGATCTACGACGCCGCGCTGAAGGCCGGCGAACCCAGCGCCGAGCTGGCCGAGCGGATGATCGCCGCCTACCGCCGCGACACCGACGCCCTCGGCCTCGGGCGCCCCGACCACGAGCCGCTGGCCTCCCAGACGATGGACGCGATCATCGCCTACATCGCCGCGCTGGTCGAGCAGGATCACGCCTACGCCGTCGACGGCGACGTCTACTTCCGGGTACGCTCGGACCCCGACTACGGGAGCCTCTCCCACCGCCGGCTCGAGGACATGGACCAGGGCGAGGGCGTGGAGGGCGCCCAGCGCAAGCGGGACCCGCTCGACTTCGCCCTCTGGAAGGCGCGCAAGGAGGGCGAGGACACCTGGTGGGAGTCGCCCTGGGGGGCCGGCCGGCCGGGCTGGCACATCGAGTGCTCGGCGATGGCCGAGCAGCTGCTCGGCGACGGCTTCGAGATCCACGGCGGGGGCTCGGACCTGCTGTTCCCCCACCACGAGAACGAGGCCTCCCAGACGCGGGCCGCGCGCGGGCGGGAGCTGGCCCGGCTGTGGATGCACAACGGGATGGTGCAGCTGACGGGGGAGAAGATGGCCAAGTCGGCCGGCAACATCGCCCCCCTGCACGAGCTGCTCGCTGGCCATGAGCCCTCGACCCTGGTGATGTATCTGGTCTCCGGCCACTACCGCCAGCCGCTGGCGTTCTCCGAGGCCCAGCTCGAGGACGCCGCCAGGCGGGTGAGGCGGATCCGGGAGGTGCTGCGACGGCTCGACGCGGGGCAGCCCAGCCCGCCGGACATGGCGGAGTACAAGCGCGAGTTCTTCGCGGCCCTGGCCAACGACTTCAACACACCGGCGGCGCTGGCCGCGATGGAGGGGTGGATCAGGGAGGCGAACCGGCGCGGAGAGGGCGTCGGGGACACCGACCTGCGCGAGATGCTCGGCGTGCTCGGCCTTGGCGAGCTGGAGGCGCTGCAGGGCGGCGACGGCGCCGCTGCCGATCCTGAGGCCCTCGCCCTGCTGGCGGAGCGCGAGCGGGCCCGTGGGGAGCGCGACTTCGAGGCGGCCGACCGCTTCCGCGCGCAGCTCCGCCAGCGGGGATGGGAGGTGCGCGACGGACCGGAGGGGCCGGAGCTGATCCGGCCGTGATCGTGTACGGGCGCAACCCGGTGCGCGAGCTGTTGCGCGGGCGGCGGGCGGGGAGCGTGGGGGAGATCTGGGCCACGGCCACGACGGCCCGCGAGCCATGGCTGCGGGAACGGCCGCTCCAGGTCGTGGGGGCACAGGAGATCGAGCGTCGCTGCGGCTCGGGTGCTCACCAGGGGGTGTGCGCGCAGGCGGGTCCTTATCCGTACGCATCTCCCGAGCGGCTCCTGAGCGGCGGCGGGGGGGTGCTGGTGGCCCTCGACCAGGTCCAGGATCCTCAGAACCTGGGGTCGATCTGCCGCACCGCCGAGTGTGCCGGCGCCGACGGGGTCCTGATCCCCGAGCGCCGCGCCGCCGAGGTCACCCCGGCGGTGTGCAAGGCGTCGGCGGGGGCCGTGGAGCACCTTCCCGTGGCCCGTGTCCGGAACGTGGCCGACGCCTTGCGGGAGGCACGCGAGGCGGGTTTCTGGTGTTACGGGGCCAGCGCCCCGGGTGTCGAGGGGAAGCGCGTCCCGGTGCCATACGACCGGCCCGACTACGGCGGTGGGGGTGTGGTGCTCGTGCTCGGCAGCGAGGGCAGGGGGCTGCGACCCCGCGTGGCCAGTGCCTGCGACGAGCTGATCGCGCTGCCCCAGCGGGGGCGGATCGAGTCGCTGGGGGTGGCCGCAGCGGCCGCCGCGCTGCTGTACGAGATCTTGCAGAACCGCTCCGCAAGTCTTGACAACGCTACATAAGTATGCGAACGTAACCTGAAGTAAGGCTGAACCTAAGGTTTAGACAACTTTAGGAATTTCATATGATTTGGCGCCAGGGGAGGAGTGCGCCACTGAGCGATCCAGCCAGTAAACACGGGCTGGAGAAAGGAACAGCTCGTGGCCAGGATCTCCCAGACGCACAACCCTGAACCTAAGGTTGAGGACGAATTTCTCATCGCCTTGGCCAAGCAGGGTGACCGGAACGCCTACGACCGTCTGGTCCGCCGCTACTACGGCTTCGTCCGCCTGAAGGCCTCCTCCTACTTCCTCGCCGGGGGGGACTCCGAAGACCTCATCCAGGAGGGCCTGGTGGGCCTCTACAAGGCCATCCGCGACTTCCGCAACGACCGCGAGTCCAGCTTCCGCAACTTCGCCGAGCTGTGCATCACCCGCCAGATCATCACGGCCGTGAAGACGGCCACCCGCAACAAGCACAGCCCCCTGAACCAGTACGTGTCGTTCTCGTCCACCCCGGCGGGCGCCGGCGAAGACGTCCCGACGCTCGACCAGATGCTCCCCGGCCCGACCGTCCACGACCCCGTCAACCAGGTGATCTCCTCCGAGGAGCTGCGCTCGCTCGTCGGCTGCCTGTCGTCAGCGCTGTCGGAGCTCGAGAGTCGCGTCCTGTCGCTGTACCTGGACGGCTACTCCTACGAGCAGGCGGGCGAGCGGCTCTCCTGCGACACCAAGACCGTCGACAACGCCCTCCAGCGCGTCAAGCGCAAGGTCGGCGCCCACCTCCAGTCACGGGCTGTCGCGGCCTAGAAGGCCCTAGAAGGGGCTCGCGCGCGTGGCGTAGGGCCCCTCGCCTGACCCGCCTGGACGACGTGGAGCGGGCGGTTTCCCGCTCCACGTGAGCGCCTTCGAGCCGGCGTTCGGCCCTAGATGCTGCCTTCGCCCGGCAGCCGTTCCGGCGGGATGGTGCGCAGCGCAGCGGCCGGGGAGGGGGTCACTTCGATCGTGAACGGAGCGCTGGCGATGCCCTCGTTGTCAGGGTCGCCGGGGACCTTGATCCGCAGCACCTGCTTGCCCATGCCGAAGAAGACGTGGGTGATCGAGTAGCTCCCGCTGGTGCCGGGGCCGGGGGTGAGCGTGCCCACCTGGGCGACGTGGTAGCCGCCGCCGTTGGCGTTCTGGCGCTCGAGATACACGACGTGGCCTTCGCGGAACGGCGTGACGGTGCCCGAGAAGGTCAACGACTGGCCCGCCTCGACGGTGGCGGCGGAGACCCCCGCCGTGAGCGTGTATTTCACGCCCTCGAAGACGGTCGCCGAGTGGCGTCCGCCGCCCAGCACCTTGTACGCCGTGTTCTGCTGGGGCGCCTGCATGAAGCTGTAGGCCCCGCCGGCGCCGGCGACGGTCGTGCCGGCGATCGCGAACTGACCCGTCTTGGAGCGCGCCTCGAGGGTGATGGTCTGGCCGGCACCGTTCGCCAACACGCCGTGGAGGGTGATGGTCTGGGCGTAGAGGATCGGGTCGCTCGTGGCACCCGAGCCGGTCGGAACCAGCGTCAACAGCGGGTTCTGGCGCTGGCTGATCACATACGAGAGCGGCGTCGAGGCGCCGAACGCCGACAGACCCCGGTGCGGACGCACCACCACGCGGATGTTGGCGTCGCCGGGGATCGAGAACACGTGCACGAAGGAGTACGCGCCGTCCGCAGCGACGATCCCGCGCTGGATCGGATGCCATTCTTCCTTGGCGATCGCCTGCTCGCGTTGGAGGACCACCTCGGCGCCGGCGTCGGTGGGGCTGACAGTGCCGCTGAACGTGACCCGGCTCCTGACGCCGGTCAGCAGCGCACTCGTTTCGGCCGGCCCCTGGATCGTGACCTCGGGGGAGACCCTGACGGCCTTCGAGGGGCTCGTCGCTCCCGCGGCCGTGGCGTAGTACACGGTGTCGGCCGTCGGGGCGGGCGCCACCAGCAGGTAGTAGCCCGTGGCGTCGGTCGCCGCGGTGCCGACGGCTTTGTTGGCCTGGCCGGTCGAGCGGCCGTACAGCGTCACCGTCTGGCTGGCCGCCGCGCTTGCTTCGGAGCAGTGGAGCCGGCCGAACAACTCCGGCGTTTCGCCGCTGGTGATCGTCCGCGGCTCGGCGTTCATCGTCAGTTTGCAGCCGGTCGGGGAGGCGCTCCGATGGTGGCGTTTTTCGGCTCGTTCGATCGCTCGCCGCCCGGCGCCGGCGCGCGCGCCGGCCAGAGCCGGGACGGAGAGGCACACGAGCATCATGAGCGCCGCGAGCGCCACGGCCTGCTTCTTCACGGTCATTTCCTGTCTTCTCCTTTTCCGCAACTCTGATCGCTTGGCGGCCGAGCGGTCGCGCGGCTCTGCGGGCGGTCAACTAGCCCCGGTAACCCCTCCCACGCGGCATCGATTCGGTACCGCCGGGACGTTCTGGACGGAATGACCGCACGATCTTCTCGCGACGTTTGCAAGCCTGCGAAGAGGGGTACCAGACACGCGTAAGTTGTATCCGCAGCAAGAACGGAGCGGGGGACGGGGAGCAATGCAGACGACGCGTCGGGGAGCGCTGAACACCGCAATCGGGTTGCGCGGGGCCCAACTGGCCGCCGTGCTCGCAGTCTTCGCCGCGAGCCTCCTGGTGGCGCCCCAGGCACGCGCCGAAGCCCCGCCGAAACATCGGGCGGCCCCGAAGATCACAGGGTCTCTCGAAGACGGCCGCCTATTGACCGTGGGCGAAGGCCGTTGGAAGTCCGTGGCCAAACCGACCTTCTCCTACCAGTGGGAGGTGTGCGAACGAGCCCACGGCTCCTGCACCCTGATCTCCGGCGCGGAAAACTCCACCTACCGGGCGATCACCGCCGACATCGGCAAGCGACTACGGTCGATCGTGACGGCGACCACGCCCGGGGGGAGCACCTCCGTGACCTCCCATCCGACCAGGAAGATCCTGCCCGGATCTCCGCTGGATCTGGAGCCGCCGGCGATCGAAGGCGACCTCCAGGAAGGGGTCAAGCTCGCAGTCAACCCTGGCGTGTGGGCGGGCACCCCGCCGATCGCCTACCACTACCAATGGGAACGCTGCAGTCCCCTGACTTCCGTCTGCGAAGTCATAGCGGGCGCCACGGCGGCGACCTACACCCTCGAAGCGGCGGACGTCGCCGAGTCGATGATCGTCAAGGTGACCGCTTCCAACGACCTCGGGACCGCCACCGCGAGCTCCACGCAGACCCCGGTCGTGGGAGCGCTACTGCCCGTCGACCTCGGGCTGCCCTCGATCGTCGGGGACCTGCTGGACGGCCGGCTGCTGAGCGCGGAACCGGGTTCGTGGTCGGGCTCGGAACCGATCAGCTACGCGTATCAGTGGCTGGAGTGCAACGCGGCGGGCGGCGAATGCTCTGAAATCTCGAAAGCGACCGGCTCCACGCTGAAACTGGTCTCCGGGCTGATCGGGGACACGGTGGAGGTGGTGGTGACGGCCACCAACGCGGCGGGCAGCACATCGGCTACGAGTTCGCCCACGAGCGTCGTCGACGGGCTGCTGCCGTCGAACACAGAAGCTCCGTCGATCCTCGGGAGCCTGCTGGAAGGTCAGGTCCTGAAAGCGGAACCGGGTTCGTGGTCGGGCTCGGAACCGATCAGCTACGCGTACCAGTGGTTCGAGTGCAACGCGGCCGGGGAAGAATGTTCTGAAATCTCGAAAGCGACGGGTTCGACGCTGACGTTGCTCTCGGGCCTGATCGGCGACACGGTGAAGGTCGTGGTGACGGCTACCAACGTCGCGGGCTCGCGGTCGGAAGCGAGTGCCGTGAGCGGCGTCGTGGACGGGATCGTGCCGTCGAACACGAAGGCTCCGTCGATCGTGGGGAGCCTTGTCGAAGGGCAGGTTCTGAGCGCGGAACCGGGTTCGTGGTCGGGTAGCGAACCGGTCAGCTACGCGTATCAGTGGTTCGAGTGCAATGCCGCCGGCGAAAAATGCTCTGAAATCTCGAAAGCGACTGGTTCGACGCTGACGTTGTTGTCGGGCCTGATCGGGGACACCATGAAGGTCGTCGTGACAGCGACGAACGTCGCGGGCTCGCGGTCGGAAGCGAGTGCCGTGAGCGGCGTCGTGGATGGGATCGTGCCGTCGAACACGAAGGCTCCGTCGATCGTGGGGAGCCTTGTCGAAGGGCAGGTTCTGAGCGCGGAACCGGGTTCGTGGTCGGGTAGCGAACCGGTCAGCTACGCGTATCAGTGGTTCGAGTGCAACGCGGCGGGCGAAAAATGCTCTGAAATCTCGAAAGCGACTGGTTCGACGCTGACGTTGTTGTCGGGCCTGATCGGGGACACCATGAAGGTCGTCGTGACAGCGACGAACGTCGCGGGCTCGCGGTCGGAAGCGAGTGCCGTGAGCGGCGTCGTGGATGGGATCCTGCCGTCGAACACGAAGGCTCCGTCGATCGTGGGGAGCCTTGTCGAAGGGCAGGTTCTGAGCGCGGAACCGGGTTCGTGGTCGGGTAGCGAACCGGTCAGCTACGCGTATCAGTGGTTCGAGTGCAACGCGGCGGGCGAAAAATGCTCTGAAATCTCGAAAGCGACGGGTTCGACGCTGACGTTGCTCTCGGGGCTGATCGGCGACACGGTGAAGGTCGTCGTGACGGCCACGAACGTCGCGGGGTCGCGGTCGGAAGCTAGTGCCGTGAGCGGCGTCGTCGATGGGATCCTGCCGTCGAACACGAAGGCTCCGTCGATCGTGGGGAGCCTTGTCGAAGGGCAGGTTCTGAGCGCGGAACCGGGTTCGTGGTCGGGTTCGGAACCGGTCAGCTACGCGTATCAGTGGTTCGAGTGCAACGCGGCGGGCGAAAAATGCTCTGAAATCTCGAAAGCGACTGGTTCGACGCTGACGTTGCTCTCGGGGCTGATCGGGGACACGGTGAAGGTGGTCGTGACGGCGACCAACGTGGCGGGCTCGCGTTCGGCGAGCAGCGCCGTGAGCGGTGAGATCGCCGGCATCGTCCCGTCCGACGAAGTTCTTCCCTCGATCACCGGCAGCCTCCTCAGCGGGCAGCTGGTGACAGCCCACCCCGGGACCTGGTCGGGTAGCGAACAAATCAGCTACACGTATCAGTGGCAGCTGTGCAGCGCGCTCGGGAAATCGTGCGCGAACATCGGGGAAGCGACGAGCTCGACGTTCAAACTGGTGGGCCTCGACGTCGGCCTCACCCTCGACGTGATCGTAACGGCGAAAAACGTCGCCGGCTCGAGCTCGGCGACCAGTCCGGTCACCGCGCTCATCGGGCTCTAGGGTCGTCGCTGATCCGGCTGGGGTCCTCGCATGAGGCCTGGAGGGCGAGCCGCGAGTTCGCGGCCTCTCGGGCCTGCCCGGCCTGCCCGCTCTGTGGGGCCTAGCGGATTTGCCCGACCCCGCGGCGACCGGCGGCCACGAGGCACAGCGAGAGCACGACCAGCACGACGAGGAGCCAGAGGGCGGCTATCGCGACAAGCGTCATACCCGTCCCAGGGAGCGGACGAAGGAGGCCTGGCGGGCCAGGTCGTACCTGGCCCGCCAGCTCCGAGGGAGTTCCCGGTGACGGCTGAGGCGCCGCCCCCGGGAGGGAGGGGATGGATCATTTGGAGCGTTCACGACGTCCCCGCTTGGCGGGCCTGGGAAGGCCCGCACGACTCGAGGGGGCTTGGAGTCGGGGGGCTGGGCGAGGACGCTGTTCATCGCTCTATGACAAAAGCTATCAGCTTTATGAGGATTGTCAAGCCCCCAAGGCGCGGGTTGCCGGCCTGAGCGCTCGGGTGGCCGCAGTTTGGGCGAATCTAGCGTCCGGAGGAGCCGAGCGACACCTGCGTCAGCGAAGCTCCCCCATCGATCACGATCGCCTGCCCGGTGACCTGGCCGGCCTCCTCGCTGGCGAGGAAGGACACGGCGGCTGCGATCTCCTGGGGCTCCACCGGGCGGCCGCTGGGGAGCGCCCCCAGTACCCGCTCGCGGACCTCCTGGGGCATCGCGAGGACCTGCTCGGTCGCCACGAGGCCGGGGAGGATCGCGTTGGCGGCGATCCCGAACGACGCGTTCTCGCCGGCGATCGTCCTCACCAGGCCCAGCTGGCCGGCCTTCGAGGCGGCGTAGGCGACCTGTCCCGGGAGGCCCCCGACGGCGGCGGCGCTCGAGATCACCACGATGCGCCCATAACGGCGCTCGCGCATGCCCGCGAGGCAGGCCTGAACGGTGCGAAAGCAGCCCGTGAGGTTGACGTCGATGTCCTGCTGCCACTGCTCAGGCGTCATCCGATGGGAGGGCGCGATGGTGGTGGTGAGGCCGGCGTTGGCCACGCACACGTCGATCCGGCCGAGGTCCGGGAACGGCTCCCGGGCGACGTCGAGCTGCAGATCGCACCCCTCACGCAGATCGAGCGTCAGCACCTCCAGTCCGTCGTCGCACAGGCGCCCGACGATCGCCGCGCCGATCCCCCGCGCCGCGCCGGTCACCAGCGCTCTGCGTCGCTCGGTCAAACTGTCCCTCCCCCGGCTGTGGCCCCGCCGATCATCGAAGGAGGAAAGATGACAGACCGCTGGTTCTCAGAAGAGCAGCTCGAACAACTCTCCCGCCCCACGATGGACCGCGCCGTCGAGGCGATCGACGCCGGCGACCTCGAGGCGGCCAGGCGCCTGTGCACGGAGATGAAGCACGAGTGGCAGATGCTCCACGACCTGATGGCCGCGGGCGTGCTCGACCTCGTCTCCTTCATCCAGCAGCGACTCGGCGAGGAGGCCGTGGGTGAGGCGTGGGAGCAGAGCATGAACCGCGGCTGGCGTCATCACCACGACGCGATCGAGGAGCTCGACCGTCGCGAGCTGGTGGGTCTGCTGGCGGCGACGTGGCGGGCCCACTCGTGCTCGGGGGTCGGCCCCAACCCGGGCGCCTTCCAGATCAGCGAGGACGACGAGAAGGTCACCTTCACGATGAACCCGTGCGGCTCGGGCCAGCGGCTGGTGCGAAACGGGGCCTACGAGGGCCTCCCCGACGGCGGGCTCACCCGTGAGCCCCACGACTGGTCCTTCGAACGCCGGGAGTTCCCCCTGTACTGCACCCACTGCAGCTTCATGAACGAGTCGCTGCCGATCCAGTGGTCCGGCCACCCGCTGTATCCGTGCGACCCTCCGGGGGACTACTCCAAGGACCCATGCACGTGGTACTGGTACAAGGACCCCGACGACATCCCCGAGCGCCACTACGCGCGCTACGGGGCGGTCAAGCCCGCCCGTCCCATCCGGGAGTAGCCGTGTCCGCGGCCAACGTCGAGCTCGTGCGTTCGCTGCACCCGCCCCCCGGCACGGACCTGGCGCAGAGCTTCCGCGATGAGAGTCGCTGGGCCGCTGTCGCCGCGGCGTTCGCGCCGGTGCTCGCCCCGGGCTTCAGATGTGCCGCCCATGGCTACCTCGAAGGCGACGGCGAAATCTTCGAGGGCCTGGAGGGACTGCGCTACCTGTGGCTCGAGTGGCTATCGCCGTGGGCGAGCTACAGAACCGAAATCGAGGACCTGGCCGACATCGGAGAGCGGGTGCTGGTGCTCGTCCGCGATTTCGGCACCCGCACCGGCGAGGAACACGAGATCGCGGACTCGGCCGCGGCGATCTGGACCGTCCGCGACGGCAAGGTGGCCGAGATCACGTTCTGCGCCGACCGCGCGACGGCGTTCCGGCTCGTCGGGCTCGAGCCGTGAGTAGTTAGGGCTCGATCACGTTGGCCGGGTTCGGCTGTTCGGAGCGGGGCGCCTGGCTGTAGTCACCGAAGGGTCCGTCACGGCCGGCGATCGCCCGCTCGACCCCCTCTCGTTCGGCGGTCTCCACGAACTCCAAGCCCTCGGGGATGTTGCGCATCAGGCCGTCGAGCACCGGGCCGAGCAGCTGGGTGCTGGCAAGGCCCATGTTCTCGTAGGCCTGGTTGACGATCAGCTTCATCGCCGCGAGCTGCGCCGGGGGCAGGCTCGTCAGCCGCTCCGCTTCGCGGGCCACCGTCGCCTCGAGGTGTTCGAACGGGACGGCCGCGTTGATCAGCCCGACCTCGGCCGCCTGCAGGCCCGACAGGGGCTTGCCGGTGAGGGCGTACTCCTTGGCCTTCGTCAGCCCGAGCCGGTAGATCCACATCCCGCTCAGGTAGCAGCCCCAGGCGCGGGAGTAGGGGGTGCCGATACGCGCGTCCTCACTGGCGATCACGAGGTCCGCGCATAGCGCCATGTCGCTCCCGCCGCCCACGCACCACCCGTGTACCTGGGCGATCACCGGCTTGGGTGAGCGCCACAGGCTCATGAACTTGGGGACCGGGCCGAGGCTGGCGGTGGTCGCCCCGATGAAGTCCTTGCCCGGGTCCCAGCGGCCGTCGGTCGTGAGCATCTCGTCCCAGTGGTGAAAGCCCTCGCCGAAGTCGAAGCCGGCACAGAAGGCGCGTCCGGCGCCCCTGAGCACGATCACCCCCACCTGCTCGTCCGCCACCGCCTGCTCGACCGCCGCCTGGAGCTCGTCGGGCATCGGCGGCACGATCGTGTTGAGACGCTCGGGGCGGTTGAGGGTGATCCTTGCAACCCGGTCATTGCGCTCGTAGATCAGCGTCTGGAAGGACATCGACGGCCGTCGATGGTATTGCTCGAGAGCGGCCGGTGAGGCTCACGAGCGGCCGGTGAGCCGATCCAGCAGCGCAGCTCCCCGCGAGGGCCGCCCCGTCATGCCCTCTCCGCGGTCGGCCAGGCGGTAGAGCCCGTAGGTGCCCCTGATCGCCGTCCAGCGGAGTGGCTCGGGCTCCCACCTGCGAGGCGCCCCGCCGACCCACGGAAGCCTCGTCAGGGGGGTGTCCCGGGCGAGCACCAGGTCGCGAAGCGTGCGCCCCGCGAGGTTCGAGGCCGCCACCCCCTCGCCCACGTAGCCGCCCGCCCAGGCGACCCCGGCGGCGGGGTCGGCGCCGACCGACACGCACCAGTCGCGGGCCACCCCGAGGACCCCCGACCAGGCGCAGGCGATCGCGACCTCCCCGGCGGGCGGGAACATCTCGGCGAGCTTCGCCGTCAGGGCCCTGACCGTGCGCCTCGCCGTCTCCCCGCGGCGATCCGTACGCGAGGCGAAGCGATAGGGGACGCCCCGTCCCCCGATCGCGATCCGACCGTCGGCCGTCCGCTGCAGGTACGCGTACACGTGGGCTTCGTCGGCGAGCAGCTCCGCTCCGGACCACCCGATCTGCGACCACGCCTGTTCGGGTAGCGGCTCGGTGACGATCATCGAGCTGTTGATCGGCACCAGCATCCGGCGTTGGCCCCTCAGCGAGGCGGTGTAGCCCTCGGTCGCCCTCACCACCCACCCGGCGCGAACCGGGCCCACGGGAGTGAGGGCCAGGTGAGGGCCGATCGAGAGCACCGGCGTGTGCTCGTAGACCCTCACCCCCAGCGACTCCACGGTGGCGGCGAGGCCGCTCACCAGCTTCGCCGGGTTGACCCTCGCCACGTGTGGGGTGAACGTCGCCGCCGAGGCGCCTCGCACGCGCGCCCTCGCCTGCAGCTCCGCCCGCGACAGCCCGCGGAGGTCCTCCTCGCCGATCCCTCGCTCGCGCGCCGCTCGCAGGAGCTCACGCTGGCGGGCGGCCTGGGCGCCGCCGATCGCCACCCCGAGCTGCCCGCTCTCGAGGTAGTCGGCGTCGAGATCGTGCTCGCGCAGGAAGGCGCCCACCTCCGTGACGGTGGCGAACATCTCCCGCTGCAGGGCGATCAGCCCGCCGTCACCCGAGCGCTCGCGATAGCGCCGGGCGGACCCCGCGAAGAAGCCCGACACCCATCCGCCGTTTCGCCCCGAGGCTCCCCACCCGGCTCGGTGGCGCTCGAGCACGGCGACCCGCAGCCGGGGGGCCGCACGCTTGAGGTAATAGGCAGTCCACAGGCCGGTGTACCCGGCTCCGACGATCGCCACGTCGACCTCCAGCGGCTCGCGCAGCGGGGGCCTTGCCGGCGGCGGGGATCCGAGCGACTGCCACCAGAAACCGGGTTGCGCCGAGGGCATGGCCCGCGAGCGTAGCCCGACCCGGTGGGACTATGATCGAGGCAGACGGCACGACCGCAGGTTTTCACTGGCCAGGCGAGATCCGGGAGGAGCAGATATGGAGGCGGCAGTCACTACCGGCAGGGCACGGGCGGCGGCCGAAGCGCCGACCATCGCGCACGCATTTCGCATCACCGTCGCCGAGCGCCCCGACCGGGTCGCGATCCGCACCAAGGAAGACGCCTTCACGATCACCTGGGGTGCCCTGCTCGAGCGCGTCGACGCACTCGCCGGAGGCCTGGACGGGCTGGGCCTGAAGCGCGGCGACACGCTCGCGCTGATGCTGGGCAACCGGCCCGAGTTCCACCTCTGCGACCTCGCCGGCATGATGCTCGGCGCCACCCCCTTCTCGATCTACAACACCTACACCCCGGAGCAGATCCGCTACCTGCTCAGCGACGCCGGGGCGAGGATCCTGATCTGCGAGCAGGAGTACCTCCCGCGGGTGCTCGAGGCGCGCAAGGAGCTGCCCGAGCTCGAGCACGTGATCGTCGTCGACGGCGAGGCCCCCGATGGCACCCTCCCGTTGTCGGAGGTCGAGGGCGCCAACCCGGGCTTCGACGTCGAGGCCCGCGTCGCCGAGCTGCGGGGGACCGACCTGCTGACGTTGATCTACACCTCCGGTACTACCGGGCCGCCGAAGGGGGTGCAGCTGATCCATCGCAACCTGCTGGCGGCGTGCGAAGGTCTCGACGAGCTGATCTCGTTCCCCGAGGACGGTCGCGTGATCTCGTGGCTGCCCAGCGCCCACGTCGCCGAGCGCAACGCCCACCACTACCTGCCGATCGTCTTCGGTCTGGAGATCACCTGCTGCGACGACCCCCGCCAGGTGCTCTCCTACCTGCCCGAAGTGCGCCCGAGCTGGTTCTTCGCGGTGCCGAGGATCTGGGAGAAGCTGAAGGCCGGGCTCGAGACGATGATCGCCGGGCAGCCCGAGGAGCAGGCGGCGAAGACGCGGGCGGCGATCGACGCGGCGATCAGGAAGGTGCGCCTCGAACAGGCCGACGAAGACGTTCCCGCCGAGCTCGCCGAGGAGGTCGCCCGGGCCGACGAGGAGATCTTCTCCGGGCTGCGGGCGATGTTGGGCCTCGACCAGGTGGAGGCGATCAACGTCGGCGCGGCGCCCACGCCGGTCGAGGTGCTGGAGTTCTTCCACGCCATCGGCCTGCCGCTGGCCGAGCTGTGGGGCATGAGCGAGACCTGCGGCGCCGGCACCGTCAACCCGAAGGAGAGGATCAGACTCGGCACCGTCGGCCCTCCGGCGCCCGGGGTCCAGATCAAGCTCGACAGCGACGGCGAGGTGCTGGTCAAGTCCGACGTCGTGATGGTGGGCTACCGCAACCTCCCGGAGAAGACCGCCGAGACCTTCACCGACGACGGCTGGCTGCGGACCGGGGACATCGGCGTGTTCGACGAGGAGGGCTACCTGAAGATCGTCGACCGCAAGAAGGAGCTGATCATCAGCGCCGCCGGCAAGAACATGTCGCCCGCCAACATCGAGGCCACGCTGAAGAGCAGCTCACCGCTGATCGGCCAGGCCTGCACGATCGGCGACGCCCGCCACTACAACACCGCGCTGATCGTGCTCGACGCCGACTTTGCCCCCGTGTGGGCGGCCAAACATGGCATCGCCGACACCGATCTCGCATCGCTGGCGCGCGACGAGCAGGTCACCGCCGCGGTCCAGGAGGCCGTCGACGCCGCCAACGAGAAGCTCGCGAAAGTGGAACAGATCAAGCGCTTCACGATCGTCGAGGGCGACTGGCTGCCCGGGGGCGATGAGCTGACGCCGACGATGAAGCTCAAGCGCAAGCCGATCGCCGCGAAGTACGAGCGCGAGATCGAGGGCATGTACCCGGGCTCCTGACGCGCCGGCGGCGCCTCGCGTCCCAGCCGGCCGGTCGCACTCCCGCGCTCCCGGTGCAGTTCCCGGCAGTCCCTACTGCAGTTTCAACTTCCCCGCGACTTCGTTGGGTTTGTCGGTCACCGTGCCGCTGTTGCGCAGCACGCTGAGATTGCCGGCCACCTTGTTGTTCGTGACCGTCGCTCCGCCCATGTTGCCGTCGACCGAGAGGGACGAGCCGAAGGTGTCTCCGACGATCGTCACGCCCATCGTGTTGCCCGTCACCTTGGCCGCGGTGCCGACCGTGTCGGCGGCGCATTCGGGAGTGCCGTCTCCGATCACCACTGCCGAGGCGGAGCCGGTCACCTTCAGCGCCCTGGCGATGCTCGCTCCGCACACGCGCACGAGCGCCGGCTTGCTGGCGTCGAGCGCGCCCGAGAGGGTTGCGCCCTCGACGTCGAGCGCCCCGCCCTGGTTGACCGTGACCGTGCCCTTCACTTTCGCCGCCGACCCCAGCTTCACGGCTTCTCCGTTGCGGACGACCAGTCTGCCGTTGACGGGACCGTTGATGACCGTGTAGTAGCCCACGAACGTCGAGCACGACTTCGTCACTTCGGTTCCGACGTTCGACACCGCGGTGGCGGTCACCGTCTTCAGGCCCGACGTGCTGGTGTTGATCGGCACCGTCCCGCTGGGGTTCGTTTTCAGGCCCGAGTAGGAGTCGGACGCCGTGACCGTCGCGTCCACCCCGCTGGCACCGATCGCGACCATCGCCGGGCAGCTGACTTCGAGGTTCGGGGGCGTGGACTCGACCTGCACCGTGAGGCAGCCGGGCGAGGACACGTTGCCGACGTTGTCGGCCACCGTCCCGCAGGCTTTGTGCGAGCCGCTTTCGGTGAACGTCTGGTCGGTCGGGATCGAGGCGGGGTCGACACCCGAGCCTTCGCTGCCGTCGGCCAGCGCCGGATCCCCGTTGGAGGAGAACGACACCGAGACCGTGTTCTTGTACCAGCCACCGTCGCCGGCAAAGTCCGGCGGACGGGTGGCACTCGCGGTCGGCGCCAGCGGCGGGGTCTTGTCAACCTTGATTTCGACCGATTCAGGTGAGGTTTCGGTCGTCAGCGAGTTGCCTTCGTCGTGTCCCTGCACGCGGTACACCCACGTGCCTTCTTCCTCACCGGCGCCGGTGAATTCGTAGCTCAGCGCTTCGATGCCGCTGGCCACATCCGTCCACGTGGGGTTGTTGTGGTCGTGGTGCTGGAGCGTGTAGGTGAGCCCGAAGTACTGCAACGGGTTCGCCCCCGTCCACGACAGCGTGAACAGGCCGTTCGCGTTGGGGTTGCTCCCGGAGGTGAGGGTGGGAGCTCCGGGGTCGGGTATTCGACCTCGGTCGAGCACGACTGGGTGGTTTCGTGGCCGACGTTGTCGATGGCGGTCGTGGAGACGGTCTTTTTGCCCGCGCTGTTGGTGTCGATCGGGATCGTCCCGCTCGGTTCGCTCGCCAGGCCGGACTGTTCGTCGGAGGCCGCGAAGCTCGCTACGACACCTTCTTCACCAACCAACGCGGTGGCCGGGCAGCTCAGTTTGAGCGTCGGCGGGGTCGCGTCGACCTGCACCGTCAGGCACCCCGGGGCGGATTCGTTGCCGGCCTTGTCCTTCTCGGTCCCGCACGCTTCGTGGGCGCCGCTGGTGTCGAATGTCTGAGCGGCCGGGATCGAGGAGGGTTCGACGCCGCTGCCGGCGCTCCCGTCCGACAGGTTGGGGTCCCCTCCGGAGGCGAAGGAGACTTCGACGCTGTCCTTGTACCAGCCTCCACCGCCGGAATAGTCCGGCGCCCTGTCGGCGCTCGGGGCGGGCGGGTTGGGAGCGGTCTCGTCGACCTTGATCGCTTCGGATTCGGGCGACGGTTCGCTGGCCGAGCTTTCGTTGCTCTCGGTCACGCGGTAGTTCCACGTGCCTTCACCCTCGGGGTTGCCGGAGGCGAACGTGTAGGTCGGGCTCGTGAGCCCGCTCGCGACGCTGCTCCAGCCGCCGGAGGCGTTCTTGTGTTCGAGCGTGAAGGTCGGTTCGGTCGCCGCCTGGGTCGCTTCCCAGGTGAGCGTGAACTGGCCGTTGTTGTTCGGGTTCGAGCCGCCCGAGAGCACCGGTACCGTGGGGGCCGCGGGCACCACGTTGCGTGCCAGCGTGTATCCCGGCGGGAGGTACTTGGCCCGCGGCTTTTCGACGAGCCCCCCGTCGCTGCCCGGCGCTTCCAGAGTCGGCAGGCGCAGTTCGAGGTTCTTGACGGCGATGTTCGCCGCGCTCGAGGTCGCGCTGGAGGAGTTGCGGGCATAGGTCGAGTCCTGCACCAGCAGCTCGAGCTTCACCACGTGTCCGCTTTCAACCGTCCAGTCCTGCGGGTGCAGCTGGAAGACCTGCTTGGTGAAGCCGCCGGTCGGGTTGATCGGGCGGTAGATGGCGCGGCCGATCAGTTTCTGTTTGCCGGCGCCGCCTTCGGCGACGTCGTACAGGCGGGCGATCACCTGGTCGTTGGTGATCGGCGTCGAGAATTCTCCGATCACGGTCGGCGAGCCGGCGATCGTGAAGCCGGCCGCCGGCGCGGGGGCGAGCTTGTAGGTCGCCGCCGATTCGTTTTCACCGGCGGCTTCGGTCGTGCAGACCGTGCCGGAGGTGAAGGCCGTTTTCGGCGCCGTCCCAGGTGCCGCGATCGTCTGTTCGGTGGCGCCCTGGAGGTTGATTTCCCCGGGTGAGAGGCTCGCCCAGGTGGCCGCCGTCGAGGCCGTCCCGGTGGTCGTGGTTTCGGCCGTGCAGGCACTCGTGACGGCGGTCACGCCGCCGTGGGCGTGGGCCGGTTCGGCGCCTTCGCCTTTGACGTAGTACTTGAACCATTCGTTCTGGGCGGTGTTGAGCGCGCTGACCTCGCTCGCCGACGGGGATGTCGCCGAACGCGGGTTGTGGCCGTAGTCGAGGCCGTACAGCTGGATCGGGGCGTTAGGGTAGGCCGCGCGGACCTTGTTGTAGTAGTCGACGCTTTCGTTGACCGGGAAGAGGTCGTCGTTCCAGCCGTTCTGGAGCAGCGCGGGTGCCGGAGGCTCGGCCAGGCTCGTGTAGTAGGGGCTGTGGTTGGGCAGTTGCGTTTCCTGCTCGACCGCAAGCGGTTTGCCGTTGTAGGGGCCGCCCGTGGCATTGAATTCGTACCATTCGGTGAGCGCCGCTTCCGGTTCCTCCGGCTTTGCCTGGTAGTAGGCCCCGAGCAGCAGTCCGTCGAGGTAGAGGTCTTCGTTCCAGGCGCGCTTCTCGATGCCGAATTCGTGGTTGCCGAGCATGCCCGAGTAGGGAGCTTCGGCGACGTAGTCGAGGTTGCTGCCGTTCGGCTGCAGCGACTGTGAGAGGTCCGACCACGGCCATTCCGGCGCCGTCGCCGCGATTTTCATCGCTTTGCCTTTGGGGCTGAGCCACGGGACGAGTTCGCCGTCGACGAGTTCGACGCGGTCCTTCAGCGAGCCGAGCTGCGCCGACATGCCGCCGCCGTAGCTCTCACCCGTTGCACCGATCTCCTGCGGGTTGATCACGCCTTCGTCGGCGAGCAGGCCGAGCATGTACTGGGCATCGTGGACTTCATAGCGCCTGCTCATGAGGTGGACGTATCCGTGTTCGCAGCCGGCTTTCGTTTTTTCGGAGCTCTTGCACGAGTCCCCCCAGCCGCGGTCGGTCTGGCTGAAGACCGCATAACCGAGTTTCAGCCAGCGCTGCGCCATCGCGCTGGAGGGCGTGATCTTGGTGCTGCCCCAGCCGTGGTAGATGCCGATCACCGGATAGCTGTTGTCTTCGCCGGTGGCGGGCGGAAAGGCCACCGAGACGTCGATCGGGGTGCCGTCGAAGCTGGGAACGGTCGTGCCCGCGCTGTTGCCGCACCAACGCTGGCCGATTTCGGCCCCTTTGGTCTGTTCGGTACACGTCACTTTGCCTTCGAACACAGACGGGATCGTGGCGTTGGCGGCCGCCGGCGAGATCAGTGCGGCGAGGAACGCGACCGCCAGGACAGCGCGGAGGCGTCCCCCGATCATCTCGACGATGCAATCGACAATGCGACCAACCACGCGCGTGAGCAGCATCCGAACTCCCTTTCGAGTCATGGTGCGCATGAGTGAGCGGACCTTGCCCCCGCAAGGCCCGAGCACGAGTGCCCCCCGCGCGCCTGCATTAACCAGCCGTGTTAGGCCTACCCGAGGGGATGGTCCTTGTCAACCCCCCGGGGCACCCGAGGTGCCGCTATTTGCGTCCATCTGCCCGCTCCCCGCAGGCGCCGCGACCCCCCCCGCGACGGTCTCGAAGGACCTCTGCCTTGCGGGTCTGCCGCCCGCGATCGGTCGCGGTTCGCGCAATCATCATCTAGGAAATGGCCCAAACGGCTTCCGTGTGCCCGAGTTGCCAGAGCTCCAACCCCGAGGGGGCCGCGTTCTGCATGGCCTGCGGCACCCCGCTGGCGGCCAGCTGCCCGTCGTGCGGCACGGCCGCACCCGCGGGTGCCCGCTTCTGCATGGCATGCGGATCGGCCCTTGCCGGCGGGCCCGCGGCGGCGGTGTCCACGCCGGCCGCCACCAGCGAGGAGCGTCGGACCGTGACGGTCCTGTTCGCCGACCTCTCCGGTTACACATCGGTCGCCGAGCGGCTCGACCACGAGACCGTGAAGATGTTGATCGAGCGGTGCCTCAACCGCTTCGCCGAGGAGGTGGAGCGCTACGGGGGTCGCGTGGACAAGTTCATCGGGGACAACGTGATGGCCGTTTTCGGAGCTCCCGTGGCCCACGAGGACGACCCCGAGCGGGCGGTCCGGGCGGCGTTCGGGATGCACGCGGCGATGTCCGAGCTGAACCGCGACATCGCTGCCCAGTTCGGGTTCGACCTGGCGCTGCGGGTGGGGGTGAACACCGGGGAGGTGCTCGCGGGGCGGGTCGGCGACTCCTACACGGTGTTGGGCGACGCCGTCAACGTGGCCGCCCGTCTGCAGTCGGCGGCGGCCGTGGGCGGCACGCTCGTGGGCGAGCGGACCTACCGGCTGACGGCGAAGGTGATCGGCTACCGCGAGCTCGAGCCGCTGGAGTTGAAGGGCAAGGCCGAGCGTGTCCCGGCCTGGGAGGCGGAGGCGATCGCGAGCCTCGAGGGGACGACCGCGCCGGCGGTGAGCTCCTCGGTGCCGCTGGTCGGCCGCGACGAGGAGCTCACCCGCCTGAAGGGGCTGCTGGAGCGGGTCAGGCGCGAGCATGCCCCGCACCTGGTCACGATCGTGGGGCAGGCGGGCGTCGGCAAGTCGCGGCTGCTGGGGGAGCTCGAACGGACGCTCGAGGAGGGCACCGGCAACCGGCTGCTGCGGGGACGGTGCCTGGCGTTCGGCCAGGGGGTCGTGTACTGGCCGCTGATCGAGATGATCCGCACCGAGTGCGGGATCGCCGAAGGCGACGACCCCGCGACGGTCCGCGAGCGCCTCGACGAGCGACTGCTGGCGCTGCTGAGCGAGCAGGAGGCCGACCAGGCGGAGCGGCGGATCGCGCCGATCGCGCGGCTGCTCGGCGCCGCCGACCCCTCCCATGACCCGCTCGCCGACCAGCAGGGTCAGCAGGACGCCCGCGAGAGCTTCTTCGGAGCCGTCCGCGTGGTGCTCGAGGCGCTGGCCGCCGAGCAGGCGCTGGTGCTGGCCTGGGAGGACATCCACTGGGCCGACGAGGGCACCCTCGACCTGATCGACTACCTGTCCCGCTGGTTGCGGGCGCCGGTTTTGCAGGTGTGCCTGGCCCGCGACGAGCTGCTCGGCCGGCGCCCGGGCTGGGGCACGATGAGACGGACCGCGACGGTGACGTTCCTGGAACCGCTCGCCCCGGAGGACGCCCAGGCGCTGATCCGGGAGCTGCTGCGGGCGTCCGGGGCGATCAGCGAGCAGGAGAGCGCGCTGGCCGAACGGTGCGGCGGGAACCCGCTGTTCGCCGAGGCGATGATCCAGCGGATCGCCGAGGAGGGCACCGCCACCACGATCGAGCTGCCCGACACCGTCCAGGGCCTGCTCGCGGCCCGCCTCGACGGGCTGGAGCCGTTCGAGCGCCAGCTGGTCTCACACGCCTCGATCCTCGGCAGGACCTTCTGGGAGAGCTCGCTGGAGCCGGTGGCGGCGTCGGCCGGGGAGGAGCTGAGCGTGGCGCTGGCGGCGCTGCGCGAGAAGGACATCCTGCTCCCCGGTGAGAGCCGGGACTCGGGCGGCGAGCGGGAGCTGGCCTTCAAGCACGTTCTCATCAGGGACGTCGCCTACGAGATGCTTCCGAAGGCGGTCCGGGCGCGCAAGCACGCGGAGGTGGGGGAGTTCATCCGCCAGCGCGTGGGCGGCCGCGGGGAGGGCACCGTGGCGCTGGTCGCCGAGCACTACTCGCGGGCGGCGGCGTTCGCCGCCGAGGCCCACCTGCCCGCCGCCGAGGCCGACGAGCTGCGCGGCCTGGCGCTGCGCTACCGCGAGGCCGCCGGGGACGCCGCCGCCTCGCTGTATTCCAACCGCGAAGCTCTGTCGCACTACGAGGCCGCCACGGCCCTGCTCGACGACGAGGTCGAGACCGCCCAGCGGATCGCGGAGAAGAGCGGCGACGTCGCCCTGCGGCTCGGTCGGGTGGACCCGGCGATCGGGCTGTGGGAGGGCTGCCTTGAGTACCACGCCGGCCGCGGCGAGCTCCAGCACGTGGCCGAGCTGCACCGCAAGATCGGTGCCGCGCTGGCCCACAAGGGGGAGCGCAAGAGCGCGATCGAGCACCACCAGCAGGGGATCAACCTGATCAAGGACGACGAGCCCTCGTTGACGCTGGTGCGGCTGTACGAGGAGGCCGCCTGGCTGTACATGCAGGTGGGCGACAACATGCTCGCCATCTACGCCTCCGAGAAGGCGTTGCGTCTGGCGGAGAGCCTCGGCGAGGCGCGGGCCGCCAGCCGCGCCCACGGGATCTTCGGCCGCGTCTTCGGCCGTATCGGGGATGCCGCCAAGGCGCGCGAGAACCTCGAGCGGGCGGTCGAGCTGGCGCGCGAGTCCGACCAGGAGGAGACCGTGCTGGCGCTACTGGCGCTGGGCCACAACCTCGAGCACTCCGAGGGCGACTACGCCGGCGCCGGGGCGCGCTACCGCGAGGCGCTGGCGCTGGCCGAACGGATCGACGAGCTGCCGGCGCAGATCGAGCTGCTGTCCGCTCTCGCCCAGCTGGCGTTCTACCGCGCCGACTGGGAGGAGGTCCGCAGCGCCAGCGACGCCAGCGCCGAGCTGGCCGAACGCGAGGGCCTGGTCGGCAAGCTCTGCCTGCCGAACATCATGCGCGGGCGCCTGAGCTGGCGCGAAGGAGATTGGGAGGCCTCCGAGACGCTGCTCGCCTCGGCCCGCGAGCTGGCCGACCGGATCGGCTGGTCGGAGGTCACCTTCAGCGCGCTGATGGCGCTGGCCACCACCCAGCGCGACCGTGGAGAGCTCGAACGGGCCCGGGAGACGCTGGGGGAAGCGCTGGCCGTGTGCGACCGCGCCGGCCTGGTCCCGCAATCGGTGCAGGCACACGCGGCCCGCACGCTGATCGCGATCCTCGCCGAACGCCCGGAGGAGGCCGCCGAGGCGGCCGAGGCGGCCGATCAGGCGTCCAAGCGGGTCCACGACCCAGCCGGGACGGCCGCGGCCCAGGAGGCGGTGGGGATGGTCGCCGCGATGCCCCAGGCGCTCCAGCATCTGCAGGCGGCGCGTGGGGCTTGGATGGGGCTCGGGCGCCCGTTGGAGGTCGCCCGCTGCGAGCTCTTGATCGGGCGGCGGATGCGCGACGAGCAGAACAACGGCGCCGCCACCGAGGCGCTCAGGGATGCCGCGGCGATGTACGACCAGCTGGGCGTGGTCCACCTCGCCGCCCGGGCTCGCGAGCTGGCGGCCTCCTGAGGGTGTCGCAGGGGAACATCGAGGTGCTGCTGGCGGGTCTCGACGCCTTCAACAGCGGCGACGTCGAGCGCATCCTGGAGTTCGTTGACCCCGAGTTCGAAGCCTCCGTGCCCCGTGAGCTGTCGGCCGAGCCCGACACGTACAGAGGCTTTGAAGGGGTGCGCCGCTACTTCGACACCTTCGCCGAGGCGATGGCCGAGATCCGCTTCGAGGCCTTGCGTGTGTGGGACGGCGGCGAGTACCTGGTGGTGGAGCTGAAGCTGACCGCCACCGGCAGGCAGACGGGGATCCCCGTCGAACAGCGCGCCTTCCTGGTGTGGACCGTGCACGATCGGCGGGCCCTGACGGTGCATGCGTATGCGTCGCTGGAGCTGGCCCTGACGGGCGCCGGCCTCCCCGCGGACCCCGGCAGGCCCGCCTACGAAGGCGGCTGATTGGAGGTCGGGCGACCGCGTGCCGGCAGCGGAGCGTGGCGGGCGCCGCATCTACGACTTCGTAATGAGGCGACTAACCCGTAGGAACGAGTTAGAGCGAGCCGAATTACTCCATTGGACTGATTGACGGCCGGCGCGCTCTGACTAGCTTAAGGGGAATGATCGAGGCCTCCGAGCCGCGGCCCGACACGGGGGCATCACGCCAGGACCAACTCCCCTTCATCGGTCGGTACTTTCCACTACCGGTCGCCGCGAAGGTCCCCGAGGTAATTTTCCTCTTCTGGGTAGTGAAGATCCTGACTACCGCAGGCGGGGAGGCCACCTCGGACTACCTGAAGACGTACGGCAACTTCGAGGGTGGCGCGCTGGAGATCCTCGTGATCGTCGTCGGGCTGCTGTTGCAGTTCGGCACCCGCCGTTACCGGGCCTTCGCGTATTGGTCGCTGGCCTTTGCGATCGCAATCACCGGCACCGGCGTCTCAGACTTCCTGCACCTCGACGTCCACATCCCGTATGCGGGCACGACGCTGCTGTGGGCCGTGATTCTGGCTGCAATCTTCTGGTTCTGGCAGCGCAGCGAGGGCACTCTCTCGATCCACAGCATCACTACCCAGCGCCGCGAGGGCTACTACTGGGCAACCGTGTTCGCCACCTTCGCCCTCGGCACCGCGCTCGGAGATTTCACCGCGACCTCATTGAACCTCGGCTACCTCGACTCCGGCCTGCTCTTCACAGTTCTGATCCTGCTCCCCGCTCTGGCGCGCTGGCAGTTCGGTCTGAACGGCATCGCCGCCTTCTGGGCGTCCTACGTCGTCACCCGGCCGCTGGGAGCGTCCTTCGCCGACTACATCAGCAAGCCCAAAAGCGTCGGCGGACTGAACTTCGGCAACGGCCCGACGGCCATCGTGTTCGCCGCCGCTGTGTTCGTCGTGGTCTCGTACCTGGCGGTTGCTCGCCCGGACATCCAAGAGCCGAGCGGCATCTGACCGGCCCGGGTCGCACCCCCGGGTGTGTCAACTGTGTGCCGGTACGACGAGACCGGTCTCGTAGGCGTATACGACGATCTGCACGCGGTCGCGGAGGCCGAGCTTGGCGAGGATTCGCCCGACGTGGGACTTCACGGTCGCCTCCGAGAGCACGAGCTGTTGGGCGATCTCGGCGTTTGAGAGGCTACGTGCGACGTACAGCAGGACCTCTCGCTCGCGGTTTGTCAGCAGTGCCAGGCGCTCGTCCTCGAGCCCGCGGGGCTCGGACGCGGGCAGGCGGTGAGCGTAGGCGGAGAGCAGACGGCGGGTCACGACGGGGGCAACGACCGCATCGCCGCTCGCGACTGCGCGGATCGCCGAGAGGAGGTCGTGCGGCTCGGCGTCCTTGAGCAGGAAGCCGCTCGCGCCGGCGCGGAGCGCGGCGTACACGTACTCGTCCAGGTCAAAGGTCGTGAGAATGATGATCCGGGCGCTGCTCTCGGATTCGACGATCAGCCTCGTCGCCTGCACCCCGTCCATCTCGGGCATCCGCACGTCCATGAGCACCACGTCTGGGTCGAGCGTCAACGTGGCCTCGAGGGCTTCGCGGCCGTTCGTCGCCTCGCCGACGATGACGAGGTCCGGTTGGCTCTCGATGACCATTCGGAACCCCATCCGCATCAGCTCTTGGTCGTCGGCCAGGAGCAGGCTCGTGCTCATTGCGCGACCGTCTCGATCTCCGGTTGCAGCGAGAGGTGAACGCGCCATCCTCCGTTCGCCGCCGGGCCGGCGTCGAGCCTGCCCCCGTAGGCGGCAGCTCGCTCACGCATGCCGCGAAGCCCCCGGCCCGCGCCGGGAGCATGCGGCTCGATGCTCGACTCGGCACCGCCGGTGTCGGTGATCTCGAGCTCAACGCGGCCTGGCCGGCAGTCGAGGGCGAGGTGCGCGCTGGTTGGCCGCGCCGCGTGCTTCAACGTGTTCGTCAGCGCCTCCTGCACGACGCGGAACACAGCGAGCTGGATGCCCTCGGGCAGCTCGTCCGGGTCTCCATCGAGCTCCATCGTCACGGGAATGCCGGCGGCATGAACCTGCACGAGCAGCTCCTCCAGACGGTCGAGCCTCGGCTGTGGACTGAGCGGCTGGGCGACCGGGCCCTCGCGCAGGACTCCCAGTAGTCGTCGCATTTCCAGCAGCGCTTGGCGCCCGGTTGCGGCGACCCTTTGGGTTGCTTCGGCGGCCCGCTCGGGCGAGGAGTCCATCGCGTAGGTTGCGCCGTCGGCGAGCGCGACGATCACGCTGAGGTTGTGCGCCACGATGTCGTGCATCTCGCGTGCGATCCGTGCCCGCTCGGCCGCGGCTGCGACCTGGCCCTCGTGATCGCGCTCGGCTTCCAGGCGCGCCGCCCTTTCCCGAAGCGAGATCAGCAGCACCCGGCGCTGTCGAACGGTGATGCCAAGAACCCCGGCGGCGGTCCCGAGGCCGGTCAGCCCCACCCAGACCTTCAGAGGCTCCGACGGAGACCAGCGAACCGCGGCCATGATCGCGCCCGCCGCGACGATGACGGCAGCGACGGCGACCTCGGCCAAGTCGCTTTCGAGCGCAACCCAGTACAGCGAGATCAGCACCGCGACGTCGGCGAGCTGCGGCGCGGAGAACAGCCATTGCAGGAAGGCAATCAGCGCGATCACCGCGAAGCAGGCGCGCGCGGAGCGCCGATGCAACAAGAGCGGGGCGACGAGCGCCATGCAGAAGACGACCGTGCGCAGATCAAGCCTGTGTTGGCTTCTCAGGCCCACGACGCTGAGAGCCGCGGCAGCAAGCGCTATCGCAACGTCGGTCGCCAGACCGTGCTGTGCCAACCGGCGTCCCGCGCGTTCGATGCGCGCGAGCCAGCTCGCGGAAGGGTGGTCCGTCGTCTCCTTCATGCGCTCATTTTGCCGAGTCGCAGCGCCGGCTGGCCGCGGTCGGCGAGGCTGGACTCGACGAGCACGCGATCCGGCCCGCAGCCCGCCAGGGCGTCAGACGACGATCGCTTTCAGGGCCAGCAGGGAAGCGCCGAGGATGGCGCCCACGGCCGCGTCGAACGCGAGCTCGGTGCCCCTGGCGCCGGCGCCGATCCCGGCGACGACCTCGAACACGACGATGGCGGCGACCGACGCCCAGACGGCCACGTCGACGGCGTTCCCCAGGCTCACGCCCGCCACCCGGCACACCAGCAACGCGAGCAACGGGATCGCGGCGCCCGGCATGATTCCCCACTCGTGCGCCAGCGAGCGGGCCAGCCCGGCCGCCGTCAGCCGTTCCTGTCGGGCGACCCTGCGCCCGAGCGCGCTCGCGTATGCGTGCAGCAGCCAGAACACGGCAGCCGCCGTGAAGCCGGAGGCGATCGCCTCGCCGTAGCTGTCGTGGTGGCCGCTCTCGGCCGCCAGCAGGGCGCCCACGAGGATCGCCCCATACGCCGCCGCGCCCAGGTTCTCGGCCGGCAGCAGCACGCTCATCGCCCACCGCCAAAGCGGGCGCCAGCGGCGGCGTTTGGGCGCCTTCGGGGCCCGGGAAGGCGAGAATCGCGAGATCACCGAAGTATCTCCGACCGTTCGGCAGGCCCGGCGCGACCACGCAGATATTCGGTCGCACGAGGAGCCGCCGGGCCCCGAGACGACCAACGCCGCCTCGCACGAGACGGCGCGGGCCGGACATGCTCCACGGATCCTGGCCGTGAGGCCGCGGGATTGGCGGGCAAGCTAGAGGCCGCCACGGACGGGAACGGGTGCCGCGTCGCGGGCGTCCATACGCAGTCGAGCGGCGCAGAAGCGCGGCCATCGCTGGACTTGTCCGCCGTGCGGTGGTATTCCGAGGTGACGGTGGTTCACGGACGAACCCTCCTCTCGGCGGTCGCAGTCGTGCTCGCGCTGCTCCTGGCGGCGCTCTCGCTGGGAAGCGGGACGGCGTTCGCGCACGCCGCCCATCGCAAGCGGGTCACGCCCGCCGGGGCTGCGGGCGAAGCCTGCGTCGTGCGGACCCTGCCCGGCTCGTTCACCGACCAGGGCGAGATGTCCGGGTCATCGACGGTCGCCGACGTGGTCGAGGTCTCCTGCGAACCGGTCTACGCCCGGGCCCACCTGCGGATCTCGGCCACCGAGCTGTACGAGCGCTGCGACGGCCACCTCGCCTGGTACCTGCCCTACCCGAGCTCGGCCGCCACCGACGGGTCGGGGGCGAGCGTGCAGCTCGACAACGACGGCAACGCGACCGTCGCGCTCGTCGGAGGGCCCTCGTGTGCGGCCGGGGAAAGCCTCGTCTCCGGCCACATGGAAGCGGCGCCCTACCTGACGGCAACAACTGCCTTCCAGGTGCTGCCGCCCCAGAAAGGAGCGGCGGGGCTCCACGTGGCGCCCGAAATCGAGGTCGAGGGAGAGACCTACGGCGACATCGCGACGATCGTGGAGGTCTCCTTCGCGTCCGAGTTCGCCGGGGAACGGGTGGCGGTCAATGCCTCGCAGCTGTTCGCCCGCTGCCGGCGGGCGCCGAGGCTGGTGTGGGTGACGATCGGCGAAGAACCCGGCCACGAAAGCCCTGCGGGCGAACCGGTGGTCCTCCCCGAAGCCGAAGAAACGACCCTCCGTCTCGACGACGACGGCAACGCCTTCGCCCTGCTGCTGGGCGGGGGCTCGTGCGCCGCCGGCCCGAGCCTCGTCGAAGCGAGCCTCGAAAACGCCCCCTACACCACCTACACGGGGACCTTCAAGATCGAACCGCCGGCGCCGGGCCTGACGGGCTGAGGGGTCTCCGCGCGGGCGGCCCCGAGGGGTCGTGACCCGGTCGTGAAGATGGGTGGCGCGGGCGCCCGGGGTCCGCTAGAGTCGGGACTCGCGTCGTACGACCGCGGCGCGGTTCTTGGAGGGTCCGAGTAGGGGGTGCCTGTCGTGACACGGAGGTTTTCTGTTCTGAGCACGTCCACCGTGCGTGGGCTGCTCGTCGTGCTCATCGCCGGCCTCGCGGCCCTTGCCTGCGCGACCTCGGCGCTCGCCAGCCTCACCCCCGGTGACGTGGTCGTGGAGCGCGACGGCAACGGCGGCGTGGAAGCGCTCACGAGTTCGGCCACGCCCGTGCACCTGGACGAGTTCGGCCCGCTCGGCGGCCTCGCTGAATCGATCGCCCTACCGACGACCGAAAGCGCCCCCAACAAGCCCTTCACCGACAGTGGCGGCGCGACCTCCGACGGGGGCCTGACGCTGTCAACCAACGGCGAATGCCTCGTCACGGTCGGCATCGACGCCAAAGTGGGCACGGCGCACGTGCTCGAAACCAAAGACACGACCAACCCGCGCGTGGTCGCCGTCGTCAACGGCGCCGGGACGGTCAACACCGAAACCGCGCTCACGAACTTCGCCAACGAAAACAATCCTCGCGGCGCCGCCTCCAGCGAATGCAAAAAACTGTGGGTAAGCGGGGACGGCACCAAAACCACCGGCGGCGTGCTCGCGACAACTCTGGGTGCGAAAGAAGGCACGCAGCTCAACGAAGACAAGAACGTCCGCGACGTGGCGATCGCTGACGGCCAGCTCTATGTCTCAGCCGATCCGACCGTGGCCGGGGATGTCAACATCGCCACCGTCGGCAGCGGGCTTCCGACGACCAAAGGCCAGACGATCACGGACCTGCCGTTCGCAAAACTCGGCGAACCGGAAGAGCCCTATGCCTACAGCCTCCTGACGCTGGGGCTCGGGAGCACGCCCGACACGCTCTACGTCGCAGACAGGCGAAAAGGCGGTGAAACGAGCGCGATCGTGAAGTACGGCCTCAACGGCGAAGGCAAATGGATCGAGCACGGGTCGGTCGAAATACCGTGTGAAGGCTGCCACGAAGAAGAAGGGGTGACAGGGGTCACGGCCAACGACGTCAATGGCCTTGTGACGATCTACGCCTCCATCAGCGGGGTGGGCGGAAAGGAAGGGTATCTGTACCGGATCGAGGACGCCAGCGGCGTGAACGGCACATTCAGCGGCGTGCCCGAGGAAATCGCCAAAGCTCCGGCCAACGAGGCCTGGCGCGGTGTTGCCTTCGCGCCCGGGACCACGATCGGCTCCGGTGGCACGCCGCCGGTCACGCCGACGATCTCGGCACCGGAAAAGGCACTCCCGGCCGCGATCGGCGACCCGACCAACAAAACGATGCCGATCACGGTGGAAGACTCGGCCTATGCAGCCAAAGAACTCACGGTGAGGGTCACCTCCTCCAACGAATCCGTCGCTCCCGTGAGCGGGATCAGCGTCACGGGCACGGGCAAGGAAAGGGTCCTGCACGTCACGCCCGGAGAAGTCGGGCTGTCCAAACTGAGCGTCACGGTCGAAGCACCCAATGGCGCGTTCGCCACCTGGCCGATCAAATACGGGGTGTCCGCGAACCTGGGCTTCGAAAGCGACCGCTACTACTCCGGGAGCGGCACGACGTCGGCCGCCTTCTCCGTCGGTGGCGGCTACATGATCACCGCCGGTGATGAAAACAACGTCATCAGCCTCTACAAGGAACGCGAATCCGGTCCTCCGCTGAAGACGTGGAACTTCGACAGCGAACTTCCCTTCGGAGCCACTTCGATCAACATCCATGGCGCGGCGCGAGCCGGCAACACGGCCTACTTCGTCGGCGGCTTCGACAACAGCAACAGCGGCGAAGCCCAGCCCGCCCGCAACACCCTGTTCGCCGTCAGGATCAACGGCTCGGGTGCGGGCACCGAACTGAGCTACGTCGGCAGCTACGAGGGCCTGCGCGAAGACATCACCTCGTGGGACGGTGAAAACGGACCCTTGGGGCTACAGGAATCCGCCGCCCCCGGTAAGGCGGGCGAGACGCCCGAAGGCTTCAAGATCGAGGGCGTGGACTTCCTGCCCGGTTCGACCACGGAAGCCTATCTCACGTTCCGTGCCCCCCTCGAGCCGAAGGGGAAAGTAGCTGAAGGAGACCGCACCAAGGCGCTGGTGATTCCGGTCACCAACTTCTCGTCGCTTTTCAACGGCAACCCGGGGAGCACCCATGCGACCTTCGGCGCGCCGCTGGAGTGGAACATGCCGAACACCAAGGCCGAAGCGGGCGAAGCGACCGGGCTCAGCATCCGCTCGATCCGCGCCAACGGCGAAGGCGAATACCTGATCATCGCTAGCACCGCTAACTCGAAGGACAGCCTCTACCAGGTGTGGGGCTGGGACGGCGAACCGGAAGACGAACCGGTGCTGCTGAACAGCGAACTGCCGATCATCGCCGAAGGCGTGTGGGGCGCGATCACCGCGACGCCCGAACCGATCCGCAACGGCAGCGAAGCCGAACTGCTTCAGGACGACGGTAAGACCCAGTGGTACGGCCCGGGCACCCTCGATGCTGAACAGGGCCTCACCGTCGGCCTGCAGAAGAGCCTCGGGCAGCTGGTGAAGCTGGAGATCCCGGCGCCGGGAACGCCCAACCCGCCGCACCTCGTGAGCGGCGGCAACCCCAACAAAGGCGACTTCACGCTGAAATGGAAGCCGGCCCCGACGCTGCGCGCCCGCTTCACGCTCCAGCACCAGAACGCCGAAAAAGGTGGCTGGACGACGGTCGCCAGCAACCTCAGCAAGCGCGAATACACCTTCAAACCGGAGTCCGAAGGGACCTGGAACTACCGCGTCAAGGAGAGCAACGAAACCGCGGAAAGTGGCTACTCGGCAGAATCCGAAGCCGTCAAGGTCGACCAGACGGCGCCTCTCGCGCCGACCCCGCACCCCGAACCGAGCACGCCAGCCTACTCCGGCAAAGGCGGCTGGTACAAGGACACCGTGACGGTCTCCTTCACCTCCAACGGCGACCCGAACCTGGCCGACGGCAGCCCCGGCAGCGGCGTCGAACCGTCGTCCCTGACCGGGCCGGAGACGTTCAACACCAGCGGTTCGTTCAACGCCTGCGGCACCGTCGCCGACAAAGTTGGCAACGTGTCCGCCAAAGGCTGCGTCACGGTGCAGGTCGACGCCACGCCGCCGACGCTCGAAATCACCTGCCCGGCGACCGCCGTGCAGGGCGAAAACGTGAGCGCGACCGTGAAAGCCAAGGACGAACAGTCCGGCCTCGCCCAGGATCCCAGCGGCTCGGTGCCGATCGAAACCTCGACAACCGGCCCCTACACCGTGACCCGTACGGCGATCGACAACGTCGGGCACGAAACGACGAAGTCGTGCACCACCGAAGTCGTCTACCCGACGCCCGGGGCGCCGAAAGTCAGCGTCGGCGGGAACCCCAACGACGGGCACTTCACGCTCGCCTGGACCGGCTCCAACCCGGCGTCCAACGTGGGCCTGAGCTACACGCTCGAGCAGCGTGCCATCACCAGCGGTACCTGGACGACGGTGGCGAGCGGGCTCGAAACGCTGACCTATGAATTCCCGAAATCGGCCAAGGAGGCGGAAGGCACCTGGCTGTACCGCGTCCAGGCGGTGGACTCGGTCAACCTCAAACAGACTCCGTTCTCGCCCGAATCGGAAGCCGTCGTGGTCGGCGTGCCGCCCGAACTCGGCAAATGCGTGGAAGCGCCTTACGAAACGGTCAAGGAAAAGAAGGTCTACAAAGGTGCCTTCACCAGGAACTCCTGCTCGGCGTTGAGCAAGAACCACAACGGTCCGTACAACTGGCAGGGCGGGGTCACGAAAGGCCAGTTCTTCTCCACCAACACGAAAAACGCGATCTCCCTGCTCACGTCCAACAGCGTGACGAAGGCCAAGGTCAAGGTTGAATGCCTGGCCGAGAACGTGACCGGCGAGTTCGTAAGTCCGAGGCGGGTCGAAGACATGTCGCTGAAACTCGGGGAATGCAGCAGCCTGTTCGGCAAGTGCACGAGCCCGGGCGCCGGCGAAGAGAAAATCATCAGCAAGACCCTGGACGGCCTGTTCGGCGTCTACAAAGCCGCCGTCAGGTCGTCCGGCGACAAAGCCGGCCTCGAGGTCTTCCCGGCCAACAAAACCGAACCCTTCGCCGAATTCACCTGCGGTGCCAAAGCCATGACGGTGCGCGGAGGAGTGGTCCTGGCGGTGAGGGCGGACAAGGTCACGCCGACTTTGGAACTGAGTGCGAAGGCCAACGGCAAGGGCGAACAGAAGATCAAGGGCTTCGTCGAAGAACCGACCGAGGTGCTCGAAGTCTCCATCGCCGAAGGCCCGTATGAACCGATCGGGCTGACGGCCGTGGCGATACCCCTCGAAACGGAAGAACCGCTGGAGCTGAACACCGTCGCCTGAGCCCCCGGGTCGGCCGGGGCCGATCGGCCGACCACGATTGCGCACAGGCCGGGTGACGGAAAGGAAAGGGGGGCCATATGGCCCCCCTTGTCAACCCTCGATCCGGAGGACGTCGATCCCCGGAGCGGCGGCGATGCTTCGTCGCTTGCCCTACTGCGGCACCCCCGAGGACACTTCCGGTGCCTTCGCCAGCTGGTAGACCACGATCACCGATAGGGCGAACACGCACAGCGACCAGAACGGGAGCACCCGGATGTCCAGCAGCGAGTCGATCGCCACCAGCGACGCCGCGAAGATCCCGAACCAGCGGCCGAAGCCGCCGCCGGAGAACAGCGACATCGCGGCGAGGATCTCGATTACGCCGAGGATCAGCGTGATCCAGCCCCAAGTGTTCAGACCGCTGAACACGTAGTGCACTTCGCTGACCTGGCTCACGAAGTGCGATTCAGAGATCGCGGCGATCCCCCAGATGATGTTGAGCACGCCGCTGATACTGAGCATGATCGCGGCGAATACCCACCAGCCTGTGACCCTGTCCAAGTTGTCCACTTACGCCTCCTCATTTGGTTGGCGCCCCACGTGGGCGAGCGAGGCCGGATTCTAGACCCGTACGTCCCCGGCACCGGCGGCGGGTCGGCGCCTTGCAGGCGCCCATTTCGGCGCTCGCCCGTCGCGAGAGAGCGCGGGTGGGCGTCGCCCCGCGGACTCCCACCCAGCTCCGGCGGGTTCTATGTCAGCGCCGCGAACCGCGGCTCACGCCGCTCGACGAAGCTGAGGACGCCCTCGGCGAAGTCCGGTTTGGAGAACGAGGCCAGCATCAGCCCGTCGGCGTTCGCGATCGCCTCGTCGACGTCCCGGTCGAGGTCGGCGTACACCTGGGCCTTCATCGTGGCCATGCTCGCCGGCGAGCAGTTGACGGCGAGCTCCCGCGCGTAGGCGAGCGTCTCCTCCATCAGCGACTGCGGCGAGGACATCACCCCGTTGACGAGCCCGAGCTCGAGGGCCTCCTCGGCGAGCACCACCCGCCCGGAGAGCAGCAGGTCGAGCGCCCGCGCGGGACCCACCAGCCGGGGCAGGATCCAGGAGATGCCGTGCTCGGCGACCAGGCCCCGACGGGCGAAGGCGGTCGTCAGCTTGCCGCCGGAGGCGGCGAAGCGGATGTCGCACATCAGCGCCTGCACGAGGCCGATGCCGGCGCAGGGGCCGTTGATCGCGGCGATGATCGGCTTGGGGATCGTGTGGGCGTGGTTCTGGGGGGTGCGGCTGCCGTTCTCCTCGACTCGTCCGTTCACGTCCCCGCCGGCGCCAAGGTCCTGGAGGTCCTTCATGTCGGCCCCGGCACAGAAGCCCCGTCCGGCGCCCGTGACGACGATCACCCGCACGTCCTCGGAGGCGGCGCACTCGTCCAGCAGCCCGAAATAGCGGACCTCCAGCTCACGGGTCCACGCGTTCAGGCGGTCCGGCCTGTTCAGGGTGAGGACCGCGACCCCCCGGTCCACGTCCTTCAACACCACGTCACTCATCTTCGCCTCCCGATCGTTGGGAGGCCAGGCTAACGTCTCCGCGCGCCCCCTGCCGATTGCTACAGCGCCGCCCGTCGGAGCTCGTTGCGGACCGCCCCGTAGAGACGTGCTTCGCTCGGGGGGACCCAGTCGCGCATCGCGTCCCAGGCTGCACCCGGGTTGCGGGCGAGCTGGTCTTTGAGGCGCTCCGCCTCACGGTCGGCTTCCCGCTGGCGCAGCCAGGCGGCGTAGGGGTCGGGAGGCGCCACACGACCCGTGCGCATCGGCGCCGGCCTGGTGGCTTCGGCAACGCCACCGCCCAGCTCGCACGACAGTGCCTGCCGGCCACGGGTCTGGTGGTGTGTAGTGCCGAGGGGGTGGCTCGCCGGTCTATGTCTGTGCAGCATCCGCATCGTGGGACTCCTTGGTTGATGGCGTACCGACACCCGCGCCCCGGCGGCTCTCGGTCTTACGGGAGCGGCCGCTCGTGTTCGGTCTGTGGCAAGGATGGCGTCGCCCAACCCGATCTCGGCGCAGGTTCGACGGACGGCCCACGAAATGCCCGGGCCGGACTGCACGCCGTGGTCCCTGTGGGTCGTGGGGGTGCCCGAAGCGGGCAGTCCTCGGGCGCCGAGGGGACCTCAGCCGACGATCGGCGAGGCGGCCCTCCAGCCGGCGATGGGTGAGGCGGCGCGTCCCCTTGTTCCCTCCGCGCGCCCCACCCACGGCCAGGCGGCTCCCTCGCGGACATCTGCCCCGGTGAAGCCGCGACACGCCGCCCGTTGCCGGCGGCGTGTCTGCCCCCAACCAAGCCGAGGAGCCCGCTCCCGACGCGCGTCGCGTTCAGCGTCTCGATCGGCCCGGCCGGATCGGCTGGTGGTGGATCTCATCCGTGCTGCTGCCCCTGGTGGTGGTGCCTGCCGGCCGCGCAGCTGACCCGCGGCCGCCGGAAGCAACCCGACCGCGCGGCCCCGCGGGCCTTGCAGGACACCTTCCTCGGACGTGGCGCTGCAATAACCCAGCGCCCACCGCAACCGGCGGGCGCTGGAGTTCGGGAATCGGCCCTCCCCGGACACCCGCCGAGGAGCTCCGCGCCACGTCGGCCCCAACGTCTCGCCGGTGTCCCGCCTCCCATAGGACGCACCCTATACCAGGGTTATCCCCTAGTCAACCCCTAATCAGCCCCTGTTTACGGAGACCACGGGTCCTAGCACGGTTGGGGGTCGAGGACGCCATGAAATTGTCGATTGCATTGACGTAAACCCCGCTCTCGCCTTATGATTCCTGGCAGGGTGCAATCACGTCGCGAGCCAGAAGAGCGGCGCGCACGCACACTCTCGATGTTTTGGGGTAATCCCCAGGAGTGGCTTTGCAGGACATCAGGGGTCGGGCGCGCATGTGGGGGTCGGAAGCGATGGCCGAACCGCTCCTGAGCGTCCGCCGGCGCGAGCTGGCCGAGATCGACCGTCTCCTCGGCCGCGGCGAGTCGGCGCAGGCGAACGTGATCCTGATCACCGGCGAGACGGGGATCGGCAAGACCGAGCTGCTGACCCACGCCGTCGCCGGTGCGGCTGAGACGGGACGCCTGACGGTGTTCGGGCGGGCCGCCGAGTTCGAGTCCGACGAGCCCTTCGGCGTGTTCCTCGGAGCGCTCGAACGGCTCGTCGCCGAGCTGTCCGACGAGGAGCTCGCGCGTCTTCGCCCCGACGAGACCCTCGAGCTGGCGAGCCTGCTCCCGGGACTCGCGGGCCGGGTGCCGAGCCGAGCCGGCATCGCGTCCGGGCCCCCGAGCGGGGTCGGCACCGAGCGCTACCGGCTGCACCGGGCGATCTGCTCGCTGCTCGCCGCCGGCGCCGGTGCGAGCCGGATTCTGTTGGCCGTCGACGATCTCCACTGGGCCGATCCGGCCTCGGTGGAGCTGCTGCTGTACCTCGTCCGCCGGCCCCCTCGCTCGCACCTCGACGTCGTCGCGACGTTCCGTCCCGGTCAGCTCGAGCCGGCCACCGCGGCCGCCCTGCAACAGCTGCAGCGTGACGGCCAGGGGGAGCTGATCGAGCTCACGCCCCTGGACCGCGAGGAAGCGACGGCCTTCTACCCGCCGGGGATGTCCGGCCGGGTCGCGGAGCGGATCTTCAGCGAGAGCGGCGGCAACCCCTTCTACCTGGAGGAGCTGATCCGCTCCGCCGGCGAGAACGCCCAGGCGGGGAGCGCCACCCTCGACAACGACGCCGAACGGCTGCCGTCGCGGATCACGGCGTTCATCTCCGCCGAACTCGAGCGGTTGTCGCCGAGGGCCCGAGAGCTGATCCAGGCCGCGTCGATGGTCGGCGACCCGTTCGAGCCCGAGCTGGCGGGCGAGATCATCGCCATGGACGAGGCCCAGACCTTGGCCGCGCTCGACGAGCTGGTGGATCGCGAGCTGGTCGAAACGGCGCCGCTACCGGGTCGCTTCAGCTTCCGCCATCCGATTGTGCGCCGGGCGGTGTACGAGTCCGCCAAAGACGGCTGGCGACGCAGCGCCCACGCGCGCGCGGCGGCGGTCCTGAACGGGCGGGGTGCGTCCCCGTCGACCCGGGCCCGGCACGTCGAGCGCTCCGCCCGGGTCGGCGACGCCGAGGCCATCGCCACGCTGCGCCAGGCCGGATACGAAGCCAGCGCACGGGCACCCGCGGCCGCCGCCAGATGGTTCCGGGCCGCCCTCCACCTGCTCCCCGAGGGGACCCCCCCGCAGGAGCGGCTGGATCTGCTGCTGGCGCTCGCCGTGGCACTCGGGTCGGCCGGCCACCTCCAAGACAGCCGCGAGGCCTTCCACGAGGCACTCGCGTTGCTGCCCAAGGATTCGCCGGCGAAGGTCACCGCGGTCGCCGGGGCGGCCATGATCGACCACCTTCTGGGCCAGCACGACCAGGCCCAGGGACTGCTGCTGGAGAACCTCGCCGAGCACGACGACCGCTCCGAGGCGTCGGCTTCGCTGAAGATCGCGATCGCCGGAGGGTCCTTCTTCAGCGCGGACTGGAGTGGGATGCGCTACTGGGCCGAGGAGGCGATGAAGGTGCCCGACCACTCACGGGCGCTGTCCGCCCGTGGCGCGGCCCTGCTCGCGCTGGCCCACTACGGGCTCTCCGAGACCGAGCAGGCCGCGGCCGAGGCGTCGAAGGCCGCCGCGATCGCGGATCAGCTCTCCGACGAGGAGTGGGCTGGACAGCTGCAGTCGCTGTGCTCGCTCGGGTGGGCCGAGTACTGCGTCGGGCGCCTGCAGCTCGCCGAGCAGCACATGAAGCGGGCTCACCGGGTGGCCGACGCGACCGGCCAGCAACACCTCTCGGGGGTGATCCTCACGATCCAGGCGAACAGCAACCTCGGGCTCGGGCGCCTGGCGCTCGCCAGCGAGCAGGCCGAGAACGCGATCGACAGCTCATTGCTGTCGGCCAACAACCTGTTCCTCACGTGGGCGCTGACAATGCGTTGCATGGTCGAGATCGAGCGCGGCAGCCCGGCCGCCGCGGTGCGCTACGGCATGCGCGCGCTGGAGGCCGGGATCAAGAGCCGCAGCCCGTGGTCGAACGTGGCCAGCCTGTACCTCGCCGAAGCTCGCCTGGAGGCGGGCGAACCGGAGCAGTTCCGCCGCCAGCTGCTGGCCGGCCAGAGCACCCCCCGGCTGCCCCCGTTCGCGCTCTACGGGGTCCACGCCTACGAACTGCTGACCCGCGCCGAACTCGACCTCGGGCTCCCCGACGCCGCCGGCCGCTGGGCCAGCCAGGCCAAGGAGCTGGCCGCCAGGATCGGGCTGCCGATGCCAATCGCCCAGGCTCAGCGGGCGGAGGCGATGCTGCTGCTGAGTCGGGGTGAGTATGCCGACGCGGGGGCTACGGCAGGTGCCTCCGCCGAGCAGGCAGAGCTCGCCGGCCAGCCCCTGCAGGTGGCCCGCTCACGGCTGCTCGAGGGCATCGCCCTCAGCAGGGGCACCGACCGGGCGGCCGCCGTCGCCCGGCTGCGGGGCGCCCAGGAGGTGTTCGCCGCCCACGGCGCCACCCGCTATCGCGACCGGGCGGCGCAGGAGCTACGGGCCCTGGGGATCCACCGCGTGGAAGCCGGTCGCAGGCCCCGTACCGAGACGAGCGTGGGGTCGCTCAGCAAGCGCGAGCTGACGATCGCCCGGCTCGTCCACGAGGGGCTGTCCAACCGTCAGATCGCCGAGCAGCTGTCGATCAGCGTGAAGACGGTCGAGAACCACCTCACGAACATCTTCCGGCGCCTGGAGATCTCCTCCCGGGCCCAGCTGGCGACGCTGATGGAGCGCTCCCGCGGCGCGGCCGCGTAACTACAGCTGCTCGGAGGTTATGACGGCCTCCTCCTCGGGGGCCGTCCGCGTCCAGATGCTGCGCCCGATGCGCCCGCCGAGGGCCCCGAGGAACATCCCGACGATCGCGGAGACGATGATCAGGAACGGCGGGAAGCTCCCCAGCGAGACCTTCGCGTGAGCTCCGCTGATGTAGTGCGCCAGCAGCAGCCCGAGGGCGTAGATCGCCCCTCCGACGAGCCCCCTGTCGGCTCCTCCCCAGCCGTCGGGGTGTTCGAAGCCCGCGAGCACCGCCCCCAGCCCGGCGAGCCCTGCCAGCACCCAGTAGGTATCGGCGGACACTCCCAGCACCAAGCCCACGACCACCCCGAACACGAACGGGACCACGCCTCCCAGCAGGATCTGGACGTTCTGCGGCCGGTATCGAAACAGTGGCGGTGGCTCGCCCAAGTGACCTCCCCGTCGAGTTGGGATCGCCCGTACCGTGACCCGGCCGGGCTCCTCTCTGAGCCCCGGTGAGCGTAGCTGGTTCCCGCCGCCCGCGCGAGCCCTACGGCAGCACGGGCCTCGCCCTACGGCAGCACGGGCCGCGCCCTACAGCAGCACGGGCCGCGCGCGGCGGTCGACGCCGATCTCGGTGACGCCGGCCGAGGTGATCTTGATGCGCACGGGCACGTCGCGGTGCTCGAGCAGCTTCAACAGCACCGATTCGCCCTTCGATTCGATCGCCGAGCGCAACGGCTCCTGTGACTTGTCCGGCTCGAGCGCGTCGGCTATCTGCACGTACACGTGCTGCTCGGCCGTCCCGTTCTGCACCTTCCAGCGGTAGATCGTCCCCGGCACCCGCAGCACGTGGATCGGCGTAGGCCCTCCCACTATCTCCAGTTCACCGACCATTGCAGAAGAGGATCGCGG
This sequence comes from uncultured Solirubrobacteraceae bacterium, assembly GCA_963701175.1. Classification (GTDB taxonomy): domain Bacteria; phylum Actinomycetota; class Thermoleophilia; order Solirubrobacterales; family Solirubrobacteraceae; genus Palsa-744. Next base: position 331,048 of record OY969573.1, on the reverse strand, counting down.
CCGACGGCGCTCGCGACAACGGCCCGGTGGCCAGAAACAGGGCGGGCCGGTTGGACACGTGCACAGCGGCCCACCCCTCGCAGCGGCCATACGATGCGCCCGGTGACGACCTCGAGTGAGTCGGCGCTGGCCCTGTTCGCACGCCGGATCGTGCTGCTCGGGGTGATCGTCGTCGGCCTCCTGGCGGCGGCCACCGGTGGGCTGATGGCGAGCGAGCACGTGGGCGCCTGGTACGCGTTCCAGTGGTCGCTCGACACGGCCGCCACCGTCGGTGGGTTCCCCCAGCCCCGGAGCACCGCCGGGCAGGTGATCCACGTGGCCCTGATCGTGGTCGGCGTGGGTACGCTCTTCTACGCGCTTGCGATCGTGGCGGAGTTCTTCGCCGCCGGCCACCTGGGTGAGGTACTGGCCGGGAGGCGCTCTCAGAGGATGATCGACTCGCTGGAGAACCACCACATCGTGTGTGCCTACGGGAGGGTGGGCCGCCAGGTGGTGCGCGACCTGCGGGCCGCCCGCTCGAGCATCGTCGTGATCGACCCCCTTCCCGAGAACCGGCAGCTCGCCGAACGGGACGGTCTGCTGTTCATCGAAGGCGACGCCACCGAGGACGCGGTGCTGCTGCGGGCGGGGATCGGGAGGGCACGCTCGATCATCGTGTGCGCCGACTCCGACGCCGACAACGTGTTCATCACCCTGACGGCACGGGAGCTGCGCTCGGACATCGCGATCCTCGCCCGGGCCGGCGCCGAGGACACCGAGAAGAAGCTCACCCGCGCCGGAGCCGACCGCGTGATCTCCCCCTACAAGGCCAGCGGCACCGAGATGGCCCGGCTCGCGCTCCACCCCCAGCTGACCGGGGTGGTGGACGTGGACGTCGAGTACCGCCTCGAGGAGCTCGTCGCGGGCGAGGGCTGCGACGCGGTCGGCCAGACGATCGGCGACATCCGCGGCGGCGCGATGATCGTGGGCCTGCGCCGCCCCGACGGGTTCCACCCCCAGCCGCCCACCGACACCGCGATCAGGGCGGGGGACATCCTGCTCGCGATCGGAACCCCCGCCACGCTGTTGCGCCTGGAGGCCGTGTTCGCGTCCTCCTCATGAGCCGCTCCGGGCCGGACCCACGACACCGCCCCCGCGCTGCCCGTCTCCGCTGCGACGCTCCGCCGGCACGGTCCCACCCGCGGTTTGATCGCCGGCCGGTGAGCGGGTACCCTCGGCGGGGCGGCTTTGCACGGAGGTGAATCGGGGGTGAGACAGCTGACATCACGTGCGCGGTCGGCACCCCGCCGGCTACTCGCCGCGGCCGCGCTGGTCGCGGGGCTCGTGGCGGCGGGAACTGGAGCGCCGGGCGTGTTCGCGAAGGCGGAGGTGACGGTCTCGCCCCTGCCGAGTTCGGACTACTCGGTCCGGCCGGCCTGCGCGCCCAAGCCGGGGGCGGCGCGGTGCCTGGCGCTGGAGCTGGTGCCGTTGTCAGCTGCGGCTCGCGCCCACAGCCATCCGCTGGGGAGGTCGCTGAGCGATCCCGCGACGGCCTCCGACCAAGCTGAACCGTGCTCCAAGAACCCGGTCACGGAAGGGTGTGACGGGCTGCGTCCCCAGGACTTCAAGGCGGCGTATTCGCTCACCACGGTGACGGCGCCGACCACTCAGACGGTCGCGATCGTGACCGCCTACGACGACCCGTCGGCGATCAAGGATCTCAGGCACTACGACGAAGCCTTCGGCCTGCCCGCCTGCAACACGCACAAGAAGTGCCTGGAGCAGGTCAACCAGAACGGTGAATCCTCGCCGCTCCCGGAAGGCGGACGGGCGCCGGAAGAAGAAGAAGGGTGGCAGCTGGAGACCTCGATCGACATCGAGGTCACACACGCGATCTGCCAGAACTGCCACATCCTGCTGGTAGAGGCCGACAGCGGAGAAATGAAGGATCTCGAAGCGGCCGAGGAAGCGGCGGCGAACAGCGGAGCGGACGAGATCTCCAACTCCTGGGTGGCACCCGAGCCGGCCACCGACAGCAAGGCCTTCGATCACCCGAACATCGTGGTGACCGCCGCCAGCGGCGACGAAGGCTTTCTGAACTGGGTGCCGGGCTCGCCCGAAGCGGGGCTGGTCGGCTACCCCGCATCCTCACCCCACGTGGTGGCCGTCGGCGGGGCGCGACTGGAAGAAACGTCGGGCAGCTGGACCGCGTCGGTCTGGAACGGGTACGGCGTGGACCAGGAAAAGGGCGCCACCGGGGGAGGTTGCAGCGAACACTTCGAAGCGCCCTACTGGCAGCGGGAACTGCCCAACTGGGCGGGGGTCGGCTGCGAAGACAGGCGCGCCGTCGCCGACATCGCCGGCTTCGCCGATCCGGACCCGGGAATGGCGGTCTACGACTCCAATCCGCTCGGTGGCTCGCCGGGCGCCTGGGTGACCGTGGGCGGAACGAGCATCGCCGCACCCCTGATCGCGTCGATGTACGCGCTCGCGGGGGGCGACGGCGGGGTCGAATACCCCGCCCGCACGCTGTATGAAAACGCCGTCCTGAAGCCGTCGTCGGTGGACGACATCGAAGCTGGGTCCAACGGCCCATGTCTGCATAGGAGGGTCTCGGAAGACGGGCGCGCGGAATGCACCGAAGCCGAAGAGTCGACGCCCTGCGCCCACCGCGCGATCTGCCTCGCCGGGCACGGCTACGACGGGCCATCGGGCCTCGGCAGCCCGGACGGGCTCGGCCTCTTCGAGGCGACGAAAAAAGAACCGAAGAAACCACAGACGGTCGAATTCACCTCCACGGCTCCCACCGGCGCGCGGATCGGCGGCCCGGCGTACACGGCGGCAGCCACCAGCAGCTCCGGCCTGGAGGTCTCGTTCGTGTCGGCCAGCCCCTCGGTGTGTGAAGTGTCGGTCGCGACGGTGAGCTTCACGGGCGTGGGCACGTGCGTCGTCGAAGCCCTCCAGGCGGGCGACGCCGACTACCAGCCGGCGGTACCGCAGACGCAGTCCTTCCCCGTCGAAAAGGGAACCCAGACCGTTGCCTTCACCTCCACCGCGCCGGGGCTGGCGCTGATCGGCGGAACCCCATATACGGCCTCCGCGGTCGCCTCCTCGGGCCTGCCGGTGACGATCTCCTCGCTGACGTCGTCGGTGTGCACGGTCGAAGACGCGACGGTGAGCTTCGTCGGGGCCGGGAGCTGCAAGATCGAAGCGGGCCAGCCCGGCGACGGCGACTACGAACCGGCGCCCGCGGTGCAGCAGAGCATCCCGGTGTCGAAGCCCCAGCGCGTGACCTCGCTCGAACCGATACTCAAAGCCCTTACCGGGGGCTCCGGCGAAGTCGGGTCGTTCAAGGCGACGCCGAGCCTGACGATGGTGGTGGGCCCGTGGATCGACCACCGCACCGGCCGGGTCACGTTCTCGCTGTCGCTCGCCGACGCCGGCACCCTCAGCTGGCGGCTGACGTTCGTTCCCCGGGGCACGGCATCCTCCCGCGCCCTCCGGGGCAGTTGCCGCAAGGGCGAGGTCAGGCTGGCCTCGGGATGTCACCGCCTCCCGGTCGTGTTCGCCGACGGGCACCGCACGGCGACGGCCGCGAAGCTCACGTTCTCCGTCGACCCCGGAGCCCTCGCGAGGGCGGCGCTGGGCGCCGCCAGCGGCAGCGGGCGGGGGATCCTCGTCAGCGCCGAGCTGACGTTGCAACCGGCGGACGGCGGGCGCGCGAGCTCGCGGACGGCGTCGTTCGCGGACTACCGCACGGCCGTCAAGCGCTGAGCGCGGCGCCCTCGGAGCCCGGCGGGACCACCGGCGCCGGCTCCTGCGATCCGAGCAGCGTGCGCGCGCGGGCGAGGGCCGGCTCGGCGCCGAGGGACTCCAGCACGGAGATCGCCTCCGCCAGCAGCGCAGCGGCCTCGGCGTTACGGCCCTGGCCGGCCAGGCACTCGGCCAGGTCGACGCGGGCGCGGGCCACCCAGTAGGGGTAGTCGAGGGCCACGAAGGCGTCGAGGGCCTTCAGCAGGAGCGGCTCGGCGGCGGCCCGGTCACCAGCCGCGCCGGCCATCAGCCCGCGGCCACGGGAGAGCTGGGCACGGAGGAAGGGGGGCACGTGTCCGGGTGGCTGCTCCTCTAGCAGCGCCAGCAGCGCGGCGGCGTCCTCGCCGCGGCCGAGCGCGACCGCCGCCTCCAGCGTGAAGGACCACCCGTGGCGGACGGCGTCATGGGAGGCGCCGAGGGCCGAGGTCGCGGCCGGCAGCATCTCCAGGCCGAGTTCGAGGGCGTCGCCGGGACGTCCCTCGGTCAACGCGAGGCTGATCGCCACCGAGGTGTGGGTCGAGCCGAGATCCTCGTCGTCGCTGAGCTCCCACCCCACCATCCCCTCGAGGTTCGCCCGGGCTCCCTCGAGGTCGCCCCGGAGGGTGTGCATCACGACCAGCGGCCAGCGCACGTACTCCACGCCGGGGCGGTCTTCGAGTTCCTCGAGCAGCCCGGGGGCCATCGTGTCGACTTCGTTCCAGCGCCCGGCGAACACGTGCAGGTACATCAGGTTCCCGGCGGAGATGCTCTCGCGGAAGCGGTCCCCCAGGCGCCGGGCGAGCGCCAGGGCGCGGCCGAACTGGCGGTCGGCCCCCGGCTGGTCCCACTGCATCCCGAGCATGCCGCTGTTTCCGAGCGCGTTGTGGGCGCGGTCGATGAGTTCGTTGCGCTCGGCGATCTCGAGGGCCGCTCCGAGCAGCGCGCGGGCCTCGTCGGGACGGTTGTCCTGTAGGCACATCAGGCCCTTGTCGATCAGGGCACCGCTCTGCACCTCGGGCAGGTCGAGCTCTTGGGCGAAGCGCAGGGCGGTCTCCAGCGATGCCCCGGCCTGCTCGTCTTTGCCGCCGTACAGGAGCGCGTGGCCGAGCACGGCGTGCAGCCTCGCGACCTCGGCGTCCACCCGGTCGGCGCCGAGGATCGCAAGCGCGCCGGTGATCTGCTCGATCGCCTGGTCGTTGCGGCCGAGGTAGCTGAGGGCCCGGCCGATGTTGCCGGCCACGCTCGCAGCCTCCCGCTCGCGTCCGGCCGCCTGCTGGGCGGCGGCCGCCTCTTTGAGCAGCTCCAGCGCGTGCTCGAGGCGACCGGCCTGCAGCGCCATGTCTCCCGCAGCGGTGGTGAGCTCGGTCCGCTCGTCCTCGTCGCGGGTCAGCTCGATGGCGGTGCGGTACGCCCGCTCGGCGGACTCCGGGGCCCCGACCGAGGCCGCCCGCCGCGCGCCCCGCCGAAGGGCCGCGATCGTGGTGGCCCGCAGCGCCGGCTCGTCCGGGTCGCGTGGGCCGGCGGCGCGGTAGGCGTCCAGGTAGTGGGACGCGATCGCCTCGGCGGCGACGTCTTCGCCGTCGCGGGGAAAGAGCTTGCGCAGGTGGGCGGCGGCCGCCAGGTGGCGCGGCTTGCGCTCCCGCCGCGAGAGCATCTCGTAGGCGACGGTCCGCAGCAGGCCCTGGACGAACACGTAGTGACCGCTGTCGGGTGTGAGCGGGTCCGCCCGGATCGCCAGGATCTGCTTGCGCACGAGCGCTTCGAGGATCTCGTCGAGCCGCTCCTCGGGCACGTCGCCCAGCTCCGCGGCCGAGGCCAGCGAGAAGCTCGTCCCGAACACCGCCATCGCCTTCACGAAGCGCCGCTCGAGCGGCTCCAGTGCGTCCAGGCGGGCCGCCAGCAGCGACCCCAGGCTGGCGGGGACGTCGAGCTCCCCGAGCTCCCCGATGAGCGTCAAGCGCCCGTCGCGGTGCTCGAGCACGCCGCGGTTGGCGAGCGCCCGGATCGTCTCGATCGCGTACAGGGCCACGCCCTCGGCCCGATCGATCACGCGCCCCCGGACTCGCCGCGGCAGGCCCTCGACCAGCTCGTCGAGCAGCTCCCCCATGGTCTCGAAGTCGAGTGGCTCCAGCTGCAGCACGGACGCGCCGCGGCGCCCGCCGGGCCACCCTTCGCGGCCGGATGACATCTCCGGCCGGGCGAGCGTGAGCATGAAGATCGGGCTCTCGGCCGACCACTCGAGCACGTGCTCGATGAAGTCGAGCATCCCCTCGTCGGCCCACTGCAGGTCGTCGAACACGAGCACCACCGGGAGGTGGTCGGCCAGGCGCTCGAGGAACAGTCTCCACCCCGCGAACAGCTCGGTGCGCCCGAGCCCGGGCTCGGCGACGCCGAGCAGCACGCCCAGCCGCGGCCACAGGAAGTCGCGGTCGGCGGCGTCCGGGACCCACCGCTCGAGGCCCGCCGCGAGCTTCGAGCGAATCTCATCGACGGGTGCTTCTTCGGGGATCCCGAAGCGCTGGCGGAGCATTTCCGCCAGCGCCCAGTAGGCGACCCCGTCGCCATATGAGAGGCAGCGCCCGGAGTGCCAGAGGATGCCCTCCGCGAGGCCGTCGGCGTACTTGTCGAACTCCCACAGCAGCCGCGTCTTGCCGACCCCGGCGGCGCCGTAGACGCTCACGAGCCGTGCCGCCCGGCGTTCGAGCGCACCGTGGAAGAGCTCCTTCAGCAGCCGCAGGTCGGCGTCGCGGCCGATCAGCGGCGCCTCGATCCCGCGCTCGCGCTGGGCTCCACCCCTACCCGCGATCACACGCACGGCCCGCCACAGGTGAATCGGCTCGGCCTTGCCTTTGACGGCGTGCTCGCCGGCGTCCTCGTAGGCGATCGCGGCGGAGGTGACTTCGTGGGTCACGTCATCGACGGCCAAGGTCCCCGGCTCGGCCGCCGACTGGGCGCGGGAGGCGGTGTTGACACGGTCGCCCACGACGAGCCCTTCGCCGGGATTGGCGAGCGAGGCGACCTGGCCGGTGACCACCCCGGCCCTGGCTCGCAGCTCCGGGACCCCGACCTCCTCGCCGAAGGCGATCACCGCGTCGAGGATCTCCAGACCGGCCCGCACCGCCCGCTCGGCGTCGTCCTCGCGGGCGATCGGGGTGCCCCACACCGCCATCACCGCGTCGCCGATGAACTTCTCCACCGTCCCCCCGTAGCGATCCACGATCGTGCGGGTGGACTCGAAGTAGCTTCCCAGCAGGTCACGCACTTCCTCGGCGTCGCGGCTCTCCGAGAGCGAGGTGTAGCCGACCAGATCGACGAACAGCACCGATACCAGGCGCAGCTCGGGGGCGGCCTGTACGACCTCGCGCTCGGGCGCCGCCGGCTGTGTCGCGGCCGTCGCCGGCGCCGCCGCCGGGGCCGCGTTCCCCAGCGCGGTCCCGCACTCCGAGCAGAACTTCTGGTTGGCAGCGTGGGGGGTTCCGCAGGAGGGACAGCGGGGGGCTTGGACGGCCGCCCCACATTCCGGGCAGAACTTGGTTCCCTCCGCCAGCTCAGCGGCGCACGCCGGGCAGACCATCGATGCCTCCTACTTACTCTCTCGTCGCAGAGCGTAGCCGCCGGGCGGCGAACGGGAGTGTGACCGGCTGGGCCGCCGCCGTCGCGAACACGATCATTAACCCCGCACGCCGCTGCGGCGCAGGTGGCCCCCGACGGTCGTGAAACTCATGCGGCAGCTTACCGCCGGCGTTCGCGTTGCGTGGGTGGCGGGTCGGGGTGGAGATGCTAATGTCGCCGCAGTCGGCCGGCCAAGGGGACGGATGCCAAGCGGACGTGCGCAGGGCAGGACAAGAGGGAGTCTGTCCGCACCGCTCGGCGGATCGCAACGAGCGGCGCAGAGGAGGGTTGTGGTTTGAGTCGTGAGCATTCGCACGGGCGGCCGGTCCTCGCCAGGGCGATCCTGGCCCTGACGGTGGTCGTGGTCGTGGCGGCGGCGGTGCCGATCGCGGTGGCGCCAGCGGTGGCCAGTCCCGTGCATGCGCTGGCGGCGCTCGCGAGGACCAAGCAGAACACGTCGATCTCGGCCACCCGTTCGGCGGCCACCCGGCATTGGGCGTGTCCCCAGGGGGCCTGTGAAGCGATCGTCGAGCCGCACGTCGCCACCGACTCGGGTCGCGCCCGCGCGCCGGGGGGGAGGTTGTACGAAGGCAGCGGTGAACTGGGAGGGCTCAGCCCCCAGGACCTCGAGTCGGCCTACAAGATCCCGCTGAGCGGCGGCTCCGGCCAGACCGTCGCGGTGGTCGATGCCTTCGGTTACCCGCAGGCCGAAGCCGACCTCGCCCGGTACAGGTCCCGCTACGACCTGCCGCCGTGCACGAAAGCCAACGGATGCTTCGTGAAGCTCAACCAGCGGGGCAAAGAACTCGAATTCCCCGAAGAAGAACCCGGCTGGGACGTCGAGCAGGCGCTGGACCTCGACATGGTCTCGGCGGCCTGCCCGTCGTGTCACATCATGCTCGTGGAGGCGAAAAGCGAAGACCCGTACCCGAACGACCTCGCCGAATCGGTCGACACGGCCGTCAAAGCCGGGGCCGACGAGGTCTCCAACAGCTACGGGCTGCCCGACGAATGGTGCGGGTTGCCGCAGTTCGAATGCACGCGCTTCGAGTCCGACTACTCCCACCCGGGCGTGTTCATCAGTGCCGCGGCCGGTGACCACGGCTATGACAACTTCTATCCGCCGTTCGAAGCGGAATCGCCCCTGTATCCGGCAGACCTGCCGACGCTGACGGCGGTGGGCGGCACCAGCCTCTCGAAAGCGGCCAACGCGCGTGGATGGTCCGAACAGGTGTGGAACGAACCCGGCCTGGAGGTGGGGACCGGCAGCGGCTGCAGCCACCTCGCGGCGAAGCCCAGCTGGCAGAAGGACAAGGGCTGTCAGGGCCGCATGGACAACGACGTCGCGGCGGTGGCGGCGGTCGAAACTCCGGTATCGGTCTATGCCACAGCGGAAGGGGGCTGGACCCTGGTCGGCGGGACCAGCGCGAGCTCTCCGCTGATCGCCGGGATCGTCGCCCACGAGAGCGAATCGGTGCGGTCGCTGGGCGCGCAGGCCTTCTACGAAGGAATCGCGCCGCTGTTCGACGTGACGGAAGGCAACGACGGCGACGTGACGGGAGGCAAGGAAGGGAAATGCACGCCGCCCGCGGAAGACGAATACTTCTGCACCGCCGAGACCGGCTACGACGGCCCCACCGGGATGGGCGCCCCCGACGCCGGAGCGACGCCTCCGGCCGTGACGAAGGTCGAACCCGATGAAGGCACCGGGGCCGGCGGCACCGTGGTGACGATCACCGGAACCCGCCTCGGCGAAGCCTCCTCGGTGCGGTTCGGCGAAACCGAGGCCAAGCGCTTCGAAGTCGACTCCGCCACCTCGATCACGGCCGAATCCCCAGCCGGTGCCGGCACCGTCGACGTGACCGTCGCCACGCCGGAAGGCCCCAGCGAGACCACCTCAGCCGATCACTTCACCTACATCCCCGTGGGTCCGACCCCCGTGATCAAGCATGTGAAACCGAAAAAAGGCCCGGAAGCGGGGGGCACCCCGGTGACGATCACGGGGACGAACTTCAGCGGCGCGATCTCGGTCAAGTTCGGAGACGTCCCCGCGGGCCGCATCGAAGTCAATCCGGCGGGGACCACGATCACGGTGAGCTCGCCCGCCGGGACCGAATTGGTGAACGTGACCGTGACGACGCTCGGGGGGTCGACCGCGATCACGAACAAGGATCGCTTCCGGTATCAGAGACCGAAACGGCGCTGACAGGCGCCGCCGAGCCGGATGAGCTCCAGCCGGCGTGCAGAGGTTCTCACCCGTCTGCGGTGGTTCGTGCGGTCGCTCGAAGAGGGCGACGAGGCGATGGTCGAGGAGGTGCTGCGGCTGAGCTCCTCGCGCCGGCTGTTCGCTCCGCTGGCGTATCTCGTGGGAGCCTTTGCGATGCTGCTCGAGGGGCTCCGGCGGCTGCTCCACGACCGCCGGATCCTGCCGCTCGAGCTGCTGCCGGCCGTGTGGCTGTGGCTGACGATGTATGACCTGCGCCTGCACGTGCTGCGGGGAAGCTCGTTCCATGCGGCCGACGAAGCCGATCTGGTCGCCGCGTCGGTACTGATCGTCGGCGTGACGATGATCGCCCTGTTCCTCAACGTCGTGTTCGCCTTCGCCGTCACCGGTGAGAGAAGCGTCACGGTGTCGGCCGCGATCGGGGCGGCTCGCCGGCGGTGGCGCCCGATCGCGCTCGTGGGCCTGGTCGTTGGGTGTCTGCTCGCCGCGAGCATGACGGCCGGTGCGAGCCTCCCGCGCGTCTGGTTCACCGTCTGCCTGGGCGTCTCGGTGGGACTGCTGATGGTGGTCTACCTGTCCCTGCCCTCGCGGCTGCTGGGGGTCGACGTGCGCAGGCCTCGTCGCGACCGGCTGGCCGCCAGCGCGATCGGCGCCACCCTGTCGGCGCTGGTCACCGTCCCCTTCTACCTCCTGAGCCGACTGGGACTGCTGATGCTGGGGTCCACCGTGCTGGCCGTCCCCGGCTACCTGCTCCTGACCGCCGGGGTGGTGTTGCAGGCCGGGGGAGTGGGGGCCGTCCGGGCGATCCGCATGAGCACCGCGCTGGTCGACGTCCGCCGTGGCGGTTCACCGGGCTCGCCCGCATGAGTCTCCGCCGCCGGGTGACGTTGTTGGCGCTGGTCGTGAGCGCCGTGAGCGCCTGCGGCGCCTCTCACGGCGAGCACGCAACGGTCCGCAGCTGTGAGGGCTCGGAGGCCTTGTGCTCACGGCGGGTCGACGAAGTGGTCTTCCCGGGCACCCACAACTCGTTCGCGGCCTCCAGCGAGCCGGGGTGGTACTTCGCCAACCAGACCTACCCGATCCCGCGTCAGCTGCAGGATGGGATCCGAGCGTTCCTGATCGACATCCACTACGGCGTGCGCGATCCCTCCAACGGCCGCATCCGGACCGACCTCACGGCCGAGGGATCGGACCGCAACAAGGTGGCCGAACAGCTTCCGCCGAGCGCCCTAAAGGTCGCCGACCGGGTCGCCGGCGGGGTCGGCCTGGGCCGCCTGAAGGGGGTCCCCGAGCCATATCTGTGCCACACCCTCTGCGAGCTGGGCGCGGAGCCGCTGGAGGGGGAACTGCGGGCGATGGCGAGCTTCCTCGAGGACAACCCCTCGCAGGTGCTGGTGGTGATCGTCGAGGACTACGTGCCGCCCGCGACAATCGAGCGGGCCTTCGCCGATGCCGGGCTGGAGCGCTACGCCGAGACGCTCCCCGCGCACGCGCCGCTGCCGACGCTCGGGCGTCTGGTCGAGAGCAACCGCAGGCTGCTCCTGTTCGCCGAGGAACAGGGGGGATCGCCGTCGTGGTACATGCCGGCGTTCGAGTTCATCCAGGACACACCCCTGGGAGCGCAGCATCCCGGCCAGCTCAGCTGCGCCCGCTACCGGGGCACCGACGCGAGTCCGCTGCTGCTGATCAACCACTGGGTACCACCGTTCCCGCCGAGCCCGACCATCAACGCCCAGATCGGGCGGGCGGCGTTCCTGCGGGCCCGCATCCGGCGGTGCATGAGCGGGCGGGGCACCGACGGCGCGATCGTCGCGGTCGACTTCTACCAGCGCACCTCGGTCGTGAAGGTCGCCGCGCAGCTCAACGGCGACGGGAAGCGCCGACGGTAGGGTCTTAGGGTGTCCGCTGCGGCCCGATCGGCGCGGGGGAAGGTGGAGTCCGAGCCGATCTCCCGCAGCAACCTCGCCAGGTCGGGGGGCGCGGCGCTGGCCCTCGGCGCGCTCGGGGTGGTGTTCGGCGACATCGGGACGAGTCCCCTGTACGCCGTCCAGGCGGTGTTCGCCACCGACAACCACGCCGTCCACCCGACGCCGGAAGAGGTCTACGGCGTGCTGTCGCTGATCTTCTGGGCGATCACGATGATCGTGTCGGTCGGCTACGTGAGCTTCATCATGCGGGCCGACGACAAGGGAGAGGGGGGGATCATGGCGCTCGTGGGGCTGTTGCAGGGCGTCAAGAAACGCACCAGCCTGACGGTCGGGCTGATCACCCTCGGAGTGCTCGGGGCTTCGCTGTTCTTCGGAGACAGCATGATCACCCCCGCGATCTCCGTGCTCTCGGCCGTCGAAGGCCTGAAGGTGGCGGTCCCGAGCCTGTCCTCCCTGGTGCTGCCGATCGCGGTCGCGGTGCTGGTGGCGCTGTTCGCGATCCAGCGCTTCGGGACGGGGGTGGTGGGGAGACTGTTCGGTCCGGTGATGGCCGTCTGGTTCACCGTCCTGGCGGTGATCGGGATCCCCGAGATCACCCGCCATCCAGCGGTCCTGAAGGCGCTCTCGCCGAGCTACGCGGCCGTGTTCTTCTTCCACCACGGAGTGGTCGCGTTCCTGGCCCTCGGTGGCGTCGTGCTGGCGGTCACCGGGGCCGAGGCGCTGTATGCGGACATGGGGCACTTCGGCCGCTCACCGATCCGGCGCGCGTGGTTCCTGGCCGTGTTCCCGGCGCTGACGATCAACTACCTCGCCCAGGGCGCGCTGATCCTGCGCTCGCCGAGCGCGATCAAGAACCCGTTCTTCCTGCTCGTCCCCGGGTGGGCACAGGTACCGGCGGTGATCCTCGCCACCTTCGCCACCGTGATCGCCTCCCAGGCGGTGATCTCGGGGGCCTTCAGCGTGACCCAGCAGGCGATCCAGATCGGTTTCCTGCCCCGGCTGACGATCCGCCACACCTCGGCCAGCCACGTCGGCCAGATCTACACGCCGGTGATCAACGCGGTCCTGTTCGTCGCCGTGCTCGTGATCACGATCGGCTTCGGCTCCTCGACGGGGCTCGCCTCCGCCTACGGCGTGGCGGTGACGGGCACCTTCATCCTCAGCACGATCCTGTTCCTGGCGGTGGCCCGGCTGATGTGGAACACCCCGAAGCGGCTCGTGGTGCTCGGGGGGTCGGTGTTCCTGACGATCGAGGTCGCCTTCTTCTCGGCCAACTTGACCAAGGTCGTCCACGGTGGCTGGCTGCCGCTCGTGGTCGCCGCGGTGATCTTCGTGGTGATGACCAGCTGGCACCGGGGGAGGGACATCGTCACCGTCAACCGCCGGCGGATGGAAGGGTCGTTGCACGACTTCGTGGAGGGCCTGTGCGCGGAAGAGTTCCGCATCTCGAGGGTCCCCGGTGTGGGCGTGTTCATGAACCCCAATCTGAAGACCACGCCCTTTGCCCTGCGGGCGAACGTCGAGCGCAACCGGGTCCTGCAGGATTCGGTGATCGTGGTGGCGGTGGAGATCGAGAGAGTGCCCCACGTGCCGGAGTCCCGGCGCGCCAGCACGAAGACGCGGATCATGTTCAGCGGCGCCACCGGAGACCCCCTGGTGCTGGCGTGCGACATCGCCTACGTGTCGCTGCGGTTCGGTTACATGGACGAGCCGGACGTGCCGGCGGCGCTGCGGTATGCCGCCGAGCGGGACATGATCGACGGCGACGTCGCCGACGCGACGTACTTCCTGTCGACGGTCACGATCGAATCGACCGACGATCCCGGGATGGCGCGCTGGAGGCAGAAGCTGTTCGTGACGCTGGCCCGCAACTCGGCCAACCCGGCGGTCTACTTCCGTCTCCCCTCGGACCGCACGATCTCGATCGGAGCACGGGTCCAGCTGTAGTGGGACGCAGTGGTCCGGTGTTCACCCGCGAGCTGGACGAGCTGGACCCGAAGGTCGAGGGCTTCCTGGCGGAGCGGCCCGAGCGGAACCTGGCCGCATCGCTGCTCGCCCGCGCCCACGCGGGCGACTTCTCCGGCGCCGAGCTGATGCTCGCATGGGACATCGGTCGCGACGGAGCCGTCGCCTGGTTTGCGCTGCGGATCCCGCCGTGGCCGTTGCTGATCACCGAACTCAACCCGACCGAGGCGGAGGATCTGGTCGAGGTGTGGCTCGAACACGACCGCGGCCTCACGGGCGTGAGCGGGGTTCCCGCCGCCGCCGGGGCGCTCGAGCGGGCATGGAGCACTCGCACCGGAGGTCGCTCACGGTGCCGGATGCGCGACGCCATGCACCTTCTCGAGGAGGTGATCGACCCGTCGCGGCCGCCGACGGGTGCGTTGAGGTTGGCCGGCGAGGAGGATCGTGGCCTGCTGGTGGACTGGGAGCAAGCGTTCGTCCGTGAGGCGGGTGTGATGCCGGAGGCCGCCGCGAAAGCCGAGCAGACGGTCGCCCGCAGGCTGGCGAGCCGGTCCCAGTACCTGTGGCAGGACGTGGCGCCGGTGAGCACGCTCGCCGTCTCGCCGGAGATCGCCGGGATCGTGCGGATCGGACCCGTCTACACCCGGCCGGAGTTCCGTGCGAGGGGGTACGCGAGCGCCGCCGTGGCCGGCGCCTGTCACATCGCGCTGGCGAGCGGGGCCCGTCGTTGCATGCTGTTCACCGACCTCGCCAACCCGACCTCGAACAAGATCTATGCGGCGCTGGGCTTTCGCCGCTTCGCCGACTGGGTCGAGCTCGAGTTCGGAGGCTAGGGCGCCGTCGCAGTCGGTCTCGGGGCCCCGACGTCGGGCCGCCCGACCGTCGCGTGCCGGGCCGGGGGGCGCCTCTGCGCAGCTCAGCCGGCCGGCTCTTTGCTGGTCTCGCTGATCTCGAAGCCCGCGGGGTCCAGGCTGGTCGTCAGGACGTTCATCGTGAGCGTCGTCGGATAGGGGGTTTTCGACACTTCGGTCGTGAGACCGGACTGGAAGCCGACACCCGCCTTGAACACCGATTCGCTGTGGGTGCTCATCGCGTCGAGGTCGCCGCTCGCTTCACCGGCGACTTCGCCGCTGACCGTATATTCGGTGGCGGTACCACAGGCATATTTCATGACCGGTTCGCCGGCCAGGGCGGTGAAGAACTTTCCATCTTCGGAATAGGACACCGTTTCGAGCGGTTCCGTGTAGATCGTTCCTTCACTGGCGCCGGCGCTCTCGCAACCCTTGCCTTCACGTTTGCAGCCACGATAGGTGATCGTTTCGCTCCCCGCTCTGGAGCTCTCGAGCTTTCCTTCGGCTGAGCCGGATTGGCATTCCAGCGTGCCGGCGCCGCCTTCGAACTTGACGGCGGTGGTGGTGGCCGACGTGAACGCGTCGCTGCCGATTTCGTATTTCCCCTTCAGTTTTCCCTTCTTGACGTCGAGCGTCTGGCAGGCTTTATCGGAATAGCGCCCGGGCTTGAGGGGAACGCAGTCGGCCGGAGCTTCGAACCATTCGAAGGAGCCTTTCGGTTTCCCGTTCTTTTCATCGGGCATCAGGCACGCCCCGTCACTGAAGCGGCCTTTCTTCATCGCCTCGCATTTTCCGTATTCCTGGGCGCCGGACGGGCCCCCGACGTGCCGGGGATCGGACAGCTGGGCGATGCTGGGCTTGGTTTTTTCGGTCGCCGTCACGGTGATGCACGGGGTCGGCGATTCGGTGTACACGGCGACGGGTTCGGCGATCGGTTCCCAGCCCGTGGCCGGGTCGTCCCACCAGATCGCCCTGGCGCCGTCGAGTTCGCAGTCCTTGTAGACCATCGTGGTGAAGCTGGCGGCCGTGCTGCGGTAGATCTGGAAGTACGGTCCTTTGGACCTGGCCAGCGGCAGGCCTCCCACGTCTTTCCCGTAGGGGCCGATCGTCACCTTCCCGGTCCCGCCGCTGCCTTCCACGCTCAGCGCACCGTCGGTCGCTTTCGCCGGTTCGGTCGCTTTCGTCGTTTCGGCGCTCGCGAACGTGGCCAGCGTGGTGAAGGTCTCGTCGCTTCCGTAGCTGGTGCCGAAGGCGTTGCGGGCTGCGACACGGAAGTGATAGGTCGTGTTCGTGCCCAGTTTGGTCAGCGGCGCCGACACGGGGATGGGGGCTTCGCCTGACCCCGGTTTTGCCGGGGAGCATTCGGCGGTCGAGCCGTACGCGGTCGTGGTGCCGTATTCGAACACGCAAGACGTGACTTCTTCGCCGTTGGGATTCACGGACGCATGCAGGACGGCTTCCGTCTTGGTGACTTCCCCGGCCTGCTGTTCGCTCACGGTCGCCCCGCTCACGAATGCCCAGGCGCCGCCGACGTCGCCGTTGTTCAAGGGAGCTCCCAGCAACGCCGTCTTGCCGTCGGCCGAGAGCGCAACGCTGGCGCCGAATTCGCCGTTGCCGGACTCGCCGCGGGCGGTGAGCTTTTCCCCCACCTGGGTCCATTCCTTGCCGGAAAGCGTGAACTCCCAGGCGGCTCCGATCCCGGGGAGGTTTTCTTCGGCCTGGGTGTCCCACGGTCCGCCGATCAACGCGAGCTGGCCGTTCGACGACAGCGCCACGCTCTTGCCGAACTGCGCTTCGCGGCCCGACTCCCCGCCGCCGGTCAGCTTTTCGCCCTGCTGGCTCCATTTCTTGCCCGCGCGGGTGAAGAACCAGGCAGCGCCCGTCCCGGGCCCGAAGCCGTGGGCGTTGTTGTCCCAGGGCGCACCGACGAGTGCCGTGTTGCCGTCGGAGGAGAGCGCGACGCTCTCGCCGAACTGGCCTTCGCCGATCTCGCCGGTGGGAATGATCTTCGACCCTTGCTGACTCCAGGATTCTCCCGAGCGCGTGAACGCGTACACCGATCCGCGTTCGCCGGCACCGCGGTTTTCTTCTTCTTCTTCGATCGGGGCCGCGATCAGCGCGGTGTTACCTTCCGCGGAAAGGGCGATGCTGAAGCCGAATTCGCCGCCTTCGGCGCCCGAGCAGCACTCGCCTTTGGGGGTGATCTTGGGTCCCTGCTGGGACCATTTTTCACCGGACCGCGCATACGCCCACACGGCGCCGGCGTCGATCGTGCTGCTGACGGTTTCGGCGCGGGCGCCGACCAGCGCGATGTTCCCTTCGCCCGACAGCGCCACGCTCGTGCCGAAGTTCGCTTGCGCGTTCACCTCTTCGCTTGCGGTCAGCTTGGCGCCCTGCTGCGTCCAGGTCGAACCGCTCCTCGTGTAGGTCCAGGCCGCACCAGCTCCGGTGTTGTCGAGCGGACCGCCGATCATGGCGGTGTTGCCATTCGCCGACAGTGCGACGCTGTAGCCGAAGAACGACGCCCCGACGGATTCGGAGCCTTTCAGCGGCGGTCCCTGCTGTTTCCAGACCGAGCCCGTACGGGTGAACACGAACGCGGCCCCGATGCTGCCGTTGGCGCGCGGCGCGCCGACGAGCGCCGTGTTGCCGTCGGAGGAGAGTGCGACGCGTTCGCCCAGGTGGCCTTCCCCTTCCTCGCCTTCGGCGGAGAGCTTTTCCTCCTGCACCAGCGGGTCCACCCGCACCGGGAAGGCGGCGTCGTGCGTGTCGACATGCAGCAGAACGCGCCGCCCATCAAGCGAGAGCCAGCTGCGCAGCGCCTGCCCGCGGGCGTCGCTGGCGCTGAGGCCGGTGTAGCGCAGCACCCGCCGGCCACCGTAGCTGAGCTCGACCGTGCGCCCGTTCCCGGCGAGCGACATGTGGACGTTGCCGGACAGCCCGATCGCCAGCGTGAGGGGACCGGCCGCTCGGGCGGGGGGCGGGTGCTCGACCGTGAAGCCCTGCTCGACTCCGAGCGGTCCGTTCACGTACCACTCCCGCAATCCGGGGTGCGGGTATGAGACGCGGTTGGCGTGCGCGCGCGGCGCGGCCGGACCGATCGCCCGGAGGCCCGTGCCGTAGCCGGAGCCGAGCAGCCTGAGGTGCACGCGGGCGCCGCCGCTGGCCACGGAGACCCCGCTGGCGGCGAACGCGCTACGCATCCGCCCGGGACCGTCGCCGACGAAACCGGAGGAGGTGGCGTGGACGCCGTAGGCACCGCTGTCGGCACCGAGAGCTTCCGATGCAACCGCCTGCGCGGATACGGGGAGGCTCGACAGGCCCGCCTGGGTGAACGCCCCCGAGGACCCTCGGGAGGCAGCGTGGGGGTGCGCCGCCGCCAGCACCAGGTATGTCGCCAGTGCCAGTGCCAGTGCCAGTGCCAGCCCCGCGCCGGCCGTGGCCGTCCGGGTCCGCAGAAGCGGCCTCACGCGCCGCGGCGACGGCCTCCCCGCGAGCGTCCTCGGCGCCGCCGCCCGTGTCCGGCCGGGCTCGAGGTTCCTGGCCCATCCCGCGAACGCACTCATTGCGTCTCCTCCCCGCGCTGGCTATAGCTGCCCCTCAGCCGTGAAAGGATGCCACGAATCGGCGGCTGCCGTCCGGCCGCTGCCCTACTCGTCGAGCCCTAAGGAGTCGAGGGCCTCGCCCCAGGTCCGGAAGTAGCGGGTCTCGGACACCAGGTCGTCGCGGAAGCCCCCGCAGACGGCCCCGAACGGCTGCTGGATCGCGACCCCCGAGCTGGTCCTGGCGACGAGCGTGGCGTGGATCAAGACCTCCTCGCCGGCGTCGCGGAGCTCGTGGACCTCCCAACTCAGGTCGTCGAACTCGTCCATCCAGGCGAACTGCGCTCGGATGCCCTCGTGGCCGTGGTACACCGTCTCCTCGAGCCACTCCGGAAGCGGATGCGAGACCACCTCGGGATGATGAAAGGCGATCACCGCATCGACCCCGCCGGTGTTGAACGCCTCGATTGCCCTCCTCACGATCTCGACGTTCTGCTCCGACACGGCCTACTGCCCGCCCTCGGGCAGCCACGCGGCGGCGAGGCGCGTCAGGCGGGCGTACGTGAAGCGGGCGATCGGCACGGTGGATCGGCCAGTATCGCCGACGGGGCCGAGCCCGGGGACCTCGGGGGAGGTCGCCGAGAAACGTCCGGAACGCGATACTGCACGGACGAGGAGGGAGGAAGGATTCGTGACGCGATGGCCGTGACGGCTGATCAAGGGTGGCGACTGAGGGCCGAGCTGAGCGCCGGTGCGCTCGACGACGCGGTGGCGAAGGTCCGCCGGCCGGACGTCGACGCGGCGGACTGGCCGCTTCCGGCGGATGTGGTCGTGACCCACGACGGCAACACGCTGTTCGCCTACGCGGCCAGCGAGGCATCGATCACGGCCGCCCGCAGAGAGGTCGAGGCTCTACCCCACCAGTCGAGCATCCTCGTCTCCCATTGGGATGGGAGCCTGGGCGAATGGATCCAGGTCGACCCCCCGCTCTCCGGCGAGCCGGAGACCCGCGAGCAGATCCGCCGGGAGGACGACGCGAAGATCGAAACGCGGACCCTGGTCGCGACGGCGGGCCGCCAGGTGCGGGCCGAAATCGAGGTGGTCATGCATGAAACGGCGGCCAACCTCCACCTCCAGCTGTCCGTCACCGAGCACCGTCACCTGCTGACGTGTCAGGTGCTGTTCGAGGTAACGGGACCCAAGGGCAAGATCGACGAGTTCGCCGAGGGACTGCACGCCTACGAGATGGCGACCATGCGCACCGAGCGGATGGTGATGATGAGCCCGCTGTAGGGGTCACCCCGGGACCTACCTGTGAATCGGCATCGCAAAGCCGAACGCGGGAGGAGCCGGAGACGGGACTCGAACCCGTGACCCCCTGTTTACAAGGCTACCCCTGCCCCAAAAGGTAACAAACCAAAAGAGTGTAAGCGCCTGCATAGAAGGGGTTTAACTCACACCCGGGTAAGGTCCGGGTTGGGGTGGTTTGGGGTGTGTGTGGTGCCACTTTGAGTCCCACCCACTACCGCATCCAGGAAGTCCGCGCCGCCCAGGCCGCCATCCATCATGTGTACGTAGGTGCGCAAGGTAAACGCCTCGTCCGCGTGTCCCAGCCACCCGGCAATCTGCTTTAGGTTGCGCCCCGCCTCAAACAACATGGATGCGCAGGTGTGCCGGAAAGTGTGGAAGCCCACCCACGGCAGCCCCAACGGCTCCACTGCCGGCTTGAGTACCCGGCGGCGCAGGTTGTGGTCGTCAATGCGGCTGCCCGCCTTGGTAGCCCATAGCGGGGCCTCAGGGCCTCCGTACCGGCGTGCGCGTAGGTGTTGCAGGGTGGCCACCATGGCGGGGCTCAGCGGTACGTCCCTGCGACTCTTGCGAGTCTTGAGTGGGGCCACCGTGCCCCGGTAACACTGGCGGCGCACTTTGACGTGCGGGCGGGTGCCCAGGTCAACGTCCTGCCACTCCAGCCCCACCGCCTCGCTGATGCGTAGGCCGGTCATGGCCAGGAACTCAAAGAACGGCCGCCACGGCTCCGGCAACGCGGCCAGCACCAGCGCCAGCTCCGCACGGGTCATGGCCTGCGCCTGCTTCACGTTGTCCATGGCCAGGCGGATACCCTGGCATGGGTTGCTGGCGATGTCGCCATCTTCGTACGCGGTAGCGAACAGCACCTTCAGCGCCACCATATGGCCGCGCAGGTTGGACGACTTGATGCCGGCGTCCTGCATGGAGGTAATGAAGCCGCGCACGTCACGCGGGCGTATGTCCTTGATGCGCCGCCGGCCAAAGTACGGGATGGCCTGCTGGGTGATGCTGCGCCGGTACCCCTGGCGGGTGCTGGGGGCAAGGCCCTGCTGTGTGCGCCCCCGGTAGGTTTCCAGCCACCGTTCCGCGTAGTCGTCGAATCGCGCGTTGCTGGCCGCCTGTGTTTCGCCCATGTCACGCCTGGCCTTGGCTAGCTTGGCCTCCTTCAGCGTGCGGTGGCTTTCCTTGTGTTGCTTGCCCCGGTCACGCCACTTGATCACGTACCGTGACCCGCGTTTGTAAATACCGGGGTGGTGGGGGATAGGGATCATTGGTGCCGCCATGTCTCTCTCCAATCTTACCTTTCACCTTTAAGCGCTTTTGGCGCAGGTAGCACGGCCTGCCCCGCCGCGCTGCCCGCGCCAATGCGCCAAAAGTTTTAAGCGCCAAAAGGTTACTGCGCCAAAAGCGCTTAAAGTTTTTTGATGAGTTTGTGAATCAGGTGGCCAATCACGCGCCCTGCCCCTGCGCCGCTTCCCAGCGGGCGATGATGGCCTTGGCCTTGGGGTCCTTCAGGCTTTTCCAGCTGTACTTGCTGCCCCTGCCCACGCCGCCCAGCCCCTCCATGCGAATGAACGCGCGCAGGTTGTACGGGGTGGTGCCCAGGTGCTCAGCGAGCTCCTTCACGCCGATGCCGCTGCTAATGGGTGTAACGGTGGCTGCCATTGTGTTGCCTCCTTAGGCGGTGGTGAATATGCCCACAACCTATGAGAGTTGCGCCCTATCTCCCTATGGCGATTTCGTACAAACTCCCGTCACCGCCTGTGGAGCACGCGTTAAGCGTCGTCCCTGTCCGAAGTCACCCGCGCTGTCTACCGGGTAGCGGCACGGATCACCGCCTGCCGTGCCCCTGTCGTCATTTTTCGCGGTGCGAAAGGTTCGTATTCGACTTCCACTTCAAAGTAAAAGACAAAAATGTTACATTCGTCGGCTTTGAGGCATTCGATTTCGATTTGCGGGCTGCCGGTCCCTAGGGTGCCGAGGTCGGTTTCGCTGGTAATGCTGACCGACGTCCACGCGTTACTCGTGTGTTCCTGGTCACTCGTGTAGGTGGTGCCGCCACCCACACTGAACACCACCTTGTACGCTTTCGCGACACTCACGCGGCCGTAATAGTGCATCGTCCCCGAGAGCACTTTCACGACCGTACCGGCCCCCGCGAGGACCGTTTTGGCGTCTTCGGTGCTGAACACGAGCGCCTTGCCTTTAGTGGCTGTGTGCAGCCCTTGTTTGGGAGTTGTGGTGTCCGTTAGCGGTGTGCCTTCGGATTCGTTTACCGTCGTCTGCGCAAGTTCCTGCCAGTAATCGGCGCCGGACCCCCACTCGGTCCATTCCGCAGGCGAGCCCGCGCTGCTGGGGTAGAGCCGAATTGTCTGAACCGCAGTACTCATAACTTTCCTTTCTGTGTAAGGGATTAGTGGTGGTGCCCCGGTACCTGGGAGATGAGGTGAGACCAGGTACCGGGACACAACCTGGCCCCAGCGCGCCTACTAGCCCCGACCGTAACGAGCGTTGGGCGCAGCCGGGGGGCCTGCTAACGGCACCGTCACCGCCCGGTAGCGAGAGAAAACCCGGGCGTCCAGGGACGTTGCCGTTGGCTTCCTGCCGGGGAGAGATGGACCCGGCAAGTCAACCCGCCCCCGTCATCACCGGACCCGGGGGCGGGAGCACGGAGGCGACAAACCCCGTGCTCGGTGTGCGGGCTGGAAAGGTAGAAGCATCCCGCACGCCAAGTTAATCTCTGAGGGTCTGTTCGGTGATGATGGCTTCATCCGGCAGTATCTCCACGGCGGAGGGCCGCGCCACAATTTCGCCGTCGGCTATGGGGGCGATCACCGCGTCCGGCACCGGGAACGGCGGCACGCCCTGGATGCGGTGTGCACGGCACAGTCCCGCCCACGCCAGCGTGGCAGCGTCCCATGCGACGCGTGCCCTGTCGTATGCCTTGACCAGATCACCTAGCGCGGTGTCGGCAGCCTCAGTGGCTTCGTCCGCCTCGTCGGCGAACGAGCTGAAGTGGCGGGCGTAGAGCTGATCCAGCTCCGCTTCGGCCGCCCGGACCTGATCCAGCGCGACGTTGGACCGTTTGAGGTGGTAATCGGCCTTAGTGCGGGCGGCTTCCAGGTCCAGGTCGTCGCCGTCGCTCGCTAGCGTTTCGCCGCGCAGCTTGGACGAGATAGCACCCACGACGCGTTCCGCAGCCTGGCGGCTCTTTGTCTCGTCGTTGTATGCCGCGTAGGCTTCCTGGCGCCGGTGGACCAACGCGTCCCGCTCCTGTGTGGGCGTCTTGTGTTTGAGGCCCTTACTCATCGGACACCTGCCCGCCCGCCAGTACCTCGTTGACTTCCGGCAGCCGCTTGGCGATTTCCTCGGTGCTCATTTCACGGATTTGATCCAGTGTTAGTGGGTCGTGCTGTTCTGCCTGTGCTGCGCGGATTCCGGCGCGGTAGCCGGAGTCGTAAGCGCGCTGCTCACTAGCTGTGTATCTCATGTCACTCCTACTGGTGAATTGGTATTGACGAAGTAGCGCCCGCTGTGGAAGCCCTGTCGGGTGTCCTTAGCCGGGGCGTAAAGCGATATGTCCCTGCCGCCCACGGACTGCAACGTGGGGCGGCTGTAGAGCTGTAGGCCGCCACCCGTGGCGACGACCGGGCAGTCCAGTTCTGGTGCGGCGGCGTCCACAGGGGCGCGTGATGAGCCCGCCAGGCTCGTCATGTGGCAGACCACACGATGCGCGCGTGGCGGCCGGTAAGGCAACATCGCCAACATCAGCGCGTCGGCTACGTCGTCGTGAACGGCGCTGTCCTCGGCCGCTATGTGCATGAAGCCCCGCTCCCGCTGCTCAAACTTCAGCCCGGCGAGCTGACGTAGCAACGCCGGGTGACGCGGGAGCACAAGCTGTTCCCGCTCTAGCAGCCCCAGAATGGCGCCGTAGGCGGTGGTCTTGCTGGCGTTGGTGGTGCTGACGAAGTTCCACGTCCACGGCTGGCGCCCCCGGCGGGATTGTGCAGCCCGTCGGCGCAGCTCCGTGGACGGATATGCACCCACACCGTTGACCTCGGGGCTCACGTACCGGAAGTGCGCCAGGCCGCCCACCACGGCATCAACCACGTTGTTTAGCTCGTCACCCTGCTCCCACACCCACGGTAAGGCCACAAAAACCGGCCGTGCGGGCTTCCCAGCGTTCAGGGGGGTGGTGGGCAGCCTAAACACGCCCACGGCCGCAGAACGGTCGTAACTAACACCCCAATCGCAGCCAATCGCGCCACGGGCGGGACCTTGCAGCTCCGCTAGCGCCGGTATCTCAATGTCGGCGGTCTGGCGCTCTAGCAGCTCCCGGCTAAACAAGCTGCCCACGGCATCGCTCCACTCGCCTTCAATCTCAGCAGCGAACTCGGCCGGCGACACACGATCACGCTGGCGCTCTAGGTAGGCGGCGTCCAATAGGGGATTGACCGTGTGCTTCCACTGAAATGAGGCGTAGTCCGGGTCACCGTCCTGCCCCGCCTGGAACGCCTTGCGAAAAAAATGGGTAAAGCTTCCCCAGGGTGTACCTAGCAGCATCAGCCGGGAGCCGTGGCCGCGTTCGTCCATCGCGCAGTAGTGAGCGGCTGCCCACAATGAGTCATCAACGAATCCCGCCTCGTCAATTACGACCAATCGGACTCCCTTGCCATACCCTCTGACCTGTTTCTGAGAGGCGGGTAAGCTGATGATTTCGGACCGATTGCTCAGGGTGATTCTGGTGGCGTATGCGTCCACAACGGCGCCCGCTGTCATGGAGTTGGCGTTGAGCCGTGCGCCAATGCTCTCGGTGAGACGACGGGCGGCGTCCTGACCCGCGGACAGGATTAGGACCTTGCAGGCGCGATGGCAGAATGCCTCGTACATTCCTACGACCTCGGCGGTTTCCGTCTTGCCGGTGCGCCTGGCGGCGGCGGTGACGTTGATGAACGCTTTGCTTTCTGCCAATTCACGCTGGTGGTCCCACAGCTCTACACCCAGCAGCCGGGCGAACTGATCCACCGTGAGCGCCGGGGTGGTCACCGGGACCCGCTCCACGGCCAACCGCTGGGATTGCACGCGCCCAGCGAGTCGTCGTCGAGGTTTTCAGGAAACGTCCCGGCCGGAGGCGGTCCGTTCTTGCGCTCATCGTCGGTCTGCGGTTCCTGCTTGGAGACACGGACGTCAGCTGGAGTGCGCCGGGGAGGCATCGTCACCCCTGCCGTTTCGCCGGGGGCGGCGTAGCTTTCGCCTTCAATCAGGCCGTCAGTCGGTGTCCGGTCGATGTCGGGCGCGAGTTCACCAGGTCTAGGGGTGCGCTTCGGGTATTCGCGGGTGGATTTGTACCTGCCTGTGGAATCAGCCATTGGTGACACCGGCCTTCTTGATTCGCTTGCCGCCTTCCGGTGTGTAATCGAACCGGAACGCGAGCGGGGTGAGGCGGAACGTGTCATCGGCGACTTTTTCCACCATGCCGTCTTCCAGCAAGCGTTCCAGTAGCCTCGGGACGTCGTTGATGCTCATTCTTCGTTGCCTTTCTCGTTTTCGTGTTGTATTGGGGGTGTAAGTCCGGCTTCTGCCATCAGTACCGCCCGGCGCTGCTCGTCCGGCTCTGACAGGGCTTGTGCTAGGTCCACAGCGCGGGCCAGGTTCACTCCCAGCTTGGCCCTGCTGGCGGGAGTCATGCCCAGCTCTTTCATTAGCTTCAGTGCGTTGGATTGCAACCGGCGCTCCCACAGCGCGGCGGAGCGCGGCTTGCCCCGCTTGTCCAACGTGCCTTCCCGGTCCAGCCACGCGCCTACGTCGTCCAACCTGCACAGGCAGCGCGCCAGCAGCCGGATTACCTCCTCGTCGTGCACAGGCAGGCCACCGGCACCGTCACGTACGGGGGCCTGTGTAGCGAGCTGTGCCGCTAGGGCGGCTGCCTTAGCGTCAAGCCGCGTCGGTAGTACCTCAGCGTGGGCGCCATGCTGCACGGCCGCGCTGTTACCGGGGGCGAAGTCGCCGTTGGGGAGTCGGTCAGGCATCAAAATCTCCGTGTATGTGAGAAGTGGGTAGCGACTCCTCGTCCGCGCGTTCTGTGCAAGGTTCCACCCCCGTGGCGGGGTGGGGTGACCCCCTGTTTGTGTGGCAAGCGGTCATCGCAAAACCCCTGCCTAGAACGGTCGTTTTGGGGTGGGTGGGACGCGGGTGGCACCTTCATTGGGCACCGCCAGCGCGCACCCAACGGTCCAGCTCGGCCTTGTCAAAGACCAGCCGGCGGCCCTCGTGGTGGTGGGGCACGCGTTCTTCGCTGGCCAGGCCGTAGAGCCGGTGCTTGCTGCACGCCAGGTGCGCCGCCGCCTGTTCCACGGTGAGCCATCGCGTGTTCTGGCGCTCCCCCATCAGGGCCAGCACGCGGTCAGCTATGTCGTCCAGGAGGGTGTCCGGGATCGGCAGATTCAGCCCGCGTAGCGAGCGCGCCGCAGGCGCGCGAGCGGAGCGGTCTTTTGGGGAGGGGTTTTCTCGAATCATCTCTCACACGTCCGTGGGATGGGTCGGCTACTTTCCGCTCGCCTCGCCCGTTGTGGCCGCTGTGTGCGCTTCGATAGCTTCTGCTATCGCACCCAAGCCGTTAGCCACCCGTTGGAGGACGTCCACTACGTTCGCGGGCTCAAAGTTAGAGTCCGGGACGTTGGGGCTGATTAGGCAGTCTGTGATTGCGTTGGCCGTGGCGTTGTTGGTGGTGTTTGGGGTCATACAGTGTCTCCGGTGGGTGAATGGGGGTTGTGGCGCTTTAAGCGCTTTTGGCGCTTTTGGCGCATAGCGCACTGCCCGGCCGGCGCGTAGGTGTTGCGCCCTTGCGCTTAAAGCGCCGTAAGCGCTTAAAGCGTTCATAGGGCGTACCACCACTCAGCTGACCGGCCGGCGGTCCTTTTCATGTCTTTTCGCACCATTTTTCGCTGCTCCAACATCTCCAGCGCGGCCGCGATTGAGTGATGCCGGTGCCGGCCAAAAGCGTTGTTAATGTCGGTACGGCTAAGTCCGTCGTCGCCGGCATCACGTAGTAGTTTCATCGCCTTCTCTGCTACCGGATTACCGGTAATGTCCCGGAAGATGTATTCCGCGCTTTGCTGGCAGTAACGCCAGACGGCCAACGCGGCCCGCAGGTGTTGCAGCTTGACGACCGGGGATTCGTCCAGCAGCGCATAAATCACTGCCATACGGGCTACCTGCGGAGCGCCCCGCGCTATGACGGCGCCCACCATGCCCGGCGGTGGTGTCGTCAGCTGGGGATACACGCGGTCCCAAAGCTGCTTGGCCTTCTCGGTGCGCGGTATATCGCCGGTTCGGTTGGCCTTCTCCAGCGCGGACCTGATGCGGGTCACCAACGGCTGCAAGTCCGCGTCGGTCAGGCTCCCGCCGTCCGGCAGGTACTTGCTGCGCTGCGCGTATACGAACAGGAATCGGTTAGCGAAGCCGCTCGCCATATCCGTTGAGTTCAGGCGTATACGCAGCTCGTCCGTGGTGATATGGGCAAGGACGGAGATATGCGCGTCTGTAGCCGTCGCTGGTGACGTCTTTGTCATCACGCGCAGGTGCCGGTTGCCGTCCCAGCCGTCGCAGAGCACCGGCTTTAGCGTGTTGCCCTCCCGCGTCATCACTATCAGCGGCCGTGCAAACTCGCTCTCCAGCGCCAGCAGCCGCTTGTCATCCGCGCCGGGGTCAAGGATGATTAGGTCGTCGTCCTTGCCCTCCTTGGTTACGGCGTCCCGGACGTGGTGAATGAGTCCCTCGCCCGTGCTTAGCCCGCCGGCCGGTTTCCAGGTGGCGTCAGCTAGTTCAATGGGACGTAGCGCACCCTTAGACGTACCCTTACGGGACGCGCTGGTCGCACCCACGATCACGGCGAACAGGTTCACGCCGTGGTGGGTGGCCGTCACCTTAAAGCCGGGACCGTGGTCAGCGGCGCTTCCAAAACCCACCAGGAACGTCATCAGCAGCGCGGCCGGGTCCGCCTCGCTGTGCGGCTCAATCATCCGTACCACGTCGCCGGCCAGTCCGTGGAACGCGGCGTCCTTCAGCGGCTTAGGTGGGGTGGCGCGCACGCCGGGCGCCCACGCGCGGGTGGACTGCGCCATGATGCGGATTTCCGCGGGGGTCTGCGGTGGGTCGCACGCGGCCTCGTTCAGCGCGGTAAGCGTTGACTCCACGGTGGCCGGGGTGTAACCCTCCTGAGAGAGCCAGCCGGCAAGGCGGAGAAGTCGGGCGTGACGTTCCCCCTCTGGGATGCGGTCGGTGCCGGCCGCCGTGGTGGCGCTGGTGACCCCCTTCTTGGTGACCAGGGCGGCGCGCAGCTCCTGCGGCAGCGCCTCCCACGGCTCCCACTCCAGCGGGCGCAGCCATTCCCGGCCATCCCCCAGCGCCACGGCGAAGCCACCCTGAGCGCGCACGTCCATGTGCGGGCGCACCTTCGTATTGGTCTGCACCGGCTCGCTGGGGGCGGTGACGTAAACGTGCGCGCCGCCGCTGGGGGTCAAGACGTGGGGCCGGAGCTGGAGTTCGTCGCATTCCCGGCGGCCGTCAGCACCATCAAAGTCCAGGACGACGGTTTTGCTGATGCTGCCGGTGACGATGCCCCAGGTCTTGATGCCTTCTGCGCGCCAGCCTTTCAGCTGGGACGTGCTGGGGCGGCGCTTCTGGAAGGACTTCCATTCCTTGACGGCAGGGGCCTTGCCGCTGTCGCCCGCGCCGGCCGGGATCACGCAGAGCCCGGCCAGGGTGAGTTCGGTTGCGGTTGGGGGCGTCACCGTGACCGCCCCCTGCGAGTGGAAAGCCCTACGCGGGGCTCGGCTAAATCAGGGTCCGCGTCTGTGCTGGCCTTGGCAGCTCGGCCAGCTTTACTGCGGCGGCCGCGTGCGCGGGGTGCCGTCCTGGCTTTCGCCGCCCGCGTGCGGGCCTTGGTGGTGGCCTTGGTGGGGCCGGTGCCGGTCGTGACCGTGAAGGTGGTGCCCACCAGCTCGTTCGCCAGCTCCCACATATCGTCCAGATCGCTGCGCCCGCGTTCCGGGTCACGCCAGCCTGCGTCAGCAGCAGCCAGCACCTTCAGCATCGCGTGGCCAAGGCGTTTCTGTTCTGTGCGCGTGCCCTCACGCTGCACCCGGTGTGCCGTGGCTTCCACGCGCTGCCAGCGGACGCCCTCGTTCTTGGGGGTGGTGCCGTTCATGATCGCCAGCAGCTCCGGCGGGGTGTCGTCGCCAAACAGGGCCGCTTCCGTGTAGCCCAGCGCGGCACACAGCAGAGTGCGGGTTGCTCGGTGGGGGTGCAGGATTTCACCGCGCTCCACCTTGCTCACGGTGCTCTGGCCAAGGCCTGTCTTTTCGGCGAGCTGGGTTTGGGTGAGTCGGCGGTGGCGCCGGGCTGCCTCAACGGGGTGCATAGTCAACATGGTACCACAACGACTACCGATGCGCAAGGACCGGCCGCAGGGGGCTTTAAGCGCTTTGGGCGTTTAAGCGCAAGGCGCACAGGCCCGGCAGGTGGCACCACCACTACGAGTGCGCTTAAAGCGTCAAAAGGGGTATGGGGTGCCACTTAGGTCCCACCCCTCACCCTCACACTCACTTACTCAAAAGCAAAACCCCGCATTTGCGGGGTTTTTAGGAGCCGGAGACGGGACTCGAACCCGTGACCCCCTGTTTACAAAACAGGCGCTCTACCAGCTGAGCTACTCCGGCATGGACGCGAAGCTTAGTCCTGGCTCGACACTCCGACCCGCGGCTCGATATCGTTCACAAAGTACCGATGAGCACTATGGCACGGGGAAATCAGCCTCCCGCGCGGGCGCGGGTGATGAGGCTTCACACGGTCGTCCTGATCGACGAGCACGACCTCACGAGGGCCGCCCTCCGGCAGGCCCTGGTAGCGACCGGCATGCACGTGGTCGGCGAAGGCAGGGGTCCCGGGGAGGTGCTGGAGGTCCTCCGCGACCAGGAACCATCCGCCGTCGTGATCGATCCGGTGTTCGACGGCGTGGTCCACCTCGACTGGGTCGAGCGCCTGGCCCGCCTCGCACCGGCCACCCAGGTCGTGGTGCTGACCTCGAGCGCTCACCGCACGCTGATGTCCGACGCGATCGCGTCCGGGGCCCGCGGCTTCTTGCTCAAGAGCTCCCGCCGCGAAGCCATCGCCACGGGTGTCCGTGCCTGCGCAACAGGCGAGTCGGTGATCGCCCCCGAGCTGCTCGAGGGCCTGACCGGATCGGGCTCCCGCAGCGGCTCGATCGAGCGGGACGGGCTCGACGCCGACACGATCGCCGCGACCCTCACCAAGCGCGAGCTCGAAATCTTCCGCCGCCTGCCGACGGGCGAGAGCAACCGACAGATCGGGATGGCCTTCCAGCTCAGCGAGAACACGGTCAAGAACCACGTCGCCAGCATCCTCACCAAGCTGAAGCTCAACAACCGCATCCAGGCGGCGGTCCACGCGGTACGCAACGGCCTCGGATGCGTCGGGGCCCTGGTGGCGGTCGAGCTCGTGGCCGGCGAAATGGACACGTTCTCGTCGCTGACGTCGTTCTTCAGCTGAGTCCCGCCGGCACGCTGTAACGGGTACCTCGGCCCCGGTGTATCTCGGGGTGTGAAGGATCAGCCCACAACCGACCTCGAGCCGTTCCGCGAGCGGGCGCTCCAGAAGGGGGTCAACCCGGCCTTCTATCTGCTGATCCGATCCCTGTTCGTGCCGTTCTTCCTCGTCTACCTGCGGCTCGGACGCATCGGCAGGGAGCACCTGCCCACGAGCGGGCCGCTGTTGCTGGCCTCCAACCACCGCTCGTTCCTGGACCCGTTCGTGATCGGCACGCTCGTCCGCCGTCCCGTCTACTACATGGCCAAGCGGGAGCTGTTCGAGAAGCGTTGGCAGGCATGGGCGTTGAACGCCCTCGGGGCCTTCCCCGTCGACCGCGGGACGGGCGACGGCGACGCGATGGCAACCGCTCGGGCGATCCTCGAACGGGGCGATTGCGTGGTCGTGTTCCCCGAGGGCACGAGGATCCGCAAGGGTCCCCTGGGCTCGCCCCACCGGGGCATCGGGCGCCTGGCGCTGGAAACGGGTGCCCCCGTCGCTCCGGTGGCCGTCTACGGCACCGAGGAGGTCCGCCGCGGGTGGCGGATCCGCCCCCGCAAGGTCCGCCTGCGGGCGGGACGACCGATGCTGTTCCCCACCACCCGCGAATCTTCCCCCGCGGCTGCGTCCGGGGTCACCGCCCATATCTGGGCGTGCGTGACGCTGCAGTGGGAGTGGCTCGGGGGCGAGTACCTGCCCGCCCCGGCGAAGGTCCGCGCCCTCCCGGGGCGTGAGGTCTCCCACGCCGCCTGACCGGTGGCTGCCGCAGGGGTAGGCTGGCATGAGTGGCCGAGCGGGACAGCCCCAAGACCAAGGCTCAGCTCGACGCCGAGTTCGCCGAGCTGTACCGGGCACACCTGCGGGACGTCTACAGCTACGCCTACTATCGCGTCGGCGATCACCACGACGCCGAGGATCTCACCGAGCAAACCTTCCTGCAGGCGTACCGCCACTTCGAGCGGGCCCAGCGCGAGTCCCACGGCCGGCCGTTGCGCCCATGGCTGATCCGGATCGCCCACAACCTCGCCGCCAACCTGTACCGGGACCGCTCCCGTCGTCCCGCCTCTCCGATCGACGACACCTCCGAGCTGACCGCCCTCCACACCACCGAGCAGCTCGTCGAGGGCCGCGAGGAGCTCAGCCGGGTGCTCGAGGGCGTTCGGATGCTTCCCGACGACCGCCGCGAGGCGCTGATCATGCGCTTCGCCCTGGGAATGGACAACCGCGAGATCGCCCGTGCGCTGGGGCGCACCGACGGCGCCACCAAGGTCCTCATCCACCGCGCCATCAAGCAGCTGGAGGGGATCGTCAACGAGCCTTCCGCCGACCCGGTCCCCGCCGGGGGCCGGGGTCCCGCCGCCGACCCCTCCAGCAACGGAGCGGGCGATGACTGACCCGGTATCGAGCTTCGAGGGCCTGCTGCGCGAAGCGCTCGCGCCGGTAGAGCCCCCGGAAGCGCTCGCGCAGCGCCTCGAGGAGACCCTCACGAGCATCACCGAGATGGCCGCCGACGAGCTCGACGCGTGGGAGCTGGGGGCGATGCGCGACCCCCGCAACTGGGTGCGACCGGCCGCCGCCGTGGTCGTGGGCAGCGCGGCCGCCGCCGGCCTGGTGCTGCTGCGTGCCCGCCGCCGCGCCCATGAGAACCCGCCCGGGCTGGGCTCGGTGGTGTCCGCCCGCTCGGCCGCCGAACGGTCCCTGCGCGATCTATCCGAGCAGACCCGTCGGCTGCTCCCCCGCCGCCTGACCTGACGACGCTCGGGCCGACCCGGGTCGCCGACCAGGCGATCAGCGGCCCGCCGCCCCGCCGACACGTCCGCCGCCGGCGCCTGGAGCTCGCCCCGACGGCAGCCGCCGAGCCCCACCCGGGGCCGAGCTAGGCTGCCTGCGACCTCCAATGGCCACCTGTTATCGCCATCCCTCCCGCGAGACCGGCGTCTCCTGCTCGAACTGCGGGCGTCCGATCTGCCCCGACTGCATGACCAGCACCCCGGTCGGGATGCGATGCCCCGAGTGTGCCTCTCAGCGCACCAAGGTGGTGCGCATGCGTGACACCCGCAGCCGTCTCGTCGTCACCTACGCGTTGATCGCGATCAACGTGATCGTGTTCCTGGCCGAGGGCCACCATGCCTTCACCATCTCGGGCGCCGTCAGCGGGAAGGTCTACGAAGAAGGCGCCCTGATCGGGAGCCTGGCCGGCAAAGGCGTCGCCTACGGGGAATGGTGGCGGATCGTCACCTCCGGGTTCCTCCACGAGAACCTCATCCACATCGGCTTCAACATGTGGGTCCTGTACTACCTAGGGGTGATGCTGGAGCCGACCCTCGGGCGGCTGCGGTTCGCGCTCATCTACGGCGTCTCACTGCTGTGCGGCTCCTTCGGGGCACTGCTGGTGACTCCCCACTCACCCACGGTCGGCGCCTCCGGCGCGATCTTCGGGCTGATGGGCGCCGCCGCGGTGGAGCTGCGGGCCCGTCAGATCCCGCTGTTCCAGACCGGGGTCGGGGGGTTGATCGTGCTCAACCTGATCATCAGCTTCTCGATCCCCGGGATCTCCTGGGGCGGGCACATCGGCGGGCTCATCGGAGGGGCGATCGCGGCCGCCGTGCTGCGCTTCGGCGACGTCCACCGAAACCGGGTTCTGGCGATGTTGGGATGTGCCGCGATCGGCCTCGCCGCCTTCGCGGGGTCGATCGTGACGGCCCACTCGACCAAGCCCGAAGCGCTCGAAGTGGGCGCCGCCGAACCTCTCAGCCGGGAACCGTGAGCTCGAGCTCGAGCGCCTCCGCGCCCGCGGGTGCCGCGACGCGGTCGGGGTGGATGATGTGGGCCAGCAGCTCGAGGCCCTCGATCAGCCTCGGCCCGGGTCTGGAGAAGTAGGCCGCCGCGTCCACGGCGAGGACCCTCTCGGCCCCCAGTGCCGCGAGCCGGTCCCGGTACGCGAGCGCCTCCTCATATGCCCGAGGTGCGTCGTAACCGCACGGCATCACCACCACAATCTGGGCAGCGACCGCTCCCAGGGTCTCCCAGTCGAGCTCCTGCGAGGACTCGGCCGCCAGCCCCACCGGGTCCTCTCCGCCGGCGAGCTCGATCAGCTGCGGGGTCCAGTGGCCGGCGACGAAGGGAGGGTCCAGCCACTCCACGGCCAGCACCCTCGGCCGCGGAGCTCCCTCGACCGCGCCGATGACCCCGTCGATCCGCTCCGCGGCCGAGCGCAACAGCTCCGTCGCCTCTCGCTCGTGCCCGGTAGCCCGCCCCAGCGTGCGCACGTCCGCCAGGGTCTCGCCCACGGTCTTCGGATCCAGCGCGATCACCTCGGGCCCGGAGGGGAGCGTCTTGGCGATCTCCTCCACCTCCTCGTAGGAGACAGCGCACACCGGACACAGCGCCTGGGTCACGATCAGCTCGGGATCGAGGTTCTCCAGCGCCACCCGGTCGAGCTCGTAGATGGCTTCGCCGTTCAGCGTCCGCTCGCGCACGGCCTGGTCGATCTCGCGCGCGCTCAGGCCCGGGGGCAGCACGTCCCGTGTGAGCCGGTTGAGCTGTTTGACCTCCGGAGGGTGGTCGCACTCGTGTGTGACCCCCAGGACATCGCCCCCCGCGCCCAGCGCGAACAGCAACTCGGTGGCGTGGGGGACGAGGC
The DNA here is from genome assembly GCA_963701175.1 of uncultured Solirubrobacteraceae bacterium. GTDB lineage: Bacteria > Actinomycetota > Thermoleophilia > Solirubrobacterales > Solirubrobacteraceae > Palsa-744. Next base: position 297,599 of record OY969573.1, on the reverse strand, counting down.
TCACGATCCTCACCCCCCGAGGGTACGCGTCCTCACCGGCGAAGCTAACCTCTCCTCCCGTGGCGGTCTTGAGCGACGTCGAGGTCCAGGCTCACCTGGCGGATCTCGAGGGATGGCACCTCGACGCGGGGGCCATCGAGCGCGAGTGGAAGCTCGACGACTTCGCGGCCGCAATCGCGTTCGTGGACCGGGTCGCGGAACTCGCCGAGCAGGCCAACCACCACCCCGACATCCTCCTCCACGGGTGGAACAAGGTCCGGCTCACCCTCTCCACCCACTCCGAGGGCGGCCTCACGGAGTCGGACTTCACGCTCGCGGCCCGCATCGACGGGCTGGCCTGAGCTGCGTCGCCCACGACCCCCGGGCGGCAAGCGCGCGAGCGGCCTCCCACCACCCGGCTTGCTACGTTTACGAGGTCGACGAGATCGATGACCGAAGAAGACGAAGATCCTCCTCGAAGTAGCGTCGGCTCGTCTCCTCGCCCGCGACGAGGTTGCCCCGGCGGTCGCCACCCCGGCCTCGGCGTGGCGTCGTCGGTGAGCATGGCTGCCGCCCTGTGAACGGGGTCAGGCTCGTCGTCACGGCGCTGCTGGTCGCCCTCAACGCGTTCTTCGTGATCGCCGAGTACGCCCTCGTGCGCTCCCGGCGGGCGCGCATGGAAGTGCTCAGCGAGGAAGGCGCCCGGGGGGCGAAACTCGCGCTCGACCAGCTGGGCAACGTAAACCAATACATCTCGGCCGTCCAGATCGGGGTGACGGTGTGCTCGATCGGGATCGGCGCGCTCGGCGCACCGGCTCTCACCTCCGTGCTCGAAGAAGTCTTCCCGTCGAGCGTCAGCCACGGGATCGCCGTCACGATCTCGGTCGTGGTGGCGTTCGCGATCATCACCTCCGTGCAGCTGGTCGGCGGCGAGATGGTGCCGAAGTTCTACGCCATCGACCGCGCCGAGAGCGTCGCCCGGCGGGTGGCCCGGCCGCTGCAGGCCTTCAGCGTCCTGTTCCACCCCTTCGTGGTGGCCCTCACGGCGGTCGCCGGCAGGATCCTACGACTGCTCGGCATCGACATGCGCCAACAGAGCGAGGTCGGCTCCTCCGAGGAGCTCAAGCGGCTGATCGCCGAGTCCCACGCGGAGGGTCAGATCGACCCCGGCGAGGCCGGCATGCTGCGAGGCGTCTTCCACCTCCACGAGCAGGAGGCCCGGCAGGTGATGACCCCGATCCCGGCGGTCGTCACGATCGACATCTCCCAGGACGTCGAAACGGCCCTGCGGGCCTCGATCTCCAGCGGCCACACCCGCCTGGTTGTGACCGAAGACGAAGACCGCGACCGCGTCCGCGGGATCGTCCACGTCAGCGAGCTCGCCCGCCTGTACATGCAGAAGGGATCCGAGGCCTCGCTCGAGGCGCTCGTCCACGCGGCCCTCATCGTCCCCGAGACCAAGCCCCTCGACGACCTCCTCGCCGACCTCCAGCGCGAGCGCGCCTCGATGGCGGTGGTCGTCGACGAGTACGGCCGCGTGGTCGGGGTCGTGAGCGTCGAGGACATCGTCGAGGAGATCGTCGGCGAGATCACCGACGAGACCGATCCCAGCACCGGCGAGATCCGGCGACTGGCCAACGGCGACTGGTTCGTCCGGGGCCACGTGGCGATCGCCGACCTCGCCGACTACGGCCTCGAGCTGCCGGTCGACAGCGACGCCTACAACTCCGTCGGCGGGTTCGTGTTCGCGGAGCTGGGCCGCCTCCCCCGTCGCGGCGACACCATCAACGCGGGCGGCTTCTCGATCCGGGTGGAGTCGGTCCGCGAGAACCGCGTCGAGGCCGTCCGCATCCGCGAGCGGCGGGTGGCCCGCACCCGGGAGGTCGCGGACGAGGACTAAACGGCCCCTTAAGCACGTCCGGCCCGCGGGGGGGAAGCGGACCGGACTGTGCGCACTGGGAGGAGGCGGGTGTGCGATTGCGACTATCGAGGGTCGCAGGAACAAGTATCTCCAACGTGCTCAAGGCGGCCTAAACCTCCCGTCGACGCCGGATAAATTCTCAGGCGGCCCGCTCGGGCTTGCGCTTGCGCTCGTAGAAGCCCCGCCCGCTCTTGCGTCCGAGGGCTCCTTCGGCGACCAGCTCGTGGACCCGGTCGGGCACCTCGGTCCCGATCGTCTCCCCGATCGCGCAGGCGACGTCGAGCCCGACCAGGTCGAGCAGCTCCAGCGGCCCCATCGGGTGGCCCGCCCCCAGCCGCATGCAGGTGTCGACGTCCTCGGCCGCCAGCCCCGTCTCTTCCATCAGCCTGACGGCGCTGAACAGGTACGGGAACAGCAGCCGGTTGACGACGAAGCCGGGGATGTCCGGCACCTCCACCGGGACCTTCTCGAAGGTCTCGCACAGCTCGAAGGCCCGCCGCCGGGTCTCGGCGCTGGCGCCGGCGGGGAACACCAGCTCCACCAGCTGCATCTTCGTGACGGGGTTGAACACGTGCAGGCCGACGAACCTGTCCGGGCGCCCGCTGGCCCGGGCGAGGGTCTCGACCGACAGCGAGGAGGTGGTGCTGGCGAGGATCGCATCGGGCCCCACCACGGCATTCAGTTCCTCGAGCAGGCCCGCCTTCACGTCGAGCTCCTCGACCACCGCCTCGACCACGAACCGGGCGGTCGCGAGCGCGCCCGGGTCGGTCACGACCTGGACGTGCTGGGGGTCGATCTCGGCCCCCAGACGATGCAGCGTCTTTTCCACGCTCGCCCGTGCCCGCTGGGCCGAGCTCTCCGAGCGCGCGAGCACCAACACGGGGCCGTGGTGGGCCGCCGTGGCGGCCAGGCCGCATGCGATCGCGCCGCTGCCTGCTATCGCGAGGCCTGTGGTCAGGGGATCGTCCTTTCCTTAGAGCCGCCCTCCCGGCCGATCCTGGCTGACTGGCCAGTCAACGATCGGCGGCCGCGCGGTAGAGTAATTCGTGGCAGGGGTCCGGGCATTCTCTCAAAGGACGCGTCTGCGACGCTCGGGAGCGGGGCCGGGTCTCTCGTCCATCAATACTTGGCAATCACCGAGGAGACTCCTGACATGAGGCAACCAGAGGGCCGAGAGGTCGTAATCGTCGAGGCGGTCCGCACGCCGATCGGCCGCGGGCACAAGGAGAAGGGCTACTACAAGGACACCCACCCCAACACGCTCCTGGCCAAGACCTACACCGAGGTCATCGAGCGCTCGGGCGTCGACCCGCTCGAGGTCGAGGACGTGATCGCCGGTTGCGTCCAGCAGTTCGGCGAGCAGGGCTTCAACATCGCCCGCAACGCCTGGCTGCAGGCGGGCCTGCCGATCGAGACCCCCGGGACGACCGTCGACCGCCAGTGCGGTTCGGCCCAGCAGGCCGTCAACTTCTCCGCCGCCCTGATCGCCGCCGGCGTCCACGACGCGATGATCGGCTCCGGCGTGGAGCACATGGGCCACCTGCCGTTCGCGGCAGGGATGAAGACGCAGGAGGACTTCGGCTACGCCTTCACCCCCGAGCTGATGGCCAAGCACAACATCGTCGGCCAGGGCCTCGGCGCGGAGATGATCGCCGACCAGTGGGAGATCCCCCGCTCGGAGCTCGACGAGCTCGCGCTGCGCTCCCACCGGCTGGCCCACCAGGCCACCGAGGAGGGCCGCTTCGAGCGCGAGATCGTGCCGATGCAGGTCAACGGCGACACGCTCGTCACCGACCAGGGGATCCGCCCCGAAACGAGCCTCGAGGCGCTCTCCCAGCTCAAGCCGGCCTTCAAGGCCGACGGCAAGATCACGGCCGGCAACTCCTCGCAGATCTCCGACGGCGCCGCCGCCGTGCTGCTGATGTCGGCCGACAAGGCCAAGGCGCTCGGGCTGAAGGCCCGCGCCCGCATCGCCGACCAGACCACTGTCGGCTGCGACCCGGTGAAAATGCTCGAGGGCCCGATCCCGGCCACCCGCAAAATCCTGCAGCGCAACGGGATGAAGATCGACGACATCGACCTGATCGAGATCAACGAGGCCTTCGCCCCGGTGGTCGCCGCCTGGCGGCGGGAGCTGAACCCCGACATGGACCGGGTCAACGTCAACGGCGGGGCGATGGCCCTGGGCCACCCGCTGGGGTCGACCGGCGCGCGGCTGATCACCACTCTGCTGCACGAGCTCGAGCGCTCCGACAAGGAGGTCGGGTTCGTGACGATGTGCTGCGGCGGGGGCCTCGGCACCGCCACGCTGATCCAGCGCGTCTAGGCAGTCCCGACCTGAGGTGGACGGCGGGGGCACTGCCCCCGCCGTCGCCACGGCCGTTGGACTCGACGATCTAGTCCTTCGGGGCGCCGCCGGTCCAGCTCACCGCCGCCGGCGGGAGCGCCAGCAGCGCCTGCCAGGTGGCCGCTTCCACGACCCCGCTGGGTGCGATCGCGTGGCTGGATTGGAAGCTCTCGACGTCGGCCAAGGTCTGGCTGGCGAAGATGCCCGTGGTTTCCTGGGCGGGGATGGCCGTGGCGAGGTGCTCCTGCATCCACAGCACCAGGTCGCCCTTGCTGCCGTCGCTCAGTTCCGGGTAGGACGTGTTCGGGATCACGCTCGTCAGCGGCGCCAGCGGTGAGGCCAGCGTGGTCCACCCCGAGGCGGTGGTTTCCTGCCAGTCCCAGAAGGACAGCCCGGTGGCCCCATAGTCGACGGCCTCCTCACGGAAGCGCAGCAGTTCCGCGCTCGAGACGCCGCCGTAGGTCTGGCCGAGCGGGAAGATCGGGCGCCCATACGCGCGGTTGCCGATGTAGGTGTTGGCGTAGACGGTGTCGACCGACTGGCCGATGTCCTTCCAGTACATCTGGGGCAGGTTGAACTGGGCGCCTTCGGGTCCGAGGAACACCGAGTAGGGGAAGCTGGGGTGATAGCCGACGTAGGGGAACGACGCCAGCCCCAGCGGATATGCGCCGCCGATCTTCGCCCGCAGGTCGGCGAGGTAGGTCTGGGCGGCGGCGTAGCGGCCTTCGTATTCGGCCTCGGCGTCGATCACGAGGCATTCGGCCCCGTCTGCCACGGCCTCCGCCCCGAGGGCCGCCTCGCCGGCCGGGTTGGTTCCGTACACGTACTGCCAGGCGCACACTTTCAGACCGTTGTCGTGGAGTTCGGCGATCAGCTGGGAGGAGAACTGGCTCCAGTAGTTGGAGGGTCCGTCGGAGCTCTTGATGTACAGCGTCGTCACGCCCGCCGCGTGCGCCTGCGCCGCGATCGACGCCACGCTGCCTTCGTCCGAGCGGCTCAGGTACCAGATCCACATCCCCTGTCCTTCGAACACGCTCGGGCTGCTCGGCGGCGGGTCGGCTGTTTTCGGAGGCTGCGGACCGATCGAGTGGGCGTATACGTAGATCGGGCCGAACGAGCTCGTGTAACGGTGTTTGCTGAGCAGCACCATGATCCGCCCCGAGTGCGCGGTGGCCGGGACCGTGACCGTCAAGGAGCTGCCCGAGCGGCGCAGGCGGGCGGCGGGGGAATAGCTGCTGATGCGGGCGTTGAGGGAGCTCGGGAAGGCCACCACCATCCCCGCCTTCAGGCCGGTGCCTTCGACGATCAGGGTGCCGTGGAGCGAGACCTGGCGCGGGTTCTTGGCGCACTGCGAGCTGGGCGTGCAGGCCACGCGCCTGATCCTGACCGAGGTCACGTGCAACGAAACTTTCACCGTCGAGGCCTTGGTGGGGGCATGGGCGCTCGGCGCGCTCCCGCCCGACCCGGCCGTGGACGTCGCCGGCCCGGCGGCGCCGCCGGGACCGGATGCGAGGCTCAGTGCGGGTGTCGGGCCTCCGCAGAGCAACGGCGCGGCCAGCGCGCCGGCGAGGATGCTCCTTCGCAGTTGCACTTTGCAGTGACCAACCTAGCCAGGCCGGGCAAGTTGCGCAGGGCGAAGCGGTTTTAGGCGGCCCATCGGAACCCCGTCGCGGACGCGGCCGGCGCCAGCGGGCTGTCCGGCAGGCCGTTCGGGGGGACCGGCAGGTTGTAGCCCGTGGGGGCCACGTCGTTGGGGGCGTCGGGGTGGAACATCGAGGCCAGGTACTGGTTCTGTCCCCGCCCCACGCCGAGCTCGAACTGTCCGCCCCCGTAGTTGCCGATCCCGTGCTCGGCGCAGTAGCCGTAGGCGTCGAGCAGGTTCCTCAGGCCCCCCAGGCGGGAGGGCTTGATGTTGACCATCCTCGGTGGGTAGGGCAGCGAGCGGATGTCCTCGATCGAGTGGATCGGGGCGTCCCAGGAGAAGCGTCTCCGGTAGGGGGCCAGGACCGCGTCGGTCTCCTCGGTCAGCGCCGGGTCCTCGATCCAGGCCTCGGGAAACGCCTCCGCGACCCGCCGGTAGAGGACCGGGTCGGGCGGCTGGTCCACGATCGAGCCGGAGTAGTAGCCCTTGAAGTCGACCGAGTCCACCGCCCCGGTGGCGGCCAGCTCGGCGATCAGCCCCTCGTCCCAGGAACTCGTCGGGTCGAGCTTGAAGCGCAGCCCCGGGTACCCCGCCAGGCGCTCCGCGATCGGCTCCAGCGTGGGCGGCTCGCCGAGGCGCAGCGAGACGACGAACCGCACGGCCCTCGGCTCCCGCCCCAGCGCCCGGTGCAGCGGGATCCCGGCCTGGCGCAGGGCGAGGTCCAAGGCCGCCGACTCATACGCCCAGGTGCGATACCGCTGCGAGACCTCTCTCTGGGCGGGCTCGGGGAACAACGACAGGCCCGCCAGCAGCTCGCTGAACGCACCGATCGTGTGGCGCCCGGCGAGCTCCAGGACCGGGCCCGCCGCCTGCAGGATCTCCTGGTCGACCGCGTCGTAGGTGACGTCCTCGCCGAGGCCCTCCTCGCCGGCCCCACGTAGGTGGATGACCGTGCTCTTGCGCTCGAACTCGCTCGACACGCTGGCCTGGAGGGGCTCGAGCCGGTAGTCCTCGACCTCGAGCTCGAGCCCGGCCAGCCGCTCCCAGTCGCTCATCCTTCCGAGCTCCCCTCGAGGCGGCTCACGAGCTCGTCCAGCCGCAGCTCCTCCAGCGCGTCCCCGACCGCCGCCAGGTCCCTCGCGCACAGCTCGATCAGGGTCTTGCCCTCGCTCAACAACGCGAGCGTCTCGTCGAGGGTCGCCTCGCCCGAGTCCAGCCGCCGGATGATCTCTTCGACCCTCGCGCTGGCGGCCTCGTAGCTGAGCCGGCCGTCCCCCTGCGGTGGCTCGCCGGAACCGCGGTCGTCCGCCTGGCCGCCGGCGGCCTGGTCATCCGCAGGCTGGTCGCTCACCGCTCACGCACCTCGGCGTCGAGCTCGCCGTCGGCGAACCGCAGCCGCAGCCGCCGGGCGGCCCGCGCCGCCGCCGCTCCGGTGAGGGGGTCCCCGGCGGGAGAGAAGGCGAGGGCGTAGCCGCGTTCGAGCGTCCGCTGGGGGTCGTGTCCGGCGAGCGCGAGGGCGAGCCGCTCGAGCTCGAGTGGACGCCGGCGGTGGCAGTCCACCAGCGTCGAGGAGGCCTTCCGCTCGAGCACCACCGCCCGCCTGTGGGCGAGCGCCCGCTCGTCGCCCAGCCGCCGCCTGGCCCCGGCCCGCAGTTCCCGCAGCCGCTGGTGCAGCAGTCCCCGCTGGCGCTCGAGCCGCCCGGCGGGGGCTCGCGAGAGGATCGTCAGCATCCGTGCCCGCGAGACGACCGCCCGGCGGCCGTGGTCACGCAGGCGGACCGCCGCCGCCAGGGTCTCCCGCCGCGCCCGTGTGCAGTCGATGCCGACCGCGGCCTCCGCCGCGTGCGTGGGGGTCGAGCAGCTCACCGCTGCCACGTCGTCCAGGACCGTGCGGTCGCTGTGGTGGCCCACCGAAGCGATCACCGGGATCGCGCACATCGCCACCGTGCGGCACAGGGTCTCGTCGCTGAGTGCCATCAGGTCCGCCAGCGAGCCGCCGCCACGGGCGACGATCGCCACCTCCACCTCCACCGCCGCCAGGTCGGCCAGCGCGCGGCAGATGGCGGGCGCGGCATGGCGATCCTGGACCGGCGTGAAGGCCCACACCAGCCGGCCCCGCCAGCCGCGGCGCTGCAGGGCGGCGAGCACGTCGTCGCGAGCCTTGCCGCTCTCGCCGGTTATCACCCCGATCGTTCGCGGCAGCAACGGGCGCGACAGCAGCTTCTGGCGCTCGAGCAGCCCCTCGGAGCGCAGTTGCCGGCGCAGCCGCTCGAGACGGGCCAGCAGGTCGCCCTCGCCCGCCACCCGCAGGTCGTGGACGGCGAAGGAGAAACCCGGGGAGGCGCTGGCGCTGCCGGGGTAGTAGTCGCATCCGCCGGCGACCACCAGCTGCATGCCGTCCTCGGGGGTCAGGCCCTCCTTGGCGCACCTGGCCTCCCAGTCCTGGCGCCACGCGCTGCAGGGGATCGCCCCGGCCGCGTCCCTCAGCTCGAAGTACACACGCGCGCGGGCCACCCGCAGGTTCACGAGCTCGCCGATCAGCTGCACCCGGGTGAAGGACCGCAGCTTGCCTCGTAGCGCGAGGGCGTACTCGCCGACCGGGTAGGGCCCACGCAGGCCGCTGCCGGGGATGCCCGCGCCCGCGGGTCCTGCGGGGGAGCTGGCGGACGGCATCAGCTCCCAAGGATAGGCGCTAGCATCGATGCCAATGCAGCGCTGCGGACCCTGGCACGCTCCCTAGAGCGAGCGCCGTGGCGAAGCGCAAGAGCTCCAGGCGAGGGCGATCTCGCAGGTCGTCCTCCCAGCGCCCGCCGGGCGAGCCGACGGCTGAGCGGACGGCCGAGGCCGCCTCCTCGAGCGTCGTCGCGCCGGAGCGGCCGGCGCCCGCGAGAGCGTCCTCGCAGGCGCCGAAGACACACAACCGGGAACGCCGCCAGGAGCGGGGTGGGGAGGAGCGACCGCGGGCACCGTGGCACCCGGTGCCGCTGTCCGAGCTGCTGATCCTCGTCGGAGGGATCGGCGTGGTGGTGGCCTGGAAGCGGGGCGCCGAAGGGAGCCCGGCGCTGCTGATCGCGAGCATCGTCGCGGTGGCCGTCGGAACGGTCGAGGTGACGCTCCGCGAGCACCTCGGCGGCTACCGCTCCCACGCGGTGCTGCTGGCGCTGATCCCGGTGGTCGTGTTCCATTCGGCCGTGCTGCTGGTGGCGGGCGCCTTCACGTCCGTACCGCGGTGGGTCAACATCCCGCTGCTGGCGATCGACATCGCGATCTTCAGCGTGCTGTTCAAACTGCTGCGCCTGCGCTACTTCGACGCTCGCCGCGAACGGCGCTTCGCCCGCTGAGCGCCGAGCGGCGCCTCGCCAGCCGGGCCCGGGCGGCGCCTCGCCAGCCGGGCCGACCGGAGCTAAGGCCGGCCCTCTCCCTCGAGCTCCAGCGAGGGCAGCGGGCGCTCCCCGTCGGTGAGCCCCTCGCCCCGGTTCTCGCCGGTGTAGCCGAGCCGCTCCAGGCGCTCGATCTCGCGCTCGCCTTCGAGGCGGGCGGGGTGTCCGAGGGGCAGGTCGGCGATCAGCGCGGCAATGCGGTTACGCAGCTGGAGCGCGAAATGTGGCGTCGAGGCGCCCATCAGCTGGCGCACGTCCTCGACCGTCACCTCGCCGGAGCTCTGCTGGCGCTGCACGCGCCGGGGGTCCTCGGCCTCGCTCATTCTGGCTGTGAGAAAGCTGTCTGTTCGGTCTGCCCGGAGGCTTCTTCGCCGCTCTGCCTGCTCGGGCTGATCGCCAGCAGCGAGTCGATTTCGGCCTGCGTGATCGGCGAGATCATGCGTTCGTCGCCGATCAGCCAGCCGTGATTGTAGACACCGTGAACGGGCTGGTAAGCGGGCGCGGAGGTGTAGGCGGGCTGGATGTCGGCGAGGTAGGTGCCGAGTGCGGCGCCGATCCGGTCGGCGCTTTCGAGCACCAGCAGCGGCCCGTACTGGCTGCTCGCCGACAGCAGCGCGGCCGCGGGACCGTCTAGCGGGCGGGCCGCGTTGGCGAACACGAGCCCGTGGCCCGGTTCTTTGATCCCCCACCCGAAGGTCCCGTCGGTGAAGCGGGCGATCTGGATCGAGTTGCCCGTCGGGGTGCGGTCTTCGCCCCCCACCTGGGTCGTGCCGTTGATCGCGGTGACGCGGCCGAAGTGACGCAGGTCCTGCATCACCGGGTGGTGGAGCTGGCCCGATCCGATCACGTAGATGGCGGGATGTTCGAGCCGTTCGAGCACGGCGGCGGTGGCCGTCGGGACCCCGGCCGCGGTCGCGAACAGGATCGGGGCCCCGCTCTGCGCCGAGAGCCCGGCAGCCGGCATCAGCAAGGCCCGTGGAGCACCGGTCGGGACCACGATCACCTGGTGGGGAGCCGAGCCTGAGGCCCGGGCCAGCACCCCCTCGATGGCCGCGGCCGCGGCGGCCGGCGCCCGCGGCGGGAGGGTGAGGGTGCGGAGGTTCCCGGGGACCGAGGCCGAGGATCCCACCCGGATCACCTGGACGCCCCCGAGCGAGCTCGCCCCCAGGGGGTGGAGGTCGTCGATCGCTTCCGAGCTCACTCCCGGCAGCGAGCCGCCGCTGCTGAAGATCAGCGGCGCGTTGAGGGGGATGCTGGCCAGGGAGGAGGCCGCCAGGGCGGTCTGGAAGCTGCCTTCGTCCACCACCACGACTGCTTCCGGTCGGCTCGAGCGGGTCAGGCCCGGGTAGATCGAACGGGCTACGGCGGCGGCGTCGGAGGCCGCGTCCGATCCACCGATCCGGCTGGTGTTGCCGGTGACCACGCTCACCGCCCCCTGTTCGGCCACCGGGGCCAGCGATTTGCCCGGGCCGGCGCTCTTGCCACAGGCGGCCAGCAGCAGGGCGCCCATCGCGAGCACCGGAACCAGCCGGAGGGCGCCGGACCGTACGCGGGACAGGGATGACACCGGTGCGGACCCTAGCGCCATCGGCGGGCGCGAACGCCGGCTCTGCCGCCGCTTCGCGAGCCCGCACGGCGGGCCCTCGGACGCGCTCCGCCGGGGCAACCCCTGCAAGCGTCATTGCACTTTGCTAGCCTGCCGCGCCATACGCCGAATCCGTGACCGGGTGTCACGGACCGGGGGACCCAGGTTGTTGGGGCGAACCTCACGGTGAGACCGTGGGGGGCGCAGGCTCTTTCAGCGCCAGCCCGTCAGCTAACCCCGGAGGCCGACGAAAGAGGTGTTGTTCTTGCGGTCTCGCACAAGCGGTGCGTTGTTGTTTGGTATGGCGCTCCTGACGGTCGGCCCGACGAGCGCGTGGGCGGCGAACACCGGCGGCGTCGCCGCCGCCACGCCCACCCCGGCCAAGCACGCGACGAATGCACCGGCCACGCCGGTCGTCCCGCCCGGGGCCGCCCCGGTCACCGCCGCCTCCTCGAACATCACCTACAAGGGCCCGGTGTTCGAACGCAACGCCGCCGGCCAGGTGGTGCCCTACGTGGGGGCGACCACGCTGACCGCCGAAGCCTCCGGCACCGGCGGCAGCGCCGTCGGGACCATCACCCCGACCAAGCCCGAGCTGCTCGTCCCCGGCACCCGCGCCCGCTACGTCGAAGGGCTCGCCGCCGCCCCGATGGCCGCCCCGGCCGCGGTACAGGACATCATCTGGGCCGGCAACGAAATCGTCGGCCTGCCCTACATCTACGGCGGGGGTCACGCGTCCTTCATCTCGCCCGGCTACGACTGCTCGGGGACCGTGTCGTTCGCGCTGCACGGTGCCGACCTGCTGACCCAGCCGGAGGACTCCTCGGAATTCATGGGCTGGGGCTCCGGCGGGGTGGGGCGCTGGGTGACGATCTTCTCGAACCCCGGACACGCCTACATGACGGTTGCCGGGCTGCGGCTGGACACGAGCCCGGCCGAAGACCCCAGCGACCGGGAGGGCCCCCGCTGGCGTCCGCTGCGCCACACCAACGCCGGATACACCGTCCGCCACCCGCTCGGCGGCCTCTAGACCCGGCTGGGGAGTGACGGCGCCGCCACGGGCCCCGCAGGCCGTCCCTGCCGGGAGGTCCCGTCGGCTACGCTTGTCCCGGAGCTGGCCGGCAAGCATGACCGGCAGCCCTTCTTGACAGGCGATAGGAGGATCTGATGGCCGGGCTGACCGGGCGAATGTCAACTGTGATCAAGGCCAAGGTCTCAAAGCTGCTGGACCGCGCCGAAGACCCAGCCGAGACGCTGGACTACAGCTACCAGAAGCAGGTCGAACAGCTCCAGAACGTCAAGAAGGGGATCGCCGACGTGGTGACCGCCAAGAAGCGCCTGCAGATGCAGGAGAGCACGCTCCAGCAGAGCGTCGTGAAGCTCGACACCCAGGCCCGTCAGGCCCTGGCGGGCGGCAACGAAGACCTCGCCCGGGCCGCGCTGGAACGCAAGAACGTCGCCCAGACCGAGCTCCAGGGCCTCGACACGCAGGTCACCGAACTCGAGCAGCAGCAGGAAAAGCTGACCGACTCCGAGCAGAAACTGCGCGCCAAGATCGAAGCCTTCCGGACCAAGAAGGAGGTCATCAAGGCGCAGTACTCCGCCGCCGAGGCCCAGGTCCGGATCTCTGACGCCGCCAGCGGCGTGGGCGAGCAGATGGCCGACGTCGGCCTGGCGATGCAGCGGGCGGTCGACAAGACCGAAAACATGCGTGCCCGCGCCGACGCCGTGTCGGAGCTCGAAGCGGCGGGCACCTTCGAAGACGTGACCCAGCTCGGAACCGGTGAAGACGACATCGACCGCCAGCTGAAGCAGCTCTCCAGCCAGCCCGCCGTCGACGAAGACCTGGCGAAGCTGAAGAGCGAAATCGGAGGGGGCACCCCGCCCGCCGGCCAGATCGCCTCCGGCAGCACCGAGCAGCCCGCCAAGGGCGAGTAGGGTCCCGCGCGATGATCGTCCGCATCTCCGGTGAGGACCAGTACCGCCTCGACGACAGCGACCGCGAACACGTCAACCAGCTCGAGGAGCGGGTCATCGGGATCGTCGAATCGGGCGCCGAAGATGGCTTCCGGGACGCCTTCAGCACGCTCCTCCAGTACGTTCGCGACCACGGCGAGCGCGTCGCCGCGGACGAGCTCGACGCCTCCGACCTGATCCTCCCGCCCTCCGACGTGACCTTCACCGAGGCGGCGAAGGACTTCACCGGCGAGGGCCTGATCCCCGACTAGGTCACGCCGCTCAGATCGGGATCCCCCAGAGGGGGAACCAGCGCTCGATTTCGGGCTCGATCGGCAGTTCGCCCTGCATCTGGGCCTTCAGCTGCAGCTCCCGCTCGGTGGAGCGCTGCTCCGAGCCCGAGCGGTCGGGCACGAATGGGTACCAGTCGCCCCGCTTGTAGTTGTAGATGAAGTACACGGGCGCTCCCGGGGGCCGTCCGGCGGCCCCCGATTGGTCCTCGAAGGCGAACACCGCACACAGCAGCCGCTCCCCGTAGCCGGCCGTCTCGATCGACCCGGAGACGGCGTTGATCCCCACCGCCAGGTCTTCGATGTTGGGGCTGCCGGGCGGGTTGTGCAGCAGCATCCAGCGGTAGCCGTAGCTGTCCTCCTGGGTCGACACGGTGCACGCGCTCTCGCCGCCGGTGGCCTTCACGACTTCTTCCATTTCCTTGATCGTGTTTTCGAAGTCGCTGGTGGCGAGCGCCTGGAAGACGATCGCGGCCTTGCCGGCGGGGACGATCTGGTGCTCGCTCTCGAGCGTGATGTAGGCCGTGGAGATCGCGAACAGCCGGTCCGGGGCCGGCCCCTTGACCTGGTGGCGACCGGTGAGGACGTCGCGCAGGCCCACTGCCTAGGCGACGCTCTGGAGCTGGGACTCGAGTCGCTCCAGCGCCGCCAGGCGCTGCTCCAGCGGCGGGTGGTCGGCGAAGATGTTCATCAGCGAGCGCTTCTTACGCGCCGGGATGATGAAGAAGGCGCTCATCCCTTCGGCGCGGCGCAGGTCTTCGCTGGGGACCTGCTCGATCGTGCCGCTGATCTTGATCAGGGCCGAGGCCAGCGCGCTGGGGCGGCCGGTGAGGATCGCCGACCCGCGGTCGGCGGCGAACTCCCGGTAGCGCGAGAGGGCCCGCAGGAGCAGGAACGAGACTGCGTACACCGCCACCGAGATCAGGACCACGATCAGGACGTCCTCCTCCTCCTGGTTGTTGCGGCCATAGCCGCCGCCGCCGAAGAAGAAGGCGAACTGGGCGATCGTGGCGGCCAGCGTGGCGAAGAAGCTCGCCAGCGTCATCACCATCACGTCGCGGTTGATCACGTGCGTGAGCTCGTGTCCCATCACGCCTTCGAGCTCGGCCGAGTTGAGCTGGTTGAGAATCCCCCGGGTGGCGCAGACGGTGGTGCTCTTGCGCGAGCGCCCCATCGCGAAGGCGTTGGGCATCGAGGTCTCCATCACACACACTTTCGGCTTCGCCAGGTCGGCCTGCACGCACAGCCTTTCGATGATCCCGTGCAGCTCCGGCTCGTCGGCGGGGGAGACCTCTTTGACCCCCATCGTGGCCATCGCGATCTTGTCCGAGGCGAACAGCTGCAACAGCAGCAGCCCGACCGCCACCACCACGATGATCCCGGCGCCGGCGCCGACCGCGATCAGCACGCCGACGAACACGACGTACACGAGCCCGAGCAGGAACAACGTCATCAGCATCCGGGCCTGCAGGCCGGTGTCGCGACCGAACTTGGAGTGGGGGGCAGCCATGAGAGTCATTCTGGCAGACGTGCTTACCTCCCGGCTAAAGCGATAATCAGCCCCCGATGGCAAGCAGCACCACCGTCTCCGAGGCGTTTCCGCTGGGCAGCCGCGTCAACGAGCGCGGCCGCCTGGAGGTGGGCGGGTGCGACCTGATCGAGCTCGCCCGCGAGTTCGGGACGCCCGCCTACGTGGTGGCCGAGGACGACCTGCGGGCCCGCGCCCGTGCCTTCCTCGACGCCGGTCGTGCGGCCGGCAACGACGGGCTCGAGGTCGTGTTCGCCTCCAAGGCCTTCCCCTGCACGGCGGTGCTCGAGCTGTTCTGCCAGGAGGGCCTGTGGTGCGACGTCGCTTCGGGCGGGGAGATGCACCTGGCGCTGTCCGCGGGCTTTCCGGCGGAGCGGCTGGTGGTCCACGGCAACGCCAAGTCCCGCGCCGAGCTGCGGACGGCGCTGCGTCACCGGGTGGGGGCGATCGTGGTCGACAACTTCGACGAGCTCGGCCGGCTGAGGGAGCTGATCGCCGGCGGCGCGCTGCAGGAGCCCGCCCGTGAGGACGCCCCCGGTGAGCAGCCGGTGCTGGTGCGGGTCACCCCCGACGTCGCCGGCGACACCCACGACAAGATCTCCACCGGCCAGGCGAACTCGAAGTTCGGCTTCTCGATGGACCAGGCTCCGAGGGCGCTCGAGCAGGCCGGGACGATCGACGGCCTGAGGCTGCTCGGCGTCCACGCCCACATCGGCTCGCAACTGCTCGAGCTGGCGCCGTTCGCCCGCGCCGCGGCCGCCCTCGCGAGCCTCGGCGACCAGCCGGTGTGGGACCTCGGCGGCGGCCTCGGGGTCCGCTACACCGAGGACCAGCAGCCGCCCCCCACGATCGAGGAGTACGTCGAGACGGTGGTCGCGGCCGCCCGCAGCGAGCGGGGCCGCGACGCGCCCCTGTTGATCGAGCCGGGCCGCTGTCTGTGCGCCAACTCCACGGTCACGCTGTACACCGTCGAGAGCGTCAAGCAGAACGTCTCCCGCTGGGTGGCGGTGGACGGGGGCATGTCCGACAACCTGCGCCCGATGCTCTACGGCGCCCGTTACGAAGCCCACGTCGCCGATCGTCCCGGCGGCTCGATGAACTGCATGCTGGCCGGCAAGCACTGCGAGTCCGGCGACGTGATCGTCCGCGGGGCGAAGCTGGACGACCCCCGTCCCGGAGACGTAGTGGTCACCCCGGCGACGGGCGCCTACGGCTTCGCGATGGCCAACAACTACAACGGCGTGCCCCGCCCGCCGATCGTCTTCTGCCGCGACGGGGACGCGCGCCTGGTCGTGCGTCGGGAGAGCTTCGAGGACCTCCTCGGCCGCGATGTCCCCTGACCGCTACCGGGTCGGGCTGCTCGGTCACGGGACCGTCGGCTCGGCGTTCGATGAGCTACTCGCGGAGCGCGCCGAGGAGATCGAGCGCTTCAACGGGCGCAGGCCCGTCATCAGCGGGGTTCTGACGCGCGGCAGCGGGCGATTCGAGGAGGTGCTGGCCGGCGCCGATCTGCTGGTCGAGCTGATCGGGGGACTCGAACCGGCGCGCGAATATCTGCTGCGTGCGATGCGTGCCGGAAAGGACGTCGTGACCGCCAACAAGCAGCTCCTCTCCCAGCACGGCGAGGAGCTGTTCGAGACCGCCCGTGCCCACGACGTGAGGCTGCGCTTCGAGGCCGCGGTCGCGGGTGCCGTACCGGTCGTGAGGGTGCTCGAGGAGTCACTCTCGGCGACCCCGATCGAGCGGATCCACGGGATCGTCAACGGCACGACCAACTTCATCCTCACGCGGATGGCCAACGGCTCGACCTACGACGAGGCGCTCGCCGAGGCGCAGCGCGTCGGCTATGCCGAGGCCGACCCGAGCGACGATGTCAGCGGCCGCGACGCCGCCGCGAAGATGGCGATCCTGGCGCGTCTTGCGTTCGGCTCGCCGGTGCACCTCGACGACGTCCGCTACGAGGGCATCGAGCACCTGCAGGTCGACGACCTCGAGTACGCCCGCGAGCTGGGCCTGGGCCTGAAGCTGATCGGCACGGCCGAGCGCCGCCAGGGCGGCCTGTCGGTGCGCGTATATCCGACCTTCCTCTACGGCGGGCACCCGCTCGCCACGATCTCGGGGTCGTTCAACGCCGTCACGGTCGAGTCCGAGGCGATCACGGAGCTGACCCTCTCCGGTCCCGGCGCCGGCGGCCGCCAGACCGCGAGCGCCGTGCTCGGCGACGTCGTCAGCGTGATGACCGGCGGCGCACGGCCGCCGGCACCACCGCTCCCGCTGGAGTTGATCGAGGACGTCGAGAGCGCCTTCTATCTCCACCTCGACGTCGCCGACCGCCCGGGGGTGCTCGCCTCCGTCACGAAGGTCCTGGGCGAGCACGATGTGTCGATAAAGTCGGTCGTCCAGCACGGCATGGGCGAGCGAGCGCGGCTTGTGATGGTTACTCACCAGGTGCTCGAGTCGCGCATGCGCACGGCCGTTGCCGAGGTCGCGCAGTTCGACTTCGTGCGCTCGCCGCCGCGTGCGATCCGCGTCATCGAAGAGGAGTTTCTGTGAGCGAACTGCCGACCGTAGAGGGCCTTCCGCACGCGGGCGCGCACGTGCCGCTGATCGAGCGCTTTCGCGAGCGGCTGCCGTTCGAGCCCGGCGACCCGCTCGTGAGCCTGCAGGAGGGTTCTACGCCGCTGTTGCGCGCGCCCGTGCTCTCGGAGATGCTCGGCGCGAGCGTGCGCCTCAAGCTCGAGGGCGCCAACCCCACCGGCTCCTTCAAGGATCGCGGCATGACCTGCGCGGTCTCGGCGGCGGTGCGTGAGGGCGCCAAGGCGGTGATGTGCGCCTCCACCGGCAACACGGCCGCAAGCGCGGCCGCCTACGCCGCACGCGCCGGCATCACCTGCGCCGTGATCGTGCCCGAGGGCAAGATCGCACAGGGCAAGATGGCGCAGACGCTGATGCACGGCGCCCGCGTGATCTCGCTGCAGGGCAACTTCGACCAGGCCCTCGAGCTCGTGCGCGAGCTCACCTCGACCCACAAGATCGTGCTGGTCAACTCCATCAACGAGTACCGGATCGAAGGGCAGAAGACGGCCGCCTTCGAGATCCTCGAGGCGCTCGATGGCGAGCTCGATGCGCTCTGCATTCCGGTCGGCAACGCCGGCAACATCACCTCCTACTGGCGCGGCTTCACCGAGATGGGCGCCGCGCCGAGGCTCCTGGGGCTGCAGGCGGAGGGGGCCGCCCCGATCGTCGAGGGTCACGTGATCGAGCACCCGGAAACGGTCGCCAGCGCGATCAGGATCGGCAACCCGGTGCGCTGGGAGGACGCGATCGCCGCTGCGACCGATTCACGCGGCTGGATCAAGACCGTCAGCGACGAGGAGATCCTGAGTGCCTACCGGCTCCTGGCGGCCAGCGAAGGGATGTTCTGCGAGCCCGCCTCGGCGGCGTCGGTCGCGGGCCTGCTCAAGTACGGCCCCGAAGGGGCGGAGTCGATCGTGTGCGTGCTCACCGGCCGCGGCCTGAAGGACCCGGACACGGCGATCGCCAACAACGACGGACGCATCATCCAGTGCGCCGCCGAGACCGCGGCGATCGAGGAAGCGGTGCTGGGTGATCCGTAGGCGGATCGTCCGGGTCCCCGCCTCCTCAGCCAACCTCGGACCCGGCTTCGACTGCCTGGCGGCGGCGCTCACACCCAGGCTGGAGGTTGAGGTCGCCGAGACGGGCAGCTTCTCGGTCCACACCGAGCTGCCGGTGGCGACGGACCGCGACAACCTCATCGTCCGCGCCTTCGAGCGCCTGCACCCGGCCGACGCCTTCAGCTTCACGATCCGCTCGGAGATCCCGCTCGCGGGCGGCCTCGGGTCCAGCGCCGCGGCGGTGGTCGCGGGGCTGATGGCTGCCGACCACCTGTTCGAGCTCGACGCCGACCTGCTGGCCGAGGCCACCGCCCTCGAGGGTCACCCCGACAACGTCGCCGCCGCCCTCTACGGAGGCTTCGTGATCGTCGCCGACGGTCAGGTTGCGCGGCTGGACCCGCCGAGCGGGCTGGAGGCGCTGCTGGTGGTACCGGACGAGCCCGTCCGTACCCGGGAGGCCCGCGAGGCGTTACCCGCCGAGGTGCCGATCTCCGAGGCGGTCTTCAACGTCGCCCACGCCACCCTGCTCGGCGTCGGCCTCGCCCGCGGCGACTGGGACCTGCTGTCGCGAGGGCTGCAGGACCGACTCCACCAGCAGCGTCGCTCGCACCTGTTCCCGCGTTCCTTCGAGCTCGCCTCCCGGGCCCGCGAGCTGGGGGCGCTCGGGGGCACGATCTCGGGGGCCGGGCCGACGGTGCTGGTGTGGTGCTTCTACGAGCAGACGGGCGCCGTGGCGAGCGCGCTGGCGCGGGAGCTGGACGGGTGGGCGCAGCTGATGCGGGCGCCGTTCGAGTCCCAGGGCGCCTACGTCGGGGAGCTCTGAGCGAGCTCCGCGACCCTCGCCCTGGCCCCCGCCAGCTCGGGCAGCCGCTCCATCAGTTCGGCCGCCAACGCCGTGTAGTCGGCTCCGAGGTCCGGGCGGTGGTCGAGGATCGACCGTGCCCGCTCGGCCGATTCGGCGTATGCGATCGAGGCCCGGATGACGGTGTCGAAGACGCTCTCGCCGAAGCGCTCCTTCAGCGAGACCAGCGCCTCCCGCGAGTGGACGGTCCGCATGTCGGCGAGGTTCAGCAGGACCCCCAGCAGCTCCAGGTCGGGGTTGAGGCTCTCGCGGGCCAGCTCGACCACCTCCATCGCCTGCTCCACCCCCTGCAGCGCGAAGTACTGGGCCTCGGCGGTGATCAGGGCGCGGTCGGCCGCCACCAGGGCGTTGACCGTCAGCAGCCCGAGCGAGGGCGGGCAGTCGATCAGGATCACGTCGTAGCGGTCCATGCCCTTGGCCAGCGCCCGCCGCAGCGTGAGCTCACGCCCCATCTTGCCGCCCAGCATCAGCTCTGCCTCCGCCAACGAGAGGTTCGCCGGGATGATGTCCTCGCTGACCGCGTCGGCGGCGCTCGCCTTGCCCGCCAGCACCTCGGCGATCGTCGGCTCGACCTCGGGCGGCAGGTCGAAGTACTCGGACAGGTTGCCCTGGGGGTCCAGGTCGACGGCGAGCGTGCTCACCCCACAGCGCCTGAACACGTCCGTGAGCGTGCGCACCGTGGTGGTCTTGCCGGTGCCGCCCTTCTGGGACAGGACGGCGATCGTGACGGTCATCGACCCGATACTACGCACCGCCGGCCGAGCGGCGCAGTGCTAGCCGACGGAGTGCAGCCGAGTGTCCTGCCCGCCGGGTCCCCGGACCTCGCCCTCGAGTGCCGGAACCGACAGGAACAGGAGGTGGTAGCGGCCGACCACGATCTCGTCGCCGTCGCTGAGCGTGCGTCCGTCGACCCGGGTGCCGTTGACGAACACGCCATTGAGGCTACGGTCGTCGAGCAGTCTCACCCCGTCGGGCTGGCGGACGATCAGCGCGTGGCGGCGGGACACCGTGGGGTCGTCGAAGCGAACGTCGGCAGCGAGGCTGCGTCCCACCCGGGTCCACTCCCTCGTCAGCGGGACGACCCGCAGCTGGCCGGACTCGTCGTAGACGACGTAGTCGCCCGGCTGGTCGACGAGATCGCGGGCCTCGGCCGCCCTCGTCTCCCGCTCGGGCGACGGCGCCGCCAGCGAGCTCGCGCCGGTGGACGCCGGCTCGGAGGCCGGTGCGATCCGCTCGGTGCTGAACATCGAGGCCCTCACGAAGGCTTCGGCGCCGCAGGAGGGGCATTGCGGCAGCCGCTCGGAGCCGTCGAGCGTGACGATGTAGCCGCAACGCGTGCAACGGAAGGAGCCAGTGCCCATGAAGGTGCCCGAACGTACCGACTCCATTTGTGTTCCTCCCTGTCTGTTGGCGCTGGTGGGAAGGCGCTCCTTCGCCGGAGGAAAGTCGTGCGAATCATAACAAGATTCCGTGTCCCGAATCTTTGCTCTAGTCCCGTAAAACCACGGAAACTACGATCGCTCCAGCCGGCCGCGGATGAACCTCTCTCCAGATGCTTGGGTACCCAGCGCTGCGTGGCTGCAAACGCCCTTGCGGACCCTGGCCGAGGGAGGATCGGCGCAGCCGGGGACGAATCCCTAGGCCACCATGGCCGACGTCACCGCCGATCGTGAGAAGCTCGAGCTGTTGCTGCTCCGTCGCGGCATCGGCGCCCTCGAGGCCGACCGCACGAGCTGCGCCGACTGCGGGCGCACGCCCCTCATCGGCGAGCACGTCTACGTGTACGGCTCCCGCCGTCCGCGCACCGTGTGCGAGCTGTGCAGCGTGCGCCGCGGCGAAGAGCCCCGCGTGAGCGCCTCGGTCCGCCACGCGGCCCACGGGAGCAGCGTGCGCCTGCTCGCCCCCGCCGCCTGAGCGCCGCACCGCGCCGCCCGTCCCGGCTGCCTCCATCACCCGCGGTGGCGGATATTGTGGACGCCCCTTGGAGCCCGTCAGCGTCTCGATCGTCGTCTCCGCTCCCCGCGAGGAGGTGTTCGACTACCTCCAGGACATCGCCAACCACGCGGAGTTCACCGACCACTACCTCGTCGACTGGCACCTCACGAGGATCGACCCGGTCGGTCGCGGAGCCGGTGCGCGCTTCCACGTGAAGGCGCCGGGGAACCGCTTCAGCTGGGCCGACGTGACGTTCGTGGAGGTGGAGCGCCCGCACCGGATCGTCGAGATCGGCCGCACCGGCAAGAACAACCGCATCCGCACACTCGGCGTCTACGAGCTCGCGGAGGCCGCCGGTGGGACCCGGGTCACGTTCACGTTCCGCACCGAGCCGGCCACCCTCTGGGACCGGATCATCGAGGACCTCGGCGGGCGTTCGTGGATCAAACGCAAGAACGCCCACGCGCTCCAGCGGCTGCGCGGGATCCTCGAGGAAGGCGTCGGGCGCGGGCAGCGGGTGACCGTTGCCGGCGGCTAAACTGCCGCGTCGCATGGGACACCGCTTCGGCAGGGCATCTCTGGCGGCGCTCGGTCTGGTCGCCGTGCTCGCGCTGGCAGCCTGCGGCGACTCCCACACGCGGGTCACGACCGGGACCTACGCCGGCGAGTCCGGCGCCAACGCGCCCTACCTCAACGTCGGCCCCCTCATCTACGAGGTCCAGATCTCCCGCCAGCTGAATCCCTGGAACGTCGGCGACGCCACCTACCTGCAGGGGGTTCCGCTCTCGCAGCGGCGGCTGCTGCCGGGGCAGGAGTGGTTCGCGGTCTTCCTGCAGGTCTACAACGAAACCACCAAAGGCGTGCGGGCCACGAACGCGATCAGCATCAGCGACACCCAGGGGAACCTCTACCGGCCGATCCCCCTCGGCCCCACGAACCTGTTCGCCTACCGCGGTGGGATCGTCCCCTCCAAAGGCATGCTCCCGACCCCCGGCACGCCGGCCCACGTGTTTGGCAGCCAGGGGCAGCTGCTGCTGTTCAAGATCGCCACGATCTCCCTCGACAACCGCCCGCTGGAGCTCAAGATCGTCAACCCGCTGAACCCGCACAGCTCGGCCAGCGCCGAGCTCGACGTCTAGGTCCCCGCTCGGCGCGCCCGGCGGTCGCGGACGAGCACCGGCCCGGCCGGGTGCTCAGGCCCCGCCGCGCAGGTCGGCTTCGAGCACCTCGCGGGCGACGGGGGCGGCGGTCGCGCCGCCGGCGCCGTCTTTGACCAGCAGCACGCACACCACCAGGCTCGGGTCCAGTGCCGGCGCGAAGGCCGCGAACCAGGCGTCGGTGTTCTGGTTTTCGTCGCCGCATCCTTCCTGCGTTTCGCCGCCGGCGGGGGCTTCGTGGGCGGGGCCCTGCGAGGCCGGGCACGTCTTCAGTTCGGCCGTCCCGGTCTTGCCGGCCACGGTGATCCCGGGGATCGCCGCGGCCGTCCCGGTGCCGTCGCGCACGACCCCGATCATCAGCCGCCGCACGGTCCTCGCGACCGTCGCCGAGAGTGCGTCCCGGCGGGCGGGGGGCTGGGCCCGGGGGAGGAAGGTGGGCTGGGGACGCTGTCCCTCATCGGCGATCGTGGCGGCCACGGTGGCCATCTGCAGTGGCGTCGCGAGCACGCTGCCCTGGCCGATGGCGGTCGAGCCGACGGCGAGTTCCCCGTGGATTTCGTCCGCCGAAGGGAGCGTGCTCTCCGCCGCCCCGGGGAGTCCCGGCGGGGAGTTGAAGCCGAGGCTTTCGGCGCTCGCCACCAGCCGGCCGGCGCCGAGCTTGACCCCCAGCGGTGAGAACACCGAGTTGCACGAGACGGCGAAGGCGGTTTCCAGCGTCCCCCCACATTCCTCGCCGTTGGCGTTGTTCAGCTTGACCCCGTCCAGGGTGGCGAAGGTGGCGTAGGGGAACTCCGTGTGGGGGGTCGCCAGGTGGGCGGCGAGGACGCCCGAGACGGTCACCATCTTGAAGGTCGAGCCCGGGGGCTGCAGGCCTTCCAGGCCGATGCCCGCGACCGCGAGGATCTGACCGGAGGGGCGCATCGCGACGATCCCGCCGTACTGGCCCCCGAGCGCGTCCACCGTCGCCTGCTGCAGGGTGGGGGAGACGCTGGTGCGCATCGGCGACGCCGGACGCGGCGCGACCGATGCCAGCACCCGATCTCCGGCCAGCAGCTCGCCCCCCGGCGTCCCCCGCAGGCGGTCGTCGAACGCCAGCTCCAGGCCGCTGAGGCCGACCGGCCCCTGCGGCGGGACGCCGATCGCTTCCAGTTCCTGCAGCCGGTCGGCGGGCACCGGGCCGACCGTCCCCACCACCGCCGCGGCGGCCGCCCCGAGGGGTGAGTAGCGGGCGCCGGCTTCTTCGCCGGCCGCGCCCGGCGGCGATTCGGCCAGCACGCTGCCGTCGTCGGCGAGCAGCGTGGCCCGGCGCGGCAGGTTGGTGGTGCGCGTCAGCTGCTCGCCCGGGTTCAGGCCCGGGAACGAGACCGATCGGCGCCACGCCACCGCGGGCGTGCCTTCGTGGCTGGTGATCCGCAGCCGATAGGGCAGCACGAGCGTGCCGAACATCCGTGTGCTGGCACGGATCGTGACGGCGAATTCCTGCCCCCCGAGCGCCTTGGTGGCGCCCACCACCCGGGCCGAGACCAAGGTCGCCGTCGCGGCGGCGGCTCGCACCACGCCCTCGACGTGCGCGAGCGAGACGCCACGGCGGGTGCCCGGGTCGAGCTGTTCGTACATCGCACGGTAGTCGCGCGCGGCCCACTCGCGGGCGAAGCTGCGGGCGAGCCCCCGCGCTCCCATGCCGCCGGACTCGGCGGCGACGTAGGCCCCGACGGCGAAGGCGAGCACGGCGAGCGCGAGCAGCCAGCCGGCCCGTCGCGTGCGAGCCCTACGGTTCGGAGGCACTTAGCCGGTAGAACACTCGTGGTGACATCGCTGGACTGGGTCATTGTCGCGTTCGCCAGCATCCTCGCCATCCTCGGCTTCCGCCAGGGCTTCATCGTCGGGGCGCTGTCATTCGGCGGCTTCGTGCTCGGCGCCTTCGTCGGGACCCGCCTGGGGCCGCTGCTGCTGCCCCAGGGCTCGTCCTCCCCGTACGCCCCTGCGTTCGGGCTGCTGGGGGCGCTGCTGGCGGGCGCCCTGCTCGCGACCGGCTTCGAGGGCTTCGGCTTCAAACTCCGCCGTGGGCTGATGATCCCGGGGCTCGGGCTGCTCGATGGCGTGCTCGGCGCGGCCCTCGGCGCGGCCGTCGGCCTGGGGATCGTGTGGATCGCCGCCGCCGTCGCGGCGCAGGCGCCGGGGGAGTCCCACCTGCGTGTCGACATCCAGCGCTCGGTGATCCTGAGGGGCCTGAACGAACTGCTGCCCCCGTCGGGGCCGGTCCTCGGCGCGCTCGCCCGCCTGGACCCGCTGCCCTCGATCACCGGTCCGACGCCGGGGGTGGCGGCGCCGGAACCCCGCCTGATCGGCGACGCCGCCGTGAGGGCGGCGGCGCACAGCGTGGTACGGGTGATCGGCACGGCCTGCGGGCTGGCGATCGAGGGCTCCGGCTGGACGGAGGCCCCCGACACGGTCGTGACGAACGCCCACGTGGTCGCCGGCGAGGGCGACACGGCGGTCGAGGTCGGGGGGAACGCTCCCCCGCTGACGGCCCGCGTGCTCGCGTTCGATCGTCACGACGACCTCGCGGTGCTCGAGGTGCCGGGACTCGGGCTGACCCCGTTGAGCGTCCGTGCGGCCTCGCCGGCGGGCACCGCCGGGGTGATCGTGGGGTACCCGGAAAACGGGCCGCTGCAGCTCGACCCGGCCAGGATCGGGCGCACCCAGAACGTGATCACCGACGACGCCTACGGCAACGGTCCCGTGGAGCGCCTGCTCACGCCGCTCCGTGGCCTGGTCCGCCCGGGTAACTCGGGGGGCCCCGTGATCGACTCCTCCGGGCGCGTGCTCACCACCGTCTTCGCCGCCACCGTGGCCGGCTCATCCCACGGTGGCTACGGGGTGGCCAACGCGTCTCTGGGGGCGGTGCTGAGGGCTGCCAGGGCGCGGGCGGCCGCGGGCCTGGCGGTCAGCACCGAAGGGTGCACGAGCGGCTGAGACGGGCGGGCCGGGCTGGCCCCCGCTACGCTGACCGCCATGTCCAAGACCCTCCTGGTGGCTGAGAAGCCGTCCGTCGGGCAGGACCTCGCCCGCGTCCTCACCGGGCCCTTCAAGAAGCAGGAGGGGTACCTGGAGGGCCCCGACCACGTCGTCACCTGGGCCGTCGGGCACCTCGTCCAGCTCGCCGAGCCCGACGCCTACAACGCCAAATTCAAGAGCTGGCGGATGGCCGACCTGCCGATCGTCCCGCCCCGCTTCAAGCTCGTCGTCCGCGACGAGCGCTCGCGCAAGCAGATGTCGGTGATCACCAGGCAGCTGGCCCGCGAGGACATCGACGAGGTCGTGAACGCCTGCGACGCCGGCCGCGAGGGCGAGCTGATCTTCGCCTACCTGTACGAGCAGGCGAAGGGCAAGAAGCCCGTCAAACGGCTGTGGCTGAACTCGATGACCAACGCCGCCATGAGGAACGCGCTCGAGGCGCTGCGCCCGGCGCAGGAGTTCGAGAGCCTCGAGGAGGCGGCCCGCTCGCGCTCGGAGGCCGACTGGATCGTCGGCATGAACGCCACCCGGGCGGCCACCATCCGCTTGCGCAGCAGCTTCGACGGGGCCGTTTCGCTGGGGCGCGTGCAGACGCCGACGCTGGCGATCGTGGCCCGCCGCGAGGAGGAGATCCGGGCCTTCGAGCCCGAGCCCTACTGGCTGGTGGACGCCGTCTTCGCGGCGGCGCCACTGAACGGTGGGGACGAGCGCGTCTACCGCGGCCAGTTCCACGCCCCCGGCAAGAAAGAGCTGGCTCGCGGACCGCGGATCGTCAGCCAGGAGCTCGCCGAGGCGATCGTCCGCGCCTGCAGCGGGCGGCAGGGGACGATCACCAAGCTCGAGAAGAAAGAGCAGCGCGAGAAAGCGCCGATGCTCTACGACCTGACGACGCTCCAGCGCGAGGCCAACACCCGCTACGGCTTCTCCGCCCGCCGCACGCTGTCCGCCGCCCAGCGCCTCTACGAGGAGCACAAGGCGCTCACCTACCCCCGCACCAACTCCCGCTACCTGCCCTCGGACATGGTCGAGGAGATCAAGCCGATCGCCGAGCTGGTCGGCGGCCACAAGGAGTACCGCGCCGGCGCCGAGTACGTCACCGGCCTGGACGTGCTCCCGCTGGCCCGGGTGATCGACGACGAGAAGGTCACCGACCACCACGCCATCATCCCCACCCGCTCGGAGCACAACCTGGAGAAGATGGACTCCGACGACCGCCGCATCTTCGACATGGCGGCGAGACGCTTCCTGGCCGTCTTCCACCCCGAGGCGGTGTTCGAGAACACCCGTGTCGAGACGACCGTGGACGGCGCCGAGGAGGTGCCCCACGCCGGCTCGCGGCTGACCTTCCGCACCCGCGGCAGACTGCTGCTGGTGCCCGGATGGCGGGCCGTGTACGACGAGGTCCCCGCCGACGCACGTGCGGGCGAGGAGCGCGGCGAGGACGAGGACGAGGTCTCCGATCAGCAGCTCCCGCGCCTGGCCGAGGGCGAGCAGGTGGACACGCGCACGGTCGAGAGCACGCGCAAGGAAACCAAACCCCCCCGGCGCTACAGCGACGCGTCGCTGCTGGGCGCGATGGAGACCGCCGGCAAGCTCGTCGAGGACGACGAGCTGCGCGAGGCGATGAAGGACTCCGGGATCGGCACCCCGGCCACCCGCGCCGCCATCATCGAGCGGCTGATCACGGTCGGCTACCTCGAGCGCGACGGGCGCGCACTGGTCCCCACCGAGAAGGGCATGAACGTGATCCGGCTGCTCGGCGAGCACGCCCTCACCTCGCCCGGCCTGACGGGCTCCTGGGAGCACCGGCTGGGGATGATCGAGCGCGGCGAGGACTCCCGCAAGAGCTTCATGCACGACATCTCCGAGTTCGCCGGCGAGACCGTCAAGGAGCTCGACGAGTCGCTCAAGGACGTACGCATCCCCAGGGCCCGCCTCGGGCCGTGTCCGATCTGCGGCCACGAGATCGTCGAGAACCGCAAGGGCTACTCCTGCTGGGCGCGGGAGGACCCCGGCTGCGGGTTCGTGATCTGGAAGTCGAAAGCGGGCAAGCAGCTCCCGCTGGCGGTCGCCCGCGAGCTGATCAGGACCGGCTACACCGCCAGCGCCGTCACCGGCTTCAGGGGCCGCAGCGGGCGCAGCTTCCGCGCCCGCCTGGCGCTCAACCAGACCGACGAGGGAAAATGGCGGGTGGAGTTCGACGAGCCCTGGGCCAAGGAGGGCGCGAAGCCGCCCGAGGTCGAGGACCAGGCCGTGGAGGGTCTCGCCCGCGGCGCGGTGGACGGCGCCTCCGAGCCCGTCGGCGAGCGCACCGCCGCCTAGGGTCTCTCCAGGTCCGAGCGGCGGATCCCGGCTGCGGGCCCCGTCCCCCGCGTGCGCCAGGATTGCCGGCCGTGCCGCTGACGCTGATCACCGGGCCCGCGAACGCGGGCAAGGCCCAGGCCGTGATGGACGCCGTGCGCGCCGAGCTGGTGGCCGGCCGCCAGCCGCTGCTGGTCGTGCCGACCGGCACCGACGTGCAGCGTTACACCCGCGAGCTGTCCGGCGAGGGTGCCCTGATCGGCGCTCGCGTGACGCGCTTCGGGGGGCTCCTCGGAGAGGTGGTGCGGCGCTCGGGGAACGACGGGCCGGTCCTGTCCGGGCGTGCCCGCGAGCGCCTGATCGCGCTCGTCAGCCGCCGGGCGGGGCTGGCCCTGCCGGGTGACGAGCCGCTCTCGGAGGGCCTCTCGCGAGCGGTCCGGGAGCTGATCGACGACCTCCACGTGGGCGCCGTGGCCCCCGCCCGGCTGCGGCAGGCGCTGGCCCGGCTCGACGCCCGCCACCCGGGCGAGGGCTCCTCCCGCCGTCGTTTGGCCGAGCTTTATGCCGGCTACGAGGCCGAGCTCGCCCGGCTGCAGACGCCCGACGTCGAGCAGCGCCGGCTGACGGCGCTGCGGGCGATCACGGCCGACCCCTCGCTGTGGGGTGAGACGGCGGTGCTCATGTACGGGTTCGACGATCTCAGCCCGCTGCAGCTCGAGGCGGTGCGCACGCTCGCCGGCACCGGAGCCGCGGTGACGGTGTCGCTGAGCTTCGAGGAGGGCCGTACGGCGTTCGCCGGCCGCGCCGGCGCCTACGAGGCGCTCGCCCCGCTCGCCGCCGAGAACCGCCGGCTGGCCCCCCGCGCCGACTACTACGCCCCCCACGCCCGCGGGCCGCTCGGCTACCTCGAGCGGCGGCTGTTCGAGCCCGACTCGGTGCGGGTCCCGGCGGGCGGCGCGGTGCGGCTGCTGGAGGGCGCCGGGGAGCGCGCCGAGCTGGAACTGGTGGCGGAGGAGATCTCGCGGCTGCTCGCGGACGGGGTTGCCCCGGCGGAGATCGCGGTTGCCATCAGGGGCGGCGGGGTCTCCCGCGAGCTACTGGGGGAGGTGCTCGCGCGAGCCGGTGTGCCCGCCGCGATCCAGCGACCGCTGCCGCTCGGGGACAGCGCGATCGGCAGGGCTCTGATCGGCCTGCTGCGCTGCGTGCCACGCCGAGGGGATGGGGAGCCGCCCGGTACGAGCGCCGATCTGCTGGCCTGGCTGCGGGCGCCCGGGCTGTTGCGGGTGCCGGCGCTGGCCGACGACCTCGAGCGCGAGCTGCGCCGCCAGGGGGCGACATCGGTGTCACGGGCGCGGGCCCTGTGGGAGGAGCGCAACTGGCCGTTGCAGGCGCTCGACGAGCTGCAGACGGCGCAGGCCCGCTCCCCGGTGGCGCTGATCGACCGCTGTGGCCGGGAGCTCGCCCGGCTGCTGAGCGCGCCGCTGCAGGGCACCGCGACCGTGTTGACCGGGGAGCAGGCCGACGAGGCGCTCGCACACGCCGCCGCGGCGCGGGCGCTGGGCGAGCTGGGCGAGCTGGCGCTGCGTGCACCCGAGCTGGCGCCCGGCGACGCGCCGGCGTTGGCCGGCGAGCTGACCGCGGTCGAGTTCCTCGGCGGCCGTCCCCCCGGCGGCGATGCGGTGGCCGTACTGGACCCCTTGGCGCTGCGTGCCCGGCGGGTTCGGGCGCTGTTCCTGTGCGGCCTGCAGGAAGGCGCGTTCCCCTCCCAGCGTCGGCGCCGCGGCCTGCTCTCCGAGGAGGACCGTTTCGAGCTCGAGCGCCTCACCGGCGTGCGGCTCGGTCACCCCGAGGATCAGCTCGCCGCCGAGCGCTACCTGCTCTATGCGGCCGTGTCCCGCCCCGAGGAGCTGCTCGTGATGAGCTGGCACCTGGCCGACGACGAAGGCCTCTCGACGAGCCGCTCGTTGTTCGTCGAGGACGTCTTGGACCTGTTCGAGCAGGGGCTGCTCGAGCAGCCCCGGCGCGGGGGTGCCCAGGCCGTTGTGCCGACGGGCTCTGGAGCGCCTCAGGACACGGGCGACTCGGGGCGGGAGCGCTCGCTCCGCGACCAGCACGTGCTGGCCGAGCTGGCCGGCCGCCCGTGGTCCGCGAGCCAGCTCGAGAAATACATCGGCTGCCCCATGCGGTGGTACGTGGAGCGGATCCTGAGGCCCGCCTCCTGGGACCCCGATGCCGAGCCGCTGCGTCGTGGAGGACTCGCCCACGCAGCGCTGAAGGACACGCTCGAGGGACTGCGGGAGCGGACCGGCAGCGCCGCGGTGACGCCCGCCACGCTCGGCACCGCCCGCGAGCTACTGGCGCGGGCGCTGGTCCGCCGCGAGCCCGAACATCCCCTATCGGTGTCCCGCGAGCGCCTGCCGGGGGCGCGGCTGAAGCTCCACACGGACCTCGAGCGCTACCTCGAGCACGCCGCACGCGCGCAGTCGCCGCTGGAGCCAGGGCCGCTCGAGCTGTCCTTCGGGCTTCCCGGCGAGGAGGAGGGGGATCTGGAGTTGCCGGCGTTCGAGCTCGGCGAGGGCGTCGTGCTGCGCGGGCGGATCGACCGCGTCGACTACACGCCGGCCGGGGACGCGGTGGTGGTGGACTACAAGAGCGGCGCCGCCACACTGCCCTCACGCTGGATCGGGGAGGGCAGGGTCCAAGTCCCGCTGTACATGCTGGCGGTCGAGCGGCTGCTGGAGCGCGCCGCGGTGGGCGGCTTCTACCAGCCCCTCTCGGGCGGGGATCTGCGTGCCCGGGGGATCCTCGACGAGGAGACCGGGATCGAGCTCGACTGCGTCCGCGGCGACGAGCGACCGGGCGAGGATGTGCGCGAGCTGTTGGCCGAGGCGCTCGAGATGGCGCGCTCGGCGGCCGTGAGCGCGCGGAGTGGAGCGGTCGAGCCCAGACCCGAGAGCTGTTCTCCGGGGGGCTGCAGCTACCCCTCGATCTGCCGGTGTCGCTGACCGACGAGCAGCTCGCCGCGGTCCAGCGTCGCTCGGGGCCGCTGTTGCTGACGGCCGCGGCCGGCAGCGGCAAAACGGCGGTGCTGGTCGAGCGCTTCGTGGCCGCCGTGCTTGAGGACGGCCTGAGCCCGTCGCAGATCCTCGCGATCACGTTCACCGACCGGGCGGCCGGCGAGCTGCGGGAGCGTGTCCGCCGCACCTTCCTCGAGCTCGGCGAGCGCGCGGCCGCGCGCGACACCGAGGCCGCCTATGTCTCGACGATCCACGGCTTCTGCGCTCGGCTGCTCGCCGCCCACCCGCTGGCCGCGGGCCTGGACCCCGGCTTTCGGGTGCTGGACGAGGGGGTCGCCGGACGCCTGCGCCGCGACGCCTTCCAGGTGGCCCTGGGGGAGTTCGTCCAGGGGGAAGACCCCGAGTCGGTAGCGCTGGTGGCCGCCTACGGACCCGATCGACTGCGGACGATGATCGAGTCGGTCCACGCCCAGCTTCGCAGCCACGGCCAACGCCGGCCACGCCTGCCGAGCCCGCCCGCACCCCGAGAGGGGCAGTCGGACGACACCCCGGCGGCAGCGGCGTGCCTGCTGCTGGACCGCCTGCTGGCCGGCTTCACGGAGGCGTATGAGGCGCTCAAGCTCGAGCGCGCGGCTGTCGACTTCGACGACCTCGAGCTGCTTGCGGCAGCGCTGCTCGCAGGCCGGGGGGAGATCCGCGAGTCCTGGTCGGGCCGCTTCGAGCTGGTGATGGTCGATGAGTTCCAGGACACCAACCGCCGCCAGCTCGAGATCCTGCGCCTGCTCGAGCGCGAGAACCTGTTCACCGTCGGTGACGGGTTCCAGGCGATCTACGGCTTCAGGCACGCCGAGGTGGCGATCTTCCGCGAGCGCGCCGAACTGCTCTCACCGTCTGGCTCGAGCCTCGCGCTGACGCTCAACTTCCGCAGTCGCCCCGCGCTGGTGGCGACGGTCGGGGGCGTGTTCGAGGAGCGCCTGGAGAGCTTCACGGCCGCACAAGGGGCGCGCGAGCGGGACTCGCGGGGCGGCGCGGCGGTCGAGCTGCTGCTCACCCAGAAGGCCGGCTGGGAGGCGGCTCTGGAGGGCGACGGGCCTCGGGAGATCGCCGCCGGGCTGCCGCGCGCTCCACTCTGGCGGCAGGCCGAGGCGCGGCTGCTCGCCGGCCGCGTGGCCGAGCTGGTCGCCGCCGGCGAGGCGCGGCCCCGGGAGGTGGTGGTGCTGCTGCGGGCGCTCGGGGACATCGCGGTCTACGAGCGGGCGCTGCAGCAGCAGGGCCTTGCCACGCTCGCGTCGGCCGGCGCCTACTGGGAGAGCCGCATCGTCGAAGACCTGCTCGCCTACCTGCGGGTGCTCGCCAACCCGCTCGACGAGGAGGCGCTGTACGCGTGCCTCGCCGGGCCGCTCGTGGCGCTCTCCTACGACGGCATGGCGCTGCTCGCCCTCGCCACCCAGGGCCGCGGCGGACGGGCCTTCGAGCTGGCGATCGGAGCCGGCACCGAACTGGGCCTGGCGCCCGCCGACGAGCTCGCGCTCGAGCGCTTCTGCGTGCTCGCCGAGCGCGAGCGCAGCGGCGCCCCGCTGCGGCCGCTGGGCGAGCTGATCTCACGGGTGCTGGAGCAGCCCACGCGCGGGAACGGCACTCCCGCGTCCGGGGAGGGGGCGCCGGCGTGGGCGGCCGGGCAGCCCGGCGAGCTCGCCAACGCCTACAAGCTCGCCCGCCTGGCACGCCGCTTCGAGGAGAGCGAGGGCCGCGACCTGCGGGGGTTCCTCGACCACGTCGCCTACCTGAAGGAACAGAAACGCTCCGGCGAGGCGGACGCTCCGGCGCTGTCCGACAGCGACGCCGTGCGCCTGATGAGCATCCACGCGGCCAAGGGCCTGGAGTTCCCGGTCGTGTGCGTGGCCGACCTCGGCCGTGCCGCCAACAAACGGACCCCGGAGCTGCTCGTCCAGGGCGACCGCATCGGCCTGCGCGTCGCCCACCTCGACGGCTCCGACAGCACCCCGGCGCTCGACTATCAGCAGCTGATCGAGGAGCGCCGGGCCGACGAAGCCCTCGAGGAGGACCGGATCCTGTACGTGGCGATGACCCGCGCCCGCGAGCGGATGCTGCTGAGCGGCGCCCTCGAGCTGCCGAGGCGCTCCTGCCAGGGCGCCAACGGCACGACCATGTCGTGGCTCGCCCCGGCGCTCGTCGGCGACCTCAGTGAGCTGGAACAGCAGCTGTCACCCGGCGCCGGCCTCGAGGGCGTCGTCCGCGCGTCCGTGATCGGCGGGGAGGACGTGCGCTGCCTGGTCGCGACGCCAGAGGCCGCGGCTGGGCTGTTGCCGCAGGCGCGCGCGGCCCGGGAGAGCGCCGCGGCTTCGACCCCCGCCGCCGTCGCGCCGGTGCCCCCGCCACGCCGGGGGGTGAACCCCGCGCAGCTGACCCTGGAGGACGCCGGGCTCGGCGGCCCGGACGCCCCTGCGTCCCCCGGCCCGCGTCTGGTGGCTGTCGCGAACCCGGCCGCGATCGAACTCGAGAGCGTGAGCTACTCGTCGTTGAAGGAGCTCGAGCGGTGCGGCTACCGGTACTACGTCGAACGGGTGCTCGGACTCCAGGAGCGGGGGGTGGAGGAGTCCCCGCGCGAGCGCCCCGGCACGGGGCTTGACGCCCTTTCGCGCGGCTTGCTGGTGCACCGCGTGCTCGAGCTGCACGACTTCGCGACCGAGGTGGGGCCGACCGTGGGGGAGGTCGAGCTGGCCGCGCGCGGGCTGGGGCTGCATCCGGGCGCCGGAGAGCTGAGCGGGATCGCCGAGCTGCTCGGGACGGCTCTTCGCGGGGCGACGGGGCGGCGGATCGCGGCGGCAGCCGAGGTCTGGCGCGAGCACCCGTTCGCGTACCCGGCCGGCGAGGAGCTTCCGCTGCTCACGGGCGTCATCGACGTGCTCGCGCGGGAGCCCGACGGGGGCTACCTGGTGGTCGACTACAAGAGCGACGAGTTGGGGGAGGAGGACGAGCCCGAGACGCTGGTGGCCCGCGACTACGAGCTGCAGCGAGAGCTCTACGCGCTCGCCGTGCTCCGCACCGGGGCGCCGCGGGTGGAGGTGGCGCACTGGTTCCTGGCACGGCCGGGGGCGCCGGCCCGGGCGGTGTTCACGGCGGCCGATCGCGACGCGCTCCAGGGGTCGCTCGAACAGCGCCTGCGGGTCGTCCTGCAGACCGGCTTCGCCGTCAGCCCGCGGCCCCATCGAGGGCTGTGTGCCAGCTGTCCGGGCCGCTCGCGCCTGTGCTCGTGGCCGGAGAGCGCGACGATGGCCCCGGAGCCCCCGGCGGCTGCGGGCGTGGACTGAGCGGGGGGCCCGGGCGGGGACTGCGAGAAGGGCCTGTCAATTGGTTTAGGCGCTTATGATTTTCCCTGCCAGGAAGCGTTTTCCCGGCCTGTTTCGCTGCTACCCTTCGGGTCCGCCTCAGGTGCCCGAATGCTGCCTGCGCCAAGGTGCACGGGCGTCTTGCCAGGACGCCCCTCAGCGCCAGCCCGGGATGCAAGGCCCCAAGGGAGCACTCACATGAACACGCGAAACATGCACCCGCCCCGGGAAGCCGGACTCTACGACCCTCGTTTCGAGCACGACGCGTGCGGGGTGGGAATGGTCGCGAAGCTCGACAACCACCCCACCCACGAGGTCATCACCCGCTCGATCACGGCGCTCGAGAACCTCGAGCACCGCGGTGCCACGGGCGCGGATCCGTGCACCGGCGACGGTGCCGGGATCCTGATGCAGATGCCCGACGAGCTGTTCCGCGCGGTGGCGCCGTTCGAGCTACCGGCGGCGGGCGCCTACGGGGTCCTGATGTGCTTCCTGCCGGCCGACGACGGGCCCCGGGCACGCCTGGAGAAGCTGCTCGAGGACGCCGTCGCCCAGACCGGCCAGCGCCTGCTCGGCTGGCGCGACGTGCCCGTCTCGCCGGAGGAGGCCGGGCGGGTGGCGGGCGCCTGCCGGCCGGTGATCCGCCAGCTGTTCGTGGCCGCCGCCGGGCCCTGCGAGAACGACCAGGACGCCTTCGAGCGCAAGCTGTACGTGATCCGCCGGATCAGCGACCTGACCGCCCAGGAGCCGGGCCTCTACGTGGTCTCCAGCTCATCACGCACGATCAACTACAAGGGCATGCTGATCAGCTACCAGCTGGCGCCCTTCTACGCCGACCTGCGCGACGAGCGTGCCAAGACCGCGATGGCGCTGGTGCACTCGCGCTTCTCGACCAACACGTTCCCGAGCTGGGAGCTCGCGCACCCCTACCGGGTGATCTGCCACAACGGCGAGATCAACACCCTGATGGGCAACGTCAACTGGATGCGGGCCCGCGAGAGCGAGCTGCACTCGGAGCTGTTCGGGGACGACCTCGAGCGGATCCTGCCGGTCGTGGCGCCCGGGAACTCCGACTCGGCGACCTTCGACAACGTGCTCGAGCTGCTGATGCTGGCCGGACGCTCGCTGCCGCACGCGGCGATGATGATGATCCCCGAGGCCTACCGTGACCGCGACGATCTGCCGGACTACCTGAAGGGCTTCTACGCCTACCACGCGTGCCTGATGGAGCCATGGGACGGCCCCGCCTCGGTGGCCTTCACCGACGGGCGCGTGATCGGAGCCACGCTCGACCGCAACGGCCTGCGCCCGGGCCGGTGGGTCGAGACGCTCGACGGCTACGTCGTGCTCGGGTCCGAGTCGGGGCTGCTCGACATCCCCCCGGAGAACGTCAAGCGGCTCGGCCGGCTGCAGCCGGGGAAGCTGTTCCTGGTGGACCTCGAGCGGGGCCGGATCGTCGAGGACGAGGAGCTCAAGCGCGAGATCGCCACCCGGCACCCCTACGGCGAGTGGTACGCCCGCAACGCGGTGCCCTTCGGCGACCTGCCGCCCTCCGAACAGGTGACGATCTCCAACCAGCCGCTGCACCTGCGCCAGCGGGCCTTCGGCTACACCCAGGAGGACCTGAGGGTGCTGCTGACGCCGATGGCGATCGAAGGCGCCGAGCCGGTCGGCTCGATGGGCAACGACCTCTCGCTGGCGGTCCTCTCCGACCAGGCGCCGCCCCTGTTCTCCTACTTCAAGCAGCTGTTCGCCCAGGTCACCAACCCGCCGATCGACCCGATCCGCGAGGAAATCGTGATGAGCCTCGCGACCAGCCTGGGCAACGAGCGCAACCTGTTCGAAGAGACCCCCGAGCACGCCCACAAGCTGCTGCTGGAACAGCCGATCCTGCTCAACCGCGAGCTCGAGACGCTGCGCAACGTCGAGCACGACGTCTACAAAGCGCTGACGCTCGACATCACCTGGCCGGTGGAGGAGGGGCCGGAGGGGATGGAGAGGGCGATCGAGCGGATCTGCCGGCAGGCCAGCGAGGCGATCGCCGAACGCGTCAACATCATCGTCCTGTCCGACCGTCAGCTGGGCCCGCGGCGGGCGCCCGTGCCCTCGCTGCTGGCGATGGCCGCCGTCCACCACCATCTGACGCTCGCCGGCACACGGCTGCGGGCGGGGATCATCCTCGAGTCGGGCGAGCCCCGCGAGGTCCACCACTTCGCCACCCTGATCGGCTACGGGGCCAGCGCGATCAACCCGTACCTGGCTCTGGAGACGCTCGACGAGCTCGTGTTCGAGGAGCGCCTGGTGCGCCCCTCGGCGGATGGCGGGATCGAGGTCATCGACCCCGAGCGGGCCGCCCAGAACTACATCAAGGCGATCGGCAAAGGACTGCTGAAGACGATCTCGAAGATGGGCATCTCGACGATCCAGTCCTACCGTGCGGCCCAGATCTTCGAGGCCGTGGGGCTGGAGCGGGAGCTGATCGACAAGCACTTCACGAACACCGCCTCACGGATCGGGGGGGTCGGCGTGACGGCGCTGGCGAGGGAGGCGCTCGAGCGCCACGCACGCGCCTACCCGGTCGCGCCCGACCCGCTGCTGCCGGTCGGCGGGGTCTACGCGTGGCGGCGCGACGGCGAGCACCACATCTGGAACCCCGACACGATCGCCCTCGTCCAGCAGGCGGTGCGGGGCGCCAACGGCGACATCGCCGCCGCCCTGAAGGGCGACCAGCAGGCCCACTCGGAGGTCCGCTCCAGCGAGGCCTACACCCGCTATCGCGAGTACGCCGAGACGGTCAACGACGACGCCGCCCGCAAAGCCACGCTGCGGGGGCTGCTGCGCTTCGCCGAGGGTTCCTCGGGGCCGATCCCGCTCGAGCAGGTCGAGCCGGCGAGCGAGATCGTCAAGCGCTTCTGCACCGGGGCGATGAGCCTCGGGTCGATCTCCCGCGAGGCGCACGAGACGCTCGCGATCGCGATGAACCGGCTCGGCGGGCGCTCGAACACGGGCGAGGGCGGGGAGGACCCGGTCCGCTTCAAGCCGGACGCCAACGGCGACCGGCGCCGCTCGGCGATCAAGCAGGTCGCCTCCGGGCGCTTCGGCGTCACGATCCACTACCTCGTCAACGCCGACGAGCTGCAGATCAAGATGGCCCAGGGCGCCAAGCCCGGCGAGGGAGGTCAGCTGCCGGGGCACAAGGTCGACGACTACATCGGCTCGATCCGCCACACCATGCCCGGGGTCGGGCTGATCTCGCCGCCGCCCCACCATGACATCTACTCGATCGAGGACCTCAAGCAGCTGATCTACGACCTGCGCTGCTCCAACCCCGAGGCGCAGGTGTCGGTCAAGCTCGTCTCCGAGGTGGGCGTCGGCACCGTCGCCGCCGGTGTCTCGAAGGCCAACGCCGACCGCGTGCTGATCTCCGGCCACGACGGCGGCACCGGCGCCTCGCCGCTGTCCTCGATCCAGGCGGCGGGCGTGCCGTGGGAGATCGGGCTGGCCGAGACACAGCAGACGCTGCTGCTCAACGACCTGCGCACGCGGATCGTGGTGCAGACCGACGGCCAGCTGAAGACCGGCCGCGACGTCGTGATCGCCTCGATGCTCGGGGCCGACGAGATGGGCTTCTCGACCGCGCCCTTGATCGCCACCGGCTGCATCATGATGCGGGCCTGCCACCTGAACACCTGCCCGGTCGGGATCGCCACCCAGGACCCCGAGCTGCGCAAGCGCTTCAAGGGCACCCCCGAGCACGTCGTCAACTTCTTCTTCTTCGTGGCCGAGGAGGTGCGGGAGATCCTCGCCGGCCTCGGTCTGCGCTCGCTGGCGGAGGCGACCGGCCGGGTGGACCTGCTGCGGGCGGACGAGGCGATCGCCCACTGGAAGGCGCGGGGTGTCGACCTCACCCACATCCTCACCCACGTGGAGCTGGCGGACGGGGCCCCCCGCAGGCGCGTGGAAGCGCCGCCCGAGGTGCTCGCCGACGCGCTCGACTGGGAGCTGATGGACGGCGCCCGGGCGGCGCTGGAGGAGCGCCGCCCGGTGCGCCTGCGGATGCCGATCCGCAACCGCAACCGCTGCGTGGGCGGGATCCTCTCCAGCCACATCGCCCGTCGCCACGGGCCCGACGGCCTCCCGCGGGACACGATCACGGTCGACTTCGAGGGGTCGGCCGGGCAGAGCTTCGGCGGCTGGCTGTCCCCCGGCGTGACCTTCACGCTGTGGGGCGACGCCCAGGACTACGCCGGCAAGGGCCTCTCCGGGGGCGTGTTCGCGATCCGGCCCCGCGAGGGGATGGGCGAGCACTTCCGGGCCGAGGAAAACGTGATCGTCGGCAACACCGTGCTGTATGGGGCGACCGCCGGACGGGCCTTCTTCCGCGGCCTGGCGGGCGAGCGCTTCGCCGTGCGCAACTCGGGCGCGTGGACGGTCGTGGAGGGCGTCGGGGACCACTGCTGCGAGTACATGACGGGCGGCCGGGTGGTCGTGCTCGGACCCACCGGACGCAACTTCGCCGCCGGCATGAGCGGCGGGGTGGCCTACGTGCTCGACGAGCAGGGGCTGTTCGGAAAGCGCTGCAACATGGGCATGGTGGGCTTCGAAGAGCTGGCCGACGCGGACGTGCTGGAGCTGCGGGCGATGGTCGAAGAGCACCGCCGGCGGACGGGCTCGCCCGTCGCCGAGGGCCTGCTCGAGCGGTGGGGGGAGCTGATCGCCGGCGGCGCCTTCGTGAAGGTGATGCCGCACGACTACAAGCGCGTGCTGCAGGAACGCGAGCGGGAGGAGGCGCTGGCGGCCGCGGCGGCCGCCAACGGCGGACAGGCGCCGACGCGGTCGCTTGACGCCGTCGGCGAGGCCGGACCCTGATGGGCAAGCTCGGCGGGTTCCTGCAGATAGACCGTTGCGGCATCCCCCAGCGGGACCCGCAGGAGCGCGTGGGCGACTACCGCGAGTTCCAGTTGCAGCGGCCGTCGGGAGAGCTGCGCGACCAGGGCGCCCGCTGCATGGACTGCGGGATCCCCTTCTGCCACAACGGTTGCCCGCTGGGCAACCTGATCCCGGACTGGAACGACCTCGTCTACCGGGACCGCTTCCAGGACGCGATCGCGCAGCTGCACGCCACCAACAACTTCCCCGAGTTCACCGGGCGGCTATGTCCGGCGCCCTGCGAGGCGGCCTGCGTGCTGGAGATCCGCGAGGGCGACGCGGTGACGATCAAACAGATCGAGAACTCGATCGTCAACCGCGCCTGGGAGCAGGGGTGGGTACGCCCCGAACCTCCCCACGCGAGGATCCTGAGCGGGCGCTCGGTGGCGGTCGTGGGGTCCGGGCCGGCGGGGATGGCGGCCGCCCAGCAGCTGCGCCGGGCCGGACACGAGGTGACTCTGTTCGAGCGCGACGAGGCGGCGGGGGGGCTGGTCCGCTTCGGCGTGCCCGACTTCAAGATCGAAAAGTCGCTCGTGCAGCGGCGGGTGGACCAGCTCGTGGCGGAGGGCGTGGAGCTGCGCTGCGGGGTGGACGTGGGGCGCGACGTGAGCGTCGAGGAGCTTCGCGAGCGCTTCTCGGCGGTCGTGCTGGCGACCGGCTCGCGGGTCCCCCGCGAGCTGCCGATCCCGGGACGCGAGCTCGACGGGGTCCACCCGGCGATGGACTACCTGTACGTGCGCAACCGCTGGGTCGCGAGCGAGCTCGGTCCCGCCCCGAGCCTGCCCGCGCCGGCCGCCAAGGACCAGATCACGGCGGCCGGCAAGGACGTGGTGGTGATCGGGGGAGGCGACACCGGGGCCGACTGCGTCGGCAACGCGGTACGCGAGGGCGCCCGCTCGATCGTGCAGCTGGAGCTGCTGCCGCGCCCCCCCGAGCACCGTCCCGACGACCGCACCCCGTGGCCGCTGTGGCCGGCCAAGTACCGCCTCAGCTACGCGATGGAGGAGGCGAGCGACACGGGGGTCGGCGAGCAGGACTACTCGGTGGCCACGGTCGGCTTCCGCGACGACGGGCAGGGCCGGGTGGCGGCACTGCAGATAGCCGAGGCCGCGCCGGAGCCCCCGTTCTCCCCGCTCGCCGGCAGCGAGCGGGAGCTGCCCGCCCAGCTGGTGTTGCTGGCGATGGGCTTCCTGCACCCCGAGCAGGAGCTGATCGACCAGCTGGGGGTCGAGAAGGACCCCCGCGGCAACGTCAGGGCCGTGGCCCCCTACACCTCCTCGGTGGACGGCGTGTTCGCCGCCGGAGACGCCCGTCGGGGGCAGTCGCTGATCGTGTGGGCGATCAACGAGGGTCGTCAGTGCGCGCGCATGGTCGATCGCTACCTGAAGGGCCTCGACGGCCCGCCCCCGCCCGGCACCCCCGTCG
The DNA here is from genome assembly GCA_963701175.1 of uncultured Solirubrobacteraceae bacterium. Classification (GTDB taxonomy): domain Bacteria; phylum Actinomycetota; class Thermoleophilia; order Solirubrobacterales; family Solirubrobacteraceae; genus Palsa-744. The sequence goes on along the minus strand of OY969573.1, from coordinate 257,342 downwards.
ACGAGGCCCTGGCCGGACACGGCGACGCCGACGAAGGGCCGGAGGGCCCGCCGCAGCACGTGGGGCCCGGCATCGGCGCCGGATGACGGCGCCCGAGCGTGTCTGCGTGATCGGCGCCGGGTCCTCCGGGATCGCCGCCGCCAAGGCCCTGCTCGAGCGGGGGATCCCGTTCGACTGCTTCGAGAAGTCCGACCGCGTCGGTGGCAACTGGGTGTTCGAGAACCGCAACGGCATGTCGGCCGCCTACCGGGACCTGTTCATCAACACCTCGCGGCTGAGGATGCAGTACTCGGACTTCCCGATGCCCGAGTCCTACCCGGACTTCCCCCACCACACCCACATCGCCGCCTACTTCGACGACTACGTGGACCACTTCGGGCTGCGGGAGATGATCACCTTCGAGACCGGTGTACGCCATGCGGCCCGGGCCGAGGACGGCACCTGGAAGGTCGAGCTCGACGGCGGCGAGCAGCGGACCTACGCCGCCCTGCTGGTGGCCAACGGCCATCACTGGGACGCCCGCTGGCCGGAACCCCCGTTCCCCGGTGCGGACGGCTTCGAGGGACGCCAGATGCACGCCCACTCCTACATCGACAACTCGATCTTCGCGGACGGCAGGGCGGTGATCCTGGGGATGGGCAACTCCGCGATGGACATCGCCGTCGAGGCCTCCTATGTGGCCAGGGAGACCTACCTCGCCGCCCGCTCGGGCGTGTGGATCGTGCCCAAGTACCTGTTCGGCAAGCCGGCCGACCAGCTGCGCAACGACCCGCGGGTGCCGTTCAAGGTCCGCCAGCGGGTGGTCCAGCGGCTGCTGCTCACCTACACCGGCCCCCCGGAGCGCTACGGCCTGCCGCGGCCCGACCACCGCTTCGGCGAGGCCCACCCGACCGTCTCGGGACGGATCCTCGACCGGATCCAGCACGGGACCATCACCCCGAAGCCCAACATCGAACGCTTCGAGGGCCCGCGGGTGCGGTTCGTCGACGGCAGCTCGGTGGAGGCCGACGTGGTCGTGTACTGCACCGGCTACAAGATCAGCTTCCCGTTCTTCGACGAGGAGGAGATCTCGGCCCCTGACAACCGCATCGAGCTGTTCCGCCGGGTCTTCCACCCGCAGATCCCGAACGTGTTCTTCATCGGCCTGCTGCAGCCGCTGGGCGCGATCATGCCTCTGGCCGAGGCGCAGGGGGCGTGGGTCGGCGACTACCTGACCGGCGACTACGCGCCGCCGCCCCACGAGCAGATGGTGGCCGACATCGAGGCCGACCAGGCCGCGATGCGCTCGCGCTACGTGTCCTCCAAGCGGCACACGATCCAGGTCGACTTCGACGACTACCTGTACGCGCTCGAGAAGGAGCGCCGGGCGGGGGCCGAAAGGGCCCGTGCCCGGGGATACACAAGACCGGTCCTATGCCGAACTTCTGCCGTCACAACCGCTTCGTAGAGCGCTGCCCGATCTGCGCCCCCGAGACGGCGCAGGCGGGGACGAGGTCTCGCCCCGCCGGGGCTCGCCGGCAGGCCCCCGCCAGACCGGCCGGCCGCCGCGGCGCGGGCGGCTCGGGGTCGCCCTCGCGGGAGTCGCTGCGGGTGCGCCGCGAGCAGCGGGCACTGCCCGACGGGTACAGCTGCGAGCTGCTCCCGGGACTCGGGTCGACCGCGGACGCCGCCCGGCTGGCCCGTGAGATCGCCTTCGCAACCGGGCGCTTGAAGCTGCTGGCCTCGGCTCCCCCCGGGCTCTACGGCCGGCTGCGGGAGCTGGCGGGCGAGGATCTCGAGCGAGCCACCTGGGGATGCTTCCTGTGCGCCTACCTCTGCCCGCTCCAGGACGGGGACCCGTTCGCCTCGATCGATCGTGCCCTGGAAGCATCGAGCGGCCCCGGCGAGCCCCCCGACCTGGCCGGCCTGGAGGTCGGACCCCGCAGCTCCTACGACCCGGCCAGGGGCACGGCGACGTTCCGTGCCTATGGCCAGTGGGCCGGAGGCTCCCAGGCCGAGGCCTTCCGGGGGGACCCCTCCTGGACCCCGGAGCGGCGCTTCGAGCGGATCTTCGAGCGGCTCGCGCTGCCGGGCTTCGGGCGGCCGGGCCGGTATGACCTGCTCGTGAGCCTTGGACGGCTCGGGCTGTACGAGCTGCGCGGCGAGGATCTCCGCCTGGGTGCGGGTACAAACGGCCACGATCTCACCCTGGCCGCTGCCAAGCGGGTGTTCGCGATCGGCGACCCGCGCCTGCTCGAGCGCCGGGCGGGGGCCCTTGCCGAGGCCCTGGGGGTGCCGGTGGAAGCGCTGGACCTGGCCCTCGCCAACTGGCAGGACGATCAGCGGGCGACGCTCGGGGTGCCCGAGCAGACGCTCGACGAGACCGTGCTCGAGCGGGCCGCCGCGGTGCTCGGCACCTAGCCAAAAGTGCCGTCCACACGGGTGCCTACAGTCCGCTCTGAAGGTCTTCTCCTCATTCATGGGAGCAGCGATGCCACTGTGTTTCATCGAGCCTCAGGACGCGATCCGGGTGATCGCGGGATCCGTCGGCCGCGAGGCTCGGCGCCAGCTCGTGGGCGAGGTCGTCCGCGCCTGGGTGGACGGGATCCCCGAGCAGGAACTGTCGCTCCACTACGCCAAGGCGATCGCCGACCTCGACGAGCAGGACCTGAACCTGCTCGCGGCCTGGCACGCCTCGCTCGAGGTGGGCCAGCCGATCGCCAACACGGACTTCCTGGTGGGCGTGTTCCCCAGCCTCGGCGAGAACCGCCGCGAGGCCCTCAAGATCGCCGCCGGCTTCCGGGGCGAGGAAGCCTTCCAGGCGGGGGTCTCCGAGGACGAGGCGCTCGACACCGTGCTGCCGCGGCTCTCCCACGAGCGTACGGTGGAGCTGGCCAATGAGTGCATCCAGCTCTACCTCTGGGACCGCCTCGGCTGCGACAACTAGCAGCACGCGGCCAACTAGACTCGTCTCGATGGCCGAGGCACCGCCGCCACCGAGCGAGGACGTCCAGCAGCCCGTGACCGCGCAGACCGCTGCGGCGGGCACCGAGGATGCGACGCCCGCCGCCGCCGATCAGCCCGCCGCGCCGGTTCCCGGCGGCCAGCCCGGCACGCCCGCTCCCGGCCAGACGGCCGCAGCGCCCGGCGCCGGCGGGGCGGTCCCGAGCGAGGAGGACGTGCTCGACGCGCTCTCCAACGTGATCGACCCCGAGCTGGGCTTGGACTTCGTCGAACTGGGTCTCATCTACGGCGTCGAGATGACCGGTGGCGACGTCCACGTCACCTTCACCCTCACCACCCCGGCATGCCCGATCGGGCCCCACGTGACCGAACAGATCGAGGAATTCGTGGGAGAGCTGGAAGGTGTCACGAGCGTCTCAACCGAGATGGTCTTCGTGCCCCCGTGGTCGCCGGAGAGGATGACCGAGGACGCTAAGTTCGCGCTCGGGTTCTGAGCCGGCCGGGAGCCGGAGCTAGACGGCTGCGGCCTGCTGCTCGCGGGCCAGCGCGATCAGCGTCTGGAGCTCCTCGTCGATGCTCGAAGCGATCGTGTCGATGTCCGGGAGGGCGTCGAAGTCGCCCAGCAGGCCGAAGTTCATCTGGCCGTTGTAGGACATGATCGCGATCGCCATCGCGTGGTTCTCGGGCAGGAACGCCACCGGGATCGCCTGCAGCATCTCCCTGCCGAGCACGTAGAGGGGGAACTGGGGTCCGGGGACGTTGGTGACGATCAGGTTGAACAGGCGGGTGGAGAAGTTCAGCCTGGAGGCCTGGGCGAGGATCGTGGGCGGGGCGAAGTTCTGGGCGCCGGAGATGACCTCCGCGCCGAGCGCCTGCTTGGACTCCTTCAGGCCGTCCATCGCATTGGCGACGAACCGCAGCCGGTTGAGCGGGTCGGCGATGTAGATCGGCAGCGGGCCCCGCATCACCACGATGCGGTTGCCCGCGCCTTCGTGTTCGTGCTCGTTGCGGACCGAGACCGGGACCAGCGCCCGCATCTCGACGCCCTCGGTGCGCCGGCCGCGGGAGATCAGCCAGGAGCGAAGGGCGCCCGCCACGACCGCCAGGACGACGTCGTTGACGGTCCCCCCGAAGGCGTTCTTGACGGTCTTGAAGTCGTCCAGCTCGTTGGTCACGGCGACGAACCGTCGGTGGGGTCCGATCGGCACGTTGAGGGGGGTTTCCGGTGCCGGGTTGAGACCGGCCCAGAGGATCTCGCCGATGCCCTCGGCCGCTTCCCGGGCCCGGTCCAGCGCGCGCTCGGGGTGGGCGAACGCCGACAGGGCGCCCTCCATCAGCGACACGCCTGCCCGGACCGCGCCCTGGAGGCCGGCGGCGAGCAACGCCACCGTCCCCGGCTCGGGGTGGGGTTGCCAGGCGCCACGGCCCGTCGGCAGGGGCAGGGGATCGGGGGAGAGGTCGAACAGCACCGTGGCCAGGTCCACGCCCGCGATCCCGTCGATCAGCGAGTGGTGGGTCTTTGTGATCAGCGCGAAGCGGTTGTCCTCGAGGCCCTCGATCAGCCACATCTCCCACAGCGGCTTGGTTCGGTCCAGCTGCTGGGAGAAGATGCGGGCCGTGAGGTCCTGGAGCTGGTCCATTCCGCCCGGAGCCGGCAGGGCGCTGTGGCGGACGTGGTACTCGAGGTTGAAGTCGGGGTCGTCGATCCACACGGGGCGGCCGCTGTCGACCGCCGTGTGGGCGAGCTTGTGCCGGTAGCGGGGCACCAGGTGCAGACGCCGGCGGATCTGCTCGAGGAACTCTTCCATCGTCGGCGGGGGCCCCTCGACGATCGTCAGGCCACCGATGTGCATGTGCGATACGGGGCCCTCCTGGTGCAGGAAGGATGCGTCGACTGGGGTCAGCCGATCGAGGTGTCGCTGCGGCACCGGCTTAGAGTAGCTGGCCCGCGCCTACAATGAGGGCCGTGCCGAATACGGTCGAGAAGCTGCTGCTGGCAGCCCCCCGTGGCTACTGCGCAGGTGTCGATCGTGCGGTCCAGACGGTCGAACGGGCGCTGGAGATCCACGGGGCGCCGGTCTACGTCCGCAAGGAGATCGTCCACAACAAGCACGTGGTGGAGACGCTCAGGGAGCGGGGGGCGATCTTCGTCGAGGAGCACACCGAAGTGCCCGCCGGGGCCGTGTGCGTTTTCTCGGCCCACGGCGTGGCCCCGAGTGTCCGCGACGGCGCCCGCGAGCGGCAGCTGCAGACGATCGACGCGACCTGCCCGCTGGTCACGAAGGTCCACCGCGAGGCCGTGCGGTTCGCCAACGACGGCTACACGATCGTGCTCGTCGGCCACGACGGCCACGAGGAGGTCGAAGGGACGATGGGGGAGGCCCCCGAGCGGATCGTGCTGGTCCAGAGCGAGCAGGACGTGGACGAGCTCGAGATCGAGGACGCCGAGCACATCGCCTATGTGACCCAGACGACCTTGGCCGTGGACGAAACCGCCGCCATCATCGAGCGGCTGCGGGAGCGCTTTCCCCGCATCGTCGGTCCCCGCACCGACGACATCTGCTACGCCACCACCAACCGCCAGGCGGCCGTCAAGGACATGGCCGCGAGCTGCGACGTGCTGCTCGTGATCGGGTCGAGGAACTCCTCGAACTCCAAGCGGCTGGTCGAGGTGGCCCGCGACCTCGGCACCGAGGCCTACCTGATCGACAACGTCGGGGAGGTCCGGGAGGCGTGGCTCGAGGGCGCCCGCGTGGTGGGCATCTCCTCGGGTGCCAGCGCACCCGAGAACCTGGTCGTGGAATTGGTGGACTTCTTCCGCGCCCGCGGCGTGGGCGACATCTCAGAGCACGAAGTCAGGCGCGAGGACGTCCGCTTCATGCTCCCCAAGCAGATCCGCGAGCACGCCCCCGCCTGACGGGCCATCGAGCGCCGAGCTGCGGGCCTCGGCTCTCAGCCGTGGGCGGAGAAGCTGGTGGAGCCGCTGCACTCGGCGGCTTCGGTGCGGATCGTGCCGGTGACCGTCGTGCCCTTGAAGTGACCCGTGATGACCTGGTTGATCGGGGCCGGGCCGACCGACTTGCTGAACCGTTCCGCGATCGTGGCCTTGAAGGAGCCGCTGGAGGAGATCGTCGCCGGGCTCGTTTCCTCGACCGTCACCTGCTCCTGGGTGGAGCAGTAGAACAGCGGGCGCCCGAAGGAGAGGTGGACGCTGACCTTCTTGCCGTTGGAGCTGACCTTCAGGCTGATCGTGTGGCTCACGATGGCGGTCTTGTGGTGTTCGCTTTCGGTACCCGTGGTGGGCGTCTTGCCCGTGTAGGTCTTGCCCTTCAGCGGGCCGGCGAAGGCGGCCGCGGCGAGGGCGAGCGTGAGGGCGATGGTGAGGGCGATCGTGCGCGAAGCCATTTGCTGGCGTGTCCTTTCGTGATCTGGAGCCTGGAGTCCTCTCCGGCGCACGTCCTTGTGCCCGGCAGGGGCGGGATTATCGCAAAGGGTCCCGGGCCGCGAGCCGGTTGGCGGAGAGCCTGGGCGGATCCTTGCAGCCCCCTTGAGAGCGGCGAGGGGCAGAGTGGGCCGGTCTCACGGGAGGGATCTCGGAGCGCCCGTGCCGGTTCGGGGGCACCGTAAGCGGGCCACGCGCGTCGGGCGGACGATTGCGCTGATCCGCACAAGCCTCGCGCTGGACGGGCGCAGCGCCGCGCGGCGGGTGTCCAAGTTTTGCAAGGCCTCCCGCTAACCCTTCCCATGACCTTCGAGCATGGCTATGATCGGCCGCTCGAAGGGTGGCGATCGGCCAATGCTCAAGCCGAACGCGCACTGGAGAACGACCGGCCGGATGGCTGACATGCAGTCGAAATCGCGATGGATCGCGCGTAGAGGTCTCCCCAGAATCATCGTCCTGGCGCTCGGCGTCCTGCTGGCGCTCGTGCTGATTCCGGTTGCCTCGGCCGCGGCTGCGATCACGATCACCGAACCGACAGAAGGGCAGAGGACCGGGCCGCTGCCCGCGTTTGCCGGGACGACCGGCGAACTGTTGGCGCCCGTCGTCGTGAAGATCTACAAAGGCTCGACCACATCGGGGTCAGCGGTCGAAGTCGGTCCTTCCGAACCCCCCGTGGGCACCTGGAGCCTCCAGGACGAAACGGCCCTGAAAGCCGGCGAATACACGGCCGTCGCCGAACAGCCGACGGCGGTGCTCGAACCCGGTCCATCGGAAGCGGTCCACCTCACCGTCGACACGAAACCCCCGACGGTCACACTGGTCGAACTCGCGGCGCGCTCGAGCATGTCCGAACCGACCTTCGAAGGGACGGCGAGCGAACCGGGAACCGTGACGGTCCACGTCCACGAAGGGTCCACCAGCGGGGGCAAACAGGTCACGTCGTTCGACGCGACGGTGGGCGCGGGAGGCGAATGGTCGGTCACGGCGTCGCCGGCGTTGGCCGACGGGACCTACACGGCGGTGGCCACCGAGCCGAGCAAGATCGGCAACGGAAGCGGGGAAAGCGAAACCCCGCGGACCTTCACGATCTTCACGAAACCGCCGGCGGTGGCGTTCACGAAGGTGCCGGAAGCGCGCTCGAAACAGACCAAACCGACATTCGAAGGCACCACAACGTCCGGAGAAACCGAATCTGTCCTGGTCCACATCCACGAAGGCCCCGGCACGTCCGGCCCGGAACTGGTCACGCTGAAAGCCACTCCCTCGGGCGGCCACTGGTCGGTGGCGGTCGGCTCCGCGCTCCCGGACGGGCAGTACACGGCCCAGGCCACCGAGAAAAGCTCGATCGGCAACGGCCCGGGCACCAGCGAAGCCGCCGAATTCGAAGTCTTCACGGGCAAGCCCGAAGTGCGGATCACGCACGGTCCCGAATCGCGGTCCAGGCAGAGCAAGCCGACCTTCGAAGGGGAAGCCAGCGAAACCGAACCCGTGACCGTGGAGGTGTACGAAGGGTCCGGCACCGGCGGGAAAAAAGTCACGTCGCTGAGCGCGACGGTCGAAGCACACAAATGGCACGTGACGGACTCGAGCGGCCTCGCCGACGCCAAGTACACGGCGGTGGCGAAGGAGCCGAGCGCCATCGGCAACGAAGGCGGCGAAAGCGGGACGGTCGAATTCGAAGTCTTCACCAAAGCACCCGCCGTGGAAATCACCCACGGCCCCGAAGCACGCTCGAACCAGAGCAAGCCCTCATTCGAAGGCACGACCACGGCCGCGGAAACCGAACTGATCACCGTCCACATCTACGACGGGTCGGGGACCGCGGGCAAACAGGCCGTCGCGTTGACGGCCACGCCCTCGGGCGGCAAATGGTCCGTGACGGCATCCTCGCCGCTCCCGGACGGCGAATACACGGCCCAGGCGACCCAGAAAAGCTCGATCGGCAACGGCGAAGGCGAAAGCGGGGCGGTCGAATTCGAAATCGACACCCTGGCCCCGACGGTGAGCCTGCAGCCGCTGGCGTCGCGCTCGAAGGTCAGCAAGCCGCCGTTCAGCGGGTCGGTCAGCGAAGCGGGTCAGGTGACGGTTCGCGTCCACGAAGGCTCGACGCCCACGGGCAAAGAAACCACGTCCTACAAAGTCACCGTCGCGAAAGCCGGGGGATGGTCGGTGACGCCCTCCACGGCGCTGGCGGACGGGACCTACACGGCGGTCGCGATCGAGCCGAGCGGCATCGTCGGCAACGAACCCGGGGAAAGCGAACCGCAGACCTTCACGATCTACACGAAAGCACCGGCGGTGACGATCACGAAAGGTCCGGAACCGCGGTCGAAGCAGACCAAGCCCGCCTTCGAAGGGACCACCACGGCCGGGGAAACGGAAGCGGTCACGGTCCACATCTACGAAGGTTCCGGGACCTCGGGCAGGGAAGCCGTTGGGCTGAACGCGACCCCCTCCTCGGGCGGAGACTGGTCGGTGGCCGCCACGACAGCCCTGCCGACCGGCACATACACCGCGCGGGCGACCCAGCCGAGCTCGATCGAAAACGGGGAAGGCAAAAGCGAAACCGTCGAATTCGAAATCGTCACCGGCCCACCGGTGGTCAAGATCACGAAAGGCCCCGAAGCGCGCTCGAAACAGAGCAAACCGACCTTTGAAGGGGAAGCCAGCGAAACAGAATCCGTCATCGTGCACATACACGAAGGCGCGGGCACGGGCGGCGCGGAAGTGGGCGCGCTGACGGCATCCGTCGAATCACACAAATGGCACGTGACGGATACCGGTGGCCTCGGGGACGGAAAGTACACGGCGGTCGCGATCGAGCCGAGCTCGCTGGGCAACGGCAACGGCGAAAGCGCGGCGGTCGAATTCGAAGTCTTCACGAAAGTTCCGGCGGTGACGTTCACGAAGGTGCCGGCGCCGCGGTCCAAGGAGACCAAACCGGTCTTCGAAGGCACGACCACGCCGGCAGAAACGGGCCAGATCACGGTGCACATCTACGAAGGGTCCGGGACGGCGGGCAAGGTCGCCGCGGAACTGAAAGCGACTCCGTCCGGGGGCAGCTGGTCGGTCACGGCGACGACGGCGCTGCACGAAGGCGCGTACACGGCACAGGCGACACAGGGGAGCTCGCTCGGGAACGGCACCGGGGCCAGCGAAACGGCCGAATTCGAAGTCGTCACCGCCGTCCCGACCGTCAAGTTCACGCACGGCCCGGAAAAACGCTCGAAGGTGACCAAACCGACCTTTGAAGGGGAAGCGAGCGAAACCGAACCCGTGACCGTGGAGATCTTCGAAGGGTCCGGAACGGGCGGGAAAAAAGTCACGTCGTTCAGTGCGCCGGTGAGCTCGCACAAGTGGCAGGCGACCGACTCCGGTGCCCTCGCCGACGGGAAGTACACCGCGGTCGCGCTCGAGCTGAGCTCCCTCGGCAACGGCGAAGGCGAAAGCGAAGCGGTCGAATTCGAAGTCTTCACGAAGGCGCCGGCGGTGGTGTTCACGAAAGTGCCCGCGACGAGGTCGAAGCAGACCAAACCGGCCTTCGAAGGGACGGTCACGCCGGCGGCGGAAACCGAACAGGTGACGGTGCACGTCTACGAAGGGTCCCCACTCCTGGGTGACGAAGTCGCGACGCTGAAAGCGACCCCCTCGGGCGGAAAATGGTCGGTCACGGCGACCTCGACGCTGGCCAGCGGCAGCTACACGGCGCAGGCGACCCAGCCGAGCTCGATCGGCAACGGCACGGGCGCCAGCGAAGTGGCCGAATTCGAAGTCGACACCGCCCCGCCCACGGTCACGATCACCCACGGTCCGGAAAAACGCTCCAAGCAGACCAAGCCGACCTTCGAAGGCGAAGCCAGCGAAACGGAATCCGTGACCGTGGCGGTGTTCGAAGGGTCCGGCACGGGCGGGAAGAAAGCCGCCTCGCTGACCGCCACCGTCCTCGAACACAAATGGCACGTGACGGCGACGAGCGCGCTCGCCGAAGGCAAGTACACGGCGCAGGCCTCCGAGCCCAGCTCGCTCGGCAACGGGGAAGGCAAGAGCGAACCCCCGGTGGAATTCGAAGTCGTCACCAAGGTGCCGGCGGTGGTGATCACGCACGGCCCCGAAGCACGGTCGAGCCAGACGAAACCGAGCTTCGAAGGCACGACGACCGCCGGGGAAACCCAACCGGTGGTGGTGCACGTCTACGAAGGGCACGGGACGGCGGGCAGAGAAGCCGCCGAACTGAGGGCGACGCCGTCGAGCGGTAAATGGTCGGTGACGGCATCCTCGGCACTGGCGCAGGGGACCTACACGGCCCAGGCGACACAGGAAAGCTCGCTCGAAAACGGACCCGGGACCAGCGGGACGGCGGAATTCGAAGTCGTCACGGGTCCTCCGGCGGTGACGTTCACGAAGGTGCCCCTGGCGCGGTCCAAGCAGAGCAAACCGACCTTCGAAGGGACGACGACGGTGGCGGAAACGGGCCAGGTGACGGTGCACGTCTACGAAGGGCGCGGTACGACGGGCAAAGAAGCTGTGGAACTGAAGGTGACGCCGTCGGGGGGCAAATGGTCGGTGACGGCGTCCTCGACGCTGCCGGACGGCTTCTACACGGCGCAGGCCACGCAGACGAGCTCACTCGGGAACGGGGAAGGCAAGAGCGAAGCGGTCGAATTCGAAGTTTTCACGAAAGCGCCGGCGGTGGTGTTCACGAAGGTGCCGGAAGCGCGCTCGAAGCAGACGAAACCGGCCTTCGAAGGTACGACCACGGCCGGGGAAACCGAAGCGGTGACGGTGCGCGTCTACGAAGGGTCCGGGACCGGTGGAAAAGTCGCCGCGGAACTGAAAGCGACCCCGTCGGGGACGAAATGGTCGGTGACGACCTCCTCGGCGTTGAGCAGCGGGAAGTACACCGCCCAGGCCGCCCAGGTGAGCTCGCTGGGGAACAGCGAAGGCAAAAGCGAAGCGGTCGAATTCGAAGTCACCACGAAACCGCCGACCGTCAAGATCACGCACGCACCCGAAGCGCGCTCGAAACAGACCAAACCGACCTTCGAAGGGGAAGCCAGCGAAACCGAACCGGTGACGGTGGCGGTGTTCGAAGGGTCCGGAACGGCCGGGAAAAAGATCGCGTCGTTGAGCGCGGCGGTGGACGAACACAAATGGCACGTGACGGATGCGGGCACCCTCGCGGAAGGCAAGTACACCGCCGTTGCCTCGGAGCAGAGCTCGCTGGGCAACGCCGAAGGCGAAAGCGAAGCCGTCGAATTCGAAGTGGTGACGGCGCCGCCGGCGGTGGTGTTCACGAAGGTGCCGGCGACGAGGTCGAAGCAGAGCAAACCGGCCTTCGAAGGCACGACGACGGTGGCGGAAACGGGCCAGGTGACGGTGCACGTCTACGAAGGGCACGGCACGACGGGCAAAGAAGCTGTGGAACTGAAGGTGACGCCGTCGGGTGGCAAATGGTCGGTGACGGCGTCCTCGACGCTGCCGGACGGCTTCTACACGGCGCAGGCGACGCAGACGAGCTCGCTCGGGAACGGGGAAGGCAAGAGCGAAGCGGCGGAATTCGAAGTCTTCACGAAAGCGCCGGCGGTGGTCTTCAGCAAGGTTCCGGCGCCCCGGTCGAACCAGACCAAACCGACGTTCGAAGGTACGACGACGGCCGGGGAAACCGAAGCGGTGACGGTGCACGTCTACGAAGGGTCCGGGACGGGGGGCAAAGTGGCGGCGGAACTGAAAGCGACGCCGTCAGGGACGAAATGGTCGGTGACGGTGTCCTCGGCGCTGGCGAACGGGAAGTACACCGCCCAGGCCGTCCAGGCGAGCTCGCTGGCGAACTCCGAAGGCAAATCCGAAGCGGTCGAATTCGAAGTCTTCGTGGGTTCCGCGCCGTTGCAGATCACCCACGGCCCGGAAGCGCGCTCGAAGCAGACCAAGCCGGCCTTCGAAGGGACGTCCACGGCCGGCGAAGCCGAACCGGTGTCGGTGCACGTCTACGAAGGCCGCGGCACGACGGGCAGGGAAGTCGCCGACCTGAGGGCGACACCGTCGGGCGGAAAATGGTCGATCGCCGCCACGACGGAACTGGGCAACGGCGAGTACACCGCCCAGGCCACCCAGGCGAGCTCGATCGGCAACGGGGAAGCCAAGAGCGAAACGCTGGAATTCGAAATCTTCACGAACCCGCCAACGGTCAAGATCACGCACGCGCCCGAAGCGCGCTCGAAACAGACCAAGCCGACCTTCGAAGGGGAAGCGAGCGAAACGGAAGCGGTCACGCTGCACATCTACGAAGGCTCGGGTACAGCGGGCAAACAGCTCCCCGCGTTGAAAACGACCTTCAGCGAACACAAGTGGCACGTGACGGCTACGAGCGCGCTCGCCGAAGGCAAGTACACGGCCCAGGCCACGGAGCCCAGCTCGCTTGGCAACGCCGAAGGCAAGAGCGAACCCCCGGTGGAATTCGAAGTCGTCACGAAGGTGCCGGCCGTGGTCTTCACGACGGTGCCGGCGACGCGGTCGAAGCAGACCCGGCCGCTGTTCGAAGGCACGACGACCGCCCAGGAAACCAAAACGGTGATGGTGCACGTCTACGAAGGGTCGGGGACCACGGGCAAAGAAGCCGCCTTGCTGGAAGCGACCCCGTCGGGTGGCAAATGGTCAGTGACCGCCTCGTCGGCACTCGCAAACGGCAGCTACACGGCGCAGGCGACCCAGATCAGCTCCCTCGGCAACGGGGAAGGCAAGAGCGAAACGGCGCAGTTCGAAATAGACACGGAACCTCCGACGGTCAAGATCACGAAGGGCCCCGAAGCCCGCTCGAAGCAGACCAAACCCACGTTCGAAGGCGAAGCGAGCGAAACCGAATCCGTCACGGTGCACATCTACGAAGGCTCGGGCACCGAGGGCAAACCGCTCGTGTCGCTGCAGGCAACGGTCACCGAACACAAATGGCGCGTCACCTCGGGGGTCGTGTTCCCCGACGGGGAGTACACCGCACAGGCAACAGAGCCGAGCTCGCTGGGCAACGCCGAAGGCAAGAGCGAACCGGCGGAATTCGAAGTCTTCACGGATCCCCCGGCGGTCAAGATCACAAAGGGTCCGGAACCGCGGTCGAAGCAGAACAAGCCCGCCTTCGAAGGGACGACGACGGCCGACGAAACCGACCAGGTGACGGTCCATATCTACGAAGGCTCCGGGACCTCGGGCAAAGTGGCCGCATCGTTGACCGCGACCCCGTCAAACGGGAAATGGTCGGTCGCCGCCACCACGGCGCTGGCCGACGGCGAATACACCGCACAGGCGACCCAACCGAGTTCGTTGGGCAACGGGGAAGGCAAAAGCGAACCCGCGACCTTCGAGATCTTCACCAAGGTGCCCGCGGTCAAAATCACGGTAGGGCCGAAAGAACGCTCCAACGTCAACAAGCCGACCTTCGAAGGGACGACGACGCCAGGGGAAACCACTCCGGTGACGGTCCACATCTACGAAGGCTCGAGTACGGCCGGCAAACAGGTCACATCCCTGGAAGCGACTCCGACCGGGGGCGGGAGCTGGTCCGTGGCGGCATCCTCGGCCCTGCCGGACGGGGAATACACCGCGCAGGCCTCGGAGACGAGCTCGATCGGCAACGGCGAAGGAAAGAGCGAACCGATCGGATTCGAAGTCTTCACGGGACCGCCTGCTGTCAAGATCACGAAAGCCCCGGAACCACGGTCGAAGCAGAACGAGCCCGCCTTCGAAGGGACCACCACGCCCAAGGAAACGATGGCGATCACGGTCCACATCTACGAAGGATCGGGGACCGGGGGCAAAGTGGCCGCATCGTTGACGGCGACTCCCGCGAACGGGAAATGGTCGGTCGCCGCGACCACCGTTCTGCCTGATGGAAGCTACACGGCCCAGGCGACCCAATCGAGCTCGCTCGGGAACGAAGAAGGCAAGAGCGAAACGGCCGAATTCGAAGTCTTCACCGGTCCGCCGGCGGTGAAGATCACGCGTGGCCCGGAAAAACGCTCGAACGTCAGCTCGCCTGCGTTCGAAGGGACCACCACGCCCAAGGAAACGTCCCAGGTCACGGTCCACGTCTACGAAGGATCGGGGACCGGGGGCAAAGTGGCCGCATCGTTGGCGGCGACTCCCGCGAACGGGAAATGGTCGGTCGCCGCGACGACCGCTCTGCCGGATGGGACCTACACGGCGCAGGCGACCGAGACCAGCTCGATTGGGAACGGGGAAGGGAAGAGCGAAACGGTCCAGTTCGAAATCTTCACGAAGCCGCCGACGGTGGAAATCACCCACGGCCCCGAAGCACGCTCGAACCACACGAAGCCGTCCTTCGAAGGAAAGGCCAGCGAAACCGAACCGGTCACGGTCCGGATCCTCGAAGGGGCGACCCAAGTGGCTTCTTTGAAAGCGTCCGTGACGGGAAGCAAATGGCACGTGGAAGTCGCGACGGCGCTCGCCGACGGCCGGTACACGGCGGTTGCCAGCGAGCCCAGCTCGATCGGCAACGAACCCGGCGAAAGCGCGGCCCTAACATTCGAAATCGACACCAAGCCCCCGGCGCTCGAATGCAACGCTCCCCAGCCACGCTCCGGCAACGGCTCCCCGGCCTTCAGCGGCTCTACCAACGAATCGGGGCCGGTGCTGGTGGGTCTGTACAACGAAAAGAATGTGGAAGTCATGACCCTCGAGGCGCACCCCGCCTCGGGCAAATGGAGCACGGGCCACGTCACACCGGAACTGCAGGACGGGACCTACAAGGAGGTCGCGAAGCAGGAAAGCAGCATCGGCAACGCGCCGGCTTCGTGCAGCCACGAATTCGAAGTTACGGTCGCCCCGAACATCACCCTGGCCGCCCCCGAACCGCCGGCGTCGAACAATCCGTCGCCCTCGTTCTCGGGCACGACCACCGAAAAGGCTCCGGTGAAGGTGACCCTGTACGAAGGCGTCGCGCCCGAAGGAAGAATCGTCGCCACGGCGGAAGCCACCGTCACCGGCAGTTGTTCCCTGAAAGCGCCGTGCAAATGGTCGACGGCGCCGATCTCCCCCGCGCTCTTCACGGGAAGTGCTGCTCACGTTTACACAGCCATCGCGGAACAGGTGAGCACGCTGAATGGGGCCAAAGGAGAAAGCGAACCGCAGACCTTCGAAATCGACACCAAGCCGCCGACGGTGACAATCACCCCGATCGGCCCGGAAGTCGGCAAAAGCCAAAGCCAGCCGGCATTCACGGGCACGGCGAGCGATCCGAAGGAACAGGTGACGGTGCGCCTCTACGTAGGCTCGAGCGCAGCGGGCAAAGAACTGACGAGCGTAAAAGCGACCCCCAGCGAAGGGCGCTGGACCGCACCGGCCTTGACGACCGCGCTCGAAAACGGTGAATACACGGCGGTTGCCAGCCAACCAAGCTCGCTGAAAAACACGGCCGGCGAAAGCGCGCCGATGACGTTTAGGGTGTACAAGGGCTCTCCGGTCGTGACGTTGGACCAGGTACCGACCCCGACGAGCGACGCGGCGCCGGAATTCAGCGGGAAGGCATCCGACCCGAAGGAAAAGGTGACGGTGCGCGTCTACAGCGGCTCGGCGGCGGAAGGCCAGCCCGTGGCCTCCGTCGAAGCGGAAGTGACGGCCGGCAACTGGACCTCGCCGTCTCTGGCGGACGTAGGGGTATCGCTGGAAGACGGCGAATATACCGCCGTGGCGGTGCAGCCGAGCTCGCTGAAAAACGCGCCCGGCAAAAGCCCTCCAATGTCTTTCACGATCGAAGTCGAGTCGCCGACGGTGACCGAAGTCAACGCTTCAACGAACCATTCGGCGGCGCTGATGAATGCAACGGTTGACGCCAACGGCGGTCGGCTCTATGCCTGCGAGTTCGAATACGGGACCACACCGGAATTCGGCAGCAGAAAGCAGTGCGCGTTCGAAATACCGGCCGTGCCCCTGGGCTGTCCCTTCACGCCCCCGCCCGCTGCGATGCCGCAATGCGAATTCCCGCTCGATGTTGCTACGCACATGTACGCCCGCGTCAACGGACTATCGCCTGCGACGAAGTACTACTTCCGGATCGTGACGGAAAACGAGCACGGGAACGGAACCGAGGCGATCGGGGAAAACACGTTCACGACGGCGAGTTTGGAACTGGGCGAAGAAACGCACTCGACGACGACAACGACAACGAACTCGGGCAGCGCGGGAACGCCGAGCAACGCGGTTCTCGCGGCGACGATCGTCAAGGAGCTGGCCCCGACCGGGAAGAACGCGACGATCCCGAAGCTGCTCCAGATCGGCGGCTACAAGGCGCTCTTCAAGGCGGGCACGTCGGGGACGGCCGTTGTCGGCTGGTACTACGTGCCGAAGGGAGCGAGCCTGGCGAAGAAGTCGAAGAAGGCTCCCAAGCCGGTGCTCGTGGCGGCGGGCAAGATCACGGTCTCGGGTGCCTCCGGCGCAACCATAAAGATTGGCCTCACCGCGGCTGGGCGGCGCCTGCTGAAGAGCAGCTCGAAGCTAAAGCTCACGGCGGAGTGCAGCTTCACGCCCAAGGGCAAGACGACCGCGATCGTCACGTATCAGACCTTCACGCTGAAGCGCTGATCGAGCACCGCCGCTGCGTCGCGGTCGGCCCGTCTGCGGCTCCGGGTCAGCAGCCCGCCCGGCCGGTCGGTCGGCCCCGGAGCGAGCCGGGGCCCGTAGTTCTCGCGGCGCCGAAAACCCTGCAAAGTCTGCAGTGTTCGGTAAATCGAAGCTCCGGTTCCGACGTTCCCGAGCCCGCCCGCCCCATAGCCGACGGGCAGGCACTGGGCACCTAGCCCAACCAGATGAGCCACGAGGGCCCCGGGGAAGCTCCCCCGGGGCCCTCGTGCGTGGTGAGCGGTTGCCGGCCGATCCCGTCGCGTGTGCTCTCGGTGACTGAAGCCTCGGCCCCAGCAAAGCGGCCCCGAGCGGCTGGTCCCGCCGCTCGCAAGCAGGCTTCTGATCGCTGCTTGACAGGCTCGGGGAGAGTCCGTAATGTCGCAGGTGGGGCGCTCCCCAGGGACTGGCGACCAAGACTCAAGGAGGAAGCTTGTCGGCATCACCCAGGCCGAGCGCCGGTACTCTCCGGCGCGCCACGATTCTGCTGTCCGTCATCGGCGGTCTGATGGTGCTGCTCGCGGTCGGCGCTGCGGCGGCGTCGGCCGAACCGGCCTACGACATCGAACCTCCCGAAGTGGAACTCGCTCCCGGCGGACGGCTCGTCTGCAACCCCGGCCCCTGGCAGGGAACAGGCATCACTTTCACGTACACCTGGCTGAGGAACGGCTCGACCTACGCCACGGGCCCGGTCTACAACCTCACGAGCGCCGACAAGGGCTACACCTTCACCTGCATTGTCCTGGGTAAAAACGGCGAAGGCTCCGAAGAAGAAGAAAGCTGGAACGCCTATGAAGTCCCCGGCGGGGCAGCGAAAAAACCGGAATCCGTGACGCCCCCGGAATTGGTGGGCGGCAAAGCCGGGGAAGCGAAAGTCGGCGAACCGCTCCAATGCAGGAACGGAACCTGGACGGGAACGGCGCCGATCACCTACGCGTACGAATGGCTCCGTGAAGGACTGCCGATCGCATCGGCTGGCGAGGAAACCTATGCGGTCGCCGAAGAAGACGAGGGTTATTCGCTTTCGTGCAAGGTAACCGCCACGAACGGCGCGGGGGCAACGTCGAAGCAGAGCAGCAACACGGTGAAGGTCGGCGGCAGCGCGCCGTCGCTCAAAACGGCCCCCCAAGTGCTCGGAAGCGGGACGGTCGGACAGCAGCTGACGTGCTCCCCGGGCTCGTGGAAGGGGGCGCCGCCGCCCACGTTCAAATACCAGTGGCTGCGCAACAAAGCCGAAATAACGGGTGCCACCGGCGCCACCTACACCGTCCAGGAAGCGGATCAGCTTGACTCGCTCTCGTGCAAGGTGACCGCCACCAACAGCTACGGGAAAGCCGAAGCCGAAAGCTCGAACAAGGTCGAAGTCTCCGGGACGACGCCCGGCAACACCGAACCGCCGAAGATCGTCGGACCGGGAGAAGTCGGCGCCAAGCTCACATGCGAACCGGGCAAGTGGTCGGGAGACCCCGCCCCCACTCTCGAATATCAGTGGCTGGTCGGCAGCGAACCAGTAGCGACGTCCACCATCTACACGGTTACGTCCGAAGACAAGGGCCGAACAGTCTCCTGCGAAGTCATTGCCAGGAACACGCTCGGCAAAGCCGTCGCGGTGAGCAAGCCGCTGCCCATCCCCGGCGAATCTCATGTCAAGTCCATCCCCGAACCCGAAGAATTTCCCAGGGTGGAAGGTGAACCGGCACTCGGGAACACGCTTACCTGCACGAGGGGCACCTGGAAAGCCGAACCTGCGGTGAGCGAAGAAAATGGATACACCTATCAGTGGCTTCGCGAAAAAGCATCGATCGGCGCAGCGACCAACAACACCTACCGGATCGAACCTGCGGATGTCGGCGCCAAGCTGATCTGCCAGGTCACCGCCCGGAACTCCGTCGGCACCGCCAAAGCCGACAGCGAACCGGTCGAGGTCAAAGGCACCAAGCCGGCCGTGAAGAGCCCGCCGAGCATCAGTGGAGCCAAGGTGGTGGGTGAAACGCTCACCTGCGCCGCGGGATCGTGGGAAGGCCTACCCAAGCCGACGTTCAGCTATCGCTGGCTGGGCACCACGGGCGCGGCTTCGGGTAACAGCTACGTGGTCCAGAAGGACGACAGGGGACACCAGCTGTACTGCGAAGTGACGGCGACCAACATCGAAGGCGCCGCCTCGGCGCGGAGCGCAGCATTCGAAATTCCGGCGATTCCGCCGAAACTCCTTTCCGGCCCCGGCATCTCGGGAGTCGCGCCGCCGGGAGTCTCGCCGCCGGGTCCCGGAACGACACTCACCTGCAACAGCAAATGGTCGGGCGAACCAGAACCGGCGATCGGCTACGTGTGGCTGACGGACGGCGGCCCGATCGAAGGCGCCACCGCCAGCACCTACGTGGTGACGAAGTTCGACGAGGGGCACCTGATCGCCTGTGAAGTGATCGCCACCAACGCGGCCGGCACGGAACGCGCCCTCAGCGCCCGTGTGCACATCCCTGGGAGCGCGCCCGAAAACGATCCCGAACAACCCCCGACGGTCGCCGGCCAACCGCAGGTGGGCGACCAGCTAACGTGCGAACCGGGGCTGTGGCACGGCAAGCCGTCCCCGACGCTTACGTACCAGTGGCTCATCAACGACTCGGAAATCGCGGGCGCGACCGAACAGACCTACATCCCCGAACAGGGACAGCTCGGCGAGTACATCTCCTGTGAGGTGATCGCTACCAACAGCGAAGGAAGCGCCGAAGGATGGAGCGAAAACGCCCCCCAGATCGTTCCCAGGGTCGTGAAAAAACTCGAAGTCCTGGGCGTGCCGCAGTTCACGAAGGAAAGCACGCCCACACCGCCTACCGCCGCCCAGGTCCTCGCCGACCTGGAGAAGCAGCTCTCGGCGGCGTTGAAGAAGGCGCGCCGCAGCGGTCTGCTGAAGCACGACTCGTACTCGTTCTCCTTCCAGGCGCCGACCGGAGGGAAACTCGAAGTGCTCTGCTACCAACCGCAGAAGTCCTCAAGGGCGAGCTCGAAGACCAAGCCCGTGCTCCTGGCCCGCGTGCGCACGAGCTTCGGGACCGGCTCCAAGGAGACCGAGAAGCTCACCCTGACGCTCGCCGGGCGACGGGCGCTCAAAGCGTCCCAGCACCCGAAGCTCGCGGTCAGAGGCGTGTTCACCCCGACAGGGGGCACGGCCGTGACCTGGGCGAAGACGATCGTCCTGTCGGGGTAGGTCCGGCGCCCGCTCGGCGCGATTACGATTATACGCCACGCCGATGAGCGCGACATGGTGAGGTTCACCTGCGAATGGTGTCATCCATCGCAACGGGGGCGTTCGATGGCCGAAGTCGCCGCGATCGGAGGCTCTCGCCGGGACCTCCCACTCTTTCGCGACACCGGACGTCGATCGAGCTAGAGGCCACCCCCAACGCTCGCGCGATTGCAATCCCTGTCCTCCGCACCGAGGACCTGCGCGAACTCGCAGATCATCTCTCCTCATGCGTGCGCCTGCGCCACGCATTGCGGTCGTCGATGTCTCAGGCGCGAGGGCGCCGTGGTCGCTCAGGCAGATGCGCAGGCCACATGCCGCGCCCGTAACCCACCACGCTCGGCCCCGCCGCGCCGGCGGTGCCGGTCAGTCCGAGCGGATCGTGACCGTCGCGCGGGTCGCGTTACCGGCGGTGGGCGTGATGGTGGCGCTGGCGCGGAGGGTGCGGGCTCGTTGCACGAGGATCCGGGCGGTCCGCGACAGGTGCAGGTGGATCGTGGAGACCCGGCCGCCGCGCAGGCTGAACGCACCAGCCGCCAGAAGCACGTGGTGCTTGACTCCGTGGTTGCGCCGGCTCGCTCCCACAGCCTTGACAACCTGGAGGCTGATGGTGCCGGCGCACGAGCTTGATCCCGCCGGGCACTTCACCGGAACCGCCACGGTTCCGTGGGCGTTGACCGACAGCTTCCTGCTTGCCAGCGCGAGCAGTCCAGGTCCGGGCTGGCCGTGACCGCCCGTGAGCTGTTCGAGCCCGGGTTCGCCCTGGAACGTCGCAGCGTTGGTTGAGAACGTGAGAGCGGCGCCGTAGCTGGTGCCGCTTGCGTTTGTCGCCACCAGGAGGTAGTGGTAGGTGGTACCGGCTGAAAGACCGGTGATCACGGCTGACACCGAGCCGCCTTCTTCGCTTCCAGCGGGTATCGACGAGCACGGCGCCGAGGCTTCGAGGATCCCAGCCGGTGAGGTTCCGTATTCGAACCGGCACGCCACGATGGGCGCTCCGTTCGGAAGCACTGTGCCGGTGAGGGTCGCGAGGCTCGTGCCGCTCACCGCTGCGGCTTCGGTCACAGTCGTTGGCGCTTCGGAAGCAGTGACGAAGCTCACATCCGCGCTGTTGCTCGTGCCGCGAAGGTTCCGGGCTCTGACCCTGAAGTGATAGACGCGGCCGGGCAGAAGTTCCGAGAGCCGGGCCGAGACCGGAACTGCGCTGGAGCCTTCGCCTGGCGTCGGGGAGCACTCAACGGAGGCTTCGTAGGCAGCCGAGAGTCCATATTCGAAGGTGCAGCCTGTCACCTTCACGTCGTTCGGATTCACCGTGCCGTGCAGTGTCGCTTCGTTCGCCGACACTTCCGACGCCGCCCCCGACGATGCGCTTGGAAGCACGGAGATAGTTTCAAACGAACGTTCGCTTCCGGTCAGTTCCCCACTGGCGTTGGTCGCCACAATGCGGAAGTGGTACCTGCTTTCGGGTGTGAGGTGCGTCACTTCCGCGCTTACCGACACATAGCCCTGCCCCGCCCCCGGCGAGGGCCGGCAGGGCGCCGTGAGGCCGTATGAGGGTGGGGTCCCGTATTCGAAGGTGCACGCAGTGACCTGTGAGCCGTTCGGGTCCACGAGCGCGTTCAACTTCGCGCCTTCGGGGGTGATCGCGGACGCTGCTTCGGTCGCGACGCTTGGTGCGGCTCCCGAGGTGCCGAAGCTCGAGTCGCTGGCGGAGCCGGAGAGGCCTTGGTAAGAGGCCGCGACGCGGAAGTGATAGGTCGTCGCTGCGGTCAGGCCCGTGACGTGGGCCGTCACGGGCACCGCACTGGTACCGGATTCAGGGGATTCCGGCGGGCAGGCTGCCGTCACGCTCAAGCCGTAGGACGTTGTGGGCCCGTATTCGAAGCGACATTGGGAGAACGTGACGTCGTTCGGGTCGATCGTCGCGTTCAGGGTCGCTTCGCCGGCGCCGACCCCGGTGGCAGCCTTGGTGACGAGTACCGGCGCAGGCGCTTCCGGGGCTCCGTTGAGCGTGCCGAGGCCGGAGGGGCCGTCGTAGCCGGGCTCTGAGGTGCAGAGGTAGGCGTGGCTCGTAGGGGGCGTACATTTCCCGTTGCTGCCTTCGGTCACGTCGTTGAACGCGTTTTCGTTGAGCAGCGCGTCTACGTACAACGCGTGGGCCCCGACGAAGGACCGCGTGTAGCTGTTCGAGAGCGCCATCGCCGCCGCCACGACGGGGGTGGCGACGCTCGTTCCCCCCTCGAGGTTCCATTCCTTTTCGCTCTTGTATGTGTCGTAGGTGGAGACCGGGGTGTTCTGGTCGGCCACCGCTGCAATGTCGTTGTTGGTGCGAAACGCGCAGCCGCTGTCGGTCTGCCAGCGGGGCTTCGGCTGATTGCTGCACCCGCTTCCCGTTCCATAGACTTCGAGTTCTCCTTCTTCGTTCGTTTCGGTGCCGTACCAGACGGTCTCCTTCCACCCCCTTTTGTTGGATGCGGGGAGCAGCGAGGTGCCGCCGACGGCGATCACCTGGGGATAGTCGGCCGGTTCTTCGACGCGGTAGCCTTCGTCGCCGGCCGCGACGGTGATCGGGACGCCTGGGTGGTCGTACGCCGAGACGAATTCCTTTTCTTCGCCGACGACCGAGCCGTAGCTGTTACTGACCTCGGTGGCGCCCAGGGCGACCGCCTCGTTCACGGCCGCCGCCAGATCTTCCGAGGAGGCCGTTTCCGCCTCGACCAGCAGGATGTGGCAGTTGGGACAGATCGCGGACACCATGTCGAGGTCCAGCGAGATCTCTTCGGACCATTCAGCGCTGGGCCCCGGACGCGGTGAGGAGTCTCCGTCCTGGTTGATCTTGCGGAAACATCCGTTCGCGGTCGTGCAGGAAGCTATTCCGTAATGCGACCGATATGTGTTCATGTCGGCTTCCGCACGTGGGTCGTCGTAGGCGTCGACGATCGCCACGGTCTGCCCGGAGCCGGCCGTCGTGGAGGGCAGCTTGTACGCCTTGCGGAGATCTTCGGGCGAGTAGCCACCTTCCACGCCGGTTCCCTCGAGCGGTGGGCTCGTTTCCAGCTCGGGACCAGCGGTGATAGCGCCCGCGCTGACGCGACCATTTCGATGCAAGCCACGGGTGGGGTCCGTGATCAGGTGGCACCTCACCCGCCGCCGCGAGCCGCAGGCGAAGTAAGGGTGGTTCTTCGTGCGGTGCGCCAGTACGCGCTGCCAGGCTGCGTAAGACGGCGCAGTCGCGAGGCCGAGTGCAACCACCAGGACGAGGACTCCGGCCACTGCAGATGTCGGCAGGAGTCGGCCGAAGCGGCCCATTTGCGCTCTTTGGCTCGCCATCCTTGATCGCCTCGTCATCCCTGACGTAACACGTCCGCGTTTGCGCTCACGACAGTCCGTCGTCCTAGTAGATCACGGCGTCCGGCTTGCACGGACACCGTTATGCAAGCCTACCAACTGGTCCTCCGGCCCACCAGCGTGAGACGCCCACCGTTCATGCTCGATGGACGGTGGGCGCTGCGGTTCCCCGCCTGTTCCGGTCAGGCGACCTAGTTGATTTGGATGTAGTACCCCTCGGAGATGCCCTCTTCGACCTCGTCTTCTCCTTCGAATATAAATCCGATGGTTTCGACAGTGACCTGGGTTCCGCTGGGGCAGTTCGATTCACTGCTTATGCCGACATGGGCCAACGGCGGTGTGGGAGTCGGAGGCTCCGGTTTTTTGGTTTCTTCGTTTTCCACTTCGGGAATTTCGTCGGAGTCGAGCGTCACCTCCACGTTTTTCGGCGTGAAGCTCAGGCCGGAGATGCAGTAGACGCCGGGTTCAGGGTCTTTGGGCGAGTTTTTTTCTTTCGGTTCGAATTTCACCGTGGCGCCACTGAACCCCGAGCTTTCAGTCACTTCGCCTTCATCGCTGATATGCGCATAAGCCTTTACTCCACCCGTGCCTGCTTCGCCCGTCGCCCCGGTGGCGCCGGTCGCGCCCGTGGCGCCGGTCCCGCCGGTGGAGCCTTTTTCGCCGGTCGCCCCGGTCGCTCCGGTGTTTCCGACGCCGGGTCCGGTCGGCCCGACTTCACCCGTCGGTCCCGTCGCCCCTCTCGTTCCCGTCGTCCCGGTCGCGCCTTTGATCGACGAGCCCGCCGGTCCGGTCGGACCTTCTTTGCCGAGCGAGCCCTGGGGGCCTGCCGGACCCTGGGGGCCGATCGCGCCACGGTTCCCCTTCAGCTTCCTCAGCACCGCCGGCTTGATCTGCTTGGTCGAGGTGACGACGTAGTGCGTTGCGGCCATGCTCGTACCCGTGAGGGCGACGAACAGGGCGAGCCATGCGATGGCGTTGCGCCTGATGGACGTGACGATGCGAGCGATCATCGGGTTCCCTGCCTCCTGCGGTTGATTGTTCTTCCCTGAAGCGTTGACGCGATCGTGGGTTCTTCCCGACCCCGGAGACTAAAGGTTCCCATAAGTCCGATGTCGCAGTTGATACCTGCAAGTCCCCTTGCGCGACGCGCCGCCGTCCCGGGGCATCCTCCCGGCGCCGGCGATGGCCGCGGATAGCCTTGGTGGCCGGATGCGCACCCTGATCGTCTCCGACCTACACCTCGGGAGCCTGACCCGGACCGACGTGCTCCGCCGCCGGGAGCTGCGCGAGCCGCTGCTCGCCGAGCTCGCCTCCGTGGACCGGGTCGTGCTGCTGGGAGACGTGCTCGAGCTCCGCCACGGTCCCGTCCGCGACGCCCTCTCGAGCTCGCGCGAGTTCTTCGAGGAGCTGGGCGCCGCGATGGCGGGGGGCGAGATCGTGATCGTGGCCGGCAACCACGACCACGCGCTGGTCGAACCGTGGCTGATCGCCCGCGGACAGGAGCTGGAGCCGCCTCCCCTGGGTCCGGAGCAGCTGTTCGAGCCCGCGTCCGCCTCTCACGCGCTGGAGCGGATCGCCGAGTGGTGCGCCCCGGCGAGGGTCACCGTCGCCTATCCCGGCCTGTGGATCCGCGAGGACGTGTACGCGACCCACGGCCATTACCTCGACTGCCATCTCACGATCCCCACCCTCGAGCGCCTGACGATGGGCGCCATGGAGCGGATCCTCGGCAGGCCCCCTGCCAGCCTCGGCGGGGCCGGCGACCACGAGTCGATCTGCGCGCCGATGTTCGCCTGGCGCGACGCCGTCGCCCGCGACGAGCGCACCGGATCGGCGCTGAACGGCATCGCCACCATCTCCGCCTGGCGGGCGCTGCGGGGCGAGCCGGCGGCCGGGGCGGGCTCCGACAACGGCTCTGCCCCTCGGGCCGGCTTCGGGGAGCGCATCCGGGGCAAGGCCCGCAGGCTCCGGACGCGTGCGCTGGTGGCGGGGTTCCCGCTGGCGGTGGCGGCTCTCAACCGAGCCGGGGTGGGGCCCCTGCGCGCCGACATCTCACCGGAGGAGCTACGACGGGCAGGCCTCGAAGCGATGGGCGAGGTCGCCGAGCGCCTCGGCCTGGGGAGCTACTACGTGGTCTTCGGGCACACCCACCGCACCGGCCCCCTCCCCGGGGACCCGGAGCACGAGTGGCGTACCCCCGGCGGCGGCCGCCTGCTCAACGCCGGCAGCTGGGTGTACGTGTCGGTGTTCGTCAGCGACGCTCCTGCCGAGAATCCCTACTGGCCCGGCGGCTGCGTCGTCGTCGAGGACCAAGGACCGCCCGTCGTCAAGCGCCTGCTGCAGGACTTCACCCGCGCCGACATAGCCCCGCCGCGCAGGCGCTCGGGAAGCGCCCCCTCCCGGCCCGCCACCGCGCCGGGGTAGCGATCGATCAGCAGCCGGCCCCGGTGGGGCCGCGCTAGCCGATGCTGCCGACCATCTCCAGCTGGATCAGCCGGTTGAGCTCGACCGCGTACTCCATCGGGAGCTCCTTCGTGACCGGCTCGATGAAGCCGTTGACGATCATCGCCGCGGCCTCGTCCTCGGTGAACCCCCGCGAGCCCATGTAGAACAGCTGGTCGTCGGAGATCCGCCCCACCGTCGCCTCGTGGGCGACCGTCACGTGGGGGTTCTGGATCTGGATGTCGGGCCAGGTGTCGGAGCGCGATTCGCCGTCCATCATCAGGCCGTCGCACTGGACCCTGGCTTTCGAGCCGGCCGAGTTGTGGCCCATCTTCACGAGCCCCCGGTAGCCCATGATGCCGCCGTCCTTGGAGATCGACTTGGCGAGGATGTTGGAGGTCGTGTTGGGGGCCAGGTGCACGACCTTGGCGCCGGTGTCCTTGTGCACGCCCCTTCCCGCCACGCCGACGTTGAGGTGGTCGGCCCGCGCGCCCTCTCCCATCAGGAACGACCCCGGGTAGAGCATCACGTACTTGGCGCCCATCGACCCGCCGACCCACTCGACGGTGCCACCGGCGTCGACGATCGCCCGCTTGGTGTTGAGGTTGTAGACGTCCTTGGACCAGTTCTGGACGGTCGTGTAACGGGCCTTGGCGCCCTCGTGGACGAAGATCTCCACCACCGCCGAGTGCATCGAGTTGACGCTGTAGGTCTGCGCCGTGCAGCCCTCGATGTAGTTCACCTCGGAGCCCTCGTCGGCGATGATCAGGGTGTGCTCGAAGGTGCCCTCGCCGGCGCCCTCCATGCGGAAGTAGGCCTGCAGCGGGAGGTCGACCTTGACGCCCTTGGGCACGTACAGGAACGAGCCGCCCGACCACACGGCGCCGTGCAGGGCCGAGAACTTGTTGTCCTGCGGCGGCACGCACTTGTTCATGAAGTACTTCTGCACCAACTCCGGGTACCGGGCGATGGCGGTGTCCATCGAGCAGAACAGGATCCCCTGCTCGGCGTATGCCTCCTTGAGGCCCTCGTACACCGGCTCCTGGCGCCACACGCCGACGACACCGGCGAGGTGCTCGCGCTCGGCCTGGGGGATACCGAGGTCCTCGTAGGTCTGCTTCATCTCCGCCGGGACTTCGTCCCAGCTGTTGAACCGGCCGGCCGTGGGGGGCGAGTACAGCACCAGCTCATCGAGGTTCAGGCCGCTGAGGTCCGGGCCCCACGTCGGGATCGGCTTGCGCTCGAAGATCTCGAGCGAGCGGAGTCGTTTCTCGGCCATCCAGTCGGGCTCCCCCTTGACCTTCGAGAGCTCGGCGACGACCTCGCGCGAGATCCCTTGGCGCGCCTTCAGCTGACCCTGCTCGTCCTCGACGATCGGGCTCGGTTTGGCGATCTTGGTGCTCTCAACTGTGGCCATTTGGGGTCCTCAGATGGGGGGTTTGGCGAATCCTGTGCTCTGAAGTAGGAATTGTATCGCGGGCGATCCCGGCGGCCCTGGCGCTCACGCGGGCCAGCCGTCGTCGCCGGTGAGCGCCCCGCGGACGGCCTTCAACCCGAGCAGGGCGCACTTGCGCCTGGTGGCCGAGATCGGGATCCCGAGCAGCTCCAGCAGCCAGTCGGCTCCCAGCTGGCCGGCCTCGGAGACCTCCATCCCTTTCAGCTCCTCGGAGGAGATCGAGGCGGCGGCCTGCGAGATCGCGCAGCCGTGGCCGTGGAAGCGCAGGTCGGCGATGCGGTCGTCCTGCACGCGGATGTGGACTCCCAGCTCATCCCCGCAGAGGGGGTTGTGCTCGAGCGCCTCGAGGTCGTGCGGCTCCAGCTCGCCGAAGTTACGCGGGTGCTTGTAGTGGTCGAGGATGTAGTCGCGGTAGAGGTCGTCCATCAGCCCACCCTCGCCGTCGAGGCGCCCTCGAGCGCGAACACCTCGCGTGCCCCACGGAGCGCCCCGAACAGGGCCTCGAGGTCCGCCGGCTCGTTGTAGACGCCCACGCTCGCCCGCGCGGTCGCGCCCACGCCCAGGCACCGCATCAAGGGCTGGGCGCAGTGGTGGCCGGCCCGGATGCACACGCCCTCGCGGCTCACCAGCTCGGCGATGTCGTGGGGGTGGATGCCCTCGAGGGTGAACGACACCAGCCCGCCGCGCTGCTCGGCGTGGGGCGGCCCGACGATGCGCACGCCGGGGACCTGCTCGAGGCCCTCCAGCAGCCGGACGGTGAGCTCCCGCTCGTGCTCGCGGACCCGGTCCATGCCCAGCCCGTCGAGGTACTCGACCGCGGCCGCCAGGCCGACGGCCTCGGCGATCATCGGGGTGCCGGCTTCGAACTTCCACGGCAGCTCGTTCCAGGTCGCCTCCTGGAAGTCGACCGAGGAGATCATGTCCCCGCCGGTCAGGAAGGGGGGCATCTGCTCGAGGATCTCGCGGCGCCCGTGGAGCACCCCGATCCCGGTCGGTCCGAGCGCCTTGTGTCCGGTCCAGGCATAGAAGTCGGCCCCCGCGGCGTCCACGTCGACCGGCATCTGGGGGACCGCCTGGGCTCCGTCCACGAGCGTCACCGCCCCGGCCTCACGGGCCCGGCGGGCGATCTCCGCGACGGGGTTGATCGTGCCGAGCACGTTCGAGACGTGGGTGAAGGCGACCATCCTCACGTCGCCCCGGCCGAGCTCCCGGTCGAGCTGCTCCAGCGACAGCTCTCCGTGCTCGTCGATCTCCAGGTAACGCAGCGTCGCTCCCCGCTCGCGGCAGAGCACCTGCCAGGGGACGATGTTCGCGTGGTGCTCCATCTGCGTCACCAGCACGGCGTCGCCCGGGCCGACGTTCGAGCGCCCCCACGAGTACGCCACGAGGTTGATCGCCTCCGTCACGTTCTTGGCGAACAGCGTCACCCGCGAGCCGGCTCCGGTGAAGGCGGCCACCCGCCGGCGGGCGCCCTCGAAGGCCTCGTCGGCCTCCTGGGCCAGCTCGTAGACGCCGCGGTGGACGTTGGCGTTGTGCTGGGCCAGGTGCTCCGCCTGGGCCTCGATCACGACCCGCGGCTTCTGGGAGGTGGAGCTCGAGTCCAGGTACACCAGCGGGCGTCCGCCGACCTCCCGTTCGAAGATGGGGAAGTCCCCCCGGACCCCGAGGCCGCCGTCGGCGGCCCCCGGCGTGGGGCGGTCAGCGGCTGGTTGCATAGGCCTCGATGTCCTCACGTGCGTGGGCCAGCTTGTCGGCGAGCCTGGACCTGACCAGCTCCTGCAGGGGCTGGTCGGCGAGCTCGTCGATCAGCGGCTCGAAGAACCCCTCCACGATCACCCGAACCGCCGTCGGCCGGTCCAGCCCCCGCGTCTGCATGTAGAAGATGGCCGTCTCGTCGAGCTCCCCCACCGTGCCCCCGTGGGAGGCCGAGACGTCGTCGGCCGACACCAGCACCGAGGGGATCGCGTCGATGCGGGCCTTGGGCGAGAGCATCATCGAGTGGATCTGCAGGTAGGTGTGGGTCTGCTGGGCGCCGGGGTCGATCTCGATCAGGCCCTCGAAGCTGGCGCGGCTCTCGCCGGTGGCGATACCCCGCCAGTGGACGTCCCCCTCGGAGGGGCCGGTCTCGTGGAGGTCGACCGCGAACACGTCCAGGTGCTCGTCCTCCTCGGTGAAGAAGATCCCCCGGAAGGCCATCTCGCCACCCGTCTCGGAGACCGCCAGCTCGAGGTGCTGGCGCACGAAATGGCCGCCGAGCAGCGCCGGCAGCCAGTGGCAGTAGGCGTCCCGTCCCACCCCCACGAAGCGGGTTGAGACGTCGTACACCTCGCCTGCACCCCAGTCCTGGAACTGGGCCAGGCGGCAGCGGGCGCCGTCGCGGAGATACATCTCAAAGGCCCCCGCGTGCAGCGCCCGGCGCTCGCCCTCGGGGTACTCGCCGAAGTCCTCCGCCAGCTCGTACTCGTGCAGGGCGAACTCGCTACCGGTGTCGCCCACCACCAGCGTGCGACCGAACTGGGCCACCCCGGGGCGCTCGATCGCGTACACGATCTCGAACGGGTCCTCGACCGCCACCCCCTCGGGCACGTACAGGAAGGCGCCGTCGCGCCAGAAGGCGGCGTTGGCGGCCTCGAGCTTGTGGCGGTCGATCGTCAGCCTCTTCGAGTACCACCTCGAGGCGAGCTCCCGGTGCTCGCGGAAGGCCTCCTCCAGCGAGCACAGGATCACTCCGCGCTCGGCCAGTCCAGGGTCCAGCTCGATGCTCGCGGTCCCGTCGGCCCCCTGCACCAGCCGCCCCGCCCGCGGTCGATCGGGGAGCGTGCGGGTGACCACCTCGGGCACCTGCCGCGCGGCTGGGGGGGCGACGCCGTTCCCCGGCGTGCCGGCGCCCGGCGCCGTCGCGTTGCCCGCTGCTGCCGTGCCGGCGCCCTCGTCGAACGGCTCGAGCGCGTCGAGGTCGAGGCTCTGCAGGCTCGTGGTCCAGAAGCCCGACCGCCGCCAGATGGGCAGATCCAGCCGTCCGTAGGCCTCGCGGGCCCGCTCGCGGAGCTGCTCCAGGGAGGCGCCGTCGCCGCCCGCCCCGGCTCCGGAGAGGGCGTGGTAGAGGGTCGCCTCGCGGTGTCGGCCGGCCTTCGACTGGACCGGTACGGGCTCAGACACCGTCGTCGCCGGCCAGCGCGGTCGCGCCCACCTCCTGGCGTATCTGGTCGTAGCCCTCGCGCTCGAGGCGCTCGACGAGCTCGACCCCGCCCTCCAGCACGATCCGCCCGTCCATCAGGATGTGGACGAACTGCGGCTGGACGTAGTGCAGGATGCGCTGGTAGTGGGTGATGATCAGGGCCCCCAGCCCCTGCTCGTCGTGCAGGCGCTGGACCCCCTCGGCGACGGTGCGAAGGGCGTCGATGTCGAGCCCGGAGTCGGTCTCGTCGAGGATCGCGATGTCGGGTTTGAGCATCGCCATCTGGAGGATCTCGGCGCGCTTCTTCTCGCCCCCGGAGAAACCGTCGTTGAGGTGCCGGGAGGTGAACGCGCGGTCGACGTCGAGCAGCTCCACCGCGTGCTGGAGCTGGGTGCGGAACTCCTTGACCTGGATCGGCTCCTCGCGTTTGGCGTTGATCGCCATGCGCAGGAAGTTGGCGACCGACACCCCCGGGATCGAGACCGGGTACTGGAAGGCCAGGAACAGCCCCGCCTTGGCGCGCTCGTGGGGCGCGGCCTCGGTGATGTCCTCGCCCTTGAAGGTGATCGTGCCCTCGGTGATCTCGTAGGTGGGGTGGCCGAGGAGGGTGTTGGCGAGCGTCGACTTGCCCGAGCCGTTGGGGCCCATCAGCGCGTGGATCTCGCCGCGGCTGATGTCGAGGTCGACGCCGCGGAGGATCTCGCGCTCCTCGGTGCGCACGTGCAGGTCCCTGATCTCGAGGTCGGCCATGGCTCTCCTAGGCTCCGCTGCCGAGCGGTTCGATCTGCAGCGATCCGAGCGCCGGGGCGGGGATCGCCGGGGTCACGATGAGGTCCGCCAGCGTGGTCTCGCGGAGCGTCTGCACGATCGACATCCGCACCCTGGTCCACAGCAGCTTGGTGGGGCAGACGTGGTCGGCCCCGGTCTCGCGCGAGCACACGATCGAGCCGTCGGGCGCCTCGGAGATGCATTCGATCGGCGCGATCGCCCCCTCGAGCGCCTCCACGACCTCGGCCATCGTGATCTCGCGGGCCGGCCGGGCGAGCAGGTAGCCGCCCCTCGAGCCCCGCCGGGAGTCGACCAGCCCGGCCTTCCGCAGGCGCGCGGCGAGGTGCTCGAGGTACGCGAGCGGGAGTCCGTCCTTGGCGGCGATCTCCGCCAGCGGCACCGGTTCCTCACCGGCGCTGCGGGCGAGCTCCACCATCACGCGGATCCCATACTCAGCCTTGGTCGAGAACATCATCGCTGGATTTCCTACCTGCGAGCTAGGGTATCAGCCGCCCTGGTGGCCCCCGGCCTGGAGCATGCGGATGTCGTGTGCCAGCCCATCGGGCGTCAGCTGTTCGATCCCGTACACGACCCGCTCGCGGCCCTCGGCATCGAGCAGCCTCACTTCCGCGGCCTGGGCGAATTTCGTCGGGCCGGCGCTCGCGGGGACCACCCGGTACTCGCGCCAGACGGTCCGCAGCTGCCGGGGGGAGCCGTCGAGGTACAGCGACCGCCCGGACAGCGAGACCTGCTCCAGGAAGCGGGTGACCGCGGCCGGCGGGGTGGGGGAGGGGCCGGCGTTGACGATCACGACCGGCACCGGGTGGGAGAGGTCGTCGAGCGCCCCCCGGATCTGCTCGGCGATCAGCACGCAGCTCGCCCCGCAGGCGGGATACAGGAAGGCGAGCACCACCGGCCTTCCCCGCAGGCTGTCCAGCGACACCGTTTCGCCGTGCTGGTCGCGCAGGGTGAAGCCGGGGGCGGGCAGGGGCGAGGACAGCGCGGCGCCGTCGAAGCTGGGAGCCGAGCCAGCGGCTGCAGGCGAGGAGCCGGAGCCGCCCCCGGAGACGAGCGCCAGCACGAGCGCCACCAGCCCCAGCAGGGCTACGGCGGCGAGCAGGGCCGGGAGTCGCTTCGAGCGCTCGAGTGGCACGATTCCGGAGGGTATGACAGCCCTTGGAAGGGCATAACCGCAGCGCTATACTTTGTGAAGTTGGTAAATCCCGACCGTGGTTTAGGAGTTTGAGTCGATGAGCGTCTCCGGAGCCGAGCTTCTCCGCCGTATCAAGAACCAGATCGATGAGGTCGACCCCGCCCAGGTCAAGGAGCTGATCGGCGAGGGCGTGACGATCGTCGACGTCCGGGGCAGCGAAGAGTTCGCCACCGGCCACCTCCCCGGCGCCAAGAGCATCCCCCGCGGACACCTCGAGTCGCGCATCGAGACGGCCGCCCCCGACCGCAGCGCGGAGCTGATCCTGTACTGCCAGTCCGGCAACCGCTCCGCCTACGCCGCCCGCACCCTGCAGGAGGACCTCGGCTACGAGCACGTCCGCTCGATGACCGGTGGCATCACGCTCTGGAAGGACCGCGGCTATGAGGTCGAGATCCCCCGCGCGCTCACGGTCGAGCAGCGCGACCGCTACTCACGCCACCTGCTGATCCCCGAGATCGGCGCCGAGGGGCAGCAGAAGCTGCTCGACGCGAAGGTGCTGCTGCTCGGCGCCGGCGGCCTCGGCTCGCCCACGGCCCTCTACCTGGCCGCGGCCGGGGTGGGCACGCTCGGGATCGTCGACGACGACGTGGTGGACCTCTCCAACCTCCAGCGCCAGGTGATCCACTCCACCCAGCGGATCGGCATCCCGAAGGTGGACTCCGCCGAGGAGTCGATCCACGCGCTCAACCCGGACGTGAACGTGGTCAAGTACAGGACGCGCATCGACGCGTCGAACATCGTCGAGATCATCCAGGACTACGACGTGGTCGTGGATGGCGTCGACAACTTCCCCACCCGCTACCTGCTCAACGACGCCAGCGTACGGCTGCGGATCCCGGTCGTGTCCGCCTCGATCCTCGGCTTCGACGGCCAGCTGTCGGTGTTCAAGCCCTACGACGGCCCGTGCTACCGGTGCCTTTTCCGCGAGCCGCCCCCGGCCGAGCTCGCCCCCTCGTGCGGCGCCAACGGCGTCCTCGGGGTGCTGCCCGGGACGATGGGGCTGCTGCAGGCCACGGAGGTCGTGAAGCTGATCCTCGGGATCGGCGAGCCGGCGATCGGGCGCCTGCTCCTTTACGACGCCCTCGGCGCGACCCTCACCGAGGTGAAGGTGCATCGCGACCCCGAGTGCCCGATCTGCTCCCGCGCACCGGACGAGATCGCCGACGAGGAGATGGGCGTGTTCCCCGACTACGAGGCGTTCTGCGCCGCAGCCGGTTAGCCTCCCCGCGGATGGCGACGATCAAGATCCCCCCGGTGCTGCGGGCGTCGGTCGGCGGCGAGAAGCAGGTGGGTGCCAGCGGCTCGAACGTCGGCGAGGTGCTCCGCGACCTCGCCACCAGCCACCCCGCCACCGAGAGCCAGCTGTTCTCGGCCGAGGGCGAGCTCAACCGCTACGTCAACGTGTACCTCAACGACGAGGACGTACGCGTGCTCGACGGGCTGGCGACGCCGGTGGGTGACACCGACACGCTCGTGATCCTGCCGGCTATGGCCGGCGGCTGACGCCGCCGATCCCCGGGCCGCTGCCGGGTCTCTAGCGGAAGCCCTTCAGCGTCCACACGCCCAGATCGATCTTCGTCGCTTCGGGAGCGGACCTCGAGGCGGTGAGGATCACGAGCAGCCCCGCCCGCGGCAGGGAGTGGGGGTGGTGCAGGAGGTGGTTGCGGAGGGTGCGCCGGAGCGCTGCCGGCACCGGGATCGAGAGCGTGCCGCGGGCGTCGGCCCCCGCCCGTCCCAGCGGGCTCTGCATGGTCCAGTGATGGCTTCCCAGGGTCACGGTGAGGGCGGCGATCCCGCTGCACGGGCTCGAGCCGCAGCTGAACACGACCTTCAGCGAGCGGATGTCGAACAGCCCCCGAGGGGCACGCGTCGGCACCACAGCCGGCTTGGCGCCGGCCGTCGTCCCGGATCCCGACGTGCCCGTTACGGGGGGCGCCGGCGGTGGCGCCGGCTGCACCCTGATTTCGGCCTCAGGCGAGGAGGAGGGTAGGTAGACCCTGTCGGGGGATCCCGAGAACGAAGCGGTGATGGCGTGCACGCCGGCGGTCGGGTAGCTGGTTTCGCAGGTGGCGATGCCGGTGGTGGTGTTGACCGGTTGGGTCGCACAGCCGCTGATCGGCGTGCCGGCGTCGTTGAAGGCGACGGTGCCGCCGTCGGGGGCGGGCGCGACGGTGGCGGTGTAGGTGACGCTTCCCCCGGTCACCGGTAAGAAGGCGGAGGCCCCCAGCGTCGTCCTGGTTTCGGTCTGGACGGTGGCTACGGTTGCGGACGAGGTTGAGGGTTTGTACAGCGTGTCGGTCGAGCCGGAGAACGACGCGTTGATCGTGTGGAAGCCGGCGGTGGAGAAGGAGGTCTCGCAGGTGGCGATGCCGGTGGTCGTGTTCACGGCCTGGGTTTCGCACCCGATGATCGGGGTGCCGCCGTTCTCGAAGGCGACGGTGCCGCCGTCGGGGACCGGCGTGACCGTCGCGGTGTAGGTGACGTATTCGCCTTTCGACACGGTGCCGGCGGAGGCTTCCAGTGCCGTGCCGGTGTCGGTCTGGACGGTGGTTTTGGTCGAGGGAGAGGTGGAGGGTTCGTAGAGCGTGTCGATGGAGCCGGAGAACGACGCGGTGATCGTCCTTACGCCGGGGGTCGCGTAGCTGGTTTTGCAGGTGGCGATGCCGGTGGTCGTGTTCACGGCCCGGGTTTCGCAGCCGCTGATCGGGGTGGCGCCGTTCTTGAAGGCGACGGTGCCGCTGTCGGGGACGGGCGTGACGGACGCGGTGTAGGTGACGGTTTCGCCCGTGAGCAGGGTGGCGGTGGAGGCTTCGAGTTCGGTGGTGGTGGTGGTTGGGGCGGCGGCCGAGGTGGCCGGGACGCAGAGCAGCGCGGCCACCGGCACACAGCAGGCGATCAGGGCGGCGAGCAGCCGCCGCTCCGGGCGGGCGGGAGGGATGGGGCGCGGTGGGGACGCGGAGATGAGCACGTTGCGGACCCTTTCGTCGTGCTCCGTCAGGAGCTTCCACCGACCGAATCGGCAGCGGCCCCGGGTCACTTGAACCCGTCTAGGACGGACGCTCGACCCGCACCGTCAGCGTCCACAGCACGATGTACTGCGGGCACGCCTGACCGGCCCGGCAGAGCGGGCGCTCGGTCGCCCGCAGCTGCGAGGTTCCCGCCTTCACGGCGCGGAACACCGACACCACTTCGGCACCCTCGCGCTTCGGCGCCCCCAGCGCCTGCAGCGCGTCGCCGTCCTGGCGGGGAGCGCTGAACACCCGCCCGCTCGCCCCCAGGCGGACTGTCAGCGTCCACCCCTCGGTGAGCTGCAGGGTGTGCCCGCCGGCGCGCTCGGTCACACACACAGCGCCCGCCCGGATCGCGCACGGCACGCTCGCCACCGTCCCATTTCCTCCCACGGGCGCCGGCGACGGAGCGGGGGACGGCGAGCGGGCCGGGGCCGAGGCGGTGGGTTGCGCGTCGCCCGATCCGCAGGCGACGGCGGCGAGCAGCGTTGCCGCCGCGGCCAGGACGCTCGCGAGAGTCCTCGCCCGCCGCCCTGACGGGCCCAGATGATCTTTCGCGGATGCGGTCATGTCGCCTGTTCGAGGAGTTTCCCAGCCTCGCTATATTCCGTAAAGTAATGGCGGTGGAGAGGCTCAGGAACCGGCCGTGCGGGGGTCGTTACGGCGACATCGTGCAGTCGATCGGGAACACCCCGCTGATCGAGCTGCCGACGCTGTCGCCGAAGCCGGGCGTGCGCATCTGGGCCAAGCTCGAGTCCCGCAACCCCACCGGCTCGGTGAAGGACCGCGTGGCGCGGTCGCTGATCGAAGACGCCGAGGAGAAGGGCGCGATCTCCCCCGGCCAGACGATCCTCGAACCGACGTCCGGCAACACGGGCATCTCGCTGGCGATGATCTGCTCGCGCAAGGGCTACCGGCTGAAGGTCGTGATGCCCGAGAACGTCACCCCCGAGCGCACCCAGCTGCTGCGGATGTACGGCGCCGAGATCGTCTACTCCGAGGGAGCGCTCGGCTCCAACGGCGCGGTCGCCAAGGCGCTCGAGATGGCCGCCGAAGATCCCTCCTGCTACATGCCCTACCAGTACGGGAACGCCGCCAACCCCGCCGCCCACTACAACGGCACCGCCGTGGAGATCCTGGAAGAGCTCGACGAGGTCACCGCGTTCGTCGCCGGCCTCGGCACCGGGGGCACGCTGATGGGCAACGGCAGGCGCCTGAAGGAGACCTTCGGCGACGCCGTCAAGATCGTCGCCGCCGAGCCGATGCAGGGCGAGCCCGTCCAGGGCCTGCGCTCGCTCGAGGACGGCTTCATCCCGCCGATCATCGACATCTCGCTGCTCGATCGCAAGATCTTCGTGACCAACCACGACGCGATCGTGTGGACCCGCCGTCTGCTCGACGAGGAGGGCGTGTTCGCGGGCGTCTCCAGCGGCGCGATCGCCAGCATCGCCGTGCGGATCGCCGGCGAGCTCGACGAGGGCAACGTCGTGTTCGTGGTCGCCGACGACGGCTGGAAGTACCTCTCGAGCGGCCTCTACACGCTGCCGGTGGAGGAGGTCGCGAACCTCGAGTCCACCGTCTGGTGGTAGACGCCCCGGGCTGACGACGGAGCGGCGCCGATGGTCATACCCCGGGCGATGCTGGAGGACCTCGTCGCTCACGCCCGTGAGGAGTACGACGCCGAGTGCTGCGGGGTGATCGCGTATGCGGATGGCGATGACGACGAGCGGCGCGCGATCCGTGTCCGCCGCGCGAGGAACATCCACGCCACCCACCTGCGGTTCGAGATCGGCGCCCAGGAGCTGCTTCGCATCTACACGGACTTCGAAGACGCCGGGTGGAAGATCGGAGCGATCTACCACTCGCACACCCGCACCGAGCCATATCCGTCCCAGACCGACATCAACAACGCGGCACGCTGGGGAGACGCCGAATGGCTGATCGTCGGACTTGCGTCGGGGGATCCCGAGGTCCGCAACTACACGATCACGAACGGTGAGGTTCGGGAGGCCGAGTTGGAGATCGTCGAATGACCTGGGAGCTCGAGTGCCCTCGCTGCCTCCGTCCCCACCGCGAGGTGGAGCGCTTCTGCAGGTCCTGCGGAATGCCGCTCGTGCACCCCGAACGCGGCGAGCACGACGCCACCCAGAGCCGGCGCAGGGGTCGCAAAGTCAACCCCCTGTACACGGAGGGACGCCTCGTGAAAGTCGTCCGCGCCCCGAACCTGGCGCAGGCCGAGCTGGTCGCCGGGATCCTGCTCGAAGAGGGGATCCCGTGCATGCTCTCCTCCGCCGCCTCGATCGTGGCCGTGTACGCCCCCGTCGCCGGCCCCCGCGACGTGCTGGTCCCGGAGTCGGGTGCGCAGGCGGCCCGCGACGCATTGGCCTGGAGCGCCGAGCACCGCGACAGCGCCTCGACGGACGCGAGCGGCGGGGAGCCGGCGGGCGAGGATGCCGCTGCGACGACCGGGCACGCCGACGACGGCGGGCCCGACGACGGCTCCGCCGCTAGACCAGTACCGGCTGGCCCGCGTCGGTGGTGATCGCCCGGATCTCCTCGGAGGCGCGCTCGAACTCGGCGTCGGCGAGGACCGGGGTGCCCTCGAAGGGGAGCTCGCGCTGCAGCTCGATCCAGGCGCTCGGCCCGGAATACTCGTCCTTGACCTTCACGGTCACCGGACGGGGGATGCGGTAGGTACGCAGCAGCAGCACATGGAGCGGCTGGCGTCCGCGCCAGCGAAGCCGCTTCTCGGCGTAGTCGGTGCTCCACACGTAGAAGGGGGAGAGCGCGTCCACGCAACGAGGGTCCTGCACGGTGAAGTGGCCGCTCACCTCTGCCCAGGCGCGGATCCTGACGCGGTCGGGCTGCTGCAGGGGTGTGCCGGAGACGAACGTGTGCAGGGGCGGCTCGCCGTCGCTCCAGACGCCCTCCTCGAGCGCCCGCCGAAGCTCCGGCTGATGGGACTCGCGCACGAGGTCACCGGGCTGGTCCTCGAAAGTGGGGTACAGGAAGAAGCGTTGGTGTGGCAGGCGGAACGGTTTGCCCGCCTGCGGCAGCACGCCCTTGCGGAGGGTCACGAGCTGCTCCCCTTCGGCCAGCGCACGGACCGTTACGGCCCACTCTCTGAAAGCGATTGGCATGGCGATATCGGATCCTGTTTGAGGCGGACGACCAGGGACCTACGGACGACGCCTCCGCCCATGAGGCCGCGCCCGTCACTGCGCCCTAAAGATACGAAACCTCAGCGAAAATCCCAAATCGCCTGCAAACCGACGCAATTTTGCGCCCAGGAAGACCGCGGAGTGACGCTACTTACTTCAGGCTCCTGCCGGCAAACCCCTCGATGGCCTCGATCAGGGCCGCGTAGTCGTCCTCGCCGTGGCCGCGGCCAACGGTGGCGGTGAGCACGTCCCGAGCCCGCCCGGCCGAGCTGAAGGGGACCCCGGCCTGTTGGGCCTCCTCCAGGCAGAGGCGCACGTCCTTGAGCATGTGGGCCGTCTTGAACAACGTCGTGTAGTCGTGCTCGCGCATCGGCCGCCCCTTCAGCTCCAGCTGCGCGGATGCGCCGGAGCCGGCCATCACCACTTCCGTGAGCGCGTCGAGGTCGATCCCGGCGGCGTTGCCGAGCAGCAGCGCCTCGGCGACCGCCACCGCGTTGGCGGCCCCCAGTGAGTTGTTGATCACCTTCAAGGTCTGGCCGTGTCCGAGCTCGCCGACGTGCACCACGAGCTTCCCCATCGTCCCCAGCAGCGGCTTCACGCGCTCGAACGCCTCGGCGTCTCCGCCCACCATGATCGTGAGCGTCCCATCCTGCGCGCGCGGCGAGGAGCCGGTCACGGGGGCGTCGAGCAGTTGCACGCCCTTCGCTGCCACCGCCGCGCCGATCGCCCGCGCCTGTTCCGCTCCGATCGTCGACATGTCCACGCACAGCAGCCCCGGGGCGGCCCCGCTGAGCACGCCCTGCTCGCCGGTCAGCACCGAGGCGACCTGGTCGCCGTCCACGACCATGCTGATCACGATCGCGCTCCGCGCGGCGACCTCGGCCGGCGTCGTGCAGGCGCTCGCCCGGTGCTCGGCCGCCCATTCCTCGGCCTTGCCCGGCGTGTGCGTCCACACTGTCAGCGGGTAGCCGGCGGCGGCCACGTTGGCCGCCATCCGTGAGCCCATGATCCCCAATCCGAGAAAGCCGATCCGCTCAGCGGGCATGGCCGAATCCTCCCCCACCCGGGGTTTCGATGCGTATCCGCTGTCCGGCCGCCAGGGTTCCGGTCGACTTCCCAGCCAGCCGATCGCCGTCGAGCAGGTCGCGGCCGGGGGCGCCCGGCTGGCCGCCCTCGGCGCCGGTGGGTCCGTGGCGGCGGCGCTCGGCGATCAGCGAGTAGCTCATCTCGGCGAGCGCCTGCAGCTCGCGCACGACGCCGTCGCCGCCCCGGTGGCGGCCCTCGCCGCCGGAGCCGCGGCGCAGCCCATAGGACAGGACCCGCAACGGGAACTCCCGCTCGAGCGCCTCGATCGGCGTGTTCAGGGTGTTGCTCATCGCCACGTGCACGCCGCTGGGGCCGTCCTCGTCTGCGCAGGCGCCCTGCCCGCCCCCGAGCGTCTCGTAGTAGGAGAAGGAGTCGTTGCCGAGCGACAGGTTGTTCATCGTGCCCTGGCCCTGGGCCCGCCCGAAGGCGCTCAGCACGAGGTCGGCGACCCGCGAGGAGGTCTCCACGTTGCCCGCCGCCACCGCCGCCCCCGGCCGGGCGTTGAGCAGGCACCCCTCCGGCACCGTCAGCCGCAACGGCCGGTAGGCGCCGGAGGTCGGCGGGATCTCGGGGTCGGTCAGCACCCGCAGCGCGAACAGGCAGGCGGAGCGGGTCACGGCCAGCGGGCAGTTGAGGTTGCCGTCGTGCTGCTCCGCGCTGCCGCTGAAGTCGAGCGTGATGCAATCGCCCCTCACCTCCGCACGCAGCGTCAGCCGCAGGTCCCGTGAAGCTGCCTCGAGCACGTCGCTCGCGGAGCGCACGCCGTCGGGCATCTCCGCCAGGCACGCCCTGGTACGTCGCTCGCAGTAGTCGAGCACCGCGTCGGTGGCCGCTCGCAGGCCCTCGGCTCCCAGCGCCCCGGACAGCGCGGCCAGGCGCTCGCATCCGACGCGGTTTGCCGCCAGCTGGGCGCGCAGGTCGGCCCGACGCTCGTGGGGCTGGCGCATCGAGGCGGTCAGACGCTGCAGCGAGTCCGGGTCGAGTACCTGGGGGGAGATCACGACGCCCTCTTCCTCGAGCCGCCGGCTGTCGGCCGGCATCGAGCCGGGCAGCCGTCCCCCGACGTCGGCGTGGTGGGCCCGGCTGACGGCGAAGCCGACAAGCCGGTGCTCGCGGAAGGCCGGGGTGATGACGGTGATGTCGGGCAGGTGGGTGCCGCCCGCGAAGGGGTCGTTGAGGACCCACGAGACCCCCGGCTCGTGGGCCTCACCCCTCACCGCCTCCAGTGCAGCCGGCATCGCCCCGAGGTGGACGGGGATCGCCTCGGCCTGCATCACCATCTGACCGTCAGGGTCGAACAGCGCCGTGGAGGCGTCCCGCCGCTCCTTGATGTTCGAGGAGTGGGCCGACCGCACGAGCACACTCGCCATCTCCTCGCAGGACGCCCTCAGCGCCCCGGTCGCCAGCTGCAACTCGATCGCGTCGATCAACCCTGCCCCCGATCGCCGGCCACCGGCTGGAGCGGGCCGCCGTCGCGCTCGAGCATCGCGCTGCCGAAGCGGTCCACCTCGCCGTGCCATCCCGGCGGCACCAGCAGCGTCGCCTCCGGCAACGCCCACACCGCGGGCCCGGCGATCCTCGTCCCCGGCGCGGGCTCGCCGCGGAACACGTCCGTGGGCACCGGCCGTCCCCCGAAGACCACCTCCCGCCTCGAGGGCTCCGCCGTTGCGAGCGCCGGCGCCGGCGGCTCGAGCTCCGGCGCCGAGCCCCACACCGAGATCCGCATCGTCACCAGCTCCAGCTCCCCGTCGGGATCGCTGTATCCGTAGCGGCGCTCGTGCTCGCGTGCGAACGCCCCCCGGAGCTGCTCGGGGCCGAGGCCGGCGGCGGGGCGCGACGGCTCGGATCCGGCCCCGCCCAACGCCGGCTCCCCGTCCAACGCCAGCTCCTCGTCGACCGCCAGCTCGAAGGACTGCCCGGCGTAGCGCAGCTCGTGGCGGACACGGGCGCGGACGGGCTCCTCGCCGAGCGCCTCCACGGCCCGCGCCAGCAGCTCACACCGCTCCCGCTCCAGACGTCCCTGGGTCAGCGCGCCCCCTCGGATCAGGACGCTGCGGGCGTGGTCGCGGCGCGGCGCGGCGGCGGCCAGCCCCAGCGCGGAGAGGACGCCCGAGGCGCGTGGGCACAGCAGCCGCGAGATCCCGAGCTGCTCCGCCAGCGAGGCGGCGTGCAGTGGGCCCGCGCCCCCGAACGGCAACAGCACCAGCCCGCGCGGGTCGATCCCGCGCTCGATCGTCACCAGCCGCAGCGCCCCGAGCATTTCCGCCTCCGCCACCCGCACGATCCCCTCGGCCAGCTCGAGCGGCTCCAGCGCCAGCTCGGATGCGAGTCCCGCCAGCGCCCGTTCGGCCGCCCCGACGGACAGCCGCACTCCGCCCGCCAGGGGAGCGTCCTCGCGCAGCCGCCCGAGCACCAGGTTGGCGTCGGTCACCGTCGGCTCGCGTCCCCCGAGGCCGTAGCAGGCCGGCCCCGGGACCGCGCCCGCGGAGGCCGGACCGACGCGCAGCGCTCCCCCACCGTCGCGCCAGGCGATCGACCCGCCGCCGGCTCCCACGGTGTGGATGTCGAGCGCCGCCAGCGCCAGCGGTCGCCCCCCGATCAGCCGCTCGGCCGTCTCGCCGACGTCCCCGCCGGAGATCAGGCACACGTCGCACGAGGTCCCTCCCATGTCGAGGCACAGCACGTCCGGCTCCCCGGCGAGGGTGGCCAGCAGCGAGGCCCCGCCGACGCCGCCGGCGGGGCCCGAGAGGACCGTCAGGGCGGCGTGTCCGGCGGCCCTCGAGGAGTCGGTGAGCCCGCCCGAGGACTGCATGATCCGGGGCTCGGGAAGGCCTCCGTCGCGGGCCTCCCGGGAGAGACGGCCGAGGTAGGAGGACAGCAGCGGCGAGAGCGAGGCGTCGAGCGCGGTCGTGGCTGTGCGCTCGTACTCGCGGAAGGTGCCCACCAGCTCGCTGGAGAGCGACAGCGACGCCCCGGGCAGCAGCTCGCGGACCAGCTCCCCGATCAGGCGCTCGTGGGACGGGTCGGCGTAGGAATGCAGCAGGCACACCGCCACCGCCTGCGGCTCCATCTCCGCGAGCTCGCCGGCCAGCTCCCGTGCGTCCGCCGGGTCGAGCGGCGTGAGCACCCCCTCGGGGACGATCCGCTCGGCTGCGCCGAGCCGTAGCTCGGGCGCCACCAGCGGCGGGGGCGGGGCCTCGCAGAGCCTGTACAGGTGGGGCCGGTTCTGGCGGCCGAGCTCGATCACGTCCTCGAAGCCCGCCGTGGCGACCAGCGCGGTGCGGGCGGTGTTGCCCTCCAGCAGCGCGTTGGTCGCGACCGTCATCCCGTGGGCGAAGCGCTCCACCGCGGAGGGCCGGGCACCGGCCCTCGCGAG
The DNA here is from genome assembly GCA_963701175.1 of uncultured Solirubrobacteraceae bacterium. Taxonomy (GTDB): domain Bacteria; phylum Actinomycetota; class Thermoleophilia; order Solirubrobacterales; family Solirubrobacteraceae; genus Palsa-744. Next base: position 214,057 of record OY969573.1, on the reverse strand, counting down.
CACGAGGCGCACCGCCTCGAGGACCCCCTCCGATTGCGCGGAGGGGGTGGTGGGGACCTTCGCCGTGAACAGGCCGCGGCCCTCGTCGACGAGGACCGCGTCGGTGAAGGTGCCCCCGACATCCACGCCCAGTAGCACTGGGCGTGAGCGTACGTCAGGCCGCCAGCGGTTCGCGGTTCTCGGTGTCCGCCAGGTGCTGGTGGGAGGGGCAGTAGCCGTTGTGGGGCAGCGGCGTGCGCTGGCAGGCGGAGCCTTTGCGGGTGGTGGCACGGCACTGCGGCGCATCGCCGCCGACCGCCGCGTAGCCCTCGGCCGGGTGTTCGATCAGGTACTGCTGGGCGAAGGTGAGATAGCGCGTGACGATGTGCAGGACATAGGCCTGGTCGCACATCGAGAAGTAGCTGCGGATGTCGCAGAACAGCGTCCTCGCCGGGTGGGCGAAGTAGTGCGGTTCCGTGGCGAGGCGTGTGACGACCGCCTCACAGGCATTGAGCACCGCCGCCTGGCGGGGTGCAGCCGAGACGCCCGTGGGTGGCTCGGTTATCCGGGGTGAGAGCTCCCGGTAGATCGCGCGACTGAACTGATACATGGTGTGTTTTGGACTCCTACCCTCTCGCGCTTTGACGAGATCCGTGGTTCAGGAGCACACCCGCCATTGGTTATTGAGACTCCCGTAAAGCCAAAGACCTTTCCCGCCCCGAAACACGGCCGAAACGAAAAAGGAGCGCTCACTCCCAGGTCTCCCAGGAAAGGCCCCCGGAGCCGTCCAGGACGACGTGGCGAAGGTCCATCGAGGGGTCCAGGTCGGGATGGTCCGAGCGCACCTGGGCACCCCTGGTCTCGGTCCGCTCCAGGGCGCAGCGGGCGATCCCCCGCACCAGCGGGTGCTCGAGCGCCAGCAGCTCCTCGAGGTCCTCGCGGTCTCGCACGATCCCGGCCCGCTGCCAGAGCGCGCGGCGGATCTCGGGTGTCGCCGCCGGGGGGCCTGCCAGCCCTCGCAGGGTCTCGCCCTCGCCGCCGTCGGGCACCGGCGGTGGGGCGCTCCTCGCGCCGAGCGCGTCGTCCACCGCCCGGGCGGCGAACACGAAGCACTCGCTGAGCGAGTTGGACGCCAGCCGGTTGGCCCCGTGGAGGCCCGTGCAGGAGGCCTCCCCGACCGCGTACAGGCCGGGCACGCTCGAGCGGGCGTCCAGATCCGCGACGATGCCGCCCATCATGTAGTGGGCCGCCGGGGCGACCGGCACCAGCTCGGCGGACGGGTCCAGGCCCGCCTCGCGCAGGGCCCCGAAGACGTTGGGGAAGTGGGCCGGGTCGACGTCCCGCATGTCCAGTCCCACCGATGTCGCCCCGGTCTCCCGCAGGCGCTTCCAGATCGCCCTCGAGACCTCGTCGCGGGGCGCCAGCTCGTCCACGAAGCGCTCTCCTGAGGAGTCGTGCAGGGTCGCCCCCTCGCCACGTATCGCCTCGGTCACGAGGAACCCCTCCCGCCCGCGGATCCCGATCACCGCGGTGGGGTGGAACTGCAGCAGCTCGAGGTCGGCCAGCCGGGCGCCGGCCTCCTGGGCGAGCATCAGACCAATCCCCTGCGACCCGGGCGGGTTGGTGGTCCGCTCCCACAGCGCCGCCGCGCCACCGGTCGCGATCACGGTCGCGCCGGCTCCGACCAGGGTCCCGTCGTCGCACGCCACCCCCCCGCAACGCCCGTCCCGGCTCCACAGTGCCGTCACCCGCACTCCCTCCAGCACGTGGACGTTGGGGTCCTCGGCCGCCAGGGCGGACAGCTGGCGCACCAGCCGCCGGCCGGTCGCGCTGCCTCCGGCGTGGACCACCCGCCGCACCGAATGGCCCCCCTCGAGCCCCAGCGCGAGGTGACCGAAGCGGTCGGCGTCGAAGTGCACCCCGAGCCGCTCGAGATCGTGCACCCGTCCCGGCGCCTGATGGACGAGGATCTCGGCGGCGGATCGGCGCACCAGTCCCCGCCCGGCCCGCTCGGTGTCCTCCAGGTGCAGCTCGAAGCTGTCGTCGGCCGCCAGCACCGCCGCCAGCCCTCCCTGCGCCCAGTAGCTGGCCGTCCGCGCCAGCAGCGCGGCGGAGACGAGCACCACCCGGGCCCCCGCCCGCGAGGCGCAGAGAGCCGCGTAGAGCCCCGCCGCTCCCGCCCCCACGACGGCCAACTCGGCTTCCAGCGACCTGGCCGCGGCCCGGCTCATCGGCCCAAACCGTAAACCGTCCCGTTCAGCGGCTCGGCGACGCCGCCCCCGAGGGAGCGGTGCTGGCGCCCGGGGTGGTGGTCGCCCCCGTGGCGCCCGGGGTGGTGGTCGCCCCCGTGGCGCCCGGGGTGGTGGTGCCCGGCGTGGTGGCTGTGCCCGTGGCGCCCGGGGTGGTGGTGCCCGGCGTGGTGGCTGTGCCCGTGGCGCCCGGGGTGGTGGTGCCCGGCGTGGTGGCTGTGCCCGTGGCGCCCGGGGTGGTGGTGCCCGGAGTGGTGGTTGCGCCGGCGGCGCCCGGGGTCGTGGCCGCGCCCGCGGCGGCCGGAGCCGTGATCGTGGTCGTGATTGCCGGCGGCGCGGGCCCGGGGCCTCGCGCGAGCTTCACCAGGGAGGCGACGAGAACCCCGAGTAGGAGCGCCGCGACCACGATCGCCACCGCCAGCGGGGCCTTCCAGTTCGGCGTCGCCGAGAGGCGGGTGTGGGCGGCCGCGCCGCAGCGCAGACACCAGTCCTGGTCGGGTTGAAGGGGCGAGGAGCAGAGCGGGCACAGCTCGGCCGGGGCTGCCCCTGCGGGCCCGCCCGGGCCCGCAGGGGAGAAGGTCGGCTCGGCTCCGGCGGGTGTGGCGGAGGCCGCGGCGGGCTGGCCCGGCCAGCTCACGGGCGGTTCGCCGGCGGATGGATGATCGCCGTCGATTCGTCGTCACCCGCGTCGTCGGCGGGCGGCGGCGTGGCGGGCGGCGGTGTCGCCGATGGCTCCTCCGCGGGTGGTGGTTCGGCGGGCGACGGGGGGGCGGCCGGCTCGTCGGCCGGGGGCGACGCGGCCGGGGGCGACGCGGCCGGGGGCGGAGACCCGGTGGCGGATCGCCATGCGGAGGGTGGCGGGCTCGTGGGGGCCGGCTCCGCGGGTGGCGTCACCGCCGGGTGGGGCGAGGTCGGGGGCGAGGCTGGAGCGCCGCGGGCCCCGGCCGCCGGCGGCAGGGGTGCGCGTGCGCCGGCCTGGGAGGGACCTGGCGGCGGGGGAGACGGGCTCTGGGGACTGGCAGCGGGCGCCTGTCCGGCGCGGATATCGGCGGGAAGTTCGGCGTGGCGGTGCAGCGGGAGCCCGCAGTTGGGACAGAAGCGGTCCTCGCTGGAGTGGATCGCCGCGCAGCGGGCGCAGGCGGTGATCCCGGCCTCGCTCAGGACCGTCAGGGGCTGCGGTTCGTGTGCCGTGCGTTCCAGTCCCCGCAGCTCGGAGTCGATGTGGCCGAGCGTCGTCAGCTTCGCCAGCACGAGCGCGTCGTTGCGCTGGCCGAAGCGGTGCAGGTTGAACACGAGACCCCCGAGGTCCCGGTAGGCGAGCTCCCGTGCCTTGCGCAGGAACCGAATCCGGCGGCGAATCCGCCCCCGCGCGATGAAGCCGGGACGCTCCTCCGGCCCCGAGGATGAGGCGGGTTGCTCCTCCACTGCGAACGCCATGCTACCCGTCGCCGTCAGCGACGTTGCCGGAGCGCCCGCTCCCAGGCGGCGCGGACGCGCTCGGCCATCGTGTCGCTGGAGTACTCACCGGCGCGGGCACGGCCCTCCACCCGCGGGTCCTCGTTCGCCAGTGTCACGGCCAGGCTCTCGCCCCAGCCCTCCACCGAGAAGGGACTGCAGAGCGTGCCGTCGATGCCCGCGAGCGCCTCCGGGTGGACCCCGACCGGGGTCGCCAGCACGGGCACGTCGCAGGCGAGGGCCTCGAGGACCGACAGGCCGAAGCCCTCCCGATCGGAGGGAACCGCCACCGCGTCGGCGGCGTTGACCCACAGCGGCACCTGCTCGGGGGGGACATGCCCGAGCGCCAGCAGCTCGGCGCCGGCCGCGCGGGCCAGCGCGACGGCGCGGTCGTAGCGCTTCTCGGGGCGCGCGGGGTCGGCGGCGAACAGCAGGTAGCGACGCCCGTGCTCGAGGCCCAGCGCCGCTCGAGCGTCGGGGCGGGGAATCGGCGAGAAACGCCCCATGTCCACGCCGCACGGGAGCACGACCGCGCGCGAGCGGGCGCGGCGGCCGGGAAGCTCCCCCGCGAGCGCGCTCGAGACCGTCGCCACGATCTGCATCAGCTCCAGCGCCGGCGCGGTGACCAGGCGGGTGCGGGGATGCATCACGTCGGTCCCGTGGAGGGTCACGGCACGCACCGTCGCCGGTACCGCCAGCGCCGGCCAGGCCGTCGGGCCGAAGTGGGCGTGGACGACGTCATAGGGGCCGGCGGCGGGGCGGCGGCTGAGCGTCGAGGGGGGGCCGTGGCGCCGGCGCAGCCCGACCGCGGCCGAGGCGAGGGCGCGGGCGCCCGGCCCGAACTCGTACAGCTCCACCTCGAGCCCGTCGATCCTTCGCAGCGCGGCCACCTGGTCCCTGACGAAGCTTCCCCGGCCCGGGTTGGCGGCGTCCGGGCGCATGTTCGATATGACCAGCGCGCGCAAGCGAACCGCGACGGTAGCGGCTCTGAGATGATGGCGCCCGTGCCGGGGCCGACGACGCGCAGCTACGACCGCGACCCGGAGCAGATGCGTCCAACCGCGATCGAACCGGGCTTCGTACGCACCGCGACGGGCTCGGTCCTGATCGAGGTGGGGGAGACGCGGGTGATCTGCACCGCCTCGGCCCAGAACGGGGTGCCGCGCTGGCTGATGGGGCAGGGCCGAGGCTGGCTGACGGCGGAGTACGGGATGCTCCCGGCCTCGACCGGGGACCGCCGCCAGCGGGACGTCACCCGCGGCAGGCCCGACGGCCGCACGGTCGAGATCCAGCGCCTGATCGGCCGCTCGCTGCGGGGCGTGATCGACCTCGGCCTGCTGGGGGAACGCACCGTCTACCTCGACTGCGACGTGCTCCAGGCGGACGGCGGGACCCGCTGCGCCTCGATCACCGGCGCCTACGTCGCGCTCGCGCTCGCCTGCGCCCGGCTGCAGCGGCAGGGCCAGCTCGAGCGCTCGCCGCTGACCGGCTCCGTGGCGGCGGTGTCGTGCGGCATCGTCGATGGGAGGCCGCTGCTGGACCTCGACTACGCCGAGGACTCGACCGCCGAGGTCGACGCCAACGTGGTCATGACCGGCGAGGGGGGGCTGGTGGAGGTGCAGGCCACGGCCGAGCGCACCCCGCTGTCGCGAGCCCACCTCGACGAGCTGCTCGCGCTCGCCGCCGGGGGAATCGAGCTGCTGCGCGGGATCCAGGGCGAGGCGATCGATCGCGCCCCCTCGGATCCGCCGGCGCCCGGCGACGCCTCGGCGTGAACCCGGCGGGGGCCGGAGCGGGGCCGGGACCCCGCGAGCTGTTGCTCTCGACCCACAACGAGCACAAGCGCCGCGAGTTCGCACGGCTGCTGTCGGGAGGGCCGGTGGCGATCGCTTTGCGGGCGCTCCCCGACGAGGTCGAGCTGCCGCCGGAGGACGCCGACACCTTCGCCGGCAACGCGCTCGGCAAGGCGCGTGCCACGGCCCGGCAGACCGGCATGGTCGCGATCGCCGACGACTCCGGCATCTGCGCCGAGGCCCTCGGAGGGGCGCCGGGGGTGCGCTCGGCCCGCTATGCGGGGGAGCACGCGAGCGACGAGGAGAACCTCCACAAGCTCCTGCGGGAGGCCCCCGCCGGGAGCCCGTTGGAGTACGTCTGCGTGATCGCCTACGTCGATCCCGGCGAGGGCCTCGAACGATGCTTCGAGGGTCGCTGCCGGGGGAGGCTGGCGGCCACCCCCCGGGGCACCGGCGGGTTCGGCTACGACCCCGCCTTCGAACCCGACGACGGCCCGCCGGGGACCACGATGGCGCAGCTCAGCGACGCCGACAAGGACGCGATCAGCCACCGCGGCCGCGCTGCGCGGGCGCTGATGCAGTGGCTCGCCGAGGAGTCGCCCTGAAAGACGGCCCGCCGCCGGGACGGCCGGCCCGGGGCCGTTGCCGCCTACAGCAGGTTGATGGCGGCCGCGATCGCCACCGCGAGGCCGAGGCCGGCGTAGCCGGTGTAGCCCGAGATCAGCAGCAGGAGCGCCGTCAGCAGGGCCACCAGCACGGTGGCCAGCCACGCGATCCGGTCGATTGCCATCGCCGGGGATTGTCCTCGATGGCGCGGCGTGCCGGGGTGCGGCCGGTTGCCGTCCGCGGACGTTGCTAGCTTCGAGCCGCTGTTTCTGTGCCCATTTCACCTTTCGTACGAACGAGGAGGGCAGAAGTGACGAAGTCCGAGTTGGTCGAACAGGTCGCCGATCGCGCCGAGATGACACGCAGCGACGCCTCGAAGGCCGTCGACGCCATGATTTCCACCGTCGAGGACGCCCTGCGGCGCGGCAGCGAGGTCACCGTCTCGGGGTTCGGGAAGTTCCACGTCAGCCAGCGGGCTCCGCGCGCCGGGGTCAACCCCCGCACCGGTGAGCGCATCCAGATCGCAGCCTCCAGGGTGCCCCGCTTCACCGCGGGCAGCGCCCTCAAGAGCGCTGTGAAGGCGCGCTGACAGAGGTTCGCAGCTTCGGCGACACGCTCGCCGCGCGTGTCGCCGAGCGCGAGTCCCAGATCGTCCTGGGACTCGACCCCGACCCGCTCGATCTGTGGCCGGGTCTCGCGGCACCCAGCGGCGTCTCCGCCGAGCACGCGGTCGCCGCGGCCGTTCGCGAGCAGTGTCTGGCGCTGCTGGCGGCGGCGGGCCCGGCGTGCGTGGCCGCCAAGTTCCAGCTGGCCCGCTTCGAGGCCTTCGGCGCGCCCGGCCGGGAGCTGCTGGGGGAGCTCGCGGCGGCGGCACGCGAGCAGGGCCTGCTCATCATCGCCGACGGCAAGCGGGGGGACATCGACGTCACCGCCGCCGCCTACGCGTCGGCTCTGTTCGACGGCCTGCGCACGCCGCTGGGAGAGCTGGGCGGCCTCGGGGCCGACCTCGCGACGGTCAACCCGCTGATGGGCCGCGACGCGGTCGAGCCGTTCCTCGCCGCCGCCCGGCGGTCGGGCGCCGGGATCCTGCTGCTGGTGCGCACCTCCAACGCCGGGGCACAGGACGTGCAGGACCTGCCGCTCGCCGACGGGCGCTCGCTGTGGGAAAGCCTGGCCGAGCTCGTCGATCGGCTGGGCCGGGACGGACGTGGTGACAGCGGCCTCAGCGACGTCGGCGCGGTGATGGGAGCGAGCGACCCTGCCCACCTCCCGCGGGCGCGCGAGCTGATGCCCGCCGCGCCGTTCCTGCTCCCGGGCGTGGGTGCCCAGGGGGGCGAGGTGGCGCCCCTCGCCGCCGCCTTCGCGCCGGGGCGTGCCGGTGGGCTGGTGAGCGCGTCCCGCAGCATCGCCGGGGCCTTCAGGGAGCTGGGGGGCGAGCCGGCGGCCGCCGCGAGGGAGGCCGCAACGCGCCTGCGCGAGCAGGCCTGGACGCTCTCGGGCGGATTCTGAGAGGGACCCACCCAGTTCGCTACTGTTGTCCGCAGGCCTGACGCCAGAGCCGATGGGGCCTCGCGCAGGCGGGTAGCGACGACGCAACGATGATCATCACCGTCACGCTCAACGCGGCGATCGACAAGTCGCTGGCGGTGCCGAACTTCCGACCGGGGCGGCGCCATCGGACCGTGGAACAACGCACCGCCGCGGGCGGCAAGGGCGTCAACATCGCCCGCACGCTGAAGGCCCTCGGGCAGCCGGTGATCGCCACCGGGTTCGCCGGTGGGGCGACCGGCACCCACATCGTCGAGCAGCTGACGGAGGAGTCGATCCTCAACGACTTCGTGCGGATCCGCGACGAGTCGCGCACCAACACCTCCGTGCTCGACCCCACCTCCGGCCAGCAGACGGAGATCAACGAACGCGGTCCCGAGGTGTCCAAGAGCGAGGTCGAACTGTTCAAGGACAAGCTCGTGTACCTCGCCCGGGGGGCGGCGATCGTGGTGTTCGCGGGATCGCTCCCGCGAGGGGTCGACCCCGACCTCTACGGCACCCTCGTCAGGGAGCTGGAGCGCCTCGACGTGATGACCGTGGTGGACACCGACGGCGAACCGCTGCGCCAGGCGATGCGCTCCGAGCCGGACCTCGTCTCGCCCAACGTGCTCGAGGCGGAGGAGCTGATCGGCCACGAGTTCGCCAGCGAGGAGGAGCGCTTCCAGGCGGTCGCGGAGATCTCCGCGCTGGGTTCCCGGGAGGCGATCATGACGCTCCCGGACGGGTGCGTGGCGCAGCTGCTCCTGGACGGCCAGCGGGTGGTCAAACGGGCCCGCCTGGAGCCCCGCGAAGCGGTCGGGAAGATCGGCTCCGGCGACGCCTTCCTGGCCGGCTACCTGGCCGCCCGCTACGAGGGCCGTGCCCCCGACCAATGCCTGCGCTTCGGCGTGGCCTGCGGTGCCGAGTCGACCGCCCGCCTGGGGACGGGGATGATCGATCCCCGTGAGGCCCGCCGCATGATGGGCGACGTCGAGCTGTCGCTGGTCGAGCTCCCCGCCGAGGTCTCCTGAGGCCCTACCCGCCGGCGACGTCGCGGCGCAGGAACACCAGGTAGGCGGCCAGGAGCGACGGGACCGCGTACAGCGCGCAGACCCAGATCGAGTGCGTGATCGGCCCCCAGTCGGTGGGCGTCCGCAGCAGCCCCTGCCAGGCCTCGAACTGCTGCGTGAGCAGGTACGGGTGAGCCCCTTCCAGGCCGGGGATCCCGGAGATGATGTACAGCAGGATCACGCTACCGATCGTTCCCACCACGGCGGCCGCGCTGTTGCGGGTGACGACCGACAGCAGCACCCCGAAACTGACGACGGCGGCCAGCGGGACCAGATAGAGCGCGTTCGAGGCCGCGATCAGGGCGAGCGCTTCCCCGGCGGAGACGACCGTGCCGGATAGGCTCACGACGTGGTTGAAGCCCCAGGAGGCGACGCCCGCCACCGTCGCCACGGTGGCCGACAGGAACACCGCCAGGGCGGCGTAGGTGAAGGCCGCCAGGGCCTTGGCCGCGAGCACCTGGCCACGATCCACCGAGCGCGTGAGGATCGTCTTGAGGGTCCCGTTGCCGTCCTCGTTGGCGACGATGTCACCGGCCACCAGCGAGGCCACGAGCGGGAGCATGAAGACCGACAGGAAGGTCAGCATCAACACCGGCGTGGCGAGCCCCGACTGCGTGATCTGGGCCACGAAGACGCTCTCGCCGCCATGGCCGTGGTGCTGGTGGACGTTCTGGAAGATCACGAAGAACAGGGGCAGGATCACGATCAGGCCGAGGCCCAGGTAGGTCCGCTTCTGCGAGATCAGCTTGCGCAGCTCCCAGCGATAGACGGTCAGCGTGGAGGGCCGGCGTAGGTGGCGCCGGGCGGGTGCGGGGAGGGCTCCTGCGCCCGCGGCGGTGGCGCTCACGAGGCCCCTCGCTCGCCCTCGGTCGGGCCGGCGGCGCCGACCGCGGCTGCCACGCTGCTGCCGTTGACGGGAGCCCGCTCGCCGTGGTCGCCGTCGGGCGAGCCCTCGGTGAGTCGGAAGAAGAGGTCCTCGAGCGTGGCCAGCTCGGGGGTCAGGACGAGGATCGCGATGCCGGCCCGCCCGAGCGCCAGCGAGACCTCGCCGGCGTCGTGCTCCTGGGCCTGGAACTCGAGCCCCCCTGCCGTCGTCGCCGCCTGGGTGACCCCCGGCTGGGAGCGCAGCAGCGCCAGCGCCCGCCCGTCGTCGGCGGTGCGCAGCCGGTAGCGGGTGCCGCCCTGGCGGCGGAGGTCCGCGAGGGCGCCCTCGTACACGACCCGTCCGCGATCGACGATCGCCACGCGATCGCACAGTTCCTGGACCTCGGGCAGCTGGTGGGAAGAGAGCAGCACGGTCATGCCCCCGTCGGCGAGGCGCCGGATCAGCGAGCGCATGTCGCGCATCCCGGCCGGGTCGAGGCCGGTGGCCGGCTCGTCGAGGATCAGCAGCCTCGGCCGGCGCAGCAGCGCCGCTGCGATGCCCAGGCGCTGCTTCATCCCGTGCGAGTAGCCCCCGACCTTGTGCTGCGCCCGGGGGGCCAGCTCGACCGTCTCGAGCACCTCGGGGATCCGCTCGGCCCCGCCGTCGCCGTCCAGCGCCGCCAGCAGCTCGAGGTTCTTACGGGCCGTCAGGTAGGGGTAGAAGCGGGGGGCCTCGACGAAGCCCGCGACCCCCTCCAGAGCCCTCGCGCCCTGGCGCATGGGGTCGCGCCCGAACAGCTCGACCGTGCCCGCCGTGGGGGTGATCAATCCCAGCGCCATCCGCAGCGTGGTCGTCTTGCCCGCCCCGTTGGGGCCGAGGAAGCCGTACACGTCCCCGCTGCGCACGTTCAGGTCGACGTGGTCCACGGCGAGGATTTCCCCGTAGCGCTTGACCAGGCCCCTGGCCTTGACGGGCTGGGGCTCGAGGGAGTCGCTAGAGGCCACGCGCGACTGCTTCGAGCTGTGCGGGCGACACCGAGCCCGCCAGCAGGTAGCGCACTCCCGCGCGCTCGAAGCTGAGCAGCGTCCCGAGCTCCGTGCGCAGCTCGCTGGCCTTGGTCCCGTTGATGTTCACCTGGGGCAGCCCTTCCAGCTTGCTGCTCGAGCCGTTGCCCTTCGACTTCGCCTGCACGACCACGATCGTGCCCGGTCCGTGGCCGTGGGTGGTGAGCTTCGGCCGCGACCCGTGGGTGGCGGATGGGTGGTGCCCATGGGTGCCGGCGGGCCCCTCGAGCTTGACTTCTTCGAGCTTCACGTTCGCCGGCGGCGTGATCGAGAAGACCGAGTCCGGCACCGGCCCGTAGGAGATTCCGGTGGCCGCCAGTTCGAGCACCGGCGAGGAGCCGGCGGTCGAGTAGAGGGCGGCGCGCAGCGGGGTGCCGTTGTCGGCGTCGAACGACAGCTCCGCGCCGGCGAACAGGCTCCCGCCTTCCTTCGGCCCGACCCGGACGGTGTAGGCCGGCTGCCCGGCGACGTCGGTCGGTTCGGCCCCGGACACGGAAGCGTGTTTCTGCAGGTGGGAGATCGCTTCTTCGATCTTCGTCACGGACGGCACTTCGTGGGAGCCGCCGCCTTCGCCGGGCCCGGAGGACCCTTCGGAAGCTTCACCGGCCGGGGGCTTGTAGCGGTAGAGCGTGTTGGTGGCGGCGTCGTAGATCTCGAGTTCGTGCCCGTCGGAGATGACCTGCGTGTCGCCCGACTGATCCTGCAGCTCGAGCCGGAAGCGGCCGTCCTTGGAGGCCCACAGGCGCCCGGAACCGCCGGTGAAGAGGGGGCTCGAGGTGAGCGAGGACCCGCCGCCGCCTTCGCCTCCGCCGCTGCCTTCGCTGGCGAGGCTCGCGCCTTCGAGCAGCTGATCGGTCAGCTGGATGTTCGCCGAGACGCCTTCCGGGGCGGGCGCCGCCAGGCCGTCGTGGATCGCCTGCGCCAGCGGCTCGGGCTTCGGTGTGGGGCCGGCGCCGAGCGCGGAGGCCAGGGCGGTCGCGCCGATGCCGACGCCTACGACCACTCCGCAGAGCAGCAGCAGGCGGTTGAGTGGGATGCGGCGAAGCAAGCTCAAGGTGCCCTCGGGCCGTGGCGGCGGAGGCTTCGGATCACGATAGCGGCAGCTCGAAAGCGCCGATAAAGGCCGCCGGGCGCTTCGCGGAGGGGGAGCCGATATGTTCTTGCCCGCAAATGGTCTACGTGGTCGTTGCTTTCTGGCTGATCGTCGGCCTCTCGGTGTTCTTCGTGGCGATGCGTCGCGGGGGGCCGGGACGGACGCGGTCCGGCGCCGCCGAGGACGGGCTGCCGCCGGAACCAAAGGCGGTCCGCCGGCTGACGTGGCTGGGGGTCACGGTCCTGGTCGCCTTCGGGCTGGTGGTCCCGGCCCTGGTGCTGGCCCACAACGGCAACCACAAGGCCAGTGAGGCGGTCGGGGGGGTCCACCTCACGGCGGCCGAGACCAAAGGCCGGGAACTGTTCGCCCATTCGTGCGTCTACTGCCACACGCTGGCGGCGGTCCGCTCATACGGGCGCACGGGCCCCAACCTCGACGTGCGCGTCGGGGACGACATCGCCACCGACGCGGGCCGGCGGGCGCTGGTGCTGAACGCGATCCTCGAAGGACGGGCCCGCGGCAACGGGCAGATGCCGGCCCTCCTCTACCAGGGCAAGGAAGCCGAAGACGTGGCCGCGTTCGTGGCGGCCGTCGCCGGTCACTGACACGCCGCCGCGAGGGTCTTTGGCCACACGTCGATAGCCGACCCGCGGGTGCTCGGCTATACGTTCCAGTCGACAACCAGTGGCCGACGACGATCCCAAGACCCCGGAGGACGTGAAGGCGCTCGTCGCCGAGCGCAACATCCGCTTCATCCGCTTCTGGTTCACCGACATCCTCGGGCAGCTGAAGTCGTTCTCGATCAACGCCGCCGAACTCGACGACGCCTTCGGCGCGGGGATGGGCTTCGACGGCTCCTCGATCACGGGCTTCAACGCGATCGAGGAGTCGGACATGATCGCGATGCCCGACCCCGCGACCTTCGCGGTGCTGCCCTGGCGCCCCGAGGAGCAGGGGGTGGGGCGGATGTTCTGCGACGTCATCACGCCCGAGCGGACCCCCTACGAGGGCGATCCCCGGCACGTGCTGCGGCGCGCCATCGAGCGGGCCCGGGCGATGGGCTTCGACACCTTCAACGTCGGGCCCGAGCTGGAGTACTTCCTGTTCCGCGACTCCCGCTCCACCGAGGTGCTCGACCAGGGCGGCTACTTCGACCTCACCACCCTGGACGCCGGCTCCGACGTGCGCCGCGAGACGGTGCTGGCGATGGAAGAGCTCGGCATCCACGTGGAGTACACCCACCACGAGGTCGGCCCCTCCCAGCACGAGATCGACATGCGCTACGCCGACGCCCTGAAGATGGCCGACGACTGCATGACCTACCGCATCACGGTCAAGGAGTTCGCGATGAAGTACGGGTGGCACGCGACCTTCATGCCGAAGCCCCTGTTCGGGGAGAACGGCTCCGGGATGCACACCCACCAGTCGCTGTTCCGGGGCGAGCACAACGCCTTCTACGACCCCGACGACCCGTACTTCCTGTCGGACGTCGGCAAGGCCTTCATCGCCGGACAGCTCAAGCACGCCCGCGAGATCTGCTCGATCTTCGCCCAGTGGGTCAACTCCTACAAGCGCCTGGTCCCCGGCTTCGAGGCGCCCGTGTACGTGGCCTGGTCGCGCCGCAACCGCTCCGCGCTGGTGCGGGTCCCGATGTATCACCCGGGCCGCGAGCGGGCGACGCGGATGGAGCTGCGCTGCCCCGACCCCGCCTGCAACCCCTACCTCACCTTCGCCGTCCTGCTCCAGGCGGGCCTGGAGGGGATCGAGAAGGGCTACGAGCTGCCCGAGCCGATGGAGAAGAACCTCTACCACCTCTCCAGCGAGGAGCGCAGGCGCCTGGGCGTGGAGCAGCTGCCCGAGAGCCTGGGGGAGGCGATCGAGATCACGGCCGAGTCCGAGCTCGCGCTGAGGACCCTCGGCGAGCACATGTTCAACCGCTACATCGAGATCAAGCGTCAGGAGTGGGACGACTACCGCGTCCAGGTCACCCGCTGGGAGCTGGACCGCTACCTGGCGATCCTCTGAGCTCAGGCCGCCCCCGGCACCGGGCAGGCGATCGGGCGCGCGGGGGCGAAGTGCCAGTGCAGCGCCTGTAGGAGGTGCCCGAAGGCTCCCGGGAAGCGCGCCGCGAGCTCCCCGCGGGCTTCCAGCACCGACAGCGCGTGCTGCTCGTACAGTGGCTCCCCGCTGAGCTGGTAGAGGCGCAACAGCCCCGCGGCGGCGCTCGAGGCTCCCGAGGGGATGGGCGAGTCCTCGAGGTCCTTGCGTCTCACGATCAGCGCTTCCCCGTCGGCGGCGGTCGAGAAGAAGCCTCCGTCGCCGGTGTCGGCGAAGCGCTCGATGAGCGTGTCGGCCAGTTTCCGGGCACGTAGGTAGAAGCGCTCCTCGCAGCTCGCTTCGAACAGCGCCAGCAGGGCCTCGAGCAGGAACGCGTGGTCCTCCAGGTAGGCGTCGATCCTGGCGGCACCGTCGTTGTAGCTACGCAGCAGGCGCCCGTCAGCGGCCCGCATGTGCTCCTCGATGAACTCCGCGCAGGCGATCGCCGCATCGGTGTAACGGGGCTCCTCGAGGGCGGCGCCGGCGTCGGCGAGGGCGCTGATCATGAGCGCGTTCCAGCTCGTCAGGCGCTTGCCGTCGAGACCGGGCCGCGCGCGTTGCCCACGGGCCGCGAGCATCCGCGAGCGGATGCTCTCGAGCAGTTCGGGGTCGGGCCGCGGTCCGCGGTCCTGGAGCACGTTCAAGCCCGGCTCGGGGTGGTGGGGATCGAGGAAGTTGCCGTGCTCGTCCACGCCCAGCCAGGCGGCCGCGGCGGCGCCGTCTTCGTCGCCGAGCAGCCGCCGCAGGTCGGCCAGCCGCCACACGTAGTAGCGCCCCTCGACGCCCTCCGAGTCGGCGTCCAGCGCGCTGTAGAAGCCGCCCTCCGGCCCCCGCATCTCCCGCAGGACCCACTCCAGCGTGTCCACGCAAACGACTCGCAGCTGGGGATCGCCGCTCGCGCCCCAGGCGTGCAGATAGGCGCGCGCCAGCAGCGCGTTGTCGTAGAGCATCTTCTCGAAGTGGGGCACGGTCCAGGTGTCGTCGACGGCGTAGCGGTGAAAGCCCCCGCCGAGTTGGTCGTGGATCCCACCGCCGGCCATCGCCCGCAGCGTGGCGAGCGTCATCGTGCGCTCCTCGCGCAGCAGCAGGAACTCGAGCAGCGAGGCCTGGGGGAACTTCGGCGCGCCCCCGAAGCCCCCGTTGCGAGAGTCGAACGTCTCCCCGGCACGGGCCACGGCCTGGCCGAGCAGGCCCTCCCCCAGGGGGCCGTCGGGGCGGGCCTGGCCGGGGGGACTCGCGAGGTGCTCGGCGAGCCGCCGGCCTCCCTCCACGACCTGCTCGCGGTCCTCGCGCCAGGCCTGCGCGATCGCCCTCAGCACATCGCTCCAGGCGGGCATCCCGGTGCGGGGCTCGGGGGGGAAGTAGGTGCCCCCGTAGAACGGCAGCTGCTCGGGGGTCAGGAAGACGTTCAGCGGCCACCCGCCGCGGCCACTCATGTTCTGCAGCGCCTCCATGTAGAGGGCGTCCACGTCGGGGCGCTCCTCGCGGTCGACCTTCACGCACACGAACCCGGCGTTCATCAGCTCCGCCGTGGCGGGGTCTTCGAAGGACTCCCGCTCCATCACGTGGCACCAATGGCATGAGGAGTAGCCGATCGAGACGATCACCGGCCTGTCGAGCTCCCGCGCTCGCTCGAATGCCTCCGGGCCCCACGGCAGCCAGTCGACGGGGTTGTCGGCGTGCTGGCGCAGGTACGGGGAGCTCTCGCTGGCTAGCGCGTTGGCCACCACCTGCCCCTGAGCTGCGCGAGGGCCGGCCATTCACCGCCGCCGACGCTCGACAGTTTCACCGTCGATACCGACAGCCGGAAGCTGTGTCCGCCGAGGGTCCCGCTGGCGTGCTTGAGGTTGTCGGTCAGGCGCAGGTCTCCGCCGGACGCCTTCGAGCCGCTGACGTGCAGCTCGGTCGAGGCCACCCCCTGTTCGTTGACCACGAGCTTGCCCGAGAGGTCGACCCCGGGGACGAAGGAGAAGCCGTGCAACACCACCGCGTCGCTCGCGAGCGTCGCATAGCCGCCGCGCAGACCACCGAAGCTCGAGCCGGTGGGCAGCGCCGCGTCGGCCTGGAGGGTGGCGCCCACGACCTGCCTGCTGAGGTCGACGATCGCGTCGAGCGCGGCCACCAAGGTGCGGCCGGGAGCGCCGGACAGGCCCCGGGGGGCACGGACCCGGCTGAGGCGGGTGGGGTCCAGGGGGGTGGGGGAGAACAGGTCGTGCCCCGAGGGGCAGGCGGCGGGGACCTGCCCGGAGAAGAAGCTGCTGACGGCGCGGGCGGCGCATTCGGTGAGGTCGCTGCCGAGCACCGAGTGTCCCGTGTAGGGCACCACCACCAGCTCGGCGTCGGGGATCTCGGCCGCCACCTGGCGGGCGTTGGACGTGGGCGTGCGCAGGTCCTGCCCTCCGGAGAGGATCAGCGTGGGAACGTCCGGGAGGCCCCCTTCGGCCGGCGGCGGGGGGGAGACGTCGGGCCAGGCCGCACACGCTTCCAGCAGGCTCGCGCTGTAGGCCGTGGAGGCGTCGAAGGGGTAGAAGTAGCTGCTCGGCTGGCCCTCCAGGAAGTCGTGGGCTTCTGCCAGCCTGGTCGCCGCCGCGGCGCTACGCGACCATGGGAAGTTCGTCTCCTCACAGGTGGTGGTGGCGAACAGGGCTTCGTCGACGGTGTCGGTGCTTTCGACCTGACCTTCCTGGGGCAACGTCGGGATCAGGCCCTCGGAGAGGACGTGCAGCCGCAGCAGCGGATCGGGGTCTCCCTCGAGGGCCGAGCGCACGGCGGCCGGCAGCAGCGCCCGCAGGGCCGGGTTGACGTCGCCGGCCTCGATCGTCCGCAACAGCCCCGGCTCGTCCAGGGTGGCGGCGTGACGGTGGCCGTGTCCGTCGAACACCGATCCCCCGAGCGCCCGATGGCGCAAGCGGGCGTTGAGCGCGGCGAGGTCGGCGACGGGATTGCCGGTGATCCCCGCGCACGCTCGCTTGGAGCAGAGTTCCTCGAGCATTCCCGGGAGCGCACGGAAGCTCGGGATCGCAAACGGTTCGGGTCCGTCCACCGGGACGACCGAGTCGAGCACCAGCGCTTCGACGTGCTGGGGGTACTGCTGGGCGTACTCGAGCGCGACCTTGGTGCCGTAGGAGGTGCCGTACAGGACGAGCTTCTGGTAGCCGCCCGCGACCCTCAGGGCCTCGATGTCCTGGACGCTTTCCTCGCTGGTGAAGCTTCCCCTCGCCGGGCCGATCTGGAGCGCACACTGTTCGAACAGCTTCGAGACGGATCCTCCGCTGAAGCTTTCGACGGCCTTGCAGCCGAGCGGGTCGGAGGTCCCGGTGCCGCGCTGGTCGAAGACGAGCAGGTCACGCGTGCGGAGCGCCGGGGCGATCGCTTCGGCCATGAATTCGGCCAGTGGCAGGGCGGCCTGGCCGGGACCGCCGGCGAGCGCCACGACCGCGGTGGTGCTCGGCTGCGGGCCCGCCAAGCGGCGCTCGACGCTCAACGCGATCGAGCCGGGGACGTTCCCGGCGCGAGACAGCGGCACCGGCAGCGAGGCACAGGAGAAGGAGATCGCGTCGGGGCAGGGGGTGAAGGTGATCGAGGCACCCGCCGCCGGCTGTGCCGCCAGCGCGGCCGCCACGAGCGCGCAAAGGAGCCCGGCCGGCATCGTCATGATGGCGCGGCTGCTCATTCCCGGACGACGATAGCTGTTCGGCCGGGGCGCCGATCCGGCTCCGGTAGTGTCCGCGTCCTGGATGGTTGCGAGCGAGCGCCAGACCGTGGATGCGCCCGGCGCACCCGCCGCGATCGGCCCCTACAGCCACGCGGTGCGGGCCGGGGGGCTGCTGTGGTGCTCGGGGCAGATCCCGCTCGATCCGCAGACGGGCGAGATCACCGGGGCGAGCGCCCCGGAGCAGGCAGAGCGCTGCCTGCGCAACCTCGGGGCGGTGTGCGAGGCGGCCGGGACCGAGCTCTCGCGGGCGGTGCGGATGACCGTCTACATGACCGATCTCGGAGCCTTCGCCGAGGTCAACGAGGTGTACGCCCGCTTCTTCGCCTCCGAGCCCCCGGCGAGGGTGGCGATCGGCGTGGCGGCGCTACCGCGTGGAGCCCAGGTCGAGATCGACGCCGTGGTGGCGCTCTAGCTCCGGCGCAGCTCGGCGCGCTTGACCTTGCCGCTGGCCGTCTTCGGCAGCTCGGCCGCGAAGTCGATGATGCGGGGGTACTTGTAGGGGGCGGTCTCCCGCTTGACGTGGTCCTGCAGCTCCCGCACCAGCTCCGGTGTCGGCCGGGGGGCACCGTCGCGGAGCACCACCACCGCGCGCACTACCGATCCGCGCTCCTCGTCCGGGGCGGCCACGGCGGCGGCCTCCGCGACGGCCGGGTGGGCGACGAGCGCCGACTCGACCTCGAACGGGCCGATGCGGTAGCCGGCGGACACGATCACGTCGTCGGCTCTCCCTTCGAAGTACAGCCACCCGTCCTCGTCGCGGCGGACGCGGTCGCCGGTGTGCCAGCGGTCCCCGTCCGGCCGCGGGCGGACGTGCCATCGCGGCCGGCTCCCGCCGGCGGGAGCCTCGCGGCGGACCTCCTCGCCGAGGTAGCCGAGGAAGAACGTGGGGTCGGTGGCCGGGTCGAGCACCAGCTCCCCCTCCTCTAGCTCGAGCACGACGCCCGGCAGCGCTCGCCCCATCGATCCCGGCCGGGCGCGCTCCTCGGGCGGGCTGCCGGTCAGCTGTCCGGTCTCGGTCTGGCCGTAGCCGTCCCGGATCTGCAGGCCCGTGGCCTGCTCCCAGGTGCGCAGGACCTCCGGGTTCAACGCCTCTCCCGCGGCCACCATCCCGCGCAGGTGGGGGAGCGCCCGGGGCTCGGCTCGCTTGGCGATCACGCGGTACTCGGTGGGGGCCATGCAGAGCACGTTCACGCGCTCGCGCTCGAGCAGCTCGAGGCGCTCGCGGGGATCGAAGCGGGCGTCGTGGAGCAGCGCGCCGGCCCCGACCAGCCAGGGGGCCATGAACACGTTACGGGCCGACTTCGACCAGCCGCTGGCGGCGGTGCACCAGACCAGCTCGCCGGCCCGGGGGGCGAGCCAGCCGGCGGCCTGGAGCCGCTGGCCCAGCAGGTAGCGCTGGGCGTGGACCACGGCCTTGGGCTCCCCGGCGGTGCCGCTGGTGAAGGTGATCAGGGCCGGCTCCCCGGGGTCCAGCTCGGCGGCGCCGGCCGGCTCGCCGGCGAACAGCTCCTCGTCGGGGACCAGCAGCACCGGGGCTTCGGGGGCGGCCCGCTCGAGCTCGTCGCGGTTGCGCTCGTCGGCCACGATCAGCGACGGCCGGACCACCTCGAGCCGCAGCCGCAGGTCCTTGGCCCGGAGCTGCTCGGTGCAGGGCAGCACGACCGCGCCGGTGCGAAAGCAGGCGAGCATCGCCAGCACCCACTCGGGACGGTTTCCGATCAACGTCATCACCACGTCTCCCCGGCCGGCGCCGTGACGGACGAAGGTGCCGGCCAGCCGCGCCGCCCGCTCTGAGAGCTGGCCGAAGCTCCACTCCCGCCGGGAGCCCTCGCGGGAGAGCTCGACCAGCGCACGGCCCTGCGGGGGAGCCCCGTCGACGACCTCGCGCGTGAAGTTCACGCCGGTATTCTCTTCACAACAGCCGCCCCCGACCCCGGAGCCCCAGAGAACAGATGGCCGTAGCCGCCGACCAGAACACCGACATGACCGACGAGCAGCGCGCGATCACGGAGATGGTCCACCAGTTCGCCGACGAGCAGATCATCCCCAACGCCGAGCACTACGACCACGAGGACAGCTTCCCCGAGCCGATCGTCGAGCAGATGAAGGAGCTGGGCCTGTTCGGCGTCACGATCCCCGAGGAGTACGGCGGGATGGGCCTCGACCTGACGACCTACGCGATGATCGTCGAGGAGCTCTCGCGCGGCTGGA
Organism: uncultured Solirubrobacteraceae bacterium; assembly: GCA_963701175.1. Classification (GTDB taxonomy): domain Bacteria; phylum Actinomycetota; class Thermoleophilia; order Solirubrobacterales; family Solirubrobacteraceae; genus Palsa-744. Next base: position 194,333 of record OY969573.1, on the reverse strand, counting down.
TCTCGATCTCGGGTGTGATCAACACCCACTTCATCGGCTCCTACCTGCTGATGAAGTTCGGCACCGAGGAGCAGCGCCAGAAGTACCTCCCGCGGATGGCCACGGGAGAGATCCGCGCGGCCTTCTCGCTGTCCGAGCCCGAGCTCGGCTCCGACGTGCAGGCGATCAAAACCTCGGCGCGCAAGCTCGACGACGGCAACTACGAGATCAACGGGCAGAAGATGTGGGTCACCAACGGCCTGCTCTCGACGCTCGTGTTCGTGCTCGTCAAGACCGACCCCGACGCCGAGCCGCGCCACAAGGGCATGACCTGCTTCATCGCCGAAAAAGAGCCGGGTGTGTCAGAGAACACGGGGCCCTTCGCGGGACTGATCGTGCCTCCCAAGATCAAGAAGCTGGGCTACAAGGGCGTCGAGTCGACCGAGCTCGTGTTCGACGGCTACAAGTGCCCCGCCGAGAACGTCCTGGGCGGCGAGCAGGCGGGGCTCAACAAGGGCTTCGCACAGATGATGGACGCGCTCGAGGTCGGCCGTGTGAACGTCGCCGCCCGCGGCGTCGGGATCGCGCAGCGCGCGCTCGAGCTGGCCCTGCGCTACTCGCAGGAGCGCAAGACCTTCGGCAAGCCGATCGCCGAGCACCAGGCGATCCAGTTCAAGCTCGCCGACATGGGCACCCAGGTCGAGGCGGCGCGGCTGCTGACGATGCGCGCGGCCCGCCTGAAGGATGCCGGCGAGCGGTCCGACCTCGAGGCCGGGATGGCGAAGCTGTTCGCCTCCGAGGCGGGGCGCTTCTGCGTCGAGGAATCGCTGCGCATCCACGGCGGCTACGGGTACTCCAAGGAGTACGAGATCGAGCGTCTGTACCGGGACGCGCCGCTGCTGCTGATCGGAGAGGGAACCTCCGAGATCCAGCGCATGGTGATCGGCCGCAAGCTCCTGCAACGGCACAAGATCTAGGGGCGGCCACGCTCACCGGAAGGCCAATCACCAGCTCGGAGGGCCGCCTTGTCCGATGACGCCCGCCAGCTGATCGAGCAGGCCACCAGGCGCTTCCTCGAGGAAGTGCCGGCGCTCGAGCCGATCAAGCTCGTCGTCGGCGTCGCGCTGCGAGGGCGGGGGGACACCCAGGAGTTCCGCCTCGAGATGCCGGGAGTGAAGGTGACCAAGGACGCCGCCCTCGACGCCCGCGTACACGTCGACATGCGCCGCGAGTTCTTCAACGTGATGGCCCGCGAGGGGAAGGTTCCCGACTGGGTCGAGGCCTTCACCTACGGCCAGGCCAAGGCCTCCGGTCCCGAGCAGTTCCTGAAGCTGATCACGAACGTGGTCGAGCGCCAGCAGGAGCGCGAACGCACGCCCAAGGCCCGCAAGCACGCGTAGACGCAGCGGTCCGGCGACGGGCTTGATCCCGCAGCGAGGCCCGCGGGGCTCGTTCGCGGCCGGGTCCGTGTCAGTGGTAGGCGGTCAGCTGCTCGGCCAGGAACGCCAGCGAGCCGAGCAGGAACAGGCACATCACGATCAGTGAGAAGTTCTCGTTCATGGCCTTGGTCGACTCCGGGTGAATCCCTTCCCTGCCGGGAGTCTAGGCCAGTATCGCCTCGTTGTCATACAGCTTGAGCACGCGCACGGCTCCCTCGGGCGAGGCGTCCAGGCAGAGCCTGCAGAGCACGCACTCGTCGAGGCTCTCCTGCACGATCTCGAGGCTCCCGTCACTGGTCTCGGCGAAGATGTCGACCGGGCACGCTTCGGCGAGCGCGTGGGCCAGCTGCGCATCGCCGGCGAGGGCGTCGTCGACCTCCACGGCGATGAAGATGCCGTCCTTTCTCATCGCGGTGCTCCGGCCCCGTTGCCGGCCGAGGCGCCGGCCGCGATCCGCGAGCCGATCATCTCCGGGATGTCCTCGATGCGCTCGGCGACCTCGATGCCGGCGTGGGCGAGGCGGGCGATCTTCTCCGAGGCGGTGTCCTCCTTGCCTTCCACGATCGTGCCCGCGTGGCCGAAGCTCATCCCCGGCATCTCGTCCATGAAGCGGCCGGCCATGAAGGCGACGATCGGGAGTCGCTCGGACTCCTCCCGGGCCAGCGTCCAGGCGGCCAGCTCGGCCTCCATCCGCCCTCCCGGCTCGGTGTAGATGACGATCCCCCGGGTCTTGGGGTCGGCGGCGAACAGGGGCATCAGCTCGGCATAGGTGGAGCCGATGATGGCGTCGCCGCCGATCGAGACGGCGGCCGACTGGCCGAGGCCGGCGGCCGAGAGCGTGGAGGACATCTCGGTCGTCATTCCCCCCGAGCGTGAGATCACGCCGATCGGCCCGGGGGTGTAGGCCTGGGCGGCGTTCTTGGCGGGGCCGCCGATGCCGCCCATCTTGATCACGTCGGGGACGATGATCCCGAGGCAGTTGGGGCCGATGATGCGCGCCCCCCGCAGGCGGGCGAGGTCGACCATCGCCGCCACGTCGCGGCGGGGGATCCGCTCGGTGACGATCACGACCAGCTTGATGCCGTTGTCGAGCGCCTCGAACACGGCGTCGCGGGTGAACGCGGGGGGGACGGTGACGACCGAGCCGTCGATCGGGCCCCCGTGATGCTCGACCGCCTGGGCCACGGTGTCGAACACCGGGACACCGTGGACCTCGCGGCCCAGCCGCCCCGGGGTGACGCCGCCGACGATCTTGGCGCCGGCGCCGTAGTCGAGGCACTCGCGGGTCAGGTTCACCGCCTCGCGGCCGGTGATCCCCTGGACGATGAAGGTGGTGTCCGCGTCGATCAGGATCGACATCAGGCCGGAGCCTCGCTCTGGGGGGGCGTGGCCGCGGCGCCGGCGCCCTGGATCTTCTCCACTGCCCTGCGGGCCGCCTCGTTGAGCGACACGCTGCGGTCGGCGTAGTCGACGCCGTAGCGATCGAGGATCTTGAAGCCCTCTTCCTCCCAGGCCCCCGGGATGCGGAAGATCGCGATCTTCTCGGCCGGGTCGAAGTCGAGCTCCAGGCAGGCTTTGATGACGCCCCGGGCAACGATGTCCACGCGCGTGTTGGACACGATCGACATCATCACCGCGATCTTGTCCACGCCCGGCTTGGAGAGCACCAGCTTCGTCAGCCCGCAGGCCTTGGCGACCGAGGGGTTGCCCCCGATCTCGCAGTAGTTGGCGGGGCGCCCGCCGTGGGCCCGGACGGCGTCGAACAGCGTCAGCGATCCACCCCCGGCGCCGATCACCAGCCCGAGGTTGCCGTCGAACTCGGTCACGTTGCCGGCGACCCCCCGGTGGTCGCTGGAGTCGATCTGCTCGCCGGCCAGCTCGAACGGCGTCGGCTCCCTCGCCTGGCGGGTCTCCTCCTTGCCGACACCGAGCTCACCGAGCAGCCGTTCGTGTCGCGGGCGGGCCTCGTTCTCCATGTCCATGTGGGCGTCGAGGGCGACGAACGACCCGTCGGCGAGCCTGCCGAGGGGGTTGATCTCGGCCAGCACCATGTCGTTCTCGACGAACATCCGCGCGAGCCGGGTGACGATCGGGACGAGTTTGTTCAGGGCCGGCCCGGTGACGCTGCTGGAGGCGATCGCCTCCTTGGCGATGAACTCACTGAACGGGAGGATGTTGGAGAAGTGCCGCCGGCCGACCTTCTCGGGCTGCTCCTCGGCGACCTGCTCGATGTCGATGCCGCCGACGGGAGAGAAGATGATCACCGGCTGCTTGCGGGTGCCGTCCCAGACGACGCCCGCGTAGTACTCCTGCTCGACCTCGGCCCGTGGGTCGACGAGCACGCCCCTCGGCATGTGCCCGTTGATCTCCAGCGTGAGGATGTCGCGGGCGTGGGCGACGGCCTCCTCGGGGTTGTCGGCGAACTTCACCCCGCCGGCCTTCATGCGTCCGCCGCTGAGGACCTGTGACTTGATCACCACCGGACCGCCGATGCGGGCCGCGATCTCGCCGGCCTCCTCGGCGTCGGTCGTGAACCCGTAGTCGGTCACCGGGATGCCGGCCCGCCTGACGAGCTCCCTGGCCTCGTACTCGAAGAACCTCATACGGCGGCCGGGGTGAACCCGTAGGCCTCTGCCAGCTCGGGATCCTTGCGGGCGAGCATTTCGGCGAGGTTGACCATCACCTTGCACTGCTTCCAGGTGGCGTCGTCCTGCATCTTGCCGTCGATCATGTGCACGCCACGGCCGTCGGGGATCGCCTCGATCACCTTCTTCGCGAAGGCGACCTCCTCGGGATCGGGCGAGAACACCCGCTTGGCGATCGCGATCTGCGCCGGGTGCAGCGACCACGCGCCCACACACCCGAGCAGGAACGCGGCCCGGAACTGGGTTTCGCAGCCCTCCTCGTCACGGATGTCGCCGTAGGGGCCGTAGAAGGGCAGCGCCCCGACCGACGTGCAGGCGTCGACCATGCGGGCGATCGAGTAGTGCCACGGGTCCTGCTGGTAGCTGGGACGGGGAGCGTCGGGGTTCTGCGGGTCGGGGTCGGCGATCGTGCGGTAGCCGGGGTGCCCGCCGCCGACCCTGGTCGTCTTCATCCGCCGCGACGCCGCCAGGTCGGCGGGCCCGAAGCTCATCCCCTGGATGCGGGGGGAGGCGGAGGCGATCTCCTCGAGGTTGGCGACCCCCTGCGACGTCTCGAGGATCGCGTGGATCAGGATCGGGTGGTCGAGTTCGTGGCGGGCCTCGAGCTGAGCCAGGAGGCGGTCGACGTAGTGGATGTCCCAGGGCCCCTCGACCTTGGGGATCATCATCACCTCGAGCTTGTCGCCGATCGCTTCCACGAGCTGGGTGATGTCGTCGAGCACCCACGGCGAGGCGAGCTCGTTGACCCGTGTCCAGAGGGCCGTCTCGCCGAGGTCCATATCCCGGCCGACCCTGATCAGCCCTTCACGAGCGGCCACCTTCCGGTCCACCGGGACGGCGTCCTCGAGGTTGCCCAGGAGGATGTCGACGGTGGGGGCGATGTCGGGGACCTTCGCGACCATCTTCTCGTTGGAGAAGTCGAGGAAGTGGATCATCCGCGAGGGCTTGAAGGGGATCTCGCGGGCCGGCTCGGGGGCGCCGATGGCCAGTGGCTTGAAGAAGTCTCGGGGGTTGCGCAAGGGCTCTCCTGATGGTGAATTCGCTGCGGCGGACTGCCCGCCGGGGGGTCAGTATCGAGGATAGGAGCCGCGAGCGCCCCGCTGACCGGGGCGGTGTGGTTCGGCGGCTGGCGGCCGACGGGTCAGCCGCCGGGGTGGCGGACGGGCGCGCCCGCGCGGGGCGGACGCACCCGGCCGTCGGTCCTCAGCTGGGGACCTCGAGGGCGTAGATAAGCGTCAGTTCGCTGCTGATTTCGCAGCTCACCGGGCCGCCTTCCGCGGCCTCTCTGGCGATCGGTGCGTGGTGCTTGCGCTTGATGCGACGGTGGCTCTTGCCCTTCTTCTTGCCGGTCTTCGGTTTCTGCGACACCGCTACGACCACCGCCCTCGGCGCGGCGGTCGGCTCGACCGCGATCGTCGGCGGCCCCGCCGTTCCCGAGTCCGGTTCGGAACCTTTGTAGTCGCCGCGCCCGCTTTCACCGGCGGCGTTCTTGCATTCGATCTCCTGCCTGCCGGCCTCGCTGATGGCCTCGATCGGGCCGACCTTGGCGCCGGCGGCGCCGGCGACCATCTGGGCCTTCAGCAGCCCGTCCCCGACGGCCTGGACCATGGCGGCGTGGTAGGCGGTGTCGGCTTCCACGGGATTGGCCGTCGGCGAGATCGGCACCCGTCCGATCCCCACCACGCTGACGGTGTCGATGCTCTGGCTCTGCGTCACTTCCGCGCCCGCCGCAGGGGCTGCGACAAGCAGCGAAACGGCGACGGCAGCGGTCAGAAAGCTCTTCATGAGCTCCCCCTTTCTCGTCGGTGGCGGCCGACCGTACCACTGCCCGGATGTGGGCCCCCTCAACCGTGATCGCCGCGGCCGAGGGCGCGCCGGCCTGGAGCGGACGGCTAGAGTTGAGTCCATGAGCGACACCCAAGCCGCCGAGAGAGACGCAGTCGAGACCGATCAGGCCGCCCGCGAGGCCAGCGGGGCCCACCCCTACGGACGCTACCTGGAGGAGTTCGAAGTGGGCGACGTGTACAAGCACTGGCCGGCCAAGACCGTCACCGAGGCCGACGACCACCTGTTCTGCCTGCTGACCATGAACCACCACCCGCTCCACATCAACGACGTCTACGCCCGTGCCTCCCAGCAGGGACGGAACGTCGTCGTGGGTCCCCTGGTGTACTCGCTCGCCCTGGGCATGTCGGTCAGCGACGTGAGCGGCAAGGCGATTGCCAACCTGGCGACCGAAGAACTGAAGCATCCCGCCCCCGTCTTCCACGGCGACACGCTCTACTGCGAGTCGGAGGTGCTGGAGAAGCGCGAGTCCCAGTCCAAGCCCGACCGGGGCACGGTCAGGGTCCACACCCGCGTGCTCAACCAGGACGGGGTCCTGGTGGCCGAGTTCAAGCGCCTCGTGCTGGTGCCCCGCCGCAACCCCGGCACCGCCTCGGGCAGCGCCGGCACTCCCTCGAGCAACGGCTCCGCCTGAGGGCGCGGCCGGCCGGCGGGCCGGTTTCGAGCCCGGCCGGCGCGACCTTGGGCCATCCGGCTGGGGAGCCGGGTGGTCCTGCGATACGCTTTAGCCATCGCCCCGATGGGCGTTTTTTTGGTTCGGCGGACCACGAGCTTCCGCCGGCGGCGCCCGTCAGCCGGGCGCCGGTGACGACAGCGAACTACAGGAGCCGCCAGCAGCGATGGACACGACCCTTCCCGCCCCTACCAAGCACGAGCGTCTGCTGGCGTGGGTCGAGGAGATGGCCGCCCTGACCGAACCGGACGAGGTCCGGTGGTGTGACGGGTCGGCCGAGGAGTACGAGCGGCTGTGCGCCGAGCTCGTCGAGGCGGGCACCTTCGAGCGCCTCTCGGACGCCAAGCGCCCGAACTCCTATCTGGCGCTGTCGGATCCCGGCGACGTGGCCCGGGTGGAGGACCGGACCTTCATCTGCACCGCCACCGAGGAGGAAGCGGGGCCGACCAACAACTGGCGGGATCCCGTCGAGATGCGCGAGGCCCTGACGGAGCTGTTCGCCGGCTCGATGCGGGGGCGCACGATGTACGTGGTGCCCTTCTGCATGGGGCCCCTGGGCTCGGACAAGAGCCACATCGGCGTCCAGCTGACCGACTCCACCTACGTGGCGGTGTCGATGCGGATCATGACCCGGATGGGCAAGGGCGCGCTCGACGCCCTCGGCGCCGGTGGTCCGTTCGTGCCGTGCCTGCACTCGGTGGGGATGCCGCTGGCCGAGGGCGTCCCCGACGTGCCGTGGCCGTGCAACGCCGATAACAAGTACATCGTCCACTTCCCGGACACGCGCGAGATCTGGTCCTACGGCTCGGGCTACGGCGGTAACGCGCTGCTGGGCAAGAAGTGCTTCGCCCTGCGGATCGCGTCGGTGATGGCCCGCGACGAGGGCTGGATGGCCGAGCACATGCTGATCCTCAAGCTGACCTCGCCGGAGGGGGAGGTCAAGTACGTGACCGGCGCCTTCCCGAGCGCCTGCGGCAAGACCAACCTGGCGATGCTGATCCCCACGCTGGAGGGCTGGAAGGTCGAGACGATCGGCGACGACATCGCCTGGATGAAGTTCGGCGAGGACGGGCGGCTGTACGCGATCAACCCCGAGGCGGGGTTCTTCGGGGTGGCCCCGGGGACGGGCCAGAAGACCAACCCGAACGCGATCAAGATGGTCTCCCACGACGCGATCTTCACCAACTGCGCCAAGACCGACGACGGCGACGTGTGGTGGGAGGGGCTCACCAAGGAGCCCCCGGAGCATCTGACCGACTGGCGGGGCGACGACTGGACGCCCGCTTCCGAGACGCCCGCCGCCCACCCCAACGCCCGCTTCACCGTCCGCGCCGACCAGACGCCGGCGATCGCCCCCGAGTGGCAGGACCCGGCCGGGGTCCCGATCGACGCGATGCTGTTCGGGGGGCGCCGCTCGACCGTGGTGCCGCTCGTGACCGAGGCCCTGGACTGGGAGCACGGGGTCTTCCTCGGCTCGGTGATGGGATCTGAGAAGACGGCCGCGGCCGCGGGCACCGTCGGCGAGCTGCGCTTCGACCCCTTCGCAATGCTCCCGTTCCTCGGCTACAGCATGGCCGACTACTTCGGCCACTGGCTGAAGATCGGGCGTACCTCCGGGGCGAAGCTCCCGAAGATCTTCTACGTCAACTGGTTCCGCAAGGATGAGGACGGCAGCTTCCTGTGGCCGGGCTTCGGCGAGAACTCGCGCGTGCTCTCCTGGGTGTTCGCCCGCTGCGCCGGCCATGGAGCCGCCAAGGAGACCCCGATCGGCTTCGTTCCTCCGGTGGGGGTCGAGGGGATCGACACCCGCGGCCTGGAGATCACCGACGAGCAGGTCTCCGAGCTGCTGCGCGTGGACAATGCCGAGTGGCGCGCCCAGCTGCCGCAGTTCCACGAGCACTACGCTCGCTTCGACAACCTCCCCGATGAGCTCCACGCACAGCTGCGCGAGCTCGAGCAGCGACTGGCCTGAGCAGCGACCGGCCCAGCGACGGCCGGGTCCTGGCAGTTACCGGCCTAGCGAGTCCCGCTATTCGTGGCCGTGGGCTTCGCTCGCGGCTGCCGGCGGTCGCGACTCCTCCGCCAGCGAGGTGATCGTGAGTGCACCTCGGGCCGCCGACTCGAGCACGTCGGTGGCCTCCTCGAGCGAGCGGGCGTAGAGCTCGACCAGCAGGTGCACGATGATCCGCGAGTCGTCCTCGTGCTTGTGGAAGCGGACATGGGTGAAGAACTCCCTCACCCCATGGTCGCCGAAGGCGGCGTAGGAGAGGGCGTCCCCGGCCTCCGGCCCGGAGCAGCTCTCGACGTCGTCGGCGTCCACCGCGACCGTGCACGAGGCCACCCAGGGGGTTCCGGCGATCATCCGTTCCCAGCGGTCTTCCACCGGCTCGACGCGGCCGTTGTTGAAGCCGAGGTGGGGCTGGTCGTGCATGCACTCCAGGCATTGCACCACCGCCTCCTGGAGCTCGTCCACCACTTCGGCCCGCTCGCCGGTGTCCGGGTCGATCTTGTGGATGCCCTCATAGTGGACCTGCACCTCGAGGTCCCGCGACCAGCAGCGGTAGCAACGTAGCCAGCTCCGTGCGCTGGTCTCGGCCATCGAGCCCTCCATGCCGACCATTGTATTCGCGCCCACCGGCCGGCCTCCTGGCGCGGGTGGGTCAGCCGAACGTGAAGGCGTAGCCGGTGACGCCGTCGGCGAAGCGCAGTGAGAGCTGGTGGCGCTGGTCGCCCGGCAGCGAGACGAGCCAGTACAGCCGCTGGCGGCGGACCGTGGCCACGCCTCCGTGGACGTCGGCCCCGGAGTCGGCCGCCGAGATCGGATGCCCGTCCAGCAGCACCTTCACCGGCAGCGGTTGTTCCCCCGGCGAGCTGAGCACGAGGTACACGTTCTTGGCCTTGAAGCCGACGTCGATGCCGGCGTTCGAGACGGCTTCCGCGGGCTGGCCTTGGATCCGCCAGCTGCCGCTGAAGGCGAAGCTGTTGAGCCCCAGCGGGCCGGAGGGGGGCGAGCCGTAGTTGTGCAGGCCCGAGAAGGGACCCTGGACCCAGCCTTCGGCGCGGTTGGTACCGAGGTAGGTCTCGGGCGTGGCCACTTCGGAGGGAACGACCACGCCGGTCGCGTGGCTGTGGGCTCCGACCTTGGCCCCGGCCGCCGCCAGCAGCGCCCGGATCGCGGTTTCGGTCTTGCCGTAGTCACCCTCTCCGAAGGCCGCGTAGCGGACCTGGCCGTGGGCGTCGATCAGGTAGTCGGCGGGCCAGTACTCGTTCCCGTAGGCGTCCCAGGTGCCCATTTCGTTGTCCTGCACGACCGGGTAGCGGATCCCGAACTGCTGGATCGCGTCTTCGACGTTGGCGGCGTCCTTCTCGAAGGAGAACTCGGGGGTCTCGACCCCGACGATCGTGAGGCCGTCACGTCGGTAGGCGGCATCCCACGCCTTCAGGTACGGGAGCGTGCGGATGCAGTTGATGCAGGTGTAGGTCCAGAAGTCCACCAGCACGACCCTCCCCCGCAGCGAGGCGAGCGTCAGGGGACGGCCTTCGGGGGTGTTGAACCAGCGCTCGGTGTCGGTGAATTCGGGAGCCATCCCGGCCATCGGCAGCGACCGTGCGTCGGCCAGCAGGGTTTCCTGGCTGGCGGCGGGACCCGCCGCGGAGAGGTGCGCCGCCGAGCCGCTCCCTCCACACGACGAGGACCCGTTGGCGGCGGTGAAGCGGGCCTTGTGACCGGTGATCTGCGGCAGGCGGTTGGTGACCGTGGGCGAGCACTCGAGGCCCGCCGTGAGGTTGACGTCGGGGATTTCTTTGGCGACGAATTCGCCGAACTTCAGGTTCAGGCTCGTCGCCAGCAGCACGGCGGTGGCGATCATCACCAGGCCGAGCGCTCGCTGCAGAGCGGGCCCCCGTCCGGCCCGGCGCACCCGGTCGAAGACCTTCCTGCCGCCGAACGCCAGCAGGAACAGGACGGCGCCCGAGCCGGCCGCGTAGGCCGCCGCCAGCAGGATCGTTCGTCCGCTCACCGCGCTGACGGTGATCACCGCCGCCAGGATCGGGGAGGCGCAGGGGGTGTACACGAAGCCGAGCGCTCCCCCCACGAGCAGCCCCGAACGGAACCCGTCTCCGCGGGAGCGAGGGCCGAAGCGCGCGAGCCGCGACAGCGGCGCCTCGATCCGGTCCGACAGGGCCGGCACCAGCAGGCTCACGCCGAACACCAGCAGCACGGCGATCGAAAGGTCGCGCAACACGCCGCTCCCCTCGCCGACGCCGCTCACCAGGTTGGCCAGACCGACGATCGTGACGGCCAGCGTCAGCGACAGCCCGATCACGATCCCCAGCGGCCGCCGGCGTCCCCCGACGCCGCTCGCCGAGAGCAGGGCTGGGAGCACGGGCAGCACGCACGGCGACAGGGCCGTACCGGCCCCAGCGAGCACCGCGAACACCAAGAGCACGATCATCTGCTGTCCCTAGCAGTTCTTGCGCGCCGGCGCTGCGTTACGCGCCGTTCGCCTGCCGGTCGGGCCTCAGGCGGCGACCGCGCGTAGCGTGGCGTCGAAGTCGCTGCCCGGGATCGGGCCGATGCACGGCGAGCCGGCGCCCGCCTCCCGGTAGCGCTCGACCCCGGCGCGTACCGTCTCGGCCGGGCCGACGGCGGTGAGCTCTTCCAGGAACGAGTCGGAGATCGCGGCCTGCATCGCCTGCGGATCGCCGGCCGCCGCGTCGAAGGCCTCGACGTCCGCGCCGAAGCCGCTGCGCTCGATCATCGCCCGGTAGAAGGGCAGCGAGAGGTAGGTCAGCAGATCGCGGCGCATCGCTTCGTAGGCAGGCTCGCGATCGTCGGTGAGGGCGCTGGGGACGGCGGCGACGATGTCGATCCCGTCTCCCTCCCGGCCCGCCCGGCGACGGCCCTCGGCGAGCTCGGGCACGACCACCCGCTCGATGTAGCCGGGGTTGCACAGCCACAGGATCACGCCGTCGGCGATCTCGCCGGCGAGGCGCAGCATCGCGGGGGAGAGGGCGGCGAGGTAGATCGGCAGCTCGCTGCGGACCGGCACACCGTGCAGGTGGAAGCTCGTGCTCCACTTGCCCCCCTGGGGCGGGTCCTGACCGGCGAAGATGGCCCGCAGGATCGCCACGTACTCGCGCATCTCCGCCACGGGCCGGTCGATCGACTGGCCGTGCCACGCCTCCACCACCGGGCGGTGGGAGACGCCGAGCCCCAGCCGCATGCGCCCCTGCGAGAGCTCGTCGAGGGTCACCGCCGTCTGGGCCATCGTGGCGGGCGTGCGCGAGTAGATCGGCACCACGCCGGTGCCGATCATGACCCGCGTGCTCGAGAGTGCGTAGGCGGCGAGCACGGTGAGCGAGTCCCGCCCGGCGGTGTGGGTCGTGTACACGGCCTCATAGCCGAGCGAGTCGGCCAGCGCGACCCGCTCGAGCGCCTGGCTCAGCGAGCGCCCGGTCGAGATGAAGCACCCGGTCGCCATGCCCGCGGATGAGCATATGGGAGCCCGGTCCCCGGCGCCGGCGCGCGCCCCCGGCGCCGGCCCGGGCCCCGGGCGCCGCCGCGCCGGCGGCGGCTCAGCCTTCGAGTGAGCGCTCGAGGGCGGCCATCAGCGACGGGACCTCGGCTCCCGGGTCCTGGTCGGCCAGCACCCTTTCGGCCGCGGCGCGACCGCCGATCCCCCGCAACCCCCGCTCGCCGTACTCGGCGAGGAACTCCCGCAGGGCCCGGGTGCGACGGGCACCGGTGCGGCGGGCGCCGAGGTCGATCTCGCGGCGGTGACGCTCGAGGGCGTCGAGCAGCTCCTCGATGCCGCTCGTGGGGGGGACCGAGGAGACCGCCAGCAGCGGCGTGGAGTGGGCGCCGAGCGAGCGCAGCGCCGCGGCCAGGTCGCGGCGGGCCGCGACCGCCAGCCGGCCGAGGTCCGCCTTGGTGACCACGAGCAGGTCCGGAACCTCCATGATCCCCGACTTCAGGAACTGCAGCGCGTCGCCGGCCCCGGGCTGGACGACCACCACCACCGTGTCCGCGGCCTCGGCCACGTCGGTCTCGGCCTGCCCCACGCCGACCGTCTCGATCACCACCACGTCGAAGGCCACCGCGAGCGCCTCGGCGGCCGCGGGGGTCGAGCGGGCCAGCCCGCCGAGGCGTTCTCCGGCCGCGCTGGAGCGGATCAGGACCCCGTCGTCGCCGGCGTCGACGTCGATCCGCGCGCGGTCCCCCAGCAGCGATCCTCCCGAGCGCCGTGAGCTCGGGTCCACAGCCAGCACGGCGACGGTCCGACCGCGGGCGCGCCACCCCGCCAGCAGCGCCGACAGCAGCGTCGACTTGCCCGCACCCGGCGGCCCGGTCACCCCGATCACGTGTCCCGGTGCCTCCTCGCCCAGCGCCCCCGGCCCCAGCGCCGTCAGGAGCGTGTCCGCCTGCACGCGGTCCTCGGGGCCGCTGCTCTCGAGCAGGTTGAGAGCCGCCGGGGCGGCGCTGAGGTCACGCCCGCGCAGACGCGCGGCGAGCGCCGCGCCGTCCCCGCTCACGCCGGCGCGCTGCCGGCGGCGAGCGCCGGGCGCTCTGCTTCCGCGGCAAGGAGCGCCACGATCTCGCGCATGATGCGCGTGATGTCGAAGTCCTTCGGCGTGTAGACGGCGGCCGCGCCGGCCTGGAGCAGCTCGGGCACGTCCTGCTCGGGGATGATGCCGCCGACGATCACCGGGGCCTGGACGCCGCGCTCGCGCAGCGCCTCCATCACCGCCGGGATCAGCTCGCGGTGCGAGCCGGAGAGGATCGAGAGGCCGATCACGTGCACCCCCTCCTGGAGGGCCGAGGCCGCGATCTGGGCGGGCGTCAGGCGGATCCCGTCGTAGACGACGTCCATGCCGGCGTCGCGGGCCCGCAGGGCGATCTGCTCGGCGCCGTTGGAGTGACCGTCGAGGCCGGGCTTGGCGACCAGCATCTTCGGACGCCGTCCGAGCTGCTCCTGGAGGCGCTCGACGTCGGCCCGCAGCTCGGCGAGCTCGCCGTTGGAGCTGCCGGCGCTGGCCTCCCCGACGCCCGTTGGCGCCCGGTAGCTCCCGAACACCCCGCGCAGCGTCGCCGCCCACTCGCCGGTGGTCGCCCCGGCCCGCGCGGCGGCGATCGTGGGGACCATCAGGTTCACGGCTCCGCTCTGGTCCTGGGCCGCCTCGGCGAGCTGCCCGAGAGCCGCTCGCACGGCTGCCTGGTCACGTTTGGAGCGCCATTCCTGAACCTCCAGCACCTGCTCGGCTTCGACCGCCGGGTCGACCACCAGGATGCCGCCCTCGGCGTCGGCCGTGAGGGGCGATTCCTCGGTCTCCTCGAAGCGGTTCTGGCCGACCACGACCTGCTCGCCGCTCTCGATCCGCCGCAGCCGCTCGCGGTGGGAGTCCACCAGGGCCGCCTTCATGTAGGGGACGGCCTCGACGGCGCCGCCCTGCTCTGCGACCACGTCCATCTCCGCCCTGGCCCCCTCCAGCAGCTCCTCCACGAGCGCATCCATCACCTTCGAGCCCTCGAAGATGTCCCCGTACTCGAGGACGTCCGTTTCGTAGGCCAGCACCTGCTGGATCCGCAACGACCACTGCTGGTCCCACGGCCGCGGCAGCCCGAGCGCCTCGTTCCACGCCGGCAGCTGGATCGCGCGGGCGCGAGCGTCGCGGCCGAGCGTCACCGCCAGCGCCTCGAGCACGATCCGCTGGACGTTGTTCTCGGGCTGGACCTCGGTCAGCCCCAGCGAGTTGACCTGCACGCCATAGCGGAAGCGCAGGTGGCGGGGGTCCTGCACGCCGTAGCGCTCGCTGCCGAGCTGCTCCCACAGGAGCGACATCGCGCGCAGCTTGGCGTGCTCTTCGATGAACCGCACGCCGGCGTTGACGAAGAACGAGATCCGTCCGAAGACCTGTTCCAGGCGCTCCGGTGCCACCCGCTCACGGGCAGCGTCGAGGACCGCGATCGCGTTGCTCATCGCGTAGGCGATCTCCTGCACCGGCGTGGCACCGGCCTCCTGCAGGTGGTAGGAGCAGATGTTGATCGGGTTCCAGCGGGGGACGTGCTCGACCGTGTAGGCGATCATGTCGGCGGTCAGCCTCATCGAGGGCGCGGGCGGGAAGGCGTAGGTGCCACGGGCCAGGAACTCCTTGATGATGTCGTTCTGGGTCGTGCCCTGGAGCCTGTCCTCGGAGACCCCTTGTTCCTCGGCGGCGACGATGTAGAGCGCGAGCAGCCAGGCGGCGGTGGCGTTGATCGTCATCGACGTGTTCATCTCGTCGAGCGGGATCCCATCCATCAGCACCGCCATGTCCCCCCGGTGGGAGACCGGGACGCCGACCTTGCCGACCTCCCCCCGGGCCAGCTCGTCGTCGGGGTCGTAGCCCGTCTGCGTGGGCAGGTCGAAGGCGATCGACAGGCCGGTCTGGCCCTTGGCGAGGTTGCGCCGGTAGAGCTCGTTGGACGCCTTGGCGGTCGAATGACCGGCGTAGGTGCGCATCATCCATGGCCGGTCACGCTCGGGCAGGCGTGCGGGACGCTCACCGCTCATGCAGCCATTGTACGGCCGCAGCGCCGCCTTTATCCTGCCGCGCAGATGCCCGAGACCCTGACCCGGCCGCGCACCTCGGGGCCCGGTGCCGGCACCGGCGACTCCTGGCGGGTGATCGTCCGCAACGACGACCACAACACCTTCGAGCACGTCGCCCGCACCCTCGCCCGCTTCATCCCCGGCGTCTCCCACGACCGCGGCATGCAGATCGCCGAGGTGATCCACAACAGCGGTCAGGCGATCGTCTACAGCGGCATGCAGGAGACCGCCGAGCTCTACTGGGAGCAGCTGAAGGGCGCGGGCCTCACGATGGCCCCGCTTGAGCGGGGCTGACATGCCGCGGCCGCCGGTCCGCCTGGCGCCCCGGCGATCAGGCGCCCGCGAGGCGCCCGCATCGGCGCCCGCATCCTCCTAGGTGACGTCGCCGAGGACCCGGCCGTGGCCGTTCCCGTGGCCGTTCCCACCCAGCAGCTCGCCGTCATCGGTGGCGCCGAACACCTGCAGGTCCCACCAGTCGTAGAGGACCGGCACCTGATACCAGCTCGAGTGGACCGTGCGGAAGTAGGTCATCTCGGGCCCTTCCCAGTAGCGCTCCCAGTCGAGTTTCTCCGCGAAGCCCGCCATCTGCTGGAACTTGTAGGCGTCCGAACGCGAGCGGTAGACGGCGTAGGAGGTGGCCCCGTAGCGGAGCGCGGTGGCCGCGACCTCCTGCAGGTCCTGGTCGAAGTTGTTCGAGCGAAAGCCCGTCGCGTACCACGGGACGATCACGATTCCGGCCATCAGGCACCGACCTCCGCATGAATCGCGCCGGGCCCCTCGGCGGTGGCGCCCTCGCCCTCGGTCTCGGCCCCCACGAGCACCGAGATCTTGCCGAGGTGCTTGTTTTCCCTCATCAGCTGGTGGGCTTCGGCGACGCCCTCGAAGCCGAGCGTGCGCCACAGCACCGGCCTGATCACACCGCTTTCGATCAGCTCGTTGGCCTTCGTGGCCTCGTAGGCGTTGGCGAAGTGCGAGCCCAGGATCTCCTTCTGGCGCATCCACAGGTAGGCGACGTTGAAGTCCACGTCGATGCCGGTGGTGCCGGCGCAGATCACGACTTTCCCGAACGGCTTGACGGTGAACACCGAGGTCGGGAAGGTGGCTTTGCCGACGTGCTCGAAGACGATGTCGGGAGCGTCGCCGAGGATCTCCTTGACCCGCTTGGCGAAGCCGCGGGCGACCTTGAAGCGGGCGGCCTCCTCGTCGGGCGTCTCGCCCCCCTTGCGCATCATCCCGGCAAACTCGTTGCGGTCGATGTAGTCCTCGGCGCCGAGGCGCTTGACCA
The DNA here is from genome assembly GCA_963701175.1 of uncultured Solirubrobacteraceae bacterium. Lineage (GTDB taxonomy): Bacteria > Actinomycetota > Thermoleophilia > Solirubrobacterales > Solirubrobacteraceae > Palsa-744. The sequence continues at coordinate 177,876 of OY969573.1, read as the reverse complement.
ACTCGCCCTTCTCGGCCGAGGAGACGACGCCCACGCAGTTGGCGCCGGCGGCCTTGCAGATCTGGGTCGCGAACACACCGAGGCCGCCGGCCGCACCCCAGATCAGGACGTTGTTGCCGGCCTGCAGTTTGCAGCGGGTGATCAGCATCCTCCAGGCGGTGAAGTAGACGAGCCCGTAGGAGGCCGCCTCCTCCCACGTCAGCGCCGGCGGCTTGTGCAGCAGCTGCTGGGCCTGGACCTTGGCGAACTGGGCGAAGGACCCCCACGTCGTCTCGTAGCCCCAGATCATCTGCGAGGGGGCCGCCAGCGGGTCGAGCCCGTGGACCTCGGGGTCCTCGTAGGAAGCCTGGTTGCAGTGCACGACGACCTCGTCTCCGGGCTTCCAGCGGGTCACCCCGGGGCCGACCTTCCAGACGATCCCGGAGGCGTCCGAGCCGCCGATGTGGTGGCCGTACTGGGGGTGGTCGCCGTAGCGCATCACCGACACCGGCTCGCCGAGCGCCGCCCAGACGTTGTTGTAGTTGACCCCCGCCGCCATCACCCGCACGATCACCTCGAACGCGCCGGGCTCGGGCACCTCGATCTCCTCGATCTGAAAGGCGTCCTTGGGCTCGCCGAAGCGCTCCTCGCGGATGACCCAGGCGGCCATCGTCTTGGGCAGGACGCCGGGCTCGACGTCCACTGTTGATACCTGTTGCAGGTCGATCGCCACTGTGTCTTTCCAAACCTCGTGTGTAGAAGGGCCGGTGAGCCGCCAATCCTAGCCTGGGCCGCCGGCCGGTGGGAACGGGAGCTCGACCACCTCGGCGCTGACGCCCCGGTCGCCGACCTCCAGCGTGCTGCCGGGCTCGGCCTCGCGGCGCACGAGCGCGAGGGCGATCGGGCCCAGACGTGGCGAGACGGCGGTGCTCCCGAGCCGGCCGACGGCACGTCCGTCGAGACGCAGCTCGCTCGTGGTGGGCGCCGGCGCTGAGAGCAGCAGGCCCCGCAGGTGGCGGTTGGGGCGGCCCTTGTAGTGGAGCCGGGCCACCGTCTCCTGGCCCACGTAGCAGCCCTTGGTGAAGCTCACGGCGCGCTCGTTGAGGCCCGCCTCCTGGGGGATCACGGTGTCGTCGATGTCGACCCCGAAGCGGGGCCGACCGCTTTCGACGCGCAGGCACTCCGCCGTCCGTTCGTCGATCGCACCGGCCCCCCGGCCGAGCAGAGCCTCCCACAGGCGCCCGTGCTCGGAGGACTCGCAGACGAGGTCGACCCCGAGGTCGGTCCGCACCGCCAGGGCCGACACCGAGTCGATCATCACCGCGGCGCTGGAGTGCTCGGGGGCCGCGAGCGCCCCGACCCCCGCCAGCGAGGCCGATCCCGGTCCCAGCAGCGACACCAGGGAGCGCTCCACCGTGCGCTTGTGCAGCTCCACGCCGAACCCGACCTTGAAGCGGCGGATCATGTCGAACAGGGCCTGCAGCGCGACCCGCTCGGTGTCCAGCAGCAACATCCCCCCGTCCGGCGCGCCGTCGGGAACCGCGAGGATGCGCAGGTCCCCGAGCATCTTGCCCTTGTGGGTGAGGAACGCCGCGTAGCGCCCTTCCCCGGGGGCCAGCCCGACGAGCTCGTTGGTCACCTGGCCCTCGAGGAACTCGATCGCGTCCGGGCCCTCGAGGGCGAGCTTGCCGCGCTCGGAGCGGTCGAGCAGGCCCGCTCGGTCCCGGACCAGCTCCAGCTGCGCGGCCAGCGGCTCCTGCGTGTCGATCCCGGGGGGTGCGGCGCCCATCAGATTTCGAGAATAGCCACGCTAGGCTTGCTGACAGCGATGGCCTTGGCCGACTCCTTCCAGGCGATCCTCGACGAGCTGCCCGAGGACTGGACCGACCTCGAGATCGACCTGCGGCTCGACGACGAGTCCCGCTACGTCGACGCCGCCCTGTACCTCACCACCTGCAACGCACGTCCGTACTCCCGCTACGACTGGCACTGGCGGCTGCTGGTCGCGAACAGCTTCGGCCACGCGGCCGCCGCGCCCACCGTGCACGGGGCGCTGTCGCTGCTCGACCAGGCCGGCATCGAGGGCGAGCTGGCGCTGCGCGAGACGCGGGTGGGCCGCGCCGAGGTGATCCCGATGTGGGGTCGCCCCGAGTCGGCCCGCGAGGAGTTCCGCCGCCTGCGCTCCCAGTAGCCGGCGATGGCGCGGGTCGTGGCGCTGTGTGCCGACCTGATGTTCGGGTCTCGCCTCGCGGCCCAGCTCTCGCAGGGCGGTGAGCGGCTCGAGCTGCTCGCCGACGTGGCCTCGGTGGAGGCGCTGCTCGAAGGGCCGGCGGAGCACCGCCCGGAGCTGCTCCTGGTCGATCTCACCTCCGAGCCGCAGGCGGGGATCGCCCTGGTGGCCCGACTCGCGCAGGGGCGGGCGGGCTCGGGCGAGGGCCGGGTGGAGCGGGCGGATGCGGCCGCCGGGTGGCCGCCAACGCTCGGCTTCTACTCCCACGTCGAGGCGGACGTCCGCGAGCTCGCCGAACGAGCGGGTTTCGACGTCGTCGTACCGCGCTCGCGGATGGCACGTGAAGGAGCCGCCCTGGTGGAGCGGCTGCTGGAGCCGGGGGAGCCTCCTCGTCGCCGCAGCAGCGGGTGATCGGGCCCGGCTCCGGGGCCCGCGAGCGCCGACGCGTCGCGTGCGCCGAGGCGGGCTCCGCAGCGCTCGCAGATGCGGTGCTCGTCGATCGCCCCGCCGCAGCCGCGGTGCTCGATCAGCACCGGCGGGCCCTCCGGACGGGCCTGGTGACGGTCGCCCCACTGCATCAGCGCGACGATCGCGGGCCACAGGTCGATGCCCTTCTCGGTCAGCCGGTATTCGTAGCGGGGCGGCCCGTCCTGGTAGCGGCGCCGCTCGATCACCCCCTGCTCGACGAGCGTGCCCAGTCGCCGCTGCAGGATGTTGCGGGCGATCCCGAGATCGGCCCGGATCTGCTCGAAGCGTCGCAGCCCGAGGAACACGTCACGGACGATCAGCAGCGACCAGCGCTCCCCGACCACCTCGAGCGCCGAGGCGATGCTGCAGGACTGGTTCTGGTACTCGCGGCCGAGCATCCGCCGCCCAGCATAGGCGAGCGAGTTGCATGATGCAACTCACGTGTTATGGTGCGCGGCCATGAGCCAGCTGACGGAGCGCAGCCGCACCTTCAGCTGGCAGGACCCGCTCGCGAGCGCCGCCCGGGCGCGCTCGTGGTCCGGCGAGGAGTACATGACGGCGATCCGCGACGGCACCGTCCCGCCGCCGCCGATCGCGCAGCTGCTCGGCTTCTCGCTGGTGGAGGTCGAGCGCGGGCGGGCGGTGTTCGCGCTGGAGCCGGCGGAGTGGATGTACAACCCGATCGGCTCGGTCCACGGGGGCGTGGCCGCGACGCTGCTGGACTCCTGTATGGGCTGCGCCGTTCACACCACGCTTCCCCCCGGCGCCGCCTACACGACCACGGACCTGCAGGTCCGTTACATCCGCGCGATGGGGGCGAGCACCGGCCGCGTTCTGGCCGAGGGCACCGTGGTCCACGCCGGCACGCGCACCGCCACGGCGGAGGGACGGCTGTTCGCGCTCCAGGACGGCAAGCTGATCGCCCACGGAAGCACCGGTTGCGTCATCCTTCGCTAGGTGAAGCAGTACACGGTGGCCGAGCTGGAGGTCACGGACCCGTCGTGGGTGCGCGACTACGTCAACGACGTGACGGCGATGGTGGAGGCCCACGGCGGGCGCTATCTGGCCCGTACCCCTCGCGCGGAGCTGTTCGAGGGCGAGCGCCAGCCGCTCGGGATCGTGCTGCTGATCGAGTGGCCCTCGCGGGAGGCCGTCGAGGCGTTCTATGAGAGCGAGGCCTACCGGCCCTATCGCGAAGCCCGCCGGGCAGGCTCCCGGGGCACGTTCCTGCTGGTGGCCGGCGAGGACTCGACCGCGCGCGCGAGCGTGCCCTCCTGAGGCCGGCCGGGCTCGCCTAGGTGGCGAGGGTGGCCGTGCCGCCGCCGAGGTCGGCCTGTTCGGCCGCCTCGAGGTCGAGTGGGACGAGGGCACCGTTGGGCACCCGCTTGATGGTCTCGACGGGATGCCCCGCGCTGGTGGCGAGGGCGGCGCGGATCACCATCCCGTGGCACACCACCAGCGCGGGCAGCGGGCCCCGCTCGACGTCGGCGATCGCTGCCGCCACCCGCACGTCCTGTTCGGCGAAGGACTCCCCGCCGGGGAACGCGAACGAGGGGTCCACCGTCACGAACTGCTCGAAGCGGTCGGGTTCGCGGGCGCGCACCTCGGCGAAGCTGAGGTTCGTCCAGTCGCCCGCGTCGGTCTCCATCAGGCGGGAGTCCTGGCGCGGGTCCAGGCCGAGGCGCCGGCCGACGATCAGGGCGGTTTCGAGGGCTCGCGTCAGCGGGCTCGACCACAGCGCCGCGAACTCGTAGGGCACGGCCCGCTCGGCCAGCTCCCGCGCCTGGGCCCGGCCCAGCTCGTCGAGGGGGATCGGCTGCTGGCCCTGAAAGCGCCCCTCGAGGTTGTAGGCGGTCTGGCCGTGACGGGCGAGATACACCTGCGGTCCGGGTCGCCTGCTCACCGTTGCCTGAGCATAATGGGGGGGTGCCCGCCGAGGACGCCACCGAGCCGGCGCGCCGCTGAGAGCGAGGGGTCCTAGGGCATGCGCCGGCGCATCACCTTCTCACGCAACCTCACCCTGTCGCTGTCGAGGACCTGCCGCTGCTACTGCAAGTACTGCTCGTTCGCCACCCACGGGGCGCATCTCTACAGCCCCGAGGAGGTGATCGAGCAGCTCGACGGGGCCGCCCGGCGACGGGTCAAGGAGCTGCTCGTGCTCACCGGCGAGCGCCCGGAGGTCAACGCCGCGATCCGCGAACGGCTCGCCTCCTACGGGCACGAGGATTTCACCGGCTACGTGGTGTGGACCTGCGAACGGGCGCTCGAGCGGGGCCTGCTGCCCCACACCAACCTGGGCGTGCTGCCCCGCGCCGACCTCGCTCGGCTGCGCGAGGTGAGCGCCTCACAGGGGCTGATGCTGGAGTCGATCTCCGAGCGGCTGATGGATACCGTCCACGCCGGCTCCCCGACCAAGCACCCGGCCAGCCGGCTGGAGACGATCCGCGCCGCCGGCGAGCTGAGGATCCCCTTCACGAGCGGGATCCTGGTGGGGATCGGCGAGACCCCCGAGGAGCGGCTGGCCTCACTGCGGGCGCTGGCCGAGGTGCACGCCGAGTACGGCCACCTGCAGGAGGTGATCCTGCAGAACTTCGTGCCCCACCAGCGCTACTACGGGCGCGAGCCGGCCACGATCGCCGACGCGGCGGCCCGCCGCTACTGGCAGACGGGGGTGGCCGAGGCACCCGTGTCCGTGCCGCTGCCGGCGTGGGCGACGCCGGTGAGCGTGGAGGAGATGGAAGAGCTCGTCGCGCAGGCCGCGGAGCTGATGCCCGACGTGACCGTGCAGGTGCCGCCGAACCTCGCCGATTGGTGGGTGGGGCTCGTGCGCGCCGGCGCCGGGGATCTCGGCGGGCTGTCCGCCAACGGCGACCACATCTCCCCTGAGCACCCGTTCCCCTCGGTTCACCAGGTGCGCCGACGCCTGCAGGAGGAGGGCTATGCGCTCACCGAGCGCCTGTGCGTGTATCCGCAGTACATCGATCCCGAATGGTTGTCCGAGCCGGTGCTGGACACGATCCGCTCGCGCTACTGGAGCTTCATCCCGCGGCGGGGCTCGGGGCGCACCGAGCCGCCCGCTCCGATCCGCCGCGACCTGGTGGCGGGGGCCATCCAGCGGGGCCGCGACGGCTCGCCGCTGGAGCCCGCGGAGCTGACGGCGCTGTTCGCCGAGACCCGCCCGGAGGCGATCGAGGACATCCGCCAGGCCGCCGACGAGCTCCGCGCCGAGCTCGCGGGCGAGACGGTCACGTTCGTCGTCAACCGCAACATCAACGTCTCCAACGTATGCACGGTCGGGTGCGCCTTCTGTGGCTTCGGCCAGGGCAAGCGCTCGCCCGACGCCTACGAGCACGACGAGCAGGAGTTCCTGCGGCGGGTGGCGGAGGCCGTCGACTTCGGGGCCACCGAGATCTGCATCCAATCGGGCATCCACCCGGACTGGACGTTCGAGCACTACCTGCACTGGCTGCGTGTGGCCAAGCGGGCCGCGCCCCAGCTTCACCTCCACGCCTACAGCCCGATGGAGATCGCGCACATGTGCGACATCTCGGGGCTGGGCGTCGGGGAGGTGTTCGCGGGGCTGCGCGAGGCCGGCCTCGGGTCCACCCCGGGCACGGCCGCGGAGGTCCTGCACGACGGGGTGCGCGAACGGATCTCGCCCAACAAGCTGCCGGTGGCGCGGTGGGTGGAGGTGATCGAGGCCTCACACCGGGCGGGGCTGCGCTCGACGGCCACCGTCATGTTCGGCCACATCGAGGAGCCGTGGGAGCTGGCCGAGCACATGCGGGTGGTGCGAGAGCTGCAGCAGCGCACGGGCGGCATCACGGAGTTCGTGCCGCTGTCCTTCATCCCCTTCCAGACCCTGCTGGGGCGCACCCACGGAGTCCAGGAGATCTCCCGCGAGGAGAACCTCAAGCACACGGCCGTGTTCCGCCTGGCGCTGGGACGCACGGTCGGGAGCCTGCAGGCGAGCTGGGTGAAGATGGGCCTGGAGGCCGCCACCGAGTCGCTGCGGTGGGGCGTCAACGACCTCGGCGGGACGCTGATGGAGGAGTCGATCAGCCGTCTTGCCGGCAGCTACCACGGCACCCGTCTGGAGCCGCAGGAGCTGGTCGCCGCGGCCCACGCCGCGGGGCGCCCGGCGGCCGAGCGCACCACCCTCTATGAGATCCGCCGCCGCTACCCGCTGATGGAACGGTCGAACTGGCCGTGGAAGCCGAACGGGATGTGGTGGGGCAGCGAGGCCCTCGCCAGCTCCTCCAGGTCGGACGCGTCGAGCACGATCAGCATCGAGCTGGCGGCGGCGGCGTCGAGCGCCACCGAGAGCAGCACGCCGTCGTCCTCGTCCTCGGCCCCGGGGCGGGCGACGAACACCGGCTCACCCGGGTAGAGACCCGGCTCGGCGAACGAGGCCGTCGTGCGACGCTCGGTGTCGAGCTTCGCGATCCGCTCGAGGAAGCCGCTGGGCCCGCAGGAGAGCCCCCAGGCGTAGCGGTAGGGCCGCTCGTTGCAGCGCCCGTAGTTGATCCGCGGCAGCTCGAGGTCCTCGTCGGACAGTCGTTCGCGGCTGACCGAACCCCGCCGGGGGTCGAGGCGGAAGCGCATCAGCTCGGCCCTGGCGATCGGCTTGCCGGCCCGCAGCCGCTGGAGGTACAGGTCCTCGACGATGCCGGGGTCGGCGTAGCCGCAGAGGTCGACCACGACGTGCTCGCCGTCGTCGAACGCGTTGACGTGATGAAACGAGAAGCAGGCCTCGCTGCGCAGGGTGCCGGCCACCTCCCCGCTGCGGCGATCGACGAGCGTGAAGCGCGTTCCCCGCTCGGGCTTCCAGCGGTAGTTCTCGATGTACGGGCGCCGCGCCAGTGCGAGCTCGAGGGGGTTGACCACGAACGGGAACTCGGCCAGGACCAGGTAGCGCTCGGTGAGCCCGAAGGAGTGCATGTAGGCGGGCTCCCGGACGGGAACCGAGGCGATCACCTGCGCCTCCTCGGAGCCGGGCGCGACCCTGAAGAAGCGGTAGCTCGAGCGCGGACCGAGCTTGGCGGCGTAGTTGAGCATGGCTCCGTCGCCGCGGTCGAGATGGGGGTGGGCCGTGGTCAGCTGGCCGGGGACGGCGTAGGGCTGGACGCCGACGGTGCCGAGGGTGTGGGGGTCGAACTGCACCGGCATCGGCGTCTCGGTCATCGCCACGAACCGCTCCCCGAGACGGGCGACGTTGACGTTCCCGTTGTCGGTCAGCGCGGTGCCCGCTTGGAACATGCTCTGCACGCGCCGGAAGATCGAGCGGCAGGGGTCGGTGGCGAACTCGCCGTAGGCGATCGAGCCTCGCTCCTCGGCGGCGCGGTAGGAACGGCTCTCCAGATAGCGCCCGCCGTAGGAGACCTTCCCGCCGGCGATCGTGAAGCGGTGGAGCATCGCGAGGCCGTCGAACCAGTGGCGCATCTGCTGCGCCCCCACCTCGAAGCGCGCCGGGCCGGTCCGCAGCAGCGAACCCTCGAGCCATCGCGGCAGCTCACCCCTGACGGGGAGCTCGTCGATCACGTTCTCCTGGTCCAGCGTGGTGAAGCCGAGCGCGGGGACGGTGGTGCTGGCGGGGGTGGTTGCGGACGCCATGGAGTCCTCCTTCGTGCCGGGTGGCTGATGTGTACCGGATGGCTCGATAGTGCGGATCGAACCATTCAGACCGTACGCTAGTGTGGGAGGCGTGTCAAGTGCCCGCCCGGGTCCACGGCTGAGCCAGACCTCGTTCGTCGTCCTCGGGCTGATCGAGCAGGCCGAACCGGCCACCCCCTACGACCTCAAGCAGCTGGCCGCGCTGAGCACGAGCAACTTCTGGACGGTCCCCCACACGCAGCTGTACACCGAGTGCGAGCGGCTCGCCGCCGAGGGACTGCTGAGCGAGACCCGCGAGCAGACGGGCCGGCGCCGGCGCAGCTACCGGCTCACGGCGAGTGGGCGGCGGGCGCTGGCGCGCTGGCGCTCGGAGCCGGCCGGCGAGTTGTACGAGCTCCGCGACGAGGGGATCCTGAAGCTGTTCTTCGGAGCCGACCCGGTGGAGCTCGCCGAAACCCAGCTCGAGGCCCACGCCGCCAGGCTCGCCGGCTACGAAACGCTGCTGGAGCAGCTCGGCGAGCAGATGCCCGAGGGCCAGCGCCTGGCGCTGGAGGCCGGCATCGGCCACGAGCGGGAGTTCGCCCGCTTCTGGCGGGGCCTCGCTAGCGGAACAGGTCCTCCTCGAGGGGGCGGATCAGGGCCGCGGCGCCGGGACCGTCGTCGTCGCTGACGAACCGCTCGAGACCCTCGATCAGCACGACCGGCTCGTGTGAGTCCTTCGCACGGGCGAGGTCCGCCGCCGCCGCGGCGGCGTCCGCCACCGCCAGCCACGTCGCTTCCAGCACGAGCCCCCGGTAGTCCTCGCGGCCACGCCAGTCGTCCAGCGGGGCGAGCCCGGCCAGCCCGAGGGCGACGTCGAGCTGGCCGTGGCGCCAGGCGCGCCCGAAGCTGTCGCTGATGAGGATCCCCAGGCGGGCGCCGGTGAGCTCTCGCAGGCGGGCCCGTAGGGAGCGGGCCGAGCCGTCCGGGTCGCGGGGCAGCACCACCACCGTGTCGTCGTCCGGAACATTGGAGGCGTCGACGCCGGCGTTGGCACAGACGAACCCGTGGCGGGTGCGGGAGATCAGCACGCCGCGTTCGGCCCGCACCAGCTCGGTGCTCTGGTCGAGGATCACCTGCACGGTGCGGGGGTCCTTGGCGACCTCGCGGGCGAGCTCGAGCGCGCGGGCGCCGGGGGTCACGCCCGCCAGCTCCACCACCGCTCCCTCGCTCTTGGAGACGACCTTGTGGGCGATCGCCACCACCGTCCCGTCGCGCAACCACGAGCTCCCGGCGGCGGCGATCAACGCCGCCAGGTCGTCGCCGGGGCGGACCTCCGGCAGCCCCGCGAGCGCCTGCGCGCGAATCGTCCCCACCGGCGGCTAGCGCCCGCCGGCGCAGGCCGCGGGCGGAGCGGGCGCCAATCGTGCCGTGGCGTTCGTCTGGGCGAGCAGTGCCCGTGTCCGCGGCGCACCGCCGGTGCCGGTCGCCAGACGCCGGCGGAGCGCGTCCAGGTCGGCGCCGGTGTCGATGTCCAGCAACAGCGAGGGCGGGCGCTCGACGCGCAGGACGGCGCCGCTCGCGAGCACGAGCGAGCGGTGGCGCTCGAAGCTCCCGGGACCGAAGCCGGGGGCGATCGCGTCGGGGGGTGACAGCAGCAGGCCGTTGGTGCCCGTGCCGTGGCGGTCGGGGACGATCACCACCTCGGGCCCGCCGGCGGCCGGACCCGCGAGCAGCTCCGCCAGCTCGGAGGGCGACAGCGCCGGACAGTCGCCGGGCACGCACAGGACCCGTTCGAAGCCCTCCTGGAGCGCGCGCTCGATCCCCAGCGAGGCGGCCGCCGACTGGCCGTCCTCGAGACGGTCCTCGACCAGCATCAGCCGCGGGCCCGCCGGCTCGGGCAGCTGCGGCTGGGCGCTGACGACGATCGTCAGCTCGATCGCGGGGGTGGCGGCGAGCGCCTCCACGACGTCGGCCACCATCGCGGGCACGAGCGCGTCGCGCAGCTGCTCTTCCACGCCCGCCCCGAGTCGCCGCTTGGCGGCGGAGAAGCGCTTCACGGGCAGGACCGCCGCGGTGCGCATCAGCGCCCCAGCCGGGCGGCGAACTCGAGCGTCTGCGTGGCCAGGCGTACGCGGGCGGCGGCATCGTCCATGCGGGTGTCGGTGTCGAGGGCCGGCAGCTCGAGAACCTCTTCGTCGGCGACGATACCGTCGAGCAGCCCGCCGTAGTAGCGCGCCACCCCTGCTGCCGTCGGCTGCTGGCCGGCGTGGGCCATGAAGGCGGCCGTGGGGCCCTTCAGGACCTGGCCGGCGACGATCGGGCTGACCGCCACGACCGGCGCCTGCGAGGCCACCATCGCCTCGCGGATCCCGGGCACCGCCAGGATCGGAGCGATCGACGCCAGTGGGTTGGAGGGGCCGATCACGATCGCCCCGGCGCGGGCCAGCGCGTCCAGCACCTCCGCGGAGGGCTCGGCGGCGTCCGCACCGCGGAACTCGAGCTCCTCGATCGGCCCCTCGGCACGGTCCTGGATCATGAACTGCTGAAAGGCCCGCCAGCCTCGAGCGGGCGTCCTGACCCAGGTCCGGACGGGGTCGTCGCTCATCGGCAGGACCCGGCTGCGGAGGCCGATCGCGTCGTTCAGCACGGCCAGGGCCCGGGAGGGGGTGAGGCCCTCGCGCAGCAGCGCGGCCCGCCGGGCGCACCACGCCAGGTCGCGGTCTCCGAGGTTGAACCACACCTCTTCGCCGAGCTGCCGCAAGGCGTCCATGACGGCGAAGGTGTCGTCGCGAAGGCCCCACCCGCGCTCGTCGATCAGGTCGGCCAGCCAGAAGGACACGAGGTCCGGGTCGGGTGACACGTAGGCGCCGTAGATCTCGATGTCGTCGCCGGTGTTGACGAGCGCCGTCAGCCGCTCGGGGCCGAGCGCCCCCGCAAAGCCCCTGGCCAGCTTCGCCCCGCCGGTCCCGCCGCAGAGGACGACCACCTCGGGGCTCACTCCCACAGGTGCTCGGGGAGGCGCGTGAGCCTGATGCCGGAGTGGATCTTGTAACGGGCGTTGACGGAGATCAGCAGCGCCGTCAGCGCCTCGGTCGTGCGCGACATCTCCAGCCGCCCGCAGTCGACGCAGCGAAGACCGTCGATACGGTCGATCAGCCGTGCCGCCTCACGCTTGTCCCCGCGCTTGTCGCCGCACACGAGCACGTCCTGGTCGAGGTCCTCGTCGAGGTCGCTCAGCGAGGCGGCGCTGACGGTGTGAAGCGCCGACACCACGCGGACGCCGTCGGGCACCATCTCGAGCGCCTGCTGGGCGGCCGATCCCTGCCACACGCCGAGCATCCGCGTCGCCTTGCCGCCAACGGCGGCGGCCAGGGGGACGGTTGCGTCGATGAACAGCTGCCCCGGCCGCAGGCTGCCGGCGATGCTGGCGAGCGTCTCCGACTGGTTGCGGAACGGGACCGACAGGATCACGGTCTTCGCCGCGCCGGCGGCACCCTCGTTGTCGTGGGCGTGGAAGGTCCCGCCCGGCAGCAGCTCCTCCATGCGGGCGGCGGTTTCCCGGGCCCGTTGCGGGTCGCGGGAGCCGATCGCGATCGGGACCCCGGTGTGCGCAAGTCGCAACGAGAGGCCGAAGCCGAGCGCCCCAGAGGCGCCGATCACCGCGACCGGATCAGGGCTCTTCGCTGGCACGCGGGCCGAGTATAGGCTTCGCAAGATGAAGCCCCCCGGCGATGCGCAGCCCTCGCCGAACCCGCCGGCGGCCCCCCACGACGACGCTCTGCCGAGCAGCGTCGGCATCCGCGAGGTGGGACCCCGCGACGGCTTCCAGAACGAGCCGGAGACGATCCCGACGGCGCGCAAGGTCGAGCTGATCGACGCCCTCGCGCGCACCGGCCTGCCGAGGATCGAGGTGACGGCGTTCGTGCGCCCAGAGGTGATCCCGCAGCTCGCCGACGCCGAGAAGGTGCTCACCGCGGTGGAGATACCCAGCGATGTGAGCGTGTCGGTGCTGATCCCCAACGAGCGGGGTCTGGAGCGGGCGCTGCAGTTGCGCGAGCGGGCCAGGATCGACGAGGTGAACGTGTTCCTGTCCGCCTCCGAGACCCACAACCGCCACAACGTCAACCGCTCGGTGGAGGAGTCGCTGGCGGGGGCGAGAGCCGTGCTCGGCCGCGCCCGCGAGGCCGGCCTGCGCTGCGAGGGGGTCGTCTCGACCGCCTTCGGCTGCCCCTACGAGGGCCACGTGCCGCCCGCGCGGGTGCTCGAGATCGCGGCCGCGCTGCGCGACGCCGGCGCCGAGGAGATCGCCTTCGGCGACACCACCGGGATGGCCAACCCGGCGCAGGTCGAGGGCTTCTTCAGGACGGCGCGGGCGCGGCTGGGTGGCGAGGTCGAGCTGACGGCCCACTTCCACAACACCCGCGGCGCCGCCCTCGCCAACGTGCTGGCCGCGCTCCACGCCGGAATCGCGAGCTTCGAGTCGAGTTTCGGGGAGCTGGGCGGGTGCCCGGTGCCGCCGGGCTCGACCGGCAACCTCGCCAGCGAGGACCTCGTCTCGATGCTCCACGAGATGGGCATCCACACCGGCGTGGACCTCGACGCCCTGCTGGCGTGCTCGCGCCGCGCCCAGGAGATCCTCGGGCGCCCGCTCGGCAGCCACACGCTGGTGGCCGGACCGGTCGACTGGGGCGGCTCCCCCGGGCTCACCGCCTAGCCCAGTCGGCTACCCGGCGAGCGCGCGCTCGGGTTGTGGCGAGGCCTGTGCCAGGGCGCCTGCGGCGACCGCCACGCAGTACTCCTGGATGTCGATCTCCATCTCCAGCGTGTGCGCGAGGGCGGGCCGGGCGGAGGCGTCCATCACGCGCTTGGCGCGGCCCACGGCCACGTGGGAGTTGGCCAGCAGCTCCTCGACGAGGGCGTCGGTGGCCTGGTCGAGCTCGGCCGGCGGCACGACGCGGTTGACGAGACCGATGTCGAGCGCCTCCCGGGCGCCGATCGTCCTGGCGGTCATGATCATCTCCTTGGCCCGGCCGAGGCCGACCACGGCCGGCAGACGGGTCGAGCCGCCGACGTCGGGGATGATCCCGAACTTCACCTCCGGGAGCCCGAGCTGGGCCTCGCTGTCGGCGACCCGCAGGTCGCACCCGAGGGCCACCTCCAGCGCTCCGCCCAAACAGGCCCGGCGGATCTGGCAGACGACCGGCTTGGCCATCTCTTCGCAGAGGTTGGCGCAGTCCAGGAACACCTGGCGGAAGGGGCGCAGCATCCCCGTGCGGCTCGCCGACTGGGCCAGCTCGCCGAGGTCCACGCCGGCCGAGAACACGGGTCCTTCGCCGCGCAGCACGACGCAGTGGACGTCCTCGGTGCCGGCGGCGTCGCGCAGCGTCGCGCCGAGCTCGAGCAGCAGCTCCTGGTTCATCGCGTTGCGCTTCTCGGGGCGGTTGAGGATCACGTGACGGACCGAGCCGCGGTCCTCGGTGAAGACGATGCTCATGGCTGGTCCTCCTGTTGTGCTCTGGCCGATCGGGTGTCGGCGGCGGATCCGCGCCCGGGCCCCGCTCGCCGCGCTCTGTCGCCGAGCAGGCTATACCTCTCCCGACCAAGGCAAGCTAGAAGAGGGAGAGCAATGGCGCAGCGGATCGAGAAGGTCGGGGTGCTCGGAGCGGGGCTCATGGGCCACGGGATCGCGCAGGTGGCCGCCCAGGCCGGCTACCAGGTGGTCCTCAGGGAGGTCGACGAGCAGGCACTCGCGAAGGGGATCGGGAAAATCGACAAGCAGCTGGCGAGGGCGGTCGAGAAGGGTCGCTCCTCCGCCGAGGACGCCGAGGCGGTCCGCGGGCGGATCGACGGCACGGTCCACTACCGTGACCTCGCCGACTGCGACTTCGTGATCGAGGCGATCACCGAGAGCCTGCCGTTGAAGCTCGAGATGTGGGGCGAGGTCGACGAGATCGTCAAGGGGGAGGCGGTGTTCGCCACCAACACCTCCTCGCTGCCGGTGGTCAACCAGGCCGCCGCCACCTCCCGCCCGAAGCAGTTCGTGGGGCTGCACTACTTCAACCCGGCGCAGGTGATGAAGCTGGTCGAGGTGATCCGTTGCGTGACGACCTCCGACGAGGCGTTCGCGACCGCCCAGGAGTTCGCCCGCTCGCTGGGCAAGCTCGCGATCCCCACCAGGGACAGGGCCGGCTTCATCGTCAACCGCCTGCTCGTCCCCTACATGCTCGACGCGATGCGGGCCTACGAAGAAGGGGTCGGCTCGGTCGGCGAGATCGACGAGGCGATGAAGGCGGGGGCCGGTCACCCGATGGGGCCCTTGACGCTGTCGGACTTCGTCGGGCTCGACACGCTCGGGTCGATCTGCGACGTGCTGTTCGACGAGTTCCGCGAGCGCCGCTTCGCCGCTCCTCCGATGCTGCGCAAGATGCTGGCCGCGGGCTGGCTCGGCCAGAAGAGCGGTATGGGCTTCTACGACTACTCCGGCGAGTCGCCCCAGCCGAACCCGGCCTTCTAGGGATGAGCGACCTGCCCAGAGTCGCATGAGCGACCTCCCCAGCGCGGCCGAGCGGGCCCTCGGCGGGGGCCCCGAGCGCCACCGTGAGAAGGCCCGCGAGCAGGGCAAGCTGCCCGTGCGCGAGCGGGTTGCGATGCTGCTCGACGAGGGCAGCTTCGCCGAGGAAGCGCTGCTGGCCAACTGGCAGGAGGAGGGCCTGGGCGCCGACGGCGTGGTCACGGGCCTCGGGCGGATCGGGGGACGGCCGGTGGCCCTGATGGCCAACGACGCGACCGTGAAGGCGGGGTCGTGGGGGCCGAAGACGGTCGAGAAGATCCTCCGCGTCCAGGAGCGCTCATCGGAGCTGCAGGTGCCGATGGTCTACCTGGTCGACTCCGCCGGGGCCCGGATCACCGACCAGGTCCAGATGTTCCCGGGCCGGAGGGGGGCGGGACGGATCTTCTACAACCAGGTGCGCCTCTCGGGGGTGGTCCCGCAGGTGTGCGTGCTGTTCGGGCCGAGCGCGGCCGGGGGCGCCTACATCCCCGCCTTCTGCGACATCGTGATCATGCGCGAGGGCAACGCCTCGATGTACCTCGGCTCGCCGAGGATGGCCGAGATGGTGATCGGCGAGCAGGTGACCCTCGAGGAGATGGGCGGGGCCAGGATGCACACCGGCGTGTCGGGGTGCGGCCACCAGCTCGTGTCCAGCGACGAGGAGGGCATCGACACCGCCCGCCGCTACCTCTCCTACCTGCCCGGCAACTGGCGCGGGGAGCCGCCCGCCGCCGCGGCGCGCCCGCCGGTCGGAGGCCGCCGTGAGGGCGAGGCAGGCTCGCTGGCGCAGTTGATCCCCGCGGACGAGAACAAGCCCTTCGACATCAAGCTCCTGATCGAGGGCCTGGTCGACGAGGGCTCGCTGCTGGAGATCCACCCTCGCTGGGCGCGTGAGCTCGTGGTCGGCTTCGCGAGGCTCGACGGGAACGTGATCGGGATCGTCGCCAACCAGCCCAAGCACAAGGGCGGGGTCCTGTTCGGCGACTCGGCCGACAAGGCGGCCCGGTTCATCTGGACGTGCAACGCCTTCAACGTGCCGCTGCTGTTCCTGGCCGACGTGCCGGGCTTCATGATCGGAACGCAGGTGGAGCGGGAAGGCATCATCCGCCACGGCGCCAAGATGATCAGCGCCGTCAGCGAGGCGACCGTGCCGAAGCTGTCGGTGATCGTGCGCAAGGCCTACGGCGCGGGGCTGTACGCGATGGCCGGGCCCGCCTTCGCCCCCGACGGGTGCATCGCCCTGCCGAGCGCGTCGATCGCGGTGATGGGCCCCCAGGCGGCGATCAACGCGGTCTACTTCAACCAGCTGCAGGCGATCGAGGACGAGCAGGAGCGGGCCGACCGCACCGAGGAGCTGAGGGCCGCCTACGCCGAGGACATCGACATCCTGCACCTCGCCTCCGAGCTGGTGGTGGACGCCGTGGTGGAGCCGGACGAGCTCCGCGGCGAGCTGATCCGGCGCTTCGCGAACGCCTCGGGGAAGGTGCGCAGCTGGCCCTCCAAGCACAACCCGGTGACCCCCGTCTGATGGGTGGGGGGCCCGCTGCGGCCGCCGCCGGCGAGCTCGTCCCGATGGCCGGCACCGGGCTTCACTAGATTGGACAGCCGATGGAGCCCGCGGATCTCGCCTACGCAGGAATCGCGCGGCAGGCCCAGCTGATCCGCGAGGGGGACGTCTCCTCGGTGGAGCTGGTGGGTGTGTGCCTGGAGCGGATCGCCCGCCTGGACCCGCTCCTGAACGCCTTCCGCAGCGTGTTCGCCGAGCGCGTGACGCTCGAAGCCGAGCAGGCCGACGCCCGCCGCGCCGGCGGCGACGAGCGCCCGCTGCTGGGCGTCCCGATCGCCGTCAAGGACGACATCGACGTCGCCGGCGAGGTCACCCGCTGGGGCACCAACGCGGTCGACAGGCCCGCGGCCGAGGACGCCGAGGTCGTCCGCCGTCTGCGCCAGGCCGGCGCGCTGGTGATCGGCAAGACCAACGTCCCGGAGCTGACCCAGTGGCCGTTCACCGAGACAGCCACCTTCGGGGTCACGCGCAACCCATGGGATCTGCAGCGCTCGCCCGGCGGGTCCAGCGGCGGCAGCGGCGCGGCGGTGGCGGCCGGGCTGGTGGGCGCGGCGCTCGGCTCCGACGGCGCCGGCTCGATCCGCATCCCCGGCGCCTGGTGCGGGCTGTTCGGGCTCAAGCCCCAGCGCGGGCGCGTGTCGCTCGCCCCCCGTCCCCGTGCCTGGCACGGGCTGTCGGTGATCGGCCTGCTCGCCCGGCGGGTGGCGGACACGGCCCTCTTCCACGACGTCGCCTCGGGTACGACCGAGGTCGACCTCGACCGTGCCCCCGCCCCGGAGATCACCTTCACCCAGGCCGCCTCACAGCCGCCCGGGCGGCTGCGGATCGCCTACTCGACGCAGATCCCGGCCGGCGTGATCCCGAAGCTCGACCCCGACTGCGCCCGTGCCGTGGAGCGGACCGTCGAGGCGCTGCGCTCGCTCGGGCACGAGCTGGTAGAGCGCGCCCCCGACTACGGCCTCGATGGGATCCCGGCCGTGATCGTGCGCTACCTGAGGGGCATCCACGACGATGCCGCCGGGCTGGAACACCCCGAGCGCCTGGAACGGCGCACGCGGGCGATGGCCCGGATGGGGGGCCTGCTCCCGAACGGCGCGCTGCAGTGGGCGCTCGCCAACGAGCGTTCGATCGCCGGGCGCCTGAACGAGATCTTCGTCGATCACGACGTCGTGCTGACCCCGACCACGGCCTCGCCGCCGCCGCGGGTCGGACAGCTCCAGGGCCGGGGCGCGGTGTGGACGCTGAACGCCGTCGCCGGGATGGTGCCGTACAACGGGGTGTGGAACCTGACCGGCCAGCCGGCGGCCGCGGTACCGGCCGGGTTCGGCTCCGACGGGTTGCCCCGCTCGGTCCAGCTGGTGGGGCGTGAAGGGGACGAGACGACGCTGCTGTCGCTCGCCGCTCAGCTCGAGCGTGAGCGCCCGTGGGAGCAAGAGCGCCCGCCCGGCTTCCAGTGAGCGCCCCGGTCGAGCTCGAGCGGCTCGCGATCGAGGCGGCGCGCAGCGCCGGGGGGCTGTTGTTCGAGCGCGCGAGGGCGGGAGCCGAGGCCCAGGTCCGCTCGAAGAGCACCCCCACGGACCTCGTCAGCGAGGCGGACCTCGCCTCCGAGCGGGCGATCCGGGAGCTGCTGCGAGAGCGCCGGCCCGAGGACGGCTTCGTCGGCGAGGAGGGGAGCAGCGAGACCGGCTCCAGCGGTTTCAGCTGGGTGGTGGACCCGCTCGACGGGACCGTCAACTTCCTGTTCGGGATCCCCCAGTGGTGCGTGAGCGTGGCTGTCCGGGACGCGGACGGGACGATCGCGGGGGCGATCTATGACCCCAACCGCGACGAGCTGTTCAGCGCGACCCGCGAGGGCCCGGCGCGAATGCTCGCCGGTGGCCGCGAGCGTGTGCTCGGCCCGGCGGCCGGCGGCGGTGAGGGCTCCGCCAGGCACCTCGGCGAGCTGGAGGTGGCGAGCGCGATGGTGGCCACCGGCCTGTCCTACAGCGCCGAGGTGCGGGCGGCCCAGGCGAGGGTGCTGGCACGGGTGATCCCCCGGGTGCGGGACATCCGGCGCTTCGGGAGCGCTGCGCTGGACCTGGCGTGGACGGCCGTCGGGCGCTACGACGCCTACTTCGAGCGGACGGTCAAGCAGTGGGACATCGCCGCCGGGGCCCTGATCTGCGAACGGGCCGGTCTCACCGTGCTCGAGCTGCCGGTCCACGAGAACCTGCCGTGGGGCATCCTGGCGGCCCCGCCCGAGCTGGCCGGGGAGCTGCTGGAGCTGGTCGGCGGGCCCTGAGACACCGCCAGGGCATCGGGCTCGGCCGGCGAGGCTCAGCAGGGGGTCTGGCGTCCGCAGGTGCCCGGGCGCTCGCCGGGGCCACGCATGCGGCGGGTGGGATTCGAACCCGACCCTACGGGGCGGACTGAGTTGCTGACGCCGATTCTGCGGGGTCCAGTTGGTCCGAGTTGGACTGAGTTGGACTCAGATTGGTACCTGAATTGGTACCCAACTCAGAGGGTGAGGAATTGAACGCAGCATTCACCATCTGCAGCTCGTGGGCGCTCGGAGCGTAGTCCGCATACCGCAGCGTCGTGGCGATGTGCGCGTGACCCATCCACTCCTGAAGGGTCCGCATCGGGACGCCGGCCGCAGCCATGCGGGTGCCGAACGTGTGACGCAGATCGTGGAAACGGACCCGACGGACGCCGGCCGCCTTGAGCGTGCGCTGGAATGCCTTGAGCAGCGCGTGGCCGTTCATCGGCCGGCCAGTGTGCGGATGCGCGAACACGAGGTCGTCGTCGCCGTCGTAGGCGCTCGAGCGGTGCAGGAGGTCCAGCTCGCCGCCGAGCCGGTCGGCCAGCGGCACGCTCCGGGAGCCGCGCTGTGACTTCGGAGTGCCGAACTGCCCACGGACGTAGTTGCGACGAACGCGAAGCCGCTGCGCGGTCCAGTCGATGTCGCGCCACTGAAGCGCCAGCAGCTCGCCCTGACGTAGACCGCTCATCACGGCGGCCAGGTAGATCACCCGCTGCACACGCCCGAAGTCATCGTCCGGTACTGCACGCAGGAGCGCCTCGACCTCGGTCGCGTCGAGGAAGCGCAGGGCCGTGTCCTGCTGCAGTGCCCTCGGCCGCTCGACGTCCCGGCAGGGGTTCGACGTCGCCCAACTCCGCTTCACGGCGTGTTCGCAGACGAGGCCCAGCAGTCCAAGCGCATTGGCGATGGTCTTGGGCGTCAGGCCGGCGCCCAGCATGTCGGCAGCGAAGCGCTCTACGTGCTCGCGGGTGAGGAGCGCGATCGGACGTCGGCCGAGGTGTGGCTCGAGCTGCGCGTGCACCAGTGCCCGATAGGACCGCAGCGTGCTCGGCTTACGCCCCATCACCTCAAGATGGACCAGCAGCCGCTCGGCCACCTCCGCGACGGTCAGCCGCTCGGCGGGTGCCGCTGACACCTCGCCCATAAGGGTGCGGAGCTTCGCCTCGGCCTGCGCTTTAGTCAGCCCGTCGCGGGTGCTCGGCGTGCGGATAGGGCCGAGCTTGCGCTTCACCTGACGGCCGCCGACGCGCCACTTGCCGTAATAGGTGCCGTCCTGCTCGATGAGCGCGCCCGTCCCGTGCGGACGGCGGCTAGGGTTGGTCTGCATCGGAGTTATCCCTTCGGTGCCATGCCCCCGGCTGTTGCTGCAGCGCGGGGGCGCTTGTCTGTTGAGGCCATTGTGCCACCTTCGAGGCTCGAGAGCCAGTCCTCGATGGTCGCCGCCCGGAAGCGGACGTTGCGTCCGAGGCGGACGTGCGGGATGCGCCCGGCGCGGACCTCCGCGTATATCCAATCTCGACTGACCCCGAGCGCGGCGGCCACGTCATCGGCGTCGAGGAGCGGTCCGAGTGTCATTCGTCGCCCCTCGGCAGCGCCAGCCGTAGATTGCTCATGCCGCCTCCGCCCAGCTATGGGCGTCACGCTCGCGGGCCTGCGTGTAGGGCTCGCCGTCTTCCACCTGGCACTTCCCGCACAGCCAGTACACGACCGGCCACAACCGGCGAAGCGCCGGCCGGTGCTCCGCGACGTGGAGACCACAGCGATTGCACCGCTGGCCGGCGGCCGGCGCCTGCACGTAGTGGAAGCGGTCCAGGCCGAGGCGCACGGCCGTGTCGGCGTCGAGCTCGGACACCTGCATCGAGGTCACCGGCCGACCCTCTTCGGCTTCGCGCATCCCCTCGCGCACCGCCTCGTGGTCGTATGTCCGTGTCCGCAGTGGCGGGATGGCCCGGCGGCCTTCGCTCGCTCTCCGCCGATGCTGCACGCTGCAGTACTTCGCGGTGCGTCCCGCCTCGGGCGCGATCGGCGCGTTGCAACCGGGGAGCTGGCAGAAGCGGCCCCGGTCGCCGGAGTAGCTCACAGGTGCCTTGGCCGGGGACTGCCCGTCGAGCGGCACATCGCAGCCGGGCGGATCGCACGTGCGGGTGGTCACGAGATGCCGTCCGTGGTGGGGCTGGCAGGTGATTCGGGGCTAGGTTGCCCATCCCCATCTGACTGGGCAACCTGGGCAACCTCGACGCCGTCCCCACCGAAAAGTCCAACATCTACGGGGGTCTTTGACTGCTCGTTAGGTTGCCCATCGTTAGGTTGCCCATCGACTTCGGACGGGTGGTGGGCAACCTGGCCCGGAAGCCACCACGAGTACTGCCTTCCACCACCGAGCCGGCCATGCCGGATGCCCAGCGTGTCCTGCGCCCGCCGGAGTGTTTTCGGAGTGATCCCGAGTTCCCGGGCACTGGCACGCACATCATTTGCCAGTAGCGGTCCGTCGGTCAGCTCATCCTCCAAGAACGCCGCCGCCTCGTCGAGCTTCCCTCGCTCCTGGTCGTCTACGTCGGAGTCGGATCTCGCACTGCGAGCGACAAGCAGGTCATCGGCACGAGCCTCGGTCTCGCCGAGTACCTCGAGCTTTGAGGTCTCGCATATCTCGCCGTCGTCGTCCGTGATGTGCACGGTCACGATCCGGCACGCGAGCGACGGTGACTCCGCCGCAATGTTGCACGCGGGGTGTGCGAGAACCCGCTCGGGTGAGTCGTCCTCGGCGTCGGGGTCCTTACCGAACACGAGCACCGAACGCACGGCGGCGGTGAGCCCACGAGACCCGAGAACCCGACTCAGCGAGTCCCCCGACTGTGCCTTGTTGAAATGAGCGACGAGCACGAGGGCGGCGTCCTCGGCCTCGGCGAGCTGTGCCAGCGAGGCGATAGCCCTGCGCACGTCCTGGTCACGGTGATTGTTGATCTCGGCACCGAGGGAGGCGCTGAACGGATCCACGATGATCAGTCGGGAGTGGTGCTCACGGATAAGCGCCCCAATGTGATCGACGTCGGCGGGCAGACTCACGAGGTCCCGCACACCTTCGCGTCGTGCCTCCGGTATCACCACGCGTGCGGGGTCGCCTTCGGCCGCGAGGACCCTCGGCTTTACCGTGGTGCCGGCGTGGTCCTCGTAACTGAGCATCACCACGCCGGACGGCGTGCCGTGGAGGTCTCCCTCGAGCGTGCCGCGCGTCACGCCTGCGGCGAGGGCAACGGTAAGGGTGCTCTTTCCCGTCTTTTCCCGCCCCACGAGCAGCGTCGGGACGCCGAGCGGGATGCGCCCCTGCCAAAGCCAACGGGGCCGCTCGGTACGCACTTCCGATAGGCGCCTGCCGACGACGGTGCGGGCTTCGCCCTCGGGCTCGATGTCGAGCTTTCCCTCGATCTCCTCGGGGTCGCACCCGTTCTCGCACGAGAGTGTCGCCGGACCGCTGTGGCGCCCAGCGATCGTGAGCGACCCCTCACACACGGGGCAGCGGCTATGCCAGTCCAAGAAACCCTCGGCGGAGACGCCGATGGTCTCGGGCTTGAACTCGGAGCCAAGCGCCCCCAGTGCCACGAGGACGTCGTCTACGGTGGCGCTCACGCGGTCACCCGCGCGGCGATGCTCAGCCCTGCGGCACGCCCGGCAGCTTCGCCGGGCTCGGGTTCGTCAGGGTCGCCGCGACTGGCGCGACGTGAAGATGTACCGCGCCGAGAGCGCGGGCGGCGAGAACGCGGCCGACGAGTAGGACACTCCCGACCGGGACGGATCCTGTAGCCCGCAGCGCGAAGGTCGGCGCGGAGCTCGCGGTAGAAGGTCAACGCCTCGTGCCGGCAGCGGAGAGCGTCCTTCAGGGGCCGTCTGGCGCGTGTGGCCTCGAGCTCGTCCGCCCGTGCGCGAATGCGCGACGCGAGGTCAGTGGGGTGCATTGCGATGGAGGAGTTTCATATTCGGTAACACCGAGGATATCGGTCACCCCGACGGAAAACGAAGACCCCGACGCCATCGCAAACGCCCGGGGTCCTCTACCGAATACACGAACCTGCCCGAAGGGAAGTTTCTAGACGTAGTTTCGCAGACGCGGCGGATGCCTGGGCCCTATCCGGCCAGAAATTACGCGCTCGGAATCCCCAGTAAACAGGATGACTTCCGCCGAGTAGAATAGCCTTCACAGACAACCGACAAGAGGAGGCGAGACGTGCGCTCACGAAAGCCATCACCAACACTCGTCATCGCCGTCCTGGCGCTCTTCATCGCGCTCGGCGGCTCTGCAGTCGCGGCGAAGCACTACCTGGTCACGAGTACTCGCCAGATCAAGCCAAGCGTCCTGAGAACCCTCAAGGGCAAAGTGGGTCCGCAGGGACCCTCGGGTGCACCGGGCACGCAGGGACCGGCTGGGTCGCCGGGTCTATTGGCTTTGACGACCGTAAATGGCGCGAGCTTCTCTTATCGGTCCGGAGAATTTGGCCCGCCACCTACCGCCGAATGTCCCGCCGGAAGCACCGTGGTTGGTACTGGATTCAAGGGTCCATTCGGCGCTACAACCGGCGGGTTTGTCATGAAGTTCGGCACGTTTGTTGGCGGCTTCTTCATAAACGAAACCGCCAGCACAGTCGCGGGGAATGTGCAAGCGATTTGTGCCCAACTCCCTCCAGGTGCTTCCGCCTCGTCCGTGAACACCGCGTGGCGGCACTCGCACGAACGCGATGTGGCTGCCTTTCGGAGTGCGGTGGCAAGCGCGGTACGGCAAGCAGTTGCCGCACGAGCCGCAAAGCGGGCAAAGTAGTCGAAGCGTCAACCTTTCACGCACCGCGCCCTCGCAGGCCAGGAGGCGCGAGCTTTGACGCTCTCCGCGCCCGATTCTGGCCGGCTCCCGAGGCGTAGGAGTCGAGCTCTCGATGGCATTTCGGGCACAGCATCAGCGCACCGCGCTCGGTGCCACCCTTATGGGCGGGCGTGACGTGGTGGAGTTCGAGCCGCTCTGCACGGCGCCCGCACCGCTCGCACCGGCCGCCAGCCCGCTTGATCAGCCGCCTGCGGGTGGCCTGAACCTCGGGAAGGCGGTTGCGCCGGCTCGAAGGGGACTGCGGACGATGCTCCGGGCAGTAGCGATCGGAGCCCACCTTGCCACAACGACGGCAGGCGTAGAGCATCACTGGTCCTCGTCGAGGGCTTCCAGAATCACGCCGTACCATTCCCCGCCGACCTCATCGAGCCGCCGGACGACCTCGTCGTTCTCGCCTTGCGCGATGAGGACGTCCAGGGCGATCTTGAAGGTCTTACGGTCGGCTTCGAGTCGCTCGCGTGAGTAATCGACCATTGGGGCCTCAGCCTAGTGGCAGCGCCACCTGCGTCAGGTGCGCCCCCGGGCCAGGGCGCGATCAGCTACTCGCTGTCCGCCGCCAGGTCTGGCGCTACATCGACCTCGGCGGGCAGGCTCTCGGCCTCGTCGATACCGAAGGTCAGTTGCTCTTGGGGAACGATCCGTCTTAGTGCCTCCGTGTAGGGCGCGATCACGGGAGGCATGCTCGGCTTTGCTCCCGTGAGGATTTCCTCGACGGACAGGATCTGGATCTTCGGATAGGCGTTTCCGAAGGCGTCGCGGTAGGTGCCGCCGGTCGCCGCTGCATCGCGCATCCCCTTTGTGGCCGGATGCAACGTGACAAGTACACCCATCTCGGCCTCATCGGTCTTGGCGACGACGCCCTCCAAGTCTCTGACCATCGTGGGCGCAAGCTGTTTCCCGCCCTTGACTGACACGATCGCCCGGGCGCTCGTTTTCGCTCCGGTGCTGAACCGAATGATCCCGTCGCTACCCCGGTCGCCTACCTGCTTGGCGTTGGGGGTGCCGCGAACGAGCGACACCGCCCAGCGCTCAAAGTCAAACGGCGAACGCGCGAATAGGGCGTGCGCGCTTGCGAGGTCCGCCGGGACACCGCGTACCCCGTAGGTGGAGTCGATCTCGTCTCCATGGGTCCGCCGGAGCCGGTTGCGTATGAGGTCGATCGACAGGTAGGTGATGTCGATGCCGATCCACTTGCGGCCGAGGTTGATCGCGGCGTCGAGGGTAGTGCCGCATCCACAGAAGGGGTCGAGAACGATCCCGTCGGGCGGGCACGAGGCGGTGATGATGCGTTCAAGAAGACCGACCGGCTTTTGGGTCGGGTAGCCCAGCCGCTCGGGAGACGTGGGACCCAGGTAAGCCACGTCCTGGTCGATGCACTCATCGGTGCCCGCGAGCGTTTGCTCGGTTCCCGGCTGGTAGCACCAGATGTCCCCTACCGGGCTTCCGTCGCCAGGTTCCAGGTATCGGAGCGGCTCGGGCCAAGTGCGTCCCGGGATGATCTCGACAAGCCCCGCTTGGTATGCCGACTCAAGTTTGTCGAGTGCCCCGAGGTCAGCGAACTCCGGCGGCATTTGCGCCGTGACGAATCCCGGCATCGCCCAATGACGATCCTTAGCGGCCGGATCGAAGCCGCGCCACGGCTGGCTGGACTCCCCTCCTCCGGCGCCAGCGCCCGTGAGCACGTTGCCGCCGCTTGTGAACTTCCACCGACCGTCGGGCTGCTGGCGGTACCTGCTCTCTACGTGCTTTCGCGTATAGGGCCGTCGAAGAACGCGAAAGAAATAGTCGGGGGACTTTGTGTAGAACAGAAGGACGTCGTGTATGGGACCGAAGCTCGCGCTCGGTGTGTGCGCTCCCGTGCGGCGCCAGATGATCTCGTTGCGGAATTGCTGCGCGCCGAAGATTCGGTCCAGGATGACCTTTAGGTAGTGGCTCGCAGTGGGGTCGCAATGGACGTAGAGGGAGCCGCTTAGCTTCAGAGCCTTGTGGAGCTCCACCAGGCGTGGGGCCATGTGGACGAGGTAGGCCATTAGGTTGCTCTCCTGGAGCAGACTGCGTACGGCCGCGAGGGCGTCAGCGATGGGCGGCGCTAGCGTGGCCTGGAGGTCGTCGTAGATCTGATCGGTCTCGTTCGACCATGTCCAGGTGTCATCGAATGCTTGGACTTGGGCCTCGGCGCCCGTCGCGCCGTCGAACAGGACGTTGTAGACGCGGTTGGAGTTGAACGGCGGGTCGAGATAGATGAGGTCGATCGAGCCGGCCGGAACGTCGCCGCTCTGGAGCACGTCGAGGTTGTCGCCGTAGTAGAGGACGTTGGCTGCCTCGGACATGCCGGCGGCAGCCTACCCACCGCTTCGGCTGCTTCTAAGCCGGGAGGCGAGCTTCGCCAAACCCTCGCTAGTAGGCCTATTCGAGGACGACCGTGCGGGGCCGCCTGCGGGGCGTGGAGGCGACGCTGACGGCCATAGCCAACGCGATACACGCGTCGATCTTCGCCGCCGAGCCTCGGGGCTTACTGAACCTGAAGTCCTCGCCCACCGGGCGTGCCACAGCGGCCAGGACGTGCGCGTTCAGCTCGGGATCGTCCGGATGGCGCAGCTTGACCTCGGAGACGGCCGTACACAGCCGCTGAGCGGCCAGACACATAGGGCCCGAGCGTTGCGAGTGATCGACAACCCGAGCTCCGAGCTCGGCTTCGGCACGCTGGGCAATCGCCTCGGCGCCCACGCTCACATCACAGATAAACGTAAGGCCGGGCCAGCGGTCCGCGAACTCGCCCATCGCATCGAGGACATCCTCGACCTCGATCGCTCCGTCAACGGGCGGCACGAGGATCTTGGGCGTGTGCACGAGGAAGCCGGTCTGCTCGCGTCCGTCGTCCATCCTCCAGACCGGCACGAGCGCGGTCGTGTCATGGCGTAGCGCGAAGTCGATGCCTACGAACACATCGGGCGCACCTGCGGGTATCTCGAGGCCAGGGAGGGCGCACGCCCGCCACAGGCCGTCAGGGATGGCGCTATCGCCGCCCTGGGCGCCAGGGATGCCGCAAGCGAAGCGCAGCCACGAGAACCGCTGCATAGAGGCTGTACGGCGCTTTTCCAGCTCGGCCACGGTGACCCAGCTCGCGGGGTTCGCGTCTGCGACGGCATCGAGGTCGTCGGGGTCCTTCCCATCCTCGAGCCGCCACTCGAACCACGACAGGTTCGGGGAGGCGACGTGTCGCAGCGGCCCCTCGACGACCATGCCGGGGAGCGCATACACCGCACGACGCAGGTCGCCAAGCGGGCATATCTCGGGGCCCTCAGCGGTCGAGATCCCCAACAGGCGACCGTTCCGGGGCCCAAGCCCGTCGCGGAGCAGGCCGTAAGGCTCGCTCGTCCGAGCGCGGTGAAGCTCATCGACGATCGCCAGGCTGGGCAACAGGCCGTCCATCGTGGCCGAGTCGGCCGCGAGCACGCGAATGCGCCCGTCGAGCTTCGCGTATTCGACCTCGCGCTGCTTGACGACGAGACGCTCGCGGAGCGGGTCGCTGCGACGCACGAAGCCGGTGACCTGACGGAGCACGATCCCGGCCTGCTCGCGGGAGCTGGCGAGGATGACGCATTCGGCTTCCGGCACGGTGAGCAGGTGGAACAGGGCGACCGCCGCGCAGATGCTCGACTTCCCGTTCTTCTTCGGCATCACAGCGATGACCTCGCGCTGCCCGTCGAAGTGATCGGCCAGGAATCGAAGCTGCCAGTCCTCGACGACGAGCGGCTGGCCCGACTCCGTCGTCAGGAGCTTGGCGCAGAAGTCCGCGAATACTTCGAGCTCACTGCTGGGCACGGCCTTCCGCCAGCGAGTCGAGCTCAGCGAGCGGGTTCGGCGGCGGGTCCTCCTCGGGCGCCGACGGATCCCGGAGCGCACGCTCGAGAGCGACGGCCGCCCCGACCTTCCCAGCACGCGCGAGACCCGCGAGCAGTACGAGCGCCTCGTCGTGGGTCGGGTCCTCGACGCTGCCGGCGACCGATCCGTCGAGCAGGGCTTCGAGAGCGCGCGCGCGGGAGCAGCCGAGCTCAGCACGCGTCGCGTCGAGACGGTCGATGACCCTCCGTGGCAGCTTCACGGTCGCCCAGGAGTTCGCCCGCTGTCCGGTCATGGATGGTGCCCAACCAGCACGCTCGTGGAGCCGGCGCGCGCGGCGACCGAGGGACGGACCTCACACCGCCGGCGATCGGAAGAGGGTGGGGGTACCTGGGCGAGATCGTGCAGACCGGCCGCCTGCAACAGGGCGTGCGGATGGTTGGCGGAGAGCCCCGGGAATTGTCGGGGCCGCATAGGGCGGCGACCGCGTCTACGCGGCGAGCAGGTCATCGCGACGAGCCTCGGCGAGCCAGTATTCCCGAGTGAGAATGGGCGCCGACGCGCAGACACCGACGACGAGCAGACTGCCAGACGGCAGGAGTTTGATCGGTCGGTCGAAGAAGATGATCTCGTCCGAGCGTGTCGAGTTGTTAGTCGTCGATCTACGCTTGAGCTCGTCGTCCCAGAGATCGGCCACATAGGACGGCACCGTGGCCTTGCGCCGGTATCCCTGGACGTTCTCGATCGGGGCGTCGTGCCGACCACGCTTAGACTGCCGGCGCCTCATTTCTTGGGCTTGGGCTTGGACTTCGGGTTGGCGGCGCCTTTCTTGAACGGCGCGGCTTTCTTGCCGCCGAAATTGGCGAGCTTGGGGTGGGGTTTCTTTGCCACTGGGCTGGGTCTCCTGTGTTGGAAGTTGTGCGGGCCTACTGGCCGTAGGTGCCGACGACGAGGTCGTACGATGCTGCGGTGATTGCCGCCCACACCGCCGGGAGGTTCGCGCCGTCGTCGGGTCCAAGCTCGCTCATGTTCGTCTGCCTTCGCGCTGCGTCGTGTTGGCGCTCATGCGAGCACCGTTGTGGCCTGCTCGAGCAGCTCAGCGAGTTCGTCGCCCTGCGCGAACGTGTAGGACGCGCCCGAATGCCGATCGCGCGTACCGGGGCGAAGCGAGATTGCGGCACCGCTGACAAGTACGTGCACCGAACGCCCGATCGAGAGGTCTCGACGGTCACGCACCGCAGCAGCGACCTCTAGCGCCTCATCTGCCGTCAATCGCACGTTGTCTACGTGGATGTACGGGCTCTGGCCGAGCTCGTCGAGCATGACTATGACTTCGCGCCCGACCGAGGAGCCTACGCGCCCGATTTCGATCATCGCCGCGCCCTCCTCGACGGAATGGCAGCCGCCAAGTGCGCCTCGCGCTGCTCGCGCTCCTCGGGCGTGGGGCCGTCCGACTGCTGGCGGAGGCGCTCCTGGAAACGAGCCAGGCTGGCCTCGCGCTCCTCGATTTCCTCAGGCGCGGTCATGAAGCGGAGCTTGCCGACGTTCGGGCCCGACGTAAACGACGTCGGCTTCTGCCACTCCTGGCGCCCGATACCGCCAAGCAGCTCAATCAGCGCCTCGGGTGCGACAGCACCGAGCGGCTCTGATCCGTAGGCAACCTGCACGCCGCTGATGTGGCGGGCGTCCATCTGCACCATCGCGACCGGCTGATGGTCGATACCGAGCTGCCGGCCGAGCTTCACCGCTGCGGCGTGGCGAGCGCGGAGCGCGATGATCTGCTCGACCGTCTCGCGCCACTGCGCGTCCAGGGCAGCGATCGTCTCTGCGGCTTCGGCAACGTAGGCCTCGCCGTGCTCGTCGATCGCCGCGTTCAGATCCTCCTGCGCCGCCGCGATCAGTCCCTGGGCGATCAGCTCGCCGTGCTCGAGCTCCGAGATGAGCTTCTGCTGGGCCTCGGTGGCGGAGTGTTTCGTCGCGGGCTTCTTGCCTTCGCGGATGAGCTTGACGTCGGACGCGGCGTCCTGCTCCCTAGCGAGCGGCAGCTCCTGCTCGGCCTGGACGCGCGATTTCTTGGCCTCGTCGGCCGTCTTCCGGGCCTGCTCAAGTGCTTCGGCCGCCGTCTTGATCGGCAAGCTCGTGATGCGGGATACGTCGGGCAGCTGCATGGTCGTGGGGTCCTCCTGGTCGGGGTCGCTACGAAAGGTCGATGGAGCCACTGGCGCCCACACGCCCGGTGACTCGCTTGTCTGAGATGTGCTCGCGCTCGGCGTGTTCCTGGGCTGTGCGCTTCATCCCCTGCCGCATCAGGTCTGAGCCCGTCTCGGGCTGGCGCTGGCTGCCAGGGAGCCTGGGGCGCCGTCTGGTGCGGACGCCTCCGTCGAAGCTGCCAGGACTTTGTGCGGACTTTGTGGATGGCCCGGGACGACCGAACAGGCGGGCGTGTGCGCGAGCGGTGTTCATGCTGCGAACCTTCCGGCCTCGTCCCGACGACGGCGGCTCTCATCTACGAGCTTGGAGAGCTTGAACTCAAGAATCGCAACCTCCGTCGGGTCCGCGTCCTTGCGGCGCTGCGCGGTCTCGAGCTCCGTCAACGCACTGGAAAGCCGCTTGCCGAGCTCAGTCGGCTGTCCAGGCGAGGTCGGAACCGACCGGCCGCGCGTGCGACCGTGGACGCGGCTGATCATCGAGTTCATGGCCTTCGACGCCTCGGTCTGCTCCGTGAACATGGTGACCACGATAAGCACGCCACCGGGCGCCTTGAAGCGGCCCCTACGGGAGCACGGCGGCGGGCGTGGATTTGGTACCCGATTGGTACCGTCGGCGCTCGAGCCGGTCAGCTCAACCCACGAGAACCCGCCGATTTGCAGGGGATTCCTATGGGTTGGAGGCTGGCGACCGTGATGCGGCGGGTGGGATTCGAACCCACACGCCCTGTCGGACAAGGCCTTTTGAGGGCCTCGCGTCTACCGTTCCGCCACCGCCGCGCGTTCGGGCCGCCGAGGCGAGCATATCCGGGAGCCCCCCGGACCCCGGCCGCAGGAGGGCGGCGGCGCCCCGCGGAGCTCAGGCGGGATACGGGGGAGGCGCCGCGCCGTACGGGTCCACCCCGGGGGGAATCTCGCGGCGCTCGAGCTCGACGTTCCAGCCCTGGTTGAAGCCGCGCATGGCGAACGCCACCAGGAGCACCTGGAGGGGGGCGATGATCAGCGTGATCACGCCGAGCAGGTCAGCGTTGATGGACGGCTGTTCAAAGCCGAATTTGTCCCTTGAGAACCACGACGGGGCCGCCACCAGCGCGAAGATCGCCAGCAGCACCGCGAGCCCGGACCCGACGGGTAGGACGCCGCGGTTCCAGCGGGAGGCGAAGAACGCCATCACGACGTAGACGAGGACGTAGGCGATCTGGATCGCCTTCGCGCCCTCGGTCACCTTCCAGCCACCGATCGTCACGATCAGGACGAGCGCGGCGCTGACCAGGAACAGCAGCACGACCATCACCCGGGTCGCCTGGACCGCGGGCTTGTCCCGGTTGGGATGGGTGATGACCACGCCCGCGGGGGTCTCGTCGTCGTCGATCATGCCGGGCATCGGCTCTTGAAGATACAGGCTACGCTCGGCTCTCACGCGGGCGTGGTGGAACTGGTAGACACGCCGGCCTTAGGAGCCGGTGGCTTAGCGGCCTTGGGAGTTCGAGTCTCTCCGCCCGCATCGACCAAATTCGCTGGAAAACTGGCGGTACTCGGTTCCGCCGGTCACGAGGCGGAGCACCTCATTCACGTTGTGGGTCAGTGCCCCGGTCGTCAACCGCCGGGCGAGCTGCGCGACGCTGGACCGAGCGGCCCTTGACGCGGGTTCCTCTGTCGGCATAGGCTCGCGCGGTCGTTCGGGGAATGGCCGCCGGGGCGCGTCGCATCGCTCCGGGCGGCCGCGTTATCTACTCATAGGAGGACTCTGTGCTGAGGACTAGGGCGGCATTCGCGCTGTTCGCCGCGGCGGCTGCGATGGCACTCTCGCCGGCTGCCGCGAGCGCGAAATACTCGGTGCCATACGGCGGCTCCGCGCTGGCGGAAGCGATCTGGAACGAGACCTGGGAGCCGGAAAGCGTTGTCGGTGCCAACAACGGCTGCAAACCGACCACGGCCCATCCGTATCCCGTCGTTCTGGTCCACGCCACGATGGCGGACGAGGGCTCGAACTGGGTGACGCTGGCACCGCTGCTCGCGAACGAAGGGTACTGCGTGTACGCCTTCAACTACGGCGCCACGCTCGCGTCGCTGGAACTCTGGCCCTTGATCGGTCCGCGCATCGATGGTCTCGGTCACATCGAATCATCGGCCAAAGAACTGTCGTCCTTCGTCAGCAACGTGCTGTCAAAAACGAAAGCGTCAAAGGTCGACCTCGTGGGGCACTCCCAGGGCGGGATGATGCCCAACTACTACATCAAGTATCTCGGCGGATCGTCAAAGGTGAACGAGTTGATAGGGCTGGCTCCCAGCAACCATGGGACGACGCTCGACGGCGTCACGAAGTTCGTCGAAAACTTCCCGTTCGCGACGGAACTGGTGACCGATCTGCTCGAATTCCTGGGAGCCCCATCGCTTCCGGAACAGACCGAAACGTCCGCCTTCGTGACGAAGCTCTTCGGCTCCGGTGAACCCGTCGTCGCCGGTGTGAAATACGTCGTCATCGAGACCGACCACGACGAGGTCGTGACGCCGTATACGCACGCCTTCCTTAGCGGTTCGAACGTGACCAACATCGCGATTCAGAGCCAGTGTCCCAGCGATCCGGTCGCACACATCGGGATGTTCGACGACTCACCGTCGCTCCAGAACGTCCTCAACCAGCTCAGCTCGAGCCCGAACCCGTCGTTCAAAGCCTCCTGCACCAACTACGGCCAGGGGATCTGACCGGGTGAACGCGTCGAGGGGGCCCCGGCCGTCATCAGGTCGGGGCTCTTCTCGGTCGCAGACGTCCCGCGCCGAACGGCCCTCGGCGCCGGACGAGCATGTGGGCGGCAGGAGTACGATCTACCGATGGCCCGACCTGGGACACCCGCGGGGCCGCCGCCGCCACGTTCGTCGCGGTGCCGGTGCTCGTGATGCCGGCGGGGCCGGGGCAACTGTGAGCTCGCCGGTCGACAACGAGCGTATCCTCGAGGTGGCGGAACGCATCGACGGGTTGTCCGAGAGTGGGCAGGAGGCAGCGCTCGCTGCGCTCGCGCCGGGCGACCGCGAGGCGGTGGCACTCACGATGCTCACCCAGGCCACGATGGTCGAGGATCTCACGGACGTGCTCGTCGCCGCGCTCGCGCCAGAGGCGGCCGAGCGCTACACCGAGGCGCTGCGGACGCTCAGCTGGCGGGTGCTGCGCATCGCGCGAGCAGGGGCCCAGAGCGAGATGCAGGCTGCGATCGACGAGCTGGTCGCCGAGCATCCCGAGCTCGGGGGGCAGGCCGAAACCGTTGCAGTGTTCCTGCGCGCCCACCGGGACTGACTGTCTTGTGTCACCAGCCATAGGCTCACGAGCACTCCCCGACCGACTGGAAAGATGAACGCTCGGCACGAACTCGACGTACGCGTCGTAAGCCCCCAGCAGGCCGAGTTCGGCGTCGCCGAGTTCTGGGCGGGCGACAGGCTCTTTGGCTTCACGCGGCTCGAGGACGGCGAGCTGGTTCTCAGGATCGAACCGCGGAGCGACGGCGGCGCGGTCGTGATCGGCGCGCACAGCTTGGCCGAGGCGCTGGCCCGCGCGAAGCAGCTTCTCGAATCCTCGTGATCCGCACTACCCCCGACCTTGCTCGGTGAGTCGCCGCTGGGACCAGTATCGGGATCGGTGCCCGCGCCTCCCTGGCGATGAGACGCGTCACGTGGACAGCCCGGGTATGAGGCACCGCCATGGAATCAATTCACAACGGAGGTCAGCATGAGCACCCCCGACCAGGAGCTGGTCTTGACCCACTTCATCGTCTCCGATGACGTAGAGCGTTCACGCCGCTTTTACACCGACGTGCTCGGCGGCACGGTGGCCCGCTCGGGGGAACCGACAAACGTCGCGCTCGGCAACAGCTGGATCGTCATCAATCGGGGTGGAGGCCCGACCGACGACAAGCCCGCGGTCACCCTGGAGACGCCACGCGACCTCGACCGGGTCAGCAGCTTCCTCAATATCCGGGTCAAGGACATCGAGACCGTGTACGCCGAATGGAGCGCCCGTGGTGCTCAATTCCTGACGCCGCCGAAGCAGCACCCGTACGAGATCCGTTGCTACATCCGCGACCCCGACGGTTATCTGATCGAGGTGGGGCAAACCACCGACTCAGAGGGGGACTGGACGCCCCCTCAGTGGCTGTCAAGTACGCCCGCCCAGGAGTCCGAGTAAACGCCGTGGTCACCGAGGTCTCGGGCGCCGGTCGGCACCGGCGGAAGCTTTCCGGCGCGACTCCGCAACGGTGCTCGGCACCCTGCTGCTGGTGCTGCTCGAGCGCCTGTTTCACCGCTTCGGAGGAGCGGTCGTTCTGCTTGCGGCGGCCGGTGGATTCGCCCTCGCCGCGACCTCCCTGGCCGCTCTGCTGGTGAGCGAGCAGACTCCTCTGTTCGGCTTCATGGAGCTGAACTATCGGCCCGAGATCCTCGTGGCGCTCGCGTCCGAGGCGGCCGCCGCCGCGAGCCCGGGGCTGCTGCTCGTCCTCACGCTTAGCGCCCGTCGCCCGGCAGCGGGCCGACCGCCGGGCGCCTCCGGGATGGATCATCTGCGGCTGAGCACGGGCACCACTTAAAGCGGGGCGACCACCTGCTTCGACACGAATGTACGCTGAGGCTCGCCGGGTGTGAGGACGCCGAGGCCGTCGCCCGCCTACACGCCGAGAGCTGGCGCCGTCACTACCGGGGTGCCTACTCGGATGCGTTCCTCGACGGTGACGTGTACGAGGACCGGGTGGCCGTGTGGAGCGGGCGTCTGTGCGCCGGCGAAGGGCCGGGGGAGACGATCCTGGCCGAGGACGACGGCTCGCCGGTGGGGTTCATCCACGTCGTGTTCGACGAGGACCCCCGCTGGGGGTCGCTGATCGACAACCTCCACGTGGCTTCCCGCCTGCAGCGGCGCGGCCTCGGTGGGACGTTGATGGCGCGAGCGGCAACCGACGTGATCGAGCGCTCGCCGAGCTCGGGACTGTACCTGTGGGTGCTCGAGCAGAACACATCGGCGCGCGCCTTCTACGAGGCGCGGGGCGGCCGACCGGTGGGGCGGGAGGTGGTGAGGGCGCCCGGAGGGGTTCGCGGACGCCTCGCCGGCGCCCCCCGGAAGCTCCGCTACGTCTGGAGCGACCTCGCGGTCCTCGGCGGTGGCTGAGCCGACCCGGGCGGCGGCTACGCTACGGGCGTGCCGATGCCCCGGCGATCGAGCGTCGACGACTTCTTCGAGAAGCTCGGAGACCACCAGCGCCCGCACCTCGAGGAGCTGCGTCGACTGAGCGTCGCGACCGATCCCAAGGCCGAGGAGAAGCTGGCCTGGAACCTGCCGGTCTACGTCCGCGACGGCAAAACGCGGCTGTGGATGCTCCAGAACTTCAAGAACCACTGTTCGCTCCGCTTCCCCCGCGATTCTTCGCATCGCACAAGGCCGAGGTGGAGTCGGCCGGATACGACTCGGGCGCGGGATTCATCAAGCTCCCCTACGACCGCGAGATCCCGACCGATCTCTGCAGGGCCTTGATGCGGGCTCGTATCGATGAGTACGAGGCCACGGGCGCCGGCTGGTCGGACGACTGACCCGCCCTCGGTTCCGAGGCCCCCCCGAGACTCGCCGACGCTCCTTCAAGCGCGTGACCGGCGGCCGTCCGCTAGGCCGCCACGGCGTAGCGCCTGAGCGCGCCGCCCGGCTCCCGGAGGAGGAGGAGGTGACAAAAGATCATAATATCCATTGACATTATGGAGATTCTGCTAGCGTCGCGCCAGCCGGTCGACCACAGTCCGGCGAACCGACCATCCAAAGCAGCGAAAGGAACGGAAGCGGAGATGATCCAGATACGCGGAACGAGCGCACCACGCTCGGGATTCCAGCAGCGCCTGCAACGCACCATCGGAGCCACGGTGCTGGCCGTCGGAGCGGCGGTCCTGTCACTTGCCGGGGCCACCACCGCCGGGGCCGACCCCACCACCCCGCCCCCGGTCACGATCCTGACTTCGAGCCCGTTCGTGGGGAAGGGCGACTTCTTCCTCACTCCCACGGGCGATACCGCCACCTACGCGAACGGGCCCGAGATCCTCAGCCCGAATGGCGACGTCGTGTGGTTCCACCCGATCCCCAGCGGCCTGACGTCGGCCGACTTCCGCCAGCAGATCTACCACGGACAGCCGGTGCTGACGTGGTGGCAGGGGACGGGCTTCGGCGGCCTCTCGCAGGGGACGGACTACATCTACAACGAGCACGGCCAGGAGATCGCGACGGTCAACGCGGGCAACGGCCTCAGCGCCGACGGCCACGAGTTCCTGATCACTCCCTGGAACACGGCCTTGATCCTCTCCTACACGACGGCGACGGCGGACCTGAGCTCGATCGACGGTCCGTCCGACCAGACCGTGATCGACGGCGTCGTGCAGGAGATCGACATCGAGACCGGGCAGGTGCTGTTCCAGTGGAACAGCGCAGACCATGTGCCCTACTCCCAGAGCGAGCAGCCGTTGCCGGCATCGGTGAGCACGCCGTGGGACTGGTTTCACATAAATGCGGTCAAGCTCGACACCGACGGCAACCTGCTGATCGACGCCCGTGACACCTGGACCACCTACAAGGTGAACCTGCACACGGGCAACATCATCTGGCAGCTCGGTGGCAAGGCGTCGAGCTTCACGCTGCAGGCGGCCCCGGGCCAGACGCTCGACAACGCCGGCGAGATCTTCGCCTGGCAGCACGACCCCGAGGCGCTCGGCCACGACGTGTACAGCTGGTTCGACAACGAGTCGGCGGGCACGCCGGAGCTCCCCTACAGCCGGGCGGTGACCGTGAAGCTGAACCCGTGGAACCACACCGCGACGCTGATCGCCTCCGACGACCAGCCCGAGGGCCTGGTGGCGGCCTCCCAGGGCGACGCGCAGACGACATCCCAGGGCAACCTGGTGGTGGGCTGGGGCGCGCTGCCCTACTTCTCGGAGTTCGGCCCGTCGGGCCAGCTCCTGTTCAACGCCCAGTTCCCCACCGGCGTGAACACCTACAGGGCCTACCAGCAGCCGTTCCCGCTACCGGCCGGGAGCCCCTCCGGGCCCTACGGCTACGGCCACGCCTACGGCCCCGACGGGCGCTCCCCCGGTAGGCGGGGGTACTCCTCGCTGCGCCGCGTGCGCGCCTTCTAGAGGCAGCGGCGGCTCGGGGCGATCCGCCGCCGGGCGGGTCGCCCCGGGCTCCCGGAGGGTCGGCCGCCTACAATGCCGTTCCGCCAGGGGGACTGGTGTATCGGTAACACGGTGGTCTCCAAAACCGCAACGCCAGGTTCGATTCCTGGGTCCCCCGCTTGGCTCTAGGCCTAGTAATCCAGTTCGCAGAGCGGGATTGCGGGCCATAGGCCTCCGGCCGGTCGATCCGCCCAAGACCGCTCAAATGGGCCAGAAAGTGGCCCTCACTGGCCCGCGATTGGCTTGCACAGCACGCCCGGAACTCATGTCGGATGATTCGTCGATGGTCGACGGGGACTCGCTGATTGTCGAGGTGCTGCGATGGGCTTGCGACCGTGCGCGCAAGCTCATTGCGGACAACAGCGCGCCGACCGGGCTTGGTCTTGACACCAGAGCGGCTTTTGGACAACATCGTCACGAGTCGGACCGGGTGCGCTGAGGACCTAATGCGCTCGGGCTCTGGCTTCGGGGCTTGTCCGTCCCGAGCGAGCGGCTGATGGGACGCTCTTCGTCCGGGAGAGGCGAGGTTCGGGGGTCGAACCAATCCAGAGGGAGAAGGAGCAAATGGAGATGAAACGTTTCAACGTCCTGGGGCTCTGCCTCGTGGCGGTCTTCGCGCTCAGCGCGGCGGTCGTGTCGAGCGCCTCAGCTGCGGCGCCTGAATACTTCACGTGCATCATAGCGTCACCCCCAAACACTGGTCATTACAAAAACCACACCTGTGCCTACCCTGGCGAGTACTCAGTGAACGCTACAGAAAAATGGGAACGCGCCGCGTGGAACAAGGGCCAAAAGGTCACATTCAAAGGCAAAAACGTGGGCACGCCGCACAACAACAGCGTCGACCCCTTCACGTCCACAATCGCAGGCACGGTCGAATGCAAAAAAGAAAAGGTCGCCGGTCAAGTGACGGGGCCCAAAACCACGGAATGGCAGACCGAATACACCGGCTGTAAAGAAGTAGCTTCGGGCTTCAAATGCTGGACCCACGCCCTAAATGCAGGCCACGTTAAGACCCAAACGCTGACCTCCGAACTGGTCTTCCTCAACGCGGCCAAAACACACCCCGGGATCGTGGTCCGGGGTACCGGCCCAGTCGGCGGCCCCGTGTCCAACGACGGGCGGCTGGCCCAGTACGAATGCGGACCGACCGGGTCGGCTGACGTGAACGTCGAAGTGTTCGGTCAAATCCTCGTGCCAGTGACGGGCAACACCGAAGAAGCCCGGACAAGCAGCACGTACACAGCCGCCGAAGGACCGAAACGGCTGCAGGCGTACACGTACGTCGAAGAATTCCCGTTCGGCGTGAGCAGCGAAGCGTACGCCAAAGGCTGGTGGGAATACGAAGAGGAAATAAAAGAGTGTGAAGAGGGCTTCCTTGACCCGCCGGGCCCCAACACCCGCACGCAATGCGAAATCTTCCTTGGCGGACCCAACCCGGTGCCGGTAAAACCGGTCATGCTCGAGAGCTACTTCACGGGTGCAGTGGTAGCTGACGCTCCGGACATCCAGAACGGCGTCACCGTGGAGAAAGGCGAATGGATGGGAATCGAACTCTAGCCCCAAGCTAGCCCGGATCATTCATCACTCGATTAGGCGCGCCCAGTCACACGGTTACTGAGTGATCCGGGCTAGATCCAGCTGCGATGAACTTGTGGCTGGCCGCCAGCTCGGCGACCGGCCTGCCCGCGAGCAGATGCGCCTCCGCCAGATACCGCACCATCCACATCGGAGAACCCCTTCCCTCGGTGTCTCCGACGTCTTCGACACAGGTGTCGCCTATCTCATGAGCTCCCCAGCGGAATCCGTCCGCATGTCTCCAACGAGGCGTACGAACCCGTCGGGGCAGGCCTGGCGAGCCACGCGCGGGGTCAGAATGCCTGCTCGGCCAGCAGCGCGGAGCGCTCTCTCGTCGTGGCGAAGAGGTAGCGCTCGACGAGGAGCAGTCCAGCCAGGTCGCTGACGTCGTGGTCCATTTGAGGGATGACGATCGAAGGCCTATCGTCGAGCTCTGCGGTGAGGGATCTCAGGTTCGCCGCATCGCGACGGGCGAGCGCCCGCAGATCTCGCAGCGCCTGCACGGACCTCGCGGCGAGATCCGAGTCACCGCCGAGATCGGCCGCGAGGGCGTGCTCATCGGTTGCTGGTCGAGTGCGAGCCAGGACGCGTTGACGGTTGACGATCAGACCGCCGAACTGCATGCCGGCGTCCGCCAGGCGGCGGCGGAAGAAGACAGCCTCCTGGACCGGCGCCAGCTCGGGCGAGGTGACGATCAGGAACGTCGTCGCCGGATCAGCGAGCAAGCGAGCCACGACGCTCGCCCGCTCGGCAAAGCCGTCGACGACCTCGCTCAGCACGCGGAAGAACTCGCCGAGGTCGGCCAGCAGGTCGACGCCCGTTACGCGGCGCAGGACCGAGAAGACGAGGCCGCTGCCGCGCGCTGCGATCGCGGCGGCCACACCGGTTGGGGCGGTGAGGACCTTCAATGCACGACCTTCCAGAAACCCGGTCAGCCGCTGAGGAGCCTCGAGGAAGTCCAGCGCGTTGCGCGAGGGTGGCGTGTCGAGAACGATCGTGTCGAACCTTCCGGACGCGTCGAGCTCGTACAGCTTGGCCACCGCGCTGAACTCCTGTGAGCCGGCTACGGAACTGGAGAGCTCCTGGTAGATACGGTTGGCGAGGATTGCCTCGTAGGTAGCTGAATTGGGCGCGAGCAGCTCGATGAGCTGGTCGAAGGTGCGCTTGGCGTCGAGCATCATCGCCCACAACTCGCCATCCAACTCGAGTCCGTGGCGGACGAAGTGGGTGGGCTCGACCCTCCGTGGCTCGTTGTCGAGCTCTTCCAGTCCCAGCGAGTCCGCAAGCCGCCGTGCAGGATCGATCGTCACCACCGCCACCCGCTGGCCGCGCGCGGCCAGACCGATCGCGACAGCCGCAGCGGTCGTCGTCTTTCCGACGCCGCCGGCCCCGGTGCAGATGCAGATGCGCCTGCCGGCCAGTCGCGCAGCGACGCTCACCGATCCAACTCCCGGGAAAGCAGCTCGAGCGCCGCCCGATCGAGCGCCGACTCGAAGATGAAGGGAAGCGTGAGAAGCCCCACGTCGCGCATGGCGTTGCGCAGCCTGGCGATCTGGATGCGCTGGTGGCGCGCCCAACTGGCTGAGAACAGGGCCGCGTGCCGGGCCGCGGACGGCGGCGCTGCCCGGAGCGTTCGCTCATCGCCCGCGGAGAACGGATGGGGGACGACGGCGTTGACGATGTTCAGGGCGATGTCGAGACCCAGCTGCTCCCTCAGTTGCGAGCGCAGCTCAAGCGTCTCGGTCACGGACATCTCCTCGGCGCTCGACACGGCCACCACCGCCGTGCGTTCCCGGTCGGCTAGAAAGCTCGCGATCATCCGGCCCTGCCTTGCGACCGGGCCGACGCGCGCGATCGACGCGAACGTGTGGGGCGCCTGCAGCATCGCCAGGCCGTGCCCGGTCGCGGGCGCGTCGAGCACCACGAGGTCGTAGGAGGGCCTGTCGTTGCCGTGTTGGTGCCCGGCGAGCTCCCAAACCTTTCCGATCGTCAGCAGCTCCCGCATGCCGGGGGTGGCGGCGGTCAGCGTGGTGAAGATCCGGCTGCGCGACAGCAGCGCGGCCAGAGCACCCACCGGCAACTGCTCGCGCAGGTATTCCTCCATCGCCCGCTGCGGATCGATCGAGATGTGCTCGGGGCGCTCGCGGCGGGGCTGGCCAGCCGCTGACGGGTCCAGCACCCGCGAGACGTCGTCGCGGGCGGCCACCTCGACCACGATCGCGCGCAGTCCGCGCCGATGCGCCGCGATGCCGAGCGCGGCCGCCACCGTCGACTTCCCGACGCCGCCCTTGCCGGTGACCACGAGGAGCGAGTGGGAGAAGAGGGCATCCATCGAAGCTGGACCCTAGAGCGGATGGCGGTGCCGGATCCGGCTACGGGCCGGACCTCCAGCGGCGGCGACCGGGCCGCTACAGGCGCGCGGTTTACGGTTCGCAGAGCGACCTGAAGGCAGCACACAGGATCGGCACGGCGACGCCGTCTGACGTGTGCTCACCAACGCTTCTCGAACACCATCCGGCGATGGTCGAGCAGCTCACGTTCAAAGCACACCTTGTTGGCGCTCACACCCGAGGTGAACGCGAGACGGAAATCCGCGCTCGTCAGCCAGCGGGGGACGAGTTTGAGCTTGAACAGCTCCTTCTTGGCGCTACGCACGCCGGTTCGCTTCTCCCACTCGGTTATGGTCTGGATGTAGTCGAGACGACCGTTTGAGCTCGACATCAGATCGAAGCCGTCCTGCGCGCAGCGAACGACCTGCTCCTGGTCGACTGGAAGCCACGAGCCGGGAAACTGGCGCTCCATGAGAGCGAGATACCAGGCGTCGGAGTCGCGGGGAGCGTGGACGTCGACCTCATCCAGCGGAATCATGTTGGGTCCAAAGACCATCGTCTGCAGGTAGAGGCGCCCACGCTCGGGCAGCACACTTGCGATTCGGGTGAAGATCGAACGATAGATCTCCTCCTGGCGTCCGTCGCGATACTCATCCAGCGAGCAGAGATGCTCGAAGGCGCCGAGGCTGGCAACGGCGTCGAACTCGCCGAAGCTCTCGCGGTCGAGGCACCGTGCGTCATACAGGTGCACGTCGAGATCGTGGCGGCGACAGGCGGCCGCTTGCGCCGTGGACAGTGTGACGCCCACGCCGCTTGCGCCCTGAGCGCGAATGAAGTTGAGCAGCGGTCCCCATCCGCATCCGAGGTCGAGGATGCGCCGATCGGGTTCGATCCCGATCTGCTCGGCCACGTACTCGTGCTTTCGTCGCTGGGCCTGCTCCAGACTCAGCGAGAAGTCGCCGTCGTACTTCGCTCCGCTGAAGTCCGCGAGCTCGCCCAGGCTGAGCCGGAAGATGCGGTCGGTCAGCGAGTAGGTGAAGTCGATGTCGGCGCGGTCGGCCATCAGCGCGAAGCCCCGGTCAAGGCTGGTCCGAGGCGAGTCGAGTCTCGGCCTCATCCAGTTCCCGCTTGAGCTGTTCGCGGTCGGCCTCGATCTCCTTCTCGATCGACTTCAGCGCGCGCGTCAACACCTTGTCGAGCTCCTCTCCTACGCGCGACTCGCCGATTACGACGAGCGCCGCCTGTCCGTCTTTCAGGAGGTCACTGAACTCCTTGGCGTCGGCGCGCGATATGCCCTCAAGGAAGTGCCCGCCGAGGCCCCCCACGAGGCCTCCGACTGCCGCCGCCCCTCCCACCGTGGCCACGCCGACGACCGCGGGCGGGAACAGGACCCCTACGAGTGCTCCCACGAGGACACCGCCCAACACGCCGTGCTGGGTTGGCTTCTCGTGCTTATGCACTCGTACCTTGCCGTCGGCGCCCTTCGTTATCAGCGCGAGGTCGTAGGAGCCGACGAGCTTGATCTCGTGGAGATCGAGCATCGCCTCGTAGTCGGCCAAGGCGTCAGCCTCGTCGGCGTAGATTGCGGCATAGATGAAAACGTGTCTGTCGCTCATCACGGTCTCCTGCTGTTGGCTTGTTGAGTGTCTAGGTCTTCACGGCTGCATTCTCTCGGTGGCGGCACCCGCGCGCGCACTCCGCGAATCCTCCTCTCGGATGCGGATCTCCACCAGCGGCGACCACGCACCGCTGGCGCGTACGATCAGAGCGCTGTCGGGTAGGTCTCGGGCGGCTCGCCAAGTTCCCACGTGCCCGTGCGCTCCAGGGGCTCAACCGCGCGGGTGACATCGATGTGCACGAGCGCGTCGAACTGCTGGGATACACAGGCACCGAACCAGTGGCTCGGGCGTTCGGTCTCGGGTCGGTAGATGACGCCGATCGCGCGCTGTAGCCTGGGCTCGCGCAGCGCGCGACCGCTGTCGCTCATGCCGAGCGGGCATAGCAGGAAGGCAGGGATGCCGGCGTCGTGAAGCAGCGCCTCGTAGCTGTCGGGCAATGCCGGTCTCACGCGCTTTCGCTCTGCTTCCCCGCCCCACGCCGAGGCCGCTGTAACGGTGCCTGAGTAGGTCGTGAAGCCGACGAGGACGGCGTTGTGGGCATGACGCTCGCGCATCAGCTGCCCGAGGTTGAGCTCGCCGCGCTGGGCCATCTCCGTCGAGCGGGCGTCGCCCACATGGGAGTTGTGCTCCCACACGACGATCTTGCCCGCGTCCCCGTGTCGGGCGAGGTGCACCTGGAGCCGGTCGAGCGTGTCGGCCATGTGGCGGTCGCGCAGGTTCCATGAGGGTGCGGGACTATCGAACATCGTGCGGTAGTACTCCTCCGCGCTGGCCACAACCGTCGCGTTCTGCTCGGCGAGGAAATAGCGATCCTCGGCGATCAAGCCGTCCTTGCGGAGGTAGTCGCCGGCGCGGCGGCGCAGCTCGACGAGCTCCTCGAGCACGCGCTTGCGGCACGGTTCACTGACCCCGAGCAGCACGGCCTGTCCATAGCCCGAGCTGTCCTGCGCGAACGGTTGCAGGCACTCATAGCGCAGGCGGGCACGCGACGCTGCCGCGGGGTCCACGTCCTCGAGGTAGGCGACCACGGCTTCCATCGACGAGTTCATGCTGTAGAGGTCCAGGCCATAGAAGCCAACGCTCTTCTGTGCGGAGGCGAGCTGTTCGTTGTGGGTGCGCAGCCACCCGACGAAGTCCAGGACCTCGGCGTTGCGCCACATCCAGGTCGGGAATCTACGAAAGCCGCGCAGGGCCTCCTCGGCGTCGCCGTCATCGCCGCCGCCCTGCACGTAGCGGCTGACGCGGTCGGCGTCCGGCCAGTCGCCCTCGACGGCCACGGCCGTGAACCCACGCTCCTCGATCAGCCTCCTCGTGATCCGTGCACGCTCGCGGTAGAACTCGTGTGTGCCGTGGCTGGCCTCGCCGAGCAGCACGAGCCGCGCGTCACCGATGAGCTCAACGAGCGCGTCGTAGTCGGACTCATCACCCTGGAGCGGACGCGCGTCGGCGCGCACCGCGCCGAGGGCGGCGCTTTCACCGAGGGGCAGGGTCAGGGGCGAGGCCACGACCTACTTCACCCCGGAGACGGTCGCGCCGGCTGTGCCGGACGTGTCCCCATCCTCGGCCACTTCGGCCAGGAGCGCCAGCACCTGCTCGTCGGACACGGGCGTGAAGTCGCGGTACCACATGCCGACCCCGAGCAGGTGCCGAGGAACGGTCAGGCAGATGACGCGGTCGGTCTCCTCGGCGAGCATCGACACTGCCGGGCCCGATCCGACCGGAACCGCCAACACGATGCGCCGCGCCCCACGGTTGCGCAGTGTGCGGATCGCGGCGAGGTCAGTCAGACCGGTCGCGAGACCGTCGTCGACTACGATCACGGTTCGCCCCCTCACATCGATCGGGGGCCGGCCGTCGCGGTAGCGCTCAACCCGGCGGCGTAGCTCCCGGGACTCACGCGCGAGCGTCGCCTCGAACGCCGCATGGGTCATACCCAGCTCGCCGGCGGAGCGGGCGTCTATGACCACGGTGCCGTCCTCGGCGACGGCTCCCACGCCGAGCTCCGGGTTCTCCGGGGCGCCCAGCTTGCGCACCGCGAGGATGTCCAGGGGGGCGTCGAGCGCCCGCGCCACCTCGACGCCGATCGGCACGCCACCGCGCGGAAGCGCGACGATCACCGGCTGCTCCTGCGCGAGGGGCGAGAGCTCGGCCGCCAGCCGGCGACCCGCGTCGTGACGGTCGAGAAACCGCATTGCGTGATCATCCCCGGGCGATCTCCGCGGCGCCTCCGGGAAACGCCCAGAGCTCGGCGTGGCGGACTACTGACGATCGCCGGCTCGC
The DNA here is from genome assembly GCA_963701175.1 of uncultured Solirubrobacteraceae bacterium. Lineage (GTDB taxonomy): Bacteria > Actinomycetota > Thermoleophilia > Solirubrobacterales > Solirubrobacteraceae > Palsa-744. The sequence continues at coordinate 133,276 of OY969573.1, read as the reverse complement.
CACCGCTCGGGCATAACCCCGTGGTCTGCGGTTGCGGCGAAGCGCGTATGTTCTCCCGTACGGGCCCCGGATGCGCGGCGACTTTCGTTCAGCGGATGATGATGAACGATGACAGGACCATCTCGCCCAGCTGCGCCTTTCTCACCCACTCGGCTCACTGAGAGCGACGGCAACGAGTTGCTGTTGATCGCCGGTGGCGCGGTCGACAACGCTGCCCGCCTGCTCGTTCAAGGTCGCTCGCACCTCGGTGGCCTGATCGCCAAGGGCGACCGCGACTACGCAAGCCGTGTGGACTTCCAGATCGAGGACGCCATCAGGAATGCGCTGGCACGCGCCGCGCGGGACATCCCGTTCCTCGGCGAGGAGTGCGGCGGGGAGCTGCGCGCCCCGCTGCTGTGGGTGCTGGATCCCGTTGACGGTACGACCAACTTCATCAAGGGCAGCCCGCTCTGTGCCATCTCCCTGGCGCTGCTGAGTGATGGCCAGCCGATCTTCGGGATCGTCGATCTTCCTCTGCTCGGCGAGCGTTACGTTGCTCGCGCGGGTGCCGGCGCATATCTGAACGGGACCCGGCTGCACATAGACGATGTGCACAGGCTCGCCGACGCGGTCGTCGGGGTCACCGATTTTGCCGTCGCGGACGACCGCTTCGTGGAGAACCCCATACACACCGCTCTGATCGCTCGGCTCGCGCCCCGGGCGTTGGGTGTGCGCGTGCACGGGTCGGCTGCGCTTGACCTGGCCTGGTTGGCGGCGGGGCGCCTGAGCGCGTCGATGATGCTCTCAAACCGGGCCTGGGACGTGAGCGCCGGCGTGCTGCTTGCGCGTGAGGCCGGAGCGCTGGCCTACGACGGGGATGGTTCAGAGCACGGCGTGGACTCCCGCTTCACGATCGCCTCCACGGCGGGGCTGAAGGGCACCCTGCTCGAGCTGCTTCCGTCAGGCTGATGGCGGGTTCTTCGCTCGTCGTGTTCACCCCCTCGCCGTTGCTGACGGTCACGGTCGAGGAGGCGGATACGCCTGGTCAGGAGATCCACCTGCACGCCGGTGGACAGGGCTTCTGGGTGGCCCGCATGGCGGCGCTGCTGGGGGTCGAAGTCTCATTGTGCTGCGCGCTCGGCGGCGAGTCGGGCGCGGTGTTGCGTGCGCTGATCGCCAGAGAGAACGTCGAGCTCCTGAGCGTGGACTGCGCGGCCTCCAACGGCGTCTACATCCACGCTCGCCGAGGCGGTGTACGCGAGCAGGTTGCGCGCACCGCCTCCAAGCGCCTGTCTCGTCACGAGGCCGACGAGCTCTACGGACTCGCGCTGAGCGCGGGGCTCGACGCGAATGTCGTGCTGCTCACGGGTGCAGACCCGTCGAGCGTCCTTGACAGCGAAATCTACCGGCGGCTGGCGGGCGATCTGAGGAGCAACGGGGCCCGTGTCATCGCCGACCTCGCAGGTGCAGCGCTGAAGGCGGCGCTGGCTGGCGGTATTGACCTGCTGAAGATCAGCGAGGAGGAGGTGCTGAATGAGGGCCTCGCTCACAGCGCAAGCGTGACCGATCTGATGGAGGCTCTCCGGCGGCTGCACGAGTCCGGCGCTCAGACGGTGCTGATCTCGCGGGCCGAGGAGCCGGCGCTCGTTCTCGATGGCGCGAGCGGACGCTACCTCGACCTCGTGGGACCCCGGGTGGAGGCCCTCGAGCCGCGGGGCACCGGCGACTCGATGTTCGCAGCGCTCGGCGCGAGCCTCGCCGGCGGAGAAGAGCTGGACGCCGCGCTACGCCTGGCGATGGCGGCCGGCTGCCTGAACGCCACTCGGCACGGGCTCGGCACCGGCACACGCCAGCAGATTCAACAGCTGAGCAGCCACATCGAGATCACGGAACTGACCGCTCCCGTGGCCGACCAACGGCTCGCTGATCGTGGATAGCCCATGTAGGTAGCCGCATGAGCAGGACGCGTCGTGACGGGCTCCCGCTCCGGGCCCAACGTCGTCGTCTAGGTTCCCGAAAGGGCCTTCAACGGCGTCATGCGCGTGACCCTCCACGCGGGATAGATACCGCCGAGGACGCCGATCGCCACACCGACGAGCAGCGCACGTCCGAGCCCCCAGGCGGTAACCGACGGCGACACGTAGCTGCTGACGCCAAGCGCGCGCACGAGCAGGCCGGCACCGATCACTCCGGCCAGCAGGCCGACGGCGGCTCCCAGCACGCTCACCCCGATCCCTTCGCCGAGGATCAGCGATGCCACGCGCGCCGGTGACCACCCAACGGTGCTCAGCAGTCCGAGCTCGCTCTGGCGTTCCACGATCGACATCGCCATCGTGTTGGCGACGCTGATCGCCCCCACCAGCAGCGCGATTACGACGATCACGAGGACCGCCTTGGAGATCAGCGTGCCGTTGGCCCCGGCCCGCAGGGCCTGCTGCGGGTCGGTTATGACCTGCGTCCCCGCGAGGCTGTGTTCGATCGCCGGAGCGGCGCTCGCCGCTCGCGTGCCCGGCGCGAGCTCTACGACGATGTCGGTCTCCTCCCCGGGCGTGCCCGCGAGCTGTTGGGCCTGGGCCATGCCCAGCACCGCCCCGGAGTCCTCGAAGAGGATGCCGGAGTGATAGACGCCGGCGATTCGAAAGGGATGACCTTTGACCGCAAGGATGCCGCCGCTATGCAGGTGCAGTCGCGCTGCCAGACGGTCCCCGATGAGAACTTCCCGTTCATTCGATCGAGTGGTGCCGGCGACGATGACGAGGCTACGCGTGAAGAACCCCCCGGTGTCGGCGCCGAACACGACCGCCGCCGGTTCGTGTTTGATGGCTTCGACCATCAACAAGAGCGGCGTCGCCTCTGCCACGTCGGGGCGGGCGGCCAGTTTCCCGACCAGCGACGCGGGCAGGAGCGAGGCGGTCGGATCCGAGACATTCGCCTGAAAGACGCCGAGCTCAGAGCCGCCAAGGTGTACGAATCCGGCGGCCGTTTCCTTCAATCCCTGGGTGAAGGACAGCAAGGCCACGATGGTGGCCACGCCGACGGCGATCCCGCAGGCGGTGAAGATCGTGCGAGCGGGACGTCGCAGCAGGTTCGTCGCGATGATCGTGAACATCGGCCGCTCGCCTCTAGGAGGCGCACAGCGCTGCCCGGGAGGAGCGCTCCAGCTGCCCATCGATGAGGGTGACCGCACGGTCGGCACGCGCGGTCACCGCTTTGTCATAGCTCACGATCAGCATCGTCATGCCGAGGCGGTCGCGCAGATGGAAGAGCAGATCGAGCACGCGTTCAGAGGTGCTCGAGTCAAGCGCCCCCGTGGGCTCGTCGGCCAGTAGCAGGCGGGGCCGGTTCGCCAGAGCCCGCGCCACAGCGACGCGCTGGCGCTCCCCGCCGGAAAGCTCGGAGGGAAGGTGCTCGGCGCGGTCGGCGAGTCCAACCTCCTCGAGCAGCGCCAGCGCGCGATGACGCCGCTCACGATGATGCACGCCCGCTCCGATGAGCGCGACCTCGACGTTCCCCTGCGCTGAAAGGGTGTCCAGGAGCAGGTGGCGCTGGAAGACGAATCCGACGATTTCGCGGCGGGCACGGGCAGGATGGGGCTCTTCCCAGATGGCGCGCCCATCGATGAGGATCCGCCCTGAATCGGGTTGCGAGAGCCCGCCGATGAGCCCCAGCAGCGTGCTCTTGCCCGAGCCCGAGCGCCCGGCGATCGCGATCGCCTCGCCCGGCTCGACCGCCAGCGATATCTCGCGCAACGCGGTTATCCGCCCGAAGCTCTTGCTGGCGTCCTTTACGACCACCTCCGCACCAGCGGGTGGGCTCATGCGATGACCCGAACGGGGTAGTCGAGGTCGATCGTTGTCCCGTTCGAGACGATCACCGCACGGAACGTCAGCGGATAACCGACCGCGGTCGAGGGCCATTTGAAGACATCCGAGAAATGCCCGGTGAACGTGTAGTGAGAACGGTGGGCCACGACCTGGCCACCGAACAGATACTCATAGCTGACACTCGCCCTCGCCCCCTGGCCGCCGCGGGTCACCGTGAACCGAATTGGCCAGGGGCGTTCGACCGTCGGGTGGTGGGTACCAGCATGCATGGTGGCCGTCACCGCGCCCGCAGATGACGTGACCGTGCCGCTGGCGCCGGACGTGGACGGAACGGATGACTGTGAGGTAGGGCCGGTCTGGGAGGACTGTTGGGCCGGGGCTGAGGATGCGGACTTCGCAGTCTTGCTCGTCGAGGAACCTCCGCAGCTGGCCAGAGAGAGCACCGCGGCCGTCGCTCCAGCAACCAGGCGCACCCGCCTGCGCGTACTCACGTTGCTAGCTCGGCTGAGGACCCCACCGTATCGACGATATCGAGGCTTGAGATCACGCTGGCCGGCTCGAGCAGCGTCCGAGCCGGGACCCCCTCAAGCGCATCGTGCCGCGGCGAATTGGTATTGGTGTCGTGCGCTACCGCCCCGGCAAGCTTGCCCGGGCGGATCTCCTCCGTAGCACTGCTCCGGAGCTGCAGCCGCCGCACCTCCGCAAGGAGCCTGTCGTTCTCCGCCCGCAGTCGCACGGCCTGACGGCGAGCGCTCGCGAGCTCCTGAGCAAAGACGGGCACGATCGTACGCAGGTGCTGCAAACGATCGATCAGATGGTCCCGATCGGGCACGTCGCTTTCCCGTGACATCTCGCCTGCCTTTCCTCGGCATCGACTTGGACACGGATGGTCGTTGCTCGCAGCGGCGTTCGGCATCCGCAAAACACCCCGAACCGCCACGGGGTTTCCCGCATCTACCAAAAAGCGCGGGTGCCTCGAGGTCACAGCCCATGGCCTTCGGCGGCAGATGCGAGCGTGCTCACCAGCGTCCCCGCCTCTCCGTTGAGCGCGTCGGAGGCGTCCTCCATCGCCGCGATCACGGCACGCCCGCCGCCGTCGGCGAAGCGGGCCGCGGCCTCGGCCTTGGGACCCATCGAGCCCGCGGCGAGCCCCAGGCTTCGGATCTCCTCTGCGGTGGCGGCCCGCAGCGGACGCGCCTGCGACGTACCCCAGTCAAGCTCCACGTTGGGAACGTCGGTCAGCAGCAGCAGGACGTCGGCGCCGAGCTGCTGCGCCAGCAGCGCGGCGGCGAGGTCCTTGTCGATCACGGCCTCGACGCCCGCCAGACCGCCGCTCCTGGTCTCGACCACCGGGACGCCGCCGCCGCCCACGCAGATCACGATCACGCCGGCCCCGAGCAGGATGCGGATCGGCTCGATCTCGACGATCCGCAGCGGCTCCGGCGAGGACACGACGCGCCGCCAGCTCTCCCCATCGGGCGCGACGCGGAATCCGCGCTCGCGTGAGACCCGCTCGGCCCGCTCGCGGTCATAGACCGGCCCGATCGGCTTGGAGGGCGCTGCGAACGCCGGGTCGCTGGCGTCGACCACGACCTGGGTCAGGAGCGTCGCCACCTTGCGCTGTGGCAGCTCGCCCACAAACCCCTGGTCCAGGAGATACCCGATCATCCCCTCGGACTCGGCTCCGAGTACATCCAGCGGATACGCGGGAACGGCGCCGTAGCTCTCGGCCTGGAGGGCGATCAGGCCAACCTGCGGACCGTTGCCGTGGGTCACGACCAGCTCGTGCTCACGCGCGAGAGGCGCCAGCGAGGAAACCGCACGCGCGACGTTTCTTCGCTGCGTCGCGACGTCGGACGGCTCGCCACGCCGCAGCAGGGCGTTGCCGCCGAGTGCCGCCACGACCCGCACGGAGCGCTCAGCCCTCGTTCGTTCGGCCGGCCGTCTCCTCGGTGAGCCGCGCGTAGGTGTCGGGGCGTCGGGTTCTCAGGAACGGGAAGAGCTCCAGCCAGTCGTGGCGCTGGTCGAGGTCGAGGTCGGCCACCAGCACCGCTGGCTCGTCGCGAGGAGCCTGCGCGAGCTTGCGTCCATACGGATCGCAGATGAACGACGAGCCGTAGAAGTGCAGCGGCGGCTCCTCACCGATCCGGTTCACCGCGACCATGAAGACACCGTGGGAGATCGCGTTGCCGACCATCACCTGCTCCCACAGAGGCTGCGTGTCAAAGTCGGGATGGGCGGGCTCTGAGCCGATCGCGGTCGGGTACACGAGGATGTCAGCCCCCTGCAGGGTGTAGGCCCGCGCGACCTCGGGAAACCACTGGTCCCAGCAGGTCGGGAGTCCGAGACGGACCTGTCCCAGGGCGACGAGCGGGAAGGCGTCACCGTCGCCCGGCCCGGGCCGAAAGTAGCGGTCCTCGTGGTATCCCGCGCTCGCCGGAATGTGCAGCTTGCGGGTCCGCGCGAGGAGCTCGCCGTCCGGTGCGACGATGATCGCGGTGTTGTAGCCGAGCCCGTCGCCGCCATCTGCACGCTCGTACAAGGACGCGTGGACATGCACGCCGGTGTCACGAGCAACGCGCGCGGCGAACCGGTAGGTGGCGCCGCCGGGAAGATCCTCGGGCTCGACGCCGGCCTCCTCAGGCCCGCCCGGATCGGCCGCGAAGTATCGGCTGAGCGTGAGCTCCTGCAGGCACACGAGCCGCGCACCCTCGTCGGCTGCGAGCCTGATGCCCGCCTCCAGCGCAGCCTCGTGCTCGCGGGGATCGGGATACCAGCGCTGCTGCACGGCGGCGATGCGGAAGGGCGCGCGTCGGGGCGGGCGCCTGCGAGCCGGGGAGGGATGGGGTCCGGGTGCAACGATCAGCCGCGTCTCCTCCATCCAGAGGACTTTAGGCGGTCCGCGACTCGCGGGCGAGCCACCGCTCCACGTGCGTAGTTACCCGCTCGAACGTGTGGCTGGGACCGGATAGCGATACCGCCGTGCAGGGCCAGAATCGCCCAAATGAAGAACCTGATCGACACGCAGGACTTCAGCCGCTCGGAGATCGGTGAGCTGCTCGAGCTGATCGGCCTGCTCAAGGAAGCAGACTACGACGGGGTCGTGCCGCAGCTGTTGCCGCGGCGCTCGCTCGGGATGATCTTCGAGGAGCCCTCCACCCGCACGCGAGTGTCCTTCGAGGTCGCGATGACAAAGCTCGGCGGCCACGGGATCTATCTGAAGCCGGGAGAGATCCACCTCGGCGGCCACGAGTCGCTCTACGACACGGCCAAGGTGCTCTCGCGTATGTGTGACGTGATCGAGGCGCGCGTGCTCAAGCACGCCACCGTCGTCGAGTTGGCCGGCGCCGCCGAAGTCCCCGTGATCAACGGACTCAGCGACTTCAACCACCCGACGCAGGCGATCGGGGATCTCACCACCATTACCGAGCATCTGCCTGCGGGCCGGCGACTCGAGGACTGCACCGTCGTGTTTGTCGGTGACTGCACCGACGTGTGCAGCTCGCTGATGTTCATCACCACCCAGTTCGGCATGAACTTCATCCACGCCGCCCCCGCCGCCTACCAGGCGCCGGCATCCTGGGTGAAGGTTGCAGGGGCGAACGTCGCGGCCGCCGAGAGCGGGAGCATCAGCGTCACCGAGGACGTTGAGGCCGCCGTCGCCAAGGCCGACTTCGTCTACACCGACGTGTGGTGGTGGTTCGGGCAGGAGAGCGAGGTGTCCGAGCGCACCGCCGCATTCATGCCCCGCTATCAGGTCAACTGGGAGCTGTTCTCACGCGCGCCCGAGCACGCGCTGTTCATGCACTGCCTGCCGGCGACACGCGGCGGGGAGGTGACTGACGAGGTGATGGACAGCCAGCGCTCGATCGTGTTTGACCAGGCGGAGAACCGGCTCCACGCGCAGAAGGGGATCCTCGTCTGGCTGACCTACCCGACGATTAAGCACAGCCCGAGCGATGAGCTTCGCAGCTTCCACGAGGGGCGCGTACAGGCCTACCTGAGCGAGGTCGGTTGGGACCGCGCCGGCTCGGCGCACACCGGCTACCGCGCCCACGACGCACACGCCGAGCGGGGCGAAGAACACGTAGCCGTTTCTACGCAGGAGAGCGATCCCCGATGAGCACATCGACAGCGCAAGTCGTGTCCGAGGGTGCGCCGCGGGCCCGTCGCCGGGTGATGGGCCTGCGCGACATGACGCTCTACACCGTCTCCGCGGTCCTGGTAGTTGAAACCCTGACCTCCTCGGCGGCGGTCGGAACCAAAACGCTCGCCTGGTGGCTGCTGTTCCTGATCCTCTTCTACGTGCCGTACGGCCTGATCACGGCCGAGCTCGCAACGACCTACCCCGAACAGGGAGGCATCTACGTGTGGGTCAGGCGCGCGTTCGGGCGGCGTGCCGCCGCGCGCACGACCTACTGGTACTGGGTCAACGTCGCGATGTGGATGCCCTCCGTGTTCCTCGTCTTCTCCGGCGTCTTCTGCCAGCTGTTCATCAAACACTGGAGCGAATGGCCCGCGGGCAAGTGGCCGCAGGTGATCATCGCGGTGGCGGCGTCCTGGCTCGTCGTAGGCGTAGGCATCATGCGCCTTGAAATCAGCAAGCACTTCAACAATGTCGGCGCCGCGCTGAAGATGCTGATCATCGTCGCGCTCGGTGTCGGCGGGATCGTGCTCGCCGTCCGCCACGGTGCGGCGAACACGATCGACGGCTCGAGCTTCGTGCCCTCTTTCCACGTCGCCAAGAAGTTCCTCCCGGTGATCATCTACCTGATGATCGGCTTCGAGCTCGTCTCGAGCATGGGCGACGAGCTCAAGGAGCCAAAGCGGAACATCCCGCGAGCGCTGCTCACATCGGGGATCTCGATCGCGTTCCTGTACATGCTCGCGACCGTCGGCATCCTGCTGGCCCTCTCGCTGTCCAAACTGCACCTGATCGAAGGCCTGGTGGAAACGTTCAAGGCCATCTTCGGGCGCACCGGAGCGGGGGAGGTCGTCGTCTACGCCCTCGGCATCGCCGCTCTCTACACCTTCTTCACCAACATGACGACCTGGACGATGGGCGCCAACCGGGCCGCTGCCGAGGCGGCCTCCGACGGCGAGTTGCCAAAGATGTTCGCGCGCGAACATCCCATACGAAGGACGCCGGTCGCGGCGTTCGTGCTGACCGGCCTGGTCTCCACGGGTGTGCTGCTGATCACCGCGATCTTCATCAACAAACAGGACTCACTGTTCTTCGCGATCTTCGCCGCCTCCTCCGTGATCTTCCTGATGCCCTACCTACTCATGTTCCCCGCGGTCGTGAGGCTCCGTTACAAGGACCCCGACCGGCCGCGGCCCTTCCGCGTCCCGGCCGGCAAGCCCGGTGTGATTGCGATGGCCGTAGTTACCACCGTGATCATCGCCGGCGGCATCCTCCTGTTCGTCTGGCCGGAAGTGCCAAGCGCCCCCGCCGAATGGTCCTACACGGGCCCGCTGGTCGGCATCGTCGCCGCGGCGCTCCTCGTCGGCGAGGTGATCGTGTGGCGCGTGTTCCACCCGCACGCCCCGGGGAAGGATGTCATCCACCGCGGGCATCCGCACGGCAGGCCCCACCTGCGACACCGCCCAAGGCCCGACGAGGTGAGCTCCGCTGCACCCGCCGTCGAGCCGCTCGGAGCACCGAAACCGGCCGCCCCTGGCGGCGCGGGGTGAGCGCCACGCTCAGCTCAACGCCGGCCGCCGACGGCTACCGCATGCCGGGCGAGTTCGAGCCGCACTCCGGCTGCTGGATCGCTTGGCCCGAGCGACCTGACAACTGGCGGCTCGGCGCCAAGCCGGCACAGGCAGCCTACGCCGCCGTGGCCGAGGCGATCAGCGCCTTCGAGCCCGTGACGATGGCCGTCTCAGACGCACAGTTCGAGCACTGCCGCTCGGTGCTCTCGCCACAGATACGTGTGGTGGAGATCTCAACCGACGACGCGTGGATACGCGACATGGGTCCGACGTTCCTCATCGACGGCAACGGCGGCAGGCGCGGCGTCGACTGGCACTTCAACGCCTGGGGGGGCCTCGAGGGCGGGCTCTACTTTCCCTGGGACCGGGACGAGCGCGTCGCCCGCAAGGTCCTCGAGATCGAAGGCGCCGACCGCTACCGCGCTCCGATCGTGCTGGAGGGCGGCTCGATCCACGTCGACGGCGAGGGCACCGTCATGGCCACGGAAGAGTGCCTGCTCAACCGCAACCGCAACCCCCGGTTGACGCGCGAGCAGATCGAGCAGGCGCTGTTCGACCATCTCGGCGCCGAGAAGATGATCTGGCTCGGCCAGGGCGTCTACAACGACGAGACCGACGGCCACGTCGACAACCTCGCCTGCTTCGCTCGGCCCGGCGTCGTGCTGCTCACGTGGACCGATGACGAGTCCGACCCGCAACACGCGATCTCGCGCGACGCGCAGGAGCGCCTGCAGGCAGCGACAGACGCCCGAGGCCGCGCGATCGAGGTCGTGCGCCTGCCCTCTCCGGGCCCCATCACCATCAGCGAGGAGGAGGCGGGAGGTGTTGACGCCGTCGAGGGCAGCCTGCCACGGCGCCCCGGCGATCGCATGGCAGCCTCCTACGTCAACTTCTACCTCGGCACGAGCCGGATTGTGCTCCCGCTTCTGGACGAGCGCTACGACGAGCGGGCCGCAGACGTGCTCCGCGGCTGCTTCTCCGATCGCGAGGTTGTGGGCGTGCCGGCGCGCGAGATCCTGCTCGGCGGCGGCAACATCCACTGCATCACACAGCAGGTACCCGCGGCATCTTGAATGCGCAGCCGCCCGCGTCTGCCGGACGCTACTCGCAGGTGACCCGCACAGGGCACACGACACGTGAAACGCGCCCCGTGTTCCCTGTGAAATACGCGGCATGCTCCCCTCCCGTGACGCCCACCGCGCCGCGACCATCGCCGAGCGGGGCTCTATAGCGTCTCGCTGAGGTCGCTGGTCGGGATCACGGGAGCTGCGTCGCCGTTGGAGCCCGAGGGTCTCGGAGGGGCTGGTCGACTCTCGCGACGGACCGCTATCGCGCCCAAGCCTGCCGCTCCCAAGCAGGCCAAGCCGCCGAGCGCGAGCCCATAGCGAGGATTGAGCACTTCCGAGATCGCGCCGATAATCGGGCCGCCGATTGGGGTGGTGCCAACGAAGGTGATCGCCCATAACGCCATCACCCGCCCCCGGAAGCGAGGGGTGCTGGCGAGTTGAAGGGTTGTATTGCCGGTTGACATGAAGGCGATGCTCGCGGCGCCAACAAAAAACAGGGTCACAATCATCACCACGAAGCCAGGGGCGATCGCGGTGAGGAGAATCGCGACGCCGAATGCGAACGCCGCCATCGTCAGTCGGTGAAGCCCGCTCCAACCGAGGCCGGCGATGACCAGACCACCGCCGACCGCGCCCACGCCCATCGCCGTGGTCAGGAAACCAAATGTCTCCGCACCGCTGTGGAGCGTGTCGTGGGCGACGAGGGGCAGTAGGACCGGGAACTCGTAGGCGAGCGTCCCGACGAGCGCCATCATCACGAGGGGCACTGCCAGCTCGCTGCGTGAGCGGACGTAGCGCAGACCTTCGCGCAGCTGCCCCGGTCCGCGCTCTATCGGTTCGCTGCGAGTCAGCTCGCGCGAGCGAATCAGCGAGAGGGCGATGATCACAGCAATGAAACTGCCGGCATTGACCAGAAAGCAGACGCCCACCCCGACGGTGGCGATGAGTGCGCCGGCAACCGCGGGACCGACGCTGCGCGCGCCGTTGACAAGAACGCTGTTCAGGCTGACCGCGTTCTGCACGTGCTCGCCGCCGACCATCTCCATCATGAACGACTGGCGCGTGGGATTGTCAATGCTGGCCACGAGGCCGAGGCAGGCCGCGAGCACGAAGACCATCCACGTTTCTACGACGTTGGTGACGACAAGGAGGCCGAGAGTCAACGCGAGCAGCCCGTAGATGCACTGGGTCACGATGATCAGCGGCCGCTTGGAGACACGATCGGCGACGACGCCCCCGTAAGCGGCGAACAGTAGGACGGGCACGAACTGGGCCGCCAGGACCAACCCGATCACGGTGCCCGAGTGGGTGAGTTCCAAGACGAGCCAGGAGAGCGCGATGGTTTGCATCGCCGTCCCCGGCAACGAGATCGACTGGCCGATGAAGAACAGACGGTAGTTGCGTATTCGCAGAGAGGAGAAGGTCGCCGCGACCCGGTGTCGGAACCTTTCCATGGATGGGGGCGGTGACCGATCTTCCTTATCGGCCGACACTCTCTTGAATCATCCGGTGAAACAGGTGCGCGGCGTCTGCTCCACACCCCTGACAAAGGGGCCGAACGATCCCGGTGTTGGGAATCCAAGGAATGCCTCTGAGGTCCGCGACTCCGATCTCGGCGAGTGCTTCATTGGCGACCATCCTGACGGAGTCGGCCGCTGGAGCAAGCGCACTATCCGCAACCTTCCGAGCAGGTCGTGACTCGCACGACCGGCCGGCCGGGGGACTGTGGTGAGAGGAACTGCGGCAGGCCGCTCCAGGCGATGATCCAGCGGGCGCCGTTTTCGGTGCGCAGCGGCAGGGCCGATTGGACGTGCTCGGGTGGCGAGACCTCGACGGGAGCGCCGAAGTGGTTGCCGGCGGGTGCGCCGAGGGCAGCGTAGACGGCGGCGCCGGGGCTGAGCGCCGAGAACGGCGGGTGGGGGCCGCCCAGCCAGGTGATGATCGAACCATCCTCCCCGACCGCGCCTGCCACGCCGCTCGCCCACTGCCCGGGAATCGAGATGGTCCGCGCAGCGGAGAACTGATCTCCGTGGCTCGAGGCGACCCGCACGACCGAGCGGGCCGGCGTCGGTTCGCCACTCGAGGCCGTCGCCAGGAATGCAAGGAGGGGCGGATGCCCGTCGCCGCCGACGAGCGCGACTTCGCCGCTGAGCGGGCCGTTCGTGCTCTCGGCGAGCGTCTGGGCGGGCAGGAACGTCCCGCGGTTGGGCGGCCGCACCGCTACCTCGGTGTAGCTCGGTCCCATTTCTCCACCCTCCGAAAGCTGGCGGTGATACCACGCGACGACTATGCGCCCGTTGCGTCCGATGTAGGGGGTCGCAACCTCGTTGTCATTGCCGATGGCTGCCGAGCCGATGTCGGCGACGGCTCCCCAGCCGCGTCCGTGCGGTCGCACGCGCACCAGCATGCGCCCGCGCTTGCTGTCGAACACGACAACCATGTCCGAGGTGGCACGCCCGCCGCCCGTCGGCCCGTGCGCGCCCGGGCCGACGGCCGCTGTGACCGCCAGGCCGTTGGCTGAGGAGGAGATCAGCTGCGGTGCCGCGAAGCCGCCGCCGGGCAGGCGCACGCTCGCCCAGACCTGCCGGTGCCCGGCGCGCGGCGAGCTGACCCAGGCCAGCAGCAGTTCGCCGTTGAGGTTGCCGGCGAGGCTGGCCCTGCCGACCCAGACGGTGCCGGCGACGGCAAGCGGGGGCCCGAAGCGGCCGCTGACGTCGCCGATCGCGACGCGCGGCCTGGCCGTGTTGACGCCGGTGCGGCGGAGGATCAGCTGGACCACCCCGCCTCCGCCGAGGGCGACCATTGGTCCGCTGGCATAGCTCGACGGCAGCGCCTGCGATTCGCCGAACGGACCAGACACCGGCGCGAGGGCGTAGCTCGCGCCGGGCGGCCCGAAGATCTGATCTGCCGGCGGCACGAGGTCGTCGAAGTGCCAGGAGAGCAAATCGCCGCTGTGACCGGACGCGAGCCCGAGGTTGCTGATCGCATCGTGTGGGGCCGAGACGGTCACCGCGGGTGACCAGCCGGCCGCTGGTGAGGGCGCCGGCGCGATCGCGCCGAGGGCCACGGCGACGCTCAGAGCCAATGCCGCCGTGGGCGACCGACGCGCGGTGCGGGATCGCGCGAAGCAGATGAAGCGGGCATGCAGTCCCATGGCGCCATCGTGCCTGGTCTCCACCGTGTCGCACGACCGTGGTAACCCGCTGGCCGGGATCGGGAGATCACCGACGCGAAGGTCAGCACTCCATATCGGTCAGCCAGGGCATTTAGGTCCTCCTCGACGAACTGGGGGCGTGAAAGCCGGGTCAGGGCGCAGACGCGAGAAACCCTGACCGGGATCGGGGACCGCCACGGATGCCGGCGGATACCAAGACGGCTAGGTTCGCGGACATGGGTGACCGAGAGAGCCTCGCTTCTCGCGCGGCGCGGTGGAGCGCTGATCACCGCAAGGCGGTCATTCTGGGGTGGCTCGCGTTCGTCGCCGTCGCGTTCGCGGTCGGAAGCGCGGCCGGGATGGTGACACTCACGCAGGTGGACACGGAGAACGGTCAGTCGCGGCTCGCGGATGAAACTCAAGCGCGGCAGTTTCCGCGCGAGCGCTCTGGCGAGGAGGTGCTGATCCAGAACCGAGGCGGTCCGCTCGCGGAAAGCGACTACCGCGCCGCCGTGGCTGATCTCGTCACACGTCTGTCCAGTACGCCAGCGGTGGCTGCGATCAGGTCGCCGCTCGTCGCGGGCAACGCAGGGCAGATCTCAAAGAACGGTCGTGCAGCGCTCCTGACCTTCCAGATCACCGGCAACCCCGACACCGCACAGAATCGCGTCGCGCCCGCGCTGGCGGCGACCGCGGCGGTGCGGCGGGCATACCCGCACCTATTCATCGGTGAGCTCGGTACGGCGAGCACCCTCAAAGCCGTCAACACGCTCATCGGCGACGACTTCCACAAAGCCGAGGCGACATCCGTGCCGGTCACGCTGTTCATCCTCGTCGTTGCGTTCGGTGCTCTTGTCGCGGCCGGCGTCCCACTACTGCTCGGCTTTACCGCGGTTCTCGCGGCGCTCGGCCTGACCGAGCTGCTGAGCCACGTGTTGGCCGTTGAGCAGTCGATCACATCCGTGATCCTCTGCATCGGCCTGGCAGTCGGGATCGACTACTCGCTGTTCTACGTGCGAAGAGCGCGCGAAGAGCGTTCCCATGGGCGAACACCCGCAGAGGCTGTTCAGGTGGCTGCCGGCACCTCCGGGCGCGCGATCCTGATCTCGGGCTTCACCGTGATGATCGCGATGACGGGAATGTTCCTGATGGGTAATCAGATCTTCACCTCGTTCGGGATGGGCACCGTTCTGGTGGTCGCGATCGCCTTGATCGGCTCGCTCACCGTTTTGCCTGCAGTGCTCTCAAAGCTCGGCGATCATGTCGACAGCGGCAAGGTCCCGGGACTGCAGAGACTGCGTGCCAAGCCAGGCGAGTCGCGGTTCTGGGCGCCGGTCGTCGGCGCAGTCCTGCGCAGGCCGGTGCTCTGCGGTGGCGCCGCCATGGCGCTGCTCGTCGCGCTCGCGATCCCCGCGTTCAGCCTACACACGGTCAGTGCCGGGATGCAGGGACTCCCGCCGAACCTTCCGGTGATGCAGGCCTACGAGCGTGTCCAACAATCGTTTCCCGGCGGGGCCGAGCCCGAGACGGTCGTGATCAGCGCCTCGAACGTCACGGCGCCGAAGATCACCGCGGGCGTCGTCGCACTGGAACATGGAGCGCTTGCGACCGGTCAAATGCATGAGCCGATCCTGGTCGAAATCAGTGCCTCGCGCCGAGCTGCACGCGTCTCGATCCCGCTCATCGGCACCGGCACCAACACCGCCTCGCTGCACGCGCTCGCGCTGTTGCGCAATCGGGTCATTCCCGCCACGATCGGCCGCGTCCGCGGAGTCACCGTTCACACCACCGGCGAGGCCGGTCAGACCGTCGACTTCAACAACACGATGAAGTCCCACGCCGTCTACGTGTTCATCTTCGTGCTCGGACTCGCGTTCCTGTTGCTGCTCGTCACCTTCCGCTCGATCGTGATCCCGTTCACCACGATCGTCTTGAACCTACTCTCCGTCGGCGCGGCCTACGGGGTCCTCGTCTCTGATATTCCAGCAGGGCCGACTGCAGTCGCTGCTCGGCTTCACGTCGATCGGAGGGGTGATCAACTGGCTGCCGCTTTTTCTCTTCGTCATCCTGTTCGGCCTCTCGATGGACTACCACGTGTTCATCCTGAGCCGCGTCCGCGAGGCCCACGACGACGGGATGAGCACGGAAGATGCCGTCGCCCACGGCATCAAGTCAAGCGCCGGGGTCGTTACCAGCGCCGCGATCGTGATGGTCGCCGTGTTCGCCATCTTCGCTGTACTCAACGAGATCGTCTTCAAGATGCTCGGCGTCGGACTCGCCGTCGCGGTGTTGCTCGACGCCACGGTCATACGCGCGGTACTGCTCCCTGCGACGATGAAGCTGCTGGGCGACTGGAACTGGTACCTGCCTCACTGGCTGAGATGGCTCCCCCGCGTTGGGAGAACGGCCGCAACCGTCCCCAGCCACACCGTCGGTACCGCGCCCGGCGGCGCGGCGCGACCGACAGCGTCAGGGCACCCAAAACGGCCGCCCCTCTCCATCCACGAACACTGACGTCAGCATCGCATGACGGTATCTGCGGTCATGACGCTCGGCTATCTTTCGCCGGGAAACGCAATCAAGGCCCTGGCACCGAGGGGAGGCAGTCAGCGAGATGAAGACGATCGGCACCGAGGAGCACTTCGTCACTCATCGGTCAAGGATCGTGAACGGCCCGCGACCTTACGCAACTCCGTGTTCGTCGACGCGGCCCGCGGCCCTCTAGATGAGCGCCGAGAAGCGCGTCCAGATGCCTGTGTCTGCCGGCCCTTCGCAGTAGACCGTCCCCGCGTAGCGGCTGCCACGGCGATTGCACGTGATCAGGTAACGCGTGGGCGAAGCCGGCGAATCCACCTGTATCTGGCAGCTGCGCAGCTCGTGGCAGACGTTCACATAGTCCGTGATTACGTTGCCGGCAAGACCGCACGACGTGCCGGCAGACGCATACAGCGGAGGGTCTCCTTCCCGGCACCAGTGGGGAGTAGGTGTTGCCGCACCCGCGCCGGAAGCCAGCGCGAGAGCTGCGATCACAGCTGCGCTGATCAGGTGCTTGTGCATGAGCGGTATCGTCGCGGGCGGGTGATCGCGCAGAATCCGTGGGCAACAGCAGCTTCTCCCGGGGGAACTACTTACTCAGTGCCGTTTCTGGTGGCTCGCCGGCGGGGCGCGCCGCGCCTGCGGGAGCCAGTCGCGTTGCGGCCAACACGGCGGCACATGGCCGTCAGCGGGCTCAGGCGATCTTGAGAGGGATTTCCCCGTAGGGATCGATCCGGTACACGAGCGACGCACGGTGGTAGCCATCGGCGATGTCGGCACCGGTCTCGGCGCTGATCACCAGCACCGGGCTGAGCGGCTTCCCTTCGATGACCTTGATCAGGTCTTTCATCACGCCCGGATCGTCGAGTGGCGCGGCGGCCAGACCGGCGGCCCGCAGGATGTCGTTGGCGCGTCGCTTCGTGAGCGATGCCTTGTGCAGCCGTTTGACGGTCTTGTGCACAGCTTCCTTGTCGAGCTTGAGTGACAGGTAGGCCTCGGCGGCGTCGTAGTCGTGGCCGGCGACCTCCGCGAGCCACTTGATTCGCTCCACGGGTCCGGCCGCCAGTGTCTCGTCTTTCGTGTTGCTCATGGGTCGATCATGCCACTTCCGGCCTGCCCCGTCGCGGCAAAGACCCGTTGGCAGGTGGGTGTGCGGTGTCCAACCGCGTCTCAGCGCAGTCGCAGGTGCCCCGGCGAGAGGGTGAAACCGCGACCCTCGGTGTTGGTGCAGGAGGCCACGTCGACCCGGATGTGGCAGAGGATGCCGTATCGCTCCCACGTGCTACCGGGTGTCAGGTGTGCCGACGGACGGTCCGACACCAGGTCGTCCTGGCTGAGATCGACCAGCCGCGCGCGGCCAGCTGCTCCCTGACCCAGCTGTACGAACGGATCGCCGACCGCCTGCCGCGGGCGCGGAATCCCGGGAGCAGAGCACTGCAGGCCTGGCCACGACCCGTCCGCCGGGGCTCCGGTCCCGGGGTCGATGCTGGTGCCGTAGACCTTCGCGACGCCGCAGTAGATCTCGCGACCGCTGGTTTCCCAGTTGACAGCTCGCGATCGTCCGGCGGCAGAGCCAACACCCAGCGCGCCCAGCATCAACGACGCCACGGCGGTGGGAGCCAACAAGAAGCGGCTCGAATTCACGATTGCGCGGGAGTCTCTCAGGTGGGCTGGGCAACGCGGCAACCGATGGCGCTGGCCGCAACCTTCATCCGCTCGTCGTAGGTCACGAACGCCTTCAGCTCCTCGCCGAGTTGGAGGGCCGTCGAGATGTGAATCGCATCCAGCGATCTGAGCTCCGGCGGTTGCAGTGAGCCGGCTGCTTCGAGGACCCGGTCGTTCATGCGCAGGAGGTCGACACGTTCGAGAACCTCGTGTCCCCGCTGCACTGCGGCTGGTCCGAGCGGACCCAGGGCACGAATGACCTCCGCGCGCGCCAACGCGCTCGAAACCAGCGGCCGACGCCGACGTAGATAGCGGCGCAGGGCCTCTGACTCGGGTTCCTTCACGGCCAGCTTCACGAGCCCCGACGAGTCGAGATAGGTCGCGCGGTCAGCGCTCATCTGCTCGGAGGCGCTCGAGCACCTTCGCGGGCGGCTCTTGGTCTCCGCGCAGCGGGAGAGGATCGGAAAGCGTGTCCAGGTCCTCCGCCGCGGCCACGAGATCGCCGTTCGCCCGCAGCCTCGCGATCGAGCCTGCGTCCGTGAGCGGGGCAAGGACGGCGACGGGTCGTCCTCGGTCGGTGATCTCGATCGTCTCGCCCGCCTCAACCCGGCGCAGCAGTTCGCTCGCACGCTGCCTCAACTCCCGGATACCTGCTTCGCTCATGTGCTATTTGTAGCACATGGTGAAGGTCGGTCGCGGGGAGGCCGAGACTTTCGGCGGGCATCATCCGGGCGCTACGGTGTCCGGGTGCCGGAGTCCCCTCAGCCCCTCGGATTGCTCGAGCGCTGGCTGGAGGAGGCCGAGGCGCAGGACGAGCTCGCCCCATGGTCGGTTGCATTCGTGACGGTGGGCGAGGACGGCCGCCCGACGGCGAGGACCGTCCGGCTGAAGCGGATCGAAAAGGACGGGCTGGTGTTCAGCTCGGCGCTCTGGACTCGCAAGGTGAAGGAGCTCGAAACCAACCCCCACGTCGCGCTGCTGTTTCACTGGTCGAAGGTCGGGCGCCAGGTGCACGTGGCAGGACGAGCCGCTGTCGCCGAGCGCAAGCTCGCCGAGGAGCTGTTCGACGAGCGCGACCTCCCGAACCGGGTCCAGGCTCTGGTCTCACGACAGGGCCAACCGATTCAGAGCCTCGAGCCCCTCCGGGCCCGCCACGCCCATCTCATGCAGACGATGGAGGCTCCCCCGAAGTGCCCCGATGACTGGGGTGCGCTGCGCGTGATCCCGGATGCCGTGGAGTTCTGGAGCGAATCCCCGGACCGCATGCACGAGCGCCTCCTCTACGAGCGCGTGGCCGACGGCTGGAGCGTCACCCAACTCGCGCCCTGACGTCGGCGTAGCCGCCAGCGAGGTCGATCTTCAGCGAGATGGCCTCCCCGCGGAGCTAGCTTGAGAGCGGCGCCCCGGGCGGCAGCGGCTTGGTCCGTTTGTAGAGCAGCGGGTGGTGCCAGGGACACACGAAGGTGTAGTTGGCGAAGGGGATGTAGGCGTAGCCGAGGACCACGTACACGCCGGTGCCGTCGTTGAGTCGCTCGCAGGGAGGCGGGTCCCAGGGCTCGAGCGTGTGGCGGAGCATGAACGCATCACGAGGGCCCAGCCCTGCCGGGTTGTAGACGTCGGTCGGGGGCAGGCCGGCCTCGACCGCCAGCACCTGCAAACCGGAGGTGTTGAAGTTGATGTCGTCCGAGCTGCCGGCGTCGAAGGTGACCGTCTTCACGCCGATCCGCTTCAGCCCCCGCATCAGGGCGAGGACGTTGCCGTCGTGTTCGGGTCCGCCGCGGACCCACCCTTCGGGGGAGTACAGCGTGATGCTGCGCTCGGCAAGCGCCGTCGAGTTCTTGGGGGCGCCCGGCAGGGTGATGCGGACGATCCCACCCGCCCCGGTGGAGACTCCGATCAGGTTGATCAGCACGACCGCCACGAATGCGGTCTCCAGGACCGCCCGCCGTCGCTTCGCCGTGGCGATCCAGCCGGTTCCCAACACCGCCATGTAGACCAGCGCCGGGAGCGTGTAGCGGGGATCCTTGTGTGTGATGAGCGTCATCCCCAGCCACGAGACGACGGCACCGCCGAGCATCTCCGGGAGCAGGTTCTGGGGTCGTCGGTCGGTGAGGGACGATTTCACCGCCAGGACCGCGCCGATCAACACCGCCAGGGTGAACGGCGCCAGCAGCTGGATGTTCAGCGCATCCCAGAAATACCACCCGAAGCTCTTGCGAGAGAAGCGTTCGGGGAAGAATCCCCCGGCGATGTTGCCGGTCGGGCCGGCCTGGCCATCGTGGATCGAGACCAGGCCCGACAGTTCGCCGCGGTGATACAGGTACCAGGGTCCGGCGATCACGAACAGCGCGAGGGCGAACGCGAGCAGGCCCCGCCAGTTGCGCCAGCCGCCCCGAAGGAGCATCACGACGAGCAAGCCGGCGAGGAATATCTCGGTCGTCTCCTTCGTCAGCATCGCCAGACCGGCGAGCACGCCGGCCAGCAGGGCGATCCAGGTCCTGCGCAGGCGATCGGATGCCACCAGCGCCCACACGCTCACAGCGACGAGCGCTGCCTGCTGAGGATCGAGCATGAATTCGTGCATCTCGGAGACGATCATCGGCGTGCCGAGGGCGAACAACGCGGCCAGCAGACCGGCTCGCCGCGAGCGGTAGACCAGGTTTCCCACCCCGTAGCAACCCGCCGCCAGCAGCGGCACGAACACGAGGTTGGAGGCGAGGATGACGGTCGCCGGGCTCTTGCCGGCGAGGAACACCCCGAGTGCCCCGATGAAGTGTCCGAACGGGGGATAGGTGTTGAATTCCGTGAACGGCGCGGTGATGTGACCTGCGGCCAGGTCGTCGTGGATGGTGAAGGCCTCGATCGTGTGCAGGCCGTTGTCCCAGTCCTGGACACGGTCGTCCTGCGTCAGCCACCAGATCGTGATGGTGATGAACCCGATCACGGCCGCAATCGCCAGCCACACCTCTCCCGGCACGGCATGCAGCCGCACGCGGGCGTGGCGCGGGATTCGCGGGCGCTCCCCTGCGGCCGGCGCCCGCGCTGGCGACGTCCCACCGACGCTCATCGGCGGGTCACTCTATCGACGGCGCCAGAGGGTCGCGCCGTCGGCCGCTGGAGACGGGGATTCGCTCCCCTGCGCCGGCCTACTTGGCCTGCGTGAAGACGTCGGCCCCGAACGTGCTCGGCACGCTGGCCGCATCGGCCAGCCGGGCGAGGTGGAAGATTTCCTCCCAGCTGGCCAAGGTCGAGTAGTGGTTGTAGTCGGTGGTGGTGACGGTGCCCGGCTTGATGAACGGGGAGATCAACACCGCGCCGACCCTGCCTCCGCCCGCCCCGGTGATCCCCGGGAACGGTGAGGACGGCCCGGCCTTCTCTTCGCAGCAGGAGGAGGAGTCGGACTGGGGGCCGTCGGACTCATCGAAGGTGATCTCGAGCAGGCCGTTTTTCTTGAACGCGGGGGAGCTCGTGATCATCGGGACCCAGCTTTCCAGGAACGAGTCGATGTCGGCCGCGGCTGACAGTCCGCTCGGCTGGTTGGTGCACGGGTAGTCGTGTCCGTCGTTGCACAGGTTCGGGGTGATGAAGGACAGGTTCGGTGTCGTCGAGACCTTCTTCAGGTCGGTCGCCAGCCCGGTCTCGCCCTTCAGCGCCGCGGCCGGCATCTGGCCCGTGGGCGAGCCCATCGCCACGACGTGGGCGTCGCAGTAGGACTGGTTGGAGATCACCGAGTTGAAGTACACGAAGGGGTCGTGACGGGTGGCGTAGCCGTCGCCTTCGACCGCGTCCTGGGTTTTGTCTTCCGCGCCCAGCTCGGGGTGTCCGCAGGCGGCAGCCTCGCGGTTGGGGTCGTTGCCCATGTCCTGCATGTAGCCCTTCCACTTGAGCCCGTGGGCCGTCAGCTGCGTGCCGATGTTCTGGACCGATTCCGGGTACACGCAGCCGACTCCCTGCTCGACCCCTTCGGAGTTGATCTCCGAGGCGGGGAATTCGGTGAAGTACTGACAGTCGCTCTGGTTCTCGGGGTTGGGCGGCTGACCGGAGACGAGCGAGATGTAGTTGTCGTTGCTCTCGTGGCCGGTCCCGTAATAGTTTTCGACCAGCGCTCCCTCGGAGGGCAGCGTGCTGGCGAGGTACGGGTCCGCCGAGGGGTCGCCGAAGGTGTTTTCGTAGTTCTCGTTCTCCAGTGCGATGAAGAACACGTGGCGGATCCGCGGGAGCCTGAAGGTGCCTCGCTTGGCCGCACGCGCGTCGGTTTCGTCGGTGCGACGAATCGAGGCGCTCGCCGGCGCCCGCGAGCTGCGGCCGTGGTGGGAGGGGGCGCCGATGGCCGCGTAGGCGCTCGCCAGCGCGACCAGCACCAGGGCTACCACCAGCGCCGGGACGCCCACGCCGAGACGGGCGGGGAACCTGTCGCTCAACGCGTGCACCCGGCGCACGTCAGCTCCCGGTGGCGGCTTCGGTGGGGACGGGCGGTTCGGTCGGCAACGGCGGTTCGAGCATCTGCGGGGGGCGTCGCAGGTCGAGGAAGTCCTCCACCGTCTTCGCGTTCGCGTCCCGGTAGGTGAGCGCCGGCAGGTTCCACTTCGCCTCGATCGTGGCCAGCACGGAGGTGTGGTCGTGGACGACGTTCGTGACCGAGTTCGGCTTGGAGTACGGCGAGGCCACGATCCCCGGCACCCTCGGGCCGTAGAGGTCATAGCCGCCGGGCTGGTCTTCCGGCCCCAGTTCCGGGGGAATCGAATCGGGGGGGATCGCGGCCGGTGGCGGCACGTGGTCGTAGTAGCCGCCGTGCTCGTCGTAGGTGTAGATCAGCAATGTCCGGGGCCACGCCGGCGACTTCAACACCGCCGTGACCACCTGGTAGGCCCAGTACTCGCCGTAGGCCATGTCCTGTTCGCTCTCCTCGTCGCCACCGGTCGTGTTGAGCTTCTTCGCGATCGGTTCGAGCAGCGGCAGCGCCGCCAGCGGGCCGCCGATGTCGGTGAGGGCTCCGAACTCGGGATCGACGAAGCTCACGGAGGGAAGCGTGCCGGCCTCGCAATCGGTGAAGAACTGGGCGATCGGAGTGATGTTGGTGGGGTATTTCTCGATCGTGGTGGGGATGATCCCCGTCTGGGGCAGGTCGGTGAAGTAGTTGCGCCAGCTGACGTCGTAGGCGTCGAGCCGGTCGAAGATGGTGCCGTTCGGCGGCGCCGGGTCCTGCAGGCTTTCGGTGTTCGTGGCGATGTCCCCGTAGGCGGTCCCGGCCATCAGAAAGCGGCGGTTGGGGTAGGTCTGGCAGGGGGCCGAGCAGAACCACCGGTTGGCGAGCGTGAACGTCTTCGCGAACGAGTACGCGAACGGCAGCACATCCTCGGTCCAGTACCCCATCGGCTCGTTGCAGGCCACCGAGCGCGGGAAGCCGTCCATCTTGCCGCCGTCGATCTGGATGTGGGTCGCGTTCCAGGTTTGGGTGACCTGCGGCGCCTGCACGGTCGTCGGCAGCTCGAACGAGCGCACCAGGCCTTCGCCGTTGGGTCCCGGGTTGCTGTTCAGAGCTTCACCGTGGCGGTTGAAGCGCAACCCGTCGGCCCGCTTCTGCCCCGACCGGGAGAGGGCGCCGAGCAGGTTGTCGAAGGAGTGGTTCTCCATCATCACGACCACGATGTGGTCGAAGGGCAGCTTTTCCTCGACCGTGCCCGCGGGCAGCTTCGGGTTGGGCAGGCTGTCGGGACTGCGCTGGCCGGCCGCCAGGGCGCTGACCGTGCGCCAGACGGCGCCCCCGCTCGTGGCCGCGGCCGCAGCCGCCCCGAGCGAGCCGCCGTACTGCAACAGCGAGCGTCGTGTGAGGCCCAGGTGATTCGGCCGCTGATCCGGATCGGGCAACGTGGTCGGCTCCTTCAATCGTGCGTTCGAGGGACTGGTAACCCCGCGGCCCCCACGGCAGCAGCGGCAGTCGCAAGGCCCATTTCCCCGCGGCCGGCGGGCGCCGGTGAAGATCGTGTTACCCGAAAGCGTCGGCTTTTATACGGGCCACCTCGGTGACCGATGTAAGCGCCTTCCGCGGGCTCGCGGTCAGGCCCCGCAGCGCTTCCAGCCGCCGGCGTCTCGCCCGCCCACGAGCACCCGGGCTGGACGGAGCGGGCGTGGCGGCGGCCGGACCGGCGCTCGCCGAGGCGGCGCCCGCGGGGGTCGTGGCGGCGCTGAGAAGCATCGCTGCGATCACCACGGACAGGCCCGCGAGGCTGGTCGGAATCGGAGGGAGGCGCATCTTCCTCGCTTTCTTCACTGATTCGGTGTAGTTTCAGTGCGAGGCGCTACCCGCTGCTCTGCGGCCGCAACACCCCGCGGCCGGAGGGCGTCTATTCGATCCCGACCCGCAGCAGGACCGTGGCCTGGGCGGGGACGGACGCGGCCACGGTGCCGGGGCTCGAGCGGATGGCCCCCGTCCACAGGTTCTGGATCGAGTAGTGGGGCACGGACGGCAGCCCCACGGCCTTCGCGTTGGTGGCGATCTCGAGCGCCTTGCGGCCACGGTTGAGCAGCGCGACGGCCACCGAGCCGTCGGCCAGCGGCTTCGCCCACGCCTGACCGGACCCCGCCGTGGAGATCAGCCTCCCCTGGATGCCCGCGTGGTCCTGGTCGATCGCCACCACCGCGGAGCTCGACACCGTCGCCAGGCTCGCCTTGGAGATCTTGAGGAGATTGTCGCTGATCATCAGCGGGGCGGCGAGGATCGACCACATCGAGAACTGGGAGCGGAACTCGGTCGCCGACATCCCCTGGTCGGGGCCGAGGTAGTCGGGGTCGTTCCAGTGGCCCGGACCGGCGGCGTCGGGGTCGGCGGCGTCGGCATCCATGTTGCGCAGCACCGCTTCGAAGCCCACCTGTCCGGGCGCCCCGACGTCGGTGTCGGTACGCCAGCTGGTCGCGACCCCCGGGCCGTAGGAGTAGGAGCTGAACACCGATTCGGCCAGCGTCGGCTGACCTTCGGCGTACTGGCCGGGCTGAAGGAAGTTGCAGATGTCGAGCAGCATCGGTCGATGCGCGGCGACGATCGCTTCGTGGAACTGCGAGTAGGCCGTGACCGGGTTCAGGTGGAGTTCGGCGCCGCCGCAGAAGTCGACCTTGACGGCGTCGAAGCCCCACGAGGCGAAGGTGTCGGCGTCCTGCTGGTAGTGGCCGTAGCTGCCCTGCCCCGATCCCCCACAGCCGTTGCGACCGGCGTCGGTGTAGAGGCCGACCCGCAGCCCCGCGGCGTGGAGCGTGCTGGTGAGCCAGCGCAGCCCGTGGGGCCACTGGGAGTGGCTGACGGCGATCGTGCCGGAGGAGTTACGGGCGCCCTGCCACCAGCCGACGTCTAGCCACACGTAGCGGTAGCCCTTGCGGGCGAGGCCGAGCGACAGCAGGCGGCTGGCCTGCATCAGGATCGTGGACTCGCTGTACTTGCCGCCGAGCGCGAAGTAGGTGTCCCAGCCCATGTAGGGGGTGGCGGCGAGCACGCTGGCCCGTGCTCTGGGTCCGCGTCCACCGCTGCCCGCCCGCGCCGAGCGGGCCGGCGGCAGCGGTGGCGGCGCCGTGGCTTCTGCGTCCGTCGTGGCGTCCATCGCGCCCAGCGAGGCGCCCTTGGCTCGGCGACCGCTCGACTCCAGCACCACGGTCTGGCTCGAGAGGGCTGCCTTGATGACCCCGATCACGGTTCCCGTCACGGTCAGCGTGGCCGGGATCCTGTGGCGCTTGGCGAGTAGCTTGCGGGCGCCGTCGGCGAGGGTGATCGAGAGTGTCTGGTCCTGGCCGGGGGACAGCCGGGCGGAGGTGTGGGCGAGGGTGGCGGCGTTGGCCTGCGAGGTGGCTCTCATCACCAGCGAGCAGGAGCCTTCGGCTTTCGGCGAGCAGAGGACCGGCACGTGCAGGCGGCCGCTCGTCCAGCTGGCCCGTCCGACGGTCGTCTCGCCACTGGAGACGAGCGGCCGTGAGGGGGGGATCGTGACGAACGAGCTGGTCGCCGAGGCGCTGCCACCGCCGTTGGTGGCGGTCACCTGGCACTGCAGATGACCTCCGCTGTCGACTCCCCGCGGGGTGTAGGTCGAGGAGCTCGCTTCGGCGATCGGGACCAGATCGCGGATCCACGAGTAGGCGAGGTTCGCCCCGGAGGTTGAGCTGACGCCGCTCTGGCAGGTGAGCTTCTGGCCGACGGCCGGCGTCCCGCTGATCGACGGGTGCGGGTGGACCACCGCGATCGCGCTCGACACGAGCGTCGTGAAGATGCCGTCGGCGGTGGCCTGGGGCCCGCGGGGCGTCGACGCGAGCAGGCGGAAGTGGTAGGTGGTGTTGGGGGCGAGGCCGCCGACCCGCGCGGCGACGGCCGTCGACCCGCCATTGGGCGCGGGCGTGTTGGAGCACGGCACCGAGCCGCCGTAGCTCGAGGTGGGGCCGTATTCGAAGACGCACGTGAGGGGGGAGGAGTCGTTCGCGGCCACGGTGCCCGCGAGGGTTGCTTCGGTCGAGGCGATCTGCCCGGCGGAGGCGTCGTTGGCGGCGGGCGGGGGAGCGAGGCCGACCAGCGTCCGGCCGGCGGAGTCGACGGCCACGCACGCGCCCCCCGGCAGGCAGGAGATGCCGGCAAGGGCGATTCCCGTGGCGTTCAGGGACAGGCCCCACCCGGGGGTCGTGGAGGTCACCTGGTCGGAGGTGAGCGCTTCACCGCGGGCGGAGACCGCCACGCACAGTCCGCTGGTCGTGCAGGACGCTCCGGTGAGGGCGCCCACGAGCGACAGCGCCGTGGCGGTCCAGGTCGGGGACGCCTCGGCGGGGTCGGCGCTCGCGAGCACCTGGCCGGCTTCGTCGACCGCCAGGCAGCTCCCGCTCGGCGTGCACGTGACGGCCGTGGTCGGGGGTGAGGGGTCGATCGCCGTCACTCGCCAGGAGCCTCCGGCGGGGTGGGCGCTGACGGCCACGTCGCCGGCGTCGCTGACCGCCGCGCACAGCGATTCGACACACGAGATCCCCGACAGGGCCCCGTGGACTTCGAGGGAGGTTGCTCGCCACTGCGGGGCGGCCGCGGCGGGGTTCGTGCTGACGAGCACTTCCCCGCTCGAGTCGGTGGCCGCGCACAGCGAGGCGGACGCGCACGAGACGGCCGTGATCGGGCTCGCGGAGATCGTCGTGGGGGTGCTCCACGACGAGGTGCCGGCGAGGGGATCGCTGCTGGCCAACACCCGCCCCGAGCGGTCGGCCGCCACGCACAGGCCCGAGGGCGCGCAGGACACCGCGCTGGGGGCGTGTTCGGCGTCGACACGCTGCTTGGTCCACTGCGCCAGCGGCGAGGTCGGGTTGCCGCTGACGAAGGCGCTGCCGCCCGAGTCCACGGCCACGCACAGCCCTTCCGAGGCGCAGGAGACGCCGGTAGGGGTGCCGCCTTCGTCGAAGGTCCTCGGCGTGGACCAGCTGAGCGGGGCCGCGGCGGGCGAGGAGGCGGCGGTGGCCCCGAGCGCCCCGAGGGCGACCGCGAGCGACACGCCCAGGCGGCTCCCCCCACGCACGAGGGTGCCCGCGAACGCGGCGCGAGCGCCCTCCGAGCATCGAGCCGTTACCCGCATGTGCTGCGACACCTAGCAGCTTGCAACGCGTCCCGCCCCCCCGAGTTGCGCTCCCCGCGGCCTGCGCGAACGAACCCTGCAACCGGACGCCCGCGCGCAGCGGTTGCCCCATCTCGAGCGAGACCTTCGGGGGTAAAATGGTTTACAGCAAACACAATTCCCCATGGGGGAGCTCGATGTCGCCGGAGCCTGGGCTCCGGAGCTACCCGGATCGAGGCGGACCTGTCCACAAGGAGGAACAGATGCGCCGAGCATCCATCGTCTTCGCCGCGAGCCTACTGGCGGCAGTCTCAGCGGTGAGCGTCGCGGAGGCGGCGCCGACCGTCAAGTTCAAAGCCATCCCGGTGGCGATCAAGGGCTACCCCCACACCGGGAACATCCTCGGAGCCGGGGCCGCCATCCAGGCGGAATACAAGATCTCCGGAACCGAATACGGAGGTTTCCCACCGCCGCTGATCGGGGTCAACTTCTACCTGCCGAAGGGCACCGCGCTGCACACATCGGGGTTCCCCACGTGCGCGCTCGCGAAGCTCGAACAGGTGGGCCCCGCCGGGTGCTCCCGCTCCTCGGCGGCCGGGCCGGTGGGCAAAGTCCTCGGGATCGTGTCGTTCGGCTCCGAACGGGTGGAAGAGGCGGCCACGCTCGAATCGTTCTACGCCCCCGACGGAGGGATCGAGTTCTTCACCAACGGCCACTCCCCGGTGTCGCTGGAAATCCTCTCCGAGGGCCATTACGTCAACCTCGGCGGGGCGGGCGGCTTCGGCCCCAAGCTGATCGCCCAGGTGCCGCTGGTGTCGACCGTCCCGGGAGCCCCGTATGCATCGGTCGAGTCGATCAGCGTGAAGGCCGGCTCCGCCCACAAGGTCCACGGCAAGCCCGTGTACTACGGGCGCGTGCCGAAGAAGTGCCCGAAGGGCGGCTTCCCGATCAAGACGGAACTCACCTTCGACCGGGGCGGGGCCGTGCCGGTCGAACCGGAAGTCGTGACCGCCACGTACAAGTCCCCCTGTCCGAGGCGCTAGCGACGTAGGCCGCACCCGCGCGGCGCATCCTCCGGCGCCGCGCGGGCGTGGCATCTCGGCCTCGGGCCCGGCGCTTGCCGAGGGGGGCCCCGTATGCGAACATACGTTCGTATGAACCCGAGACCCTTCCGACCGGCGGCGGAGCTCGAGGCGGCGCTCGGGCGGGGGGACCTCGAGCTGGCGGTGGCGCTGGCACGGGAAGTGGCCGAAGACCGTCATCGGCCGTTGGAGCTGGGCGTGGCGCTGAGGTTCCTGCCGCTGGTGGCGGCCCAGCGGCCCGACGACTACGACGGGTGGGCCTCGAGGTGGCTGGTGAGGTGGCTCACCGAGGCTCCGGAGGCGAGCATCGACGGCGCGGTGGACGTGGCTGCCTCGCTGGCGGCGCTGCCGCTCGAGCCACAGGCGATCGAGACGATCAGACGGCTCGGCGCCTAGGCCGGCTCGGTCTTCCCACCGGGCTGGCGGCGGATACCGCCGGGCTCGGCGATCAGGATCTCGGTGACCATCTCCGGCGGGAACAGGCCGTGCTCCACGACCCCGGGGGTGGCGCTCAGGCGGGCGGCGGTCACGGCCGGATCCTCGACCGAGCCGAGGTAGTCGGCGAGCAGTCCGCCGTCGGGGCTCACGGGGGCGTCGCGCATCCGCGACGGGCCGATGGCGGCCAAGGTGTGCTCGACCCCGAAGGGCACGAGCTCGACCGGCACCGGGGCGCGGATCTCGGTGACGACCTTGTCCGCGGAGGCGATCACCACGAAGCGGAAGGCGGCGGCCGCGACGATCTTCTCGCGCGTGTGAGCGCCCCCTCGCCCCTTGACGAGCCAGCCGGCAGGATCGACCTGGTCGGCGCCGTCGACGGCGATGTCGAGCTCACCCAGCGAGTCCAGTGGCTCGACGGCCAGCCCCAGCGCCCTGGCGGCCATCTCGGTGGCGGGCGAGGTGGCGGCGAAGCGGAGGCCCCGGCGGTCGAGGTCCGGGATCAGGGGCAGGAGCTCGGCGACGGTGGTGCCGGTGCCGAGGCCGACCCGCATGTCGTCGCGGATCATCTCCACGGCCGCTCTTGCGGCCGCCCGCTTTTGCTCGACGATGATCGGGTCGTCGTCTGTGGGGGCGGTCAGCCGCCCAGCCGCACCGTGGTCCGCCATGGTGCCGCGGACGTTACCTTCCGCCCGGTGCGCTTGAGGCGCAGACGCTCGGGGGCGTCCGGCTTGTGCAGCAGGAAGCCCTGTCCGATGGTGCAGTCGAGCTCCCGGGCGAGGGCCAGCTGGCGTGGTGTTTCGATGCCCACGGCGATGGCCCTGAGGTTGGCCTCCTTGGCCAGTGCGATGGTGGCGGCGAACATCGCCCGCTTCTCCTGGTTGGTGTGGAAGCTCGCGACAAGGCCCTGGTCGAGCTTGACGACGTCGAGGGGGAGGTTGCTCGGCAGCCCGAGGGAGTACTTGCCCGAGCCGAAGCGGTCGAGGGCGATCAGCACGCCGAGGCGCTTGACCTCGCGCAGTGAGGAGCGAACCCGCTCGGGGTCGCGCTGGATGCAGTCCTCGCTGACCTCCAGGCAGAGTGCGTTGCCGGGGAGGCGAAAGCGGGCGAGCTGCTCGCCGATCCGGCCCGGGAGGTCGAGCTCGGTGAGCTCCCGGGGGGAGACGTTGACGTGGACGGGGAGCGCGATGCCGTTGCGCCGCCAGCGGTCGGCCTGGGCGCAGGCGCTGTGGAGCACCCAGTTGCCGATCTGGACGATCAGCTCGCTCTCCTCGGCGGGGGGGAGGAAGGTGGACGGGAGCATCTCCCCCTCGTCCACCAGCTCCAGTTCGCGGGTACGCCAGCGGATCAGGGCCTCGGCGCCGACTGCCTGGCCTCCGCCGAGGGGGAGGATCGGCTGGTAGATCAGCGCCAGCTCGTCCTGGGGAAGGGCGTTGCGGAGCTGGAGCTCGATCTGGACGTTGGTGTCCAGCTCGCTGCGCATGTGCTCGTCGAACACCTTCGGCAGGCGCCCGCCGGCCGCCTTCGCCCGGTACATCGCCACGTCAGCTTCACGGAGCATCGCCTCGGGGTCGGTGGTGGGGTCGCCGGCGACGGCGATGCCGACGCTCCCGGACATCGGGACTTCGGTCGAGGTGAGCGCGACCGGCTGTTCGATGGCCTCCACCACCCGCTCTCCGAGTGCCACGGCCTCGGCCTCGGACTCGAGGTCGACGGCGAGGATCACGAACTCGTCGCCTCCCAGGCGGGCGACGGTGTCGGTGTCGCGCATCAGCTCGGCGAGCCGGCGCGAGATCGCCACCAACAGCTCGTCTCCGACCTCGTGGCCGAGGTTGTCGTTGACGGCCTTGAACTTGTCGAGGTCGATGAACAGCATCGCCACCACCCCGTCGCTGCGCTCGAGGCGGGCGATGGCCTGCTTGGCGCGGTCGAGCAACAGGACACGATTGGGGAGTTTCGTGAGGGGGTCGTGGACGGCCTGGTTTTCCAGCTGCATGCGGTCGGTGACGTCCTTGGCGGCCACGTACCAGGTGTTGCCGTCACGGCTCGCGCTCCACAGCAGCCAGCGCCACTCGCCGTCGCGGTGGCGGTAGCGGTTGGTGAAGGTCTGCTCGCCCGCGCTCTCGTCTGCCTGGAGGATCCCGAGCGTCTGCTGGAGGTCGTCGGGATGGAGGAACTTCTCGATCGAGTCGGCCCGGAGCTCGTCCCGAGACCAGCCGAGGACCTTCTCCCAGGCCGGGTTCAGGAGCGTGAAGCGCCCGTCGTGGGAGACCGTGGCGAGCAGGTCGCTGGTCATCTCGAACAGGCGGGCGACGCTCGCGTCGCTGCCGCCGACGGCCACCGGTTGGGGCCGGACCTCGACCTCCGGCTGGCGGCCGTTCAGGGGCGACTCACCGGCCGGGGGCCAGTTGGCGGGGGAGCTGGTCGAGTCGTGGAAGGACATCTCTGCCAACAGGTCGGCGTAGGAGCCCGCCTTCCGGGCGGATCGGGCCGTGACTGGACGAATTGCCTAGAGCCGCGCCCACGCCCAGGCGGGAAGCGAGGATCCGGCGGGCCAGGCGAGAGGACGGAGGTGCTAGGAGGTGGTCCGCAGGGCGGGGGAGGAGTGGGGCTCGTCGCCCAGCGGCTCCTCGCCGGCGGTGGGCTCGCCCGGCGGGCCCGAGGACGGCGTGGAGGGGGCGGCGGGCAGCAGGAACCGCCACAGCGAGAGGAGCATCATGATCGTCAACAGGATCGCGCTGCCGACGCACCACTCGCAGATTTTTTCGAGCGTGAAGACCTCGCGGTAGGTGAGGTAGGCGCTGAAGCCGAAGCCACCGAGGGTGATGGCGGCGGTGGCGAAGCGGGTGGTCTCGGTTTCGCGCGCCAGCAGCGTGCCGAGGATGGCGATGTAGCCGATCAGGCCGAGCAGGGCTACCGGGATGCCGGCGAGCTCGGAGTACTGGGAGTGCTGGACCTGCTCGCAGGGGTTGCCCTTGATCGAGCACGGCACTTCGGTACCCGAGTAGTGCAGGTAGGTGAGGTAGCCGGCGAGCGCCACCCCGATGCTCGCGAGGACGATCAGCGTGATCCTGAGCCTCCGTGCCCGCATGAGCCGATCAGGCCTTCAGTTGCTTTTCGATCGCCTGGTTGAAGGAGGTCGGTTCTTCGAGGGAGCTGTATTCGAGGTTCTTCGCGGCTCCGCCGGTGTGCCCGATCAGGAACGACGGCGTCCCGGTGAAGCCGGCCGCGTTGGCCGCCTGGGCGTCGGCTTCGATCTTGGACGTGAATTCGGGCTTCGTCCGTTCGCTCGTCCATTTGGCGAGGTCCAGCCCCGGGACCTGTTCGGCGATGTTCCGGATGTACTGTTCGGTGACGTAGCCGCTGTCCTCTTGGCCCTGCTCGTGGTAGAAGGTCTCGATGAAGTTCCACATCTTGGCCTGCTGACCCGCGGCCAGGGCAGCTGCCTGCTGGGTCTTGAAGGTTTCCGGTTCGCGGGTGGCGGTCTCGAGGTTGTGGTATTCGATCCGCAGCTTCCCCTGCCGCACCCAGGTCTGGATCAGCGGTTTGAGGGCCCCTTCGGTGAATTTCCGGCAAATCGGACACTCCAGGTCGCCGAAGTACTGGAGCGTCACCGGGGCCGTCGGCGAGCCGAGGGAGTTGCCGTTCTGAGGGAGGCCGGTGAGGAGCGCCGTGACTTCGGTCTCGACCGCGTTGGCCGCTTTTGTGTGGGCTTTGGGAGCCTTGGAGCTGCCGCTGGAGGTGGCGATCAGGATCACGACGACGGCCGCCACCACGACGGCGACGACGCCGCCGAGGAGGGTCAGGCGTTTGCGGCGAGCGGCGTCGGCGACGGACGCCTCCTCCATCGCTTTGCGCTCCGCCCGGGCCTGTTCGCGGCGCTGCTTGCGGGTCAGGTCCTCCTCGTCCTCGATCTGGCTCACGGCAGTACTTTTTACACGGTCGGGATCAATCGCGCTTAAGTTGGGCGATCGCGCCCACTGCCCGTCCTGGTTCGTCCGGACCCTCCTTCCGGACCGGTGGAGCTGCCACGATGGTCGGGCCATCGGGCCGTCGGTCGGCCGCCCGGTCCGCCGATGACCCCACAGGCCCCCGTAGCTCAGCTGGACAGAGCGTCGGACTTCTAATCCGAGGGTCGCAGGTTCGAATCCTGCCGGGGGCACTCGAAACTACGTGGCGCTCGCGATGCTCTCGGCCGAGGTCGGCCTATGACCCGCGTGACCCCTCGTCGTCGCCCGCCGAGCGCCGCTCGCGCCAGGCGATCAGCGCGTCGAGCGAGGCTTCGACCACACGGTTGCGGAACGTCTCGGCGTCGTTGGCGTGGGGGAGAGCGGTCTCCGGGACCGGCTGTCCCAGGAACTCGCACAGCGGTCCCCAGCCTTCGCCGACCTGCCAGACAAGCAGCCGCTCGGGTGGGATCGACCGCTGGACGGCGTCGTTGTGCGCAGCCATCTGCGCGATCATCTGCTCGGGGCGATCGCCGGCGCCGAACGGGGAGCGCTCGCTCCACAACATGCGCCAGACGAGCTCGAGGTAGCGCTGCCAACGGGGGTCGACTTCGCGGCGCGCATCCGACAGATGGCGGATCAGCGAGTCGCCTCGCGATAGGTTCCAGATCGTTTCCCGGTAGCTGTGCTCCCAGGCCTCTGGCTCGCGGACGCTCAGCAGCACCTTCGCGTTGGGATCGCGCTCTGCCAGCTCGCGGTAGAAGAAGCCGCCGGGCCAGTCGACCGTCGACTGGTACCCGGCGAAGATCTCGTCGAACACGTCCTCGCCGTCGAGCGCCCGGTGCCACAGCTCGACGGCCCCCGGGTCGGTGATCAGGTTGACCCAGTGGTAGCAGGGGCCGAGGCCGAGCTGCTCGAGCGCCAGCTTCTGGGTCAGCGTCCCCGTGCGCGGAAGCCCCGCACCGATCACGTACATGGGCCCATGTTCGCCCATCCGCACCGGCGGGTGCAACGAAGTCGACCGCGGGGGGTTGTTGGGGGGTGCCGGCCTACCCTCATGCCAGGATGTCGTCGAGCGACATCCGCCACCGAATCAGTTGGGAGATCGAGATCGGCTCGCCTGCCCTGTCGAAACCCACATACGTGAGCCACAGCCACGATCGCGCACGGGGTGCGCTGGGCCCACCACCGAGCGCGCGCATCGCGGGGATCGCGGTCGTAGAGGGCGCCGCTCCGACCTCCCAGCCCGATGCGCTCGAGCGGCTGGGCCTCGGCAAGGATGAGTTCGCTCAGGGGATCTTCGCGCGCTCGGGGGTGCGTCAGCGTCAGCTGAACCTCGATCCGGAGTTCCTCGCATCCAACCTCCAGGGACGTGCTGCCGCGATCGAGCAGGAGCTCCTCCAGCAGGCGCTGCGCGCGGTCGACCAGTTCGAGATCGAGCCGGACGCGGTCGCGACGGTACTCACCTCGAGCTTGTACTCGCTGGGCTGCCCGAGCCTCGCGCACCGCCTGATCGAGCACTATCGGCTCGCGCCGAGCACCGACAAGTATCACGTGACGGGCGTGGGTTGCGCGAGTGCGGTGCCGCTCCTGCGCCTCGCCGTCCAGGCGCTGAGCGGCGATCCCGGCCGGCAGGTGCTGGTCGTCGCGGCCGACAGCATGAGCTCGATCCTGACTCCGGGGCGCGCCGGGGATCCGCGCGCCAAGACGGTGGGCTCGGCGATCTTCGGCGACGGCTGCGCGGCCGTGCTACTGAGCGGCGATCCCGCCTGCGCTGGTCCGGCGATCTTCGCCACGAGCGTGTTTCAGATCCCGGGCACGCTCGAGGCCGTGACGTTGTCCAGCGGTGAGGGGGACAGCCATCTGGAGCTGGCCCGCGAGCTCCCCGAGATCGCCGGCGATCACCTTGCGGGCCTCGTGCACGGGTTCCTTCGCTCAAACGGGCTCGACGAGCACCACGTGGCCCACTGGATGCTTCACCCCGGAGGCAGGCGTGTCCTTGAGTGCGCACGCGACGCGCTGAGGCTCTCCGACGACGACGTCGCCGTCAGCTGGCGCGCCCTTGCCGACCACGGGAACGTCGGCACGCCCTCGATCTTCTACGTTCTCCATAAAACGATCGCCGAACGTAGCCCCGCCCGAGGAGATCACGGCCTCGTCGTGACGGTCGGGCCCGGCGTCTCCGTCGGGCTGATGCTCCTGCGGTTCTGAGCGGCGACGCCGGGTCAGTCGCTCGGCCACCAATCCTGCTCGTCAGCCCCCGTCTGCTCGATCTGCTCGAGTGTCATATCGGTCTGGCGATCCTCGACCATTTTCTGCAACGCCTCGCCGATCGTTGGCGCCCAAAGCCGCCGGGCAACCGCGATCCGGCCGGCCGCATCGTCGAACTGCTTCCATTCCAGCTCGACCATCGGTGCGCGCGAGGGGGGAGCATCGTCCGGTACCGGGGCATCCCACCCATAAAGGTTGATGGTGGCCTGCCAGCCATGCGGACACAGCTCGCCCATCACCGCCTGGGCTTGCCACTGGTCGGCCACCAGCTTGGGCCGCCGATCCTGGCGGCGTAGATAGATCGCGATCAGCACGCACGCCAAGAACAACGCGGCCATAGCGAGCACGATCAGGAGCGTTTCTTCGCCAGAGGCCGGAACGTGCCCACCCTGCACGCCGCTGGCGATCACGAGCCCATCGCCCATGCTCGCCGCGCCGGCCTTACCCGTCCGACCCGACCGAGGAAGCAGTTACCAGCTGCGCTCCCATTGCCTTGTGAGAGTAGCTGCTCGCGGCGGGCAGCGACGATCGCCGTTCCCGATTCGATCGCCGCGCGAGTAGGTCTCGCGCTATGCGGGGTCAGTGGCCGTCGGCGGTGGCGAAGCACGTGGGGGAGAGAGCCGTGCGAGTGCGCCGTCGACCAGTCGCCGTGAGCCGACGGGATGAGGAAGCGCGACGCGAATGGGGGTCTCGGGGTTGCGCGAGCCGGCCTGATAACCGGGCCGCGGGGTGACGAAGATCGTGAGGACGAGCTCCTCCTCGTCGACATAGATTTCGGGCGGCAGCACGCGGCCGTCGGCGCGCTTGCCGCTCGCGAATGTTTGCTCGGTCACGAGCACGCGCAACTCCGTCTCGTCGGGCTGGGGCTCGTGCGTGGGGTCCAGGCGCCAGGAGGAGGCTCGGATCCCGTCGCGTGTGCAGCGCAGCGGCTGCGCCGAACTCGACGCGAGGAACGCCCAGCTACCGCGACGCCGGGCTCGTCTGAGGGCCACGGTGAGCAGCTTCGGTGGGTCGCCATGTGCGAACAGGGCATCGCGGTCGGTGCGCGCGAGCAGTCGCCAGCCATCGAGGGTCGGTTGTGCTCGCTGCGAGTCACCCGCGCGCCGCTTCCAGGGCGCGCGAAAGGTGTGCTTCGGGGCTGCCAGCGCGGCCAGGTGCGCGAGCAGCGCGCTGGCGGCGGGGTCCTCGGGGTCGAGCGGTCCGGGCCGCCCAGCGAGCGCGGCTGGCGGAAAAGGAAGCCCGCCACCGTCGCTGATCAGCTGTGGGTGGCGCGAGCCGGGCTGCGGCTCGAGTACAGCCGAGCGCTGCCAGTCACGCTCGCTCGGGAGGTTCGAGTCGCGGACCGGCACGCGAGGAGCATATTCCGGCACCCCTCTCGCGAGGCGATCGTCCGCCGTCATCCGGCGCCTCCATTTGACGCTGGGATGCCGCGATCACGCCCCCGTGACCCGACTCAGGCTGCGAGTGCGGCGGCGGCGATTTGGTGGCCGGCGAGGCCCATCAGCCAGAGGTAGAGGATGTCGCTTTCGAACTCCGGGAGCGAGCTGACGCGGTCCTCGCGAACGTAGTCGGTGATGAGGGCGAGTGTCGCGACCACGATCGCGCGCGAGACGATGTCCGGGATGATCGGCAGCGCGGGCTGCTCTTTGCGGGCCTGCTCGGTGATCGTGCGGTATAGGCGGGCGAAGCTACGGAGTGTGCGCTCGCTGTGGGCTCGTGCTTGGCTGCCGGCGGCTGTGACCTCGAGTGTGCATACGCGTGCCGCGTCCGGGCGCTCGCTCCAGAAGTTCAGGTAGGCACGGACGCCGTTGCGCATGTTCTCGACGTAGCTCGGCTCGCTGGTCCCGACGGCCACCATCTGCTCGAGCAGTTCGTGCACGATCGCGTCGTAGGCGGCGAGGAAGCACTCCTGCTTGTTGGCGAACTGTTCGTAGAAGGTGTCGCGTGAGACTCGTGCGCGGCGGGTGATGTCGGTGATCGTCGTGGAGCCGTAGCCCTTCGTCCCGGCGGCAGCGACCATGGCCGCCAGGATGCGCTCGCGCTGGTGGCTCTCGACCTCCTCACGCGAGAGTCGATGCGGGCCCCGCGGGAGCCGGTCGACGGTGGCTTGCGCAGTGGTGGACATTTTGGTAAGTTACTCCAGAGTAGAGGACTCTACAGTCCACCAATGGGCGGAGTCACCGAAAGAGGGACGGAGATTCATGAGGGCGGAAACGTGCACGCGAGTGCTTTGCTGCCACCTGCCGGCAGCCTCCGCGCTGCTGCTGGGCGTGCACTCGCGCGCAGCCCATTCCTCCAGCCGGACTGCCACGCGAACCAACGCCGATGCGTAGGATCCTCGCTCGGCTGCATCGATAGGAGGAGGGATGATGGGTACGGATTCCGCGCCTTGCGCGCACGAGGGCCGCGTCGGGGGGAGGAGGTTTATGAGGAGCCGCTTGCTCGCGACGCTCGCGATAACCGCCGCTGCGATGTGCTTCCCGGCTTCCGCCGCAGCGAAGTACAGCGTGTCGCTGACCCGGACCACGGGCGGCGTCGCGAACATCTCCGGCGAAAACCTTGCCGACGTCGGATTCGGGATCGGCTACGCACAGGCGCAGGACGGAATCTGTCTACTCGCCGAAACATTCCTGACGGTCGACGGCGAACGTTCTGCGTTTTTCGGCCCAGAAGGGGTCTTCAAGAACGAAGCCCAGGGGGGTCTGGTGTTCACGAACCTCAACTCGGACTTCTACTGGACCTCGATCAAACACAATCACACGGTCCAGAAGCTGCTCAGGGAACCCTACCCGCAAGGGCCCTCGACGGAAGGCGTCGAAGCGGTGAAGGGCTACGCCGCCGGCTATGACGCCTACCTCGAACACATCGGTGGCGCGAGCGGAGTCACGAACCCCGCGTGTAAAGGGGCGGCGTGGGTCAGGCCGATCAAGCCGATCGACGTCTGGTTGCGCATCTATCAGGTTGACGACCTCGCGGGCAACTCTGCCCTCGGTCCGTACGCCGAGGCGAATGCGGAATACGGTCCGCCCGCGCACGCCTCCGCGGACTCGGTGAAGGGGCAGGGCGCGCGGACGGCCGCGATCGCGAGCATTCCGATCGAAAAGCTCGCGCGGGTCGGGCACAGCAACGTGATGGGCTCCAACGGGCTCGCCGTCGGTAGTGAAGACGCCACCAACGGAGGCGGCGTCGTGCTCGACAACCCGCACTTCCCTTGGCATGGCGCGGAACGCTTCTGGGAGATGAACGTCGAAATCCCCGGCCATTACCACGCGATCGGTGCGGGAATCTGGGGGTTGCCCGGGATCAACATCGGTCACAACCAGAACGTCGCGTGGACTCACACCGTCTCGACGAACACGACGGTCACGTTCTGGTACCTACCGCCCGTCGGACTGACCACGTACGAATACAAGGGCCAAACAGTGGCGATCAAAAGGCACAAAGTGACGGTCAAGGCTCTGGAACACGGCAAGCTGGTGCGGCGCACCCGCATCCTCTACTACAGTGTCTATGGTCCGGTGATCTGGGAGGACCGTCTGCCAATCGCGGTCCATGACGCGAATGCCAACAACCTCCGGGGCGTCAACCAGTGGCTCGCGATCAGCAAAGCCGAAAACGCGTCTCAGGTGATCGAATCCGAGCGTGCCATTCAGGGCGTGCCGTGGGTGAACACGATCGGTGCCGACGACCAGGGCGACGCGTTCTACACGGAGATCGTCGTGGCCTCGAGCCTGACGAAGGCCTTCGTTGGCGGGAAATGCAACCTCGAGCCGGGGTCGGACACCGGTCCGTTCTTGGGCAACGGTGACTGCGAACTGCCCGAAAGCCCGGGTGCGCTTGTGCCGGGCATCCTTGCGGGCAGCGACGAGCCGGCGCTGATCCGCAAAGACTACGTCGAGAACTCGAACAACTCGTTCTGGCTCGCGAACGCGAACAGCCCTCTCACCGGCTTCTCGCCTGCCCTCGGTGGCGAAGAAGAAAACCCGGGCATGCGCGCTCAGACGGGGATCGACATGGTCGCCCAGCGTATGGGCACCTATAACAGCGGCGTCCCGACCGACGGGCTCTCGCCGACGCCCGGATTCACCGCCGAAACGATGCAGGCGTCATGGACGAAGTTCCGCTCGCTCCCAGCTGAACGCGCCCTCCCGGGTCTGCGCGAAATCTGCGAAAACGCGGTAAGCGAAGACGGCGGCGTGATCAACGGTGTCGATGTCAGCGGCGCGTGTCCTGTCCTCAACGACTACGGCGCGACCGCCACGCTCGACGACAACGGTGGCTGGCTGTTCCAAGAATGGTTCGAACGGGCACCCAACGCCCAGGCGGACTTCTGGATCCACCCCTGGACGGCGACCGAACCGGTCTACACCCCCAACACGCTCAACACCTCGTTGCAGGCGAGCAAGGAAGCGCTCGCGACAGCGGTGAGCTCGATGGAGGCACGTGGGATCCCGCTCGACGCCAGCATCGGCGAAGTGCAGCGTGCACCACAGGCCGGCGCGGCTCCGATGCCCGGGTGTTTGGAGGGAGACGGCTGCTACGCGGCCATCGGATCGTCCTTCCCGACGCCCACCTCCAAACAGGCTGAAGTGACAGGCGGCACGAGCATCGTGATGTTCACGGAACTGCAGGCCGGCCACGAACCACTGGCGAAAGCCCTGTTGGCCTACTCGCAGTCGGAAGACCCGACTTCTCCCTACTACGAAGACCAGACCCAGCGGCTCTCCAAAGACGAATGGATCACGCTGCCGTGGACGCCGGCCTCGGTCGCCGAAGACGCGATCGCTCCGACGCTTCACCTGGAATAGACGCCGACCGAGGGAGCGGCGGGACAAGACCGCGCCGCTCCCTCGCCGTGCTCGCTGCCGGCACGGGCGACCCCGGGGCCGCCCGCTCATCTCAGGCGGTCGCCGCCAGCCCGCGACGCGCCGCCAGGCGCTCTGCGGCGTAGACGCGGGCGGCCTCCACGTCGCCGGTCGCGAACGCC
Organism: uncultured Solirubrobacteraceae bacterium; assembly: GCA_963701175.1. GTDB lineage: Bacteria > Actinomycetota > Thermoleophilia > Solirubrobacterales > Solirubrobacteraceae > Palsa-744. The sequence goes on along the minus strand of OY969573.1, from coordinate 93,055 downwards.
GCGATGTCAGCGAGCGTTACGATCCGCCCGGCGCCGCCCCATGTCCCGTCGGGGACCTCGGGCGTGAACACCCACACCCGCGAGGGGTCGCGATCGTGGGCTCCCTGCTCAGCGTCGAGGACGGCCTCGGTGATGCTGTGGACCATCGCCTGGCGGCGCTCGGCGTCGTACTGACCCTCGGGCACCGAGGCGATGAAGCGGTAGCGCGGCGCGTCGGCCGGGGAGCCGCCGACGTACACGTGCTCGGGGCGGTGGACGAACAGCCAGGCGATCGAGCGGACCTGAGGGTTCGCGGGATCGGCGCCCTCGTTGATGATCAGCGCGTCGGTGAGTTGGGCGAGCAGCTGCTCCTCGGCCTCAGGGCGCAGGGCTCCCTGGGGGATGTATGCGTCCAGCATCGGCATGTTGGCGCCTCCTTCCGGCCGGATCGGCCGGGTTGCAAGGTCACTCTTGTTAGAAGAGCGACTGGATCGGGCGCCACCATACCCGAAGTCACTTCGCTTATGCAAGCGATATGCTCCAGCGATGAAGCGCACGGCTCTTGCGGACCATCCCTGCTCGATCGCCCGCACCCTCGACGTCGCGGGGGAGTGGTGGTCGCCGCTGATCCTGCGCGACGTCACCTACGGCGTCCGGCGCTTCGCAGAGATCCAGGCCGACCTCGGGATCTCGGCCAACGTGCTCGCCGACCGCCTCGAAAGCCTGGTTCGTGAGGGGCTGCTGGAGACGCGCGTCTACCAGCAGCGACCCGAGCGCCACGAGTACGTCTCTGACCGAGAAGGGCGCAGATCTGGTTCCGGCCCTGATCGCCCTGATGCAGTGGGGAGATCGCTGGAAGTGGAAGGGCGGGGTGGGCCCGGTGCAGGTGCTCCACGAGGACTGCGGTCACGAGGTCACGGTCGAGCTGCGCTGCGAGCACTGTGAGCACGAGCTGCCCGTCGAGGGTCTCCGCGCCCGTGCCCGCCGCGGGGTGACCGAGGCCCCTACCGGTGATGCGCCGGGCCAGCTCTCCGCAGCGCGCCTGACCTCATCGCCCGACGGGGTCCGTCTCGCCGAAGAGCCAGCTCCGGCCTCGCCGTCGTAGCAGTCGGTTCCACGGGAAATGCTCACCTGCGTCCCACTCGGCCCCTAGGTCGTTGGGGCATCGTGGGAGATAGCCGGTATCCCGGCCTCAGCAGACCACAGAAGGGACCAGTCCATGTTCTCCCGAAGATTCACCAGGTTCATCGCCATCGGCGCGACGGCCATTGCGATCGGAGGCGGTGCATATGGCATCGCCAGTGCCACCGAAGGCACCGGGGCAGGCACGGCTACGACCGCGTTGTCCGCCTCGGTGACATCAGCACATCGGGTGCCCGGCAATGGGACATCCAACGCTCGGTCTGGGCCGGCTGCAGGTGGATCATCCGGCACGGTCGACAGCGTCTCGAAGTCGAGCTTCACGATCCTGACCCCTGCTGGTCAAAAGGTGACCGTCAAGAAGGCTTCCTCGACGACATACCGCAAGGGCACAGCCTCGAGCTCGGCGGGTGCGATCGAGAAGGGCGTGAGGGTCCTCGTACTTGGCAGGACCAGCGGAGCGACCGTTACGGCCGGCAAGGTCGTCGTGCAACCGACTGAACCCGGATTTGCGCCCGCCTCGGCGTCAGAAGTGGTCCCGTTCAAGCGCGGGGCACAGGCCACGTCAAAGCAGGCCGGCCAGATCCCAGCCAGCTACAGCCAGGGGTCGGGCACGATCGTCGGTGGAACGACGGCGAACAACGCCACCGAAGCTGCGTTGACCGCCTACCCGGGAGGCGTCATTGACCGTGATGTGAAGCTCAGCAACGGCGAGTATGAGGTCCACAACATCGGCGTCAACTGGCCGCACCACATCTTCGTCAACCAGGACTTCGTCGTCGTCGGGGCTGACTAGGTCTCGGCGCCCTGCGGACGCGGTGTTGCGTCTGGGGAGGTGCTGTCCCAGCTTACGTGGTAGGCACGGATGCCGAACAGCTTGGCCAGCATTGACAGTGGCGGCAGGATCAGGTTCTGCACCCAGACCGGGGGCGAGGTGACGCGACTCTCGCGGCGGAAGTACCAGAGGGTTGCGCCGAGCTGGAGCGGGTTCTTCGGGGCGCCGCGCGCGGTGGTCTTGTCTTCGGCCGCCAGCCCGGCGAAAGCCTCGTGCATCTGCCGGGTGCGCAGTGCCGGGCGTAGCTCGACGGTGCCCTCAACCGGGAGCGCGCCGGCGTTCGTCTCGGCGTGACGAACTCCCATCCCCACCGTGATTGTTTCGCCGGGACCTACCAGGCGTTGCTCTCCGTTCACCGTGAACTGCGCCTGGCCCGTGCTGATGATGAAGGTCTCCTCCTGGTGGGGGTGGGAGTGCTCTGGGATCGTTCCGCCGGGGACGCTTGACCACCTGAAGCGAACTACGTCTCCGTCTCCCTCCGTCGCGGCGATGAACTGAATCCGCTCGCCGGTCGCGGGGTTTACAAGCGTTCGGTAGCCGCTGGCAGGGCGCTCGCGGGGGAGGCTGTCAACGGTGGTGCTGGGGTGACTGGCGCTTGTGTCAGCCATGAGGCCGATCCTTCCTGTGCTTGTGGTGGGCTCGTTGGGTCTCGGTACCAGGCGACGGTCGCGGCGACGGCGGTATGGAGTGGGGTTCCACTGCTGCCGAACCGGCTGTCGTACTTCGTCGTGTCGAGCACGAACGGTTCCTCGAACTGATAGGTCATCTCCGCGACCCCACGCATGAGCGGGCTGAAGACGCCCAGCACGCGCAGGAGAGGCTTGGGGACGGACCGGATGCCGACGGGGTGGCCCACCTCGGCGGCGAGCAGGTCGAGCGCGGCCCGGGTCGTGACGGTCTCGGGGCCCGGCAGGTGCCAAACCCCACCGACGGCACGGTCGTCGGTGCCGAGCGTGGCCAGACCCGCCGCGACGTCCGGGACGTAGCTGTAAGTGTGCAGCAGGTCGGGGTTGCCGATGAAGTCCACCCGCTTGTCGGCGAGCGCCTTGGCGAACACTCGCTCGCCGAGCGTCGTCTCGGTGACACCGGGGCCGAAGAAGTCCGACGCACGACCGATCGCGATCCGAACCCGCCCCGCGCTCGACGCCGCCAGCAGCTCTTCCGTCATCGCGGCGCGGGTGCGTCCCTTCACCGTGTTGGCCGCGAGCGGAAGGTCCTCGGTCAACGGCCTGCCTCCGGTCGGGCCGTACCCGTACAGGTTCTCGAGGTTCACCAACAGTGCGTTGTTGCGTTCGGCCGCGGCGAGCACGCCCCGCTGGAGCGGTGGGAACAGTTGCGGCCACTGTGTGTACGGCGCGCCCAGGCACTGGTAGATGACCCGCGCCCCCTTCGCGGCGTCCACGGCCAGCTCGGCATCGCTCGCGTCCACGGTGAGCCACTCGACCCCTGCTGGGAGCGCGTCGGGCCGCTTGCGTGAGAGCACGCGCACCGCCAGCCCGGCGCCGGCGAGCCGTGCGCTCAGCACGCGTCCCACCTGTCCAGCACCAAACACGACGTGCAGCCCATTTTCGCTCACGGCTGTGCCCCCGCGCCGGCATTGAGGGCGAGCTCCGCGGCGGCCGCCCGCCGGCTCCCCCGACGTACCGCGGCGAGGTCTCGGAAGCCGGCGACGGCGGTGCCGAGCATCAGCACGCCGGCAGCGATGCCGGTTGTCGCGATCAGCGCAGTCCCAGACAGCACGGCGACCAGGATCACCGGACCGACGGTCAGCGCCCAACCGACGGGCCGGTAGCGCGGGATGTGAACGAGCCGGTCGAGGTACAGCAACAGCGGCCCGATCGTGATGGCGATCGACGGCAGGACCCAGTCGGAGTGTCCGGCGGCGCTCACGATGACCGGGAATACGAACGCGGCGACAAGCTCGATCACGGTCGCGAGCGTGACGGCTCGCTCGAGCCGCCGGCCCTCAACGCCGCGCGGCCGTGGCGCGGTGCCGGCCGTGACCCGTGCGGCATACGCGAAGCTCGCCAGCGTGGCGAGGCCGGACAGCACGATCAGAAATCCTCCGACGGCGCCCCCGATGGCGTGCGAGCCGCGTATCAGCCAGAACGCGGCGAACGCTGTCTGAATCAGCCCACCCACGCGCCGCACCCGCCGCGACCACGCAATGGTCGGGGTCAGCTCCGCAGCGCTCGTGACCGTGGAGCCTGAGCCTGGCTGGGCACTGCCTCCCGCGCTGCCGCTGGCTGCACGGTCGCGACCAATCTCGGCCGCCATCCCTGCCCCCGATCGTTGACCCCTAGAACGACTGCCGACCAACGACCGAGAGTCTCGAGGAGTCTTCGTCGAGCGTAACACAGTGCTACAGCACGGGCGTCTTCCTACTCAGGCCTTGAGTTGCCTTTCGATCGCTGCGTTGAACCCGCTCGGTTCCTCGAGTGAGCCATATTCCGCTTCGGAAAGGGGCTTGGCGGCCCCACCGGTGTGTCCGATCAGGAAGGACGGCGTCCCTGTGAAGCCGGCCGCACCGGCGGCTCGGGCGTCGGATTCGATCTGGCTGACGAATTCGGGCTCCGTGCGTTCGCTCGCCCATTTGGCGAGGTCGAGTCCCGGTACCTGTTCGGCGATCTCGCGCAGGTACTTGTCGGTGACGTAGCCGCTGTCCTCGGGACCCTGCTCGCGATAGAAGGTCTCGATGAAGTTCCACAGCTTGGCCTGCTTGCCGGCAGCGAGGGCGGCGGCCTGCTGGGTCCTGAAGGTTTCCGGTTCGTGGGTGGCGGTTTCGAGGTTGTGGTACTCGATCCTCAGCTTCCCTTCCCGGACCTGGTGTTCAATCAGCGAAGGAAGTGCCCCGAGCGTGAACCTCCGGCAGACCGAGCACTCGAGGTCGCCGAAGTACCGGAGTGTGACGGGCGCGTTGGGCGAGCCCAGCGCGTTGCCGCTCTGAGGAATCCCGGCCAGCAGCTCGTTGACTTCATGGTCGACGCGTCTGACTCCCGAGGCGCTGATATTGCTGCCGCCGCCGGAGGTGGCGATCAGGATCGCCACGACGGCGACGGCCACCGCGGTGAGGACCACGCCGAGGCGGGTCAGGCGCTTGCGGCCAACGGCGGCGGCCGAGGCCTCCTCGACCGCTTTGCGTTCCGCCCTCGCGCGTTCGCGGCGCTCCTTGCGGGTCAGGCCCTGTTCGTCTTCGACCCCGGTCACCACCGTGGATTTTCGCGCCGAGGATCAATCTCCCGTAGAGCCGGGATCAAAATCGCCTTAAGTGTCCGACGACCCTCACCGGCCCCGTCGATCAGCAGCGGCCCCGTCGCCCGGGCGGCCCACCGCAGCCGGATTTGACCCCGGCCCCCGATCTCTGCGAGAGGTGTGACGTACCGCCCAAGCGCCGTGATAGGTTACGTGCGCTGCTGCTCACCGGCGCGGGCAGCGAACGGGGAGTCACCCAAGGGGTGGTATGAGCGAGCCGTCCAGACCGAGGATATTCGCCGCCATATTCGCGGTGGGCCTGGTCGCAGCGGCCTTTGCGGGCTATTCACTGGCCACAACGGTGCCGAGCGCGAGCGGTGGTGGCGGGTGCACCGGTAGCGGCACCGGCACCGCGATGTCGACCGTCAGCGGGGAATGCGGATGCAGCGACCCAGGCACTTCGACGAGTGGCACGTCAACGGGAGGGTGCGAATGTGGTGGAGCCGGCACCTCGACCCGTGAATGTCGTCCGGTGGAACCTCCGACGGTCACGAGAATCGCTCCGACTGCCGGACTCGCATCCGGTGGGACCGCGGTGACCATCAGCGGCACTGAAATGGGCGAAGCGACGGCGGTCAAGTTCGGATCCACGAAGGCGACCAGCTTCGAAACCGAATCACCCACGTCGATCACTGCGATCGCACCGGCCGAGACGGCGGGCACGGTGCATGTCACCGTGTCCAATCGAGACGGCACCAGCGCGATCAGCGCAGCCGATGAGTTCACCTACGTGACGCCGGGACCCGGGCCGACGATCGTGAAGCTCTCACCGAAGAAGGGGCCGGCGGTTGGACAAACCTCGGTCACCATCACGGGCACCAGCTTTGTCGGGGTCACGGCGATCGAGTTCGGCTCGGCGAATGCGACCAGCTACACGGTCAACTCCTCGGCCTCCGTCACAGCGGTGTCGCCGGCAGGGACAACTGGGACGGTGGAAGTGTTCGTCACCACGCCCAACGGGACGAGCGGAACAACCAGCAAGGATCGCTTCGAGTTCGGGTCTCCCACCGTGACGAGCGTCAACCCGAACGTCGGCTCCAAGGAAGGCGGGACAAGGGTCACCGTGACGGGGAGCGGGTTCGTGCGTGGCAGCGGCACGACCTTCAAGTTCGGCAAGGGTCTCGCGATCCTCGTCGAATGCATCTCGACGACCGATTGCAGGATGCTGTCGCCTGCAGCCGCCCGGCCCGGCACCGTGGACGTAAGGGCGGCCTCGAGCAAGAAGATCAGCAAGAAAACCCGTTCCGACCACTTCACTTACGACTGAAGTCCCTCCCGCGCGGCTTTCGAGGTTCGTCCTACCCGAGTTCGTGCGCCTCGGCCCGCTGGTAGAGCAGCGACACGAGCCTGGTCTCGCTGGCGGCGGGGAGAGGTCGCGGAAAGGCGGTGACGATCAGTCCGATTTCGGCTCGGTCGGAGAGGAAAGCGAAGCCGTCGGTGAAGAAGCGCGGTTGGGTCGGTTCGATCGCTGTCGGCAGTCCCAGGATGGCGGCGGACATGGTCACGCCGTAGCCACCGGGCAACGGAACGGGTGTACGCGTGATCACCGGGCGGCCGAAGTGCACTTTCGGACCACCCTCCTCAGCGAGCGCCCGCGGCAGGAACCGCCGTGCGCACGCGAACGCGCGTGGACTGGCGTTGACCGTGTTGTTCCTGACGGCGAGGGTCTCGGTCGGCATGACTTCGACGTTCGAGTAGATCAGCACGTGCTCGTCTCCGGTCACACTCGAGAACTTGTCGGAGTCCACCTTGGCGATGTGGTATCTGTCGCCGAGGTCCCCGTAGCAACGATCGAGCGCGAGCCCTTTTGCGGTCGGCGCAGGTGCTTCGCGTTCGTCGGCCACCACCTGCATCCCGGGGACGTCGCCGGGTTTCAGGTTGACCGCCGCGGCGTATGCGAGCGCCGAGGACCTACCCGACGTCAACGCGACGCCGAGCGTCTCTGGCGGCGGATTTGGAACCGCCTGCCGAGCGGCTGGCGCCCTGCGAACCTCCGCAAGCCGTCACAACGCACGCGCTCGCGAGCGCGAGCATGGCGAGGAGCTGGTTCGTACGCGCGAAGACCACCGGGTTGAGGATCGGCAGCGTCCGGCCGGTCCTTGAGGCGGTAGGCGGCCGGAAGTCGGTGCGCGGACGTGCGGAACCCCGGCCGCGGCGCCCGGGGGACGGGTTGGTGCGGTTGCGGGTCGGCGGGCGAGGGCGTCAGGGCCTCAGGGCGTGGCCGACCCCGCCCGGGGATTCTCCAGCGGCGTCAACGTGTTCTCCAGCGAGGCCCTCAGATGCTCGTACTGCGGTGGCAGCCGCAGCTCCTCGCCGAGATGGGCGGGATCCTCGTCGACGGCGAAGCCGGGACCGACGGTGGCGATCTCGAACAGCACCCCCTGCGGTTCCCGGAAGTAGATCGAGGTGAAGTACTCCCGGTCGAGTACGGGCGTGACGTGGGCCCCGGCCTGCTGCACGCGCTCGCGCCAGGCCGGCTGGTCGGCGTCGTCACATGCCCAGGCGATGTGGTGGACGGTCCCCGCGCCCTGGATCCCGGGAGCATCGGGCGCCGGGTCGTAGGCCCATCGGAAGCTCCGTCGGGTCCCGTCCAGGAAGTACTCGTCGGTGAGCCGCTCGAAGCCGAGCGTCTCGGTCAGCAGACCGCCGTCGTCGGCTGAGCCGGGCTCACCGGCGGCGTGTGCGCGCGCCCCCCGGATCCCGGTGATCGCATGCTCCTTCGGGATCGCGGGGTCGTGTGCCCTGAGCGGCTGCTCGTCCTGCTCGGAGAGCACGAGGGCCAGGTCGAGGCCCTCGTAGTCGGCGAACTCGACCGTCGCCTCGGTGTGCTTCACCGGGTGCGCGGCGTCGTGGAGGCGGTGCTCCCAGAAATCCAACGAGGCTTCGCTCGGCACGCCGAGCTCGAGGCGGTGGATCATCCCCGCGCCGGGGCGCCCCCGTGCGGCGTCGGGGAACTCGAACCAGGTGAGGATCGAGCCGGGGCTGCCCCGCTCGTCGCCGAAGTAGAGGTGGTACACGGAGGGCTCGTCGAAGTTGACCGTCTTCTTCACCAGCCTAAGGCCCAGGAGCTCGCCGTAGAACCTCACGTTCTGGCGAACGTCGGCGGTGATCATCGTGACGTGGTGGAGGCCGCCGAGGCGAAGACTCGTGCTGGTCATCGCGCCGCTCCGTCCTTGAGCCACCCCTGGAAGAGCGCCACCCGCTCGGGCGGCCACGCTCCGTCGCACGGCATCGTCCCGTTGGCGAGGTGCTCGGCTATCGCGTCGCCGTTAGCCACGACATCGGAGTACGACCACAGATCGAATCTCCGCAGCATCGCTTGACGATCCTTCTCCCGAAACAGCGGCTTGACGTCCGCCTCGAACCCGACCCCTCCCGTTCCAGCCTCCATCGTGTGGCTCCTTTCGTCGTGGTGCGGCGACACCGGCTCCCGAGCTCGGGCACCCGGGATGCTTTCACTCGGCGCTCGACGACGACGGCTCGCCACGTTCGCCCGGGAGCGCGAGACGCCGCCGATGCGATGGGGATGAAGATCCACTACAGCCAGCCCTCCCCGCTGCCGCGGGACCTCGCCGACGGCGCCGTCTTCCACACGGACCCCCTCGAGCTGCTCGCCGTGAGCGAGTTCTTGAGCCTCCACGCTCCGGCCACGCCCGAGACCCACCACTTACATCGATGCGGTCCTCGCAGGCCGGCCGGCCCCGAGCCTGGTCACCGCGTGACCACAGCGCGCCGAGCGCTCCCGCGATATGCTCGGCGCTCGTGGCCGAGACGACCGATTTGTCACCTGACGGCTGGCGGGTCTACTTCGATGAGCTGAGCCGCACGCTCGCGACCACCCGGGCGACCGTCGAGATCGACGCCCCCGAGCTCGGCGCCCAGCTCCAGACGGACGGCCTCGTGCTCCACGGCATCACCTACGACGACCGCGATGACGTGCTCGTGATCGCCCTCTCGCCGGGCGGGCCCGACGAGTCCCTGCAGCACTTCGTCTCGGCGCCGAAACGGATCACGGTCGAGGCTTCTTCCGACGGGATCCTGCCCGCGGCCATCGAGGCCGAGGACGCCGACGGTCAGCTCACGCTGGTGCGGCTGGAGGAAGCCCCGGCGCTGCCGGCTGAGTAGACGTCGGTCGTACCGCGCCATCCCCGTGGCAGCGATGCGCGAGCCCTACGTCCCGATGAAGCCGGTCCTGGTCGGCGAACCGTTCGTGGATCCCGACTGGGTGTTCGAGCGCAAGCTCGACGGGGAGCGTTGCGGCGCCTCGCGACAGGGCGGGCGGGTGACGTTGCTCTCCCGCACGGGACGGGCGCTCGACGCCGCCTACCCGGAGATCGAGGACTCGCTCGCCGGCGGTGGCCCGGACCTGCTTCTCGACGGCGAGATCGTGGCGTTCGCGAACGGTCAGACAAGCTTCGAGCGACTCCAGCGGCGGATGCAGATCCGAAGCCGCGAGCGCGCCCGGGAGAGCCGGGTGGCGGTCTACTATTACGTGTTCGACCTGCTCGAGCTCGGTGGCCGGGATCTGCGGCCGCTGCCCTTCCTGGAGCGCAGGGCGAAGCTGCGAGCGACGCTGCCACGGGGCGGACGCCTGCGCCTGACCGCCTCCCGCCGGGGCGACGGGGTGAGCGCGTTCCGCGAGGCCTGCCGACGCGGCTGGGAGGGCGTCGTGGCGAAGCACGTCACGAGTGCTTACGTCCCCGCCCGCTCCCACGAGTGGCTGAAGGTGAAGTGCGCCCACGGACAGGAGCTCGTGATCGGTGGCTGGACGGCTCCGAGGGGCTCGCGCGAGCGCTTCGGGGCGCTGCTCGTCGGCTACTACGACCGCGGAGTCCTCCGCTACGCGGGCAAGGTCGGCACGGGCTTCGACCGTGAAGCCCTACAACTTCTCGGAGACGAGCTCGAGCGCCGGGAGCGAGACAGCTCCCCGTTTCAGACCGGAGACCCGCCCGGCTCGGCGCACTGGGCCGAGCCCGAGCTGGTGGCCGAGATCGCGTTCGCCGAGTGGACCCGCGACGGCAAGCTCCGCCAACCTCGCTATCAGGGTCTCCGCGACGACAAGCCCGCTCGGGATGTGATCAGGGAGACGCCCTCCTCGATCAAGCCCCGCCGCTCTCACTCGGCCTGATCGCCCCGCCCGCGCTCGGGGGATCGCTCACACCGGATCCTTCGCCGCGCTCATCTGCCCGCGACCGTTCCCGTCGGCGGTCCCACCGGGGGCCGGCGCGGTCGTGTCGAGACGTTCTTCCCACCATGCGACCGGGACGATTTTCAAGGCGATCTCGAGCGTCCCGTGGTCGAGCTGCTCGGCCAGCTGCGTGATCGCCACCAGCCTGCGGGCGAGCGTCTCGTCGTCGAGCTCGCCCGTGATGAGGATGGCCGGGTGGCTGCGAGCCGCGTGCCGCCGCAACGGCTCGACGGTGGTCGGCTCCGACTCTTCGAGCAGGCTGTTGAGCCAGGCGAGGTCGCCCGCGAGCTCCACGTGACGGTCGACGATCTCGGCGTAGACGTTGGCATTGAGCATCACCGCGGCCCAGCGACCGAGCACCTCGTCGTTGTGGACCACGACGCGGGCGACGTATTCGCGCAGGGCGCGCCGCCGGTCGCCGCCGCTGACGATGCCGTTGATCGCCTCGGTCATCCTCGGGGTGTCGCGCACCACCTCCGCGGCCGCCCCCATCGTCGCCGCGTCGTTCGCGCCCTCGGGCATCAGGCCGGCCAGCTCGAGTATGCCGGTCCAGAACATGCGCGCATTCCGGACCAGCTCGAGCATCACGTACTGGGCGAGCACCGTCCACCGCCGGCTCTTACGGACCTCGACCACCTCGTTCACGACCGCGACCGACAACATCACCACGATCGCGCTGGACGCGAGCCCGGCAAGGAGCGGGTGACGCTCCCAAACGTGCTCGGCGAACTGTTCGGAGCCGATCGCCACCCCCAGGGCGATGAGCGCCAATGCGGCGCCTGCACGGGTCTGGCGGAGGTAGGACTCGACCGACGTCGAGCGCCGGGGTCCGGGCGCGCGAAGTGACATCGGTTGCCGAGCTTACGCTCCCCCGGTGGGCCGGCCGGGACCTAGGGGTGCGGGGTGCGGGTCTCGATCCAGTCGACGCAGAGGTTGCGCTCGGCGACCAGCCAGGCGCCATCGACCTTGACGAACGTGTCCCCGTTGAACAGCGACTTCTGCCGCTCGGCCTCACGACGGTCGGCGCAGTGCGCGTAGTCGTCCATCAGCTCGCGGATCGCCGATCGATCGGCCTGCTCGGCGGGTGTGATCTCGCCCTCGAGCACCGTCACCCTCTGTTCTCGTTGGACGGGGTCACTCCTTCAGCAGCCTGTCGGTCAACACGATCTCGACGACCTCCGGCACCGTCTCCTGGCGGCCCCAGTCCCGCTGCAGCTCGCACGCCAGCGAGACCCAGCCGATCGGAACGGCCCCGGCCTGGACGACGCGTTCGATGCCGGCGCGGTGGGCCTCCACCGACGCCCCGGCGATCGCATCGATGACGGGATACACCTCGTAGCCCTCTCTCAGCGCGTCGAGGGCGGCAAACGCCATGCACACCTCGGTCCACAGCGCGCAGAAGATGAGCTTGCGCCGGCCCGTGGCCCGTACCGCGGCCACGAAGTCGGTGTCCTCCCAGGAGTTCACCGACGTGCGGTCGATCGGCGGGGAATCCACGAGCAGCTCGGCCAGCTCGGGGACGGTCTCTCCCTGGCCCGCGGCGACGTTCACCGTCGAGTGCACGATCGGCAGCTGGAATGCGCTGGCCGCCTTCACGGTCGAGACGACGTTCTTCAACAGCAGGTCCGTGTCCATCGAGCGAACCGTCGCGAACTGCGAGGGCTGGTAGTCGATCACCACGAGCGCCGCGTTCTGCGGGGTGATGAGGTGGTCGCCGAGCTGGTCTCGGATCGGGGCGCTTGCCACGTGCTTCCTTCCTTCCTTTCAGATCGCTGCGTCGGATGACGAGCCGTAACGCCGCCCATCTTACAAATCAAACGTTTGCTTGAGGGCGTGGAGGCGTCAGCTGGTGCTGTCGCCGCGGAGGGTGCCGGCGAGGGCCGGGATCAGCAGTCCTTCGATCTGCTTCCTGGACTTCGTCTGCAGCTCGGCGCCGACCGGCGCGAGCACGAGCCAGTTCATCAGGCCGGCCGCAAAGCGGACCCGGAAGATCAGCTCCCGCTCCCTGACGCCGGGGACGTTCGCCTTCAGGACCCGCACGACGTCTGCACGGATGCGCTCGAAGGTCGCGTCGAAGCGCTCCCAACCCCGAGGGGGGTCGATGCCACCCCGCGCGACGATCCGCATCACGGCGAGATCGCGGCCTCCGACGACCATCGCCTCCACCATCGGACGGGCGAACGCCTGCGCCGCCTGCTCCAGCGAAGACCCGGGGCTGAGTGTCCCCACGGCCGCCTCCTGGGCCTCGAGGTAGCCTTCGAGCGCCTGCTCCACGGCCGCGTCGCAGAGCGCCTTCAACGAGCCGAAGTGGTAGCTCACGGCTGCGACGTTGGTCTCGGCCGCGCGGGTGATATCCCGCAGGCTGACACCGTCCTCGCCGCGTTCGGCGAGCAGGTCCAGGGCGGCGTCCAGCAGTCGCGTCCGCGTCCGCAGACCCGCCTCGCGGCGCTGGTCCACCTTCGCCGAAGCCATCGCATTTATTCAATCAGACGCTTGAACCGACCCGAGCGACGGGTCTGGGCGCAGAAGACCCTGGTGCGGTAGTCGCCTGTCGCTAAGGTGCCCGGCACGATGGATGAGGGGCCGCCCAGCTCCTTCCTGCTGCTGGCCGAGGAAACACCCGTCTACTGCTCGGACGGGATCGTCGCCGGCAAGGTGAGGGAGGTCCTCTCGGACTCGGCGCGGGACATCTTCGACGGGCTCGTGGTGGTCACCCGCGACGGTCAGGAGAAGTACGTCGCAGCCGACCACGTCAGGGACATCCATGAGCGCGGCGTCGACATCGATCTGCCGTCCAGCGGGGTCGGCGAGCTGCCCGCTCCGGAGAAGCACCGCAGCGTCAAGTACGACCTCGGTGGCGAGCCGCGCCATACGTGGTCCGACGTCCTGCGTTGGCTCGTGGATCACCTGCCTCACGTCTCTTCCGGCGGCGACCGCCGCCTCGATCGGGCTCGCGCGCGGCTCGCCGAACGCGACAAGGCTCGCCAGCTCGCCCGCGAGGATCCGAGGCTGGCGCTGGAGGCGGGGGTCGGCCGCCCCGACCTTCCGAACAGCCTCGATGGTGGCCTGGTCGACGTCAACAACGCTCCCCCGGCGGTGATCGCCTCGCTTCCGGGATTCGACACCGCGCTCGCCGGCCGGGTGGTCGCGGCCCGTGAACAGGTGGACGGGTTCTCCTCGCTCGAGGACCTCGGCAGCGTCCTGGACCTGTCAGCCGCCGAGGTCGAGCGGGTCCGCGACCACACCGTCTTCCTGCCGCGCTGACCCGGCCGGCTCCCCGACGAGCGCCAGCGCGAAGCCGTCGTGACCCTTGCTGCCGACCGTCTGCAGCACGGTCGCCTCGACGCGGGGGTCGCTCCCGAGCTGCTCGTAGAACCGTCTCAGACCCTGGATGCCGCCGTCGCCGAGACGGGGATCGGTGGCGTCTGGGTCGAGGATCGTGCCGGCCCTCACGACGTTGTCGGCGATGATCACCGTTCCCGGGCGGGAGACTCGCAGGGCCCATTCCAGGTAGCCGGGGTTGTTCTGCTTGTCGGCGTCGATGAAGATCAGGTCGAACGGTGGGGTCCCTTCCGCAACCAGTGATTCCAGCGAGCCGAGGGCCGGGCCGACGCGGACCTCGACCAGCTCCGCCAGCCCGGCCCCCGCCAGGTTCGCTCGCGCCGCCTCGGCGTGTCCGGCGTCGAGCTCGAGGGTGATCAGACGGCCGTCGGCGGGCAACGCGCGGGCGAGCCAGGCGGTGCTGTAGCCGCCGAGCGTGCCGATCTCGAGAATCCGTCGCGCGCCTCGGATCCGGGCGATGAGCTCGAGGAACCTCCCCTCGCCCGCGGAGATCGCCCCGCGCGGCAGGCCGGCGGCCCGACTCCCACCGGCGATCGACCGCGAGAGCTGGTCGTCGCCGCCGAGCTGCTCGGTGGTGTACCTCTCGACGGCTTCCCAGAGCGGACGGTCGGACATCGGGGATGGAAGTATTCCGAGGGGGCGGGCAGGAGCGTCCGCGGAGGGGCTGTTCGACCCCGCGAGGCGAGCGCGTAGGGGCCTCCGGAATCATGGGGGGATGGGTGAGGTGGCGGTCGCACGGGAAGGGAGCGGACCCGAGCTGCTCCTCGTCCACGGTGGGTCGAGCCCGCGCGCCACCTGGCGGGCGCTGAGGCCGCTGGCGTCACGCTGGACGCTGGTGCTCGTGCACCGTCGTGGGTACCCGCCGAGTCCTCCCGGTGACCACGACTTCGACCTCGACGCCGAGGACCTCGCGCCACTGCTGGCCTCGCGGCCGCACCTGCTGGCTCACTCCTACGGCGTCCTCGGCTCGCTCATCGCCGCCGGCCGGGAGCCCGCCCGCGTGCGGTCGTTGACGGTGATCGAGCCGCCGCTGTTCTTCCTGGCCCGGGACGATCCGGCGGTCGTGGAGCTGGAGCAGATGTCGAGGGAGGTGTTGACCAGCGGACTCGACGCGAACCCCGCGACGCTGCGCCGCTTCCTCGACCTCGCCGGCGCCGGGCCCGTCCCCGAGGGGCCTCTTCCCGGGAAGCTGATTCACACCATCAGCCGTGCCCACGGCGGGCGGCTGCCCGGGGGTGCCAAGCCCGCACTGGACAGGATCCGCGACGCCGGCGTTCCGTCCCTGGTGGCGTCGGGAGGGCATTCGGCCGCCATCGAGCGCATCTGCGACGTCCTCGCCGAGCAGCTCACGGCCACGCGCCTGGCCCTCGCCGGCGCGGGCCACTTCGTGCAGAACGCCCCCGCCTTCACGCCCCTGCTCGAGCGCCACCTGATCGCCGCCGCCGCGGACGCCTAGTGAGGCGGGTCGCGCAAGTGGCGCGCACACAGGCCTCCGGGGGCGAAACAGCGGTGTGACGGGCCGCGCGCCTACGCGCTCTCGGGCACGACCGCGGCCGTCACGTCGGCGCTCGCGGAGAACAGCACGTGGCAGTCCCTGCCGGCTTCCTTGGCCTGGTAGAGGGCGATGTCGGCGTCCCGCAGCAGTTCGTCGGCGGTCGCATAGCGTCCGCACGAGATCCCGATGCTCGCGCTGACCTTGACCGGCGGGGCGCCCGGGGTCACGAGGATCGGCTTGCGCAGGACCTCGTTCAGCCGTTCCGCCAGCCCCTCGACCCGCTCGCCGGGGTCGGCTTCGACCAGGACCACGAACTCGTCCCCGCCCATGCGGCCGAGCGTGTCTTCCACCCGCACCGTCGCCCGCAGGCGTTCGGCGACCGTTCGCAGCAGTCCGTCGCCGGCCGCGTGTCCCATCGTGTCGTTGATCTCCTTGAAGCCGTCGACGTCGATGAACAGCGCGCCCGTCAGCTGCGGGCGGCGCGACTGGCGAGCGATCAGTTGCGTGGCACGGTCCATCACCAGCGTCCGGTTCGGAAGCTCGGTGAGCGGATCGTGTGTCGCCTGGTGGGCCAGTTCGGCCGTCTTCGCCGCCACCATCGCGAGCGCCCGGCGGCGGCCGGTGGCCAGCAGCACGATGAAGGAGGCCGCGAGCAGCGTCAGCAGGACACCGCCGAGCAGCCGGAACTCCGCGTTGGAGTGGGTGAACAGCGCACCCGACACGCCCGCGGTGAAGGTCTCCAGCACCCAGCGGGCGTGGGCCGCGGGCACCCCGTGGACCACCGAGGTGGCGGTCATCGCCCCCTCGGGGATCGTGCCCTGGGAGAAGGCGACGTGCGAGTCGGGACGGATGAAGGTGAATCTGACCGCGATGTCCGGGTGGCCTTCGAGGGCCCGGTCGATGACGACCTTGGGGGCCAGCAGCTCGCCCAGCCAGCCCAGGAACGCGTGCCGCCGCGCCGCGAGCGTCGACGGTGGCACCCCGGTGCTGTAGACCGGCGTGTCGACGCCGAGGGTGGTTTTCCCGGCGACCGTGACGGGCGCGTAGTTGGGGGCCCCGGCGTCGCGGTCGTACATCATCGTCGGCGCCAGCGCGCAGTAGTCGAGGCCAACCGGCATGAACGCCTCGGCGCTGCGTGCCATCCCGGCGGACGCCAGGCAGTAGTAGGGGCGCCCTTCGCTCGGCAGCACGCCGGCTTCCCAGGCGCCGGCGCCACCGGCCCCGAACGGGCGTACCGGATCCTTCGCCTCGTGGGCCTTGAACGCCGCCAGCCGGGACGCCGGCACGAGCGTGGTGAAGCCGATGTTCTCGAGCTCGGGGAAGTGCTTCATCGCGCCCACCGATTCGATCCAGCGATCGAACGCCACGGGAGTCCTCGCCGCCGCGCTCGTCACCACGTAGGAGCTGGTGCTGACGACGAGGTCTTCCTCGCGGCTGATCGAGAGCTTCAGCGACGAGGCGATCTCTTCGGAGGCGTAGCGGAACGAGTCCCGGGCCCGCTTGGCTTCGCTGTTCGCCAGCGACCGGGCCAGCACGTAAGAGGTCGCCAGCCCCACCACCGCCACCAAGAGCGGAAGCCAGATCCAGAGATGGGTCCGGCCGGCCGAGAGCAGGCGGCGCAACCCGTTCACCGCTCAGCTGAGTCTGGGCACGTCCGACGCTCGCTGCTCGATTGTGGTTCGTCGGAACGGGCGCTCATGGATCACCAAGCGGCGCTCATCCGTGCGCCGTGCTGTCGGGATCGGATTCGCGCCCGCCCGTATCACGGGAACCGCCCCCGGATGGACGGATGATCGATGCGGCGAGCCTGCGGGGGCGGTTTCCTCCGGAACGAAGCGGCCCCGGGCCGGCCACGCCGCAAGGGGGTAGCGTGTGGCTTCTGGGGCTTACGCCTCGAACCCGGGGCCAGGACCCATTCTGCCGCGGATCACCGCGGCTTCCCGCCAGTCGACGGATGACGGCGGTTTGGCGGTCGCCGCGGCGGGGTAGTGGTGCTGCCGGCCGCCGCTCGCGGCACGCGCTTACAGCTACCGGGGCGAAGGGAGACCACGGCACATGAAGGCTTCGGGGATTGCTGGTGTGGGCGCCGCGCGCCTGCGTTCGTTGTTGCTGCTCTCGCTGGCGGGGCTGTGCTGGCTGGTGGCCGTTCCGGCCGCCGCGCATGCGGCCGTGAGCATGTGCAACGTCGCGATTCCGATGAGCGACGGCAAGGTGATGCGGGCCAACGTGTTCCTGCCGTCGGGCTCCGGCACCTACCCGACGGTCCTGACCGTGACCGGTTACAACAAGGACGCCGCCAACCCCACCGGGCAGAACTGCGAAGGCTCCCAGGGAATCGCGGGCGACGAAACCACCCTCACCGAAAAGGGCTTTGCCGTGATGGTGATGGACGACCGCGGCACGGGCGCTTCCGGCGGCAAGTGGGAAGCGTGGGGCCAGCGGACCCAGGAAGACTACAAGGAAGTCCTGAGCTGGATTCAGGCCCAGCCGTGGTCGGACTCGAAGGTCGCGACCACCGGCGAATCGTACATGGGCATCACCTCGCTGCTGATCGCCGAGGCCGACGCGTCGCGGGTCGCGGAAGGCAAGCCGCGGGCCGTCGAGGCGGTGTGGGCGGACATCCCGATGGCGGACGCCTACCGCGACGTCACCTTCCAGGGAGGTGCCCTCGACTCCGGCTTCATGCCGTTGTGGCTGGGCCTCGTCACGGGGCTGTCGGCGCTGCCGCCGTCGTCTCTGTCCGACGATCCCGAAGAAGCGGCGGAGGTGTACCTGGAACACCTGATCGCCGACGGTGAATTCGACGGCACGAAGCTGGTCGGTTCGGCGCTTGGAGAAGAACCCTCCTACGACGGTCCCTTCTACCGGCTGCGCTCACCTGTGACGAGGGCGGCGGAAATCAAGGTTCCCGTCGTGATCCAGGGGGGCTGGTACGACCTCTTCCAGCGCGGGGAGCCGCTGCTGTGGGAATCGCTGAAGAGCTCCCCCGACCGGGTGCTGATCATGTCTCCCCACTATCACATCACCAAGGGACCGGAACTGGAAGACCCGAACCTCAAGCAGGAATGGTTCAGCCACTGGCTGCTGGGGGCGAAGAACGGGGTCCAGAAGACGCCGAAGGTGAACCTGTACTCGATCAACGGCGAAGGCTGGGAACACTTCACCAAGTTCCCGTTGCCGAAGACCAACTACCGCCGTCTGTACCTGAGCGGGGCGGCGTCCGGCTCCCCGGCGATCTCGCTTCACGACGGCTCATTGACGTCTTCGCCGCCCTCCGCCGACGAAGCCGGAGACACCGCGCCCTTGCTGCCCGCTTCCAGCCCGTGCTCGCGGATGACGGCGCAGTGGACCGCCGGGGCGGCCTCCAACCCGGTCTGTGACACCAACAACAACACCTTCGAGGCCACCTCGCTCACCTACACCTCCCCTGCGGTGAGCTCGCCCACGAAGATCACCGGCCTGATCACCGCCGATCTGTGGGCGACCCTCAGCACCACCGACGGCACGCTGATCGCCGTGCTCAGCGAAGTCGAACCGTCGGGCGCCTCCAACCAGATCACCGCCGGGTTCCTGCTCGCCAGCCAGCGGGCGATCGATCCGGAACTGTCCACCTACGGTCCGAAACGTCTGATGATCCGGCCCTGGCACCCGTTCACCAAGGAAAGCCAGAAGGGTGTCACCCCCGAAGAACCGACCGAATACAAGATAGAGATCTATCCGACCTCCGACATTGTCAAGCCCGGCAACCGCCTGCGGCTGACGATCGCCACGGCCGACACGATCTCGACCCTGCCCCCGGAGCCGACCCTGGGTCAGTCGCTGGGTGGGACGATCACCGTCCTGCACGACCCCCAGCACCCCTCCAACGTGCTCCTGCCCTTCGCCCCCTAGACACCCGCGCCGGGGCGGTCGCGTCACCGCCACCGGCCCGGCCGGGCGAGCAGATCGATGTCGCCTTCCGGCGTGGTGAGGGTCGGCATCTCGGCCTGCCGGAGCGCAGGGACGTCCGGCACGCCGTCAGTCGGCCGGCTGTGGACCCGCGACCGTGATCGTTCCGCTCTGCCTGACGCGGAAGCCCAGCTGCTCATACAGCCGGATCGCCCCGGTGTTGCTGGTGAGGACATGCAGGAACACGCGCTCGGAGCGGCCCTGGATGGACTCCGCGAGGGCGCCGATGAGCCGCGAGGCCAGTCCCCGGCCGCGATGCTCAGGGCTCGTGCAGACGGCGCTGATCTCGGTCCAGCCGTCGAGGTGAAGGCGCTCGCCGGCCATCGCCACGAGCTTGCCGTCGGTGCGGATCCCGAGGTAATCGCCCAGCTCGATCGTGCGGGGGAGGAACGGCCCGGGTTCGGTCTCGGCGACCAGCTCGAGCATCTCCGGCACGTCCCCGGCTTCGAGCGGGATCGCCTCCGGGCACGCGGCGCCGGTGACCCGCTCGCCGACCATCTGGGCCGCGTCGAAGCTCATCACGGCCCGCCAGCCGTCCGGCAGCTCCCGGCCCTCGAGCCAGAACCCGACGTACGTGCCCGGGGCCACCAGCGCCGCCGCGTCCCTCCAATCCTGTGTCGAGGGCGCCGAGGGGAGCCCGAGGAAGGGCGCCACCTCGGCTTCGTAGCGGCGGGCGCGTCCGCGCGCCTGCGCGAAGCGGGCGTGGGGCCCGCACAGCGCCCCATAGACGGGGTTGTCGAGCTCGGGGTCGCCGTCCGCGGTCATCGCGCATCAAATATCACGCCCGCGGACGGGTGCCGGGCCCCGACCGGCTCCCCGCCGTCGGTGCACCCGTCAGAATGGCGTGCATGTGGAGGTGGGTGACCCCGCTGGCCGTGCTCGCGTTCCTGGTGGCGCCGGCCCCGGCGACGGCGAGCGGCGGGAACGCCGCCGCCACCAACACCGCCATCCAGGCCGACTACGCGCTCGCGCGCGTGCGGGTGGAGATGATCGCCGCCACGCAGTCCAAGGTCGAGGCCTACAGGCACAAGCTCGCCGGGGAATGCCCGGACGTGGGCGCCGGAAGCCCGGAGAGTGAAGCCGCCGAGCCGATGAGCGCCGAGGTCGCGGACGCGCTGTGGTCGATCGACTACGGCGCCGTGGCCGGACCGATCGCGAAGTTCGCCACTGCGATCCGACCGCTGCACTGGACCAGCGGGAGCTTCAGCCGCGCCATCCACGCGCTCGCAGCGAGTCTCAGCGGGCTGGCCGCGGTGCGCCTTCCCGACCTCTGTGCGGACATCCGTGCGTGGACCGCGAGCGGCTTCAAGACGGTCCCATCCGATGTCCTCCAACTCGACCAGCACGTCGAACCGCTGGAGCTGCCGGAAATCCCCTGGGGGCTGGTCGGCCGTTACCAGCGCGGAAGCGACGCGAGCCACGTCGCCTACATCGAAGCAGCCGAAGAAAAGCTCGGCGAAGCCGAATTCATGCTCGGCCAGAAAGACTGGTACCAGGTGCTCGAAACGGTGGGCCTGGCGCCGTAGCCGGCCGTGGACGCGGTGCCGGGCTGTAGGCTCGGCTCGCCGATGCATCGCGCAACCAGGAGCTCAACCGGCTGGCGCGTGGTGATCGCCTACGCGAGCGTCTGCGCCTCGACGCAGGTGTTGTGGCTCACCTACGCCCCGATCACCACCGAGACCGCCAAGCACTACGGCGTCTCCGAAGGCGCCGTCGGGTGGCTCGCGGAGATCTTCCCCTTGATGTACGTGGTGCTGGCGCTGCCCGCCGGCATGCTGCTCGACCGCTTCTTCCGCCCGGCTCTCGCGGGCAGCGGGGTGCTGGTGGCACTCGGAGGACTCGTGCGGCTGGGCGGTGACACGTACGCCTGGGCGCTCGCCGGACAGGCGCTGGTGTCGGTCGCCCAACCGGTCGCGTTGAGCGCCGTCAGCAAGCTCGCGGGCCACTACCTGCCGGCCAAGGAGCGCCCCGCGGGCATCGCGGTGGGTGCGGCCGCGGGCTTCGTGGGGATGCTGATCGCGTTGCTGATGGGCCCGACCATCGGGGCTCACGGGGGCATCGAACGGCTGCTCGTGGTGCAGGCCGTGATCGGGGTCCTCACCGGGGCCGCGCTCGTGCTCGCGATGCTGGTGCCCGGCCACCCCGACGACGAGCACGTGGCGATCGAGGGCAGCGCCGCGCGGACCCTGTGGGCGATGCCGATCATGCGCGTCCTGTGCGGGCTCGTGTTCGTCGGCTTCGGGATCTTCGTCGCGCTCGCCACCTGGCTGCAGACGCTGCTTCACCCCTCGGGGATCTCGGAAGGCGAGGCCGGCGGGCTGTTGGTGGGGATGGTCCTCGCCGGCACGATCGGCTGCGCGGTGATACCCCAGGCGGTGGCCCGCCACCAGGCCGAGCGACGATTCATGTTCACCGCCGTGACGGTCGGGGTGCTCGGCTGCCTGGTGCTGGCAACGACGCCCCCCCTTGGCGGCTGCGCTGTCGTGCTGGTCGTGATGGGAGCCACCCTGCTGCCGGCGCTGCCGATCGTGCTGACGACGATCGAGCGGCTGGCGGGCGCGGCCGCCGGCACCGCCGGGGCGATCGTGTGGCTGGCGGGCAACCTCGGCGGGATCGTGGTGGCGCTGCTCGTGCAGGGGCTCGTCCACGAGCCCACGGCGGCGTTCCTCGCGCTGGCCGCCGTGGCGGTGCTCGGACTCCCGGCGGCCGCGCGGGCCGGCCGCCTGTTCTCCACTTCGGTCGCGTCAGCGCCGTGAGCGCCGGCAGGACCCTGCCCGACCGCCGCGAGCTGGCCGTCGATCGGGCTTCGTAGTGGCGGCGCGGGCGTTGCTGGTGGTGGGGCTGGCGCTGTGGATGGCGTTGCCGACGGGCGCGAGCGCGTCCTCGTCCGGTCCGGTCGGGGGGACCGCGCTATGGGTCGACCAGGTGCCGGCCGGCGCGAACGCGGAATCGATGGCGACGACGGCGGGGCTGGCCCGTGCCCGCACCCTGTACCTGAAGGCGGCCGACGGCGTGACGGCCGAACCGCAGTTCTCGGCGGCGCTCGTCGCCGGCCTCCGCGCCCAGGGGCTGGACGTGTGCGCCTGGGTCTTCGCCTACGGCGCCGAACCGCTCCCCGAAGCGCAGGCGGCGATCGCCGCGGTTCGCACCGGGGCCGGCTGCCTGGTGGTCGACGCCGAGGGCGCCTACGACAAACGCTACGGGCAGGCGCAGAGCTACGTCCACGCCCTGCGGGCGGCCCTCGGCTCCCGTTTCCCGATCGCCCTCGCCGGACAGCCGGAGATCCTCGAGCACCCGCAGTTCCCCTACTCGGTGTTCCTCGGCCCGGGAGGCTTCGACTTCGACATGCCCCTGCTGTACTGGCGCGACCTCGGCCTCAGCGTCGCGGCCGCCTTCGCCGACGTGCTGGGGCTGAACGCGATCTACGGACGCCCGATCGTCCCCGTCGGGCAGCTCTACGGAGAACCGACCGTGGCCGAACTGGAGCAGTTCCGGCAGCTGGCGAGCTCCTACGGTCTCGCCGGAACGAGCTTCTTCGACCTCGACTCCGCCAGCTCGACCGAGCTGGGGGCGCTCGCAGCCCCGGTGCCCCGGCAGCAGCGACGGACACTCGCGCCGGTCACCGTCCGCCCCGGGGCCGACGGTGACGAGGTCGACTGGGCCCAGGAGCTCCTCAACGCGGCCGGGGCCAAGCTGCCGGTGGGGGGCTACTACGGCGCCGAGACCGGCCGCGCGGTCGGGACCTTCCAGCGCCGACACCACCTGCCGGTCACGGAAGTCCTCGGTACCGCCACCTGGCGAGCGTTGCTGCGGCTGCACGCCCGCGAGCCCTCGTGGGCCGCCGGGCCGCCCGACAGCGCCGGCTGAGAGGGCGATCAGGCCGCGCTGACGAGCAGCCTGTAGCCGAGGTCGATCGCCTCGCGCTCGCTCAGGTCCGCGTGACGGGCCTGCCAGGCGCCGCTCTCGAGGTCCTCCGACAGCCGCTCGAGGCCGTCGCGGGTCTCACGCTCGTCGAGCCGCTGGAACACCGCCATCGGATCGCGGACCGAGGGATCGAGATACGCGCGGGGGCGGCGCCAGAAGGCGTGGAAGAAGCCGTCGACGCAGTCGGCCGGGATCGGCACCACGATGCTCTCGCAGTCGCCGAGGTTTGCGAGCGTGTGCTCGAACGGCCCCCACAGCTCGTGGGAGTGGGGCAGGTACTCGCGAGACAGCCAGAACTCCTCCGCCACCGAGCGGTCGACCGTCAGCACCACCACACGCTCCCGCGCCACCCGGCGCATCTCGGCGAACCCGGCCCGCTGGTCCTCCCAGAACCAGTCGCTGAAGACGGTCATCACGACGTCGAAGCCGGCGTCCGGGAACGGCAGCGCTTCGGCCACGCCGGCCACGCACCTGGCCGCGCCCGGCGGCCGCTGTGCGCGCATCGTCGCCGAAGGCTCGACGGCCACCACCTCGCGGCCCACGGGCTCATACGCGCCCGCGCCGCCACCGACGTTGAGCACGCTCCGCGCACCTCCGAGCTGGGCCCACACGAGCTCAGCGATCCGGGGCTCGGTGCGGCGGTGGGCGAGGTAGCCAGTGCCGAGCTCGTCGTACAGCTCACCGCTCACCGCATGAGCATGACGGCGCTCCCGGGAACGCGCGCCGCCAGGGCCGGCGGCGAGGGTGGTCCTCAGGCGGCGGCCACCGCCCGCGGCTTGCTGGCGGCGTCGCGCGGCCTGCTGGGAGCCTTGCGTGGCTTGCGGGGGGCCTTGCGGGTCGCGATCTGCTCCTCGTCGCGGTGTCCCGGAGGCAGCTGTGCCGTCGAGGACGAGCCCGAGCCCGGCAGCGACAGCCGCACGATCTTGCGGAACACCGAGCCGAGCTGCGTGTGCAGCGGGCCGGTGTTGTACGGCAGTCCGTAGCGCTCGCAGATCGCCCTCACCTCCTTGGCGATCTCGGCGTAGCGGCGGGCCGGGATGTCGGGGAACAGGTGGTGCTCGATCTGGTGGCTGAGGTTGCCCGAGAGGATGTGGAACAGGGGACCACCCGACAGGTTGGCGGACCCGAGCATCTGGCGCAGGTACCACTCGCCGCGGGTCTCCTCGGCCGTCTCGGTCTCATCGAACTCGACCGTCCCCTCGGGGAAGTGCCCGCAGAAGATGATCGCGAAGGACCACAGGTTGCGGGCCAGGTTGGCGGTCGCGTTCCCGGCCAGGACCATCGGTGCCTGGGGCCCCGAGAGCAGCGGGAACAGCACGTAGTCCTTGAGCGTCTGGGAGCGCACCTTCCGCCAGATGCCACCCAACAGCTCGCGCCGGGGACGCTGCGCCGGGCGCCGGCCGAGCGTCTCGATCTCGAGGTCGTGGAGTGCGACGCCGTACTGGAAGAAGACCGCGAGCAGCAACGCGTACACCGGGTTGCCCAGCCAGCGGGGGCCCCACGGTTCGTCCTCGCTCATCCGCAGCACCCCGTAGCCGATGTCGCGGTCCTTGCCGAGGATGTTGGTGTAGGTGTGGTGGATGTAGTTGTGGGAGTGGCGCCACTGGTCGCCGGGGCAGGCGGTGTCCCACTCGAACTTGCCGCTTGCGAGCGTCGGATCGCCGGTCCAGTCGTACTGACCGTGCATCACGTTGTGGCCGATCTCCATGTTGTCGAGGATCTTCGACAGCGACAGGGCGGCCACACCGGCCACCCACGCCGGTGGGAAGAAGCTCGCGAACAGCAGGCCCCGCCCCGATATCTCGAGTCCCCGCTGGGCCTTGATGAGGTTGCGGATGTAGGCGACGTCGTCCTCGCCGAGGTCGTCCATCACGCGCTTGCGCAGCGCGTCGAGCTCCTCGCCGAGAGCGTCGAGCTGCTCCGTCGTAAGGGTTGGCCGGGGTTCGTCCATTGTGGTCGGCTCCTGTGTTGTCGGGGGTCTGGGGAACATGCGCCGGCTGTC
The DNA here is from genome assembly GCA_963701175.1 of uncultured Solirubrobacteraceae bacterium. GTDB lineage: Bacteria > Actinomycetota > Thermoleophilia > Solirubrobacterales > Solirubrobacteraceae > Palsa-744. The sequence continues at coordinate 67,950 of OY969573.1, read as the reverse complement.
TTCAGAGCTCGAGCTCCACGTCGCCCGCCGGCGCCGACACGCAGAGCTGGATGTCCTGTGGCTCCTCCCCGGAGAGCTCGCCCCCACGCAGGTCTCGCACCCTGCCCGCCAGCTTGCGGGTGGTGCAGGTGTGGCAGATGCCCATGCGGCAGCCGTAGATGGGGGAGAGCCCGGCGCGCTCGGCCTGCTCGAGCAGGCTCGCCCCGCTGGAGGACACCTCGACGCCGCTGCGTGCGAAGCAGATCCGGCCCCCCTCGTCGCTGACCGCAGAGGTGACCGGGAGGAAGCTCTCCCAGTGCACCCGGCCCGCCGTCCCGGACTGCTCCCAGATCCTGCGGGTCGCCGCGATCAGGGTGGGGGGGCCGCACACGTATGCCTCCGCGTCGGGGTGATCACGGTCGATGGCCGTCAGCCGCCGGCGCGTCAGGTGGGCGCTGCCGGTGGAGGCCCCGTCGCGGGTGCCGATCACGTGCACGGACAGGCGCGGGTGGCGGCTGGTGAGCCTCTGGAGCAGCTCTCGATAGGGGTGCTCGTGGCTGCGCTGGGTGTAGTGCAGGAACGTCACCCGCCCGCTGTGCTGCTCGTCGGCGAGGGTCCGGAGCATCGCCAGCACGGGGGTGATGCCGCTGCCTCCGCTGATCAGGATGAGGTGCTCGGGCCGCTGGTCGGGGAGCACGAACTCGCCCGCCGGGCGGCTCAACCCGATGACCATCCCCGGGCGGGCCTCGGCGTTGAGGTGCCTTGACACGCGCCCGTGGGGATGGGCCCGGATCGTCAGCTCGAGCTCGCGGCCGTGCTCGGAGCACGCCGGCGAGTAGCAGCGGGTGTAGCGGCGGCCGTCGATCTCGAGCGTGACGTTGACGAACTGCCCGGCGCGGAAGCCCGGCCAGTTGCGGTTGGGGCGCAGGTGCAGCGTCACCGAGCCGGGCGCCGGACGCTCGACGATTGCGACCTCGGCGCGGATCTCGTCGAGCGCGAACCGTGGCGAGAGGAGCTCGACGAAGCGCTCCGGGCCGTGGGGGGCGGTCAACGCCCGGATCAGGCCGGAGCCGGCGAGGCGGCTTGGCATTTCAGTAAACACTCGTTCGCTGAATATAGTGGAGCGGCGTGTCGGTGTCAATTCGAGGTTGTTTAGATCTTGTATATTGTGTCGATCGCAGCGTTGTGACCGCTTGGTAAACGATTGTTTACCCACTGATGAGCATGGCTACACGTCCTCACACCCATCGCCGGCGCCGCTCGCGCGACCCTGAGACGCGCGCCGAACGCAAGCAGCGGACCCGTGAAGCGCTGCTGGAGTCGGCGCTCTCGATGCTCGAGGACCGACCGTTTGCGAGCCTCAGCCTGCGCGAGGTCTCACGGGCTGCGGGGATCTCGCCGGCGGCCTTCTACCGCCACTTCCAGGACATGAACGAGCTCGGCTTCGCGCTCGTCGACGAGTCCTTCACGCGCTTGCGGTGGATGCTGCGCAGCGCCCGGGAGAGCGACGACTACGAGGGTGTGATCCGCAACTCGGTGGCGATCCTCGCCAGCCACGTCCACGACAACCGCGAGCACTTCCTTTTCATCGCCCGCGAGCGGGGGAGCGGGGTACCGGCGCTGCAGCGGGCGATCCGGGGCGAGGTCCGCCTGATCACGAGCGAGCTCGCGACCGACCTGGCGCGGTTCCCGGACCTGCGCTCGTGGAGCTCGGAGGACCTCGGCATGATCGCCGCCCTGATGGTGGCGACGATGGTCGCGACGGTCGAGGAGCTGCTCAACGTTGCCCCTTCCGATCCGGTGGCCGAGCGGCGCGTGCTCGAGGTCGCGGAGCGCCAGCTACGCCTGATCGTGCTCGGGATCGCGCAATGGCAGGGCTCGGGGCGGGAGCGGCGAGGACCGAGCGCCGGCTGAGATATTCGCCGGCCTTGCGGGTAAAGGGATGAGCGTGACGGCCATGACATCCGCAATCGACCGAGAGGCGCGTTCCTCGCTCCCCCCGGGCCCGCGCCTGCCGGTCGCGGCCCAGACGGCTCGGGCGTGGCGGGCGACGATCCCGTTCTTCGACGCCGCCACCCGTCGCTACGGACCGATCTTCACGATCCGTGCGATGCCGTGGGGGACTTCGGTGGTGGTCAACGACAGCGACCTCGTCAAGGAGGTCTTCGCCGGCGACCCGTCGGTCTACCACGCCGGCGAGGGCAACGGGATCCTGGCGCCGATCGTCGGCTCTCGCTCGGTGTTGGTGCTCGACGAGGACGAGCATCTCCGCGCCCGTAAGACCCTGCTGCCGCCGTTCCATGGAGAGGCTGTGCGGGCGTACGGAGGAGTGGTCGAAGAGATCGTCGCCGACGAGGTCAAGCGCTGGCCCGTGCTCGAGCCGTTCCCGCTGCACCCTCGCTTTCGCGCCATCACGCTCGAGGTGATCCTCCGCGCGGTGATCGGGGTCTCCGATCCCCAGCGTCTGACCGCGCTGCGCGAGGTGCTGCCCGAGTGCCTCAAGATCAGCCCCACGATCATGGCCATGTGGGCGATCCCGAGCCTCCGGCGCGTGGGGCCGTGGCGGCGCTTCCGGGCGCGGCTCGCCGAGGCCAACGGCCTGCTTCGCGATGAGATCCGCGAGCGCCGGCTCGACCCTCGCCTGGAGGACCGCGAGGACGTCCTCTCGCGACTGATCGCGGCCGGCGCGAGCGACGACGAGGAGCTTCGCGACCAGATCATGACCCTCCTGGTCGCCGGCCACGAGACCAGCTCCACCGGCCTGGCGTGGACCTTCGAGCGGCTGCTCCGCCACCCCACGACGCTCGCCCGTGCCCGCGAGGACGAGGACGGATACCTCGACGCCGTCGTCCAGGAGAGCCTCCGCGTGCGCCCGGTCCTCCCCGTCGTGCTGCGCCAGCTCCGCGCCCCGGTCACCCTCGGCGGCTACGAGCTGCCGAAGGGGATCACCGTGATGCCCTCGATCACGCTGATGCACGAGAACCCCGCGCTGTTCCACGAACCCCTGCGCTTCAGGCCCGAGCGGTTCCTCGACGGCGAGGAGGGCGGCACCTACTCGTGGATCCCGTTCGGAGGCGGGCGCAGACGCTGCCTGGGGGCCGCCTTCGCGAGCTTCGAGATGCGCGTCGTCGTGAGGACGATCCTCCACTCGACCGAGCTGCGGCCGGATGCGCCGGCGGACGAGCCGGTTCGCAACCACCACATAACGCTAGTCCCCGGGCGCGGCGCCCGCGTCCTGAAGGCGGGCTGGCAGGGGCTGGCGCCGTGGCCGGGACGTCACCGCCTCACGGCCCACGCCGGCCCCCGCGCACACGCCGGCGCCGGGGTGCCCTGATATGTCGTGGCGTTTGTCAAGTGGGCAGGGTTGATCGTGCCCACTTGATGGGCGTTGGTTGTGGTCGGGAGGCCGGGGCGCCGGGCTCGGTGTCGGCGTTGCCAGTCTGATGATGCGGGGGTTGGTTACCCCAGGGCCCGGTTTCGTGCTGCCGGCGTGTGCTCTCTAGGAGCGGGCGTGGCACCGTGTTGGGTGCTGCCCATAGGGCAATCGCGCGTGCCGGCCGCTGGTGGCCCGGCGCCCTGGCCTCTCGACCGGTGGGCTGTCGGGCGGCGTTAGTCGGCTGTTGCGGCTGCCCAGAGGAAGCAGGCCAGCTCGCGGGCGCAGGCCACGACGATCACGTTGTGCGGCTTGCCGCGGGCGCGCATGCGGTGATAGACGTGGTGCAGTCGCTGCTGGGCACGGTTGGCGATCTGCAGGATGTGGGCGGGCTGGCCTTGCTGACGGTTCTTGAGGGTCACCCCGATTCGTGGGGGACGTCCGTAGTGCCAGGCCGACTCGACCAGCAATCGGCGCGCGAACCCGGAGCCGGTCTCTGGTGATCGAGCCGTGATGGGTTGACTGGCCGGACTGGTGAAGGGAAGGGATCAACCCGAGCCAGGCGCTGAGGGCGTTCGCGCGTTGGAAGCGCTGCCAGTCGCCGCCGAGCTCGAGGTGAAGCGCGAACGCGGTCAGGGTGTCGATCCCCCTGAAGCACCTGAGCCTCGCGAGCGTCGACCACCACATTTCATCCTGGGCCAGACGTGAGAGTCGCTCGGCGATCTGTGCCTTGCGGGCGCTCAGCCCGTCGACGGCCGCGATCAGATCAGCGAACGCAAGGTCACTCACGGCCTCCGGGAACTGCTGAGAGGCCAGCCAGCGTCGATGAGCCACCGTCCAGGTGCTGGGCTGCGGATAAACCCGGCCGTGGCGGAGCAGCATCTTGGAGACCCTGTGACGAGCAGTCATCAAATCCCGCCGGCACGCATCGTGAGCGCGCATCAGCTCACGGGCGGCCTCGATCTCGACCGGCGGGACCACGACCGTCGTCAAAGAGCCAGCGAGCAGCAAACGCGCGAGCAGCTCGGCGTCCTTGCGGTCGGTCTTCACCCGGTCAGAAGAACCCCGCGGCGTCTTACCAGGCGCGATGACCTGCACATCCACACCAGCCCTCTCCGCGGCCCGATAGAGCCCGAAGCCGGTCGGGCCTGCCTCATAGCAAGCACGGACCGGGCCAGGCAGACCTTTCAGCCAGGCCACGGGCTCCTCGATGCCCGGCCCGAACCTCGCACGCACCAGCTCCCCCGTCGCGGCATCGATCGCCGCTGCGTGCGTCGAGCGCGCATGGACATCAAGCCCCGCCCACGTCACAATCCCAGTCACGGCCGGACCTCCTCATTTTTCTGGGGTCAGCCGGAGCCATTCTCCGGCCAGACAAACCCCCGCGAGGAGTGTCCGGCCTACAAACTCCGACGGCCAGCCCAACAGGCCAACCGCGTCATAGGGTCTAGCCCGAACGGGTCGGCGAGCGGATCTCCGAGGTGGCGGTGAGCGGAAACGTCGATCGCGGGTCTCGAACACGCGACCGACGGGCCTGGTTCATGGCTGGACTCGTCGTGCTTCCCTGGGCGATGGGGGCGGCAGCGAAGCGGATCCTCGACCGTGTGGGACCGTCGTCACGGACGCGGAGATCCGCGCCGGCTGTCCCGGACCCTGCCTGCTGCGGTCCGGCCCCAGTCGTGATCCAGGCCTGCCCGACGGCGCTGCGATCAAGGCGATAGGGCCGCAGCGGCTCGACGACATCCGCGCGCTGAGCGACCCCGCGTGGCCCGTGAGCGTGACCCACTGGGTCGTCGCCCAGGCGCCCGCGACGCCGGCCTCCGCAACATCGGATCCGGCGGCGCCGGGCTCCGCCACATCGGATCCGGCGGCGCCGGGCTCCGCCACACCGGATCCTCCCGTGACGAACTCCGAAGGCTAGCCGGGGTTCAGGCCGACTTCGCGCGGCCGGATTTGGCGGCGCTCGCCGGGGCGGTGAGCGCGACCGCCGCCTCGGGCGTGGCAACGTGGAAGCTGAGGCTCTGCTCGAGATACAACGCCACGACCTTGCCGTCGTGCGAGGTGTACCCGATCGAGATGTCCTGGCCCGAGTCGATCACGAAGTCGCCCCCCCGCAGGCTCACGACGAACCCGCCGGCGAGGCCGGGTGCCCACACGATCGGCCCGTCGAGGATCGTTCGGAGGTGTTCCCGCAGCGGATACCCGCCGTTCTCGGCCGTCTCGCCCACCACCCGGTAGGGGTCGGGTCCGAGCGCGAGGCCGTAGGGGCCGGCGATCCCGCTCTCGAGCAGCAGCTCGACCGCTCGTGCGACCGCCCGCGGGTAGCCGGCGGGATCCACGAGCGCGATGTGCTCGTGGGGCGAGGCCTCCCTGATGCCGGTTATCGCCCCGGGCCAGCCCTCGAACACGGCCACGTTCTCAGCCACCGCGAGCCGGTGAGCGGCTGCGTCGAGCGCCCCCAGGTCGACGTCATCCGCGCCCCGGTCGCCGTCTCTCAACTCGGCCAGCGGCAACTCGAAGCTCGCTCGCAGCTCCACGAGCGCCAGTACCCGACGCTGCACCGCCGAGACCCTGTCCACCGGCGCACCTTTGAGTGCGACGGTACGTCCGAGGTTGGTGGCGGAGTGCTCCCAGCCGTGGGGGCCCGAGAAGTCGACCAGACGGCGGGCGCCGAGCGCCGGCGCCAGCCTGTCCTTGGCCTCCTCGTCGAGCATCTGCCACCCGGCCTCGCTGATCGGCGCCAGCTCCCGCAGCAGGTGGTTCACGAGCCCACCCCCCTGAGGCTTCCGATCGCGAGCGAGCCGTCGGCGGTGGCGCCGTCGAGGGCCGCGGGGGCGCCGAGGGCCGCGGCGGCGTCGTCGGGGGTCCCAGCGGCGTCGGCGGCGGCGGCCGACGAAGGGTCGGGAGGGTCGTCGAGGAAGTCGCCGGGCGGCACGAAGAAGAGGTTGCCGGTGAGCGCGGTCGAGAAGTCGAGGATGCGGTCGTAGTTGCCCGGGGGCTTGCCGATGAACATGTTGGTCAGCATGAGCTCGATCAGCGCGGCGGTGTGAGCGTAACCGATGAAGTAGGTGCCGAACTCGCCGGCCCCGACGCTTCCGAACGGCATGTTGAAGCGCATGATTTTGTGCTCGGTCCCGTCTTCGTCGACGATCGTGTTGAGCGCCAGGTGCGAGTTGGGGGCCTTGGCCTCGTCGGGGAACTCGAGGTCGCTGAGCTTGGTGCGACCGATGGCCCGTTCCTGCTCGGCCACCGCCAGCGCGTCCCAGGCCTCGAGATCGTGCAGGTACTTCTGCACGATCACGTAGCTGCCCCCGGTAAGGCCGCCCTCACCGTCCCCGATCAGCACCGCCTCGCGGGCCTCGATCCCCTCCGGGTTCTCGGTCCCGTCGACGAAGCCGAGCATGTCGCGCTCGTCGAAGGAGCGAAACCCGTGCACCTCGTCGACCACCCGGCCGGCGCCCCGCAGTCGTTCGCTGATGCGTTGGGCGAGCTCGAAGCACAGGTCCAGCCGCCGGGCGCGGATGTGGAACAGCAGGTCGCCGGGGGTGGAGGGCGCGTGGTGCCGGTCGCCGCGCAGCTCGCGGAACGGGTGCAGTTCCGCGGGCCGGGGACACCCGAACAGTCGCTCCCAGGCCGAGGCACCGATGCCGACCACGCAGGTGAGCTCGCCCTCGGGGATCCGGAACCCGACCGACCGCTTCAGCCCGCTCACGTCTTCGAGCAGCTCACGGACCGGCCCCTCGCCGCCGTCGTCGACCGTGACCGTCAGGAAGATCGCCGCCTCGGTCAGGGGCGTGAGGATCGCCTGGGGCTCGGGTGACGGTTCGGGTGGGGACACGAGGGGCTCGACGGTCTCCGCGGCTTGGGCCGCAGAGCCTACCCTCAGGCCAGCTCGAGTAGCGGGAAGGCCCGGTGGCGGCGGGGCGGGACGAGGAAGTTCTGCCGCCGCGTGGCCGTCGTGAAGCGCTCCAGTCCGAGGTTCCGGGAGGGCACGCCGTAGCGGGCGGCGAGGTCGAGCGAGGCCTGGTTGCGTCGCATGTTGACGAAGAAGTCCGCGGTCGGCACGAACACGCTGAAGTGGAGCTTCGGCTGCTGGGATCCGTCGGGGACGTCCAGCGAGTCGAAGCCCGGCCCGTCGGCACGGATGTGGATCGGAATTCCGTTGACGGTGCGGCTCGACCGCTGCAGGCCGCTCATGTGCCCGACGTGGGGCTGGCCGTCGAAGGTGTTGTGCGCTTCGGCTTCGTAGCGGGCGGCGTTGGGCCCCTCGAACACGTTGGGGAGGAAGGCGGGCCCGCCGCCGTCGGTGAACTGGTCGGGGTAGCCGTGGCTGGGGACGGGGTTGGCCGTGAACATCTCGGCCACCCTGCGTGTGTAGGTTTCTTGCGGCCGTTCGTAGAACTGCTCGAGGTCGAGGATCACGTGGGAGAGGTGCTGGATCGAGGCGCGGGCGAAGTAGGCCCCTCGCTGCGCGGTCGTGAGTGTCGCGTCCGGGTTGCCGGCGAAGGTCGTGATCAGGGGCGGTCCGCTGGTGCCCACCTGCTGGTCGGAGAAACTCATCCACATCGACGAGTTGGGGTTGATCGTTTCGGTGTAGGGCAGCTGCTGCTGTTCGGCGACCGCGCGGGGGAGACCCGGCTGGTTGAACATCAGCCGCCTCGAGGTGACGGTGAGCAGTTCGCCGAGTCCGGAGGTGCCGACCGCGGTGCCCGCCAGCGTTTCGTTTTCGCCCGCCAGCCACCCGAGCACGTCGTCGAGCACTTCGGTGTGGTCGCTGCGCAGCGTCACGAGCATGTCGTTGGCCTCGATCTGCACGGGTACGTCGAAACGCAGCTTGGTGACTTCGGGGTTCGCGGGGGAGACGTCCGTCGGCCCCGGCATCGCCTCCTCGAGCGCGTAGCGCTGCGGTTCAGAGATCAGGCCCGGCATATGCTCGGCGACGAGGTCGCCGCCCATGCCGCCGGGCAGCCGTTCGAAGTACGGGATCCCGTAGGAGACGATCGTGAACACGCCCGCGGGGCTGAACGGATAGGCGGACTCGATCGTCGCCAGCGCCGCGGCGAGCGTGGCCTGGTCGGCGACCGTCGGGGTGCGGGCGAGCGCGATCGTCGCGAAGGTGGTGTACACAGGCGCGGCGCGCACCGGGACGCCTTCCATCCTCACGGCATGGGGCGTGTACCGGTCGATCGCGAACTGGATCTGCGGTAGCCGCCGCCGGCTCGCCGCGGCCCCCGCGCGGGGCGCCACCGCGACCAGGTCGAGCGCCCCCAGGGTGCTGCCGGCGAGGCCGAGAACGGCGGCCCTCGCCAGCAGCGAGCGCCGGGTGTAACCGGCCCCGCCGGTTAGCGCCGCATGACCTCCTGACGGCTCCCTCGGCATGTTCTCGGGAGGAGCCGTCAGGAGGGCCTCGCCGACGGGGCGGCCGCAGGTTGCGCGGCGGCCACCCCGATCAGCCCACCGTTACAGCAGGCCCCAGCCGACGTTCCCTTCGTAGCCGACCTTGCCCTTGTTGCCTTCCAGCGGCAGGCCCGCTTCTTCTTCTGCCACTTCTTGCTGTTCTTCGGTTTTTTCTTCCTGTTCTTCTTTGTGTTCCTTTTCTTCCTTTTTGGTTTCCCCGCCTTCGCCCCCGCCGGCGCCGAGTTCGCTCAGAACCTGTTCGCCCTGGGAGACGAGCGAGAATTCGCCACTCAGCGACGCTTCCGCAGGGCAGACCGAGGCCTTTTCGAGCAGTTTGAGCTTCTGTTCGGAGAACCTGACGAGCGTCGGGCCCGACACGGTGTTGGTTCCGACCAGCTTCGGGGCCTCGTAGCTGCACGTGACGGGGCCGAGGGACGGGAAGGTCGCGCTGACCTCGATCGGCTTGCCGCCGATCCCGGCGATGCCCTTACTCGTGAGCGACATCGACCAGGGCAGGCCCGTCCACTGCACCTCGGCCTGGCCGAAGGCCGACGTTTTACACGCGCCCGGGACACCTTCGAAGTCGCCGGTCGAGATCGCCGCACCGATCGAGGCGGCGTCGGTTCTTGGCGCCGTTGTTCTGCAACGTGCCCTGGAGCACGTTCTCTTCACATTCCACGTTCCCGTCCGCCGTCGTCTCGATGAGGTTGTTGCTCAGCGCTTCGAACGCCTGTCCTGGCGCGAGCGGCCCTTTGGCCGTCTTCAGCACCAGGCCCGACGACTTCAGGGGCTCGGCGGCGGGCTTCTTGGAGGGTTTCGCCGCGTCCATCACGTATTCGCATTCTTTGCTCGATTTCATCATGAGTTCCTTACTCGCGAAATCGAGCGTCTTTTTCGTCGTGATGACGGTGGGTTTTTCGCCAAGCGTGCCTTCGAGTTTGCCGAGCGCTTCGACGGTGTATTTGCACTTTTTGATTTTCGCGCCCTTGTAGTGCTTGCGTGGCTTGACTTCCCGTTCCAGCTGGAACACGGCCACGGCGGCCGCTACTTTCGGTGAGAGCGTGAAGGGATATTCCGTGCCGGACTGCGTGACGGACCCTGCCAGTCCGACGGTCGCGACCTTGCCACCGATGAGCGTCGTGTTCTTCGGTTTTTTCGCGACGCATTTCGCGAATTCGATTCCTTCGGTGCCGATCCCGAGGTGCCCTTCGATGTAAAGTTCTTTGTAACCCACTTCGCCGCTGCAGCTGATTTCGAACTTCTTTTTCCACTTCAGCGTGAAGGGCGAGTTCACTTTCGAGGCCGAGCCGAGCACGAGCTTCTGGTTCAACGGAAGTTCTTCCTGGGGCGGGACTTCGATCCACCACGACAGCGCCAGCGCGGAGGACGCCATCACGCCACAGGCGACCACGGCCACGGCGAGGCCGACCAAGAGGCGCGCGGCGCGCCGCCTCGCGGCACCGTTCCGGGTCTTGACTGGAGATGAGCTCATCATGTACTCCCCCTTCGTTGTCGAGTCTCCCCCTGGCACGGCGAGCTGGGCGGACCGGCCACGAGCATCGATACTGCCCCTCACGGGCAACGCAAGGCGCGCCGCCATGTCCGCAGTTCGTACCTCATGTGCGGTCACGTGTCAAGGGTCACGAGCCCCGGAATTGGTGTACGCTGGCGTGGGTACCGGCCGCGATTTGCCGGGCCCTGGCACGACGCCGCGAGAGAGGGGGAGGGGGATGCAGTTCCTGAGAGCCGCAGTACAGCCCGTGGGGGGCGGTCATGGGTGGGCCCGGCCGAAGCTCGTCGTCCCGCGCGGGACGACGATCGTGCTCGCCGCGGTGCTGCTCGGGGCCCTCGCCGCTGGTGGCTTCCTGCTGGCCCGAACGGGCTCCTACTCGCCCCTTGCGCAGCGGCACGCGGCGAGCGGCAAACGCCTCGCGGGCATGGCGACCAGCCTGCAGGGCGCCTACTCGGCGGCGGTCGGCCGCGAAAGCCCCGCCTACGCCGTGCATCCGGTGGCGGCCGGACTGGCCGCGCAGAACCCCGCCCAGGGCCTGGATGCGAGCTTCAATCATTCCGGCGTGCGTGTCGCGGCGGGCTCCAGCCACGTCGGTCTGCGCTTGCAGGCGTGGGGCTACGGATCCTCACTTCGCTCGCTCGGCGGTGCCCGGCCGACAGCGGCTGCCAACCGCGTCACCTACGCCCTGCCCGGACTGCTGGAGTGGTACGCCAACGGGCCCCTCGGCGTGGAGCAGGGATTCACGCTCGCGCGGGCCCCCGGCGGACGGTCGGCGGGGCCGCTGACGCTCGCGATCACGCTGTCCGGCAACACGTCTCCCTCCGTCGAAGCGGGCGGTCGGAGTCTGCTTCTCACCCGCGCCGGCCACCCCGCGCTCAGGTACTCGGGCCTCGAGGCCCTCGACGCGCGGGGCCGCCAGCTGCCCAGCTGGCTGTCCTACGAAGGCGGGCGGATCCTCGTGCACGTCGATGCCAAGAAAGCGCTGTACCCGCTGCGGATCGACCCGTTCCTGCAGCAGGGGGAAAAGCTGACCGGAAGCGGCGAGAGCGGCCAGGGCGAATTCGGCGACAGCGTGGCGCTGTCCGCTGACGGGAACACCGCGCTGATCGGCGGTAGCGGCGACCACAGCTTCCAGGGAGGCGCCTGGGTGTTCACCCGCTCTGGGAGCACCTGGTCCCAGCAGGGCGAAAAGCTCACCGGTGCCAGCGAGAGCGGCAACGGCGAGTTCGGCTGGAGCGTGGCGCTGTCGGCGGACGGGAACACGGCGCTGATCGGCGGGCCCACCGACCATGGCCGGGTGGGCGCGGCGTGGGTGTTCACCCGCTCCGGTACCACGTGGTCACAGCAGGGGGAAAAGCTCACCGGCGGCGCCGAAGAGGTCGGCGCGGGCGAATTCGGCTCCAGCGTGAGGCTGTCGGGCGCCGGGACCACGGCCCTGATCGGCGCCGGCGGCGACAACACCTTCGCCGGGGCCGCGTGGGTGTTCACCTTCTCGGGCGGCAAATGGACCCACCAGGGCGAAAAGCTCACCGGCGGGGCGGAAGAGAGCGGCCGGGGCGAATTCGGTGCCAGTGCCTCCCTTTCCGCGAACGGCGAAACGGCTCTGATCGGCGGCCCCCGGGACGACAGCGGGGTCGGCGCGGCGTGGGTGTTCATCTTCTCGGGCGGCAAATGGATCCAGCAGGGCGAAAAGCTCACCGGCGGCGCAGAAGAGAGCGGCGACGGCCTGTTCGGCTCGAGCGTGGCGCTCGACTCCGAAGCCAACACCGCGGTGATCGGAGCCCCCGGCGACAACAGCGCGGTCGGGGCGGCGTGGGTGTTCATCTTCTCGGGCGGCAAATGGATCCAGCAGGGTGAAAAGCTCACCGGCACCGAAGAGAGCGGCAAGGCCGAGTTCGGCTGGAGCGTGGCGCTGTCGGGCGAAGGTACCACTGCGCTCGTGGGCGGCCCCGAAGACAGCTCCAAGACCGGGGCCGCATGGGTGTTCATCGAGTCGGTGGGCAAATGGAGCCAGCAGGGTGACAAGCTGACCGGCACCGGCGAGGTCGGGGCCGGCGAGCTGGGCTACAGCGTGGCGCTGGCCCCGGAAGCCGAAACGGCTCTCGTCGGGGGTTTCGGCGACAGCAGCCAGGTCGGCGCGGCGTGGGCTTTCACCCGCTCCGCCGGCAAATGGTCCCAGCAGGGTGAAAAGCTCGTGGCCGACGGCGAGAGTGGAGACGGCGACTTCGGCAACGGCGTGGCCGTGTCCGAAAACGGGAACACGGCGCTCGTGGGCGGCCCGCTTGACAACGCGGGCGCGGGCGCGGCGTGGGTGTTCACCCGCACCGGCAGTGAATGGTCCCAGCAGGGCGGCAAGCTCACCGGCGCCACAGAGAGCGGCAGCGGTGAGTTCGGCTGGAGCGTGGCCCTTTCGGCCGATGGCAACACGGCCCTGGTCGGCGGTCCCGAAGACAACTCCAAGGCTGGGGCCGCGTGGGTGTTCACCCGCAGCGGCGACGCGTGGTCGCCGCAGGGCCCCAAGCTCACCGGCACCGGCGAGGTGGGAGCCGGCGAGCTCGGCTACAGCGTGGCGCTGGCCGCCAACGGGGACACGGCCGTGATCGGCGGATTCGGCGACAACGGCGACGCCGGCGCTGCCTGGGTGTTCACGCGCTCCGGCAGCTCGTGGTCGCAGGAGGGCGGCAAGCTCACGGGCACCGGAGAGAGCGGCAGCGGAGCCTTCGGCTACAGCGTCGCGGTCTCCCCGGCCGGAACCACCGCTCTGATCGGCGCTCCCGAAGACGGCGCCCGTGCGGGGGCGGCCTGGGTGTTCACCGAGTCCGGGGGCAAATGGACCCAGGAGGGCGAAAAGCTGGGGAGCGGCAGCGGCGAACCCGAATTCGGGTGGAGTGTGGCGCTGTCCCCGGACGGGAACACGGCGCTGATCGGCGGCCCCCGCGACGGCGGCGGCGTGGGCGCTGCCTGGGTGTTCACGCAGTCCGGCGGCAAATGGACCCAGCAGGGCGAAAAGCTGACGGGCGGCGGCGAGAGTGGCAACGGCGAGTTCGGCTACAGCGTCGTGCTCGCCTCCGAAGGGAACGTCGCCCTGATCGGGGGACCCGAAGACAACGTCGGCGTGGGCGCCGTGTGGGCGTTCTCGCGCTCGGCCGGCAAATGGACCCAGCAGGGCGGCAAGCTCACGGGAGCGGGGGAGAGCCACAAAGGCGAGTTCGGCTCGAGCCTGGCGCTGTCGCCCGAAGGCGCCACCGCGGTGATCGGGGGCCGCGAAGACAACCACGGCGTGGGCGCGGCGTGGGTGTTCGAGAGCGCCACCCTGCAATGGCACGGCGAAGGTCAGGTGTTCGCCGAAGGCAGTCCACAGGCGGTCACCTCGAAGGCGACGCTGTTGCTGCACCTGGCCGACAGGACGACCCTCACCTGCAAACTGAAGGACAAGGAGACGGTCGAAAACCCGGTCGGGGGTGGCGCGGGCGTCGATCGGACCACGGAATTCGTGCTCTCCGGCTGCAAAGCGAGCCCGGCCGCGTGTGCCAAAGGCGAAAAGCTCAGCGTCGTGCCCGGTGGTCTGCCGTGGACCAGCGAACTGGTGATCGGCCCGCCCATCCGCGACGACCTCTCGGGCGTGGAACTGAAGGTCGAATGCACCCGCAAAGGGGTCAAAAAAAGCTTCGACGTCCTCACCGGCGCCCTGGCCCCCGAAGTCGGCGACAGCGTGTTCGAATTCGCCAGCGGCTCGGGAGAACTCGCCGAATCGCTCGGAGGAAAAGCGACGATCACGGGCCAGGACAAGCTCAAGGGCCCGAAGAAACACAAGGTCGTTACGGCCTGAGCGCGGAGCCGAGCCCCGGCCTGCCCGCCCGGCCTTCATAAGCTGGCGGGCATGACCAACCTCGGACCCTTCACCGTCAAGCGCGTCGGCTTCGGCGCCATGCAGCTGCCTGGGCCCGGCGTGTTCGGGCCGCCCCGCGACCCCGACGCCGCCAGGGCCGTCCTGCGGCGGGCCGTCGAGCTCGGCGTGGACCACATCGACACCGCCCAGTACTACGGCCCCGACGTCGCCAACGACCTGATCCACGAGACGCTGTTCCCGTACCCCGACGAGCTCGTGATCGTCACGAAGGTCGGGGGGCGTCGCGACGAGACGGGGGCGTGGCTCCCGGCCCAGCGGCCGGAGGAGCTCCGCGCCGGGGTCGAGGACAACCTGCGCTCGTTGGGCCTGGAGCGCATGGCGGTCGTGAACCTGCGCCTGATGGACGCGGGCGTGGCGGCGGAGGTACCCCTGGCGGAGCAGCTGGGGATGCTCGAGGAGCTCCGCGGCGAGGGCAAGCTGGAGGGGATCGGACTCAGCAACGCCGGCGCCGAGGCGTTGCTGCTGGCGCTGAGCATGGCCGACATCGCCTGCGTGCAGAACGGCTACAGCGTCCTCGACCGCTCCCACGAGGACGTCCTCGAGCTGTGCGCCGAGCGCGACATCGCCTTCGTGCCCTTCTTCCCGCTCGGCTCCGCCTTCACCGGCGGCCCCACCACGCTGGCCGAGGACCCGGCCGTCGCGGGAGTGGCCTCCAAGCACGACGCCACGCCCTCCCAGGTGGGGCTCGCGTGGCTGCTGCATCACGACGAGCACATCCTGCTGATCCCGGGCACCTCGTCGGTGGCGCACCTGGAGGAGAACCTCGCCGCGGCTGACCTGCAGCTGGACCCCGAGGACCTCGACGCCCTCGACGGCGTCCGCCACGTGGGCGACCCGCTCAAAGCCCTGGCTGACTGAGCGGTGGCTCCGCGCTCGCCGGCCGCGGTGACGCCCATCGCTGCCAACCGGAGCTACGATCGCTGATGGTGGAGCTTGCCGAGGGCTATCAGCTGAAGGGCATCTCGCCGCGCGCCTACGAGCACCCGGCGGACCGTGCCGCCACGGCGGCGCTGAAGGCGATCCCCTACGTCGACAGCACCGTCCGCAGGATCATCGAGTACGGCTACGAGCGGGCCCTGCGCCGAGGGATCCTCGGCTCGGCCGTGCGGCTCGGCGAGAACCAGCTGCCCGAAGTCCACCTCGCCCACCGGCGCGCCTTCGTCACCCTCGACATGGAGCCCGTGCCGGAGCTCTATATCACCCAGGACCCCGTCGCCAACGCGATGACGATCGGCTCGGCGAAACCGCTGGTGGTCGTCAACTCGCAGCTGATCACGCTGCTGGACCTCGAGCAGCTTCGCGGCGTGTTCGCCCACGAGGCCGGTCACGTGCTCTCCGACCACGTCCTCTACGGCACGGCCCTGACGATCCTGATGCTGCTGTCGGTCCTGCCCGGGATCCCGGTGCCGCTGTTCCCGCTCCGCACGGCCCTGATGGAGTGGTCGCGGGCGGCCGAGCTCAGCTGCGATCGGGCGGCGGCCCTCGTGACCCGCGACCCGCTGGCGATCTGCCGCACGCTGATGGTGCTTTCGGCGGGCGCCGAGGCGGCGAGCCTCGACCTCGACGTGTTCATCCAGCAGGGCCGGGAGTACCGCGAGACGCCCTCCGCATTCGACCGCATCTCGCGCCTGCTCAGCGACCTCAGCCTCACCCACCCGATGTCGGTGCAGCGCGTCCACGAGCTGATCTCGTGGGTCGAATCGGGCGCCTACGACCGCATCGTCGGCGGCGAGTACCCCAGGCGCGATGAGCCGGCCGACGTCCGCGCCGAGGCCGGCGACGCCGTCAACCACTACGCCGACCGGCTCCGCGGCACCTTCCAGGGCCTCGCCGACTCGGTCGAGGACGCCGCCCGCCAGCTGAACGACTGGCTGCGCAGCCACCGCGACGAGGACCCCTAGGACGCGGCCGCCGTGACCGGCATGGCCGGCCAGGCGCACGGCGAGGGCCTCGAGCGGTTCGTGCGAGCACAGGACGCCGGCGGCACCTACGAGCGGGCGCTGTCGGAGCTGAGGGCGGGGCGCAAGGTCAGTCACTGGATGTGGTTCGTGTTCCCGCAGCTGGCGGGGCTGGGGCGCAGTTCCACCTCCCGCCGCTACGCGATCGCCTCCCTGGAGGAGGCCGGGGAGTACCTCGACCACCCGATCCTCGGCCACCGCCTGCGCGAGTGCGCCCGGGTGCTCGCCGCGCTGCGGGAGCGAAGCGCCGAGGAGGTCTTCGGAGCGCTCGACGCCCACAAGCTCCACTCGTCGATGACGCTGTTCCTGCGGGCCCGTCCGCAGGAGGAAGTGTTCGAGCAGGTGCTCGACCGCTACTTCGGCGGCCGGCCCGACGGCGCCACCGATCGGCTGCTCGGCCAGTGATGTGCCGCTCTGCACAGCTTTCTGCATGTGTTGGTTTTTCCGACCACGCTCCGTTGAATCTCCAAGATGTCTCGCCCGGATCGCAGCAGGCGCGCCCAGCCGTGGCTAGACGGCCTCGGCGACTGGAGCTGGCCCGGTCGCGGGGGAGCGGCCGCCGAGGTCCTGCCGCCCCCGTGGATCCCGGCGCTCCCCCCGCGGCTGGAGCCCGCCGCAGCGCTCGCGGGCGCCGGCGCCTGGGTCGGCAGCGCCCGCCCGAACCGAAGAGGACGGCTGTGGCTGCTCCTCGGCCTGCTGATGCTCGCGGCCGCCGCTGCCGTGGTCGCCGTCCCGGGCCTGCGCCAGCGGCTCGGCCTGGCCGGCGAAGGGCGGGAAGTCGTGCTGCCCGTCCCGCTGACGGCGCCGCCGCAGGTTTCCGCGCCACTGCCCGCGCTCACGATCGTCCACCTCGACGCCGGCGGCAGCCTGGTCGAGCAGGCGCACTTCCGGTCGGCCTCGCTGAACGGCCCGGGGTCGTTCTTCGCCTACCTGCCGGCGGGCTACCGGGGGGGCACGGAGCGGTACCCGGTCCTGTACATGCTCCACGGCCGCGACGGCCACGCCGAAGCGTTCCTGGAAATGGGGATCCAGGCGAGCCTCGACGGTCTCATCGCCCGCCACGTGATCGCACCGATGATCGTCGTCATGCTGCAGGACGCGCCCGGCCCCCACAACTGGAGGGACTACGGCGCCCGCCACAGCGCGACCTACGTCGTGGAAACCCAGGAACTGGTCGATCGCATGTACAGGACGATCGCCACCCGCGCGGGGCGGGCGATCGCCGGCAGCTCGATGGGCGGGTTCGGTTCGATGAACGTGGCGCTCTCCTACCCGCTGCGGTTCTCCGTCGAGGAGAGCTGGCTCGGCTTCTTCGACTACCTCCACGAAGAACTGCGCTCGGACGAGCCTGTGATCCGGCGGCTGGGGCTGCACGCGTTCCTGTACGGCGCCTCCGAAGACCCGGTCGCGGTCCCCACCGAGGACCCTGAATTCGCGGCCGAACTACGGGAAGAGGGGGCCGACGCCCGCGGGGTCATCTATCCCGGCGGCCACAGCCTCGAAAAAATCCGCGAACACCTCGACTACGGGTTGCTGTTCGCCAGCCGCGCACTGGCTGCGGCCGAGCGCCGGGCGGCCGATGAAGCGGCGCGAGCCACGGCGCCGCCCACTCATCTGGGCGCGCCCGGTTCGCCCACCGAGTAGCGCAGCAGCTGCCCTTCTCGCCAGACGGCGACAGGGCGATCGCTGTCGGGGTCGATCGCGATCGCCGGTTCGCTGTTGGGGCCGGCGGGTGCCAGCTGCCGGGGCCCTTCGACGACCACCCGGCTGTCGCTGCCACGGAACTCCCGCGCCGCCCACAGGGCCTGCTCGGGCGAGCCGCCGATGGCCGAGCCGGCGGGTCGGGGTTCGGTCCACAGCAGCATCGCATCCGCCTTCGGGCCCGGCTGCAGACCGGCAAGGAGAGCGTCGCCGGCGGGCGCGGAGGTGGTCGTCGGCGGGCCCACCCGATCCTGGTCCACGGCGGCCGAACGGATCACCCAGCGCCCTCCCATGAAGCTCGACCAGGCGACCATCACGCTCTCGGTGCTCAGCCGGATCAGGCTCGGCGAGGCCGTCGGCGAAGCGGTTCCCGCCGGGTTCTCGAAGCTCTCCAGCAGCCGTGGGGCGCCGAACGCGACCCCGCTGGCGGAGCGGTCGAGGTAGACCTTCGTGAGCGGACCCTGCTGCTCGCTCCAGGCCACGATCGCCCGGCGATCGTCGCTCAGGAGCGCCGAGATTCGCAGGTTCGGCCCCGCCGGGGCGAGTCGCTGGGGTTCCTCCTGGGTGCCGCTCGCGGGCAGGAAGCGGGCGTAGATCGAGCCGCCCTGCGCCCACACGAGCATCGCGTCGCTGCGGTAGTCGAGCGCCGGCGTGAGCAGCCGCACGCCCGCCCCTCCCGCGATCAGCGACCGGCGCGCGAAGCTGGTCGTGTAGAAGCGCTCGACCTGCAGCTGCAGGTCACCGCCCGGGCCGCCCCCGGCGACCGCCAGATCGCCCAGGTAGGCGTTGGTGGCGGCGAACGGGGGGGAGAACACCGGCCCCGGCTCGATCGCCGAGAAGGCCCCCCCGGCGCGGCCCTGGAGCGCGACCGCGCCGGCGCTCGTGGAAGCCGTGGGGCGACCGATCACGGCCACCCGTCCGCCGGGAGCGGCGGCGGCCACCAGCGGTCCGTCCAGCCCCAACCGCGTTTCGGGCCCGACCGGCGCCGCGGGCGGTGGTCCACTCGCCGGCAGCGAGCTGATCGGGGAAACCCGGGCCCCGGCGCCGCCCGGGCAGGCGGAGGCGGCGCGCCACACGATCGCGCCCGGCCCGGTGGCGTGGCCCGGTTCGTTGCTCGGGAACACCACGTGCGGTTCGCGTCCGGGACAGGGGCTGAGGAGCCCCGGATCCGCCGACGCGCGAGCGGGGAGGCCCGGGGTGCGGGGGCGGGAATGCGAGGAGGAGCAGGCGCCGAGGCTCGCGGCGGCTACGAGCAGGCCGGCGGCCCGCAGGCTATGGCGGTGGAAATTCCTCAGCCGTCTGGCGTCGTAACAGATAGGCGCCGAAGAAAGCAAGCAGCGAGTACCCGACGATGCCCACCAGTTTGCCGGTCGACGGGATCGGGTTCCAGATGAAGATCAGCAGCATGATCACGGCGACGATCGCGTAGGTCCACTCGGGGTGCTCGCGCAGGAACGGGGAGAGGAACCTGCGCCCGCGGGTGGCATACACCGAGGGGCCCGCGAACCAGGCCGCGGCGATCAGCGGGATGCCCACGACCACGAAGGCCCCGGCGATTTCGGACAGCATCGAGGTCCCGATCGAGAGGGCCGCGTGGGCGGCCGGCTTGACCGCTTCGGTCTTGACCAGCGAGTCGGACACGCGGTTGACGACGAGCGTCCGCAACAGGAACACGACCACGCCGGCCGTGACCAACCCGAAGCCGACGTTCATCAGCGTGCGCCGGCGATAGCCCTTCGCCAGGAAGATCGCGATCGCAAAGAGCACGGGCACGAGGATCGTGAACAGCAGTGCGAGGCCTTTGAGGCCTTTGCCGATGTCCTGCACGGCCTTGATCTGCTTGGACTTCAGCACCGTCAGGTGCGCCACGGAGGGCGGCAGTTTGGAGCTCACTTCGGGCAGCCCGAGGCGGTTGGTGATGTTCGTCAGCACCGACGCGAGGTCCAGGCTCACCACCCCGTTGTCGATCGCGACGGCGCCCTTGCCGCCTTCGACGATGTTCACGAGCGTCTGATCGGCCGCCCGGTTGGCGGCCTTCCACGCTTCCTGGACCCTGGCCGTAGCCAGCGCCCGTTTGGCGACTTCGGTGGCGCCGGTCCGTACCAGCCCGGAGGCCGGCCCGGCGAGCGACTGCACTTCCTTGGGCAGCCGCTTCTTGATTTCCGCTTCGACGTCCACGTTCGCGTACAGCTGTTCGACCAGGTAGTTCGACGTCGCGTCACGTATCTGTTCGTTCTGCAGCAGCTTGGTGCTGGTGTCGGCCCAGTGGTCGGGGTTGAACATCTGGCGGTTCACCCAGATCGCGAACATCCCGATGATCGCCAGCACGGTGGTTCCCCAGATCAGCACGCGCACGGTGATCCGCCGGCCGCGCGGGACCGGCAGGCCGCCGCCGCTACCTGTCGGCGCAGGGGGTGGGGAGGGGGCTCCCGCCGGGGCGTCCACCGGCGAACCGGCCCCCCCGGTCGGTGGCGAAGCGGACGCGCGAGCTTCGTCCATCGACCTGATCATGCCAACCCGGTCGGCCGGGTGCGTTGCCGGACGGAGTCCCGCGGACGTCTCGCGGAAGTCGCCGGGCTTGACAGGTGACCATTTGGTCACATATACTCTGGGCGGTCATGGATGAGATCTTCAGGGCACTCGCCGATCCCACCCGCCGGGAGCTGCTCGATGAGCTGTTCCGGCGGGACGGCCAGAGCCTGGGTGAGCTCGAGGAGCGTCTGCCGATGACGCGCTTCGGGGTGATGAAGCACCTCGCGGTGCTGGAGCGAGCAGGTCTGATCACCACCCGCCGGGAGGGTCGGCAGAAGCTGCACTTCCTGAACCCGGTCCCGATCCGACTCGTCCACGACCGCTGGGTCAGCAAGTACGCCGAGCCCTGGGCGGCGACGCTCAGCGCGCTCAAGCAACGATTGGAGGAAGACCAGATGATGGACGCAACCGACAGCGGCAGGCGGCCGTGGACCGCCGGGCCCGCCGAGAAGGTGTTCGAGATCTACATCCGCACCACCCCCGAGCGGCTGTGGGAGGCGATCACCGACCCGCAGCTGCACGCCCGCTACAACTTCGGCGTCGAGATCCACTCCGACTGGCTCGTCGGCTCCGGGTATGAGCTCTCGGCGCCGCAGGCCGGGCGGATCGCGATGGGGGAGAACCTCGAGGTCGACCCCCCGAGGCGGCTCGTGCAGAGCTTCACCGCGCTGTGGAGCGAGGAGGTTCGCGAGGAGGGCACCTCCCGGGTCACGTGGGAGATCGAAGCGGTCGGCGACTCCTGCCGGCTGACGGTCACCCACGACCAGATGCGCGAGGACGCCAACGGCGAGATCTACGGCGGCTGGCCCCAGATCCTCTCCGGCCTGAAGACGCTGCTGGAGACCGGCGAGGACCTGACCACACCGGGGTCGCTGCGCTTCGCGGGCCAGGGCGCGTAGCGAGGCCGGCGGTCGGCGGTGCGTCCGCGCGCCCGGCGCGGGCCCGTGCCGCCCTGCGCCGCGTTGCGGACGATCGGTAGATTCCCGCTGACATGCCGGGGACCTCGAAGGCCGTGCTGATCACCGGCTGCTCGACGGGGATCGGTCGCGCCACCGCCGAGCGGTTGGTGCGTGCCGGTCACACCGTCTACGCCAGCGCCCGCGACGAGGCGACGCTCGCGCCGCTGCGGGAGCTGGGCGCGCACACGATGGCGCTCGACGTGTGCAGCGAGGACTCGATGCGGGCCGGCGTCGAGCGGGTGGTGGCCGAGCGGGGGGCGGTCGGCGTGCTCGTCAACAACGCCGGCTACTCCCAGGACGGGGCGATCGAGTCGGTCTCGATGGACGCCGTCCAGCGGCAGTTCCAGACGAACGTGTTCGGGCTCATCCGCATGTGCCAGCTGGTCCTCCCGGGGATGCGCGCCCAGCGCTACGGGCGGATCGTGAACGTCAGCTCGATGGGAGCCAACTTCACCTTCCCGGGGGCCGGCCTCTACCACGCCACCAAGTACGCCGTGGAGGCGATCAGCGACGCGCTGCGGTTCGAGGTGAAGGACTTCGGGGTTGGGGTGACGGTGATCCAACCCGGTCTGATCCGGACGAACTTCGGCGAGGCGGCGGCGCGGTCGCTGGAGGAGCAGACCGACGACGGGGAGGGCGAGGACGGCGTGTACTCGCAGTTCAACCGGAACGTCGCGAAGATGACCGTCGAGGCCTACCACAAGGGACCGCTGTCGAAGTTCGGGGGAGAGCCGGACGCCGTCGCGAAGGCGATCGAGAAGGCGATCGACCGTGACCACGCGCCGATCCGCGTCCGCGTGACGCCCTCGGCGCGGATGCTGATTGCCCAGCGGCGGATGATGGGAGCCGGGATGTGGGACCGCTTCCTGGCGACGCAGTTCACGAGGCCCTCGCCAGACTGATACTGCGCGGGCGCCCGGGCCAATAAGCTCACCCGGAGCGCCGTGCGAGCCGCCCCGCCCACCAGCCCGCGCCGGGAGCTCCGTGGGCGTGTAACGAGATGTACCTGAGCACGACGCTCCTGTATCCGCTCGAGCTCGCGCTGCTGTGCCTGGGCGTGGGCCTGCTCGTCGATCGTGTGAGCGGCTCGTTCCTACCCGTCGCCCTGCTCCCCACCGCGGGTCTGGCGGGCCTGATCGCGCTCACCCAGCTCTCCACCTACGCCTACCCGCTCGCGACCGCCAGCCCCTACCTGGCGGCGGCGCTCGCCGCGGTCGGCCTGCTCGCCGGACGTACGCGGGCGAGAGCGGCGCTCGAGCGGGTGCGGCAGCGTCCGTGGCTGTTGCTGTTGCCCGTCGGTGCGTACGTGGTCGCGCTCGCCCCGGTGCTCGCGTCGGGCCGGGCGAGCTTCTCCTCCTACATGGCCCTGGCCGACTCCGCCGTTCACCTGGCGGGAGCCGACTACCTGCTCCACCACGGCCAGCACTACGCCCACCTCGACCTCGCCAACTCCTACGGCCAGGTGATCAACGATTACTACAACTCGAGCTACCCCTCGGGGGCGGACACGGTCTTCGGGGCTTCGACGCTGCTCGTCGGGCTGCCGCTGATCTGGACCTTCCAGCCCTTCAACGCGTTCGTGCTCGCGAGTGCCACCGGGCCGGCGTGGCTGCTGGCGCGCGCCTGCGGGCTCTCGCGGGGGTTGGCGGCGGTGGCGGCGCTGACCGCCGTGGTGGGCGCGCTGGTGTACGCCTACGAGCTGTTCGGCTCGATCAAGGAGATCACCGCGCTGGGGATGATCCTCGCGCTCGGCGCCCTGGTCGCCCTCCAGGGACGCTGGGTTCGCTCGCCCGGGCGGGGCGTGATCCCGTTCGCGCTGATCGTGGCCGCCGGCGTCTCCGCTCTGGGGGTCGCGTTCGGGGTGTGGGCGCTGCTGTCGGCGATCGTGCTGGTGCCGTCGCTGCTCGTCGCACTGCGGGGCGGGGGCGCGGCGCGTGGGCGGGCCCTGGCGACGATGGCGCTGGGCGTGCTGGTCGTGTTCGTGGCCGGGCTCCCGACCTGGACCTCGGCCGGCGGCTCGGTGCAGGTGGCCCAGGGGATCGCCTCGACGAGCAACCCCGGCAACCTCGTGCACGCCCTGCGGGCGATCCAGCTGTTCGGCATCTGGCTCGGGGGCAGCTACAAGCTCGAGCCGGGTGGGACGGCCTCGGTGTTCACCCACGTGCTGGTGCTGGTGGCAGTGGCCGGCGTGCTGCTGGGGGTCTGGCAGCTGGTGCGGCTGGGGGCGTTGGTCCTGTTGGGGTGGTTCGGGCTGATGCTGCTCGGGTGCCTGGTGGTGGTCGAGTCGGTGTCGGTGTGGGGTGGGGCCAAGACGCTGATGTTGAGCTCTCCGGCGGTGGTGCTGCTGGCGTGGGCTGGGGTCGGAGCGCTGCGGGCGTTGGGCCCGCGCACGCTCGCGCTCGCCGCCGCGGGCGCCCTCGGGCTCGTGCTGACGGCCGGGGTGATGGTGTCGGACGCGAGGCAGTACCACGTCTCGAACCTTGCTCCCACCGCCCGCTACGAAGAGCTGGCGCGGGTGAACTCGCGCTTCGCCGGTCGCGGTCCCACGCTGTTCACCGACTTCGACGAATACTCCCTGTACGAGCTCCGCGACCTCGACGTAGGTGGTCCCGACTTCGTCTACCCGCCCCCCGCCGCGGCGGGGGCGTCCAAGGGGCACGGCCGTCCGGTCCGGCTCGACCGCCTGGCGCCCTCCGTGTTCACGGCCTACCCGCTGATCGTGACCCGGCGGGACCCGCTCGCCAGCCGGCCGCCGGCCGCCTACGAGCTCGTCTGGCAGGGCCGCTACTACCAGGTCTGGAAAAGGGCCCCGGGTGCCGTCACGGCCGTGCGCCACGTCGCTCTGAGGGGCGACTCGGCCCAGCAGTGCCGGCTGCTCGGCGCCCTCGCGCGCTCACCCTCGAGGGCGGGCGCGGCGACGCTGACCGTGGCCGTGGCACCGGAGGTGGTGCAGGTGGCGCTGCGGCGGAGCCGCCGTCCGCGGCTGTGGCGGCCCAGTCGCGAGGGGCTCGTGCTGGGCTCCGCCGGTCGGTTGGTGAGCACGGTGACGGTGCCCTCGGCGGGAGTGTGGGAGGTGTGGGTGAAGGGGCAGCTGATGGGGCCACTGCACCTGGCGATCGACGGACGCCCCCTGGCGACGATCTCCGGGGAACTCGACGGCAACTCGCTCGTCCTCGACAGCGCGCCCCCGGTCCCCGTACGACTGTCGGCGGGCGT
Organism: uncultured Solirubrobacteraceae bacterium; assembly: GCA_963701175.1. Classification (GTDB taxonomy): domain Bacteria; phylum Actinomycetota; class Thermoleophilia; order Solirubrobacterales; family Solirubrobacteraceae; genus Palsa-744. The sequence continues at coordinate 43,412 of OY969573.1, read as the reverse complement.
CCACCGGGTCGAACTCGAGCGGGGTGGCGCGAGCCTGGCACCCGGCGACGGCGGAGCGGCGGTGCTGAACAGCGTGCTGCTGACGGCGGCCGGCGACAGCAGCGCGAGCCTGCAGGTCAGACGCGCAGCGGCCTGGCGGAACCTGTGCGGAGGCCTCTACCAGTGGGCCGAGCTGTCGGCCGCAGCGCACCCCTCCAGGGCATGATCGCGGCCGGCCTGACCGTGCGGCCCGTGGACGTCACCGGCGTGCTCCATCGGGCGGCGAACGTAGGCTTCGCCGGTCCATGTGCGCCGCGGTCGCCCCCGACGAGGACCAGATCCTGCTGGGGGAGTGCCTCGAGCTGCTGCCGGCGCTGCCGGACGACTTCTTCTCGCTGATCTATCTGGACCCCCCGTTCAACACCGGCCGCCGGCAGGTGCGACGGACGCTGCGGGCGGTCGAGGATCCCGACGCCTCCCGGATCGGGTTCGGCGGGCGCACCTACCGGACCGAGCTGCTCGCGCGTTCCAGCTACCGGGACCAGTTCGACGACTACCTCGGCTTCCTGTGTCCCCGGCTGGAACAGGCCAGGCGGGTGCTGAGCACCGAGGGGACGGTGTACCTGCACGTCGACTACCGCGAGGCCCACTACTGCAAGCTGTTGATGGACGAGATCTTCGGGAGGGACTGCTTCCTCAACGAGATCGTGTGGGCGTACGACTTCGGTGCCAGGGCCCGGCGGCGGTGGCCGGCCAAGCACGACACGATCCTGGTGTACGTGAAGGACCCCGGTGCCTACCACTTCGACGCCGAGGAGGTCGACCGAGAGCCGTACATGGCCCCCGGCCTGGTGACGGCCGAGAAGGCCGCCCGGGGGAAGCTTCCCACCGACGTCTGGTGGCACACGATCGTCCCCACCAACGGCCGTGAGAAGACGGGTTATCCGACGCAGAAGCCGGAGGGGATCGTCGCGAGGATGGTGCTGGCCTCGACCCGGCCGGGGGACTGGTGCCTGGACTTCTTCGCCGGCAGCGGGACCCTCGGAGCGGTCGCCCGCCGGCACGGCCGCCATTACCTGCTGATCGACTCCAACCCCGAAGCCGTCGAGGTGATGCGCGAGCGGCTGGGGGCGCCGGCGTGCAAGTCTGTGGACGATGTACCACGTCGAGCTTCGTCAGTTTCCCCATAACTTCTGCCGCTTCAACCTCTCCGACGGGGAATTGGCGGCGCTGCTGGCCCCCTGGCGCAACGGCCAGCCGATCGACCTGGGGGAGCGCAAGTGGAGCCCCCACCAGGCGAAGATCAGGATCCTCGAAGGGCCCGAGCTCGAGCTCCAGGAACTCTCGATGGGCCGCGGCTGGCGTGCCGCCGAACGCCGCGGCCGGGAGGTGACCGACAGGATGCTGGCGCCGGCTACGCCGCCACCGGCCACGCAGGCCGCCGCTCAGGTCGCTCCCCAGGCGGCCGCCCAGGCCGCTCCCCAGGGGCAGGCCCTGGCCGACCCGCTGGCGGCGCTGGTGCAGATCGGAGCCCTGCTCGGCCCCGAGGCCCCGAGACTGCTGGAGGCCTGGCGGGCGGCGGCGGCCGGCGATCCCTCGCTCTCGCCCAGTAAGGCGTTGGCGGCAGCCGAAGCGAACCTGCGACGACCCTGAGCGGGCCCGGCCAAGTGCGAGGGGCCCGCAACAGAACTCTCCGGGCGCCCCACCCGCCGACGGTACACTTCGCCCCCGAACCTGGTGGGCGTAGCTCAGTTGGTAGAGCTCCTGGTTGTGGTCCAGGCGGTCGGGGGTTCGAGTCCCCTCGCTCACCCCTCGGGAAAGGCCTGCAAATCGTAGAAGTCTGCGGCTGTAGCCCGGATGTCAGCGATCCTGCTGGGGAACAATTGGGGAACAATTTTTGTTCGGAACCCTCGAGGCCGCAGGATCCCGCCGCCTGAACGTGGGCTGGAGGCCGGGCGATCGCAGGCTTAAATCCTGTCTCTTCGGCCAATAGATAGCCTGCAAAACCGAGGGTTTCGTGGCCGCGGCGGGCCGCATCGAGCCTTCGCGGGGTCCAATTTGGGGTCCAGTGCTCCTATTCGACCGTCCTTGCTCAATCCGTGGTCCGCGGGTCTCAAGGTTCTGCGTCGGGCTGGAAGGTCGATCGCAGGGCTAGGTTTTTCGGCCACACGGCGGACCGCGTCTGATTCGTGCCGCAGCCCTCGCCATGAATAGAAAGCCGAGCAGCTACGGGGCGGGGACGTATCGAATCGTCCGGAAGCGTTCGTGCACATAGCGTGGTAAGCCCGGCAGTTGGTTCTTTACGGGTACCCATCGCGAGTGCCAGGGCCCAGGGACGGCAATGTATGCGCCGGGCAGGTTGTGGCTTGCGCCCTCTACGGCGACGTGTGTGCGTCCAACGACCTCGGTGCGCTCGAGGACGGCGGCGACGAGCAGGCCTAGGACGAGGACGATTGGGAGCGCTCGTCGTAGGCCACGTCCTTCGTTGCGACGGCGTCGGAGTCGCTCGTTGCGACCGAGCGGGAGTTCTCTGTGGGTCGGCACAGGGAAGCATCGGAGCTGGACTCCAACAGCTTGAGCTGGCCCTCCGCCAATTGTGAGCGGCTCGGGTCCTAGGTAAGTGGACGACCGATGAAGGCCTCTAAGGCCATCCAGGCAGCCGGATGTGCAAGCGGCCCGAGGCGCAGGACACTGTCTTCGCCGTCTAGCCGTACGCTCGCCTGGAGGCCGATGTTCTCGAGTCGTTGTTGTTGGCCTTCTGCGCGGGCCGCACCGGTTGCGCCGAGGTAGTGGGCGTCGATTCCGTAGCGCCCGCCCTCGACCGGCCACACGGACATCCGGTCTGGCGCCCATGTCGGCCCGGTCTCGGCGGGGAGCGCGGTGTATTGAACGAGCTCCGTGGTGGCGACTCGATCGTTCATGCTCGTTCTTGCTGACCAGGCACGATCGTCGGGGCGTTTCGGCCGCTTCCTTTTCAGCGCCATGGCGCTCGCCGGCGAGTTGCCGGGTGCTCGCGGGGCATCTTCCTCATGGATGCGGCATCGGATGAGCTCAGCGACAGATCGAGCTTTGCACGGGCCTTGTCCGGCTGCGCGGGATGCTTCATGTCTTCCGAGGTTTGGTGTACCGACGTGTGCTGGGAGTGCGCAAGATCGCCTTGCACGCCGCCGCGCAGAGTCGGAGGCCTCCAGAACGACCGGACGACGCACTGCCGCATCCGAAGGAACGCACGTCATTGCCTTGGAAGGGCCTTCCACGGTCCGACGGCATCGGTCAGAGTCCGGTGTTTACGGGGAAAACATCATTCGTGAGCGACCCCGACCGACTGCGACCGTGCGTCGGATGTGTGTCAGATGTGCGTTGCCGGTCCGGCACAAACGCTCTTGGCCCGTGGCTCGTTCTTTCTCTAAGCGTCCGCGCCTGCGGCTGAGGTCGGCGACAACGTCGCCGAGGTACTCCTCGGCGGTTAGGACCTCGACCCTGTAGATGCTGACGATGCTCTGCCGCTACGCAGCGTTGCAGATGACCGCGCCTCGTACTCGCGGTGACCGGACACCCCATCGAACTGTCCTGATCGCCTGACTGCGGAGCGCCCCCGTTCTCCGCAGTTGAAGGCCGACATGCCCCGGGGCGTGTCGTGACCTCTCAGGCTACGCGGTGCGTCGCCGGCTGGCGATGTCGGTCACGCCGACCGCAGGATCGTCGGCGCTGTCCTTCGAACGCTTGCTTCTGTACTCGGAGGCTGATTCGCCGTCCATGAACGCTTCGCACGCAGATCGAACCTCGTCAAACGCGTCTCGACGAATGAGATCAAGCGGTTTTTGGCCATTGAGATGCATCGACCTAGAGCACATCCAGCCGCGCGCGATCTCCTCGTCGAGACCGAATTCCCGCATCTCCTCAGTTAGGAAGAACAGGTCGTCGAGTCGCCGGTCGAGGGCCGTCTTACGCCGGGCCGTGCCGGTGCGTCGTGCGATTACCGCGCTTTCTGTGACTCCGCATGCTTTGGCGATCTCATCAGCTGTGAACCCTGCATCCAGGAGCGTATTGATCTTTTCGGGTGCGACTACTGCGCTGGGGAGGCTCATCGTGCGGCGCTCCGCGATCCATAGACCACCTGACAAATCATCATGTTTCCTCCGCTCTCCATGCATTGTTCGGAATCGAGGAGGGACCGGACGTCCCTCCGGAAGAACGGCCGATGCTAGCACACTCATGGCTAAGGTGGGGCTTGAAATGGGGCTTGACCTGGGCCTTGACACGGTGCTAGGCTCTCTGGCCCGACAAAAATACGGGGGGTCCGACACGGGGATTGGAGATAGTTGCGATGCGTACCAACGACACGTGGCCGCCAGAGACCATCAGGTTCGGCAACATCGAGCTCGCGCCGAAGACGTTCGTCGTGACGCCGCTCGGGGCGACTAAGTCCGCAGTCGATCCAGCCCGCTACGGAACGCTCTTGATGGAACGTCCCCGGACTGCGTTCGTGTCGTTCGGGTCGGTCGAACGATTCCTGAGGGAGGAAGGGTCCTCGGGGGAGATCTTCGTCGCCGGTGCGATCAGCTTTGATTCCAGCGGACTTCGATACGCGCGGATCGCCCCCGTGGCTGACATGGCGTTGGTCGACGCCGCACTCGCGGAACGCACCGACGTGGATGGGGCGATCTTTGCAGCGGCGTACGGCGATCAAGTCCGCCTGCGCCCGACCCCACGGCTCGCGATCGCGTGTCGTGAGATTCGCGCTCACCGCCTCACGCCTGGTCGTGTTGGCGCACTGCCGCGGAGGGTGCTCGTCGATCCACAGATTCGAGCACGGATGGAGGCCATCAAGAGAGCTCTGAAGGTCTCTGCGACGGAGGCCGAGCTGGAGGCCATCGCGACGGATTACCCTCGCGGAGCGGCTCGTTCGGAGTTCTACTACCGCGCGCTACAGGGCATAAGAGGGGAACGGTATCCGGAGCCGAAGCCTGCCGAGTTCGTATGGGGCGACCCGTTCTCCCAGGCGGGCGGCTACTTCGGGTGGGGCCCGGGCATACCCGGAAGGCGTGCGGCGTAGCGAGCCGTGCCTGCGACGCCGGCTCGCCGTCGCCGGGCTGGGCCAGCATTGCATGGTGAGGCTGCCACCTACTGATGCCGCCACCCTGACGCCGGAAAGGATGCGCGAGCGAGGGATGCTATTCTGGGGACGGAATCTGGACGGAATTGGGACGGAACGATGCCCAAGGCGAACAGCGAGCTGTTGGACCCCACTGGCGACGAGGGCGCGCGGACGTCGGCCAAACGCGCGACGAAAACGACGTCTTCGGTTTCTGGCGACGACGACATCGTGGTTACTGGCTTTGGAAAGTTCCGGGTAGGCAAACGGCGAGGGAAAGCCACGAGCCATCGTCGTGCGAAAGCTGCGTCGAAAGCAAGTCAGGCTGCTGGCGAGAACGGCGACCCGGTGAGCTCTGGCGCAAAGCGGTCCAGCCGCAAATCAGCGACGCCACGAAAAGCCCGGTCTGGCAAAAGCCGGGAGCGTAAGACGCCAGATAGTGGCTCAGAGCGCCCGCGAACAGGGGCTCGAGCGCGACGAGCCCATGCGAGGCCGATGCCGTTCAACGATGAAGTCGCCCGTATCCACGACGCCGGCCGGCTTTCTGAGGCCACCATCGCCGCGGCGGTTTCGGCGGCTCCCACCACGGTCCGGGATTGGCTTGCCTATCGCTCCGCGCCAAGCGGCACACGAGCCCAACGGGTTGTCATTCTCGCCGAGGTTATTGATCGCCTCAGCCGGATCGTTGATCCCGAGTTCGTGTCAGTCTGGATGGTGCGGCCGATCGAGGCTTTAGGCGACGAGCGCCCGATTGATCTTCTTGCTGCCGACAATGGATTGCCTGTGCTGCGGCTGATCTCGTCGCTCGAGGCGCCAGTGGCTGCCTAAGCCCCGGTGGCGCTCGATGTCGAGGCCGTCCGCAGCCTCCCACGGACCTGGCTCAGGCAGATCCCGCATGGGCGCGACCCGGTAGAAAGGCCGACGCCACCGCCCGACGGCAGGTGGCAGCGCGGAAGCGTTGTCGACGCTCTCTACCTTGCCGAGAACGAGGACTGCATGTGGGCGGAGTGGTATCGGCACCTCGCCGAGTCCGGCATACCGCCTGAACGTGCTCTCCCGCGAGACGTTTGGCGCTTCGCGGTCGAGAACCTGCGAGTCACGGACTTGAGCACCCCGGACCTACTGGATGCGGTCGGGCTTCCGCTGCCCATTCCGGGACGATTCGGTTGGCCAGCGTTTCAGGCAGTCGGCGAGCAGCTCCACGGTGAGGGCTGGGAAGGCCTGATCGCTCCAAGCGCGGCAAAGGAGACTAACCTCGTGCTCTGTGTTTTCCTGGGTTCCCCGGGATTTCCCGGCGGTGTCAACCCAGTCTCGCCCGCGCGTACGGTGGACAAAGTGCCGTCGGTTCCTACGGGCCTTCGGACCTAGAGTCCAGGCTGCATCCGCCCACGGCCAGGCAATTTGCAGGCACTCTTGCCTGTCTCCCCGATTCAAACGAAGAGGCTGCAACTACGCCGTTTTGGCGTTTTGGTTGGCATTTTGCAGACTACCGAGCGCGACTTCTGGGGTCCAATTTGGGGTCCAATTCCGCGGCCCCACTGCCCCAGCTACTGAGCCGTCCTGGGTTCCGCGGAGACGTGTTTTGTAGGTTCCCTACTTTCATTTGATCGTGAGAGTAGGCCTGTTTTTCGCAGCGTAGAGATCCTCGATCTCGCGGGGTGGCCGGTCGCCGAGCGCTTCGTGCAGGCGCTCGTTGTTGAACCACGCGACGTACTCCACGACGGCGAGCTCGAGCTGGGAGCGAGTCGCCCAGGAGCGGTCGGCGATGAGCTCGGTCTTGAAGCTGTCGACGAAGCTCTCGGCGATCGCGTTGTCATAGGCGTCGCCGACTGTTCCGATCGAGCCGAGCACGCCGTGATCGTTGAGGGTCTGGGTGTAGTCGATCGAGGTGTATTGGGCGGATTCAATCGGCCGTCGCAACAGTTTGCGTTTGTAGGGATCGTAGATGCTCGTCGAGGGCTTCGGCTGGTGTGCGCCAGTGGAGTGTCTTTCGTGGTCTGCTGTTGAGCGTGGCAGCGACGGCGTCGAGGTCATCGGCGGTGTGTCTGGCGAGGTTTGTGCCTTTCGGGAAGTACTGGCGGAGCAGGCCGTTGGTGTTCTCATTGGTCCCTCTCTGCCATGGGCTCTGAGGGTCACAGAAATAGACTTGCAGGCCGCTGTCGATGGTGAGCTTTGCGTGTTGAGTCATCTCGGCGCCTTGATCCCAAGTGAGAGAACGACGCAGCTGCTCGGGGAGCGTGAGAATCTGGGCGGTGATGGCGTCCTTGACCGCTTCTGCGCCGCGCCCTGCGAGCGGTGGTCCGTTCTTCACCTTTGGCCCGCCATGGCCCGGCATCGGCGGTAGGTGAAGCAACATCGTGAAACGTGTGCTGCGCTCCACCAACGTCCCGATCGCTGACTGATTAGCGCCGAGGATCAGATCGCCCTCCCAATGCCCAGGGACCGCTCTGTCCTCGGCCTCCGCAGGCCGGGCGCTGATCATCACCTGGTCGCTGACGTAGCTCTTGCCGCGAGCACGCGTGCGCGCCCTTGGCACCCGTAGCGCCCTGCCGGTCCGCAGGCACGCCGTGAGCTCCCGGCGGAGCCCTCCACGGCCTTGGACGTAGAGCGCCTGGTAGATCGCCTCGTGGGAGATCCGCATCGACTCATCATCGGGGAAGTCGATCCGCAGCCGGGCAGATATCTGCTCCGGGCTCCACGCGCTGGCCCACCGACGGTCCTGGCGGTGCGGCTTGTTGCGGCCCTTCCAAGGCGCCGTGGCGGGCCCAGCGACCGGCGTCCCGTCAGGCCGGCGAACCTGGCCGGAGAGCCGCTGCTGCACGTAATCGCGAAGTCGCTCGTTGGCGGCGAGCTTGGCGGTCTTCGGGCGCCGCGCGATCAGCTCGGCCTTCCATTGCGCGACCGATGCGCGGTACTCGAGCTTGCGACCGCGCGTGGCCGCGTTGCGGCGCAGCTCCCTGGAGATCGTCGAGGGGGCACGTCCGAGTCGGCGTGCGATCTCCCGCACCCCGACTCCTTGACTATTGAGGATCGCGATCTCCTCGCGCTCCGCAAACGACAGGTAGCGGCCCGAAGGCTCGGCGAGCATGAACGTTGGCATCCCGCCACGTTCTCTGAACCATCGGCTGCCAACCGCCTGCGACACGCCCACCGACGCGGCTGCCTCGTCGCTGCTCAGACCGTTGACGATCTCACGCCAAAACAAGCGCTCGACTTCCAGACGATGCCTCGGCGCCCCCGGCGACTTCATCGGCGCCCTGCCCGTCAGCTCTCTCATCCATCCAGCCGGCCTGCCCACCCGCACCACCTCCACGATCACGGTGTTGCGAGGACCAGTTGAGCCCAGCTTGGCTGCCGGCGTCGCTGTGGTGGACGAGTTCGACGTCGGCTCCTGGCCGGCGCTGATGGAGCGCCATTCGCAGGGCGTCCAGGACGAGCGTGGTGCGCATGTGCGGTGCGAACTGCCAGCCGACGATCCGGCGGCTGTAGGCGTCGATCACGAAGCTGAAGAACACCAGTCCCTCCCAGCAGCGCAGATAGGTGAAGTCCGCGAACCACAGCTCGTCAGGCCGGGAGGCCGTGAACTCCCGCTCCACGAGGTCCGGTGAACGCTGCGCCCGAGGGTCGGGCCGGGTGGTCCGCCAAGGCTTTCCGCGGCGCTTGGCTCCCTGGATGCCGTTGGAGCGCATCAGGCGCGCCACGCGGTCGCGGCCGACCTGCTCACCAGCTCGCAGCAGCGCCTTCCACATCCGCCGCGAGCCGTAGGCCAGATAGTTGGCCTCATGCAGCGCTGAGATCCTCGCGAGTAGCCGCTCGTCCTCGAGCGCCCTGGCAGACCGCCGGCCCGACGCTCGCTCGTAAAAGGCGGACGCCGACACGCCCAAGGTCTCACAGATCGGCTCGACCCCGAAACGCTCGCGGTGCTCCTCGATAAACGCGCTCACTTCGGACGGTGTGGATCGAGCTCGCCCGCGAAAAACACGCTGGCGGACTTCAGGATCTCATTCGCTCGGCGCAGCTGCGCAACCTCTTTGCGCAGGGCCTTGATCTCCTCGCGCTCCTCGCTGCTCAGCACGTCCTTGCGCAGGCCCTCGTCAGCTTCGACACGACGCACGTATTTGCGCAGCGTCTCCGGCGCGATCCCGAGATCACGCCCAACGTGCGCAATCGGCCTGCCTGACTCGAAGACGAGCCGCGTCGCACGCTCAAGCAGCTCCTCGGGGTACTTCCTGGCTCTTGGCATCAGCAGAGACTCCTCCTTCTGCCAGCCAAACGCTGGCATCGAAGTCTCCGTCAAACCCAGGATGGCTCATACCGACCCGCGGCGGCGCAGCGGGCGGGTCGCCACGGCAACGGTTAAGGACTGTGCGGACGTGGTAGGAGCGTTGAGCGCACGCTGGCGTGCGCAAAGAGCGGTGCCCGGGGGAGCGGGCGGTGGCGCGCTTGCTGGGTGCGAGCCATGCTGGCCGGGTGGCACGAGCGCAGTGTCTGATGCATGCGGCCAAGAGCACGGAGGACATGCGGGGTTCGATTCCGGATCAGATCGCCGATTGCCGGCGCGCGATCGAAGCCGAGGGCAGCCGCGAGTTCGGCGGCGAGTACATCGACGAGGCGTTCTCCGCTTACACGGGCAACCGCGGCCCGGGGCTCGTGGGTCCGATGGAGCACGCGGCGGAGCTCGCGCACGATCACGGGATGGCGATCTGAGCGCTCGGCGGAGTCATCGCGGGCGCGACCTACACCCACGCTCCCGGCGATGTCGGCCCCAGCGCGCGGCTGGCCTACCTAGCCGTCCGCAGCGAGCTTAGGCGTGAAGGCAGCGAGCCGGCGCGAGCGCGGTTCGCACGGCTTCGCTTCTTCTAGACCGCGAAGGTTGTGTTCGTTGGTCGACGCATTTGGCGCATTGGCGAAGTGCTCTACGCTCTCTCGGAGTTTGAGGAAATAAAGACTCTCGGACCGAGATCGACCCAAGGTAAGGACCGGGCAAAAGCCCATAAATGCACTCGGTCCGCCGTCAACGGGTTCGGCTAGTGGATCTTGGATGGAGAAACGAGGTCGTGAACGATCCCCATCGCCAGAGCTTCTGGGGCGTCGACGACCTTCTCTGCTTCGATCAAGTCAGTAATTTCAGCACCCTTAATTCTTGTGCGCGCCTCGATAATCGTGCGCACTTCGCGTTCCTCGCGTGTCAGCCTGATGATTCCGAGATCAAGTTCGCGCAGCAAACGCGGACAGGCGAGCGATGCTTCACTCTCCGTTCGCATTTCGCAGAGTTCCGAGAGATCGAATCGTCCGCCCGACACCTCCAGTTTGATGGGATGGAAGAAGAATCGCGCCTCGCGAGTCGCAACTCGGACGTCGCCCGCGAGAAACAAGAGGTTGCCCATAGATTCGATCCTGCTCGTGTTCCAGGTGACGAGCTGAAATGTCCGTTCTGCTGTGAGCATCTCGTGGAGCTTCTTTGCAGTGTCCACCCGACCGCCGGGCGTGGAGAGGCTCAGGACCACCGTTTCAGCTTCTTCATGAGCGTACTGAGTCATCCTGCTGATCAGTTCGGCACCTGCCCTCTCGGTGATTTCCCCAGAGAAGTTGTCGCTGATCATTCGCTTGTTGCCCATACCACTATTATACCACAGATGGTTCACGGAATCAGCAACAGCGCCGTGCCAATGTGACGGCTAAACGTGTCAACTTCGCGGCGGCCGTCTGTTCCAGAGAAGCGTTTACTGTGAACGCATGACGACCGTTGGCCATTCCGGCCATTCGGTCTACGCGAGCCCACCAGACGACTGAGCTGCGGCCAGAAGGCGACCTTGGCTGACGACTCTTGCACGCTGGAGACTCCGCACGCTCAGAGCGGCAGATGAGTTACGTAAGAGCTCTATCGGGCATGAGATAGTGCTCGCTGAGAGTCCCTCCTGCGGCGTCCGGCGCGCGATTTAGCGTCGCGGATTCCGGAACAGGAGCCTCTCTGGGAGACGCATGAGGGCAGGCCGTTATTCGCTCGATGGGCTGCGAGCCCGTTCTTATCGTTGGCCGCTCCTGCGACTTGTCCGGCTGGGCTGTGAGCCCGAATCCGTCTGTGTCGTCGTGCCCAGGCGTCTCCGCGTCCATTTCATCGAGGAGGTGTGAGACGAGATGCGATTCTTCGGGATCGACGTGCATAGCGACTTTTGCGAAGTCGCCGTGCACGAGGCCGGCAGCACCGAGACGGTCGGCCAGGTGAAGACCCGCCGCGAGGACCTGGAGGTTCTGGCAAACAGCCTCGGCCCAGATGACTGGGTGGCGCTTGAGACGACCGGGAACGCCAGGCGCGTCGCGGAGATCCTCGCCGCCAACGCCGGTGGCGTGATGATCGTCGACACGCGGAATCTGCGAGCGATCACGCACGCCAAGCTGAAGAACGATTGCGTCGATGCCCGACGTCTCGCGGAGCTCCTGGCGGCGGGGATGCTGCCGGGCGTGTGGCGCTGTGATGAGGCCACGAGGGTGCGCCGGCGCAAGATCGCGCGCCGCAGCCAGCTCGTGCGCGGCAGGACCCGTGCGACTAACCAGATCCACGCCGCATTGATCCGCCAGCTCGAGGGCCGTGCCCCGGGGCGGGGAGTGCTCGCCAAGAAGAGCCGTGCCTGGCTGGCGGAGCTGCAGCTGCCCGCGGATGAGCTGATGACCGTCGAGAGCTGCCTGCGCGAGGCGGACTTCCTTGCTGCGGAGATCGCCGCGCTCGACGCCGATCTCGCACGCGATGCGCTCGCCGACGAGCAGGTGCGGCGTCTCATGACGATCCCAGGCGTGGACATGATCACTGCGCTGACCGTCATCTCGTGCATCGGCGACGTGCACCGGTTCCCCTCGCCGCGACACACGGTCGGCTACCTCGGGCTCGACCCTCGCGTGCGCCAGTCAGGCTCCTCCCCGGCTCGCCACGGTCACATCTCAAAGCAAGGCTCCGCTGGCGCCAGACACGTCCTTTGCGAGGCCGCGCACGCGACGATGCGCTCCCCCGGCCCCCTGCGCGCATTCGGACACCGCATCCAAAAGCGCCGTGGCCGCCAGATCGCCACCGTCGCTGTCGCACGCAAGCTCACCACGCTCGCCTGGCACATGCTCACCAAGGAACAGGACTACATCTACGAGCGGCCCGCGCTCACGTTCCGCAAGCTGCGCAAACTCGAGATGACTGCCGGCTCACCCCGACGCCAGAACCCCGGAGGCCGCCACGGACCCGGCACCGTCGACAACCCCGCACAATGGGCCCGCGAGCGCACCGCCGCACTAGCGATCGAGTCCGACTACGTGGAACAGGTATCAGCGTGGCGAGACCGACCACCCCAGCACTCAAACCACTTGAACTCATCCGTCGAGCATCTGTGTCGTGCTTGAGGGGCGCGTGCCCCCCGTGCGTCGTCATTTTCGCGGGTAGCTAAGGTGACCGGCATTCTGAGGCTCGTCTCGGCTGCGACGGACGGCGTCTGCGATTCCGACGTCCATTGCGTCCCCGAGGCCGGGAGTGCGAGCGACGCACGAGAGCGCTCCGGCTCGGGCGCTTCGCGCTAGGCACTCACCCGGCCCCTCTGGCTAGTTCTTCCATCGCGCGCTCCACCTCGGCGAGCGCCTCCTTGATCGGGGCTTTCCCCGGACGAGCTGTGCCAGCGATCAGCATCTCGGCGACCATGGTGCAGGCTCGGAGCTCGCAATGGGAGGAGGCCACCTTGCCGCGCAGGTCTTGGCCGGCGGTGAAGTACAGGCCCTGTGGCCCTCCACCTAGCGAGATGGCAATCCTCGTGTAGCGATTGGCCTTCTCGCTCCAGCCGAGCTCGGTCAGGTGCCCTACGATTTGGTGGATCTCTTCGAGCGCTCGGAGCCGCTCGGCACGCTGCACTGCTTCCCAGCTGCGGCGAGTCTCGTGCGCCGTGCGCCACGACGCGATGGCGGCGAAGAGGGCCGCGACGGCCGTGAATCCCGTCAGAGCGAGACCGGCGGTATCCATTGCCCTCGTGCTCTCCTGTCGGGCACTAGTTGGCTGCCTGATCGCTGGCATCCTCATCAGTCGTTTTGGCCGATTCAGAGAACATGCCGATGATTGCAATGGCCATCAACGTTGCGAAGGTGGCTGGGAAAAGCGAGTACCAGCGGAAGCCGGGCTCGTTCAGGATGTACGTGAGATAACCGGCTCCTGCGCCTAGCGCAGCAGCGAACGTGATTGATGCCCAGGGGATCTTCCGTCTCGCCTGGCCGGCGTATCTCGTCACTTCTTCGCCGATGTGCGAGACGAGAACTTGGTGCGCCGCTGTACCCTGTGCGAACTCGCTCGACCGCTCGAGGTCACGGAGCAGTTCGAGGTCTTGACGAATCGAGGCGCGACGTCGCGGTTGGCCCATGTAGCCAACGGCACGAAGGATCGCGGCGACGAAATCGCGCCCCGCCTCGATCAGCGCATTCATGGATCAATCTTCCGGCATGCGGATGACGGCAAGACGTAGGCCGATTGTCGTGCGAGCACGAAGGGCGATCGCGCTGCTCGGCGTCTCGGGGCGAACCGCTCGGGTGGTGCTGCCAGCGTCACACGACGGGCGACGTGCCAGCGAAATGAACTGGATTACGATCGCGTCGAATCCGTCAAAGGCCCACGGGCTAACTGCCGACGCGACGGCCGGGTTCTACAAGGAAGAACGAGAACTGTAGGACTCCATCCTTGACGGTCAGGGTCCTGCGCGGGCGAGGCTGGTGCCGGGCGCGGTACCGCCGGATCATAGGAGCGTCGCCCTGATCGTCGAGGTTCTGACACACGAGAGGCCATCGCAGCGGCCGTCTATGCTCCGCCTTATGTTCTCTGTTCACGGCCCCGAGCCGCTTGCGCCCTTGGCGGATCACAATCGGTTCCGATTCGTCGTCCTCAGTAGCGAGGGAGTAACCGAGGCCCATGTCGAGATTTCCGGCACGGCGATGTGCTGCTCTCCCGAGGAGCTCCCGTCCCCGATCGGCGAGGCTGTCCTGAGCCGGGGGCGATCCGTGGTCGAGCGCATGCTCGCTTCCGGTGCCGAGATCGCGCCCCGGATCGTCGTTCGTACCGAGTCGATCTGCCCACCGATCTGACGCGCTCAGACTGCGCGTAGCCCTCGCCTCACTGGCGGCTGACGGCGTCTCCTTGCCTGCTGGCCCGTGAGAGCTAGTTGAAGCGCCGGCCGAGCAGCATTCCCTGCTCGTGTGCGTCCGTCAGCGTGAGGATTGGCTCGCACTTGGCGGGCGAGCCGTCGGGTATCAGGTTGAGTGGCAGCTCGTCGGTGTTGAACGCGCAGACGTATTGCCATCCTGTTCTCTGCGCCTCGCGGGCAGCGAGGTCGAGGGCGAGCGCCTTCTGGCGCTCGTCGACACCGTCGTAGAGCAGGCTGTCATGAACGAGGAAGCCGGGATTGGGACTTCTCTGTGCCCAGAGCTGCATCAGCGTCACGTCGAAGCAGAAGATCTTCATGTGCTCGACGCCGGTGCTGCGTGCCTTTTCGATCTCGACCGAAAAACGGAAGCCCGTCGGCGTCAGGTCAATCACCAGCCGACCCGGTGACTCGTAGAGCGCCTGCGTGTTCTCATTGAAGTGGCGGATCGCATCGTCTCGCTGGTCACGGAGCTCCTCGTAGCGCACGTGGGCGCCGGCCTCCAAGGCGCGGACGTTGTCCTTGTAACGTCTCTTGGCCTCGGCAATTTCGCGGAGTCGCGTGAGCCTGGCTTCCACGTCTGCGAGCTCTGCGCGCGCCGAGCCGAGCCGCTGCTCTAGCGCCCGAAACTCCTCGAGCGCGCCGTGTGTCTGGAGAACTCGCATAAGCTCTGCCCGCTTGCGGTCAAGGCCCGCGACCGTGTGTTGCCGTTGCTGAAGGCGTTGCTGCAGCCGCGTGACCTCGCTAGCGAGATACTCGCGGCGGTTCCTGACGACCGCGTCGTGGAAGGCGGCAACATCCTCCAGGCGCACCGTGACGGCATCGGGGAAGTAGAACTCCGCCTCCTCGAAGACTGCCTTGATCTGATCGCTGGTCATACCACCAGCGATCTCCTTGCTCGCCGACTCGCGGTAGAGGTCGATCGCCTGGCGGTCTTGAAAGTTCGCGTTCGCGAGGCGGTGCAGCTCCTCGGTCAGGTGGTTCGCTTCGGCCTCGATCGTGGTGTAGTCCTCGTGGACGCGGAAGGATGCGAGGCGCTTCTCCTCTGCGGCGACTTCGTCGGCGAGGCGCACACGCTCTGTCTCCAGTGCACCCTCGCTGCCGAACAGGTCCTTGAGTAGCCCGCCTTTGGCCGCTCGTTCGAGTTGATCCAGCTCCTTCTTCGCGTCCTTCAGGCGCTGCCATTCTGCGGCATCTTGCCAATGCAGTCCCAGCAGGAACGCGATGTTGACCTGCTTGTCCCACTCGTGTTGGTTAGGGTGGTGCTTGAACGGGTCGCCGTATGCCCCGGCTCCCCGGCGCGAGAAATAGCCCAGGAGGCTACCGAGCGTCGGCGAGTACTTCTCTGTCGCGTCCTCGCTGCCGAGCCCGAACAGGTCGTACGCCAGCAGAGTGTTCAGCTCAGCAGCCGAGAGGAAAAAGGTCGAAACGTCCTCGTCCCAGGTCGGCTGGACCGGCCAGCGGTCGCTGTGGCCGCTGATAGCGATGCGTTTCGGCTCATCGACCGTGCGGGTCAGGGACACCTGTGCACCCAGCAGCTCGATCTCGAGCGTGAAGGACCAGCCCTCGAGGTCGTCTACGACGGGAACGTCGCCGGCCTGACCTTTGCGCCCGAGGCAGAAGTGCAGCAACTCGACCACGGTCGACTTGCCAGCGCCGTTTCGCGTGTCCTTCTCGCTCGACTCGCGCGTCCTCTCCGCGACGATCAGGTTGAACCCCGCCCTGAACCGCACGGTGTGGAATCCGGCCTCGTTGGCGCTGAGGCGGATCAGTCTCACGGTGCTGTCCGTTGTAGCCGGCCGGACTCGAGCGAGACGAGCCCGAGCGCGAAGAGGAGGTCGAGCGCCAGGGCGAAGCGGTCGAATGTGGTGACCGCCTCGCTGTCCCGGGTGCGTTCCCACGCCGCCGAGATCGTCAGTGGGGCTTGCAGCGTGACCAGTAACGCGGCGGCGGCTGCCAGCAGCGTCTGATCCAACCGGAGGTGCTTGGTAGGCATGATCAAGTCTCGAACACCTCGCACACGTGGAACAGGTATGTGAGCACCGCAACGCACGCCGCTGTGCGGTCGAAGCTCTGGCTGCCGGCGGCGCTCCACTCGATCAGCGCGAAGAACACGCCGTCGCCAGCTAGGCCTTGGCCAAGCAAGCCGCGGTAGCGCTCGCGGAAGCCCGCCGCGAGAGCCTCCCCGAACCCGGGCTGCACGGTTTCGGTGCGCGAGACGAATGCTTGGACGTCGTCGTAGCGCAGGTAGCCGATGTTCAGGGTGTCGCTGACCTTCGCCGTGAGCCCATTCCGCCTCAGCTTTTCCTCGGGCCGCAGCGGAAGAGTGAGGTCCTGGGGGGGCTTGCCCGGCAGAGACAGCAGGCCCTGCGTGACGACCTCGAGCTCATCAAAACCGACGGACCGCACCCTGGCGTCGATCGCATCGAGCACGAATGCCTCCTGTTTCTGCTTCCAGTCCAGGAGTTCGGCGACCGTGTAGCTGCTCGCTTGAGAGTCGACGATGTCGTGGTCGGTCGGGCAGAGCAGGATGATGTTCTCGGCCGAGTCGACCGCCTCGTCAGCGAGATCGGGATCGTAACGTGGGCCGTTGGGGCTGAACGCCCTGATATGCGCCATCCTGCCCACGACCGCTGCTCCGTCGTGCTCGGTGCCCTCCTCGATCAGGCGCTGGCCGCAGCCGGGACGGGCGCAGATCGCTCCGATCCCCCAGAGCACCTTTAGCTGCTGGGCGGTCGGGGTGGGACGGCGGCGGCGAGGGGCGGGCATGCGAACGACATTCAAACCTAGCGCCGCGAGGAGATGCTGCGGGGGTGCATCTCCCCGCTTCGTCGGCTGGTTCTCGGCGTCCGGCCGGCGGTGCTCGAGCTCCTTGGCCACGCTCCTAGGCGCTTCCCGACAGCTCAGCCAAGGCGTGCATTCTCTCCAGGATCGCAGGCGGCGCGATGGGCCGTAGGCCCTTCGATCCCTGCTCCGTCCCGACGAGCGCCGGCCCGGACGTGGCCGGCGGGGACTGCCTTCCCGTTTCTGGATGATGAAGTAGCTGCTTCGCAAGGTCACCGACAGGTCTACGGCGTCGCCGCTTCGGGCGACCGCGAGCGGCAGTGCAGCCGGATCAGGACGGGTGGCATTGGTGGATCCCCGCCACCGACGGGTCGTATGTCGGTCGCGTGAGGGCCGGCCTCTCGCGCAGCGTCTACATCGATGCGGGGCAAACCGCCTCTGGACGAGGACATCGAGCCGCCGTGGAGGTCCCCACCCGAGAGCTGGCACGGAGGAGGGTCCTTCCATGCGGGAGGAGCATCCCGTCCCAAGCTGGTGGTAGAGGACAGGATGTGTCCGCCCAGCTCGCCGTCCGCGTGGCCCCTCCTGCTGCGCTTGCCGACCTCATCTTCATCCTGGGGATCCTCGCAACGGTGGCGTGGATCGGCTGGCGATTCGGCCCCACCCTTTTGCGCCTGTCAGGTTGGTGCTCTTTCTCGGTTGCGTGGGCGACGGACGCGGAGGGCGGCTACGGCTACTGTGCCTAGCCTTCCTGATCCTCGGCGCGGCCCTGTGGGGAGCTGGGACAGTTTGGTACGCCAGACGTCGAGGGCGGTGGCCGTCTCCGCTTTCGAGACGAATCCTCTGCCGCGTCCCCAGCAGCTGGTCTTCGGTCGCACCGAGCGCTCGTCAGCCCGTATCGCGTCTCCGCGATACCGCTAGTGCTCCGTGCATCGGCCGCCCTGCGGCAGGGACGCCTCTGGCCGGACAGCCAGGACAGCTGGCCGGAGCACGGACGCCTTGCCGCGGCAAACGTTCCACCGAGGGTGCCTTTGCCCCGCATGAACCCCACGAGCTCTGACAGACGACCGCGGCGTCATGCTTCGCCCAGCGCCACGCCTCGTGGATGCCTCGGTCGACTGCCTGCCGGCGCCGCTTGCTGTCACCCGTCGCCGAGCGCGTGCGCTAGCGCGCGCTCGGGGTGCTCGAACGCAGCTTCCATCCGCTCGATCTCGGCCTTCCCCAGCCCGCTGGCGTGGGCCACCTCCCGCCACCTGTCCGTGGCTGCGGCGACCTCGCCGAGGATCTTTCGCGCCTCCTGTTCGCCGACCCCGAACAGCTCGGCCACCTCGAGCGCCGTCTCGATGCTCGCGAGCGTGCTCTGCTCGTCGATCGCGGTGCTGAACCGCTTGCTTTCGCCTTCGGGGTTGGGGTTCAGGTCGAAGGCGGGGGAGAGGCTCCAGCCGGCTGTGCTGGTTCTCAGGAACCCGTGGTTTCGTAGGTGATCGTCGGTGTTGGAGATGAGGACGTTGAAGACGATCCGCCGCCATAGCTGCCTGAGGTCGGCGGCTGGGTGGGGTGATTGCTCTTCGATCGTCTCGGCGATTTCGAGGTAGCTGCCTTGGTCGCCGTCGCGCGCGCCGAGCATCGTCATGGCGCTCACATATCCGACTCGTCGTTCGCGCTCGCGGTCGAAGCGCCGGACCATGAGCACGGGTCGTGCGGCGATCTCGAGCAGCTGATGCTCCGCGACTGTGATCCCGGCCTGCTGCGCGAGCGTGAGGGCGACGTGCTCCCAGGGGATCACGTCCCAGCGGTCGCCGGTGGGGCAGGGGAACTTGGCGATCGACAGGCGCTCGGCGGTGTCGAGCACGTGGGCCTTTGGTCGCGCGCCGCCGAGCGAGCTGGCGCCTTCCAAGAGCAGTCTCAGGTCTTCGGCGCTCGCCTGGTCGCGTTCGAGCTCTTCGTTGGCGTTCAGGAGCCGTCGCAGGTTGAGCAGGTGCGGCACGCCGTGGTCGCTGACCGCGAGGTAGTTCTCCTCGCGGGCATCCTGGAATCGCAGTGCTCCCTGGCGCAGGTCGTCGCGTGCGTCGAGCAGGTAGTCGATCTCGGCGAGGCCGCGCGGCGAGCGTTTGTCTTCGCGTGCCTGGTGTTGCTCGGCTCCTAGGATGAGCCGGCGTCCCCAGCTGTCTGGGGCAGCGTCGGTGAACGCGCCGAACAGGGCTTGCCCGATGGCGGTGTGCTGCTGGCCCTCACGCAGTGCCAATGACGGGTCGAGCTCGTAGGCGTCTTGGCGGGTGAGGTAGTCGGGCAGGTAGGCGAAGGTCGCGGACTCGCTGCGGCTCTGGCGGTGGGTCCACATGCGTCCGGCGGGCACGTCCTCGCCGGCGATCTGCACCGTGACGCGGATTGGCTGCTCAGCCATTCTGGTCGAGTCGTTTGGGTCGTATGCGGGCTGGGAGATGCTCGTCGGCGCGGAGCCTGCCGATGTCGCTTTGCATGGGGTCGAGTGCGTCGGTCATGAGATCCTGGATCCCGAGCGCGCGCAGTATGCGCAGGAGGTTCTCTGCGCTGACGCCGCCGTCTGCGGCTTCGAGGCGGCGGACTACGCCCCGCGAGACGCCTGCCCGCTCTGCGAGCTGGGCCTGGGTGAGGCCGCGTAGCCGTCGCCAGGTTGAGATGCTGTCGGCGAGGCTTCTGAGTCCTCGCCGCACGGGCAGCGGCGCACGACCGGTAGCTCTGCTCTTGGGTTCCATATAGAGATCACTATAGCGTCTAGTGCTCTATATATCGACCGTAAAACCTGCCTCTTGAGCGTAGGACTCGACCGTCCCTCGTCCACACGGCCGTGCGACTGTCGTTCCCTGGCCTGCTTCAGCTCTCGCTCCACGAGCGCATGGATGCTCGCGGTAATCGACGCACTCTCTTCGCGCCCGGCCCGCAGGTAGGAGTTATCGGCGCGGATGGTAAGGGATGGCGCCATCGCCGGCCTCGTTGCCGAGAGGGCCAGTCGCTGCGGCGCTGTTTGCCTTCTCATGGGGAAGCTGGCGGCGGCTGATCGCCTGGGTCTGGGGCGGGGTCCCCTTTGTTGCGCCTGAGGATGTCCACGAACGCGACGAGCAGGTTGAGCAGTCGTCCGAACACGCCTAAGGCCGGCAGCGGCTCTCCGGAGTTTGCGTCCCAGAAGTAGGCGAGGTCGCCGGGCATCATATCCTCGGGGCTGCGCGGGTAGGCGGCGATGTACTTTTCTGTCGCGCGTGCGACGAGGCCAGAGCAGATGTACTGGCCGTCGATGTTGACCGACAGCTTCCAGCCGAACAGCGCTTGGAAGGCGAGGCCGATGAAGTTGAGGATTCCGTACTTGTCGCCTACGCGGTTTTTGGCGAAGGCGCATGCGAGCTGCCGTTGGACGTCCAGCGCGGGGACGTGCACGATGATGTAGTCGCTGCCGCGGTACTTGTCGAGGTTGTCGAGTGCGACTCCGGACTCGATCGCCTCTGCGATCTCGCCGGTTTCGGAGACGATCAGCGTGGAGTGGGTCCAGCGCGCGAAGTCGCTGTCGCCGAAGCGCGCGCGCTCTCCGGCCTGGATCAGCTTGCCGAGCGTCGTGGTGGCTCCGCCGCGGCCTTTGTTGGTGGTTGCGCGGTGCAGGCTGAAGTCGCCTGGGGTGAGGCGTTCTGGGACGTGGCCGGGTGGGTAGTGCAAGATGGTGACGCCGGCTGGCCGTCGTTCGCGCATCTGCGCGCGGATTGCTTCCTCTTTGGCTCGCTTGCTCATGCGCTGCGCCCAGAGCGTTTGACCTGCTCCAACGCCACGGCGAACTGCACATACACGCGCCGTTGGAGCGGGCAGTGCTGGAAGGCCGGCCGGCTGATGATCGGCTCTGTGGACTGTCGATATGAGGCCAGATGCTCGAAGCTATCCGTGCCGCCGCGCGTGAACGGCACATGTCGGGTGCGTCTTGTGGCGGCCACCGGGCTTGGTCGAGCCATTGGTGATTGATGACCTCCGGTCAGCGCCCCGTATCGCAGGGGCGTTTGGCCGATTGGCCGCTGCAAGCGCGCGAGGCCGAGCGATCTCGTCTTCGTCTCCTGTCAAGCCGTTGAACGTTCTGCCTCCTCAATCATTGAGCGTTCATGGGCAGATCCATCGTGTGCTCTGTCCGGCGAGGTGGGAGCGGGCCTCGTGCAACCGCCGTCTTGGAGCGCTGCTCACGCCACCGTGGGCGAGCGCTCATAAACGATCGTAGCGAAGTTGTCGGTCGCACTCCGTGCAACTTCACTGTCACGCGGCTGCGCCGACCGGCCTTGGCTCATGTTTGCTGGTGACTCTAGCCGATAAAGGACGCTCAGCCACCTTCCAGTCCTCCCCTCTGCCCGTCAGAAATAAACGTTCATGTGGCTCCAGCTTCCGTTCTTGCCTGCTCACCCAGCCAGCGTTCCACACACGATGAAACCGGACCCCAACGGCCCGCTCCCCTCGCCCGATATCGCGAGCGTGTCCGCCGTCCGCCCGCCCGGCCCAGACGACGCCCTGCGCCGTCTGGGCGAGTCCTTGAAAGCGCACGCCGATGATGTCCTGGCCTTGACGCACGCCCGCGTTCTGGCCTCCGGCGAGCCGGTCGATGAGCTGGTCCAGGAGAGCTTTGAGCGCATCAGTCGCAGCTCGACGATCGCGGTGGCGCGCTGGATGGTCGGTGAAGGTGTGCAGGTGGCGCGTGAGGCCGGCACCGAAACGTGGCTGATCTTCGGGGAGCTGGCGGCGCACCGCGCGGCATCCTTGGATGAGGTGATCCGCCGCTGTGTCTGGTGGCGTGACTCGATGCGTGAGGTGCTCAGTGGCGAGGCCGCGCGTCTGGCTGTGGCGCCTGAGGCGCTGCAGGAGGCGCTGAGGATCCTGCAGTTGAGCCTCGAGTTCACGTTCGTGCGCATCGCCGAGTGCTTTGAGCGCGAGCGTAGGGAGACCGACGGGGAGCTCGCTCGCCGGGAGGAGGAGCTTGCGTTTCTGGCGACCCATGACCCTTTGACGGGGCTGCCGAACCGCACCTTGATCTTGGATCGCGTGGAGCAGATGCTCGTGCGCTCAGCGCGTAGCGGCAAGCCCGTGGCGGCCCTGTTTATAGACCTGGATAACTTCAAGGCCATCAACGACACGCTCGGCCATGGCATCGGCGATCAGCTTTTGCGGGCGGTCGCGGCGCGCCTGGACGGGGTGATCCGTGGCGCGGACACTTTGGGGCGCCTGGGCGGGGATGAGTTCGTCGTGATCTCCGAGGAGGTTTCGACGGCGGCGGGCCCGGAGCTGATCGCTGAGCGGGTGCTCGAGGCGCTCGAGCTGCCGTTCGACCTCGGCGAGGATGAGCGCAGTCGTGTGACGGTGGCTGCCAGCATCGGGATTGCGCTGGCCGACGGGCTGTCCGCCGAGGATCTGCTGCGCCATGCGGATATTGCGATGTACCGGGCGAAGTGGGACGGCAAGTGTCGCTTTGTGGTGTTCGACAGCAGCATGCAGCGCACGATGCAGGCGCGCATGGAGCTCGAGATGGATCTGCGCGAGGGGCTCGCGAAGGACGAGTTTTTCCTTGTCTATCAGCCGACGCTTGATCTGGGCAGCATGCGGCCGACTGGGGTGGAGGCGTTGATCCGTTGGCGTCATCCGCTGCGTGGCGTGGTGCAGCCGGATGATTTTGTGCCGCTGCTGGAGGAGACAGGGCTGATTGTGGACGTCGGCAGCTGGGTGCTGCACGAGGCGTGCGCGCAGGGCGCCCGCTGGCGCGCGGCGGGTCATGAGATCGGTATCGCCGTGAACGTGTCGGGTCGCCAGCTCGACAGCGACCGGATACTTGGCGACGTGCAGGATGCGCTGTCTGCGAGTGGCCTGCAGGCGTCCGCGTTGACGATCGAGATCACCGAGACGACGTTGATGCGCAACGTCGAGCAGACCGCGGCTCTGCTGACGGCGCTGAAGGCGATCGGGCTACGTATCGCGGTCGATGACTTCGGCACCGGGTACTCGTCGCTGGCTCATCTCCAGCGCTTCCCCGTGGACGCGTTGAAGATCGATCGTTCGTTCATAACGGGCCTCGGCGAGAACGTCGAGGGGGAGACGCTGTTGCGCACGCTTGTCCAGCTGGGGAAGTCCCTGTCGATCGCGACGTTCGCGGAGGGCATCGAACAGCAGCGGGAGCTATCGCTGCTGCGAGACCAGGATTGTGATTGCGGTCAGGGTTTTCTGCTCGCGCGCCCGCTGGATGTGGCAGAGGTCGAGGCGTTCCTCCAGCAGGTGCGTGTGCCAGTCGGGGACGACGGCAGCGGCGGCGTGACGGGGTGAGATGTCCGACCCGACGCCGGCGTCGTGATCGCAGAGAACCGCCTGGCTCGCGGGTGATGCGCTGCTAGCTATCTGTGCCTCGGATGCCACCCTTTGTCCTGCTTGGTGACCTTCCGTTCTTTCTGAAGCGCGGGGAGCACGCGGTAGAGATAGTTCTGCTTGATGCCCATCTTGGCTGCGAGCTCGGGGATGGTGATGCCGGGTTGCTCTTGGATGTGAGCTAGGGCCTCGGCGGCGCGTGTGCCGCTGCCTTTGCGTCGTCCGGCTCGCCGTTTTGCTGGTGTGGTGGCCGTGCTGGTGCTGGCGCCCGCGACGGCAACAGTGTTTTTTTTGAGACGTCGGCGTTTTTTGGCGGCTGTGGCCGCTGTCGGTTTCGCGGCGGCGCGTCGGCGTCGAGGTTTGCGCGGCCGGGTGGTGAAGGTCGCGGCGGCCGAGCGATCGATGTCCGCGAGTGCTTTGTCGGCGGCCTGCAGGCGTCGGTGCTCCTCCACCAGCGGGGTTAGCTGCTTGAGCCGGTCGATGATCTCGCTGTGCTTTTCGGCGAGTAGGTCTGGCATGCTCTGGGTCCTCTCTTCCGGGCCTGCGTCGGTGGCGTCTGGGGTCAGCCGCGGCTTATATCATCGCCGCCACCGAAGTTCGACGGGGCGCTTGCCGGCGAAGATGTGTCTCTATCGGGCTGGCTGGTCCCTCACACTCGTGGGCTCGCTGTGTGCCACCTGTAGCCACAGCATCGTTTCACGGTCTCGCCGCCAAGAGCACGGGAACTCGGGAGAGGCTTCGGATCCACTGCTCAGCGCGCGGATCGACCGTGGCGGCTAGCTCGAGTGCGTCGGTGTGTCGCTCGGCGACGGGGTGCGCGAGCAGCGACTCGTGATGGGCCACGCGGTTGCGCAGACTAACGAGGCGGTTGAGATATCCGGCGATCTGGTTTCGCGTCCCATCTCCAAACGGGAACGCGTGTCTTAGGGTTTCGCGCCACAGCTGCTCGTAGCGACGTCCGAGTATCGCGGTCCAGAAGCCCATGGAGAGGCCGGCGATCACACGATCCTCGGTCGGTTCCCGCCGTGCTTGCTTGATCCGTCCGATCACGTCCTCGACGCGCTGCAGCTCTTGAGAGTCGAGCGTGTCTCGGTCGAGTAGCCACGAGCTCAGCGTGTTCGACGGTCGTATTGACCTCATCTGTGCGTGGATCGCGTTGCGGACCAATACCTCGACGTGACCGAACATCTCCAGGAGGGCACCGGCGACCTGGGCGTTCCACTCGTACAGCTCGGCCGCTCGCGGCAAGTCGCCGCCGACTGCCGTCACGAACCCGTCGAAACGTAGGTTTGAGATCCAGCGTTCGACTTGTTCGGGCGTCAGTGCCACGCGCGCGCTACAATCCGCCTACGGGCCCCAGTTCCGCCTCTGTCGCGCTTCGGTGTGGCATGCGTCTGGGGTCTTCTTTTTGGTGTTGGGGGGCAGGTCGCGTGCTTTGGCCTAGCGCCGACGGGCTCGCGCTACCTGATCTGCATCCCTGAGATCGCCCGCGCGATCACCAGCTGCTGGATCTCGGCGGTGCCCTCGAAGATGTCGTAGATCTTGGCGTCGCGGTGCCAGCGCTCGACGGGGTACTCGCGCGTGTAGCCGTTGCCGCCGAGGATCTGGATCGCGCGCTCGGTCACCCACACGGCGACCTCGCCGGCCTTGAGCTTGCTCATCGAGCCCTCGGCGTTCTCGAACGGGACGCCGTTGCGGCCCATCCAGGCGGCCCGCCAGACGAGCAGCCGGGCGGCGTCGATCTCGAGCTTCATGCGCGCGAGTGTGAACGCGACCGCCTGGTTCTCGATGATCGCGCGGCCGAACTGTTCGCGCTGCTTGGCGTAGTCGAGCGCGTACTCGTAGGCGGCACGCGCGATCCCGAGCGCCTGCGCGCCGACGGTGGGGCGTGTGGCCTCGAAGGTCTGCATCGCCGCCTGTGAGCCGGAGCGTTTGCCTTCGCGCACGCGCGCGAGGCGCTGCTCGAGCTGCTCGCGGCCGCCGAGCACGTGCTCGGCGGGGACGCGACACTCCTCGAGGAACACGTCGGCGGTGTGCGAGGCGCGCAGGCCGTGCTTTGAGACCTTCGCGCCTTGGGAGATGCCCTTGGCTTCGCTCATCGGCACGATGAAGGCCGCGTGGCCGCGCGAGCCGAGCTCGGGGTCGACGGTGGCGATCACGACGTGCACGTCGGCGATGCCGCCGTTGGTGGCCCACGCCTTCTGCCCGTTGATGATCCACTCGCCGCTGGCCTGGTCGAACTTGGCCCGTGTCCTGATCGCTGCTACGTCGGAGCCGGCGTTGGGCTCCGACGCGCAGAAGGCGGCGACCTTGATGTCCTCGGGGGTGCCGAAGCAGCGCGGGATCCACTGGCCGATCTGCTCGCCGGAGCCCTGGCCGAAGATCGCGGCGACGGCCAGCACGGTCCCCATGATCGCCATGCCGATCCCGGCGTCGCCCCAGAACAGCTCCTCGTTGACGAGCGGCAGCATCAGCCCGCTCGGGTCGGCGAAGAACTGCCCGAGTCCTTCGTAGCCGTACAGCCCGATCTTGGCGGCCTCCTTGATCAGCGGCCAGGGCGTCTGCTCACGCTCGTCCCACTCGTGGGCGGCGGGCCGTACAACGTTGGCGGCGAACCCGTGCACCCAGTCGCGGATGTCCTGCTGGTCCTGGCTCAGTGCGAGCGAGAAGGCGTGCTCGTGGGGGGTGGCGCCGGCGAGCACCTCGACGGCGGCCTGCACCGCTTCGGGGCTGAGGGCGGCGTTCTCGGTTGGGCTCGGTGCCGCTTGCATCGGACGGCTCTCCTTCCTTGAGCTTGTTCGGAAACCGGCGGGGGTTGGGCCGGCTGCGGCTCTGCGCTGTCGAGCGCCGCGCTGGCTGGCGCCGCCGTAACCCTATGCCGGGGTTTATAGCGGATCGCCGGGCCTGGCTTGTCCTGCTCGCAGGCCAGCGTCGGTTCCGTGCTGTCGCAGCCAGGGCTGGCGTTTGGAGGGGGCCGCTGGCTGGGCGGCTGGGTGCCTCAGCTGCTACGTTTATTTCACCTGGGGTGGTTGTCGATGCGCCGTCCCCGTGCGCGGGGCCTCGGGTGTGTGCTCCCTCTGCTGGATGCACTCACGTGGGGCGTCGTGGCCTTCCCCCTCTGCCGCGGCGCCCCGCGACTTCTGCTGCCGTCCGGCGAGCTCAGAGCGCCTCGCTGGCGGCTGCGGTGCGTGTTGCCGGCCATGCTGCCCGCGGTCCGTGCGTGCGCCTGACGCCTGGCGTGCGAGCGCCGTAGTTTGCTGCTCGCCTGCGCCTATGCTAACGTTTATTGTCCGGTCTCTCTCCCTCCTCCTAGGGGAGTCTGGTCGTTGTATTGGGTGCGCTCGGGATTTCCCTCCCTGGTGGCGTACGCAAGCGGGTGCCGTGGCATGCCAGTCTCTATGACCGCCACGGCGCCCGCGTTTTTTTGCGCTGGCCGTCTCGGATGGGCGCTCGCCGGGCCGTCCGGCGCGTTGCTGGCGCGCCGCGTCAGTGTTGAGTCGCCGACTTTGCTGCCCAGGCCCGCGTCGGGGTCGGCTCGTCGTCCTGCAATCCGGCTAGCTTGGCTGTAGCGGCGTGAGCACGTACACGACGGCGCCGAGCGCGCTGCCGTGGTTGGGTATGTAGCTGGTGGTGCTCAACCTGGCCTTGTGTTTGCCGGGGCGCAGGTGCACGGCGTAGATGGCGCCGGCGGCGATCTGTTCGGATCCTTGGCGCCCGCAGGTGGCGTCCTGTAACGGGTTGGCCTTGATCCCGCCGAGCTGTGGGCTGCCGGCGCCCTGTGCGCCGATCAAGATCAGCACGAGCTGGTCTTCCTCGCTGGTCCTGAATCTGAGCGTCAGTGCGGCTGCGTCGACGCGTCTGCCGGGATGCCCGGACAGGTGGGCGCGCCTATGGGTCTGGGCGGCGTACTCCTGTGTGATGGCGTAGCCGTCGATCGCGACGGCCGCGGTGGTCTGACCGAGCGCGCCGGACAGGTAGGAGCCGTCCGGTAAGGGGCCGTGTCCGATCGAGAGCGCCTGCTCGTCGCTGGCGGCGGCGTTGACCGCCAGGTCCTGGTCTTCGAGCCAGCTGAGCGCTTCGATCGGCTGCTCGCCGCTGGTCGCGGCCAGGTAGAAGTACAGCTCGTGCCCGGGCGCGAGCGCGACGGCGGAGCCCGCCTGGATGCTCGATTCCAGGTTCGCGTATGCGGGTCCGCTGGCGAGGCTCCCGATCACTAGCGCCAACGCCAGCGTTCCCCCGCTGATGGTGGCGGCTCGGCGTCGGCCTGCGCGGCGCCTGGGTGGCGCGGCGCCGTCGCGGGCGCGGTGCGCTGGTGGCGTGTCGCCGTGTCCCCTGCACGCGAGCATCGCCGCGCCGGTGATGCTCAGCATCGCCCTGAGGAGCGTCTCGAGGCTGGGAGGCGCCATTTCAGTGTCCTTGTGGGGCGAGTCGCTCGCTCTGCGGCCTCGGCCAGGCCGACGAGCTGAATCCACCTGGCTCAGCGTCGTTGGTGTGCGTGCGCGCGCGCCCTCGTGGTTCGAGCGTGCGCTTGAGTTCCTGAAGCAGCGCGAGCGCGTCTCGCATGTGCTCGAGCTCGGGATCCCCGCTTGGGTGCTGGCCTGCCGGGCGTGTGCTGCGCTCGCTCGCGCGCAGGAACTCGAGCGCGGTCTCGTGCGTGAAGGCGGCGTGCAGGGTGCGCAGGCAGGCGAGCCGCCACTGCTCGATCGTCTTTGCAGGTGCGTTGATCGCGTGCTCGCATGCCAGCTCCTGGAGCCCGGTCGTGATCGCGCTGCCGCGTTCGATCAGCTCGCTCAGGCGGCGTGTGATCTCGCCGCTGGGGTCATGGCGGATGCGGCTTTCCCCGCGGCCCGTTGGCTGACCCCGCTCGCCACTCGCGCCTGCCCGCATGGGATCAAAGCCTACAGCATCGTTTACTGAGCGCGGGGTGCGTGGCGCGGAACCTCGCTGGTCGAGCATTTATGGCTATCGCGAGGTCGGACCACGGGTGCGCCTGGGATCCTGGTAGCGTTTATCTGCACCTCGGGCGCACGGTGACCGCCTGAGGCGCACGCTCCCCGAGTGTGGGCCACCATTCTCCTGCCCGCGCTCCCCGCGGGCGCTGCGTGGACCACTGGCCCGCGCGGCGCCCGCGCCCCTGTCGTCGCGAGACGCCGCTCGGTCTGTTCGCCGCTGCGCCTGCTTTGCGTCCGGGAGCTGTGACGGCCGCTCAGCCGGCGGTGAGCGCTTCGGCGCTCGCTTCGCGCGCGCCGAAGCGCCGGCGCCGCTGTGAGAACTCGCTCAGGCACTGCTCGAAGGCGGCGCGGTCGAAGTCCGGCCAGAGCTCGCGGCGGAAGATCAGCTCGGAGTAGGCGGCCTGCCACAGCAGGAAGTTCGACAGTCGCTGCTCGCCGCTGGTGCGGATCACGAGGTCCGGGTCGTGCATGTCGGGTGCGTGCAGGAGTTTCGCGAAGGCTGCCTCCCCGCCCCCCTGGTAGCGCTCTGCGGCTCTGATGATCTCATCGCGCCCGCCGTAGTCGAGCGCGACGTAGACGGCGATGACGCTGTTGGCGGCGGTCAGCCCTTCGGCAGCGGCCATCGCATCCGCGAGCGCTTGGCCGCCACGGTCGCGGCGGCCGATGAACTGCACCCGCACCCCTTGCCGTTGCAGGGCCGGCGTGTCCGTGACGATCCGTTTTGCGAGCATCCCCATCAGCGCCGTCACCTCCCCGCGCGGGCGGGCCCAGTTCTCGGTCGAGAAGGCGTAGAAGGTGAGCTGGGAGATCCCGAGCTCGACCGCGTCGGCGATCCGTGCGAGCACCGTGTCGGCGGCGGCTTCGTGTCCCTCGCGGATCGACAGGCCTCTCGCCTGCGCCCATCTTGCGCTGCCGTCGCTGACGATCGCCACCTGCTTCGCGCGCGGCGTGCCGTTCGCCGCTGGCTCTGTGGTGATGGCGAGGGCGGCGCGCATCGACTGTTTCATGGTCTGCTGATGATGGCGCACGGGTGGCGCGGCGTCGTCGCGCGAGCCCGAAAAAGTTTCTATCTCTTGACTAGTTGCCGGGAGGCGTGTGGCAGACGATTTGCTTCGGCGCCGACGGATGACCGCTGACAGCCCAGCCCCTGATGGAATCGTGCGACGCACCCCTATCGACGGGTCGTCGGTGGGCGGCGGCTCACCGCAGGATGCTCGTGGTCGTCTGATCGCGGTTGCGCAAGCTGTTATTCGTACGCGCGGCGTCGCCGCGGTCAGCGTCGAGGAGCTGATCGCGGGGGCCGGGGTATCGCCGGGCGACTTCGAGGTCGCCTTCGCCGACCGCACCGACTGTCTGGTGGCGGTGTTCGACGAGGTGGTCGAGCAGGCCCGCGGTGAGATGCTGGCCGCGTACCGGCGCCGCGAGGACTGGGTGCAGGCGGTCCGGGGTGCGCTCTCGCAGCTGCTGGCATTTCTGGACCGCGACGCCAACCGGGCGCGTTTCATGCTCGTCGGCTCGCTGTCGGGCGAGGCGCCGATCAGGGCCCGTCGCGAGCGTCTGCGGCGCGAGCTGGCCGAGGCGCTCGACGCCGGGCGCCCGCGCCTGGACGGCACCTCGCTGGAGCCGCCGTTCGGTCCCGACGCGGTCGTGGCGACGGTCGCGGCGGTGCTGCACGGGCGCCTGCTGCAGGAGCCCGTGCCCCCGCTCAGTCCCCTGTGCGGGTCGCTGATGGCGGTGATCGTGCTGCCGTATCTCGGCGTCGACGCTGCCCGCGGGGAGGTCGCGAGAGCCGCTGTCCCGTCTGCCCGACGCGCTGGCGCGCCGGCCCGGCAGCGAAACCGTCTCCGGCGCATTTGACCGGTCGCTAGCGGCGGTGTCCTGCTCGGCGGGGGCAACGCACGAGCGTGCTCGAGTGGCTGCTCTGCCCGTTGGTGAAGGTGAAGCTCGCGCCGAGGCGCCAGCCGCCGCGCGGGCAGTGCTCGGGCAGCCCGATTCCCGCCGGGTGGTAGGCGACGCGGCGGCCGTGCACTAGTTCGTAGTAGGTCAGCGCCCCGCCGAGGCTGACCTGCATCGTGACGAGCGAGACGTAGGGGGCTTCGGGCAGGCTCGCGATTGGCGGGATCGTGATCTGCAGCCGCCCGGGGTAGAGCACGCCCGCCATCACGACCGCGGCGATCACCGGGTGACTGCCGGCCGCGAGCACCGCGAGGTGCACGTAGCCGTCGTTGGAGGGCGCCGCGTAGATGCCGAGGCTCACGGTCTCCTGCACCGTGGTCGGTCCGAACGGTACCTCCACCAGCGCGCTGCCTTGGCCCATCTTGGAGTCCGCCGGGCACGCTGTTGGCCCTTGAAGTTGCAGTGCGCTTGCTTCGCAGGAGGCGACCCCGAGCCCGCTCGTGGCCAGCCCGAGGTCGCTCGGGAAGCTGAACGAGACGCCGGACAGCGGGATCGGCCCGGCCGCGGGTGGGTCGATGCTGGCGCCGAAGCTGATCGTGGTGGCGGCCCCCAGGCGATCGGGCGAAAAGGCGGCGTTGACCGTGCTCGACGGCCCGGCGGGCGCTTGCGCGAGCGCCGCTGGCGCGAGCTTCCCGGCGCCCGCGAGCACCAGGCCCACGGCTGCCAGAGTCAGTAGTGCAGCGTGCCTTCGGTCTGCACGACGATCGCGTAGCTGCGGCGGTAGAAGACCCCGTAGAAGGTGCCGCTGCCGTGCGCGTGCGCGTAGCGACCGCTGCTGCCGGTGATCGTGATCGTCCCCTTGAAGCTCGGGCTGGTGCTGCTGGGGTTCGACAGGCGCCCGCTGCCGTGTGCCTGGATGGTTCCGTAGTGTCCGGTGATCGTGATCTGGGCGCTCACCTCGGGGTCGCCGTTGTAGAGGAAGCTGACCTTCACGCTCCCCGGCAGGGTGCCCCGTGCGGTGCCTTCGTCGTAGAGCACCGAGCCGGAGCTCCTGACCAGGTGCAGGTGCCCTTCGTCCTTGACGCTCACGCTGGCTGCCGTCCTGGCGGGGGGTGCTGGTGAGGCGCTCGCGCCCGGCACGAGCGCTGCCGCGGCCAGGCCGACCGCGACCGCGGACGCTGCTCTGCAGGTTGACCTCACGATCCGCATCGGCATCGCTCACGGCTTCTCTCCACCGACCCATTCTAGGCCCGAGGCGCGCTGGCGGCGTCGCTCGCGGGGGCGTGCGAGCGCGCTCGGCGATCTCCCAGCAGCAGCCGTGTGCGCTTGGCTGCGCGCCACGCCCGCATCACCCCGAGCGCCGGCCAGATCGTCGGCGACAGCTCGCGCCGGGCCGCGAGCATGGTCGCTCTCACGGCCGGGTCGTGCGCCCCGCTGTGGGTGCTGTAGTAGGCGAGCACCCCGGCGATCGTCATCGCGTGATGGTCGCCGTGGGGTGCTTCGCGCGTGCGCGCGAGCGCCTCGCGCACGAGTGCCGGTAGCCGCACCGCAAGCTCGCCGGGCTCGTACAGTGCGATGAATCCCGGCTGCCCGCTGGCGGCGTTCTTGGTCGCTGTCAACGAGGCTGTCGAGGATCGTGATCACCGCACAGATCGCCAAGTAGGCGGCGTCGATCTGTCTGGCCTCCAGCTCGCTGCTGGCGGGGTTGGCGGCGGCCGCGATCAGCGCGTGCACCGCCAGCACCGAGGATGCGCAGCCCGAGGCGTACTCGCGCCACTCCAGGCCGGAGCCGCGCGCGTGCTGTGAGGCCCACTCGTATAGCTGCTGCTCGCCGAGTCCGGCGGCGGCGTGGATCCTGGTCTGTGCCTGCGCGCAGCGTTGTGCGCAGGCCAGGGCGTGGCTCGCCACGACCGCGGCTGCGGGCAGCCTCGACAGACACGCCCGCGTTCGCTGCGACAGTGCGCTCAGGTAACCCCAGTCCGCAGGCGCACCCTGATCGCAGACCTGTCCGCGGCGGCGGTCGTGCAGTGTTGGCGTCAGTGCGGCGATGAACGGCTCGTACAGGCGTTCGCCCTGTCCGATCGGATCCTCGGTGAGCCCCTCGGTGCGCCCGTCGAGGTAGTCGAACAGCAGCTCCAGGGCGACGATCGCGTTGGTGCTCAGCTCGCGCCCGGCAGCTGGGGCGAGCGTCGCGAGCGTCGTCGCGACCTGGGCGTTGAAGTGCTCCTCGGCGAGCTTGGCCAGCGCGAGCGTTCGCAGCACCGGGTCGGGGATCTCGGCTGCCGGCCCCCGCCAGCGGGCGAGCTCGCGGCTGGTGGCGGGGGCGACCGTCGGCCAGTAACGCAGGTTGGCGAGCGCCAACGCTGCCAGCGGGCCGGCGCCGCGCGTGCCGCGGCGATCTCCAATCGCGCCCAACGCGCTACTCCTCGGCGAGCGCGAACGCCGGTGAGACATTCGAGGCCAGCCAGGCGGGGACCGCGCAGACCGCCAGCGCGCCGATCAGCACGAGCGCGAAGATCTCGATCGGGCGTGCGCTCGCGCCGACGCTCGCGACCGGGAAGCCGGTCACGTGGCGCAGGTAGGCGTCGATGATGAACTGGCCGTAGACGCCGGCGAGCGCCCCTGCTATGCAGCCGGCACCGAGCATCAGGGCCGCTTCCACCAGCAGGATCCGGCGCAGACGCCAGGACGGCGCTCCGGCCAGTCGTAGGCCTGCGAGCGCGCCGCGGCGCTGGTTGATGCTCGACGCGAGTGCAGCGGCCAGGGCCATGATGGCTGCCAGTACCAGCAGCGTCGAGATGATCCCCAGCTGCGATAGGCCTTCGCTGGTGAGCGCGTCGATCTTCGCCTCTCGGGTTGCGGCCGTGGCGACTTCGACGCCGCTGCCCGGGACCAGCGCGCGCCTGATCTCGCTCGCCAGCGCGCCCGCGCCGACGCCTGGCATCGGCGTCACGGCCAGCGCGCTCGGCGTCGTGCTGCTCCACGCGTGCGTGTAGTCGCCGGCGTTCATGAACACGACGCCCGGGCTCCAGGCGAGGTTGGTGGTGAGCGCCGCGACGCGGTACCTGTGGGGCCCGCTGGGAGTCCTCAGCGTGACGCTGCCGGCCACGCCCGTGTGCAGTTCCGAGGCGATCTGCTGTGAGAGCGCGACCCACCCGCCTTGCGCCAGGCGCCGGTCGGCCAGCAGCGCTGTACCGCGCCCGCCGATCGTCTGACCCGCCAGCACGCTGCTCGCGCCGCCCGGCGGACGCGCGATCACCCACACCCTCCGGCGCCCGAGCGTCAGGAAGCTTCCTTGGAAGGCCCTCACCCCGGCAACGCCCGGTAAACCCGCGACACGGGCCTGCAACCGTGTGTCCTTCAGCTGTCCCGTCGCCTGGTTGTCGCCGGGTTCGGAGACCCAGATCGCCGCATCGGCAGCGTAGCGGTGCGCGAAGCCGCGGATCCCGGCGAGCAGGTCGCTGCGTGCCCCGCCGAGCGCGATGCTGCCGAACAGCGCGACCGCGCCTGTGGCCGCCAGCGCGACCGAGCGCAGGGTGGTGCCGCGCACGCCGCCGAGCGCGATCGCCAGCGTGCTGAGCCTGGGGGCGCGCTCGCTGAGCGCCCGCGCGAGCGCGAGCACTGCGCTGAATGCTAGTGGCACGGCCAGCACCGTCGCCAGCGCCAGCGCCACGCTCGCCGCCAGCGCGCTCGAGGGGGCGGCGCCGTAGAGGACGCTCGCGAGCGCGAGCAGCCCCAGCGCGGCGAGCGCCAGCCGGCGCTGCCCGCCGCCGGTGAGCGCGTTCCCAGGCGCCCCTTGCTGCAGGTAGATCGCGTCGCTGGGACGCCCGCCGCGGAGATCCGCCAGCGGCACGCACGAGGCGAGGCAGGTGACCAGAACCCCGCCAAGCGCTGCCAGCGCGACGGTCGCGGCCGGCACGACGGTGCCGCCGCTGAGCGGGAAGGCCTCGGCCAGGTAGCCGGTGGACTGCCGAAAGACCCAGCGCGAGAGCACGTAGCCAACGCCGATCCCGACGGCGCTCGCAGCCAGTCCCAGGCACAGCGCCTGGAAGGCGGCCAGCTGTACGATCGCGCTGCGCCGGGTGCCCGACAGCCGCAGGTCGGCGATCGCCTGACGGCGCTCGGGGACCGTCAGCAGGATCGCGTTGAACGCCAGCAGGAAGCCGAGCAGCGCGCCGATGATCGCGAACAGCGCGCTTGCCTGTCGGCTCGGCCCCAGTGCCTCGCGCAGCTGTTCGATGTCCTGTTCTGAGCCTGCCACGAGTAGCCTGCCGCCGGCCAGCCTGCGCATTGCGCCGGCGACCCGCTTCGCCGCAGCGGGCTGGCTGTGCACGAGGATTCGCGTCACCTTGCCGGGTTCCCCGACCAGCGCCTGCATGCTTGCCAGCGGCATCACCGCGAGCTGGGCGCCGGCGAGGATCCCCACCGTTTCCCCGCCCAGAACCGTGCTGACGGGGAGCTCGTGCGCGACCCCGCCGACGAGCACGCTCACCTGGGCGTGCGTGGCCGCATTCGCGCTGACCCCAAGCGCTTTGGCGCTGGCGGCGCTGAGCGCGATCGTGTGTGGGTGATATGCGCTCAGCGGCAGCGTCCGCCCGAGCCCGTCCAGCACGCCGAGGCTGACGTCGCTGCCGGCCACGTAGACGCTCGCTGTGCGTCCGCCGGGGCCGGTGATCTGTACGCTGCGTTCCAGCAGCGGCGCGGCCTGCTTGACCCCTGCGATCGCTTCGACCTGTGCCAGCAGGCCTTCGGGGAACCCGGCCGGGCCGCGTGACCGCAGCTGCAGGTTCGCTGGGCCGATCACGGCGTGCAGCACCTGGCGGGTCGACCCGGCGATGCTGCCCTGTGCGATCGCAGCGGCGAGCACGAGCGCCACGGCCGCGGCGATCCCCACGCCGGCGAACAGCTCCTGGGTCCCGTGGGCGCGCAGCCGCCGACGGTAGAAGTAGATCAGGGCGCTGAGGCTGAGCGTGCGCCGCGTTCGCAGAGCCTCCGGATTGCCGCTCATGCTCACGCGTGCGGTGTGACGTCCGCGGTCTCGCCGTGAACGCGCCCGTCGCGCAGCGCCAGCACGCGATCGGCGGCGGATGCGGCCTCCGGGTCGTGGGTCACCAGCAGCACGGCCTTGCCGTGCTCGCGTGCGAGCTCTGACAGCAGTACGACGATCTGCGTGGAGCGCTCGCTGTCGAGGTTCGCGGTCGGCTCGTCGGCGAGGATCAGCTTCGGCTCACCGGCGAGCGCCCGCGCGATCGCGACGCGCTGGCGCTCGCCGCCGGAGAGCTCCTGCGGCGTGCGCGATGCCCGTTCGCCCATTCCGACCCGCGCCAGCCATACCAGCGCCTGCTCGCGCGCCTGCTGCAGCGGCACGCCACCGAGCAGCAGCTTGGTGGCGGCGTTCTCGACGGCGGCGACGCGCGCCATCAGGTGCGTGTTCTGGGAGATCAGGCCGATCTCGGCCAGCCGGTACTGGGCTCTCTGCGCCTCGCTCAGGCGCGCCAGGTCGCGCCCCTCGTAGCTGACGAGCCCGCCGTCCGCGCGCAGTGCCGCGGCGGCGAGCAGCAGCAGCGTGGTCTTGCCCGAGCCGCTGGGCCCTTGCAGCGCGAGCATCTCGCCGGCGTCCAGGCGCAGGCTGACGCCGTCGACGGCGTGCACCTCCTCCTCGCCGCTGCGGTAGCGCTTTAGGACCTCTTGCAGTTCGAGCATCGCTCGATGCTGCTACATGCCCCGGCGCAGCGCAACCACGGTTGCGAGCTGTGGCGTGCTCGGGCCGCGTAGCCGCCCGTCGCTGAGCGTCAGCGCGCGGTGCGCCCCCGCGAGCTCGGTCGGCTCGCCCGTGCTCGCGAGCACGGCGATGCCCTCGCCGGCGAGCGTGCGCAGCTGGGCGAGGATCCCGTCGCGTTCTGAGAGCTCGACGGCCGCCACGGGCTCGTCGACGACGAGCAGGGCGGGGGACAGGACGAGCGCTCGAGCCAGGCACACGCGCAGGCTCTCGCCTGCGCTCAGCTCGCCGACCGCGGCGGCGGCGCAGCGATCGGCCCCGGCGCGCGTGAGCGCGGCGCGGGCGCGCTCTTGCGCGTGCTTGACGCGCACTCCGTGGGCCAGCAGCGGCGCGCAGACCTGCTCCAGCACGCCCTGCTCTTCGCTGGCGCGCAGCGTCTTTCGCAAGTAGCCGATGCCCTCCCCGAGCGCCGACTCGCGCCGCCGGGCGAGCTCTACTCCCTCAAATCGCACGCTGCCGCTGTCGGGCGTCTGGATCCCCGCAGCGATCCGTAGCAGCGTCGTGCGTCCGGAGCGGCGCACGCCGTACACCACGACGAGTTCGCCGCCACGCAGCTCCAGGGACACGCCGTCGAGGACGATCCGTTCGCGCCGGTCGGCGCGGTAGCGCTTGCTGACCTGCTCGAGCTCCAGCAGGCTCATGCGGCTCGCCTATTCGCCTTCCGGGCGCTCCGGCAGCGCTTGTAGTTGCGCGCGCGCATACTGCACCCAGCGCAGCCTGGCGGCGATCGTCAGGCGCGTGTCCTCGCCGATCATGCGTGCCACCAGCGGGATCGTGCCCGGTCCCTGCTCCGCGCCTGACGCGGGCGCGGCGGCCATCTCGGACAGGCATGCCTGCTCGTAGCGCTCGAGCGCCGCGATCGCGCGCTGCGGGGTCTTCGCGAGGGCGCCCAGCTGGGCGATCAGCACGCGCTGGCGGCGGCGCTCCTCGCCGAGCTGTGAGACCAGCCACTCGGCGTGCTCGCCGATGCCCTGCGCGGTCGCTCGGTAGCGCCTTCGCGAGCGGCTCGCGGTTGCCGTCCCGGGGATCTCCTCGACCAGCCCGCGTTCGCGCAGCGTCGCGAGCGCCGTGTAGATGTGCGAGACGCTCGACAGCGACAGCGCGCCATCGTAGGTTCGCTCGAAGCGGCGCGCCAGCTCGTACGCGTAGCTGGGCCGTTCGATCACGAGGCCGAGCAGCGCCCAGTTGACCGGCGAGTGCATCGGCGCCGGCGCGCTTTGCTCCCGCGTGCTCCCGCCTCCCATAACCGCAGCCTACAACAACCTCTTCACACGCGCAGCAGCGCTGTAAACACATCGCTGGCGTCATCGCTCGCGCTCCAGGATCTGGCAAAACTGTTTTGCTGGCGGCTGAGAGCGCGAGTCCCCCGCGCCCGTTCTCGCCCGCTATAAACACCGGTGGGCGGCCTTGCGCTTGCATGGTTCTGCGTCATCGACAGCACTGCGCCGCTCGCCTACCCACGGGCTGGGTGGGCTCACCATCGTCTTGAGAGCAGCACCCCCTCGAAGCTGTCCGTCAGATTGCTCACCTCGCGCCCGTGACGATTCTCGCTGCGCGCTACCCCGCTGGGTCTGGCGCCGTCAGCGGCTGTCCGTCGGAGCCGAACGTGAGAACGAATCGCACGCAGCAATCTGGACTCGACAGGCTCCAAGGAACCAGCTCGACGAGCCGCCTCGGCCCGCCTCGCCGCTCGAGGCATACGTCAAGCGTTGCGGCGACGCTGGCGCACCGGCGAGCTGCAGTTCTCGCCTTCGAGCACTCCTGCGGCCGCGAGCCGGGTCGCTGCGCAGGCGGCGGTGCGGCGTCCTGATCCCCGCGGCCGTTTCGGGCCGACTGACTACCACGGACGGCCAGGAAAGCTCGCGAAGCCGGCCTGTGCAACGAGGCGCGCCGGCTCCCGAGGGACAGGCGGAACCTTCTACCCCTTGACTTACCGCCGCGTCGCTGCGCCCTGATCATCAGCTCCCGTGAGGAGGGGTGAACCCACCGCGGTCGCGCGCGCCAGAACGCTCAAGGCCGCGGCTTCAGACCCGCGATCATCAGCGTTTATCGGACTGCTCCACAGCAGTCTCGCGGATCTGGATGCGGCCGATCGGCCGCTGCGCCCAGAGGCTCGAAATAGCGCGACTCGTTTGCAATTATCGTCCCATGCGGAGGTCCGCGGCGCTCGCGAACGGTTCCCGCTTGACGTCGCCCAACAAAACACGGTAGCGTCTCCACGAGCGTTTATAGGCGCCGGGTTCCGGTGCCGTCGGACAACCGCAGGAGAGGCAGTACGTTGGGAGGATTAGCCGCATCTGGGGATCGCACGAGCGCTCGTCGCCGCTGGCGCTGCCTGCCGGCTCGCAGATCTGCCCGCCACCTCGCGCCTACACCGGCTGCGAGCGCAGCCACGGTTCCTCGCCCGACTGCCGCCTCGCCCCGGGAGAGCACGTGTGCGCCAGTAGGACCTGCGTCCGTACGCCCAACCCCAGCACCCAGCAGCGGCACACGCGACAGCCGTTCAGCATGCCCAGCGTGCATACGGGACGGCTTTTCCTGCGCACGCAGCCGGCGTGTGGACGACAGCCATCCTGCAGCCGCGGGCTGCATCGACTCCAACTCCGCACGCGCCCTCCGGGCGTGTGCATCTCACCCAGCTTGCCCGCGAGCGACGCGTGCATCCACCATCCAACCCCAGCGACCGCGATTCGGTTCGTGTCCCCTCACCACCACGGCAGGGCGCCGAGGAGCAAGCAGGTCAAGAACGCACCGAGCGTGGCGTACACATCTACGCGAGCGAGGGAGGACGCAGACACGCGCCGTCCATCGCCGTCCCACAACCGCCTGCGTAGCGCTGAGCGCCAGCAGGTCTGACACTCAGTAGAAGGAGAAACCAACCCATGATCCGCAGGCACCTGTCCTACGCCAACGTCACAGCCACCCTGGCCCTCGTCTTCGCCATGTCCGGCGGGGCCCTGGCCGCCTCCCACTACCTGATCACCTCTACCAAGCAGATAAAGCCTTCTGTCCTGTCCTCCTTGAAGGGCAAGGCCGGCCCGGCGGGCCCGGCCGGCGCGAACGGCACCAACGGCGCGAACGGCACCCCGGGCGGCCCGGGTGAAAAAGGCCCCCAGGGCGGCCCGGGCAGCAACGGCTCCCCCGGCACGTCCGTCACCGGCGTCCCCGCCACCGCGGGCGAATGCCCGTCCGGCGGCGAGAAGTACACCTCGGCGAGCGGCTCTGTCCCTGTCTGTAACGGCACCACC
Organism: uncultured Solirubrobacteraceae bacterium; assembly: GCA_963701175.1. Lineage (GTDB taxonomy): Bacteria > Actinomycetota > Thermoleophilia > Solirubrobacterales > Solirubrobacteraceae > Palsa-744. Next base: position 4,179 of record OY969573.1, on the reverse strand, counting down.
GGCTTCACCAAAACCCTTCCGCCGGAAGCGACCGAGACCGGCATTTGGAGCTACCAGGGCCCTGGCACCGAAAATGTCTTGCTCCTGCCGATCTCCTTCCCGATCCCTCTCGAAAAGGGCATCGAAGGCGGACATGTCGAAGTCATCACCGAAAACGCGGAGGGCGGGCCGCACTGCGATAAAGGCCAAGCCAACGAACCCAAGGCCGCTCCCGGCTATCTCTGCATTTACGTCGGCCAGCTTCAGGACTTCGAAGTCAAAGAAGGCCATGTCGCCAACTCCGGACAAGGGATCGTCTTTCCCGTCAACGGCGCGAAAGAAGAAGGGACCAACACCACCGGTGGTCTCCTGCACGTCTACGAAGAACACGCCGAAGAAGGCTCCGGCACCTGGGCGGTGACGGAGAAGTGATGACCTGATCGCCACCGTCGGGTGGGTGCCTCGCACACCGTTGCGGGGCGCCGCCCGGCCGGCGGGACCTGACCCTCCTTCCAAGCCAATCTCCCAGGGCTCAAGCCGGAAACTCGATCTAAATCGTGCTCTCACGCCGATCAGCCACAGCTACGCTCGAGGGCGTTCCATCCTACCCGCTGTGGCTGCCCGCAATCAGCGGTTTGCGCACGGCAGCTGCATACGCCGTCGAAGCCGCGCGCGCGAGGCAAACAGGAATGCGGGGAACCGCTGGTGGCCCGCCCTACCGCGTGAGCCGCGACAGGTTTGCGCCCCCACCGGTAAATGCCCCGTGAAACGCACATCGAGGAGCTCCAGAGCGATGTCAGCTGACAATTTTCCCCCTGTGATGCGCACCGTGGCTCTGCTCTCGCCCGTCGCGCCGCTGCCCGTCCTCGATCCGCTGTCTCGCCGGACCCGGTTGCCGGCGTGGGCTGATCCCATCGCTCCGCTGCGCATCGTGGCACCGGTAGCGCTTGCCGCGTTGCTGGCCGTCCTGGTCTTCTCGCCCGTCCCTGCTCGTGCTGAACCGGCGTCGCCGTCTCCGGCTGCGTGTCCGAATGGGCAGGTGCGTGAAGCGCAGTTTCGTTTCAGTGGCCTGCCGCCTCTTCCGGATTGTCGGTCCTATGAGCAGGTTTCTCCGGTGGAAACGGATGGCGTGGACGCGCGGGGTTTTCCGGGTAGCGTGGAGGCGTCGTTGTCGGGGGGCCGGGTGAGCTATTACTCGATCACGCCGTTCCCTGGGGCGTGCGCGGTGGAGGGTGGCTACCCGACGTACATCAGCTCACAGGCCGGTGGTGGGTGGGGTACGGAAGGGGTGTTTCCGTGTGAAGCCCCGGAAGCGGAAGATCTTGGGGTCAGCGAAGACCTCTCGGAGACGGAGGTGCAGGTGTTTGGGCCGGCGTTGACGGGGCAGGCGTTGCCGGGCCGCAACTTCTATGTGCGCTATAGCGAACCGTCGGGTGGGGAACGCTACCGCTGGCTGGCGCACTCGCCGGGGGGTGGCACTGAAGAATTCCAGTTGTGGTTTGCGGGTTTCTCCGCTGATGATCAGCATCTGCTGGTGGAAAGCGAGGAACCGTTGGTCGAAGGCGCGGTGGCGCACGCGCCGAACGTGTTCGAGGCCGACCTGGCTGGCCCGGTGGAAGGGCAGTGGAGCCTGGTCGGGATGATCCCTCGCGAAGAACGCGATGAATCCTGTGAAGGCTCGGCGTGTGTGGTCTCGCCTGGCGGGGCGGTCGCGGGCCTCGGAGCGTACGCCTGGCGCGCCGTGGACGGACAAAGACATTATACGCGGAGCGCGATCTCGCAGGATGGTTCGCGGGTGTTCTTCACGGCGTTGCCCTCGGGGCGGTTGTATGTCCGTGAAGATGGCCAGAGCACCGCCGCGGTCTCCGCGGGGCCGGCGCATTTCCGTGAAGCTACACCGGATGGCGCGTTCGTGTTCTACACCGAAGGTGAAGATCTTTACCGCTATGACACGCTGACGCACACGCGGGAAGCGATCGTCACCCCGGTGACGGCGACGGGGACCGGGAACCTGAGCGAAAACTCCAACGAAATCACGGGTCTGGAAGTGAGCAAAGGGGTGTTCCGGGTCGGTGAAGAAATCTCCGGCACGGGGCTAAAGCGAGGGACGAGGATCACGGCGGTGGGCGAACACTCGCTGATGATCGAACCCGCGGCCGCGGAGTCTGTGAGTGGTGATGCGCTGACGGGTAGCCCCGCCGGTGTGGTGGGCGTGTTGGGTGGTTCCGCGGACGGGTCGAGCGTGTATTTCGTGGCCGGTGGTGTGCTCGCTGCCGACACGCGCGAATACGAATACGTCAACGCCAAAGGCGAACACCTGAAAGCCAGCGAAACCGCCGCCAGCGAACCCGAAGTCGCGAACCTGTACGAGTCCTATCAGCCGCCGTCGGGTCCGGCGGTCGTGACGTTCATCGCACGCCTGGATGAAGGAGAAGAAAATGGCGATGCAGAAGACTGGAACGACTACCTCGGCCGCGGTTTCCCGTATGTGGAGAAGCGTTCGCGGGTGACGGGGGATGGGGGGACGGTCTTGTTCGGGTCGCGGCGGCCGTTGACGGGGTATGACAATCATGGGCCTTGCGCGGCCGAACGCGAAGTGTGTTCGGAGTTCTTTCGCTATCGGGCCGGCCCGGAAGGGTCGCTGGGTCAGCTCACGTGTGTGTCGTGTAACCCTGACCGCGCGGTCGGGCCGCAAGGGAATGTGTTGCTGGAGGGCGAAGGCAGCGGCGTTCGTGGTAGCGCGGGGGCGTGGTTGTCGCGGAATCTCTCGGCGAACGGGAACCGGGTGTTCTTCGAGACACCGGATGCGCTGGTGCCGGGCGATCTCGATTCGGGTTCTGGGGGGAGCTGCATACCGCACCCGGAAAGGAAGGTGGAAGGGTGTGATGTGTACGAGTGGGAGGCCGACGGCGAAGGGTCGTGCGCGTCGGAACTGCAGGACGAAGGGTGCTTGTTCCTGATCTCGAGCGGCACCGCGCCCGAATCGGACTACTTCGGTGACGCTTCGGCTAACGGTGATGATGTGTTCTTCTTCACCCGCCAGGCGCTGCTAGCCACCGATACCGGTGACGACGTTGTTGTGTATGACGCGCACGAGTGTTTGGCGGGTGAATCGTGTGCGACACCAAGGCCGCCGTGCGAAAAAGGCTTCGTTCTCAACGCCGTCACGAACCAGTGCGAACGGCCGGTCTGTGAAACCGTCGAGCAGTGCAAGCCCGCGAAACCCGAAACCCCCACCGAAGCGGAATCTTTCCCGGCGACCGCCACCTTCACCGGCCCAGGCAACCTCACCCCAACCCCACCACCCAGCGAAACACCCGCGACCGCCAAGACGACCACTAAAAAGCTCACCAACGCCCAGAAGCTCGCCAAATCGCTGAAGGCCTGCAAGAAGGACAAGAGAAAGAAGAAGCGCCAGGCGTGTGAAAAGACGGCGCGCAAGGCCTACGCAGCGAAGGCGAGCGCGAAGCGAGCGAGGGCGCGATGAGCATCAAGGCCGGTGTTCCGTTCGCGGCGCTTGCCGCTCTGTTGGCGGTTTTCGCCCTGCCTGTCGCCGCGGCCCGTGCGCAGGCCTCCTGTCCGAATCAGGCGGCGCGTGAAGCGCAGTTTCGTTTCAATGGTCTGCCGTTGTTGCCGGACTGCCGGGAGTATGAGCAGGTCTCGCCGGTCGATAAGGGCGGGGTGGACGCGCATGGCTTCCCGGGTAGCGTGCAGGCCTCGCTGTCGGGGGACCGCGTGAGCTACTACTCGATCACGCCGTTCCCGCAGGCGTGCGCACTGGAGGGCACAGCCCCGGAGTACATCAGCTCGCTCGACGGCGGTGGGTGGGCAACGGAAGGGATCTTTCCCTGCGAAGCCTCGGAAGCGGAAAAACTAGGGGTCAGCGAAGACCTCTCCAAGATCGAGCTCCAGGCTTTTGGTGTGTTGCTGGCGCCGCAGGCGCTACCCGGTCGTAATTTCTATGTGCGCTACACCGAACCCATGGGCGGGGAGCCGCGCTACCGCTGGCTCGCGCACACGGCACCCGGCACCGGGACAGAAGAATTCGAGTTGTGGGTTGCGGGGTTCTCCGCCGATGATCAGCATCTGCTCGTGGAATCCCAGGAACCGTTGGTGTCGGGTGCGGTCGCGCACGCCCCGAACGCGTTCGAGGCCGATCTGCAGGCGCCGGTCAGCGAACAGTGGAGCCTGGTCGGGATG